>CANKZQ010000002.1 GCA_947488345.1 uncultured Flavobacteriaceae bacterium | reverse complement strand
GGTGTTGGAAGCAATAGCACTTGGGTTATTACTGATGATACAGGAAAGATTTTAGGCTTGCCACCAACGTTAGAAGCCGTAGAAGGTGTTGATTTTGATGGCGCAGGCGCGGGTACATGTTTGATTTGGTACTTGCGATATGAAGATGGTTTAGAAGGTGCTGAGATGGGATTAAATGCGAATGATTTAAAAGGATATTTCGATTTATCGAATCCTTTAACAGTAGTACGTAGTCAACCAGAAGCAGGTGAGATCAGTGGTGGTCCGTTTGAATTCCTTGTAGATGGTATTGCTGATAATGTATCAGGTATTACTTTAGATGGCACTGGTGTTGGAAGCAACAGTACTTGGGTGATTACTGATGATACAGGAAAGATCTTAGGTTTACCACCAACGTTAGAAGCTGTAGAAGGTGTTGATTTTGATGGCGCAGGCGCTGGCACATGTTTGATTTGGTACTTACGTTATGAAGATGGGTTAGAAGGTGCAGAAATGGGCAAGAACGCTAATGATTTAGAGGGTTGTTTTGATTTATCTAATCCGATAACAGTAGTAAGAAAAATACATGTTAATGGAGGTGAAATTACTGGTGGTCCTTTTGAATTCTGCGTGGGTGACGGAATTGCTGATAACGTGTCAGGAGTCGAACTTACATGGGATAGTGGAGCCAATTCTCAATGGGTCATTACAGATGATACAGGAAAAATTCTAGGCTTACCGCCAACACCAGAGGCAGTTGATTTTGATGGAGCCGGTGCAGGGGTATGCTTGATATGGCACTTAAGTTATGACGATGGGTTAGTAGGACTTGAAGTAGGTAACAATGCGTTAACAGACTTGTTCGGAACATATGATTTTTCAAATAATATTCATGTATATAGAAATCAACCAGAGGCGGGCGAGATCGTAGGAGGTCCTTTTAGGTTCTTTATAGATGGGGAACCAGATTATGTAAGTGAGATTAGTCTTGATGGCACCGGGGTTGGAAGCAATAGCACATGGGTAATTACTGATGAAGATGGTACGATTTTAGGCCTACCGCCAACCTTAGAAGCTGTCGAAGGCGTGAACTTTGATGAAGCCGGCGCAGGTGTATGCTTGATTTGGTACTTACGTTATGAAGATGGTTTAGTGGGAGCTGAGAAAGGAAAAAACGCCAATGATTTAGAAGGCTGTTTTGATCTTTCGAATCCGATAAAGGTAGTGCGGCAAGGTGATCAGGAGATGAACAATACATTAACCGTATATCCGAACCCAGCATCTGATGTTATACGAGTGGCTATGAATAAAATGGATAGCAAAAAGATGAATATTTCATTATTCGATTTTTCAGGAAGTAATATTACACATAGATTGCAACGTACAAATACTGAGAGTGAAATCGTATTTAATTTAAAGTCTTTACCTCAGGGTATTTATCTAATGAAGGTAAATGATGGTAAAGGAAATTCTGTCATAAAGAAGGTTGTAATAAGATAATTATAGTTTTGTTTTAGTATGAAAATAGCCCTCAACATATGTTGAGGGCTATTTTTTATATGATTATTATGTCGAACCTATCTCTTTCCGAAAAGGCCACCTAGCAATCCACCAAGACCACTCTTCTTTTTAGCGCCACCGCCACCAAGTAACATGCCGGCAACGTCATCGATAATACTTCCGTCACCATCAGAATCTAATAAACGTTCAACCATACTTTGTTCTTTTTGGCCACCGCCACTACCGAGCATTCCACCCAATAAATTACCAATACCATTTTGGTCTGATACTCCTTGTTGACGCGATTGTTTACCTAAAAAGCCCATTAATACTGGAGCCGCAACCTTTAATATATTCATAGCTGATCCCATGTCTATACCATTAGACTTACTCAAGGCACTAGCAACATTCTGCTCTTTACCTCCAAATACGTGTCCTAAAATACCAGCTCCATCTTGCATAACACTATCATCAATACCGCCACCACCAAGGATGCTTCCTAAGTTATCTAAAATACCACCTCCATGCTTTTCATTACCAAGAGCACTCAATAAACCTGCAGCACCTTCCGGTGTTTTTGCATTATTTTTCATTGCACCTAAAATTAATGGTAATGCAGCACTCATTGCTGAAGTGGTTTTTGCTTTGTCTTGTCCTAATTGTTGACTTGCGCCACTAATCAAAGTTTTACCAATATCACTGTTTAATAAATCTAAAATACTTGCCATTTTGTTTGTTTTTTTTGGTTTTTTAACGGTTACAAGGTACAATATCTGAAGGAAATAGAAAAAATATTAATTGTTCCCTTTTGTTTTAATTAAAATTCAGAAATAGTTTGTCTTTTATTTAGCTATATTTTTTTACCTTTCAAGACATTTTTAAATATACTACATGAAAAAAATAGCGCTGCATTGGCGAATTTTATTAGGAATGCTTTTTGGAGTTATCGTTGGACTAGTAATGACGTCTTTTGACGGAGGAAAAGAAATAGTTCAAGATTGGATAAAACCATTCGGGAAAATATTCATCAAATCATTACAATTGATAGCTATACCATTGATTTTAGCAGCATTGATTAAAGGAGTATCTGATTTAAAAGATATTTCAAAACTTTCTAAAATGGGAGGTAGAACTATTGGTATTTATATTCTTACAACTATTATAGCTGTTTCATTAGGCCTCGTTTTAGTAAATCTTGTGAAGCCAGGAAACTCAATTACCGAAAGTACGAGAACAGAAATGGTTGAAAATTATAGTGGAGATACCAAGAAATATAAAGAGACTGCCCAAAAGCAAAAAGAAAGTGGACCATTGCAAGCATTAGAAGATTTAGTGCCGGAAAATATTTTTTCTGCTGCTACTAGTAATCGAAATATGTTACAAGTAATATTCTTTGCCGTATTTTTTGGGATAGGTTTAATATTGATTCCAGAAGAAAAAGGTAAGACAGTTAAAGATTTCTTTGATGGATTTAATGAGGTGATATTAAAGATGGTTGATTTAATTATGCTCGCGGCACCTTATGGTGTATTTGCATTATTAGCTGCTTTAGTTGTAGAATCTCCAAGTATCGATTTATTCAAAGCACTAGGTTGGTATGCCTTAACAGTTGTATTGGGCTTAGCGGGAATGATAGTGATCTATAATATTATAGTTTTAGTATTTACTAAAAAGAAACCAATATTCTTTATGAACGGGATTTCTCCAGCGCAATTATTAGCATTTTCTACGAGTAGCAGTGCAGCCACTTTACCAGTTACAATGGAAAGAGTAACTGAACATTTAGGTGTTGAGGAAGAAGTTTCAAGTTTTGTATTGCCAGTTGGTGCCACAATTAATATGGACGGAACCAGTTTATATCAGGCAGTCGCGGCCGTTTTTATTGCGCAAGCATTTGGAATGGATTTAACACTAGGAACGCAATTAGGGATTATAGCTACTGCTACATTGGCTTCTATAGGTAGTGCTGCGGTTCCGGGCGCAGGTATGGTAATGTTGGTAGGCGTATTAGGATATGCCGGAATTCCTGAGGCCGGTTTAGCGTTAATATTTGCAGTAGATAGACCTTTAGATATGTGTAGAACAGTTGTAAATGTTACTGGTGATGCAACCGTTTCTATGGTGGTGGCGAAGTCGGTAGGTAAGCTAGGTGAACCAAAGGTGAAAGATTGGGATGATCATTATGAAGAAGTGAAATGATAACCATACCATCTTTTAAAATAATAGGAATTTCGGTGCGAACAACCAATGCCAATAACCAGGCTCAGATTGATATTAATGAGCTTTGGAATCAATGGTATAATGATAATATTGCCTCGAGAATACCAAATACGATCTCTAATGATTTGTATAATATGTATACTGAGTACGAGACAGATGAAAACGGATATTACACAACCATTTTAGGCTATCAAGTAAGTACTTTAGCCAGTATACCGAAGGGATTGATAGGGAAAGAAATTCCAAAAAACAAGTACAAGGAATTTATTTCTACAGGAAAACTACCAGATTGTGTTGTTCAAACATGGGAAACAATTTGGAACTTAAAGTTTGATAGAAATTACGGTGCCGATTTTGACATATACAATCCAGAAACAATGCATCCAGAGAATGCAGAAGTAAAGACATATTTATCAATTAACTAAAATTACGCTTATGAATATCTGTTTTTTAATGTATCCGTGGGAAGACATTAAATCTCCCGAAAACGATACTTCATTGACACTCATCCATGAATGTGTAAAAAGAGGCCATGGTGTTGCAATCTGTACGCCGGCTAATTTGACGATTCGAAATAGTGTCACCAACGCTTTTTGTACAGTGTTGAATCGATCAGATAAAGTTTCGAATTCAATAAAGTCATTTTATAAAAACACAACGACTCGAGAGGAAATGCTTCCATTGGCTGGTTTTGATGCCCTTTTTTTTAGAGCAGAACCGCCGTTGGATCCCTTGATGTTAAATTTTTTAGATTCAGTTAAAGACGATGTGTTTATCTGTAATTCTTTACAAGGAATGCGAGAAGCTAATAACAAATTGTATACTGCGGTTTTTGAAGATCCAGAAAATGAAATTATACCAGTAACACATGTGTCAAAAAATAAAAACTATCTGATTAGAATGATTGAAGAATCACCATCTGATAAAATGATTTTAAAGCCATTGAATGGTTTTGGTGGGTCTGGTGTAATTCTGATTGAAAAGGCGGCAATGGGTAATATCAACTCCTTATTAGACTTTTATATTAATAAGAGTGATGGCTCTTCTGATTATGTGATTTTACAAGAATATATAGAAGGCGCAGATAAAGGCGACGTACGTATTTTACTACTAAATGGTTTGCCAATTGGGGCTATGAAACGAATTCCAGGTGATAAAGATCATCGTTCTAATGTGTCGGCTGGAGGAACTATTGCTAAGCATAAATTAACAGCACAGGAAAAATTACTTTGTAAAAAAATCGGACCAAGATTAGTGCGAGATGGGTTGTATTTTGTTGGGATTGATGTCATAGGAGGTAAGTTAGTGGAAGTGAATGTTATGAGCCCCGGAGGGATCACCTATATTAATAAGGTGTATAAAGTCAAATTACAAGAGAAAGTCGTTGATTTTGTCGAAAGTAAGGTGCTAGAAAAAAGCGCTGCTTTTAGACGCAAAGCCGATTTGAGACGTCAAGTAGAAGAAGCTTAATTCATTAAAGTGATATATTGATGAAATTACAATTAGATGCACCATTGGTTTCGCCGGCGTGGCTCATGGAGAATTTAGATGCTCCGAATTTAGTTGTTTTAGATGCTACCATGGCGAAAGTCACGACAAAAGCTGGAAAACCTTTTCAGAAAAAACAAATTAGAAATGCACGCTTTTTCGATATAAAGCATGTGTTTAGTGATCAGAATTCGCCATTACCTAACACCATGCTCTCTGAAGATGCCTTTGAAAAAAAAGCACAAGCATTTGGGATCAATCAAGATACCGCCATTGTAGTTTATGATGATCTCGGAATATATTCTGCACCAAGAGTTTGGTGGATGTTTAGAAGTATGGGGCATACCAACATCGCCGTTTTAGACGGGGGCCTACCAGCTTGGCAACAAGGCAATTTTCCAATTGAAGATCCTATATATCGCACGGTAGAAATTGGAAATTTTAAGGCAAATTATCAGTCCGAAATGTTTTGTAATTCTGATGACGTATTAAAAGCGCTGCATGCATCCAGTGTAGGAATTATTGACGCTCGCTCAAAAAGTAGGTTCGATGGAACAGAAGCAGAACCTCGAAAAGAAATAAGAAGTGGTCATATTCCATCTTCTCAAAATCTACCATTCTCAACTTTACACAAAGATGGTAAAATGTTGAGCAAAGATGAATTGACGCCTATTTTTAAGAATCTTACATCCGACAAGGAGCACGTCATTTTTTCTTGTGGTTCTGGTATTACTGCCAGTATCTTGGCGTTGGGAGCGGATATAGTCGGACTTCAAAATACCGCCGTGTATGATGGATCGTGGACAGATTGGGGTGGAAATCATGAACTTCCAATTCAAAAAAAATGATTTGATATGTTGCGATTATCGATTAAAGAGATTATACAAAAAATTAAAAATGAGGAGCCCTTTGAGGCAGTAGCCCAAGATTATTCGTTTACCATAAAGATTAAGAAATATGTTCATTATGCCTGCGGAGCGGTACATGATGGGCATCAGTTTAGGAGAGAATTGTGGAACAATTGCTTACATACCGAGTATGATCGTTGGTTTGAAGAAGACCCTGAAACCAAAGAAATGGTGAAATCACATCCCATAGTGATTGCAGGCATGGATTCTCGTTTTGAATATGATCTAAATAGAGCGCCAGATAATGCTATTTACACCGATGCTTGGGGCAAAAAATTATGGAGAGAGCCGTTATCGGATGAAATGAAAGCCAAAAGTTTAGAGAAGCATGAAAATTTTTATGAGGTAGTACATGCCTTAATTCATAAACTCGAAGAACTATTCGGGGTTTGTGTGGTCTACGATATGCATAGTTATAATTGGAGAAGATGGGACCGCGAAGTGCCTACTTGGAATTTAGGAACGTCAAATGTAGATGCTAAACGTTTTGGCAAGGAAATTGAATCGTGGCGTGCCGTTCTTGAGAAAATGAAATTACCCAATGGAATTGTCTCTACTTCAAAAATCAATGATACCTTTCAAGGGAATGGTCACTTTCTGAAATATATTACCACGCATTTTAAAAATACCTTAGTATTAGCAACAGAAGCCAAAAAAATCTACTGTGACGAACTCAATCAAATACTATTTCCGGAAGTTGTTGCTTCTATTGAGGAAACCTTAAGAGCAGATTTAAAAAATCATGCAGAGGCTTTTTATAATGCTCATAAAGTGTAAATTTGCACAACGGCAAGTATAGATGGCATGAATGATAGCAATATTGCTTCGAAGGCACTTTTTCATATAGATACATATATCGATAACTTAGTAAAGCGTATAGAGTTATTGAGCTATGTAAATCCAACAAATATAGAAGAAGAAAAATCTCGCTTTTTTGCTTCGAAGTATTTCTCGGATCCTATATTTACCTATCCAACTTTAGGTTTTGATAAGTTTAAATTGCACAGAGAGTTTTTTACTCAGGCCATCGAAATGATAGAAGATGAAGAGTTGAAAAATCTTTACGAAGAAATAATCTATTTCTATTCTGGACTTGTGAGATGTATTGAGACTGTCGGAGAAGGAAAAAAATTCTATTATAATAGTTTACATTCTTTTGGGACACCTACCGAACTAGATGTAGAGAATGCAAAGTTTATTTTGCATTTTGACGAAGAGGAAAAAGATGCGGCTATTTTTGAACCAAAGTATTCAGCCAAGGAATCTGAAGAACAGTTTAGGAACTTTTCTAAACAGTATGATTTTACCTATCAAATAGAATTTTCGAATAAAATGGGGGCCATTGCCATGGTATTGAATAATTCGAAAACGTTGGTACTCAATGAGAATCATACATTTTCGGATAATGAAATGGCAGTATTAACGAACCATGAAATTGGAGTGCATATGGTCACTACAATGAATGGACTATTACATCCACTGAAAATCTTTTCACATGGCTTTCCTAATAATGTAGAATCTCAAGAGGGATTGGCAGTATTTAGCGAATATATGTCGGGTAGTTTAACGGTCAAGCGATTGAAGGAATTGGCCTATCGGGTATTGGCGGTAGATAGTTTGGCAAAAGGATATACGTTCTCAAAGACATTTCGCTTATTACACAATACGTATGACCTTGACCGTGAAACTGCGTTTTATATTACAGTGCGTGTGCATAGGGGTGGGGGTTTTACCAAAGACTATTTATATCTAACTGGTCTTAAGAAGGTTTATGACTATTATATGCAGGGCCATGATCTAAGTTTGTTATTAACAGGAAAAGTCTCTTTGGAGTATATAGACACTATTAAAGACATGATCGCAAAGGGATATGCTGTTGAAGCAAAGCACTTAACAGCTGCTTTCTCTCAAAATAACAATACAAATAAAACCATAGATTTTATCCTTAATAGTTTAAAATAGTAGTAGCGCTAACTTGATTTTTTGAGTGTGGTTCCCAAATCCTTATCAGTATATTTACTTAATCAGTTGATTATCAATTAATTATAATTAAATAATCAAAACTTTAATTTCTAGTGGTTTTCCATGAATTTTAAAAACACCCACTTCCTCTATTGACTTATATCCTCTTTATACATACTTTAGTCTTGTATTTCGGATGTTATTCTTTGAATGTAACGCACACCTGATTTCCTTCGTGTTTTGCATTATCCTCCTCAACATCATTATTATTTTTAAAATTATTGTTTAACTAAAATTGTATGCCTATGGTATTATAAATGATTACACTCATTTTTAATTTATCGTAAAGCTTATCAAGAATTCGTACAGCTTTTTTGAAACGCTTTGATCACTTATTAAGATGTTATTTTCCAATAAAAAAATAACATAGGAAACGTACATCTTAATTCAAATTGATAAAATTATTATAAAATATTGATAATCAGTATTTTAAGAAGAAAATTATGTCAAATTTGAAGTAAAATCACTTCTTCCCTAACAAAAAGATTCAAGTAAAGGAATCACATTAAAATTAATAACAATTTAAAATTTTATATCATGAAGAAAGTAGTTTTAACCTTAGTATTTAGTTTAGTAGCCGTAGCCATGTATGCACAATCAGCAGCAGCACCGAAGTTGTTGAAGTATGTAACACAAGCACCAGATGGAACAGTCTCAATGACCATTTTAGATGATAGTAGAGACAACACCTTGAAATTAGAATCAGCGAATACATTTTATAAGTATCAGATTATAGATCCAAAGACAAACCAGCCAATCTTAACAGCTAGTAATCGCGGAAAAGCTTGTGAAATTGCAAAGTCGAAAATCGCAGCAGGTACCTACGATATCAGATTATTCACAAAAAGCTTTGTGATCACAAGTAAGATCAAAGTATCAGCTTCGAGACAATTAGCAAAAGCGAGCCAAGAAGCGGTAGCCATGAATGAGTAACCATAAATAAAACGTACATCCTTTCTTCCCTGAGAAAAAGATTCAAGTAAAAAGAATCACATAAAAATTAATAACAATTTAAAATTTTATATCATGAAGAAAGTAGTTTTAACCTTAGTATTTAGTTTAGTAGTCGTAGCCATGTATGCACAATCAGCAGCAGCACCGAAGTTGTTGAAGTATGTAACACAAGCACCAGATGGAACAGTCTCAATGACCATTTTAGATGATAGTAGAGACAACACCATGAAATTAGAATCAGCGAATACATTTTATAAGTATCAGATTATAGATCCAAAGACAAACCAGCCGATCTTAACAGCTAGTAATCGCGGAAAAGCTTGTGAAATTGCAAAGTCGAAAATCGCAGCAGGCACCTACGATATCAGATTATTCACAAAAAGCTTTGTGATCACGAGTAAGATCAAAGTATCAGCTTCAAGACAATTAGCAAAAGCGAGCCAAGAAGCAGTAGCCATGAATGAGTAACCATAAATAAAACGTACATCCTTTCTTCCCTGAGAAAAAGATTCAAGTAAAAAGAATCACATAAAAATTAATAACAATTTAAAATTTTATATCATGAAGAAAGTAGTTTTAACCTTAGTATTTAGTTTAGTAGCCGTAGCCATGTATGCACAATCAGCAGCAGCACCGAAGTTGTTGAAGTACGTAACACAAGCACCAGATGGAACAGTCTCAATGACCATTTTAGATGATAGTAGAGACAACACCATGAAATTAGAATCAGCGAATACATTTTATAAGTATCAGATTATAGATCCAAAGACAAACCAGCCAATCTTAACGGCTAGTAATCGTGGAAAAGCTTGTGAAATTGCAAAATCAAAAATCGCAGCAGGTACCTACGATATCAGATTATTCACAAAAAGCTTTGTGATCACAAGTAAGATCAAAGTATCAGCTTCAAGACAATTAGCAAAAGCGAGTCAAGAAGCGGTAGCTATGAATGATTAACCCCAAATAATCATTTCAAATTAATCATTTCTTCCCCTAAAGTAGATTCCTCGGAATCACATAAAAATTAATAACCATTTAAAATTTTTATCATGAAGAAAGTAGTTTTAACCTTAGTATTTAGTTTAGTAGCCGTAGCCATGTATGCACAATCAACAGCAGCACCGAAGTTGTTGAAGTATGTAACACAAGCACCAGATGGAACAGTCTCAATGACCATTTTAGATGATAGTAGAGATAACACCATGAAATTAGAATCAGCGAATACATTTTATAAGTATCAGATTATAGATCCAAAGACAAACCAGCCGATCTTAACAGCTAGTAATCGCGGAAAAGCTTGTGAAATTGCAAAGTCGAAAATTGCAGCAGGTACCTACGATATCAGATTATTTACAAAAAGCTTTGTTATTACAAGTAAGATCAAAGTATCAGCTTCAAGACAATTAGCAAAAGCGAGTCAAGAAGCAGTAGCCATGAATGACTAACCATCATTTTAATTTACCATAATTCCAAAAACCATTACATCATGAAAAAGTCAACATACATTAAGCTTGTCATAGTTATTTATACTATTGTATTATACACGTTAAACACAAGCGCACAAAGTTTTAAAAATTTAGATCAAGTATCACATGATATCTCCTATTTACGAGAAACCATGGTAACACCTCCTTTGGTGAAAGTGATTTATGGTCGACCAAAAGCAAAGACGGCAAAAGTGTTTGGAAATAAAGTTCCATTCGGAGAAGTTTGGAGAACCGGTGCTAATGAGGCAACTGAAGTAAAATTGTATCAGGATACCAAGTTTGGAAAGACTTTCGTAAAAGCTGGAACGTATACATTAGTTACAATACCAGGAGAAAAGGAATGGGAAATTATATTAAGTTCAAACTTAGATGTTTGGGGGGCTTTTCAATACGATCCTAAGGCAGACGTAGCTCGAATTAAGGTACCTGTTAGCCAAGCTGAAAATTTAGAAACATTTTCAATCGTGTTTAAAAAAGCCGCACAAAAACAAACATTGATGGTTTTGGGATGGGGATCAACAAGAGTAAAGATACCATTAGAAATAAAAAAACAAGAACACCTCGCTGGGTTGTAACATATAAATCAAAAGAAGAAGTATCGTGTTTTGATCAATATCAAAATGAAACTACCGAAATACACTAGACTTCGACAACGAAGATAACAAGTTTGATATTTCTTGTTTTGAATAGCCTAAGCCGCCCGGTTTAGGCTATTTTTTTGTATTCGGATAACTCATAAAGTTCTGTAGAATAGATAATTACAATGATCAAGCGGTTTTCACACCTTTATAACGACCATTCACCGATAGACTTTGTCATTTCGACGAAAAGTAAGATGAGAGGGTAGGAATCATGATAGCTTTGGAACTGTTAAAGAAATAGTCTTTCTTCCTCCAA
This sequence comes from uncultured Flavobacteriaceae bacterium, assembly GCA_947488345.1. Taxonomy (GTDB): domain Bacteria; phylum Bacteroidota; class Bacteroidia; order Flavobacteriales; family Flavobacteriaceae; genus Aureibaculum. The sequence goes on along the minus strand of CANKZQ010000002.1, from coordinate 702,918 downwards.
AAGCGATTTTTAACAAATAACCGAACAATAACCATTAAAATTGTTAATCATGAAGAAAGTAGTTTTAACCTTAGTATTTAGTTTTGTAGTAATTTCAATGTTTGCTCAAGAGAACAAAGCACCAAAAGTATTGAAATATGTAACGCAAGCACCAGATGGATCAGTATCAATGACCATATATGATGATAGCAGAGATGATGAAATGAAATTAGAATCGGCGAGTGCTTTTTATAAATATCAAATACTAGACTCAGAAACAAGTGAACCCATCTTTACAGCTAGTAACAGTGGTAAGGAATGTAAAATAAATAAAGAAAAAATTGGAGCTGGAACTTATAATATACGTTTGTATACGAGAAGTTTTGTTATTACCTCTAAGATCAAAGTATCCGCTTCAAGAAAATTAATACATGCACTAAATCAGGATGCTGTTGCAATTAATGACTGAACCAAAGTAAAGCCAAAAATCAGTCATGTGTAGTCTAAACTTTAAAGTTTAGGCTACTTTTTTTTGACACCACTTATCGTTACTTAAAAGACCATTCATCGATACCTTTTACTAGTTTCGTCTAAGCTAACAATTGAAATTGTGGTAATATGATAGTTTTGCAATCGCTATGAAAGAACTCTGTCTTTGTATTGGGAAAATTAACTATGAAAAAGAACGTATGTATTATTAATTGAAAAGGATTAGTATTTATAAAGAAGCCTTTCTCTCCAAGAAAAAAGGTTCTCATATTGAACCTCGAAATAACTAAAAACATTCAATTAGTTTGTTAGCCTAAACTGGAAAGTTTAGGCTTTCTTTATTCTAGAAATCGAATTTTCAGGTCCGATGTAGGAACCATACAAGATACTTGTTTACCAAACCATTTATATCTGCGCTTGGCAATAAAAGAATAGATGGGATCTCTAATAAATTTGGGGATGATGATACCTGCATATCCCAATGAATAGATACCTGGTAATTTTTTGAGAATTCTTAAAATTGCGGTCGATTTTTGGTAGATTTTTCCGTCCTCCAACAAGATAATCGTACTTAACTCTAAATTTTCTAATTTATACTGTAACAAAATCTCTTTGGAGGCGTCAGATTGTAAAGAAGAAAACAAGAAGAGCTCATTTTTGTCTCTCTTCAAGATAAATTGTACTGATGAGTTGCAAAGATTGCAGACACCATCAAAAAAAATAATCGGATTATCTTGAGTTTTTTTCATAGTACAAAGTTACAAAATAGACTTTGATTCGTCTTTTAACATAATATTGTGAATGGCTATACTGCTCAATTCATAATTTTAAAGCTAAATAATTAACCAAATGATAGAAATAAAAAACCTACACAAATCTTACCCAATGGGTAAAGAATCTCTGCATGTATTGAAAGGACTTGATTTATTCATTAAGGAAGGTGAATTCGTTTCCATTATGGGATCATCTGGATCTGGTAAATCAACACTCTTAAACATTGTAGGCTTGTTAGATATCCATGATGAAGGGGAATATTATCTAAACGATGAGTTAATTCAAAACTTAAATGAAAAGAAAGCGGCAGTCTTACGAAATAAATTTTTAGGCTTCGTTTTTCAGTCTTTTAATTTAATTACCTACAAAACAGCCTTAGAGAATGTTGCAATGCCGCTTTATTATAAGGGTGTAAGTAGAAAAGAACGTCAGGTGACAGCACTTGAATATCTTGAAAAAGTTGGATTGAAAGAATGGGCAAATCACTTACCTAGTGAACTTTCTGGAGGGCAAAAACAACGTGTAGCTATTGCTCGAGCCTTGGTTACCAAACCAAAAGTTATTTTGGCGGATGAGCCTACTGGAGCGTTAGATTCTACTACGTCACATTCGGTAATGGAAATGTTGAAAGAAATCAATGCAGAAGGAATGACCGTGTTTGTGATTACGCATGAAGAAGATATTGCAGAACAAACAGATCGCATAGTTCGCTTAAAAGATGGAGTCATCATTAGCGATGAAAAAGTTAAGAAAACTGTAAACGCCTAGAATATGTTTGATCTTGATCGATGGAGAGAAATATTTCAAGCAATCAGTAAGAACAAATTAAGAACGGTTCTATCTGGTTTTACGATTGCGTTTGCCATTTTACTTTTTACCTTGTTATTTGGTATCGGTAATGGCTTAAAAAATATGTTTGAAACTCAGTTTGCTGGAGATTCTCAAAATTCTGTGTATGTCTATTCTGGACGAACCACAAAACCGTATAAAGGTTTACAAAGCGGTAGACGAATTCAATTCAGAAATGATGATCTTCAATTTATGAACGAAGAGTTTGAGGACGAAATCCAATTTTTCAGTCCCAACATTCAACGTCAAATGCAAGGGTCTTATAAAGGAGAACAAAATAGATATACGGTTAGAGGAGTATATCCAGATTATCAACCCCTTGAATCTGCAGTCATTGAAAGTGGAAGATTCATTAGTGTCCTTGATTTAAAGAATAGGATGAAAGTTGTTACCATCGGAAGGCTTGTTGAACAAGATTTATTCGGACAATTAAGTGCCTTAGGAAAAGAAATTAATCTTGATGGATTTTCCTATAGAGTTATTGGAGTCTTTTCTGACCCGGGAGGGGATAATGATGAGCGATACATTTACACCCCATTTACAACGATCCAAGGTATGTATAAAGAAAATGATGAGGTTGATTATGTAGGACTTACTTTTAACCCAAAAATGAATGTAGACCAAGCGTTGAATTTTAGTAATTCTCTTACTAAACTTTTAAAGGATAAACATAGCGTAGCTCCGAGGGATCAAAATGCGATTCGAGTGCGAAATTATGCCGAAGGTACAAAGAACGTACAACAGTTTATGACCGTGCTGAACGTAATTATTCTATTTATAGGGATCGGTACATTGGTCGCAGGAATTATTGGAATTAGTAATATTATGGTATATATCGTTAAAGAACGTACCAAAGAATTAGGAATACGTAAAGCCCTAGGAGCAAGTCCAAATTCGATTATTGGAATGATTATGATGGAATCTGTTTTTATAACGGCATTAGCTGGTTATGTAGGACTATTAATAGGAGTGTTTACATTGAAAGCTATAGGTGATGGATTGGAAGATTATTTTATCATTAACCCAAGCGTTGAAAACTATGTTGTTGTAGGAGCAACCATAATTTTAATTATCGCGGGCACGATAGCAGGATATATTCCGGCAAAGAGAGCCGCAAGTATTAAACCAATTGTAGCACTAAACGACGACTAATATGAGATTTTTATTTGACACCGATACCTGGCAAGAAATTTATAGTAGCATTCGTAAGAATAAAATGCGAACGGTCATTACCATCGTTGGTGTAATGTGGGGTATCTTTTTATTAGTAGTGTTACTTGGAGCTGCCAAAGGTGTTGAGAACAACTTTAATAGATTATTTGGTGATTTTGCCACGAATAGTGTATTCGTTTGGGCGCAACAAACAAGTAAACCCTTTAAAGGTTTCCAAGAAGGAAAATCTTTGGTGCTTAAAATGAATGATCTGGAAAAAATTCGAACAGAAATTGATGGATTGGCATTTGTAGTTCCGAGACATCAAGGTCAAGCACAGGTCATTAATAATTTCAAATACGGAAATTTTGGAATTTTTGGAGATTATCCAGAGCTAGACAAAGTTCAAAAAAAGAACTTAGTCTATGGTCGTTGGATCAACGATAACGATATTAAAGAAAGAAAGAAGGTTTGTATTATTGAGGACGAAATTTACAAGCAGCTTTTCGATAAAGGAGAATATCCAATAGAACAGTACATAAAAATTAATGGCATTAACTATCAAGTAGTTGGTATGTATAAACAAGGTCAAGTGGGATCTGGTGGGCCTCAAGGGAATATCCATATACCGTTTACAACCTTTCAACAAGTATATAACAGAGCAGGTACTGTAGGTTGGTTCATGATTACAGGCAAACCTGAGTATGACATTTTACAGATAGAGGCAGATGTGAAATTACTATTAAGAAACTTACATAAAGTACATCCTGAGGATGAAAGAGCTTTTGGAAGTTTTAATTTAGGAGAGGCCTTCGGAAAGTTTATGGGCTTTTTACTAGGGATGCAATTTTTGACTTGGTTTGTTGGGATTGCTACCTTGATTGCCGGAGTATTTGCAATTGGTAATATACTTTTGATAACTGTAAAAGAACGCACAAAAGAAATTGGTATTCGTAGAGCTCTCGGAGCAAAGCCATGGGAAATTAAGAGACAAATCATTCTGGAATCTGTTTTTTTAACGAGTATTGCCGGTGCTTTAGGTATTATTTTTGGCGGATTAGTTTTGATGATTATTGACGCAACTGCTGGTAGTGGCGAAAATCCGACATTGACAAATCCTACAGTAGATATACCTGTTGTTTTAATTGCTGCAGTGACTCTGGTGGTATTAGGTACCCTAATCGGCTTGATTCCAGCACAAACAGCGGTGAGCATAAGGCCAATTGAAGCATTAAGAGAAGAATAATATAAATAACAATTATAATTAAATCAACTAACAAAATTATAGTATAATGAAAAAGAAATTAATATTTGGTGGAATAGCTATCGCATTAGTAGCAATATTAATATGGTTTGGTTCGAAGAACAGCAAGTCAGTTATTGAATATGAAACTGAAAAAGCTTTCAAAACAAATATCGTTTTAAAAACTGTTGCCACAGGAAAAGTAACACCATTGGAGGAGATTGAAATCAAACCTCAAATTTCGGGTATTATTGATAAGATCTATTTAGAAGAAGGTGCCAAAGTAAAAAAAGGTGATTTAATTGCAAAGGTGAGAGTAGTGCCAAATGAACAATCATTGGCAAGTGCTAGAGGTCGCGTTAATAGCGTTCAAATCAATGTGAACAATGCGAAGGTCGCCTATGATAGAAATAAAGCGCTGTTTGATAAAGGTGTAATCTCTAGATCCGAGTTTGAAACTATCGAATTAACATACAATCAATCTAAACAAGATTTGTTGAATGCTCAAAACGATTATCAAATTATTCGAAGAGGATCTGCAGGAAGTGGCGGTTCGGCAAATACGAATATTAGAGCGCAAATCTCGGGTACAATATTAGAAATCCCTGTAAAGGAAGGAGATCAGGTTATTCAAAGTAATAATTTCAATGCAGGAACAACTATAGCATCAATCGCCGATATGACAAAGATGATTTTCGAAGGAAAAGTAGATGAAGCTGAGGTTGGTAAAATAAAAAGTGGAACACAATTAGAAGTTTCTCTAGGGGCGATTGAAAAGAAAAAATATCCAGCAAAATTAAATTTTATTGCACCAAAAGGAACAGAAGAAAATGGGGCAGTACAATTTAAAATTAAAGGAGATGTAACATTAGATGATGAATATTTTGTACGTGCAGGATACAGTGCAAATGCCGATATAGTATTAGATTCTAAAGACAGTGTATTGTCAATTAAAGAAGGGTTATTGCAGTTTGATAAAAAAACGGAGAAGCCTTACGTTGAAATTAAAGTAGGAGATGATAAATTTGAGAAGAGAGATGTTGAATTAGGTATCTCTGACGGAGTTAATGTTGAAATTATTTCAGGGGTGACAAAAGATGATGAAATAAAAATTTGGAATAAAACATCTAAAAAGGATAAGAAAGAAGGTGATGAAGATGATGATTAATTTATCTCATAAATATAAAAAATGCCGAGTTAATACTCGGCATTTTTTTTTGAATGTAATAGACTGTTATTACTTTACTTTTTGCTTTAACAAGGCAATATCAATAACCTCTTTCATGGTATCCACAAAATGAAACTTCAAACCTTTTAAATACTGTGGCTTGATTTCATTGATATCTCTTTCATTGTCTTTACAGAGAATTATTTCCTTTATGTTGGCCCTTTTGGCGGCTAATATCTTTTCTTGAATTCCGCCTACAGGTAACACTTTACCGCGCAAGGTAATTTCTCCTGTCATGGCTAGTTTTGATTTAACTTTACGTTTCGTAAATACAGAAACCAACGACGTCAACATGGTAATACCCGCACTAGGTCCATCCTTCGGTGTAGCTCCTTCAGGAACATGAATATGAACATTTTTCTTCTCGAGATCATCTAGGTTAATACCAAACTCTTCAGCATTGGCTTTTATGAATTCCATGGCAATTGTAGCCGACTCCTTCATTACTTTACCCAAATTTCCAGTAATGGTTAACGCACCTTTACCTTTTGATAAGATTGATTCGATAAATAATATATCTCCACCTACACTCGTCCATGCTAAACCAGTCACCACACCTGCAACATCATTATTTTCATATTTATCGCGTTCTAAGCGAGCGGGTCCTAGAATTTTCTCAATATCTTCATTTGTAATTTTAATATTGTAATCTTGCTCCATTGCGATCGATTTCGCTGCATATCGAACAACTTTTGCAATCATTTTATCAAGACCCCTTACACCAGATTCACGTGTATAACCTTCCACGATTTTTTCTAACTGCGGTTTTGCTATTTGAATATCTTTGGTAGTTAAACCGTGCTCTTTTAACTGTTTCGGTAATAAATGCTTTTTAGCAATCTCAACCTTTTCTTCAATGATATATCCATTAACGTTAATGATTTCCATTCGATCGCGTAGTGCCCAAGGAATGGTTGACAAACTATTGGCTGTGGCAATGAATAGTATTTTAGAAAGATCGTAACCAATTTCTAAATAATTATCATAAAAAGCGTTGTTCTGCTCAGGATCTAGTACTTCCAGCATTGCTGACGATGGATCTCCTTGATGACTATTTGATAATTTATCTATTTCATCTAATACAAAAACAGGGTTCGATGTACCCGCTTTTTTAAGATTTTGAATTAATCTACCTGGCATGGCCCCGATATAGGTTTTACGATGACCTCTAATCTCGGCTTCATCACGCAAGCCTCCAAGTGACATACGCACATATTTTCTACCTAATGATTCGGCAACAGATTTACCTAAGGAGGTTTTACCTACTCCGGGAGGACCATATAAACAAATAATAGGAGATTTCATGTCGCCTTTTAATTTAAGTACGGCAAGATGCTCAATAATACGCTCCTTTACCTTATCCAACCCAAAATGATCTCTATTTAGAATTTTTTGTGCCTTTTTAAGGTCAAATTTATCTTCCGAATATTCATTCCATGGCAATTCTAAGAGTAAGTCAAGATAATTGCGCTGCACTGAATATTCAGCTACCTGCGGATTCATACGCTGTAGGCGACCAATTTCTTTGTCAAAAGTTTCAGCAACGGTTTTATCCCATTTCTTCGTCTTTGCCTTTTTTCGCATTTCATCGAGCTCTTCATCATACGAAACGCCTCCCAATTCTTCTTGAATTGTTTTCATTTGTTGATGAAGATAGTACTCTCGCTGTTGCTGATCCATATCTTCTCGTACCTTCGATTGAATATCATTGCGCAACTCTAAACGTTGAAACTCAGCATTCATCTTCTTCAATGTTGCCAACGCTCTTTTCTTTAAACTATTGATATTTAGAAGTTCTTGCTTTTCGGAAACATCTAATGGCATGTTAGAGGATACAAAGTTTACTAAGAATGAGTTACTTTGTATGTTTTTAATGGCAAAAGAAGCCTCCGTAGGAAGATTCGGATTCTCTTTAATTATTTTCAGAGATAAGTCTCTAATAGAATCGATAATCGCATTAAATTCAGTATTATTAATACTGGGTTGTTTTTCAACAATTTCTTTTGCAGTCGCCTTTATATAAGGTTCCGATTGTACAAACTCACCAACTTCAAATCGTTTTTTACCTTGAATAACCACCATGGTATTACCATCAGGCATTTTGAGAATACGCAATATACGTGCGACTGTTCCAATTCTATGAATGTCGTCGATCGAAGGCTCTTCTACAGTTTCATTAGTTTGAGCAACAACACCAATTGTTTTATTACCGGCATTGGCATCTTTTATTAATTTGATAGAAGCATCTCTACCGGCAGTTATAGGTATCACCACACCAGGAAATAGTACCGTATTCCGTAAAGGAAGAATAGGTAACACTTCAGGAACTTCTTCTTTGCGAATTTCTTCTTCATCCTCGGGAGTCATTAATGGAATTAACTCCGAATCTTCATCTAATATATTCTGAAGTGACAAACTGTCAATATTTAAAAATTTTGGATTACTCATAAGTTATATTAAGTCAATATGACATTAAACGTTTATTTCTCTCTAATCATATAGTTTTGAAAAATAAATAAAATACTGTTTTTCAGTATTTTAAATATGCAAAACTATTTTTCTACTACTACAAGTTCAATTGTTGTGCCAATACTATTTTAGTTAGCAACGAATTGATTCTATCAAATTTGTACATTTATTTTTGAAAAAGTGTAACAGTTTAAAAACCCTTTAGTCTTTTTATCAGAAACGAACCCTTGCCGAACACTAATCAACATATAGCCAAATTGCTGGAGCGCTGCCTAAAAGGAGAACATAGTGCCCAATTCGAAATCTATAAATTGTATTATAAAGCAATGTATAATACAGCCCTTAGAATTCTAAAAGACAGCTTTGAGGCTGAGGATGTTATGCAAGAGTCGTTTCTAACAGCATTCACCAAATTGGGCACTTTTAAAGGAGAAGTTGCTTTTGGAGCTTGGTTAAAGAGAATTGTGATAAATAAAAGTATCACACAGTATAGAAAAAATAATAAAGTGAAAGAAGTAGGGTTAGATGTTGTGCCCGAACAGGCAGATAGAGAGATTGCTGAAACAGAATATACGATGTTGAGTGTGAATGATATTACAAATAGTATCAATCAATTAAAAGATAATTATAGAGTCGCTTTAACATTAAACCTTATTGAAGGATATGATTATGAGGAAATTGCTGAGATTATGGATATAACCTATCAAAATAGCAGAACAACAATTTCTAGAGCAAAAAATAAATTACGTCAATTATTAGTAGTGAGTTATGAAGGATAATTTAGAAAATAGATTTAAAGAATTAACAGATCAGTTCGATATAGCAGAACCAACTATTGGGCACTTTGATCGTTTTGAATCTAGACTTAGAAAAAAAGAAGAGAAAAGTACCATTACATGGAATCCGAATACCTGGAAATGGTTAAGCGTAGCCGCGTCGATTTTATTATTGGTAGGATTCTGGTTCGGGAGCTATTCAGCCACATCTGGAATGGAATTAGCCGAGATATCTCCAGAAATGGAAGAAACACAATCCTTTTTTATGGCAAGTATCCAAAAGGAAGTTGAAAAAATTAATGTGCAACGTGATGAGACCAACGCCGAAATTATTGATGATGCTTTCGCACAGTTGAAAGTACTTGAGACAAAATATCAAGAATTAACCATTGAATTAGAAGATACTAGTGAAGATAAACGAATCATCTATGCCATGATTGCAAACTTTCAACAACGCATAGAAGTATTAGGACACTTATTAGAACAATTAGAAGAAATTAAAATTATAAATAGCGAATTAAACGCTGCGTAAAAGAACACAACTTAACCATATTATTATGAAACATAATTACTTACATAAAGTACTTTTCATTTTGCTGATGATACCGGCAATAGGCTTTGCTACCGACAAAGGAAAAGGTAAATACGAAAAATCGAAATCGATTAAGAAGGAATATTCGGTAAATAGTGATGCTCTATTGAGAATAGACAATCGCTATGGTAATGTAGATGTAACTTCTTGGGATAAAAACCAAGTCGTGATTGAAGTGAAGATTACAGTAAGCGGAAACAACGAAGAGAAAGTGATCAAGCGCTTGAGTATGATTGACGTTAGATTTGATGCCAACAGCAATGAGGTATATGCGAAAACTGTTATTGGTAAAAACTCATCTAATTGGTCATCATGGTGGGGAAAAAAGAGTAATGTACACTATCAGATAAACTATAAAGTAAAAGTACCAATTACAAATGACGCCCAGTTGAATAATGATTATGGTAATATTTATTTGAATGAATTAAAAGGAGAGGCTTCAATTAATTGTGATTATGGAAAGATCATTATAGGTGATTTATACAGTACACGCAACAAAATTAATTTAGATTATTGCAGTTCATCGACTATCGGTAAAATGAATGGTGGTTCTATAAATGCCGATTACTCTAAGTTTACCGTTGAGGACGCGGGTGATGTTCGATTGAACGCTGATTATTCGACCTCAGTTTTTGAGAAATTGAATGACTTGAGTTATAATTGCGATTATGGTAGTCTAAAAGCGAATAGTGCAAGAAGTGTAGTAGGAGATGGTGACTATTTAACAACTAGATTAGGAAAAATTTCTAAAAAAATTGCCATTACTTCCGATTATGGATCTATTCGAATCGAAGATTTAAAAGAAGGTTTTGATTCTGTATCTATTAATGGAGAGTACTGTGGTATTAAAATTGGCACCCCAGATGCACCCTTTAATTTTGAATTGAAATTGGGCTATGGAAGCTTTAAAAGAGGTGATTCAGGATATGATTTTACCAAAAGAATCGTGAAATCATCTTCAAAATATTATCAAGGAACCTATAAGAATGGAAGCACAAAGTCTAACATTACCATAGACTCAGAATATGGAAGTGTCACATTCTATGAATAATAACTAACAAACTAAAAATTTAATATTATGAACTTTTTAAAGAAAATAGTAGCAATTGCCATATTATTGGCGTTTAGCTCAAGCTTGCACGCACAATGGTACAAAAGAGTACGAGGAAATGGAGATATGGTTACCAAAACAAGATCCGTCGGTGAATATGACAAGGTATCTGTTGGTGGATCATTCGATGTACAATTATATGCAGGTAACGAAGGAAGTATTAAAGTAACTGTAGATGAAAATTTGGAGGAATATTTAATCACCGAAGTAAATAATGGTAAACTAAAAATCAAATGGAAAAAAGGTGCTAATGTATCTCATAGAAGTAAAATACTGGTAACGGTTCCGTTTAAAGATATTGATGCTGTATCCTTAGCTGGGTCGGGTGATGTGTATTCGTCTGATGTTATCAAATCAAACAATTTTAAAACTGCCCTGGCCGGATCTGGCGATATTAAGTTAGCAGTTGATGCGAGTAATGTATCATCGTCAATAGCTGGTTCTGGTGATATTTCTTTGACAGGAAACGCGGACACTTTTAAATGTGCAATTTCAGGCTCAGGAGATATCAAGGCTTATGAATTACAGTCTAATGATGCAGATGTGAAGATTGCTGGTTCTGGTACGATTAGAATTAGCGTAAAAGATAATTTAATAGCGAAGGTTTCAGGATCGGGAGATGTTTACTATAAAGGAAACCCTAAAAAACAAGACGTGAAGGTGAGCGGTTCAGGAAACGTGAGTTCACGATAAATTACAATCCGACAACCATTAATAGGAGGGCAGTGAAAACTGCTCTTTTTTTTTATGCGCAATTGTTATTTGGTCATTTTTAAGTGACCCTTTTTTTTCACTTTAGTAATCACTTATGAACAGTTTATACCCAAAAAACAACAGTTCAGTTAGGTTCATTTCTTTTTCATTTGAAATTTTAGAAATATTTGTATGTCAATAAAAATAATTGATACAGAGCACTTTAGAAAATAATTGAACTAAAGTGTAACAAATAAAAAGAAGTGTCGTCTTATTTGTAAAGTACTTTGTTTAACATAGTACCTTTAGAAAAACTAAAACAACAGAAAACAACTAAAAAAATCTTATAACAATGAAAAAATTTTTAATCCCATGTATGTTAGTCATCAGTTTAATGACCGCTACAGCAGCCCAATTACCAACAAGTATTTTACATAGTATCAATGATACTATCATAAAAAAAGAGCTAGAAATGCCAACGATCGAATTTACAGTAGTAGCTGAAGAAGCAGATGAAGCTTTCGATTTCGATACAGCAGCATACTTGCCAATAGGATTTGATCCATATGTATCTTTTGAAGAAAAATACGGAATAGAATATGAAGTGATCATGGAAGAGGAAGATGCTCCATTCGAATTTAATACAAAAGCATATTTACCCGTAGGTTTTGGCTTAAGTAAGACCTTATTAGATTCAATCGTTGAAATTACTGTAGAAGAGGAAGATGAAGCATTTGATTTCGATACAAGAATGTATTTACCAAAGGGCTTCAAAGCTACCAAAACAGTAACAGCTACAACTGAAATTCAATAGACTATCCTTGAAGAACAGTTGTTCTCACCAACCAAAACCTTACCCTAATTAAAGAGCAGTTTTACTGCTCTTTTTTTATATGAGTAGTTGATTTCGTATATAAATCAACCATCGTTTTTATAGTTTAAGTCATATATATTACGGTTTATACCTAAAAATTAACAGTTCAGTAAGACTGATTTCTTTTTTATTCGAAATTTTAGAAATATTTGTATGTCAGCAATAACAAGCGATACAGAACATTTTTAAAAAATATTTTAAAGAATGTGTAACAAATAAAAAGAAGTATCGTCTTATCTGTAAAGTACTTTGTTTAACATAGTACCTTTTGAAAAAAAACTAAAACAACAGAAAACAACTAAAAAATCTCAACACAATGAAAAATTTATTATTCCCATGTTTGTTAGTCATCAGTTTAATGACAGCTACAGCAGCTCAATTACCAGCGAACACATTCGATAGCATAAATGATACCATGACTATTAAAGAATTAAAAATGCCAGCCATCGAATTCGCAGTAGTAGCGGAAGAAGCAGATGAAGCCTTTGATTTTGATACAGCGGCATATTTGCCAATAGGATTCGATCCATATATATCTTTTGAAGAAAAATACGGATTAGAATACGAAGTAATCTTAGAAGAAGAAGATGCACCGTTTGAATTTAATTCAAAGACATATTTACCAGTGGGTTTTAACTCACACATGAACGTATTAGATACAATCGTAGAAATCGTGATAGAAGAGGAAGATGAGGCTTTTGATTTTGACACTCAATTATATTTACCAAAAGATTTCAACGCTACGAAATCAATAATTGTAACTACTGAAATCTAAAAATTTAACACACCCTTGGTGTCACCGGGGGTGTTTTATTAAAACACCTGTTCACACAATTTTAACGAAAGACTCAAACAACTGTTAAAGTATTCACAACTAATTAAAAATACTGTAACGATTACTTACCAAAAGCGTTCTATAAGAAAGACTAAAAAACTTATATAAACTAATATATTCAAAAAGCATACCACAAATGAAAAACTTATTTTACAGCCTTTGTTTATTGATCGGATTCAGTACAACGGCACAAGCAACAGATTACCAAATTAATGACTCCCAAACTAGGACAAATGCCTTTATAAAAGCAACTAGTTTTGTTTCTAGCATCTTATTTAACAACAATATTGAAGAAATTGAGGTAGAAGAAACTGATGAAGCTTTTGATTTCGATATTTCAAAGTATTTACCTTCAAATTTCAATGCTTTTGATGGATTATTCGAAATGTTTGAAACGGCTAGCGAAGAAGCAGATGAAGCTTTCGATTTTGATACCTTCGCCTATTTACCAGTTGGTTTTAATGCTTCTATTACATACAATACTGACTATGAAATGGCAACAATTGAAGAAGATGAAGCTTTTGATTTTGATAGTAATTCGTATTTACCGGTAGGGTTTAATGCAACCATGAATTTTGACAACTTTTATGAGGTAGCGGCCATTGATGAAGATGAACCTTTTAGCTTCAATACATCAGATTATTTACCAGTTGGTTTTTCTGCCAATGGGTCTTTATACGATAGTATTGTAGAGATTAATATTGAAGAAGAAGACGAGCCTTTTGAATTTGATACCATGGCCTATCTTCCAAAAGACTTTGAGTTAAAAGAACCAAGTGTAGCTGTAAGCAATATATATTATTTGAATTGTATCACATTTCCTTCCATTTAATGTGATTTTAGAGTAACAGAAAAGGGCGATCAACATATTGATCGCCCTTTTCTTTTTAAAAGTTCCTATAAGTCTCTGTTAATTTGAATACGTGTTCCAGTATTTTTTGTTCCTGTTCGTCATATTCAAGATGCTTCCTTTTTAGTACCGCCTGAGCAACCTCATTTACTTTATTCATTTTATATACCGTAAAACCTGCTGATCCACCCCATGAAAATGACGGAATAAAGTTTCTCGGAAAATTACCTCCGAAAATATTCGCGCTAACGCCTACTACGGTGCCTGTATTAAACATGGTATTGATCCCTGATTTAGAATGATCTCCCATCATTAAACCACAAAATTGCAGACCTGTTTTAGCGAAACGATTGGTTTCGTAACTCCACAATTTTACTTCGGCATAATTATTCTTTAAGTTAGAATTGTTAGTGTCTGCTCCTAAATTACACCACTCTCCTAAAACCGAGTTGCCTAAATAACCTTCATGTCCTTTGCTTGAATATCCGAAAATGACAGAATTATTAACTTCACCGCCCACCTTACTCATAGGGCCTATCGTAGTTGCGCCATAAATTTTAGCTCCCATTTTTAGCACAGAATCGGCTCCTAAAGAAAACGGACCTCTAACCAAAGAGCCTTCCATCACAATGGCATTCTTACCAATATATATAGGACCTGAACTCGCATTTAATGTTGCGAATGAAATATCAACGCCTTCCTCAAAGAATATCTGTTCTCTGTTGATACAGTTCACCGTATCTGGAATCGGTTGTGAAGTGCGTCCTTGGGTCAATAATTCAAAATCTGCCTCAATGGCTTTATCGTTTAAAGAAAATATATCCCATGTATGTTTCAATTGTAACAAATCGCTTTCAAGATGAAGAATTTCATAAGTATCAAAATCAACTTCTTCTTGTGCATCTGTGGTAAAAAATGCAATCATCTCGTCATTTTTGAAAATCGCCTGATTTTCTTTTAAAGCTTTAATGTGACCAACAAGCTCTGGAGTAGGTAAAACAGCACCACTGATCATCACATTTTCTTCCAATTCTACCATTGGATATTTTTCTTCTAAATAGTCTTCCGTTAAAGTTGTTGTCGTAAAACCTAAGTGTTTTTCCCATTTTTCTCGAATGGTGAGAATCCCTATTCGTATATCTGCAACAGGTCTGGTATATGTAAATGGTAATAGACTATTTCTAACGGTTCCGTCAAATAAAATATAGTTCATACAATAGCTCTTTTTGGCGGGCTCAAGATACTATTTATTGGTAAAATAATTTACTATATTTGGGTGAAAACAAATACTCAATTTTAAGATATGCAAATAAAAGAATCTCCTGAAGTTTTCGATGCTATTATCGTTGGTTCAGGTGCTGGTGGCGGAATGGCAACAAAAATACTGTCTGAAGCTGGTTTAAACGTTGCCGTAGTAGAGGCGGGTCCTTTCTTTGATCCGGCAGATGAAAAGCAACGAACTCAATTAAAATGGCCTTGGGAGTCACCCAGAAGAGGGGCAGGTACGAATAGAGCATTTGGAGATTATGATGCGGCATATGGAGGTTGGGAGATAGAAGGAGAACCATATACACGAAAGGTAGGAACCCGTTTCGATTGGTTTCGCTCGAGAATGCTAGGAGGTAGAACAAATCATTGGGGGCGTATCTCGTTGCGTTTTGGCCCAAGAGATTTTAAACATAAAAGTGCCGATGGGTTAGGAGAAGATTGGCCGATATCATATGACGATGTAAAACCATATTACGATAAAGTAGATAAACTTATTGGAGTTTTTGGGAGTAAAGAGGGGATAGAAAATGAGCCCGATGGATTCTTCTTACCAGCTCCAAAGCCACGACTCCATGAATTGTACTATATAAAAGGAGCGAAAAAGGCAAATATACCAGTGATTCCTTCACGCTTGTCTATCTTGACACAACCAATTAATGAAGAAAGAGGCGTTTGTTTTTATTGCAGCCAGTGTAGTCGAGGATGTAGTGTGAGTGCAGATTTTTCATCAGGTACTTGTCTTATTTTCCCAGCGCAAAAAGCTGGAGGACAAATTACCTTATTCACAGAGGCGATGGTGAGAGAAGTGCTTACAGATGATAGTGGTAAGGCCACGGGAGTGGTTTATGTCAATAAAAAAGATAGAAAAGAATATCAGCTCAATGCGAAAGTAGTTGTGCTAGCGGCCTCAGCTTGTAGTTCGGCAAGGATATTATTGAATTCTAAAAGTAAGGTCCATCCTGATGGATTAGGAAATAGCAGCGGTGTCGTTGGAAAATACTTACATGATTCTACCGGAACAAGCCGTATGGCATTTGTACCTCAATTGATGAATAGAAAAATATACAATGAAGACGGTGTTGGTGGGTTACATGTCTATTCACCCTGGTGGGGAGATCATAGTAAGCTAAACTTTCCTAGAGGTTATCATCTCGAAGTATGGGGAGGTATGGGCATGCCATCTTATGGTTTTGGCTTTAATGTGAATTTTATGAATGAATTCATCGGTGGCAAAGTAGGAGGATATGGCAATAAACTACGAGATGAAGTGAAGAAGTTTTATGGAGCTTTTGTAGGAATATCGGGAAGAGGAGAATGTATTGCAAGAGAAGATAATTACTGTGAGATAGATCCCGATGTTGTTGACGAATGGGGTATACCAGTTTTGCGTTTTAATTATACTTGGTCTGATCATGAGATTCAACAAACGAAACATATGCAGCAAACCTTCAAGAATATTTTTGAAGGCATGGATGCGCAGATACTAGGTGATACACCGAGTAAAGAAGAAGAATATGGGCTATTGGCTCCTGGTCGAATTATCCATGAAGTAGGAACGACTCGTATGGGTGATGATCCTAAAACTTCAGTTTGTAATAGCCATCAGCAACTGCATGATGCAGATAATGTATTTATCGTAGATGGTGGTCCTTTCGTTTCGCAAGCAGATAAGAATCCTACATGGACCATCTTAGCCTTATCATGGAGAACCTGTGATTATATTGTTGATCAGTTAAAAAAACAAAATATTTAATAGCCAATAAATTTCAAAAATGAATAGAAGAGATACTATTAAATCGTTATTGCTTGGTTCGGTTGCCACCGGATTGGCTTTACATGGATGTACACCAAAAGATGGAGCCGCGCCCGAAGTTGTTTCTAATGCGGCAACGAAGTTTTATGGAAGAACACCCGAAGAATTAGCCCATGATGAAGAAATTTATGCAGAGGAATTCTTAAATGAACATGAATTGTCGACAATTGCAGTATTATGTGATATTATATTGCCTGCCAATGAGACGCATGGCTCTGCGACCGATGCAGGAGTGCAAGATTTTATTGAGTTTATTGTGAAAGATATGCCGAACCATCAAACGCCGTTGCGTGGTGGACTCATGTGGTTAGATAATCATACCAATAAAATGTATGGTAAAGAGTTTATAAACTGTAGCAATGAAGAACAATTAGCCGTTTGCGATAAGATTGCCTATCCCACTAAGAAAGATGAGCCTTCTGACTACAAACAAGGAGAAAAATTCTTTACGCGTATGCGAAATTTGACCTTAACGGGATATTATACTTCAAAAATTGGTATTGAGGCCTTGGGTTATAAAGGAAATACACCGAATGTTTGGGATGGAGTACCTCAAGATGTGTTAGATAAACATGGATTGGCCTATGATCCCGTATGGTTGTCGAAATGTATAGATCAAGAGAATCGCGGAAATCTGGCGAAGTGGGATGATGAAGGAAATTTAATCAGCTAAGAACCATGGAAGCAGCTATAGAAAAGGATTTAAAAACGGAACGTTTGTATTTACGAGAACGAACCGTCACATTATTAGAAGATATACGTAAGAAGAGTCTTCAAGAACAATTGGATTTTTTTGGTTTTGATAGTGAAGAGAAACTTCAGCGTGAATGGAATAGAGTTGATAAAGGGCTATCAAATTGGAGAATTGAATTCAAAGTATGGGATTTAATTGAACTCGAATCAAAAAAAGTAGTAGGCTATTTCGGTTTTCATAGCTGGTATGTTTGGCACCGAAGAGCCGAAATTGGCGCTTTCTTAAATGAACCATATAGAAAAAGAGGATATATGGGTGAAGCTATGAAACGTGTGATTCAATTCGGATTTGATGAGTTAGGATTGAATAGAATTGAAGGTTGGATTAGACCAAATAATATCGATTCAATTAATATGACGTTGAAACTTGGTTTTAAAGAAGAAGGGGTTTCGAGAGAACTACGCTTTGAGAGCGGCAAATTTGTAGATATGAATGCTTATAGCCTGCTAAGGTCAGATTATTTAGCATGGAAATAATTAGAATACATCGTTGATCAAATAGTTTTGTACAATCAACGATGTATTCTTATATAACTCGAAATTTTTTAGAGTCTTATAAAATAGAACTGCTAATTTCTATATCAGATTTGCTCCAAGCAATATCAAATTGTTCTTTTACCATTTCCGCTTCCTCTGCCTTACCTTGCATTAGTAAACTTTGGTAGAGTCCCATTAATGACCATCCATTCTGGCGATTATAGGCTAGATCTTCTTCGTAAATTTTTTGAGCTTCTGTATATTTTTTAGCTTTCAATAAAACGGCTCCTAAGGTTTGTCTTGTTGGAATATACCAAGCTGCAGGTTCATTATATCCTAAATCATCTTCAAAAATGGTTGCATTTTTGAGGTGGGAAATCGATACTTCATAATTTCCTTTAAAAGCTTCGACCTCACCAGCCAACACTTCATAGATAACTTTTGCAATACTTTCATAACCCAAATTTTTATCTCTGGCACTAATAAAATCTAATTCTTCTTGCGCATCTTTTAAGTTGTTTTTTCTTAAAAAAGCAATACCTCTGGTGTAATGCCAGAACAGTTTTAGATATGCATATTGATTCGTTGGGTTGGGGTGTGTGAGTATGTCATCCCATTTTCCAAATCTTAAATATGCTAACAACGGCGTCGCGGCGAAATACTGCTGTGTTGTAGAATCGTCGAGTTTACTCAGTGTAATTTTTTCAAGTATCTTTTTTCCTGCATCGATGGTTAATTCACTATTGCCCATCATACTCGCCGCTGACCATAAAAATAAAATATTATGAGGGTAATATTCTAGAGGATAAAGGCCTTGAGAAAAGCATTGCGTAATATAATCTTCGTCGGCTAAAATGGCCAACTGATTCACTTTAACAGCCTCTTCATAGCGACCAACTCTTACATATATATGAGAAGGCATATGGGTTAAATGCCCAGAATTTAGATTTAAAGACTCTAATTTCTCCGCACTTGCAATGCCAAGATCGGGTTTACTCGCTTCTACCAAATGAATATAATAGTGATTCGCTCCAGGATGATTAGGATCTATCTTCAACGCATGTTCTAGACTCGCTTTTGCTTTTTCAATATTTGGCGCTGGCTTATCATCTTTATCCCAATAGTTCCATGGTACCGTATTCATAATCGCCGACGCATATAAGGTTAAGACATCGGTATCATCTGGAAATTGAGCCACAACCTCAGACATCGCGTTGACATAGGCCATATCTAGTTTCGCTTTTTCCAATGCAGCATACTTACCATAGCGAGTTGATAAAGCCTCAATCAATGCCTTTTCTTTAGAACTTTGATTATCACTTAATTCTTTTGCTTTTTGAATAGCTTTGTAAGCGTCTTTTTTGCGTTCATCACTAATATTACGATCATTAATATTTGGTCCTAATGCCAACGCTTGCCCCCAATGAGCCATGGCTAAAGTAGGGTCTAAACGTGACGCTTCTAAAAAAGAGCGATGAGACTCTGTATGATTAAATCCATACACCAAATTCAATCCCTGATTAAAATATACTTGCGCTTCTTCACTTTTGGTGTTTAATGGAAATGTATGGGCTCCAACATTTTTTAATAAAGGAGCAATTTGTTTGGTGGTGTCAATGTCTTTACTGGATAAAAAATTATTAGAAGTACAGGTAATAACTTCTGCCGCTATTTTTAAAGGCGTTTTTAGCTTTTTTCTACTCAAAAAAGCAACGACAGCGAGCGCTCCTAAGATACCCAGTATCAATAGTTTCTTTTTCATAATATAAGATGTTTTTATAGCAATTTGATGATAAATATAGTTTCTTTAAAAGAAAAACAATTACTAAATTAAAAAAATTATACATTTTAAAATGATTCAGGTAAATAGAATTTTAAATTTAAGTAGTTGATTTACAGTGTATTGTAATTAAATATAAGAAATAATTTGCTTGTAATTTTGTGATTTTTTCGATTCGTTTTTAACCATTTTTAAGTATTTTATCGTACTATTGTAAGAAAATTGCTAATTATATAAGAACTTAGATAACAAACATTTAATAGGTTACTATGTATGTTTATGAGTTATGAAAAGGATATTATATAGATTTAATTGAAAAGAATGAATACTACAACTTCTAGTGATGCTTCATTTGGCATCATGCAACCCTATTTTTTGCCTTATGCTGGATATTTTTCGTTGATCAAGGCAACGAATAATTGGATTGTTTTTGATGAAACCCAGTATAGAAAACAATCATGGGGAAATAGAAATAGAATTTTAAAACATCCAGAGGGCTTATCTTGGATTAGTGCGCCTACTAAAAAGCATAGCCGTAGCGCCTTGTATTCAGAAATAGAAATTCAGAATGAAATTGAATGGAAGCCTAAATTTTTAAGGCAATTTGAATATTATAAAATGAATGCTCCACATTTTAAGGATGTCATCAATCTGGTTGAAGAAATATTGGCACCTAATCATACACATTTGATTGATATCAATATTGCTGCGATGGCTAAGGTGTGCGAATATCTAGACATTCCATTCAACCACACCAAATTGTCGACTTTAGATTTTGATCCAACCACGGTGAGACATTCTGGTGATTGGGGATTACAAATATGTAAAACTGTGAATGCCAAAAAATATGTTAACCCATGCATGGGACATCATATGTTTCGCGGGGAAGATTGGGTAGAAGAAGATATTGAACTCAATTTTTTAAATTATAACGATAAAGCATATGATCAAAAAAGAGCAGATTTTGAAGAACGCTTATCAATATTAGATGTCTTGATGTGGAATTCTAAAAGCGAAGCACACGATATTATCGATAGTTATAATTTAGTGGGTATAGAAGAAGCGGTAAAAACAAACGTCTAAAGTGTCTTACTTTTAGACAAGCTCACCTTTTCAAGTATTTCCGTATCGAATTATTGTATTACTTCTAAGAAAATTTGGGTCTGACCAGCTTCCGACTTATAAGACCTCCTCTACCGAATAGTTTTGAACAGTCTTGAAAGATGCTAAAAAAAACACTTACGACTTTGCATTAATGCAAAGGTTGTTCATAAGACCTTTTCCGTCACTGGAAAAAGACGTTAAGAAAATCCTTGAATAGAACATTAAAAAATAAAAGCTGTCTAACCCCAAAATATTGGGAGAGTTCTTTTATTTTAGAGGTATGAAAGAATTTTTAGCGCTTATAACAGCCAGCGGTGATTTTTCTTTGCTTCTTTCTTTTTTATGGTAGAAAAAGAAATGATGAATTAAAAAAACAAACGAAATGAAAAATTTGATCTCAATCTTTTTACTGCTGGTGGCAACGACCGTGGTAAGTCAAACAAAAAATACCTACACCATATCTTTCGAGAACGCTGTGCACCATGAGGCCGAGATTACAGCCGAATTTAAGAATTTAGAGCATAAAGTATTGGCGCTAAGAATGAGCAGAACATCTCCTGGCCGTTATGCCTTGCATGAATTCGCGAAGAATGTATATGCATTAAAAGCATTTGACAGTAAAGGCAAAGAATTGATTGTAACGCGTCCAAATCCTTATCAATGGAATATCTCAGGGCATGATGGAACGGTACAAGTGCGTTATACCTTATATGCAAATAGAGGAGGAGGTACGTATTCGCAAGTTGATGAAACGCATGCGCATTTAAATATTCCTGCAACTTTTATCTATGCCCCGGCCTATGATAAACGTCCTATTAATGTGACCTTTAACGTCCGTAAAGACCTTGGATGGAAAGTTGCTACGCAGTTAAAAAATGCATCAGGAAACACTTATTATGCGCCTGATTTACATTATTTTATGGATTCTCCGACAGAGATCAGTAATCATGCAGTAAGAAGTTTCCAGGTGGCAGATGCTGGCAAAGAACAAATCATACGATTTGTCTTACATCACAATGGTACTGATGCCGAATTGGATGACTATTTTGAGGGAGTTAAAAAGGTGGTATTACAACAAAAAGCAGTTTATGGTGAACTTCCAAATTTTGATTATGGCGCGTATACTTTTTTAGCCTGTTATATTCCGAATGCTTCAGGAGATGGTATGGAACACCGAAATTCTACCATATTGACAAGTACGCGTAGTTTGGCAAATGGCGGTATGCAACCTAATATGGGAACGGTATCACATGAATTTTTCCATGCTTGGAATGTAGAGCGGATACGTCCGAAATCACTCGAACCTTTTGATTATACTGAGACGAATATGTCAGGCGAATTATGGTTTGCCGAGGGTTTTACCAGCTACTATACAAACTTGATTTTATGTAGAGCAGGTTTGCTTTCGCAGGAAGACTATATCAAGCGCTTAGCAGGTGGACTCAATTATGTGTGGAATTCCCCTGGGCGAGACTTTTTTAATCCGATTGAGATGAGTTACCAGGCTCCGTTTGTGGATGCTGCGCGCTCTGTAGATCCTGTGAATAGAGAAAACACCTTTATCTCGTATTATACTTACGGTTCTGTATTAGGTTTGGCCTTAGATCTGTCGTTACGGAATTTAGAAGGCGATAAAAACCTCGATGCCTTTATGAGATTGGTATGGCAAACTTATGGAAAACCTGAAATACCCTATACAATTCGGGATTTACAAGATGCTTTGAGTGGCTACGCTGGTGCGGAATTTAGTGACGATTTTTTTAAGAAATACATTTTTGATAGCCAGATGCCAGATTATAAAAAACTATTTGAAAGTGTAGGAGTGACTTTTGAACAGGCGAAGTTAGTTGAGGCTAGTTTAGGTGTTCGTTTGAATGCTGATTTTAAACTCGTATCGAATCCGCATAAAGGCAGTGCGGCCTATAAAGCGGGCTTAGAAAATGGAGATCAGTTGATATCGGTGCATGACATGGCCATCACTCCAGAAATGAAGTCTACAAACTTCTTAACACAATTTAAACCCAATCAAACGGTGACCGTAGTTTTTAAACGTTTTAATGAACAAAAAGAAACACAACTAACCTTTGATGCGAATCCTTCGTATACCACTACGTTACAAGAAAAGGTAAAAAAGAGAATTGAGAAAAAAAGGGGGGCGTGGTTAGAAGCTAAATGATATTTTAGTAAAGAACAAAGCGTTTTTTTCCAAGCGCTTTCTTCTAACTACAAAAAAGAAAGGAGCAAAGAAAGCTCACCGAATGACAAGAGGTCTTAGCATATCTAAGAACTATCAACCATCAACCATCAACCAACTCTTGAATCCCTTCAATTAATTCTTCAGTGGTTTTAAAACGCGCAATAGCCTCGGTATTTAATAAAACAGCAAGTGTATTCGCTTCCTTTTTTAAGATTACAGGATAGGTAAAGGTTTCGGAATATTGTCTTTCAAATTCGTCTAAATGATAGAAGGTCAATGGGATGTTGGAAGTTTCCGTAAAGGCTTTCCAAGCGGCACGCTCTCCAAAATTACTATGCGTAAGCTTGCACAAGTCGCAAGCATAGGTAGAAGGGCTCACTATTTTATGGGCAAAGTCGAACAAGGCATTAAAACGATCAGATTTGGCATTGTATATACATAAGAGTTCCATAGGTCGACTCGGCTAAAGGTTATTGTATTGGTAGGATAGATGCCTAGAAACTAACATATTTCCATACTAAATACGAATTTACGCAGTTATTAATAAAGAATTGTATCAATTTTTTGCAATCTTAATAAACCTCATTATGAAAAAAATAACAACATTCCTAGTCGTTTGTGCAGCCCTACTAGCAACGAATTGTTCGTCTGAGGATGACGGTCCGACGCGCCCACCCGGAGATGCTTCTGTCACGTTTAACGGTACCGTAAAAATCATCATGCAAGATTACTGTCTCTCTTGTCATGGAGATCCGCCTGTCAACGGAGCACCCATTTCGTTAGTCACAGCTACCGAAGTGAAAAGCGCTATTGAAAATAGTGCACTCGTTACGCGTATTGAAAATGGTACCATGCCCCCAGGGAATCGTCCAAAATTAACAGATGATGAAATACAACTTGTCAAAGATTGGCAAGCAGGAGGATTTAAAGAGTAGTTAGTCGGTAAATCGATGACTTAAAAAGATCGACTTTACTAATTTCTCATCGGTTACCCCATATCCAAAAATCCAATTGAGACGTTCATTGTCGCCTTTGTCTAAAAATACCGAATACCGAATTTCTGAATCTTCGGCTCTTTTTTCTTTTACTATTTTGGCATCCACTCCATTAATAAGCAAGCGCTGAAAAGATAGGGTTTCGTCATTTTGTTCAATATTATCCAACGATCCGAAAGATAGATAACCAAAATCAAAATATAAGGTGTCTACTTGATTGGTCAAGCCTCCATAATAAGTATCGGTTCCTTGTAATGGGAAACTTGTCCAATCTTGTGGCACTTGCAAGGTAAAACTTTGTAAATCCAGGGTTTTTGCATTCTCTATAGTATAGCGATCATCGCTATCACAACTGGTCAAGGTCATTATAAAAATGACTATAGCACAAACGAATATAGATTTCAAACAAATTTTAGTAGACATAAAAAAAAGCAATTGTATTGGTATGATACAATTGCCTTTAAATGGTTGCTTTTGAGTGCTGTCGATGACTTACTTACTCAAATACATCTTGCGTCGCGAGTATAATTCGTAAAACTGATCGTCTTTTAAACTATCGATGAATAAAATACTCTCTCCGGTAGATTTCATCTCTGGTCCTAAACGTTTATCAACATTCGGGAACTTATTAAACGAGAATACAGGTTGCTTAATCGCATACCCTTCTAACTGCGGATTGTATTTGATGTCTTTCACTTTCATTTCGCCAAGCATCACCTTCGTTGCATAATTTACATATGGTTGTTTATAGGCCTTGGCAATAAATGGGACAGTACGTGAAGCTCTCGGATTCGCTTCAATGATATAGACCACATCGTCTTTGACTGCAAATTGGATGTTGATCAAACCAACCGTTTTTAAGGCTTTGGCAATTTTCACCGTATGGTCTTTGATTTGTTGCATCACGAATTCACCTAAGTTGAAGGGCGGTAAAGTAGCATTCGAATCTCCCGAATGCACACCGCAAGGTTCTATATGCTCCATAATCCCGATAATCTGCACATCTTCACCATCACAAATAGAATCTGCCTCGGCTTCGATCGCTCCATCGAGATAATGATCAAGTAATAGCACGTTGTTCGGTATTTTACGAAGTAAATCTACCACATGCTCTTCGAGTTCTTCTTTGTTAATAACAATCTTCATGCCTTGTCCGCCCAATACATACGACGGTCGTACTAAAATTGGAAAATCTAGTTCATCGGCAATCGCCAAGGCTTCATCGGCCGTTGTAGCGGTTCCAAATTGTGGATAAGGGATATCGAGTTCTTTTAACAGGGTAGAGAAACGCCCTCTATCTTCGGCTAAATCTAAGGCTTCAAAAGATGTGCCTATAATCTTAACACCATATTTAGAGAGCTTTTCAGCCAGTTTTAAGGCGGTTTGCCCACCGAGCTGTACTATAACACCTTCGGGCTTTTCGTGCTGAATAATGTCATAAATATGTTCCCAAAAAACAGGCTCGAAATACAATTTATCGGCTGTGTCAAAATCGGTTGATACCGTTTCAGGATTACAGTTGATCATGATGGTCTCATAACCCGCTTCTTTGGCAGCTAAAACCCCATGAACACAACAGTAATCGAATTCTATACCTTGACCGATTCTATTCGGGCCAGAGCCAAGTACTACGATTTTCTTTTTATCGGTCACTACCGATTCATTTTCCGCGAAAGCGACCCCATTTCGAATACTATTATTTTCGAAAGTAGAGTAGTAGTAAGGTGTTTGTGCACTAAACTCAGCGGCACAAGTATCTACCAATTTATACACTCTATTGATATCGAGTTCTTGACGCTTATTATAGACTTCGCTTTCTAAACAATCTAACATATGCGCTATTTGTCGATCACCATAACCTTTTTGCTTCGCTTCTAATAATAAATCTTTCGGCAATGTCTCAAGGTCATGGCTCGAAATTTCTTTTTCAATGGCAAGTAGTTCTTCATATTGTTTTAAATACCACATGTCTATTTTAGTGATCTCATGAATTCTACTCAAAGGAATTCCCATTTGAATGGCATCATAAATCACAAAAACGCGATCCCAACTTGCATTTTTTAGCTTGTCGATGATCTGATTATAATCTTTATACCCTTTGCCATCGGCACCAATTCCATTACGCTTAATTTCAAGAGATTGCGTTGCTTTATGTAAAGCTTCCTGGAATGATCTACCGATACCCATCACTTCACCAACGGCTTTCATTTGCAATCCTAAAGTGCGATCAGAACCTTCGAACTTGTCGAAGTTCCATCGCGGAATTTTCACAATGACATAATCGAGTGTTGGCTCAAACAAGGCTGAGGTTGTTTTGGTAATTTGATTGTCTAACTCGTCTAGCGTATATCCGATGGCTAGCTTTGTAGCGATTTTAGCAATAGGATATCCCGTAGCCTTACTTGCCAAGGCAGAAGAACGTGAAACTCTTGGGTTGATTTCAATCGCAATAATATCTTCTTTTTCATCTGGGCTTACCGCAAACTGTACGTTACAACCACCTTCAAAATCGCCAATAGAGCGCATCATATGAATGGCCATATCGCGCATACGCTGATAGGTTTGGTCGCTCAAGGTCATTGTAGGCGCTACCGTAATCGAATCACCCGTGTGAATCCCCATAGGATCCATATTTTCAATGGCACAAATTATGACCACATTGTCATTTTTGTCACGTAAGAGTTCTAATTCATATTCTTTCCAACCCATCATCGCTTTGTCAATCATCACTTCATGAATGGGAGATGCCTCTAAGCCTCTACGCAATAATTCATCAAAATCTTCTGGTTCGTATACAATTGAGGCACCCGCACCTCCTAAGGTATATGAAGAGCGAATCACCAATGGAAAGCCAAACTCTTGTGCTATTTCCTTCCCTTTTAAAAAGGATGTCGCCGTTGCTTGTGGAGCCATTGCTACCCCAATTTCGCCCATTAAATTTCGAAACTGCTCTCTGTCTTCTGTAACATTAATCGCATCAATATCAACACCAATCAGTTGCACGTCAAAATCTTTCCAAATACCTTTATTATCGGCTTCAATACATAAGTTCAAAGCTGTTTGTCCACCCATCGTGGGTAGTACGGCATCGATCTGAGGATGCTCTTTGAGTATTTGAATGATAGATTTGGTCGTTAACGGTAATAGGTATACGTGATCGGCCATGGTAGGATCGGTCATAATCGTTGCCGGATTTGAATTGATCAGAATGGTTTCGATACCTTCTTCTGTTAGAGAACGTAACGACTGAGAGCCTGAATAGTCAAATTCGCATGCTTGCCCAATGATGATTGGACCTGAACCTATAATTAAAATTGATTTGATGTTGTTATTTTTCGGCATTTCTAAATAAAAGGTTTACAAGTTATTTTTTTGGGTTACAAATATTTTAAATTTCAAAGTGTAATTCTTACTGATGATAAAAAACTTATTAAAAAGATATAAAAAAAGGTGTTACTTAAAAAAGTAACACCTTGTATATGATTGATGAGAATATCATTATTTCTTTGGTCTTGGGTCAGATGACACAGTCAGTCTCTTTCTGCCTTTAGCTCTTCTTCTAGCTAATACCTTTCTACCATTAACACTTGCCATTCTTTCCATAAAGCCGTGTTTATTTCTTCTCTTTCTCTTCGATGGTTGAAACGTTCTTTTACTCATTACTTATATCTTTATAAATGTATTTGTATCTTTTTGAGTTAACAACGTCTCAAAAGTCGTCGCTAAAATCGTGCGCAAATATACAAATCCTTTTGTGTATAGCAATAGAATAGTTTAAAAAATTAAAATTATTTTTT
Organism: uncultured Flavobacteriaceae bacterium; assembly: GCA_947488345.1. Taxonomy (GTDB): domain Bacteria; phylum Bacteroidota; class Bacteroidia; order Flavobacteriales; family Flavobacteriaceae; genus Aureibaculum. The sequence goes on along the minus strand of CANKZQ010000002.1, from coordinate 674,819 downwards.
GATAGCTAATTTCAGATAAAATTTAATATTTTTAACACTCTCAAAATCTATCAGATATTGAGTTTAATTAATTCATTCATTAATCACAATCACATGAAAAAAATAGTATTAAATGTAGCAGCAATTTTTCTTTTTGTTGTTGCAGGTTTTAGTCAAGAGACCGTCATTAAAGACGCGAAAGAAAAAGCCATAGAAATCAAAGATGGTTTAATTCCGGTAGATCCGAATGTACGCACGGGTACCCTAGAAAACGGATTGACCTATTACATTAGAAATAATGGTAAACCAGAAAATAAAGTCGTATTGCGCTTGGCCGTCAATGCCGGTTCTATTCTAGAAGATGACGATCAACAAGGATTGGCACATTTTATGGAGCATATGAATTTTAATGGTACCAAAAACTTCAAGAAAAACGAACTTGTAGATTACTTACAGAGCATTGGAGTGAAGTTTGGAGCGCATTTAAATGCCTATACAGGTTTCGACGAAACCGTATATATTTTGCCGATTCCGAGTGAAGACGAAGCAAAACTAGACAAGGGGTTTCAAATTTTAGAAGACTGGGCCTTTAACACCAATCTTACTGATGAAGAAATCGACAAGGAAAGAGGTGTGGTACTAGAAGAGTATCGTTTGGGCCTGGGTGCCGATAAAAGAATGATGGCCAATTATTTGCCAAAAATGATGAACAACTCAAAATATGCAAAGCGTTTGCCTATTGGGAAAAAGAAAATTTTAGAGAATTTTAGTTATGAGGCTTTACGCCGATTCAAGAAAGATTGGTATCGTCCTGATTTAATGGCAGTAGTTGCTGTTGGAGATGTCGATGTCGACAAGCTAGAAGCAAAAATAAAAGCACATTTTGGTAAAGTGCCAGCGGCTGTAAATCCAAGAGAACGTACGGTTTTTGACGTACCAAATCACGAAGAAACCTTTGTCTCTATTGAAACAGATAAAGAATCTACCTTTAATCAGGTACGTTTGATGTATAAAGACAAAACATCGTCTAAGCCAGCAGCAACGGTAGAGGAATATAGAAAGTCAATTGTAAAAAGATTATTTTCTCAAATGATTAATAATCGTTTAGGAGAGTTAGTAGAGAGTGAGAATCCTCCATTCGTTTTCGGTTCTTCGTCGCATGGTGGTACTTTCGCAAGAGGGAAGAGTGCCTATCAGTCTTTTGCCATGACGAGTGGTACAGGACAATTAACAGCCTTGAAAGCTTTATTGGAAGAAAATGAGCGTGTAAAGCGCTATGGTTTTCAAGCGGGTGAATTTAAAAGAGCGAAGAAAGATATCTTGGCGAGTATGGAAAAGGCTTTTCAAAATAAAGATAAGACACAGTCGGCACGATATGCGGGCGAGTATATTCGAAATTTTTTCCAAAAAGAAGCAATGCCAGGTATTGAATGGGAATATAATTTCACCAAGCGTGCGGTGCCTTCGATTCAATTGAATGAAATGAACGCCTTGATCAAAGATTATCTGCGTAAAGACAATAGAGTTGTAGTATTCACAGGAGCAGAAAAAGAGGGGGTAGTAAAGCCTACGGAAAAACAAGTACTGGACTTATTGGCGTCTGTTGAAAGTGCTGAGATCAAGCCTTATGAAGATACAGAAGTAGCGGAATCTTTAATGAGCGAGCTACCGAAAGCTGGAGCGATTATTAAACAAGTGAAGAATGAGGATTTAGGAACGATGACCTTGACTTTAGTGAATGGTGCAACAGTTGTCTACAAGAAAACTGATTATAAAGATGATGAAGTATTGATGGAAGCGTTTAGCTATGGTGGTACTTCTTTATATTCTGATGCTGATGTGAAGAAAATTGGCGTTGCGAATGGCGGTTTGACAGAGGCTGGTATCAACGGCATGAACAAGATTGAAATGGGCAAGATGATGTCAGGTAAAATTGCACGAGTGCGTCCATTTATTGGTCAAAATAGTGAAGGCCTTAGCGGATCATCAACACCGAAAGATCTAGAAACCTTGTTTCAATTAACGCATTTATACTTTACTTCGTTGAATAAGGATGATAAAGCGTTTAATTCGTTTATTGCCAAGCAGAAAGCGTTTTTAGGAAATGTATTATCAAATCCGAATATCTATTTTCAAATAGAAACGGGAAAATTTATGAACGAAGGTAATGCACGTTATTTAGGATTTCCTACACCCGAAGCTTTAGATAAAGCAGATTACGCATTAGCCTATGAAAAATACAAGGAACGTTTTGCGAATGCAGGAGATTTTAAATTCTATTTTGTAGGAAATTTGGATGAAGCTAAAATCAAAGAATACGCCAAATTATACATAGCTAGTTTACCAAGTAGCGAGACCAGAGAGACGTACAAAGAACATAGTTTTAGACCTCGTTCTGGGTCACATGAGAAGATTGTAAAGAAAGGTACCGAACCCAAAAGTACGGTGGTAATGAGCTTTAGAGGTGAAACAGAATACAATGGTAAAGAAAACCATATGTTGAAGAGTTTGGGTGAGATCTTATCTATAAAATTGATCGAGAAACTTCGAGAGGAAGAAGCGGGTGTATACGGTGCTGGAGCTCGAGGAAGTATGAATAAGATTCCTTATGGTTCTTATAATTTTTCTATTTCTTTTCCTTGTGGGCCAGAAAATGTGACGAAATTAAAAGATGCTGCCTTAAAAGAATTACAGCAAATTATTGATAATGGTCCAGAAGAAAAGGATGTTGCTAAAATAAAAGAAGCACAATTATTAGAGTATAAAGAGAATCTAAAGAAGAATAGATATTGGATCAACGGATTGAAAAACGCTGATTATAATAAGACAGATAAGTTAAAAATTGTTCGTGCCACCAAAGATATCGATGGCATTAATGCTAAAGATATCCAAGCTGTTGCGAAAAAGTACTTATCTAAAGGACATATCTTAATGGTATTATACCCTGAAGATAAAAAGTAAGAATCACACTACTAGTGGTTTAGAGGAAGCTGTTAATTTTGACATATTAACAGCTTTCTTTTTTGTTCAAAACTTCATTTTTATTACTGCCAAATAATCGTATTTTTATAGCCAGAAAAATTATATTTTTTAATGGGGAAAATTATAGCAATTGCTAATCAAAAAGGGGGCGTAGGCAAGACAACAACAACGGTGAATCTAGCAGCAGCATTGGGTGTGTTAGAGCAACGTGTGTTGCTTATAGATGCTGATCCTCAGGCTAATGCAACATCTGGTTTGGGTATTGATGTAGAGAGCGTCACCAACGGAACCTATCAGATTTTAGAGCATACCATATCGGCAAAAGAGGCCATTGTTAAGACGAATTCGCCGAATGTAGATATCATTCCAGCGCATATCGATCTCGTTGCTATTGAAATTGAACTTGTTGATAAAGATGAAAGAGAGTACATGTTAAGAAAGGCATTAGAGCCTATTCAACATATCTACGATTATATTGTTATTGATTGTGCACCTTCCTTAGGATTGATTACGTTAAATGCCTTGACGGCCGCAAATGCCGTGATTATACCGATTCAATGTGAATACTATGCCTTAGAAGGCCTTGGTAAATTATTGAATACCATTAAGAGTGTACAAAAAGTGCATAATGCCGATTTAGATATTGAAGGTCTGCTACTCACTATGTATGATTCTCGATTACGTTTATCAAATCAAGTAGTGGCCGAAGTAAAGAAGCATTTTCATTCTATGGTTTTCAAAACCATTATACAACGTAATATTAGGCTTGGTGAAGCACCGAGTTATGGAGAAAGTATCATTGCATATGATGCAACAAGTAAAGGAGCGGTAAATTATATTAATTTAGCGCACGAAATTCTAAAAAAGAATACACATGGCCAAAGCAGTAAAAAAGCAAGCGTTAGGTAGAGGATTATCTGCTTTATTAAAGGACTCTGTTGATGATATCAATTCTATTCAAGATAAGAATGCCGATAAAGTTGTAGGTAGTATTGTTGAAATAGAGATCAGTAAGGTGGAGGTGAATCCGTTTCAACCAAGAACCTATTTTAATGAGGAAGCCTTAAGAGAGCTAGCGAGTTCGATTAAAGAACTGGGAGTTATTCAACCAATTACAGTTCGTAAATTGGATACGAATACATTTCAATTAGTCTCTGGAGAACGTCGTTTTAGGGCCTCTAAATTGATTGGTTTAACTACGATTCCAGCATACATACGATTAGCAAATGACCAAGAAATGCTAGAAATGGCCTTGGTAGAGAATATACAACGACAAGATTTAGACCCTATTGAAGTGGCACTCTCATATCAACGTTTGATAGATGAGATACAATTAACACAAGAACAGTTAAGTACACGCGTGGGTAAAAATCGTTCGACCGTCACCAATTATTTACGTTTGTTAAAGTTAGATCCTATTGTTCAAACGGGCATGCGCGATGGTTTCTTAAGCATGGGGCATGGTAGAGCCTTGATAACCGTTGAGAATCAAGATAGCCAGCTGGATATATACGAAAAGATCATCCGTGATAAGTTATCAGTACGTCAAACAGAAGAATTGGTAAAATCATTGAGAGAGGGGAAACCTATGACAAGCGGTGCCGCCGCTAAAGAAAAAGAGGAGGTTCCTTCTTTTATACGCAATGGCACACAAGATATCAGCGATTTTTTCGGACATAAAGTAGCTGTGAAATTATCAGGAAAAGATAAAGGGAAGATCACCATCCCTTTTCATTCAGAAGAAGATTTTAATAGGATTATTAAGCTATTGCAGTAAGCATGCAAACAAAGCAACTGTACATTGTGCTGTTTTTTTTAGTGTTTACTACGATGGTTAGTGGACAAGAAGATGAGTTGCTAGTAGAAAAGGACTCTACAGTGCGAACACAAAGAAAAATAACAACTTTCAAGGGTATTGATCCATTGTCGCCATCGCGAGCAGCTTTTTATTCAGCTGTATTACCTGGCTTAGGTCAATTATACAATAAAAAGTTTTGGAAAGCGCCTATTGTTTGGGCGGCTGTAGGAACAGGCGTGTATTTTTATGTTGATAATGATAAAGAGTTTAAGCGATATCGTACAGCTTTTAAGTTACGAAGAGCCGGACAACGAGATGAGTTCGTCAGAGAGGATGGTACAATCTTAGTTAGCGAAGATGGCTTGGTGCGAGCGCAAGAAGTACTGAAAAAGAATAGAGATTTATCCTTATTTATTACCATCGGTTTGTATGCCTTAAATATATTAGAAGCGAATGTAGATGCGCATTTACCCGATAAAGCATTAGACAAAAACTTATCATTCAGACCTTCATTATTTACAGAATCTTACACCAATCGTCCCATGATGGGATTTACCCTAAACTTTAATTTTTAACAGATGAAAATAGCATTGTTTGGATATGGTAAAATGGGTAAGACCATTGAACGATTAGCCATGGAAAGAGGCCATGAAATTTGTGCTAAAATACATAGAGAAAGTATAGAAGGTCTGCTAGAATCGGCAGATGTAGCGATTGATTTTAGTATTCCATCAGAAGCTTTTAATAATATAAATACGTGTTTCAACTTAAAGATTCCGATTGTCTCAGGTACCACGGGTTGGTTAGATAAATTCGAAGAGGCAAAGGCAAATTGCATCAAAGAAAATGGCGCTTTCATCTATGCTTCTAACTTTAGTCTAGGTGTTAATTTATTTTTTGAATTAAATAAACAACTAGCCAAAATGATGGCTCGTTTTGATGTGTATGATGTGCAATTAGAAGAAATACATCATACACAAAAATTAGATGCTCCAAGTGGTACAGCCATCAGTCTTGCGGAAGGGATTATAGCCCATTCGTCGAAAGATAATTGGGCATTAGATGTAACAAAAAACAAGAATGAAATACCTATTGTAGCGAAACGAATAGATAAAGTACCAGGTACACATACCGTAGCTTATAATTCTTTAGTTGATGAGATTGAAATTAAACATACAGCAAAGAATAGAGATGGTTTTGCCTTGGGCGCGATTATAGCCGCAGAGTGGTTACAGCATAAGCATGGAGTATATACCATGAAAGATGTGTTGGATTTGTAGTACCTTGACGGACATCTTTCTGCGCAAGTAAAGATCCATTAAAAAAAACAGGAATATAATTTTTAAAATATAGATATGACATTTACGGGTTGGTTACTATTTTTCTCAGTGATTCAAGTGATTCACTTTTTAGGCACATGGAAATTGTATGTCAGAGCAGGAAGAAAAGCTTGGGAGGCCATTGTACCGGTTTACAATGCTATTGTATTGATGAAAATTATAAATAGACCCAAATGGTGGACTATCTTACTCTTTTTACCTATCATCAATCTATTGATGTTTCCAGTGGTGTGGATTGAGACCATCCGTAGCTTCGGCTTTACGAAACGTTTGGATAGTTTTTTAGTGATAGTTACCCTAGGATTCTATCTTTTCTATATCAATTATGCAACAGATGCCGCCTATATTAAAGATCGGAGCTTGGTGCCTCGTTCGAGTCTTGGGGAATGGGTAAGTTCCATTGCATTTGCGATTATCGCGGCTACCTTAGTACATACCTATTTTATGCAACCCTTTACCATACCATCTTCGTCTTTAGAGAAATCTTTATACATAGGTGATTTTTTACTGGTGAGCAAGTTTCATTACGGTGCGCGAGTTCCTATGACAACCGTTGCCGCACCGATGGTACATGATACTATTCCAGCGATCCCCGTACCTTTTACAAAGAAAAAATTGACTAAAAAATTCAAGTCGTATGTGTTTGATGACGATGTGACGAAAAAGAAAACTTCTTTTTGGAACAAATTTCAATTGCCATATATGCGAATGCCGGGCTTTCAGAAAATTAAACGCAATGATATTGTAGTATTTAATCAACCCGCAGATACCTTGAAGGATATGAATGACTTTCATCCGAAAAGGAACTTTTACAAACCAATAGATAAGAAAACCAATTTGGTGAAACGCTGTGTAGCTATTGCTGGAGATACCTTGCAGATAATTGATGGCTACGTATATATCAATGGAAAGCGCTCTGAATTACCCGATAGAGCGAGAACACAATATAACTTTTTTATAAATACAGAAGGCAAAACAATTAGTGGTGTGTCTTTACGAAATAGATATGGAGCAAGAGAAGGTTTGGTAGACGATAATGGTCGGTTCGTTTTAGGTGATAATAGAGGAGAAGTAGGGTATTATCTCACGTTAACCGATGAAGAAGCAGCTAAAATTGCCAAGAATCCAAATGTGAAGAGTGTAACAAAAAGATTACAACCGAAAGGTGTTGCCGGAGATGTGTTTCCGAGAAATGCCAATTTAGATTGGAATAATGATAACTATGGTCCGCTATATATTCCTAAAAAGGGAGCCACGGTCGCTTTAACAAAAGAAACCTTGCCTTTTTATAAACGTTTGATCTCAGAATATGAGCGCAATGACTTGATTGCTAACGGAGATGAGATTTTTATCAATGGAGAACAGGTAACCAGTTATACTTTTAAACAAGATTATTACTGGATGATGGGTGACAATCGTCAAAACTCGTTGGATGCGCGATACTGGGGATATGTGCCTTTTGATCATGTAGTTGGAAAGCCTGTCTTTATTTGGCTGAGTTGGGAAACGAATGGTAAAGGTGCGAGTAAGATTCGCTGGGATCGTATGTTCACGACTGTTTCGGGAACAGGTGAACGTGTTTCGTATCTCTATTATTTCTTAGGTTTTTTGGCACTTTGGTTTGGATATAGCGCTTATAAGAAACGTAAGAATGCCTAATGTATGCTGTTTATTCGTTTATATTTGGTAAACCGTTAAGTCAAACGAACGAGGCATTGTTTTTGAAATAATTAAACGTACAGCTATTGCTACTTTATCCGACATATTTTTCGCCAATTATTCAATACGTAGCGCTTGCTAAAGCGGGAACTGTCACTTTCGAAGTCGAGGATAATTATCAGAAACAAACTTATCGTACACGCTGCTATGTGTATAGTCCAAATGGGAAACAACTATTAAATATTCCTGTCAAAAATGCCAATAGCAAGCAAAAAACGAAAGATGTGCTCATAGATCATAGTTTTGATTGGCAAAAACAACATATCAAATCTATTGAAGCTGCCTATCGTTCGTCTCCTTTTTTTGAGTTTTACGAGGATGAAATTAGAACCGTATATGATGCGAAACCCACTTTTTTGCTAGATTTTAATCTGTCCTGTCATGAACTTATGATTGATCTATTACAATTGGAAACCACGCATACGAAAACAAGCACATTTGAAAAAACTGTAGTAAATGGTGAAGATTTACGCTTTTTGGCGGATGCTAAAAGTAAGAAAAACTATAACTTAAGTACATACACCCAAGTATTCGACGATAAGCATGGTTTTATTGAAAACTTGAGTATTTTGGATCTACTCTGCAATGAAGGTACTAATGCGCTGAATTATCTAGAAAATCAGCAAGTAACGCTGCTCTAATGGAAGTAGTACGAAACTCTTTACATTACGGATTGCATTATGTGGTGCCTGGCCTCATTGCCTATTGGTTTTATAGGTCGCAATGGAAGCGTGTATGGTTGTTACTCATTTTGACCATGTTAATTGATTTAGACCATTTATTGGCCACGCCTATATTTGATCCCAATAGATGCAGTATCAATTTTCATCCATTGCATACTTACGCAGCGAGTGGAGTGTACATAATTTTGATACTTTTTAAAAAGTCACGAATTATAGGTATCGGCTTGCTCTTACATATCTTGACGGATGCCTTAGATTGTTTATGGCTTTGAAACCAATTTATGTTTAACTATATATAATTAGCCGTTATTTTTAATTTCATTTTTTCGCATTGGCATGCTATCAATAAGTCTGTACAATTCTTGTTTAGTGAGTAGCGAGTCTTTACGTAATTTTGTGCCTCCATCAAGACCGATTAAAATAACCTCAAAGCCACTTTTTGTTTTTTTATAGTTTTTATAAAGCTTCGATGAAATAGATTTTACAGATGGTTTCAGCCCTATGCTGTATGATGCAGGAGTTACACGATAAACAATCAATTTTCGTTCGTTAAAGTTAAGAAGCTCACGATCAAACTCACGGAGCTGCTTGTTATATTCAGCATTCTTTGTATCGTTAGTTAGTATGATGAGTACACGATTTTTCCATTGATTCTTTTCTATTTCTTGTCCATAACTTTGCATCGAATAGATAAGTACCAAATAAAAGATTACCTTTTTTCGAAATAGCATATGTCTATGATCTAATAGCTTTAAGTGCCCAGGCAATGATAAAAAAGCCAACACCAGTAATAATAGGAGGGAGCATTGGTTTGGGTGCATAGAAACCTCCGATATAAATCATCACAATACCTAATAAAAATATAGCAATAGAAGAAAGAATTAATACCTTGTTTTTATTCATAATGTTCGTTTTTCTAATTTTAGCGTGAAGTATCCTTATAGTTAGTTTTGTTCCAATTTTCCCAATTAGGAGATTCTTTTCTCCAAAGCGGACGGGCTTCAATATCTGACGAATTTTTAGGATAATATACATACCATGTGGTGGCTGTATATCTATCGGTACCACCACCTACTAGACTATCTTTAAAGTAATCGGTCATAAAAGCAGTTGAATACCCATTAGTTCCTGCAATTTTAGTCCAATGATTCTGAGTTCGAAATCGAATTTTTATAGAATCTCCGTCTATACGCGGTGCCTGACCAAGAATCGTCTTTATTTGCGCAAAAACTTCTCCTTGAAAAATGGTGAGAAATTCTGCTTCCGCGACATGTTCTACACGATTACCACCCCAACCAATGCGAACGGGATATCCCCGTCTTACAGCATCAATGAGCGCTGACTTATCACCGAAACTTACGCTTCCATTTGCATCATTTTGAAAGACTTTTTGCCACCCCTCAATAGCATCATTGGAGGACTGACACGAGCAAAATAAGATAAGTGCTAGGCATATAAATCGTTTCATAACGTGGACTTTTTGATTCAACTTTTTTGACAAATCAAATAGTTGCTACTATTTAAGTTATTTCTTTACAGGAATCGGAGGAGGGCCATCTGGTACGATCGCTTTATATACCGTATCTCCTTTTCGTTCTTTATACTCAGCTTTTACTTTGGCTACAAGTTTTGGATTTTCGAAAAGATCAACCATCGTCATTGCCATAGCATTCGAGGCATAAATCATTCCTTTGTGTCCGATACTCATTCCACCGCAGGCCACAACGGCCCATGAGTGCCAGGGGGTATCTTTTGGTGCTGTTGTTACACTTAAATTGATATTGGCAACATTCCAACTTACATCACCGACATCTGTAGAGCCACCTCCTGGATGTTCTTTTGTAGCTTCTAAAGGTTCGATAGCACTGTCCATACCTACCTGTTCCTTACCCGTTACCTCTTGTATTTTTTTACCAAATGCAATCTCCTCTTGGGTGTAGTTAATAGGCCCCAAAAGTTCTAGGTTTTGTTGCATAATTTCACCACCTGCGCGGTTGACCAAGACTTCATAAATACCAGAAATCAAGGAAACTTTGTAATCTACATTGGCTAAGATAGCAGCGCCTTGGGCCATTTTTTGTACACGTTCATATACTGGCATCATCCCTTCGCGTTTGGTGTCGCGAACGCGCATCCATAAGCGCGAATAATCAGGTACTACATTGACTACTTGTCCGCCATCCTGTATATGATAATGCATTCTTACCGTTGGTTTTACATGTTCACGATAGTAATTCACACCTTGCGTATATAATTCTAATGCGTCAGACGCACTCCTACCATTCCACGGATCAGCAGAAGCATGTGCTGCCTGACCGAAAAACTCTATTTTAAAATCTACTAGTGCTAACGAACTCTGCACATCGGCTCGAATAGCTGCCGATGGATGCCAGCTTATATTCACATCAACATCATCCCAAATACCTTCGCGCACCATCCATATTTTTCCAAAAAATTTCTCTTCAGAAGGGGTCCCCATAAATTTTATGGTACCTTTTAGTTTACCCCTTTCTATCAATTCTTTCACGGCGATGGCTGCACCTAAACTACCAGTTCCGAATAAGTTATGACCACACCCATGTCCGCCAGCCCCTTCTTCGAGTGCTTCCTTTGTTGGCTGTGCTTTTTGAGAGATTCCCGGTAAGGCATCAAATTCCCCTAACACACTAATAACTGGTTTTCCTGAGCCATATGTGGCTACGAATGCAGTGGGCATTCCGGCGACACCACGTTCTACTGTAAATCCATTTTTTTCGGCATAGCTTGCTAATATTTCTGAAGAATTGTATTCTTCAAATGCTGTTTCTGCGCTTGCCCATATTTTATCCGAAATTTCAATTAGGGCGGCTTTGTGTTTCGCTGTTGATGCGAGAATTGCGGCTTTATTTTTTGAAAGTTTTTTCTTTTTTTGTCCGCTTACAGCGAAACTTAATAAAAGGCATAATAATACCAAAAAGGGTTTCGTTTTCATGAGGTTCGTATTTGAATTCGTTGAGATTAAAAATACGAATTTAATTTGAACCTTAACTCAGTGTCATTTGACTCTATGATGTTTGTTACTTTCGTTTGACTTTAACGAGATACGTAGCGATTACTTTGTCCTTTACTTTGATATGAAAATCATAGTGACCCGCACCATTAAAGGTATAGTCAAATTCTAGAACATGTTCGTTAATCGAGGCCTTAGGTACTTTGATAATCTTGTTGGTTGACCCAAGGACGATTTCTAATCGTAAATCTTCTAGTTGAAAGGGCTTAAAAATCTTCAATGCGAATTTATTCTTTCGTTGTTTTACGGTTTCGAAATACATCTTGTTGGGCATTAAGGGCATGATTTTGTGTTTAAATGCTTCGCCATAGATTAATGGAGCGTGTAAAAAACTATCGAGACTGGGAGGTTGCTCTAGAAGTAACCACTTTGTTTCAAGAGGATAATGATTTTGTACAAATAGTTCGGGGCGAGTCAAAAAATACCCTTGGTTATAATCTTGTTTGAATTCATAACTTGGTATGTTGATATATCCACTAGACCAAGTGGCATCGCAGAGATACCACTTGTCATTTAGTTTAACTGCATTCCAAGAATGATTTGCAAAGGCAGGTCCACCAATATTCGAGTCAATTGTTCGTCCGTATCCATCAATAATTCTACACTCGATATCGGCGATTGTTGCTAATTCTTTCACTAAATAGGCATATCCTGTGCAAACGGTTTTTTTATCTTTCAAAAGTTTTTTAAAGACCTTATCTTTAAAGAGTGTATTCCATTCATCGAGTGCCTTATCATCATTTATGATTTTTTTACGTTTTCGCTGATTCTTGGCTGCACCTCCAAAATCATTGGTAATATTGGTACTTACCCATGTATAAATTGCTCTAAATTTTGCTGCTTCGGTGGGTAATGTAGCTGTCAATTTATGGGTCAATAATGGTAAGTTTCTCAGATCTTCACCTTTATAGTGATTGGCAATACTGTCTGCTTCACGAAAGTTTACTCCCTTAAAGTCATCTATTTGTGCATAACCAGAAAGACTCCATAGAAATAGAATTATGATTTTAACTTTCTCCACAATGATTTCTTTGATTTATATACTTTTTTGACTTCCACTTCGCCAAGAATGTTGCAAGAACTAGCGATCATTTTAATTTTCATTGCTAGTTGTAAATTTTTTTGATCACCCGAAATTACGATCTTTTTAGTCTCATATCCGATGAAGCTAATTAGTAAGACGTCTCCCTTCTTTAATTTCTTTGGAAATACAAATTTTCCATCGAAATCAGTTTCGGTACCGATGACGGTTCCCTGTAATAAGATACTGGCACCGGGTAGAGGACCAAATGTATCTGATACGATGCCAGAAATAGTATGCGCTTTTTGCGCATAGACTTTTCCTTGAATTGTTTGTGCACTGTCTTTTTTGACAATAACGGTTGGTTGCTTTTGAGTTTGCGCAAAAGTGGCTCCTACAGTACCTAAGGCAAGTACCAGAAAACTCAATCCACCAAGAAAGCTAAATCTACGAGCTCTGGGCATTGAATTACTGGTGTATGTTTTTAATTGGGACGTTTTAAAACTCCCGCATATACTTTCTTCTTTATTTGTAAAAAAGTTCATGATTTCTTTCGGTGTCATGTTGGTAAAATCAACAACCTCTTTCTGACAAGCGGCACAGTAGCCGCCGGCTGTTGTTTTTTTAAATTGATTAAATTGTTGAGTGCAAGGATTACTAATTTGAAGATCGATTTTTGTGTTCATCATCATTTGATTTAAGAGATTAATTAATAACACGAATGTAATTTCAAAAATCTACGAATGAAATTGATCTTAAGTAAATGAACCAGAAGAATGCGTGAACTGCGCTTTCGGGTGAGGGTTGAAACTTCTTTATTTTAAAGCTTTCCTCAAAATACTCACTGGATGTTCGGCAATCCGATTGGTACCATCTAACACTTGATGGCGACAACTTGTGCCTGAAGCTGCAATTTGTACTGAAGAGGGTAACTTTCTCAGCTTAGGGAACAATGTATCTTCTCCGACCTGCATACTTACTTGATAATGCTCTTTTTCATACCCAAATGAACCAGCCATGCCACAACATCCTGTGTTTAAGATACTCACCGAGTAATTTTTAGGAAGGTTCAATATAAAGAAAGTGGGCTCGGTGCTGCTCAGTGCTTTTTGATGACAATGCCCATGAATTTTTACGGTCATCGAGCGATTGCTAAAACTGTTTCTGTCGATATTTCCTTTTGTCGCTTCATTTTTGATAAATTCTTCAATACTAAACGTATGTTGAGCTAGTTTTTTAGCAGCTTGTTGATCATCTGCTAAACGGATATACTCATCTCTAAACGATAAGATGGCCGAAGGTTCAATACCAATAAGAGGAGCTTCTTCTGAAACCAGCGTTGAAAAAATATCGATATTGGTATTCGCAATTACTTTCGCTTCATCGAGAAACCCTTTTGATAAATGACTTCTGCCGCTTTCGTCATGCTCAATAATAGTTACTTTGTATCCTAGTTTGGTGAGCAATTCGATAGAGTCTATTCCAATTTGAACATCATAATAATTCGTAAATTCATCCACAAATAAATAGAGACGACCTTTATTGGTAGCAACCTTTTCAAGACGCGTTCTATGCTTCGCATACCATCTTCTAAGGGTTTGAGATGCCAATTTTGGAACACTCCTTCGCTTTGCAATACCGAAAACATATTTTGATAGTGAGGTGTTTAGAATTGCATTCGTCAATGTCGGAAAAAGGCTTCCCAATTTATTATATTTCACATTATTGGCAAACATCTTTGTACGAAAAGAAGGCGGGTTTACTTTTTGATATTGATAGAGAAACTCCGCTTTAAAACTGGCTACATCAACATTACTTGGGCATTCTCCAGCGCATGCTTTACAACTTAAACATAGATCAAAAACCTCTTTTAGTTCGGGATGATCAAATTTATTTTCCTTATCGGAAGTCGTTAAGATTTCACGCAGTGTATTCGCTCTAGCTCGTGTGGTATCTTTTTCATCGCGTGTCGCGCGGTAGCTCGGACACATCATACCTCCAGCGTTTGGAAGCTTTCTGCAATCTCCAGAGCCGTTACATTTTTCGGAAGCTCTCAAAATCCCTAAGGAATCCGAAAAGTCAAGTAAGGTATCGACTTTGGGTTCTTTTCGGTCAACTTCATAGCGCAATGAAGCATCCATAGGATATGCATCTACGATTTTTCCTTTGTTAAAAATTGTGTTGGGGTCAAATGCTTTTTTAATACGTTTTAATAATTGATAGTTGCTGTCTCCGATCATTAAGGGTAAAAATTCTGCGCGGACAATACCGTCGCCGTGTTCGCCACTAAAAGAACCTTTGTATTTTTTTACCAATTTTGCTGTTTCTGTCGTAATTTTACGGAAAAGCTCAACATCTCTACTCTGTTTCAAATCTAGAATAGGGCGGAGGTGTAGCTCACCAGCACCAGCATGTGCATAATAGACGGCTTTTTGACCAAAATCATCCATCATTTGAGTGAATTCTGTAATATAATTAGGTAAATCTTGCAGGTCAACGGCAGTATCTTCAATACAGGCCACAGCTTTGGCGTCACCTACAATATTTCCTAACAATCCTAAACCAGCTTTTCTTAATTCCAGAGCCTTGTCGATATCTTGCCCCACTAATTTGGGGTGTGCATACCCCATATTTAAGGTTTCTAAATTTTCGATTAATCGATCTGCTAATTTGATAGCTTCTTCTTTTGAGTCACTTGCTACTTCTAGCAATAAAATAGCTTCGGGATCGCCGTTGACAAAGAAGCGGTTTTTTAATTGTTCTCTATTGTTTTTTGTACAATCTAAGATAGTTTTATCCATCAATTCACAGGTGTACAGGTCATGTTTCATAGCAATTAAAACGGCCTCCAAACTTTCTTGAATACTCGTGAAATGCGATGCTACAATTACCTTGTGTGCCGGTGGTAATTCTTCTAATTGTAATGTTATGGCCGTTGTAAATGCCAGGGTACCTTCACTACCACATAAGAACTGGGCAATATTTATGTCTTTGTCATTATTAGAAAAAATGTTGCTATCTAAAAGTATATCTAAGGCGTATCCGGTATTGCGCCTATGGATGGTTTTTTTTGGAAATTGTTCTTGGATTTCAGTTTGTACTTCGGGTTTTGAGAGTTCGGTAAAAATAGTCTTGTAAATGGTTCCTTCCAAACCTTGACTCAATCGTTTTTGCTTGAATTCTTCCGCGGAAAGCGCAGAAAACATGACTTCAGATCCGTCTGATAAAATGGCTTCTAACGACACTATTTTGTCACGTGTAACACCGTATTTAATAGAGGTAGTTCCTGAAGAGTTGTTTCCAACCATACCGCCGAGCATACACCGATTGCTCGTAGACGTATTTGGTCCAAAAAATAAACCATATGGTTTTAGAAAAACATTCAATTCATCTCTGATAACTCCGGGCTCTACGGTAACGGTTTTATTTTTTTCATCAAATCCGATGATGTTGGTGAAATGCTTCGATAGATCAACCACAATTCCTTCTCCCACACATTGTCCGGCTAACGAAGTTCCCGCGGCCCTTGGAATCAACGTAATATGGTGCATATTGGCAAAAGCAATCAATTGCTTGATGTCGTTCGAATTTTTAGGGAAGGCGACAGCTAAAGGAATCTTTCGATAAACAGAGGCATCCGTTGCATAGAGTGTTTTGTGTAAGCTGTCAAAAAAAAGCGCTCCATTCAATTCTTCGGAAAGCTGTTGTAATTTATTGTTCGAAATAACTTGTTGCATGTTAACTTACCTGTTCTCCGTTTTTAATAGTGGTACTAGCTTTTAGCAACACAATTTCACCTTTAGCATTCGCAACGCCCAGTACCAAGCATTCGCTCATAAAATTAGCGATCTGTTTCGGTTTAAAATTTACAATGGCGGTTATTTGCCGATTTAGTAATTCTTTTTTCGAATAGAGATCTGTTATTTGGGCGCTTGAATTTTTAATCCCTAAAGTTCCAAAATCAATTTTGAGTTGATATGCCGGTTTTCTTGCTTTCGGGAAATCAGCTACTTCTATAATTGTACCTATGCGAATATCAACTTTTGTAAAGTCTTCGAAGGATATTGTCGTGCTCATTAACCAAACATTTTTTTAACTACCCAAGCCGGACCGATTAATAGAAATTGCACATCCTTTAAAAAAGAAGGTTTAGCTCCTTCTATTTTATGACCATAAAATTGCCCAATCCATGCTAGAACGAAAATAGCAATAGATGTGTATAGTAAAGGAAGATATTGCCCTAAGAAATAGTTGCCTACTACACATAGCGCCGAAAATACGAACATCTTTAAAAACATTGAGAAAGATAATCGTAAGTAGAAGAGTAAGTATAACACAAGCATTAGGGTTGCCCAGTTAAGCAACATCGGACTTTCGAAGCCGAACACTTGCTGTAGAGGTGCAGAAGGTATAGACATGATCACGCCTACAAGGCTAAAAAAGATAGCTGGTACGCAGATATAGTGAATAGAAATGTTCGTCTCATTTTGATGGCTGACCGCATATTCATCAAACCATTGTTGTAGTGTTCTCATTAATGTTAATTCTAGTTAATTGTGTTTAAAAATACAATTTTTTTATATCTTTAATGTGTCAAAATTTAGAAAGATATTAAATGGCAAGGACGGCTTCAAATATGATTCCTTTAGGTACTGTGGCTCCTGGTTTTACGCTATATGATACTGTTTCGGGAGATGAACTTTCATTGTTTGAATTACGTGGAGACGTGGCGACTGTGTTGTTTTTTATTTGCAATCATTGTCCGTTTGTGATCCATGTAAATGAAGAGTTGGTCTCTATTGCGAATGATTACACGAACAAGAAAGTGAATTGTATTGCGATTTCATCTAATGATGTATTGAACTATCCTGATGATGCTCCTTATTTAATGCGAAAGAGGGCGAAAGAACTATCATACCCGTTTCCTTATTTATATGATGAATCTCAAGAAGTAGCGTTGAGTTATGATGCGGCCTGTACGCCAGATATTTATGTGTTTGACAAGAATTTAAGACTTGCTTATCGTGGTCAACTAGATGATTCTAGACCTGGCAATGGAATTCCGGTAAACGGAAAGGATTTAAGACATGCTTTAGACTGTTTAATAGAGGGTAAAGAGAATGTCGAAGTGCAGAAGCCGAGTATAGGCTGTAATATTAAATGGAAAGTATAGTCGATTTTAGTGATGCATAGTACAAAAAAAACGATGGGATTGAAGGAATTAAAACTATTTAGCGAAGGACAAAGAGACCATTTAAAAGCAATCGAGAACGCATTTACAGCTTTGAAAGCAACTTTGAAAAAGAACACAGACTTGATGAATACCGAAAAAGAAGCTCAACTTTCTGAAGCGAAAGCATCATTTTTAGAAGAGAAAAAACAATTAGAACACAAATTGTTTTGATGTAAACGCTGCTGACAATCTACATCCATCCTTTTCGTCTCATAAGACTCTCAATATGCGCATAATGATGTTGAGAATGCCAGGCGTAAATACCAATGTTAGTGTTTAATTTAACCTCTGCATTCGTTTCTGGATGTACGAAATGCTGCTCTAATTCTTCATTGGAAACTCCTTTTAGAAAGTACACCAGTTTTGCATGTGTTGATGCTAAAGCATTTAAAGAAAGGTCTATAGGTGCAGATTTGCTATCGTGCAATTCAGCCCAATGTTGTTCAAAATAAGCTTTTATCGTGGGGTTATTTTCGGTTAAAGTCCATTTAAAACGAATATAACTGTGATGATGACTATCGGCTAAATGATGAACTACCTGTCTGACCGTCCAGCCATCTTTTCGATAGGGTGTATCTAATTGCTGATCATTTAAAGGGGTGACTAAGGCTTTTAACTTCGCTGGAAATTCTTCCAAAATACCTATCCAAGATTTTATCTGTTCTTCTGAAATGGTGCTTGGAATATTCGCTTGACCTATCGGGTATTTTAATTGTTCGAGTGTTGGGACTTCCAATTTTTATAGTTTTAGTAACGAATAACACCTAAGGTAGCCACTTTCCCTGTAGCTAAATTCCATGCCTGAGCTTTGACCAACGCGCCTTTATCATCATAGACAAAAAACTGAGCGGTATTAGGACCAACTAAGCCCTGATTCAATGCTTTGAAATCAATTCTATTATATCCTTTTTCAAGTGGTATAGTAATGAATGCCGACAAACCCTTTAAGGTTGTATTTGCATCAACGACTTTTTCGTTTAAGTAAATGCGTATGCGATCACCATCGACCAAGCCATGATCTCTAAATTCTATTTTTACAAATTTAGTGGAGCTTTCTATGGTACCTAAAGCTGCATCACTGGATAACTTCGGATTACTAGTATCCTGACCATTAAAATTTCGTTGAACATAAACATCTGAGTCGACCTTTCTAGGTGACATAAAATTGGGTTGTTTGGAAGAAGAACTACTTCCTAAGTTTAAATAATAACTTAGAGGTTTTAAGACTGGAGCTTTCTTTTTATTGACATCAAATAAAGGGTTTACTTTAGAAGGAATCGCAATTGTAATACCATCGGCTTTTTTTCTTGAATCTAACAAAGTTTTATTCTTAGACTTCTTTTTGATTGTATCATTTTGCGCATATGTATTGTGATATGAGCATAGAAATCCTACAATGAGTAAGAGAAAAAAAATGGTATTTTTAGTATTTGATGTACGCATAATGCTAATTGAAGCCTCAACTAAAATATGCATCAAATATAATGCCTTAATTGGACTTTTCGACTTCTTTGTTTTCTAATTTTTCGATTCTTTCTTTAAGACGTCTATTTCCAGAGTCATAAATAAGGGCCTTTTTGTAGTTAGTCAGCGCATTTACTGTATCCTTACTTTTTAGATACGTTCTTCCTAATCTGACATAAACATTTGAAACTTTTGGGTGCAATTTGGCGTTCATTTCGAAGATTTTCATTGCAACTTCTAGGCTATCATTTTCTAAATACTTTCGACCTTTTCTGTCAAAATACCAATAGTCTAGCAAGGGACTCATAGAATCTTTCGCCTTGATTGCCAAGTAACCGTCTAGTGCTTTGTCGAACTCATGATTCTCTAAGTACTCATTCGGTGTTTTTTCGTTAGTCTCTAGTTTTTTATGAATAAATTCAATACTATCTTTTGAGTCTTTCGGCAGAAATATTAGATATAAATTTTGATCTTCTGGATTCGTAAGAAATTGAATTTTTGCATTCATTTCTTTCACATAAAATGTATCATCATTCAATTTGGATGGCGCAATGTCATTGGCTCCGCGCCAATTCATTAAAAGAATATTATCTTTAGAATGTACTTCCACCACTTCGTCGGCAGTATATAAATAACGTCCTTCTACCTTGTTCAGAAATTCAGGATCGTTAGAATTGGAAGTGCAACTCAAAGCAGTTAAGAAAAAAACAACGATAAAAATGTTGAGAAAACGAGTATTTTTCATGGTGTGATTGATTTGATACTTTTAAGACGAAAAAACAAGAAAAAAGTAACACAAAATATTAAAAAAAATGAAGAACTATTATTAATTATTATTTTTGAATCCATCTCCGAAACGGTAGCTGAGCACAACACCATGTGTGCTTGTCAATAATGAATTACCCATTGCTTGATTGTAGTTGTATATAAATCGTAGGTTCTTCAAGGCATAAAAACCTATAAGAGCATTAACCGTTGAAGTCGTTCTGAAACCAATTCCAAATTCGAGTTTGTTGTTGTAAGTTATCGAGGTGTTTAAATCTGCTTGAATTGGAGCGCCTTGCTCATATTTTATTAATATACTTGGTTTGACTAACACCTTTTGAAATGGAGTTGTAAAGAAACGATATCCAGAATACGCATAATATGTATTTTTAAGTTGAATCTGTTCATTGTTACTAAGACGACTTCCTAATAGATTAGGTGAGGAAAGACCAATGTAAAACTGTTCATTATTCCATAAAAATCCAGCACCTATTGTCGGAATTACAGCCTGTATGTTCTGATTGAAATTCTCATCATCATCAATGCCTAGTTCCAATAAATTATCATTGTAGAATTGCATACCCGCCGTAATACCAAAAGAAATAACATTTTCGGTAAATACTTCCCATGCTGGCCTATCTTTTTTAAGGTCAAAATATATTTTGTAAGAATACGCTCCATATAGACTTGTAATTGAAGTAACACCTATTTGGTCTCTTAAAACTCCACCACCTAGACCAATTTTATCAGAATTTAATGGTGCATTTGCAGAAAATACAAAACTACGCGGGCTTCCATCAAATTGATTTACGATTCCATTTGTACTCATCGTTATTTCCGCTGAATTTTCAAATCCAGCGTAAGCAGAATTAATGATAAACGGATTGAAATTATATTCAGAGAAACTAGGAGTTTGCTGCGAATGTATGTCATTGAAGTATAGGCCAAAAACGATTAGTAACACTACTATTGCGGGGTAATTTCTCATGAACTTTTATCGTTTTAGTGCTATAAAACCTTTCAGCTTTTTTAAATTGTGACTACCTTGAATTTCGATATTGAAAAAGTATGTACCAGGAGGAAGCTCACCAGCACCAAAACCAGTTAATTTGTTTGCAGTTCCGTCAAATACTCTTGAGGTATTGTTATAACCAACAGTTTCAAAAACAACATTTCCCCAACGATTATAAATGGTTACTCTATTATTTGGGTAGTTCTCGATATTAGCAATTTTCCAGGTATCTCTAATGCCATCTCCATTTGGGGAAAATCCGTATTTAGTGTCATCTTCTGGTATAATTTCTTCTTCTATGATAAAACTCTCAGCGACACATCCAGTTGCTGGTCCCGTTGCATTGTATGGAGTGATGGTTACATTCACCACATCGTCATTATCAAAATCAGCAGGTGGATTATACGTGGTACTATTTCCATTATCAAAATCGGTGATGTCGTTGTTACCACTTGTTGAGTTGATTGAAATTCTATATCCTGTCGCATCCGATATGGCATCCCATGAGATATTAGTATCAACAGCAATATCTGTTGCAGTATTTGCAGGGTTATCTAAATTGGCACAGTTGGGTACGGTTGGAGTAGCAGCAATAATGGTGAAACTCTCAGCGACACATCCAGTTGCTGGTCCAGTCGCATTGTATGGAGTGATGTTTACATTCACCACATCGTCATTATCAAAATCAGCAGGTGGATTGTAACTAGTGCTGTTTCCATTATCAAAATCGGTAATGTTGTTGTTACCACTTGTTGAGTTGATTGAAATTCTATATCCTGTCGCATCCGATATGGCATCCCATGAGATATTGGTGTCAACGGCAATATCAGTTGCGGTATTTGCAGGGTTATCTAAATTGGTACAGTTGGGGACTGTTGGAGTAGCAGCAACAATGGTGAAACTCTCAGCGACACATCCAGTTGCTGATCCAGTCGCATTGTATGGAGTGATGGTTACATTCACCACATCGTCATTATCAAAATCAGCAGGTGGATTGTAACTAGTGCTATTTCCATTATCAAAATCGGTAATGTCGTTGTTACCACTTGTTGAGTTGATTGAAATTCTATATCCTGTCGCATCCGATATGGCATCCCAAGAGATATTGGTATCAACGGCAATATCAGTTGCGGTATTTGCAGGATTATCTAAATTGGTACAGTTGGGTACGGTTGGAGTAGCAGCAATAATGGTGAAACTCTCAGCAGTACATCCAGTTGCTGGTCCAGTCGCATTGTATGGAGTGATGGTTACATTCACCACATCGTCATTGTCGAAATCAGCAGGTGGATTATACGTGGTACTATTTCCATTATCGAAATCGGTGATGTCGTTGTTACCACTTGTTGAGTTGATTGAAATTCTATATCCTGTAGCATCCGATATGGCATCCCAAGAGATATTGGTATCAACGGCAATATCAGTTGCGGTATTTGCAGGGTTATCTAAATTGGTACAGTTGGGTACGGTTGGAGTAGCTGCAATAATGGTGAAACTCTCAGCAGTACATCCAGTTGCTGGTCCAGTCGCATTGTATGGAGTGATGGTTACATTCACCACATCGTCATTGTCGAAATCAGCAGGTGGATTATACGTGGTACTATTTCCATTATCGAAATCGGTGATGTCGTTGTTACCACTTGTTGAGTTGATTGAAATTCTATATCCTGTAGCATCCGATATGGCATCCCATGAGATATTGGTATCAACGGCAATATCAGTTGCGGTATTTGCAGGATTATCTAAATTGGTACAGTTGGGTAAGGTTGGAGTAGCAGTAACAATGGTAAAACTCTCAGCGGTGCATCCTACAGCATCACCAATACTATTAAGCGGCGTTATTGTAACTGTAACAGTTTCTCCATTATCAAAATTGTTTGAAAAATTATAAGAATTCCCTGTAATGATTTGATCCGTAATATTGTTCAAAGTACTTGAACTTCCAGTAACAGAAACGCGATATTCATCAGCACCGTTTGCCGGATTCCAACTGATGCTAGCTAAGTCATTCCTAATGTCGACAGCACCGTTCGCGGGTGATAATAATACAGTACAGTCGGGCACTACAGTCGTAGCATTCGTTGTAAAAGTCTGTTCAATACAACCTCCAAAATCTCCATCATCAAAATATGGGGTTATGGTAACAAAATATTGCTGGTTTGGGTCTAAATCTCCAGCGAAGTTATATACGGTCACTTCTCCTACGTCTTCGTTATTGACCACATCGGTACCCCCGGTTGTCGTCCCAACCCTAATTTTATAACCACAAGCACCAGGATTATCTTCCCATTCAATCCCTGTATTTATTGGTATATTGGTTGCGCCATTTAATGGTTTTACTAAATCAACGCAGTCTTTAGTCACATTTATGGTTAAGGTAATGTCATTACGTATAAGTAATAGATTTTTGCCAGAGGTACCAGGTGGATTCGAATTTTCGAAAGGAACCAAATCACTAGTTATTTCACTATGATATACGCCAGCATCACAAGTATTCACATCAGTTAATGTTAATGTAGGAGCGTCTTGAGCATCAGGAATTTCAACACCATCTTTGAACCATTTGTAATGATTTTGAGAGCCTCTTACTGTAGTCGTCAATGTGATATCATTACCAGCATTTACGTTTGGGTTTTCGATTGCGTTTACTTTGGCTTGAGGGGCATAGTTGTAAGTTCTAAAGTAGTTTAAGCTTCCACTATAGTCGGGAGAACCATTGTTTAAGAAGAATAAATATTGACTATGTTGATCTTCAAAATCGCCAAAATGAAAGTTGTTCTCTTCAAACTCCAAATGAAACCAATAGGTATCTACACCAACTCCAGGAGTTTGATCTACTAAAGACGCGAAATCTGGAATATCACCTGATAAATTATTGTTATGTACAATTAGTTTATGATTCCAAACAAATTTTCGATTTGAATCGATGAAATTTTGATAAAACTGATTTAGTATAGTGTTGCCAGAAAATAGATTATTGTTAATTACAACTTCTTGAATTTCAAAATTTTTGCTGATATCAAGTTCTTCAATTTGATTAAATGAAGCATTTATTTCTTCTAATTCAATATTTTGAGTCAGATCTAGACCCGTTCCGGTGAACAAGTTATTGTTTATATAAAGTCTACGAAGTTTAGTATTCGTAGTCACGTCGAGAGCTGGCAATAAGTTCTCACCTAATCTTACATTGCCTAATTCAATATTTGTTGTTAAATCTAATGTAGGTAGAAGGTTTTGGGTTAAGACAAGACTTTCAAGAGCTACATTGGTCGATAAATCTAAATTATTAATTTGGTTGTTTGTTGCAGTTAAACTTGTCATTAAAATATTCTGACTCGTGTTGATAGTCGTAAGCACGTTGTTACTGAAATTTGCGTCTTCTAAATTGACATTTTGAGTGATATCTACATTGGTCATATAGTTACTTCTTGCCGTCAAATCTTTTAAGGCAATATTTTTGGTAACGTCTAGATTTAAAGGAGTTGGAGTTGCCTTATTAGAAATGTCTAAATCTTCCAACATTGCTGCATTTTCAAAAGAGATATTATCGATATTATGACCAGATATTCGAATCCTTTTAAGTGTATTTGTAATAGGTAATTGTATCGTTTCGGTATTGCTAGTTTGAAAAGACAAGAATTCTAAAGCTAAACTATTAGATAGGTCTGCGTTTACAATGTTACCACCTTGAAAAGACGCTGATTTTAAGGTGTTCGGATTATTTGGGAGTGCAACGGTAATAGTTAGAGTGTTACTAAAATTCACACTTAAAGCCAATGTTTCTAAATTATCATAGCCTGAAAAATCTACATTTATGTCAGCGAAAATGAGCATATACACATAAACAACGGTATCAGTATTTGGATATATAACTGTGAAGAGATTCTTGAAATTATAGATATGAATACGTTCTAGTAAGAGGTTGTTCGATAAATCTAATGTGCTTATTGGAGCCGCATTAGCGCCACCATTGGCCCTCATGTCTAATATTCTTAAATTGGTATTCGAAGAAACATCCAACGTTGCTAAAACGACATTTTGATTAAATACTAATTCTTCTAGGGCGGTAAGATTCGTTAAAGGTAGCGTGGCAAACTGATTTGTACCTAAATTCATAGTAGTTACATTTATGAAAGCCTCCAGACCACTAAAATCAGTAATGTCGTTTCTATTGGTATTTATACTTGTTACCGCTTGGGCATCAGTATTGAGAATGTTACCATTGAGTCCATTCGTATCAAAACCTTGATCGATAAGAAATTGCTCGAAATTTGCATCAGGTACAGGTGTGGTCTGAGCATTAACTTTTATAAAAAGTGCTGCAAAAAGTAACAGAAAGATGAACTTCTCTCTTGTCATGATAGGTATTGAGTTAGGTTGAATTTGAGTATCAAACGTTAAATTAAGAAGAAAATTATAGCAATTGTACCAACCGAACGAGTGGTACCTCTTTTTTGAAGATTTCTTTATTTAAATACTTTTTTTGTAGTCTGAGGGAGTTAAACCTGTATGTTTTTTAAATACACGATTGAAAGAAGTCTTACTTTTAAAACCTGAATCAAAAGCAATGGCAATCATCTTTACATCTGAATAACTATCTTTTTTTATTAAGGTTTGAGCTTCTAGAACTCTGTAAGAATTGATGAAATTATAAAAATTCTGATTGAAACAGACATTCAATATCTCAGAAAAATGATGACTTGTAAGTCCTAAATTTTTTGCCAAATCAACTTGTTTAAGATCAGGATTAAGATAAGGCTTTTCCTTTTCTATGTAGGAGAGTATGCTCTTTTTGTATTTTTTATAATCTGTCGAGGTTAAGGACGAATTTTGATAAGATACTGACTTAAATTCCTGTTCAGGTACCTTATTGGAAATAGAGGAGGGGAAATTTGCATCAATCTCACGAATAGATTCTTTTAATTCTTGATATTGCAATTGTAACTTCTTTTGCTCTAGTTCGATTTGTTTTTTCTTTCGTGCATAAAAATAGAGAGACGTAATTAGAATCAAAACTATGAGACCGCTCGACAACAAAATTTTAAATTTATTGTCTGCACTTATTTTTAATTTTTCGTTGTTCAGTTCTATTTTCTGATTTTTAGCGACTATATCCTTCTTTAGGTCGGTGTTATTTGCTTCGTTGGTTTGAGTTAATAATGTGTTTTTCAGGCTGGAGTATTTTTTCTGAGCCTCATAAGATGCTTTAAAATCATTTTTTATTTCATAGATTTTCGCCAAATATTCATAACTCACCATTTCTATTTCGAGTAATTTTTTATCTCGAGATAACTCCTTACATTCCTTGAGTGTATTAAAAGACTTGTCAATATTATTTAGGTGAAAGTTTGCAATACCTATGGTTAAGAGGGCAGTCGCTCTCTTTTTTGTAGGGTTTTTCAAAGAAGGGATTTCTAGAGCTGGGCTAATTATTTCGAGTGCTTTTTTATACTGTCCTAATTCAAGATAAGATTCACTAATACTATTTATGGAGGTTATTACAATACCTTCACTATTCATTTTTTCGCCGAGTATCCGAGCACTATCTGCGTAAACTAAAGAATTGTTATATTCATTCAGTTCGGCATAATTATTTGAAATACCAAGAAATGCCGCCGCCTTGATTTTATCTGGCTTCTCTAATTTATAAGAAGTTGATAAAACGGCTCTCATAGTTTTATTTGCCTTGTTATAGGAGCCTATGCGATGGTATGTATTACCCATGTTGACCAGTACTATTAGTTTAGATCGATGATCATCCGGAATTAATTTACATTTTTCGAGTGCTTCATAATAATTTTCTATGGCTTTTTGAAGTTGTCCTTGATTCTTGAAAAATACTGCTTGATTCGTTAATGCTAATACATGCATTTTGGTCAAATCGTTCTCTTTGGAAATCTCGTAGAGGGAATCACTATAAACCTTGTGAAGGTCATAATCTCCGTTTTTATAGTGAATTTGTAGAGTCTCTAAATAATGATTAGCTCTTTCTGAAATTGAAAAAACGCGTTCTTTTTGGGATATAGTTTCGATTTTTTGAGCGCCAACAATCGTTATAAACAAAAAACAGATGCAACAAAAAGAACAAAGAAGCTTCATGAAAAAAGATTAGAATTGTAACAAGAAATTGAATTAAAATTAAGTATAAAATCGATTCTTTTTTAGCTCAAAGCTTTCGCCTAAGTATACTTTTCGAACCATTTCATCTTCAGCCAATTCTTGAGGTGTTCCTTCTTTCAAAATTCCTCCTTCAAACATTAAATAAGTTTTGTCGGTTATTGCCAGAGTTTCTTGTACGTTGTGATCAGTAATTAAAATGCCAATATTTCTATCTTTTAAATGCGCTACGATACTTTGAATGTCTTCTACGGCAATGGGGTCTACACCAGCAAAGGGTTCATCCAACAAAATGAATTTGGGGTCTGAAGCAAGTGCTCTAGCTATTTCGGTTCTTCTACGTTCTCCACCCGATAGTAAATCACCACGATTTTTACGGACATGCCCTAAACTGAACTCATCTATCAACGATTCTAATTTTTCTTTTTGCTGCGCTTTCGAAAGCTCAGTAAACTGCAGTACAGATAAAATATTATCTTCTACAGATAACTTTCTAAAAACAGAGGCTTCTTGTGCGAGATAACCCACCCCTTTTTGAGCACGTTTGTACATAGAATCTTGCGTAATATCTTCGTCGTCTAAATAAATATTACCTTCATTTGGCTTTACCATTCCTACAATCATATAGAAAGACGTCGTCTTACCAGCTCCATTCGGACCTAAAAGTCCTATAATTTCACCTTGCTCAACCTGTAAGGAGATACCTTTCACGACCTTTCGACTACCATATATTTTTTGAATATTTTCTGCTCTTAATATCATGCGTTCTTATCTGTATTTATCATTCAGTCCGATATTATTTAGAATCATTGGAATGATCTTCTCTAATCTCTTCATCTTTGTATCTTCTCTTTTCGCACTGTTAATATACTCCGCGAATTCCTTTTTCTTTCCTACGGTTAGGCTTTCAAATAGTCCGGCTAATTTGTCGTTTTCAGCAAGTACGTTGGCCAATTCCTTCGGAATTACTATCGCTTTTTTAGCTGGTTTTATTTCTAGCCCTTTTCGTTGATTGTCAATTGCTTCGTACACATAAGCTAAAATAATACTTTTATCGATTTCGTTAACATCCGTATATCTCAATTGACGTAAACCTTTTGTTTTTCCTTCTTGGGCATTGTATAATATCTGATGTGGATCTGTCAAGAAAACCCCATTGAAAAACCAAATACCAAAATGGTGCTTAAAGGCGCTAATTCCTATTACATTTTTATTATTTATGGTATATGTTGGCATGCCCCATTTTACCGTTTCTTGTAAGTCTGTCGATAGCATTAACTCGCGCAATATTTCTAAGCCTTTTTTATAGACCTCTTGACTTTCAATATATTCCTCAACGGAGGTTGCCATTTTCATAAAAGCAAAATTTAGTTCTCTAACAAAAATACATAAAGTTCATTGATAAGGTGTTATGATTTTCTTAAACCAGCTTCCTTTTTTTCTTTTCGGATGATAACTTTAGAAATCGTAATACTTATTTCATAGAGGATCATCATTGGTATGGCTACAATGATCTGGCTAATAACATCTGGAGGAGTTATTAAAGCTGCTAAAATAAGCACTATTACGAGCGTATATTTCCTGTACTTTCTAAGGAATTCTGGAGTAACTAAGCCCATTTTCGTTAAAAAGAAAATAATGATAGGCATTTCGAAAATTAGACCAGCAGAAAGTACCGAAGCTCTTAATAATCCTATATAAGATGCCAAGTCGATATTATTTTTTACCTCGTCCGCAACGCGATAGGCACCTAAAAAGTTCACAGATAATGGCGTAATTACGTAGTAACCAAATAGAATTCCAACAAAGAATAGAAAAGAGGAAATGATAATGAAGCTCCTGGCATTTTTACGTTCTTTTGGATACAATCCAGGCTTGATAAATTTCCATATTTCCCATAGAATGAAAGGAAATGCTAAGATGAAACCTGCTGTAATAGAAGTCCATATGTGCGCCGAAAATTGACCGGCCATGGTTCTACTTTGTACGATGAAAGGTATTTCGTCAATACATAAACCTTCAGTTCCAAACTTTTTAGAAATATTACATAAGAACTCGTAGGTCCAAAAAGTTGCATCCTTCGGAGAAAGAATAATGCTATTAAAAATAAAATCCTTCATGAGGAAGGCAAAAATACTCACTACGAAAACGGCAGCAGCCGATCTTACTAAAGTCCATCTCAATACCTCAAGATGATCTAAAAATGACATTTCATTTTTTTCTGTACTCATCTTAAATAATTCCTTCTTTTAATAAATCATGTAAATGAACAACACCTACATACGTTTCATTTTCAACAGCCAAAATCTGGGTTATATTGTGGGTTTCCATAACTTCTAACGCGTCAATGGCCATTGCATTCACATCGATTGTTTTTGGGTCTTTACTCATGATATCTTTCGCAGTCAAATGTTCAATATCTTGATTGTTTTTTAACATTCTTCTAATATCACCATCAGTAATAATTCCAACAATACGATCATTTTGAACCACAGCAGTTGTCCCTAAGCGTTTTTCAGATATTTCGATGATAACATCTCGAATATTACTTGTAGAACTTACTTGCGGAGCCTCATTTTTTTCAACAAGATCTTGAACCCTAAGGTATAACCGCTTACCCAAAGTACCGCCAGGGTGATATTTCGCAAAATCTTCACTCGTAAAAGCTCGCATTTCTAATAAGGCAACAGCCAAGGCATCTCCCATTACTAACTGGGCGGTGGTACTGGTAGTTGGAGCTAAATTATTCGGACAAGCTTCGTGCTCCACAAAAGTATTTAAAGTGAAGTCGGCATGCGTTGCTAAATAAGAACTCGTATTTCCGGTAATGGCTATAATTTTGTTGTTTGAGTTTTTGATCAAAGGCACTAATACTTTTACTTCTGGTGTATTTCCACTTTTAGAAATACAAATAACGACGTCATCTTTCTGTACAATTCCTAAATCTCCATGAATGGCATCAGCAGCGTGCATAAAAATCGCAGGCGTACCGGTAGAATTTAAGGTCGCTACTATTTTAGTGGCAATATTGGCACTTTTACCGATACCAGTAACAATCACCCTTCCTTTCGCTTCTAAGATGAAGTTAACCGCTTTTTCAAAGTCGGTATCCAAAAAATTTATTAAATTCGCAATCGCTTTACTTTCAGTAGAAATAGTTTCTTTTGCAATGGCTAAAATATTTTTTTTGATTTTCAAAATTTGATTTTTTCAGAATAAAAATAAGTAGTATCTTTAATTGCAAATGTATTTAAAATATACAGATAATAATAATTCAGAGTGACAAAAAACGACTTACACAGTGCTTTAAAAAAGTATTTTGGTTTCGGTCAATTTAAAGGATTGCAGGAACAGGTGATTACTAGTCTAATCAACAAAGAAAATACCTTTGTTATTATGCCTACAGGTGGTGGAAAATCATTGTGTTATCAATTACCTGCATTAATTCAAGAAGGAACAGCAATTGTTGTTTCACCACTGATCGCTTTAATGAAAAATCAAGTAGATGCCATACGAGGGATCTCATCAGAGCATGGTATTGCTCATGTGTTAAATTCTTCTTTGAATAAAACGGAAGTCGCTCAAGTAATGAATGATATTAGAAATGGTATCACAAAATTATTATATGTAGCACCCGAAAGTTTGACAAAGGAAGAATATGTTGACTTCTTAAAAGATCAAAAAATATCTTTTGTGGCTATTGACGAAGCACATTGTATTTCAGAATGGGGACATGATTTCCGACCAGAGTATAGAAACCTAAAAAATATCATTAAGAAAATTGATGATGTGCCTATTATTGGGTTGACTGCAACGGCCACACCAAAAGTTCAAGAGGATATTTTGAAAAACTTGGGAATGACAGGAGCAACTACCTTTAAAGCTTCGTTTAATAGAGCAAATCTTTTTTATGACGTGCGTCCTAAAACTAAAGATATCGATAAAGATATTATTCGCTTCGTACGTCAGTACCAGGGAAAATCAGGAATCATCTATTGCTTGAGTAGGAAGAAGGTCGAGGAAATAGCACAAATACTTCAGGTAAATGGTGTCAAAGCAGTACCATATCATGCGGGTTTAGATGCTAAAAAAAGAGCAAAACATCAAGATATGTTTTTGATGGAAGATGTCGATGTTGTAGTAGCTACTATTGCCTTCGGGATGGGAATAGACAAGCCAGATGTTCGTTTTGTAATTCATCATGATATCCCAAAGAGTTTAGAAAGCTATTATCAAGAAACGGGTAGAGCAGGACGAGATGGAGGAGAAGGCTATTGTTTGGCATTTTATGCCTATAAGGACATTGAGAAGTTAGAGAAGTTTTTATCTGGGAAACCAGTTGCTGAGCAAGAGATAGGACATGCATTGCTGCAAGAAGTTGTTTCTTATGCAGAAACGTCTATGTCGAGGCGAAAATTTCTGTTACATTATTTTGGTGAAGAATTTGATGAAGTGAATGGGGAAGGTGCTGATATGGATGACAATGTACGGAATCCGAAAAAGAAGTTTGAAGCGCAAGATGATGTGAAGTTGTTATTGGAAGTGATAAGAGATACCAATCAAGAGTATAAGTCTAAAGAAGTTGTCAATACTATTGTTGGTAAAAGTAATGCATTACTAAAGTCAAGAAAAACCGATAGTCAGTCATTTTTCGGAACCGGTTCGAGTAAAGAAGCAAATCATTGGATGGCTTTGATACGACAAATATTAGTGGCCGGCTACGTGAGTAAAGAAATTGAACAATATGGTGTATTGAAAGTGACCGAAAAAGGAAGAGATTTTCTTGAAAAGCCAGAATCGTTTATGATGACTGAAGATCATGTGTATGCCATGGGTGATGATACGAATATCGTCACAAATGCAAAAGGTTCTGGAGGTGTCGTAGATGAACAGTTGATGGCGATGCTCAAAGATTTACGTAAAAAAGTAGGAAAAAAATTAGGTGTTCCTCCTTTTGCAGTTTTCCAAGATCCATCATTGGAAGATATGACATTGAAGTATCCAATTTCAATTGAAGAACTGTCGAATGTGCACGGCGTAGGTGATGGTAAAGCGAAGAAATTTGGGAAGGAATTCTTAGCAATAATTTCTACGTATGTTGATGAGAATGATATTACCCGTCCTGATGATTTGGTCGTCAAAAGTACAGGAATGAATTCTGCTTTAAAACTGTACATCATTCAAAATACAGATAGGAAACTACCATTAATTGATATTGCGAGTTCTAAAGGTCTATCAATGGATGAATTGACCAAGGAAATGGAGCGTATTGTTTATTCTGGTACGAAACTCAATATTGATTATAGTCTTAATGATTTATTAGACGAAGATCAGCAAGAAGAAATCTATGATTACTTTATGGAGGCCGATAGCGACAAAATTCAAATGGCCTTAGATGAATTTGATGGCGATTATGATGAAGAAGAGTTGCGCTTAATGCGGATCAAGTTTTTGAGTAATGTAGCCAATTAGTGACCAATCATATATGTGGTTAACATAGCCGTTCCAAATCCCAATAACACCACTACAAATTTCTTTATGTTAAATTGATGGTTTTCTGTGGTTTCAAATAAAATAGCCGTAGCAATATGCAAAAATACACCAATTACAATAGCGGTTATGGCATGCTGATAGGTGGCGAAAAACGGAATTTTCTCACTTAAAAAAGAACCTAAGGGACTCATCAATGCAAATAGAATGATGAGCATCAATGCATGTTTCTTAAGGAAATCAGATTTCAATAAGAAAGCTACTAGTACAATACTAATTGGAATTTTATGCACGACAATGGCCCATAAAAGAGTACTATTTTCAATAGTAGCTAATGGAATGCCTTCAACAAAAGCATGAATATACAAACTCAAAAATAGGAGCCATGGAATTTTGTTGATATGACTATGAATATGAACGTGCCCATGCTCAACACCTTTTGAAAAATATTCTAGAATGGTTTGTAATAAAATACCTACGAGAATATAGGCTCCGATATGCTCTTGGTGAGATTCAAATACTTCTGGTAGTAAATGCAACACCGTTGTAGATAGGAGGTAAGCCCCACTAAATGAGAGTAATAATTGTGTTGATTTTCCTTTTGGCTTGGCCAAAATAACAACTAGGTAGCCGACCAAAACAGAGGCGATAAGCGCTATATAGTTCATTCTAGTACTAATATTAATCGATTCGAATTTTCAATATCAAACGCATTCAAATCATAATCACCAAAAGTATGTTTTAATTTTAAACCTGCGGCAGCAATATACTTTTTAAAAGTGCTGAGCGTAATGTAACGAACGTATTCGTTGTAATGGTGCTCATTTCCGTCTGCGTGAAAGCGAATATCTTTCTTTATAAAGCCATTTTCTATGGATCTATGTATATTAAAATCGATAGAATTTTTTGTAATCACCTCTTCTTTCACCAACTTTTTTTCTACGAAAGCTACATTCATAAAATCGATCACTAGTACACCATTCTCTGAGAGTCCGTTTTTTAAGTTTTTCAGAACCTTAATATTTACTTCATCTTCATCGAAATAACCAAAACTGGTAAACAGATTAAGAATAGCGTCAAATTTAGTTTTGAAAGGATCTCTCATATCATGTACTTCGAAACTTAGTGATTCATTCTCAAAGTTTTTAGCATGGGCGATGCTGTTTTTAGATAGGTCTGCACCAATAACATCAAAACCTAATGAATTTAAGAAAATCGAATGTCTGCCTTTCCCACAAGGTAAATCCAAGACTTTACTATTCTTCTTCAGGTTTAAAAAAGAAGTAAGGTTGCACATAAATAATTGTGCTTCTTCATCATTTCGGTCTTGATAGAGAATATGGTAATATGTTGTATCAAACCAATGTTGAAACCACTCCATTTTTTGTTGTATAAAATTAATAAGGCAACAAAAGTAAGAAATCAAATTGTAGCATTTTAAAAATGGGTATTTTTGTAGCAAATATTTTTTGATGGGTGATAATTTTAAAATGGTAGCTAAAACCATGTTTGGTTTTGAAGGCTTATTAGCGAAGGAGTTAAGACAATTAGGTGCGATGGATGTGCGTGAAGGTATTAGAAACGTTTCTTTTGTCGGCGATAACGGTTTTATGTATAAAGCTAGTTTGGCGCTTCGCACGGCCGTTAGGATATTAAAACCAATTAAAAAATTCAGAGTAAACTCCGAAGATGAATTATACAATCAATTACAGTTGATCAAATGGGAACGCTATTTTAGTGAAAACGGAACATTCGCTATAGATGCCGTTGTCAATTCTGATAATTTCACACATTCACACTATACAGCATTAAAATCTAAAGATGCCATTGTCGATTATTTCCGTGATAAATTTGGGAAACGACCTAATATTGATATTAAACATCCCGACGTGCAGTTAAATATTCATATTCAAAAGCAGTTTTGTACAGTTTCATTAGATAGCTCGGGTGATTCTTTGCATAAAAGAGGTTATAGAAGTGCTACGAATATAGCTCCGATTAATGAAGTATTAGCAGCGGGATTGGTATTGCATTCTGGTTATGATGGCACACAACATTTTATAGACCCAATGTGTGGTAGTGGCACCATTCTAATTGAGGCGGCAATGATTGCAAACAATATTCCAGCAAATATCAATAGACGTGAATTCGGTTTTGAAAAATGGAATGATTTTGATGCAGAGTTATTTGAGAAAATTCGCGAATCTTTGTTGAAAAAAACAAGAGAATCTTATCGTAAAATAATTGGTTATGACAAAGCACCGTCTGCTGTACGAAAGGCAGTAGATAATGTTAAAAACGCACATTTAGAGGAGTTTATCGACATCAAACATGAAAATTTCTTTAATACAGAGAAAGATTTAGAAGGAAAAACAATTGTCTTATTCAATCCGCCCTACGGTGAACGATTGGAGATCGACGTTCCTATTTTTTATCGAGAGATTGGTAATACCTTAAAACATGGATACCCTAATACAGATGCTTGGTTAATTACTTCTGACTTTCAGCAGGGTTTAAAAAATGTAGGCTTACGAACCTCTAAAAAAATTCAAGTCTACAACGGAAAGCTTGATTGTCGATTTGTGAAATATGAAATGTATGAGGGGAGCAAAAAAGCAAAAAAACAACCCAAGAAAGCTTAAAAAAACGACTGCTTACTAAAGTTGTTTTTACATCATATTTTGAATAAGGGCATATAGTAATCGCCCTATTTTTCTGTTTCCATTTTGTTGATGAAATTCATGAAAATTCAATATTGTTGATAACTGCAACATGTATATATGATTAAATATTAAATTTAAAATATTGATTATCATCACTTTAAAATATAGTAGAACTATTTTTAGTTCTTGATTTTATTAACATTAAATAAACATTCAAAATGTTAATAACTGCAAAAATCAGGTTAAAAACCCCCTGAGATATTAATTATTTTAGTTACACAGAATTGTATTAAATCTAATTCGCCTTTAGGGAAGGAGTTTGGCGGATTAGTTTAATCGTGTTTAATTAAAGAATCAAATTCAGGTGAATTCAAGAAGAAAATTTTTAAAAAACTCCGCTTTTGCAGGTATTGTAGTGATATCAAGTCCAAATTTGGCATTTACCAATACCAAAACATCTATTTTTTCAGAAAGTGATTTGATAGGTAAAGGCAACCCTAAACTTTACGGAACGGGATATAAATTGCAAAAAAAGGCCCATCAAGCCTTTTTAGAAATGAATTATGCGGCTCGAAAGAGTGGAATGAATATTAGAGTCGTATCTAGCTATAGAAGTTTTAATCATCAAAACTTGATATGGACTCGTAAATATAAAAGATACCGCTCTAGAAATTTGTCATCTAAGCATGCGGTATTGTATAATATAAGATATACAGCGATACCAGGAAGTTCTAGACATCATTGGGGTACAGAAATAGATGTTGTTGATGGAAGTATTAAAACATCGAGATATCCATTAAGTACCAAGAATTTTCACGGATATGGTATTTATAAATCTTTTAGAGAATGGATGGATACCAATGCACATAAATATGGCTATTATAGAGTGTATACTAATGATCATAGTCGTAAAGGGTTTAAATATGAGCCATGGCACTATAGTTTTGCAGAATTAGCAAAGCCCATGTTAGAAGATTACAGTCAAAGAGATATTCAGGCGATATTAAAGAAACAGCCTTTATTAGGTAAAAATCATTTTACAGATAGTTTCTTGAATACCTATACAAAGGATAATATTTTAGGCATCAATAGAAGCCTACTATTTTAGAGATTACTTTCTCCCTTGTAAAGAACCCAAGTTGTGCTACTTGGGTTTTTTCTTTTTTAAGAATGAAATGTTGGGTTCACTAAAATGATTATTTGAGAACAGGTTTTCCATTTTCGCAGGTCACACTTCCTGGGCTTGGAACTACCGCACAATCAGAGATGACACCCCATTTTGTATTGAATTCTTCCTCTGCAAGCGTATAAGCTTCTATTTTTTCGAGAAAGGTGACGGTATCAATTGCAAGAGGATAGGCTATAAAACCTTGGGGGCCACCGCATGCTTTACTGCCATATGCAGTAAAAGTCCAATTATCAGGATCACTGCAAGTCACACCTTCAATCATGTCCGTAATTTCTTCAAACTGTTCTTGTAAGGTCTTAAGTTCACTTTCTTGAGAGATAGATTCATCGCTGTTACATCCTGTAAGCCCGAAGAATACAATAAAAATGAAATAGCTTATTTTTTTCATGACTGGTTGCTTTCTTAGAAGATTAAAAAGTTGAGTGTTGGTTGCGTATCTGGAGTAATTAAAGTTGGGATGTCCTTACTTCGTTTGTTAAGAATTGATTTTGCTGATGCTGAGTTGAAGATGCTTTACAAGAAAACGAATCACCTTCGTATAGTATAAGTATTTTGAGTTTTGAACAGGAATTAGCTTCGCTGGTTCTGAATGGGGCAAGTTTTACAAGAAAAAGCAACACTTTTTGTGTTGCTCATTTTTTATTTCTCTAAACTTAAACAAGCAAGCTTGCTACGTTTTTCGAAATAAAAAAAGCTCCAATTTTGGAGCTTTTTCTTGTAGCGAGGAGCAGAATTGAACTGCCGACCTCAGGGTTATGAATCCTGCGCTCTAACCATCTGAGCTACCTCGCCATTTCGCGGTTGCAAATATAAAAACAAATTTAGTTGACACAAGCATGAATGTTTAAATTTTTGCAAAAAGTTTTTTATCAAATAAATAATATATATATTGTCACTCCTAGAGAAAAAAAAATTAAATGTCAGAAAAAATTAAATTCGATATAGAGTTTCCCATACACTCATCTCCAGCGTTCTTGTATCAGTACTTGTCTACACCTGATGGTTTGGCAGAATGGTTTGCTGATAATGTAAATTCCAGAAGTGATTTATTTACATTCATTTGGGACGATTCAGAGGAGGAAGCGAAACGAGTATCTTATAAAACAAATGAGCGTATTCGTTATAAATGGCTCGCAGAAGATGATGATACATTTTTTGAGTTTAGAATTGAG
Source organism: uncultured Flavobacteriaceae bacterium (assembly GCA_947488345.1). Lineage (GTDB taxonomy): Bacteria > Bacteroidota > Bacteroidia > Flavobacteriales > Flavobacteriaceae > Aureibaculum. The sequence goes on along the minus strand of CANKZQ010000002.1, from coordinate 637,143 downwards.
GTCGATGCCATTACGAAAGATGTTTCGCTTATTGTAACCGCTTTTGCAGACGATGATGAAGTTGAAGAATCTAAGATGTTTTGGGAAAATCAAATTAGTGAATTGAAACATACAATCGGTGCTTAATACAACAACGATTTATTATCTAAAGCCTTGAGAAATCAAGGCTTTTTTTAATTAGCTTTGTACCCTGAAAAAATGTGAGTATGCTAAATTATAATGGGAGAATCTTATCGAAAGAAGAAGTATCTATTTCTCCTGATAACCGTGCTTTCAAATATGGAGACGGAATTTTTGAAACCATTAAGGTAGAACATAAAAAGGTAATTTTTGCCGAAGATCATTATTTTAGATTGATGGCTTCATCACGCATGCTTCGCATGCACATAGCCATGCACTTCACCCTAGAATATTTTGAAGAAGAAATTCTAAATCTTGTTGAAGCGCTCAAGTTAAGTAATGCTCGAATTCGATTCTCGGTCTTTAGAAAAACGGGCGGCTTGTATACGCCAACTACTAATGAAACTGACTTTTTAATCGAAGCAAGTGAATTAAAAAACGCCCTCAAAGAGCCTTATGAGATAGAATTGTATAAAGATCACTATGTATATGCGGGATTATTATCTACCATAAAATCAACCAATAGATTGATCAACGTTATAGCAAACGTTTTTAGAGAAGAAAATGGCTATGACAATTTACTATTGTTGAATGAACAAAAGCGATTGGCGGAAGCCACAAATGGCAATATCTTTTTAGTCAAAGGCACTACAATTATGACACCCGCCTTAACCGAAGGTTGTATTAAAGGCATCATCCGAAAGAAAATCATTGAACAACTTCAAAAGGACCCGAATTATAGTATTGAAGAAACTGAAATCTCACCTTTTGAATTACAAAAGGCTGACGAAGTCTTTATTACAAACGCTATCATAGGTATTCAACCAGTAACGAAATACCGTCGTAAGACTTATGAGGTACAAGTGTCAAGAGAGATTGGTACTAAACTAAGAGCTTCGGCTTTATTAGGCTAGTTGATAACTTCAACTTCTTTTATAAGGGGTGGAGGTGGAGGCAGTGGACCTAGACTTCTCATATAATCAATCCATAGTTCTTTTTCAAATCTAATATGGAGCGGTAGACTATCTCCTTTTCTGGCATTTATAGCATTAAAATGCTCAAAAGTATTTAATAGGGTTTTTTCTATTGTTTTGATATCAGTAATACTGTCTGCGCTAAATGAAATAATTGCTTTTTGCGGAGAATTGGAAAATTGATAATCGTTATTTTCATTAATGATATGTTTGTCTAGAATAGATTTTAAACTATCGATCGCGATTATATAATCGATACTCACATAAATAGAATCGGGTTTGATTGATATTTCGTAGCGTTCATTATAACAACCGATAACACTATTCATCGGACAATAATTTGCGGCTTCTAAGTTGTAGATTGTGTCATTTTTCTCTATGATTAAAATCGGTCTTTTATTTTCACCTAAACAAACAACAGAGTCAATTTTAGTGAATAACTGGTTGAAATTACTTAAGTCACTTAATTGGATATTCACTTTTAACGAATCCGATGTTGGTCTACTGTTTCCTGAATAATGGTAGCTTTTTGTTGCGACTTCTTCATGACTACATGAAATAATAAATAGGAGAAAAGTACTGAATATATATGTTTTGAATAAAGAGGATTTAGTAATGACTGTCAAGTTCGCTTACTAATTTAAACTAGGATTTTCAGGGGCGTTTGCCCAGATCTGATATTCACCACCAAATTTCATCAGTTCATCTTTCCAGAAAGATTTATGTGAAATGTCAAAAATATTTTGGTGACTATTTTCAATGACTTTCCAAGAAGTTGTATTCAATTCATCTTGTAACTGATCTTTACTCCAGCCAGAATAACCAAGAAAGAATCGAATATCATCGTTTGTTAAAACATCATTGTCTAACAACTGTTGTACGTTGTCAAAATTACCTCCCCAAAAAATACCATCACCAATTTCAATACTGTCCGAAATTAATTCGGGCATACGATGCACAAAATAGAGGTTTTCAGTGGCAACCGGACCACCAATATAGATTCTAAGGCTAGATTCGATCTCAGGAATGATATCGCTGATAGTGAATTCTGAAGGTTTGTTGATAATAAAACCAATCGCGCCTTCATCATTATGTTCAGAAAGTAGCACAATCGATCTATTAAACGACGTGTCATTTAAAATAGACGGTTCGGCTACTAATAATTTTCCTTTCGATGGTTTTAGACGTTGCATAAAGTCCTATTATTCAACTAATATAATAAAAAAAAGCATTCAAATAAAAATCCCAGCTAAAAACAGGCTGGGATCTATATAAACGATTATTACGTTTGCTTTCGTATGTTTTGATTGGCTTTATTTTACGTTTACCAATTCTACGTCAAAAATTAATGGAGCATTTGGAGGAATTACACCACCTGCGCCTCTTGAACCATATGCTAAGTCAGAAGGTATTACCATGCGGGCTTTATCACCAACTTTGAGTAATTGAATTCCTTCATCCCATCCTGGAATAACTTGACCTACACCAATGGTAAAATCAATCGGTTCTTTTCTCTTATAAGAAGAATCGAAAACAGTTCCATCCAATAATTGTCCTTTATAGTGCACAGAGACCATCGCTCCTTTGGTTGCTTGAGCGCCGTTACCTTCTTGGATAATCTGATAACGTAAGCCACTATCTGTCTTTTTAAACCCAGCCGAAGCGTCATTTAAAATTTTTTCTTGAGCTTCTCTTTCAACCGCTTCACGTTCAGCTCTACCACCTTCAAATTTTCTAAAAGCCTCAATAGGATTGAATGCTTCCGCGGAAGCGCCCACTTTCAAAATCTCTATAGATGTCAACTCATCATTTTGTTGAATAGCATCAACGATATCTTGTCCTTCAATTACATTTCCAAAAACCGTATGTTTATTGTCTAACCAAGGTGTTTCTACATGCGTAATAAAAAATTGGCTACCATTCGTTGCAGGACCAGAGTTGGCCATTGATAATATACCTGGTTTATCATGTTTTAATTCTGGATGAAATTCGTCATCGAAGCTATATCCCGGGTTTCCTGTACCTGTACCTTGAGGGCATCCACCTTGAATCATAAAGTCAGCAATCACTCTATGAAATTTCAAACCGTTATAGTAAGGATTTCCTTGAGGTTTTGCCGAGTTTTCTAGATTTCCTTCTGCTAAAGCAACAAAGTTACCTACAGTACCAGGAGTTTTTTCAAATTCTAAATTCACTAAAATAGCACCTTTTGAGGTGTTGAATTTTGCGTATAATCCGTCTGTCATTTTATTAATTTTAAGATGCGCAAAGATACCTACTTTTCCTAATAATTACCGCATATTTGAGATTTATTAGGTCTTCTAAAGTGACTACTGCTTATATTGATGTGATGTTCGCTATAATTTGATCATTTTTACACAAATAAAAAGCGCCTGTTCGGCAGTGAACAGACGCTTTCAGACAAGGCAATTAATCTTCTATTTTTTAAATATTTTAAAATTCTCTTTTAAACTTCCAGCTTCGAGTTGCACTAAGTACATGCCACTGGCTAAGGTGCCCATCTCTAGTTTTGTTGCGATTTCACTCGGACGCTTACTCATTACTAATTGTCCGATTGAATTGTATACGTTGATGATAGAGATATTTTCTCTTGCACGTATATTTAAATCGTCATTCACTGGATTCGGATAATATACAAAGCCACCTGTTGGGGCAGTGTTAATTAATTTATAGTTATCAATAGCCACACCGTATGTTCTGGTGTTTTCGTCATCATATGCGAAACGTACTTTGAACGCACTGTTTATATAATCTGAGACATCTATTGTTGTGGTTGTAGCGATATCGGCACTTCCTTTTGCTGGACTATCATCGGCTACGGTAAGCACATTTTGCCAATCGTCACCATCCCAAACATCAACCATAAAGTTTCCAGAATTCACAAAAGCTTGGTGATTGTATACAATCTCTATGGCCGCCTTGAATACGCCTGCAGCAGATAAATCAACTTCAGGTCCTTCTAATTCTAGTTTGTTATTCACAAATGCACCGCATTTATTATCATTGAAGATCACACTACCACTGCCTAATTTAACTGGCGTAGCCGGATTCATAAATGGTAAGTTGTCTGTATAACCAAACTTCCATGAACATTCATTATTATTAGTAACCGACCAACCAGAAGGTAGGGTAGCAGCATCGAAATTTTCTTCTTGAATCTGTGCTTGCGTCATTAGACCTAAGCAACAGCATATATATAGTAAATTTAATTTTTTCATTGTGTCTAATTTTAATTTAAACTAATAGTTTGTTACTCTTCTGATTCTAATCGCTGTATAAATACCTGCGAGTTTCCTGCGGCATCTGTAACAATCCATTCTCTAACCAATAATCTACCTCTCAAATCGATACATCTATCTAGTGCAGCAAACATCTCGATGTTTTGAGTTCCACCGTTGCCAATAGCAACACCGTTTATCGTACCTTCATAGGCTATTTTGAAGCCAGCTCCGTTTGTACCGAATTCAGCTTTTTCACCAATTTCAATATAATGAGGATCGGTATTTTCTAACAATGTAATTGTTGAATTTGTATAACTACCGAACCCTTTGAAACTATAAGGTTTTGTAAAGTCAACATTTGCATATTGCCTTTGGTTTGCTAAACTGTCGTTATCAGTTTGACCACCTGAGGCGATCCACGCATTATAGCTTTTCAATGATTCAAAGTAAATCTCTACAATCCAGCCCGAGGTAGGATCAGTATTGTTGACCACTCTACCAATAACTTTAGGTGCAAAATTTAAAAGCTTCATCACATAGCCATTCTCCCAATGGTGATTCTCATCAAAAGGAACACCTTCGAAACGTACATTTGTAGTACTATTACCAGGTCCAAAATCAGCCCAGCATGACTGAATAGCCTCATATTCTGTATACTCTATTGTAACATCAGAACAGTCATCACTAAATGTAACTTCTGGTAAATTATTAAAATCAAATACTAACAAGCTATCTTCTAAATTATCAGCAGTTGGTGGTGTCACATCATTGAGAATAACATTCTGTGTTTGTGTGCTACTATTACCAGCAGTATCTGTAAAGGTCCATGTTATTACGGTTGTTCCTTGTGTTGTTATTGGGAACGTCGTTGTCGTTGTTCCGATGATTGATCCTGTACTATCACAGCTATCAGTAGCAGTTGGCGGCGTTGGAGCCGACATGCTACATGTGCTTGTCAAATCTGCTAAACTAGCAGCGTCAGCTACAGGAGGTGTCGTATCATTAATAATAACATTCTGTGTTTGTGTACTACTGTTGCCAGCACTATCTGTAAACGTCCATGTTATGACCGTGGTTCCATTCGATGTTATCGGGAAAACGGTAGTTGTGGTTCCTGTAACCGTACCATCACAATTATCTGTTGCTGTTGGAGCGGTTGGTGTTGCAGGCGGGCTACACTCTCCAACTAAATTTGGCAAGTTGGTGGCATTCGCCACAGGTGCAGTCACATCACTAATAATAACATTCTGTGTTTGAGTACTGCTATTACCGGCAGCATCCGTGAACGTCCATGTGATTATTGTAGTTCCCGGTGTTGTTATAGGAAAGACAGTAGGTGTGGTTCCTGAAATTGTACCATTACAATTATCACTTGCTGTTGGAGCGGTTGGAGCCGCAACACTACATTGACCTGTTAAATTTGCTAAGTTCGTTATATCAGCAACTGGCGCTGTAACGTCGTTAATAACTACATTTTGTGTTTGCGTACTGCTATTTCCTTCTGCATCTGTAAACGTCCATGTAATGACCGTAGTTCCTGGTGTTGTTACTGGAAAAGTCGTTGTAGTCGTTCCTGTGATTGTTCCATCACAATTATCAGTTGCTGTTGGTGCGGTTGGCGCAGCAACACTGCATTCTCCTGTTAAAGCTGCTAAATTTGTAGCATTTGCTACAGGAGCTGTTACATCATGAATAATCACTCGCTGTGTTTGCGTGGAGCTATTACCGTCTACATCGGTGTACGTCCATGTGATGACTGTTGTTCCTGGTGTTGTAATTGGAAAGGTCTCGGTTGTAGTTCCTATGACTGATCCATTACAATTATCTGTTGCCGTTGGAGCTGATGGAGCTGAAACGCTACATTCTCCTGTTAGATCTGGTAAACTCGCGATGTTCGCCACTGGAGCTGTTACATCATTTATAATTACATTTTGAGTTTGAATACTGCTATTACCCGCGGCATCGGTAAAGGTCCATGTTACTATTGTTGTTCCTGATGTTGTAATCGGAAAGCTTGTAGTAGTGGTTCCTGTTATGGTGCCATCACAATTATCAGTTGCGGTAGGTGCCGTTGGGTTGGCAATACTACATTCATCTGTTAAATCTGCTAAGCCTGAGCTATCGGCTACTGGTGCTGTCACATCTTCTATCACAACTTTTTGTGTTTGTGTGCTGCTATTACCCGCGGTATCCGTAAAGGTCCAAGTCACCGTTGTCGTTCCTGGTGTTGTTATTGGAAAAGTAGTTGTCGTTGTTCCAGTAATTACACCTTCACCATCACAATTATCACTTGCTGTTGGAGCCACTGGAGCCGCAACACTACACTCACCAGTTAGTGTCACTAAACTTGTAGCGTCGGGTTGTGGAGGTGTGTCATCATTCAAACATGAACAATGCACATCTGTTTTTACTGCACCGCCCATAACCCATGATTGTCCATTGAGACAACCATTTTGACCATTTCTAGTATCAATTTTTATTTCTATTTCATCTACATTTCCCGCAACATTGTCCAAGGTTAACTCAAAAATTTTGATACAACATTGTCCGTCAGGAAAATCATAAATTCTTTCTGTTAATTCAGCAAAACTACCGTCAGCGGCTGACACTTCAATATGAATATAACGACCATCTGGCGTTAGTTCAGATATAGGTAATTCAACATCTACACTTCTCGGGCCTACATCGGTAGTGATTGGTATTTTTATCGTTTCAATATTGTTATAGCCTCCAATAGCCGTAAAGACTCCAGAGCTGCCAATACCGTTGTTTTTCTTTCTAAACACATAAGCCAACATTGATTGTGCTTTGTGTGCTTTATTGGTGTTTGAATAGTTAATAGAAGTTGTTGCTGGCAATTCGGTTCTGTAATACCATACATTAGAGCTACCACCTGCGGGCACCTCTCTATTAGCTGTATATGAATTACCGTCTGCATCTTGAATAGTGATTGTGCTTCCAGGATTTTGCCCCTTGTAGACAATCTCTACAACAATACGTTCAACATTTTCAGAATTTGGAATTGGAATTGAGGCAGGGACATTGTTTTTGATACCTTGACTCAATAATTCTACGTCTATACCATCTTGACATGTATAAGACCACCCTGTATTAGAAACACTGGTTACGTACGATACGTTGTTGGATTTTTTAACCTCTAATTTTTCTATTAGCGGATCAGCGTGTGTAGGGGAGTTGATAAAAAATGTGCCTATGAGCGCACATATTAAGTAACTTTTCTTCATATAAAAAGTTTTAGTTAATATTCAACTCGTAAAATGAAAACGTTTTAAATATCAAATTAGTATACATTGTTTTCACAACTAGATATAACTAGTCTCAAGGATGAAACAACTGAGCAAGAAAAATTCCTACCCTATCCTTTTTATTTTTAGAATAATTTTAATTGAGGGTTTTTTAGTTTCTGGTACAATGTGTAGTCAAAAGGAGGCAAACTGGTATCGGCTAAATATTTTTTTCTAGCTAAACGAAATTGCATGGCAACCTGATCAGCAATCTGGCCATCTCCACGCATTCGCTTGCCGAAGCGAGAATCGTTTAACTGACCGCCATGACACGCTTCTATTTGATGTAGTATTTTTTTTGCCCTGTCGGGGAATGTTTTTAAAACCCAATCTCTAAATAGTTTGCCAATGGCACCGTTCAATCGTACCATGGTGTAGGCAGCAGACACAGCACCTAATTCACTTACTTTCTTTACTAGATTGAAAATTTCATGGCTATTAATTGCTGGGATAATAGGTGCCATCATCACATTTACTGGAATGCCATTACTCGCCAATATTTCTAGTGTCTTCAGCCGTTTAGGAATCGAGGCAGTTCTTGGTTCTAGAACCCGCCTGGTCTCTTCTTGTAATGAGGTAATAGAGATGCTCACATGTAATAGGTTTAATTTGGATAGTTCAGTTAAAATATCTAAATCTCTAAGAATTAATGCGTTTTTGGTAATGATGCTCACCGGATGTTGATATTTCAAAAAAACTTGTAATATTTTCCGCGTAAGCTCTAATTTTTTCTCTAATGGTTGATAGCAATCTGTATTACCTGAGAGCATAATATTTTGAGCTTCCCAATTATTACTTTTTAGTTTTTGTTCTAGTAATTCGGCAGCATTTTTTTTGTAGAGAATTTTTCTTTCAAAATCTAAACCAGCACTATAACCCCAATATTCATGGGTGTTTCTGGCATAGCAATAAATACATCCATGTTCACATCCTTGATATGGGTTCATAGAGTATGGCATGCCGATGTCAATACTTTTTACTTTGTTTAAGATGGTTTTTGGAAATATTTCTATGTATTGTGTTCTATTGTTGTCTGGATTTTCACCTTCTTTCAAACAATAATTAAGAAACTCATCTTCTACAGTATGTTGATGCTGTAAAAAACGATTATGGGTATTGATTTGCGCTCCCCGACCTTTGATGTATGCTTTCTTTTCGATGCTTAAAATTAGCTTAAAAAGATAGCCGTGATAGCTTAAGAATGTAGCAAAAAAGTAATTTATAAACTTTACAGTTTACTTGATTTATCCAGCAAATAAAAGTCAGCCAATACCATGGCTGTTAAGGCTTCGACTATAGGTACGGCACGCGGCACTACGCATGGGTCGTGCCTGCCTTTTCCTTGCACTTCAACATGATTTCCATCGGCGTCGATGGTATCGTATTTTTGAAGAAGGGTGGCTACTGGTTTAAAAGCAACTTTGAAATAAATATCCATGCCATTGGAGATACCTCCTTGAATTCCTCCAGACAAATTAGTCTTTGTGCTACCATCACCATTAAATGCATCATTATGTTCCGATCCTTTTAAAGTTGTTCCTTCGAAACCGCTACCATATTCAAATCCTTTAACGGCATTTAATCCTAGCATTGCTTGTCCTAATCTGGCATGTAGTTTGTCAAATATAGGTTCGCCGAGTCCGATAGGAACATGTTGAGCAACACAAGTAATGGTACCACCAATGGTGTCTCCCTGTTTCTTTATTTCTTGGATATGTTGAATCATTCGCTCTGCAGCTTCGTTATCCGGACAACGCACCATATTATTTTCGGTATTCGAAAGCTCCAACTCCTGATATTTTTTATCTAAAGTAATACTTCCAACAGATGAGGTAAAAGCATTAATTTGTATACTACTAAGTAATTGCTTAGCGATTGATCCAGCAACAATCCAATTCGCAGTTTCACGAGCTGAGGAGCGTCCACCACCTCGATAGTCGCGTAGACCATATTTCTTAGAATAAGTATAATCGGCATGTGAAGGTCTAAACGTTTCTTTGATATCAGAATAGTCTTTTGATTTCTGATTGGTGTTTTTAATAATAAAACCAATAGAAGTACCTGTAGTTATACCCTCAAAAATCCCCGATAAAAACTCGACTTGATCTGGTTCTTTGCGTTGTGTTACTATTTTTGACTGACCGGGTTTACGTCTATCTAATTCTGCCTGAATAGCGATAAGATCTATCTTTAATCCGGCCGGACAGCCATCGATAACACCACCAATTGCGGTTCCATGAGATTCTCCAAATGTAGTTAAGGTAAATAGTTTTCCGAAAGTGTTGCTCATAAGCACAAAAATAGCAAAGATTTAATTTCTAATTCGAGAAATTGAAAGAAAATAAATTAGGAAATAATAATTTTAGGGCCATCACAACAATCATTACGATCACTGCAATTCGTACAAAACCATCTCCTTTTTTCACAGAATATCTGCTCATAAACCATCCACCTGAGGCATTGCCAATTGATAATACGAGTCCGTACTGCCAATCGATAAGACCATTATAGGCGAATATGGCCACTGCTGCCAGCGAGTATACGAGGGCTACGAAGACCTTAATGGCATTACTCTTTACAAGAGCGTATTTATTTATAATCGACAAAAAGAGAAGCATAATAAAACCGACGCCAGCCTGAATAAAACCTCCATATATTCCAACAAAAAAGAAGGCCAAGATTCCTAACCAAAAATACTTGCCTGTTATTCGTTCAACAATCTCTTCAGTATTAATTTTTGGTTTGAATAGCATGTAAATCACAATAAGAATCATGACTCCTGCTAGAATCTTATTAAATAACTCACCTTTAATATCTACAGCCAATGAGGCGCCTATTATAGCACCAACGGTGGCGGATAAAGCTAAATATATACTGTATGGAAATGCAGAAACACCTTTACTTTGAAAACCTCGTACGGCAAAAATATTTTGTATGATAATGGCAATTCTGTTGGTACCATTGGCGACATTAGGAGGAAGGCCTAAAAAAATTAGTATCGGTAATGTTAATAAGGAACCACCTCCAGCGAGTATATTAATAGCACCAGCAATAAAACCAATTACAACTAGTAAAAGAAGGTCAAAAGAAAACTCCATAACGATTTGGTTATAAAGCTGATAAAAGTACAGTTTATTTATGATTAATTCTTGCATAAAAAAAACGTTTTTTTATTTCGAGTAATTGAAAAAGGTTGTTATATTTGCACCCGCATTCAGGGAATACCTGATGAGACCCAGGAGAAATGGCAGAGTGGTCGAATGCGGCAGTCTTGAAAACTGTTGACTGTAACAGGTCCGGGGGTTCGAATCCCTCTTTCTCCGCAAAAGGAAACCCACAACGAAAGTTGTGGGTTTTTTGTTTTCACGAACGTCAAAAGCTTGCTTTTGCAAGTAAGTGGAAACAAAAAACTAGCAAGCGAAGCTTGTTGTAGGTTTCTATGCTTGGCCAGGATTCTCTTTTGGGATCACGAACGAAGCGAGTAACCCTCTTTCTCCGCTGAAAATGCTATCAAATAGCAACAAAAGCCTACAAATAATATTATTTGTAGGCTTTTTAAGTATAAAAAAGTAGGGTTCAGGAGCCAACATTGTTCTATTTAGCTTGTTTTGATTTCATTTGAAATCAAATAATGTGAAATAAGAAGTTACCCTGAAGGTGTCACTTAATTGTTTCTATGAATGACACAGCGTTTTTAATATTATTTAGCGTTATTATGATTTGCGCTTAAAGTTTTCTTAATTAACACTTTACAGGTTATTTATTTTCCTCCAATTACTATATTTGCCTATCTAACTTATAAATATGCAACGTTTTCTTTGCTTTATATTTGTTTTATTCTCGACTTTTTCGGTAGATGGACAAATACTCAAAACAATTGATAGCCTCCAAAAGGAATTAAAAATTACTGTAGATAAGAATGAAAAAACGATAGATATACTAAATCAAATCGGCTATAATTATTGGGTTGTAAATTCTCAAGAATCTATTGATTATGCAGAGCGAGCGTTAAAGTTATCTCAGGAGTTGTCATACGACTCAGGAGTTGCTAAAGCTAAGAGAGTCTTGGGTGTTGCTTACTGGACTTTAGGTGAACCTAAATTAGCTCTTGAGTATCTTACTGAATCACAAAAGAAGTATGCGGAAATTAATGATGAAGCAGGCTATGCCAATAGCCTAATGAATACAGGCATGGTATATGCAGATTTAGAGGATTTTAAAAGAGCTTTAGAAATCTATGATAGGGCAATTGAAAAGTTTTCTCAATTGAACTTAAAACAAAGAGTGGCAACGACCTTTACAAAAATTGGTTCCGTTTTAATTCTTCAGAATAAATTATATGATGCCAAAGAATATTTAACGAATGCGCTGAACATGCATTCCGAAAGTGATTTCACATATGGAATGGCCGAAGCACATAATAAGTTGGGGGAATTATTTTTGCTACAAAATGAATTAGAGCAGGCAACACATCACATTAGTAGAGCAATTGTCATGAGTAAGCGTATAAATGATGAAGATGGGCTTATAGGTGGTCTAATTCAGTTTGGAAAGTTGTTGGTTATAAAGAAAGATTTTGAAGCCGCTAGAATTCATTTCAATTTAGCTTTAGATAAGGCTAACAAAAAAAAATTACGTAAGTATCAACTAGAGGCTTATAAAGAATTAAAAATCCTTAATAAACAAGAAGGTAAGCTAAAAGAATCGTTAGAGTATTATGACAAGTTTATTGCTCTAAAAGATTCTATTTACAATATTGATAAATCTAAGCAAATAGCGGCATTAGAATTTAACAATGAACTCAGTAAAAAAGAAAAAGAAGTAGCCTTGTTAAAAGAGGAAGAACGTTCTAGTAAAATTATTAAATGGAGTTTGTTTGTTGGTATAATTGCCCTTACAATTATAGGTTTATTAGTAATAAACGGTCTTAGACAAAGAAACCTTAGAAATAAAGTGTTAGCCGAACGTAAGCAAGAATTATTGGGTTCTAAAGAAGAATTGGCCAACGCAGCATTAGAAAATGCTCATCTTAAGCAACAGGAATTACAACAAAAACTAGATTTTAAAAATAAAGAACTGACCTCATATGCCTTGAATTTTGTTCAAAAAAATGAGTTATTACAAGAATTACAAGAAAAGACAATTTTAGCTAAAAACTCTTCTGTAAAAGAACAAAATAAGCTTATTGATGAACTAAGTCGAACAATCAAGCGGCATGTAAATATTGATAGAGATTGGGAAGATTTTAAACGATTTTTTGAAGAAGTACATGTTGATTTTCATAAAAAATTACAAGAAAAACATCCTGATCTAAGTGCAAATGATTTGAAGATTTGTACACTAACCCGTTTGAACCTTAACATTAAAGAAACCGCTAGTATTCTAGGAATCTCACCCGAAAGTGCTAAAACTGCACGTTATAGGCTTCGCAAAAAACTACATCTCGACCCGGAAGATGAGCTTTTAAGCTACTTTTTACAACTAGAAAGAGCTTAAAATTATTTTTTTACACTTTTTTTTGAATAGAATTTCTTAAAATTTAACACTCTTTAAAATTCTGTTTTTCAATATTTTAAATCGGACTGTCTACTTGTTGTTTACTGAAAATTAACAACTCTATTTGAGTTGTTAACTTAAAGTATTAGTGCCCACTACCTAGAGTCTACTTGGTTTATTTTCAAATACTTCAACGCCCAATTACTTTTGTCACTCAAATTAATACTAACATTTAAAAATGAATTTAACATGTGTCAATTATGTAACATCAACTTAGAACAGGCAGAAGCATTTGCAGGTGCTATGTTAGATACTTTTAATAAAGCATCATTATCAGTTATGATATCTATTGGTCATAGGGCAAAGCTTTTCGATCTATTAAGTGAGTCTGGTAAAATTACATCTCAAGAATTTGCAAATAAAAATCGTATAAACGAACGCTATGTAAGAGAATGGTTGGCGGCGATGACTGTTGGTAAGATTGTGAAGTATGATTCCCAGAACAAAACATATTTTTTGCCAGCAGAACATGCCGCCTTCTTAACTAGAGACGCGGGTAGCGATAACTTCGCAACTTTATTTCAATACATCCCAGTAATGGCGAATGTTGAAAATGAATTGCTCGAATGCTTTAAAAATGGAGGTGGAGTCTCATATGATAAATTTGAGAGATTCCATACAGTGATGGCTGAGGATAGCGGACAAAACTACAAAAGCAATCTTATCACTGAAATGATCCCCTTGATAGATGGTATGATCGAAAAACTTGAAAAAGGAATCAATGTGTTAGACATTGGTTGCGGTAGTGGAACTGCTATGAATACTTTGGCAAAAGTTTTTCCTAACAGTACTTTTATAGGTATTGATTTTTGCAAAGGGCCTATCGATCAAGCAGTAAAAGATGCTACCATGTTAAAGCTGCATAATGCGACCTTCTTAAAGATGGATGCAGCTGAACTTGATTTCTACAATAAGTTCGATCTAATTACCACATTCGATGCTATTCACGATCAGGCTTTTCCTAATAAGGTGTTAAAAAACATCTACAGCAATTTGAATGTTGGCGGTACTTATTTGATGATGGATATAGATGCTTCCTCAAATTTAGAAGAGAATTTAGAGCATCCTTTAGCGCCATCATTGTATTCGATATCTACAGCGCACTGTATGACGGTCTCTTTAGCTCAGGGCGGAATGGGGCTTGGTACCATGTGGGGAACACAAAAAGCAGCGCAAATGTTAAAAGAAGCCGGGTTTAAATCGACAGTTGTTAAGCGTATCGAAAAGGATATTATGAACGCTTATTATATATCAGAAAAATAAAAAAATGAGAGCAAAAAAAAGAGAAGACCAATTGACCTTGAAAAGTATTTGGTTACGAAGAAAAGAGAATCTTAAACAGAAGTTGAACAATCAAAAAATACTATGATATGAAAGATTTGATAGCAAGCTTACCAACACCACTTGAAATAGTTATTGACCCGGTATCCTTGGTCGTAATGGCCATATTTGGAGCTTTAATGGTTTGGGAATCAGTTTTTCCAGCCAGAGAATTACCTAAAATAAAACTATGGAGACTTAGAGGGATTATTTTCTTCTTTGCATATGTAGTAATGACTACATATATACCATTGGTATGGGATGATTTCCTAGCGTCTTATCAATTACTAAATCTAAGCTCTCAAAGCTTATTTGTTCAGGTTGTGTTAGGGATATTTTTATTTGAATTGGTACAATATGGTTGGCATATAAGTATGCATAAATCTGATTTTTTATTCAGAATATCTCATCAAATGCATCATAGTTCTGAAAGATTAGATGTGCCGAGTGCTTTTGTATTTAGCATAAATGATATGATCGGTTTATCATTGGTGGGTTCAGTTAGTTTTGCTTTAATTATGGGTTTATCTCCACAGGCAATCACGATAATTATACTTACGCTTACTTTCTTAGGTATTTTTCAACATGCCAATATTAATACCCCTCGGTGGTTGGGCTATATAGTTCAACGACCAGAAAGTCATACTATACATCATGCTAGAGGGATACACGGGTACAACTATACTGATTTACCGCTTATAGATATGCTTTTCGGGACCTTTAAAAATCCAAAAGGCTATGAGCATGAAACGGGATATTATGAAGGTGCGTCAGCTAAAATAACTGAGATGCTGCTGTTTAAAGATATAACAACAAAAGAATAATGAAGCTTTTAGGTAAACTCAAAAATTCTGAAATGAATAGCGCAGGTAAAGTATGGAAATACTCCATAGATGCTCGTGATGAGAATGCATCAGAAACTAACTATACAACATGGCAAAGAATAGTAATCGTAATTGCTTGCCTTACCTTCTTTCCAGGGATGTATGTATTAGGAAGACTCATTATAAATCTATTCGGATAAAAATTAAAACTATTAAAATTAAAAATTCATAAACATTAAATTTAAAATCATGAAAAACATTAGTAAAACAATTATCGCTATCGTATTAAGTTCATTTGTATTCGTTGCTTGCAATAATGATGATGACTATAACAATAATCAACCTACGCCGATTACACAATTAAATGTGAAAGGTGTTGGTACTTCAGTTGGGCAAGTAAAAAACATTGTGAACCCTAAAACTGGTGAAATAGTAGAAGCTTTCTGCTTTTTAATGGACTTGGTTGATGCCGAAACAGGAGAAGTTTTAGGAACTTTAGAAGATTGTGACATAGGCACAGAAGAATTTGAAGATGGTTCGCTTTTATCACAAGTAATAACGGTATATAATTTTACTGGTAAAGGAACCATTACTTCATTAAATGAGGTGTTGCAAACGCCACTGGCAAATGGAAATTTTGAAACTAGCTTTACACCTACAGAAGATAACATCTTTGATGGAACTTTCGATTTTGAAGGAGTTCAGGGAAAGGTTTCCGTAAGTGGTGAAGTAGATTTATCTCAATTTGATAATAATATTATCATTTTCGATTGTGGGTTTACTATCAACTTAAATTAATATATAGGTTAACTTTTTTGATTAAAACAAATCAGTTTTACTGGGAAATACTGCTAAAGTATTTAAAAGAAAAAGTAGAATTTTCTATTAAAAACACATAAAGTAACAGGCTTCCTATTTATTTTTATAAGGAAGCCAGTTATTGAATAAAGAGTAGACTAAATTCCTTAATAAAATTAAATAATATGTCCTTATTAGTGAAAAAAAAAATTATATATTTTATAATATTACCAATAGTAATAATATTCATTGTTTCCTGTAATAGTGAAGAAAGAGTAGGATTAGTGCCAACTGATCCAAATCCTATAAATGAAATTTTCTATCTTCCAGTAGTGGTGCATGTGCTGCATAAGGGAGAATCTATTGGAGAGGGTGCGAATCTTTCTGAAAAACGTATTCAACGACAAATTGAGATACTTAATGAGGATTTTCGTAGAAAAGAAGGCACAAGAGGTTATAATAATGACCCTAATGGAGGCGACTCTAAAATAGAGTTTAGATTGGCAAAAAGAGATATGCATGGGAAAATTACAAATGGAATAAACAGAATAGATATGACTCTAGTAAATGTGTTAGAATTAGGGTACAATCAAAATCATTTTGCTCAATATGATTATTGGAACCCTAACAACTACATTAATGTTTGGACAACACCACTTCCTGCTGAGGCAGATTGTTTAGTATTAGGTAGCTCAACAGGACCATATACTGATTTGCCAGGTAGTCATTTATTAAATATTCCAGGAATTAATGATACAGAAGGAATTCTCATTAATACTGTGCACTTTGGAGAATCAAGCATAGATTGTCATGCAAGATTTGGTAGAACGTTAACTCATGAAATGGGACATTACTTAGGCTTGTTACACTTATGGGGTTCAAAGGATTGTAAGCTTAATGATTATTGTGAAGATACACCTGCTGTTGATGGTCCTGATTATTGGCCATACAACTTAAAGGGTTGCAAAGGGGAAGTTGCTATGATTGGAAACTATATGAATTTTTCGCAGGACATCGATATGAATATCTTTACCAATGATCAAATTTCTCGAATGCATTATGTTCTAAAGAATCATGAAGGTCGTAAGACTCTGGTATCGAGTGATTTGTTTAACCATTAATTGCAGTACAAATTTTAATTAAAAATTTAACAAATGAGCAAAAAAATTATTTTAATTGTACTAGCAAATGTTATCAGTTTTATGTCAATAGGTTGTGAAAAAAATCATAAATCAATAAAACTTGCTACTTATACATATTCCTCGAACAACCGTATAGAAAACCTTAGGCCGCTGGCATATAATTTAGAGAAGATTTTGAAAAGAAAAGTCGAAATCATTAGCTACCCAAATGTTACATCTTTCATTGATGGAATAAAATCTAAAAAGGTGGATATCGGTTTAATTAATACTTTAGGATATTTATCTTTAGATAATAGTATCATGGAACCTATTGCAGCTTTAAAAGTCAGAAGAAATGCACTTGATAATTATAAATCAGTGTTGCTCACAAATAATGATAGTATCAAAAATATTAATTCATTAAAAGGTCAAGTAGATAGTTATTCAATAATGCTAGTGAATGAAGGCTCAACTTCGGGTAATTTGATGCCTAGATTATTTTTAAGTTCTTTAGGGATTAAGACTCCAGAAAGCGAATTTAAAAAGGTATTGTATGGAGGAGACCATACTTTAACACTGAATAAATTGTTGATAAAAGAAGTCGATCTCTGTGCTATTGGTAGTAATGAGTATTTTAAGCGTATAGCTCAGGATTCAATTACTTTACAACAGACAAGGGTATTATGGATTTCGGAAGAGATTCCTTTAGGTCCGGTCTTATTAAACAAGAAACTATCTAGCAAGGACAAAAAAAATATAACAGAATTATTTTTAAATCTTCATAAAACGAATGATTACGCATTAAAATCATTAAAAAAAGGTTGGTCGGAAGCTAAACAAACAGATAGATTTCATAAAATAACTAATGATTATTATAATAATTTCCGAAGGGTAAATGGTAACAATACTGACTTATCTAATATTTTGAAAAAGCTCCAAAACTAAATCTAATTCAAATAGAGAAAATACTTAAAAAAATAAGTTTGAAATGGAAGGGTTAAATAGAGTCAATAATTATATTAGTAAAGAACTATAAAATTCTAATAAGATAATTTGCAATAAATGGTATAAATAAAAAGTGACTTATTAGGTGAGTAAGAGAGAAGTTATTTTTTAAAATATTGTTATACAGTTATATAGAAGTAAAGTTCTGATCCCTCTTTCTCCGCTGAAAATGCTATCAAATAGCAACAAAAGCCTACAAATAACACTATTTGTAGGCTTTTTCATTTTATTTAGTTTCATTTGAAACTAAATATTATTAGTAAAAGGTGACCAATTCGGTCTCACTTATTTAATTCTTCAACTGACACATTGTATTTAATCTCACACTACGATTTATTATTAAATATCTCTTTTTAAATGGGCAAAAAAGGTTGAAATACTTGGTGACCTTTAAATGCCACAGAATTTTGTGAATAGTTAGAGATTGAACGTAAGAATTTATAGTTAACTAAATTTATCATTCATTATTAGTATTTATGTATTCAAATGAATAAGGCCAAGTCTATTGCTAAAATATCGGTAGTAGTACATACGAAGGTGAATTTGACTTTAGATAGAAAATTAGTCACATATTTCATTTTCGATATTTGTCAAAAAAATATTAAAAAAAAGTTTTATTTTAAAAAATAGTTTACATTAGCAGTGTCTAAATATACTTTTAACGAGTATTTAATTTAACATTTTGAAACGTGTTTGTTGTTTCGGGCTTTTGATAATTAAGAAGTTACATCAAAAAGCAGCTTATTGGATAAGTAACCGAATCTTAGAGCCAACTTCTTCAAAGAACTTCATTGAAACTATCGTTTCTTTTGCCCTTGTCGTCACAAGGCAGAAGCAATTACGAGTTTAAATCTTATTGCTTACATACCCGATTATTTATTAAAGTACTATTCAATAGTACACTATTCTAGTCTATTTATTTTAACAAGCAATAATGAAAACAAAATACATTGATCTTATCGATCAAACATATGATTTTCCTCAACCCGAGTTTACGCTTAAAGAGGATAAACTACAGTTTCATGATCTCGACCTTTCAAAACTGGTAGAAACCTATGGAACTCCGTTAAAATTTACCTATTTACCAAAAATATCTGAAAATATTCAGCGAGCTAAACATTGGTTTAATAAAGCCATTGAAAAATACCATTACAAAGCGTCATACAATTACTGTTATTGTACCAAAAGCTCTCACTTTAAGCATGTAATAGATGAGGCTCTGAAAAATGAAATCCATATAGAGACTTCATCAACATTCGATATTAATATTGTGGAAAATCTTAAATCTGAGGGCAAAATCAATGGCAATACCTATATCATTTGTAATGGATTTAAACGAGCAGAATACATTTCCAATATTGCTCGCTTGATTAATAATGGGCATCATAACTGTATTCCTATTATTGATAATTATGAAGAGATTGATTTGTTGTCAAACGAAATTGAAGGGAATTTTAAAATAGGAATTCGAATTGCTTCTGAAGAAGAGCCTAAATTTGAGTTTTACACATCTCGATTAGGGATTGGCTATAAAAATATTGTCCCCTTTTACAAGAATCAAATTAAGAATAATAACAAAGTAACATTGAAGATGCTTCATTTCTTTATCAATACAGGCATCAAAGACAATGCTTATTATTGGAATGAATTACATAAATGCTTAAAAGTCTATACACAATTAAAAAGGGAATGTCCAACCCTCGACAGCCTAAATATTGGTGGAGGGTTTCCAATCAAGACTTCTTTGGCTTTTGACTACGATTATGAATACATGATTGATGAAATTGTGAACCAGATCAACATCGTATGTCGCGAAGCTAATGTTGCTGTACCTCATATTTTTACTGAATTTGGCAGTTTTACAGTTGGTGAAAGTGGTGGAGCTATATATGAAGTATTGTATCAAAAACAACAAAATGATCGCGAAAAATGGAATATGATCAATTCTTCATTTATCACAACATTACCTGATACTTGGGCAATCAATAAAAGATTCATCATGTTACCAATCAATCGTTGGAATGATACATACGAACGTGTTTTATTAGGTGGATTGACTTGTGACAGTGATGATTATTACAATTCTGAACAGAACTCAAACGCTATTTATTTACCCAATTATGATAAAGACAAACCCTTATATATAGGCTTTTTTAATACAGGTGCTTATCAAGAAAATATTGGTGGTTTTGGAGGCTTACAACATTGTTTAATTCCCAATCCTAAACATATACTTATAGATATGGATGATTTTGGAAACTTAGTAACCTCAGTGTTCGCAGAACAACAAAGTTCAGAAGAATTACTATCAATTTTAGGATACAGCCAAAAGAAAGACAGCATCAAACTGAACAAAAAAGAATTAGTGACAACACATTAATAGTTAATAAAATGAATACAAAGAAAACCTATGCAGGTATAGAAGAAAAGTACGCCGGTATTGATAGAGCAAAAATTGTATTAATACCTGTTCCTTATGATGGTACAAGTACATGGCAAAAAGGTGCAGATAAAGGTCCTGAAGCTTTTTTAGAGGCTTCTGAGAACATGGAGTTATATGACATAGAAACCGCATCAGAAGTATATAAGGAAGGTGTTTATTTGGCAGATGCAGTCACTGAAAATAGCTCTCCAGAAGCCATGGTAGATGTTGTTCATGAAGTCACAAAAAAATACATTAAAAAGAACAAGTTTGTGACCATTTTTGGTGGTGAGCATTCAGTTTCAATAGGAACAATTCGAGCCTTTAATGAATGCTTCAATAATCTTACCGTATTGCATATTGATGCGCATGCAGATTTAAGAAAAGAATACGAAGGTTCATCATGTAATCATGCTTGTGCCGCATATGAAGCCAGTCAAACAACAAACTTAGTACAAGTTGGAATTCGTAGCATGGATGCTATTGAGAAAACTATTGCTGAAGATGATAAAACGTTTTATGCACACGATATGGTTGCTGATGACTATTGGATGGAGAATGCTATCGATCAGATGACAGATACTGTTTTTATCACCTTTGATTTAGATGCACTTGACCCGTCAATAATGCCATCCACAGGCACGCCAGAACCAGGTGGGTTATTATGGTATGAAACACTTGATTTTTTAAAGAAAGTATTCGAAGAAAAGAATGTGGTGGGTTTTGATATTGTAGAGTTATGTCCAAACCCTACTGAAAAATCGTCTGATTTTTTAGCAGCGAAACTGTATTATAAGATGTTGAGTTATAAGTTTACTTCTAATGAAAAAATAGATGATTATCAAGATGATACTATAGAGAGTCCTTTTAATCAATTGTCAAAATTTAAAGATGATGGAGAGTATTAAAAAGGGAGCTGTTTCCAATTTTATTGAAAAACATTATTTGCATTTTAATGCTGCTTCGGTCGTTGACGCCGCAAAAGCATACGAGCAGCAATTAGCAAATGGCTCTAAAATGTTGGTTTCGTTGGCAGGAGCTATGAGCACTGCTGAATTAGGTAAAATATTTGCCGAAGTAATACGTCAAGACAAAGTGCATATTATTTCTTGTACTGGAGCAAACTTGGAAGAAGATATTATGAATTTGGTCGCCCATTCACATTATAAACGCGTACCAAACTATAGAGATTTGACTCCAGCAGATGAATGGGAGCTACTTGAAAAAGGACTAAATAGAGTTACTGATACATGTATACCAGAAGAGGAGGCTTTTAGACGTTTACAAAAACACATTTATAAAATTTGGAAAGATGCTGAAGAAGCTGGTGAACGTTATTTCCCACATGAGTATATGTACAAATTATTACTGTCTGGTGTTTTAGAAGAATATTATGAAATAGACATCAAAGATTCCTGGATGTATGCCGCTGCGGAGAAAAATCTACCCATTGTTGTACCCGGCTGGGAAGATAGCACCATGGGGAATATCTTCGCAAGTTATGTTTTAAAAGGTGAATTAAAAGCCAGTACCATGAAATCAGGCATCGAGTATATGACTTTTTTGGCTGATTGGTATACCGAAAATTCTAAGCAAGGAATTGGGTTTTTCCAAATAGGAGGAGGCATTGCTGGAGATTTTCCAATTTGCGTAGTACCCATGTTGTATCAAGATATGGAAAGACCAGAAACACCATTTTGGAGTTATTTCTGCCAAATAAGTGATTCTACGACTAGTTATGGCTCCTATTCTGGTGCTGTTCCTAACGAAAAAATCACATGGGGTAAGTTAGATATCGATACTCCTAAATTTATTATAGAGTCCGATGCAACCATTGTTGCACCGTTAATATTCGCCTATTTATTACATATGTAAGATGAAAAAAGATCAAAATTTTAGAAGGGTCATTGTAGACTACCACAAACTTAATGATGACATATTAAATTTATTAGTAACGGGTTATCCCGACGGTTATAATACGAGTGATATTATTTCATTTAAGAATCAATACAATGAGATGATAGAGTGTGTCGAAGTACGCACCGATGATACTATATATCTGGTAAAAGTGAGTAAAAAACTGATTGCAGCTATGGAGGATCACGAATTAGATGAAAATTACGATTTGGATATAGACACAGAAGAAATAGAAGATTAATTGCAAGTAATAGTCATATAGTAATATGACTCATAAATATGAACTGTTAAAATTAGAAGTTATGGCAGACTATAATATATTTCAAACAAAAATTGAGGAAGGAATATTTGTAAAGTATCACGATGGGTATTATACTTTCAAATTTGAATTTGACGAATTAATCGTTTTTGAGCAAATAAATAAAACTGTTTTAGAAGAATTCGATCTGCGAGGAAGTACATATATCGATAGCAAATTTAATGTAACCTATGAAGAACTTTTAGATGAATCTGACGATGATGATTTTATCATTTTTAGAATAAGAAACCTTGAACTACTGGGTTCGTAATGAATCTAATGACAGTTTAGAGAATAATTTTAATCAAACTTTGTAAATTTTATATGGAGAGAGTCATGTTGTAATTTAATCACGCGCGAGTAATATCGATTGTTATTCGCTAAAAGCCTCCGAACTTGAGGTGATGTATGCTTCGGAAATAAAGAAATTTGTTAATATTTAAAATTTAAAAAGATGAAAGCACTATTTATAACACTATTGACATTTATATCATTCGTTAGTATTGAAGCCAATCAAGATAAAACCACTATTACAGCAATTTTTGATGGTTATGAAAATGACATCTATTATTTCTCAGCTGAAGGAGAAGAAGAGTTCTATGAATTTCAGCAAATCAATTCGGTAGCAAGTAAAAAATATGACCTTAAGGATGCGAAATTCAAGGGTAAAAATTTTGAAGTTACCTACACAACAGAAACTGAGTTAGATGAGGATGATGAAGAATATACACTGTTTACTATTGTAGACTTAAAGCTAAATGAATAAGAACTAATGGGCAGCGCGCTAAAGTGCTGCCCTTAATATTTCTGAATTATGAAAAAATTTGCATTTCACTTATCATTACCTTGTCTTAATATTGAGGATACAAAAAAGTTCTATGTTAATACTTTAGGGGCAACGCTTGGGCGATATTCAGAAAACTGGATTGATATAAACCTTCATGGCAACCAAGTAACATTTACCAAAACAGGTAATTTTAAATTCGACTATAAAAACTATCGATTTGAAAACGAGATATTGCCCTCTTTTCATTTTGGAGTCATTGTAGACGTTGAGTTGTGGGGGAAATTATACTCAAAATTGTTTGGAATGAATTTGGAAGTGACCGCTGAAGCTACTTTTTTAAAGAATAAGTTAGGTGAGCACTTATCCTTCTTCGTAATGGATCCTAATGGTTATGAAATTGAATTTAAAAATTTCAAAAATGATGATGAAGTCTTCAGTAGCTAAAAATATACTTTAGTAATCTAATGGAGGTATAAATTAAAATCTTTAAAAGTTCAATAGCTTAGCAAAAGTCATTGATTTTCTGATTTTTAAAATATGATTGCTTAATAATCGTTATAGGACTGTAATATAATTTTGATTTAACAAAATTTTAAGCCAGTTATAGATGGTTTTTGTAACTTTGTTCTGTAAATGAAACAAATAATTCATAAAATAGGATCTTTTTTAATGGCACTCATCGTGCTTTTTTCTACATTTTCTTTTACAATTCATCAACACTATTGTGGGGATGAGTTAAAAGATACTTCGGTATTTTTTGAAGCTGAAAAATGTGAAATGGAAAAAATGATGGTAGAAACATCATGCGAAGCGCATCAAAAGAAAAAATCCTGTTGTGAAGATGTTATAGATGTAGTTGAAGGACAAGATGAGTTAAAGATTACATTCGACACCTTGTCACTAGATCAACAATTTTTTGCCGCTTCATTTGTATATACATACGTCAATCTTTTTGAAGGATTAGAAGAGAATACAACATCGTTCTCAGAATACCCTCCTCCTCTTATTGTCAGGCAAATTTTCAAACTTGACGAGAGTTATTTAATTTGATTTTTAAACAATAGACTTTATTATCCTGTGGATATAATCCATTAGGATAATTTCTTGTATTCGGTGTTTTCTGAACACCAATGTCTAACTGTTTAATAATCAATACCAATGCTAAATAAAAGCATAAAATTTCTAATAGAAAACAAACTTGTTGCAGTATTAATGCTGGTGTTATTTATAGGATGGGGAACTGTTAATGCCCCATTCAATTGGGATACTGGTTTTTTACCTAGTGATCCTGTAGCCGTTGACGCAATTCCAGATATAGGAGAAAATCAACAAATTGTATTTACAAAATGGGATGGCCGGTCTCCACAAGATATTGAAGATCAAATCACCTATCCGCTAACATCATCCTTGCTAGGAATTCCAGGAGTGAAAACTATCCGAAGCTCTTCTATGTTTGGTTTTTCAAGTATCTATATCATCTTTGAAGAAGATATTGAGTTTTATTGGAGTCGTAGTCGAATCCTTGAAAAACTAAATTCTTTACCAAGTGGTTTACTACCAAATGATGTAAATCCTGCTTTGGGTCCTGATGCGACTGGCTTGGGGCAAATATTTTGGTACACACTTGAAGGTCGGGATGAAAATGGCAACGTTACCGGCGGATGGGATTTACACGAATTACGAAGTATTCAGGATTACTACGTAAAATATGCCTTGTCATCAGCAAGTGGTGTTTCTGAAGTAGCTTCAATTGGGGGATATGTACAGGAATACCAAGTAGATGTGAACCCTGAATTGATGAGACAATACAATATTGGATTACATCAAGTTGTAAAAGCAGTCAAAGAAAGTAATAAAGATATTGGCGCACAGACATTAGAAATCAATCAAGCTGAATATTTAGTTCGTGGGTTGGGATATGTAAAGTCAATTTCAGATATCGAAAATGCCGTTGTTTCTTCTAAAGATTACACCGCCCTTAGAATTAAAGATATTGGTAAGGTATCTTTAGGTCCTGCAACACGTCGTGGCATTCTTGATAAAGAAGGTGCTGAAGTGGTAGGAGCTGTTGTAGTGGCGAGATATGGTGCAAATCCGATGGAAGTCATTAACAATGTCAAAGAAAAAATAGTTGAATTAAGTGCAGGCTTACCCACAAAAGTATTACCCGATGGTAGAACATCGCAAGTAACCATTGTGCCATTTTATGACCGAACCGAGCTCATTCAAGAGACCTTAGGAACACTTAATGAAGCCTTAACCTTAGAAATACTAATAACTATTTTAGTTATAATCGTTATGGTGTTTAACCTTCGGGCTTCTATTCTCATTTCTGGGTTATTACCAATCGCCGTTTTAATGGTTTTTATTGCCATGAAAATCTTTAATGTCGATGCCAATATTGTGGCATTATCTGGGATAGCAATTGCTATTGGTACCATGGTAGATGTTGGGGTCATACTTTCGGAAAATATTCTTAGACATTTGGATGAAAATGAAGGTAAATCACCAATAAATACAGTAGTTTATAACGCAACGGCTGAAGTCTCTGGTGCTATTTTAACAGCTGTACTTACCACGATTATAAGTTTTATTCCTGTGTTTACAATGATTGGTGCAGAAGGGAAATTGTTTAGACCATTAGCTTTTACAAAGACCTTTGCTTTAACAGCATCATTGCTAGTAGCACTATTTTTAATACCGCCATTTGCTGCCTATTTATTTAAGAAGAAATCTATAAGCAAGATTAAAAACTATGCTATAAATAGTATGCTGATCCTATTAGGAATCATTGCTATTGTATATGGTTATTGGCTTGGATTAATACTTATTACCTTCGGAGTTATTGCCTTATTAAAGCTGAATGCTCAACTTTCAGAGAAGAGAGCGAAGCTTGCAAATATTATTGTTTCGGTTTTAGTAATCGTGTTCCTTTTAGCGACTTATTGGAGACCTTTAGGAGTAGATAAAACCATCTTTTGGAATCTCCTATTTGTAAGTCTGATATGTTTTGGACTATTAGGGGTATTTATACTCTTTAGAAAATACTATACACGTATTTTACAATGGGCATTAGCTCACAAGATGCTGTTTTTAAGTATTCCAACGCTTATAGTCCTTTTAGGATTTATGATTCTAAAAAATACAGGAAAGGAATTTATGCCATCATTAAACGAAGGTTCTTTCTTATTAATGCCTACTTCAATGCCACATGCTGGGGGTGAGGAAAACAAACGCGTCTTGCAACAATTAGACATGGCAGTAGCCAGTATTCCTGAGATTAAAATGGTGGTCGGAAAAGCAGGACGGACAGAATCAGCTTTAGACCCTGCTCCGTTATCTATGTATGAAAATATGATACAGTATAAACCTGAATATATGCTCAATTCAGATGGAGAACAACAACGTTATAAAGTAAATGATGATGGATTATTTGAATTGAAAGATGGACGTTTTATTGCAAACCCAAATAATTCACAGAATGTCACCATGGGTGCCATTGAAAGGTCTCAATTAATTGAAGATAAGAATGGTGAATTCTACCGCAATTGGCGACCTGAGATTAATTCCCCCAATGATATTTGGAAAGAAATTGTACGTGTAACCAAGTTACCTGGTGTGACTTCTGCACCTAAACTACAACCTATTGAAACACGTTTGGTAATGCTTCAAACAGGAATGCGAGCACCTATGGGTATCAAAGTAAAAGGTCAAGACTTAAAACAGATTGAAGCGTTTGGTGTGCAATTGGAAAGAATTTTAAAACAAGTGGAAGGCGTCAAAGTTGAAGCTGTTTTTGCAGATCGTATTGTTGGTAAGCCCTATCTATTAATTGATATTGACAGAGAAAAAATAGCACGCTACGGAATTTCAATACAAGATGTACAAGATGTATTAAAAGTTGCTGTTGGTGGCGTGGTATTAACCCAAACCGTTGAAGGTCGTGAACGTTATGGCATTCGTGTGCGCTATCCAAGGGAATTAAGAGGAAATCCAACTGATTTGCAACAAATATATGTGCCTGTAGAAAAAGGAAGTCCTGTACCTTTAAGCGAATTGGCCAGCATTCGTTATGAACAGGGTCCGCAAGTCATCAAAAGTGAAGACACCTTTTTAATAGGATATGTACTATTCGATAAACTGGATGGTTTTGCTGAAGTGAATGTTGTTGAGAATGCACAAGCGCTTATTAAAGAAAAGATAGATTCTGGGGAATTAGTAGTTCCAAAAGGAATTAACTATCAATTTACGGGAACTTATGAGAATCAATTGCGTGCAGAAGAAACATTATCAGTTGTAGTACCATTAGCTTTAGCAATTATCTTTTTGATATTGTATTTCCAATTCCGTTCGGTGGCAACCTCATTTATGGTGTTTACAGGGATTGCGGTTGCCTTTGCGGGTGGTTTTATAATGATTTGGCTCTACGGTCAGGATTGGTTTTTAAATTTCAATTTCTTTGGCGAAAATCTTCGTGATTTGTTCCAGATGCATCCTATCAATTTAAGTGTCGCAGTTTGGGTTGGTTTTATTGCTCTTTTTGGAATTGCAACAGATGACGGCGTTGTTATGGCGACTTATTTAACTCAAACTTTCGATAGAAACAAGCCAACAAATAAAAATGACATAAGAGCATCTATTGTCGAGGCTGGAGAAAAACGTATTCGTCCATGTTTGATGACTACAGCAACAACTATATTGGCATTATTACCTGTGTTAACATCTACAGGTCGAGGGAGCGATATTATGATTCCGATGGCAATCCCAAGTTTTGGAGGAATGCTCATTGCGTTGATCACATTATTCGTTGTACCCGTATTATACAGTTGGAAAGAAGAACTACAACTTAAAAAAGCAGAAAAATGAAGTATATAATTTTTATAATAAGTAGCGTTTTAGTTTTCAATGTTGTGAATGCTCAAGAATTGGAATCGTTGGTTGATGTAGCGTTGGAGAATAATCCAGCAATTCAAAAATTTGAATTACAGCATGCCATTGCTTCAGAAAAAGTAAATGAGATCAATGTACTTCCTAATACTGAATTTGGTGTGGGATACTTTGTGAGTGAACCAGAAACACGAACAGGAGCGCAACGTTTTAAAGTATCTGCAAAACAAATGTTGCCTTGGTTTGGTTCTATTACAGCGCGTGAGAATTATGTAAGTTCCTTGGCGGATGCAAAATATGAAGACATCGTTATTGCCAAACGAAAATTGATTGCTTCGGTTTCACAATCATATTATAAACTGTATACCATTAGAGCAAAACAAGAAGTCTTAGTTGAAAATATTGAATTACTTAAAACCTACGAAACGTTGGCTTTAACATCTGTTGAAGTTGGAAAAGCATCAGCTGTAGATGTTTTGCGATTACAAATGAGACAAAATGAATTGGAGCAATTAAAGCAAGTATTAGAACAAAATTATATGGCTGAGCAAACAGCATTTAACAAACTCCTAAATCGAGAAAAAGGGATAGCGATTAATGTTATTAAGGAGCTACGAATTCCGTTGGAAAGTGACTTGATAACTACTGAGAAGTTAGAGCTGCACCCTGAATTAATTAAATATGACAAACTCTATCAATCTGTTGAGCAATCCGAATTATTGAATCAAAAAGAAAGCAGTCCAATGGTAGGTTTTGGCTTGGACTATGTTGCTGTTTCAGAACGACCAAATATGAGTTTTTCTGACAACGGAAAAGATATCGTAATGCCAATGGTTTCGTTATCCATTCCAATTTTTAACAAAAAGTATAAATCACGAACCAAGCAAAACGAATTAAAACAACAGGAAATAACATCTCAAAAACGAGAGCGATTAAACAAATTAGAAACGTTATTTGATAAGGCAATCAATGACAGAATTGCTTCAAAGATTAGTTATGACACCCAAGCTAAAAACTTAAAACAAGCGAAGGACGCAGAAGACATATTAATTAGAAGTTATGAAACTGGCACCATTGATTTTAATGATGTGTTGGATATTCAAGAACTACAATTGAAATTTCAAATGAATCAAATAGAATCAGTCAAGAACTATTATGTTCAATCAACTATTATTAATTATTTAACGAATTAAACTTTTATAAAATGAAGAATTTATTTTTAGTACTGATAGTAACAGTTTCTCTTTTGAGCTGTAAAAACGAATCAAAAAAAGCAGACAAAAACGAACATGAAAATCATGTTGAAACTCCAAAGAAAGATGAAGCGCCCAAAAAGAAAGTATTAAGCCCACATACATCTGCTATGGCAATGATTGGCGATGCACATATTCATATAGATTATTCATCACCTGGAGTTAGAGGAAGAATTGTTTTTGGAGGATTAGTTGGTTATGACAATGTATGGCAAGCAGGAGTCCATAACGCAACTTGGATAGAAACTAATAAAGATTTAATGATTAATGATGACTTATTACCAGCAGGTAAGTATGGAATTTTCACTCTTCCATCAAAAGGAGATTGGACTGTAATGATTAATAAAAATTGGGATCAACACGGGAAAGATGAATATGATAAAAAAGACGATGTACTGCGGTTTAAAGTAACACCCAATATTTCTGAAGATATTACAGAACATTTAGAATATAAAGTTAAGAAAGTTAATGAAACAGAGGGCACAATTTCTCTTGCTTGGGAAAAGGTAACTATTAGCTTTCCTTTTAAAGTAAATCAATAAAATAGATAGGATGAAAAAGTATACAATTTATATTGGAATATTAGTTGTTGGGCTATTATTGGGATGGTTACTTTTTGGAGGCTCCTCTAATAAAGAAACAGAACATAATCACAATGAAGCATCTGAAATAAATCAAACGTGGACATGTTCCATGCATCCACAAGTAATGCAACCTGAGGCGGGTAGTTGTCCTATTTGTGGGATGGATTTAATCCCTGGTGAAGCCGGAGCAGAAGGATTGGCAGCTGATCAATTTAAATTAACGAAAAACGCTATGGCTTTGGCAAACATTCAAACATCTCTTGTTGGTGATGGTAAGGCAAATGGTAATTCAATAAAACTCTCTGGTAAAATCGTTGAAAATGAAGAAGCAAATGCTATACAAGTGAGCTATTTCTCAGGTAGAATAGACCGGTTAAATGTTAGTTCTACGGGAGAAAAAGTACGTAAAGGGCAATTATTAGCTACAATTTATTCGCCAGAATTATTTGCAGCACAGCAAGAACTTATTACTGCAGCTTCTTTAAAAGAAACGCAACCAGCGTTGTACAAAGCCGTTCGTAATAAGTTGAAATTATGGAAGCTTTCTGAAAATCAGATCAATCAAATAGAGACATCAGGTAAAGTCAAAGAAAATTTCCCAGTATATGCAACAGTTTCGGGTACGGTTTCAGAAAAATTAGTTGAACAAGGGGAATCCATAAAACAAGGACAAGCAATATTAAAAATTGCTAATCTAAAGACAGTTTGGGCAAATTTTGATGTGTATGAAAATCAAATTAAATTGTTCAAAAAAGGGCAAGATATTTCAGTAACTGCTAACGCATATGCAAACAGAGAATTCAACGCAAAAGTATCTTTTATAGATCCTGTTTTAAATTCAAGAACACGAACAATCTCATTAAGGGTTGTCCTAAATAATAAAGACGATTTGTTTAAACCAGGTATGTTTGTAGAAGGGGAAGTAGAAGGAACTATACAACAAGATAAAGTGCAATTAACTATTCCATCCTCTGCGGTTTTATGGACAGGAAAGCGTTCAGTGGTATATTTAAAAACAGATCCAAATGAACCAATTTTTGAAATGCAAGAAGTAACATTAGGAAGTCGGGTAGGTGAGAATTATCAAGTTTTAGAGGGATTGAATAATGGAGATGAAGTTGTTACTAATGGTACGTTTACAATAGATGCCGCTGCGCAATTGCAAGGTAAAAAGTCTATGATGAGTAAAGAAGGAGGAAAAACAACAACAGGTCATGAAGGGCATAATGGAATGGGAACAATCAATTCAAATAATTCTGTTGACCATTTGGATATGAATAAAAGAATTCAAGTATCTGCTAGTTTTCAAAAACAATTAAAACAGGTATATGATGCGTATATTAATTTAAAAGATGCATTAGTAAAAGACAATACGAAGGAAGTTGTTGTAAACGCAAATTCAGTACTCAAAAATTTAGGTGAGGTTAATATGAAATTACTAACTGATATTACTACGCACAAACATTGGATGGCTTTAGAGAAAGAAATTAAGGACTCTGCGACGTCAATTTCAGATTCATCAGATATTAACAAACAAAGAAATCATTTTAAGGAGCTCTCCGCCCATTTAACAAATACAGTTCAACTATTTGGAATAGGAGAGAAGGCGTATAGTCAATTCTGCCCAATGGCAGATAATAATAAAGGGGCATATTGGTTAAGTAAAGAAGAAAAAGTATTGAACCCTTATTTTGGCGATGCAATGCTAAGCTGTGGTAGTGTCAAGAAGATATTCGATTAAAAGATTAAATATAGTTACTCTGAGAGTTGAATTCTAATTCGGTGCGTAATTCGGTGAGTAGGGTAGAATATAATTTTTAAATGATTGATAATTAAATAGATATAAGCAATGTTCGAATCCCTCTTTCTCCGCCAAAACGGCACAAAACCCATCAAATAAAATGATTTGGTGGGTTTTTCATTTTATTTAGTTTCATTTATACACAAATAATATCAATAAAAAGGTGGCCTATTCGGTTACCTTTTATTTTTTTTTATGGGCACCCAATTACATATAAGACACTGATAACAAAAGAACGTTTACAAAGAAACAGACTTAATCTTAATTTCTTACTATTTGCCATAGCAATGGTTTATTGAAATTTATAAAAGGTATTAGTTTCAAATCCGTATGTGATTTATTCACTTTTTGTTAATTATTTCGATTGCTTTATTTAATACAGAATCAGAACCGTCTATTAAATCTGATATAGTGTTTTCGATTTTAACATCCGGAACAATCCCTTTATTAGGCATTTCGTTTTTTGCAAATGTTCCCAATACAGGTAAATTAATGTTAATGCGAGAGTTGGGTGGTTTAAAAAATAATATTGCACCACCGTTAATACCATTTTGATTACCACCAGTTTCTTGTCCTATTAACATACCGCTATCACTTTTCTTAAATAATCTTGCCAAATAAAAAGCACCTGACACATTATTTGGACTAGTAAGCATATAGATTTTACCTTTAAATGTATTTTTTGTTGGCTTTATAGCCTTTTTAACCGAACCTTGAGGGAAGGTATAGTAAATTCCATTTTGAGAGTGTTCATCATCTTTAAGATTATAAAACCAATAATCCCATGTTTGAATGAAAGGTTTAACTTCTTCAGGAAATTCTAAAAAACGAGATTGACTCTGTAGGCCGTCATTGACAAAAGCGTTTTGATATATATATTTTTCTAGTTCATATGAAGCATCATCTAGTCCTCCTTGATTTTCTCTTATATCTAATACTAAATTCTGAACCTTTTTCTTTTTCATATCCTTGAAAGCTTCTTTTAACATTAGCTTCCAATCTCCTTTGAAATCATCCGTAGCAAAGCTTCCTATCTTTAAATAACCTATATTATTCTCTAAAATTTTATATTCCCATAAATCTTCTGGTGTTTTTGGAAAGTCAGAATACTTCTTCATTAATTTAGTGCTTCTATCACTCCTCTTAATAGTTTTAACTTTTAAATCGATGCTAGTACTTTCATTGGGATTCCTAATCTTTAAAGAAATTTGATTTTCTTTAATCGGAAATAAAAGTGGATAGAGTACATCGAAGGCGTTGTATCTAAATGAATAACCATCTACTTGAGCTTTAAATACTTTATTTTGCAAAGTTGCTCCGTCCGCCGTTATATATGGAATTAATGTTTCAAGAATTTGAGAAGCTGGAATATTGTTGAGTGATAAAATTTCAGTACCTTTTTTTATAAGATTAGATTCGGAAGCATTATGAGTTATAATCATTTTGCCATTTATCCATTTGAACGCAAAAGGAACTTTATCACTTTGACGATGAATTAGTGAAGTTATTATTCCTTCTTGATTATAAGCAGAAACGAGGGTATGGTCGCATTCAATAGTTGCGATAAATTTAGACATGACCAAAAAAGTTTCTGCATATGTGAGCGGCTTTTGAAAACTATTTTTTAGAATCTCTAAATTTTTTAAAACTGATTCCTTATCATTATAACGATACAAACCAGGATGTACTTTAAGAACTGCATTACTAATAATTTCATAATCTTCCATTAATTCTTTTACAGACAATTTTGGTAAGGTACTAGGGTCAATAAACTTTTCAATATTCCATTTACTAGTAAATAAATGCTTCTCTTCATTAATTACTTCGCTACGGTTAGGAATACTCTCCCACTCAATATCTTCTTTGCCTTTATCTAGAACAAACTTATATTCTATCTTACTTAAATCTTTACTGAAATTTAAAGATTTTGTATAATCATTTCCATTTCTGTCAAGAAAAATTGTTTTTTCCCAACTTAAAGGCGCTGTATCGCCTCTTAGACCAATATATTTTAAATCTTTGACTGGAACATCAGTAATTTTAAACGTTACTTCTTTTTGAGCAAAGCATGTAATTGATAGAACCAAAGACAAGATAATAGTTAATGTAGATTTCATAATTTTTATATTAATGTTAAGACTTCAAAATTGATTTTTTCTCTGCAAAGTAAAGTCTCATAAGGTGTGTAATGGGTCTTAAATACGATTTGAGACGCATCATGCTTAATTAATAAATACATTTTTGGCCCTACCAACAGCGCCCTTTAAGATTCAATCTTATTAGAATTAAATAATATTGATTAGTTAGATTTTAAAATATTTAATATCTAGATTTAGAAAAAATTTGATTCTTTTTTAGAGTAATCTTTTCAACTTTAGATGAATTTTTCTGATTATACTCTGATTATTCAAAAAAGTCATATTAATATCTAGACCCTCTGTGCTGAGCATTTTTTTATAAACTCCTATATCATTAGAGTCATTATCATTTATTGAAAGTATCCTATCTCCTTTTCTCAGACCCTTAATATAAGACGGACAATTTTTGTCAATGTGCTTAACAGTTATATATCCATCTCGATTTTGGATTTTAAAGCCAGTTAGAGGGAAATCAAAATTTTGATGAAAAAATTTATTTGGTTTTAAATAAATTTTTGAAGAATTATAGTCTAGTATAAAATTAAATCTGCTAATTACTTTTGCTCCAAGCACACCCAGTAATCCAGAAGAAGCAATGATTCCTGATTTACTATTAGAAAGACCAATTGGCATTTCTCCCAATTTAAAACCTTCAATATTCATTGATTGTATTACTACTCTCTCTATTTTAGATTCAGAAGATAAACTGTTTATTTCATGTGTTAACTTCTCTTTAAATTTAGAACTTAAATTATGTCGTTCAACAAACGAAGAGTTTACTAAAAGTTCTAAGCCAGCACCAGTATCAAATAGTATTATTCCTTTAAAAGTTTCACCGCTTTCTGTTTTAAAACTAATCTCAAATTGTGGAATTGGCAACCCAGAGCCTAACATTATTTCTTGATACCCCTTAGTATCAAGTTCATCCTCTTTATTGTACAATTTCATTTTGTTATTGTCATAATCAATTTCTACTATATATTTTTTAATTAAACTATAGCCAATAATTCCATCAAAGTCTTTTCTGCTTTTCAACTTAGTTAAATCCGCAATTACAAGGTGGTTATCCGTTATTTCAATGCTATCACTTAATTTGATTTTTTGATTTAATGCAATTCTATATTTTTTCGCACCAGCAGCGCCAAGTACACTTTGAGAGTGATTTGACTTTAGTCCAAGTTTAATAGCAGAAATAGAATCTATCAAATCCGTGGTGGCTCCTGTATCAAAAATGAAGCGTTTTTTGATTTTACTTTCATTTATATTAACATCGATATAGATTGTTCCATCCAAAACCTCAATAGGAATTTCAGATACTTGGGCACCCATGTGTGTAGTAAAAATGAGTAGAGCAAAAAATAATCTAACCTTATTTATGATGATTATCTTAGAAACTATTTCTTTCATAAAACTAAAATGTTAAAAATGAATGTTATGTTAACTTTACAAGGCTCCTAAATTTAAAATATGAATATACTATGGGTAAAATGGATATTGTTAAAGTTACAATCACTAATAGTTTAAAGAGCATTGCTTGTTCAATCATCAAACTCATTAAAAGAATAATAATTCCTCCAATAACCCATACTGTACTTCCAAATTTATGAGTCGCATCCCATACCAATTCATTTTTAAGAGTCCAAGGTGTTCTTATACCAATAAAATAGTTAGGTGTTATTGTCTTAAAATAATAACCTAAAATCATATAAAAAACACCAATAAATAGAAGTATATGATTGAAATTATAGTCAGCTTGCATTTTTGATGTATATAAAATAAACAATGCTAATACAGTCATAAAACTTATTAGTATGAGTTTGAATTGGTTATTATTAACATTTCTCTTAATACCAGTAATAGAAATTACCTTAAATGCCACGTAAAATAAGAGAGGTAAGAGAATTGGAACTAGAATTAATTCAATCTTATTTGAATATCTATCGATTTCACCATCAAGATTAAAGTGAATTGACACTTTTTCTGGAAGCTCTTTCCAGATATAAGCTAGATACAAAAAAGGAATCAGAATTATATTTATGGCGATTAACTCAGTTTTAAGGTTTTTATTCATTTTATAAATATTATTTAGTCATGACTGCCCACATAGTAGGAACATTCATAGTTTCTTGTTGTTTTAAAATCTTTTCAATTTCTTCATTAGACATTCCACTTTCTTTTAAAGATTGTCTTAGACTTTCTACGTCAAATTTTTGGCGTACCATACCTGTAGTACCAATAATAGCAACCCACCCGTTTGGTTTATTTTGTGTTAAATAAACACTTGGTGGTGTTTCAAAACCAGGTCCTTGTTCGTAAATAGGTTTAATTTGAGCAAAAACATGACCGTCTAAAATCGTGATAAACCCAGCATCGGCCCAATGCAGCATTTCTGTAGGTTTGCCAGTAACAGGATGAGGGAATTTTAGTGTCCAGCCAACTCTTATAGGGTTTCCGGATTTGACATGTTCAATTAAATTTTCTATTTTTCCGTTAACGGCATTTCCGTCTTTGTCGGCAGAATAAATAATATCATATGCATTACTTGTCGTTTGCGCGCTTAAGGCTAAAGTTGTTACTATAAATAATAGGGTGATAATTCTTTTCATTGTTTTAATTTTTAAGTCCATATTTTTGTTTAATTATTTCGAAATATTCTTTACTATCAATAGCTTTTTCTGAATCTGGTTTTTCAATTTCTGGAAAATCTTCGATATTGAGATTTACACTCTCCGCTGATATCCGAATTTTATTGTTTTCAACTTCTAAAACGACACCAGGGAATCCACTATATTTTGCTGGACCGTGTGCTACAGGAATTTCTTTTGTATACCAAATTGTTGTTGTTCTCTTCTCTTTAGTGGGCTTAGTTTCTTTTCCGTAAATAGTCTTAATTTTTTTTACCTCTCTAGTTATACTTGCTTTTTTACAGGTATACCCCAGAATTTCTTTTTCATCTTCTAAAAAATCCCATTTTGTTTTTAAGGTGTCAAGAGAATATTTTATTTCGTAGCCATCTCGATATAAATAGCTTAAAGATTGGTTTAAATCTGTATATCTTTCATTTTGGGTACTTCCAGTATATTTAACATCAGCATTAATACTTCCGTCATGAGCAATTATGTTCTGTTCTCCATTATTATTCGTTTTTGAAGCTTCGTAATAAGATTTATCTTTATTAAAAACCAGTCTAAAATATTTAGTGAGTTTAGATTCGTATTCTCTTATGTATTGACTTATTACGGCCGTATCAGAAGTTTTTTCATAAATCCTATTATTTGTCATTTTTGGGGTTACTTTATATACAATAGCACCATTTTCGACATTTTTGTTTTGAGAAAAACTACTTCCAAAATGCATTATAGAAATAATCAGTATTAATAAGTACTTTTTCATAACTTCAGTTTTTTATGTTCCTCTAAATCCCATTTTAAGCCGAACATTGCCAAATAATCTGATAGTTTACCCAGGCCTACTTTCGCGCGTCTTTCATCAACATTATCTGGGTCTGCGATAGGATGAACATATAAAGCTCCAGTCTTTTCATTGGTCTGTATTTGACTTCCATATATTTGTTTTTTACCATCTAACATAGCAACTCTATCTTCTAACATTGCTAAAAAACTTGGCTTAGCATTTCCTTTTTCTACAGCATCTCTTAACATAGGAAGATATTTTTTCTGGGTTTCTAAATTGGCATGTTGCACTACTAAAAACAGTGTAACATTACCTTGTTGTCCCACTACATCCTCACCTAACCAACCTCGCTCGTCAAGTATTTTTGCAACTTGTACCATATTTGAGGAATCGATAACCTTAATTTTTTTATTTAGTTCTTTGAATTTTTTAGAATCCTTACCTTCTTTCTCTAAAATATCTATTAATTTTTCTCTGTTTTCTTGGTCACTTCTCTGAATTTCTTCTAATTTTTTCACAAGCTCAGCGTCTAATTTTGATTGAGCGCTAACTGTAATGGCAATGAATAATATTGGTATCCAAACTAGTTTTTTTGTTATCATAATTATTATTTTGTTTTTTTAAAATTAACGTCCATATGACTGTTTTTTAGTTAACTACTGTTAACTAGTGTTAATTTAAAAGGCTTAAAGAATCTATACATTTATAATAAATCAAAACCATTATTGAACTTGTTAGTTTTGTTAAGAATTTAGTATAATTTACTTCTATGTTTATTCCTTTCTTTTTCTAGATTCTAGAAATGAATCGAGTTTTTGGCGGTTAAAATATTCTCCTTCTAAAATCAAACCCTCTATACTATGGGTATTTTTAATATTATCTAATGGGTTTTTATTCAAAATCAATAAGCTGGCATTTTTACCACTTTTGATGGTTCCATATTTATCTGATAACCTCAAAAATTCAGCAGGATTAATAGTGGCAGTTTGTAAGGCCTCTAACTCGGACAGCCCAGCTTTTTCGACTAAAATCTCTAACTCTTCGTGCAAACTAAAGCCGGGATAACAAAACCACATAGGATAGTCTGTACCTGCCAAAAATTTAACACCTTTATCAGAAAGTGGCTTTACCAATTTTAGAGCCTCCAAATACCATATTTCGAGGTTTCTTTTGTATTCAAATTCGTTTTTTGTGAAATATTCACTTCTGTCTTTAGGTTCAACCCAAGGAAGGTAGTTTTTGCGATAGTCACCTATATAAGCTGTATCGCGTAATCTAATTTTGCCTTCCGACATAGTAAAAGTTGGACAAATATATCGCTGACCGTTACTAGTCAAAACATTATACAAAGTATCCACTTTAGAAGGATTATACGTTTTTGCAGTATAACTTACCCTATTAACAAAATTATCGCCTGTATATGCACCCTTTCTACTAGACTCCATTTCCTCTAAGCCCTTGCTGTCAGAGATTCTAGCTAATACATTATATAAGTGGTCGTAGGTTTGATGGCCAACTTCAACAGAAAGCTCTAAAGAAACTTTGTTCGGTAAATGCCCAGCCATTGTTAGACCCAGTTTTTTACATTCATCAGCAATAGCTAGATATACACTTTCTTCTAAGCCAAAATAGACTTTAATAAAATCAGCCCCTTGACTTTTTTGTTCTCTAACTATACTTCTGCCTTCTTCAGGTGTAGAAGCTACTACGAAAGATTTTTGACTTGGTGGATGCCCATCAATAATTGGTCCCGAACTAATAATAATTGGACCATTATATTTCTTTTCCTCTAAGTTTTTTTTTAGCTCATT
Source organism: uncultured Flavobacteriaceae bacterium (assembly GCA_947488345.1). Lineage (GTDB taxonomy): Bacteria > Bacteroidota > Bacteroidia > Flavobacteriales > Flavobacteriaceae > Aureibaculum. The sequence continues at coordinate 597,566 of CANKZQ010000002.1, read as the reverse complement.
AATTCTTTGAAGATTACCATTCATTTCCCTAACACCAACAATTCCATTTGCAAGAAGTAAGGGTGCATAATGCTCATGAAAGTCCCATGAATGCACATGCATGTCCCATAAACCAGGGATAAGAAATTTCCCTTTCCCCTCAATTACTGATTTCACAGAATAATTGTTTTTAATACCGTTTTTATAAATATTTGAAATTGTATCAGCACTAATTAACACATCCATTGATAAATCTATCTTACCAGACTCAATATTAATGATGTTAATATTTTGCAATAGCAAGTCTCCTTGAAACACTTTTGGTGTACAATTAGAAAAGATTGTTGTTAATATTACTGATATAGAGACTATAAGTAGTTTATTTTTCATTCCTTGTTTTCATTAGTTATGAATAAATTTTATCCTAGATTGATATGTTCAGAAAATATTATCATTGTGAGCTATTCTTAAATAATTCTTTTAACCGTCAATTCGTTTTGTAAACATTTTGTGGATTATTGTCCATTTACCTTTTATTCTTGTTAGCATAAAGTAATCGATATAGGGTGTATTCTTAGGATGAGATATTTGAACTTTAGCAACGGCTATATCATTTTCATAATCGATGTTAATTATTTTTCCGGTTTCTCCAGTGGGTTTTCCTTCTTCAGTATCATTAATATACTCTTTACCACTCCATATTTTTAATTCTCCCTCTTTGATATAATAAAGGTTAAGATTTGGATGAAATGCTGCTTTCAACCTTTTGGGCTGCCCATTTGTTGAACCTTCTATATAATCAATTAATGTACTCGTGATTTTTTCAATCTCAGTCTTGTTAGTACTCTGAGCAATAATTAAATGAGCGCAAAAAAAAGTAGTTGCTAATAATAAAATCTGTTTCTTCATAATTATTAATTTTTTGTTGAATTATTAAATTGGACTTCTAATTGCTTAATAGCTTCCGTAGCGTCAATATCTTCCTTAAATTTTTCTTTAAGAATTGTAAATACTTTTTCTCCTCTAGAATCTCCGAGAATAGATATCTGCAACGCATTGTAGAAAATATCGTTAATGTTACCATTAGCCATAGCATCATTGAATTGTGTAAGTATAACATCATATGCTTCGTCTACTTTATTCAATGCCACTAAAGCATGAGCAGCAGCTAAACGGTGGTCCCAAACGGGTGTTGCTAAATTCCAATGTGGATTTTTAGAATCGGTTAATGTTTTCAAGACGATATCATAACTCTTTGTGTCTTTCAATTCTTTAAAACCATACATAGCACTAATTAAACTTTGATTTTTCCAAGACGGTTTTTTGGGTAATTCTTTTAGTGCTGTAAACGCCTTATCATCTTGAGATTTTCCTAATGCAATAGCCGACATAAATGTTACTCGGTCACTATAATCTTTGAGTCCATCTAGATAAATTTGAACATGTTTCTTATCTCTAGTATCTCCTAAGAAATTAATTGCATTGGCTTTTACCCAAGATGTATTGGTGTTTATTATTTGAATAAGTCTTGTTTCTTGCTCATTGTTTAATCTGGCAATACCATCTTCAGATATTGTTGTGAATATATTGTGCAGTTGCCAAATTGCGAACAACTTATTTCTCCAATACATATCACTCTCAGCGATAGTAAATAATTGAGTAATTGTTTTATCTCTAAAACCGTTCGCAGTTGTTGACTCTTTTGCAATTTGTGTAAGCCTTGACATCGAACTTACTCTGTGAAGTATATCATTTGTTTGAGTTAATTCTAAAATTAACTCTTGGTTTGATTTTTCAAACTCACTTTCTTTTATCCAAACATCTTGATAATCAAAGTTTATTAGTTTTGGTTCGGTGTCAAGTGAAAATTCAAGTATGTTTTCTTTCTTCGCATCTAAATACTTTTCAATAATCTCACCGTCTATTTCTACATAAATCTTTCCTCTGAAAAATGGTATCTTCTTGTTATAAACTAGAGAATCTACTTTTTGATTTTGCGTAACAATAAGCTCTAATTTATTAGCTTGTTTATTAAATGCTTTTTCTATTTTGAACTTTGGATGCCCAACAGCGTATACCCATTGCTCAAAAAACCAGTTTAAAGAAGTCCCATTTACTTTGTTCACTTTTTTAATAAAGTCCTTAGTTGAGACATGTTTATCTCCAAAACTTGAAACATAGCTTTTAATTAGTTTTTGCCATTTTTCATTCCCCAACTCGTTTCTAAGCATATTAAGTACCAACGCACCTTTTGTGTATGGTGCGTTACTATTCACAAAAGTTTCATTATTCGTTATGCTATCAGGAACAATAACCGTTGGTTTTCCTGAATTCCAATCGGATAAATAGGTGTTTAAATCTGGGTTATGCTGATATATTTGATATTCTTCATTTCCATTTTTATGTTGATTATATAAACCTGAAAGATGTCGGCAAAATGCTTTGGTCAGCCAGACATCATTCCAACTAGAAGGTTTGATATAATTTCCAAACCACTGAAAAGCAAGCGCTTCTCCTTCTGCAACATCCCAGAGATAAAGAAAATCTTCATGAGTAGTTTTGTCATCAATCATGTTCTCTGTAATCATAGAAGACATCATATTGCCTTTCCACCCACCAAAATCTTGAACGAAAATTTGAGAATATTTGTCATATGGATACTTTTTACCAGTATAGCTTGAATAATACTTCATCATTTCTGGTAAACTCAATACGCTTTCCTTAGTGCCCATAAATTCATCAGGATAACCATAATTGTTAATCTCAACATCCTCAAATTGTTGTTTATAATTTTTGTATTCTCCCACAGCAAACGATGTTAAATGATTGGCATATGGATTAGAAGTTTCCCAATGATAAGTGCGCGTGCTATCACCGTTATCTTGTATTTCTTTCAAAATACCATTAGAAATTACCATTAATGGCTTTTTAACGGTACAAACGAACTCCGTAGTTCGTAAATCTCTAATATCATTATTATGTGGAAACCAATATTTGCTCGATTCTGGTTCTCCAAAAGCCCAAGCTTGTTTGCGCCTATCTTTTTCGGTGAAGCTTGAGTCAAAAAAACGGATACCTTTTCCGAAACTTCCCCATATATTATTAGGGTCAGAATGATTTATCCAATTGGTTCGATAATCGATTATTAAAGTTATCTGTTCATTTTTTTTATAAGTTCGGTCTAACAAAATATTTAACTCATTATTTTTAGCCACTTTATCGATTGTAAATGTCAAGTCAGTATTACCTTTAAGCATTACATTGTTAACTTTGAGCATTCCTACATCTAGAGATATGTTATTGGTTTTCTTTAATGTTTTAAGTGAGATATCAGTAGTGCCAAAAACTTGATTTTTATTCCAGTCAAATTTTAGATTGATTACTTGGTGCTCGACATCAATGGGGTCACTAGAAAAATCACTTTCTATTTTATAATCTGCATTGCAGGATAAGAGGCCGATAAATAATATGATTATTATGTAATTTTTCATGTCAGATATTTTTAAAGATTCAATTTTTTAAACGCATAATTTTCGCGAATTGGAACACCATTGTTAAAAATTAAAAATCCTCCTCCTTTAGAGCCCCTAATCTTTAATATTAAATCGTTAGCCTTTGTAATTCCGGCAATAATTTTTACTTCTTCAGACTTGTAATATATAAATGGAATTCCTCTAGAATTAATCTTTCGTCTTACAGAAAAGTATCCATTCTTATATTTTCCTCTGAGAATTTTAGAATCAATTATTTTATTCTTTTCGATATATTGAACTTGAACTCTGTTTTTTGAGAGAACTTCAAAAGTTATAATACTAGATTCAAAATTTTCACATTTTGGGTCATTCTTCCAAGATGAGCAAAACAGAATATTGTAAAGACTCTTTATCGAATGGGTATCGACATTTGAGAACTGACCATTTAACTCTAACATATTGTTTTTAAGAACAGATTTCGGACTATCTACATAGGCTTCCGTGTAAGACCTACAAGAGATAAAAAAAATCAAAGAGAAATATATAGCGTCACTCTTGCTCATTTACTGATATTTAAAAAAAAACGTTCCTTACTTTTACAGTTCGCACCAATTCGTGTGTAAAACTTTATTGCACGCTTATTAAAATTTGGCGTTTGCCACTGTACAATATTGCATCCAAGATTTGCTCCTTCTTGTTTTATACGATTAATTAATTCTTCTCCTATTCCTTTACTTCGATGCTTTTCTTTTACGTACAAGCAATCCATATAAATGTATTCTGCCGCATCCCAGGTAGCATATTGCTTCATGTAAGTAGCGTAAGCAATTATCTCTATATTATTTTCTACTACCAAACAATATAGTTTGGGATTGCTAGAAAATATATCTTTTGAAATCTGATTAGCTTTTCCTTTCTTAGAATACTCCGCTTTTTCATAAATAGCATGTGCTTTACATAGCTCTATAATTGAAGCCACATCAGTTACTTGAGCAAATCGAATTTTGACTTTTTCCGATTCCATATTTAAAATTTTCTTTGATTAAAAAAAGGAAGAGAATTTCGTTTTTTCCCATTTACACCTCTTACGAACCATGTGATAACATGATTTTGTGGTATTCGCTTTGAAACCAGTTGTTCCTTTCTATCATACCACACGGCATCAAACTCACCTTTAGTAGTTAGGACCACCCTCCATTCTTTTCTTAGCAAAGTTGAATCTGCATAATTAACAGTGTATTTGTCCCAATTAATTGAAGAAAGCACTTGTGGATGCAAGTGAATCATTATCTCTTTTTCATCAAGAATAGCAATCCAAATTGGGTCACTTAAATGTTCTATTTGATGTTTTTTTCCTTTGCTCCCCCAACCAATTCTAATATCGGCTCCATTTCGTATAGCATTAATAAGTTCATTTTTGCTACCATGTATGACATTACCATCTTTATCATTTTTAAACGCTATGGACCAATTAGAATCTTGATTATTAGTTGTACAAGAAATGACAAGAAAAAATGAAATCATTGCTATAATAATCTTTGATGTCTCAGAGTATGTTTCGAGACCTTGATACTTTTTGATTTGCGGTTGTTTATTCATATCACATTTTCATTTTATAAACCTGTAGGTAGCTTTTATTAGAAAGATATTTTGAGGTTTAGTTATATTGTTGACTAGTCCTTCTCTTAAGTTTTCATTAAAATCTCCAAATGTTGATAAATCTTGTGACCAAACTAAATAGAGCTCAGAACCAGGTATATATTCCCATCGTAGTACCAAATTTGAACGCCACTGAACGAAAGAGAAATTAGGATTACTAAAACTATAATCTTCTGCACCATCTAGGTTTTCATCTACAGAATAGATTCCATTATTTAAGGCTATAGCATTTTCGCTATAGCTCGTAAATCTATTTTCGAATTTTGAAGCAATGGGATTATTGATATATTTAAAATCTTTATACCTACCTCGTGAAATAAATGGTTGCCCCCAATACTGAATGCTTAGATTAGGTTTTAGAATGTAATCAACTCTTAATGGAAAAGTTAATGTTTGTTGATTAATCGTGGCATTAACATATCTGGAATTATTATTGTAATTTGTGGTTGTTACATATTGTAATTTGTCTTCATTTGTACTAAAAGAGGGAAGTAAAGATACTTGTAATGCATTTGTGGGTTGATAAGTTAGTTGACCTCCAATTTGATGAAATTTATAGGCTTTTTGACTTCCATAATTTGCAGAATAGTTAGCACTTAAACGTAGTTTTTTTCTACCATCAGAAATGACTCCGAACCGATGAAACAAATTATTTGCCAATTTAAGTCTTGGCCCACCACGTAAAGCAAAATTTGAAAAATTTATTGGCTTATAACTAAATCCACCATTAATAAACCAATTAATATTTAGATTGACCCACCCATTAGAACCAAAAGTAATTTCGTTTAAATTATTTCCATAATCAAAGGACGTATTATGAAAATAATTAACGGTGAAAGCACGGATGGATTTTCTTGGTTTGGTAGTTCTATATTGCGCCCATGCGTAGTGTCTATAATCATCTGCTTTTAGTTGAAATCCTATATCGTTCAATTCTAATTCTGGTGAGTGCCATAATACACCCGTTTCAAACCTCCAATTTCCAGAAGCTTTACCTATTTGTAAATTACCTCCAGTACCAGTCAAAGATGTCTTTGTTGGGTCAACTTCTAAATAATCTGCATCAACTCTTTGGAACAGACGAGTGATTGTTTGTTGCGTATTAGATATAGCTTCCTCAGTTCCGTTAACATTACTATAAACAAAATTACCTTTAAAGTAGTATTTCCTATTTTTCCATTGATGTGTTATATCTAAGCCAGCTGTATATGCCGATTTATGAAGAAATTCTAGATTTTCAGGTAAATCTCTATTTACAGCAGTAAAGATTCCTCCAATAAATGTATTATTGTTATTAAAATCTTTTTGAATTCTACCAACAAAATAATTTGTAAGAGGTTCTACTGTTTGTTTTCTATTATCACTACCATCAGTAATATCGGCAGTTTCTTTTGCTGTCACACTCTCTAGTACTCCAATACTCCATCCATCTTTGGTTTTTCCGCTAAACTTAGCTGCTCCGAGCATTGTTGTAATATTTGGCATATCCGCATATTCATTTACTTCTAGGTTAACATTTCCTTGCGGTGCTCTAGCAATCCTTCTTGAATAGAACAAATTGTTAAATCCAAAAGTTGTTCCTGAAAACGACGTTGAATATTTATAGTCGAAGATGTTTTTATTTTCGATAAAAAATGGTCGCTGCTCAGGAAAGAAAATTTGAAATCCATCTAATGCAATTGCAGATGGGTCAGCCTCTACTTGGCCAAAATCTGGATTGACGGTAAAATCGAGGGTCAAATCATTAGTGACCCCCAATTTACCATCTACACCACCATCAAAACTAAAATCACTTCCATCTCTAAAGGGATTATTAGGTTCAGCCTGATACGTATTAAGTTTAGCAACAAAATATGGTTGTATTTCTAATTGTTTTTGCGGGACTAAATTTTTCAGCCCTTTGAGTTCGCCAAAACTGCTTACCCAACCTGGTGCATTTTGTGGGCTTCTTTGCCACACAGAACGTTCTTCTTTTCTAAAAAAACGTCTCGTAGATTGAACGCCCCATGTTTGGTCTTTATCTTTACCAAACTTTACTTGACTCAGAGGAATCCGGATTTCTGCTGTCCATCCCTCATTATCAATTTTTGTTTTCGCATACCATATAGGGTTCCAAGTATTGTCCCAATTTGCGCCATCATTTGTAATAAATTCTTCTCCTTTAACTCCGGATACTGAGATTGTGAAGGAATATGCAGTTCTTTTGTCTCCTAAACTCCCTAAATTTATTTCAACCCAATCACCATCAAACCCATCTCTTCTAGACAATCTATTTACAATTTTGTCAGGTTCTTCATCATAACATCTAAACGCCACATATATATTCTTGTTATCATATAAAATTTTCAACTTTGTTTGATATGAAGGCTCTGTATTTTCATTAGGACTCCACTGAACATAATTACCACTCCAATCGACTAAGCCCCATGCTTTATCATTAATAACACCATCAATTTTAGGCGCAAGAATATCTCCAATGAAATTGGTTTTGTAAATTCTTTTGGGTATAGAATCTTGAGCTATTGCATTTCTTGGTATTATGAAAATGCCTATGAGCAGAGCTATATATTTTATTCTAGTCATCATTAATTCACATTACCTTGTATCATAGATTTATTTTTCGAAATGCATTTTTTTCTATGATTTTATTGCCTCTAAATTTAAAAGCATCACAACCCATAATTTTTTCATCATCCTGCGTGATATATTCCCATTCCCAAAATCCAAAGTCGTCATTCACATAGACATTCTTGACACTAGATGAGATACTATTATCAAATTCTATAAGCATCTTAACAGCGTTCCTCACTTCAATTTCACCTTCAAACACACTCTTTTCACCAATGCATATCGAGGGTGCATATCTACAATTACCTGCAAAGAATGCCATTATAGCATCTGGATTTTTGGAAGACCATGCTTCGGCGAAAGCGAGCAAAATTTGTTCTGTCATAACTGCTTTATTCTTGTGTCATTTATATATCCCAAATAATCAGGCGTATTGGCATTTAACAAAACATGCTTAATCCAAGAAGCTCTTTCGTGAGCAAAAACTTCTAACTCCCAAACACAAAGCAAAGAGTTGGTATTGTAGGGTGAGTCTGTTATAATTTCGGAAGAGTCAAAACTTGAAAAAAACACCTTAGTTTCTATCATTTCGCCACCCGTCCACCAATTAAGTAAAATCCAAACACCTTCTCTGGCTTCATGAACTATAAGAAATGCCTGCTTATAGATTGGAAGTGTAGAGTTTTCTATTTGCTTCAGCCATACTGGAAGATGCTTTTTTACATTCATTAAAATATATTTACTATCAAACTTATCCTTGTTGGTAATGGTATAGATTTTCACTCCCCACTCGTTGATATCTAAACATGTGTCAAAAGCAATGGTTCTTGATTTATAAGTTTCAAATACTGCATTCATCTTTCTTCAGGTTTTAGTTTAACGTACTTTAATTTCATCGTATTAATTTGTTTTTGCTCTTTGCGACCCAGAATCTTTTTAATTGAAGACGGATATTTAACAAGCATTTCTTTAGGTCTAATTGGTCTTGGTTGAAAATTCCCTCCACAACTAGGGCATACATTCTCAAAAAGTTCTTGTGCACAAGTTTTACAATACGTGCATTCAAAACTACATATCATCGCTTCTTTACTATTATTGGGTAATGATTTACCGCAATGCTCGCAAACAGTTCTAATTTCGAGCATTAGAGATATCTTTTTATTATGATTTCCATATGCCATATTTCATGACCAGTAATTGTAAAGGCAGCAGCTCTTGCAGACATATTTCCGCCATTGGCATTGCCCACATTTTTTAGGTCTTCATCACTTAAACTGTTTACAAGCGATATAGAACTATCGCGTACAACTACAAATTCTTGAATAAGTTCATCCATTGTTTTAGTATTTGCTGTTGATGGTTCAACATAGATGTTTTGGTCGAAACCAGCTAACTCTGTTTTGTCTTGACGAGCGATACGAAAACAACGATACTGAAATATTCGTTCGGTATCTATAAGGTGCTGCAAGATTTCTTTGCAAGTCCATTTCCCAGTTGCATATCTAAAGTTGTATTTTGTTTCAGGTAGGTCCTTGAAAAAACTAATAACTTTCTCTTTACCCTTAATAAAACTATCCCTAAGGCTAATATCTTGGTAAAGTTTATTTATATATCTTCCGTAGTAAGGGTCAAACTCTGTTGGCACTAATTCTTTTATTGTCATTTAGATTAATTTTTATTCAAAGTTAAAATGTATTTTTCTTAATTGACGTTATTTTATTAGGTTATAATAATAAATAACCTATTTTTGCATTGCTTTTTAAATAAAAAATATTACTTATGAAAATTGACGATATAAATTGGAAAATTTTGAAAATGCTCCAAGAAAATTCAAGAGTTGCTCTAAAAGACTTGGCAATAGAGGTAGGGCTATCTTCACCCACAGTTGCTGAACGCATACAAAAAATGGAAGATGCAGGTGTAATTGAAAAATACTCCTCTGATTTAAATATGGATAGGATAGGTTATCCTCTAGGAGTGTATATTTCAATAAAAATAAGATTTGGACAAGTAGAGCGATTCGAAAAATTTATTGGTAGTGTTCCCGAAATTTGTGAATGCCATAAACTTACAGGTCATGATTGCATGCTAATGAAAGGTTACGTAAGAGATCCTAAGCATTTAGAAAATTTAAACGCTAGACTAGCAGTTTACGGCGAATTAACTACTTCACTAATTTTGAATTCCATTTTAGATAAGAAAGTTTATGCAGGGCCTTTTTAACTTGTTGGTTATGTGTTTTAATTCAATTACCGTTAATTATAAGTTCAACGGGTTCGAAAATAGCATCTCGAAAGGAGTACTTAGAGAACTTATTTAAGCGTTAATTTAATAGTTGATAGTTTGAATGATACAATTTGCCAAATCGAAATTAAACGTCCGCCTGACTTTTGGTGCGTATCCAATGTTCTATAAAAATAATTTTTTTTTATAATATTAAGATAACTTCTATCATTTCATCTCGATAATTGTAAAACCAAAAATTATCATTTTTGGTTAGGTGAGTAATTCGGTGAGTAGGGTAGAAGATAAATTTTAAATATCTGATAGTTAAATAGATACAATCAAGGTTCTGATCCCTCTTTCTCCGCTGATCAAGCGCAAATGCGCAGATTAACTGAAAAAATCCCACCAAGTTTACTTGAGTGGGATTTTTGATTTTAATATGTCAACCCTCCAAAGGGTTGCTTTTTCATTTGCAGTACACGGTAGGAGGGATGACCATAGGTAATCCCAGTCGCATCACCTGGCTCCTACGCAAAAAGGTAAGTCTTTACCTTTTTTACTTCGGTCCGCCATCAAATAGCAACAAAAGCCTACAAATGACACTATTTGTAGGTTTTTTCATTTTTTTTAGTTACAAATGAAACCAACAGTTATTAGAAAAAAGGATTTGTTCAGTAAATTTAAGTGGTTACTGAACTTATGTAATACGAATTGAATTTAACTTCATTCAATTCCTTCTTAGCAAAATAATTTTTGAAGCCTTTTTTTATACCTTACTTTAATAAAGTAGTCTGATAATCTAAAACTATTGATAAGTGAGTTAATTTTAAATATCCTCTAGGCATCACCTCTAATTAGGTCTTATCCCTATAATAGCGATAAACACAATGAGTGCCAAAATTTAATAGGTTTATCATGCTGTCATATGTAGCACCAATTTTAAGGGCAGTACGTTTTGAAGGTTCATTACTTGGGTCGATATAGCTTACCAAGCTACTTAGTTTTAGGCTGTCAAATGCAAATATTTTTGAAGCTGTACCAGCCTCAGTTGCATATCCATTACCATACATCTTGGGAAGTATCCAATACCCTAATTCAATTTCCGGCCAAGGCTCGGACTTCCATAGGCCAACACAACCAACAAATTTTTGTGTATTTTTCTCTTCAACGGCCCAATAGCCGAAACCTTTTAAATACCAATGGCCTATTAGTGAAGTCATTTTTCTCCATGCCATTTCCTTATCCAATTTCCCACCTACATATTTAGCTAAATCTTTGTCGGAATAATATTCAGAATAGATTTTGAAATCACTTTCTTTCCATTGTCGTAACCTTAATCTGCTAGTTTCTATTTCGATGGATTTGTTCATCATAATTACTGAGTTTTGATTGCATGATTTAGAAATATTATTGGTCTATTCATCAGAATCAATGATGCGCTTTTCAAGAGATTCTTTAAGGTGATCTAAAAATTTAGTTCTATTTGATTTTCTTGAACGAATCTCTTCAAATGTGTGATAATAATTACCTAAATCTAAATTAAAAATCTGTTCGCATCCTGAGGCCATTTCTTTAATTTCTGCAGTCCCACTATTGACTGAGCCGTTACTTTGTAGTGCATAAATTAATTCTATTAAATCTGTTTTACTACTCGTCCAAGATAAATTTGATAAGCGAATATATGTTGATGAATCTTTTGTTCCCCCAGCTTTTATTTTTTTCATTTTACAGGTTTGTTTTCAAATGATAACTTACATTGATTTTCTAATCATCTCCTTTATGCCCTTCTATTAACCAAAATGTATAGACTTTTTTAATAGGTGTACTCAATAGGTTTAATACGATACAATCCCATTTATCATCTGCTATGTCATCATTAATACTCAATATACCTCCGGCAGCTATTTTATATACTAGTCGTTTTTCACCCTCTCTTTCTACCGTCCTAAATAGCTCAATAAAACCACTTAATATGCCTCCATCGGGTAATTCTGCCGAAAAGTTATTCCCATCTATGACGACTTTTTTGATAAGTTTTGTTTCAACTCTATCTGTGAACCCATTGGTAGTCATTTTTTGTTGTGGAGAAACATAGGTTTGGGCAACCAATATGGTAGAACAACCTAGAAATATTATCGCTACAATGAGTTTAATCGATTTCATAATAGTTTTATATCATCTCTTTATTTCAAGTGATTAATTAGGGCGCCTTTTTTTATTCGATATTGACATAACTATACTTTTTCCTTCATCTTTTTTGTCAATTAAGTCAGGATTGTTTTTCTCAGAAATACTCATAGCTTCCCATAACAACTTCTTAAGTTCCTCTATTGGAAAGGATTTTATATCCTTTACTGTCACGTATCGAATTAATTTTCCTTTACCACTTAATTCTAAAGTTGACTTCTTTAATTCTGTCCCTCTGTTGAATCCAAAATTTGCATGCTTAGAGTAAACTGCAATGTGGCAAAAAGCATCTTTGAGTTTTTCTGATTTTGAGTAGGCAATTGCTAATGCATTATAATTGTCCCAAATCAATTCATTAGCTTCGGGAATTGCTTCGGTCACAAAGGTTCTTAAATCTATAACCAGTTTTTGTACTTCTTGGCTATAAGGAGATAAGAATGTTTTTAATTGAGGATTAGCTTTCATTTATTCTTGATTTTCAGGTTTTCCCGAAGAATGACCAATGATGAATTCCCAACTCGATTCTTTCTTTTCCATATAAATGGTCATCGCACCATTTATTTCAATTTTCTGGTCTGAAGGAAAAATTAAAACTTGCTCATACTCAACAAACAACATTGCTGAAGAACTGCTTATCGGAGTTACTTTTTTATCAAGAGAAGTAAAAGTTAATTTTTTCAATGAGGGATAAAAACTCTTTATAGCCTCTCTGGCAGATGCTCCAGTGGGATATGTAATAGCACCATTTTCTACCCAATAGAATCTGGAGTCATCAGAATAATAGTTAGAAATTGTTTCTAAATCTCCATGCGATAGACTGTTTTCAAATGACTCATAAGACAATAAAACTTCTTCTTCGATTTTATCAATTTCTTGTTTTGTAAGTTCGTTATTGTTCTGATTACATGAGAAAATTACAATTGAACAGATAACAATAAGAAGATTTAAAACACTTTTTATGTTCATAATTTTATATTTTAATTTTTTTGATGACTTCATCATTTTCCCAATCATTTATAATTTCAGTACTGAGTGCAAAATGGTTGACGTTATGGCAAGTGATAATTTTAGTTTCCTTTTCATACGTTTTAATCTTACTCGGAGGAACACCAATTATTTCAATAAATGATTTAGTCATATGCGATGCGTCGGAAAATCCATAATCATAAGCAGTGTTCATTAATTTCTTGCCTTTTAATACATCATTTAATGAATCAATTACCCTCATCCACATAACAAAATTCTGTATTGATTGACCAACTTGTTCTTTAAATAAATGTCTCAGTCTACTTTCGGACAGACCTACTTCAAGTGAAATGTCCTTGACTTTGAAATTTTTTATTGGTGATTTAGTTATAAAGTCAATGGCTTTCTCCACCCTTTTATCTAATTGCTCAAGTTTTGAGAAATTGATTAATTTTTTAAGAATTGAAATACAACCTAAAAACATTTCATCACAATTGTTTTGTACAAGAAGTTGTTTAAAAAAACTATCATTCAATCTTCCTATCCTTACTTGAGCAATACTATTAATTGATTGTTTTTGCAGATACTTACTCTTTAATAATTTTGCATATCTACTATCTTTATCTAGGTATAAAAACAATTGAATACTCCCATTACTATCTAATTGATGATTGTGGTCAGCATCGATAATTGCAGCTGAATAAGCTCTCCACTTAGTATTTTCATCTTTCAATAAAAATTCTTTTTCAATATCAAACACCAACTGTAACGTATTATGTTTATGAGGATTCGTGTGAAACGAAGTTCCCCAAAATACACAAAGCCCATTCCATATGTAAAGTGCCGATGTATGTCCTTTATTTCCGTTATTCAATTTGATTAAAATTTCTCTAACAAAAATAGGGGTATTGATTTTTAAGTTCTTGTATAATTTGGCTGTATTTATATGCCTCGAAAAACCGTTAGAATCAAACGTGGTAGACAATCTTATTAATCCATAGCCGAATTATACAAGTAAACCTTGACCTTTGGGCTTATTTTTGAACTGAAGTAACCAGTTTTTGCACTTTTTGTCGGAATAACATTATTATGTACTTGTTATAATATTTTGAGCATTGTAAATTAAAAATTAAAAATGATTAAACTTAAAGTTATATTAATACTTATAATTGGTTTTTTGAGCTGCAAGAGTGAAACAAGGAATTCTAAATTAGAATTTCATGTTAATGATGTACCTATAAACATTCCAATTGGATTTAAAACAGAGATAATTCCTGAGCATAAACTAATACATAAGGGAGTATTTAATCCAGATTTAGAAGAATACTATTATACAATTTCGGATAAAAATTTTCAAAATTTTGATGTATATGTAATCAAGATGAAAAAGAAAAATTGGTCTAAACCCGTAAGAGCATTTTTCAATACTAGCTATAATGAACATGGGATGAGTTTTTCTCCGGATGGCAATACACTCTATTTCAGCTCAACAAGACCAACCAATATAGAGAGCGTTAAGGAAACTTGGCATATCTGGAAGTCTGATAAAGTTAATGGAATCTGGAATGAACCAATTTTTGTAGATATTCCAAACTTGAGAGACAAACTAGTGTCTCATCCTTCAGTAACAAATTCGGGAACACTGTATTTCCATTCCAGTAATTTAGACTACAGCGAAATGGATATCTATAGTTCAAAACGGGCAAAAGGTAAATATCTAAATGCAGAAAGAATCAAATTCTCACCAACCCTGGATATCAATACTTGCACCCCTTTTATTTCACCAAAAGAAGATTATATTGTATTCGCTGCTATTGGAAACCAACTTGATTTAATGATTAGTTATTCAGATGGAAAAGGGGATTGGATTAATACCAAAAAACTTAATGATACGATTAATCATAATGGCCATGGTAATCCTTATATAACACCTGATAATAAGTTCTTGTTCTTCACAACTGGAGACTATGAAGAGAAGAACTGGAAAGTCAAATGGGTTAATATAGAATCAGAATTAAAAAGACCATGAAGGAAATAAAGTATTACAAATAGGTGTCGGTTTGAATCGTACTCGGTGACCTGACCAGCTTTTGACCCAAAGAATACCATAATATGGGAAATCTAAGAACAGAAGAAGATAAGACTCAAATTAAATAAAAAATGAAAAGCAATGGATTTAGAAAATGAGAAGAAAAATATAAGAATGGCGATTAAAGTTGCAAAAGAATCAAAGAAAAATGGAGATTTACCATATGGGTGTATCCTTGTAGATAAATCGGGAGAAGTCATTTTAAGGGGAAAAAACACTATTAATACGGATATTGATTGCCTTGCACATGCCGAAGTGAATCTAATAAGAGAAGCATGTAAAATGTTTGACTATTCATTTCTAAATGATTGTACTATCTATACAAGTGATGAACCGTGCCCCATGTGCACCTCTGCTATTTATTGGAGTGGTATCGGAAAGCTTGTGTATGGACTGAGTAAAACAAGATATTATGAGATTGTTGGTCGAGACAATCCTAATTGGGTGTTTGAAATGCCTGTTAGAGAATTAATGGAAAAGGGGGAAAGAAAGGTCGAAGTCATCGGACCTTTATTGGAAGACGAAGCTTCGATTTTACATTTGTGCTAAATATAAGTTGAAAAGTCGAAAAAAATAATACAAATAAAAAGTGCGTAATTCGGTGAGTAGGATAGAAGTTGATTTTTAAAACTTGATAATCAGATAATTGAAATCATGGTTCTGATCCCTCTTTCTCCGCTGAAAATGCGATCAATTAGCAACAAAAGCCATCAAATATTATGACTTGATGTTTTTCTTATTTTATTAAGTTTCAAATTACTATTGAGTAACTTCAAAACGTGTTTTATTATCCACATAAATACTACATTTATCGATGTCTATTGAAGAATTGAGTTGAATCAGCTCCTATTTTATACATAAAAATTGATCTATATCAATTTTACTCCTTGATAAATATCAATCACATTTCTTAACATAGGTCATATAATTCTCTTTACATATGGCGCAACTTTGTCATGTCAATTAATTAGAAGAAGCTCATAATTATATGAAGCTTAAAAAGAAGTAATTTTTTGAAATTACTATTAGAAACAGTTTACACTTTACCAAAGTGCAATACTTAGTTCAAATAAAAAGTATTGGTCATGTTCCTAAAACCTGAAATATAAAACCTTCTTTGATGAAGGATATACGCTACTTCTAATTTTAAATGAGTGATGATGAAAAAAACAGCAATCCCTTCCTATAAAGAGGGCGTAGAAAAATTAGAAAAACGGTTATCAGAAACTTTCTGTCAAAATGCACTTGGAGCTTTTAATTCAGATGCAGAAAGACTTAGCAAAGAGCATCTGACTATTTTAAAAGGTAAGGTTGGAGACACAGCTCCGAATTTCATCTTATTGAATACCAATCATCAACCTGTTGCCCTTTATGAGGTATTGAAAACAAAAAAAGTTGTGCTTACCTTTTATAGAGGTACCTGGTGTTCGTACTGCAATTTAATACTCAGTCAGTATCAAACTGTGCTTCCCGAAATAGAGAAAGCGGGAGCCACCATATTAGCGATTTCACCACAAACACCAGATGAATCTTTAAACATAAAAGAGAAAAATAAATTACAATTCGAAATCTTGAGTGACAATGGAAATATTGTCTCCAAGGAATTCACAACGATTCATAAAATACCCGAAAGGTCTTTAACTAAAATGACCGAATTAGGGAATGATTACGACAGTTACTATTGTGATGAAGCGAGCGAAATCCCAATACCTGCAACTTTTATTATCGAAAGAAACGGTATTATTTCCTTTGCGGAAACTGCCGGAGGCGACTATAGAAATCGTGTGGAATCATCCGAAATTATAAATGCATTAAATAAAAATAAATCATTCTAAAAACGAAGTAAAACAACAAAAACGTAAAACATCTATCATGAAAAATTTAATCCTAAAAATCCTTCCATTTGTGTTGGTCGTATCAATAAGCACTTTGAAAGCACAAGAAGCAAGACAACTTATAAGCAAAGTAATCGATGCGAATGGTGGCAAAGATGCACTGAACAAATTAAAGGATGTATCGTATGATTACACCTTTATGGTGAAAGACAATAAAATAGAAGATATATCTAAAGAACGGTACATTTTTAATGGGGAGGTCTCCTTTGCTGAATATACCAAAAGAGAGGTTTATGCTTTACCCCAAATGCCCGGGAAAAAATATGTACAGTTCTTTAATGGATCCAAAACCACTTCAATAATGGATGGAAAAGTTATTACAGCACAACAACCAGCATTCTTCGGTCATATTCTCAGAAAAACAAATTATTACTGGTTCACTATGATGTTCAAATTATTAGACCCAGGTGTACATCATAAAATGTTACCCACAAGGACCGTAGATGGAACGGCTTATAAGATCGTTGAGATGACGTTTGGAGAAAACATTGGAGAATCTAGTCAAGATAAGTACATACTGTACATAAATCCAACGACACATCGAATTGATCAATTCTTGTATAGTGCCACCGGATTTGGTGTTACAGAACCTAGTATAATGAAGGTGAACTATGAGAAAATTGATGGAGTCTATGTATCTACTTATCGCAAGTACGCACCAGCTGATTGGAATGGGAACAAGAAAAAAGGACCCTGGACAGAACAGTATACAACGAATGTAAATTTCAATAATGGTTACACCTTAGAAAATATCAAGAACTAATTATATAAACCCTAAACAATAGGAAACACATTAAAATCAAATTAAAAATAAAGTAAAACAGTAAACAATTAATTATGAAAGCAGTAGTATATAAAGAAAGAGCAAAAATTGAGGTTGTAGATATTCCAAAACCGCAATTATTAAAAGATGACGATGTCATTGTACGTATTACACTTGCCGGTGTTTGCGGAGCAGATTTAGAATTTACTCAAAACGGACCTGAAATGGGTTTATTTGAAGGCATGCGAATCGGCCATGAATTTGTGGGAATAGTAGACCAAGTAGGTAAAGATATTCATACCTTAAAAGTTGGAGATCGCGTTATAGCTTCGGCCATGTTCGTAGACGGAGATTGTTATTATTGTAAACGTGATTTACCTTCTGCATGTGATCATGGTGGTTTATTTGGAACGCCACTTTTTGCCCAGCATGGGGGTGATGATATACAAGGAGGACAGGCAGAATTCATTCG
Organism: uncultured Flavobacteriaceae bacterium; assembly: GCA_947488345.1. Taxonomy (GTDB): domain Bacteria; phylum Bacteroidota; class Bacteroidia; order Flavobacteriales; family Flavobacteriaceae; genus Aureibaculum. The sequence goes on along the minus strand of CANKZQ010000002.1, from coordinate 579,289 downwards.
CGTTCCTTATGGTAATACATCATTATTTAAACTTCCAGAAGGTTTAACAGGTGATGAGCATGATACGAAAGTACTTCCGTTGGGAGATAACTTTGCAACTGGATATCACGGTGCGTTGAACGCGAACATTAAAACAGGAGAAACCGTTGTTGTTATTGGTGATGGTGCTGTAGGTCTAAGTGCCGTAATGGCCGCTACCTTATTTGGACCCTCTACAATTATTCTTGTAGGACGTCATGATAGTAGGCTAGAACTTGCAAAAACTATTGGAGCAACTCACGTAGTAAATTCAAAAAATGAAGACCCTGTAGCATTTGTAAAATCACTTACAGAAGGTCGAGGCGCAAACTCTATCATCGATTCTGTTGGTAACAAAACAGCGATAGCACAAGGTATGGAAATGACACAGGCTGGCGCATCGATAAGCGTTCTAGGTTTCGGTCATTTATATGAACCGGTTGAGCAACCTTATTCATCAGCCCTATTTAGAAATATCACTATTCATACCGGTGTTGTAAACGTAGCTGCATATATGAAAAAATTGCTTCCAATAGTAGAAAGAGGTGTGATTGATCCAAGTAAGATTTTTACTGATATTTTACCGTTATCAGAAGCCGAGAAAGGCTATGATCTGATGCGTGATCGTTCATCAGGAACACTCAAAGTGGCATTACGTCCATAATACTTTTTGCGATCTAAGGTAAATTAGATTCAAAAATTAATGTGTCGAAAAAGGTTTTAATTCAACCTTTTTTGACGCATTTCTTATCCAGAAAAAAGACGCGTTGGAAACGACACTAATTCTTCTTTTTAGTATCGAACCATGCAGAATCTCAAAAATTAAAAGCAACAATATAAAGACATGAGAAAATTATATTTAATGGTACTGGCGGCATTTATATTCGTCTCCTGTGCAAACGAGCAAACATTGAAAAGAACAACAGAACAAAAAGAACAAGACGAAGCTAGTTTAATAGAAACTAGCCGTAAGTGGTCTGCATCATTTTCTACCGAATCCTATTTTAGTTTTATAGGTGAAGATGGTATCATGATGGCTCCAGACCAACCACTTCTTAAAGGTCATGAGAAAATTAGAAACGTATTAGCACAATTTCAAGCACTCCCTGGTTTTAACGTTACTTGGGAACCACATGAAGTATTTGTATCTGAAAGCGGAGATGTAGGGTACACAATAGATAAAATGCTGGTAAAATTTAATGATGGAAAGGGGGATATTATAAACCAATTTCAAAAAGTTGTTTCTATTTGGAAAAAAGATAAAAACGGAGGATGGAAAATGGCGGTAGACATTTGGAATGCAGATCCAAGCCTTACATCTATTGATAAATAACTTTAATAAAAGGTAGTTCATGAATGAGCTGTCTCAAACGCACTTTAAAAGGCTGAACTAAACAATTCAAGAATTATGAAAAAACCTTTTATTTCTTTTTTAACCTTAACCATTTTTCTAATTTTTTTTTAACATGTCAAACTTAAAAGCACAAATTACATTACCCACAAAGAGTCCTGAAGCTGAGATAAGTCAGCGCATAGGGATTACCGATGTTACGATTCATTATAACAGACCTTATGTTAAAGGCAGAAAAATCTGGGGCCATGTAGTTCCTTACGGATTTAATTACTTAGGTTTTGGAACAGCGAAAGCTGCGCCTTGGAGAGCCGGATCAGATTATAATACCACAGTTAATTTTACACATGAGGTAAGTATACAGGGTAATAAAGTTCCAGCTGGAAAATATGCGTTGTTTATGGCACCAGAAGAAAACGGAGAAGTGACCATTATTTTGTCTTCCAATACTACTTCTTGGGGATCTTACTTTTATGACCCAAAAGAAGATGTGCTTCGTTTCAAAGTTATTTCAATAGAGAAAGATTCTTCTATCGAAATGTTGACATATAGTTTTAATACAGTTGAACCGACGAGCGCCACTGCTTCTTTACAATGGGGTACCAAAGAAATACCTTTTAAAATTGATGTAGCGGTAGATGATATTGTAATGACAGGAATTCGCAATGATTTGAGGAATCCCAAAGGATTTCAACAGTCTACTTGGGATAGCGCAGCGAATTATGCTTTTAGTATAGGTCAATTAGATCAAGCCCTAGATTGGATTAATGCCTCAATCAAAGGTAACTTTTTCAGCAAAGAAACATTTAGTAATCTCTCTATGAAGTCAAGAATTTTGGAAAAACAAGGAAAAAATGCTGAAGCAAATAACATGCTCCAAAAAGCTATTCCATTCGGAAGTTCTGAAGAACTTTATCGATTAGGTTTAGGGTTTATAATGAATGGACGAATAGATAAAGCAATAGAAATCATGAAAGCCAATGTCAAACATAATGATGGTGCTTTTCCAAGTCATTACGGATTGGCTAGAGCCTATTCTGCTAAAAAAGATTATAAGAAAGCGTTGAAAGCTTTAGAAAAAACTGGAGCTGATACTCCTGAGCATTTTAAAACTAGGTTCATAAAATATAAAGCACGATTAACAAAAGGAGAGGGTATTTAATCCTGAGCCATAAGAGCTAATTTAAATTAAAACACATGAAAAAAATCGTATTAATAGTACTAACAGTAATTACCATGACATTCACAACAGAAGGCGCAGCGCAACATACAAATTTAGAGCGTATTGAAACAACATTAAATTATTATCTAACAGGTCTTGTAAACAATGATGCTAAAACCCTAACAAAAGCTTTTCACCCTACTGCGACTATGAAATGGATTGGTAAAGAGTATAAAGAAGTTAATGCCATCAAAGGATTAACTGAAGGAATGGATGGATCACCTCACGAAGAAAAGATAAAAACGAGAGTCGTTTCAGTTAATATAGCTGGAAATGCCGCAAGTGCCCAACTAGAAATCCAATTTCCAACATTTACATACATCGATTTTATGCATCTTTTAAAAGTAGAAGGGAAGTGGAAGATTGTCAGTAAAATATTTCGTACCAGGCAAGACTCCGAATAAAATTTGTTCAAAAAGTGAAGCAACCTAAGACAAACAATTAGTCATAAGTATAAAAAGATTTCAGTAAAAATTAAAAAAAAGAAAATAATGCAATTAATTAAAAATTTAAAGTGGAGATACGCCACAAAAAAATATGACACTTCAAAGAAAGTTAGTTCTGAAGATTTAGAATTAGTTAAAGAAGCAATTCAACTATCGGCTACATCTTATGGACTACAATTATTCAAGGTTCTTATCATTGAAGATCAGATTATAAGAGAAAAGTTGAAGCCAGCATCTTGGGGTCAATCCCAAATAACAGATGCGTCCCACCTCCTTGTTTTTTGCGGATATAATGATGTTACAGATAACGACGTCGAGACGTATATAAATTTAAAGGCACTATCACAAGATGTAGAGGTTGCCAGTTTAAAAGGCACAAGTGACTTTATGAAGATGAAAATGAAAGAAAAATCGGCAGAAGAAAAACAGACTTGGACGGCGAAACAAACCTATATCGCATTGTCTAATGCTTTAAACGCTTGTGCTGAACTAGAATTAGATAGTACACCTATGGAAGGTTTTGACCCTGAATCTTACAGTGAAATTTTAGGCTTAAAAGAGAAAGGTCTTAATGCGAGTGTTGTCTTGGCAATTGGATATAGAAGTGAAGAAGATGATACACAAAATGCAAAAAAAATAAGAAAGCCTCTAGAAGCCATTTTTGAACAAATCTAGTTTGTTAGTTCTTCAATGCTAAAACGAAGGTGGGTTCAATTGTGGATACTTTTGAATTCACCTTTATATAACTACGAGTGAGTATTAGTACTAATATCTTAAGATGATTATACCAGCATGCCAAATGTCCTATGTATCATAAATCTTGATCTAAATCAAGATTTATTTATGATAAAGGTCAAGCATTTTTCTTAGCACAGATCATAGTATTTTCTGTAAGTACGAGCCAAATTTGTACTGTTAATAATTGATAAATCTGGTGTATGTTTCAAAAGGCTATACGTACTATAAAACTAACCCCATATTTTTTAAAAAGAATCACCCAAAGGATTGCCTTTGAAATTAAAATAATATTGATATGAATTCCTATTTACTTCCAGTTATTGCCATTTTTATTGGTGTAATTATTGCATTTATTACAAAAAAACAAAAAACAATAGGCACAAAACTTTTGTTATCATTTAGCGGTGCATTTCTATTAGCACTAGCGCTTTTTGATTTATTACCAGAGGTATATCATCATTTAGATCCAAAGGAAACGGGTCTATTTATAATGTTAGGTGTTCTATTACAAATTATCTTAGAATTTTTCTCTAAAGGCGTTGAACATGGCCATGACAACACACATGAAAAAGATGAAAAATTTCCATGGGTACTATTTATAAGCCTTTGTATCCACAGCTTTTTAGAAGGATTCCCAATACATGAGCATAATGACATGGTTTATGGTATCTTAATTCATAAAATACCAATTGCAGCGTTAATCACTACATTTTTATTTCAATCTAACTATAGTAAAGCTAAAATAATTGGTTTCTTGGTTGTGTTTGCAGTAATGACTCCTCTGGGTACTTACATCTCTAATAATACTATTTTGGCTACAGAATATACTGATATTGTAAATGCTATTGTTATCGGTATCTTTCTACACATTGCGACAACCATTCTATTTGAGACAGGTGAGGGGCATAAATTTAATTTATCTAAATTGGTAGTAATTTGCTTGGGTGTTTCGATTGCTCACTTCATCTAAAACACTTGTAAATAATAAGTTGTAAATAAATAACGTCAACTTTATTGTATAAAAACAATAGAAGTCGAACATGAAAAATTCTACTAAAAATACCAGATTTTTGTAGCAACAACTTCACAAAAATAGTAGTAGAAAGTTCGCATTATTGGATGAGTATCAAGAAGAATTATACATACGAAAATGTGAAAATTTTTATTGGATTATAAGCTACTTGAATAATTCTATCGAAATTTCTGTGGGTTCTTCCCTTTTTGTTATCTTTATTTCTCGAACGTTCTGAATAGTAATAAAAGAGGTTATCAGACATAGTCAAAAGAAAAATAAATCGATGGATAAATACAAAGGAATCTTGGATCATATAGCTCGCTATGTTGAGCTATCGGATGATGAAATAGAACAATTCACTTCAATATTAAAAACGACGAGAATCAAGAAAAGACAATTTATTATTCAGCCCGGGTTTGTATCTGAATATCGCAACTATATTGTTGAAGGTTCGGTCAGAGTTTTTTATTTAGATGACTTAGGAAAAGAACATACTGTGATCATTGCAATCGAAGATTGGTTTTTTACAGACTTTTACAGTTATTTAAATAGGACCCCTGCAGAATATTATGCTGAAGCCCTTGAGGACTCTGTAATTTTACAGATGAAATATGATGATGTTGAAGACCTGTGCAGTAGAATACATTCTTTATGTCAATACTTTAGATTATTTACAGAAAGGTCTATGTCCTATTCTTATAAAAGAACGATTTCTAATATTAGTCAAACTTCAGAAGAGAAATATTGGGATTACGTGAATAAATATCCTCAAATTGCAAATAGAGTACCACAATATGTTTTAGCTTCCTATTTGGGAATTTCTCCAGAATCAATAAGTAGAATCCGCTCACGCACCTAAGTGAGTGAAAATTGATTAAATCAATTGTACTCCTTTCTAATGATCAAGTTTTTTTCGCATGCTATATTATCCTTTTCAAATGATGCATTAAATTGAAAGGCACAAAAATTTCATGCTATTGCAAAGGCAATTAGATATTACCTTTTCTCGTATAGATGAAATTCTTGTGTCTATTTAGTTTTTTAATACAATTCTAAAGCGCGCCTTACCATCTTTAAGATGTTGTATCGCTTGATTTACGCTTTCCATTGGAAATTGTTCTACTATTGGATAAATTTCATGTCTTGCACAAAAATTGAGCATTTTTTTAGTTAATTCGGGGCTACCTACGGTACTACCTCCCACAGATTTGTCTCCAGCGATTAAACTAAAAGCTGGAATTTCCATTGGCTCTAATACAGCTCCCACAGTGTGAAGTTTCCCTTTTTTAGTTAGTGCCGATAAATAGGCATCCCAATCTAAACTTACATTGGTAGTATTTAAGATGAGTTTGAGCTTTCCCTTAACTGATTCGAATGCCTTCGGATCTCGTGAATTGATTACTTTCGTCGCTCCCATGGCAAGAATTTCTTCTTTTTTATCAGGATTCGAAGAAAATGCAATGACCTCACAACCCCAAGCTTTTAAAAACTTAAGTGCTAAATGACCTAGGCCACCAATACCAATTACACCAACAGAATCAGTGGGTTGCACTCCAGCAATTACAATTGGATTAAACACCGTAGCGCCACCACAAAACAAGGGTCCAGCTTTACTCGGATCCATAGTTTCGGGAATTGGAATGGCCCATGACCAATGTCCGCGTACGTGATCAGCGAATCCCCCATGTCTACCTACAATAGTTCCCTCTGCGTTATCACACATATTGTGATCACCACCCATGCAATGTGAGCAACTCATACAGGATTCCGAAAACCATCCCATACCAACTGTTTGTCCGACCTTTAAGTTTTTAACGGCACTTCCTATCGCAATAATTTCACCCACAACTTCGTGACCTGGTACGAGTGGATATTCAGTCATACCCCATTCATTGTTCATCATACTTAAATCTGAATGGCATACTCCACAATAGTTAACTTTTATATCCACATCTTCGGGACCTATTTGACCTAATTCATATGAATATGGTTGTAATTTTCCTTTTGGTTCGTGTACGGCATATGCGTTTACTTTCATAATATATGTTTTAGCTTTTCTTATTTAGTGTCTTGTCTGGTGTAAAATATTTTGCTCACAATTTTCCATTGTCCATCTATTTTTAATACATGCATAAAATCGATATATGTAAATGATGGAAATTGAATCTCTAGTTGTGCACTTGCTGCATTACCGGCAATATCAATAGAAACAATTCTTGTTTTTACGTTTTTATGAGGAGTACCATTCATATCTTTAGTTAATCCTTCTATAGCGTTTACTTCCACGTATTTTTTTCCAACCCATTTCATTGTTGCCGTAGAATGAAACGCTTTCGTTAGGGTCTTAGCATCGTCATTTACGAGTCCTTTGAGGTAATAATTCAACGTTGTTTCTACACGCTGTAAATCCGTTTGTTGCGCTTGTAACGTTGTAGATACGATAGTTGCCAATAAAACGAATAGATATATTTTTTTCATGTTATTTTAATTTATGCGTTATGTTTTTATTTCTTGTACTAGTAATTATTTAAATAAATGATTAAAACAAACAAGGTTCGGTTTTGAATGTTACATTCAGTAAGATTTCAAAACCTTTCCTCGTTCACCATAATATTACCTGTATTGTAATTACTATTAGTTTTTTGAGTGTGAATCATAGACTTTTCCACTAATTTTCCACTGTCCATCTTTTTTGTAGAGTACAAAGAAGTCAGTAAAACGCATACCATTCCAATCTATAAAATCAACTTTTGCCGCTGCTGCTGGGCCCGAAATATCAATCCAAGTTATGCGACTTTTCACATTTTCTGAAGGTCCACCTTGACCAACTACATCGCCAAAAGTATCGGCATCCATATTATAGTAATTGCCTTCTATAGAACCGACAATATGTGCATGATCAAAAAATGCAGATCTACTTAGTTTGCCATCACCTGTGCGTGCACTTTCTATATAAGGTTGAAGTGCTTTTTCTACTTCCTTATATTCGTTAAAATTTTGAATTTCATCTTGTACTGTTTCTTTTGTTATTGTTGTCATTTTATTTATGTTTATTTGTTATTATTTTATTTATAAATTGAAGTGATTGTTGGGTCGATATTCCAAATGTCAATAGCCATTTTCCACTTACCTTTTTTATTCTTTTTCCAAATAGTTACTCCTTTTTCAAATAGATTCACTTGTTTTCCGTCTTCACCATCAAAATTCACTAAAATCCTTTCTCTTGAATAGCCTAAATCTCCACTTTTAGATACAAAAGCTTCTTGAGGTTCCCAGGTGATTTTGAATCCAGGTAACGATTGAAATTCTTGTAGTACTTTACCAATATCTTCATGACCTTTAATAACACCTTTGTCTGGTGCCAGCATTAAGGCATCTTCGCCTATGAAACTAAAAAAATCTTCAGGACTAGCTGCTTTTCCCCAATTTCGACTGGCCTCCATTAAACTCGTTACTTCTTGTTTTTGAAGCACGGCAATTTCTGCAGCTGTTGGAGCTGCTTTTTCATTTTTTGCACAAGAGATTAAAAATAAACCCGTAAGTGCGATTAAAATTACTTTTTTCATTGTTTCTGTTTTTAAATATATGCTCTTCTTTAATTATTTTTAATTCTATAGATTTTCTATAAAGTCTATATAATTTTTAGCGTTTCTATCGATGTCTTCCTGTGTTGGATTATGTTCTTCTCCATAAAATGCGTAAAGTGGTTTATAATCTGCTTTTATATACTTAAATGTTGTTTCGAAAGGTCTGGTTAGCTCTTCAAGGGTATAATCATACTTTCCAGTAGGGCTGTAATCCTCTTCCAGAATACCAGCGGTCACGGCCAGTGCAAACTTTTTACCAGCGAGTTTGTATCCGCTATTTTTACCAAATGCCCAACCATGAGTTAAGACATCATCAATCCATTTCTTTAAAAATGGAGGACAATTAAACCAGTAAAACGGAAATTGTAAGATTACTTTATCCGCCGTTTCTAATAAACGTTGTTCTTCTTTAACATCAATCTCTAAACTAGGATACACAGCGTGTAAATCGTGAATAATGATATTATTTGGATGTTTTTTAAGTTCTTCAATCCAGCGTTTGTTAATTTTAGAACTCCCTAGTTTAGGATGAGTCACTATTACCAATGTTTTTTCCATTATTGTTTTTTTTTAGCACATCTATTGATTATTAAAATATGCTATTTGACATACGAGATATTTCTAGTACAAAAATACCACGACCGTAGGTCTAACTAATGGAGTAAAAGTCCGTATTTATGGATAATTGGGTCAGGTGGTTTCGCTCTCGCGATATTGGGTCGGAGAAGAACCAATTTTCTTTTTAAAAATACGCGTGAAGTAAAGAGGATCATTGAATCCTACACCATAAGCTATTTCGCTTATGGGCATATCGGTTATTCGTAGCAATTCTTTTGCTCTTTTAAGCTTTTGATTAGAGATATAATTATTAGGAGTGTTATTAAAGACCTTTTTGAATTCTCGTTTGAAAGAAGATAAACTCAAATTACATAACTTGGCCAACTCCTCTAAACTTAAATTTGAATAAGAATGTAGTTCTATGATCTTTTTGATTTGAACATTTTTTGCCGAGTATAGATCTGAAATTAATTCTTGAATAGAGCATACGTTCTTTGATTGTATTAACAATAAAATCAGCTCTTTTATTTTTAACTCGAGTAAGTCATTATTTATTAAAACAGGATTTTGAAAGTAGAATTCCAACGAGTCAATAAATCTTGAGATCACTTCTTTTGATACAACAACTTCACTTCTCAAATTACATGTTTGATTCTCTATTAATTTGGGAATCTCATTTGAATATAGCTTTTTTAGCACTTCAGGAAATAGATGTACAATTATTGCTTCAACTTCCTCTTCTTCTGTACGTTTCAGTATCTCTAAAAAATGATTGCCACATTTTAACAATACGGCCTCTTGGCTATTTACTTGAACGTTTTGCTCTGCAGACATTAATTTAGGTGCTCTATCTTTAAAATAAATGAAACATCCACTATTTTCAAAAATAGCTTCATACCTAAAAGGAGTACTCATTTTTATCTTTTCGATAAGGATTTTATCGTCGTACTTAAATGTTTGTCGCTTTAATATCATGCCTTTTTATCGTATGCTGATCTAAACTTTATGAATGTTCAATACATGTATTGAGTTGATTCTATAAAGCTATTTAAAGAGTCGAACACAAATATAATACTTACATAAAACACCTATTAAATGATATTTATAATGTTTAACATGATTTGTAGTGCAGGGTAGAAGGAGTTACTGGCTTAGCGTTTAACTCCACTGTCAGCGAGTCAACTTAGGCGTTACCAGGATAGCTTAAAGGATACATATTATGTAAGCTTCATCCCTTTAATATAAATGATATCATATGACAACAAATGTCTATTATTAATACTATTCGTTGACCTTTTGTTTTACTATTGTTTGTAAAAGTTGATGTAGATATGAGTATCATTCAAATTTCAACAGATACATTAGAAGAAAGATTTAAGAGAATTAAACGTGTCAATTGGTATGTCAATGCCGTTTTTAATGTATTCTTTTTGAGAAACTAATAATTTTAGCTACTTTCGTATACGGTATTCATAAAAAGAATACCGTATACGAAATAATCAATATAGATAATGAATATCATTTATAAAGTTGCATACGCCCTCAGTGCTGTTTTAGGAATTACAGCTCTAGCCATGTTTGCCCTAGGATACTCTGCGAATATTGGACTAATAATAGTCACGCTCTTTTTAGTCATAGCATTTGCCATTCGCTCTCACCATTTTCTAAAAGGGTTTTCTTTCACAGTGCTAATATTTGCCGCAGTTTCTGCAGCAATGTATTATCCATCGCTATTTATAGAAATAGGCGGATTTAACCTAAAGGGACTCATAGTACCTCTTTTAATGATCATTATGTTCGGAATGGGCTCTTCTATGAGTGTTAATGATTTTGTGGGTATAATAAAAATGCCTAAGGGTGTTATTATAGGAATCCTTTGCCAATTTACAATAATGCCCATAGTTGGGTTTGGTCTGGCATATCTTTCGGGGTTGCCACCAGAAATTGCCGCTGGTATTATTTTAGTAGGTTGTTCTCCTAGTGGTTTGGCTTCAAATGTGATGTCTTATATATCAAAAGCCAATCTCGCACTTTCCTTAACCCTAACCGCCGTAGCAACATTACTTTCACCATTATTAACGCCTTTGCTGATGAAATTGTTGGCCAATCAGTTGGTACCTATAGATTTTGTTAGTATGCTGCTTAGCATACTTAAGATTGTTATTCTACCAATAATTGCAGGATTAATTTTTAATAAGTTTTTCCATGGAAAATTTCCTTGGTTAGACAAAGTAATGCCGATCATATCAATGGCGGGAATTGCTATTATCATTACTGTAATTACTGCGGCTGGGCGTGAGTCTTTATTGACCATTGGATTAACGCTTATAGGTGTAGTTTTGATTCACAATTCTGTGGGGTATGTACTTGGATATAACATTTGCCGACTCTCTGGTATGGATCAAAAATCATCTAGAACAATAGCATTTGAAGTTGGTATGCAGAATGCTGGTCTTGCATCCGGAATTGCTCTAGAAATGGGAAGAGTAGCAACCATGGGTCTCGCACCAGCTGTTTTTGGCCCACTAATGAACATTACGGGCTCGTCGTTAGCCACATGGTGGAGAGGAAAGCCGATTGAGGAAGACACCGAAACTACTATAAACGAAACTCTATAAGTACCAATTCAAAATGAAAAACAATATTTTTCTACTCCTTATTTGTCTAATTTTTGCGCTATTGACCGCCTGTTCGGGTGATCAGAAAAAGAAAGTAGTACCGAATAACCAACCATCACTCCCAAACCCAAGCTCAAACAACGGTGGAATTCTATTACCTAAAAGTTTTGGAGCCACGGTATTTCATGAAGGAATAGGCAAATCAGCCAGGCATTTAGTTGTTCGAGATAATGGAGATGTGTATGTTAAGTTACAAAAACTTAAAGATTCTATGGGCATCGTAGTACTGCGAGATACTGACAATGACGGTGTATCTGACAAGACAGAAATGTTTGGAAACTACATTGGAACTGGAATAGACGTTCACAATGATTATTTATATGCGGCATCTACACAAGAAGTCTTTAGATACAAGTTAAAGCCTTCTCAGTTAATTCCTGACAGTAGTACAAGAGAACTTATAATTTCTGGTTTCCCAGAACAGACAGATCACTGGTCTAAACCTTTTACCTTTGATGCCGAAAACAACATATATGTGACAGTAGGATCACCATCAAATGCTTGCCAAGAGATTGCAAGAAGTCCAGGTTCTAAAGGAATAGATCCTTGCCCTCAAAGAAAACTACAGGCAGGAATATGGCGATTCGATGCACAGAAGCCAGGTCAGGTTCATGGAAAGGATGGATATCGTTATGCTTCGGGAATTAGAAATGCAGTTGGCCTCGATTGGAATTTTAAAGTGAATAAACTGTTTGCGATGCAACATGGTAGAGATCAGTTAAATCAACTTTGGCCAGAGTATTATACCGATGCAGATAATGAACAACTACCTGCAGAAGAATTTCTTGAGATAGACCAAGATGACGATTTCGGATGGCCATATTGTTATTATGACCAATTTCAAGACAAAAAACTTCTATCACCAGAATATGGTGGGGATGCTAAAGCTATAGGACGATGTGCTGAAATTAAGGATCCAATACTTACTTTTGGAGGTCATATGGCTCCAAATGACTTACTTTTTTACACAGGTGATTTATTTCCTGAAAAATATAAAAATGGAGCTTTTATTGCATTTCATGGCTCTTGGAACAGAGCACCCTTACCCCAAGCAGGTTTTTTTGTAGTTTTTGTGCCTTTTAAAAACGGCAAGCCAATAGGTAATTGGGAGGTCTTTGCAGATGATTTTGCAGGAATCGATAAAGTGATGAATCCTGCAGATGCAAAGCAAAGACCTATGGGGCTAGCACAAGGACCCGATGGAGCCCTTTATGTATCCTCTTCCACAACGGGTAAGATATGGAAAGTTATGTATTATGGAGAAAATTCAACGCAGACCAAAAATTTAGTCACAGTAGAACAACCGCAGGCTCAAAATGTAAATACCAATAACCAACCCATTGAAGAACATATACAGAATGATTCTAATGGAAAAAAAATATATACTACCTACTGTCTTGCATGTCATCAAGCTGACGGTAAAGGTGTACAAGGAATGAATCCATCTTTAGTAGATACCGATTGGGTAGGGGGTGAAAAGAATAAATTAATTGGTGTCATTTTAAATGGTATGAAGGGTAAAAAAGTAGATGGTGAAGAATATAGAAATATCATGGCTCCCCATGACTTTTTAAATGACCAAGACATCGCTGATGTGCTGACGTATATACGAAGCAACTTTGGTAATGATTTTGGGGCTGTGACACCCGAAGAAGTAAAAGCCCAACGTAAATGAAAATAAGATATAAGTATAACAAACAGGCACCTTCAATGAATTGGTTTAAAAGTGTATTGACTATTGTAGTTTTGATTTATGCGCATAATAGTATTATAGGTCAAAATTTAAAATTAAAACCGGATCTAGATTTTATTTCTGTTCCGGCCAATTCCCCAATTTCTACTCCTACTGGAGTAGCAGTGAATTCTAAGAATCACGTTTTTATAACGAATTCAGGCCCTAAGAAACTGGTAGAATATGATGTAAACGGACAATACGTACGGGAATTGATTCCAGGTATTCTTGTTAATCCACACGGAGTAAGAGTGGACGCACAAGATAATATATGGGTAACGGATCTTGAGTTACATCAGGTTTTAAAGATCAGTCCAAAAGGTCAGATAAAACTTGTACTGGGACAAAAAAAGATCTCGGGTCTCTTCGATAAAGAACGGAAAATGGCTTTATTCTTTAAACCTGCAGATATTGCTTTTGGTAGCAATGGTAACATTTATGTTGCTGATGGCTATGGCAATTCAAGAGTTGTGAAATTTGACAAAAATGGAAATTTTATCAAAGCTTGGGGAGAATTGGGCGATGCTGAAGGACAGTTTAACAACCCCCATAACATTATAATTGACCATAAGGAAAGGGTGTATGTAGCGGACCGAAATAATAAGCGAATTCAAGTATTCAGTTCTGAGGGAAATTTCATTAAATCCTGGACGCATTTGGGTAAACCCTGGGGACTTTCGTTAGCAGACGATAAAAGTATATACATGACAGATGGTACCAACGAGGTCTTATATAAACTTGATCTTGAAGGAAAGGTTTTAGGTACTTATGGAGCACCGGGACAGTCGGCGGGGAATTTTCGAGCGATACATGGTGTAGCCGTGGGATTGGATGGACATATTTATGTTACGGAAGTTATCAATTGGAGAGTAGCGAAATTGAAGAAACTGGAATGAATGACGCGAAAACTATGACTTTTTTGATTTATATATAGTCATGAAGTAATAATAGTAATCACAGTACCCGATAGGTCAATTATTTATGGAACTAAAAGTGCTAATTCAAGATTTATTTGATTAAGAGGATAAATTTATATATTTTCGTATACGGTATACATTAATTATATACGAAACACACTATTATATAATCATTATGGCTAAGATATTTAATAACGAATTGAGCGTACAGGCATACAGAGAAGTAAGGAAAATGATAATATCAAAGAAACTAATACCTGGGCAAAAAATAGTTCAGGATAAACTTGCAGAAGATTTAGGTATTAGTAGAACACCCCTGCGTTCTGCATTGCAAATGCTAGAAGGAGAAGGGTTAATAGTATCCGTTCCGCGAAAAGGAGTAATTGTAAAAGAATTTAGTAATCGTGAAATTGTTGAAATTTACGATTGTAGAATCGCATTAGAACGCACCGCTGTTAGATTATTTGTTGATCAAGCTTCCAATAAAGATATGAATATATTGAGAGATTTATTTAAACCTTTTTTAGAAGGAGAGATAAATGATTTCGAATACCAAAAAGCCGATGCTGAATTTCATGATTATATGATTCGCAATAGCGGAAATTCATTTCTCCACCGAATTTTTCAACAGAGTAATTTACTAGTTTGTATTGATACACTTGGCTTATTACGACCCTCAAAAGAAACACTTATTGAGCATATGAAAATTATCGATGCGCTAGAAAAAAGAGATGTTGATTTAG
Organism: uncultured Flavobacteriaceae bacterium; assembly: GCA_947488345.1. GTDB lineage: Bacteria > Bacteroidota > Bacteroidia > Flavobacteriales > Flavobacteriaceae > Aureibaculum. Next base: position 564,284 of record CANKZQ010000002.1, on the reverse strand, counting down.
CGGAATCTTTAATTATATCACACTTGGATATAACCAAGCAATTAATACTAAAAAAAATGGATGAAGAATAGAGGAATTTTTTTTCCCGTTCGATACCGCATGGTTACCGGAACCTTCATTTTATCGATGATTGTTCTATTTGACCGTATTCTTATTTCTGTTGCTAAAGATCCAGTTGCGAATGACTTGGTTCTTTCGGATAAACAGATGGGATGGGTGCTCTCCATCTTTGCATTGGGATATGCGCTTTTTCAAACACCTTCGGGTTATTTAGCTGATAAACATGGAGCTAGAAAAGTATTAACAATAGTGGTAAGTATATGGTCAGTTTTCACGGCCTTAACAGGAGCTGTATATAATTTCTTTGCTTTGCTCATAGTACGTTTTCTTTTTGGTGCTGGAGAAGCTGGGGCTTTTCCTGGAATGGCGCGAGCTATTTTTAAATGGATACCAATAAATGAAAGAGGTTTAGTTCATGGGATTAATTTTTCAGGGGGAAGAATAGGAGCAGCAATAGCATTGCCAATGGTGGCTTGGTTAATTGATCTAACTGGTTGGAGAATGAGCTTTGTAATACTTGGCGGAATAGGAATTTTGTGGGCATTAGTTTGGTTTTGGTGGTATAGAGATAATCCTGCAAAGCATACGTCATTATCAAATGAAGAGTTGAAGGTCATACAGGATGGCGTAGAACAACGAAAAGAGAACGAAGTTAAAGTACCTTTTTCTTTTAAGAAAATGTTTAAGTCAAGAAACATGTGGTTATTAATGGTACAGTATTTCTGTAGTAATTTTACCTTTTTTTTCTGTCTTACTTGGTTATTTCCATATCTAAAAGCAAAATATAATCTAAATATAGTAGAAGCCGGTTTTTATTCTTCCGCTCCCTTTATTTTTGGAGCCTTAGGAAATTGGGTTTCAGGATATTTGGTGGATACTATCTACAAAGAAGGGAAATGGGGTTTATCAAGAAAAATACCGGCAATTATGGGATTTACGCTTGCGACTGTAGGTATTATCGCTAGTGTTTATATGGAGGAAGTTGGTGGAGCAGTGATTTTTATATCGCTAGCGGTTTTTGGAGCCGACATGACGTTGAGTCCTTCTTGGTCGACGTGTTTGGATGTAGGAAAAGAACATTCGGGAACAGTAAGTGGAACCATGAATATGGCGGGTAATTTAGGGTCTTTTTTCACCGCGTTGGCGTTTCCATATATGATGGCCTTTGCAGGTTCTCATACGCCGTTTTTCTTTTTAGCTGCGTTATTGAATTTAATCGCAATTCCTATTTGGCTATCTATTAAACCAGAAAGAGCATTAGACTTAAACTAATATATATTCACAACATAGAGAATGATAAAATTTGACGAATTTAATGAAGTCTGTCGTAAATCAATTGAAATGATTGAGGCCGCTGGGTTATTTTTAACTCCTCAGGATAAAGAAAGAATAACGGCAGCAGATTTTGGTTTAAGTAACATTAAAGAAGAAGGAGTACAAATACTTACAATGTTCCAAACAGATAGAATTGCGGGAAAGATTTTGGTGCTCTTGCCATATCAAACGGAGCCAGAACATTGGCATCCTACCGTTGGAGAAGATGCAGGGAAAGAAGAAGTGATTAGAGCAATTAGCGGAGACTTGTATTTCTATATTCCCGGAGAAGATACTATGAAACAAGGTTTTATCGTCGAAGGAAAAGAAAGTTGCTATACAATGAGAAATGAAGTGATAATGCAACCAGGTGATCAATTGGTGCTCCCTGCAGGAACAAAACATTGGTTCCAAGCAGGTGAAAAGGGAGCCGTTATGTATTCCTTTTCAACTACAGTAACAGATCTGCTAGATCAATTTACGGATCCAGATATTGTTAGAGAAACAGTGATTGAGCAAACACCAAATGACGAGTATTAATGCATCTGTAAAAAATAAAAAAATATACAAATGAAACAAAGTATAATTACAGCATTTTTAAGCAAGACACAAGATAGATTTTCAGAGTATCAGAAACCAACAGGCTTGAAAGAGCGCCTCGAAATTGTTCAAAAAATAGATGGAGTAACTGGTATTGAAATCGTGTACCCATACGAAACGGAAGATCCGAGACACACTAAAAAGATGATGAAAGAAATGGGTTTAGAATTTGCCGCGGTAAATGCAAATATTAAAAAGGAGACGAAATGGGTGCCAGGAGCCTTGTCTCGACCTAAAGAAAACTTGCGTCATGAAGCAGTACAGTTAATTAAAGATGCTAAAGATTATGCTTTGGCCGTTGGAGCTCCTTTGGTAACGTGCTGCCCTTTATCAGATGGATATGATAATTTGTTTCAAGTTGACTATGAAAAAGGATGGAAGCATATGATTGATGCTTTTGCTGAAGCCGCTGATTATAAGCCAGAAATACCCTTGTTTGTTGAGTATAAAATAAATGAAACAAGAGTAAACTGCTTTTTAGATAGCTGTGCCAAGACCATTGTTTTCTTAAAAGAGGTGGCCAATGCAGCCACCGGAGTAACGATTGATTTTGGACATTCATTATTGGCAAAAGAAAACCCAGCAGAAGTATTGGCAATGTGCGAACATTCCAACGTTGATTACTATTTGCATACAAATGATAATGATTGGCAATTTGATTGGGATTTAATTGGTGGTTCTCGAAACTTTCTGCATACCGTAGAGTTTTTCTTTTATGCAAAAGAATTTGGGTATGATAAGTATTTCACAGCCGATGCATCACCAAGAATTTTCGATATGGTTAGCTTTTTTACCGAACATGCAGAAATGAATAAAGCGATTTGGAATATTGTAGAGAAGTTAGATCGCGATAAATATAGACGCTTGATGCAAGAAGAGAGACACATGGACTTAATGACATTAGTACGAAAAGAAATTTACAGGCTTTAATAAGGCCTACTAAAATATTTACATTTATGAAACGTCTATTTTATTTAAAGAATTCACTTACAAGCTTAATATGTTTGATTTTACTTTCGAGTTGTAATCAACAAAATGACAAGGATTGGCAATGGGAAACCATTATTGCCAAAGGTGAGCCTACAGCCAGGCATGAAGCAGGATTGATAGCATTTGAGGATAAAATTTTGCTCATTGGCGGTCGCCGAATTAATGCCACTGACGAATTCGATACAAAAACAAATACATGGACGGCTAAATCGCCAACACCTGTAGAATTACATCACTTTCAACCTGTAGCAATAGATGATGCCGTTTATTTAGTGGGGGCAATGACTGGAAAATGGCCAAATGAAAAGCCTCTGGATAGAATCATTATTTATTACCCCAAAAAGGACGTATACGAATATGGAGATGAGATACCCGAAGATCGCAGAAGAGGTGGTGCCGGAGTTGCTGTTTACAATAATAAGATATACGTAATTGGAGGTATTACCAATGGTCACATTGATGGTTATATACCTTGGTTTGATGAGTATGACCCTAAAACAGGTAAATGGAAAGTTTTAGAGGATGCTCCCGATGCTAGAGATCACTTTAACGCAGCAATTGTCAATGATAAATTATACGCTTTTGCAGGTCGGAGAACTTCTAAAAGAACAAATCAAGATATGGCGTTGACCAGTAGCCACGGAAACGTTTATAATTTTTCGACCAATCAGTGGGAAATGGTTACTAACAATTTAGCTATTCCAACCCAACGAGCGGGGAATGCCGCATTTGCTTGGAAAGATGAAATTATTATTGGTGGAGGCGAAAGTAGTTCGCAAGAAATAGCGCATAGCGAAGTTGAATCTTACAATAGTAAAACAAAAACATGGAGTTCTTGGCCTTCATTTAAAGAAGGAAGACATGGTTCAGGGTTCGCTGTTATCAACGATTATGTCTATATAGCATCTGGAAGTGGTAATAGAGGAGGTGGTCCAGAGCTTACTACTATTGAACGGTTAAAATTACCGAAACGCACAAAAAATAGAAATGATGAGGTTACCGATGTGACTCCTGTCTACAAAAAGTGGCATACCATTTCATTACTATTTGAAGGTCCTAACACATCAGAATTGGCGGAGGATAATCCGTTTTTAAATTATGCTTTACATGTTGTTTTTAAACATAAAAAAAAGGAGTATAGTGTTCGTGGCTTTTATGCTGCCGATGGTAATGCTTCTGAAACAGGAGCTCGTGAAGGAAATATTTGGAAGGTTAGATTCTCTCCTGATACTATTGGAGAATGGACATATACCGCCACATTATATCAGGGTGACAGTATTGCACTAGAAAATGATCTTTCAAAAGGAAAAACAATTGAAATTGGCAATTCAACTGGTCAATTTGTGGTTAGTGCTTCTGACAAAGACAAGGTCGATTTTAGAGCCAACGGTAGATTAAAAGCATATAAAGGTTATTATAAATTTCAAGATGCTGATAACTATTGGATAAAAGGAGGGGCAAATAGCCCTGAGAATTTGCTGGCATATACAGATTTTGATGATACATATCGGATGCAGGGACAAAATGAAGAAGGAGAAGCCAGTGTTACTGATGTGATACATTCTTTTGAACCTCATTTAAAAGATTGGAAACAAGGAGATCCTACCTGGAAAAACGGGAAAGGAAAATCGTTAATAGGGGCATACAATTATCTAGCAAGTAAAGGTATGAATTCTTCTTATTTCTTGACAATGAACATTTTAGGAGACGGTAAAGATGTTTGGCCCTATGCTAACCCTAAAGATGTGATGCGATTCGATGTAAGCAAACTAGCACAATGGGAACTAGTTTTTGAACATATGCAGTCAAAAGGAATATTACTTCATATGGTCTTGCAGGAAACAGAAAATGAGACGATGCTCGATAACGGTGATACAGGTAAGACGCGACAATTATATCTAAGAGAGCTCATAGCTCGTTTTGGTCATCATTTGGCATTAACCTGGAATCTCGGTGAAGAAAATGGCCCAGCATCGTGGTCTCCTATTGGTCAAAATGATCGTCAACGAAAAGCAATGGCTAAATTTATAAAAAATCATGATCCGTATAAACACCCAGTACTATTACATACACATGCTTATGATCCTTTAAGAAGTACCGTACTAGATTCGATTGTAGGATTTAAATATATCGATGGATTATCGCTTCAGCAAGATAAACGGGAATTAGCCGCTGGTGTGGTTGACACATGGAAAAAGAGGGCGAAGAAAGCCGGACATGATTGGTTGATTACAATGGATGAGATTGGTATGTGGCATACAGCGGCATTACCTGATAGTCTAGATCCAGATCATGATACATTGCGTAGTTATGTTCTCTGGGGAACATTATTGTCGGGAGGAGCAGGAATAGAATGGTATTTTGGGGCCAGATATCCACATAATGATTTAACTTCAGAAGATTGGCGACAGAGAGATCGGTTATGGGAATTAACGAATCATGCTATTACTTTTTTTAAGGAATATTTGCCCTTTTGGGAAATGGAGTCAGCGAATAAATTGACCAATACTAAGAATGCATATTGTTTGCAAAAAAAAGGTCAAACGTACGCTTTGTACTTTCCTAAAGCAGGACAACATACGCTAGATTTATCAAATATATCGGGTGATTTTAGTATTGAGTGGTATGATCCGTTAAACGGAGGTGCGTTACAAAAAGGATCATTAGAGAAAATTAAAGGCGGTGCGATTAGAGTACTCGGTAATGCACCAGTTCGACAGATACATGCAGATAAAAAAGACTGGGTATGTCTTGTGCGAAAAATCAAAGAATAAGAAATGTTGAAAACATTTCAACACAAGATTGAATAAATCAAATAAACGAAAATGATCAATAAACAAAACAAAAACATGAAAGACTGCGTACATCTTGAACTATCGAAGTTCGATTCTTTTAAATTAAAAATGCAAATGAATATATCGTTTAAGAAATTATTGATGTCTATTTGCATTTGTATACTTTGTTTTTCATGTGATAAAGTCGAAAATCGAGAGGAAGAAGATACAATTGAATGGACCAATTTGGTTGATAAAGATCTCTCAAAATGGGATACCTATTTAAGTTTTAAACACCAAGTAGGCTATGATGGAAGTCATCCGCTCGACTCTTTAGGAAATAAAATAGCTCCAATTGGTTTGAATCAACCGGGTTATGATGTTTTTTCAACGTTTATGAAGGATAATGAACAAGTCATTAAAGTTACTGGCGAATATTATGGATGTTTGGTGACGAAGGAAATATATGATAATTACCATTTTCAATTGAAGTTTAAGTGGGGAGACAAAAAATTGGTTCCTAGAAAAAATCGTTTAAAAGACTCTGGTATTTTATATCATTCTGTTGGTGATTTTGGAGCAGAACATTGGCGTTCATGGATGATGTCGCAAGAATTTCAAATTATGGAAGCGCATACAGGAGATTTTTGGAGTCAGGCAACATCAGCAATTGATATTCGAGCATATGCTTCTGAGTCAGGTCTAAATCCTATGGCGCACGAAAGTCAAGATTTTCTAAGTTTTGGTGAAAGAGGAGAGGCAGGAAAATATTGTTTGAGAAGTAATAACTATGAAAATGATCCTGGAGAATGGAATACGCTTGATTTGGTTTGCTTTAATGGTAAAAGTTTGCATATCGTAAATGGGGAGGTTGTGATGGTATTGAAAGATTCACGATATATCAATGAAAATGGCGAAGTAGTACCCTTAGAAAAAGGTAAAATTCAATTACAAAGTGAAGCGGCTGAACTATTTTTTAAAGAAATCAAAATAAGACTACTTGATGAATTATCAACAAAGCATGCGACATACTTCGAATAAGATTGTTGGATGAGTGTTTCAAGCACTAATCTGATATTAGTTCAGCGTTTCTATTTGAACATTACCAGAAACAGGATTATTATTAATGTCAATACCAGAGAAATGTCCCGTAGTCGCTCTATTTTTAGAAAACAATTCATAATTCTTAATATACATAGATATGTTTTGAAGCAGAAAAATTCCGGTAATTTCAAAATGAAGTTCTAGTATCTGTCCCTTACTCACAATTTGAATTCTATCGTTTTCTAAGACAATATCCTCCATATCACTCACAATATTATAATGGTACTTCTTTATACTAAACCGAAGGTCAATTTCATTATCCGTCATAATAAATTTTGCTTTATAATTTGAAGGGATTTTTCCGAAGATACTAGCATAAGGGCTTTTTGAAGATATCTTCGATAATTGAGTAGGTATCCTACTTGGTATCACATAACGAGATTGAACCAGTTCTTGACAAATAATTGGATCAAAATGAAGAGACTTTGATTCTTCTTCCATTTCTTGCTTTGAATTCATTTGTACAAGCATTAGTTTACCAGCAATACTATGATCATACTTATCATTCGATGAATAAGCTCCAATGAGTATAGGTCTATCATTGAATGAATTTAAACCAACGTAAAAAATCATTTTCGACCCTTCCATCTTTTTTCTATGAACAAAATGTTTACAATCAAAATGTAAAAAATTACTTTCTTGTTTTATACTACCAAATAACTCATAGAAGACATGTTCATTTCGTGGATTAAAATAGACAAAAATTAACTCAAAAGTTTTCCAATTGTTATGAATAATTAATTGGCCTTTAGTCATTTTTTTGTCTTCTCCATAATAGTAACATACGTAATGGAAGTCCTCATTTCGTGATATGTTTTCTATAAGTTGTATCTGTTTTTCGCGTTCGTCAACATTTTTCATTTCTTTATCTAGAAAATCATAAATCCCGGTATAACCCAAATAATTAAAATATAGTTCCCTATAGTCTCGACTAATTTTGACGATAGGTTTTCCAGAAGCTACTTCGCGTTGTTTATTATATAAATACTTACCATTTACATAACCTCTCAATATGAGTTCTAAGTCATTCTTTAGATTTGGCTTTGTGGTATCGTAATTACCAAAACCATATAATTGTGAATCCTTATATTTTGAAGGGAAATCATGAGACTTTTTAAAATGGGATATGACGCTTTTAAGTAGTCTATTAAAAGTTTGTTTTGTCAAGAGCAATGATTCGTTTGTATTCTTATGTATAGAATTTTCCATTTATTTCCAATTTTTGCTGTTGGAATTACTAATATATAAATTAATATTTGGAATTATATGTTTGGAAAATGAAGATGTATACTTTTATCATCAGAATTAACTAAATCAAATTATGAAAATGACACGAAATTTATTACTATTAGTTCTTTTATTTCCTTTTTTATCATTCTCCCAAGAAATTACAGTTAGTGGTAATGTAAAGTCTACTTCTGAATCATTATACGGTGTAAATGTTATTGAAAAAGGAACCTCTAACGGAACGACCACAGACGTTAATGGAAATTATACGATCAAGGTAAATCAAGGAGCGACGCTAGTTTTTTCATTTTTAGGTTATAAATCGAAAGAAGTAGTTCTTGATGAAAGACGAACTATTAATGTGACACTCGAAGAAGATGCATCTCAATTAGATGAAGTTGTCATTCGTGGTTTTGATAATGTGAATAGTCGCGCTAGAAGAAGAACAGAATCAGTACAGTCTATTCCTGAATCGGTAGTTGCTTTTACCGCTCAGGATATTGAAGTGAAAGGTATTAGTAATGTTCAAACATTTGCCGATCAGATTCCAAACGTTAATTTTACAACGTCCCAGAACGTAGGTAATAACTTTATTACTGTTCGCGGAATTTCACAAATTAGAAATGGTGATGCTCCAATAGCCTTTGTAATTGACGGAGTGACGCTGCCAGATGCCAACTTATTAAATCAAGAATTATTTGATGTTGCTTTAATTGAGGTGGTTAAAGGGCCTCAAGGTGCATTGTACGGTAAGAATGCAATTGCAGGAGCTATTAACATTGTAACGAATGAACCCACAAATACTTCTAAAAACAAAGTACAAGTTGGGTATGCAAATGGAAACCTATTTAGCGCACAATTGTCTTCAACTGGTCCGATAGTAAAAGATAAATTGTTTTATCGAGTATCTGGCTCTTATAAAAAGGGAGACGGTCTTTTAAATAATATTACCTTAAATGAAGCACCGGATTTCATGCAGGATTTATCAATACGCGGACAATTAAAAACAAGGTTGTCATCTAAAGTTTCAGCAACTTTAACAGGTCAAATTATTGATACTGAAGCAGGGGCTGTATACTATGCGGCTCCAACAAATGGACAGGCGAAAATAGCCCCAGATGACTATGACAACTTGGCAATTCAAGCTGACCAGAGAGGAGTTGGCACGCTTAAAGGAACATATGGTAATTTAAAAGTTGATTTTAACTACGAAAAATTACGATTAACATCTTTAACTACATATAACAAAGCAGAAAGAAATGCTTTTGGAGATTTAGATTTTACTCCTGCAGATATTTTACGACAAGATCAAGATAGTAATACTGAATCATTTAATCAAGAGATTCGCTTGAGCTCTAAAGATGATTCAAATAGTAATATTAGCTGGGATTTAGGAGCGTTTTATCAGAACTTAGATAAGCTATTAACCACGAGAGCTTCGGCAGATTTTGGTTTTTTTGCACCTCCTTTCGCTCCATCAGGCGTTCAAAGTCCTCTGGCAGTGGGTGATTTTACCAATAATTATAAAACGTTTGCAGTATTTGGCTTTGTTAACTTTAAAGTATCAGATAAATTAACCTTATCAGCAGGAATGCGTTATGATAATGACAAGATCAGTCAGGATAATAGAAGTGAAGGTACAAATCCAAATAGAGTCGATACACAATTGCAACCCAAGTTTTCGTTGTCTCTTCAGGCAACCAAGAATATGTTGATGTATGCCAATTATGGCAAGGGGTATAGAACCGGTGGCTTTAATCAAGGTACGACAGTTCGTTACGATACTTCTTTCAATCCCGAAATTACAGATAATTATGAAATAGGTATTAAAAATTCTTATTGGAACAATCGTTTTATTCTTAATCTATCGGGATATTATATCGACTTTACAGATCAGCAGTTGTATGCATTGGTACTCAATGGAGGAGCTGGTCAAATTCTTATAGGAAATTTCAATGTTCCTGAAAGTGAATCATTTGGTTTTGAAGCAGACATGCGTATAAGGGCTTCTAATTGGCTCGATATTCTAGCTAGTTACGGAGTGAGTAAGTCTACTATCGAAAATGGTAGTTCTACAGTAAGTACAGGAGCGAACGAAACAATTGATGTATCTGGCAATGCAACGCCTCTTGTACCACAAGATAGTTACAGTATTGGTCTTGAATCTAGATTTGATATTTCAGATAAGATTGCTTTCAGTGGTAATGTAAATTTAAAAGGTACAGGAGAAATGTACTGGCATGAAGACAACGCGGCCGTTTCACCAAGATATAGCATTTTAAATGCTAGAGTCAATTTCACCTTTGATAAGTTTACAGTAGGTCTTTGGGGGACTAACATAACGGACACCCAGTATATTACTGAATTTTTTGATCAAACATTCTCCAATGGAGGATCCGATTTGGCATGGTTAGGTCAGCCGGCGGCGTTTGGTACAACTTTAACCTATAAATTTTAATATTTCGCTAAAGAATTTTGAATTAGTTTTTAAGTGAATACTAAGCCGCTAAAATTCATTAGTGGCTTTTTTAATCAAATTAGATAAAAATAGATATGAGAGTTGCAACAGATATAGGCGGGACTTTTACAGATTTGGTATGCTTAGAATTTGACAAGAAATCAGGCAACTCATTAGGAGTAAAAGTTGTAAAATCTGATACGACCCCGTCAAACTTTGAACAAGGAATATTGAATACCATCGCTAAAGGCAATATAAATCTAAAAGAGATAGATTTTTTTGCCCATGGCACTACAGTTGTAATTAATGCATTGACAGAACGTAAAGGTGCGAAAACCGCATTGATTACTACAAAAGGCTTTAGAGATGTACTGGAAATTGCACGTTGTAATAGACCAGATTTGTTCAACTTTAACTTTATAAAACAACCTCCTTTTGTGCCTCGACATTTAAGATTTGAGGTTGAAGAGCGAATAAATTATAAAGGTGAAATTAATAAAGAATTAAATACGTCAACGCTAAAGTCTATTCTTAAAACATGTAAAGAAGAAAACGTAGAATCGATAGCGATCTGTTTACTACATGCGTATAAGAATCCGAAACATGAAATTCAACTTTTGAAAGAAATTTTTCATTTAAATAGTGATATTGAGATTATTGCTTCTCACCAAATCACCCGAGAATGGCGAGAATATGAACGGACTAGTTCTACAGTATTATCAGGATATGTATTACCTATTGCCAAGAAATATTTAAATAACCTCGAAGAGAGGTTAAGAGAAAAAGAATTACGAAATGCACCTTTTATAATGCAATCTAATGGCGGTATCACTAGTATAAATGATGTGAAGTCAAATCCTATTACCATGGTAGAGTCGGGTCCCGCTAGTGGTGTTTTTGGAGCCATTGCCTTAGGAAAAGTTATTGATAAAAAAGATCTAATTGTTTTAGATATAGGTGGAACCACAGCAAAATGTGCTTTGGTAGAAAACGGACAAGTAAAAATAACGACCAATTATAAGATAGACCACTCTAGAACGAAAGCAGGATACCCCATTCAAACACCTGTGATTGATATTGTTGAAATTGGCAATGGAGGAGGAAGTATTGCATGGATAGATCAAGGTGGTAAAATGCACGTTGGTCCCAAAAGTGCAGGAGCTTCACCTGGACCAGCAGCTTACGGAAGAGGTGGAAAGAACTTGACAACTACAGACGCGAATATTATTACAGGCCGCATACATCCCGATTACTTCATAGGAGGAGAAATACAACCTGATTATTCAAGTATAGAGGAAGCCTCTCGTGTCTTATGTGAAAAATTAAATGCTTCTAAAGAGGACGTTGCAAAGGGTATTCTTCGTATCGCAAATGCGAATATGGTAAACGCATTAAAACTTATTTCAGTTAATAAAGGACATGATCCAAGAGATTTTTCTATGATTGTAATTGGTGGAGGTGGTGCCATGCATGGAGCAGATTTAGCAAGAGAACTTCAGGTATCCGAATTAATTATTCCTCCGCATGCAGGAGTGTTTTCAGCATTCGGTATGCTGATGTCGGATGTTCGAAGAGATTATATTAGAACAAACGTTTTAACACTTTCTGAGAAACAAAAAGAGACGATACTATCAATTTTTTCAGAAATTAAAGACGAAGCAGTTTTAAATTTTAAAGCAGATAATTACCAACAAAATGAGATGAAATTCACATATTATGCTGATCTGAGATATGTTGGACAAGAACATTATGTAAAGGTGATGCTTACGAACTTCTCGAAAAATACGCCCCTTAAAACCATAATTGCAAATTTTCATAGTGAACATAAAAAACAGTATTCGTTTGAGTTAGATGCTCCAGTAGAACTGGTTAATTTCCATCTGGTAGCAGAAGTAGAAGTAGAAAAACCTGATTTTCCGAAATTAAGGGTTACAGATAGAAAAGTAGAAGATGCTATTTTCGATACCAAAGAAGTCGATTTTGATGATTTAGGAAAACATGACACATCTTTCTATCGACGAGAACTCTTAGAACCAAACATGATGTTAAAGGGGCCGGCTGTTATAGCAGAAAATGCTACTACCACTGTAGTTACGCCGCTTCATGAAGTTTTAGTGGATGAATACGGAAATTTAATTATTACCCCTCAAAGAACTGCTTAATGGAAAAATTTACTTTAGAAATAATACAAGACACCTTGGTAGCAGCTGGAGATGAGATGTTTCAAACATTACAGCGAACAAGTATGAGTCCTATTATATATGAATCGTTAGATTATGCAGTGGGCATAACCGACGTAAAAGGAGAATTATTGGCGCAAGGTAATGGAGTAACTGCTTTTTTAGCAGCCTTAGATTCGGTTGTAAGAGCTACATTGGAAAAATTTAACGGAGAGAGCGTTTTAGAAGAAGGTGATGTTATTATTGCAAATACACCTTACGCTGGAGGAGGAACACATCTGTCCGATGTGTCAGTAATATATCCAGTTTTTTATCATAAAGAATTGGTTGCATTCACGGTTAACAAAGCACATTGGACAGAATTAGGAGGCACTTTTCCCGGTTCGGTGTCTACAGTAGCAACAGAAATTTATCAAGAAGGTTTACAGTTTCCATTCATAAAAGTAAAATCAAAAGGTAAGTTAAATGACGCTTTGGTTGATCTTATTAAAGCGAATGTACGATTACCTGATAGTACGCTTGGAGATTTATTTGCAGGAATTGCAGCTGCAGAAGTAGGTGCAAAACGTGTAATTTCAATAATTGAGAAATACGGATTAAAAACATTTATAAAAGCTAAAGATGATTTTCTAGATTATGGTGAACGCATGTGCATTGAGGCCTTAAAAACAATACCTAATGGAGATTATGAAGGAGTTTCAGAAATTGAGGATAACGGTTTTGGAGAAGGCCCTTTTCCGATCAAAGCAAAAATAACAGTTTCTGATACTGAATTTATAGTAGACTTTAATGGTTCTCATCCGCAAGTGAAAGGCGCAACAAATTTATCATATAGTGGATTGGTCACCGGATGTCGAAGTCTTTTTAAAGCTATTACAACGCCAAGTATGAATGCCAATGGAGGTGCGTTTAGACCTATGAAAGTACTTTGTGAACCTGGCACTATAGTAAGTGCCGTTACACCTTCGGCTGTATCAGTATATTATGAAGTCATGGTTACCACAATAGATTTGATATGGAAAATTTTGGCTCCGTTGATTCCAGATAAATTGCCTGCAGGACATATGCGTTCTGTCTGTGCGACTTTTATTTCGGGAATGCATCCAGATACGAATCAATTTTATATTCAGGCAGAGCCTTTAGCAGGTGGTTGGGGAGCTTCTGCAACTCATGATGGTAATAGAGGACAGCTCTCTTGCGGCAGTGGCGAATCATATAATATCCCTATAGAAATACGTGAAATGCGCTACGGTATTGAAGTAGAGCAATATGCTTTTCATAACGAAGGAGGAGGATATGGAGAATTTCAAGGAGGAAATGGCCAGTACGTAGACTATAAAATTATTTCTGACGGTGCTCATGTAACGGGAGCTTTTTTAGGCGAAAAAACGAAAACATGGGGAATGAACGGCGGGCACGATGGATCTTATAACTATTTCATGATTATTAGAAAAGATGGGACTAAAGAAAGACATAGTTTAGGAACCAACATCTTCTTAGAAAAAGGAGATATTGTGCGCTGCGCAACCGCTACTGGAGGTGGTTATGGCGATCCGAAGAATCGCCCAAAAGAACAAGTTTTATTAGATATAAAAAATGGTTATATCACCAAAAAGGAGGCGCAAGAGTTTTATCAAATTTGAATATGGAACTAAAAAGAATAACATATCCATCAGCAGAAGAGTATTACAATAAAGAACTTATTTCCCAAACTAATGCTAACGTGAATACCATATGCGGAACCGTATTCTTAAAAAAAGGAACTCGAATTCCAGAAACAGGATCTTCGAGACACCCGTTTAATGAGGTTTCTATCATCATAGAAGGATGTATAGAAATGTTGGATGAAGATGGCTTACCAATTGGTAAACTAGAAAAAGGCAGTGTTGTGTATATCAATGCAGGTGAGGCACAAGCTGGTAATGTGATAGAAGATACAAGACTTATTTATGTGTTGAATCAAAACATGACACATGAAATTCAGAAAATTTAATGATGAAAAACCATGAAAGAAAATCAAAATAATATTAGATGGTATAGTCTCGCTGGTATTTGGTTCGGAGGTATGGTAAGTGTACCATCTTTACTCATTGGAAGTACACTTATTGCAGCACTTAGTTTTGAATATACTATTCTGGCTGGACTAATTGGTTTTAGTTTTGTTGTACTATTTATGTCATTTTTAAGCGTCGCCGCAGTTGAGCAGAGAAAAAATACAGTTTCGTTAGCATCTAGTAGTTTTGGTGAATTGGGGGCTACCATTATAGTTGGACTCGTAATTGGCATTTCAACTCTCGGTTGGTTTGGTATACAAAGTAATATTGCTGGGGCTTCTTTTTCAAAAATAATCCTCGAAATGAACGGAATAGAAATTCCAGTTTGGGTATCTTCTGCTTTTTGGGGCATGGTCATGGTACTTACCGCTGTATTTGGCTTTAAATATCTAAAATGGTTAAACTATATTGCTGTACCGACTCTTTTAATATTGCTCATGTATAGCCTTGTAGTAACCTTTCAAACTCATAGTTTTAGTGAGATAATGAACTTTAAACCAACACAATCAATGCCATTATTTCAAGCAATAGGTTTTACGATAGGTTTTGTAGCTGTAGGTGGTGTAATTGCGCCAGATTATAACCGGTTCGCGGCCACTAAAAAGGATGCTATTTTGGGTTCTATTGTTGGAATCATACCATCGGCAATTTGCTTATTGGCGATAGGAGCCATATTTGCTATTACACAAAACACCTATGATATTGTAGAGATATTTTCATCCTTAGGATATCCTTTCTTTGCGATGTCAACGCTTATTCTGGCTACATGGACGACAAATGTGGTGAATATTTATTCATCAGGATTAGCTTTTACGAACATGCTAAAACTGAAAGAATCTTCACGATCTAAAGTGACAATGATCGCAGGTATGCTGGGGATAGGTCTTGCTATTATAGGAATACTCAATTATTTTATGAGTTTTATAACGGTTTTAACAGTGGCGATAACCCCAATTGCTGGTGTTATGATAGCCGATTATTTTTTAACGAAAACGTACAATGAAAAACCTGAGAAAGTAAATTGGAAAGGTATTATCTCGTGGTTAAGTGGGGTGAGTTTAATGTTGATAATGACGTCGGATATTAAAAATATTTTAGGCATTTTAGTTGCAGCGCTAGTCTATATCATACTTCAAAAAATAAATAACTAACATGCGAAAAGTAACTATTTCTGATATTGAATACATTGCCATGGGATCCACAGTTTTAGGAACGGGTGGAGGAGGAGATCCATATATCGGTAAACTATTGGCCAAAGAAGCCATAAAAAAATTCGGAGAGGTAACTTTGATTAGTGCTGAAGAATTAAGTGATGATGCCTTGGTTGTTCCAATCGCGGCATTTGGTGCTCCGATGATCCTTGTAGAAAAGTTATTTTCGGGAGATGAATTTATCAAGGCCTTTGAAATGATGGAAAATTATCTTAGCAGGAAAATAGATGCAGTAATGCCTGCTGAAGCTGGAGGTTTAAATGGCGTAATTCCGTTTTCTGTGGCTGCCGAAAAAGGTATTCCAATAGTAGATGCTGATGGTATGGGTAGAGCTTTTCCTCGTCTAGAAATGGTCACGTTCACGCTTCATGATATTCCCGTTTCACCAATTACCCAAGCAGATGAAAAAGGTAATATGAATGTATATCATACTATTAATAATATTTGGGGAGAGACGTTGGTGGGTGCTACAGCGATACAAATGGGAGGTAGTTGTGCCATTGGATGTTATCCTATGAATGGGAAACAAGTAAAAAAGGCAGCAATCCATGGTATTATAAGCTATGCTCAAGTATTAGGGGAGGCCATTTTAGATGCTAAGATAAATCTTGAAAATCCAGTTGATGCTTTGATAGAGAAAGCATCAGCTATTAAATTGTTTTCAGGGAAAGTGAGTAATGTCAATACGAAAGTTGATGGACGCTGGAACAAAGGTGTTTGTGAAATTTTGGGTTTGAATAAAGATCAAGGAAGTACCATGAAAATTGATTTTCAAAATGAATTTTTAATGGCAAAAAAGAACGGAATACCTGTAGCAATAACCCCAGATTTAATTGTATTAATAGATGCAGAAAATGCTCAGCCTATTACGGCTGAAACAATTCAATTTGGTACGCGTGTTATTGTTTTGGGAATGAAAGCCGATGAACAATGGAGAACAGAAGCGGGGCTTCTATTAGGTGGTCCGCAAAAGTTTGGCTACGCAGAGAAATATACCCCTATTGAAGAATTAAATAAACGATAAGAATATGTTCTATAAAATTGGAGTAGATGTCGGAGGCACAAATACAGATGCAGTTTTAGTATCTCATGAAAACAAGATTCTGGCAAAAACCAAACAAACCACCACATTAGATATTAGTTCGGGCATTGCAAATGCGATAAAATTTGTGTTGAATGCAAAAAAGGTACCTAAAGAGGATATAAAGTATATTATGCTTGGCACAACGCATTGTACGAATGCCTTAGTAGAACGTAAGCATCTTCATAAAATTGGAAGTATTCGTATTGGACTACCGGCTAGTAAAGCGATACCAACAATGACAGATTTTCCCGAAGATTTAAAAACTGTTCTAGGAAATCACAATTATATGGTACATGGCGGGTACGAATATGATGGAAGATTTATTAGTCCTTTGATTGAGAATGAAGTAAAAGACTGTTTGAAAAAGATGAAAGGAGCTATAGAATCTTTAGCAATTACTGGTATATTTTCAAAAACCTTGCCCGATCAAGAGTTGCAAGTTGCACAATGGGCCAAAGACATTCTTGGTGATTCAGTTCGAATTAGTTGTTCGCATCAAGTAGGTGGTCTAGGATTATTAGAACGTGAAAATGCTGCCATCCTAAACGCCGCTTTGCAGGGTGTAGCTATGAAAATGGTTACAGCCTTTAAACAAACAGTTAGTGATTTGGGATTAACACCTCAATTATTCATTGGTCAAAATGATGGCACATTAATGTCTTTAGACCAAGTACGAAATTTTCCGGTACTAACTATTTCCTCTGGCCCTACAAATAGCATAAGAGGCGCAGGAGCACTTTCCAAAGCAAAGGATGGTGTAGTGATTGATGTTGGTGGAACCACGTCTGATGCCGGGATGTTGGTCGATTACTTCCCAAGAGAAAGCACGCAAGCTGCTCAAATTGGTGGAGTAACAACCAATTTTAGGATGCCAGATGTTGTCGCTGTTGGGATAGGAGGAGGAACCATTGTGAGATTTATCAATGATGAATGTCATTTAGGACCAGATTCGGTGGGATATCTATTAAAGGAAAAAGCATTGGCATTTAAGGGAGAGATATTAACGCTGTCGGACTTTTTCATTGCAGAAAATCAAATCCAAATAGAAGGTACAATAGCAATATCTGATTTGAAGAATAGGATCGTTGAAATTTCACAATTAGATTATAATGAAGCATTAGAAATGACCAAGAATAGCATCAAAAATGCTATTGAAAAGCTGGTTGATAAATTAAAAACAGACGCTAAAGACATTTCAGTTATTGCATGTGGAGGAGGTGCATTTTTACTTCCTAAGATAATAGATGGTGCTTCCGAAGTACTTTTTCCAAACCATATGGAAGTTGCGAATGCCTTCGGTGCCTGTATTGCACAAATAAGTAGCCAAGAAGAAATGGTGATAAATACCTTACAAAAAAGTGAGGAGTTAGCACTACAAGAATTAATAGATAAGGTAACACAGAATATTTTAAATAACGGAGCTAATAAAAATAGTGTAAAAGTTCTGACCAAAGAGATAATCCCATTGGCTTATTTGCCTAGTACTGTAAAATTAAAAGTTAAAGTTTGTGGAGATTTGATTAACTAAATTATACCATTATTAAATATTATCAAAAGCCTCCGAATAACTCTATTCGTAGGTTTTTTTGTTTTACATAATTAAATTTAAACTTATATGACATTAATAAAAGGTGATTAATTCAGAACCCTTTTTTTATAAGAGTGCGAATTTCTTGTATGATATTAAAGATAAATTGTTCAAATTCTTTTCATAATTCTGTCCACATAAAAAGCCGTATCTAACGTTAAAAAATCATCATCAACTTATGCTATTTGATTGATGAAAGTTTTACCATTTTTTCGGACGATTATCAA
Source organism: uncultured Flavobacteriaceae bacterium (assembly GCA_947488345.1). Classification (GTDB taxonomy): domain Bacteria; phylum Bacteroidota; class Bacteroidia; order Flavobacteriales; family Flavobacteriaceae; genus Aureibaculum. Next base: position 545,413 of record CANKZQ010000002.1, on the reverse strand, counting down.
AATTTTCATGAGACTTAAAATTTATTTATTTTTAGAGTCTGCAACCAACAGGGTTAAATGAACATGTTTCGAATGATTAATTAATATTAAATTTAGAATATACTATTATGAAAGATTTGAATATGAAAGTAAAAACAGTAGACATGGACGTAGCGGTTAAATTCTATACAAAAGTCATTGGGTTACATTTACAACATGGAACTGGAGACAAGAATATCATTGATGAAAATGGAGTTCATATTGAATTCGAAAAAACAAAATAAGTGTGAAAAAGCATTTCTCAGTAAATCTATGAAATGCTTACCTTTGAATTAACTAAACCCCATCAAAATGAGAAAACTCTTATTTGTATTGTCTTTTTTTATATACTTCGCAACTTTTTCTCAAAATAAAACAATTTCTATAGGAATTTTAGCAGATAAAACTTCGGCGCAGACCGCCCCCTTATTAGAAGATTTAAAGAAGGAAATTAGATCTGTCGTGGGGCAGAATACCACCGTTAAATTTCTAGACGTTTTAGAGAATAACTATAAATCAGAAGTAGCTACCGCGAATTATCAAGCCTTATCAAAAAGTAAGGTAGATATTATTTTAGCCTTTGGAGTTGTGAATAATGTTGCCATTTATCAACTTCAAAAATATGACAAACCAACAATTGTGTTTGGTAATGTGAATAGTGATTTTATAGACTTACCTGAAAATCAGCAAACATCGGGCATCGATAACATTACCTATATTTTGGTACCTTCATCTTACAAAAACGATTTAGGAGCCTTAAAATCGCTGTATGATTATAAAAAGGTAGGAATTGTAGTAGATAGTTATCTGCCCGATGCACTGCCAATAAAGGATCTTTTTGATGCTTATTTCAAGGAGAAACCTGCTGAGTATAATTTGATTACTTTACCTGAAGATGGAAATATAGAAAATGGTTTGGGAGATGTTGACGCCGTGTATATCACTGGAGGATTTTCTTTGACTGACGCCCAGTTTAAATCAATGATCGACGCTATCAACACCAAAAAATTAGTCTCATTTTCTTCAAATGGAGTGCAAGATGTAAAAAGAGGTGCGTTGTCTACGAATCAGCCAGAAACAAATATTAGTCAATTTTTTAGACGTATCGCCTTGAATGTTGAATCGATTCTATCTGGAACGAATCCTTCAGAATTACCGCTATATATCGACTACAAAAATAAAACAACCTTAAATCTTACTACGGCGAAGAAGATTGGATTTCCACTGCGCTATAGTATGTTGGCTACAGCAGATTTTATCGGAACAAATGACGAAAATACAGATGAAACTTCTTTATCCATTTTGGATATTATGAAAGGAGTGATTGATAAAAATTTATCTTTAGAAGTTGAAAAGAAAAATGTTGATTTAAGTGCACAGGATACCAAATTGGCGAAAAGTAATTATTTACCGGATGTAACGGCTAGTGCCAACGGATTGTATATAGATCCGAGAGTTGCAGAAATAGCTGGTGGTGCAAACCCAGAGTTCTCTACATCGGGCAATATTGTAGCAAAACAACTGCTGTATTCACCAAGTGCTTCTACGAATGTGGGAATACAAAAAGACCTACAAAGCGCACAACAAGAAGTATATAATTCTGCCGAATTAGATGCATTATTGAACGCTTCAGTTGCTTATTTTAATTCTCTTATTTTAAAAACAAATGCCAATATTCAAAATCAAAATTTATTGATTACTAAAAGGAACTTAGAACTTGCAGAACAAAATTTTGAAGCGGGTGCTTCAGGAAAGTCAGATGTCCTACGTTTTCGAAGTCAGTTGGCGCAAAATACACAGAGTTTGATAGAGGCTGGTAATCAATTAAAACAGTCATTTAATACTATTAATCAATTGTTGAACAACCCTATTTCTAATGAGATAAATGTTAAAGATGCTGAACTCTCAAAAGGGGTATTTAGTCAATACAATTATGATGATTTCTTCGAATTACTTGACAATCCAAAACTCCAACCGTTTTTAATTGAATTTTTGGTAGCGGAGGCAAAGAAGAATGCTCCTGAATTGAAAAATATCACGTATAACTTGAACGCCATAGACCGCAATTATAAATTGAATACTTCAGGGCGTTTTTTACCGACAGTGGCTTTACAAGGCCAATATAGTTTAGCAATCTCACAATCAGGTAAAGGTGCTTCATTTCCCGTTGGAGTTCCTCTTGCGCCGGATGGCACCTATAATGTTGGGTTGAATTTATCATTACCAATTTTTCAACAAAATCAGCGTAATATCAACAAGCAAACAGCCAAAATTCAAGAAGATCAATTATTAGTCCAACAAGACAATACCTATTTAAGTATAGAAAAAAGTGTGAATGATTTGGTGCTAGATTTGGTAAATCAAATTGCCAATATCGAAATATCGAAAGTTGCCGAAAGTACAGCAAAAGAAAGTTTGGATTTGACACAGAACGCCTATGAAAGTGGTGCAGTACCTGTGATACAGTTGATAGATGCTCAAAGTAACTATTTGCAATCGCAGTTAGCAAGTGCAACCGCCAATTATAATTATTTAATAAGTTCGATGCAATTAGAAAGAGCAATCGGTTATTTTTTCTTGACGCATACGGAAGCTGAAAATGAAGCTTTTACTCAAAGAGCTAGACAATATATTTTGAACAAAAACTAAAATACCAGATACAATGAAATACAAAACTTATAAACTCGTCGTTGTTGGATTGATACTTTCTTTAAGTGCGTGTAAAGAAAAAGTTGAAGAAAAAGAAGTTGTCTTACGACCGGTGAAATTTGAAGTAGTAGGCACAGCAAATGCTCAGACTATTCGAACATTTAGTGGTGTTGCGAAAGCCAATGATGCTATAGGATTGAGTTTTAGAAGTGGAGGAATTATCACAAAAGTGAATCATTGGAAAGGAGCTAAAGTTAAAAAAGGAGCTATTATCGCACGGTTAGACAATGTAGAAGCTAATTTAGCTTATGAGCAGTCAGTATCAGCATTAAATTCGGCAAGATCGGCTATGAATACCGCAAAATCAAGTTTGGATCGTGTAAAATCATTGTATGAAAAAGGAAGTAATTCATTAAGTGATTATGAACAAGCGAAAAATTCATATCAATCTGCGTTGGATCAGTTTGAATCTGCAAAACGCAATAAAAGTATACAAGCCACACAGTTGAGTTATGGGATTATAAAAGCTCCAAAAGATGGTGTCATTGCTTGGACCGATGGAGCAGTTAATGAGCAGGTTACAGCAGGACATCAATTTGCAGAATTGAATGCAGGCGATGGTCTGAAAGTCGAAGTAGGTTTACCAGAGGCAGTAATCAATAAGGCAAAAGTTAATATGTCTACACAAATAGAGTTTTCAGTTGTGAAAGATAAGGTATTTGAAGGCAGAGTTTTTGAAGTTTCACCAAGTATAGATCCAAATTCGTCAACATATATTACTGCTGTTGCAATTAACAACCCTATTTCAGATATTAAACCAGGGATGGCGGCGAATGTCACCTTTGATTTTAGCACTTCAGATAAAATTGTTGATGATTCTTTGGTGATACCAGTAAAGGCAGTTGGAGAAGATGGTGATGGGAATTTCGTATTTATTATAGATTCTCAAGATGGATTGACAGGGCAGGTGAAAAAACGAAAGATTGAAATTGGAGAATTAACTTCAAACGGATTTAAAGTGAAAAGCGGATTATCTTCTGGAGATAAAATTGCGACAGCCGGGCTCCAAACCTTATTAGATGGTCAAAATGTAAGACTACAATAACTAGTAAATTTAATCTATGAATCTTACCAAATTTTCAATTGAAAAAAATAGAGTTGTTTTAAGTGTGTTGGCTGTAGTAATGGTGATGGGACTTATGTTCTATAAATCGTTGTCTAGAGACAGTATGCCGCCATATACGATTCGTGTAGCATCTGTAGTTTCTTCGTTTCCTGGCGCAAGTCCAGAACGTGTTGAAGAATTGGTGACCGACAAAATCGAAAAAGTTGCGCAAGAACTTCCTGAATTAAAGAAAGTAACGAGCACTTCTCGAACAGGATTATCTGTAGTGAACGTGGAGCTTAAAATGGAGGTAAGTCCTGAACAATTACAACCAGTATGGGATCGATTACGACGAAAATTAAGCGCTATACAAGGATTGCCTAGTAATGTAAATCCTCAATTGAAAGATGATGGAATTGGTGAAGTTTTTGGCATTGCCGTAGGTATCATTAGTGACGGGTATTCATATATTGAAATGAAAGAATATGCTGATGATTTAAGAGATGATTTGATCAAACTCGAAGATGCAGCAAAAGTGGAAATGAATGGTGAGCAGGCAGAACGTGTTTTTGTCGAGTTTGAAAATGCGAAACTCAAAGCATACGGGTTGACCTCTAGTAAGCTTCAGAATAATATCAATAGCACCAACATATTAAGTTCTGGTGGTGCCATTAATGTAGAAGCAGAGCGTATTATTTTAGAACCTACTGGTAATTTTAATGATATTACTGCCATAGAACAGATGTTGATTCCTACGGGTGATAATGGACAAGTAGTCGCCTTAGGAGATATCACCACCATTCGAAAGGGCTATATCAATCCGCCAACACAAAAAGTACGTGTGAATGGGAAAGACGCTGTTTCATTACATGTATCACTTAAAGAAGGAGCTAATATTATCAAGCTTGGCGAAGAATTAGATGTAGTATTGAGTGAATGGCAAGAAAAATTACCCGTTGGTTTAGAGGTTTCTAGACTAGCATCAATCGATACATATATTGATCTGAAAATTAGTGATTTCATTGGTAATCTGCTACAAGCGATTGGGATTGTTCTAGCTGTTATGTTATTCTTTTTAGGATTAAGAACAGGGTTGGTGATCGCGAGTTTAATTCCTATTGTTACCATCACTACCTTAATGATCATGGGGTTAATTGATGTTGGACTGAATCAAATTTCATTGGCAGCATTAATTATGGCCTTAGGAATGATGGTAGATAATGCAATTGTTGTGGCAGAATCTGTTATGGTAAAGTTAGAACAAGGAATTGATGTGAAGAAAGCGGCGATTGACTCTTGTTCTGAATTGTTTACACCACTGTTGATATCAACATTAACGACATCTGCAGCTTTCTTGGCATTTTTTATGGCGGAATCTGTAATGGGTGATATTATGGGACCTATTTTTGTGGTAATTACTATTGCATTATTGTCTTCGTGGATCATCGCTTTGAGTATTATAACTTTATTCTGTGTGTACTTTTTAAAAGTAAAACCTAAAGAAGAAGGTAAGGTAAGTTTCTTAGATAGATTAATCAATGGATTAAAAGCTAAGTATAAAGACCTTATCTTAATTGCATTGTCATGGAAACGTTCTGTCTTGGTAGGTATAGTCTTAATGTTTTTCTTATCGATTTTTGGCTTTACAAAGTTAGCCTTTGTATTCTTTCCAGATAGTGATCGTAATATGATCACTATTGACATTAATCTTCCTGAGGGCACCAAAATTGAGCAAACAACCGCAACCGTGTTGGCCATTGAAGATTTTATAATTAAAGAGTTGCAAGCCAATGAGAATCGTCCTGAGGGTATTGTAGACTGGTCAGCCTATATTGGGGAAGGGCCATCGGCCTATGACTTGGGCTATAACGCCGATGAGGCAAATTCTAATTATGCTCATATCTTAGTAAATACCACGACGTTCTTGGTGAATAATGATATGATTTCAAAAATTGATGCTTTTGCATTTTCCAATTTCCCAAATGCTGATATTAAAGTTGGTTTATTGGGGTCGGGTGGAGGTGGAACACCTATTGAAATCAAGGTGTCAGGAGATGATCCAGATAAATTAGCAAGTATCTCGGAAGCGATAAAATCAAAGTTGTTCAGTATTGCAGGAACAAAGAATATTAAAGACGATTGGGGCCCCAAAGGAAAGAAATTCGTAGTTTCAATTGATCCGAATAAAGCACAATCAGCTGGTGTTACAAATCAAGACATTGCGACCTCCCTACAAACTGTTTTAGACGGATTTCAAGCAGGAGAGTATAGAGAAGGAGACAAATCGATTCCTATTGTGATGAAGAGCGATCAAAACAAGCAACAGTCATTAGCCTCTTTGGAAACTTTGAACGTATACGCACAAAATTCTGGTAAAAGTGTACCGCTGTTACAAGTGGCATCTATCTTGCCACAATGGCAATATTCGAAAATTAAACGCTTGAATTTGACGCGTACTATTAATGTCTCTAGTGAATTAGCCGTAGGAGGAAATGCGTCGGCTATTGCAGCTGCTATCACACCATGGCTTCAAGAGCAAAAAGAAATATGGGGTAAAGACTATACCTATAATTTAGGTGGAGATGCTGAAAGTTCTGCCGAGAATATGGGAGCTGTAGCCAACTATCTTCCCTTATCTGCATTCATTATTGTGATGTTACTCATCATTCAGTTCAACTCCTTTAGAAAAATGGCAATGATAGTGAGTACAATTCCACTCGGTGTGATTGGGATGGTTATTGGATTATTAATCTTCGGAGTACCCTTCGGTTTTATGGCCTTTTTAGGAGTTATTTCATTAGCTGGAATTGTCATTAATAATGCTATTGTACTCGTTGATAGAATAGAAATAGAAGAGAACGAAGTAAAGAGAAAACCTCAGGATGCTATTATTGCCGCTTGCTTACAACGTTTCAGGCCCATATTATTGGCCACGTTTACAACTGTGCTTGGCTTGGTTCCGCTCTATTTAGGTGGGGGTGAAATGTGGGAGCCGATGGCAGTAACAATCATGATCGGGTTATTATTTGGCACCGTTATTACTTTGTTATTTATACCTGCATTTTATAGTGTCTTATATAAAGTTGATTATAAAGGATATGAATTCAATGAGCAATTGTTAGATTGATGTTGAAACGTTTGTACCCATACCGTTTTGAAATTATATTATCTTCTCAACTTGCGATTTTATTTGGAGGTTTGTTGTTTCCGGCTGCATGGTTCGATGTGTATGTAGCCCCAATTTTGTTTATTTTCAATTTATTGGCCGCTGTTTTAATGTTCTATAGGAATAGAAAGAAAATGTGGTTCATTGTTATTTTATTGTTGATTGCAATTATAGCATTGGGCATTGACGTTTCTGAAAGTGAACATATAAAAACCATAAATAACGTAAAATTAATATCTCTTTTTCTTTTTTACGTGTTACTTGCAACAGAGTTGATACGGCAAGTTTGGTCTGCCAAAGAAGTAGGGAAGAACGTTATATTCGGATTAATTAGTGGCTATGTGTCAATTGGATTGATCGGTTTTTTTATATGCTTGAGCATAGAATTATACCATCCTGGAGCTTTTCAAGGTCTAAATTATATAGATGGAAATCGAACTTTTATTAGTGAAGATTTGATCTATTACAGTTATATCACATTAATGACTATTGGTTATGGAGAAATCGTTCCTGCGATTCCATTGGCAAAAAAAGCAGCAGTACTTATAGGCTTACTTGGGCAATTTTATTTAGTAGTATTAACAGCGGTAATTGTAGGAAAATATATAAATCAAAAAAAATAATTTTAAATGAAGAAAGTGAACCAATTGTTAATGTTCTCATGTGTTATACTATTAACTAGTTGCGCATCGGTGAAAGTTGAAGACTCATGGAAATCTGATGATTTTAGCTCTTTGACGGATGAAAAAATAATCGTCGTGTCAAAAGCGAAGAAAGAGGATGTGAGTAAAATGTACGAAACGGCTATAGCAAATCGGTTACGAGCTAAAGGAATTGATGCCATTGAGAGACATGTAAAATATCCTTCATTGACAGATAACGATGGTCAAACTCAGGAAGAGATTGATCAATTAGTTGAACAGTTTAAAAAAGACGGTATCAATGGTGTGCTCGTTACGGCTTTAAAGGATGTGAAAGTAAAAAAGAAAATTATAAAGAGTGATGATGGTATGTCAAATTTGGCACCTAAGGAGAAGTCTTTTATTTCTTTTAGAGCGTATAATTTTGATGTAAATTCTCAACAAAAAATTGCGGCACCTCCAGCAAGAAAAGATGCGATTGCATTGCGATCAAAAACATATTTTTTAGAAGCAGTAACATACAATCTTTCATTGAAGGGCGATCAAAAGTTAGTAGGAATTTTACAAACCGATGTTACAGATCCAGAAAGTGCTGATAAAGTTTTAGAAGGATTTTCAAAGTTAGTAGCGAAACAATTTAAGAAAAACTAAAATAATGGTCATATGAAAATCACATTTCATGGTACGAGAGGGTCTATACCTGTTTGTGATGCCGGATTTCAAGAATTTGGTGGTAACACCACCTGTGTTTCTATTTCATCAGATAGAGATGATGAAGAAAGTGTACTGATTTTCGATGCCGGAACGGGTATCAGAAATTTAGGTAAGACCTTAATAAAGAAAGACTTTGCTAAAGGGAAAAAGATATTCATCGCTTTCTCTCATTTTCACTGGGATCATATTCAAGGCTTTCCGTTTTTTGCACCTGCCTACGATCCTAGTAAAGAAATAGAATTTTTTATTCTATCGGATACGCCACAAGTTGATGATCTCAAAGCAGTAATGGCTCGACAAATGGAAAGCACCTATTTTCCGATCAGTCTTGACAATATGGGTGCCAAATTTACCTATGCCGTGAACAAATCTAATACCATACATTTTGATGGGGGTAAATTATCGACGAACAAACATAACCATCCTGGTGGAGCGCATGGATATCGACTCGAAGTAGATGGAAAAATAATTGTCTATTGCAGTGATATCGAACATGGTGAGACCTTAGATGAAAAAGTCATTGCTTTTTGTCAAGATGCGGATATATTGATACATGATGCGCAATATACACCAGAAGAACTTCCTTCTCACAGAGGCTGGGGCCATAGCAGTTGGGAACAGGCAATTGAAGTTGCCGAAAGGGCAGGGGTGAAAAATATATATCTTACCCATCATGACCCTGATCATGATGATGAGTTCTTAAGAAATATTGAGAAACAATGTCAAGCGCGTTTTACGAATTGTTTTTTGGCTCGAGAAGGCCAATCCATCAGATTATAATTTAGTTAGTAATAATGAAGAATTTTTTAGTACCTGTCGATTTTTCGGAATATTCAGATAATGCATTACGTACCGCTGCCGGGTTAGCAAAAAAACACAGTGCAAAAATTTATGCCATTCATATGGTAGGTATTATGCCAGCCATTGTAGTACGAATGGAAGAAAAAACATCAGAAGAAGTCAAGCGTCACTTAGAGTTGGCCAAAGAGGATATGCGTCAATTTTTAGATAAGACATATTTAATTGATGTTGAGATTGAATCAATTATTACCATTAATAAAGTCTTTGAAGAGTTACCAATTGTTGCGAAAAAAGTCAATGCAGATTTGATCATCATGGGATCTCATGGAGCCAAGGGCATAGAAGAGTTGTTCGTCGGTACGAATACCGAAAAAGTAATTCGTCATACAGACACGCCAATTTTAGTGGTGAAGAATAGGCTTTCAAATATACATTTTGAGAACGTAGTTTTTGGGTGTGATTTAGATGTAAAACTGATACCTTCACTCTCAAAAGTGATTGATTTCTGCAATTCTATAGGTGCAAAATTCCATTTGGTGTATGTGAATACCCCAGGCCTTGATTTTGAATCTACAGAAGAAATGAACGGATTGATTAAGGATTTTCTAAAAATTGCAAAAAAGAGTATTGCGATATCGAGAGATGACATCTACGTATACAATGATTATACTATAGAAAAGGGAATTGGTAATTATGCTGAGATGATCAATGCCGATTTAATTGCAATTGCTACGCATGGTAAAAAGGGACTTTCACATTTCTTTACACATAGTGTAGGGGAGACCATGGCAAATCACTCAAAATTGCCAGTGATCGTTTTTAAAAGATAACAAGACTAATTACCATTTAAATGGTCGAATTCCGATGCCATATTCAATATAATCTGCAGCACCGCCATTTAAGGTTTTGAGTCCGATTTGAGCAAAAACAAGTTTGGATATATTATAACGTAAGGCAGGGCGCATAAAGAAGCCACCTTTACCCTTATCATCTCCTACATAAGTACCTATTTGAAATTTTACAGCTAACTTATGAAACATAAAATCATAACCAATATGCGCCCCGAGTTGAGGTCGTTCAGAAGTTTCAATTTGACGCAGTCTATTGTCATAAAATAAGTCAATACCTCCGGTTATCCCATGCATTTCATTGAACTGATGTTCATAATCAACAACAGCAGAAAAAACACCAAATAAAGTGTTGGTCCCTTGGTCTTGATCTCTTTGAGAAGCACCTCCAGCGACATAAAAGCTAATCGCACTTTCACGTGTTTTATCTCTCGGAGATTTTGAGGGTCGCTTAAATCTAGCGGGTAATACATCATCTGTAAAGGGATCTTTATTTTTACTGAACTGAGAAGCATTATAGTGATACCGTACTCCTAAATTAATACCATAAAGGTTCAATCCATTATTCGGTGTAAAGGTTGCGCCGTTACTAAAATGGCTAAAGTCAAACCCGTAGAGTAGATCAAGTTCTCGCGTAAATTTATAGGCAAAACCAAAATCAATATTAAAATAAACCGCCATTCTTGCACCTATGGCTTCATTTAGTGGGTTTTCTTGTGAGTCGAAAGGATTTAAATTATAGGTGAGTCCAACAGAAGGTTCAATAGAAAATACATTTCTTCTATGTGATCCTGAAATCGGAAAATTCATAAAGCCATAGATGGCATTCGGATTGCCATACACTCTAGCATCACCTAAGAAACCACTGTATAGACCAATGCCGTAAGACGGATATCCATATCGGCTTGCCCAACCTTCGGGATCTGTTGGTTGCCACCCTAATTTTACAGATACAGCACCATAGCCTTGATCGAGTAAGCCCGATTGCCCTAAACTGTTATCAGAATATAAAAAAGCACCGTAGTTTGATTTGATTTCGATAAATTTAAATCGATTCTTACCTTCAGCATCTGATTGCGAGGATACACTTAAACTGTGTGTAAAAAGTATAAAAAAAAAGAAGTATAACTTTCTCATAATGTTATAGTCTGATTTTAAAATTATTAAAAGGCTTCGTTAATTCCAAAATAAATTCCTGAATTACCATCAACACCGCTCCCTACATCAAAACGGAGCCAGGTATCTTTGCCTTTAAAAATTCTAAATCGAGCGCCTAAACCGACACTTGGTTTTATATTCTTGATACTAAAGAAATCTTCAGGGCGCTCAGCCACTTCACCAGCCAAGGCAAAAGCATTAAGAGTCCACCTTGACTTGAATCGCCAACGATACTCTAGTTGAGATACGTACATCTGTTTATCTAAAAAGCGTCCAAAAAAATAGCCTCGCGCTCTATTACCACCACCATAACTTGCGAGCGCTTGAAATGGCACTTCTCCAAAATTATTTTCCGAATATAATTGAAAAGCCAATAGACTGCGCTCTCCTATAGGTAAGTATTCTCTTAAATCTAATACAAACTTATTAAAGCCCGAAGTAGCGCCAAAAATCTCACTAGAAAAATGGGCCTTGGCCTGGTAGTAGAACCCTTTATTTGGTGAACCTGTATTATCTCTAGTATCAAAATTAAACACGGCACCTAATCCGGCTACGACCGTTCTTCTATTTCCCAACACATTTTGAGATTCTAAAATCCCACCTTCTTGAATTTCGGTAACCTCATGATTTTTAAATGTGAACTGAAACCCAAAGCTTAAATCTGGAGGTAGTCGCTTCATAAATGCAATATTTACCGCATGTGTTGTTTGATTATAGACTTCTTCATTTTCGTCTGGTGTATTATTACCAACACCCCAGAACAGATTAGGGTATACTTCTAATAAATAATGTGCATCAATAAAATAATCACCCGCGCCGAAATAAATTTGAGGTGTGATTTCGAACATGAGTTGCTTATTTAAGGTATAAATTCCGCTAAATAAGATGTTCGATAACCTGTTTTTGTAAGTGTTATTTTCACCCAAAAAGAACAGCTGTCCGCCACCTCCAAACCCGAATCCTGTTTCTGGTGTATAAAAGGCAATGGGTATGGCAATAAGTTGGTAGTTTTTAGTGCTCGAAATAGTATCTATTTTCACCAAATTATTCTCATCTTTCCGTTGCCCAAAAACAGTACAGGTAAAAAGTAGGAGCGATATGTAAAGGATTGTTTTTTTCATTTAAAAAAAGAAATCGTCTAGAATAATATTAAATCCAAAAGAAAAAGAAATATCGTTCGATGAAATATTGGTGTTCGAAATGGTTTGTAAGGGCAGTGATTCTTGCTCAATTGAAACCCAAAATAAATTGACATTGATACCCAGATCAAAAGCAATATAGTCATTCATGGTATACGAATAACCTACACCTAGAATAGATCCTAAGCCACTACCTTCCGAAAATTCTTGTGTAACTATGTTGTTTTGGGTCATAAATTCCGTTTCATCTTTATAACGTACATATCCCAACGAAAATCGAGCAAAAAGCGAGCCTGTGTTTCCATCCATAAAGTAGTAATTAGAAAAGGGACCAATATAAAAAGTCTCTGTTGTTTTTTCTAATGTACCACTTGTACTTGCTTTATTGGCTTGAAATAAGCCACCAACGAGCCATCTATTTTTTAGAAACTTTCCACTTTCTATGTTAATGCCATAATTATTGGAGGTTGTCTTAAAAGCAGCATTGTCGACCTGCGTTGTTGTTGAGCTAATGTTTCCAGATAATCCCGTAAGCCAACGTCCTTTTCTAAATGCCGTAGAGATAGAATCATTTTGAGCCATGACACCTTGACCAAGTCCTAAAAAAAGTACAATTAAAATAAGTGATACTGATGTTTTGATCATCTATAATTTAGAAATAAAAAAGTGAATATACCATATTTTTAGCATATGAAAAACAACTAAAATTGAACAGTTAGCATTTTTCCTTGTCGGAGTACTTTAAGTTCAAAACTATCTCCTTTCTTTAAATTGGTCACGAAGGTTCCTAATTTCGTCAATGCCCGATCGGTTAGGTCAAATTGAATGCCATTAATTGATAAAATGATATCACCTCCGACAATCAATTTCTGATTTTCAATGAATACTTCGGTATCCCCACCTTTGATCCCTTTAATGCCAAATTTGGAGGTAGGTACCACACGCTGCACGAGTAATCCACTGTTTTGTGGCACGTTAAAAGCCTTCGCAGTCTTCCCAGTAATGGGGATGAGATCGGCCCCGGTCCAAGGAATTTTATCATACAACAACAAGCTTTTGGCGATATTCGAGGTGGCTGCAAAACCAATCCCTTCAAAACCACCTGATTTTGTTAAAATTTTGCTTACAACGCCTACAACTTCCCCTTTAAGGTTGAACATGGGCCCGCCAGAATTGCCCGTGTTTATGGCCGCATCTGTTTGAATAAATTCTGATTTTGTAAAAATATTATTGCCGTTCGATATTTTAAAGCCACTTACGTATCCAGAAGACAATGAATGACCCAAGCCAAAAGGAGCACCTACAATAAATATACGCTCTCCAATTTTGAGTTCACTAGAATTACCGAAGTTCACAAGCGTGGCGTTCTTTTTATCCCATATCAATTCAATCAAGGCGACATCAGTCGTTTTATTGGTAGAGAGTACTTTGGCAGGAATTTTCTCACCATCTAAAAACTGTACCGTTAATTTTTCGGCCACGTCAACCACATGCGCCGCAGTGACCACATGTTTTGGAGAGATCATAAACCCAGAGCCTAAACCTTGAGAAGTCACCATTTTTTTGGTGATACCTGTTGTTTCTAATTGTTGCTCTTCGGTGAATATGACCACCACAGCGGGGTTTACCTTTTTATAAATTTCGGTAAGATCTTGGGCATCTACGGCTATTGACGTTAAAAATAAGAGTATTGCGATATAATTCTTCATGCCAGATTTTAAGTCTATAAAAGTGCTATAAAAATAGTGCATTAGTTTCAATTCTTTTAGTAGAAGTCTCAGCATAGTAATTATGGTCTATATGCTGTTAGAAACGGTATCCAAATTGAATTGTCGTTGTTTTTCGATCGCTATTCTTTTAATCATTTGAACAGAAATAATGCGAACATCCTTTATTGGTTTGCCATCCTTCGTTGTTTTTACAGCTGCAATGCTATCAACAACATTCATTCCTTTAACAACCTCTCCAAAAACAGTGTAGTTTTGATCTAAGTGCGGTGTGCCTCCAATGGTTCTATATACTTCGTCATGTGCTTTAGGGAATACATATTTTTTCATCTGTTCAACTTCGTTTTTGGTTAAAGAATCAATATTATATGCATCAACCTTATTTTTTAAAGTATTGAGTACTACCGTGTCTTTTGTAGCTATATTATCTTCTTTCAGTGCATTCAATTTTTCTCTCAATGTTATATACGCATCGATATCTGTACTGATTTCTGGGCGATTAATTACAGTATTGAATGCCAATTGCTTATTGATTCTTTGAGACGCCTTGTTTAATGTACTATCAACTTGAAGTCCACGCTGAACAATATAAAATTGTAATCCGCTTGACACACGGCTTCGATTAGATATATGTCCTGTTCTTGCGGCCCCTAAAGCCCCACGTTTGTGAAATAGGTTTGGTTTAATTTCTGCTTGAATCGTATATGATACTTCGGGATCTCCGTTTCCATTGAATACCTTTGAAGGTTTTGTTGTCGAGTTTCCTGCTTGAATAACAAAATTTTCAATCACGCGATGAAAGGCGATACTGTCATAAAACTTTTGGTTTACTAATTTGATAAAATTATTTCTATGGATTGGTGTTTCATCTGATAAACGAATAATAATAGTACCGTAATCGGTGACCATTTCTACATCTTTTAAAAGATCACTTTTCATGACACCTTCTTCAACTTTTGTGTCGCAACCAACAAGTACTACTAAAAAGCATCCAACAATAAATAGTGCAAATTTCATGACGATAGATTTAATGATTTCAAGGCGTTCCATACACAACTAATTTGTGTAAAGATAATTAAGTTTAAAGAGTGAACTTACTGTGACCTGTTTTAATCTTTTAATTGCTTCAATTTAAGTAGGGCATTCTCGTTGTTGGGGTTTAGTTCTAACGACTTTTTAAAGTTGGTAATCGCATTTTGAATATCCTTTTTGTAAAGGTACACCTCAGCTAAACTATCATACAGATTTGCCGATTTTGGATAGATATGCACCGCCAATAATAAGACGTGAATACCCTGTTTCTTCGTTGAAGGATTAAAAGACAGGTGCAAACCAAGTGTGTTTAGCATCCCTTCTTTCAACTCTAGGGTGGGATGTTTTGCCTTGGTTTTTTGGTATAACGGAATTAGATCTTGATAATCTTGACTAAATGCCAAATCATTGAAATTTTTATAATCAAAGGGTTTATCAAGTGATTTTTTCATTTTTTTCGAAATCAGACTTTCATTGAAACCATTTTCCTCCGGGCTGTTTTCGATGAACGTTTTGGCTTTCTCATCATTTTTCAAAGTGGCATTTAAAAACTGCAAGGTATGTTCGGCAAGGAGTTTATAAGACACCATAATTTTAGCATCACTTTTGTCTTGTCTTTTATCTCTATTGGCAAATAACACCCCATAGGAGCTAAAATATGAATGTGATAAGTCATGAAATCTGTAACTGTGGGCATCGCTATATGTTATAGAATCATACAACTGGAATTTGTAATTCAACTCCGCAGGAATCTTATCACTAGTGAGTACTGCTTTCGGGATCTCTTTTTGTGCAAAATGGATATACGGAATGTCCAACCTATCTAAACTAAAATAAGGTGATTTTTCTAGCACTGGGTAATTGTATCTTTCGGTACCATCTAAACTTACGATGGCGCGAATATTCTTGTTTTTCATCGCTGTAATAGCATTTGATAGTCCGCCAAAGCTAAAACCCATCAACGCTATTTTATTGGGGTTGCTATTTTCATAGCTATATAATTCTTTTAAGAGCAATTCGACATCTCTAGACTGTGTTTCCATATCTTTTGCGGTGCCACCTTCTAACCATCGGGTATCTGTTCCTCTTGAAGGACTCGAGATGACGACATAGCCATTACTTGCCAGGTATTCGAATAAGGCAAAATTTTCGATGGAGGAAGCTTGATAACTAGCAGCGTATACTACAACTGGGAATTTCCCTTCTGAAAAACTCGTATTTGAAAAGGCAGTGACGCTTTCTGATAGATGTGCCTTATTTTGTGGGGTATTCCATAAATACGGAAACCAATCTAATAGCCAGGCATTCGGTAGGTCTTTCCACTCTTCCTCTTCTTTTAAAACCTCTAAATAATCTAACACAGTCAACTGCTTGGATACCCCGTTTTGAATGTTGGCTGGATACCAAATACTAATAGGGACGGGCCTGCTGATCAATTGATTATTATAGTCATTACGGATTCTGTAAGTTCTTGTACTATCAATGACCGTATAATGTTGAAACCCTACTTCATATTTTCCGTGTTGTAGGTTGATGTCTTTTAAGGATGTTTGCCCATATATTGACGATAATTGAGTGAGGATGCATACTACTAAAATTGTTAACCGCATTGTATTTGTGTGAGTGTTCATCTTTAAAGATGTAATAAATCAATGATTGTTACAGTTTTTTCTTGCACCAATCGTTTGTAGATTGTTGACAGAACTATTTCGAGACTTATATCGTAGTTTCTGAAAAGGTTAAAATAAACCCATTTATATCTATGATGGCAAATTCATTTGTATCATAAAAGGTTTTATTCATTGATTTAACGACTTTAACTTTGTTTGAGATTTTATGATAATAAGTATGTATGTTTTTTATTCGAACGTAGAAGGTTAAGGATCCTCCAATAGTCATTGGTTCTAGTTCTTTGTACTCATTTTTCAGTGAATTTTCTTCCTGAAACATAAAACCCACGTTATCAAACATTACATAACCCCATTCATACTGACCTGATTCTGGATTTACATCAATGAGTTTAAAGTCTAATTTATGAATGTAATAATTGAGGGTTGCGTTCACATCTTTAACCATTATATTTGGAGTAAGAGATTCAAATTTTGTCATAGTTTTTATTAGTTAAGTATATATTAAGAAGAAAACTGATTTGAGTTGTCTTTAACAAGTAGTTAATCATCAGTTATCTATGACAAAAGTAACAAGAGGGAAAGTGAGCCGCTTTGTAAAAAAACGACAAAATTACAATGCCGAAGGATTTAATCCAGACATGCGATGTATCTCTTTTGTAAGATGCGCATGGTCATAATAACCAGTATCAAAAGCAATACATAATAAACTCGTATTTTGATTTGTAGCAATACATTCGATTGCTTTGTTAAAACGGATGATAGCATGGTATTCCTTCATAGTCACCCCAACTATTTTCTTAAAACGTCTCTCTAATTGTCTTAAACTTATAAAATGCTCTTTGGCTATTTTTATAAGATCTAATTCTTGAAAATTAGAACGAATAGCTTTACAAACTGAAAGTTCTAAGCTGTTGGATCTTGACCAATTAATTTTGGCTGTTATGAAGTCATTTAGAAATTGTAGTTTTTCAACGTGATTATTTTTGTCTCTCAATTTTTCTATTATCGAATTGTTGAACATGGGAACTATTTCTGAGGCACTTATTGTTTTGTTTTTTATTTCTGAAAGTGCAATGTTTGAAATGGTATTGAATTGACCAGTTTTAAATCGAACTCCTAAGATTTCAGCATTTTTTTTTGAGATGACTGTACGATGTTTAGTCATCATTCCTGAAATTCTGATGTTATTTTTCCAATGGCAACCAATATCGTCGTTTAAATCAAAAATAATATCAATAGATCCATCTGGGAGTATGCTAGACTCCTTATCTTGGTCGTAGTTTGTTGCTACCCAATAGGAGTCTATGAATGGCTGCAGTGCAGTTGATGGTATGTATTCTTTATAATTCATTCTTATTGTTGCTGTGGAAGTACGTTACATAGCACGATACAATTGCTCATATACTTTAACCGTAGTCTTATTCTTTTATATCCAAATTTTAATTTCTATCATCTTATTGATTTCAAGATTGAGTTTTTCTCTAATTTCGGCTTTTATAGGCAGCACATAGAGTTGCATTTTTGTATCAAACCAAATGGCGGTTTTCCATTGGTGATTTTTAATTTCGGCCTCAGTTTTCATTCTTCCCCAGCCTTCTTCTTGCCAGCCAAGGTTTTCTCTTATTTCTTTCGATAGTTGTTTTGGTAGCGAAACAAAATACCATCCACCTGGAGAATCATGTTTCCATAGGTTGGTTGAAAATTGATATGTAATAGTGCCTTTCATTGTTTTGCGACATTTACTGCTAAGTTTTTGTTATTTGTTTATTTCTTACAAAAGCTACAACAGATGTTAGTACGATCACCGCTATAAGCACATAGATAAACGTAGGAATTGGCAAGGGATCACCCGCCGCATAACTATGCAAGCCAGACAAATAGTAATTTACACCAAAAGAGGTCATAATGATGGAGCCAAAAGCAAATACACTGGCTACATTCAACACATAGTTACTTTTTAAGGCAGGCACAAAACGCAAGTGCAATACAATTACATACACAATGATGCTAATGAGTGCCCACGTTTCTTTAGGGTCCCAGGCCCAATATCGACCCCAAGATTCATTGGCCCAGATACCACCTAAAAAAGTACCAACGGCTAATACAAACAACCCAATGGTCATAGAAATCTCATTAATATAGGTGAGTTCTTTGATACGCACATTGATAACACTTTTGGTCGTTGGAGTTTTAAAAATCATGAGTAATAAGGCCATAAAACCTAAAATAAAAGATAAGGCCAGTGGGGCATAACTACTTACGATTGTAGCCACATGCACTTTGAGCCAAAAAGATTTTAATACAGGCATTAAATTCGTAATTTCTGGGCTCAACCAATCTAAATAACTCACAAACAATAAGGCTCCAGAAAATAAGGTAGCGAGTGGCAATGCAAAATCAGATTTCCGAAAGGTCATTAATCCGCAAAGCAATAATACCCAAGCCACAAAAACGAGCATTTCATAACCGTTACTCCAAGGTGCATGCTGGGCAACATACCAGCGCAAGAGAATGTTTCCTGTAAAGATCAAAAAACTAATCAGCGTTATAATGATTAAGGTATTCCAAACAGCTTCGACACCCTTTTTCTGCATAAAAATTTTCACGATCGACAAGACCAATAATACCATTCCTAGGGTAAAAAATGCCTGAAACAACCAGAAGTTTAAATTCATTTGGTTATACCATAATTCGGCTTCAATACGTTCGTTATTCGGAATAATCTCTTTACCTAAAACATCCTGAAAGGTCTTGATATAATCGAGTTTTTCACTGGCCGCCACCCAATTTTTCGCATTGACATCTTTAAAATAATTGAAGGCGATCTGTTTTGCAAATTCACCATCTTCAGGTGGGAAATCTTGAAAATGATGTGTTTGGCTATGCCATTTATTATTTTCATCATTACTATTCGGAAACACTTTTAAATAGTTACCTGAAAAGACATTGAACAAAATATTAAAGCGTTCATCGACTTTGAGTACTTCTTTATCAAACTCATTACGTTCGGCAGGTTTCTTTTTATTTGCTACTTCAACAACTTCGCCTAATAGATACTTACCTTTATCATCTAATAAACCCATAAATGACACCAAGCCATCTTCACTCATTTTTACATCTTTAAATAATTCACCACCCTTTTTTTGATCTACTTTTATGATCGGAATATATTGCCAAACATTCGATGCTGCTTGCATGGCTAAAAAGGCCTGATTAGCATTTAACCGAACACTTTCGCCGTTCTTAGTAAATTTGAAATAAGGCTTACGTGATAGCTTTCTTAAAAACTCGGAAGCCAAGGTATTGATCGGCTTGATTCTTCCGTCTAAATCCTGTACCATTAATCGACCGAATAGTTCTGCATGTTGTGGGTCTACCCGTTGCGCGTCGATGGTATTTATATCTATGGTAGGAGTCGTGGATTGGTTTTCTTGTGAAAAGGAGGGTGTTGACATACTCAGCAAAAACAACAACATGGCGACATTTTTCTTCTTCAGTTTTTTTAATTTTTTATTGATTAAGGTAAACCGAGAACTTTTCCCAAAAAGAGTAAAAAACATACCAATCATCATTAAAAAATAGCCCAAATAGGTCACGTTTGTTCCAATGGCGTCATGATTGACTGCTAACACAGTACCTAATTCATCCGTATCATAACTCGCTTGAAAAAAGCGATAGCCTTTATAATCTAATACATTATTCATGAAAATTCGATGTGGCATTTCCTGATTATCGTCAATGACTTTGACTTCACTGGCATAGGCCGACGGACTCGTAGAGCCAGGATAACGCTCTAATTGAAAATCATCTAAATGAATTGAAAAAGGCGTAATTACGGGTTCGGCTCCGTACGATAACGACACATTGACCTCGCCAATATCAACATCGTGTTTGGTGGGTAGAAAGCCTTCGCGATAGAGTAGGGTTGTCTGTTTTGTTTGATCATTTACTTGCACATTCACCACTAGGGCATCATCTTTTAGTTCATCATTATCTTTTGGTTTTTCTGACTCGCTAATGAGGCCAATACTTGCTTTCGGATGATATGACAACGGCACAAAAGAGGCATCTCCATCGCGATATAAGGTTCGTAATGACATGGCATGGAGGCTATCCTTTTTGATGGTGCCTGCTGTTTCGGTAGCCATAACGAAAGTGCTTAAATCCCGAGGTGATAAGATGCTAAAAAAACCGTCATTTTCAATGATATTAATCACGCCCTCTTCGTCGACTTCAAAACCCACTTTGTGTTGATGCTCACCAATACTTTCAATTTCGCCCTTTTCTAAAAAAACCGTTTCTCTTCCACTTCCTGCTGAAACAACCATTTGAAGTAGCGGTTTTCCGTTGGGTTGGTTTTCTTTTATTTGTGGAATGGCATCGGCGATAAATTCATTATACGAAATGGTGATTGGAGCATTGTTAAACTCTGTGGTGATGCTAAAATCATTATCACTCAACGGTGAAAAATTAATTGGTTTTCGCACCGTTTTTGTGTGCTCTCCAGATGTTAAATGAATATGCAGGTAATTGCTATCTGAAATAATGACATTAGAGGCAGCACCTTCTCGGATGCGCATAATACCACCATATGAAGCGTAGCGTGTAATACTGGCGCCGATGAGAATCACAATAAAAGCTAGGTGAAACATGAGTAAGGGCCATTTATTTAGTTTCCAGAGCTTGTATTTGTAGATGTTCATGATAAAACAAATACCTAATCCTAACATGACCAGTTCAAACCACCAAGCATCATAAATAAGCTGCCAGGCTGTTGCTGTACCAAAGTCATTTTCTACAAAAGTGGCAACGGCCATCGCAAGTGCAAAGGTAAAGAGGAGTAGAATTGCTAAAATTGAGGAAGAGAAAAAGCGAATTAATTTATGCATGTACGATATTTAGTTTGTTGAAAAATAATAGAGACACCAAACTTTGTGAATAAGGTATCTCTATCATAACATTTTTTAAGACTGCTTATTTGTCTATCGAAGAAACTGATTTAGTGTCCATTGCAGCCTCCCGTGCTTTCGCTTCTTCTAACCACTTGGGTAGTAAGTTCTTTTTAAAGGCTGCCTTGTTGGAACGCAATTTTTCCATATCCAACCCAATAAATTCTTGTGCCTTTTCTTTGGTAGAAATATCTGGCATTTCAATAGGTTTATTATGACCTAGGCTGGCTAGCATACGCGCTAGTTTTAGCCGTGCTTCTTGGGCTTTTACTAAACCACTACCAATCACTCTAGCTGTTTCAACTGGTGAATGAAAAGAGGCTCCATGCGCGGCAGCAGAATAATCCCAGCGCCATTGCGCATGACGGATATCTGTTAAAATGGGTTTCATCTGTTCTTCGGTGGCGCCTAACTCCCAACACTTAGCAGCTTCGAGATGTGCGTTCACCAAAAGGCCTTCAAGCTTTAAGCGATTTTCGGCTGCTTTTTGTTGTCTGTCATACACATTGGCAATTAACTTTGTAGATTCTTCACGGTGACATACCTGACAGGCATTCGACGTATTGTTTAAAGGAGATTGAATATGATGATCTGTGAATTTTTGTCCACCTTCACTTTTATATGGCATATGGCAATCGGCACAAGATACGCCGCGGTCAGCATGCACACCCGTTGTAAATGTTTCATATCCTGGATGCTGTGCTTTTAACATAGGAGCCTTGCTAATTTTATGTGTCCAATCTTTAAATTCTATATTATCATAGTAGTCTTCCATGGCTTCAACGGTCATACCGTTTTTCCAAGGAAATTTCAAATACGGAACGCCTTCTTTTCCAGGCAATTTTTTATCAAAATAATATTCTACATGACATTGTGCACACACCAACGAACGCATTTCGTTATGCGTGGCTTGATTGATGTCTTTACCCATCGCATCAAAGGCTTCTACTAAGGCAGGCCTTGTTATTCGTAATTTCATACTATTCGGATCGTGACAATCGGCACAACCAATAGGATTTACAATTTCCTCACCTTTCCCTGCCCATTTACCACTATAAAATTCTGCAATCCCGATTTCGTTCATTAAACGTGGTACGTCCGGACTTTTACACGTCCAACAGGTTGCGGGCATGGGGCCATCATCTTTTCCTGTAGGTCCGCCAGTTCGTAAGGTGTTGTGAATATCTTCAATAGCATAGGCATGGCCTCGCCCTTGATTGTAATCTTTTGAGAACCCATATCCTGCAAAAAGAATCACCAAATTAGGATCTTCTTCTAAGACATCGCGCATAGCCGAGCCTCCTTGAAAAGTTCTAAACATAGTATCTAACGTTTGCAACGAGGATTGGTATTCTAACGGAAAGTTTTCTCCCCAAACAGCATTTCTAGGTTCATTTTCTGAAATATTGACCTTAGGTACATATTTATACTTGGCTTCAGATTTTCTATTAACAATACTAGAGGCTAAGAGCCCTAGCAGAAAAACTACGATGATGGTTACGATAAATAATACTTTATTTTTCATCTGATATGGTTTTATTATTCTTTGATCTTTTTTTCTAACCAAGCAGGAATGACCATTTCTTCTTGATCGGTTGGTAAGGGTGCTATATTAAATTTTATAGTAGATAACCCATGAATTTTTCCATGCGGAACCTGTTTGTGACAACTCCAGCATTGACGACCTGTTCTATTTTCTTGATGGCCTTCTAACCAACCATCATATTTTGCTTGGGTGACTTGCTGTACATGGCATCGGATACAATTATTTTGCACCACTTTTTGAGACGCTTCTTTCATTTCGATCACGTCGGGTTCTGCTCTAGCGGTAAAAACAGAAGCGTGATACAAGCCGTCTTTTGCTTTAAAAAAGTACTTGTTGACAATATTATTATGTGGAACGTGGCAGTCGTTGCATTTTGCCCATTCTCTGTGTGAGCTATGCATCCAACTATTATATACGGGAGTCATGACATGACAATTTACACAAGCCTGAGGATCATCTGATAAATACGAAACTACTTTCGCCTCTTTTATCATAAAGAATCCCAAGCCTATAACACAGGCCAATAGAAATACAGCCATCGTGCGCCAAGAAGTTCCTTTCTCAGGGAATATGTTAAATTTAATGCTCAAAATTTAATATATTATTTATCATAAAGATACCTCTTTTTTTGGAATTGGTTGTTAATGCTAAATTCGTTTATCTAATTTATTTTTGTAGTAAATAATGTTGGTCTTATAGTTAATTGTACCCAAGCCCAATTATTTAAATTATCATGAGGTCTACCGTTTTTTATAAAACTCATACTTTCTGATGCAAACATGTGTGAATACCCAACATTTAGTTTTACCGCTTTTATTAATTGTTGTGTATAGACCAAATCGATTTCTGTACCCAAATACGCATCTGCATTACCACTCAAGCTTGCATTTGCACCAAAATAATGGACTTTAGCAAGAAAAGTTGATTTTTCCCCCGTTTTAAATATAGTTTTTGCGTAAATGTCATTTAGGCCAACATTATTAGCATGATTACCAACATAAAAGTAATCCATAAAGCCGTTAAACTTATGATTTGTTCCATATAATGGGAAGAATGACTTATTTTTTGAATCACCATCTTGATCTGTTCCACTTAAGAATTCAATACCTAGACCAAACATCGTTTTACCTGGCTTATAGTTAGCTTCTAATGCAAAATTATATGCGCTGAGATCTGTTGTTTTATCAGATTTTCCGGTTTGATAATATGCAGAACCCATAAAGCTGATATTATCTATAGGAAATGTAAAATGAGATCCTATTGTTTGTCTATAAAACACCCCATCAGGAATAGTATTACCTGTATCAGCAAAATCTTGGAATCCAGTATTTAACACTAAAAAACTTGCAGTAGTTTTCTCCCAATTCTTTTTTAGATATGCATATTGCATCGCTTTATATGTGAAAGCACCTTGTAAGAAAAATCCGTTTCCCTCTAAAGCTTGATTTTGCTGATTAAATGCAAAACCCATATCGGCTTTAAAAGTTTCTTTCTTATATTTAAGTAGAGCTGCATCATGAAAACGCCCCTGCATTGCCCAATCTAACCCACCAAAAATACGCTGATCGTCATAAGAAATAACTTGACGACCAAGTTTCGTTGACCAATTTTCATTTATTTTGTAATCGACCCAAGCTTGAAAAAGTGAAAATGAATTGTTACTATCTGTAGGATCAATCTGTCTTGTATCTCCCCAAACACTAACATCTTGAACACTAAGCATCATGGTCAATTTATCTAATTTGTAGTTAAAATTCAAACGTGAACGTTGTACCACAAAAGCAGCCGGTTCAGCATCATCTGGGAATAAATTACCAAACCCATGACGATATTCAAAACGAGGTCTTATATCGGCATCAACTTTTAATTGGGCATATGTGTTTGTAAGTAATACTGCAAATAGTAAAATTGTAAATCCTCTGAGTTGTTTCATAATAATTATTTTAAAATATAAAAAGACCTTGATGTCTTTATTCATCAAAAGTATTACTGTCTAAATGATTAAAACATGATTATTATCAATTTTTATAACGTTTTTAAGTTTTCATATAGAGTTAAGGTTGCTTATGAGCTATTGCAATAGTATAAATTATTTTCTGTATAAAAATGCCTAGTTTATGTGCAAGTCGTTCATATTATTAGGGTGTCATATTTTGCCCTAAAATTGTTTGAAAATAAAGACTCATATACTATTGAAAAAGACTTTTTTAATTCGATAAGCTCCGTTTTTGTTGCTATACGTAAAATACTTAATTTTAGATAGTTGCCCGTGACTATCATGCTAACTTAATAAAAATATTTCACTATTCTTAATTATTTAAGTTGCTATGATAAAGAAAGCGCTAGCCGTTCAAAAGATACGATATTATCAAATATCACTCCTTATATTCGGTTCTATATAGATAGTGCTATGAGGCAATATTATGACTAGAAATTCAGCTTGATACCAATACCATAAACACTTTGGTTTCGTCTATCACCGATGGTATTTTTACTTTGATCTATTTTAGCGGCGGTATAGATACTACTTCCTTTTTTAAAAGCGTAACTAATCTCTGCAATGGCGAAAGCTGTATTAAAATCTCCTAAATTCTGATCAGCATCTGGCTCTAAATAGTTGAACCCTGCTGCGGCTTTCCATCGTTTGTCTTGAGAGAATTTATAGCCTAGGTAAAATTCAATACCCGAAGCATCATAAAAAGTATCTCCCAATCTTTGGTGCTGTTTTAAACTTGCGTAGGAAGCGGCAATAGTAAAGCGATTCTTTTCGTAGGAAGCAGAAGTAACAATCGCCTCATCACCATCTTTCGCTTGATTTGGCAACGGATCTTCTACGCCGTCATTTACTTTATTATAACCAACACCAATGGTAAAGCCACCAATGGCATAGTTCGCTCCAAAACCATAAGTATCTATCGATGTACTATTGTCAGAAATATTTCTTGCTTGCCCTTGAACACCTAAAGTCAAGCCTTTATTTTTATATTTAATTTTTAATAACTGATTGGCACGACCGGTACCCGAAACCCCACCGTCTGAGATATTCCAAACCCCGATTGCGGCCCCACCAAATGCCGAAAATTTATCAATTTGATTGGCGCCTAATTCGTAATAAACAGAATTTTGTTTCCCGAATGTAAATTCTAACTCTTTATACGAGATCCCAACGAAACCTAAACGGGTAAATACGGCATCACCAACTTGTGCAATCCCTGCGCCTGGATCGACCGCAAATTCTACTGTCTCATCTCTCGATACTAAATTGAAACCAAATTCTATTCGTCCGATAATGTTGAAATTTTCGTCTTCATTTTTTGATAAGGCATGTTTTAGTTTAACACCGGCGCGTGGCGTATTATTAGAGATACCAATTTCTCCTTTTTCGGCAAAACCAGCACCAATGTGTAACCTTCCGTAAAGGTCTACTTTCGATTTGATTTCATCGAGCCAGTTCTTATCGTTAGTATGAGTGGTTTGTGCATAGATACCTTGTGTCAAAAAAAATAACATAAGCAGGGTACTTACTTTAGTGATTTTAGAGCAAAGAGTTTTCATAATATGATTTTTAAATTAACCTAAAAAATTGGCTTTGGTGAGCCTTGCATTTAATTCAGCAATATTTGTAATAGAGATTCCCTCTGGACATTCCACTTCACATGCACCCGTAAAAGTGCAACTACCAAACCCTTCAATTTCCATTTGATAGGTCATCTCTTTGACGCGTTTATGTTCTTCTGCTTTTCCTTGCGGTAATCTATTGAGGTGATTGATTTTTGCTGCAGTAAACAAGGCAGCAGATGAGTTTTTACAAGTAGCCACACAAGCGCCGCAACCAATACATGCCGCAGCATCCATCGCATTGTCTGATACTTCTTTGGGGATTAAAATGGCATTTGCCTCTGGCGCCGTGCCTGTTTTGGCTGTTATATACGCGCCTTGCTCAATGATTCTGTCGAAGGCAGAACGATCTACAATCAAATCTTTAATTACTGGGAAAGAGGCTGTTCTCCATGGTTCGACCACAATAGTATCTCCATCGTTAAAGCTTCGCATATGTAATTGACAGGTGGTTATGTTGTCATGAGGGCCATGAGCCCGCCCATTTATAAAAACGCCACATTGCCCGCAAATTCCTTCACGACAATCATATTCATAAGCGATTACTTTTTCATTTTTCAGCACCAACAATTCGTTTAAATGATCTAATGCCTCCAGAAAAGACATATCTTCAGATAACCCATCTACCAGATAATCTCTGATAGTTCCTTTATCATTTGGACCTTCTTGTCTCCATATTTTGAATGTTACTTGCATATGTTGATTATTTATAACTTCTCACGGAAGGTTTTACAAATTCAAATTCTAATTCCTCTTTGTGTAGCTTAAAATTACCATTGTCATACTCCCATGCGGATACATATGAATAGTCTTCATCCTTACGAACAGCCTCACCATCTTCAGTTTGGAATTCTTCTCTAAAGTGTGCCCCACAAGATTCATCGCGCTCCAAAGCATCAGTACACATAAGGATCGCTAGCTCAATAAAATCAGCCAATCGCAGGGCTTTCTCTAATTCTGTATTTAGCTCATCTCCGCTCCCTGTGACTCTTACATCATTCCAAAAGTCATCACGGAGTATTTGAATATCCTCTATGGCTTTTTCTAGTCCTTTTTTATTGCGACTCATCGCGCATTCTTGCCACATGACTTTTCCTAATTCTCTATGGAAATGATCGACGGTTTTCGTTCCGTTAATTTTTAAAATAGCATCAATCGAAGTTTTTACTTCTTTTTCAGCTTTTTCAAATTCAGGATGATCAGTAGTAGGATGCTCTTCTTTTAAAGCACTTGCCAAATAATTATTAATGGTATTTGGCAATACAAAATATCCATCAATACTGGCCTGAAGTAGTGAATTGGCACCTAAACGATTAGCGCCATGATCAGAAAAATTACACTCACCAACTGCGTATAGGCCAGGAATGGTTGTCATTAATTCATAGTCTACCCACAATCCTCCCATAGAAAAATGTGCTGCAGGTGAAATTTGCATGGGTTCTTTATAGGCATCAATACCGGTGATCTTTTTGTACATCGTAAAAAGATTGCCATACCGATCTTTGATGGTTTCTAAGCCAAACTTAGCAATGGCATCTTTAAAATCGAGATATACGGCGTTTTTAAGTCTACCTACACCGTGTCCTGCGTCGATTCTTTCTTTTGCCGCCCTTGAAGCAATATCACGAGGGGCCAAATTTCCGAAACTTGGATACCTTCGCTCTAGATAATAATCACGTTCTTCTTCGGGAATATCGTTTGCTTTTCTTGTATCTTCTTGTTTTTTAGGAACCCATATTCTTCCATCATTACGCAAGGACTCCGACATTAAGGTCAATTTAGATTGTGCTTCGCTAGACTGAGGTAGGGCAGTGGGGTGAATTTGTGTAAAGCTAGGAGCTGCAAAGTATGCACCTTTTTTATGGGCTTTCCATATGGCGCTTCCGTTACAACCTATTGCTAACGTAGACAATCTAAATACACGAGAATAGCCACCTGTAGCCAAAACAACCGCATCTGCAGCATAACGTTTGAGTTCACCAGTGACCAAATCACGTACAATGATCCCCTTGGCTTTTCCGTTGATGACTACCAAATCTAACATTTCACTACGTGGAAACATGGTTACTTTCTTGGCATGGATCATTTTATATAGCTGTGAATAGGCAGCCAATAATAATTGTTGTCCTGTTTGGCCTCTGGCATAAAAAGTACGTTGCACTTGCACGCCACCAAAACTCCGATTTACCAATACGCCGCCGTATTCTCTAGCAAAAGGGACTCCTTGTTGCACATAATGATCAATAAGCGGAGCTGACAATTCGGCCAATCTATACGTGTTCGCTTCGCGAGACCTGAAATCTCCACCTTTTAAAGTGTCATAAAACATGCGCCATACACTGTCGCCATCATGCTGATAATTCTTAGCAGCGTTTATACCACCTTGGGCAGCTACCGAATGTGCCCTTCTAGCAGAATCTTGGTAGCAGAAACATTGTACGTCATACCCTAATTCAGCAAGTGTTGCTGCTGCTCCAGCACCCGAAAGACCCGAACCAACTACAATAACATTTAATTTCTTTTTATTTGCTGGATTAATTAGTTGTGATTTAATCTGATAATTACGCCACTTTTCTTCTAATTTTCCTTCTGGAATTTTTGAATCTAATTTCATAATCCTCTTTATTTAAAATAAACAACGAATGGTATAATTCCGAAGCCAATGCCCATAATAAGCGCGTAAATCAGTGCGATTTTTGCTAGAATTGTTAGTCCTTTTTTATGGTAGAAACCTAAAGTCTTGAAACCACTTTTAAAACCATGAAACAAATGAAATGCTAATGGTATTGACATGATGGTATAAAACAGGACGTAATAAATATTTTGAAAAAGACCATATGTAACCGCATATACGTCTTTATTTCCATTCACATCTAGTGCTACTTCTTCACCAAAACCTAGTTTGATTCGTGCCCAAAAATTCACGAGATGAATGACGATAAAAATTAAGATAAGCGAACCTAAAATCCCCATGTTTCTGGAAGCCCAACTACTATTTTCACTGGCATTATTTGCTACATATTGTTGCGGTTTTGCTTTTCTGTTTCGAATCGTAATTAGTAATGCATATAGAACATGCAAAATAATAGACAGATATAATACATAGGCGACAATCTTTATTAATGGGCTTTCTCTTAAGGTCGTCGAATATGCATTATACATTTCTCTTGCGATGTCTTCAGGTAATAGTAGAATGCAGTTGGCGGATAAATGCACAATCAAAAAAACACATAAGAATAAACCGGTTCCTGCGACGAGTGTCTTTCTAAAAAACAATGGATTAAGAGCCATATTCTATTTCTTTTAAATCAATAACTATCAAAAAGTTGTTGCATTTCATTCAATTTTTCACCTTTAGAAAGGGCAAGCATTAATAAAATTCTCGCTTTAGCGGGATTTAAATCTCCTGATGCAGTCGTATGATAGTCGTCATCTTTGAATTCATTATCACGCAAAACCCATCCTGTAGCAGCGCGGGTACTTCTGACAACAATTACTCCGTGATCTTCATAAGCTTTCTTCGCCGCTTTCAAGATAGCATCAGTCATATTTCCATTTCCAACGCCAGCAATTACAATCCCTTTAGCACCAGCTTTTACGTGCATATCGATTAGATCTGGAGACATATCCGCGTACGCATAAATAATATCCACACGTGGTAATTCTTTGACACCAGCTACCGAAAATTTACTCGTTTTTCCAAATTTTGTGTTAGGCTGTCGAAAAAATCCTAGCCTTCCATAAAACACACCTCCCAACATTCCTTTGATAGGCGATTGAAAGCTATTCACATTGGTGGTGTTCATTTTACTTACATCACGAGCCGCATGAATTTGGTCATTAAGTGATACCATTACTCCTTTTCCCTTAGCTTGAGGATTGGATGCAATAGCAACAGCATTATATAAGTT
Organism: uncultured Flavobacteriaceae bacterium; assembly: GCA_947488345.1. Taxonomy (GTDB): domain Bacteria; phylum Bacteroidota; class Bacteroidia; order Flavobacteriales; family Flavobacteriaceae; genus Aureibaculum. The sequence goes on along the minus strand of CANKZQ010000002.1, from coordinate 514,760 downwards.
CAACGGACCTTCGGCACTTATAGAAGTGGAAGAACGCATAGAGCCTGTGGTTACTACGGGTTTGTCACTTTTAATAACTAAACTTAGAAAATATGCAGTTTCTTCTTGTGTATCGGTACCATGAGTTACAACAATACCATCCACATCGTCTGAAGCCAACAGCTCATTAATACGATTTGCTAATTTCAACCAAATCTCAACCGTTATATCTTGAGAGCCGACGTTAGCAACTTGCTCTCCAGAAACGTCAGCCAACTTTTCTATCCCTGGAACGGCGTTAATCATAGTCTGAATGCCAATCTGACCTGCCGAATAACTCCCGGAAGTGGCAGATGAAGCCGATCCGGCTATAGTACCTCCAGTTGCTAAAATTTTAACATTGGGGAGGTCTGTATCTTGAGCGACCCCAATAGCAGTTATAGTCACTGCTATTAGAAAAGCCATCATTTTCATTTTTAATAATTTCATACCAAAAGAGTTTTAAATTTCTCTACTACTTTTTAAATAATCAATCCTGTTTGTGTAATGCAGCAGTGTATTTTGGATGCATCAAATTATCGACACTTAGAATTTTATCCAATTCTTCTTCAGAAAGCAACTCTTTTTCAAGTACCAACTCGCGAATAGATTTTCCTGTTGCGACAGCCTCTTTGCCTAATATATCACCCATATGATGACCAATATATGGGTTCAAGAAGGTGATAATCCCAACAGAATTAAACACCATTTGTTTAGTGTGTTCTTCATTGGCGGTAATACCATCGATACACTTATCAGCGAGGGTAACACATGCATTCGAAAGCAATTCAACCGACTCAAACATACATTGCGCAATGACTGGCTCCATGACGTTCAATTGTAATTGTCCGGCTTCAGCCGCAAAAGAAATAGTCACATCGTTACCAATAATCTTAAAACATACTTGATTGACTACTTCTGGAATTACCGGATTTACTTTTGCGGGCATAATAGAGGACCCCGCTTGCATTTCTGGGAGATTAATTTCATTAAACCCACAACGCGGTCCAGATGATAATAAGCGTAAATCATTACATATTTTAGAAAGCTTAACGCTCGTACGTTTCAACGCTCCAGAAATCATAACATAAGCTCCACAATCAGAAGTAGCTTCTATAAGATTCGCTGCAGGAACAAAGCTCGCCTTGGTATATTGCTGAAGATATCCAATAGACAATTCTGTGAATCCATCGGGAGCATTTACACCAGTTCCGATGGCAGTTGCTCCTAAATTTACTTCTAAGATAAGATCGCGGCAATGCTTTAGATTCTTTGTTTCTTCTTTTAGGTTCATCGACCAGGCGCCAAATTCATCTCCTAAAGACATAGGCACAGCATCCTGTAATTGGGTTCTTCCCATTTTAATGACGTTCTTAAACTCGGCAGCTTTTTTATCTAAACTGGTTGTTAAAACATTGATTCGTTCTAATAATTGATTCATATAATAGAACACTGCAACTCTAAACCCAGTTGGATAGGCATCATTCGTAGATTGTGATTTGTTTACATGATCGTTGGGATGTAAAATATCATAACTTCCTTTTTCGTGACCATTCAATTCAAGAGCCACATTTGCAATAACTTCATTCGCATTCATATTTACGGAAGTTCCGGCGCCTCCTTGAAAAACATCCGAAGGGAAGAATACGGCATATGTTTTCAAATTGTCAAGTATATGATCACATGCTTGAATGATCATGTCGGCCTTATCGGCCGGAATAGTTCCTATTTCTTTATTCGCAGCGGCACATGCTTTTTTAGTAAGTACCAGTCCTTTTACGAATATGGGGAAATCTCCAATTTTAGAACCTGATATATGGAAATTATTGATCGCTCTTTGGGTATGAACACCATAATACAATTCATCGTAAATTTCTAACTCTCCTAAAAGATCAGTTTCTTTTCTTGTCTTCATGATTTCTTATTTTTTGTGATAAAATTTTTTTTTAATAAAGCGTCTATAAAATGAGACCTCCAAGTATAAATCCGAAGATGACACTTGCGGTAATGGTCACCACCCCAGGAATAATGAAGGAGTGATTAAATACATATTTTCCTATTTTGGTAGAGCCGGTATCATCCATTTCTACGGCAGCTAATAGTGTTGGATACGTGGGCAGCACGAATAATGCACTAACCGCAGCAAAAGAAGCAATGGCCGCAATTGGACTTACTCCCAGAGCCAATGCTGCTGGCATTAAAGCAGTAGTAGTTGCTGCTTGTGAGTATAACAACATACTTGCGAAAAACAATACAATAGCCAACATCCAAGAATAGTCATTCAAAATACCTCCGGCGGCTTCTTTAATTTCAACAATATGATTACTCACAAAAGTATCTCCTAGCCAAGCAACGCCTAATACACAAATGGCTGCGCTCATTCCAGACTTAAATGTCGACATACTCGTTACATCGTTTAGTTTTATTTTACATACTAAAGCTATGGCCGTAGCAGCTAATAACATTATAGCGATAATGGCATGATTTCGACTAATAGTTGGATCTGGAATAAGTCCAACTTTTTTTGAAATCAAACTTGCATAGGTCACTACAATTACCAATGCAATACCGAAAATGCCAACCGACCATTTTGCACTTTTCGAATCTTCATGTTCTTCTGCATCGCTTTGTTTTACCAAACCCGCGGCAACACGTCTTTGATATTCTGGATCTTCAGCCAAAGGTTTTCCTAATCTATTTGCAACAATTGCTCCTACCAGACATGCCAAAATTGTTGATGGGATTGCAATAGCTAATAACTGCAAATACGATACTCCTAGCGGTTCTAAAAAACTTGCAAAGATGACTACAGCTGCTGAAATTGGAGAAGCGGTAATGGCGATTTGAGATGCCACTACAGAAATACTTAAAGGTTTTGAAGGTCTAACCCCGCCTTCTTTAGCCACTTCGGTAATTACAGGAAGTGCTGCATAGGCTGTATGGCCTGTACCTGCTAATAAGGTCATCCAATAGGTGACCGTGGGCGCAATAAAAGTCACACGTTTCGGGTTTTTTCTCAGAATCCTTTCGGATATATGAACCAGATAATCTAGGCCGCCAGCTTTTTGCATCGCTGCAATAGCAGAGATCACACCCATGATAATTAAAATAACATCAACGGGTACTGAACCCGCTTCGAGTCCAAAAAATAATGTGAGTACAACGACGCCGGCTCCACCAGCATAACCTATACCAATACCCCCCATTTTCGAGCCTAAGAAAATAAAAAAGAGTACTACGAGTAATTCAATCCAAATCATATGCTTTAGTATTTAGTTTGTTAATTCCAGTTTTTACGCTGATAAACGCCTTTAAGAATGGCATTCCAACTTTTTTTATGAATTTCCAATTGTTCAGGGTTGAGAATATCTTCAACATCTTTGTGAAGTTTTCTTATCTGTTTGGTAAATTCACGACGAATTTGTTCATCATTCAATTGAACATTTGAGTTACCCAGACGTTCCATTTTGTAGGCATGATACACCACAATTTTTTGATAATTTTCTCGAAGTTCACCTTTGAGTTTCATTTGATCCATTCGATCTTCATACCATAATTGTTGCAGCTTTTCATCATCGGTAGAAAAAATATCCACCTTATAGGTAAGCCGTTCTCGCTGTTCGGGTGTTATATCTTGCGCTAAGATTGTTTGAAAACAAAAACAACTTATACCAATGAAAACTATTCTTTTTAAGTTCATAAGATTGCTTTTTAAGGAGATTGTAAGTATTTACTAATTTATAAATGTTTCGATTTAAATGATATGATATAAATCAACCTTAAGTAATCTATATCATTGTTGATAATCAATGTTTTATATTCTGTATTAAAGTTATTTTATAATGATGAAGAATACAAATTGTTTAACGTTAACAAAATGTTAACAAGCGTAAAATATTTATAATCAGTTATTTAGAATTGGTTCATTTAGTTTCATCGTTATGAATATTAAACAATAATTTTGTGTTTTAAAAAGTCTTTTTCTTTATTGTTTTCTCGTTTTGTCAGATGTAAAGCCAATTATAAAATTGAATACATTTTATAATTGGCTCTTCATTATTATTGAAATGCGATAACACTTATTTTTGAATTAACGATTTCACCATTTTCAAGATTTCTTCTGTTTACCGGAACCTCAATCGTTAAGAACGTTTCTTTTCCCTCAGCATCTTTACCTTGATAAAATTTAAAAATATAAGGTTCAATCTGTAGGGCCCTTACTGGTATTGAAAATGTAGTTTCTGTACTATTTAAAGTACAATTATTACCATCATCTACATGTGCTATAGGATATATGATCCTTGTAGTTCCATCATAAATATAATCAAATTGGTCATAATAAAAATAACAACTATTGGGTAGCGATATAGTTATGTCAATTTCATAAATACTTCCATATTTAAATTCATCTGGAAGGTCTGCACTTATAACGTTTACATTTTCTAAGTGATAGTTGTGGTCATAATCGTCGTCGTTGCTGCATGATACTACACTTATTGAAAGTGCAATAATCATAATTAATGGGTACTTAAAATTTTTCATCTTATTTTATTTTTAATAGTGTACTAGGAGTTTTAAAAGAACTGCCGCGGCCTTAAACGGTACCGCGGCAGTACCAAACCAAATTCAAATAACCTACTTAACTAATTGTTTTACAATGCCTCGCGAAAAATCTTTTGATATTGTTCCTAATTTGGTTGGATTGTCAATTTCAGTTGTAATAACTGAGACTAACTGTTCTTGATCAGGTTTTGTTAAATCATACGTCACCGTTTCTAGAATGTACTTTTTACCTTCATATGTAATGGTATTCATCGGTTCCGATTCATAGAACATGGTATCGTAGTATACGTAGAATCCACCGGTGTATCGATTGTAATAATATCTCGGATAACTATGTGTTGAATATCGTGGGCTCGAAGTTGTCGTTGTGGTATATTCTTGTGTGTCTTTTAATACGGTTAATACCACAATGTCAATTCCGTCCTCTCGAAATTTTTCTACCAGCTCTTGTTTTTCAAATTCACTTAGTTTTTTTGAAGTATCTATGGTTGGAAACATCTTGTAACTTTCAAACGAATTAATACCTTTCTTGTTCAAGTGTTCAACGAGATCCTTTTCAAATTGTGTTCTAATCATCTTATTATTGGTCTTGCTAAAAACAATAACCGTCTTTTTATTGATGTCTACAGTTTCATTGCTTTTCCAAGAATCGACGGTTCTAACAGAAGAACATCCTATGAGTAAGATCGAAAATGTTAGTATGCTTATTAGCTTAATGATATTTTTCATGATTTCTAAAATTTAATAGGTTATACATATAGATTAATTAATGTCTTAAAGCATATCCAGCACCAGCGCTAAGCCCTTCTAAATTTTTGTGTAGTTTTCTTAGAACTTGTTTTAATAAATTCACTTTTTGGTTTAACAAATCTATTAGTTGATTTGTTTGATTTCTTTCGATAGTTAAATGTTGCGTTTTCATAATTATTTGTATTTATTTGGTTTTAATTTCTATACAAATGTATATCGAGAATTGAAGGTAGAATACCGTTATTTATGTGAAGTGACTAAAACGAAGGGTGAAGTGTATTTTACAAGTATTGAACTTACTTCTGTTAAAATTCCTGAATGGTTTTCAAAATAAAAAAATTAGGATCGATACTATTATTAGATAGTTTTTAGCATAAAATTGATGTAACTTTGACTATACTATGATTTCAAATTTAAATAATAGTTCGCTTCCCCAAAAGATAAATCAGATCACCATAATTGGGTCTGCTTTCGTTATTTCTGTACTGTTTAACTTGCCGAGGGCTTTGGCTGTATTTGATGTTATTAATTCAGCCGAGGGAGATACTTTAGAAACTCCCTGGCTCGATGTATTAGTGAGATTTGTTTTTTTGTTTTTCGCCTCTTGGTTAATCTTACAATTGAATGCTAACTGGAGAGATCTGCTTAAAAGTCGATTCTTTGTTGCTGAAATTGTCATAACTATTATCATTCACGTCTTACTATTCTTTGGTATTATTAAGTTGTTTCTATGGGTATACGCCCTGGTGACTGGAAGTGAACCTACATCTTCGGAAGTGGGATTTATTTATTTGGGCTATATCATTGTATTTGTGATACTTTTCTTTGTTGCTAAAGTGCTGCGATATCAAGTTGTTCATAAACATGATTTGATCGAAAAAGAAGTGTTGAAAAGACATAGTCTTGAAAATGAATTGATGGCATTAAAAAACCAAGTGAATCCACATTTTTTATTCAATTCTTTAAACTCTTTGAGTGCATTAGTTCGAGGCAATGAAGACGCCACCAAGTTTATTGATGAGTTGTCCTTAATGTATAGATATGTTCTTCAAAGTCGGGAAGAAGATCTAGTCTCATTGGAACAAGAATTGAATTTTTTAAATAATTATAGCTATCTCATTAAAACAAGGTATAGAGATCGCGTTGAAATTGAAATAGCTATTGATCAAGAATGGTTAACGCATACGATTCCAGTACTATCGCTACAATTGTTAGTGGAGAATGCAGTGAAGCACAATGAAATTTCTAAGGAGAACCCGTTACTCGTTAAAGTTTATATTGAAGACAATCATGTTGTTGTAGAAAATGAAATGAGACCTAGAAAAACGTTGGTCAAGAGTACAGGTCAAGGTCTTGATAATATTGACAAAAGGTATCTTATCCTGAAAAGAAATAACATTATTATTGATCAGTCTAAAAACAAGTTTAAAGTTAAGTTACCCTTAAATTAATAACGCATGAAAGTTTTAATTGTTGAAGATGAGGTTACGGCCGGTGAGCATCTTGAATTTTTACTCAAAAGTATTGATCCTGATATTGAGATATTGGCGATTCTGGATTCTGTAAAATCTTCGATAGCCTATCTATCAAAAACCAACAACGCCGAACTAATTTTTATGGATATTCATTTATCTGATGGTATTTCATTTGAAATATTTGACGAGTTGAAAATAGCCACATCCATAATTTTCACTACGGCTTATGATCAATATGCCATGAAGGCATTTAAAGTGAATAGCATAGATTATTTATTGAAACCAATTAATAAAAGTGAGCTATCTCAAGCAATAGAACAATTTAAGAGTGTGAAACTCTTGGAGAAGCCGATTAATAATCAAATTGAAAACATTATAGCATCGCTAGGGTTAGAAAAGAAAAGTTTCAAATTGACATATTTGGTTCAAAAAAGAGATGTTTTTCTGCCAGTAAAAGTAGTTGATATTGCCTATTTCTATATTGACATTGGAATTGTAAAAGCAGTTACTTTTGATAATACCACTTTTGTTATCAACGAGAAATTAGAGGATATTGAACTAGAAATAGATTCTAAGTACTTTCATAGAGTAAATAGGCAGTTTATACTGAATAAAAATGCCATTGTAGAGATAAAAACGTATTTTAATGGAAAATTAGTAGTAACCGTCAATCCTAGTTTCAATGATCGCATAGAGATTAGTAGAGCAAAAGTGAAATTTTTTAAAGAATGGTTGAATTCTTAATTTTCTATTATCCTTATTGTAAAAATCAAACCGTCATTTTCTCCTTAAATTCATGTGCTCTAAAAAGACAAAACCCATATCTTTATGACATCAAAAAATAGTCCTCAATTATGACAAAAGCTCTTTATGTTGCCACTTTAGAATCCCATAGCGGTAAATCTTTAGTCGTGTTAGGTTTGATGCAATTGTTACTTGGTAAGATGGCGAAGGTGGGTTATTTTCGACCTGTAATTGATGATATTAGAGGAGGAACAATTGATAATCATATCAATACAGTGGTTTCTCATTTTGAGTTGGATATTCCCGTTGAAGATGCCTTTGCGTTAACGCAGAGTCAGGTGGTTGATATGTATAACGATGGACGACAAGGAGATATTTTGGATACCATTATTTCAAAATACAAGCAACTTGAAGAGCGATTTGATTTTATGTTGGTTGAAGGAAGTGATTTCTCTAGCGATGGAAGTATCATCGAATTCGATTTGAACATCGATATTGCGAAGAACCTTGGTATTCCTGTTATTTTAATAGACAATGCAAGAGGTAAAACCTTGGAGGAATTTTGTGGTAATCTTGAATCTGCTGTGAACACCTACATCCAAAAAGACATTGAACTTTTGGGGGTTGTAGCCAATAAGGTACGCGCTGAAAATGTAGATCTAGTTAACAAAAGATTGAAAACGGAACTGAAAGATAAAACAGTTGCCTTTACTGTCCCCAGAGTCAAGAATTTATCACATCCAACGATACGTGAAATTTTAGAATCCTTGAATGGAAAAGTACTTTTCGGCGAGGAGAATTTAAATAACCAAACGGGGAGTTTTGGCGTTGGGGCGATGCAATTGCATAATTACCTGACTCATTTACGAGATAATAGTTTGGTAATAACCCCTGGAGATCGTTCAGACATTATTTTAGGTGCTCTACAGGCAAACCTTTCTGATAATTATCCTACAATTTCTGGAATCGTGCTTACAGGAGGTATTCTTCCAGAAGCGTCCATTCTAAAATTGTTAAAAGGTTTTGAAACTCACGTTCCCATCATTTCTGTAGAGCAAGGTACTTTTGATGCCGCTAATTCAGTAGGGAATATTAAATCAAAAATATATGCTCAGAGCAAACAAAAAATAGCAACTTCAATAACACTTTTCAATAAGTATATTGATGGTGAACTATTACTAAAGCGCTTAGAAACGTTCGAACCCAAAGGCACCACACCTAGAACGTTTCAATACAATCTCTTGCAACGTGCTAAAGCGATAAAAAAACATATTGTGCTTCCTGAAGGGGAAGATCCTCGGATTTTGGAAGCTGCTACTGAACTAAGCAGTTTGGGTATTGTTGATATTACCCTTTTGGGGAATCGTGAGCATATAGAGAAAAAAGCAATGCAATTAGGTGTTGACATTTCTCATTTAAATATCTTGAATCCTACAACTGCATCCAACTTTGAAAACTATGCAAGTACTTTTTGCGAATTGCGAAAGCATAAAGGGGTGAATATGGATGTTGCCAGAGACACCATGCTCGATGTATCCTATTTTGGAACCATGATGGTCTATAAAGGAGATGCTGACGGAATGGTTTCGGGAGCAGTACATACCACGCAACATACGATACGACCAGCCCTACAATTTATCAAAACCAAACCCGGAATCGGTGTCGTCTCTTCAGTGTTTTTTATGTGCTTAGAAAATCGTGTTTCCGTTTTTGGTGATTGTGCAATTAACCCTAATCCAACAGCAGAACAGTTAGCCGAAATCGCCATATCATCTGCTGTTTCGGCGGAGGCATTCGGAATCAAAGCAAAAATTGCCATGTTGTCCTATTCTTCAGGAAGTTCTGGTAAAGGTGAAGAAGTAGATAAGGTAAGAAAGGCAACTGAAATTGTTAAAAACACACATCCTGATTTACAAATTGAAGGACCGATACAATACGACGCGGCAGTAGACCCATTGGTTGGTGAAAGTAAATTACCCGATTCTGAAGTAGCCGGACAAGCATCTGTGTTGATATTTCCAGATCTCAATACGGGTAATAATACCTACAAGGCTGTGCAAAGAGAAACGGGGGCATTGGCAATAGGCCCCATGTTGCAAGGTCTTAATAAACCCGTAAATGATTTGAGTAGAGGTTGCACTGTTGAAGATGTTTTTAATACAGTAATAGTAACGGCTATACAAGCACAAGAAAGCTAAACCATAAACCAAGATGCATATTTTAATTATAAACTCAGGAAGTTCCTCCATAAAATTTCAGGTAATAGAAATGCCTTCGAAAGAGGTTATTTGTAAAGGTTTGTTAGAGCGCATCGGGCTTGAGAATACAGAGCTCCATTACCAATCTAAAGATGGGTCTCATTCAAAGGTAGAATTTTTAGCAGATCACGAACACGGCTTAAAAGCAATTACAAATATCCTTATGGACGCTGAAATCGGAGTTTTGAAACACTCTGATGAAATTGACGTAGTGGCGCATCGTGTTGTACACGGAGGAAGTCGTTTTGATAAACCTACTAAAATTGATAAAAGTGTCTTAGCCGAAATTGAACGGTTGGCCTCGTTAGCTCCATTACATAATCCTGCAAATGCAAAAGGAATTAAAGTGACAGAGAAAATTTTTAAGAATGCCAGTCAGGTTGCTATTTTTGACACTGCCTTTCATCAAACTATTCCAGAAAAAGCATATCGGTACGCCATCCCAAAAGAAATTGCTGATGACCACCATATTCGGTTATATGGCTTTCATGGTACAAGTCACAAGTATGTTTCGGAACAGGCTATTGATTATTTGAAAAAGAAATCAAATAAGATTATCAGTGTCCATTTAGGAAATGGATGCAGTATGACGGCTATAAAAAATGGTCAGAGTATTGATCATTCGTTGGGATTTGGGCCTTCAAACGGACTAATCATGGGCACGCGAAGTGGTGATATTGACCAGTCGGTTGTTTTTTATTTGATGGATAAATTGGGGCTTTCATCCGAAAAGGTAAACAACTTATTACAAAAGCAAAGCGGACTTTTAGGTCTTACAGGGTTTGCTGATTTGCGAGACATACAAAAGGGAGCAGAAGAAGGAAATAAAGATTGTCAATTAGCGCTTTTAATGACATCATATCGTATCAAAAAATACATTGGTAGCTACGTTGCTGCTCTCAATGGTTTGGATGCATTGCTATTTACTGCAGGTATTGGTGAAAATTCAAGTCTACTACGTGCTATGGTTTGTGAAGATATGCAGGCTTTAGGGATTCAAATTGATGAAAATAAGAATACCATAAGAACTAACTCCATTCTAGAAATTCACAAAGAAGATTCGAAAGTCAAAATCCTAGTTATTCCAACCAACGAGGAGTTAGAAATCGCAAAACAAACCTATTCAATGATGAAAGATTAGGTGTAAATTAGTCATATAGATGATGGGAGTCGAACCAATAGCTTTCATTTTAGAGATATCACTATTCGAAGGAGTAATCTCTCTTTTTCACAAAATTGTACCACCTCATTTTTTGAGCAATTTAGCTCCAAAAATCATTTCGAAATATATAGCACAAACAACTATAACCGTAAAAATAGAAGGGTAAAAAGCACGTAACTCTGGTTCTTTATAACGTATCGGTGTGGTTAAGTCTGTGTAAATTTTGACAAAATAAATAACCAATAAAATAAGACTTACAAGCAATCCTATTTTTGCTTTTTGCCTTGCTTTTTTCAATAATAAACCATAGTTTTTCTGTGTTGATATGGTTTCCATAATTTGATCTTCTATTTGTGAATCGACCGGTTGTTTTTTATATGATTCAACCAATAAATTCTGTATATTTTGATCTGTTTTGTTCATTTTTAATAGGTGTTATGTTTAATAGAAAGAGCTAGAAAACTCTTTCTTGCTCTATGTAATAATACTTTGATGTTTGAAGTTGTAAATCCTGTAATTTTCTCAATTTGAGCTATAGATTCTTCATGTAAATAGTACAATTTTAAGATCAATGCTTCTTTAGGTTTCATCAAATTCATAATCTTGTTTATCTGGGTTTTCTTATCTTTTAATTCAAAAGATTTAATAGCTTGATTAAATGAGGTTGAATAGTCAAAGGGATCATCCATATAGGTAATGAATTCCTGAGACCGCTTATTTTTTTTCAGTAATTTCAAAGACTCATTAACTACAATTTTATACAGCCAAGTTGAAAATTTCGCATCCGATCTATAAGAACGTAAGGCTTTATACGCTCGAATAAAAGAATTCTGCACAACGTCATTGGCGCTAAATTCATTTTTCACCATTGATATGGCAATAGAATACGCCATGCTTTGATACGCCTTAATTAAATATCGAAAAGCTTCTTTATCGCCTGAGAGTACTTTTTCTATGTGGACGTTGTCCGAAACAGTATTCAATTTTCATTCCTTTTACTTAACGTATATGATATGATAAATCCGATGCCGCCAAAGAGTAGTAGAAATCCAGGAATGGTCACATAGTTTGGTATATCGGTATAGATAGAAAATAAATAGGAAATAAATATACCCGATGCTAAGGAGCAAAAAAGTATGCCCACATTCAAGATGAGATTGCCTGACTCTTTAAAATCTTGATCTATCATACCACTTTCAATTTTGGCCATCCGTTCAAGGTGCTTACTCTTCATAAGGTAAAAAACAGAAAATACTACGGCTGCTATTAGGGCAATTACTACAATTGCTACTGGATCATTCATTTCTTTTGGTTTTATATTAATTCTTATTGATTGGATACATGCTTTTCACAAAAGGTTACAACGAAGCACTTTTTTATTTTTCATGACCTATTTGTAACCTTTTTAAAATGACAAGTATCAGATGTACAAAATGAAAAATAGAAGTCCATTTTGGATGATGTACAATCTCTAATAATCAGGTATCATGAAATATAATAAACAGTTGAAAAGAATTTTATTCGCATTCGTAACGCTTATAGTTACAATGAATATACATGCTCAGGTAAGTGCTCATCACATAGATAGTATAGTAAAAAAAGCGATACACACGATAGATCATACTGTAGGTTTCGCTATTGGCGTAGTTAAAGATGGTAAAGTCGTGCATGCGAAAGGGTATGGACTTCAATCAATAGAAACAAATGAGCAGGTAACAGCTAATACCTCTTTTGGTATTGCTTCAAATACGAAGGCATTCACCGCTACGGCATTGACTTTATTAGTTGAACAAGGCAAAATTACATGGGAAGATAAGGTGATTAAGTATATTCCAGAATTCAAGATGTATAATGATTATGTAACCAATAATTTTAATATTCAAGATCTATTAACCCACCGCAGCGGACTTGGATTAGGAGCTGGCGATTTGATGATTTTTCCGGCTGGTTCGAATTTTGACATCAATGATGTTTTGAGTGTTTTTCAACACTTCGAACCAGTATCGCCATTTAGAACAAAATTTGACTATGATAACTTGTTATATATAGTAGCAGGCGAATTAATTGCTCGAGTAAGCGGACAATCTTGGGAATCATTTGTGAATGAACATATGTTGCAACCATTAGACATGAAGAACACCCATAGTAGTTTTATAGAGGCCACTAAAAATACAATGGTCGCCGATGCCCATTCTTTTGATGGAAAGTCATTAGCCGTTATACGTGTACCAAAAGTTAACACCGATAAGCAGCTGTTAAACGGAGCGGCGGGCGGCATTTGGGCCAGTGCAGCAGATATGTGTAAATGGATGTTAGTGCAATTGAATAAAGGCAAATATGGCACTAACTTAGAACACCAATTATTCTCAGAAGTACAACAGCAAGAAATGTGGAAGATGCATACACCCATGAATTTACAACAAGATCCTAGATCACCCTTTAAAGTCAATTTTTCTGGATATGGCTTGGGATGGTTTGTTTCAGATTTTAACGGACACTTTAAAGTGGAGCATTCGGGATTAATTGCCGGGATGTCCTCTGAAGTACTCTTATTTCCAAAGCTCGACTTGGGAATCGTAGTACTAAACAATTCTGAAGGTGCCGGATTCCTTAACGGATTGATCGGATATATGTTACTAGACGAATATTTGAAGTTAGAAACCGGAATTAATTGGTTAGAAATGGCCAAAGGGATGCAACAACAACAGAAAATGGGAGACCCAGAAACAGAAAAAGTATGGAACGAGATTAGTAAAAACAAGAGCAGCAAATATGTGGCGAAAAATTATGTTGGGATATATGAAGATCCATGGTTTGGTAAAGTCGAAATTTTAAAAAAAGATGGTGACCTTTGGTTCAAATCGTATAAGTCACCAAGACTGAACGGTAAGATGTATTTATATAAAGAAAATAAATTTGCCATAAAATGGGAGTATCGCGATATGAACGCAGATGCATTCGCTATTTTTTCTTTAGATAGAAACGGAAAGGCGCAGGGTATTAAAATGAAAGGAATTTCTCGCTTTATTGACTTTAGCTTTGATTTTCAGGATTTAAATTTGAAAAGAATATAAATTTTGATTGGGTTTTAGTACTTGAGAATCATGTAGTCTTTGAAGAAGATGAAATGATTCTCTTTCTTCTTTTAGATTAATACATCAATTTTTTGATATTATTCATATACCCTCTACTAACGCGTACAACATCGTTGTTTTGCATGGTCACATCATAACTCTTTGAATATTTATTCAATTCTTTGACTTTATTTAAATTGATGATTGCTGAGCGATGCACACGAATAAATACTAACCCATTTAATTTTTCCTCAAGGGTTGATATTCTATAATTACTAACATATGATTTTTCCGTAGTGATTAACTTTGAATAATCACCATATGCTTCTATGCGAATCACATCTTCAAGTGCGATAGTTATTAATTTTCGCTGGCTTTGTACTAAAATTCTTTCTGGGTGTTTAGAGGTTTCAAAAAGTAAACTCTCGGTAAGATTTCTCGCTTTATTTTCATTATTATTTTGTGTAAGTCTATCTACGGCCAGTTTAAATCGTTCTTTTGTATAGGGTTTCAAGAGATAATCTACGGCATGTACTTCAAAAGCTTTTAAGGCATATTGGTCATAGGCCGTTGAAAAAATAATCTGTGGCAATTCCTTCAAGTGTTTTAAAACATCAAAACCGGTCATGCCTGGCATTTGAATGTCTAGAAAAACGATATCAGGTCTAAATTCATTAATTATTTTAACAGCATCAACACCATTATTCGCCTCTCCAAGTAAGACCAAATCAGTAAATGTCTTCAGATATTCTTTAATAAGTTTCCGACCAGCTTCTTCGTCATCTATGATTATAACTTTCTTCATATGGCAAAACTAATTTTTAATCCTCTTGGAGTATTATCTGTAAGTAGGAGTGTACTTTGATACATTTTTTCTAATCGCAAACGCGTATTATTCAGTCCTACACCTTTTTCAAAGACATTGGTTTTATCATCAACTCCTATTCCAGTATCGGTTATTTCAAAAAACAATTTCTCATTTTTCTTTTCTATTTTTATGGTAATGGTTCCGCCTTCAATGAGTGACGATAACCCGTGCTTTACCGAATTTTCAACCAATGGTTGTAAAAGCATTGGAGGCACTTTTTCAGCTAATATAGAGTCATCTACATCGATACTGATTTTCAATCGTTCTTGAAAACGCTCTTTTTCGAGATCTAAATATTTTTTTACAAAAGCCAACTCTTCTTTTAAGGTCACTCTGTCTACTTGCGATGCCTTCAATTGATAACGAAATAAATCAGAAAGTTCAGCAATCATATGCCTTGTTTTTTCATTTTCAGATGGTACCGAGGCGCTAATGGTATTGAATATATTATATAAAAAATGAGGATTCAATTGCGCTTTTAACGCGGATAATTCACTTTTGAGTGCAGCAGTACGCAATTCACCTTCAAGCTTTAATTTTCTTCTGTTTTCTAGATAGTAATTATAAGAGTGAATGATCCCAAATTGTAATGTATAAAATAGAGAAGGTATATAGATGTCCCAAACTCTGGCAACACCATTTAAATGACCAAAGCCAAAGAACTCACTCACCAAATAATAACTTTGTTGCCATACCAATACAAATGCAGGTAACAAGAGGAGATGCAGTGAGATTTTCTTTAAATTATCCCAATTCTTCAATTTTCGAATCAACAACCACCATATCGGATAGGTGATCAGTGCTTTCATGACGTAATCGATTCCGACACTATCCATAAAATCACGAAAGTGAAAAACCGATATTTCTCCATTGGCCCAAGCTCGACTGTTAATGGTAATTGCCACGTGATAGGCAAAGGCCCAGAAAATATAAAAGAAAATAAAACTTATGAGTTCATCGATTCGAATTCCTAGAAATGTCTTTTTAAAAAATGAAGTCTTGTTTGGCATTTTCACTAATTTCTGTAAAGTTAAAAATATCACATTTATTTTACATATCATTTTCGGTGAGTGAACCTATTTGCCGTTGAACTGCCCATCCCATTCATCGAAGTATATGCTCATTCATCAGAATATAGATGTTTAACTTTAGAAAGGGTCGCACCTTTGGGATATCAAAATTTAATATTATGAAAGCAGTTCTTACATTTATTATGTTCCTATTTATGACTTCTAATTTGATGGCTCAAAACCTTCGCGGAAAAGTAATTGATAGTGAAAACCTACCCGTTTCTCTTGCGGCTGTATCGTTATACAAAGAAGACGGTAAAACATTTATAAAAGCCTCGATAAGTAATGATCAAGGTACATTTATGATACAAAATATCAAGACAGGTTCTTATAAATTGATAATTGAAATCTTAGGATTTGAAAAATATACATCTGCAACTTTTGCCTTTTTAGAATCCGATAAAGATTTGGGAACCATTCAATTAAAAGAAGCAAGTGAAACCCTTAATGAAGTTTCCATAAAAGCCGAAAAACCGATTGTGCAAGTACAAGCAGATAAGACCGTATTTAATATTCAAAATACGATTAGTGCATCAGGAGATTCTGGATTTGAATTACTTAGAAAAGCGCCAGGAATAACCGTTGATAATAATGATAATATTATAGTAGAAGGGAAAACGGGTGTCTTGATTTATATTGATGATAAACCTTCTGTGCTTCGTGGTGATGATCTGGTAAATTATCTAAAAACCATCCAAGCAACTGATGTTGAGTCCATTGAAATCATTACACAACCGTCTTCGAAATACGATGCTGAAGGAAACGCCGGAATTATCAATATTATTTTTAAAAGAGATAAAAGTTTAGGAACGAATGGTAGCCTTGCCACAGGGCTAACATATGGTGAATTTGCCAGATATAATAATTCAGTTTCGTTCAATAATAGAAATAAGAAAACGAGCGTCTATGGATCATTTAGCAATCGTTTTGGTGAAAGCTTGAATTTTATAAATCTCTTCAGAACTCAGAACGATATTATTTTTGATGCACGTACTGAAACAATAATTGACAATAACAGCAATAATGCTCGAATAGGTTTTGATTGGCATGCCACAAAAAAATCGACTTTCGGTATGATATTAACTGGTAACTTCAGTAAATCGGATGCTAATAGTAGCTCTAGAACACCTATTACCACTATAGGGAATAACCTACCAGATGAGGTGTTAGTTGCAGGCAGTGACTCAGAAAACCAGACCGTAAACCTTTATATTAATGGTAATTATAAATATAAAACCAAGAAAGGGACTTCGGTAAATTTTGATATCGATTATGGGCGTTATGAGCGAGATCGGGAAAATTTACAACCGAATAGATATTTTAACGGTGATGAGACGCTATTGATAAGTGAGATTATAAATTTTATGATTACACCAATTGATATTGATATCCTTACTTCAAAAGTTGATTATGAGCAGAATTTCTTGAAAGGTAAGTTAGGTATTGGTATGAAGTATTCGAAAGTTGTAACAGACAATGAATTCGATTTTTTTGATCGGATAAATGATGTTGATATTCTTATCGATGAACGTACCAATGATTTTAACTATGATGAGCAAGTAAGTGCTGCATATGTCAATTATAATAGAAAGTTCAAAAAATGGAATTTACAATTGGGTCTAAGAGTTGAGCAAACAAATTCAGATGGTAAATTAACTAGTTTAATATCAACGCAAAACGATAGAGTAAAACGTAATTATACAGATTGGTTCCCTAGTGGAGGATTGACCTATCAAATGAATCGGAAAAACTCTTTTGCTTTGACATATAGCCGCCGTATTCAACGTCCAAATTACGCAAGTTTGAATCCGTTCGAATACAAGATAGATGAATTGTCTTTTAGCAAAGGAAATCCTTTTTTGCAGCCACAATATACCGATAATTTGAAATTGTCTCATACCTATAATTATCGATTGACAACTTCTTTAAGCTATAGCTTTATTAGAGACTATTTTGCGAAAGTGACTGAGGCAATAGGTCAGAATCAGAACTTTTTAACAACACGTAACGTAGCAAATCAGAAAGTGATCAATGTAGGGATTTCATATCCGACTAAGTTTAACAATTGGTGGAGTATTTACTTTAGTGTCAACGCATATAGAAGTATTTTCGAAGCAACTAATACCGATTTTATACCCATTTCACAGAATACATTGAGTTTATATGCCCAAAATACTTTTAAGCTTCCTAAAGGATTTAAAGCTGAAGTATCGGGTTGGTATAGCTCACCATCTATTTGGGGAGGTACCTACCGTACAAAAAGTCTGGGCTCGTTAAATATAGCTTTGCAAAAGAAAATCTTAAATGATAAGTTCACGGCAAGATTGGCATTTAACGATATTCTGTACACCTCTCCATGGCAAGGAGATACTCAGTTTGGTAATTTAATTATCAATGGAGATGGAGGTAATGATAGTAGACAGGTACGCTTAAATTTAACATATAATTTTGGTCGAAATGAGATAAAAAAGGCTAAGAAACGTACTACTGGTCTAGAAGATGAAAAAAATAGATTAGGGAGTTAAACTTGGTGAGTTTTTTTGACGCTAACGTTGTAACATTGAGCTAGTATTGTTTATAAAATTGCTAGTGTTCAATAGATTAAAGAACATTGGCTATCTTTGAATGTGACAATACATCAATATTAAACCCTTGCCTCAACGTATGAAATCATTCCCCATTCTATTATCTATAGTGCTATTATTTTTTTCATGTACAAAGGAGTATGAAGAAACCTATGTATCATTCGACGGGTATCAATTAGAGGATGGGTTCGAATTAAAAGCTGTTGTGGCAGAACCGTTAGTTGAAGCCCCGGTAAATATCAGTTTTGACGATCAAGGACGCTTATGGGCCATAGAAATGGCTGGATATATGCAAAGCATCGAAGGGAAAGATCCGAAAATGCCAGTAGGTAGAATTTTAGTCTTTGAAGATAAAGATAATGATGGTCAGATGGATCATACCACTATTTTTCTAGATCAGTTAAAGTTGGTAAGAGCTATTGCCCATGTTTATGGCGGGTTGTTGTACGCAGAACCTCCAAACCTCTATTTTACCGAGATTAATGACGATTTAACTCCAGGGAAAAGAACACTAATAGACGCTAATTATGCCGTAGGAGGCAATGTTGAACACCAGCCCAACGGATTAGTAATGAATATTGATAACTGGATTTATAATGCAAAGTCAACCAAACGGTATCGAAAACAAAACGGGCAATGGAAAATAGAAAATACTTCTTTTCGAGGGCAATGGGGTATTACACATGATGCTATTGGAAGATTACTCTACAATGATAATTCAAATCAAGTTCGTGGTGACTGGGCCTTGCCCAACGTGTTAAACCAGCACGCCAATTTTAAACCTAAATTAGGGGTAGATATTACCATTGTGAATGATCAACGGGTCTATCCCATTCAAGCCACGGCTGTAAATAGAGGTTATATCAAAGGAAATTTAGATGAAGAGGGTAAATTGATAAATTTTACTAGTGCTTGCGCTCCATTGTATTTTCAAGGAACCTCGTTTCCTCAAGATTATCAAGACAATGTTTTTGTGTGCGGACCAGAAGTAAATTTGATCAAGAGAAATGTGGTTGATCCATTTGCGCTAAGAAGAACTGGAAAACAGGTTTGGCAAAATAAAGAATTCCTTGTTTCAAAAGATGAAGCCTTTAGACCTGTCAATCTTCAAAATGGACCCGATGGTGCCCTATATATTGTAGACATGCATCGCGGTATTATCCAGCATAAGACATATATGACATCATATCTGAGAGATCTATACATAAAAAAAGGATTGGATAGTATTGTAGGAATGGGACGTATTTTAAAAGTTGTCAAGCAAGGTCACAAAACCATAAGAGAAATTGATTTAACAAAACTTTCGACTAGTAATTTACTGGATTCTTTAAGTTCAGAGAATACTTGGATACGAAATAAATCTCAACAGTTATTGGTGAATACTCAAGACATGGAACTCACTGAACCATTAAAAGAAATAGTAAACACTAACAAAAATGAAGTTACACGAATACATGCTTTATACACTTTAGAGGGTTTAGGAGTATTGAATGATGTAGATTTAATGAATACTGATATCATGTCTAATCCGGCGTTATGCGCCCACAGTTTAAAACTATTGAGTCAGCAAGATAAGATAGTAGATCCAAGCGTTATCGCCAAGTTAGTAGCGATTGAAAATGAAATGATTGATTATCATTTAGGTTTTTATTTAGCCAAGCACCTAACCGAGGAAAATGGTAAGTATTTAATACAACTTATACAGCGATATAATGCAGAAGAGTGGTTTTTAGAACCCGTTTATTCAGGAGTATCAGGAAATGAAGAATTGCTTCTTAACTTAACGGATGACTATGATGGTATTAAAACAAAACTACACTCACTTAAAGTGCCAAAAAGAGAAGTAACGACATCTACAATTTCAAAAGATGGATTGACGCGTGGCTTGCCATTATATAGAAATCAATGTGCTTCATGTCACGGAATTGATGGTGAAGGACTTAAAGGGTTGGCACCACCATTGCTCAATTCTGAATATGTTTCGGAAAGCCCAGAACAACTGGTAGCAATTATGTTGTATGGCCTCACAGGTCCTATTTCAGTGAATGGGATAGAGTATACATTCAATGTAGCCATGCCAGGTATTGGTAATCAGGAAAGTATTTCTGATCAAGATATTGTAGATATAGGAAATTATATTAGGAATGCTTTTACAACTTCGCCGCAAAACCTAACACTCAAAAAGGTAGACAGTCTGCGAAACTTAAAGCGCCCAAAAGATCAAGTATACACCGTAAAAGAACTCAATGAATCGTATTAATTATTTTTTAATATCCATCATCGTGTCGATGTTGTTTTCATGCTCAGAAAAAAGAGAGATCCCTTGGGTTTCATTATTTGATGGAAAGACACTTACCAATTGGGAAATTCGAAATGGTTCTTCAACGTATGTCATAAAGGAAGGCCAGATTATTGGCACAACTAAATTTGGTTCACCGAATACGTTCTTGTGTACAAATGAAATTTTCTCGGATTTCATTTTGGAGTTTGAAGTTTTAGTAGATAGTACGATAAATTCTGGCGTCCAAATACGTAGCAATAGTATATCCGATTATAAGAACGGGCAAGTACACGGATATCAAGTAGAGATAGACCCAAGCAAGAGAGCCTGGAGTGGCGGAATATATGATGAAGGTAGAAGAGGTTGGTTATATAATCTTGAAGGCAATCCTGATGGAAGAAAAGCTTTTAAAAATGGTAGATGGAATAAGTATCGAATTGAGGCGATTGGAAATCGGCTTGCCGTTTGGGTGAATGACATTAATACGTCGAATTTAGAAGATGCTATGACCGACAGCGGTTTTATCGGACTTCAAGTACATAGTATTCAAGATAGTCTTGATATTGGAAAAGAAATTCGATGGCGCAATATAAAAATCATTACAGAAGAACCAGAACGCTTTGCACATATTGACAAGAGAACAGCCACCCTGATAAAATCAAATTAATGAGTACAATTCAAACGAACATATGATCAATTTTTACAAAAATAGTATCCTATTAATAGCATTTATGTTGATCGTCGCCTGTTCAAATAAACAAGAACTATACGTTGCACATACGAATTCACACATAGTCTATAATGGGAGAGTAGATGCTACAAAAACGAACGGAACACAACTGTTTTGGTCAGGAACATCCGTCAAGCTTCATTTTGAAGGAACATCCATAGCGGTGCTAATGAAAGATGATTACGGAGATAATTACTATAATGCAATCCTTGATCAAGATAGTCTTTATATACTGAGGCCCGATACTATCAAGCGCTATCATCAATTGGCTACAAATTTGCCAAAAGGAAAGCATACAATCGAGATTTTTAAACGTACAGAATGGGATAGAGGAACCACAACATTTTATGGATTTGAAATAAAAGGCAATGCGAAGTTACTATCAGAATCACCACCTTCAAAAAGAAAAATAGAGTTTTATGGTAATTCTATAACGGCAGGTTATGCGGTTGAAGATCTATCTGGGAAAGATTCTCCAGATAGCACTTACACCAATAATTATGCGAGTTATGCGGCAATCACAGCAAGACATTTTGATGCAGATTATCATTGTATTTGTAGAAGTGGTATTGGCATCACTGTAAGCTGGATTCCGCTCATCATGCCAGAGATGTATGATAGGTTAAACCCCAGAGACGCCACAGTTAAATGGGATTTTTCTTTGTATCAGCCGGATGTGGTGGTCGTAAATTTGTTTCAAAATGATTCTTGGATTGTCAATATTCCTGATAATGAAGAGTTCAAAAAAAGATTTGGCGATAAAGCACCAGATGAAGTATATATAATAAAGGCATATCAGCAATTTATAAAAGACATAAGACAGCAATATCCAGAAACAGCGATCATATGCTCCTTGGGAAGCATGGATGCTGCAAAAGAAGGTTCAAAATGGATTGGATACATAGAAAAAGCAGTAATAGATTTAAACGATGCTGCAGTATATACTCATTTTATGCCCTACATAGAAGCCGCGGCGCATCCATCAGTTGAAGATCAAAAGAAAATGGCAGAGAGCCTTATTACTTTTATTGAAGATACTATTGATTGGTAGCTTAAAACAATTTTTGAACATCAATCACTTAAAAAAGATAAAATGAACAGAATACTTCTCTTATTTTTAGTTGTGTGCATTTCTTGTACAACGAAAGACCCTATAGATTCAAGAAAACCAAACGTGGTTATCATCTTTACTGACGATCAAGGGTATCAAGATGTTGGTTGTTTTGGAGCCACTGATATCAAAACACCTCATTTAGATCAAATGGCAAAAGATGGTATTCGTTTGACAGATTTTTATGCCGCACAGGCTGTATGTTCTGCCTCTCGAGCTGGTCTACTAACCGGCTGCTATCCGAATCGAATAGGTGTGCATGGTGCTTTTATGCCGAGTAGTAAACAAGGATTGAATCTTTCAGAAACCACTATAGCCGAAATGCTCAAGGAGATCGATTATAAGACAGGGATATTTGGAAAATGGCATTTAGGAGACCATCCAGAATTTATGCCCAATAAGCAAGGGTTTGATGAATATTTTGGCATTCCCTATTCAAATGATATGTGGCCGTTTCATCCGCAGCAAGGCCCTATTTTTGACTTTGATCCATTGCCATTGTTTGAGAATGAAACTATTATTGATACCTTAACAAACCAATCATCATTAACCACTCAAATTACAGAACGAAGTGTCGATTTTATCGAACGAAACAAGGAGGACCCTTTCTTCTTGTATATAGCCCACCCGCAACCTCATGTACCGTTGGCCGTATCTAATAAGTTTAAAGGAAAATCAGAACGAGGTTTATATGGTGATGTGATCATGGAAATTGATTGGTCTGTTGGGCAGGTATTAACGACATTAAAGAAGCATGGCCTTGAAGATGATACCATAGTGATTTTCACATCTGATAATGGACCATGGCTAAATTATGGGGATCATGCGGGCTGTGCATATCCATTACGTGAAGGAAAAGGAACGGCATTAGAAGGAGGGCAGCGAGAGCCATGCATTATAAAATATCCGAAAAAAATAACACCAGGAAGAGTAGTTAATGTGCCTATGATGGCTATTGATATACTCCCAACTATTGCCGAAATTACTGGAGCGAAATTACCGAAGCATACAATCGATGGTAAGAGTGTTTGGCAAATTTGGACAGGTGATTCGAATGCCTCACCTCAAGAAGCATACTATTTTTATTATCATGTGAATGAACTTCACGGAATTCGATATGGAAAATGGAAACTATACTTCCCGCATAAATATAGAACCTTAAATGGGCGAGAAGGAGGTAAAGGCGGACTTCCAGTCGATTATGACTATAACTTGATTGAAAATATAGAGTTGTACGATTTGTCAAAAGATATCAGTGAAACCCTCAATGTGGCTTCCGAATATCCCGAAGTGGTTGCCAAAATAAAATTACTTGGAGACGAGATAAGAGCTAAATTAGGAGATGCTTTATCAGATAAAAACGGGAATGAGAATAGGCCCATTGGTAGAATCAACGAATAATTTAGGCGTTTCGCAATAAATTTATATTGCCGAATTTAAAATTTTTGCTTTGACCGTTTCTATATAGGTGCGCCCTATTACATATCTAATGCCATCGATTTCGACACAATTGCCTTCAACGGTTTCAATTTTATTGATCGCGACAGTGTAAGACCTATGAATTCTTATGAAGTTATCTTGTGGGAGTTGATCTGTAAAACTGCAGAGTGTTTGATGGATAATATAGCGATTGGTCGTGGTGCTAATTTTCAAATAATCTCTCAAAGATTCAATAACTAAGATATCATCTAAGTATATCTTTTTCATTTTCTTTTTGTCAATTTTTACAAAAATGTAAGGTCGGTCGTTTGTTTTTTTAAGGGTCGGTGTATGTTGGTTTTGCACTTCAAAAACTCGATTGATAGCAATCATAAAACGCGGTAATGAGATAGGTTTTACCAAATAATCAAGTACATCTAGTTCATAGGTTTTTACAGCATATTCTTCATATGCAGTGGTAATAATAATTAAAGGCTTGACTTTAAGGCTTTTAATGAAATTTAACCCATCTAATAATGGCATGTTGATATCCAAGAAAATAAGATCAACATCATTACTCTTTAGAAATTCCAATCCTTCAATTGCGTTGTTGAATGTATTTACAATTTCAATAGTGTTAAACTGCTTTAAATAGTTCTTAATGACATTGATTGCCAAAGGCTCATCATCTATTATCAAACATTTTACATTCATTTCAATTTAATTTTAAGATTCGCTGTATAGAGTTCTTTCGTGCTTTTGATTTGTAAATCATACTCGTTTGGCTGATATCCTAGAGCCAATCGTTTCTTTACATTTTTTAATCCAATTCCACTAGATTTCGTGACCTGTTGTTTATGAACCGTAGTTTTCGGTGTAGGATTATCAATGGTAAAGTAAAGAAAATTTCCTTCTATTTTAAAATCAATGTTAATTTTTACTTTGCCAATATTCTTGTTCACACCATGTTTAAAAGCATTTTCAACAAATGACAATAGAATAATAGGAGCTATTTTTTTTTGTTTGATATCACCCGAAATCTTCATATCAACTTCTAATAATTCTTCATGTCGTATGCGTTCTAAATCCAAATAATTTTGAATACATATAATCTCTTTTTCCAAACTTTGACGTTTGTTCTTAGTCTCATATAATAAGTATCGCATTAATTCAGATAGCTTTAATACTACTTTTGGCGTTTTTCCAGATTTTTCTATTGCCAATGAATAGATGTTATTTAAGGTATTAAAAAAGAAGTGTGGAGAAATCTGAGTTCTTAAAAATAAGAGTTCCGTTTCTAATTGAACCTTTTCCAGATCTGTCAATCGTTTATGCTCAGCGAGCCAATCCATAGTCACTTTTATGGCTGTTACAAAAGTAATTACATATAATTCACCAATCATCATGTCTATAGAATAGTTCAACGTAAGCGTATTTATAATTTCTGGACCTTCAGGCCAAACATTTTTACTCACAAGAAAATAAGTGAGATTAAATTTAACAAGTACCATGAGAAATAATGAGGCCACTAGAAAAAGTATATACAGTAGGTATTTTCGCTTATAAAGGAGTCGCGGCATTAACACAAATATATTCAGATAAGTCAATATCATATGAATAGGGAAGCCTATAATATTCGTTTTTAATGAGTAGCCATAATCATTGAAATAACTACCCCAACGCAATGTGTTAAACAAAAAATAAATAGACCAAAAAATAACATGATGCCTGAGTGTTATTTGTCGCACAGCTTGTGACTTAAGATATCTTTTTTTCGTTTTTAAGGACATTCGTTAGTTTTTTTGGTGTACAACCTCGTTAAGATGTTATTCGTCTAATTTAATTTTTTTACCAGCTAAATTTATAAATATTTATAGTTAAATCGAATATTATAGATATAATAATTACCTCTTTGCCAAAATGAAAATAAGCTATTTATATTATTTTATTGGATTATTACTGTATACAACGTCGTGTAATAATCCCGAAAATGATGCCGATCAACCTACTGTTTCTCTGACCCATTTTGTTGATCCATTTATTGGAACTGGTGGGCATGGTCATACCTATCCAGGAGCTACAATTCCGAATGGTATGTTGCAAGTAAGTCCAGATAATGGCATCCAAGGCTGGGATTGGTGTTCAGGATATCATTATTCTGATTCAATTACTATCGGATTTAGTCATTTGCACTTAAGCGGAACGGGGATAGGAGATCTCACTGATATTCGATTAATGCCTATCAACAAAAAGGTGAATCTTGAACAAACATTTAAAAATCGTGATGAGATTCCTTATAAATCTTCGTACGAACATACAAATGAAAGTGCGAGCCCAGGATATTATAACGTGTATTTAAATGATCATAATGTGAGGGCTGAGTTAACATCCGACTTACGAACAGCGTTTCATAAATACACATTCGAAAAAGGAGATATACAGTCAATTATATTAGATTTAGGTTATACCACGAATTGGGACAAAACGACTATTTCTAAAATTAAAGTGGTAGACAAACACACCTTAGTAGGATATCGTCATAGTACGGGATGGGCAAAGAATCAGAAAGTGTTTTTTGCTATAAAATTCTCCAAATCTATGTCCGATTATACTTTGGTGGAAAATGCAAAGAATAGTACTGAAAATGAAGTAACAGGGCCAAGTACTGCCGCGCAACTGTTTTTTAATACCTTAACAAAGCCAAACATCTACGTAAAAGTAGCGCTATCTTCAGTAAGTGAAGAAAATGCGATGGCTAATATGCATATGCATAACGGAAAATTTGCCTTTGATGAAGTTAAAACTTTAGCGAATAATGATTGGGAGAACTTATTATCCAAGATAGAAGTTGAAACACCTCATGATACTTTAAAAACTACTTTTTACACGGCGCTTTACCATTCACAAGTGGCACCTGTTACCTTTAATGATGCAAATGGAGAATTTCGTTTGGAGAATGATTCGATCATAAAAACAGAGCATCTCTCATATTCAACCTTGTCTCTATGGGATACTTTTAGAGCAGCACACCCCTTGATGACACTTGTGGCTCCCGATAAGGTACCAGATATCATCAATTCAATGTTGTTGTATTATACTGTAAATGAGAGATTGCCCGTATGGACGCTTTATGGTAATGAAACAAATACCATGACTGGCTATCATTCAATACCCGTAATAGCAGAAGCGTATATCAAAGGCATAAGGGGGTTTGATATTGAAAAAGCGTATAAAGCTATGAAAGCGACGATGATGCAAGACGAACGCGGTTTAAATCATTACAAAAAATATGGATATATACCGCACGAACTACTAGAAGAATCGGTCACTATTACCTTAGAATATGCCTATAATGATTACTGCGTTGCGCAAATTGCGAAGGCTTTAGGAAAAACAGAAGATCATACTTATTTTTTAAATAGATCAAAGGCATATATGCATTTGTTTGACTTAAAAACTGGATTTATGCGTGGCAAAAATAAGGAGGGCACCGCATGGCGCGAGCCTTTCGATCCGAAGCACGCTGCTCACAGAAAACAAGCTGATTATACCGAAGGAAACGCTTGGCAACATAGTTGGTTTGTCTTACATGATGCCCCCAACTTAGTGAAGATTTTTGGAGGAGAAGAGGAATTCACAGATAAGTTAGAACAGCTTTTTACCGAATCATCAGAAATTAATGGAAATAATGTTTCTCCAGATATATCTGGGTTAATGGGGCAATATGCTCATGGTAATGAGCCGAGTCATCATATAGCTTATCTATTTAATTATGCAAATAAACCTTGGAGAACTCAATATTGGGTGCGTGAAATTTTAAAAACACAATATAATAATACACCCAATGGATTAAGTGGAAATGAAGATTGTGGTCAAATGTCTGCATGGTATGTGTTGAGTGCTCTCGGCTTTTATGCCGTTGACCCTGCTTTAGGTGAGTATCAAATCGGAAGTCCTTTGTTCGAAAAATCCAAAATAAAATTAGGGGCTGATAAAATCTTTACGATTATCGCTGAAAATTCATCTGATACTAACAGATATATACAATCTGCTACCTTAAATGGAATAGAATTTAACAGAACCAGCATCACACACGCCGAAATATTGAATGGAGGAACACTTCATTTTAAAATGGGAAAAACGCCCAATAAAAGTTGGGGAACACAAAAATAGGATGTACTGCATATGAGCGGAATTGACATAGCTATAATTGCCATCTATATCGTCATAACATTAGTCGTAGGCATATGGGTGTCTAAAAGAGCGTCAAAAGGCCTAAAGTCTTATTTTTTAGGAGGCAATAACATCAAATGGTATTACTTAGGATTGAGTAATGGGTCCGGTATGTTCGATGTATCTGGCACCGCTTGGATGGTTGGGATATTATTTCTTTATGGTGTCAAAAGTTTTATGTTCATGTGGATGTGGCCCATATGGAACCAGATTTTTATCATGATGTTTTTGGCGGTTTGGATACGCAGGTCGAATATCATGACAGGATCTGAATGGATTTTAACCCGTTTTGGTGACGATAGAGCCGGTAGAGCATCACATATTATAGTCGCTCTTTTTGCCGTCATTTCATCTGTTGGATTTATCGCCTACTTCTTCGAAGGTGTTGGGAAATTTATGACCATTATATTGCCTTGGAGCTTAGATGTATTCATTGGAGATACCTTAATGTTGACTACCGAGCAGTCGTATGCCATCATTATTATTGCTTTAACAACGATATATACTATAAAAGGAGGGATGTTTTCAGTAGTAGCGACCGAAGTGTTACAATATGGCATCATGGTATTGGCAGGAATTTTGGTCGCGGGATATGCTTTTTTTACCATTAGTGATATCGAAATTGCCTCTGTGATTTCTGATGAATGGAAAAATGTCTTTTTTGGTTGGGAGTTAGAAGCGCATTGGAGTGAAAAATATAATGAATTCAATACCTTGATAGATTCTGAAGGGTATAAAATGTTTGGTGCATTAATTGGTATGACGCTTTTCAAAGGTTTTTTCGCAAGTATCGCTGGGCCAGTTCCAAGTTATGATTTGCAACGAATTCTATCGACAAAATCGGTAAAAGAAGCCGCCTACATGAGTGGCTTTACCAATCTAATCCTATTTATCCCTAGATATCTTTTAATTGCAGGCGTTGTTGTTATTGCCTTGGTGAAATTAGGGCCTGTAATGATAGAAAACCCATTATTGAATGGAGGAGATTTAGAAATATTATTGCCAAAAGTCATCAATTTTCATGTACCAGTTGGAATTAAAGGCTTACTGCTAGCCGCATTGCTCGCAGCCTTTATGTCTACTTTTTCTGCATTTGTCAATGCGGGTCCAGCTTATGTTGTGAACGATATTTATAAAAAGTATTTTAAAAATAATGCTTCGAATAAACATTATGTAAAGGCCAGTCATATTGCCTCAATTCTTATTGTAGTCTTAGGTGTATGTATGGGCTTTTTCGCTGATTCTATAAACTCGTTGACATTATGGATTACAAGTGCCCTTTTTGGAGGTTATGTTGCAGCTAATTTTTTAAAATGGATTTGGTGGCGATTCAACGGATGGGGGTATTTTTGGGGAATGCTTGCCGGTTTGATCATCGCTTCGTTGCAGTTTTTTCTTGACCAGCATAAAAACAACTTTGTTGAAGGTTCAATATTATACGATTTATCTCGTATTCATGCAATTTATCTTTTTCCAATTATATTTTCTGTGTCTTTATTGGGATCTTTTTTAGGAACTTTTTTAAGTAAGCCCACTGATATGAAGGTACTCAAAGATTTCTATATTAGCGTGAGACCTTGGGGATGGTGGGGACCCGTGTATAAAGAGATACAAAAAACGGAGCATTCAATCTCAAAGAATCGTAATTTTTGGTTTGATATGTTCAATTGTATTGTAGGGGTTATTTGGCAATCTAGTATGATTGTATTACCTATTTATTTTATGATTCGAGATTATCCTAAAGCGATAATTTCGTTGATAATTTTCGTCGCAACATCGATCATTCTTAAATTTACTTGGTTAGATAAAGTGAAAAAACTTCCAAATTAATTACATATAATGACAAACAATAAAAAACATAATTTGAGTAATATTCCTTGGCAAGATAGACCTGCCAAGAGTACCGAAGTTATGTGGAGATATGCTGAAAATCCCATAATTAAAAGAGATCAGATTCCAAGTTCGAATAGTATTTTTAATAGTGCTGTTGTTCCGTTTAATGATGGATTCGCTGGGGTGTTTAGATGTGATAACAAAGCGGTTCAAATGAATATTTTTGTAGGTTTTAGTAACAATGGTATCGATTGGGATATAAACCATGAGCCCATACAAATGAAGGAAGGGAATACTTCCATGATTGATTCAGATTACAAATATGATCCTCGTGTTGTATACATTGAAGATCGTTATTGGGTTACTTGGTGTAATGGATACCATGGGCCGACCATTGGAATCGCTTATACCTATGATTTTGTGGATTTTTTTCAGTGTGAAAATGCTTTTTTACCATTTAATCGAAATGGTGTTTTATTTCCACAAAAAATAAATGGTAAATATGCCATGTTAAGTCGACCAAGTGATAATGGTCATACGCCTTTCGGAGATATTTACATAAGTTATAGCCCAGATATGAAGTATTGGGGCGAACATCGTTGTGTAATGAAAGCAACAGCTTTTGAAGATAGCGCTTGGCAATGTACTAAGATCGGTGCTGGCCCTATCCCAATTTTGACAAAAGAAGGCTGGCTTATGCTGTATCATGGGGTGATAACGACCTGTAATGGCTTTAGATATGCCATGGGTGCAGCATTGTTAGACGAAAATGAACCAGATAAAGTAACCTATAGAACACAATCATATTTGTTAGGCCCAACAACATTGTACGAACAGGTAGGAGATGTTCCAAATGTCATTTTTCCATGCGCAGCTTTGCATGATCATAAAACTGATAAGCTCGTAGTTTATTATGGAGCCGCAGATACCGTTGTGGCCATGGCTTTTGGAAAGTTAAGTGAGGTGATTCAATTTACAAAAGATAATAATTTATAGTACCTTCCAAGAATGAAAAGATCTGATTTTGTGCTTATTTTCTGGAGCTTATTGATTACAAATGCTATGGGTCAAACCAATAACGAATTCGTGCCTAGAAGCCAGGTCGCTTTTAAAACCAATCAATTGATAACCATAGATGGTGAGGCAGATGAAAAGGATTGGGAAAAAATAGCATGGTCAGAAGAATTTATAGACATTGAAGGTGTTTCAAAACCAAAGTACAAGACACAGATGAAGATGCTTTGGGACGAGACCTTTTTTTATGTATTTGTAAAAATGGAAGAGCCGCATGTATGGGCGAGTTTAAAGGAACGAGATACTATTATTTATTATAATAATGATTTTGAAATTTTTGTTGATCCTGATGGAGATACACACAATTACTATGAACTTGAGCTAAATGCTTTCAATACCTTGTGGGACTTATTTCTAACAAAACCCTATCGAGAGGGTACTACGGTCTTAAATGATTGGACGGCCACGGGATTGAAATCTGCTATAAAAGTAAATGGAACCTTGAATAACCCAAAGGATATTGATCAAAATTGGACAATTGAACTAGCGATTCCATGGGCAGCTTTTAGAAAATCTTATAATGAAAATAATGTTCCTATCGATCAATTTTGGCGTTTCAATTTTTCTCGGGTGAACTGGGATCATGATATTGTGAACGGAACATATTTTAGGAAAAAAGGTACAAACGGAAAGTTTTTGAAGGAGTACAATTGGGTTTGGTCTCCAACAGGAGTAATCAATATACATGAACCAGAAAAATGGGGATATATTTATTTTTCTTCTAAGAAGCCGGGAGAAGTCGATCAATTTAAAATCCCACAAGAAGAAAGAATTAAATGGCGACTCTATGAGATTCATAGAGCACTACGACGGTATGTCAAAAAGAAGAAAGAATATCCTACATCAATTAAAGATATGATCCCTAGCAAGTTTCGAATAGGAGATACGAACTTCGACGTAACATATGAACGTCATTCTTCTGGATATAATTTGGTTGTTGTAAGTCCTTTTTCAAAGAAAACATTCATCGTAGCTGAGGATGGTAAATTTATATCGAAGTAAAAAAACTAAATATCGAATCAAGAGAATAGAAATTATGATTTCATCTATCAGATACATTTTTGTATTGCTGTTTATTCTCCTGATTTCTTGTGGAAATCACGAAGTTAAGGAGGATAAGTTAACAACATATGTGAACCCATTTATCGGTACTGATGGACCTGGCAATACCTATCCGGGGGCAACTGTCCCTTTTGGGATGGTACAATTGAGTCCAGATATTGGCATTCCCGGTTGGGACCGTATTGCAGGATATTATTATCAAGATTCTATTATTTCGGGCTTTTCTCATACGCATTTAACGGGTACCGGAGCGGGTGATCTATACGATATCTTGGTAATGCCAACGAATAGTCGGTATTCTGAGAGAATTAAAGAAAATAATTTCAAGCCCTTTTCGCATTTTTCACATGAGAATGAAGAGGCCGCACCCGGATATTACAGTGTTGACTTACTCGATTTTGGAATAAAGGCAGAACTGACTGCAACGGCGAGAACGGGGATACATCGCTATACTTTTCCGAAAGATTCTTTGTCACAAATTCACGTAGATTTAGGATATGCTTTAAATTGGGATAGTCCAACAGACACATATATAAATATTATAAATAGTACTACAATAGAAGGGTATAGAAAATCGACAGGTTGGGCTAAAGATCAACGGATATATTTTACAATGGAACTGTCAAAACCTTTCGATTCGTATACTCTCTTTCGTAATGATACCGTGGTTCAAAATTCCGAGAAAGCGAAAAACACCAAAGTCGTGTTAAATTTTAAAACAGATGAAAATGAGCAGATTGTACTAAAAACAGGCTTGTCAACTGCCAACTTATCGGGTTCAAAGAAATCTATTGTAAAAGAGGTGCCTGATTTTAATTTTGATACGTATCGAAAGAAAGCAACTACTATTTGGGAACAAGAATTACAAAAGATTGAGATCGAAACGAATGATCAAAATAAGAAAGCACTCTTTTATACAATGCTATACCAATCTATGCTCGCGCCCACACTTTTAAGTGATCATAATGGTAACTATAAAGGAGCGAATGATACGATCATGCAAGCGACGAATTTTGATCGTTATGATACCTTTTCGTTATGGGACACATACAGAGCTGCACATCCGCTTTATACTGTATTACATCCAGAGAGAGTCTCGGATATGGTCAATTCGTTACTCGCCCATTATAAAGAAACAGGTTTATTACCAGTTTGGTCGATGCAGGGTAATGAGACGAACATGATGATAGGATATCATGCGGTTCCCGTTGTCGTGGATGCTTACTTTAAGAAGATTAAAAATTTTGATGCGGCGTTAGCTTATGAAGCGTGCAAAGGAAGTGCTATGGATAGTACACGTCAAATAGATGTGTATAAAAAATTAGGCTATATCCCTATTGATCAAGGGCATGATAATTGGTCCGTTTCGAAGACCTTAGAATATGCATATGATGATTGGTGCATCGCTCGGTTCGCTAAAGATTTAAACAAAATAGACGATTATAATTATTTCCTGAAACGTTCTGAAAATTGGAGGAACGTTTATGATTCAGTGAGCACTTTTATGAGGCCCAAATTGCCGAATGGACAATTTTTACAAGAATTTAAACCAAAAGACTATTCGGAGCATTTTTGTGAAAGCAATGCTTGGCATTATTTCTGGTCTGTTCCTCAGAACATCGAAGGTTTAATAGATCAAGTAGGAGGTAAGGAACCATTTGAAAAGAAATTAGATTCAATGTTTACGCTAAATCCCTTGCCGGACGACAAATTACCCATCTTTAGTACAGGTATGATTGGTCAATATGCACATGGAAATGAACCGAGTCATCATGTTGGTTATTTATACAATTATGTTGGGAAACCATGGAAATCGCAAGAGCGTATACGAGAGATTTTAGAAACTCAGTATCGCAATGAACCCAACGGGCTCTGTGGTAATGAAGATTGTGGGCAAATGTCGTCTTGGTATATTTTTAGCAGTCTCGGCTTTTATCCGATGAACCCAGCACAAGGTGTGTATACTTTCGGATCTCCACTCTTTCAAAAGGTATCCATCAATTTAGAGAACGAACGAAAATTTATAGTCGAAACCTTACATAATTCTGATGAGAATGTGTATATCCAATCTGTAACGCTCAATGGACAAACAATTGAACGTAATTATATCATGCATTCCGAAATTATGAATGGAGGTACCTTAGTATTTACCATGGGGCCAAATCCAAATGAAGCGATTATGAAGAGTGCAAAATCCAATGATGTGTACAAATAATCTCCTGAATTAAATTTAGAATAACCTAATTGTATTCTTTATAAATCGCTTTTTTAAAAACTTCCCAATGGGCTTCTGTCATTCGTTTCGGTGTAAATAAACAGACGCCCGTTGCACCATTGATCATTGATTGTTTTATCGCATCCTCTAACTCTTCGGGTAATAAACCATGATTTTCTGGGTCATTTTCGCTCGTTTTATTCTCTGGTTTTGGACATATGAACAAGCCACTGTAAATAGGTTTTGAGTTATTTATGGCAGTAACTCCCTCTTGGGTTACCGCTCCTATCCATTTGGTATCTTCTAAATAAAAGTCGTTGTAATTCATTGGGTAAAAAGAGTCTATATTCCATTTGTCCCATTCTTGTCGCACAATTCTTTTGGCTACAGAATTTGGTCCAGGAAAAACTGCAGCATTTATTTTCTTCTTCTTGGCATGTACAACATCTGCTAATCTATTGACCATATTGGTAATAAGATCATATCTAAATTGTTTCCATTCTTGATTGCTTGACGGATCTTCGACAGTTGTAATATCAATACCAGATAAAGCCTTGAAATCTGATACACATTCATCGCAATAACAATAGTCGAATTGAGGATATTCTTTATCCATCACCAAATCATACTTTTCCCATAAACCTTTGGCCAAAATAACATCGGGAAATCGGATATAGTCTAAATGAATACCATCAACTTCTTTAATATCGGCAATAGCACTGTATAATTCGATGAGAAAATCTGCAACTTTCTCTTTATTAGGACATAAAAAAGTATAATGAGGAACGTACGCAGGATCTGTAAAAGCAGATTTTCCTAATCCGTTTACGGCATATAAGGTGGTATCTAATTTTTTATTTTTACCCTGCACCATGGTGGGTATCCAGGTGTGAAATTCTAGTCCAGCATCTTTAACTAGTTGCCCAACACGTTTATAAACTTCCGGGTCATGGCCAGCAGAATACATTAAACCATCTATACCTTTCATTTTAAGGTCTTTGAATTGCGTGGCTAGCTCTGCATCATTCATAGATTTTGAATGACTCAACCAAGCGTAAACAGGAATCTTAGTAGGTTTATGACATGATGAAAGGATGAAGGTGAAAACGACAATGGCAAGTAGCTTTTTCATAAGATATGGATTAAAAATGAAGATTTTAACTAAAATAACGTGTCTCAATATACTTCAAATCAAAACAATGCTAAAATTAGTAGAAATTCAAAAATAGGTAGAAATATTTTAATAATTCTCAATAAAAAAAATCTACTTTTATGAAACAAATGTAGATTAGACATATTTTACTGCACTAAGTTGTTAAAATATGTTATCGGTCGAAAAAATGTGACCAATTGCAATGATATCTATATTTTTAAGAAAAAATATATGTTGACGGATAAAAAACATACAAAGTGGTATTTATGGGCACTTTATTTTGTGATCCCATTCATGTTGGTGGTACTCTATAAATATATGAAGAGTGATAAAGGTGAGAGTTACACCGCGATCACTCAAGAGTCTCAAGACTCGTTTGCGAAAAGTCAAAAATTACCAGAAACGGTAGACTATATATTTGATGTAAAACCTATTTTATCGGATAGATGTTATCTCTGCCATGGTCCAGATGAGGGTACAAGAGAAGCGAATTTGCGTTTAGACACCAAGGAAGGAGCCTATGCCGCCAT
Organism: uncultured Flavobacteriaceae bacterium; assembly: GCA_947488345.1. GTDB lineage: Bacteria > Bacteroidota > Bacteroidia > Flavobacteriales > Flavobacteriaceae > Aureibaculum. The sequence continues at coordinate 478,552 of CANKZQ010000002.1, read as the reverse complement.
AGGAGAGCATTTAGATAAGTTTGCCATTGTTCCGGGAGATACGGTGTCTAGTCAACTAGTCTTTAGAATTAATAACCCAGATATCGAAAAACGAATGCCTCCCGAATCTTCGAATCTAAGTCTCAATGATTATGAAAAGAAAGTTTTGACCAAATGGGTGCAGCAAGGAGCCGTTTGGAAAGATCATTGGGCATTTGTACCACCGGTTAAAAAAGAGATACCTGAAATCTCAAATACTGCAGCTATCTCTAATGAAATTGACAATTTTATCATCAAATCTTTAGAGCAGAATGGTTTATCTCCGTCTGAAAAAGCAAGTAAAGAAAAATTAATAAGACGTGTATATTTTGATTTAACGGGATTACCTCCCAGTTTAGAGGAAATAGATGCCTTCTTAGAAGACGCAAGTGAGAATGCCTATGAAAAAGTTGTAGATTCCTTATTAGCGTCTTCGAGATATGGCGAACATATGGCATCTAGCTGGTTAGATATTGCTAGATATTCTGATACACATGGTTATCAAGATGATCTTGAGCGCGTGATGTGGCCTTGGAGAGATTGGGTGATTAGCGCATTTAATAGAAATATACCGTATGATACCTTCGTAAAATGGCAGTTAGCGGGTGATTTATTGCCAAATGCGACACTCGAGCAAGTATTAGCAACAGGATTTAATAGAAACCATAAAATCACACAAGAAGGCGGAGTAATTGATGAAGAGTATAGAGTAGAGTATGTGCTTGATAGAGCCAATACCGTCTCAAAGTCGTTGTTAGGCTTAACAATGGAATGCGCACAATGCCATGATCATAAATACGATCCTATTTCTCAAAAAGAGTTTTATAGCTTTTATGGATTTTTCAACAAAGTTGATGAAAAAGGGAGAATAGAATATGACGAGATCCCTGAACCTAATATTAAAATAACACCCAGTGAAATTGAAGATGTTCTCTCTTTTATAAATATGCCAGACACCATTAAAGAGGTAAAACTAATGGTAATGAAAGACGATGCACCTGAACGAAAAACGTTTGTCCTGAATAGAGGAGCATATGACGCGCCTGGAGATGAAGTTACTGTCGGAACGCCGTCGGCTGTCTTAGAGTTTGGTGAAGATTTTGAGAATAATAGATTGGGCTTAGCTAATTGGTTGTTTGATGAGAAAAATACCTTAACTTCTCGAGTCGCCGTAAATAGATTATGGCAGCAAATTTTTGGAATGGGTATTGTCGCTTCAAGTTCTGATTTTGGTAATCAAGGAGCACTCCCTTCACATCCCGAACTGTTAGATTGGTTGGCACTTACTTTTCGCGAAGAAGGCTGGGATATGAAAAAAATGATCAAAAGAATGGTCATGTCTCATACCTATCAACAAACGACAAAAACAACTGCAGAGGCGCTTGAAATTGATCCAGATAATAAATGGCTTGGAAGAAGTTCAAGACATAAATTAACTGCCGAGATGATACGTGATAACGCACTTAAAGTTAGTGGGTTACTTGTTGAAAAATTAGGGGGACCAAGTGTAAAGCCCTATCAACCAGAGGGCCTTTGGGCGGAAACGACATCGGGGCAAGGTTTGACGAAATATTTTATGGATTCAGGTGAGAGTTTATATAGACGCAGTTTGTATACGTTTTGGAAACGTACTGTTCCACCACCTGCAATGATGACTTTTGACGCAGCAACACGAGACTATTGTACGGTTCAAAGACAAAAAACAAGCACACCATTACAAGCACTAGTGATGCTAAATGACCCACAATTGATTGAGGCTGCGAATGTATTGGCCTTGAAGGTACTGAATGAAGATAATTTGACAGATCAAGATCGTATTAAAAGAATATTTAGAATGGTTACTTCGCGTGCTCCAGATGTATCTGAAGTTGAAAATTTAGTCAATTTTTTGAGCGAAACAGAACAGGGCTATGACGAAAAAAAGATAGCGAGTATTAAGACCAATGTAAAGGGTATGAAAAGCACCGCTTCAAAGCAAAAAGTATACGCTTTTAGTGTACTCACAAGTTTGGTGTTTAATTTGGATGAAGCCATCGTAAAAGGATAAGAACAATGGAAGAAATAGCAAAACACTTTCTCAATAATAATAGAAGACACTTTCTTAAAAAGCTGAGCTTAGGTATTGGTGGACTCGCAGCGGCCTCGATGTTAGATCCGTTTTCTGCATTGGTGGAAGCCGAAGATTCACCTTTGGCCGGCATGAATTTACCCCATTTTGCACCCAAAGCAAAACGCGTTATTTATCTTTTTCAGAGTGGTGGACCTTCACAATTAGAGTTATTTGATTATAAACCCTTGTTAAACAAAATGAGAGGGCAAGATTTACCAGATTCTGTTAGAAAGGGGCAGCGTTTAACAGGAATGACTTCTGGTCAGGCAACTTTTCCATTGGTTGGAAGTAACTTTAAATTCAATCAATATGGCGAATCTAGAGCCTGGGTTAGTGATTTAATGCCCTATACGGCTAAAATTGTAGATGAATTGTGCTTTGTAAAGTCAATGCATACCGAAGCGATCAATCATGATCCGGCGATCACTTTTTTTCAAACAGGATCGCAACAAGCAGGAAGACCAAGTATTGGCTCTTGGATGAGTTATGGGCTGGGAAGTTTGAATGACAATTTGCCCACATTCACAGTGCTCTTATCTCGAGGTACAGGTAGGCCACTATCACAACCCTTGTACTCACGTCTTTGGGGGAATGGTTTTCTCAGTTCACTACATCAAGGAGTTCAATTTCGTTCAGGAAAAGATCCGGTTCTGTATTTGAAAGATCCTGAAGGAATGAGTCGAAAAGAGCGTAGAAAAATGCTAGATCATATTAGTGAGTTAAATGCAAAGCAAGAAGAAGAATTTGGAGATCCCGAAATAAACAGTAGAATCGCTCAATATGAAATGGCCTACAGAATGCAGACTTCAGTGCCAACGACAATGAATATAGATGATGAACCTGAGCATATTATTCAAATGTACGGTGCAAATGCGGCCATACCCGGAACATATGCGGCGAACTGTCTATTAGCTAGACGCCTTGTTGAACAAGATGTTCGCTTCGTACAATTGTATCATATGGGATGGGACCAGCACGAAAATTTACCCACTCAAATAGAAAAACAAGCCAAGGATATAGATCAAGCGACTGCCGCTTTAATTACGGACCTAAAACAACGAGGTCTCTTAGAAGATACCTTAGTCGTTTGGGGTGGAGAATTTGGAAGAACGAACTATAGTCAAGGTACCCTCACAGAAACGAATTATGGTAGAGATCATCACCCAAAATGTTTTACAATGTTTATGGCCGGTGGTGGCGTTAAACCAGGCTTTACATATGGCGAAACAGATGATTTTGGATATAATATTGTGAAAGATCCTATGCATGTGCACGATTTGCAGGCGACTATGATGCATTTAATGGGGGTAGATCATACTAAATTTACACACAAACACCAAGGTAGACGCTTCCGATTAACTGATGTTTCTGGTCATGTTGTTCATGATATTTTAAGTTAATTAGTACTATGAGTCGTAGAAAATTCTTAAAACAATCTTCTTGTCTTACTATGGGCTTATTTGCCTATCCCGCCTATAGTAGCGCTTTTTCGTTGAACGCATCTAAAGACGTTATTGTAGGTCATAATTCACATCAATATAAAGTTGATTTATCTTGGGGAAATTTAGATCTATTGAAAACACCAGTTCAAGATTGTCATGAAATGGTGCAAGATTCAAAAGGACGTATTGTTTTATTGACAAACCATACTAAGAATAATATCATTATATACGATAAATCAGGAAAACTATTAGAAACATGGGGTACTAAGTATCCCGGAGCTCACGGTTTAACCTTAGTAAAAGAGAATGGGAGGGATTTTTTATTGATTACCGATTACGAGCGTCATCAAATTATCAAAACAACGATTGATGGTAAGGTCGTTTTTGAAATAGATTATCCGGCAGACACCGGAAAATATGCAACTAAAGAGGAGTTCAACCCCACTGAAACTACAGTACTTGAAAATGGAGATTTTTATGTTGCCGATGGTTATGGAAAACAACATATTATCCATTACAATCATAAGGGAGAATTATTGAATTGCTTTGGTGGTCGTGGCACAGAAGATGGTCAATTTTTAAATGCTCATGGCATATGTTATGATCATAGAGACCAAGAAAATCCGTCACTCTTGATAACTGCGAGGGAAATGAATATATTAAAGAAGTTTAGTTTAAAAGGAGATTTTATTGAATCAATTAAGGTGCCAGGAGCTTTAATTTGTCGTCCAGTTATTCATAAAAAGGATATTTATTTTGCAGTATTGCAGTCAAAAAATGCTTCTTATTCAGATTCGGGATTTGTGTTGATTATGAACGAAAAAAATGAAGTTGTTTCATGTCCTGGAGCTACAGCACCCTCTTATAAAAATAATGAGTTAGATGAATTGTATCAGACGGTCAGATTATTTAAACATCCACATGATGTGTGTATTGATGATGATGAAAATATGTATGTAGCACAGTGGAATTCGGGACAAACATATCCTATTAAACTCACTAGAGTATGAGATTAATTTTAATCATGTCGTTTTTTGTTGTGTTGGGTTGCACCAAAAAAACCGAGACTACGTTGTTGCAAGAAAAAGAAATTGCCTTAGCACAACCAAAGGTTTCATCAACAAGTGCTATCATTGACTCGTCAGTTGTGGTTACAGCCGCTTTAAAGTTAGACGGTGTCGAAATTTTTTACACAGATGACGGCTCAGATCCTACAACCGAATCTAAAAAGTACGAAGGACCTTTTGCATCGAGTAGTGAAGGAATTTATACGTTCAAGGCCTTTCACCCTTCATGGAAGTCAAGTAAAGTCTCCACGCTAAAACTGTATAAAAAAGGGATAGTTCCAAGTAGCATAAAGTGGCATACGAGTCCAAATAATGCCTATGAAGGATTAGGTACTTCTACAGTGATTAATCAAGAAAAGGCAGGATTAAATTTCAGGAGCAAGCAATGGGTTGGTTTTGATTCTATAGCTGTAGCGGATTTATATTTTGGAAAGAAAATGTTCGTAGAAACAATTAGTATTGGTTATTTAGTGGATGTGGCGTCATGGATATTTCCTCCTACCAGTGTCCGCATTTCTTCAGATGAAATGGATACCATTGAGATGGAAATCCCAAGATTAAATCAACAAAAACCGAAAGCGTTGCACGATGTACAAGTTCCAATTGGTAAAGAATTAAGCGCAATGAGAATTGAAATTATGAACCTAGATCAAATCCCCGATTGGCACGATGGTAAAGGGAATAAGGCATGGTTGTTTATGGATGAATGGATAGTTAAATAATGAAAAGAAAAAATTACATATCTAAGAGAAGTCTGCTCCTAATCTTGTTGATTTTGAGTTCTACATTTGCGCAGGCAGAAAATACAGAGGAAGCACCGCGCGTCATTCTATTTTTTGGTCGCTTTCATCCTTTGTTGTTGCATTTACCTATTGGCGCCTTAGTCGTGGCTTTTTTTATTGATATGTTAGGTCGTTTCCAAAAGAATTACCCCGCCAATACGGTCAAAAATATATTAGGGTTTTCTGCATTTTTCTCAATTATCACAAGTGTTTTAGGTTATTTTCTATCCTTAGAAGGTGGCTATCAGGAGGAGACCTTAGATCTTCATTTTTATACTGGGATATTGACCGCATTATTGACAACCGGATTGTTTTTGTTAAGTCGAAAAGAAAACTTTAAAGCGTCCAAAACTTTTCTACCCTTATTTGTGCTGTCTCTGATAAGTATTAGCGTTGCTGGTCACTTTGGAAGCGTCCTTACTCATGGCGATAATTTTTTGACAGAATATGCGGTTCCAGCTAAAAAAGAGCGCACGATTGAAGTCGTAGACAGTTTACGAATGTATAATGACGTCATCGTTAAAATTTTGGATAAAAAATGTGTACAATGTCATAACACTACAAAAAGAAAAGGCGACTTATCTTTAGCATCTAAAATGGACATATTGAACGGTGGTGAAAGTGGTGAAGTATTACTTGCAGGAAATGCTTATAAAAGTTTGCTATATGAGCAATTACTTCTGCCCATTACTGATGAAGATCATATGCCTCCTGAAGGTAAAGAACAGTTGACGAAAGATGAGATTAAGCTCTTAGAAAAATGGATAGACGAAGGTCTTGATTTTGATAATTACGTTACGAATGCACAAAATGACACGGTGAAAAAGTTACTCAATAACTATCTGGTATTTAATAAAATTGATATCCCTAAAGCATCTAGAAATAGTATAAATGAGGTGAGAGAGGCTGGCTTCAGAGTGTTAGAGCTTGTACCAGGAGAGGCAGAGTTAAATGTAAAGCTGCTAGAGCAGATACCAACAAAAAGTAATATAGCCAAGCTTACATCCATAAAAGAACAAATTGTAGAGTTAGATTTTGATGATATTGAAGTAACCGATCAGATGACAGGGATGCTAAAGAAATTTAAAAACTTAAGAACGCTACGTTTGAACAGTCCAAAGATTACAGATAAATCCCTCAAGAATTTAAAAAATTTAAAGAATTTAGAAGTACTCAATGTATACAACACCGCAATTTCAAATAAAGGTCTTGAAGAATTATTAAAAGCAACCCAACCACGAAAAATCTATTCTTGGAAAACCGAAGTGGATAAGGAAACAGCAGAAAGATTAGCACTAGAGTATGATGTTAAAATTCAAAACGATATTCAAGAGGGTTTTGTTGAAATAAGTTCCTTAGAAATGCCTATCATCACGCCATCAAATACACTGTTTGTAGATTCTATCAGCCTAGCTTTTGAGAGTAAACTAAAAAATGTTGAGTTGCGCTATACGCTCAATGGAACCGTACCGGATTCTACTTCACAACTTTATACTGATAAATTGGTAATAAACAATTCTACAACCTTAAAGATAGCAGCTTTTAAAAAGGGTTGGTTGCCTAGTGAAACTCTATCGATACAATATGCCAAAATCAAACATAAAGTGCCAACTTTTTCTATTGTAGATAAGCCGGATGTTCGTTATCCAAATGCGAATAAATTATTTGATCTAGAAGAAGGTGGTCTTTCATTCAAAGATAGTCAGTGGACGGGGTTTTTGGGCGATGACATAAATACTACGATTGATTTGAAAGTTTCTAAAACGGTAGATAATATTTCTATTAATTGCTTAGAAAATGTTGCAAACTATATTTTTTTCCCAAAAGCGCTTGAAGTATATGCATCAAATGATAAAAATGGTACCTTCAAAAAGTTAGGAGCAGTAAATATCTCCAGAAAAGGTCAAGGTGGTGGTGGACCTGAGCTAAAAAAAGTAACACTCGAAATACCAAGCACAACAGCTCGATATTTTAAGGTAGTTGTCAAGAATTTTAAGGTATTACCAAAATGGCACCCAGGTGCCGGCACGGCCGCATGGATGTTTGTTGATGAAATTTATTTATGGTAGTTTTTGACAAAATAACCCACCTAATATATAGTTAAATTATGAAGAAGTTTACGTATTTGATGATCCTTAATATTGTTCTATTTGTATCTTGTAAGCATGCGAATCATGAAAGTAAAAACACCGCACAGGAAAATGTCGCTCTTGTAGATTATGTGAACCCATTGATGGGAACCGATTCTTCTTTTGAACTCTCCAATGGCAATACCTATCCAGCAATTGCAACACCTTGGGGTATGAATTTCTGGACACCAATGACCTCAAAAATGGGAGATGGATGGACTTATAAATACGATGAAAACAAAATCAGAGGGATAAAACAAACGCATCAACCGAGTCCGTGGATTAATGATTATGCAGCCTTTTCTTTAATGGCCGTGACCGGCACGTTAAAATTTAAAGAAGATGAACGAGCTTCTTGGTTTTCTCATAAAGCTGAAACCGTAAGGCCATATCACTACAATGCATATCTGGCAGATTATGATGTCGTGGCTGAAGTGACGCCGACAGAAAGAGCGGCTCATTTTAAATTTACGTTTCCTGAAACCGAAGAGGCCTATATCATGTTAGATGCTTTTTTCAAAGGATCAATGGTGAAAATAATACCTTCAGAACGAAAAATAATTGGATATTGTCGAAACAACAATGGTGGTGTTCCAGAAAATTTCCACAATTACTTTGTGGCTCAATTTGACAAGGACTTTGAGCTAAATCATACATGGGAAGATGATTGGAAACTCAAGGAGAATTCGACAGATAGTGAAGGAGAACATGTCGGCGCTATTATAGGTTTTAAAACTAGAAAAGGAGAAGCCATTCATGTAAAAGTGGCATCTTCATTTATAAGTCCAGAGCAAGCACAATTGAATCTAGATCGAGAAATTGGGAATGATTCTTTCGACATGACCAAATCAAAGGCAAAAGAAGCCTGGGAGAAAGAATTAAGTAGAATTGTTGTCGAAGATAAGAATAGTGATAACATCAAGACCTTTTATTCTAGTTTGTACAGAGTTTTATTATTTCCAAGAAAGTTTTATGAGCTAGATGCAAATAATAAGGTGATGCATTATAGTCCGTATAACGGAGAAGTGTTACCAGGTTATATGTTTACAGATAATGGTTTTTGGGATACTTTTAGAGCCGTATTCCCATTTTTCAACATGATGTACCCTGAATTGAATGAGAAAATTATGGAAGGCTTAGCAAATACCTACAAAGAATCTGGATGGCTGCCTGAATGGGCGAGTCCGGGGCATCGTGATTGTATGATTGGTTCAAACTCAGCTCCGATTATTGCAGATGCCTTCTTGAAAGGCGTTGGTGTTGAACATGCCGATGTTCTTTTTGAAGCGGTACTTAAAAATGCAACCGTTAGTAGTGGCAGACCGGTAAATTCTGTTGGGAGAGCAGGGTTAGACTATTATAATACCTTGGGATATGTGCCCTATAACGTCGATGTCAACGAGAACGTAGCAAGAACATTAGAATATGCTTATGCCGATTTTACAATTGCTCAAATGGCCGAGAAATTAGGGAAAGAAACTATTGCGAAAGAATATTATGAAAAAGCAATGAATTATAAGAAGGTATTTGACCCAGAAACCAAATGGATGCGAGGTAAAAATGAAAATGGCGATTTTCAAGCACCTTTCAATCCGCTAAAGTGGGGAGATGCCTTTACGGAAGGAAATAGTTTGCATTACACATGGTCGGTATTTCATGACATTAATGGCCTAATTGAGTTGATGGGAGGTGCTAAAGGTTTCGAAAATAAACTGGATGAAGTGTTTAATATGTCGCCAGATTTCGATGCGTCGTATTATGGTTTTACGATTCATGAAATTAGAGAAATGCAAATTGTAAACATGGGTAATTATGCGCATGGAAATCAACCCATACAGCATATGATTTATTTATATAATTATGTGAACGCTTCTTATAAGGCTCAAGAGAAAATTAGAGATGTATTAGTAAATTTATATGCGGCAACACCAGATGGTTATTGCGGAGATGAAGATAACGGACAAACTTCTGCTTGGTATGTGTTTAGTGCACTTGGTTTCTATCCGGTGACCCCAGGAATAGATCAATATGTAATTGGAAGTCCATTGTTTGATAAAGCAACTTTAAAATTGCAAAATGGAAACACCTTTGAAATTAGTGCCACGAACAATTCGAAGTCCAATTATTATATTAAAGGTGCTTCTTTAAATGGAGCATCATACAATCATACTTTTATTGATTTCGATGCGATTCAAAATGGCGGAAGTCTAAAGTTTGAGATGTCTGCAACACCAAATATGAATTGGGGTAGTCAGCCAGAAAATGTGCCGTATTCGTTGAGTACTTCAACTCCTAGTGAGATTAAAAAATAACATAAGAATTCGTTCTTATGGGTTGTTGAATCATTGTTCTAAAGCTTCCGAAAAAGATAACCTAATGAACCAAAAATCGTGATATGCAAAGACGCTCTCTTGTTTTAATAATAGTTTTAATGATGGTCTTTATTGGATTCTCACAAGAACCCGTAACCTATGTCAATCCGTTTATCGGAACTTCAAATTTTGGAGCGACAAATCCAGGTGCTATTGCTCCAAGAGGTATGGTGAGTGTTTCACCGTTTAACGTTGCTGGACCTCAAAATTTGCCATTAGAAAAAGATAGTAGATGGTTGTCAAATCCATATGTGCATGAAAATACTTTTTTAACAGGGTTTTCTCATGTGAATTTGAGTGGTGTTGGATGTCCTGACTTAGGCGTAATTTTAATGATGCCAACCACCGGAGAACTAAAAACAAATCACCTGGACTATGGAAGTACTTACAAAAATGAAATAGCAAAAGCGGGTTATTATAGCACGACGTTAGATAAATACAATGTAAAGGTAGAAACAACAGCGACTACGCGAACGGGTATGTCAAAATATTCATTTCCAGCTGGCGAAGCCAATATCCTAATCAATTTAGGACTAGGACTTACCAATGAGCAAGGTGGTATGATAAAAGTAGTGTCTAATACAGAGATCGAAGGTATGCGCAATGTTGGAAGTTTCTGTTACTATAAACCAGAAGAATCGTATCCCGTTTATTTTGTAGCCAAGTTCAGTCATAAGGCGGATGACTTTGGAGTTTGGAAAAAACCAAAACTTGAAAAAGGTGTAGAAGCTCAATGGATGGGATATAATGGTAAAAATCGAATCTATAAAAATTATCATAAAGAAGTATTGGGAGATAGTATCGGAAGCTACTTTAGGTATAGTTTTAAGGTGCCAACACAAGTAGAAGTGAAAGTAGGGGTATCTTATGTAAGTATAGAAAATGCCCGAGAAAATTTAGAAAAAGAAACGTCTAATTTGTCGTTTCAAAAAATTGCCGATCAAACAGCAATGAGTTGGAACAATCAACTTTCGCGTATCAAAGTTGAAGGAGGTTCAAAAGATGATAAGACCATCTTTTATACTGCATTATATCATACGCTAATACATCCAAATATACTGAATGATTTCAACGGAGAATATCCTAAAATGGCCACCAGAGAAACGGGCCGTACAGACGGACAACGCTTTACAGTTTTTTCATTCTGGGATACCTATAGAAATTTACATGCCTTGATGTCTTTAGTCTATCCAAAACAGCAATCAGATATGGTAAAAAGTATGTTGGAGATATATGATGAAAGTGGTTGGTTACCTAAATGGGAACTGAATGCCACAGAAACAACTACTATGGTGGGTGATCCGGCGGGGATTGTACTTGCAGATACCTATCTAAGAGGAATTCAGGATTTTGATATTGAAAAGGCGTACCAAGCGATGACTAAAAGCGCTACTCAATTAGAGAACAATACCTTGAGACCTGGCATAAAAGAATATACGGAAAGAGGATTTTTAACAGCTGCGTCCACTAAAAGTGGATCGGTTTCGACTACGCAGGAATACAATATAAGTGATTTTGCGATCGCACAATTGGCGAATAAACTTGGTAAGAAAGAGGATGAAAAGTTCTATCGAAAACGATCAATTTCTTATAGAGAGTTATTTGATAAGGAGTTTAATTTATTACGACCGAAGAACAAAGATAATTCTTGGATTGTGCCATTTAGTCCTGAGACTGGAGCAAATTTTCAGAAAAATGTAGGCTTTATTGAAGGTAACTCATGGCAATATACGTTTATGGTCGCTCATGATACTAAAGGACTGATGCGACTGATGGGTGGGAAAAAGGCTTATGTGAAGCAACTTGAAAAAGTATTTGAGTTAAAACAATTCGATATGGCAAACGAACCAGATATTGCGTATCCTTTTTTATTCAATTATGTAAAAGGAGAAGAATGGAGAGCACAAAAGAAAGTACAAGAACTGATGGCTAGTTATTTTAAGAATTCACCGGATGGCTTACCAGGAAATGATGATACTGGTACCATGTCTGCTTGGTTAATCTATGCAATGATGGGTATATATCCCGTGAGTCCTTCGCAACCTATATATACGATTACTACCCCTGTTTTTGATAAGATCACTGTTACATTAGACAAAGATTATTATGATAGTGATAAATTTATCATTGAAAAAAACGGAAATAAAAATGGGCGCATACAAGAGATACGATTGAACGGGAGGATACATAAAAGCTATTTCTTAGAACATACCGCCATTAAAAACGGAGCTTCTCTAAAGATTCGTGTAAATTAATAAACCAACCATATGGTATAGCTCTTTTACCGACAACTGTGTGGTAGCATTTTTGTTGTTATTTTGACAACTCTTTTCTCTTTTCGGTGTTTTTTTTGCGAGAATTATATAGAAGTCTCTTCACAAAATGGCGATTAATTCAGATGATTTATAAATGATTGTTGTTTAGCGTAAATGGAATGTCATTGGTCGAAATTATTCAGATGGTGTCTTTAATTTTCACTTATTTTAGGTAATACTAATCTAAACATATAAAATTATGATCCAAAAAGTACTAAAGCTATTGTCTTTGGTTTTGCTAATAGGTGCTCAGAGCGTCATGGCCCAAAAGACAATAACTGGAACTATTACCGATAGCAATGATGGAATTACACTACCCAGTGTGACCGTTCTTGAAAAGGGTACTTCGAATGGAGTGACTTCTGATATTGACGGTAATTATTCTATAGACGTGTCTGGTGAAGGTGCTGTGTTGCAGTTTTCATTTCTCGGGTACATTACAAAAGAAGTTACAGTAGGAGCTGATTCAGTTATTAACGTAGCCTTAGAAGAAGGCACAGAGGCCTTAGATGAGGTTGTAGTAACAGCCTTAGGTATTAAAAAGGAAACAAAGGCCTTAGGTTATTCGTTGACTCAAGTAGGGGGCGATGCCATATCGACGATTAAAACTCCGAATGCAATTAACTCATTACAAGGTAAAATAGCAGGGGTAAATATTACCCAGAATGCTACTGGAGCTGGTGGTTCAAGTAGAGTAATTATTCGTGGGGCTAGTTCATTAGCTGGAGGCAACCAACCTTTATATGTTGTCGATGGAATTCCAATTGGGAATGACAATAATGGTTCGGCAAGTCTTTGGGGTGGTAACGACGGAGGTGACGGAATCTCTAGTTTGAGTCCAGATGATATTGAATCTGTAAGTGTCTTAAAAGGTGGAGCCGCATCGGCACTTTATGGTTCTAGAGCTTCGAATGGTGTAATTATCGTAACTACGAAATCAGGAAAATCTCAAAAAGGTTTTGGTGTTGAAATAAGCAGCCAAATAACATTTGATAATGTAGATACTTCTTTACAAGATTTTCAAACTCAGTACGGACAAGGTGTTCGAGGGGCTAAGCCTGGAAGTCAACAGGAGGCACTCGATGCAGGAATTTCTTCTTGGGGGCCACGATTTGATGGTAGCAGTGTTGTTCAGTTCGATGGTGTTTCAAGACCTTATTCATATGTAGGCAATAATGTAGATGCATTTTACAGAACAGGTGAAACGTACATAACAACTGTCGCACTATCAAATAGTACAGAAAATTCAAATTATCGTTTTTCAGTATCTGATTTTTCGAATGACGATGTACTTCCCAATTCAGGATTAAATAGAAAGACCTTTTCTTTAAACGCTAGTAGTGTATTGGCGAAAAAGTTAACAACGTCTGTAAATGCAAAATATTCGATCGAGAATGTAAGAAATAGACCTCGCTTGTCTGATTCACCAGGTAATGCCAACTTTACGGTGGCCTTATTACCAGGAAACTTAGATGTTCGTAGTTTGTTACCAGCAACAAATGAAGACGGAAGTGAAAGAGGGTATTCGAGTAACATATTCTCACAAAATCCGTATTTCGCAGCATTTAATTTCAGAAACGAGGATGTTAGAAATAGAATTGTTGCATCGACTTCATTACGTTATGATGTGTTAGATTGGTTGTATATAACTGGTCGTATGGGAGTAGATCACTCTACGCGTAAAAGTGTTGGGGTAACACCTTTCGGAACAGGCTTTCAGCCTAACGGAAGTATCAATGAAGAAGAACGAAGATATACACAAGTAGATGCGGATATTATTTTGGGAGTTGAAAAAGATATTAACGATAAGTTCTCTCTTAATGCATTGGTAGGAGCGAATAGTAATACGCAAAAAAGAGAGCAACTCAATCTTGGAGGTGGTGATTTTATCGTACCAGGTTTAGAAGATTTGAGTAATACCTTATCACAATCAAGAAGTCGTACTTTTAGTGAGATTAAAATTGGATCATTATATGGTTCGGTTGAGGTAGGTTATAACAATTGGGCGTATTTGACTTTTACAGGAAGAAATGACTGGTTCTCGACCTTGTCTTTTCCAGGTAAAACAACACCAAACGATGATTTTTATTCTTCGATCAATGCGAGTGTAATTCTTTCGGAAGCCCTAGAGCTCCCTTCTGCCATTAATTTCTTAAAGTTAAGAGGTAGTTATTCTCAAGTAGCTGGTGGAGCTCCAGATCCGTATTCTTTATCATTAACGTATGAAATCTTTGGACAAAGCTTCTTGGGTCAACCGACAGGAAGAGTAAATGGGGGTCAGATTCCAAATGAGAATATTACGCCATTTGAAAAAAATGAATTCGAAGTTGGATTCGATGCGCGTTTATTGAACAATAGATTGGCATTTGATTTTGCCTATTATTCGAACGAAACAATAGGAGATATTGTAGGTGTTTCTGCTTCTCAAACTTCTGGATTCAGCAGTGCATTAGCGAATTTAGGTGAAATAAGTAACAAAGGTATTGAGTTGTTGATTTCAGGAACACCGATTAAAACAGAAAATTTCTCTTGGAATTCAAGTATTAATATCTCAAATAACAAAGGTGTCGTTGAAGCAACAAACGATACTGGTGGAACATTATTCTTAGATGAGCCAAGAACAAGAAATATAAGAGTAGCCCAAATAGTGGGTGAGAACTATGGTACCTTATTCGGAGTGTCTTATGAAAGAGATGCCAATGGAACCATCATTTATGATATTGATGGTGATGGCGTACCAAGAGCAAGAGAAGGAGCTCGTAAAATATTAGGTCAAGGAGTTCCTCCAACAACAATGGGTTTTTCAAATTCATTTAGATTTAAGAACTTTACAATGAATGTATTGATTGATGGGAAATTTGGTGGACAAATATTTTCAGGTACAAATACATTATTATACGGTACTGGTTTGCACCAAGATACTGTTGAAGGACGTGAAACGGGACTTACGGTTTCTGGGATCGATGGCGCAACAGGGCAGCCTTTTACAACAACAGTTGCTCCCGAAAATTTACAAACATATTGGGGTGAGATAAATGATATCGCAGAAGAGTTTGTAGAGGATTCAGATTTTATTAAATTACGTCAGCTTAGTATAGGATATAGATTGCCTAACAAATTATTAGAGAAAACATTTTTAACAAGTGTGAATGTTTCTGTAATTGCTTCCAATCTATTTTATCTTAAAAGAAGCATTGATAATATAGATCCTGAATCGGCTTATAATGCAGGAAACTCTCAAGGATTAGAATATTTTGGTGTTCCATCGACGAGAAGTTATGGTTTTAATTTAAATGTTAAGTTTTAAAGCAATAGATATGAGAAAAATATTTTATTTACTAATATCAATACTTGTCATTACCTCATGTGATGAAGGGTTTGAGGAATTGAATGTGAATCCGGCGAGACCCGTGCAGGTTGGTGCTGGAACCAAATTGACCGCTGTACAGAAATTCATTTCGAGTGAACGTTATGATAACTGGAGAGCAGGTATGATTTATCAATCTACTATGATGCAACACATCGCCACAACGGCGGGTTATTGGGATGGCGATAAGTATACCTGGAATAGAGGATATTGTTCATCTTTAATGGACCGTTACTACGGTAATGCAATTAAAAGTGTAGAAGATTTACTAGTACAATTGGATGAAGAAGGTGCACCTGATGAGATGAAGGCAATTACCCGTATTTTACGCGTGTTCGCATTTTCTCGATTGACAGATTTATACGGAGATATTCCCTATAGTGAAGCTGGAAAAGGCTTTACTGAAGGTATTTTAAAACCGAAATATGATGCGCAAAGTGAGATTTATCCTGATTTACTAAAAGAATTAGAAGAATCGGCAGCAGCATTGAGCTCAGGAACTTCCCTTTTTGGAGGTGCTGATATCATTTATCAAGGAGATCAAGCCAAATGGAAACGTTTAGCAAACTCATTAATGTTGCGATTAGGATTACGTTTGATCAAAGTTGATCCATCAGGTGCTGAAGCTTGGGCAACAAAAGCAATTAATGGAGGTGTTATGGAATCAAATGATGATATCTTCTTTGTGAAACATGAAGTAACACAAAATAGAAATGGTATTAGTGAAGTATTTGATGCTGATGGAAATCCAAGAATGAGTAAAACATTTATTGATTTTATGCAATCGAGAAACGACCCTAGACTGCCAATTTTAGCAGCAAGACGAGGTGACCAAAGTACCGATCCAGCAGACTTACAAGGTTTTCCTAATGGTTTAGATGCAGCAATGTTGTTGGCGATGACAGGAGAGGATAACACAAATGCATATGCAGAACCTAATAGAGCAATACTAGCTGGTTTTGATGCACCTATGATTTTTCAAACCTATGCTGAAGTACGTTTTATGTTAGCGGAAGCAAATGTAAGATGGGGTATTGGTGGAGATGCAGAGACAAATTACAACGCAGGTGTAAGGGCAGCAATGAACATGTTAACATTGTATAGTGACGATGCAGCTATCGCACCGGGTGATATTACAGCCTATCTAGCCAGTAATCCATACGATGGGGCAAATGGCTTAGAGCAAATTAATAACCAGTATTGGGTAGCTACTTTCTTAAATGAATATGAAACCTTCGCGAATTGGAGACGAACTGGTTTTCCAGTGTTAGTGCCAGTGAATTACCCTGGTAATGAAACAGGAGGGACAATTCCAAGAAGATTAACATATACTGAGAGTGAAGCCACAAATAATGCGGACAATTATGCAGCGGCTATTGCTGCGCAAGGTCCAGACCTATTAACTACCAGAGTTTGGTGGGATCAATAGCAATTAGTTTACGTTAAGTTTGATTTAAAAAGTGAAGTTTTATAACTTCACTTTTTTTATCGATTAAATTTATGAGATACATGAATAAAATCATATTGGGAGTGCTTTTCTTTGTTTTGATGTTATCTTCATGCAAAGAAAAGGTAGTAGACACCACACTATTTAGTTTAATGCCATCCGAGAAAACGGGCATTACATTTAACAACGTAATTAAAGATGATAAAGAGAAAAATATCTTACTCTATGCGAACTTTTATGGAGGAGCAGGCGTTGGAATCGGAGACTTTAATAACGATGGCTTAGAAGATATCTATTTCGCAGGTAACTTAGTGGATGATAAACTATATCTAAATAAAGGCGATTTTAAGTTTGACGACATTACTGAATCTGCAGGCATTATACATGATGGAAGTTGGTCAACCGGGGTTGTTGTTGCTGATGTTAATAACGATGGTCTCTTAGATATATATGTGACGAAAGAATTATATGACGATAAACCAGCGCTCAGAAAGAATAGGCTTTATATAAATCAAGGAGATGCCAAGTTCGTAGAAATGGCTGATAAGTTTGGAGTTGCGAACTCTGAAAGAACACGACACGCCACTTTTCTAGACTATGACAAGGATGGTTTTTTAGATCTTTTTCTTTTAAATCAGCCTCCAAACCCAGGAAGCTATTCTAAGTATTCGGGCACAGAATTATTACAACCTCAGTATGCACCGGTTTTATATAGAAATATTGCTGGTAAAAAATTCATTAGAACAACAAAAATGGCAGGTTTAGATAAACCAGGATTTCCAAATGCCGTTTCAGCAAGTGATTTGAATAACGATGGTTGGACAGATTTGTATGTCGCGAATGATTTTTATGCGCCTGATTTTATGTATATTAACAATAAGGACGGAACGTTTACAAGTGTGGCTGATGAGGCCTTGAATCATATGTCTTTTTACAGCATGGGCGTAGATGTTTCTGATATCAATAATGATGGTTTTTTAGACATTTTTGTAGTTGATATGGTCGCGGAAGATAATTTTAGATCAAAATCGAATATGAGCGGCATGGATCCGGCGGCTTTTTGGAAAGTAGTGAACGACGGCGGTCATTACCAATACATGTATAACAGTTTCCATTTGAATAATGGAAATAGCACCTTTAGTGATATTGCGCATTTAGCGAATATCGAAGCGACAGATTGGAGTTGGTCGAACCTTATCGCTGATTTTGATAATGATGGCAAGAAGGATATTTATATTACGAACGGACTATTGAGGGACATTCGAAATACCGATGGATCTAAAGCTGTTGGTGATTTCGTAGTAGCATCAGCACAAAAATGGACCAAAGAAAATCCCAACGGAGGTGAAGTGACGATCTGGGATATCTTAGATTTAGAACAAACCTTAGACTTATTACCTTCAGAGAAACTAATGAATCATTCTTATAAGAATAACGGAAAATTCAATTTTGAGAATGTTTCATCATCTTGGGGATTGGATCAAAAATCTTTTTCTAATGGGTCTGCCTATGCCGATTTAGACAATGATGGAGATTTAGATTTGGTGGTGAATAATATCAATGATGAGGCCTTTGTTTACCGAAATAATGCAAAGAATAATTATATTAGGGTGGCCTTAAAAAGTAAAAAAAATAGACCTCTATATGGAACTAGAGTGCTCTTAAAAAATGAGAATGACACCCAAGTACTCGAGACCACGAATGTAAGAGGCATCTATTCTACGAGTGAAAATAGTGCACATTTTGGTGTAGCTGATGCAAAAAAAGTAGAAGAGATTAAAATTATTTGGCCAAACAACACAGAAACAATTCTTAAAAATATCAATGTAAATCAAGAAATAGAAGTATTTCTAGAAGATGGATTATCAATCGGTCAACAAATACCCAACGAAGCGATTCGCCTTTTTACAGATATTTCAAGCGACTATAAAATCTCTTATAAACATACCGAGAATGATCATGATGATTACGAAACTCAAGTCTTGTTGCCTCATAAACTATCTCAATTTGGGCCTTCCTTAGCCGTTGCAGATGTAAATAATGACGGAAAAGAGGATGTTTTCATTGGAGGAGCTTCTAGTTATGCCTCGAAATTGTTTTTACAAGATGATGTTGGAAATTTTTTATTGAGTCCAAATAATGTTTTCCAAAAAGATAAGTTATTTGAAGATATTGATGCGGTATTTTTTGATCTAGATAATGATGGAGATCAAGATCTATATGTTGTGAGTGGAGGTAATGAATATGAAAAAGGACACGAAAATTATCGAGATAGAGTCTATCTAAATAATGGTAAAGGTAACTTTGTGAGGTCAGTCGATGCCCTTGAAGCGTTTAACGCTAGTGGAAGCGTGGTTATCCCAAATGATTATGATAACGATGGTGACGTCGACTTATTTGTGGGGAGCAGACATGTGCCCGGCGAATACCCACTTCCAGCAACTAGTAAATTGCTACAAAATAATAATGGTAAACTAACTGATGTTACGGCAACCAAAGCCCCAGATTTAAACGAAATTGGATTGGTTACAGATGCTATTTGGACCGATTATGATTCGGATAATGATTTAGATTTAATGATTGTTGGCGAGTGGATGGCAATTACAATATTTCAGAACAATCAAGGAACTTTTAGCAAACAGCCGATTCCCGATTTTGAAAACACCAATGGGTGGTGGTTTAGTATTGAACAAGGTGATTTTGATAAAGATGGAGATATGGACTATATCGCGGGAAATTTAGGATTGAACTATAAATATAAAGCGTCTCCTGATAAACCCTTCGATGTTTACTATAAGGACTTTGATGGAAATGGGAAAGGAGATATTGTCTTAGGTTATTATAATGCAGAGAAACATTATCCTTTACGTGGTTTTTCATGTTCTTCGACTCAGATACCAGAATTAAAGAAAACCATTGGCAAATATGACGCATTTGCAAGTATGGAACTAACAGATGTCTATGGTGCAGAAAACTTGGATGATGCCATATATTATAAAGCAACAACTTTTGGAACCTCGTTTATAGAAAATTTAGGAAACGGAAAGTTCGCCGTTAAACTATTACCAGTTGAAGCTCAGTTTTCAAGTGTGAATGACCTGCTAATAAAAGATTTAAATAGCGATGGCAATTTAGATATATTGCTGGTGGGCAATCTTTTTGTCTCTGAAATAGAAACCCCAAGAAATGATGCTGGTACAGGGGTTGTATTATTTGGTGATGGTAAAAATGGTTTTACAACGATGTCTAATCTAGAAAGTGGCTTTTTTGCGAATAAAGATGCTAAGAAAATAAAGATGATATCTAACACCGATGAGCAATTGATAATTGTGGCCAACAACAATGATGATATACAGCTCTTTAAGTTAAATAATCAGTAAAAATTAGTGGTTGTTTTATAGGAAACAATACCCTTGTATCTTTAAATTGGTTATTGGTCGAACTAATTTCTAAATCTTCCTTTTTATACGTTTCTTGAGTACTCATAAATTATTTGAATTATTTTAGTTTCAAATTAAAGGAAGAGTGGGTATCTCACTCTTCTTTTTATGTTTAAATATGTCCTGATAAAAGAGTATTGTAGTATGAATAAAATCAGCAAGAAACCATCTGTTGTCTCTAAAGAAGTATTAATTCCATTTATTTTAGTAACATCGTTATTCGCTCTTTGGGGGTTTGCGAATGCCGTGACCGACCCTATGGTACAGTCCTTTAAAAAGGTGTTAGAATTATCAAACTCTCAAGCAGCATGGGTGCAAATGGCGTTTTACGGAGGTTATTTTTGTATGGCCTTGCCAGCGGCAATTTTTATGAGAAAGTACTCTTATAAAGTTGGCATTTTAATAGGGTTAGGTTTGTATGCAGTTGGTGCCTTATTATTTTATCCAGCTGCAATTACAGAGCAGTTCTGGTTTTTTTGCCTTGGATTATACATATTAACATTTGGCTTGGCATTTTTAGAAACAGCGGCAAATCCTTATGCCTTGGCAATGGGAGCCAAAGAAACGGCAACACAACGCTTGAATCTCGCTCAAGCATTTAATCCGATAGGCTTAATTGCCGGATTATTTGTGGCGCAACAATTTGTGTTAAAACGATTAAAATCTGACGATATAGCTGATTTCAGTGCCTTAGATGAGGCATCAAAGGTGTTGATTAAAACATCTGACTTATTGGTTATTCGCAATCCATATGTGATCTTAGGACTCGTATTGGTTGGTATTTTTGTAATATTCGCAGTAAATAAAATGCCTCAATCAAAAGATAATGCGGGGATGCCACCCATAGGAAATACGTTTGCAGTTTTAACGAAGAATAAGAAATACGTTTTGGGGGTCTTAGCGCAGATTTTGTATGTAGGAGCACAAATTATGTGTTGGACCTATATCTATCAATACGCCGAAGGAATCGGTATGGATGCTGTAACTGCAGGTTATTACCAAATGGCTGCATTTATTTTGTTTACTGTAGGAAGAGCAATAGGCACCTATTTATTAAGAACAATGAGTTCTGGAAAATTATTGATGTATTTTGCGCTATTAGCGGTATTATGTATCGTTGGTACTATATTTTTAAAAGGGATCGTCGGGCTCTATTGTCTCGTTGGTGTTTCGTTTTGTATGTCTCTTATGTTTCCTACTATCTACGGTATTGCTTTGGAAGATTTAACCGAAGAACAATCAAAAGTAGGTTCAGCAGGATTGGTTATGGCAATCGTTGGAGGTGCATTAATGCCAAAAATGCAAGGAATTATCATTGATATCGGCGGAAATGGAGTGGCCGATACAACAATTCTTGGAGCGTCTGAGGTGAATTTTTCGTTTATTTTACCATTACTGTGTTTTGCATATATCGCTTGGTACGGGTTAACGGTGTTCAAAAAGTATAGTCATTAATGAATTCAAAAGATATAATAGGTTATCCAATGAAGGAAATTACACGATCTATAACTTTCTCGGTTCTTAATATGCGAAAATGACCTGTACCTTCTATTGTTTCGAACGTATTGTTCTTCCAGTTCATATGCACATTTTTTGAACGATGTATCGGAATTACTTTGTCATTTTTATCATGCAAAATTAAGGACTTACGGACATTGATTGTTTGTACGAAATCGCTCACGTTTAGTTCGATTACATTTAGTTTTGTTTCATTTTCAAGTCGCGCTATGAGCATGTTTTTTACTGTATCAGAAATACCAACTTGTTCAGAAACATCATCAATACGCTCTGAGAATTTATCGGGAGTTGTAAGCAAGACATATGTGTTTATTTCAAGCTCTAGATTATTGAATAGGGCATAAGTGGTTGCTACACCTCCAAAAGAGTGACTCACTAAGTTTTTCACATTATACCTTTTAATGAGTATTCCAACAAGTTCAGTAAACTCAAACAAACTTGTTTTACCAGAACTACTGAAACCATGCGAAGGTGCATCGAATGCACGAACGTTGTAATCTTTTTCGATTAACTTTTCAATTAAATCAGAAAAATTACCCGCTTGACCTTCCCATCCATGAATTAACAAAACGGTTTTACCTTGGCCCACCCAATGATATGTTTTGATTGAAAAACCTTTGAATTTTACAATTTCTTCTTTTGCTCTTTGAATTATATCAAGTTCACGATCACGCAACTTGCGTACCTGAGGATTGGTCAACTGATGATAGGCATAGTTGACAATAACTTTTGGGAATAAGTAAGAAATGATTTTTATAATATTTTTCATTTGTCAGTATAATAGATGATGTCGACATTTCATTTGAACAGATAACTCGATATACGTATCTACAATTGAGAAGTTTTAGGACTGTAAATATTTAACATAATTTTTTGTTTAATCTTTTTCAAATATAGTGAAACATTTTGTATTTTTACTTAGTGTATCAAGATCAGGAAAAAGAGGAGTTTTAATAACTAAAATCGATGTTAGAAAAGGAGAAAATACATATTGTTTGGTTAAAACGAGATCTGCGTTTGGAAGACAATGAGGCCATTATGAATGCCATCAATACAGGTAGTCGTGTCCTACTATTATATGTCTTGGAAGATTCTCTGATTAATGATCCGCATTATAGTGACCGTCACTTTCATTTTATTAAAGAATCGCTAATCGATTTAAATACTTCTTTGCTCGATTATAATTCAAAAATATTAATTGTAAGATCTGAAGTTATACAGGTGTTGAATAAGCTACTTGGCCTCTATAAAATAGATACTATTTTTTCCCATCAAGAAACAGGAATATTAGTGACATATTTTAGAGATCAATCCTTAAAGCGTTTCTGTAAGAACAATATGATCACCTGGAAAGAAAATGTCAACAATGGCGTTTTTAGGGGGTTAAAGAATCGAAAGGGTTGGGCTTTGCAATGGAAAGATTATATGTTAAGTAAGCTTCTTGTTTTTGAAGATCCTCAAAAGCGCTTGGTGACTATTGATGAAATTAATCGTCTGGAATCTCTTTTTACAATTCCCTCATTGCAAACCCCAGAAAATACTGGTTTCCAAAAAGGAGGAACGGGCATGGCCAAAAAATATTTGGATACTTTTTTCGAGTCGAGATACAAAAACTATATGCTACATATTTCAAAACCCTTGCTGTCGAGAAAAGGATGTAGTAGAATCTCACCTTATATGGCTTGGGGTAATTTATCAATTAGACAGGTGTTTCAAAAGGCCTTGGAGTTTCGCACTCAGACGAATACCAAAAAGCCTTTAGATGCATTCATCTCGAGGTTACAATGGCAAGCGCACTTCATTCAAAAGTTTGAAATGGAAGATACGATGGAATTTTTGAGTTTAAATAAAGGGTATCATAAATTGAAAAAGGAAATTTCGGAAGAGTATCAAGAAGCTTGGAGGTTAGGAAAAACAGGATACCCTTTAGTTGATGCTTGTATGCGCTGCTTAAATGAAACGGGCTATTTAAATTTCAGAATGCGAGCCTTAGTTGTTTCATTTTTCACCCATAATTTATGGCAACCTTGGCAAGATGCTACAAAACACTTGTCGCAAATGTTTTTAGACTTTGAACCAGGCATCCATTATCCTCAGCTTCAGATGCAAGCCGGAGAAACGGGTATCAATATGATACGAATTTACAATCCGATCAAAAATAGTTTAGAACATGATCCAGATGCACGTTTCATCAAAAAATGGATCCCCGAATTAGCAGCATTGGATACTCATTTTGCCCATGAACCATATAAAATGACAAGAATAGAACAGGTATTACATGGATTTGAATTGGGTAAAGATTATCCATACCCGATTGTAGAACTGCAGCGGAGTCGAAAGAAGGCAAGCGATATTTTATGGGAAATGAAAAAGGATCAAAAGGTACGAGAAGAAAATTTTAGAATACTCGAAAAACATACAATAGGAAGACGAAATCGTTCTTTCTCTTAAGTATAAATTAAACACAATAATTATGGATATTATTAACGCCGCATTAGACTTTGAAAGTAAAAAATTATCGTTGAAAACACGTGATGATCGTATTCGCGCTTCCTTACAACTTAAAAGCCTAATTTTAAGTTTAAACGAAATCTATAAAAAGAAAAAAGATCCAACATTAATGGATATAATGAAGAGATTAACACTATTAAAACGACGAGCAGAGTCTAGGTTAAAACCGCGCTCATAAAATTGGTTTAAAGGGCTCTCTTGTAATTTTATAAGAATTTTACTTCGTCTTGGTTGGTATGTTCTTTGACTGAGAGAGCTCTTTTCTAAAAGTTTGGAAATAAGTGTTCCAGAAGTATGATGGTCCATATCAACGTGCGCATCCAGTTATAAGCAACTAATTTCTTGAGTAGGTTTTTATCTGATGAGTCAGCCGTAATTTTGGTGTGGATAGGAACAAAGATCAAAAATGTAAGGAACCACACAATGATTACAAGAAGCATGGAAAGGATAGTGTTGATGTTTTGATGCTCATATAATTGAGCTATCGTTGATACCAATTGACCTATCATTAATGGAATTACAATAATAGAAAAGTTAGCCGTATATTTTGCATGCCATGCGTTTAAGTGTTTGGTACTATAATAGTCGAAACTCGGATAAATCACCAGCTGAACGATCCATATAAGAACAAACATTCCAGTATCGAAAACCAATTTGAGCGTTGTCATTTCCATTATTTCTAATATGTTGTTTGGAGCATAAGTTTAGGTTAAGTATTCTAAAAAATATTCTGCATTTGTGATATGAGTTGCTCTTTTAGAACTCGGCATTTTGTCAAACATGCGGACCAACATACTAAGCCGTGGATTTTTAATAAAAAAGTTACGATGCGTGTCCATAAAGCGCCAAAAGAGACCGTCCCATGTTTCTTGCCATGCCCCCTTTTTATAGTTGCTCATCTTCATCAAATAATTACTACCACTGATATACGGTTTTGTTGATAAGAGTCCGCCATCTGCAAATTGACTCATGCCATAGACGTTTGGTACCATGACCCAATCATAAGAGTCTATAAATAATTCCATAAACCAACGATACACTTCATCTGGATCAAATTCACAAAGTAACATGAAATTGCCAAGTACCATTAAGCGCTCAATATGATGACAGTACCCTGTTGCCAATACTTTTTTAATTGTCTGATCAACAGGATAAATACCCGTTGTACCATTATAAAAAGAGGAAGGGATTTTTTTTCGAAAACCCCAAAAGTTGTACGTACGCTGCTCAGTACCTCGTGCA
The DNA here is from genome assembly GCA_947488345.1 of uncultured Flavobacteriaceae bacterium. GTDB lineage: Bacteria > Bacteroidota > Bacteroidia > Flavobacteriales > Flavobacteriaceae > Aureibaculum. The sequence goes on along the minus strand of CANKZQ010000002.1, from coordinate 452,792 downwards.
CCGTAAACACCGCGAATAAATTCTCTCCATCCTATAATCTGACGAATAAAACCTTCTGTCGAATTTATTGGAATTTTATGCTCCTCTGCAAAATTTAAGCTTTTGGTTACAATCTCTTCAGGTGTAATCAATCCAATATTGAGCATGGGTGTTAAAACGCTATGATTGAGTATAGAATTTTCTGCCACAATTGCGTCTTCATATGTGCCAAATTCTGCAAAACGCTGTTCGAGAAATTGTGCGAACCAAGAATCGGTTGCTTCGTACGAAGTAGGATAAAGTGACGAGGTGGTTAAACTACCTATATGATGGTCGAAATGCGTTGCTACATATCGCTTTGCTTCTTCATAAAATGCGTCGACATCGGGATATTGAATTGAAGGCGGTATTTTTTTTATTGGATATTTTTTTCTGTTATCAGTATCAAAGGTCCATTTCCCACCTGTAGGTTTTCCCTGAGAATCAATAAGAATATGTCTTTTTACCCGCTCGTCCGTATAAAATTTTGTTTGATAGTATTTTTTTTTATCCTTTCTAAAGAAAACAGAGAGCTCTTCATTTGTATTCAAAAATAAAGGAGATTCGAATATTTTTGTTGATATACCTTGTGCCTTACAAGTGTTTTCAAGTCTTTGCTCAATCCAATGATCGGTTGGGTCAATATAATTTATATGAGTAACATCTTGACGTTTTAATGTAACTATTAGTTTTCTTAGATCAGCATCTTTTTCTGTGGCTTCTATGTAATGAACATCAAATTTTAGAGATTTTAAATAGACTTCATAAGCTTTCATGGTGGCTCGATGAAAAGCAATTTTTTGTTTATGGAAAGGGTATTGTTTAAAAAATAGATACTCTTCTATTAGATATATTGAACCCGAAATATCAAAAAGAGGGGAGTTTCTAAATAACTGATGAGGGAAAATGAGATGTACACTTTTCATTTAATGCTTGTTTCTTCTGCAACGCTCACTGCAATATTTAACTGCTTCCCAATTGCTCTCCCATTTCTTACGCCAAGAAAATGGGCGTTGACAAACTAAGCATATTTTTTGCGGTAGATGTTGTTTTTTCATTAATGATTAATACTTAAGTTCTTTTTTCGCTTTTTTCCAAAATGAAAAAAATGAAGGGAAATATCCGTTAAGGCTAAACATCCAATCGCGTGATTCTTCACATCCCTCGTAATGACGGTTTAAAGGATGCTCCTTATACCGAATTGTCTCAATGTCAAATTCGACTAAAAGATCACTAAACTCTCCTACGTAGACCTGTATATTCGGAATATTATCAGCTAAGCTTAACATAAATTCTATGGATTTTTTGGAGACTGGATACTTGTCAAAATGAGAAGGCTCTAGTAACAAAATTCTATTAACTTCCTTATTTTGATGCCAGGTAGGATCAAGATTATAAAAATTATAAATTAGCGTTGGCAACACCTTCTGTATCGTGATTGCATCAGAATTTGGCAATTGAGTTTTCAAAGATACTTTAGAAATCTCTTGGAGGTTCGTTGGAACTGCCATGTCGCTAAATGAATTGTATTCAATATCTAAAAAGGTGTCTTTTTGGTTGGTGTGACAGTACTTATTTATGTTATCTTGATTCGCATAGTACTTTTTATGACTGTTCGATCCTGCTACCCATTGCCAACTGAGTGCATTACTTGCCCAATCTGCATCTAAAAGGTGGTAGTACATCCATTGTGCGGGATGTTTCCAGTGAGATCTGGCCACATTGCACGCTATAGAGGCGATGTACATTCTGAGATGATTGTGCAGATAGCCCGTTTCATAGAAAAGAGAAATCGAATGATCTATCGCTTTAATTCCTGTGTTACCGGTCACTATAGCATCGGGAATTTCATAATTGATCACATCTTTTTGAGGACTTTTTATATCTGAATTGATATCCTTCTCAATCCATATCTGTTGCCAATAGTCTCTCCAAGCTAGCTCCTGAATTAATTTTTCGATCTGGGTGGGATTGTAACCTCGTTTTAATAAACTTTCTAGGACATATTGAGTTGAGATAACACCTCTTGAAATGTATGGAGAGAGATATGAAACGGCTCCATCGATAAAATTTCTTGTGCTACCATATTTGACAGGATCGATTTGATCAATGCGCTGCAAGATGTCATCAAGACTGGTTGGAAACATCTCTAATTTTTCACAATATACTTGCTCCATTATCGTTTGCTAATTTTATTACCAGAAATAGTACGCTGTCTAGAACATTTAAATCGGTTTATACTTGAATTTCTTTTCTTTAAATGTTTTTGACTAGGACCACTCTGAACTCGTTTTCTCCAAAGATTAAAACTTTTTCTTTTCAAGGTTTTTCTCATAAGTTTAATAACCTCTTTTTCAGAAATACCAAATTGATATAAAATGGCTTCAAATGGAGTTCGATCTTCCCAAGCCATTTCAATAATTCTATCCAATTGTCGCTCATCAAATGTTGGCGCAGAATATGTCATATCACTCATGTTAAACGTTTGTGCAAATTACATAATGTTTAATGATTATTAAAATTATTTAAACAAAATATTTTAATGAAGACTGTTAGTTCAAGAGTACTTCAAAATTGAATCCGACCGCGAAGCGAAATGTTAAATGAAATGGTTCAATTTTAACATAAATGTTCAAAAGTTTCTCAGTTTTATTGATGAATATTAATTAATTTTAGGAAAATTTTTGCAACATGGCAACATTCAACTTAAACATTAACGGACAAAAACATCAGGTCGATGTAGACCCGTCTACCCCAACGCTTTGGGTACTTAGAGATCATTTAAACTTATTAGGAACCAAATTTGGTTGTGGTATTGCGCAATGTGGTGCCTGCACGATTCATTTAGATGGCGTTGCTATTCGATCATGTATGACTCCCATCTCTGTAGTAGAAGATGGTGCTATTACCACCATTGAAGGCTTATCGAAAGATGGAGATCATCCAGTTCAAAAAGCATGGCTTGAACATGATGTTCCACAATGTGGCTACTGTCAAGCAGGACAAATGATGTCGGCTGCGGCGCTTTTAAAGAATACACCAAACCCATCAGATACTGATATTGATGACGCTATGAGCGGAAATATTTGTAGATGTGGTACCTATGTAAGAATCAAACAAGCTATTAAAACAGCTTCAAAACTTTAAATCCGAGAATCATGACAAAGATACAAACACAATTCAATCGTCGTTCTTTTATAAAAATATCGGCCGCTGCGGGCGGTGGTATGTTAATCGGATTTAACTGGTTAGCTGGATGTACCCCTGGTACAAAACCTGAGGAAATGGTAGCAGTACCAAATGAATGGTTCGATATCAATGGATATATTAAAATAGGTGATACAGGAATGGTTACCTTATATTCTCCGAACCCTGAAATTGGTCAAAATGTTATGACCTCGATGCCCATGATTGTAGCCGAAGAGCTTGATGTTGACTGGAAAAATGTGGTAGTTGAGCAAGCGCCTTTGAATACAGGATTATATCAAAATCAATTTGCAGGAGGAAGTCTGTCGATTCGCTTGAGTTGGAATGCCTTGAGAATGGCAGGAGCGACAGGAAGAAGAATGCTTTTAGAAGCAGCCGCTAAAGAATGGAACCTTCAAGTTTCGGATTTAACAGCATCTCAAGGGGTGATTAAAGAGAAAAATGGAGAGAGAAGTATAACCTACGGTGAGATTGCTGGTAAAGCAGTTGGCATCGAAGTACCCGAAGAAGTTGATTTAAAAGATCCAAAAGATTTTAAACTGATTGGTACAAGTATCAAAAATGTCGAAGGCAAAAAAATAGTAACAGGAAAACCTTTGTTTGGGATTGATTATCAAAGAGAAGGTATGCAGTTGGCGATGATTGAACATCCACCTGCTTTTGGGATGAAAGTGAAGAGCTTTAATGAAGAAGAAATTAAAAATATGGCAGGTGTCAACGATGCCTTTATTATTGATACTACAATTAAGGAACCTACATGGAGTGATGTAAATGCATTTCCGCAATTGATTGCTATTGTTGGTGATTCTACATGGCAGTTAATGCAAGCTAAAAAAGCATTAAAGGCCGATTGGGAAGTTGTAGGAGAATTGGAAAGTTCAGAAACTCACGCGAAGAGACTTGACAAGGCACTCATAAATGGTGAGGTCGAAGAAGCAAGAAATGATGGTAATGTTGCTGTAGCTTTTAAAAAAGCAGCGAAAGTAATTGAACGCACCTATAGTTCACCGTTTATGGCTCATAATACTATGGAGCCAATGAACTTTTTTGCGAACGTGACTGCAGATTCAGCTGAATTAGTTGGTCCTACGCAAACACCAGAAGCATTAGAAGGATCAGTTGCCAAACTATTAAATATGCCTCTAGAGAAGGTGACTGTAAATATGACGAGAATAGGAGGAGGCTTTGGAAGAAGATTATATGTGCATTTTGGTTTAGAAGCTGCCGCGATTTCCAGAAAAATTGGTGGTCCGGTGAAGCTTTTGTATACAAGAGAAGATGATATGAGTCAAGGTACGTATCGACCAATATACCGATCAACGTACAAAGCGGGCCTTGATGAAAATAATAACTTAGTAGCTTTTAGCGTAAAGGGAGCAGGATTACCGGGTGGACCAGTTTTCCCGAATCGTTTTCCGGCAGGAGCCGTTGAAAATTACAGTGCAGAAAAGATAAAAGCGGCAACCAATATTTCTACCGGTGCCTGGAGAGCTCCACGATCGCATTTTACGGCGGGAGCAGAACAAGCATTTTTAGATGAAGTGGCTGAATTAGCAGGAAAAGATCCGATAGATTTTCGTTTAGAACTATTTGATCGTGCCATCAAGGATCCTGTAGGAGAAAAGTATGAATATGAAGCTGATAGATATGCCGGAGTGCTCAAATTGGTAAAAGAAAAGTCGAATTGGGGTGAGAAAAAACCAGGTGTATTTCGTGGAGTAGCTGCCTATTTCTGTCACTTTTCATATGTTGCAGAAGTGATCGACATGGTTATGGAAAATGGACAACCCGTGGTTCAAAAAGTATGGTGTGCTGCTGATTGTGGAATTGTAGTAAATCCCGACGCAGCGAAAAATATGATACAAGGTGGCGTAGTTGACGGCATCGGACATGCGATGTACAGCCAACTCACTTTTGAGAATGGAGCACCCGATCAACTAAATTTTGATTCGTATCAGTTGATGCGTCATTCACAAGCTCCTAAAGAGATAGAGGTTTTCTTTGTTGAAAATGAAATTGCACCTACAGGACTAGGAGAGCCTGGTTTACCACCAGCTTCTGGAGCTTTGGCAAATGCGCTGTACAAAGCAACAGGAAAACGTCATTATCATCAACCTTTTACTTCGAACCAACCCATTGTAGGATAAATGAATGAGGCGTAGGTAGTATAGAGCATTGCTGCACTAATATGTGAGTGCGGTAGTTCTTACTATTTCTATTCTTTCTTGTAGATTTGATGCAATGACACACGAACTCAAAGAACTTATTAAAACTGCAATTAGTTGGCAAAAAAAAGGCATTCAGTCGGTATTGGCAACTGTAGTGTCACTTGATGGGTCTTCTTATAGACGCCCAGGTGTACGCATGTTGCTTAGCGAGCATGGTGAATGGATTGGTGCGGTAAGCGGTGGATGTGTTGAAAAAGAAGTCGCACATCAAGCGCAATCCGTTTTTGAAACAAATGATCCTAAATTAATGAGCTATGATGGTAGATATCGTTTGGGGTGCGAAGGCACCTTATACATTCTTCTCGAACCATTGCAAATTTCAGCGAGTTGTGAAAATGCTTTTCAAAAAGTACTTTCAGAAAGAACTAGTTTTGTATGTCATTCGTATTATCAGAAAAGTAATGATAGCTTTATTGGTGCAGGGTCCATATTATCTATTGAAAAAGAGTCGTATCCACTTTCTCCTTCAGTACATAAAGAGAGCCTAGCAACTTTAGATTGTTTTTCCCAAGAATTTCTACCGATATTTCAGCTCTATATTTTTGGTGCTGAACATGATGCAGTACAATTGTGTAAAATGGCTTCGGCCATCGGATGGGAAGTGCATATTGTGGCACCACCGGATGAAGCAAAGTCGCTCGATTATTTTGTCGGAGCCAAGAGTCTATTGACACCACTTTTTGAAGCCGTTGATACTACACAATTGGATGGTGAAACGGCAGTGGTTTTAATGACACACAGTTTCCATAAAGACATAAAATACCTTATGGCTTTGAAAGATATTTCACCGGCCTATTTCGGTATATTGGGGCCATCGCATAGACGAGAACGTGTTTTTGAACAACTTCTAAATTATTTTCCAGACCTTGAGCCAGCTTTTTTTGACAGAATAAATGGACCTATGGGATTAAATATTGGAGCCGAAAGCGCTTCAGAAATAGCCATATCAATTTTAGCTGAAATTTTATCCGTTATACGGAAGCAACAACCAATATTTTTAAAGGATAAAATGGGGCATATTCATGAGTAAGGTGCAACTTTTATTGCTGGCAGCGGGACGTTCTAGCCGCATGAAAGAACCGAAGCAGTTATTACCTTGGGATGGTAAAAAACTTATCGAACATCAGATACTTAACTTATTAGCCACCGGAGAATCGTTGACGGTAGTTATGGGGGCTTATGCAGAAAAAATACTGCCTTTAATTGAGCCCTTGCCAATCGATATTGTTCACAATGACTGCTGGGAAGATGGCATGGGAACATCCATCGCGCAGGGCACATCACACCTACTCGAACAACATCCAAATATGGATGGCATCCTTATTTCTTTAATTGATCAACCCTTGTTAACGACGGCCCATTTCAACAAGATGTTAACTGCGTTTCAACCTGGAAGTAAACAAATTATTATTTCTAAAGCCGACATACAATGGTCGGGAGCACCTGTTCTATTTGATAAGACATTCATAAGAGAGCTTATTCAATTAAAAGGAGATGAAGGTGCAAAAAAGGTAACTAACAAACATAAAGACGCTATAGTTACTATTGACGGTGGAGCACTTTTAACTGACATTGATACACCGCTTGCCTATCAAGAAGTGTTACAGCGATATATGAAGATGAAATAATTTTTATTTGAAATTCAAAACCACCTCTGACATCATCTGTCAATACCTCAAATATCTTTGCAGTATTACTAATTAAAAAATAAGATCACATGAAAAATGCAATCAACTGGTTTGAAATTCCTGTAAGTAATTACGAAAGAGCAAAAAAATTCTATAATGAAGTTTTAGGTACCGAAATCATTGATCATCATATGGATGATAAAAATGTAAAGTATGGAATTTTCCCATATGAAATGGAAAGTCATAAAGTAGGTGGAGCTATTATGCAAATGGAAGGAATGAGGCCATCTACAGATGGTTCTACGGTCTATTTAAATGGTGGTGACGATTTGAGTGTTCCGTTATCGAGGGTAGAAGCTGCAGGCGGAAAAATAATTATGCCTAAAATGGATATCAAGGAAAATGGATTTATCGCTCAATTTACCGATACCGAAGGAAATAGAGTGGCGCTACATTCTATGGAGTAACTAATTGGATAGCGAATCTTATTTGGGTTCGCTATCTTTGTTTATATGTCACAATTATCTAGGCTCATATCAATTTTGACACTGCTAAAATCTAAGCGGTTACTCACGGCTTCTGAACTTGCAAAAAAATACGAGGTAAGCGTTCGAACAATTTATCGAGATATTAGAAAATTAGAGGATGCTGGTATACCAGTATACACCATTGAAGGTCGAGGATATAGCTTAGTAGATAATTATACGGTAGCACCGGTTCAATTTACAGAAAAACAGGCCAATGCGCTTATCACAGCTCAACATGTAGTTAGTCAATCGAAAGACGTTTCTTTTGTCAATGATTTTAATGAAGCTATGATAAAGATAAAATCGGTCTTTAAGACTTCGGTTCAACAGAAAAGTGAATTATTAAATGATAAAATTCACGTTTTTAATTGGGAATATGAAGAATTTTCGAGCGATGCCTTGTCGGAAATTCAGTTGGCAATAACCAACTTTAATTTGGTAGAAATTAATTATCAAAAAGCAGAGGATCCTAGAATCTCCTTTCGAAAGATAGAACCATGCGCGATGTATTCGACCAATAATAAATGGATATTAATCGCCTGGTGTCATCTTCGTACTGATATGAGAGCGTTTAGAATCGATAGAATTAGACATTTTAAAATTTTATCAGACACTTTTGACGATAGGAAGTTCAGTATTCAAGATTATTTCGCTTCTTGCCCTTATGACCATAAGAAATAATTACTGTATAGTATCTGTTAACATAGTTCCCATAGCATGAAAAAGACGTGCATTTGCTGTCAAACGTTTCACCGTTAATTTATTTTCTTTGAGTTGAGAATTGATTAAACTTTTTTCTCGTGTATTTATTAAAAACAAGGAACTTTCTCCGAGAAAAAACTTACGTTCTTCTGCTTTTACCAAAGAAGTATAGTCGTTCACCATCGAACGCACAAGTATATTTTGTTTTGTAAGCGAAGAAATTTCGACCCTAACAGCAGCTACTTTATTTTGTAGAGATAGTTCGGTAGATATTCGCTCAAAATTGGCATCTTTTAGTTTCAAATTTACAAGCTTTAAATCTCCTCGTTCTTTTCTTAAGAATATTGGCAAGCTAATATTTAGACTTGCCTTGTAATTATCGGTATTAAATGTATTTATTTGATCATAATCGGAAGAAAGAAAATTATATTGGAGTCCTATTTTAGGTAATAACTTATTTCTTTTCAAAGAACGATCAACCGAAAGACCTTCAATTTTGTATTCCAAAGACTTTAGTTTTGGATGGTTTGAAATTACAGTTGAGTTCGTGGTAATACCATCTACTGATAACACAGATTGTAATTCTGTATCCTCTGGAGTTTCAGGCGCAACATTTTCCCGAAGCTCTATAGGAATATCGTTCAACCATAAATAATTACTCAAATTCAATGCTGCCTTCCTTCTTTTTAATTTGGCAGCTTCATGGTTCAATTGTCTGTCTAAAACGACAATTTTGGCTTCCACTGAGTCGATTGCAGCTTTTTCTCCGGATTCAACACTACTTTTTACTCCGATAAGTCGGTCATTTGCATTTTGGAGAAAACGCTCGTAAATATATTGCTCATTTGTAGCTTCGAGCCATAAAAAATAGGCTTTACTGGCTTCGAATAATAGTTCATTAACGAGAATGTTTCTATCCGCTTTCGACTGCTCTCGAAATAATTTTGCCTTTTTAAGCATCGCCATACGGTCATTGATCAGAAAGCCTTGCGCCAATGAAAATGAGACACCTGCACTATAGAGTCCACCTTCTGGAACGCTCAAATTTGGATTTAAAAATTGACCTGTATTTTCTTCAAAATTGGCTTTAAATTCAATTCCGTACCAGGTTGGAATTTTAAATGTTGCATTTAATTGATCAAAATACTCAATACTCTTGAATTTTTTTCGATCGTAATCTACTTCTATTTTAGGATCAAAACCACCGCGTGCTTTCAGTAAATTAGCTTCTCCAACTGATAATGTCAAATTAGCCTGTTTTACTAAAGGGTGGTGCTGTTTTACATACCCCAAATATTCTTCAAACGTAAGTAATTGTTTATGACTTACAGCTGGAGTTTGTGATAGGACTATTTCTGTACTTAAAACAAAAAGGAAGCCTAGGATGTATCTCATTGTACAGCTCATTAAGATTGTTTTTTAGTTGGAGTGCTTTCTGGAGTATAATAGTTGGGTGGGAAACCATTGAGTTTACGCCAAAGCTCATACCAAATAGGAACATCTTTTAATAACGCAATAGTGTAAGCCCCAGAACCCACACGAACGTTTTTAGGCCATTCATTTTCATTTGTGTCGGGAGCAATCAATACTCTAAATTTGCCATTTTCACTAATAAAGGTTTCTACAGCTACTACTTTGCCAGCGTATGTGCCAAATCCGGCATTAGGCCATCCGCTAAAGAAAATAGCCGGCCAACCATCGAACTGTATTCGAACTTCTTCTCCAATATGGATTAAAGGGAGGTCTATTGGATCGACATAAGTCTCTACGGCAAGATCATAGTTAGTGGGCATAATACCAACCAATTTTTCACCTTCTTTAAAAGTTTCTCCCAGTCCCGCTCTTAAGGCCTTATTCACAAAACCATTTTGAGGAGCGGTGATATAATATAAAGCATTTCTAATTTCGTAATTGCTTGTTTGATTCTCTAACTTTGATACTTGAGCCTCAGCCTCAAACTGATTGGATTCGGCAGTGTATTTCTCACTTTGAGACTTTGAAATCTTGTCTGCGTATTCGGCAGAAACTCTGTTGATTTCAAGAGTTGCATTGAGAACATTGTTTCTGCTTGCTAACAGTTTGTTTTCTTGCGAAACTAATTTCGCTTGTACTTCTTGAAGTTTAAGTCGTTTTTGCTCAACATCTTTTGTTGCTTTTAAACCCTCTTTTTGTAAAGTTTCAGTACGATTATATTGTTTTTGTGCAATATCAAGATTGATTTTCGCTGCTTGAAAATCGATACTATCACTTTTTACCTTTAAATAGGATTGTGCCAATTTATTCTTGGCTTGCGACAACTTTAAAGTACGTTCACTATTAAGTGCTGATACTTGATTGTTTAATGCTTTTATTTTTTCTTTATAAGCTGAAACAGATTTGCTTTTGGCATCTCGTTGCATGCTAGTGCGTTCAACGAGCAAAGGGTCTTGATATTCATTTTTTATTTCTGAGATGAATAGAATTGTATCTCCTTTCTTTACAAAGTCCCCTTCTTTTACATACCATTTCTCTATACGTCCAGGAATAGGGGATTGTATTGTCTGTGGACGTTGATCTGGAGTTAAGGTTGTTATGTAACCGTTACCATTTACATTTTGAGTCCATGGAAGAAATAAGATAATAATCCCAATGATGGCAAATGCTCCAATGAATCTGTTAAATAGTTTATGCTGTTTTGAATGGAATACTTCTTTATGTGCGTCGTATCCTTCTAACGTAACTTTTTTGTTTAATTTGTTATGAGAAATATTAAGCATTGTTTCTTTTTTTAATGGTTACTTTACCTTCTTTTATTTCCATTATATGGTTGCATTTCGATTTCCATAAAGGGTTTTTACTGACTATGATAAGGGCCCATTCGCGATCAAATGAGGTTAAATAGGCAATAATTTTCTTTGCTTCTCTTGGTTCGAAATATTCTAAAGGTTCCTTCAGTATTAAGAGTTTAGGATTATTAAAAATGGCGCGCGCTAACACAATTCGTTTGGATACCGTAAAGGGAATTTGCTGCCCTTCAGGATATAAGATTGTCTTAAGACCTTTTGGCTGTTCTTTGATAAAATCAAGAAGGCCAACGTTTTCAAGAATCTCATGCAGGTATTCATTAGAATACCCATTTTCTCCATAGGTAATATTATCTAAGATACTACCTTCAAAAGGAGTTTGATCTGGCAGTACTTGCCCGACATGCGCTCTGTATTTATTAGGCCAAACACCTTTCATAGAGCTTTCATTAATGTAAAAGGCACCACTGTCAGGTTCTATTAAACCCGATAGTAATTTTAGCAATGTGGTTTTTCCTGAGCGACTTGCTCCATCCAATAAAATTCTATCATTCTCGCGAATGTTTAAATTGACTCCATTCAAAATTTCTTGCCCTTCTGGAGAACTATAGTGAATATTGTTTAGCTCAACATGCAGGTCCTTTCTATTTGTAAAAGGATCTTCACCAGATTGGGCTTCTAGCTCTTTATCAACTACTTGCCCAATTTTTTCAAGAGATGTCAACACATCATAAAAAGATTCTAAACCTCCGATTAATTTTTCAACAGAGCTGATTACTAAAAGAATGATAATTTCTGAAGCAACGAACTGTCCGATGTTCATTTGTTGACTCAGTACTAATAAACCTCCAATAATAAGAAGACCGGCAGTGACCAATACTTTAAAACCAATCATCTGTATAAATTGAAGTTTTAGTATTTTAAAATGACCCTCTCTCGCTTTTAAATACTTTGTTGTGAGTTTATCATTTCTAGACATCGCTAAATCTGTATTTCCAGATAATTTAAAACTAATTAAAGATCGTGCGATCTCTTGTATCCAATGTGCTACTTTATATTTGTTTTGAGATTCTAAGAGGCTTGTCTCCAATCCTTTTTTTGCGGTTAGAGTAAATAAAAAGTATACTAATAAAAGTAACAGTAATCCGTAAATGATAAAAAACGGATGGTAAAAAGAGAGGAGCATAAGCCCGAATACAATTTGCAACAAGGCCGCCGGAAAATCTATTAAAATTTTAGATAAGCCTTTCTGAACGATGAGTGTATCGAAAAATCTATTGGCAAGCTCTGGTGGATAAAAATTACGGAGTTCCCGTATTTTTATTTTTGGAAAGCGATAGGCAAATTCGAATGACGACCTAGTAAAAATTTTCTGTTGGATATTTTCTAGTATCCGTATTTGCATTAATTGAAGCACTCCTTGAAATGCTACACCCAATGTGACTAATATCACAAGTATAATCCAGGAAGTAGATACTTGCGCTCCTTGTATTAAATTAATAATTGCTTGTATTCCTAAAGGCAGCGATAGTGCTACAAGTCCTGCAAAAATAGCATAGTAAAATACCTGTCTAATATCTTTTTTGTCCAATTGGAGCAGGCCAATAAAGCGCCTCCAAGGGGTCAGTTTTTTTGAATTCATTCGATAATTTTATAATTGATAATAAAATTTGCACATGAGTGCCTGATTTATCTAAGAAATTAGATAAATGAGTAACTATTAGAAATTTCTAAATAGTTATTCCGATAAGTAATTAGATTAGGTCTGGCGGAGGAATTGGTATTTCAAGTATAAAATCTCTCTTAAGCGCTTGTAATCGATAATTTTTTGATGCTTTTATACTGTTGATATTTCGCAAATCAAGATGAGCAATTTGCAGGTCTTTTTTTTCATTTTTACTATTTTCCTCTAGTTTTTCCTGTTCACCAGTGTCTTTTTCATCATGGAGTTCGATGAAATTTTGGCTTTCATCATGTAAAGAAGAAAACATTGAAATAGCAGGAAGCGTTAATATACCAAGAACCAAAGCGAGTATTGCTAGTTTCTGAAATGAGGATTGTATGTTATAATTATCTGGCTTCATATTACTTTGAATACTAGATCAGTGTAAAAATTGACAATATTATTTTTTCCTTTTTCGGTATCCGTCAGAGATGGTAAATGATCTGAAAAATAGCGTTGTTTGTGTGCACCTTCAATTATGGTAGAAACCAACATGTGCGGAAATTTATATGTTGGGTTGTTCTCTAAAACAATATCGCTTACGCGTTGTACAACCCTTTTATATGGTTTAAAGTAACCTTTCTCATTTTCGGCATCAACTTCCTTCGTATGATATGTTTTTGATGATTCTGCGATGATTATACGATGCAATATGACCTCATTAATATAAGAAAACGAATTATCGACATTAATTCTCTTCGTTAACATATGTATGGCTTCTTCAAGCTTTACTTTAGAAGACTTAATATTGGTCGTGGCAAATACGAGTTTGTATTCTACCCAACTCCAATACCAGGCATTTAAGTATAATAAGAGCATATGCTTGCTTTCGAAATATCTATAAATTGAGCTTTCGTTTGAACCAATTTGTTGACCTAATTTTTTAAAGTTAAAAGATTCGAATCCAAGCTCGTCTATCATTTCGATACTGGTAGAAACGATCTTACGACCAAGATCTGTTGAATTAGGATCTTTAGTATAAAGTTCTGCACTAATATTGATATGTATAGAAAGCTGTTCCATAGTTTCAAATGCAAATATAATAGTAATACTATTAAAAAAGAAAGTATTAATGTATTTAACAATTGTTTAACACACAAATTGTTTTATAAGAAGCTCCAGTCCTAAAATTGAACCCATAATAGTGAGAAGTAGCGATTGAATATTTATAGTTTGTTTTGAATTTTTGAGAGTAGTTGATCCTTATGAGTAGTACCAATAGGAAGCTTCAATTCTCTAATGTAGATGTGGCCTGCATCTAATTTGTCTATCTTTTTTAAGTTCACTAAATAAGACCTATGTGTTTGTACAAAATTGTGATGGGTTAGTTTTTCGACCCAGTTCTTTAAGCTATCTAAGACTAATATTTTCTGATTTTCAAGAATTAGATGTACATAATCAACAGCGGCTTTAACATATATAATATCATCTGTGTTAATGACGTGCATGGTCTTATTAGCATATACCAGCAATTGCTTTTTTCTTTTTTCTTCAGTCGAAGATATTATATACTTGATTCTATGTACAGCCTTAAAAAAGCGCTCGTACGAGATTGGCTTTACTAAATAGTCAACAACAGCTTGTTCAAAAGCTTCAATTGCATAACTGGTAAATGCCGAGGTAATAATGACGGCTGGGGGATGCGCAATTGATTTTAAAAAGTTAATACCGCTCAGGTCTGGTAGTTGGATATCTAGAAATAAGAGATCGGCCTCCGACATTTTTTCAGGCGGAATTAAAATTCCAGATTCAAACGTTCCAATACAGGTCAAAAAAGGGGTTTTCTTTATATAGCTTAGAAGGATTTCTTGAGCCGGTATTTCGTCTTCTAAAATGATACAACGAATCATAATTGTATAGTTAACTTTATATGAAAAAATCCGTTTTTCGTCGTAATGTCGAGTTCATGTTTTTTAGGATATAGTAATCTTAAACGCTCCCTTACATTTTTTAAACCTATTCCGCTGCTTTGCCATTGCACGTCCATCGTATGTTTCTGTTCATTATAAGGATTCGAACATTCGAAGAATAGTTGTTTTTTGTTCAACGAAAGCTTTATCAATATTTTATGATGTTTCTGTGATAATACGCTCGTATATTTAAAAGCATTTTCAACAAAGGGCAATAGGAGTAATGGAGCAACATGTTGCTCATAATTATCAATGTCTTCATACCATTCTAAAGATATTTTATTTACCAAGCGCTCTTTTTGTAACTCAACATAATCTTTTAAATGTTTTATCTCTTTGTGGATGGCGACTTTATCTTCTTGCCCTTCAACTAATAAATATCTAAAATTATCTGAAAGTTGTAGAATCATATCAGCAGTTTTATCTTCTTTTTTTAATGCGCTACCATAAATGGTGTTTAGCGAGTTGAATAAAAAATGCGGATTAATTTGAGTTTTCAAAGCGCTAAGTTCAGCCTCTTTTTTCTGCCGTGATATCTGATCAAATTCAACCTGTTTTCTGTATATTTCTTTTACCGAATACAAGGCGAAAAATAGCAAACTAAACGATATATATTTGATGATACTTGAGATGATAGTACTTAAGCGAGTGTGCACAGGTTCATCATGAAAAAAGCCATCCAAATAATCATATAAGAAGGCAATAGAAATAAACATAATGATAATTAAGATGATATATTTCTTTTTATTCTTTAATGGAAAAAACCATAAATACATGATATACGATGGTATCATATCACAGACTAATGCTACCATATCATGGAAGAGACTTATGTTATATCCACCTGCTTTATCTGCAAACTTAAGATATGGAAAAAACAACACAATCAACCAAAAAAGTATATGTAGCCATGGCTCTTTTTTAATAAATGTATCTATATTTTCTAATCGGTTCATCATTCGAGCAAGTTATACTTATTGATGAAGAATTATCACGTCTTTTATCATAATTTTTGCGAGAAGTGTATTGTCTGTGGTACTTCCACCACTAATTCTAAATAAAATATGGCCTTTCTTTAGAGGATTGCAATCCTCTTTTTTAAAGATAATAGTATCATTTAACTTAAAGATGATTTCATTATTTTTTTTGACTATTTTAACAGCATACCACTCATTTGGAGACATACTATTTTTCGCAGCTTTTAAATGAAAGTCTTTTTCTAATGACGATATGTTTTTAAATAAAAATGGTGTGATGCCATGTGATTTGTTGTTAAATGTTAAGTTATAATGTGATAAAGAACTTCTCCATTTCCATTGATCTGAACCTGACAATCCTGGTTTCGGAATTGTAAGTGTGGTTGCATTCAGACTGTCAAGAACTGAAAACAAGGTAATAATAACAGAGGTTTCTGTAAGTGCCTTAGCCTTATAAGAAATGGTCAGATCACCTTCATAAGATTTCGGACTTATAAGAAAGAGACCACTAGATTCAGAGATTTCAGATAGTTGAAGTGCATTTTCTTTTATCTTTACGTTTCCTTCCCCGTATGTTTTCCATTTTACAAGATTGTCTAGTGTAATGCGACTTTCTTTATCTTGAGCGTTAATACTCGAACATATTAGTAGGATTGCAATTTTCAGTGTTATTTTCATATATAGTGATTTTAATTTATATCGTTTTCATGGATGTATGTCCTTTTTTTGCGTCTACGCTTTTGTTCATCATTCTTAGTTAAAACGTATTTTATACTCCATAACACACCAAAAGTTTGCGTCTGGAAGCGCCAAGTTTCATCTTGACTAAAATCTGGCGCGACCGTAAATCGTTTCATCAAATTGTTGTCGAGTACATCGACCACACGGATATTCGTGATCAATCTATTCTTCAAAAATTTGGCCCTAGCGGCAATGTCAATTCTATGTCTAGGGAGTATGTAAAAAAATGGGTCTTGTTTTTTTGGAGTATGCCTATATGTAATATCTATGCCTGCTTTCTTACCTAGATTGAATGTGTTTTTAAGCTGAATGTTCGAAGCATAAAGCGTGTTCCAAGTGAGACGATCATTGTTAGTGACTATAGTATGATAATAATTAACACCAAGAGAGGTATTCCAAAAAGGTGTAATTTTCATTTGAGAGTTGAGCTCTACCCCAAATACATCGTTTGTACCAAAGTTTTCGAATGAGATGGTTTGTACATTTCCTTCAATACTATTTAGACGTTGTATTACATTTTTTAAATGACGATAGAACAGACCTAAGCCCATGTTGAAACTTCCTTTTTTATACTGATAACTCGATTCTATGTTGTCACTATATTGAGGTTCAATATTGGGGTTTCCAATGAACCTGAAATATGGATTGCCGAGTTGTAAAAGATTTAAATAATGAAAATTTGGCCGCGAAATGCGTTTATTATATCCTAGATTAATGCTGTTGTTCTTATTAAAAGCATATGATAAATGAATAGATGGAAACAGGTTTTTAAATGTTAATTTTAAATTATTTTCACCACTAGTCGCATTAGAAAGAGAGCTGAAATATTCATAGCGTAGTCCTGTTTGGAGGTTGAGTTTACCAATGTTTGTTTTCACAAGCGTATACATTCCTAGAAGTTGTTCGTCATATTCAAATCTATTGCTAGATAGTGTTTGATTCGAGAAAGTACGCTGTTGAGCACTTTCTAAAATACTTTTGTTCCATGAAATGCCCGCTTCAATGGTACTTTTTTCGAAGATGGGATGACTATAATCAAATGAAAGCGCACTTAATTTGAAATCTTCATTCAAGATTTCATCAAAAAGAAAGGTGTTATTTTCAACATCTGACGCTGGATATTGATTTATACTGGTATTTAAGTTAAAGTCAAATTCCAGATAGTGATTTTCATTTGAGAACTCTTTTCTGTAATTAGTATTGAAGATCGTGGTTTCATGTTCATGGGCGGATCTTCGTAAATACTGATAGTCATCTCTGTTTGTTAAATCAAAGAAAGAAGAGTTATTATAAAAACTATGATAATCATCGGTATAGTCAATTTGAAATGAAAGTTCATCTTTATCGCTGATAAAGAAATCAACTCCGGAATTTATTTTTCTAATTAAACCGTTATAATCATGTGGGGTGTAGATACTTTCTAGTGAATTATCTTCATATCTTCTAGAGATATTTTGTTCACTATTCATGCGGCGCCCAGCTTGGGAGGCATTGATTCTAAAATTGAGTTTTGAAAAATTATAATTCCCTTCAAAACCGTAGCTGTATCGTTTGGTACCTAGTGATGAATTCACATGTAGGTTCATACCGTTCGAACGATTTTTGTTTAAAATTATATTAATAATACCTGAGATCCCGTCGGCTTGATACTTTGCCGAAGGCGTTGTGATAAGTTCGATTCTATTGATAGAGGAGGATGGAAGTTGTTCTAATATTTCTGTAGCATTTAGTGATGAAGGCTTGCCATTAATTAGGAGTCTTACATTTGCAGAACCTCTTAAGTTAAGGTTTCCCGTTCCCAAATCAACTTGAACTTCCGCAATTTGATCAAAGGCCTCTAACGCCGATGTGCCTGCATTTTGAATGTCTGACCCTAAATTTATAATTCTACGATCTATTTTTAGTTGAGATGTGGTACGTTCGGCGGTAATTGTTATTTCGTCAAGATCGTTGGTAGTGGGTACAAGTTTGACAATAAATGGAAAAGTAATTTTTGCTTTCTGAACAGTCGTCGTTTGATATCCTATAAAACTAATTGCAATAGACGTATATTCTTTCTTAATCTCTAACTCAAAAGTACCATTTTCTGCAGTCGATGTTCCATCGATTATAGTAGCTTTGTTGAATACGGCTATTGTGGCAAAAGGAATAGGGTTATTTGTCTGTTGATCGAGTATAACACCTTTTATTTCAGTTTTTTGACCAAAGCCATGTGCAGTGATAAACAACATAAATACTATCTGATGACATGTCTTCATGCAACAAATATGTACTCAATTTAGACAGTAGAAAAATATAATCTGTGAACCCTTGTATTTTATCTGTGAACTTACACTTTGACCTCTAAAAGCCCCTATTTGTTAATCCTTCCAACGGCACAGCTCACATAAGATTTAGCTTCTTTTTCAAGGTCTCCTAAATATTAATTTCTGACAGTACTCCAAACCCTTCATCCTGTAGGTGCCGAGTCACTTTTTCTATAACTTTATCAAAAGGATCAGGAACGGTTTTGTTAAAATAATAACTTATAATCTTATATTTATTTAAAGTTCAAACTAAGTCTGGCAAGCAATATTAATTCGGATTTGTTTTTACCACGAAAACTCGCAGCAATGACATTTGCCGTTTTTAAGATCAGGTCTTTTATTTCAGGATTGAACAACTGACTATGTTCTTTTTTGAATTCCATAAACTCGTCAAACCAAACTGTTGCATTTAATTTCTCTTGAGTATTTAACCAGTCAAAGACTACCTCAATCTGATAAGCTGCGTCAGTATGAAAATCATCTTCAAAATCATCTATAGTAATCCATTTAGCCTTTACTATTTCTTTAAGTTTATCAAACTCAGCTGGCATTACAACATTGTCGGCCGCTGCGATTGCATAAAATAATTTACCAAGCTTTTGATAAAATCGAACGCTAAGTCTTTCAGGATTCTCCATGGTTAAAAGGTATCGTTTATGGTAGCAAAATTAGGAGCTTTCATCATAGATATACATGATAAAAATCAGTTGTCATCTCCTTTGAAATATTTTATGAAGATGATGAATATCATAATTTTTTCTTGCCTGACTTCTTAATTTTATCGTGTTAAATTTTTAATATTAGATATTATGATACATATACTGGTGCCGACAGACTTTTCAGAAAATGCTCAGAATGCAATAAATTATGCACAGAAACTTTTCGAAGAAGAGCGATGTACTTTTTACTTATTAAATACTTATACCCCAATAATTTACACGTATGATGTTCAAATGAATGTTGGAGGATATGTTGGTGATCTCATGAATACTATCAAGAAAAATTCGGAGGACCAACTAGAGAAATTGCAGCATAAGTTCTCGAATGAAAAGCACACTGTCGAAACAATATCATCTTTTAATACCTTGACGGACGAGGTAAGACATTTAGTAACTAAACATGATATTGATATTATTATAATGGGGACAAAGGGCGCAACGGGAGCGAAAGAAGTTTTGTTTGGCTCGAATACTATTCATTTAATCAAAAAAGGAACGTGCCCAGTACTAGCGATTCCGGATGGATATTTTTTTGAGAAACCCTCAGACATTTTATTTCCAACTGACTTTAGGGTGCATTATACGGAAAATCAGTTGCGCTTTTTGAAGACAATTGCGCGTATTTACAAATCAAAAATAAACATATTACATGTATCATATGGAAGAGAATTGAATGAGGTTGAAATAACCAATAAAATGAAATTGGAAAAACTATTACTTGATTTTAATGATACTTACTATAACGAAAGGGATCAGGAAATTACGGAAGCGATTAATGAATTTCAAAAAGAAAGATACGTTCAATTATTAATGATGATTAACAATAAGCACTCATTTTTTGAAAATTTGTTCTTTAAACCAGTGATTCATCAAATAGGTTTCCATTTAAATATTCCATTTTTAGTAATTCCTTCAAAAAAAATGAAAAAATAAGATGAAAAAAGTATTAGTACCAACAGATTTTTCTGATAATGCCTGGGATGCTCTGACCTATGCCATTCGTTTATATGATGACATACCATGTACCTTTTATATTTTAAATACGTATGAAACGAACCCGTCAAGAATGCCGAACACTATGCATCAATTTGCCGCGCGAAAAGTTTCTGAAGTATTACAAAAGGAGTCAGAAGAGAAACTACAGCAAATAGTAGCACATTTAGAAGAAAATATGCTCAATGATAAACATACATATGTTAGTCAATCTAAGTTAGGTACACTCGTATCTATTGTGC
Source organism: uncultured Flavobacteriaceae bacterium (assembly GCA_947488345.1). Taxonomy (GTDB): domain Bacteria; phylum Bacteroidota; class Bacteroidia; order Flavobacteriales; family Flavobacteriaceae; genus Aureibaculum. The sequence continues at coordinate 432,088 of CANKZQ010000002.1, read as the reverse complement.
AACATATTGTTGAAAAAGAACATATAGATTTGATTGTTATGGGAACTAGTGGCGCAACAGGTTTAAAAGAAGTTTTTATGGGTAGTAATACAGTAAAAATCATTAAACATGTTGATACGTGCCCTATATTATGCGTTCCAGAAAAGTACGTGTATGAAGAATTAGAACAATTGATTTTTGCCACTGATTATAAGAAAAGTCTAGATAAGCAAGCCCTCAGTTGTATTATAGAATTACAAAAAATACATAATTTGAGCATACGTTTTGTATATATTAAGAAAGAGAGAAAATTTTCTGAGTTACAAGCATATAATCGAGAACTCCTTGGTACATATTTCGAAAAAGATTTGACTATGTTTGAGGAAATTGAAAGTGATGCAGCACTATCAAAAACGATTACATTATACGCTGAAAAGGAAAACGTTAATCTAATATGCTTGGCCAAATATGAGCATAGTTTTATAGAAAAACTCACCCATGAACCTGTCATAAAAAAAATCGGCTTTCATACGTCTATACCTTTACTAATCACACCAGTTTAAATGAGGTATTAAGGATGCATTATAAGAAGTGGAACCCTACTTTTGTAGGTTATTTCATCGGTAGATGACCCAGATATAAATCGTTTTAAGAATGATTCTTTGTTTATAATCTTTGCGGTCAAATCTACAAGCTTAATCTGTACAAAACTATCTATGGCGATATCAATTGGCACGTTATCAATTGGATAAAAACGATGTTGAATACCTTTGAAAAAAGAGTTCATTTTATCCTTTTTAGCTTGTAAAGAATCAATATGTGTTTCCTTTTCTAAGGTAAGAATTTGTACTTCAGCGTTAAACTTTGTGACTATATGCATCAATGGAGTGAGTGACGCATCAGTAAATTTCTCGTCAATATCAGTCGCAAATAATACTGTCTTTGGTGTCTTGAATGTATATCCTTGAGGTATGGCTAAAACAGGACAATCAACATTTCTTATGACGTTAATCGTGTTGCTTCCAAAAACAACTTCTGCCGCGCCTGTTGCACCATTGGTTCCCATCACAATAAGGTCAATATGTTTTAAACGAACGGTTTGATTAACTGCACCAATAAAATCGTCATAGTCGCACGTTGCTTCAAATGAATAATCTTCGTTGATGTAATCATCTTTTAGGCTATCCGCCATTTTTGTTAGTTCAGCTTTCGGTTTTTTTATAATAGACTCATATACTGTTGATGTTGGCGAGGAAGACATTAAATCACCCAATGCAGAACCAGAAGATTTTTGCACATATAATAATAAAAAATGATGTTTTGAACCCTTAAAAAACTCTAACGCGTAGTGAATAGCGTTCTGTGCATTTTTAGAAAAATCGGTTAATAAAAGTATATTTTTCATGAGTTTGAATTATTGATTAGTATTCAAAATTATTCGTTTTTCTTAAAATCAAACATGATAAATGTCATAGAAAAGAAATAGGTTCAACAGTACTTTTGGCCAAACAACTAGAGATCAATGCAAAATAATAATTTAATTCAAAAGTATAATGTACCTGGGCCTCGATATACCAGTTATCCTACGGTACCGTATTGGAATGAAACAGGTGTCAGTACCAAAGATTGGGTACGAACTTTTCAACATTCGTTCGAAGAAAGCAATTCGAAAAAAGGCATCAGTTTATACATTCATTTGCCGTTTTGTGAAAGTTTATGTACGTTTTGTGCCTGTCACAAACACATAACAAAGAGACATACTGTTGAGATTCCATACATAGAAACACTATTAAAAGAATGGAAACTCTATTTAGATTTATTTCCAGAAAAACCTGTGCTAAGAGAGCTGCATTTAGGTGGAGGAACGCCCACTTTTTTTCGAGCTGAAAATTTGGAGCAACTGCTAAGAGGTATTCTAGATACTGTCGAGTTACATGAAGCCTATGAATTTAGTTTTGAAGGTCATCCTAACAACACAACTAAAGAACATTTGCAAACCCTATTTAACGTAGGTTTTACTCGAGTCAGTTTTGGTGTGCAATGTTATGCCAGAAAAGTTCAAAAGGCTATTCACAGAATTCAGCCTTTTCAAAACGTGAAAAATGTCACAAAATGGGCAAGAGAAATAGGATATACCTCAATTAGCCATGATTTGGTATTTGGATTGCCTTTTCAAAAAATGGAGGATGTTACTGATACTATATTGAAGACAATTCGGTTGAAACCGGATAGAATTTCCTTTTATAGTTATGCACATGTACCTTGGATAAAAGGAGTAGGGCAGCGTGGTTTTGATGAAGGAGATATCCCTAAAGGAAAACGTAAACGGAAGTTGTATGAAATTGGAAAACAAATGTTGGTAGATTTAGGATATATTGAGACAGGCATGGATCATTTTGCATTACCAGAAGATTCTCTTTTTAAGGCATTCGATAATGCAAATATGCATCGAAATTTTATGGGTTATACGACCAATAAAACACAGTTGATGATTGGTTTAGGAATGTCGGCAATTAGTGATTCTTGGTATGCTTTTGCACAAAATGAAAAAAAGTTAAAAGAGTATAAAAAAAGAGTAGATAACAATGATTTGCCAATTATAAAAGGTCACTTCCTCACTGAAGAAGATCTAATCATCAGACAACATATATTAAATATTATGTGTCATTTTGAAACTTCATGGCAAGATGATGCACTTCAATTTAAGGAACTCCCTGAAATGCTAGAACGTCTAAAAGAATTTGAGAAAGATGGTTTAGTCAAGCTGTCAAAATACGGATTGTCAGTACCAATAGAAGCCCGTGCTTTTGTTAGAAATATATGTATGGCATTCGACTTGAGATTGATAAGAAGTACACCAAACAAACAGTTATTTTCAATGACAATATAATTTTAATTAAGGGGTTCATGGGTTGTTAAAGAAGTTACCACACAATCAGTAGGAACGCTTTGTACTTCTAACTTCACATCTTTTGGTGATACATATGGAATACCGAGCCCCAAACCTCTTAGAATAAATAAGAGTCCAATTATCACAACAAATACAGGAATAGCTTTCTGAATTTTACTTCTAAAACTTAAGGAGAAGATGTTCCTCGCATAAATAGCGACCGTCATCATCGGTATTGTTCCTAAACCAAATACAAACATATATAAAGCACCTAGATAGAATTCAGAAGTTGCTACCGCGCCTACTAAAGCCATATAAACCATGCCGCAGGGCAATAAACCATTGAAAAAACCAATTGAGAAAATTGCTTTATTTGATTTCTGTTTTAAGTAAAGTCCTAATGAAGCTTTTATTTTTCCGACAGTTTTGTAGATGGTTTGTGAAAAATTGAATTTATTAAAGATCCGCACTGGAAATAAAATGATGAGAATCATGAGAATTCCAATCAAAATCGATAAACGTTGCTGAAAACCTGCCAAATACAAACCTTTTCCTAAGAGGCCAAACAACAACCCAATACTTGAATAGGCGAGGAGTCGTCCCAAATGATATAAAACAGTTTGATAAGTTGCTTTCATTTTGTGCTCTCTGTCTACTGGTAATACAAAAGCTATAGGACCACACATACCAATACAGTGAAAACTACTTAATACACCCAATATGATCGCAGAAACTAACATTAATAGACAAGTTGTTTTTTGATGAGATAGTCCTTTTTATTTTTAGACCAACTGAGTTTAATGTCCCAACGACCGCCAACCAACTTATTATCAGGTATGAGTAATGTAGTTCGCTCAGATAGGACAAATGGAATATCAAAATCTAAGCCTTGGTTTGACGGTCTGTAAAGGGACACATTTCCATCTATATTTTCTGTTATATAACTAGGTGGAAATTTTATTTCAATGCCTTTGGTGCTTTTTTCTATTGTTAATTGGAGATCTAAATCTTTTGCATTATTGAGTTTGTCAATATCAGTTTGATAGTTTATTTCATCTTTGTAATACTCTTTTGACACTAAGTCGAAGTCATACTTGTCTTGTGTACTAGCTTTAATAATAAAGAAGAGTATAAAACTTATAAAAAGCACAAATGCGATTACGATACCTGTTCCCCAATTAATTTTCATATTTTATTTTTTAGTTATACTGGATTCCTTTTTTCGAGGGAATGACAGCTTATTTAATATCTTTTTGGTCCTAAAAAATTAGTGGTTGTAGTTTCGATGAGTTCATCATTTGAATACACCCCAATTCTTAATTTTTCTTTGCTACTTTTTAATGCCGTTTTTGGTATTTCTATAAACAATGTACCTTCCGATAATTGTTGCTTTGGTACCATCAAATGTGTATCTCCAACTAATTTTATTTGACCCACATGTGACAATATCTTGATACGAATGTTATCTATTTGATCAGTTGTTTTATTGATTAGTTTATAGGTATAGACATTACTAATATTTCCATTTTCGACGGTTTCATATAATTGCCCGGGTAATCGTAAAATAGTGGCTTCGACATCATTTCTTAAAAAGAGCATTCCGATAAGAAAGCCAGTTAAAATTACCAATACAGCGGTATACCCTTTCATTCGTGCCGTAAATTTTGGTTTCTCTGCTTTTGCAATATTATCTTCTGATGCAAATCGTATCAATCCTTTAGGGAGATCAACTTTTTCCATCATAAAATCACAGACATCAATACAAGCCGTACAATTCACACACTCTAATTGAGTGCCATTTCTTATATCAATACCAGTTGGACATACGTCTACACATTGATGACAGTCGATGCAATCACCTTTGCCAGTGGCTAGTCGGTCTTCATTTTTTTTGAATTTTGCTCGTCCAGCTTCTTTTTCACCGCGTTTATAGTCATAGGCAACGACAATAGATTTGTTATCTAAAAGGACGCTCTGCAGACGGCCATATGGACAAGCAATCACACATACTTGCTCACGAAACCATGCAAAAATAAAGTAGAATACCGTGGTAAAAATGATAATAGCTATGAGGCCACTAATGTGACTTAAGGGGTGGTCGTTGATGATGTTAAACAGTTCATCACTCCCAATTAAATAGGCTAAAAACACGTTGGCAATTACAAACGATAGTAAAAAAAATATACTATGCTTTAGTATTCTTTTACGGATTTTATCAGCATCCCAATCCCTTTTTTTTAACCTGATCTGTGCGCCTCGATCACCGTCGATCCAATATTCAATCTTTCTAAATACCATTTCTAAAAAAATGGTTTGTGGGCAAACCCACCCACAAAATACGCGTCCATACACTACCGTGAACAAAGCGATGAATACAACGCCAATAATCATAGACACCACTAGTAAATGAAAATCTTGTGGCCAAAATGGAAATCCAAAAATATTGAACCTACGTTCTAGTACATTGAATAATAGAAACTGATTACCATTAATTTTAATAAATGGAGCGGCCAATAAAAAAGCCAATAAAAACCAACTTACATAGGTGCGATACGTATAGAATTTTCCACTCGGTTTCTTAGGAAAAATCCAGGAACGTTTCCCATGCTGGTCTATTGTAGCAATGGAATCTCTAAAACTATCTTTGATTGGTTCGCTCATTTAATCGTTTTACGCAAAATGACAGGCTTATTCACCCTTCCAAATTTCACCTTCTTTTTCTTTCGGTTTTTTCGGCGTGGTATTTTCTAGGCTGATAATATAGCTTGCGAGTTGCTGTATTTTTTCAGGACTCAAACTATTTTTCCATGCGATCATACCTTTTCCATCTCTACCACCTTCGGCAATGGTATTGTATATGTTTTTGATACCACCTCCAAGGATCCAATACTCATCGGTTAAATTAGGACCAATTCCACCGCCTCCATCTGCCATATGACATGCAGCGCAATTGGCCTTGAATAATTTTTTACCGAGTGTAGTGTCATCGCTTGCTGTTATGTTTCCTGCATCGAATGTGCTTGGGTTTTCACGTTTGTATTTTTCAACTTCCAAACGTGCGATTTCCATCTGTTCGTTGTATTCATCCGTTTGTGTTTCGCCACCGAGAATAAGATAGTATCCTAAATACAATACTGCAAAAACTATTGAGATATAGAAACTATATAACCACCATGGCGGGAGCGAATTGTCTAATTCTTTAATGCCATCATAGTTATGGTCAAGGAGAATATCGGCTTCCTGCGTTATAGGTTTTGTTTTTGTTAATTTCTGCACTAATTGTTGCCACCTAGTACCAATGGCCTCGTCATTAGATTTTTCTTCTAGAGCTTTTAGTTCAGCTTTTGATTTTCCAAGAGCTCTATCTGCAGTTTTGATGGCTTCGAAAGTGATGAGAGAAGCCAACACAGAAACTAGGAATAATGCTACTGATGGATTTTCTATAAAAGCCGGTTCAGCCGTTTTTTTAAATAGTAATTCAGTAATAATGAATACAATCGTGAATATAACAGAAACACGAATAAACGGTATGGATGATTTATTTTTCATAAGTATCTGTATTATTGTTATCTAGTGGTAGCTTGCTAACCTTGTTTATATACTCTTTTTTGGCTTTTAATACCCACCAAAATAGTACTGCGAAAAAAATGAAGAATATCAGTAAGGAGATCATTGGATAGATTGCCACCCCGTCTATTCCTTCCATATGGTGTTTTATAAATTTTAACATGACTATTGTTTTTGTACAGTTTGCTGTGAATCTTTAACTTTTATATCGGTACCTAGTCGCTGTAAATAAGCAATCAAGGCAACTATTTCACGCTCATTCATGGGGGTAAAGAACTCTCCGTTTGCCAGTGCGGCATTTTTATCAGCTTCATAATTTTCCGCGAAAGCGGGATCCTGATATAAATTTTTCTCTATCTGAAGTGCCTGGTTTTTCATATGAGTTTCAGCATTGGCAATATCATCGTCAGAATAAGGAACACCTAAATTTACCATGACTTCCATTTTCTTTTTTATATCTGATGCGTCGAGTTTATTCTTCACCAACCATTGATAAGCAGGCATAATTGACCCAGGGGAGGTGCTTTGCGGATCATTCATATGATTTAAGTGCCAGCTATCAGAATATTTCGCACCGATGCGATGTAAATCTGGGCCAGTCCGTTTTGAACCCCACAAGAATGGGTGGTCATAAACAAATTCACCTGCTTTTGAATAGTCGCCGTAACGCTCTACTTCACTTCTAAAAGGTCGAATCATTTGTGAATGACAACCAACACACCCCTCTCGTATATAGAGATCTCTTCCTTCTAATTCTAAGGGAGTATAAGGTTGCACGCTCGAAATAGTTGGAATATTCGACTTCACCATAATCGTAGGAACGATTTGAATGATACCACCTATGAGTATCGTGACTGTCGCTAATAAGGTTAATTGGACAGGCTTACGTTCTAACCAAGTATGCCATTTTTCTCCTGCTAATCGCCCTTTTTTAATGCGGGTTAAGGCAGGAGCTTCTGCTTCTTCGTCTTCAACTTTACTACCAGCTTTTACGGTTTTTACAACGTTATAAAGCATGATGAATGCTCCTAAGATATACATAGAACCTCCAATAGCTCGCATCCAGTACATTGGAATAATTTGAGTCACAGTTTCTAAGAAATTACCATACACTAATGTACCATCAGGATTAAACTCTTTCCACATTAAAGCCTGAGTAAAACCAGCTACATACATAGGCAATGCATAAAGAATTATACCTAAAGTTCCAATCCAAAAATGGGCATTCGCTAATTTAATAGAGTATAATTTGGTTTTGAACATACGTGGCACCAACCAATAGATCATTCCGAATGTGAGGAAACCGTTCCAAGCTAGGGCACCTACATGGACATGCGCAATAATCCAGTCTGAGAAATGTGCAATGGCATTGATACTCTTTAAAGATAGCATAGGTCCTTCAAATGTGGCCATCCCATAACCAGTAATGGCAACGACCATAAATTTTAATACCGGATCTGTTCTCACTTTATCCCAGGCTCCACGTAAAGTTAACAGACCGTTTATCATACCTCCCCAAGAAGGCATTAATAACATAATTGAAAAGACGACACCTAAATTCTGTGCCCAGTCTGGCAACGCTGTGTACAATAAATGATGCGGACCAGCCCAAATATAGATAAATATCAATGACCAAAAATGTACGATCGATAGTCGATAAGAATAAATGGGTCTGTTCGCCGCTTTTGGTACGAAATAATACATGAGTCCTAAGAAAGGAGTGGTTAAGAAAAAGGCAACCGCATTATGACCATACCACCATTGCACAAGTGCATCTTGCACACCTGCGTATACTGAGTAACTTTTCAATCCGCTCACAGGGAGTGCCAAACTGTTAAAAATATGAAGTACAGCTACAGTAACGAATGTTCCGAGATAGAACCAAATGGCCACGTATAAATGACGCTCTCTTCTTCTTAAAATGGTACCTATCATGTTGATACCGAAAATTACCCAAACGATGGCGATGGCAATATCTATAGGCCATTCTAACTCAGCATATTCCTTACTAGATGTGTATCCTAAAGGTAGGGTTAAGGCTGCAGCTACGATGATCAACTGCCAACCCCAAAAATTAAGGTTACTCAATAGATCACTAAACATTCTAGCTTTTAATAAGCGTTGTAAAGAATAATAAACGCCAGCGAAAATGGCATTTCCTACAAAGGCGAAAATCACGGCGTTCGTATGTAAGGGTCTTAAACGACCAAAACTTAGCCAAGAAATTCCATCTGTTACATTTGGAAACAAAAACATAAAGGCCAATAATAAGCCTACCGACATGCCTATGATGCCCCAAACTATAGTTGCATACAAGAAGTTTTTTACCGTCTTGTTGTCATAATAAAATTGTTGTACTTCCATAAAATTATGATTTATCTAAAGGTTTTGAATTTTCGTTAATTTTTTTTGATTTGTTGTCGAATAACATGCGGATAGAAGGTGTCACTGGATCGTCATATTGACCGCTACGAACGGCAGAAATAAAAGCCATAAAAAAAATCACAGCTATTACTAAACTTACTGTAATTAACACGTAAATAACACTCATACCAACCTAATTATGTGACAAATCTAATTCTGATAAAAATGGTGAACTATGATATTTATCAGGTTTTGTTTTTCTATATTTTTTACCCAGAATATTCGTTGCTATCGTCACAAATATGACAATTGAGATAGAGCTTAAAGGCATTAAAATAGCGGCGACTATAGGTGATAAGTTTCCTGTAATTGCGAAGAGCATACCTATAAGATTATATAGAATAGACAGTGTAAAACTGTATTTAATTATCGAAACGGTTCTTTTAGACAATTCCAAGAGTGTGGCTATTGCATTAAACTGACTTGCATCGATAATACCATCAGAAGCCGGCGAAAAAACATTGACATTCTCTGAAATTACGAGCCCTACATCGCTTTGAGCCAATGCTCCTGCATCATTTAAACCATCTCCAATCATTAAAACCTTTTGACCAGCATCTTGTAATTGCTTGATATGATTTAATTTATTCTCGGGAGTTTGATTAAAGAAAAAACCAGTTTTCGCCGGTAATATTTTTTGTAAGAATTGAAGTTGCCCATCGTTGTCTCCAGATAGAATACTGATGTCGAAATGTGAAGCTAACCGATTGAAGTTTTCGGCTAAGTTTGGACGATAAGCATGTTCGAAAACGAAGGCACCTTTTATTTCGTGATCAAATTTGACAAAGACTTTCGTTTGAGAGGTTTTACTTTTTGTTGCTCCAACAAATGTAGCTGCTCCTAATTGTATCACTTGATTATTGGCAAGTCCAGATATTCCTTGACCTGTTATTTCTTTGTAGTCTTTAACTTCCATAAGATCATACTCATACAAGTGCTCATAGAGCATTCTACTTAATGGGTGATTTGATTCGCGAAAGACACTTTTTATTGCTGATTTTTCTATAGAAGATAATTGTATACCATCATAAGTGATATTGGTTTTATTGGTGGTTATTGTGCCAGTTTTGTCAAAAATGACGGTGTCTATTTTTGAAAGATTCTCTAACGTTGCAGTGTTTTTAAGATATATTTTATGCCTACCTAAAATCCGTAGCATATTACCTAAAGCGAATGGGGCAGAAAGGGCCAGGGCGCATGGACAAGCCACAATTAATACCGCGGTAACCACATTTGCAACCATGTGAATATCCGTAATATACCAATAGAGTCCGGCGAAAAAGGCAATTCCTAAAATGATCAGGGTGAATTGCTTACTAATTGAATCCGTAAGACTTTTAATATTTCGACCATTTTTCTTTGAAAAAATGGGATTCGTCCATAATTGCGTCAAATAACTTTGTGATATAGTATGAGATACTTCCATTTCTATCGAACCCTGAAGTTGCTTTCCTCCGGCAAATAGTTGATCATTACAATTTTTTGTTACTGGAGCAGATTCGCCTGTGACAAAACTATAATCTATTTGAGCATGATCAGACAAAAGTTGACCATCGACAGGTATGAGTTCATTGTTTCTGATAAGTAAGACATCTCCCTTTTTAACATCATAAATTGATACACTTGATTCCTTTTTTTCTGCAGTTATTTTAGTAACTGCAATTGGAAAATAGGATTTATAATCACGTTCGAAAGATAGAAAGTGGTAAGTCTGTTGCTGAAATATTTTCCCTAATAAGAGAAAGAAAATGAAACCTGCAAGACTATCAAAATAGCCTTGACCGATGTCAAAAAAGATTTCAAATGTACTCCTTAGAAACAGTACAAGTATGCCTAGCACAATAGGCACATCTATATTTAATATGCGATGTTTTAATCCTTTGTATGCCGACACGAAATAATCACTAGCCGCATAAAAAACTGTTGGTAATATTGTTAGGAATATAATTAGTCTGAACAAAGGTCTGTAGGTGTCAAGCCAAATACCATCAGATTGAAAGTATTCAGGAAAAGACAATAACATAATATTACCAAAGGCGAAGCCGGCAACACCTAATTTATAAAGTAATGTTCTATCTACTCTAGGTTTTTTCGTTGTAGTATTTTCAAGACTTATAATTGGTTCATAGCCAATTGCAGATAGGAGTTCTACTACTTGTTTTAACGAAGTTTGGGTAGGGTTGAATACAAGTCGCACTTCTTTTTTTGGAAAGTTGACCTGTGATGAAATTACAGCAGTATTGAGTTTGCTCAAATTTTCTAGAACCCAAATACATGAACTACAATGAATACCTGGTATGTACAGTGTAATTATCCGTATTTCATCATCGATAAAATCATATAGTTTTTCGATGAGTACTTCGTTATCTAAATAATTGAATTTGCCATTTTGGACAGTAGGAATGCTTCCGGGGGATTGCTCAATATCATAATATGAAGCTAAATCATTTGAACATAAAATTTCATAAACTGTTTTACACCCTGCACAACAGAACGCAAGTTCATCAAAATAGACCGCATCTCTCTTGCAATCATTTCCACAATGATAACAACTAGTTTTGTGCATACATTACTCATTTACCTAGCACAAAGTTCTGTCAATCGGATAATTTATAATATGATAAATATCATATTTCAAAGGTGATTTATTTTTTGAGGGGATTTCGCATATGATAATTATCATTTCTAAAGTTTGAGGGAGCCACTATTTTTACTTCAAATAATTAAAACAGCACTATAAAATGAAAAAAAAGATTCTCTTAACGACAGATTTTTCAAAGAACGCATGGAATGCAATCGTATATGCCCTCGAACTATATAAATCTGTAGCATGTGATTTCTATGTTTTAAATGCGTATAGCGCTGAAGGGTATGTCAAAAACAATCTTATGATTTCTGATCGAGGAAAGGAAACCTATGAAGCGGCTAAGATGGATTCAGAAGATGGTTTGGTAAGAATTATGCGTATGATTACCTTTAGAGAAAAGAATAATCCCAAGCATACATTTACAACCATTTCAGCATTCAACCCTTTTTTAGAAGCGGTTCAACTGGTTGTTGAAGAAAAAGATATTGAACTAGTAGTTATGGGCACTAAAGGCGAGAGTAATACCTTAAGTGTCTTGTTTGGGAGCAACGCTATTACGGTAATGGAAAAAGTTCGTAACTGTCCAGTACTAGTCGTACCAGAAGTAGCGGATAGTGTACCTCCGAAAGAAATAGTATTTCCAACAAGTTATAAAACCCATTTTAAGAGGAGAGAGTTGATTCATTTGATAGAAATAGCCAACATCAGCGAGGCTTCGGTAAAAATTTTACATATCTCTCAAGAAAATGAGTTAGACGAAAAACAATTAAAAAATAAAGCCTTATTAGAGGAAACTTTTGAGAGCATTAACTATGCTCATCATTTACTAAGCCATATGGAAATATCATCGGCGATCAACTGTTTTGTTGAAAGTAGAGGAAGTGATATGGTTGCATTCATTAACAAGAAACATCGTTTTTTTGGTAGTATACTTTCTCAACCTCTGGTAAAGAGTATCAACTATTATACTCGAGTACCAGTATTAGTAATGCACGATTTAAGAAATTAAAATTATATATATGAAAAATTTAAAAAATATTGGGATTTGGTTAGATAAAGAAAAGGCATTTATCATAGATGCAAATGATGCAGACACCAACATGAAAACAATACAATCGAATGTGGAGACCTTTCGGATCAGTGGTGGCTCAGGGACACGTTTCAAGGGAGGTCCACAAGATGTCGTTCAGGATAGTAGATACTTAGAACGTGAAAAGAATCAGTTAAAAGTATATTTCAAAGAAATAGCTTCCGAAATAAAAGAGGCAGACTCCATTATTATTTTTGGTCCGGCACAAACGAAGGATAAGTTGCGCAAAGAATTACAGGATAACTATAAGGAAATTAGTGCTAAAGTAAGAGCACTGAAAACAGTAGATAGTATGACAGATAATCAACTGAAGGCACTAGTGAGAGATTTTTTTAATGATAAGGGAAATAAAAACATCTATTTTCCTTAACTGATTTATATCATTTCATAATGCTACCGCGCCACTTAATTTAGTACTAAATTATAAAAGCACCTGATATGAAAAACATAATCATTATTATCGTAATGAGTCTATTAATGAGTTGTTCAACTACGCAATTGGTAGATACTTGGAGAAATCCAGATGTCTCCGAGTTTGCTTCGAATAAGGTTTTAATTGTTGGACTCACAACGAACAAAAATGCTCGAGAAAAGTTTGAGAGAAAATTAAAGAAGGAATATGAGAATAGGGGTATAGAAGCTGTAATGAGTGTTGAGATTTTTGATGCATCACTGACTACTGAAAAAACAGAGGAAGAATTAAAAGAGCTTGAAGACAAACTCATTGCAGATGGTTTTGATAGTATTCTTTTTTCAAAATTAATAGGAGTCGATGATAAAATAGCCTATAATAGTACCTATAGAGATATTGATTACTCGTATCGTAATTTTAGAGATGACTATTATAGAAATCAAGATATTTATTTCAACCCAGAGTATTATATTAAATATAAGATCTATCATGCTGAAACGTCTCTTTATTGTATTTGCCCTGTGAAGGACCGAGAATTAATATGGAAAGGCTATATCGATATTGTCGATCCTGAATCAGCCAATAAAACAATTGGTGATTATGTTACACTCGTAGTATACGCTTTGGAAGAAGAACAATTATTATATAAAAAAGAGAAAAAAGAAACACCTGCTGTAGAGTTGTAAGCTTTGTTGAAACTAAATTAATGATAGGCAGATACCTCCCAATATTTATAGTTCTCGCAATCCTTTCAGAAATAGTAGGTACAGTTGGTGGTTTTGGTTCTTCTGTATATTTTGTGCCTTTAGCCAATTTCTTTTTAGACTTTCAAACGGTTTTGGGTATTACAGCCTTGTTTCACTTGTCAAGTAATATCAGTAAAATTGCACTTTTTAAAAAGGGTTTTGACAAAAAAATAGTGCTAAATTTAGGAATTCCGGCTGTTATTTTTGTTTCAGTTGGTGCGTTTCTAAGTCAGTATTTTAATCCAGTATGGCTTACCTATATTCTAGGTTTTTTCTTAATAGGATTAAGTCTTTTATTTTTAATTTTCAAAGAACTTAGAGTTCAGGGAACAAGAAGAAATGCCATTGTTGGAGGAGCAGTGTCCGGTTTAAGTGCTGGCTTGTTAGGCACTGGTGGAGCCATAAGAGGAATTACGCTGGCCGCGTTTAAGATGAACAAGGATAAATTCATTGCAACATCGGCGATGATAGATTTAGGAGTAGATTTTAGCAGGACAGTTGTGTATTATTACAATGGATATATGAAATACGAGCATATCTATCTCGTCTTAATCTTAACGGTAGTTGGTTTTGTTGGCACCTGGCTTGGTAAGCAAATACTAAATCGAATTTCACAGCAACAGTTTAGAAAGTTTGTCCTATCTCTGATCTTAATTATCGGAATTTTAACAGTTTTGTTCAATAGATAAAAACCATGATATTAGGTATGAATACTAATTTTAAAATTATAATTAGTGGTTTATTTTAGTTTACCACTCATATATTCGTATAAACCCCTTTTAAAACTCCGGTAGTCTTGCACATAATTAAATACTTGTTGCACTATTTTTTCGTGTTCGACGATGTAAAAATCGTCACAACTTAAATCAGTACACTCAAATTTACGTTCCAATTGTTTTTTGTGTTTGTGTATTGCATCATTGAGTAGTGGATACTTTTCATTTTTTAAAGTGTTGATTTCTTTGAGGAATAATTGTATGCGCTCGAAGAGGTTCGGAATATTATTTCCAAAGGGATATGATTTGATAAGTTCATTTAAAAAATCTAATTCAATATTAAAAAAGGCTAAATTTTGAAGCCAAATTTCACTATTATAATGGAGTTCATCCACACTCTTATCTGTACCGAATTTTTTGAATTCTATCTTAGTTTTCATGCCATATTTCTATTTGTATTACGAAGATATTTATGAATGCCTATTCAGAATATGATGAATGTCATTTTATACATTTTTAACAAATAATAGCTTTGTAGTAATCTTAAAAATAGTATAATTATGCGTTTTCTTATTAAAAGTTCAAATCAAAAAAAGCAGACCGCATTTCTTACCCAAAAAGTAATAGAGCTCTTATTGTGTTTATTGTTTTTCGCTCAAATCTCATTTGCGCAAGTGTTAAAAGATGTTGACGAAATCTTTCCTTTTCAAGGAGAGTTGGTTGCCATTAAAAAAGGATCGCTTTGGGCTTTTATAAATAGTGATGGGGTAAAGGTGATTGACTTTAGAAATGACTTGGTGGCTACAAAAGATGAAACAACTTTGAAATCCTATCCATTATTTATGGAGGATAAATGTTTGATTAGAAAAAAGATAAATGGGATATATTATTATGGATATATAGATAAAAGTGGTAAAACAATTATTGAACCGAAGTTTTTAAATGCGACAAATTTTAAAAACGGTTATGCCCTTATTATACAATTAGAGAATAGTAAGATGGGTAGTAATAGTATTTTAGGCACATCTATTACTAATACTAAGTTGGAGGAGTATGTTATAGATTCTTCGGGTAACACTGTTAAGTATTTGGAAAATGCGAGAGGGTATACTTCCTCGAAAAAACCTCCTGCTATCAATGCTAAATTTATCTCAACAAATCTTGTAGCAGTAAAAGGGTTAAATGGAAAATGGACAGTCCATAAATTCCAATAGATCATAGGAAGTATGTTTAAGAAGAAGTATGTTTAAGAATGAGGGATTATCTCTTTTTTTCTTTTTTTAAGTTGCTTTCTTAAGTCACGAATGGTTTTGTCGGTAGCCCCCTCAAAAGACGGTTCACTGGAAGAGGCAAAAATTCTCGGTCCGTTTAAACTTAATTGTATTTCACAGATTTTCCCTTTTCCCTTCGGATCCTTTTCTAATTTATAAAACACTTCTGCTTTGATTATCCAATGGTATTTTTTTGATAGTTTATCTAGTTTCTTTTTAGCAAATATGGTCATAGATTCACTAGTTGGCATTTTTATAAATTGTATGTTCGTTTTCATATGAAAATAGTAATTGTTAATTTTAAAAATAATGGTTTCATTGACTTCCAGGAATAATACTTGTAAGGCTATCACATTGTGTCTTACATATATGATTATCAAGTCACATTGTACAGAAATAAATTAGAGCTAGCAATTTGCTAGCTCTAATTTGAAGATTTTAAATATAGTTTGATAACTACTAAACCCAATAATAGTAGATTTGATTTGAATCAACCTTGATTTAAACTCTTCGAAATCACAACCAGATTTTTTATAAACTGTAAGATATATTTATTTAGAGCGGGCAATTGTAACCCACGCCTGCTTTAAGGAGAATCCTTTAGAATTTATGACCTGAGCAACTTGTGATATTAGTATTATAACACTAAGGAAATACTAAAATCGTTGTAATTAGTCAAAATTAAAAACACTCTGGTTTTGCGTTCACATTTCACTTACGGTATTTATTATCCGTTTTATAACGTACCAATGAACTTAGTTTAAAGAAGCAGAAAATCGAAATTTTCTGCTTCCGAAAGAATTAAAAATGTTTTGACACTGTATTCATTAAACTTATTGTCAAAATAGTAGTCAATTTCAAAATGTCAAAAGAGTTAAAATTCTTTTTCGTCAAGTTTACCTTTCGGTAAAACCTTAACATTTTAAACTTCAATAAATAACTCAATCAATTTATTACTCAAATGTAGGATACAAATACAGCTTAAAAAATGACAATTATCAGGTTTTGAAATTATTTCAAGAAAATGACTTAAAATCTCAATACTATATCATACCCCATGTTCGATGGAAAATAACAAGGAGCAGAAAAGTTGAAAGCGTTTTGCATTGATAAAATGAACCAAGTAATATCTCATAGAGGAAAGGTTGGCAATGATTATCATAGCCCAAAAAATTTGGTTATAAAGACTCATATATTTTTAATAAACAAATACTATTCATGAATGACTAAAAATGGAACATTGGTATGATAACTAATCTCTTCTACAGTGGGTTTAAAAATAATCTGTTGAAATAATGTTAAATTTTTGGCGATCATAATGATCATATCGATATCCCTGCTTTCTACAAAACATTGAACTCCTGCTTCGATTTTTTTATTGGTAACTCTATGAAAACTATGTTTTATGTCGACAAAATAATCGTTCAAATATTCTTTATTTTCTAATTGAAAAGATCTTAGTTCCTCATCCTTTTTAGCAACATGTAATATTCTAATGGAGGAATTGTGCCTTGTCGCAAATTCAATAATAGTGTTAAGAATTTTAGTAGGGTAAAACGTGTTATAGTCTGTGGGAAAAACGATTTCCTTTGGCGGCGTATAATTTGTTTTGTCTGGCACAGCTAATACTAATGTTTTCACTTTTGTGATAACATCTCCGGTGTGACTCCCAATAATTACTTCTTTAATTCCGGAAGCGCCCTTTGTGCCCATTACGATTAAATCAATTTCTTTATCATGTACTTGGCTTCTAATTGCATCAATAAAATAATCATAACTCGTTAGGGCGATAAATCGATGATTCGGATTTGAATAGTTATTTTCGATTTTTTGCAATAACTTTTCTAGATCTAATTTCGATTGCTTGAGTAATGATTCTTCAATAGTCTGATTAGTAGTAATTAAAGGAGTTTCACCACCTGCATAGTTCAGAATTGGGGTAACATTGAGGAAATAAAAAGTGCATGGAGTGTCTTTAAAAAAATTTAGTCCATAATCTATCGCTTTCAATGCATTTTCCGAGAAATCTGTAGGAATTAATATATTTTTCATTCTATTTAGTAAATAACAATTGTTGTATTGCCAAAAGTAAATAGAGGAAATCCTAAAAAAAATGATATAAGTCAGGGTTTACGTAATATGATCTTAAGTAACTCTTCTTAAGTTTTCTAGATCAAGAACCTTAATATTTCTTCCTTCAATATCAATGAGTCCATCTTTTTTTAGACTAGATAATGTTCTTATAAATGTTTCGGTTGCGATACCAGCAACACTAGCCAGATCGCTGCGAGAAATACGAATGATTTCATCTGGGCGACGTTTGATTTTTTCAGAAAATCGAAGTATCGTTGTAGCTGTTTTTTTTCTCACAGAGCTATATGCCATTTGCAATAACTGTTTCTTCATTTCAGAAACATTATCATTTAAATGATCGATAAGATTTAGTGTTACGGCATGGTTATGATGCAAAATGGTTTTTAAATTATTCTTAACGAGTCTAAATACCGTTGTATTTTCCAAGGCAGTTGCAGTTTCTCGATAGTGATTAGTTTGTGTGAAAGAAGTAAATCCGAAAAAATCATCTTCTTTATGGAGTGCAGTGATCAATTCTTTGCCTTGCTCGTCAATTCTATGTGTTTTTACAACGCCATTATAAACTAAAAAAATATAGTTAGAATTATTTCCTTCATCATATATTATTTCATTTGATTTATAAATATGTTCGTCACCATTATCTGTGAAATAATTTTTTAAGTGATCTAATGTCTTTAATTGATGGGCTTCAGTTTCTTTATCTGTTTCCTGTGTGCTATTCTCTTTAAGGATTGCCACTTTTGCTAAACGACTTTCTATAGCATTAATGAGTTCATGCTCTTCAAAGGGTTTTGTCAAATAGTCATCTGCACCCATTTCCATTCCTTTACGAATGTCTTTGCGTTCTGTCTTCGCCGTAAGAAAGATAAAAGGAATATGTTTCGTTACATCTGATTGTGATAGCGTTTCTAATACCCCATAACCGTCTAACTCAGGCATCATAATATCACATACTATGATGTTAGGTAGTTCTTTTTTTGCTTTCTCAACTCCAATAATACCATTTGCCGCAGTAATCACTTCATAATTTGCGAGTTCTAATAATTCAGCTGTATTTTCTCTTACTGTGGTGTCGTCTTCAACTAATAAAACCTTTTTCATTCTTTGTATGTGATTGGTAATTCAACAATAAATATGGAGCCTTTATCCTCTTCACTTTCGAATCGAATTGTTCCTCCTAAACTCTCTAAGTGTCCTTTTACAATGTTTAAACCGATCCCTGTGCCTTGATCATTCAAAACATTCTCCGCCCTAAAATAGCGATTAAATATATGTTTTTGATCTTTTTTTGGAATACCTCTGCCTTCATCAATAACCATAAAGATCATATTTTTAGTCTCTTTTTTAACCGCTATACTTATGGTGGTGTTTTCGGGAGAATATTTAATCGCATTATGTATTAAATTTGAAATAGTTAATTCTAAAATTTTTTCATCTTGATGTAAGTTGAATTCATCAATGTTTTCAGGTATATGTATATGCTGTCCCTCTTTAAGAAGCATATTCGCACCATACACAACCTCATTAACAACTTTTGAAAGATTGAAATCTCTAAAGTTATAATTGACTTTGCCCGTATCTAAACGTTCAATAGATAAAAAGTCATTCAGTATATTGTTCAAATAATGAACTTTACTTGAAATTGTTTTTATATGTTTATCTCTTTTCTCTTGTTGCTCGGTCAGCTTGTATTTTTCTAATAATATGGTTGACGTTAATATTCCACTTAAAGGTGTTTTAAATTCGTGCGATACTAAAGAAAGAAATTTTGTTTTTAATTCGTTTAGCTCCTTTTCTTTTTCTAATGCAAGCTTTAACTGTTTGGTTCGATTTTCAACAGTTTGTTCTAGTTTATTTGTATAATTTTTACGTTCAGTAATATCCAATATTATAGCAACAAATACTTTTTGATCTCCTAAAGATGATAATTGTAAGTGAACTTCCACTGGATATATACTACCATCTTTGCGTTCATGAATTGTTTCAAATTTAATTTTTTCTTGCTCTAAGTTTAGCAACGGAAGTAAGGCATCATTAAATTGCTCAAGATTATATTCAGGTTTTATATCTACAGGTGTTAATCGCAACATTTCTTCTAAGGTATAGCCAATATTGTTCAGTGCCCCTCGATTAATATCTATAAACTGTAAAGTGCTTGCGTCAAAAATAAATATTTCATTGAGTGATTCATCAAAAATAGTAGCCCAATGTTTTAATTCTTGAATAGCTTTTTTTCGTTCTGTAATATCAACGACCAGGGCCATGGTATACCGATTGCCATAGGCTTCAAACGGATTTAAACCAACTTCTACAGGAAAGGTTTTTCCATTTTTTTTTGCCCCATATAATTCTCGATCACCTCCCATTTTTCGTTTAACACTATTTTTGGTGTAGCCTTTAACATAATCTTTATGAACTGCATGATACTTTGGAGGAATAAGAAGTTGCAATGGTTTTCCTGTAAGCTCGTCCTCATCATAACCAAACATTTCATTTGTGGAGGTGTTAACGCCAACAATTTTCTGTGTTTTATCGACAATAATGATGCCTTCTGACAGGGCCTCTGATAGTATATTAAAAATATCTTGGTTTTGTTGAAACATATAGATTTGGTTGCCTAAATATAGTTATGTAAAGATACAAAATACATGACTTTTTTCGCGCATAACTGACATTTATCATTAGATATATTTTATGGTAAGTATAATTTTATCGTTCTATTATAATATATTGATGATGACCTTAAAAAATTTCAATATTGCCGATTGGTTTTCTTTCTATAGAGTGATGGCTTCGCCCTTACTAATTAGTTTATTATTCCTTGAGGAAAGAGAACTGTTTTCTTGGTTTTTATTGATTAGCTATAGTACCGATATGATCGATGGTTTTTTAGCTAGGAGATTGAAAATCACAAGCGCGCGAGGTTCTCAGTTGGATTCTTTAGGAGATCAAATAACATTTACTATCGGATTGATAGGTCTCTTGTTATTTGAGGCAACCTTTATAAAGGCAAATTATGTATTGATACTCGTTGCTTTTTCTCCCTATATCATTCAGATGATAATCGCTTATATTAAATACCATAAAACAACAGCCTTTCATACGTACTTAGCAAAAATTTCAGCATTCATTCAAGGTGTATTTATTTTATGGTCTTTGTTTTTTGAACCCGAATATATCTTATTCTACGGTATGATTATCATTGGCTTTTTGGAGACGATAGAAGAAATCACACTCATTTTTATGCATGATAAATGGAAGTCAGATGTTAAAGGCATTTTTTGGGTGTTGAAGGAAAGAAAAGAGCACAAGAAAAGAATAGGAAAGTTAATTTTAAGACAAGCGCCTTTTACCCGTGATGTCTAGTACTTTTATTCTAAAAACTTTTGCTATACCGAGGGTGTTTGAATTACCAGAAAACTCATGCAGAAAATGATATTCTTTTTTTCCTTTTTCACTCATTAATCTTTTTACACCTATTGCAAATTCATGTAATTGTGCTTTTGCATCAATTCCTTTTAGTTCTTCAAAAGTTCCTTGAATCATGATTGATTTCCATTTATTTACACTATTGATTTCGGAGACTTCGAGAGAAACCGAGTTATTCTTCCGTAATGCATTTAGTTTATGCCCTTCTCCTGAATAACCAATAATGCTATTTTTAGTTTGATCGTAATGATAAGTAATAGGCAGTACATAAGGCCAATTATTTGATATAAATCCCAAATGTCCTATATAATTAGAGCTCAATAATTGAATGCAATGATTCTCTTCTAGATTCTGTATCATAAAAGTTGGTTCGTTTTAGTTAATAACAAAAATGTCGAATACTTTAGGAAGTAAAAGTAGTATGAGAATTTCACGAGTACCATGATAATTATCATCACATTTAGGTGAGTAAAAAGCTTCCAATTAGGAATGGGAAAAAGAAAAGGCGTCGTGTTTGGTTGTGTTTTTATACTGCAGAATTCATTCTGTTGTCTGGTTATAACTATAGTTTAAAAAAGGTTTAACATTTAATAGACTTCTGGAATAGTCTATACGAAGCAAAACCCACAATGCTTATTGTGGGTTTTTTTATAGTTTGCATGAGAGGCTAACTATAATCTGTTAAATAGAAAAGATTCCGTTAACCAAAATAACCTAACCATTTTAAAACTAAAGCTAAAAGCAATATTGACACTCCAAAGAGGAATAATCCTTTAACCACCAAATCCCAAAATTCAGGTGGTTTATCAAATATGTGCTTATCCCTTTTGTTGGGATCATGATAATCATGGTACATAACTTTAATTTGTAATGATTAACTAATAATCTTTAAATTTAACAACTCAAAGATAAGGCTCAAAAGCATGAATGGAAAGCTGATTGATGAAATACAGGGAAAATCCTATATCAAAAAGGGGTTTTTCCTATTTTGTAAATTTGACCTCATTATAGCCTCATATTTTAGTTATATATTTAGCCAACATTTAGATCATGGATGCTTCAACAACATTTAGTATTTTACTCGGAATTGGCTTAGCAGCTTCGGTTGGTTTTAGAATTTTTGTTCCACTATTTGCCTTGAGTATCGCCTCATATTATCAGGTGATTCCATTAAATGAAAACTGGGAATGGATTAGTGGGATGCCAGCATTGATTACGCTAGGTATTGCAACATTTGTCGAAATCGTAGCTTATTTAATTCCTTGGCTTGACAATTTGCTAGATACGATTGCAGTACCCTTAGCGGCATTGGCAGGAACCGCGGTTATGTTGTCTACGGCCGCCGATTTAGAGCCTTTAATTACCTGGTCTTTAGCAATCATAGCTGGCGGAGGTACAGCGACCGCAATTAAAGCCTCAACGTCAACTACGCGATTGGCATCAACAGCCACTACAGGGGGTGTAGCCAATCCCATAGTCTCGACGGTTGAGACTGGTTCTTCGGTCCTGATGGCAATATTGGCCTTTGTGGCACCTGTAGTAGCAATTTTTGTAGTAGTTATTATATTATTGCTCATGTTCAAAGTATTTAAATGGTTCAAACCTAAGAAACAAACAAAAATAACTGATGGATAATACACCTTCAAAAAACACCTTTAAAACAATTCAAATTATTTACATGGCACTCTTGTCTGGAGTGTTGATCTTTACCATTTTGGGGTATACCTTATTAGGAAATCCTACGTTTAGTCTTGATGCAGATATCACTTTTTTAGTGGCAATACCTGTAGTAGCCTTAGCGGGATATATGTTGGGTAATTTGGTATTTAGTTCTTTAGTAAATAAAACAGTGACGAACAGTACGCTGACTTCGAAATTAACAAGATATCAATCAGCTATCTTAGTGAGAGTGGCTTGCTTAGAAGCACCGGCATTTTTGGCCATTGCCGCAACATTTATTACGAATAACGCCGTATTTCTACTTATTTCTTTGTTGATGTTAGTACTTATGTATATGCAGTTTCCTTCGAAGGAAAAGTTCAAAAATGCCTTTACGCTAGATATGCAAGAAAAATCAGCGTTAGATAAGCTATAATTTTTATTAATTTCAGATATTTGCAGCTTATTAAACGAATGAATGGCACAAAAACCCGGCATCCCAAGAGGAACTAGAGATTTTTCACCTACTGAGGTGGCAAAACGCACCTATATTTTTAATACCATTCAACGCTCATTTGAGTTGTACGGATTTCAGCCTATAGAAACTCCAAGTTTTGAAAATTCATCGACGTTGATGGGTAAGTATGGTGAGGAAGGGGATCGCCTGATTTTTAAAATCTTGAATTCTGGGGATTATTTAAAAAAAATAACCGATGTAGTAATTAAGTTTTATTATGATTATTTTTTTCTTGTCATTTCGAATTTTGTGGATCAAAAAGATTTTGACAAAGAAAAGTTTTTAAACGATTTTAAAGAATCCAAAAATTCTGATCTATTGCTTAAAAACATTAGTAATAGTAAGTTTTCAGGGGAAAACATTAAAAATATAGTTGATGAGAATTTTTTTAATGCTGCCTCTGTTGTACAAAAAAGAAATAAAGAGAAGCTCATTGAAATAATTAAATATCACAGAGGTTTTGAAAAATTCAATGGTCTGTCTGAGAACGAAAACCAAATACTTGTTGGTTTTGCGGTTGATGCTACGGGTATTTGGCTTTTGAGATATAGACAACAAAAACTTGATAAAAATATCTCGGAAAAAGCCTTGCGTTATGACTTAACAGTGCCCTTTGCGCGGTACGTAGTACAACATCGAAATGAGATAGAATTACCTTTTAAGCGCTATCAAATGCAACCCGTGTGGCGTGCAGATAAACCACAAAGAGGACGTTATCGAGAATTTTATCAATGTGACGCTGATGTTGTAGGAAGCACCTCCTTGCTTCAGGAAGTAGAGTTTGTACAATTGTATGACGCCATTTTTAGTGACTTGGGTATTGCAACAACCATAAAACTCAACAATCGAAAGATCTTGTCAGGGATTGCCGAAATTATCGGCGCTAGTGATAAGTTGATCGATTTTACAGTGGCGCTAGATAAACTAGATAAAATAGGCGAGCAAGGCGTAATTAAAGAAATGCTCTCGAAGGAAATTTCTGAAGAGGCAATTGAAAAGGTGAAACCTTTATTTACATTAAGCGGTACCAACCAAGAAAAACTAGAGCAATTGAAAGTAATGCTGTCCGAATCCGACGAAGGGACTCAAGGCGTGTCAGACTTACAATTTATAGTAGAAAATGTAGAAGAATTAGGCTTGCAATCGGCAGAAATATCTATAGATGTTACCTTAGCGCGTGGGCTCAATTATTATACGGGTGCTATTTTTGAAGTCGCCGCAAATGATGTTGAATTAGGCTCCATCGGTGGTGGTGGCAGATATGATGATTTAACAGGTATTTTTGGATGGAAAGATTTGAGTGGTATTGGCATTTCTTTTGGATTGGATAGAATCTATTTGGTCTTGGAGGAATTAGACTTGTTTGAAAAAGTGACATTACCAAAGCCAAAGGTGTTGTTTTTAAATTTTGATGAACAAACGCAATTAGCTTCTTTGAAAACAATGAAGATTCTAAGAGATCACAATATTAAATGTGAACTTTATCCAGATACGGCTAACTCCAATAAAAAGGAAAAAAAGCAGTGGAAATATGCTTTTAATAGAGAAATTGAGTTTATCGTATCGGCGATAGAAAATAAAATATACACAGTTAAAAATACGAATACTGGAGTGCAAGAGCGCTATAACCTTGAAGAATTGCTTAAAGCAGCTCAAAATTCGTAATTTTGCATATTCCCATTAGAGCCTGAATAATTACAGACGAAATGGGACTGTAGATATGTTCTAACGTTAATAAGAAATAAATTTTATTTAGAAATTTTTTAATTAAAAGAAGTAAGCGCAATGTTTGAAGGGAAATCAGGAAAAGAGATGATAGAAGAAATAGGAGACGATCATATATTTACATCGGCAAAAACACCCTTGAGAGAGGATGCATTTGACTTGTCTGATGATGAAAAAATAAAAGCAATCGAAGGTGATGTGGCGAATATGTTACAAACCTTGGGGATGGACTTGACCGATGATAGTATCAAAGGAACACCTAGAAGAGTGGCAAAAATGTTTGTAAAAGAGATTTTTGGTGGCTTGAATCCGAAAAGGAAACCCAAACCATCGACCTTTGATAATAACTATAAGTATGGTGAAATGTTGGTAGAGAAGAACATCACTGTTTATTCTACCTGCGAACATCACTTATTACCGATTGTAGGCAAAGCGCACGTAGCTTATATTTCTAATGGCAATGTGATCGGTTTATCTAAAATGAACCGTATTGTAGATTTTTATGCAAAGCGACCACAGGTACAAGAGCGATTAACGATGCAAGTAGTGCAAGAGCTGCAACAGGCGCTAGGTACAGAAGATGTGGCCTGTGTGATTGATGCAAAGCATTTATGTGTGAATTCAAGAGGAATTCGTGACGTAGCCAGTAGTACAGTAACTTCTGAATTTGGTGGTAAATTTAAAAATGATTCGGTAAAACGTGAGTTTTTAGATTATATCAAGATGGATACCGATTTTAACGATTAAGTATTCTACTATTTTAGGAAAACACCTAGAATGTATAAGTATCTTGTTATTCCTGTTAAATCAGGAATCTAGTTATGAATAAAATTTTAAAAGACATTCACTGGTTATTTTGGGGATGTATCCCGATATTTTTGTTATACAGTTTTTTTGCAAAAAATGAAATTGATATAAACATTCATGATGTCATGTTTGTTATTGCAACGAAATATCTAGCGTATGGAGTAAGTTTGATTTTTTTCATCACAGGATTGGGGTATTATTTATCTTACAAAAGCGAGAAGTTTAAGGCGCACGCAATGTTAACAATCCTACATGTGGCTTTAACTTTTCTCGGTTTGGGATTCTTAATTTTTGTGCCAGAATATCGCTATGAATTACCAGTTGAAACTACAGAAGATATGATGAATAATCATTCTAAAGCTATGTTGAATTTTAACTTAAGGCAGTTTGGTTGGTTGAGTCTTTTCATAGCTCAGCCTATCTTAATATTGAATCTTACCATCGGTTTATTTCGAAGATAATTCTCGTCATTCTGTTCCGAAGTTTCGGTAAATTCAGAAATAATGGTCTCCTTGAGGGAACTTGAGGGATGTTTTTCATGAAGCTTTAGGAATTCAAACTTTTGCTTTACAGCTTACTCAAAAACTCCAACGTATCTACCCCATCTGCATAATCTGTGAGACTTGGCTGTTGTGTTTGTCCGAAAGGGACCCCATTTTCTAAGGCGTTACTTACTACACATTGGATATCGTCTTTGTCTTGCAGGAGTTTTTCTTGCAAACTATCTACATCATCATAGTACTCATAAAATAACGAAGCAATAGGAGAGGAGTAGCTCGTATCTTCTTTTAACATGAGAAATCCGTTTTCTAGCAAATCGAACTCACTCATTAAATACACAGCTTTATTGTAGTCGTAATTATTTTGATATTTCTTATAATTGATGATATCTCCATAATCAAAAACAGCTTTGAATAATTTGTCGAAATCATAATTTTTTGGGACAAATAGTTTTGAAACACTCCGACACCCCAATCCGAAATAACGAAAAACATCCTCACCAAGACGTCTTAACTCCTCTTCAGTTTCATTGCCGGTAACAACTGCAACACTATTTCGATTTTTGCGAATAATATTGGGATATTTTCCAAAGTAATAATCGAAATAACGGGCGGTATTAGTACTTCCAGTGGCAATAGCTGCATCAAAATTTGTTAATTTTTCTTCGGTAAATCGAATTGTGTCTTTGAATGCAGGTTCAACATGTTCTAAATATTTTGCAACTAATGGCAAGAAATGTTTGTCATTTGACGATTGTTTTACCACTACAGAATGACCAGCAATCAATACTGATAAAAAATCGTGAAATCCGACTAACGGAATATTTCCCGCCATGACAATCGCAACATTTTTGCCTTCATTTTTGAAACTATATGTAGAAGTCCAGTTATTTAGATTTTTAGTAGTCAATAAATTAGACCAAGATTCAAAAGCATATAGAATGTTATCTTCGGTGAACCAACCATTAAAATTTTTAGCTCGTTTTAGTTGCATTTCAAAAGCCTCAAAGAATAATTCATTAAAAAGAACATTCTCTTTTTTTTCAATTTTATCTCTTGAAAATTGACTTAAAAAATTTCCAAATTCAACAAAAGTGTTAATTCTGTTTTCTAATAACATTTATTGTTTTTTTACGTTGTAGTTTTCGTAACTTTGTAGCGACAAATTTAATAAAATATTTATGGCAATTATAATAACTGATGAATGTATAAATTGTGGGGCTTGTGAACCAGAATGTCCGAATACCGCCATTTATGAAGGGGCTGATGACTGGCGTTATAGTGACGGAACTTCTTTGGGAGGAAATGTTGTGTTGCCAAATGGGAATGCAGTAGATGCCGATGCAGTGCAAGAGCCTGTCTCAGATGAATTATATTATATTGTACCAGATAAATGTACGGAGTGCAAAGGTTTTCATGACGAACCTCAATGTGCGGCCGTATGCCCTGTTGATTGTTGTGTACCTGATGAAGACCATGTAGAAACTGAAGAAGAATTGCTCGGAAAGCAAAGCTTTATGCATCCAGAGGAGTAAATTTTTAATATATAGAAGAAGCCGAGCGATTGCTCGGCTTTTTTTATTCGGTAAATCTAACCTTTACAAAACCTTGATTTTTTAGGTTGTCAATGTCTTGACCGAACATCAATAACGTATTGTCATCTATCCAATTATACAACGAAGGCCTTATGGTAATGCCATCTAACTGTTCTTTG
Organism: uncultured Flavobacteriaceae bacterium; assembly: GCA_947488345.1. Lineage (GTDB taxonomy): Bacteria > Bacteroidota > Bacteroidia > Flavobacteriales > Flavobacteriaceae > Aureibaculum. The sequence goes on along the minus strand of CANKZQ010000002.1, from coordinate 403,961 downwards.
TTAGCGAGCTGTTGTCTGCTATACGTTCCGTTTGCTCTATTTATACTGGTAGCAATAAATATCTTACCAGCTCCGAGAAATGGATTTGCCGTGGTGCCTGTTGTATGTGTTAAATTACTTTCGTGACAATTATAAAGGAGAAAAAAATTCTCCTTCTTGGTTACGGGAAAGTAAGACGAGTAAATAGACACATTTGGTTTCGTTTGATTTTTTCCAATTTTGGATGACCAAACCTTATTTCCTTGATTATCTAGTTTGATTAGGGCTAAATTTTGATGGTAATAGGTAGTTGCATAATTATATGTATAGCTATGAATTTGTTCTGCAATTATGGTTTGTTCACCATTTTCATTGAGCATAACATGTCTTAAAACATAATTTGGATCTTCATGTTTACCTTTCGCAATACGTTTTAAAATACGTTCTTTTCTCTTGCCATCTTCGATTAATAAAGTAAGGTAATCGGCGTCAAAATTGGTATAGGTTTCAAATTCTTTCGTACCACTATCTAAATTAATTTTTGCCGCATAAACACCCGTCATTGCATATAAATTGACTTTCGAAATAATACCCGATACAAATAGATTGTTTTCGGCATCTATTATAGGTTTAAGACTTCGTAAATGAACATCTTTTGGGACTATAGTACTTACCAAGTTTAATGAATTATTTTTTACTTGATAAAATTGAAATTCATAGTTATGATCTAGTTCTTCTCTAACAATTTTAGGACTATTATATTTTTTGCAAATTATAATAAGGTTTTCGTCGTTATCGAGCAAAACCTCTTGAATGGCAAGCATTTTATTTTGATATTTGAACTCAAAATCTCTCGATTCTAACGTATTAAAATCCGTATCAAATTTCTGAACTCTAATTTTCTGCAGCTCCTTGTTTTTATTTGGAATTGTGTAAAACAAGGTAATCGTTTTTTCATCTTCAGAAATGATAAATCTACTCATCGATCGTGAAGCCTTCCTAGTATCGTTCTTTATTTCAGCAATAAACTTGGGAGCACTTGAAGAGAAAGTGTTTAAATCGATTGTTTGATAAAAGTACTTCTTACCTGAATCATCCATGCTAGACCAAAGATGAATGATCTTGTCGTTTACCTTTGCTACTCCTAATGAATTGTGGGTAGCCGGTTTATCTCCTCCCAATATGATTTCATCTCCTGTTGGTAATAAATCCAATGAGAATTTTCGTACTGATTTTTTACCTTGTCCAAAACGACCTCCTGCATATAATAAATAATAACCTGTCGCATCACTTCCTAAGATATCAGTAGGTATTTCACGCTCATCATTCTTAAATACCTCACCAAATTCAATGGTGATTTTGTCGATTTCTTGAGCCCAAATTGTATGTGCAAAAATAAATAGTACGAGTGTAGTCTGGAAAAACCTGTTAAATTTCATAGGGTATGTAGGGGATAAATTGTATTTAATAAAGCAATTTTAAGAAACTAAATGGTGATATCAAAGTAATTTTATTTCATTTATAGTATTTCTATTTTTTTATATAGAAAGACAGTATATTTGCACCTCGAATTTTTTAGATTATTATAGTATATGAAAGCTGGAATTGTTGGATTACCAAACGTAGGAAAATCAACCTTATTTAACTGTTTATCAAATGCAAAGGCGCAAAGTGCGAACTTTCCCTTTTGTACGATAGAACCTAACATTGGTGTGGTGAATGTACCTGATGGGCGTTTAGAAAAGTTAGAAGCCTTGGTAAATCCTGAAAAAGTACAACCCGCTACGGTTGAAATTGTTGATATTGCAGGGCTTGTAAAAGGAGCTAGTAAAGGCGAAGGTTTAGGAAATAAATTTCTAGCTAATATTCGTGAGACAGATGCCATTATTCACGTATTGCGTTGCTTTGATAATGATAATATCGTACATGTTGATGCATCTATAGATCCGGTAAGAGATAAGGAAACCATAGATATGGAGTTGCAGTTAAAAGATTTAGAATCTGTTGAGAAACGTTTAGAGCGTGTAAAACGAACGGCAAAAACAGGTGATAAATTGGCGCAAGCTGAATTAGAAGTATTGCTGAAGATGCAGTCGACATTGGAAAGTGGAAATTCAGTAAGGTCTATGACTTTTTCTGAAAAAGAATTGGAATTTGTACAGCCTATGCAACTGATTACAGACAAGCCCGTACTCTATGTTTGTAATGTAGATGAGGCTGCTGCAAAAGAGGGTAACGCATATGTTAATCGGGTCAAAGAAGCCGTAGCAAATGAGAATGCTGAAGTTATCATTTTAGCCGTTGCCACGGAAGCTGATATTACCGAATTAGAAACATATGAGGAGCGCGAAATGTTTCTCGACGATCTGGGATTAGAAGAAGCTGGTGCATCCGTTTTAATTAGAGCTGCTTATAAATTATTAAACCTACAAACCTATTTTACAGCAGGAGTCAAGGAAGTGCGCGCTTGGACGATCAATATTGGAGATACAGCCCCACAAGCGGCAGGCGTTATTCACACCGATTTTGAAAAAGGATTTATTCGTGCTGAAGTGATGAAATATGATGATTTTGTAAGTTATGGAAGCGAAGCAAAAGTAAAAGAAGCTGGTAAATTGTCAGTTGAAGGAAAAGATTATGTGGTAGCAGACGGCGACGTGATGCATTTCAGATTTAATGTTTAATTGCCTTTATGGATTTTAAATTAGCAGCAACAGATCAACAAAGCAAAGCACGCGCCGGGGAAATATCTACAGCGCATGGCACCATAGAAACACCTATTTTCATGCCTGTTGGTACGGTGGCTTCCGTAAAGGGAGTGCATCAACATGAATTAAAAAATGATATCAATGCCGATATTATTTTAGGAAATACCTATCACTTGTATCTGCGCCCTCAAACCGAAATTTTAGAAAAAGCAGGTGGTTTACATAAATTTATGAATTGGGATCGTCCGATCCTGACAGATTCTGGTGGATACCAGGTTTATTCGCTTTCAGGAAATAATAAAATTACAGAAGAAGGTGTTAAGTTCAAATCCCATATTGATGGGTCTTCACATTTTTTCTCTCCCGAATTTTCCATGGATATTCAACGAAGCATCGGTGCAGATATCATTATGGCCTTTGATGAGTGTACCCCGTATCCATGTGAGTATAACTACGCAAAAAGATCTATGCATATGACACATCGTTGGTTAAAACGATGTATCAATCATTTAGAGAAAACGCCTGTTAAATACGGGTATGAACAAACATTCTTGCCTATAGTTCAAGGAAGTACGTACAAAGATTTGCGCAAGCAATCTGCTGAGTTCATAGCGTCTGTTGGAGCAGAGGCGAATGCTATTGGTGGATTATCTGTAGGGGAGCCTGCTGAAGAAATGTATGAAATGACAGATATTGTTTGTAGTGTGTTGCCAGAAGATAAACCACGTTATTTAATGGGAGTTGGCACACCGATTAATATTCTGGAAAATATCGCCTTAGGTATCGACATGTTTGATTGTGTTATGCCTACTCGTAATGCTCGAAATGGTATGTTATTTACAGCACATGGCACCATCAATATTAAAAACAAAAAATGGGCCGATGATTTTTCTCCCATAGATGAAATGGGTATTACCTATGTTGACACTACCTATTCAAAAGCATATTTACGTCATTTATTCGCTGCTAAAGAATATTTAGCAAAGCAAATAGCGTCTATTCATAACCTCGGATTTTATCTGTGGTTGGTTCGTGAAGCTAGAAAGCATATATTAGCAGGAGATTTTACCACATGGAAAAATATGATGGTAAATCAAATGAATAAAAGGCTGTAACATAGTGCGAAAGCTTGATAAATATATTCTGAAGAAGTACCTAACTTCTTTTATTTTTACGTTGCTCATTCTTATTCCAGTAGCAATAGCTATAGACGTTTCAGAAAAAATAGGAAAGTTTATTGCAAAACCTGATTTGACATTTATAGAAATAGTAAAAGATTATTACGTTCCTTTTGTGTTAAATTATGTCTTCAATTTCATGGCGTTGCCCTTGTTTATTGCAGTTATTTTATTCACTTCTAAATTAGCCAATGATACTGAAATTGTTGCTATTCACAGTGCGGGGATATCCTTTAAGCGTTTCTTAAGACCTTATATTATCGGAGCCGGAATTGTGGCGTCTGTCGCCCTAGTATTTAATCATTTCGTAGTACCACGCACCAATGGAACCTTCGAAACATTTAAAGAAGAAAATTTACGACGACGTCCAAAATCAAAAACACAAGTTTCTCAAGTAAATTTACAGTTAGATGAGCGTAACTATGTGTATTTCAGAAGTTTTAATCTCAAGACGAATTATGGATATGACTTTTCATATGAGCGATTCGAGGGGCTTCAATTGAAGTATAAAATCTTAGCTGGTAATATTCGATATAACCCTAAAGATTCAATGTATACCTTGAATAATTATAAGAAAAGATATGTCAGTGCGAAGGGAGATAGTATCATTACCGATAGAAAAATGGATACGACATTTAATTTCTTTCCGAAAGATTTACTTTATGTTGATTATTTGGCAAGAGCAATGACATCTCAAAAATTGTCTGAGCATATTGAGGTGTCTTCTAAACGGGGAGTGAAAAACTTAAACCAGTACAAAGTAGAACTCTACAAGAGAACAAGCTTACCAATTTCATCTTTTGTGCTCACCCTTATTGCAGTTGCTTTAGCTTCAAAAAAACGTCGTGGTGGAGTTGGTATTAATTTGGCCTTAGGAATAGCTTTAATGTTCATCTATGTGTTCTTTATGAAAGTAGCAGAAGTTCTTGGTGCTGGAGCGGGGTATAATCCGTTGTTTATGGTTTGGTTACCCAACATATTATTCGGTATTTTAGCAGCATATCTATATGTTAATGCGAAACGATAAACTGAAACACCATCTTCACTTACATTTTTTAGTTTTTATTGCTGGATTCACAGCTATTTTAGGTGAATTGATCACTATCGAGGCATTTTCATTGGTTTGGTATAGAATGCTCATTGCTGGAGTCATAATGTTTGTCTATATCAAAATTGTCAAGATAGACATTCGCGTTTCACCAAAACATATCTTGAAATTTTTATTAGCGGGCATCATCATTGCCCTGCATTGGATTACTTTTTTTGCGGCTATAAACGCTTCCAATGTTTCTATTACCTTGGCCATGTTTTCTACGGGTGCCTTTTTTGCATCTTTTATTGAACCTATCTTCTTTCGAAGAAAAATTATCGGGTATGAGATTGTTTTTGGTCTCATCGTTATTCTCGGGGTAGTGCTAATCGTGAATAGTGAAATCAAGTACCTCACAGGTATTTTATTAGGAATTTCATCTGCTTTTTTTTCATCCTTGTTTGCGGTAATTAATGGTCGTTTTGTAGAGAAACATAATGCAACGGTCATTTCTTTCTATGAGTTTATTGGAGGTGTTGCTTTTATTTCAGTCTACTTACTAGTTTCGAAGAACGGTTTCAGTAACGATTTTTTTGATCTTCCGACCACTGATTGGGTGTACATTGGGATATTAGCCTCTGTTTGTACGGCATATGCATTCATCGCTGCAGTTCACATTATGCGTTATATCAGTCCATACACTGTAGTCTTGAGCTATAATTTAGAACCGGTTTATGGAATAATCTTAGCCTTACTTTTTTTTGGAGAAAGCGAAATGATGAGTTCAAATTTTTATTATGGGGCGATTCTTATTTTGCTCACAGTTTTAGCAGAAGCACTGTTAAAGAATAAACCGAATTTATTCGGACGTAAAAAATAATGTTATACGAACAAAGTTTATATATTTGTAGACCTAATTAAACTGATACGAATGGAGTATTTAGATTTTGAGAAACCAATACAAGAATTGCAAGAGCAACTCGAAAAGTGTGTAATAATTGGTAAGGAGAGTGATGTTGACGTTACCGAAACTTGTGAGCAAATAGAAGGTAAACTCGAAAAAGCAAAAAAAGATATTTATAAAAACTTGACTGCTTGGCAGCGCGTTCAATTGTCGAGACATCCGTCTAGACCATATACCCTTGATTTTATCAATGCATTTACGAAAGGTACCTTCATGGAATTGCATGGAGATAGAAATGTAAAAGATGATAAAGCGATGGTTGGTGGTTTAGGAAAAATAGGAGACCAATCATTTATGTTTATCGGTCAACAAAAAGGATACAATACAAAGACACGCCAGTATCGTAATTTCGGTATGGCAAACCCTGAGGGTTATCGTAAGGCCTTGCGTTTGATGAAAATGGCAGAGAAATTTAATATCCCTGTTATTACATTGATCGATACACCTGGTGCTTATCCAGGAATGGAGGCAGAAGAAAGGGGGCAAGGAGAAGCAATCGCTAGGAATATTTATGAAATGACCATTTTAAAGACACCAATTATTGCTATTGTGATTGGAGAAGGAGCTTCTGGAGGAGCTCTCGGAATTGGCGTTGGTGATAAAGTATTAATGTTAGAAAACGCATGGTACTCGGTTATTTCACCTGAAAATTGCTCGTCTATCTTATGGCGAAGTTGGGATCAAAAGGAGCAAGCTGCAGAAGCGCTAAAATTAACGGCAAAAGATGGTAAAAAACTTCGTGTAGTAGATGACATTATCAAAGAGCCTTTAGGTGGTGCACACAGTAACCGTGAGGAAACCTTCAGAACTGTAGAAAGAACTATTGTCAAGGCGTATAATGAGCTTAAAAAATTATCTACAGAAGAACTTATAGAAAAGCGCATGGAAAAGTATGCGTCTATGGGTGTATTTAAAGATTAACTATTTATAAAACGAGCATGTTAGACACTTTATAATCAAAAAAGATGTTTATTAATGATAGCATGCGACAGTTTAAATTAATAGATATAAACACATGAAAGTACTCTCTGCGGCTCAGCAATATGAAGCGGATAAAATTACGATTGCTAAAGGTGCGATTACATCGGCCGATTTAATGGAACACGCAGCGACTATATGTTTTCAATGGATTCATAACCGTTTACAAGGAAATAGTATTCCAATTCATGTTTTTTGTGGTACAGGTAATAATGGTGGCGATGGTTTAGTTATTGGTCGTCATTTAAAACAACATGGTTATAATGTTCATGTGTATGTGATCAATTGTAGCAATCAAAGAACTCAAGACTTTCTCACTAATTATGACCGTTTAAAGGAAATAGGGGTCTGGCCAGAAATGGTTACGTGCAAAAGTGAACTACCCGAGCTTGATGAAAACGTCATGATTATCGATGCTATTTTCGGATTAGGACTCTCAAGACCACCCGAAGATGTCCTTAAAGAAGTGATTCAACATATCAATGCAACAAATGCTTATGTGCTTTCTATTGATGTGCCATCCGGTATATATGCAGAAAAATCTGTGAGTGATAAAGAGGCTGTAATAAAAGCGTATCATACATTGACTTTTCAATCTCCAAAATTGTGTTTTTTGCTTCCAGAGAATCAAGATTATATTAATTCTTGGGAAGTAATTAATATAGGTTTGGATGCTGAGTATTTATATAATGTTGAGACCAAACACCACATTATCGGAAAAGAAAATGTACTGTCGCTTTATAAATACCGTACTAAGTTTTCCCATAAGGGAGATTTTGGACATTCCTTAATAATTGGAGGTAGTTATGGTAAGGTAGGAGCAGCGGTTTTAGCGACCAAGGCAGCATTAAAAGTAGGGAGCGGTTTGGTTACTGCGTATATTCCAAAATGCGGTTATGAGATCTTACAAATGGCGATACCAGAAGCGATGGTAGAAGTCGACCTGTTAAATGAAATTACACATTTTGATTCTAAGGTTAAGGCTACGGCAATTGGTGTTGGAGTGGGCTTAGGAATATCAACGAAGACTGCCAGTGGATTTGCACAATTTTTAAAAAAGAATAAACTACCCTTAGTGATTGATGCAGATGCGATCAATCTTTTAGCTAAAGATAAAAAATTACTGAAATTAATTCCAGAAAACTCGGTGTTGACACCACATCCAAAAGAGTTCGAACGCTTGGTTGGCACTTGCAAAGATGATTATGATAGATTGGATAAATTAAACGCACTAGCTAGCAAATACAAGATAACGATTGTGCTTAAAGGTGCTTACACGGCGATATCTCATGAGGGTATTTGCTATTTTAATACCACCGGAAATCCTGGATTGGCCACAGGTGGTAGCGGAGATGTATTAACTGGAATGATAACTGGTTTTATTGCTCAGGGTTATGACGGTTTCCAGGCGAGTGTATTGGCCGTTTATTTACATGGTACTACTGCGGATATTGCGATGGCCGACGAAGTGTATGAGACTTTTACCGCGGGTGCTATTTTGAATTATCTGCCAGACGCTTTTAAGGAACTGTTTAAAAAAGACATACCGCCTCCAAATGCGAATGAAGTTCCAGAAAATCAACAAGATACTGACGATACAACAATGCATGTATAAAAAAAGAGATGCATTTATGAATCTCTTTTTTAATACCTTACTATTCTCGTCGACTCCTATATGTTTAGCTCATTGAAAAGTTTAATTAATGCTGGATCAGATGGTCTTGGAGCATCCGGAGAAACAATATTTCCGTTTGGATCTATCAAGATGAACCTCGGAATTCCAGAGATAAAGTACTCCATCACAAATGTTGATTTCCAATCGTTGTCAGCTAGTAATTGATGTCCTTTCAAATCACGCTGTTTTACCATAGATTCCCACTTACCTTTGTTTTCTTGAGTATCGATAGATATACCAATGAATTCAATATTTTTATCTTTATATTTTTCTTCAATGTCTTTTAAGTAAGGGATTTGTACTTTACATGGTCCGCACCAAGTTGCCCAGACGTCTATATACACGTAATTCCCTTTTAAATCTTTCAATGACACTTTCTTTCCGTGTATATCTGGATAAGAAAAACTAGGAGATTTGACACCTTTAGGTAAGCTAGATAGCAACAAGTGCTTTTGTGGGTAGCTTCTTTGTAAAAACACCATAAATTGTTGATTAGACCTTTGTTCACTCTTAACAATAACAGAATCTAAGCCCGGGGTATCTGATAATAAATTTTCTAGCGTTCTTTTAGTGTTAGCTAACTTTCTATCAAAAGCTGGCTTGTCAAGTGTGTAATAGGCATTAAGATCTCGTAAATCACTACTGGCATCGAGTCTATTTCTATCTGCGAAATAATTATTGTTAACGGCACCTAATCCTGAAAAGTTGAGGGTTTCAATAAGCTTATTTGCATCATACGAGATATCTAAATCGTATCCGCTTTTTAATTCTAAAACAATGTTGTCAGCTCCATTTTTAAGCACAAAAACACCGTCCTCTATTTGCAATGTATCTTTGAATTTTCCGGAAGCATCTAATTGAAGTGTTTTGCTGTACCTTTGATTTTCTATACTAATAGTATTGGTATTCATATTGGTAATGGTACCAGATATGGTAGTAAATTCTATTGGGTCAGCTTCTTTTTTACAAGAGGCGAATGCCAAAATCACCAGTAGTATAAGGCAGTTTTTTTTCATCATAATTGTTCTATATACTGTCTGACAAAAATAAACTTTTCAATGCTTTTATTGTAACTTCTTATAAATTACTTTTAAAGTATTAAAACCAATATTTATTCAATAAGTAGTTTTTTAAAGACCTTATGCAGTTTTTTTTGTGAAGGTCTTGGAGCATGTGTGTCTACGATCATACCGTTAGGATCAATGAGTATATATCTTGGTATGGTCTTGATGTTGTAAGCGCGAATAAAATTAGAATACCAACCTTTATCTGTAATGAGTTGATTTCCGCTCATCTTATTGGTGTTAATATGTTTTTTCCACTTGTCTTTGTCTGCATAGTAGTCCACAGAAATACTTACAAATTCGATATTTTTTGAATATACTTTTTTCAGATTTTCAATTACTCTAGATTCTTCTTTACAAGGTTCGCATTGTGTGGCCCAAATGTCAATATAAACGAATTTCCCAATAAAATCATTTGATCCAATAAGGCGACCTTCTGTATTTTCAAATAAAAATTGAGGTGATAATTTTCCCGCAATTACGACATTGTCTGAAGTTTCAGACACTTTGCTACTTATGGTAAAGGATAGGGTTCCAATAACTACGATAAATAATAAAAAATTTCTCATAATTAGTTGACTTAATTTGGTTTAGCGTGTTCTATATAAACGTTTTTTTTTATAAATAGTATATAGATTAACATTTATATTCATGTTTATTTGGAAATATTGATTGGTTTACTGACTTTTGACTACTTGAAATTTTAGTATGTCGACAATACATTATATACATCCGAAATCCATAAACATAGCTGAAATACAGGAGGTTATGCTGCTTAATATGAAGCTAAAGCTTTCAAATGAATCTATTGTAAAAATTGAAAAGTGTAGGAAATATTTAGATGATAAAATGGTTGAGAATACTTCTCCAATTTATGGTATTAATACAGGGTTCGGAGCATTGTATAATGTGAAAATAGCTGCTAACAATTTAACATCACTTCAAGAAAATTTAGTAATGTCGCATGCTTGTGGAACTGGTGAAAGGGTACCTAAAGCTATCGTAAAGCTTATGTTGTTCCTGAAAATACAATCATTGAGTTATGGTTATTCTGGAGCGCAGCTAGCAACGGTAAATCGATTGATTGATTTTTATAATAATGATGTTATACCGGTAATTTATACACAGGGTTCATTAGGAGCTTCCGGAGATCTAGCACCACTAGCACATTTATCGCTCCCATTAATTGGTAAAGGGGAAGTGTATTTGAATGATGAAATTAAAAATAGTCAAGAAGTTTTAGAGCAATTTGGATGGGAAAAGATTGAATTGCAGTCTAAAGAAGGATTGGCCTTATTAAATGGAACGCAGTTTATGAGTGCTTATGGGGTGTGGATATTACAAAAGGCTTATAAGCTTTCGTATCTTGCTGATCTTATCGGAGCCTTGTCTTTAGATGCCTTTGATGGTAGAATTGAACCCTTCAATGCATTGATTCATATTATTAGACCACATAACGGACAACTAAAAACTGCTGAGCGGATTAAAGAATTTTTAACTGGAAGCGAAATTTTAGCGCAAGAAAAGAAACATGTGCAAGACCCATATTCTTTTCGCTGTATGCCGCAAGTACATGGAGCAAGCAATGACACCTTAAATTTTGTCAAAAAAACGATAGAGACTGAGATCAATTCAGTCACCGATAATCCCAATATTTTTGTTGAAGCGGATGAAATCATATCTGGCGGTAATTTTCATGGGCAACCACTAGCATTGGCATTGGATTATTTGAGTATTGCCTTGGCCGAATTTGGAAATATTTCAGAGAGGCGAACATTTCAATTGGTATCAGGCCTACGAGGTTTGCCTGCTTTTTTAGTGTCGAACCCTGGTTTGAATTCAGGATTTATGATTCCTCAATATACTGCTGCTAGTATTGTAAGTCAGAATAAGCAATTAGCAACTCCAGCCTCCGTAGATTCTATTGTGTCTAGCAATGGACAAGAAGATCATGTGAGCATGGGGGCTAATAGTGCGACAAAAGCAAAAAGGGTCGTTGATAACCTAGAAACAATTTTAGCGATTGAACTGCTAAATGCTTCGCAAGCTATGAGTTTTAGAAAACCCTTAAAATCCTCTGAATTTTTGGAGTCTTTTGTATCAATGTTTAGAGCGGATGTCTCTTTTGTGGAAGAAGATAGAGTGTTACATGATGACATTGTAAAAGCGATAGCCTTTATACAGAATCTAAGTGTTGATAGCGAAGAATTATTTAATTGAAAGGCTTCTTTTCTTTCTGATCATCAACTTTAGCTAACATCATTTTTAAAGAATTGAGTTTGTGTTCCAGAATTCCCAATCGACTTTTCGATGTTTTTTTATACGCAGCTATTGAAGTATAAGTACTTTCAATTTCGTTTACAATTCTCTCCTGCAGTGTTTTTTGCGAGCTCATGGTATTATTTGACAGAAATTAGGTACGCTAAGATATTAAAAAAGTATTAATCGGAATCCTCATCTGTTGGCAACAAGGTATAGTGACCATGAATACAGCGCCATGTGCCCTGTTCTTTTAAAAAAATACGCGTAGACTTACCTCGGGTAGCGAACGGTTTGCCATTTGTGGATCCCGCATCCGACCAGTAATAAGTGATATATCCCATCTTACCATTGATAGTGACTTGAGGATCGTGCATTTCGGTATGAATTGGGGTTGAGCTATCTATCCAGTCTTTAATGCCTTTAATTTCTGCTGCCTTTCCAGAACGTAAAACGGAGTCATATTCGCCAAATTGTGTGAAATTTTCATGTACATGACTCGCATAACGATCAATATCTCCTTTTTCAATAGCATCCCACATGTCGATGAGGGTCGACTTGATTTGTTCTTTTTCCTGATTAGTGCTCAACTTTTTTTGCTCACAAGAAATAAACAAAATTGTCAATATAAGAAGTGTGATTCTCTGTTGCATATGTTATAACTTAATCTGTATAGGAGTCGCTATGTTCGGCCTAAAAATCTTCAAATTGGGTTAAAAAAAATCCCTCCAAAAGAGGAGGGATGGTTTAACTTATTCTTTTTCTTCGGCTGTTTTTTTAGCCTTTTTAATTTTTATAGTGAGTTCATCTGTTTTCTCATTGAGATCCATAAAAATACTATCATTCTCTTTGAGTTTAGAATTTACAATTTCTTCGGCGAGTGCATCCTCAATGTACTTTTGTATTGCACGTTTTAGAGGTCTGGCGCCATATTGTTTATCAAAACCTTTGTCGGCGATATAATCCTTTGCTTTATCACTTAGAGTAAGCTTGTAGCCTAAGCCATCTATACGGTCTAATAACTTTTCAAGCTCAATATCAATAATAGCATGAATATCTTCTTTCTCTAGAGCATTAAAGACAATAACATCATCAATTCTATTCAAAAACTCTGGCGCAAAACTCTTTTTTAAGGCGTTTTCGATAACGCTCTTCGCATTAGCATCTTGCTGCTCTTTCTTCGAAGCTGTACCAAAACCAACACCTGTACCAAAATCCTTCAACTGACGTGCTCCGATGTTGGATGTCATGATGATAATGGTATGTCTGAAATCAATTTTTCGACCCAAGCTATCTGTAATAAAACCATCATCCAAAATCTGCAATAACATGTTAAACACATCAGGATGTGCTTTTTCAATTTCGTCCAATAAAACCACTGCGTATGGTTTACGGCGAATTTTTTCAGTTAATTGCCCACCTTCTTCATAACCTACATATCCTGGAGGCGCTCCAATTAATCGTGAAATGGCGAATTTCTCCATATACTCACTCATATCGATACGCACCAGAGAATCTGGAGAATCAAAGAGTTCCTTCGCTAATACCTTTGCCAATTGTGTTTTTCCAACACCTGTTTGGCCTAAGAAAATAAACGAACCAATTGGCTTGTTGGGATCTTTTAAACCAACACGATTTCGCTGTATCGCTTTTACCACTTTTTCAACAGCTTCATTTTGACCAATTACCTTGTTTTCTATTAACCTATGTAAATCGGCTAGACGCGCACTTTCAGCTTCAGCTATCCTATTCACCGGAATTCCGGTCATCATTGAAACGACTTCAGCTACATTGTCTTCGGTAACAATCTCTTTGTTTAATTTGGACTGATCTTCCCAAGCCTTTTGTGCTGCTGCCAATTCTTTTTCTATCCGTTTTTCGTCATCTCTCAAACGAGCCGCTTCTTCATATTTTTGACTCTTTACCACACTGTTTTTAAGCTCTCTAACATCTTCTAACTGCTTTTCTAATTCAAGTACTTGTTTTGGCACTACAATGTTTGTAATATGAATTCTTGAACCAGCTTCATCTAAGGCATCTATTGCTTTGTCTGGAAGGAAGCGATCGGTCATGTATCTATTTGTCAATGTGACGCAAGCCTCAATGGCATCTTCGGTAAAAATCACATTATGGTGATTTTCATACTTATCTTTGATGTTGTTCAATATTTGAATAGTTTCTTCTACCGAGGTAGGCTCAACCATTACCTTTTGAAAGCGACGTTCTAACGCGCCGTCTTTTTCAATATTTTGACGAAATTCATCCAAAGTAGTGGCACCAATACATTGTATTTCGCCTCTTGCTAAGGCAGGTTTAAACATATTCGAAGCATCTAGAGAACCTGTTGCTCCTCCAGCACCGACAATCGTATGAATTTCATCAATGAATAAAATGATATCATCGTTCTTTTCTAATTCATTCATCAGAGCTTTCATACGTTCTTCAAACTGGCCACGATATTTTGTGCCGGCAACTAAGCTTGCTAAATCTAATGAAACGATACGTTTGTTGAAAAGTATGCGAGATACTTTACGCTGAATGATACGTAACGCCAAACCTTCTGCGATAGCAGATTTACCAACACCTGGCTCTCCAATAAGAATTGGATTGTTCTTTTTACGACGGCTTAATATCTGAGAAATACGCTCTATTTCCTTTTTACGGCCCACTACAGGGTCTAATTTCCCGTCTTCTGCCATTTGTGTCAGGTCACGTCCGAAGTTATCTAAAACAGGCGTTTTTGACTTCTTGGCAGATTGACTTTTTTGTCCGCTTCCACCTTCAAAAGGATTTTGCTTCGGCTCATCGAATTCGTCATCATTTTGAGATTCTGCTTTTGGCTGTACCGAAATGTCGTCTTCTAGAAATAACTGACTGAAAATATTTTTAACTTCATTGTAGTCAATATCGAACCTATTTAGCAATTTTGTTGTTGGATCATTTTCATTGCGCAAGACACACAAAAGCAGGTGAGCAGTACTCACAGCCTTACTTTTATATAGTTTCGCTTCTAAAAATGTCGTTTTTAATGCTTTTTCTGCTTGCTTTGTTAGATGCAAACTCTTTTTGTCGTTACCAACTTCGGTGTTCGGATTTGCAGGGCTCAAGCCTTCAATTTTCTTACGCAGCATATCTAAATCTACGTCAAGCGTAGTCAAAATATCAATAGCTTCTCCATTCGCCTTTCTTAGTAAACCAAGCATTAAATGCTCCGTCCCGATAAAATCGTGACCTAAGCGTAAGGCTTCTTCCTTGCTGTAGGCAATAACATCTTTTACTTTTGGTGAAAAATTGTCGTCCATAAAATATATTTATTGATGTAAAATTAGTAGATTTTTTTCATATTTAATTACAAAAGTTATGCCCAAGTGCTAACAATGACTTAATGGCATGAAAAACAAGGTGTTTACGGAGCTCAATTGTTAATAAATTATGTTAATAAAACGACTTGATTTTTCTTATCAAAATTTCGATTTGTTGTATATTGCTCCATCATTAAAAACGATTAAAATTAAAAGAAAATTATATGGCTGAAGGCGAAAAGTTAATTCCTATTAATATTGAAGATGAAATGAAGTCATCCTACATTGATTATTCAATGTCGGTGATTGTGTCAAGAGCATTACCAGATGTAAGAGATGGTTTGAAACCAGTGCACAGAAGAGTGCTTTATGGAATGCATGAATTGGGAATACGAGCAACAGGCGCTCATAAAAAATCAGCTAGAGTTGTAGGGGAAGTATTAGGTAAGTATCACCCGCATGGAGATACTTCTGTATATGATGCGATGGTGCGTATGGCACAAGATTGGAGTATGCGCTATGAGATGGTTGACGGTCAAGGTAACTTTGGTTCTCCAGATGGCGATAGCCCTGCGGCAATGCGTTATACTGAGGTGAGAATGCGTAAAATATCTGAAGATATGCTCGCGGATATCGAAAAGGATACGGTTGATCATAGGTTGAATTTTGATGATACCTTGCAAGAACCAACAGTATTACCGACACGTATTCCAAGTTTGTTGGTGAATGGAGCTTCTGGGATAGCCGTTGGTATGGCCACTAATATGGCTCCACATAATTTATCTGAAGTTGTAGACGGAACAGTAGCCTATATTGATAATAATGACATTGAAATTGATGAGCTTATGCAGCACATCAAAGCGCCAGATTTTCCAACTGGAGGTACGATTTATGGATATGATGGGGTGAAAGACGCGTTCCATACGGGTCGTGGACGTATTGTGATGCGTGCCAAAACTACTTTTGAAGAAGTCAACGGAAGAGAATGCATCGTTGTTACTGAATTGCCGTATCAAGTGAATGGTGCAGATTTAATGAAAAAGACGGCTGATTTAGTAAATGACAAGAAAATTGAAGGTATTGCTTCTTTAAGAGATGAAACTAGTAGAAAGGGACGTCGTTTAGTATATGTTCTTAAAAGAGATGCCATTCCGAATATTGTTCTTAATAAATTGTACAAATATACAGCGCTGCAAACATCATTCAGCGTGAATAATATTGCCCTCGTCAATGGCCGACCAGAAATGCTAAATCTAAAAGATTTAATCAAGCATTTTGTGAACCACAGACATGAGGTGGTAGTGCGTAGAACGAAGTATGAACTAGCCAAGGCAGAAGCTCGAGCTCATATTTTAGAAGGTTTAATAATTGCCTCGGATAACATAGATGAAGTAATTAAATTAATTCGTGCTTCTAAGAATGCCGATGAAGCGCGTGAATCTTTGATGAAACGTTTCGAATTATCTGAAATACAAGCTAAAGCAATTGTCGAAATGAGATTGCGTCAGCTTACTGGTTTAGAGCAAGATAAACTACGTACAGAATTCGAAGAGATCATGAAATTGATTGAGGATTTGAAAGATATTTTAGCGGACGAATCTAGAAGAATGACAATTATCAAAGATGAGCTAATCGAAGTAAAAGCTAAGTATGGTGATGAGCGTCGATCGAATATAGAATATGCTGGAGGTGATTTAAGTATTGAAGATATGATTCCTGACTCTAAAGTAGTCGTGACTATCTCACATGCTGGATATATCAAAAGAACGAATTTAGACGAGTATAAAGTACAAAATAGAGGTGGTCGTGGGCAAAAAGGTTCTGCCACAAGAAATGAAGACTTCTTAGAACAATTATTTGTAGCAACAAATCATCAATATATGCTATTCTTTACCCAGAAAGGTAAAGTTTTCTGGATGCGCGTTTATGAAATTCCAGAAGGTAGTAAAACATCTAAAGGTAGAGCCATTCAAAACTTGATCAATATTGAACAAGATGATAAAGTAAAAGCTTTTATCTGTACGCAAGATCTAAAAGATGAAGAGTATGTAAATAATAACTACGTAGTCATGGTGACTAAAAAAGGTCAAACCAAGAAGACTTCTTTAGAACAGTATTCAAGACCACGAACTAACGGTATCAATGCCATTACGATCAAAGAGGGTGATGAATTGTTGGAAGCAAAACTGACTGATGGGAATAGCCAAATAATGATTGGTGCGAAGTCGGGTAAAATGATTCGATTCGAAGAAGCAAAAACAAGGCCAATGGGAAGAAATGCTTCTGGTGTACGTGGTATTACCTTGGCAGGAAAAGATGATGAAGTAATTGGAATGATTTCCGTGAATGATATGGAGAGTAATATTCTAGTAGTTTCCGAAAATGGTTATGGTAAACGCTCTAGTTTAGAGGACTATAGAATTACTAATCGTGGTGGAAAAGGTGTAAAAACAATCAATGTTACAGAAAAAACAGGTAATTTAGTAGCCGTTAAGAATGTAACCGATGAGGATGACTTGATGATTATCAATAAATCTGGGCTTACAATCCGTATGGCAGTAGCCGATTTAAGAGTGATGGGTAGAGCGACACAAGGGGTGAAGCTAATCAATATCAAAGGTAATGATTCGATCGCTGCAGTAGCAAAAGTGATGCATGAAGAAGAGGAAGAAGAAAACCAAGAGTTAGAAACTGGCACGGAAATTGAAAACAACGAGTCGGATGAACAAACAAACAATCAAGAATAAATTAATTATTACTAAAATGAGAAAATTAGGATTAACAATGTTGGCCGTATTTATAGGTATGTCAACATTCGCACAAAAAGATGAACTAAAAGCTGCAGAGAAGGCTTTGAAAAGTGGTGATGCTCCAGCGGCAAAAGCGGCTGTTGATAAGGCAGAAGGATTGATTTCAAATGCCGATGCAAAGAAGTATAAGGCAAAATTTTACTTTTTAAAAGCTAAGACATATTATGACATAGCGAAGAAAAACCCTAAAGCGTCTAAGGAAGCTTATCAAACTGCGGCAAAATCGTTTCAAGATTTAATAGCATTTGAAAAGGAAGCGGGTAAACCAAAATATACAAAAGAGGCAGAACCTATGTTGAACCAATTAATTGGTGATGTTTCTACTAAAAGTGTAAAGGATTATCAAGATAAAAATTATGCAGCTGCCAAAGAAGGTATGTATCAGACATATTTATTGAGTAAGAAAGATACGACTTTCTTAGAATATGCTGCGAACGCGGCCTTCTTAGATAAGGATTATAAAACGGCTTTAAAACATTTTCATACATTAAAAGACATTGGTTATACTGGTATTTCTACTACCTATGCCGCTACAAATGTTGAAAGTGGACAGAAAGAAAATTTTGGCTCAAAAGCACAAATGGATTTAATGATTAAAGCAAAACAGTTTAAAGATCCAGAAGTAAATGTATCGAAGTCTAAAAAAGCATCAATTGTAAAGAACATAGCATTAATCTTAGCCGATAATGGTAAGCCAGAGGAAGCATTAGCTGCGATTGAGGAAGCTAGAAAGTCAGATCCTAAAGACATGGATATGTTACTTACGCAGGGAAATATTTACTTGAAGTTAGGTAAGAAAGATGAATTTGCAAAAGTAATGAAACAAGCAATTGCAGAAGATCCTAAAAACCCGATATTATATTTCAATGTAGGAGTTATTAATCAAGAGCAAGGTAAAGTTGAAGAAGCGAAGGCCAATTATAAAAAGGCTATCGAATTAGATGCGAACTACTCTGATGCTTATTTGAATCTGGGTTCAGTAATTCTTGAAAAAGACAAAGCTTTAGTTGAAGAAATGAATAACAACTTAAGTAACTTTAAAAAATATGACGCGATTAAAGCAAAACAGTCAGAATTGTACAAGGAAGTAATTCCTTACTACGAAAAGGCATTTGAGCTTAAAAAAGCGAAAGAAGGTAAAGCAGATATAGATTTGACTAGAACTTTGATGAGTTTGTATGAAAATGTTGGAATTGATGATAAGTATAAAGAAATGAAGGCAATCTGGGACGCCTCTAGACAATAATATAGATAGAAAAAAAATAAAAAAGCCTGTTATAATTATAACAGGCTTTTTTTAGTTAGAAGATCTTTTTTATCACACGAAGTTTATGGGTATGCTTCCTCAATTTTTCATTGAATATACCACTTTGATCAAGTCTGTCAATACGAACTTTGCCGCTGGCATGTATGATATAGTTGTTTGCCATTATAATGCCCACATGAATAATTTCCCCTTCTTTGTTGTCAAAGAAAGCTAAATCGCCAGGTTCACTTTCTTCTATAAAGCTTAATACTTCTCCTTGACTTGCTTGTTGTGAGGCATCTCTTAGTAATTTGATTCCATTAATTTTATAGACCATTTGCGTAAAGCCAGAACAATCTATACCAAAAGGTGTTTTACCACCCCATAAATAGGGTGCATTTGAATAGAGAAATGTGGTTTTTATAATAGCATCTTTGGTACCTTTTTTAGTGGTAACTTGACCGTCAAACGTATACTCTTTTTCAGATATTTTGAATTGGCCATCCTTAAAAGAAGGAAGTGTTGCTCCTAAAACTATTGGAATTAACTCATTATTTTTATCAGAAATGAAATTAACAAGTTGTGATGTTACGTTAATTGTCGCTTTATCTAAAAGCTGATAGTATTCTTTAGAAATTTCTAGGTATTGCTTTTCATCAATCCATCCTTCATATTTATCATATGACAATCGAATCTTTCTCCATTGTTTTGATTTGTCAATAACTTTAAAGTGTTCACCAAACAGTACCTGAGAAACCATTTCGCTCCTGTCGTTTGGCTCCATCCGTAAAGGAATAACACTAAGATTGCAAATACCGTAATTCATCTAAAACTATAATCTTTCTAGTATAAGGGCACTTGCGCCTCCGCCACCGTTACAAATTGCTGCGGCTCCTAGTTTAGCATTTCGTTGTTCTAACACGTTCAATAGGGTGATTAAAATACGCACTCCAGAACAACCCAATGGATGACCTAATGACACGGCACCTCCATTTACATTGACATTGGCGTCATTCAATCCTAATATTTTCATGTTAGCCAACCCTACAACAGAAAAAGCTTCATTAAACTCGAAAAAATCAATATCATCAAGTTTCAACTGCGCCTTATCTAATGCTCTTGGTAATGCCTTTGCCGGAGCCGTTGTAAACCATTTAGGCTCATGAGCGGCATCGGCATAACTTTTAATCTTGGCCAATGGTTTCAGTCCTAATTCTTGTGCTTTCTCTAAAGACATAAGTACCATGGCACCTGCGCCATCATTAATAGTTGATGCATTAGCGGCTGTTACAGTTCCATCTTTAGAAAAGGCAGGTCTCAATGAAGGTATTTTCTCCATTTTAACATTTTTGAATTCCTCATCTTCAGAGACGATAATGGGTTCGCCACGACGCTGCGGTACTTCAACAGGCACTACTTCATTATCAAATTTACCATCCGCCCAAGCCTTCGCAGAACGGTTATATGATTGAATAGCATAAGCGTCTTGATCTTCTCTCGAGAATTTGTATTCAGTGGCACAGGCATCTGCACAAACGCCCATGGCATTCTGATCATAAACATCTACTAAACCATCTCTTTGCATCCCGTCGATCAATGTAGCAGGTCCAAATTTAGTGGCACTTCGTGCGTGGTAATAATGCGGAATTAAACTCATATTTTCCATTCCTCCTGCGACAACAATCTGTGCATCTCCTAATGCAATAGCCTGAGCCGCTTGCATTACGGTTTTCATAC
Organism: uncultured Flavobacteriaceae bacterium; assembly: GCA_947488345.1. Lineage (GTDB taxonomy): Bacteria > Bacteroidota > Bacteroidia > Flavobacteriales > Flavobacteriaceae > Aureibaculum. Next base: position 383,031 of record CANKZQ010000002.1, on the reverse strand, counting down.
CTGAAGCACATACTTTATTTACAGTTGTACATGGAGTGGTGTCTGGTAGACCAGCATAAATAGCGGCTTGTCGAGCTGGGGCTTGACCCGTTCCAGCCTGCACTACATTACCCATCAATACTTCATCTACCATTGCTGGATCCAATCTGATCTTGTCTAAAGCACCTTTAATGGCAACAGCGCCCAAGCGCGGTGCAGGCACCGTTGATAAAGCACCAAGAAAACTACCAATGGGAGTTCTCGCAGCCGAAACAATTACAACTTCTTTCATGTTTGATATATTTTATATACGTAAATAACCGAGGCTATTTTATGTTTGTTTTGAATGACGCGAATTTAATTAATTTTTGGCAATCTGTAAGGTATAATTGATACTTATGGTAACGATTCTATATTATAAGGATATGTCTTTGTATCTAAATCATAGAATACAATAAAATTATGTAGATTTGAGATTCATAGCAATTACATTCAATGAAAGATTTTATAAATAGACTTTATCAAAATCACTCCCTTATCTATAAAGTCTTCTTATTCGTTATCACGACAATTGCCATTGTGTATCTCTTTCCAAAAGGAGGTGGCTTTGGATTGGATATCCAAAAAGGAAAAATTTGGCAATTAGACAATAAGTTTGCTCCATTTGATTTCGCAATTCAAAAGTCTGATGAAGAGATCAAAAAGGAAAAAGAGACCATTGAAGAGCAAAAACAACTTTACTTTAAATACAATAAAGGTGTTTTTGGAAGAGTGAAAAGTAATTATTTGCAAGTTGCTGCTGACAAAATACCTGATAGTGTTTTTGAGAAATACAACAGAAGGCGGGTGATACGATTTGGAGAGCAACTATTAAATAAAATCTATAAAGATGGCTTCTTAGAAAAAGATGACTCAAAAATAGCTACACCAAAGCAACTTATTAATATTCGAGATGGTAATGAAGTGAAACAGGTTGTATTTGATAAATTAGTGAATCAAGTAGAAGTGAAGTCCATTATTGACAATTATTATGATAATAGTGCCTATGCGGAGTTAAAAACTCAATTTAGAGTTGTTTTTGCAGACGTTTTAGAGCCCAATGTATATTTCGATGAGGAGTTTACGCAAAAGGTGTTAGAAAAAGAATTAAACGATATTTCCTATACTAAAGGATTAGTGTCTGAAGGAGCTCGTATCATCTCTAAAGGAGATGTAATTGAAGGTAAAAAGTATGAGATATTAAATTCATTAAAAAATGAATACCGTTCACAGCTATGGAGTGAATCAAACTATAACTGGATTGTTTTTGGATATATTATTTTAATAGCACTAGCCTTACTGATGTTATTACTTTTTATAAAACAATATAGACCAGAGGTATTTGAAAACAATACGAAAGTCACTTTTATTTTCTTTAACGTTTTGTTGATGGTACTATTGGTAACCTTGGTTGTACGTTACAGAGTCGCTTATTTATATGTGGTACCATTAATCATTTTGCCTATTACATTAAAAGCGTTTTTTGATGCACGTTTGGGCTTATTTACACATGTGTTGACGGTATTGTTACTTGGTTTTATTGTTCCGAATAGTTTCGAATTTATCTTTCTACAAATCATAGCTGGTATTGTGACGATTCTTACGGTTTCTGAGTTGTATAAGCGCGCTAATTTGTTCATTTCGATTAGTAAAATAACATTAGTATATATGGTCGCGTACTTTGCGTTTTCTGTAATACAGGAAGGTAATACCGACAAGTTAAACTTTGAGTATTTCGGATTGGTGGCATTAAATGGGGTTCTATCATTTTTATCCTTATTATTGATTTTAATTTATGAAAAAACCTTTGGGCTTATTTCAGATGTTTCTTTGTTAGAATTATCAAATACCAATTCTAAGTTATTACGAGAGTTGGCAGAGAAAGCACCTGGTACTTTTCAACACTCTATGCAAGTAGCTAATTTAGCGGAAGCTTGTGCTAATGAAATAGGAGCGAATGCGATGTTGGCGAGAACTGGAGCTTTATATCATGATATAGGCAAAATGGCCAACCCTATGTACTTCACAGAAAATCAAACGACTAGTGTTAATCCTCATGATGAGTTGACCCCTAAGGATAGCGCAAGTTTGATAATTAATCATGTGATTCATGGGATAGAGCTGGCGAAGAAGAATGGTTTACCTGATAGAATAATTGATTTTATTCGTACACATCACGGTACGAGTCAGGTATATTATTTTTATATGAAGCAAAAAGAATCAACGCCCGACTTTGTCAATATCGAAGATTTTTCATACCCGGGTCCTATTCCGTTTTCAAAAGAAACAGCCATATTAATGATGAGCGATGCTGCTGAAGCAGCGTCTAAAAGTATCAAAGAACCAACGGCTCAATTAATTGATGATTTAATTGAAAAAATTGTTTCTGGTCAAATGAAGAATGACCAATTTATGAATGCTGATATTACGTTTAAAGAAATTGAAACAATTAAGAAGGTACTTAAGAAAAAACTAAATAATATATATCATTTACGAATCGAATACCCTGAGTAGTATTAAAATAAAACTCTAAAACTCACATTTGGAGTCAATTCCAAAGCATTTTTTGAAATTCTTGACACGTTTCCTTGATCATCTGCGTTATAAAAAGAACTAATAATATTGCTATTATTTGAAGCGTTCCATACAGATGCACCCGCTTGCGCTTTAATTGTATTTGTTAAGTTGAATTTGTAGGTAACAGAGGCATCAATTCTAAGATATTCGTTTAAATTACTACTGTTGGCGGATGCATAGTTTATGCTATTTTCTGAAAATTCGTTTCCAGCAATGGGTTTTGTGGTCGGAATACCGGTACGCCAATTAAGACCGGCCGAAACTTTTAAATCATTCATTGTATAAGAAGTGCCAAAGCTAATACTATGATTAATATCTAAATTGTTTGGAAAATTTATTTCTTCAAGAGAATTGAACGTATACTCATTGTTAGCAAAGGAATAATTTAACCACATGCTTAACTTGTCGATTTTTTTATTCAATAAGAAATCAATTCCATACACGTCATAAGAGCCTATGGCATCACTAAAAATATATTGATTCACGAAACCTTGAGTCGGCGCATTAATACCGTCAACATTTTTAAAATAACCATCGGCGCTAATTAACCAGTCGCTACGGTTATAATTTAAACCCACTGAAACCTGCTTACTCTGAATTATGGGTCGAGTCGTATTATTTGATAAGAACCATCTTCGTTTTTCTACACCAAAGAAATCATTTTGAAAATTAATGATTTGCATCGTGTTTTGATGTTTGAATTCACCTAATAGCTCGACGCTGAATCCATCAGCTAATTCATGATGTATACTTAACCTTGGTTCAATAATATGTTTGTTGAATTTTTTGATATAATTATATCTCGCGCCTAATTTAATATGTGTACGGTTACTCGTATAATTTAGTTGAGAATAGACGCCATGTTCTCTTATAACTTCACGTACAAATCGTGTAAACAAGGGATTATCTACACCTGTTAAATTATTAACGGCAGTTTCTGTAAACTGATATCCGTTAAGGATAGATAACTGGTCATTGATGGTAAGCCATGAATTCAATTTAGTTGAAGTTTCTTCGACTTTATTGACTTGGGTAAGGCGATTGGCTTGAAGCAGGTCAACATTGTTAGCTCCCAATTTATACTCACTATTGCTAACTTGTAGGGTAGTAGTGAGGTAGTCATTCCATGCTCTTTTATAAGATAAGCCACTCGCAAGGGTATTTTGTTCTAATCTGCTGGTTCTAGACTGAATTACAGTATTTACAGTTTCACTTTCTAAAAAGGAAAGGTCATTATTAATATAGATGAAATTCGCTTTTATTTGATCTTTATCCGAAAGATCATAGATCCAGCGTAAGCTCGTGTCGTAAAAATCGAATGAAGCATCGCCATTGTCAAAGTTTCCAACTTCCGTACCTTGTTGAATCCGATCAAAATATTTTTTATAGGTTGGAGTATCCCCAAAACCTGTAATTGCCTTACGTGCTGCTACTTGTAGTGACGAATTTTGACTAGTAGGGATATCAGCAAATACATCAGAACTAATAAAGTTTGTAGCAATACTTGCAGAGAATGAATTATTAACTTTCTTGTCTGTTTTCATTGCGATGGTACCCGATACCCCATCGCTATAATCAACGGAAGTTCCATTTTTGATAACAGTTGCTTCATTGGTTATTTGTGGATTAAGGGCAGAAATTAAGCCAAAAAAGTGACCAGTTTGATACATTTTGATGCCATCCCATAGGATCAAGTTTTGATCATTAGTACCACCTCTAATATTAATATCAGACACTGTTTCATTAACACTTTGTACACCAGGTAATGTTTGTATGGTTTGTAAAACATCTGTTTCTATCAATCCTGGAAGTATCCCAAAATTTGAAAAATTAATGTTTAAGGACCCATCGGCTACTTTGTTAATGCCACTAGCGAATACATTAGATAGGACGATCTCTGATAAAGATTCTATATCTGCTTCTAAAAAAATATTTTTACAAACACCACTGCTAACCGAGTTAGCGGCTAAGTTTATAGGGATAAATCCTAAGTACCGAATTTCTATAGCTTCAGATACTAATGCTTCCATTTTAAAATAACCATAAGCGTCGGTAATCACTTGTTCTTTAGACCCCAATATGGCAACAGCTTCTAACGGCATGCCTGTTTCTTTATCTAATACATAACCACATATAGAAATAGGTATATTGCTGCGTTTAATTGCAATAAAAGTGTTGTCAATGAATTCAAAATCCAACCCAGTTTTTTTCTCTAAAAAAGTAATTTTTTCTTTAAAAGTAAGAGAAATAGGAGGAGATAAAACAAAGACGCCATCGATGACATCGTTGGCGTATGTAAATTGATAATTACTAGTTTTTTCTAGTTGAGTAAGAATAGTAATTAGTGGTACTTTACTTTGTTGAGCGTTAGAAGAAAAACTAAATAAAAGAATAAAAAACATAGAGGCAATAAAGCCTTTATGTCTTTTATTTAGAACTATATAGGGTAATGTTAGTTTCGTTATTTTTCTTAGCTGATAAATCAAGGGGTGCTGTTATAGATTTTAATGCTTGCTCTAAGTTAGTATGTACAAATCCGCCAGTGAAAATAATTGTTGTATCAATATTTTCAGTAGAAATAGTTACGTCATACTGCCTTTCAAATTCATTTATTACTTCGAAAAACGGAACGCTGTTAAAACTACTTTTATTGTGCAACCACTCTGGATCTTCATTTACTATAACATCCTTAGAAACTTTATTCCCAGTCACTCTTACCGTTTTTCCTTTAGTTAGTGTTTCAGTGATACCATTTGTTTCTACACGAACAATACCTTCAAAACATTTTACTTCAAAATAATCTTTGCGATTATTTACGGTAAATTGAGTTCCTAATACACTTACTGTACCGTCAGAAGTAATAACGTCAAATTTTGAACCTTTAGCTACTTTAAAATAGGCTTCACCTTCTAAATTAACTTGTCTTTTAGTTGCCCAATCTTTCTTATTAAAAGAAGCTTCAGACGCCGCATTTAATGTTACCGAAGAAGCATCAGGCAATTCAAAGGTAGCTTGATTACTTGCCAAGGTTTGTACAGTTGTTAGATCATTCGTGAAAAAGGCAAAGTACAATCCTAAGCCAACTACAAATATCGCCGCAATTCTTGACAACACTTTAACCGCATTTAATTGTATTACTGGCTTTTCTTCTTGTACAGGAGAAGTATTCAATTTAGATTTCAATACTTCATAATTGTCGACCGCCGAAAACTGCGGAGCTTTAAATTGCTTCGCACCTTCTAAAATTTCTATGTTTAAATCATAGTCATCTAACTTCTTAAAGTCCTCAATTTCATGCTGAGAGAGCTCATCGGATAACCATTTTTTTATTAATTCATCTTGGTCCATGTTATATGGTATTTATTGTAAAAACAATTTACTATTCAATTGTCCTGAAAAAAAATGATAAAATTTACTTTTGTTTCAAAACTAGCATATGTTTTAACTACATTTCGATATAAAAACAACTCATTTTCAATAACTCCTGAAAAAAAACAATTTATTTTAATTCTTTTATTTCTGACTTAATTATTTTAAAGGCTGTATAGATTCGATATTCAGCAACCTTCTTAGTAATATCGAGCATATCAGCTATTTCTTGATGCTTTTTTCCTTCAACTTTATTCAATAGAAAAGCAACACGTTGCTCTTCACTCAGTTTTGCTAATGCTCGTTGGTATTTTTGATAAAACTCCTCTTTTTCTAATAAGAACTCAGGATTCTCATTGGTGTAGTCTTTTGGTTTTACTTCTTGGTGCTTCAACACCACCTTTTGATGTTTAATTTCATTGAGCACTAAATTCTTTGCAACCATAAAAACAAAGCCTTTTGCTTTTTCAAAAGTTACTTCTTTGCATTTATCCCATAATTTTATAAACGCATCTTGAACCTTATCGGTGATATTAAATTGGTCACCATACTTGTAATAAAGATAATTGTGTAAGTCTTGGGAGTAGTCGTTATATATAGACGCATATACTTTCTCATCACAAATGGAGTTATTCATACTATAAAATTAGCTTAGCGGGGTTAGGAAGAGTAAAAGTAAAAAAAAATAACTTTAATAGAAATGTATTTTAGTTAATTATTTTAACCATATAAAAGGTGGTTTTTTTTCAAAATTTAAAAAAAACACGATTCCTTTAGAGGATTTTATTCAGGTCAATTGTTATACATACGCACAGATGCGCTAAAATTTATGAAAAACCTATTAAAACAAGCTTATCAATTAATTCTATTTATGGCGATAATTATCGCTTTATTCTCATCATGTAGGTATGAAGATATTGTTACTTCACCTGATAATGAAAATAGTATCGTGGAAAATAATGCTACTATTACAAGCCTTATAAGAGATATTGCCACGAATGACGGTTCTGTTGATAATATTATAGATTTGGCCAATTGCTTTAGAATTAAATTACCTGTAACTGTTATAGCAAATGGAAGAACAGTAGTTATAAGTTCTAATGAAGATTTAGATATGGTGCGCGCTATATTTGAAGAATCGTCAGTTGATACTGATATGGTAACTATGAATTTTCCTGTAACTGCAATACTGACAGATTACACTGAAGTAATGCTCAATGATGAAAATGAATTGCATGCACTTGCAGAAACTTGTACAGGAGAAGATGAAGAAGATGATGATATAGAATGTATTGATTTTTTGTTTCCGATTAATTTCACCGTATTCAATACGGTTACAGAGCAATCAAACAATGTATCCATAGAGAATGATGCTGAGTTATTTCTATTTGTCAAAGATTTAAGCGTAGACGATGTAGCAAGCTTAAATTTCCCGGTTACCTTGGTTTTATCGGATGCCTCTCAACAAACAGTTACAAGCCTTGAAGAGTTGGAAATTCTGATAGAAAGCGTAAAAGATGATTGCGATGAAGATGATGACTTTGATTATTTAGATAACGATTTTAATGATACACAAAACCCATCTACCCCTCTTAATTTGACCGCATCAAATATTGGCGAAACGAATGTTGATTTAAGTTGGGATGCTTCTGTCGATAATATCGGAGTAAAAAATTATGAGGTTTATATCGATGGAGCTCTATCTATTTTAACCGAGAGTACTTCGATCATAATGAATGATCTTATGTCTAATACGTTATATGCTTTTACCGTTATAGCGAGAGATGCTGCGGGGAATAGTTCTTTAGTAAGTAATGAAGTATCAGTTACGACCTTAGCGTCTCTCGATGTTACTGCGCCATCTACTCCAATTAATTTAATGAGCTCAAATACAACCCAAACAACAACAGACTTGACGTGGGATGCTGCAACAGATAATATAGATGTTACTGGTTATGATGTTTATAATAATGGAGCATTAATAGGTACTACTGCTAATATAGCATACACTGTTTCAGGTTTAACTGCGAGTACTTCATATACATTTACTGTGATAGCAAAAGATGCTGCTGGCAATAGTTCGTCAAGTAGTAATCCCACCAATGTAACAACGCTTGCACTGGCCGGTGATACAGAGGCACCAAGTGTACCACTTAATCTAGCGGCTAGTAATACTGTAGAAAATATAGTAGATCTCACTTGGGACGCATCTACTGATAATATTGGAATTGTAGGTTACGATGTATATATGGATGGTGTATTAATAGAGTTTGTAACTACAACGACCCATACTGTTCCAAATTTGGCCTTTGAAGAAACATATGATTTTCAGGTGCTTGCCAAAGATGCCGAAGGCAACTCTTCTAATTTGAGTAATAGTGTTTCAATTACTATACAATCGGCACCATTAAGTGGAGAATTGAGTGTGTTGACAACCTGTAGCGACTGGACCGTAGAAAAATTAGAACGTAATGGTGATAAACTTGAAGATGTCTACGCAGGATTTGTTTTCAATTTCTTTACGGATGGTACAATTTCTGTATTCGATGGGAGTACAACCTATTCTGGCACTTGGATACAAGTGGGAGTTGGAGCCGGAACTAAGATAACCATTACAATTCCTACATTGCCTGATTTTAACCTTGTATGGGATTTAAAACACGTACATGATCATTCTGACAGGAGAGATATCGAATTTACTCAGGGGACGCAGGATAAATTAAAATTTGAAACACCTTGTAATTAGGCACAAGTTCAATGAAATTTTGTGAATTGCTATTTCGTGCTTGGGTTGTAACAAATATAGAATTTAAGTATTCGTAAATCAACTATTGATAATTTATATTTCAAAAAAAAACATTTTTTTTTCAGGATATTTTCGACTTAGGTTGTTTTTATAGTATATAATCCTCTAATTATGAAAACTATACTTAACAAAACAAAGAAGATAATACACCTTTTAACGGTATTATTAGTTCTTGCTACTTCGTGTCGAAGTGATGAATCTATCACATCGCCCGATAATAATTCAATTTTAGAAACAAATTCTAAACTTGCGAATCTCTTAAAAAGGGTTTCCTTAAATGATGGGTCTGATGATAACATTATCGATTTCGCCAATTGTTTAGATATTGAATTGCCAATATCAGTTATTGCAAATGGCACGCCGATTACTATCAATACCGAAGATGATTTCGATACTGTAGAAACCATTTTGAATGCATCAGATACAGACACCGATACCTTAGTCATTAACTTTCCTATTACCGTACTGTTAACAAATTATTCTGATGTTGTAGTAAATAATCAAGATCAATTAAATGGTCTTGCTGCCAGTTGTAATGGTGAAAATGAAGAGGACGATGATATTGAATGCGTTGATTTTTTGTATCCAATAAGTGCTATAGTATTTAATACAATCACTGAGCAAACAAATACCATTACCATAAATAATGACAATCAATTAAATAGATTTATCGAAGATTTAAGTGTAGATGATGTGGCTCGAATTAATTTTCCTGTTACTTTGATTCTATTTGATAATAGTCAAATGACAGCAAATTCACTTTCTGAATTAGAAACAATCATTGATACTATAAAAGATGATTGCGATGAAGATGATGACTTTGATTTTAATGACGATTGTAATGGTTGTACAACGACTCAAGTAACTGATCTTATTACTACCTGTACAAACTGGTTCGTAGATAAATTAGAAAGAAATAATAATGATTTGGAAGGTTTATATGCTGGTTTTACGTTCAACTTTGCGACAGATGGAACAATCTCCGTACAAGATGGCGCTACAAATCATTCTGGCACTTGGAGTGTTTCAGGGTCAGGAAACGATTTGAGATTTATGATAGTAATAGCAACATTACCTAATTTTAATGGTAATTGGTTCGTACATGAAATAGAAGAGGAGCCAGGAGAGACTAAGATAGATTTTCGCTTAGGAAATCGACGTTTACGATTTGAAAGTACCTGTAATTAGAAGCGTAATTATTTAAACATAATATGATGAAAAATAACAAGTATTTTTTAAATGTTTTGTGCCTTTTGAGCTTATCACTGACCTCACTAAGTTGTTCGTCAGATGATACAATAGATAGCACAAGTATCCAAGATGCCATAGCTGTAGCCAAATCTGGAACTTGGTATATATCGAATTATATAGATTCGGGAGAAAATGAAACCAATGACTACAACGGTAATGATTTTACTTTTAGTGATAGCGGTACGTTAACGGCTACCAATGGTTCAACTACTATAAATGGAATCTGGTCTGTAACGGACGATAGTAGTAGTAATGACGGAGATATTGATTTTAATATTTCATTCTCCTCACCGCCCAACTTTGAAGAACTATCTGATGATTGGGAGATTGTAGCAATAAGTAACTTTAAGATTGATTTAATTGATATAAATGGAGGCAATGGCGGAACAGATCTGTCGACCTTTCAAAAAAGATAAGAGAAATTAAATATCAAAATGAAAAATAGTATAGAGCTACATCAAATGGCTCAGGAATGGGAAGATATATTAACTTTTTCGATTTAATTCTCAACGGCTGCTTCAATATAAAATTGAAGCAGTTTTTTTATTCTATTTATTTTATAGCTAGTTTTATCATTTATAATGATCTATGCAAGAACTTAAAGTAACCAAGCTTATAAATAGTAATGGTTTAGAATTAGAAGTGCTGAACCTTGGTGCTAGTATTATAAGTTTGAAAGTACCCGATAGAGAGGGTAAGCTGGTTAATGTAGTTGTAGGGCTTGAAAATGAAACCGACTATATAAATGAACCTTATTATTTAGGGAAAACAGTTGGCAGATATGCAGGTAGAATATCTAGAGGTGGGTTTAATATAGGTTCAAAAGAATACCAGTTAGAAGTCGACAATGGAGTTCATTTGCATGGAGGTGAAAATGGTTTCAGTAACCAATTCTGGGCTATAGAACATGTAGAAAAGGGAGTAAATCCTTCGGTTACATTATCTTATTATAGTAAGCACTTAGAAGAAGGGTATCCAGGCAATGTAAAAGTGACAGTCAGGTATCAACTTACTAATGAGAATAGTTTAAAGATTCTATACAAAGCCGCAACTGATATGACTACACATATCAATCTTACAAATCATTCTTATTTTAACTTGAACGGAAACGGGTCAGTTTTAGATCAAGAATTAGTATTGAATGGAAAAGGGTATTTAGAAGTGGATGAGCAACTAATTCCTACAGGTACCATGGTACCTATCAAAAATTCACGTTTTGATTTTTTAGAGCAATCTATTATTGGAAGAAAGGACTTTATAGGTTTTGATGATACTGTTATTTTAAATGATAGTGAGGTACATGCATCTTTCTACTCGGAGAAAACGGGTATTCAGATGAAAGTTAGAACAAATCAACCTGCAATGGTCGTATATACTCCGAAGGAAATAAAACAAGCCAATTTTAAAAATGGTGCTATGTATACTGAATATCCTGCTATTTGTTTTGAAGCTCAAAAATTCCCAGATACACCTAATCAAAATGATTTTCCTTCTACTTTGGTACTTCCTATGGAAAAATATATAAATGAAACTATTTTTGATTTTAACAGAGATTAATTTTTGTACCTAAAAATCAAGTAGTTATGATTTTTAATTCGAACTAAACATATTTTTTTCAGGAGATATTAAAACATTCTTGTCTTTACAGTGAAAGAGAAAGAAATTATAATAATCCCGAAAAAAATAAATTGCGATGAGAAAATTATTCCTAACCATTATCATAAGTTTTATAACAATAGCAACTTTTGCACAAACCAATTCAAGCATTCCAAAAATTTTAAAATATGTTACAATGGCTCCTGATGGCACTGTGGCCCTAACTGTTTTTGATAATAGCAATGATGAAAGCATTAAACTAGAAGCTGCAAACTCTTTTTATAAATATCAATTACTGGATTCAAAAACAAATGAACCAATTTTTTCTGCAAAAAATAATGGTAAAAAATGCCAGATAGATAAATCTAAAGTAATTGAGGGAACTTATAATATTCGTTTATATACATCTAACTTTGTTATAACTTCTAAGATTAAAGTATCCGCATCACGAAGATTGGCGGCGTCTTTGAGGGAAGATGGTGTAGCAATGAATGAGTAATAAAATTAAATAGCAATAAAGCATTACCTAGAATAAATTATAGCAAAAAGGGGAATTACGAAATGCCTTAACCGATCTTCGGTTAAGGCATTTTATCGTATAAAAGGAAAGCTGTTTTTTCACGCATATGAGGTCTGTAAAAACAAACTAAACATGTTATACCAGTCTAATTCTTAATAGTAAACATCTGTAAGGTTGTATGTTACTTCGTATTTAACGTAAGTATAGTGGAGAGTATATAAAATGAACTTATAAGTTCGGGGTTAAATAAAGTATGTTTAAAGCGCTGTTTATTAGTTATTTAAATGAAATTAAATAATTTTTTTGATTTTTTTTCAGGAGATTTATAGAAGCAGTTGTCTTTATAGTGAAAGAGAAAGTATTATATAAAAATTACAATATGAAAAAGTTAATCAGCCCAAACACGATTATCATAATTTTGACCTTAATGACAACTACAACAATGTTTTCACAAGGTTCTGTAAAAGTAGATAAAGCACCGCATGATATTGCGTATTATAGAGAAACGAGAATTACAAAACCATTGGTAAAGGCTATTTATGGAAGACCATCAAACAATGGTAATAAAGATGTTTTTGGTACTGAAGTTCCATTTAATGAATTGTGGAGAACAGGAGCTAACGAGGCAACTGAAATTAGATTCTATGATAAAGTTGTATTTGGAGACACAGTTATAGAAGCAGGGACATATGTATTATATACAATTCCAAATAAAAAGGAATGGGAAGTTATTATAAGTAGCAATACTGATGTTATAGGAGCTTTCCAATATGATGCGATGTTTGATATAGCAAGAATGAAAGTACCTGTTCGTAAAGGAGAGAATATAGAAACATTTGCAATTAGTTTTAGAAAACAAGAAAGGAATAAAATTGTAATGACACTAGGGTGGGGTGCAACAAGAGTGCATGTACCATTAGGATTTAGTACAGATGAGGACTACGCATCAATACATGACGCTATAGCAAAGAAAAGAATAATGAATTAATGCGCTAAATAAATAGGGGAGTTAAAATGCTCAAACTTTCACTAGTTTGAGCATTTTGTATTTATAATTATTTATGGTAGGAATTTTTTGATCTTAATTGTTTCATATTAAAGGACAAAGAAATAATTCAAACCTTTAATTATGAAAAGATCATTCGATGTTAGATTAATTATCATTTTAGTAGCGGCTGTATTGTATACGCTATCTTCTACCGCTCAAAGGTTCAAAGCGTTAGATGACACCCCTCATGATATTGCCTATTACAGAACTTCAAAGGTAACTACGCCTTTAGTAAAGGTATTGTATGGTAGACCTACTCATACAAAAGATACTGAAGTTTTTGGTTCGGAAGTTCCATTTAATGAAGTGTGGAGAACAGGGGCAAATGAAGCAACTGAGATAAAAATATACAAAGATGTTATGTTCGGTGACAAATTAGTGAGTGCCGGTACTTATGTTCTTTATACAATCCCTAATGAAAATCAATGGGAAATAATTTTAAGTAGTAATACCGATGTATTTGGAGCGCATCAATATAGTAGCGTTTTTGACGTTGCACGCGTTTTGGTACCTGTTAGCAAAGCAGAAAAGATAGCTACCTTTTCTATAGGTTTTAAGAAAGTGGCAAAGAATAATATTTCAATGGTATTCGGATGGGGAAGTACTCGAGCGAAGGTTATGTTAGATTTTAATGAGCAAGAATACTATGCAGGTTTGTACAAGCCTAAAAAAACACATCAAAATTGAATTTAAATTGTTTGAATTAATGAGTAAAAACCTTGCCTTTAGGCGGGGTTTCTCTTTTGAACTTATGGCATATAAACGAAACATCGATATTAAGTTTCCATTCATCGATACTTTTATTGGTCCTATCGAAAAAGAGACATTTCATGCAATAACTAAGATAACTTTGTAATTGAATCACTAACCGAGGAGTGTTTAGTGAATTACATCGAATTAATATTAATAAGGGAATTATGCAAAATCAAAAACTGGAGGACAATGTTCTAGTCGCCAACTACATTAACGGGAATGAAAAATCATTAGAGGTTTTAATTCGCCGTCACAAACAAAGAATTTACAGCTTAATCTATTCTAAAGTGCTAGATAGAGAAACAACTGAAGACATTTTTCAAGATACATTTATAAAAATAATAACCACTTTAAAAGCAGGCAGATACAACGAAGAGGGCAGGTTTATTTCTTGGGCAATGCGTATTGCGCATAATTTAACTATGGATCATTTCAGAAAGGCAAGTAGAAAACCACTATTTAAGAATACCGATGATTTTGATATTTTCTCGGTCATTAGTGATACTTCGTTGAACGCCGAAAAGCAAACAATAAAAGAGCAAATTCATTGTGACGTTCGAAAGGTAATGGAAGCATTGCCTAATGAGCAAAAAGAAGTGTTAAATATGCGAATTTATAGAGATATGAGCTTTAAAGAAATAGCAGAAAACACCGGGTCAAGTATCAATACTTCATTGGGTAGAATGCGGTATGCTTTAATTAATATGAGAAAAATAATTAACGAGAATAATCTGATTTTGACAAACTAGTCAGTTCATCATACAACTCGCTAAACTGTAATAAAAAATCTAAGGTGTAAGCTTTAGGTTTTTTTTGTGATAAGAATATAAGTCTTGTCTTACTTAAAACAGAAAACCTCAAAAGAAATTACTTTTGAGGCTTTATATCTGTGATCGCGATAGGATTCGAACCTATGACCGTCTGCTTAGAAGGCAGATGCTCTATCCAGCTGAGCTACGCGACCAGTATTTGAATTAGTATATTTTTATCAATGCTTTAAGCTGGCTTTTAAACAATGATATATGTTTGATAAGAACGTTTGTTTTATTTTCCCTTTTTAAGGTTGGCAAATATACAATTTTTGATAAAATGAGATACATAAAATGACTTTTTTTTAGTATTTCTACATCAACTTTATAAATCAATTAGATTGAAGAATAAACACACCCGTTACTTCTATTACTTTTTCTCAAAAACATAAAAGATAAAGGCTTTTAAAGCAGTGTGTTATGTGGTTTTGAGACTTCAGATGCGTTTTTTTATCTATATTTGTTCAAAGGAGATGTTAAAAATGTATCTGCTTTGGGGTGTTTTTTGAATTAAAAACAATACTAAAAGTTGATTTTTACGTTATTTAATAATTAATAGGAACCCACAAACATTTTAAAATGGCCAAACACAAGAATGAAGATATCGCAAATAGTGGTGCTTCAAATAGTGCTGCTGAAAATAGGTTAGCAGCGGTAAGAGACTTAATTTTCGGTGAGAACATGCAGCAATACGATAAGGACTTTACCGAAGTCTCAAATCAAATTTCTGCACTTAAAGAAGACACCGATAAAAACTTAGTAAATTTAGCTTCGAGCCTTGAAAATAAAATAGAGAAACTTCAAAAGTCAAATGAAATGGCGATGCAAAAAATGATTGAGACATTTGAGAAAAAAATGACGCAATTAGACGAGGGCAAAGCAGATAGAAAAAAATTAGGAAAGGCGCTGGAGAAGATTGCTACGATGCTGCAAGGATAGATGAAAAAATCACCTCAAGATAATCCAAAAGGAGATGACCGTTTTGAGTTGCTTAGAGAATTACTTCTAGAAGATGATAGAGAGAAGTTCAACGCGCTGAGTGACGAAATTGTCATGCGCGAAAAAGTAGCTTCCCGTGTAGACCCACTGATCGACGAGAAAATTGAAGATTTACGTGAAAACTTCCCAACATATTTTGGTGATACCATAACACAAACGATTAAAACTCAGATTCGAGATTCTCAAGATGAAGTTGTAGACGCTTTGTATCCTATCATGGGTAAACTTATTAAGAAGGCGATTGTCGCCGAAATAAAAAAACTATCTGACAGTATTAATCAAAGTGTAAAACGAACCTTTTCGTTTAAAGAGTATTTTAAAAGAAAGGTGAGTGGTGTTAGTGAAGGCGATGCAGCATTGCAAGATGCCTTTAAACCTGCATTGGAAGAGATTTTTATCATCGAAAAAAACTCTGGAATTTTATTAGGTAATCATTCTACCGGAAATATTGCGAATAAAGATATGGTGTCGGGCATGTTAACGGCGATTAAATCTTTTGCCGAAGATGCTTTTGCAAAAGAAGGACAAGATTTAGAGGATATTAAATTTGAAACATTTCATATTGCATTGCATAATTTTAATACCATATATATAGCCATGGCGATCTCTGGCGTGCAAACCACTGATTTTAAAGAACAACTTACTACAAATATCAATAATTTTGCTGAAGTTATTTTAGGCGATAGATCGTATTTAGAAAATGAATCCAAACTTAATAAAGCGATTGTTACCTATTTAATCAATGAAGATATAGAACAGTAATTTCATCCCCAAACTATATGATTGCAAAAAAAGTATTACTCGTTGGTAATTTTGGCGTCGGCAAGACTTCTTTAATCAGAAGATTTGTGAATAATGAATTTTCCGAAGACTATATTAGTACCATTGGTGTTCGGGTGAGTACGAAAGAAGTTCTAATCAACAACCAACCATTGAAATTATTAATTTGGGATGTTGCCGGCACACAAAATGATGAGAAAGTACCAAAGGCTTACTTTTTGGGGGCCAGTGCGGCTATGTTTGTATTCGATGTTAGTAGAGAAGAGACTTATGTAGATATAAACAAATACATTGATGGAGTTAGAGAGCTGTCTGGGCTAAAAGATATTACCGTTATTGGTAATAAAAAAGATTTATTGGACGATGCTGCGTTAGATAAAGTGCTAAAAAGTGTTGAGGTTACCGTTGACTTTGTAACGAGTGCTAAGGAAGATGAATTTGTAGAAGACGCTTTTACATTATTAGGTGAACAATCATTAAAATAAACTTCTGTGCTACCAGCTACGATTCAAGATAGATTCATACAGATTATCGTCGACTTTTCAGGCCAAATTATTGAAATCGAAGCGGGTTTTTTTGCCTTATCGGAATTTATAGAAGGAACTTCTATTTATGCTACATGTCCTTTTTTAGAATCTACACTTGATAGTTTGCCTTCTCAAGAATCTTTCTCAATGGATGGGATGCTCATTAATTCAGGTAATGAAGAATATAATGTCGATGTAGAATTGTTAAAGACTGCAGATTCTATTGCTGTTTTGATTATAAATCGCACAAATGTTTATAAGTACGTACGAGAGTTAAATCAAAATAGAAATGAAATTTCTATCGTTAAACATCAAATTGACCGCCAAAACAAAGAACTCGCAGAACTCCGTAAAGTTGCAGAAAAGGCTACCGAAGAGAAGTCACGTTTTCTAGCCATGATGAGTCACGAAGTTAGGAACCCCCTAAATGCCATTTTGGGTTATGCGAATATGATCGCTACCGAATCTAATTGTCCTTCTGCATTAGGATATGTGAAATCGCTGTTGATGGCCGGAAACAATTTAAAAGTGATTGTTAATGATATTTTAGATATCTCACGAATTGAAGCAGGGAAACTTGAACTAGTAATTGAACCTATATCTATAAAGGAAACGGTGCAAATGTGCGTTCAAGATTTTGAATTACAGCATAAGGGAAGTGGTGTTCCTTTAGAATGTACTATATCAGAAAAAATTCCATCAGAGGTTTTAGCAGACGCTGTGCGATTAACACAAATATTGTCGAATCTCATTAGTAATGCATACAAATTCACAAAAAAAGGAAGTATAAAACTAACGGTAAGTCCAACGTCTGAAACAGATGAATCGGTAACCATAGCATTAAACCTGAAAGATACAGGGCGCGGAATGACCACTGAGCAAGTCAATAGAATGTTTAATGAATACGAACAGGTGGAACTAAATGATAATCGCGTTTATGGTGGAGCCGGATTAGGACTGTCCATTGTGAAACGATTGGTGGAGGCCATGAATGGAAACATCACTGTCGAGAGCGAAGTCAATATTGGAACTTCATTTAATATTGAAATTCCATTTAGAAAAGTTTCAAGTTCAGATCTAGCACCAAACAATTTTTTAAAATCAAGGTTGTTCAAACATGATTTAAAAGGAGCAGAGATTTTATATGCCGATGACGACGAATTGAACCACGTTATTGTAGCACACTTATTATCGAAGGAAGGTGCGAGTACGACCTTGGTGAATGATGGGATGGAAGCCTTGTCAGCGTTGCAGGATAAGACCTTTGATCTTATATTGTTAGATATCAATATGCCCAATAAATCAGGTTCAGATTTGATTCAAGAAAAACAACTATTTGCAGAATTTAATGGTTCAACACCAATAATTGCCTTAACGGCGAATAGCAATAAAGAGGATATTGAGAATTATAAAAATTTAGGTTTTTTAGAAGTTATCTCTAAACCATATACGCCAGATCAATTAATAAGTGTGGTAAGTACCTATTATGAGAAGTAATTTTTACCTTAAGATTGTTGAAAAACCGTTCACCGATACTTTCCTACGTTTTAACGAAGCATCAAGTAGCTTTGTCGATATTCATTATATATTTTATACTGTTCTATTAATTTTACACGTTAAGATAAACAGTTATATATGTTAACACCGTTGAAAATATTATTAATTGAAGATGATGCAATTGAGGTGATGAAGTTCAAACGAGTATTGTCAAAATTTGAAGTTAATCATGAGGTAATTGAGGCAAACAATGGTGAAGAAGCACAGCAGATATTGACTGAAAAAGACAAATTGCCAAGTATTATCTTACTCGATTTAAATATGCCAAAAGTTAATGGTATCGAATTTCTTGCCGAGTTAAAAAATAATAAGGAGTTACAATATATACCAGTAGTTGTTTTAACCACATCAAGTAACTATAAAGACTTAAAACGTTGCTATGAATTGGGTATCGCTGGTTATATTATAAAACCGTTAAAATATGAGGAATATGTTCTTAAAATGGAAATGTTACTCGATTATTGGAGCATCAATAAGTTAATCATAAAGTAGTTTAATGGCAACTGGTGAACTCGAACATCTACAAAATGCCTTATTGAAGGAGCGAAAAGAGAGACGAATTCTCGAAAGAAATTTTAACAAACAGAAAGCCGAATTTAATGCTGTTTTTCAAAACTTGGCTGATGCCTACTTGATGATTGATTTGAGTGGTAACGTTCTTAAAATGAACGGAAAAGCGAAGGAAATGCTAGGTTATAATATCGAGAAAGATGATTTTAACTTAATGCAATTAACCTTACCTGAAGAATTTGATAACATTTCAGATTCTTTTAAAAAACTGGTTCAAGAGGGTGTTTTAACAAACTTTCGAACTTTTATTAAAACAAAAGATACTACTGTAAAGTATACAAGTGTAAATGCGAGTATTATCTATGATGAAAATAACATACCTATTGCCGCGCAAGGTATTGTAAGAGATATTACCGAATCTCATCGAAAAGAGCAAGCGCTTGTCAAATCGGAGAAAAGATTAGAAACGCTTATATTAGATAAAGACAATGCCGTTTTGTTAGAAGATGAGAATAGAATCATCTTAAGTACAAACCAAAAGTTTTGTGATTTGTTTAAGATACCTTTAGCACCAGAATCTCTCGAAGGGCAAGACTGTTCAAATTCTGCAGAGCAAAGCAAACATCTTTTTGTAGACGGAGATGGGTTTGTAAATAGAATAAAGGCTATTTCAAAAAACAAAAAGCCCGTTTATGGAGATGAATTAATAATGAAAAACGGCAGCGTTTTGGAACGCGATTTTATTCCTATATATATTGATAGTGTTTATAATGGTCATTTATGGACCTATAGAGACATAACGCTGAAGAAACGATACAAGAAAAATATTCAAGCTGAAAAGTATAAGTACGAAAGCATTATAAACAATACCAATCTTGGACTGGTAGAAATTGAAGGTTTCGATACGGTAAAAACCATCAATAAACGTTTGCTAAAAATGTATAACCGAACTGAAGAAGAAGTACTTGGAAAGCAAATTAGCGATTTATTTCCCAATGAAAATGTAAACAAGTTACTGAATGAACTTCAAACTAGAATCAAAGAGGGTAAATCAGAATCATTAGAATTTGATTTTGATACTGACTCAAATGGTAGGAGGTATTGGTTAATTAGTGTAGCTCCTAACTATAATATTAATGGCGAAGTAGTTGGTTATATCGTAGGTCACCTCGACATAACACATCTCAAAAGATTAGAATATCAAAAAGATCAATTACTTAAGAAACTAAGTAAAAGCAACGAAGAGTTGCAAGATTATGCACATATGGTTTCACATGATTTGAAAGCCCCTTTGCGGAATCTAGACACTCTGATTTCTTGGTTTAAAGAAGATTATAAGAATAAAATTGATGTCAATGGGATGAAGACCCTTGATACTATAAGAGCGACCGTTGAAAAAATGGAGCATCTCATTCGTGGTATTCTAGTTTATTCTTCATTGAATTACGATAAAATAGAATTGTATAATATTGACGCCAACAAATTGGTTGAAGAGATCTCTACAATTTTGCATATTCCAGAGAATACCAACATGCATGTTATTGGTAAATTACCAATTGTAAAGGCCGACAAATATCGACTGTTGCAACTTTTTCAGAACTTAATACATAATGCAATTGCATATAATGACAAGGCAGAAGCCGTTGTGACCATTAGTTGTGAAGATCTTGGGAAATATTGGAAGTTTTGTATCGAAGATAATGGTAAGGGGATTGAAACAAAATATTTAAAAAAAATATTCGAAGTTTTTCAAAAATTAGACAATGAATTTGATTCTTCGGGAATAGGCTTATCTATCGTCAAGAAAATAGTAGAAGCATATGAAGGTAAAGTATATGCAGAATCTGAATTAGGTAAAGGAACCAAAATCTTTTTTACCTTAAAGAAATTTTAAATTATGGAACAACCAAATCTTAAGTATATTCAGAAATTGTCAAGTGGTGATGCAGCTTTCGAATTGAAATTGATTTCAGTGTTGAAGAAAGAATTTCCCTTAGAAATAGAACAATTCAAGCGTAGTATTGAATCTGATAAATTAGAGGAAGCTGCAGAGATTGTACATAAACTTAAGCATAAATTTAGTATCTTAGGCTTAGACAAGGGCTATCAATTAGCGGTTGATTACGAAAATAACCTTAAAAATAATAATAAATCGTTAACGTTGGAGTTTAATAAAGTGCTAATGAATATATCTAATTATTTAAACGAGTTATAGTCTAATGATGAAATGTCTTATTATAGATGATGATGCTACAGCAAGATTGATTATTAATCAGTTTTGTTCTAACGATAGTAGATTAGAAGTTGTTGATCAATTTCCAAGTGCTATTGAGGGGATGAAGTTTTTGAATCAAGAGGAGGTAGATCTGATTTTCTTAGATATTCATATGCCAAATTTTAATGGTTTCGATTTCATTCAAGCCTTAAAAAATCCCCCAAAAATAATACTTACAACATCTGATAAGAATTTTGCAATCGAAGCTTTTGAATACGATTGTGTTATTGATTATTTAGTGAAGCCCATCGAGCTCAACCGATTTCAAAAATCAATTGAGAAAGCTTCGAAGAGAACGTTGTCAAAAAAAGCTGATGTATCCACCACGAAAGATGATTCACAAGATGATTTGTATGTAAACATAGATCGTCGCTTGGTGAAAATTGACCTACCAAGTATTTATCTAATTGAAGCGAAAGGTGATTATATTCTTATAAAAACTGATGCTAAAAACTATACGGTTCATTCTACTATGAAGAAGATTGAGAATAAGTTACCTGCTCATTTATTTTTGAAAATTCATCGCTCTTTTATTATCAATACCAATGAGATCATAGATATTGAAGATAATAGTGTGTTAATTCGAAAAGATGTGGTTCCTGTGAGTCGATCTAATAGAACAGAGTTGATGACACGACTCAATTTACTTTAATTAGCAATTCTTATTTTCATTATAACTTAGCGACGCTAGGTTACCATTCACCGATACATTTGTTGCAATAAACGAAAAATCCTCTATAACAGCAGGTGCTCAATATATATTTGCGATATAATTTAACGAAACAATTTTTCATAGTAAGTTAAAGGGAATATATAGGAAGGAAAGTAGGGGTGCTTTCAGGTTCAATAACCGCCTTCCTTTATATAGGCGTATAGCGCCATAGTTGGGGGAAAAGGAGATGAGTATATCTATACAAATCTCCTTAACTATTTTATAGAAAAGAATAGAGGTCTTGCACCTATCAGTATAAACATTTCATAGCAATTTTTATTGAAAATAGCTTTAATCATTGATGGTTAGAGCTATTTTTTTTACGTTATAGTAATTAATTCACTTCATCGATAAAAGAATACCACTCATCGACATAAGGTATTCAATAAACGAATATCATAAGAGACAAGACTAAAAGGCAATACTTTTGAACCATAATTGAATGTGACTTTAGAAATATGAAGCTATCATAATTATAAAGTCTAGAAAAAAAAGAAAATGAAAAAGTCAAATCAGAGTATCGTATTCGTTCTAATCATTATGCTAGTTACAGTTAACGCTTCAGCTCAAGGCTTTAGTCAACTAGATGAAGCGCCACATGACATTTCTTATTATAGAGAAAGTATGGTCACGCCTCCATTAGTTAAAGTGTTATACGGTAGACCAGCGAAAAAAGATGTAAAAGTATTTGGAAATACTGTGGCCTACAATGAAATATGGAGAACAGGAGCCAACGAAGCAACCGAGGTTAAATTTTATCAAGATATTGTATTTGGTGGGGTCAAAGTTCCTGCAGGTACATATGTATTATATACTATACCAGGTGAAAGAGAGTGGGAAGTGATCTTGAGTTCAAATTTAGACGTTTTAGGCGCATTTCAATATGATCCAGTATTTGATGTTGCTAGAGTTAGAGTAAATCCAAGCAGAGCTGAAGAGTTGAAAGTATTTTCAATAAGTTTTAGAGAGCATAAAGAAGCATTGCAAATGGTGTTAGGTTGGGATACGACAAGAGTAAAAATTCCTTTAGAAGTGAAAAAGAAAGGAACAGTGGCTACAAAGTTCAATACTGATCGTAGCGAATTGCAAGAAGATAAAAAAAGCTAAATAGTTTATATAAAAGTATACATGAGAGCGCTAAACATTGATATCATAATCTGATATCATCCAATAAAGTGCCCGCCTTATGAAGTTCATAAGGCGGTTTTTTATATTTAACATACTGGTTATCAACTTACCTATCATTATCTTCCATTGGTCGATAGTAATTGTTGTTACATCTAATTTATCCTTCTAAACGATTTTTTTGATGTAATTTTATAATAGTAAAGAATAGCATAATGAGAAATACACAATTTGAAATCGGAGAAAAAGTAGTTTGTTTAAATGCAAAACGTAGATTGTATAATGTAGGTGGTCTTACCGAAAATGAAATATATACCATTATTGGGTTTAATCCGTTTGATGGTGGTTTAATTTTGAGAGAGTTGAAGAGTCCAAATAGCGGATTCCGGGCATATGCAAGGGATAGATTCAGAAAGCTAGATTATAGTTTCGTAGATCAAATTTTGGAGTCGATTACGCCTAAAGAAGAGGAAATAGTTGATGATTTTGAAGGATTTTCCTTAAACTAATGAAACACAATATGAGTGAAACCGACACATTTGTGTCGGTTTTTTTGTTTTCATTTCGGATGTTGATGATGATTTATTACTGAGATTTTAACGGATTATCTCGCGAAAGTTCGTAATCCTGATAATGGACTTGTTGCTCATTAAAAGCTGAAAGTGCTGTTTTCTTTTGTCATTCCTGCGAAGGCAGGAATTCAGGATTACTCGCTTCACTCGTGGTCCTGATAGTGGGCTTGTTGCTCATTAAAAGTTGAAAGTGTTGTTTTCTTTTGTCATTCCTGTGAAGGTAGGAATCTAGGATTACTCGCATCACTCGTGATCCTGATAGTGGGCTTGTTGCTCATTAAAAACTGAACGATTTTATCAATGTACATATTATTTGTCACTCCAGACTTGATCTGTGATCCAGAAACAGTAGAATTTTTTCGGGTTACTCGCTTCACTTGTGATCCTGATAGTGGGCTTGTTGCTTATTAAAAGCTGAAAGACGATGTCTTTCTATTTTTTTGTTTTCATTTCAGATGTTGAGCAAGCTCCATCCTTATAAAAACAAAAAAGCTGAACATTATGTTCAGCTTTTAATGGTCGGGGTGGCAGGATTCGAACCTGCGACCTCCGCGTCCCAAACGCGGCGCGATAACCGGGCTACGCTACACCCCGGACTGAGTGTTTGAAAATGCCTGGTAGACATTTTTTAGCGATAGTGCCAACTTGCGCATGGCTTTATATCACGTACTCAAACCGTGATTCTTTTAATTAGGCGAATCAAGCCTATGAATTCATAAAAAGCGGAGAGGAAGGGATTCGAACCCCCGGTACCCTTACGGGTACAACTCCTTAGCAGGGAGCCCCGTTCGACCACTCCGGCACCTCTCCTAAATTTTAATGAACTACACTTCTAAAAGTGCGGGTGCAAATGTAATAAAATAGATTTTTAGAACCATAATTTTACTCGCTTTTTTTAAGCTATTCAACATATTTTTATTCTGAAGATTACAAGTTCTTAATAATCAAGACTAAGATTTTATATTTTACAAATTAAGAATGATTCAATTTTATAAAAAACTGACAAACTTAAGGTCAAATTTTTCTGCTAATCCTAAATTTCTACCTTTGCCAAAATTCAATCTTATTTAATGAAAGAAAGCATAAATAATTTACTAGACAAACAGCAGGAGTTTTTTAGAACTGGCACGACGAAATCTGTAGATTTTAGATTGAAGGCGTTGAAAAGGCTTAAAGCCATCATTAACAAGCGTGAGGAAGATATACATGAAGCTTTATATAAAGATTTTAAGAAGTCAGAATTTGAATCTGTCTTATCTGAAACCGGCATTGTAAATGCAGAACTAGATCTCGCCATAAAAAAACTTAGGTCTTGGGCTAAGCCTAAAAAAGTGAGGGCGTCGATGCTAAATTTTCCATCGTCAGATTATATTTACAAAGATCCGTATGGTACCGTACTAATCATTGCACCATGGAATTACCCATATCAACTAGCGATGGTACCCTTGATAGGTGCAATATCTGGTGGAAATACTACTGTTGTGAAACCTTCTGAACTCACTCCAAATACTTCAGATTTGATCGAAGATATCATAACATCAATATTTGAAGAAACGCATGTAACAGTGGTGCAAGGAGGAGTCTCAATATCGCAAGAACTTTTGTCAAAGCGATGGGATTATATTTTTTTCACGGGAAGTGTTTCTGTTGGAAAAATTGTTGCCAAAGCAGCAGCAGAACACCTTACTCCGGTTACTCTAGAGTTGGGAGGGAAAAGCCCTTGTGTAATTGATGAAACCGCAAAACTCGCGTTAGCTGCTAAAAGAATCGTTTGGGGAAAGTTCTTAAATGGGGGGCAAACATGTATTGCGCCAGATTATATAATTATTAAAGACGAAGTCAAAGGCCGTTTTATTAAGTGTATTGAGGAAGAAATCAAATTGGCATATGGTGCGAATCCGAAACAATCGGTAGATTATCCACGAATCATAAATACTAAAAACTTCCATCGACTTAAACAGATGCTAAATGAGGTCACTGTTGTTGTTGGTGGAGAAACAGATGAAAGTGACCTCTATATTGCACCTACTATAGTTGATGAGCCAAGCTTGGAAAGTGAAGTAATGAAAGATGAAATATTTGGTCCTATTTTACCCATTCTTACATATAAAAACAATGATGATATTGACACCATAATTGGTCATTTTGAAAAACCGCTGTCATTTTATATATTCTCTAGGGATAACTCATTTATTGAGTTCTTATTGGAAAAATTTTCGTTTGGAGGAGGTGTCGTAAATGACACAATGATTCATTACGGAAATCATAAGTTGCCTTTCGGAGGTGTTGGTAATAGTGGAATAGGCGGCTATCATGGCAAACATACTTTTGAGACTTTTACACATAGTAAATCTATTATTAGAAAGAGTAATTGGATAGATATTCCGGTACGTTATGCTCCCTACGAAGGAAAAATAAAATCGTTAAAGACTTTCTTCAAATTATTTGGCTAGGATTTCATGAGAAGAAACTCATAAAAAAAGCTTCACGTTTAAGTGAAGCTTTTATGAGTTTTTTAGCACTGTTTTTCTTTAGTTATTTCGTTCATTAAAACGATATGATAATCCAAAAATAATCTGATTTGGTCTATTGTCAACATTAAAATCAGTATTTAAAAATCGACCATCTGCATCATTAGAAAAGCCTTTTTCCCATCGTACATCGAGTCCTAGTTTGCCCAATTCTAAACCTGCACCAATTTGCAAACCAACGCTAAAATCGTTTGTTTCTAAGTTGTCGATGTCGTTCACATCGAAGTCCGAATCTAAAATATATTGAAATGACGGACCTGCAAAAATATGCAATGGGCCAGCTATTTTTGCTCCAATCAATAGAGGAATATCCAATTTTTTGGTTTTAAAATCGGCTTCATTCCTGCTATTTTCTGTGTTCGGACCATACGTGTTATTCAATTGGGTATAGACCAATTCTGGACGAATATAGAGGCCAAGAACCTTTATTTTTGTCCATAAGCCGAGATGATAACCGGCTTTACTATCAGCCCCAGTGATGACATCTTCAAAGCTGTCGCCAACATTGGCAGGTACTTCAGAGAGGTCACCTCCGAAATTATAATTGAGACCAGCTTTGGCGCCCCAATCAATTGTTTGTGAAAATGAAATAGTTGTAAATAAGGTAAGGGTTAGTATTGTTACAAATACTTTTTTCATGATAAATGATTTTTTGTTAAGTAATCATTAAACGCAAAAGTGATGCCAATACTGTTTTCTAAATGTTAATTTATCTTGTACGAGACACTTAACAAGAATTGGTTTGGTCGCGTGTTGATGGTATAACCAAGACCGTCAGAGGGAATGTCGTCTAGATAAGATGCTACATTATCAGAAAAACCACTCGAATATCTAAGATCTACTTCAATTTTGTTAAAGGTAAGAGTAGTACCCACATTGTATCCAATACTTATATCTCTTTCAAAATTTAAATCGAACAAATCGGCAAAATCACTATCTAAATTATATACCAATGAAGGCCCAATATAAAATTTTAAAGGTCCCACAACTTTGAATCCAACAAGAATAGGCATTTCTAAAGTTGATAATTTTAATTTTGTAGACGGTGCGAGCATGTCGTCATATGAACTACTATTTTGCACATATAATAATTCTCCCTTTACATATAATTTGGTGAAGTTAAACTGAGTAAAAATACCGACATGAAATCCAATTTTACCATCACTTTTAATATCTTCATTCAAACCAATAAATCCACCACTCACATTTAAATCATCTATAGAATTATAATTGAGTCCAGCCTTTACCCCAAAATCAAGTTGCCCTGTGGCTATTAGACTGCTGACTAAGCAAAGTGTTAAGAATAGCTTTTTCATGTAATTTAGTTTTATTTTCAATAAGATGAAAATATACGCATTCGTTGCGTTTAAATGCTATTTTCTTTTCACTACTTTTTCAACCGCTTTTATAATAGCAGCAGCATTTAGGCCATATTTTTCCATTAGTTGATCTGGTGTGCCAGATTCACCAAAAGTATCATTCGTAGCAATGAATTCTTGAGGAGTAGGATGGTGTTGCCCTAATACACGTGCTACACTTTCTCCTAAACCGCCTAAATAATTATGTTCTTCAGCCGTGACTATACAACCAGTTTTCGCAACTGATGTTAGAATAGCATCGGCATCTAAAGGTTTAATGGTATGTATATTAATGACTTCAGCAGAAATACCCTTGGCTAGTAACTGTTCTGAAGCCTGTAAAGCTTCCCAAACTAAATGTCCTGTAGCCACAATGGTAACATCATTTCCTTCTGTTAAATGAACCGCTTTTCCAATTTCAAAGGGTTGGTCTGTCGGCATAAACACAGGTACTTTTGGTCTTCCAAAACGTAAATACACAGGACCCTCATGATCTGCAATAGCAATGGTCGCTGCCTTTGTTTGATTATAATCACAAGTATTTATAACAGTCATACCTGGAAGCATTTTCATCAATCCAATATCTTCTAAAATCTGATGTGTTGCGCCATCTTCACCTAATGTTAATCCGGCATGAGAAGCACATATTTTTACATTTTTCCCAGAATAGGCAATTGACTGGCGTATCTGGTCATATACTCTACCTGTCGAAAAATTAGCAAATGTACCTGTAAACGGTATTTTACCTCCAATGGTCAAACCTGCAGCGATACCCATCATATTTGCTTCGGCAATCCCAACTTGAAAAAAACGTGAAGGGTTTTCGTCGATAAAATCTTGCATTTTCAAAGACCCAATTAGATCTGCACAAAGCGCAACGACCTTCGGATTTGTTCTTCCCAACTCAGTTAGTCCATCTCCAAAACCTGAACGGGTGTCTTTTTTTTCTGTAAAAGTGTATGTTTTCATTTGTATAATTATCTAGTGAACAAAAATAAAAATTGTAACGTTTTTGAGTTTATAAATTCATCATTTCTTTATAGAACTTATGAACAGGAAATCCCATCACATTAAAGTAGCTGCCCACAATTTTTTCTACCCCTATATAACCTAGCCATTCTTGAATTCCATAGCTACCTGCCTTATCAAAAGGTTGATAGTTTTCAACATAAAAATTAATTTCCTCATCCGACAGCTTTTTAAAGTATACATCTGTAGAATCATTGATAAGAATTTGTTTATCAACCGTTTTAATACAAACCGACGTAATTACCTCATGTGCCTGACCTGATAACTCTTTGAGCATTGCTTTTGCATCGGTGGCATCTGTGGGCTTACCTAGTACTTTTCCGTTAAAGCGAACGATGGTATCTGCTGTTATTAGTATTTCCTTTTCTTTTAGCTTATTTGCAAATGCATTCGCTTTTAATTCGGCCAGATAATTTGTAATTTCTTTACCATGAAGATATTTAGGATATACTTCTTCTACATCTTCGGTTTTAACAATGAAATCGAGCTGCAAATCTTTTAAAAATTGTTGCCTTCTTGGAGATCCAGACGCCAAAATAATGGTATAGGGTTCTAATTTTTTATTGAGCATAATGAAAGGATAATGAGATAACTATTATTGAGAGCATTCCTAAAAGCATGATAAGCTTTAACAAACGACTTAAGTACCGATACTGCTTTTTGTTTTCGGCATAGAGTAATTTTGTCATGAAATGAAGAAAAGGTAATTGGACTACAATAAGCATGTACGCCAAAACGACTGGTAACTTTTCAAAATTAGCATAGCTATAATAGGTGACCAGTGTTAAAGGAATAAAGGACAATGCAAAAATAACATATTTCGTTTTTTTCGCCCCTATAAGAATTGGCAATGTTTTCATTTCTAAATTTTTATCACCTTTTATGTCTTCAATGTCTTTAACCATTTCTCTTAAAAAATTAAACATAAATGCGAAAACGGAATAATCAATTAAACCCTTAAATGCAAAATATTGATCCACTCCATTCTGTGATGATATCGCCGGTATGATATCGAAGAAACCAACAATTAAAATACTTAAAGAAATCAATAAAGAAACTACTATATTCCCAATAATTGGTCGCTTTTTCAGGGACATTGAATATACATTAAGCAATAATGCCGTACCAATAAAGGTGGCTACAAATGATGCGTGATTAACGTGAAAGGCAATATAAAAACCTACTACAATACCTACTAAGTTGCATAGGTAGTAATATTGACTTGCCTTTTTTTTTGAAAGATGTTTCGTAACTAAAACTTTACTCGGTTTATTAATTACATCGGCTTCAATATCTTCAATGTCATTAATGATGTTTCCCGCAGCTGCAATAGATATGGTTGCCAAGATAAGCAAGGTGAAATGAATAGGATTTAAAACGGTAGCAATACCAAAAGCGGGAAGATAGACGTATTTAAATAATAGCTGTATGGCCGCAATCATTGATAAATTTTTCCACCTAATCAATCGTAAAAAAACAGGTAGACCCATTAAAAATTCTTTTTAATTCGATCTAAATCACGTTTGTTATCTCTATCTTTTAACGTGTTTCTTTTATCATGTAATTTTTTACCCTTACATAGAGCGATGTCAAGTTTTGCCCAACCTTTTTCCGTTAAGAAAAGTCGCAAAGGAATAATCGTTAAACCGACGTTTTGAACCTCTTTTTGCAATTTCTTGAGCTCTCGCTTAGTTAAGAGTAAGCGACGTTCGCTTTTAGGTTTGTGATTATAAATATTACCATTGATATATTCTTCAATGAACATATTAATAACAAACAATTCTCCCTGGTCATTGAACTCACAAAAGCTTTCAGTAATTCTTGCCTTACTTGCACGAATAGACTTTATTTCAGTGCCAGTAAGCTGTATGCCAGCTGTATACGTATCAAGAATTTCGTATTCGAAACGTGCTTTTTTATTCTTTATATTTATGTTGGGTTGCATTGGTTGCAAAACTAGCTAAATTTAAAGAATATGCCTATTTCTATTGCATTTTAATCAGCACATGTGATCTCTTATCTCCATGAATGGTTACAATGTATAAATTCGCATTATTATCATCTTTAATTTCTTCATAAACATCACTACCTATTAATTTATTCGCAAAGCTAGCTGTGGTATTGCTATGACCGACAATCAAGACATTTTTTCCTTCCGTTTCTTTTAGAAATGCCTCCATATCAATTTTAAAAGGGTGGTAGGTTTTAACTGTTAAATTATTAGCATCCGCAGTTGGCTTACCTGTGTTTAACGTACGGTTATAATTGGTAGAATAAACGGCATTGATTCCGAATTTATTCAATACTTCACTCCATTTCACAGCCCTCTTTTGACCTTCCTCAGTTAAATCTGGGTTTCTATTTGCCTTATCAGTTCTATCTTTTTCGGCATGACGTATAAGATAATATGTAGAAGTAGTAGTTTCTTGAGCAAATGCACCGAGCGTATATAAAGACAAGAATAGAATAAGGAAAAGACGTTTCATAGTTTAATGTTTTGATCAAAAATACACAAATAGACTTAACTGCTTTATTTTACTTCGTTAAAAGTTTAGTACTTTTAAGCCATAACCATTAAAATACCAATGAAATATATCTTTTGTATACTGTTGCTAACAGTTATTGTCTCCTGTAAATCAAAGAAAAACATGATTGATACTACCAAACCTACCTACGCTGATTTTAGAGCGGGTCAAGAATCATTTCAATCAGATGACGGTCTCATAAAATATATTGATAGAGGAGAGGGTGAAGTCATTGTGTTGCTCCATGGTGTTCCTACGTCTGCTTGGTTATATCGTAAGATGATAGATGGTCTTGTAGCTAAGGGATATAGAGTAATTGCTCCTGATATGTTAGGTTTTGGTTCTAGTGATTCTCCAAAAGGATATGATTTATATACCCCAGAAGCGCATGGCAAAAGACTCTTGGCCTTACTAGATTTTTTAAAAATTGAGCACTGGACACATGTTTTTCATGATGCTGGAGGTTTGTGGACATGGGAATTATTCAAGTTAGCACCGAACAGAATTGAAAAACTCGTTGTGTTGAATTCTATTATTTATGAAGATGGTTTTAAGCCTCCGATGCGATTTGAAAGAGGCGGCTTGACAAAACTATCGGTCAGCTTTTATAGTAATAAGCTAACAAATAGAACCATCATGAAAAAGCTGTTTAAAAATGCGTTGATGGAAAACAATTTAACGGCAAATGAAGTTGAAGGTTATCGAAAACCGCTGCTAGAAGGGAAAACTAATTCGCTGTATACTTTCTTTTCCAGCACTTGTAATGCGTTACCCGATTATCGTGAAACGCTCAAGAAAATTGATATTCCATCGATGGTTATTTGGGGCAAACACGACAAAATGTTACAATGGGAGCCTATGAAAGATGCCGTCATAGCGGATTTAAAGGTTAAGCCCGAACATATTCATGTAATAGATTCTAAGCACTATATTCAAGAAGAAAGTACTGATGAGATTTTAAAGTTCATCACTGACTTTATAGAATAGGCATTATTCAAATTTTACGAGAACATCCATTTTAACACCGTTCCTAATAATTTTAAGAATGGAAGTACCACTAGATACGTCTACGTTTTTCATCACTTCTACACAATGAGGTTGATCGATGATTTCAATACCACTTACATGTGTTAAAATGTCTCCAACAAGCATTCCAGCTGCTTCGGCAGGATGGTCTTTAGAAACTTTATGTATTCTAACTCCTTTCGTGACCCCATTAAAGGCTTTTTGCTTTTCTGTTAAGGTGTCAAAATGCAAGCCATATTTCCATTTTTTGGGCTCTTTAGCAGTCGTTTCTTGAGCAGATACAAAGTTTCCAATAAAAAGTGTTATTAGTATGAGAGGGATGATTTTTTTCATAATAGTTATTTTTTTGACCCTTAAAAATAGTAAAAAAAGCCAGTAATTAATCGATTTTCGGACGTTAGTTTAAAATTTCACCAGTTCGACTCTTCTATTCTTACTTCGGCCTTGTGTAGTCTTATTATCGCCGACAGGTTTTGATTCTCCGAAACCTTTTGCTTGTAATTGCGCTTTAGAAACTTGATATTTTTCTACTAACATTTTTAACACGGCAGTTGATCGTTGCTCAGAAAGCTGCTGGTTATAGTCTGTATTGCCAATAGCATCTGTATGTCCTTCAATTCTGATTTTTAAATTGTTGTTTTCATTTAATAAATCAGCTATCTCCTTAATTATAGGATACGATTCTGATTTTATACTACTTTTATTGGTGTCAAAATAGATGCCATATAACGCAACTTTCCCTTTAGTATCTAGATTTTTCTTTATATAATTTTTATCTAATGAGGATGTTACAGAAAATGTCATTGGCTTTAGTAACTGAGGTCCATAGTCAGCATAGAACATTCTAATTTGATAATCTCCTTTAGTTGAGGGAGCCTTAAATGTAAGGAGACCATTTTCTTTGGGATTTAAATAATGATAGGTCAAATATCCAACATAAGAATCAACTTTTGCATCTGCTTTGAATAACCCAATCCATGCTCTATCGGTAAGGTCTTTATGCCCTGTATAGGTAACAACCATATCTTCTTCGGGGTCATATTTTTGTTTATCCGGACTGAATTTTATTCCTGGCAGATCGAGTAGGCCAATTCTAAACGGTATCATCTTAATAAGAGCACCAGGATCACTAGCATATAAGCGTAATTGAAAATCGCCACTGGTATTTGGTGCGGTTAATTCTATAATATTAGCTTGATTATTACTAAAATATTGATAAGATTCATACCCTCCAGGATCACTTTGCGGATGATTCTTTTTGAAAATACCAACCCATGCATATGGATTCACAGAGACTGTATGCTCTATCTTTACCTTGAAAGGTTGTGCCGGTTTGATCTCTTCCGTGACTAATGAAAATGATAGTTCGCTTTCGTAATTTGCGCGAATCTTTAATGGAATATGCAGTAGTTCTTTACCAGGATCATTACTAAATAACCGCAGTTCATAGGCACCAATATCTTTAGGAGCTTTAAAGGTATATTTCTTTGATTTTTTTGCATCCGTGTAAAAATATTCTAAATACCCGGTGGTACTATTCCTTGGAACAGATTTTTTAAAAAGTCCAACCCATGATTTGACGGCTAGAGGAGAGGTGGTATTAAAATCAACGGTAATAGGCTCTCCTATGCGATAGACTTCTTTGTCTGCTTCAATTTTTGCTGAAGATTGCGCAAAAGATAATGCCCCCAAACTAAAAAAAATGAGCGTAAAGAATATTGATTTTAATTTCATAGTTAAGAATAAGTTTATTTTTTGAAAGATACTTAAATCTATGAAATACAAAAACCATTCCTACTAAAAGAAATGGTTTTGCAAACTTGTCAAATTTATTACTTATTTCTAAACACTAATTTATCGTCAAAAGCATCAAGTAAGATTGAACTATTATCAGCAATATTGTTTGATAATATCTCCTTTGACAATTCATTCAGTACTTTTCGTTGTATCACTCGTTTGATCGGGCGTGCTCCGAATTGAGGGTCAAAACCTTGATTGACCAAACTTTCTAAGGCTTCATCTGTCCAAGTCATTGTAATCCCTTTATCGGAAAGCATTGTTATTAAGTTACTTAATTGTAATTCTACGATTCGTGCAACTTCTGCTTTATTCAAAGGTGTGAACATAATAACTTCATCAATCCTGTTCAAAAATTCTGGTCGTACTGTTTGTTTGAGTAAACCCAACACATCAATTTTTGTTTTCTGTGTAATTTGATCACGCTTCGACATATCAATTTCTTCGAAATTCTCTTGAATTATATGTGCACCAATGTTAGAGGTCATGATAATAATTGCATTTCTAAAATCGGCGACACGTCCTTTATTATCAGTCAATCTACCTTCATCTAGCACTTGTAAAAGTATATTGAAGGTGTCTGGATGCGCTTTTTCTATTTCATCTAATAACACGACAGAATATGGTTTTCTTCGTACAGCTTCGGTTAATTGTCCACCTTCATCATAACCCACATATCCCGGAGGTGCTCCGACCAATCTGCTTACTGCATGGCGTTCTTGATATTCACTCATGTCAATACGGGTCATAGCACTTTCATCATCAAATAAATATTCGGCTAATGCTTTTGCTAATTCTGTTTTTCCAACACCAGTAGTTCCTAAAAATAAAAACGAACCAATAGGTTTTTTATCATCTTGTAATCCCGCTCTTGAGCGTCTTACAGCATCAGAAACCGCTTCAATGGCTTCTTCTTGACCAATGACTCTTTTATGTAATTCCTTTTCTAAATCTAACAGCTTTTCACGTTCACTTTGCAACATTTTTTGTACTGGTATTCCCGTCCATTTTGCAACGACTTCGGCAATATCCTCACTAGTTACTTCCTCTTTGATTAAAGCATTCTCTTGATTTTTAGCCAGCTCTATTTGTTGTGAAGCCAACTTTTCTTCTTCCGCTTTTATTTTCCCATAGCGTAACTCTGCAACTTTACCATAATCACCTTCACGTTCGGCTTTTTCGGCTTCTAATTTGTAGCTTTCAATAGCTTTTTTTGCTGCCTGAATTTGATCTACAACATCTTTTTCACTTTTCCATTTTGCGTTTATGTCCTCTCGTTCATCCTTTAGATTGGCAACTTCCTTTTGAAGATTTTGTAATTTTTCTTTATCATCTTCACGTTTTATCGCTTCAATTTCTATTTCTAGCTGCATTATTTTGCGATCGAGAGCATCCAACTCCTCAGGTTTCGAATTGATTTCCATACGCAGTTTAGCAGCTGATTCATCCATCAAATCGATGGCTTTATCCGGTAAAAATCGATCTGTTATATATCGTTGAGATAATTCTACCGCAGCAATAATTGCGGCATCTTTTATTTGAACCTTGTGATGTGTTTCGTATTTGTCTTTAATACCTCTTAATATTGAAATAGCGCTTTCAGTATCGGGCTCATCGACTACTACTTTTTGGAAACGACGCTCTAATGCTTTGTCTTTTTCAAAGTGTTTTTGATATTCATCTAAGGTAGTTGCACCAATAGCACGGAGCTCTCCTCTTGCTAAAGCAGGTTTTAAAATATTTGCGGCGTCCATGGCGCCTTGTCCGCCACCAGCACCAACCAAGGTATGGATCTCATCAATGAACAATACAATTTGTCCATCTGCCGAAGTTACTTCTTTTACAACAGATTTTAACCGTTCTTCGAATTCACCTTTGTATTTAGCTCCGGCAATCAAGGCCCCCATATCTAGAGAATAAATGATTTTTTCTTGTAAATTATCAGGTACATCTCCTTTTACTATTCTATGTGCTAAGCCTTCCGCAATAGCGGTCTTACCAACACCAGGCTCTCCAATTAAAATTGGATTGTTTTTCGTACGTCGTGATAAAATTTGTAGAATTCTACGTATTTCTTCATCTCTACCAATTACTGGATCTAACTTACCGTCATTGGCGAGTTCATTTAAGTTTTTGGCATACTTACTTAACGAATTGTAGGTGTCCTCAGCACCTTGTGAGGTTACATTGCTACCTTTACGAAGTTCTTGTATAGCTGCTTTTAAGCCTTTATCGGTAACGCCATTGTCTTTGAGCAATTGCCCAACGGCATCTTTTGATTTTAAAAGCCCTAAGAGCAAATGTTCTATAGATACGTATTCGTCTTTCATTTTTTTAGCAATATTCGCCGCATCGTTAAATACGGTACCTGTATTTCGTGAAAGCACAATATCGGCTCCTGATACTTTTGAGAAGCTATCTAAAACTTTATCCAATGCTTGTTTGAAAATATCAACATTTACACCTAGTTTATTGAGTAAAAAAGGGGTAACGTTTTCATCAACTTCGAAAACACCTTTTAGTAGGTGAGCGTTTTCGATTTGTTGATGACCATAGCCTTGTGCAATTTGCTGAGCTTGTTGCACGGCTTCTTGTGATTTTATAGTATAATTATTAAAATTCATAGTGTTATTTTTATAATCTTTGCACAAATAGTATTCCATCGTAAGAAAGTGGAGATTCGAACGACAAAATGACTGTAAAACCACAAAAAACAGGACAAATTGTCTAACTTTATATAGAATATATGGGAATTTTTAAGAACCTTTTTGGAGAGAAATCAGAAAAAACGGAACAACCAATAATTAATTGGATTCCATTGACCGATGGAAATCAGCTTGATGAAATAGTTAAGAAGTCATCAACAAAGTATCAAGCGATTTTTAAGCATAGTACACGTTGTGGAATAAGTAGTGGGGTAAAACGACAGTTTGAGCGTCAAGAGGACACTGGAGAAATAGATTTCTATTATTTAGATTTATTGAGTCATCGAACTATTTCAGATGAAATTGCTTCTAGATTTGGAGTGATGCATCAATCTCCTCAATTATTAGTATTGAAAGATGGAGCAGTGACTGCACATGGCTCACATTATGATATTATGAGCGTAAAAATTTAAAACTTAGTTTGGTTAATTAAATTTATATGCAACCACGATGTTTTTGAGCTTTAATTTTAGATCTTCACCCGAATCATAAATCATTTGTTCGCTAGTAGGAAATGGAATAGCATTTCTTCTAGACATATCCATAAGATCTTTATCAAGAGCTCTTTTATCACCGGTATACGTACCATAAACATGCTCAAATATAAACCCTGAAGTGATTGGATAGGTATTTACCAATTGCTTCGTGTTTAAATCGAAATAACTCACTTTTGCAGTTATATTGGCTTCTTTATGCTGAGCGAGTCGATTAAAAACACTTCGTACTTTTATAAACTTATCCTCTTTAATATCATTACCGAGGCTATCTTTGGCAACATTTCCGTTTGTATCTAATACATATTTTTGCCCATCTTTTATTTCTTTTTCCTTGATGATTTCCTTCTGATTAATAGACTCAGGGCTAATATTAATACTCACAAATTCTAATATCATTTCATAGTTATAGGCAATACCTTTCTGCGGATTCGTGTGGTATTTAGTCCATAAATCGTTCAGGCCATAAGCATTAAAGTTCAATAGATCATCTTCTAATGGTTGTGGAATTACCTTATCACTCGCGTTGTAGGATTTCACTTTGACATAATCAATACCTTTTTCATAAGCCTCTTCAATTTTTTCCTTAGTGTCTTTGTAACCCGGGCTCAACTTATCTAAATAAACAAAATCATTATAGGCTTTTCTAAAATCGTATTTTGTACTGGCTGTCTTCACTAAATTCGTCGCATTGGTATACAAATATGAAGATAGTCGCTCTTTAGAACTGAGAATATCGTTGGTATAGTCATTGAATGAAAATTCAGCTTTTCTTCCTTCTTCTGAAAGATGTAATGGTAATAATGGATTGATTCTATCTTGAATACTGTTCAGTCTTAGATACGTATTGTACACTTTTTCATAGTTCGCAGCATTACCCTCTCGCAATAGAAAGTCAATATCTTTTAATTCTCTAGCAGAATTCTTTGAAAAAGCCTCTTCGAGCATATAGATGTACTTCTGGTTGGCTTTTTTTGTCTTATTCGATGATAATTTTGTGATTGATGTATTAATTGCACTAGCATAGTTACCGCTATTTAAGGCTTCTTGCGTTCTTTTAGAAGTGCTGCACGAAATTACAAACAATAGGGCAGATGAAAGTAATAATAACTTTGGAAATTTGGTAGATAGGTTCATAACGGTTAGTTTATCTTCTAGAGATTTAGTTATGACTAATAACGACTAGCTCTTTTAGATATTGTAAAAAACACTAAATCTACCGAAAACGTCTCTATAACTGCTGCTGGCTGAGTAAAGCTGTTACTTTTTGTTTGAAATTAAGAACCGAATACTTTATAAATTCATCATCTTTAGGGTAGACCAATGCTTTTGACTTTAAAGCGTCATAATACTTTTGTTCAATGGCTCGTTGATCTCCTCTAAACGTCCCATATAAATGTTGAAATTTTGCTTCTCCAAAAATTGGTGTTGAAGAAACGACAGCACCGGTTTTTCTGTTTTTTATTACAACATTACCATCTAGTTTTGATGCTTTATTTTGTTGATAAAGAGCTACTTCGGCGCGAACCACCTTGTATTTTGCAACCTTAACGTCATTACCTTTATCATCTTTTACAACATTGCCATTGGCGTCTAATTGGTATTGCCATCCATCTTGAATTTTCGCTTCTTGCGGAACCGTTTGCTGTTCTGTCTTTTCTGGCTGAAACTGTAATGTGTTAAAAACAATATCTATCTGGTAATCATAGCGAACCTTCGAATCTTTTTTATTGTGGTAAATGACCCATTGATTGTCAAAATTACCAGAATTGATTTGGTTAACACTTTCTATACTGTCATTTGATATACGCTGCACATTGTTTTTTAAGGCGACTAAAACAAAGCTACTTCCTTTATTTTTAGCATTTTGACTTAGTTGAGTTAAATTGTTTTTATAAGTCGGGTTGACATAAATTAATTCTTGAAATAACTTGTATGCCTTACGAGCTGCTAGCTTATCTCCTTTCATTTCCTGTA
This sequence comes from uncultured Flavobacteriaceae bacterium, assembly GCA_947488345.1. Taxonomy (GTDB): domain Bacteria; phylum Bacteroidota; class Bacteroidia; order Flavobacteriales; family Flavobacteriaceae; genus Aureibaculum. The sequence goes on along the minus strand of CANKZQ010000002.1, from coordinate 343,785 downwards.
CCGCATCGGTATACAATTTAGAAGAATAGTTGTTTTTAGCGTTGGTAATACTTTTACTGTAATCAGTAAAATCAAATTGCACTTCACTACCTTCAAAATATAAAGGCTGTAACACACGTACCTCATCTTGTCGTAGGTCAAGATTCAAATAGGTACCATATATTTTCTTTAAAGATTCGGGAGTATTGGTTTTTTTAAGATTGGCAATGGTTTGCAGGTCATTTGTAGCAGCTTTAGTATAGGCTTCTTTTAAAACTGGGACATGCTTTTGACTTGATTTACTGCTCTTATCCTTCGTTAACTTTTGAATAGAAACGGCAAAAGCATTTTCATAGTTTCCGCTAGAGATAAGGTTCGTGGCTTTTTGTGTTCCGCCACATGCTGCGCAAAGAACGACAGCCATTAGAGCGACAATTAACTTTTTCATAATAAGATTATTAGTTGATTTTTGGTCATACTAAAATAGCCTAATTCTGTCAGAATTCAAAGTTTCTATCAGTATTAGACTATTTCGACTGCAATATTAATGTATTACTATTTGGCTGGTTCTATTTTTCCTATGCATTCACCAAAACCGATACGTACTTGGTCATTTTCGCTATAGGCACGCATGACCACTGTGTCATGATCATTGATGAACTTACGCTCGGTACCATCGTTCATTTTTATTGGATTTGCACCACGCCAAGTCAATTCTAACATAGATCCATAACTATCTGGTGTTGGTCCAGAGATAGTTCCAGAACCCATCATATCGCCAGCGCGAACGTTGCAACCATTTACAGTATGGTGTGCGAGTTGCTGCGCCATTGTCCAGTACATATATTTAAAGTTCGAATTCGCGACTACAGTCTCTTTTGATCCGTTTGGTTTGATGCCAACTTGTAAGTTGATATCAAAACTATTATTCCCTTCTAATTGTAAATAGGGTAGCGGTGTGGGTTCTTGTGTTGGATTGGTTACTCTAAATGGTTCTAAGGCATCTAAGGTTACAATCCAAGGCGAAATGGTAGAGGCAAAGTTTTTTCCTAAAAAAGGGCCTAAAGGTTGATATTCCCACGCCTGTATGTCTCTTGCACTCCAGTCATTGAAGAGTACAATACCAAATATATATTCTTCTGCTTCTTCTATGTTAATGCGTTCACCCATTTTGTTTGCGTCGGCTGTGATGAATGCCATTTCTAACTCAAAATCTAGGAGCTTCGACGGCCCAAAGCCAGGAGTTGTTTCACCTTCAGCAGGTCGTGATTGTCCAATCGGTCGTCGTATTGGAGTTTCCGAAGGTACAATTGAAGAACTTCTACCATGATATCCAATAGGTACATGTAACCAATTTGGCATAAGAGCGTTATCAGCTCCGCGGAATAAAGTACCTACATTTGTGGCGTGCTCTTTACTCGCATAGAAATCAGTATAATCACCAATCTCAACAGGAAGCTGCATTTCTACTTCTTCCATTCTAAAAATAATTTTATCCTTGTGAATAGCATTGTCGCGTAATTCACCGTTTGTGGTGTCGAATATTTCTGCGATTCTATTTCTTACCAATCTCCATGTTTTTCGCCCATCAGCAATGAAATCATTCAAAGAGTCCTGTAAAAAAATATCATCCGTTAAGGGAATTTCACTAAAATATCCCAACTGATGCAAGGCTCCTAAATCGATGGCAAAATTACCAATTCGGGTACCAATAGTAATGATATCATCTCTCGTTAAGAAAACTCCAAAAGGGATGTTTTGTATGGGGAAATCCGAGCCTTTATCAACGTTTAACCAGGATTTTCTATTCGTATTGTTAGCAGTTATTAACATTTATGTCTTTTTTGTTTCAAAAATACATCTTTATATGTATTTGCGAAATGAAATTAGTATTTTTGATGGCATTATTATCAATCTTAAAGAAAATTTAACAATGCAACGTGATCAACAAATTTTTGACCTTATTGAGGAAGAAAAAGAAAGACAATTAAACGGATTAGAATTAATAGCTTCAGAGAATTTTGTAAGTGAGCAAGTGATGGAGGCTGCGGGTTCAGTACTTACAAATAAATATGCCGAAGGGTATCCTGGAAAACGTTATTATGGAGGTTGTGAAGTTGTTGACGAAGTAGAGCAATTGGCCATTGATAGAGCGAAAGCATTGTTTGGAGCGGCTTATGTAAATGTGCAACCGCACTCGGGTTCTCAAGCTAATACAGCAGTATTTTTTGCATTGATCAAACCAGGTGATAAAATTTTAGGTTTTGACTTGTCTCATGGGGGGCATTTAACACACGGCTCACCTGTTAATTTTTCAGGTACTTTATATGAAACTTCTTTTTATGGAGTTGAAAAAGAAACCGGTATATTGAACTATGATAAAATTCAAGAAACTGCAACTAGAGAACAACCGAAATTGATCATTGCAGGTGCCTCTGCTTATTCACGTGACATCGACTTTAAGCGTTTTAGAGAAATTGCTGATAGTGTTGGAGCCTTTTTATTAGCGGATATTTCACATCCAGCCGGATTGATAGCGAAAGGTATTTTAAATGATCCAATGCCTCATTGCCACGTAGTTACAACCACCACCCACAAAACCCTAAGAGGTCCTAGGGGAGGTATGATTATGATGGGACAAGATTTTGAAAATCCTTGGGGAGTAACCTTGAAAAGTGGTAAACCCAAAATGATGTCTTCTTATTTGAACGGAGCAGTCTTCCCTGGAAATCAGGGTGGTCCATTAGAACATATTATCGCAGCGAAGGCGATCGCTTTTGGAGAAGCCTTGACGGATGAATTCTTAGAATATCAATTACAAGTGAAAAAGAATGCTGCAGCCATGGCAAAGGCATTTGTAGAAAGAGATTATCACTTGATTTCGGGAGGAACAGATAATCATATGATGCTCATCGACCTCCGTAACAAAAATATCAATGGCAAACAGGCCGAGAATGCCTTAGTGAAAGCAGATATTACGGTCAATAAAAATATGGTGCCTTTTGACGACAAATCGCCTTTTGTTACGTCGGGTATTCGAGTAGGTACAGCCGCTATTACTACGCGCGGATTAAAAGAAGATGATATGGAAACTATTGTATCATTGATAGATGAAGTGATTATGAATTTTGAAAATGAAGCTGCATTAGAAGCAGTTGCTGACAAGGTAAACGCCATGATGGGTAAGCGTGAGCTTTTTCATGCTTAATTATTTTTATATTTTTGCTCTTGTAAGAATGTCAATATGAGAAGATTACTACTAGTTACTTGCCTTACAATACCGCTATTTATGTCGGGTCAATTATCGTTTCAAGATAGTGCTTCGTCTAAAGGAGTTGGGGTGTCTTATGGAGTAAGTGGTTTTGGTGGTGGTGGAGTCTCTTTCTGTGATTTTGATGGAGATGGTTGGGATGATATCACCTATTCAACCAAAGGAGGCGAAGAAGTTTTATTTTTTAAAAATAATAATGGAACCTTCACGCGAATAGATCTCGGAATCAATGATACCAATCAATCGAAACAAGTGATTTGGGTTGACCATGATAACGATGGTGACAAAGACTTTTTTGTCACTAGTATTGTAGGAGTTAATAAATTCTATGAGAACAATGGGGATATGACCTTTACCGATATTACGGCTTCTTGTGGGTTATTTACCGAGGACCTTTTTACAACAGGAGCTTCTTTTGGGGATATTGATAATGACGGCGACCTAGATGTTTTTATTTGTAATAGAGATAACGTAGGGTTAAATCAGTTTAACTATCTGTATCGAAATGATAATGGTGTTTTCACAGACATTACATCGAGTTCAGGAATTGGTCAGACGGTTCATACACCATTTTGTTCTTCTTTTTTTGATTATGATAATGACGGTGATCAAGATATCTATGTTATCAGTGATCGCTTACAATATATTAATCGACTCTACCGAAATAATGGTGATAATACCTTTACGGATGTTTCTGTCGCCAGTGGAGCTGGGTTAGGCACACATGCTATGTCGGCAACGATTGGAGATTACAATAGTGACGGATGGTTTGATATCTATGTTACCAACAAACAAGCCGGGAACCATTTACTAAAAAACAATCAAGATGGTACTTTTACAGATATTTCTGATGATGTAGGAACCGGATTCTACAGTATTGCTTGGGGCGCTAATTTTTTAGATGCTGATAATGATACTGATCTTGATTTATATGTAAGCGGAATGCTCGATGGTTCAACAACATTGCCTTCGGCGTTCTATGAAAATCAAGGAGATGGTACTTTTCATATTCCCGTAGATATAGGTTTTGAAAATGATACTAGAACAAGTTATGCAAATGCTATTGGAGATATCAATAACGATGGTTTGCCTGATATTATCGTAATGAATGATACCGATAATAATTTTTTATGGGAAAACACCACAACTAATACAAATAATTGGCTCAAGATAAAACTAAATGGCACTACCAGTAATCGAGATGGGATAGGTAGTGTCATTGAGATTTCTGCTAATGGAAAAAAACAGTATCGATATACCTTGTGTGGAGAAGCTTACTTAGCACAAAATTCGAATACCGAGTTTTTCGGATTGGAAGATGCAACGACGATTGATTATATAAAAGTGACTTGGCTAAGCGGCATGGTGAGTACCTTTAACAACGTAGATGTAAATAAAACCATCACTATTGTCGAAGGACAGGCTACTTTGTCGGTTAATACGATCGCTGCGGCTGATTTTAATATTTATCCAAATCCCAGTAATGGTAAGTATATGCTTAAGCTAAGTACGCTCAATACTGATGAAAAATTAGTTATCTACGATGTCTCTGGTAGACAAGTAAAAACCCAAAGCATTACGGAGCTAACAACTGCGGTTGACATACACAATTTTTCAGAGGGTATTTATTTCTTCAAAATTCAGTCGAATAGGGGAGTTGCTACTAGAAAAGTAGTATACTCGAAGTAAGCAACACTTAATCATCCTCATTAGCTCTTTCAATGATATTTTGAGGCAGAGCTTTTTTCGCTTTCGCTCCTAATTTTTTGAGTTTTTCAACACTTGTAATTAAATTTCCACGGCCTTCTACAAGTTTATTCATGGCCCCTTTATATTCGGATTTGGCCTCATCCATTTTTTTACCAACTTTGGTCAGATCAGTTACGAAACCTTCAAATTTATCATATAAAGCACCGGCTTGTCGGGCAATCTCAATTGCGTTACGTTGTTGCTTTTCATTATTCCACATGGTGTCAATGGTACGTAATGTGGCTAATAAGGTCGAAGGAGTAACAATTACAATATTCTTTTCGAAAGCCTTATTGTATAGTTCGTTATCGGCATTCAAAGCCACGGCGAATGCTGGCTCAACGGGCACGAAAAGTAATACGAAATCTGGAGACTCAATTTCGTGTAGATCTTCATACTTCTTCTCACTCAATTGTGTTACGTGTCTATTCAGTGACGCTATGTGATCTTTTAAAAATTGTGCTTTCTCAACTTCATCTTCACTATTTATAAATTGTTCATAGGCAGTCAACGAAACCTTTGAATCTACGATCATTTTCTTGTTATCAGGCAGATTTATAATGACATCTGGTCGTAAACGAGTTTTGTGCTCTCCTTCGACGTTGAAACTTTTTTCTAAAACATATTCTCGATCTTTTTCTAAACCAGATTTTTCCAACACACGCTCTAAAATGAGCTCTCCCCAATTTCCTTGGGTTTTGCTATCGCCTTTTAATGCTTTTGTAAGATTCAATGTCTCCTTACTCATTTGTTGATTCAAGTCTTTCAATCCAATGATTTGTTGGCGTAATGCCGCATGGTAATCAATACTTTCTTTGTGGGTCTTGTCAACTTTGTCTTCGAATAACTTAATTTTCTCTTGAAGCGGATCTAAGATGTTTTTTATGTTTTCCTTGTTTTGAAGGGTGAATTTTTCAGACTTTTTGTCCAAAATTTTATTGGCGAGCAGTTCAAATTTATTTTCTAATTCTTCTTGCTGTTTTGCAAGTTCTTCATCGCGCTTTAGATTTTGTTGATATAAATTCTCATACTCAGCATTCTTACGTGTCAATTCGGTATTTAGGAAATCCTTTTCTCTTCGTATCTCTTCACGTTCATTCGTTGTTTTCTCAATGTTTTCTTGCAATCCGTTAATAGCGTTCTGTAATTGTGCATCCCGTTCTTCTAAACCACTTAGTTGAGCTTTGTTTTTTAAACCCGAAATGTACATACCTAGTAAAACGCCAATAACAGCGGCCACGATAAAAATGATAATGTATACAATACTTTCTGACATTAATTAAAGTTTATAATGTTGTACCCGTTTTCTTGATATTCGATCAATGCTGTGAGGGCAGATAATGAAAGTTTTACGTCTTTTGAGATACCTTTAATAGGAAAACCTCGTGATTTGTAGGATTGCCCGCATACAAAAATATCCACGTCAGCTTTCCGTAAAGCAGTGATTAGTTTTGCATTTGGATTGTCCACCCCAAATTGCTTCTTATAGGCATCATTCGTTAAGGCATCTTTAGCGGCTTTTCCGTGCATCACTAAAGCAACTTTCATATTTTTTGCAGGAACTCCATGCTGGGCATGCATATTTAAGTATCTCGCTACAGTATTTATTAAAGGATTGATCGCACCTTTTTTAGTTGTGTTTGTGTAGACATCAAAAATAACTTTGTACTCCTTATTCTTTTGTAAGTTAAGATCTGGATTTTTGATCTTATATACCTGACCAAAATTCTTAATTACCGGTCCAGATTTTGATGTGCTTTTTTGGCCGTAAGATATTGAATAGCAAATAAATAACGTGAATAATAAGATCCGTTTCATGATGTCATATTTAATGCATTAATATTACGAAATATCTATAAGAATTTGTCCTTTTGTTATTAATATCTTATCATTGAACAATGAAATTTCTATCCAAGCTTATTCTCATCCATATCATGGGATGGAAGATTATTCACGATTTTCCTAAACTAAAGAAATATGTCGTCATTGCAGCTCCTCATACAAGTTGGCAAGACTTTCCAATAGCCATTATGGCTAAATTCATAAAAGGAGCGAAGGTTAATTATATTGGTAAAGCTTCTCTGTTTAAATGGCCTTTTGGATTTTTCTTTAGATGGCTGGGAGGCGCACCTGTAGATCGTTCAAAGAATAATAATGTTGTTGATGGTATTGTGGATGTATTTAATTCACGAGAACAGTTTATTTTAGGATTATCTCCGGAAGGTACTCGTAAAAAAGTTAGCGAATTTAAAACTGGATTTTATTATGTTGCTAAAGGAGCCAATGTACCTATTGTAATGGCTACCTTAGACTTTGAACATAAGAAAATAAAGATTGCCGAACCTTATTACGTAACGGATGATATGGAAGCAGACTTTGAGTATTTCTATTCATATTTTAGAGGTATTAAAGGAAAAAAACCTGAATTCAGTTTATAAAAATTATTAGGGTTTCGGAATCCAAAATCGATCATCTTTATAAATAAAAGACTTCTTATCTCTTTTATCAAAAAAGAAAAGCTCAGTGTGCACATAACCATTATCATGTTTGAGCGTAATCGTATTCCCTTTTAAGTAATAAGTGCCGGTATTAGCAGATCCATTATTTTTTTGTGAAGTTGTGCCACCACCAAGACCGCTTCCAGCAACTGTTGTGCTACTACGCGTACCAGTTTTGTCACTTTTACGGACAGTACTCAGCGACGGACCCGTAGTTCCACCACCTAAACCTGAATTATCTCGCATAGAAAAACGACTCATTTCAAAGCGTCCGTTTGCTTTAAACGTAATACTGTTTTTCCATGATCCTTTGTATTGGCTGCCGCCAGTAGTGATAAATTTTCTGTTGATTTTTTCATTGGCAATTGTGGCGATGGCTTTCGCACCTTTGAGTGTTTTCCAAATACCTTTTTTCTTATTTTTTATTTGATACGAAGTACCCGATTTTCGCCATATTGTCCATTTTTTTGGTTGTAATTCCTTTGATTTTGACACGACCAATTCATTTGGGGGTATTTCACAGTCGGTATAAACGGTGCCATCCTTTAAAAGAAGATAAGTATTCACTTTGATACCACCTCTCAATATATCGATACCACTATCGACCCATAAAACCTGAACTTGAGACGGCTTTACGCCTTTGCCTGGAGATGTTCTAATTGATCTTTCGATCATACGTCTTTTTTCTTTGCCTGTAAGTTTAGATGTACTATTCGTAATTGTTGACTTTTTAGGTGTCGGGGTAGACACTTTCTTTTTAGTCTTAGCTGGTGTGTTTGCTAAGGTTTTATTTTGCACAAAAATAGCTTCGGCAGCAGTCCTTACACTGTTTATTTGTTTACCGTATTTTAATAAGATGACCAAATCAAAACTTGAGATCATTTGCATCATATAGACCTTACCGTTGGCTAGCTTTTTACTAACATAACCCGTTGACATTTTAGTTCCGTTGCTATTCGTATAGGTATTATTAACGCTCCAACCACCCGATTTTTCCTGCTTTAATGTCCAAGGTTTCGACGCTTTCCCTAATTTGCCATGTTCTTTTTTTGCTTGTGCTAATAGCCAATCCTTTTCTTGCTTTCCGTTAAGGTTGACAGGTTTAAAAAATATATACTTAAATGTTTTTCCTTGTTTGATGGTAGTCGGGGTGTAGACAAGATTGTTATTGGATGCTGTTCTCTTCCAACCTTTTTGGGCACTTATTGTTTGAAGGTTCAACAAGAATATACTAACGAATAGGAGGATGTGTACGTTTTTCATTATTTGAGGTTTATGATCAACTATAACCTAAAGAAACAAATATCATTCCAAACAAATCTTGAATGTATTTTAACCAAAAATACGAATAGTTTAAGAACCTCCAATTTGATGAAATAGTGTTAATGTTTGTTTGATAAGTTTCTTATTTTTTTTCTTTTTCAGGAATAGTTACTCTGAAAGAAAATTTATTTTTGTTACTATACGAATGCTGATTTAGAATGTGTTATCAGTATAGCTTTTAAATTAATTTGATCTATGAATTTTAGGTTTTCAACAGATAAAATTTCCTTTTTATTAGTGTTTCTTTGCTATTGTCAGCTGATATATGGGCAAGATTCTTTGGTAACGGTAACTGCTCAAAAAGGTGATGGTATTTATTCACTGCTTCGAAAACAGGGCGTGAATCCCTACAAGTATTTTGATAGATTTATTGCTTTGAACCAAGCGAATCTAAGAGACAGCATTCATTTATATGCCGGAAGAACTTATAAGATTCCAGCAATCATAAAAACTGAGACCGAGGCTGCCACTAGCACCAAACCTACAAACACTAAAATTGTATCTCATGAAATATTTGGTAAGAAGTATGAGGATACTGAAATAGTGAGTACTAGATTAAAAGGGAATATTTACTATTTGATTTCCGGACACGGCGGACCTGATCCAGGTACAGTCACAAAATACAAAAATAAGTTACTTGCAGAAGATGAATATGCCTATGATGTAACCCTACGATTGGCGAAAGAATTGATCTCTCACAGTGCCACGGTTTATATGATCGTTCGTGATGAAAATGACGGTATCCGAAATAAACGTCTTCTAACAGTAGATCATGATGAATTGGTATATCCCAAAAAGAAGATTCCGTTAAATCAAATGAAACGGCTACGACAACGAACAGAGGTTGTGAATGCCTTGTACCAAAAACATAAAGGGGCGTATCGCCGACTTATCGTGACACACGTGGATAGTCGTAGCAAAGGGGAAAATATCGATGTATTCTTTTACCATCATAAAAAGAGTAAAAGTGGCCAAAAATTGGCAGAAAGTATCCATCAAGTTTTTAAGAGAAAATACAAAAAATATCAGCCAAATAGGGCTTATAACGGTACCTTCTCTGAACGGAATTTGTATTTGGTGAATTTCACCTTACCCGCGATGGCGTACATTGAAATTGGCAATTTACAGAACAAAAAAGATCAGAAGCGTATCTTATATCCGGTAAATCGTCAAGCCTTAGCTGAGTGGATCGCACAAGGGGTTTTAGATGATTTTGAAGGGGTCGATTAGTGCTGCAACGAACAATAAGATATACCCAGAGCTATTGAAAAAATTATTGTTGCAGTATCGATATGTTTAATTTATTAATCGAACAGATTCAATGAGAATTCCTTTTCCACAATATTCGTTCGATTCAGACCAATTCAATTGAACGTCGATAGGCGTTGCAATATTGTCTAAATCTATGTTCGAATTGCTGGGTAATTCTGAGAACCTTCTATCGTTCTCTTCTCCATTTATTTCTATAATCCAGCCACCACAACAAGCGCATTCAGTATAATCGAATCCTAAAATTTTGGCTGTTGATTCGAATTGAAGTGTGGTATTATCGTCTTTATTACAATTTGTTAGCAAACCAACCCCCAAAACAATAAGCATAGTCAAAAATCTAATTTTCATGATTTTTCATTTATCTGTATATTATTTGAGATGTCGTATGTACAAAAAGGTTGTATCAAATGCGAGTAGTAATTGCGGCATGTTTGGCTAAAGGAAATCTTGACGCATTATAGATACATAGGTAAGAGGATTGATTCTCCACATGTTGCCATGCAACAAAATTTGTACTATTTTCAGAACTTTTTTAATGATTCCTGATAAGAAACTACTTTCGACACCTTTTTTCTTTTTCCATACAACTCGATTTTATGACCTTCAGATTCTAATAATTTCTGCTGTTTTTCAAATCCGCCAGGAAATTTATCATTAATCAAGCCATTGGGTAATAATACTCTCCAATATGGGGTGATGTTATTTTTCCCCTCTGCAATGTCTTCCTCTGATGCCAGAGCAATATGTTTTAGATATATTTTGGTTGGCGCAGAGGCAGTTAACCGTACATTTTTCTCTTTCGCTAGCTGCTCTCGAATGGTATCTGTGGTTAATAACTCTCCTTTTTTAGTGCTGTTTATAAGGCGTTCGATATCTAAAGGTTTTGGTATTAAAATTTTGCCTTTGCCCATTTTCATCTCCCATTCAGGAGTTATAATGTGAATCTTTTCTTCAACAGAATTAATATATTCCCGCCATGATTTTTTCATGTTTTAGTATTTTTAAACTATCAAAAATTCATTTTTATAAATACAGTATCACAAAATTGATGATGTCTTGTGTTTGTGTTCATTCAACTGATACGTGAACCAATTTAATGAAAAAGTTGGGGAAATTGAAAACCGCTTGGATTTTTAGGTGAAGATTAACAGAACAACAAGCAATTAATTACATCCGTAGTTATCGTAGGTAGTTTTATTTTAAAATATTTTTACTGATCAAAATGTCGGCAATTGAGGTTGCTTTTTGTGCTGCTTGTCCTGAGCCAAGATTTGATAAAACGATGATCGAAATGTTTTGATCTGGAAATCGTAAAATCTGTGAACTTATACCATAATCACCTCCTTCCCAAGCGACTATTTTTCTTTTCTTATAGTTTCCAAAATATAGCCCGAATGCTTGATTATCTCGGTCATGCTTAAATTTTAACGTGGTATGCATTAAATCATAAAACTCAGATTTTCCGAATTTTTTGGTTGTCATGTTTAGAGTCCATTTAAGCAGATCATCTATAGTAGAAACGACACCACTTCCACCATAATGTGGCGAGTTTCTCGGATGTTGTATAAATTCACCTTCCTCCTTTAAATGAAAACCTTGCGCTGCATAAGCCTCAAGATAAAGGTCATTTCTCAAATTGTAAGGCGTGACTCTATTTCGAATAATGGTGGTGATATCGTCATTTATTAAAGTGTTGTGCATTTCTAATGGCTCAAATAGTCTTGTTTTCGCAAAATCACTGAATCGTTGTCCACTTACCTTTTCCACAATTTTTGTCAGCAGCATAAAATTGACGTTGCAATAGTCCCATTTTGTTCCAGGTTTAAATTGTAGATTTTTTTCCTCAAGAGATGTCGAAATACACTCATCAATATCGAAGTAATTAAAGGTAACCCAAGACTTCCCACTGCTTCGTTTTAGACGAGGATAATCCTTAATGCCACTAGTATTATAGATGAGATGTTTAATTCGAATAGTATCGGTATATTTTTTTAGTGCTGGAACGAATTTTGAAGCATCAGTTTCTAATGAAATTTTGTTTTCTAATATTAATAATGCAATACAAGCAGCCGTGAATTGTTTAGAAACAGAGGCTATGCTGAATGCTGAATTTGTACGAATGGGTATATTGTAATCCAAATTTGCAGCACCGTATCCATTTTTATACAACGTGGTTCCATCTTTTGAAACTGCTACCGCGTAACCTGGAGAATTTAAATTATGAAACTCAGCAAATAGAGAATCAATTGGCTGTTTTATGTCGTAAGAAAACTCTGTGTTTGAGTTGTTTTGCCCGCAACTAGATAGTGCTACTAAGCAAAAAATAAGTGCAATTTTGTTTTTCATGCATTAAGTTTCTTAAATTACCTGTTACCTAAAGGCATGTTTACTTGGTCTGTATCTGCCCAATATGTACACCTAACAAAAACACCTATTTTGTATACCAATCGCGTAAACGCACTTCAATCTTCGAGTTTTTGGCGTTCACTAACCTTTTAAATTCTGTAGTATCACTCATGTCAGGTTTTCCACGATAGTGATATGGATATACAATCTTAGGCTTGAAATCTAGTACTGCGCTAGCGGCCTGTTTTACATCCATTGTGTAGGGTAAATTCATACATACAAAAGCAATATCGACACCCACAAGTTTGCGCATTTCCTTAATATCTTCGGTATCACCACTAATATATATTCCTTTTCCACCAAGATTTAAAAAATAACCATTGCCTCGTCCTTTAGGGTGGCGAGAGTTACTGTCTTCTGGTAAATTATACATCGGTACGGCGCTAACAAATAAATCTTCTTGCATATGCATTCCTCCATTTTTTAGCACGTACAATTGCTTTTCGTATTTTGATTTTAATTTCTTTGCAACCGCCGAAGGCACAACAAATGCCGCCTTCTTTGTATCTAATCCTTCCAGGGTAGCCATATTCAAATGGTCACCGTGGATATCTGTAATTAAAATTACATCAGGGGGTGCAATGCCCTTAAATTTTTCCGCACCTCCATAAGGATCAACATAAATAGTTTTGTTTTTCCATTGCAATACCAAGGTACCATGTGTAATGGGTTGGATGATAAGGTCACCATCATTCGTTTTAATGATATCTGCTTTTGGACGCTGCGCATATGTGGTACATGCAATCATAAAACAGATGATAAGTACTAGGGAGTATTTACTATTCATAATTTTTAAAATATAGAGTGTACTTCTTCTTTGATAAATGCTAACGCAGTATTACTCGGAGGTTCCTTAGTCGAACCTTCTTTCAATATATGCTCTTGCAATTCACGGGCAGAATTAATTGTGGTATCCGCAGCGGCTCCTCTAATTTGATGCATGGTGGTGTTTTTAGCGGCTAAAATTATATTCCAGCATTCACCCGTTAAATAGATTTGCTGTGCTAAATTATGTTCAAATTCATTTTCAATGGCATTCACTAATTTCGTTTGATAAGCAATTTTATCATCACCTGTAGGCTTTACACGAACCAATAATTTGGCCGGAGAAATCCGTTCTAAGAATAGGGCCATTCTCTCATAGGCTTGTAAGCGCAGCGGTAGTGATGTACTTTGTTTTTCTTTGCGTAGTTCGAAATGACGTCTTTCGTCTTCGTTTTTTATATGTTGCTTAAAGAAATAATAGGCGATGCCTCCCGTGATTATTGCAGGAATGACATAGCTTAAAAATTTTAAAAAATTAGCTGAATCCATGTTTGTAATTAAAGTTTATGTCTCAAAAATACATAAATTTATGTTTGGTACGTCGTGATTTTTAAAAACTACGCGATCATGCTAATTTTCCTTAAGAAATCACCCATTTTGTCAATAACTTTTATTGTGAATCATGAGATACAATTGTATTTTTGAGCCTCTTATTATAGATTGTGACTGAATATCTCCAGAATTTAAACGAAGCCCAAAAAGAAGCCGTTTTACATCAAGATGGACCCATGATTATTATTGCGGGTGCAGGCTCTGGTAAAACACGTGTCCTTACCTATCGTATCGCTCATTTAATGAGCAAAGGAATTGATGCTTTCAGCATCTTGTCGCTGACGTTTACGAATAAGGCAGCGCGAGAAATGAAGAACAGAATCGGTCAAATTGTTGGAGCAAGTGAAGCCAAAAATTTATGGATGGGTACTTTTCACTCCGTTTTTGCCAGAATTTTGCGCTCAGAGGCGGATAAATTAGGATACCCTTCCAATTTTACAATCTACGATACACAAGATTCGGTTCGTTTGATCACATCGATAATAAAAGAACTCAATCTTGATAAAGAAAAATACAAACCTAAACAGGTGTTAGGTCGAATTTCACAGTTTAAGAATAGCCTGATCACTGTGAAAGCATACTATCAAAATGCCGATTTGCAAGAGGCAGATGTTATGGCGAGTCGTCCTAAAATAGGAGATATTTATCATCAATATGTAGAGAGATGTTTTAAGGCAGGAGCGATGGATTTTGACGACCTATTATTAAGGACCAATGAACTATTAACGCGTTTTCCTGATGTGTTAGCAAAGTATCAGCAACGGTTTAAATATATATTGGTCGACGAGTACCAAGATACAAATCATTCACAATATTTAATTGTTAGAGCCTTAGCGGATAGATTTCAAAATATTTGTGTGGTAGGTGATGACTCTCAGAGTATCTACGCCTTTCGTGGAGCGAATATTCAAAATATCTTAAATTTTCAACGTGATTATGACGATGTGAAAATTTTTAAATTAGAACAAAATTATCGTTCAACAAGTAATATTGTGGATGCTGCGAACAGTGTTATCGAAAAGAACAAAACGAAACTCGATAAAGAAATCTGGACATCCAATGAAAAGGGAGAACTGGTCAAGATAATGCGTACGATTTCTGATGGTGAAGAAGGACGTTTTGTAGCAGATTCTATCTTCGAAAATAAGTTGAATATGCAACTTAAAAATAGTGAATTTGCTATTTTATATCGCACAAATGCACAATCAAGAGCCATAGAAGATGCCTTACGTAAAAAAGATATAGCTTATCAAATTTATGGAGGCCTATCTTTTTACCAACGTAAGGAAATTAAAGATGTCTTATCTTATTTGCGATTACTTGTCAATCCAAGTGACGAAGAAGCACTGAAACGTGTCATTAATTATCCGGCAAGAGGTATCGGACAAACCACGGTTGATAAACTGGTCGTTGCAGCCAATCATTACAAGAAGTCTATTTTTGAAATAATAGAAAATATCCATAAAATTGACCTAAAAATTAACGGTGGAACAAAGAATAAGCTGAATGATTTTATAACGATGATCAAAAGCTTTCAAATAGAAGCACAAACTAAAAATGCTTTTGAAGTTACCGAACATGTCATTAAAAAGACACAGGTGATTAAAGATTTAGAACGTGATGCAACACCAGAAGCCGTTAGCAAAGTTGAAAATGTTCAAGAATTACTCAATGGAATTAAAGATTTTATCGTTGAGCAAAATGATAAGGAAGAAGATGCTTCTTTGGCATTTTTCTTAGAAGATGTGGCGTTAGCTAGTGACTTAGACAAAGACAAAAAACAAGGTCAGGATGCGGTTTCTTTAATGACCATACACCTAGCGAAGGGATTGGAATTTCAATATGTATACATTGTTGGTCTGGAAGAAAATTTATTCCCATCAGCCATGAGTATGAATACGCGTAGCGAATTGGAAGAGGAAAGACGTTTATTTTATGTAGCACTCACAAGGGCCGAAAAACAAGCTTATTTAAGTTACGCACAGTCAAGGTATAGATGGGGAAAATTGATCGACTGCGAGCCAAGTCGATTTTTAGAAGAAATTGATGAACAATTTGTCGAACATTTGGCACCAAAAATGTCACGGCAGATGAATAAGTTTATAGACGAAGATATTTTTGGATCGGTCCCTCAAGATAAGATTAGATTCAAAAAACCTGTGACCAGAGAATTTCAACGACCGAAGAAAATGACGAAATCAACTGCGAAAACGGTGCAAGTTACGCCTCCAAAAAATCTCAAAAAAATAAGCAAGGTCACAACAAATTTATTTGATAGCAAGATTGCCGTAGGCAATATTGTTTCTCATGCTAAGTTTGGTAAAGGTGAAGTCGTGAGTTTAGAAGGCGTTGGCTCTAATAAGAAAGCCGAAATTAAATTTGAAAATGCAGGAAATAGAAAATTATTATTGCAATTCGCAAAACTTGAAATTTTGAGATAAAAAGCAATTGATTTCTAGAATTAATTGTTTATTTGTGGTACAGAAATTAATATAGATATAATGGAGTATGATTTAGAGTATAATTCAAAAAGAGAACATTTAATTATTCCAGAATATGGAAGACATGTTCAAAAGCTAGTGAACCACTGTGTTGCACTAGAAACAAAAGAAGAACGTAATAAAATGGCGAATGCTATTATAGATGTTATGGGTAATTTACAGCCACATTTACGTGATGTGCCTGATTTTAAACATAAGTTGTGGGATCAATTATTCATTATGTCTGACTTTAGGCTCGATGCAGACTCACCATACCCAACACCATCAAAAGAAGAATTAACAGCAAAGCCAGAAGCATTGAACTATCCGAAGTCAGCTTCAAAATATCGTTTCTATGGAAACAACATACAAATCATGATCGATACTGCATTGACATGGGAAGAAGGTGAAATGAAAGAAGCATTGGTATATACCATTGCGAATCATATGAAAAAATGCTTTTTAAACTGGAACAAAGATACAGTTGATGATGCAGTTATTTTTAAGCATTTATCAGAATTGTCGGGAGGTAAACTCAATTTATCTGCAGATTCAGAAACCTTGTCAGACAGTAAGAATTTATTAAGAGGAAAGCCCGCAAAATCAAATAATGGCGGGAAGAAAAATCAAAAGAGTAATAAAAATTGGCGTAAACGCTAACATCATAAAATACGGTTTAGGTACATGGGAACATTTAAAATTGAAGGAGGTCATCAATTAAAAGGTGATATTACACCACAAGGAGCAAAAAATGAAGCATTACAAATTTTATGCGCAGTATTATTAACTCCCGAAGAAGTTACCATTACAAATATTCCAGACATCGTTGATGTAAATAAACTTATTAAACTCCTCAGTAATTTAGGTGTAAAGGTTCGTAAGAATGGTACAGGGTCGTATACATTCAAAGCAGATGATGTCAATCTAAACTATCTAGAGTCACCAGAGTTTAAGGAAGAAGGCAAAGGTTTGAGAGGATCTATTATGATTGTTGGGCCCTTATTAGCTCGGTTTGGAAAAGGATATATTCCGAAGCCAGGAGGTGATAAAATAGGAAGAAGACGTTTAGATACACACTTTGAAGGTTTTATCAATTTAGGCGCTAAATTTAGATATAATAAAGAAGACCATTTTTATGGTGTCGAAGCTGATAGGTTGCAAGGAACCTATATGTTATTAGATGAAGCATCCGTTACTGGAACTGCAAATATCGTGATGGCTGCAGTACTTGCTGAAGGTAAAACATCTATCTATAATGCGGCATGTGAGCCTTATTTACAACAGTTATGTAAAATGCTCAATAGAATGGGAGCTAAGATTACTGGTGTTGGTTCTAATCTATTAGAAATTGAAGGTGTTGATGCATTGGGTGGTACTGACCATAGAATGCTCCCCGATATGATTGAAATAGGGAGTTGGATAGGATTAGCGGCAATGACCAAAAGTGAACTAACCATTAAGAATGTGAGTTGGGATGATCTAGGTCAAATTCCCAATGTATTTAGAAAAGTAGGTATTACCGTCGAGCGAAAAGGGGATGATATTTTTATTCCAGCTCATAAAGATGGATACGAAATCCAGAATTATATAGACGGCTCTATTTTGACTATATCTGATGCGCCATGGCCAGGATTTACACCAGACTTATTGAGTATCATTTTAGTAGTTGCCACGCAAGCCAGAGGTAGCGCATTGATTCATCAAAAAATGTTTGAAAGCCGTTTATTCTTTGTCGATAAGTTAATTGATATGGGAGCCAAGATTATTTTATGTGATCCGCATAGAGCTACCGTAATCGGACATAATTTTGAATCACCATTGAAAGCTACTACGATGACCTCTCCAGATATTAGAGCAGGAATCTCTTTATTGATTGCAGCCTTATCTGCAAAAGGGACAAGCACGATTCATAATATTGAGCAAATTGATAGAGGTTATGAGAATATTGATGATCGATTAAGAGCTATCGGAGCGAAAATAACAAGGGTGAATTAAGAACAACTATTCACTGCATAACACACTTTACATTGGAATGTCACAAGATGTTGTGACATTTTGACACAAACCTAGCTATTGGCAGTACTTTTGCTAATAGATAGATGTTTATAAATTTCCAGAAAATTATGGGTAAAAAAGAAGAGATAAAAGAAGAAGAAAATAGCGTTGATGAAACTCAAGAAACACAACAGGAGGTTGTAGAACCTACTACCGAAGAGTTGATGCAGCAAGAAAAAGATAAATATTTGCGCTTGTTTGCTGAGTTTGAAAATTATAAAAAAAGAACTTCTAAGGAGCGTATTGAATTATTCAGAACTGCCAACCAAGAATTAATGACAGTTTTGTTGCCAGTTTTAGATGATTTCGAACGGGCTTTAACACATATTGAAGACGATAAGGAAGCCGAAGAATTACGCAAGGGTGTTCTTTTAATTTATCAGAAATTAGTGAAAACCTTAGAGCAAAAAGGCTTGGAGAAAGCTGAAGTGAAAAAAGGAGATACCTTTGATGCTGAAATCCATGAAGCAATTACACAAATACCAGCACCTTCGAAAAAGTTGGTGGGTAAGATTGTAGATGTAGTAGAACAAGGATATAAACTAGGAGATAAAATTATCAGGTTCCCAAAAGTGGTGATTGGTCAATAAAGTTCGCATAGATGAAAGAAGATTATTACGAAATATTAGGTATAAGTAAAAATGCTACGGCCGCTGAAATCAAAAAGGCGTATCGAAAGATGGCGATAAAATACCATCCTGATAAAAATCCTGATAATAAAGAGGCCGAAGAAAAGTTTAAAAAAGCTGCAGAAGCCTATGAAATATTGAGTAATGCTGATAAAAAAGCTCGATATGATCAATTCGGTCATGCTGCATTTGAAGGTGGAGCTGGAGGATTCGGCGGAGGCGGTATGAATATGGAAGATATATTCAGTCAATTTGGCGATATTTTCGGAGGCGCGTTTGGTGGTGCTTTTGGTGGTGGTGGCTTTGGCGGTGGCGGTAGAGCTCGAGTAAAAGGAAGTAATCTCCGTATTCGTGTAACACTAAGTTTAGAAGAGATTTTAAATGGAGTAGAGAAGAAGGTGAAGGTAAAACGTCAAGTTCAGGCTGACGGAGTTACTTATAAGACATGTACAACCTGTAATGGTCAAGGACAAGTAACCCGTGTGACGAATACCATTTTGGGTAGAATGCAAACAGCAGCGGCCTGTCCTACTTGTCAAGGAGCTGGAGAATCGATTGATAACAAACCAAGTGGAGCAAATGCCCAAGGGATGGTTTCTAGTGAGGAGAATGTTTCTATTAAAATTCCACCAGGAGTTACCGATGGTGTTCAATTAAAAGTTTCTGGTAAAGGAAATGATGCGCCTGGCAATAATGGTATTTCTGGCGATCTATTGGTTGTGATACAGGAAGAAGAACATGCCAATTTAAAAAGAGAAGGTAGTAATTTACATTATGATCTTTATATTAATTTCTCTGAAGCGGTTCTGGGAGGGTCTAAAGAAATAGATACACTAACTGGTAAAGTTCGATTAAAAGTTGAAGCTGGTGTGCAATCAGGAAAAATTTTACGCTTGCGCGGAAAAGGTTTACCAAGCTTAGATAGCTACGGAAAAGGTGACTTGCTCGTACATGTAAATGTTTGGACACCGAAAGAATTGTCGAAAGAGCAAAAACAATTTTTCGAAAAGATGAAGGATGATACAAATTTTAAGCCTGATCTAACGAATAACGAAAAGTCCTTCTTTGAAAAAGTCAAGGATATGTTCTCTTAAAAAGTTAAAGTTTCGCAAAAAATGAGATTTATTTTAATGAAATCTTAAGTTTTTAATAATAATTTTTTTACATTTGCAGTGTTGAATTTAAGTATTCAACAACTTTTTCTTTTTCATAGCAATTTTCCCACTCAATTTTGAGTGGGTTTTTTTGTACATGTAATTAAAATTAACTAATTGATTTTAAGTTAATTAAATCTTTATTCTTAAATTATTTTACAGGTACACAATAAATAGAATTACTTAACGTTAAAGAAGTGTATTACTGGAATAGTACAGTAATATTTCTTTTTCATAGCAATTTTCCCACTCCCTATTTTTGAGAGTGGGATTTTTTTATACCATCGCCATTCAATAAGCTATTTTATTATACTACTTTTGCATCAAAGTAGGTCACCTTGTCGCTGTGTGCTGAAGCATTTTCGGCATAGAGAGGAAAGTCCGGACACCAAAGAGTATCATAGCGGATAACATCCGTCCAACGTGAGTTGAGGACAAGTGCAACAGAAAGCAAGTACAGTTCGGCTGTAGTGAAACCAGGTAAACTCTATGAGGTGCAATGTTATGTATATTGAAGCTTGAGAACTACTCGTTCGATTTCAAAGGGTAAGCAGCTAAAATTATAGAGTAATTTATAATTGAGATAAATGATAAGGGCTCCGATTATTCGGAGAACAGAATCCGGCTTATGACCTACTTTTTTCCATTAAATGTAAGATTTTGACCTTTTTTCGACTTAGTTCTAAAAGATGAAGTATGGATAATTTCTGGCATTTTGAGAACGTAAACCTGTTTAAACTGTTATGCCCACATAAATATGAGGCATACGCTCAAGATCATAATTTCAGTAACTACAAAAAGAGTGATTATATCTATTTCGAAGAGGATTCTGCAAATAAAATGTATCTCATAAATGAAGGCAAGGTAAAGATTGGATATTATACGGAGGATGGAAATGAAATTATCAAAGCCTTTTTTAACGAAGGGAGAAATTTTTGGAGAGAAAGCCATTCTGGGAATTGATAAACGAAATGAATTTGCACAATCTATAGATAATACGACCTCAATATGTCCAGCACCGGTTACATACCCCTTAACATTTGGTGCTAGTTCTTTCCCAACGGGAAGTGTGACTAGATAAATTAAATCAAAATGAGAAGAAAGTGTGATTATAATGATCACACTCTTTTTTGTTTTAAATTTGTAAGAAATAAGATCATAATACCTCTAATAATTAAAAAGTGAATGGCCATTAAAAAAAAACTTATATATAATATATTATTTTTCGGATTCATAATTTTTCTGTTTACACCATATGGTTTGAACACCAAATCGAAAATAACGCAAGGTCTCATATATCTGAAGGGTAAAATAATAACACCGTCTGTAAAAAGTACCGAAGAAAGTAATTTGTTAACTAATTTTGATGTGAACTTTAAAGGTATTTCTAATGCCAAAGACACAAATTTAGACGCTTTAAAAGGAAAGGTAGTCTTTATAAATCATTGGGCCACTTGGTGTGGGCCATGCAGAGCAGAAATGCCATCATTAGATAAGTTGTATCGTGATTATGGAGATAAGGTAACTTTTCTATTTTTGACAAATGACCCTAAAAAGGCAGTAGACAAGTATTATACAGCAAATGAATTCGATTTTCCCACATATGTACCGACGTCAAAATTACCAGAACAATTAGACACGAGAACTTTGCCTGCTACATTTATAGTCGATAAAGAAGGTAGAGTCGTGTTGGATGAATTCGGTCCAGCAGATTGGAATACAAATGCGATACGGGAAATATTAGATAATCTACTCGAATAAAAAACCATTTTCTACATCAAGTAAAAAATGGTATTTTAGGATATGGTTGTATTTGAATCAATCTATCAAGTGCTCACTACCTTGAAAGGTAAGCGGTACATTTTACCTGGATTTAAAGCCTTTACATTTACTTTTTTATAGTTCAATTTTGACTTAATAAAATTATCAACAATAATGTTGTCTGATTTTACTGACACAACAACGATCTCACTTTTGTCATTCAAGGTAAAGGTGATTTCGGCGTTTAAATTGATATCGGCCAAAGATTGACTTGAATCACCGATCAATTCGACAATTTGATCATGTAATTCCTTCTTTGTTTCTTTAGTTGTGCTAGTGAACGATAACGATAAGAACGCTAAGGCCACGACCGCGGTAAAAATTTTTAGATTTTTCATAATAAGTTAAATTAAATTAGACATACACACATAAGACTTGAATTGATACATTAGTGTTACGCTAAAATGTCTAGTTTAACTCTTTTTTAATAGTATTTAACCTTTGTTAACCTTTATTAACATGCTGTTAAATAATCAGTTGAGTTCATTTAGAACTTCTAGTATAATGGTACAGCCGAGTACTATGTCCTCATCAGAAATGGTAAGTGGGGGCGTAATTCGCAGTGCTCGTCCTTCGAACAATAACCAAAAAAGAAGTAATCCTTTCTCTAAGCAACGCATGATAACTTTTGTAGCGAATTCAGGAGTAGCTACTATCGCTGCAAGCATCAAACCTTTGCCTCTAATCTCTAAAATGGCATGATGTACGAGTAATGAACGAATTAATTGCTCTTTTCTCAAGGTTTCAGATTGAATGTTAGAAGTGGTAATTTTTGTAATAGTAGCCAGACCAGCAGCAGCAATCACTGGATGACCTCCAAAAGTAGTAATATGTCCTAATTTTGGATAGTTTGATAAAAGTTGCATCATAACTGGTCGCGCAATAAATGCACCAATAGGCATACCACCACCTAAACCTTTACCGGCAACAATAATATCCGGAATCACATCATAATTTTCAAAACCCCAAAATTTACCAGTTCTTCCTATGCCAGGCTGTATTTCATCCAAAATCAATAAGGCACCAACAGCATCACATCGCTCTCTTACACGTTTTAAATAGTCATTTTTTGGTAGGATAAATCCCGCACCTCCTTGGATGGTTTCTAATACAACAGCAGCAGTTTTAGAAGTAATCTTATCTAGAGCATCTAGAGCATTGAATTCAATAAAACACGTTCCAGGAATTAAAGGACGAAATGCATTATTTTGATGTTCGACACCAGAGACACTCATAGCACCTTGAGTATTTCCGTGATAGGAATTTTTAGCAGCGATTATTTCATATCGTCCGGTAGCTCTCTTAGCTAATTTAATGGCGCCTTCAATTGCTTCGGCTCCAGAATTTGTTAAATATACGGCATCTAGATTTCTAGGTGAAACTTTTGCGAGCGCTTTACATAAATCTAATTGAGGCTGCTGGATGAACTCACCATATACCATCACATGAGTATATTTATCTAATTGCGCTTGAATTGCTTGTTTTACCTCTATTGGATTATGACCAAGGCTGTTAGCGGAAACTCCAGCTACAAAATCAAGATACTTTTTATTAGCGGTATCGTAGATGTAAGATCCTTCTGCATGTGAGATTTCAATAGCTAATGGATGTGGCGATGTTTGTGCTTGATATGTAAAAAAATCAGATGGCATATCCTATTCGTCATTTTTTACTTTATCCTTCACTATTTTTTTCGATTGCACCTTTTCCTTTGCGGATAAGGTCTCTTTTTTGAATACTTGAGGAAGGATGTCATTCGATACATTCTTATCCAATGATGGATTATCATTCGCCACTTCATCCTTTAAAAAAATCGCATCTTTTGTGAAAGGACGCTCACTTTCTCTCCAAACGAAACCCCTAAACTTTCTAGCGTTTTCAGGAAATTCAGAAGGAGGATACGTATCACCATCTGCGTCAGTCAGGAATTTAGAAGTAATCAATTTACTATTTTCAAATTTGAAATTCATTGAGCTACATGCCAATTTTTCTATTCCGATGAGTTCTTTGCTTTCGTCATTACGCAAGTAATTAATGACTTCTCCATTACCAATAATGGTTACATCTCGTAGGTCATTTTCAATAAATTTACCAAAGAGATTTCTACCTTTGATTTGATTGAATCCTATAGAGTCTTTTTGAATAATAAACGCATTGCTTAATACCTTTAAACTATCTAACTTTTCTGTTTTTGTATTTGATAGTAATTGGATGGTATCTCCTGTTATTTGACTATCTTCCGACCACAATACAGGTTTTCTATATAATTGCGTTAGCCCTGTTAATTGATTAGAATGAATAGAATCACATTTACCACTTAAATCACTTTTGAAAAATTTAACTCTTGGAAAGGCACGTACTATTCTATTTTTTGCCTTCCCCGTAACCAATAAAGTATCACCATGAATATACATAGAGTCTTTTTCAACTTCAGTAATCGCGACAGCTTTTTTTGTGACAAATGCAGAATCCAATTTTTGAAATACTTCTGCATAATCTCCTCTTATTATAGAGTTGTTCGTCGTATCTTTTAATTGGAAATTATTTGTGGCTGAGGCGAATCCTAAATTTCGATCATAGTACAAACTATCTCCTTTGATCTCTTTATTGTCATATTCTATTCTTGAATTCTTCGTAAAATAAGATGTGTTGGCCTTCGTATCATAAAAACCACTTTCAGTATAAATAAAATTGTTTTCTCCAGTAATAGTAGAAGGACCTGTTAAATATGATTTTCCAGAATCGGTAAAGTAAATAAGGTCATTTGATTTTAATACGTAATCGGGATTGGTTAGTGTAACCTCCGACAAGGCCTGAAACTTACTATTTTGAAGATAATAATTGCCAATATTGCTAACAAGTACATTTGTAGTATCTCGAATCGTGGCGCCATTTTGATAATACAACTTCTGTTTGAGTCGATCGAAGCGCAAAGAGTCTGTGGTCAATGTAATGGTTGGATTTTTCAAAATCACATTTCCCCAAGACAAAGCCTTTTTGGTATTCGCGTCATAATCTACATATTTACTGGTTTGCGTAATGGTATCTCCTTGATTTAGAAATACGTCACCAAAAGCTTTTAGAAAATTACGTTTTTGATAATATATGGCCTTTTTACTTCGCAGGGTAATACCCTCATGTTCTACATAGACATTACCAAGTAAGATGGTGGCACCAGGATATTTTTCTTCATCGGTAATATTATTGTCTGCATGCACAACTTTAATACGTTTTTGTTGTGCAAATAAGCTAAACGTACATAAGCTAAAAAGTAAAATAAGAAATACCTTCTTCAAATTAAATAATTTGTTGCAAAACTAGTGAAAAAGAGAATAGTAGACTACGTCGAATTTTTAATTTAATGTTAAAGCTAGAAGCCACACTATTAGTGAAATATTCTTGATATAATAAGAATATAAACACAAATGAATAAGGCTAATCCATTATAGTTCTAACACTAACGATGAAGACTATCGCAATATCGTCTGCTTTCTATCCGGTCCAACCGAAACTATTTTAATTGGAACTTCCAATTCCTTTTCAATAAAATCAATGTAGGCATTCAAATTGTCGGGCAACTCAGCATCTGATGTCATTTGTGTTAAATCAGCTTGCCAACCTTTAAATTCCGTATAGTTCACAGACACATTCTCTGGCTCAATATTATATGGTAAGTGTGTAACTTCTGTTCCTTTATAGGTATATGAAGTACATATTTTGAGGGTATCAAACCCTGAAAGCACATCACCTTTCATCATCATTAATTGGGTAACTCCATTGACTTGAACAGCATATTTTAAAGCTACTAAATCCAACCATCCACATCTTCTAGGTCTACCTGTGGTAGCACCAAATTCATGACCTACGCGTCCCATCGTTTCGCCATCATTATCAAATAATTCAGTAGGGAAGGGGCCAGAACCAACTCTTGTGGTGTACGCTTTAAAGATTCCAAAGACATCACCAATTTTATTCGGAGCAATACCTAGACCTGTACAGGCACCGGCAGCCGTAGTGTTCGATGAAGTTACAAAAGGATATGTACCAAAATCAATATCCAATAATGAACCTTGCGCTCCTTCGGCCAAAATTGACTTTCCATTACGCACAGCTTGATTTAGATATTCTTCACTATCTATAAATGTCAATTCTTTCAACCTATCAACAGCAATACAGAATTCTTTTTCTAGTTCATCTAGATCATATTGTATATCAACATCAAAAAAGTCGATCATTTTAATATGTTTCTTCGTTAATTGCTTGTATTTATCCTTCCAGTCAGCCATTTCGAGATCACCGACGCGCATACCATTTCTACCTGTCTTATCCATATAGGTAGGTCCTATGCCTTTTAGTGTAGAACCAATTTTAGCTTTTCCTTTCGATGTCTCGGAAGCTGCATCGAGTAAACGATGTGTTGGTAAAATTAAATGAGCCTTACGCGAAATAAGAAGCTTGGTTTTAAAATCGATATCATATTGTGCTAAATTATCCAGTTCTTTCTTGAAAATTACAGG
Source organism: uncultured Flavobacteriaceae bacterium (assembly GCA_947488345.1). GTDB lineage: Bacteria > Bacteroidota > Bacteroidia > Flavobacteriales > Flavobacteriaceae > Aureibaculum. The sequence continues at coordinate 317,254 of CANKZQ010000002.1, read as the reverse complement.
GTCAATAACAACACCATTTCCAACAATATTAATTGCGGTTTTATGAAAAATACCTGATGGTATCGTATGTAATACATGTTTGTTTCCATCGAAGATTAATGTGTGTCCCGCATTCGGACCACCTTGAAAACGTGCAATAATATCATAGTTCTTCGTTAGAACGTCTACAATTTTCCCTTTTCCTTCATCTCCCCATTGCAGTCCTAATAGTAAATCTACAGCCATTTAATTTTTATTTTCTTGATTTTTGGTCCCATAGAAGTATAAAGAATGATTCTCAACAGTAATATCGAAAACTTCTTCTATGGTTTTTTTTATAATTTGAATTCTTGGATCACAAAACTCTATAACTTCTCCTGTATCTGTTAGGATGATATGGTCATGCTGTTTGTCAAAGTATGATTTCTCATAATGCGATTGGTTTTGTCCAAACTGATGCCTTCTTACGAGACCACATTCTAACAATAGCTCAATGGTATTGTACAAGGTAGCTCTACTAACGCGATAGTTTTTATTCTTCATATAGATATACAACGATTCTATATCAAAATGTTCATCATGATCATAAATCTCTTGAAGAATTGCGTAACGTTCAGGCGTTTTTCTATGCGCATTCTTTTCAAGAAATTTCGTAAAAACGTTTTTTACAATTTCTTGATTTTTGGTATTATCTGTTTGTTTCAATGCGCTCATATATATAGCAAATTTACATTTTAATTGAAATATGAAAGCTGGTCTTTATGAAAAAGATTAACAACTTTTGAACAAAATTATTTATTCATTCGTTCGACTTTATCGATCCCTTCAATATTCTTTAGTTGCTCGGTTAATTTCTTGAGTTGTGCATTATTTTTTATACTTACCGTAATTCTACCTTCAAAAATACCATTGTCACCAGCAATATTTATGCTATGAATATTTACATGCATATTATTAGAGATGATTCGGGTAACATCGTTTACAAGCCCCATATTATCTATACCTGTTATTTTTAACATGACTTTGTATTCTTGCTGTGAAGAATCTATCCATTTGGCGGACATAATTCTATAGGCAAATTGAGATTGCATACTTAAGGCATTCGGGCAGTTTTGCTTATGCACTTTAATACCATCACTCACTGTTACAAAACCAAATACTTTATCACCAGGAATGGGATTGCAACAATTTGAGAACTTATAGTCTAATTTGTCTTCATCTTTTCCGAAGACTAACAAATCATAATTGCTGGTTACTTCTTGCTTATTGGTCTCAGAATCGGAGGTGCCTGAGCGACGTATCCTATTCTTGAAAAAACTATAAAAGGCATTGTTGCGCTGCGCAATAAAGTCCTTCAATTGTTGATTAGAAATAGAACCATTTCCTAATCGATAGAACAGATCTAAGCTCGTTTTTAATTTAAAGTAGCTAACTAACTCATTGATGGTCTTTTCGTTAAACGGAATCTTTAAATGGCGAAGTTTTCTTGCCAATACAGCTTTTCCTTCTTCGCCAATTTCTTTTTGCTCTTCTTTTAAAGATGCCTTAATTTTTGATTTAGCCCTCGCAGTAATGGCCATATCTAACCAACTTAGCTTAGGCTTTTGGTTGTTCGAGGTAATAATATCTACTTGATCTCCACTTTTCAACTCATGACTTAGCGGCACGAGTTTTCCGTTTACGCGAGCTCCTCTACATTTTGTACCTACTTCAGTATGAATAGCAAAAGCAAAATCTATTGGAGTAGCACCTTTCGGAAGAGATTTAATATCTCCTTGTGGTGTAAAAATATAAATTTCTTTGGCGTATAAATTCAATTTAAATTGCTCTACAAAATCAACAGCATTTACGTCCGGATTTTCTAAAGTTTCCTTTAATCGATTTAGCCAACCTTCTAATCCTGAATCATGATCATCATTGTGTTTATATTTGAAATGCGCAGCATAGCCCATTTCGGCAATTTCATCCATCCGCTCCGAGCGTATCTGTACTTCAACCCATCGTCCTTTCGATCCCATTACGGTGATATGTAAGGATTCATAACCATTTGATTTAGGCTGAGAAATCCAGTCTCGTAGCCTATTGGGGTTTGGTCTAAAATGGTCAGTAACAATTGAGTAAATCTTCCAAGCATCGAACTTTTCTTTTTCCTCGGTTGACTTATACGTTATTCGTATAGCAAACTTATCGTATACTTCATCAAAAGAGACGCCCTGTTTGAGCATCTTTTTACGAATAGAATAGATAGATTTTGGTCGCCCTTTGATCGTATATTCTAACTTTTCCTTGTCAAAAGAATTTTTCAGCACCTTAGAAAAGTCTTTGATGTATTTATTTTGCTCTTCTTTGCTTTCAGTAATTTTTGTGTAAATATCATTAAAGACTTCGGGTTCTGTATATTTTAAACCTAAATCTTCTAACTCAGTTTTGATATTATAAAGGCCCAATCTGTGTGCTAATGGAGCATAGATGTATAATGTCTCAGAAGAAATTTTGACTTGTTTATGCTGTGGCATGGCCTCCATCGTTTGCATATTATGCAGACGATCTGCAATCTTAATCAAAATTACACGCACGTCATCGTTTAACGTCAGCAGCATTTTTCTAAAATTCTCAGCTTGAACAGATATATTTTGATCTTTGCTTAAGTGAGAAATTTTCGTAAGTCCGTTAACAATACGTGCAATAGTTTCGCCGAAGAGTTGTTCAATATCATCGAATGTATAGTCATCAGAATCTTCTACTACATCGTGTAACAAAGCTGATGCTATAGAAATAGCTCCTAGACCAATTTCATTCGCCACCAATTTTGCCACAGCAATCGGATGATAAATATAGGGTTCTCCCGTTTTTCGACGTTGATCTTTATGGGCATCAGCAGCTATATCAAATGCCTTGCGTATCATTTTTTTATCAGCAGCTGATAAAGTTTGATACGGTACACTCAACATATCTTTATAACGCTTGGCTATTTCCTTTTTCTCTTCTTCTATTGTCGCTACGTATGCCATAGATTAAAAATACTATAAAGATTGTTACTGAACAAGCTCACATGAATATTTAGTCTGCTAAATTTTTAATTCTTTGCAATAAGGTTGGATGAGAATAATGCATAAAAACATAACTCTTGTGAGGAGTAAGGTTGCTCAAACTATTTTTAGATAATTTTTTGAGGGAAGAAATCAGAGAAGCTGCATTAAAGTGTTCTTTTGCATAATTGTCTGCTTGATATTCGAATTTTCTAGATAAAATATTCATGAACAATCCAGTAACTACGGAGATCGGTGTATAGAGCACCCCAAAAGCAATCAGACCAATGTGAAAGCTAGGTATCTGAACCGATAGCGCATCTGAAAGCAGGGCATTATCAATAAGAAGCGATAAAATATATAAGGTAAATCCAGTTAATAAGATTGAAATAAACATATTAAAAACAACATGTTTTCTCTTGTAATGTCCTACCTCATGAGCGAGAACAGCTACAATTTCATCAACGTCAAGATCTTTTATGAGTGTATCGTATAAAACAATACGCTTTTTAGCACCGAAGCCGGTGAAATATGCATTGGCTTTTGTCGACCTTTTCGAACCGTCGATGACGAATATATTAGCTAAGGTAAATCCAACTTTTTGGGCAAATTCCTCAAGTTTTTGTTTCAATACCCCATCTTCTAATGGAGTTTGTTTATTAAATAACGGTACGATTAGGCTAGAGTAGAATAAGGTCATACATATAGAAAAGACCCCTATAAATAACCATGTATACAACCAAAAATTAGTGCCTGTTTTTTGATAGAACCAAACAATTAATGCCATAATTGAACCTCCTAAAACAATCATTAATCCCAACCCTTTTATCTTGTCAAGAAAGAATAGACTTTTAGTTGATGTATTGAAGCCATATTTTTCTTCAATAACAAATGTTTTATAGTACGAAAGAGGAATTGTTAAAATATCACTTCCTAGCATTATGATTCCAAAAAATAACAAAGTAACTATGATTTCATTCTCACTAAAGCTTCGTGCGATTTGATCTATGTAAGCGAATCCTTCAACGTAAAAAAAGATAATAGTAGCCACAAAAGAAACTATGGAAACCAACATAGAAAATTTAAAATTTTCTTTCTTATAGCGTTGAGATTTTATATAATCTTCCTCTTTGTATACACCTTTTAATTCAATTGGAATAGGCGCGTCAAAATTCTTTGAATTTATATAATCTAAAAATTTGTTAAACAGAAAGTTAATAGTAATTATTGCTATAATTACGTTAAATAGAATGTGCGCTGTCATGTTAGTGTTTTAATAAACGTTTTGCGAATCTATATTTCTTTTTCCAATAGACGTTATCGAGTTTCGACTTCATCACACCTTTAGATGTTGAGCTATGTATAAATGAGTTTTCACCTATATAAATGCCCACATGTTCATACCTACGCGATGGTCTAAAAAAGACAAGATCTCCTGGTTTTAATTTCTTCTTTGATACCTTTTTTCCAAGTTTAGACATCTCTTTTGTGGTTCTTGGAAGTTCTATTTTAAAGGCGTTTTTATACACTGCTTTGGTAAATCCAGAGCAATCGATTCCGTTTTTATCCGTACCACCGAATTTATATTTGGTGCCTTTATAATACCGAAACTGACTTTCAATTTTCGTTTTATTGGAAATTTTTACCGTTGTTTTTTTCGTACTACCGCAACTTGCCAATATGACCTGCATTATTAATAGTATCGGTATGATGCTTTTTAACTTCATTCTTCAAAATTTCGTTGTCTTTTCGCCTCAAATACAACAATAGCAGCCGATACAGATACATTTAACGAATCTATTTGTCCTTGCATCGGAATAATAATGTTTTGAGTAGAATGCTCCAACCATTTAGCACTTAGCCCTGTCGCCTCCGTGCCAACCACAATTGCACATGAAGACGTATAACTCATAGTATGATACAATTTTGATGCCGTTAAAGCAGCACAGAAAATTTGAATCTTGTTTTGTTGCAAAAAAGCAATAATATCTTCGGTGGTACCAGTGGCTATTTGATTGGTAAAAAGGCAACCAACACTAGATCGAATAATATTAGGGTTATAAACGTCGGTTTTCGGATTTGCAATGAATACCGCATCGACATCTGCTGCATCGGCTGTTCTTAAAAGAGCCCCAATATTACCCGGCTTTTCAGGTGCTTCCGCTACCAAAATTAATGGATGCTCTCTTTTGAAAACAATACTATCGAGATTTAATGTTTTCGTTCGAAATATTGCAATAACACCTTCTGTGGTATCTCTAAATGCAATTTTATGATACACCTCTCTCGATATTTTTATGAGATTTGAAACAGGCACGTTAAAATTTTCTAATGTGATAGAATCTGAAATTTCCTCACAAAAAAGCAACGTTTCTAAAACATAATTGGCCTTTTGAGCTAAACTAATTTCTCGTGCACCTTCAACAATACAAAGTCCTTTCTTTTTACGAATTCTAGATTTCTCTTGTAATTGTAATACCTCCTTAATCAAAGAATTCTGTATGCTCGTTATTTCTTTTATCATTATTGACAAAAATAGGGTAATAAATGTAATTTTGTCCATCAATTTGCGACAAACGCGAAAAACTAAAACAATCTTATAAAATGAAAAAAATAGCAATTGTATTTGTAGCACTCCTAGCATTGAGTTCGTGTAAAAAAAACACTAGTGAGAATGAAGTAAAAGTAGCTCCTGAAGTGAAGGCAAAAGAATACCCCAAGAACATCTCTAGCATTTTTAATGCACATGGTGGCTTAAACACTTGGAATAGTATGGAAAATCTTGTTTTTGGTATGCAAAAAGGAGAAGATATGGAAATGACGACTACCGCTTTGAAGTCTCGGCAATCTGTTATTGAAACTGCTCATCACAAATTGGGTTTCGACGGCACAAATGTTTGGTTACATAACAAAGATACAGCAACCTATAAGGGTAAAGCAAAGTTTTACTATAACTTAATGTTCTATTTTTATGCTATGCCTTTTGTCTTGGCGGATGATGGCATCACATATTCTGATGCCCCTGCATTGGAGGTTGACGGCAAGCAGTATCCTGGTATTCATATTTCTTATGATGCTGGAGTAGGAGAGTCGCCAGATGATGAGTATATTTTGTATTATGACGATGAAACTAAAAAAATGGCTTGGTTAGCTTATACCGTAACTTATTTTTCAAAAGAAAAGGCCACCAACTATAACTTAATTAAATATGCAGATTGGCAAGATGTAGGAGGTCTGCAATTACCTGCAACTCTACAGTGGTATGTGTATGAAGATGGAAAGGTAGGAGATATGCGAAGTGAGCGCAAGTTTACGAATGTCACCATTTCTAAAGAAATGGAGAGCGCGCTGTTTGCACAACCAACCGATGCGGTTGTTGTTGAATAAATATAACTTTAACCAATTAAAAAGCTCCTTAATCGAAGGAGCTTTTTTAATACAGTGAAGTGTTCGTTATTTTTTACTATACTTTTCCATGTAGCGTTTATGTAATTTTGTTTGATGTGTCTCCAAACTCAATGTTCTCCCTTGGATAAAGGCATGCTCTACAATATTTGTTCTCATATCTAAGGCATCTCCTTTTGAGACGAATAAGGTAGCATCTTTTCCAGTTTCTAGACTACCAACGATCGCATCAATACCTAAAATTTTGGCTGCATTCAAGGTAATCATTTGAACCGCTTTTTCTTTGTCAAGACCATGAGCAGCATACGTACCAGCATAGAATGGTAAATTACGCGTATTCATACGTTCCATTTGTCCTTCCATTTCAATGGCAACCAGTATTCCTTTGTCTGACAATTTTTTCGCCAATTTAAACGGACCTAAAACATCATCATCTTGTGCCCATGGCAAGCGATGTGGTCTCGGTACAAGTACCGGAATATTGTGTTTTTTAAGTAAGTCTGTAACATTTTCAGCCTCGTTTCCGTGAACAATTACCACTTTCGAAATACCTGTCTTTACAGCCCAATTAACGGCATCAACAATCTCTTTTTCTCTGCCTGCATGAACATAGAGTTTTTGGGTCCCATCCATCAACCCTTTTAAGGCTCCGAATTGAAGATTTTTCTCTTTTTGCCCACCTTTTAAATAGGTTTTTGCATTATCGAAAAAATCGGCTATTTCACCTACTCGTTTAGTATAATTTTTACTAGGCTTAAATGCAGGATCTTCTCCTAACCACCATCTACCTTGTTGATATGCTGAAGGCCAGTTGAGATGAATACCGTCATCTATTTTTATCGCAGCATCTTCCCAATTCCATGCATCTAATTGTACCACCGAAGATGTGCCAGAAATAGTACCCCCACGCGGTGTTGTTTGCGCTAATAAAACGCCATTAGGCCGCATACTTTCAACAACTTTTGATTCTGCATTATATGCGATAATACTTCGAATGTGCGGTAAGAAAGTTCCTACTTCATCAAAATCTCTTGTGGCTTTTACGGCATCAATTTCAGCCAGTCCTAAAGAAGCATTTGTGGCGATAAAACCTGGATATACATGTTTGCCAGTTGCATCTACGGTTTTTGCATAGGTTTTAGAAGTGGCATCTGTAGCCGTTCCCACAAAAGTAATTTTTCCATTTTCGAAGCCAACAGCACCGTTTTGTACGACTTCACCGTTACCAATATGAAGGGTAGCTCCTGTTATCAAGATAGAAGCTTCTTGTTTGCTCGCCGGAGTCTGCTGGGCATACGTCATTGAACTTATCAACAGTAATGCGAGTGTAACTAATTTATATATATTTTTCATCTGTATAAAATTATTGTTGATAGATTAATGTATCACAGTGCAGTTCGACTTTTTTCTTTGTTTTTGGCATCTGTGTTTTCATTCCTTTATTCTTGGCCTTGAGCATCATATTAATGAGCTTATTGCGCTCCAATTGAATTGACTCCATCATTTCGGGAAGTTTTTCAAGGTCATAGTAGATGGCTCCTTCTATCATTGTCTTTTCTGCTTTCGCATAAATTGACATTGGATGATCTGTCCACAAGACTAAATCGGCATCTTTACCGACTTTTACACTTCCAATTCTATCATCCAGATGGAGCATTTTAGCTGGATTCAATGTCACAAATTTCCAAGCATCTTCCTCCGATACATCGCCATATTTCACCGTTTTTGCTGCTTCTTGATTCAATCTACGTGACATTTCACGATCGTCAGAATTAATAGCAGTTACAACGCCTTGACTGTGCATAATTGCCGCATTGAAAGGAATAGCATCATTTACTTCATATTTATACGCCCACCAATCCGAAAAGGTTGAACCGGCAACACCATGTTCCTTCATTTTATCTGCCACTTTATATCCTTCCAAAATATGTGTGAAAGTATTAATGTTGAAATTGAACTGATCAGCTACTTTCATGAGCATATTGATTTCACTTTGTACATATGAATGACAGGAAACAAAACGTTCTTTATTTAATATTTGCGCCAATGTTTCCATTTCTATATCAAATCTTGGCGCGCTGGTTCTCGCTTTTACTTTTTTAGATAGTTTGTTGTAATTCTTCCATTCTGCATCGTATTCTTTAGCTCTTTGGAAATAATCAACAAAAACTTGTTCTACACCCATTCTTGTTTGGGGGAAACGAAAACCATTTGAACTTCTCGATTGTTTTACATTTTCGCCTAAGGCAAATTTTATAAAAGGATCTGCATTTGGATTTATCAATTTATCTGCAGTTTCACCCCATTTTAATTTTATCACCGCTGATCTTCCTCCGATAGGATTGGCAGACCCGTGTAAAATTTGAATAGAAGTAACACCTCCCGATAAATTTCTAAAAATATTAATATCATCATCGCTCACAACATCTTCGATTGTAACTTCGGCTGTTGAGTTATGACCTGCTTCGTTAATGGCAGCGGCTGCAATATGCGAATGTTCATCAACAATACCCGCTGTTAAGTGTTTACCGGTGGCATCAATAGTTCTCGCATTTGAATCGCTAAGATTCGAACCGATATTAACTATTTTTCCGTTTTTCACCAATACATCCGTACTTTTAAGTATACCTTCAGTTTCGTTCGTCCAAACCGTAGCATTTTTAAAAAGAATAGTTTCTTGGCTTGCCTTTTCACTCAGTCCATATGCAGTATTCGGAAATGAAATAGGCAGTACTTCAGCCGTCTCAGAAGACATATTCGTTTTCTTTTTTTCAGCATCTCTAGACTCTTTGTTTGGTTTTTTGATTGCACTCCATGTAATGGGCATACCACTTGCTAAAGAACCACTACCAATGAAATTATCACTGTCATCCGCGACAGCTTTCAAACGCACAAAACGTTTTTCTTTTTCATCGAAAGGAATATAAATAAGGTTTAACCAACCATCTTTAAAGGTTACCTTTGAATCCATTTTTAAACTGTCTTTCTTCAGTTCGGATTTTAATTTACTTGGTTTACCTGACAGTTTCAACGAATAGGTGTTTCCTACAATTTTTAAGTCATATTCACCCCGAATGTCTTTAATATGCATATCATTAATTACATTCTTATGACCTTGTACCCAGTTTTCATACAAGGTGGTTTCTTTGTCGAAAATGTCTCCAGAACTGATTAAAAAATTTGCTAGAGATCCATTCTTTAAGCTACCTATTTGATTACTTTGACCAAGCATTTTGGCAGGAATAGTAGTCAATGCTTCTAAGGCTTTGGTTTTATCATAGCCATGTTTGATAGCATTCATAAGATTACTTTTAAAAGTACTCACTTTTTTTAATCCTGAAGTTGTAAGTGCAAAAGAGATCCCGTTTTCGCTAAGCACTTTTGGGTTGGTCGGTGCTTGATTCCAGTGACGCATATCTTTTAATTCAACCAATCCTTCATTTAAAGGATTGCTGACATCGTACGCTTCAGGAAAATCAATTGGAATAATATAGCGTGCGTTCGTTCCTTTAATTTCATTAATTCTAGCATATTCATCGCCACCTCCTTTTATAATATAGTTGATACCAAACTCATTGGCAATTTTGTCGGCTCGCAAACTATTTGCCAAGCTACCAGCATCGAATATTTGAGGTAAATTTTTATTCCTATTAAAGGCTTCAAGTGATCTATCTGTAGTTGTTGCTCCTCCTTTGGCATACCACTTCGCGTCATGATATACCTGACGTAATAGGGCCATTGCGCCCATTAGAGATGTAGGATAACTCTGTCTCGAAGTATTTCCTCTTCTAAATGAAAGGTGTTGTGCTGCCTTCCCGTTTAAAATACGTATATCATTTCCATCATTCGAGTTTAGTGCCACTAAGGCGCTTGTACCTCTAATAATTCCATCCTGAAAATGTGTATTTACAACTCCAAACCCGGCCTTTACCAATTCAGCTGATTTTTTATTGTCAAATTTCAATTTATCGAGACTGTTAATTTCAGGAGTGATATGATCATTCCAATAGTAGCCTTTTCGAGTAGCATCTAATTGTGGTCGACTGTTAAAGTTAAAAGTCCTCTTTGGTGTCGTAATCCCAAAATTTGAATAGATTTCAATAAAAGAAGGATAGATGTGCTTTCCTTTTAAATCTACATTGATTGCATTTGAAGGAATGGTAATGGTACTTCCAGAAGAAACAACCTTTCCATTTTTTATCAATAAAGTTCCATTTTCAATAACTTGTGTTGGTGTAATGTGAATCTTGGCATTGGTGAAAGCGATATAATTATCGTTTTTAGTTTTGACGCCATCGTTTTTGGGAAAATATTTTTGAGCTGAAAGGTTTAAACATCCGAAAACAGCTAACAAAAACAGCATCCTCAATTTTAATTTTGAGTTTGTTTGTTTCATAGAATAAGGTGAGTTAATTAATAGCTATAAATTTATAACTATAATTTGGAGCTAATGTAAAAATGCAGAAATTAACATTTTTTTAAGAATTATTGCAGACGATATTTTTCTCTGTAAGCCACTAACAACCCAACCATTTTACTATAGCCTTTCATCCCATCTTTTTGTTGATTGGCTTTTAGATAATTGTCATAAAACAGTTTGAAAAACGGTTCTGCTTTATTTTGGTAGGAACGCCAAAAATCTTGAGACTCTTTAAATGTTTTTACAATACCTTCAGGGAGATTTTCGATAATTTGTCGACCTTTTATAGAGTCCATACCATATACTGCTCGTATCGAATATCGTAAGGCGGAAGAATATCCCGAAAATTTAAAATACTCGTTGCTGTGATGTGTTGCCGCCAGAAAACCAACAAAATTTGCTTCACTTTCAGAGGCATATCCTAATTGATGGGCAACTTCATGACTACTTATCATTGGTAAGTTAATTTTCGGAACTAAATAATCAACTTGTGCCTCTCCAGAAATGGGATTGAAATAACCCGAGAAACCCATGTAGGTTAATGGCAGACTGAACAATGATTTCTTTATGGATTTATTGCGGTATTCAAACTGAGGGAATCTAGAGCTCAACTCGTCATATCCGATATGAACTTGCTCAATTAACCAATCTTCTGAAGCTGGAACTACTATTTTTGCTGTATCACTCTGTGTAATGAATAAATGTGTCTTTTCAGTTAATTCTACTAAATCATTCGTTAATTCTACCAAATCTGTTAAGGAATATTCTTTTTGTTCTAAATCTAAGGTGTTGAATAAAGAATCTTTGTAATAATTAAAGCCCCATAACAAATTAAACAAAAAATAAAAAATAGAGATGTATCCTAAAAAAACAAATAAGCTTTCTTTTATCTGCTTAAATCCTTGCCTAAAAAATCTATAGATAGACATCAACAAAAAGAACCCTAACAACGAGTAATAAATATCTCCTATAGAAAAAGGAATCCACCCAAACATTTTTCTAAAAATAGATGATATTGTAGGATAGATACCATTCGAATAATAAAGCTCTACGGTTTCGGGGAATTTCGAAATGATGCTAATAAACAAAATCTGAACAAAGAAGAAAATGGTAAGGACTTTGTAAATGTTTTGCTTTTTCATTATTCAAAAATAGTTAATTATTGGATACGATTAGTTCTAACGAACTTATTAACAAAACTTTCACTTGTTAACAGAAAGTGTCAACAAATAAAACCTTAAATTAGAATATTTTCTAGCCATAAAAAATTACATTTGCTTGATGGAAAAATTACAACCTATACGCGCTAAAAATCCTAAAAAAGGAACTTTAATCAATCTTGAAAAAGGTAAATTACCACCCCAAGCTGTTGATTTAGAGGAGGCTGTGTTGGGAGCTATGATGATTGACAAAAAAGGTGTTGATGATATCATTGACATTTTACATGCCGATGCTTTCTATAAACCAGCACATCAAGACATTTTTAACGCGATGTTTTTATTGTTTAATGCATCTGAACCTATTGATTTATTAACGGTATCAAACCAATTGCGTAAAGAAGGAAAGTTGGATAGTGTAGGCGGTGATTTCTTTCTGGTAAATCTTACTCAAAAGGTTTCATCATCGGCACATATTGAATTTCATGCCCGTATCATCATCCAAAAATACATTCAACGTCGATTGATAACTATTTCTAGCGAAATAATTGATGAAGCCTATGACGAGACAAGTGATGTCTTCGATTTATTAGATTCGGCCGAGACAAAATTATTTGAAGTTACGCAAGGAAACCTTAAAAAGAGTTCTGAGGCAGCCGAGGGATTAGTATCTCAGGCACTAAAAAAGATTGAAGAGATTTCTGGAAAAGAAGGGATGAGTGGGATTCCATCTGGATTTACAAAATTAGATGCACTAACATCAGGGTGGCAACCTTCTGATTTAGTGATTCTTGCGGCAAGACCTGGTATGGGAAAAACGGCCTTTGTTATGTCAATGGCAAAGAATATGGCCATAGATTTTGATATTCCTGCTGCAATATTCTCTTTGGAGATGTCTTCAGTTCAGTTGATTACTAGAATGATTTCAAGTGAAACAGGTATTTCTTCTGGTAAACTCCGTAAAGGGGATTTGCAACCCCACGAATGGGAGCAGCTGAATGTAAAGGTGAAAAACCTTTCTAAGGCACCAATTTTTATAGATGACACGCCTTCATTATCTATTTTTGATTTACGTGCGAAATGTCGTCGATTGGCATCTCAACATGGAATTAAAATAATTATTATTGATTACCTACAGTTAATGACGGCAGGTTCGGCAGTAAAAGGAGGTAATCGTGAACAAGAAATATCTACAATTTCACGAAATTTAAAAGCCCTGGCAAAAGAATTGAGTATTCCTGTGATTGCATTGTCGCAGTTGTCACGTGCTGTAGAGACACGTGGGGGTAGTAAGCGCCCATTGTTATCAGATTTACGTGAATCTGGAGCGATTGAACAAGATGCGGATATTGTATCATTTATTTATCGCCCTGAGTATTATGGAGTAACAGAATGGGATGACGAAGAAAGAACACCATGTGAAGGACAGGCAGAATTTATTGTCGCCAAACACAGAAATGGTGGCTTAGAAAATATTCGACTAAAGTTTACAGGTCATTTAGCAGAATTTGCTGATTTAGAAGAAGCTTTTGCTACTGAGTTTCAGTCGAAAATGAATGATGTGATTCCGTCTAATCAGCTTCCTAATGCTGAAGACGTATTTGGTGCTCCTGATGATAGTGATGTTCCATTCTAGCCATTTGATATGAAGTTTAAATTCGTTATTTCCATATTTTTCTTGATGATCACATGTGCGAGCTATGCTTCGTTCATCTTTATTCCGATGGATGATGTAGCACAAAAGAATCATTTAAAGGCTTATGGAATTGCTTTTTTTTCGCTACAAAAGCAGCGCAATGTAAAGTGGTTATTAAATTATAAGGGAGGTTCATTTTTGTTAGAAGACACAAAAGAATTTAGAAAAGAATGTACAATTAGAGGCGTTTCTTATCAAATAGTCTCGGATACAGAGGCTTTATCTATATTAGAGGAAATTGAAAGTCCATCAAAGAATATGGAAGCAGTTATTTTGGAAAAAGCACCTAAAATAGCGGTATACTCTCCTAAGGATAAAATGCCTTGGGATGATGCGGTAACAATGGTATTAAATTATGCTGAGATACCTTATGACGTGATTTACGATGAAGAAGTACTACAGGATAAACTATTACTCTATGAGTGGTTGCATTTACATCACGAAGATTTCACTGGACAATTTGGAAAATTTTATGGCTCGTACAGAACCGCTCCTTGGTATATCGAAGGGAAATTGTATGCCGAAAATCTAGCTAAAAAACTGGGGTACTCTAAAGTATCTCAAGAAAAACTGGCCGTATCCTTGAGGATAAGAGATTATGTAGTTGGAGGAGGGTTTATGTTTGCAATGTGTTCTGCCACCGATAGTTTTGATATTGCCTTATCAGCAGAAGGTGTTGATATATGTGAAGCTATGTTTGATGGAGATCCTTCAGAACCTAATTACCAGAATAAAATAGATTTTTCAAAAACTTTTGCTTTCAAAGACTTTGATTTGGTGAGAAGTCCAACACAATATGAATTTTCTTCGATTGATATGACCATGAAACGAAGAATTCCTAAAGTACAAGATTATTTTGCCTTACAAGAGTATTCAGCAAAATGGGACCCGGTACCGACTATGTTATGCCAAAATCATACGCAATTAGTAAAAGGATTTATGGGGCAAACAACAAGTTTTGATCGAAAAAGTATTAAATCGAATGTCTTGGTCATGGGTGAGAACAAAGTGAATCGTGAAGCTCGCTATATTCATGGTGTAAAAGGTAAAGGTATGTGGACGTTCTATGGCGGTCATGATCCAGAAGATTATAGACATTTGGTAGGAGATCCGAAAACCGAACTTGATTTACATCCAAATTCTCCGGGGTATCGTTTAATTTTAAATAATGTGCTGTTTCCAGCGGCCAAAAAGAAAAAGCAAAAAACTTAAATATATGTACAAGCAGCTATTGTCAATTATCGTCATCACTATCTTATGTACGTCTTGCATTGAAAGGGGTAAACCTCAACAAAAAGAAGAAACTAAAGAAACGGCTAAAACTGCGGCTAAACCTAACGTCGATCATTATACATGTCCAAACGGACATAAAGGATCTGATAAACAGGGAGTTTGTCCAGAATGTAACACTGCGTTTGTCCATAATCAAGCTTTTCACCCTGCTAATTTAGCGGTGCCAAAACCCGCATTACAGGACCCGTTTAGTAATGCTCCTGCTACGCAAAGTGCACCTTCACCGGCTCAAAACGCGTATGGTGATTTTCACTATAATTGTCCGAATGGACACCCCGGAGGTTCAGGATCTGCTGGTACTTGCACAGCATGTGACGCCAAATTGGTACATAATCAACTGTATCATAAATAAGATGGTTAGTTAAATGTAAGCAGACTTTTGAATGTCTTTTTTAGGAGATTCATTAGAACTGTTAACAACTCTCAAATAACTTTTAAAATGTGATTTGTCACAGAATTTAAAAGTTTTATTTTTGCTATTCAAAATTCAATTTAATAATGCCAACTACTCAAGAGCTACAAGATTTTTCAACACAAGTTAGACGCGATATTTTACGAATGGTACATGCTGTTAATTCTGGTCATCCAGGAGGATCCTTAGGTTGTACCGAATTTTTTACAGCTTTGTATCAAGAGATAATGGAGTATAATACTGATTTTGATATGGATGGGGTAAATGAAGACTTGTTCTTCTTGTCGAACGGACATATCTCACCAGTTTATTATAGTGTTTTAGCGCGTAGTGGTTTTTTTCCTGTGAAAGAGTTGGCAACGTTTCGACTTTTAAACACACGTTTACAAGGGCATCCTACAACGCATGAAGGATTGCCAGGTATCCGTATTGCTTCTGGTTCTTTGGGGCAGGGTATGTCTGTTGCCATTGGCGCGGCTGAAGGTAAAAAGTTGAATAAGGATACTGCTATCGTGTACAGTTTACATGGTGATGGCGAATTACAAGAAGGTCAATGTTGGGAAGCAATAATGTATGCCGCTGGTAAGAAAATTGACAATTTAATTGCCACTGTAGATTATAACGGACAACAGATTGACGGCTCTACAAATACAGTAATGCCTTTAGGTGATTTAAAAGCGAAGTTTGAAGCTTTTGGATGGGATGTTTTAGAAGTCGAAAAAGGAAATGATATAGAAGCTGTGATTGCCGGCCTAAAAGAAGCTAAATCTAGAGCTGGTAAAGGAAAACCGGTTTGTATTTTATTACATACTATTATGGGCAATGGAGTGGATTTTATGATGCACACGCATGCATGGCATGGAAAAGCTCCTAATGACGATCAATTAGCTATTGGACTAGCACAAAATGCAGAAACACTAGGAGATTATTAATTTCCTTATCTAAAGAGACCTTTACTAGTTTTTCTTTTGTAATTTTATAATTATCAAAATTATATTATTATGAAACTAAAAATGCTTTGTATGATGATGGTTTTTATTGGTATCCTGACTTCTATGGATGCCCAACAAAAAAAAGACCATATAAAAATTTCAGGAACAGTTATGGATTTTAAAAACACTCCAATTAATGGAGCTGTTATTTTTGTTGATTCGGTGAAAACCATGGTTACTACAAACAAAAGAGGGAAATACAAAATAAAAATACCAGCTTCGGCTAAACATATTGGAACATCAACTGACATTTATGGATTGCTTTCAACGTCATACACCGGTGAGAAGATAATAGACTTTGTGTATCGTGATCCCAAAGTTCCTTCGGGTGGTGATGATTTAAAAATTGGAGTAGCCTTAAAGAAAGATAGAGTTAAGACCAAAGGGAGTGGTTTGAAAGGCACTAATTATGCAGATTTTTCATCAGTTTTACAGCTATTAAACGCGCGATTCCCATTTGTACAAACGAATGGCGGAGGCATTAAAGTGGGGAAGGGGCCTAATTCATTTAATGGTGACCAAAACCCGTTAATTTTAATAGATGAAATGCGTTCAAATGTGCAATTATTCTTGACGCTACCTACAACTGATATTGCCCATATTAAAGTGATAAGACAAGGTAGCGAAGCGGCTGAATATGGAAGTTTAGGAGCTTCTAATGGTGTAATTATCGTTAAACTGAAGGACCGAAATTAAGAACTATCTCCCATATCGAGCTTTAAAGGGGTTTATGCCGCTTTATAGAAAGTAGGC
This sequence comes from uncultured Flavobacteriaceae bacterium, assembly GCA_947488345.1. Classification (GTDB taxonomy): domain Bacteria; phylum Bacteroidota; class Bacteroidia; order Flavobacteriales; family Flavobacteriaceae; genus Aureibaculum. The sequence continues at coordinate 300,118 of CANKZQ010000002.1, read as the reverse complement.
AGCGACAGTTTAAATTTCACAGCAACGAGACGGATAAGTATGATTGTTATTATGGTGACGATATAGATCGCATTTATTTGTAGGGTTGTATGCTGTAACAGCATAAAAACCGCAGCTCCAATTATACAAGCACTTGCATAGATTTCTTTTCTAAAAATCACTGGAATTTCATTGCATAATATATCTCGAATAATACCACCAAAAGTTGCTGTCATTGTTCCTAACGCAATTGATATGAGTGGATGTAAGTTATATTGAATACCTATTTCTGTACCTATAATTGTGAATACACCTAATCCGATAGTGTCAAATAAAAAAAGTGAGGTGCTTAAGTAGCTTATTTTTTTTCGTAAGATAATGGCAACAACTGTCGCGATAAGTATGGCATACACATAATTGATGTCTTGCATCCAAGCTACTGGATTTCTACCAATAAGTATATCTCGCACCGTGCCACCTCCAATAGCAGTTGCGAAGGCAATAATTAGTACTCCGAAGGGATCAAATCTCTTGTTGATTGCTACCAGAGCACCAGAAATTGCAAATGCGGCTGTGCCTAAAATATCTAAACTATAGAAGATAGTCATGTTGAATTACATATTTACAAATTCATAACCTGCTAATTCAAAACCACGCAAATCAATTTCAGTTTCATTCAATAAAATGCCATGTTCTAAATACGCCTTTAAATTCGCCAACCAAAACGTCCATCCATTGCTACAACCATAGAATATCTCTAGCTTGCTTTTTTCATCTAAAGGGATGTTAGATTGTGTTAATGAGAGTAACACAGCATTTTCCTTTTGCTCTAGTGTTACCGTTACAACTCCTGCTCCTGCAAAAGAAAACTGTACGAGATCTGTTCCATTTACCTTGATTATTTTTCCTTTTTCTTCACCATCCCAATTATGCCATTTCCAAGTGTACAAATCACCTTCTTGAATTAAACTGTCTTTGGCTATTCTTGTTCCTTCTCGTTCATAAATAGCATTTCTCAAAAACCAAGAACATATACCTTCTTCGGTTGTCCAGGATTGATATAATAACTCAATAGGAGCTTTAATGTGAATTTTCTTCGTGAATGAATTCCAAGCTAGCTTTCTCATAATTATATAATTTAAAGTTCTTTTAACTTCATTTTGGCATGTTCTATACCGAGTTCCACCCAATATTTCAAGTTTTTAGGATGTTCTAATTCTACATAGATAAATTCCTTCATGACCTTTTTGGTAAAATCCATAGGCCTTACATTGTGTTTTTCTAATTCTTGATCTATTTTTGAAGAGATGACTCTAACTGCCAAATCCTCTTTAATGATCCCAACTGTCATTTTTCCTTTATATAAAAAGCAAACACCTCCAAACATTTTTTTCTCAATGATTGTATCACCAAAAGGTAACAAAAGCTCCCTTATCTGATCCGCTAGATTCTCATTATAGGCCATGCTTAGGTAGTTTTTCAAAGGTTTTGTTTCCCGATATAAAATATTGCCAAACCACACTTTTAATCGAATAATATACCGATGTAGTCCTCGCAATTGTTTTCCTCTTTGAGTACATCAAACCTAGGCGTTTATAGAAACTTACATGTGCGCGTAAAATTGCAACAACGTGACGAAACTTAAACGCTGCTAAAAATTTAAAAGCGGCGATACCGTCCAATAACATGCGTATGAACAGTGTACTAAAAAGCTGTCCCTTGGGTACATTTTTGACGATAGCGTACAAACTATTTCTAAAATTTAAATAGGTCTTTTGCGGATTGTATTGATGTAAGGTAGCACCACCAACATGATATACTGTAGATGCTCCAACATATTGAATTTGACCACCCGTATTTTGGATGCGCCAACAAAGATCAATTTCTTCTTGGTGGGCAAAAAAATCTGCATCAAATCCATGTAAATCATGAAAGATCTCTGCACGAATAAAAAGACAGGCACCAGAAGCCCAAAAAATATTGACAACATCATTGAATTGTCCTGTATCTTTTTCTATCGTGTCGAATAGGCGTCCTCTGCAATAAGGAAATCCGTATTTGTCAATAAAACCACCTGCTGCACCTGCATATTCAAAGGCATTTTTATCTTTATAATCTAAGATCTTTGGCTGTATGGCTGCCGTATTAGATTCTTTTTTGAATTGTTCTATAATTGGAGTGAGCCAATGTTCAGTAACTTCAATATCGGAGTTCACAAGTGCGTATATATCTGCCTCTACATGTAACAGAGCATCATTATATCCCTTAGCGTAACCCCCGTTTTCTGTGTTTTGAATGATGTGTATATTGGGAAAGTTTTCCTTCACAAAATTGACGGAATCATCGGTAGAAGCATTGTCGGCAACATAGATATCGGCTTCATTCTTACTAAAGTTTACCACAGATGGTAAAAATTGTTCCAATAACTGTTTTCCGTTCCAGTTTAATATGACAATGGCTATTTTCATGTGTACTCAGGAATATCTTTTAAAAAAATATAGCGTTCATTTTCATAATCTAATTTGCAAAAATAATGTTTGAATCCATTACTTACCATTAAATAATTTGCTTTAAGCTGTAAATTATATCGTGCAATTTGGTCAAAGGTATGCTGTGTAACTTTTATATTGGGAGCTTTACATTCAACAACAAGTTCGGGTGTTCCTTGAGTGTTATAGATTAAAATATCAGTTCTTTTTTTTAAGTTGTTTACCGATAATTGTTTTTCAACGGCGGTTAAAGATAGGGGGTATTTTTTATCATGTACTAAAAAATGAAGCACATGTTGTCGTACCCATTCTTCGGGAGTAAGTACAATATATTTTTTTCGAGCAACATCAAAAATATACTGCTTATTTTCGCTACTTTTGAGCTTAAATTGATATGCAGGGAAATTCAGTACTTGCATAGTACAAAAATGAACTTTTTTTCTTAGTTGTGGAAGGTATCAACCAAATAGTTTCAGACATCAAATCTGGTCAGATCAAACCCATCTATTTTTTGATGGGTGAGGAATCTTATTATATAGATAAGATCAGTGATTTTATTGAAAAGACTGTGTTGAGTGAAGAAGAGAAGGGGTTCAATCAAATGGTCTTATACGGAAGGGATGTAACGATTGAAGACATCGTTTCTAATGCCAAGCGTTTCCCTATGATGGCAGAACGCCAAGTGGTGATTGTAAAGGAGGCCCAAGATCTATCTCGAACCATAGAGAATTTGGTTGGCTATGCCGAAAATCCTCAGCCCTCAACGGTATTGGTGATTTGTTATAAATACAAGACACTAGATAAGCGAAAAAAGTTATCCAAAACCATTGAGAAGCACGGAGTTATTCTAGAAAGTAAAAAACTCTATGAAAATCAGGTTGGTGATTGGATACGTCGAGTACTTTCAGGCAAAGGGTATACAATAGAACCGAAGGCAACACTGATGCTAGTCGAATTTTTGGGGACAAGTTTGTCAAAGATTAATAATGAGCTAGAAAAGCTATTACTAATTTTGCCAAAGGGATCCTTAATTTCAGCGGCTCATATTGAAGAGAATATTGGCATTAGTAAAGACTTTAATAATTTCGAGTTGAGAAAAGCAGTAGGAGCGAAGCAGATCGTTAAGGCCAATCAGATTGTCAATTATTTTGCACAAAATCCGAGAAGTAATCCTTTGGTGATGACTATTTCTTTATTGAATAGCTTTTTTACGCAGTTGTTGATCTATCATAGTTTGAAGAATAAATCAAAATCTAATGTGGCGAAGGCATTAAGAGTAAACCCATATTTTGTGGGTGACTACGATGTTGCTGCACGAAACTATCCGATGAGAAAAGTGTCTCAAACCATTTCACTGCTCAGAGAAGCAGACTTAAAAAGTAAAGGAGTAGGAGCAACAAATATGAATCAAGGGGATATTTTAAAAGAACTATTGTTTCGAATGATGCATTAATTATTTAACTTAATAAAACCTTTATGGTAATTATTGAGTGACCATTATTTTCTATAAGGCTTATTGATTCTTCTAATTTTGGAATGCGTTTTTCTTCTCTTTTTTTTGCAGAAGAGCAGTCGAATTTCTTGTCAAATAGCACCTATTCTCTTTACTCTTCCTACTGCACCCGATGTTAATTTTACCTTAATCCCATGTGGATGATTCGCTGAGTTTGTCAAAATTCTCTGCACAACACCATGTGTTAATTCCCCAGAACGTTGATGCTGTTTTTGAACAATGGAAACTTCTTGTCCGATCTTAATATTTTTCCTCAGTTTGCCGTCCATGATTTATTTAGGGAGATATCTCTTTGGAATGGGATTTTTATCAGTTTCCTGCGTCCAATAGATGTTAACGATCCACCACCTTTTTCCATCATTTAACAATTGAATGCTATTAATACCTCTCATAAAAGGTTTAGTATCTGCCTCACTATTAAAAGATTCATAGGTACTGAAAACTTGGGTGATACTTCCGAATGTATTGACCACGCGATGAATTTCTTTTTCAAAAAAACCATTATCGAGTAACCACTGCCCCGAGGCCTTTATATAACCATCCGGCGATAAGTATCTCGTTCCGGTCAAACCTTCCTTATTTTTTCCTGAAGGAATTAACTTTGCTTCGGGTCGAAATAAGTACTTAAAAAGTTCCCAATTTCGCGGTTCACCTTTCTCTCCAGAGATGACACCATATAAGGTATTTAAAGTGCTATCCAAGCTCTGCACCTTTGAAATATACTTTTCATCTGCTGTTTGAGCATTTGCTTCAGAGGTCAAAGAAATACAGAGTAGACATATCACAATTACGTTCTTCATATCTATAGGGTTTGACATTTATTCATATAAATCATTTATATCGGCCATTGCAATATCATATAAAATGTCACCCATTTTTTCGGTTACAACTTTAAAGAAATGTGCACCTTTTTCGGCAGTCGCAAGTTTGGGGTTGCCGACTCCCGTATCTTCACTGATATGTGTCCATTTACGTTCGGCCCAAAACCAACCTTCTGTAAAAGCTTTGATTTTGTGAGTTTTTTCATTGCCATCTCCCCAGTCTGACCTTGGTAATACTAAGTCGGGTCTTAAATGTAACAATAAACTTGTTTCGACTTCATCTGCATGATCTCCTATCTCATCAAAATGTTCATTTTTACCAGGCATTCGAAACCAATTTGAAACACATATAAACATATTAGGATATTTCAACCCTAATTCACGAACGATTGATTTCCAATTGTTCCCTCCATGGCTATTGAAGATTATTAATTTGTGAATCCCTTGCCTGTTCAAAGTTTCTATAACATCACATAAAATGGCAAACTGGGTGCTCGGATTTAAATTCATATCTAAGTAGATATCAGATTGTCCGGTATTTACACCAAAAGGAATGGTAGGCAATACAATTAGTTTGGCACCTTTATCCCAAGCGTTTTTTGCGGCCTCTGCGGCTATATGATCTGCTTCAATAACATCAGTAGCATAGGGCAAATGATAATTATGTGCTTCTGTAGCACCCCACGGCAAAAGGGCTAAGTCAAAAGAGGCATCCTTAAGTGCTTTCCAATTCGTTTCTGCCAGTATATAAGGTCTCATTGAAATGATTTTTTAATTCTATAAATATAACTAAACTAGATTATTGTAGTACCTTTAGTCTCAATTCATTTTAAAATAGCAGCAATGAAATCTAATATTTTACTTTCCATAACCGTTTGTGTAAGTTTCTTTCTCTTTTTAGGGTGTGCAAATACCTCGGAAAAAGAAGAAAAAAAATTAAGACATGTTGTCTTATTTAAATTTAATAATGACGCGAATGAAGAAGATATTACAAGAATTGAACAAGCATTTGCAGCACTACCAGCTAAAATACCCGAAATTATGGAATTTGAATGGGGAATAGACAACAGCGAAGAAGGCCTGCATCAAGGATTTTCGCACTCTTTTTTAGTGACATTTAAAAGTGAAGAGGATAGAGCTATCTATTTACCTCATCATGACCATCTAGCATTTGTAGAAATTTTACAGCCATTTTTGGATGATGTACTCGTCATTGATTACTGGACCAATTGATTTTAAAATAAGCATTGCTATCTTACCAAGTATATTCTGGAGGTTTGATATTATTCATTCTAATGTATAAGTTTGATTTTGACCTGTGATTTGCCATATGATCTTGTACATAAAAAAAGGCAAAAGCTCTACTCACAGTATTACCACTATGATACATGACGCAGGTTTCATCTAGCTTTTTTTGCTCTATGTGAAGAATTACATTTGTGGTATATTGAAATTCTTTTTCAAGTAAGTTAATAATTTCTTCCTTTGTTAGTTTAGAAGCATCGGGGGTATTAGGTTTTACCTTCATGCCCTGCACATATCGTTGCGTTAATAGTTTGACCGTATGAGCTATATGTACCATTTGCTCCCCAAAAGTTTTACTTACAGGAGTAGGTTTATATGAATACAAACTATCGGGCATGATTCGAGCAACTGCTAAACAGTGTGTCTTCGCTTCTAACCAAACTGGTAAATACATTTTGGTGAAATCTGTTTTCGGAACTGCATCTTGTTCTTGCGCAAAACCTATAGATGTGGATAGCAGTAAAATAAAGATTAAAAGTAAACGATTCATACAAGAATATTTAGATTAGATGTAATACAGAGTAGGGCAGATTCCTATTTTATTTTCATAATTTCTTCGAGTAGAGGCGACAACCCGCTGTCTGTTTTGACATCGTTGTTCCAGAAACTCATAATGCAGCTCATATATGTTCCTCTTACTTCGGAAGCCACATAATAAACAGTTAATTTTTTTGCCCCAGACATGCCTGCTAATAGAGAGTTAATTCCCTTAATGTCATAGATTATTTTGATGGCTTTCGCCGGACTTCCTTCAAATTCAACATCAACGATATCCTCCGAAATTGCCTGGGTTCCCTTTTTATTTTTGGTTAGAAGAATCTGTATATCCCTTCTTGTTGTAGCCTCTTCTAATGTAGTATGAAGCGACCAACTAATTTGCCCATAATAAGGGCATTGAATACTGTTGATTGTTGTCCAATGACACTCACTATTACTCAAGGTTAAATTTCGACCCGCAAAATCGATATTGTTCATTTTGGTTGGGTGAACAAAAATAGTTTCTGGAATGCTATCTTGAAGAATACGATTTACATACTTCCTTTCAAATGATCTGTCCTGCTTGTTTACAGCTCCAAACCAAAAGACCGTAACCCTATTTTTTTTTCCTTCTACGAAATAATAGGAGTTATATTGTATTAGATCATCAGCGAGTTTATCATTTTTACTCACATAAAAATTCTGATATTTGAGGTCCTTATCAGTTAGTTTAGCATCATCCTTTTTTATTCGATATTGTCTAAATATTTTTTTTAACCCTTTAAGCGAAAAGGTATTGCTAAACGTTTGACTTGTAAAACTGATGCCTTCATCGGCATAAAAAATGGTGGTTCCATTTTTAATAGCCTTAAGATTATTAACAGGATTTTTTTTCTCTTGCGCGTGATGATTTAATATGCTTAACATAGAAATCAACAAAATAATTGAAATTCTCATACTTTATAGGGTATAGGTAAAGATAGCAATTTCTTAACGGGCCCCAAAAATAGCGCTGCCAACACGAATCATGGTACTACCCGACGTAATCGCCAATTGATAATCACCGCTCATTCCTATAGAAAGCGTGGTCAAGGGTGCATCTTCAGTGTTCAATTCTACGAATAATGAATGAATACTGTCAAACTCCTTTTGTACTTGGATGCTATCCGCTGTAAAGCTGGCCATTCCCATTAAACCATCAATTTTGACGTTGGTTAACTCTTTTAGTTCATCAGAACTAAGAATGTCTCGAATTTCAGAAAAAGGGAGTCCAAATTTGGTTTCTTCCTGCGCAATTTTAGCTTGCAATAAACAGTGAATGGTTCTGTTATGTTTTTTAGCTTGTTTGTTGATTTCTTTTAGGGTTTTAAAACTGTCAACCCCATGAATTAAATCTACAAAATGTGCCATATATTTGACCTTATTCGATTGTAAATGACCAATCATATGCCATTTGATATCTTTTGGCAATTGCTCATATTTCTCGGCCATTTCTTGAATTTTGTTCTCACCAAAAATTCGTTGACCAGCATCATAGGCCTCTTGAATCGCCTCAATAGGTTTTGTTTTGGATACTGCCACCAAGGTGACAGTATCTGGAATGGTTGTTAGTATGTGCTGTAGACGCTGAGCGATGCTCATACTATGCTAAAATTTCAATTATTTGGTCGGCTAACTCAGCTCCAATTCTGTCTTGGGCTTCACCTGTAGCTGCTCCAATATGAGGTGTTAAGGAAATATCTGGATTCATGAGTATTTGTACTTCTGGTGTAGGTTCATTTTCGAAAACATCTAATGCCGCTTTCGAGATTTTGCCACTCTTTATAGCCTCCACTAAAGCCACTTCATCAATGACACCTCCACGTGCAGCATTAACAATACAAGCGCCATCTTTCATCATATTGAATTCTTCAGTAGAAATAACATAGGTATCCTGCGCAGGTACATGCAATGTGATAAAGTCACTCTGTGCCAAGACATCTTCTTTAGCAATTGTATGTATCTCAAAATTCACAGTTTGCCCATCATAGAATTCAAGCTCCAAATCTGCCTTGTCTATATAAGGGTCGAATGCAATGACCTTCATACCAGCTCCTAAGGCCACTTTGGCTGTCGCCTGACCAATACGTCCAAATCCCATTACACCCAAAGTTTTACCTTTTAATTCTACACCTTTAGCATAGGCTTTTTTCAAATCTTTAAACTTCGAATCTCCTTCCAGGGGCATATTTCTATTAGAATCATGTAAGAAACGGACCATGCCAAATAGATGTGCGAATACTAATTCAGCTACTGAATGAGAGGATGCAGCGGGTGTATTGATAACATTCAGTCCTTTTTCACGGGCATAGTCTACATCAATATTATCCATACCAACACCACCACGACCGATAATTTTTAGAGACGGACAAGCATCAATAATGTCTTTACGTACTTTCGTTGCACTTCTCACTAGGAGCGCCACTATATTATTTTCATTTATATAATTGATCAATTGCTCTTGTGCAACTGTAGTTAAAATCACCTCAAATCCTGCATTTTCTAAGGCATTTACACCACTTTGAGCTATACCATCATTCGCTAATATTTTCATATTGTTATTTCTTAATTATTAAAATTTTGCATTACATCTACCAAGACTTGTACACTTTCTAACGGCATAGCATTGTAGATACTTGCTCGATAACCACCAACAGATCTATGACCTCCGAGTCCGTTAATACCCGCAGCTTGCCAAGCACTATCAAAACTTTCCTTTAGACTTTCATCTGTTAATGTGAAAGTTACATTCATAACAGATCTATCTTCTCTAGCCGCTACACCTTCAAAAAGTGGATTTTTGTCAATTTCATTATATAACAACTCGGCTTTTGCGTTGTTCATCTTTTCAATTGTGGCAATACCGCCTAAGTCTTTCAACCATTGTAATGTTAGCATTGACACATACAGCGCAAATACTGGTGGTGTGTTGAACATGCTGTCTTTCGAAACATGCACCTGATAATCAAGCATTGAAGGAATTCCCCTTCCAGTTTTTCCTAAAATTTCTTCTTTAACAACAACCAGTGTTGTACCAGCCGGGCCCATATTTTTTTGAGCTCCAGCATAGATCAAATCGAATTGAGAAAAATCTAATTGACGAGAAAAGATATCAGAGCTCATATCACAAACCAAAAGTCCTTTTCTTTTAGGGAACGTCTTCATTTGTGTTCCAAAAATGGTGTTGTTACTCGTGCAATGGAAATAATCCATATCATCAGCGATCACATAGTCTTTAGGAATATAGCTATAGTTTTTGTCTTTTGAAGAGGCCACGACATCAATTTCCCCGAAGAGTTTGGCCTCTTTTATTGCCTTTGTGCTCCAGGCGCCAGTATCTAGATAAGCTGCTTTGCCATTAGTTCGCAATAAATTGTAAGGGGTCATTAAAAATTCTAAGCTCGCACCTCCTTGTAAAAAAAGTACAGCATACCCTTTATTTTCGAGTTGCAGAAGTTCTAGAACAAGACTTCTTGCTTTTTCCATAACGGCCACAATACCTTTACTTCTATGCGAAACTTCGATTAAAGATAAGTTTTCGTTATTAAAGTTTAATATCGCATCTGATGCTTTTTTTAAAACTTCTTGTGGTAAAATACAAGGGCCTGCGCTGAAATTATGCTTTTTCATTTAATTCAAATTTAAGAGCACAAAGTTGAAGAATTTATTGCTAAATATTGGTATGAAAAACTGAAAAATACCTAACAATTATCAAGAATCTGTTAATAATTATAATGAAATATACCCAGATGTTGAATTATCTATTTTGGAGACATTATGACACAGGGAATAATCATTTCCTCTAATGAAACTCCTCCATGCTGATATGTGTTTTTATAGTATTTGACAAAATGATTGTAATTGTTCGGATAGGCAAAGAAATAATCTTCTTTGGCAAATACAAATGAGCTGCTCATATGTAGTGCAGGCAAATAAATATCTTTCGGATTCTTTACGGCATATACCTCTTTGTCGTTATATGTCAAACTACGACCTGTTTTATATCTTAAATTGGAACTTATGTTCTTTTCTCCTATCACCTTTGAAGGTCTATTGGTATTAATCGTACCATGGTCAGTTGTGATAATTAGTTTAAGCCCCATACGTTGCGCTTTTTGAATCATTTCTAATAATGGCGAATTTTTAAACCAACTTAAAGTTAACGATCTATAGGCTTTATCATCACCAGCTAGTTCTTTGATCATTTCCATTTCGGTACGAGAGTGCGATAGCATATCAACAAAATTATACACGACAACTGTCAAGTCATTTTCTTTTATTCCTGCAAAATTTTGAGCCAGTTCCTTTCCGTTCGGCATGTTGGTAATCTTGTAATATTCATGACGAATATCTAAGCCTAAACGTTTTAGTTGTGCAGTTAAAAACTCATTTTCATATAAGTTTTTACCACCTTCGTCGGTGTCATTTTTCCAATATTCGGGATGCTGTTTTTCCATTTCAGAGGGCATCAAACCCGAGAAAATGGCGTTACGTGCGTATTGAGTCGCTGTCGGTAAGATGCTATAAAATGAAGTCTCATTTTCTTTTTTATAAAAATCATTAATCACAGGTTCTAAGACTCTTAACTGGTCATATCTCAAGTTATCAATCACAACGAGCAACGTGCCCTGTTCTTTTGATATTTCTGGTGCAATGAGTTCTCTAAATAAGGTGTGAGATAGTAAGGGTTTATCTTCTTCATGAAACCAAGATTCATAATTCTTCTCTATAAATTTAAAGAATTGAGAATTAGCTTCGTTTTTTTGACTCTCCAATATTTCGGTCATACCAGGATCAGAAATAGATTCTAATTCAATTTCCCAATGCACTAGCTTTTTGTATAAATCAACCCATTCTTCGTGTGAATTGACCATGGCTAAGTCCATAGATATTTTTCTAAACTCCTGTTGATAGTTGGTAGTTGTCTTCTCAGAAACGAGACGAGAGTGATCTAAATTCTTTTTGAGCGTAAGTAATATTTGATTCGGATTCACCGGCTTAATTAAGTAATCGGCAATTTTAGAACCGATAGCTTCTTCCATGATAAGTTCTTCCTCACTTTTCGTGATCATAACAACAGGAAGATTAGGTATTTTGGCTTTAATTTCCGATAAGGTTTCAATACCAGATAACCCTGGCATATTTTCATCTAAAAAAACAATATCATAGCGTTCATCTTCAATATTTTCGACAGCTTCGGCACCATTGTTACAGGTGCTTACAGAATAGTTTTTTTTCTCTAAAAATAACAAGTGTGGTTTTAACAATTCTATTTCGTCATCAACCCAGAGTATTTTTATTTCGCTCATGTTTAAAAGGGGTATATATTTTAAAAATTAAAGTCTATTTTTGTGTAAATTAAACTCTTACATTTGAAGAAGCTTAAAATTTTCAACGACCCAATTTACGGATTTATTCCCATTCAAAGCGCATTAATTTTTGATATTATAGAACATCCTTATTTTCAGCGTTTAAGACGGATTTCTCAGATGGGCTTGTCTTATTTGGTCTATCCTGGAGTACATCATACGCGTTTCGAACATGCCTTGGGCTGTTTATACTTGATGCAGCAGACTGTAAGTGTTCTTAAATCCAAAAAAGTAAAGATATCTGAGGCCGAGATTGAGGCGCTTCAAATTGCAATTTTATTGCATGATATTGGCCATGGACCTTTTTCACATACCTTAGAACACAGTTTTGTAAAAGACGTGCACCATGAGCAAATTTCATTGCTTTTTATGGAAGCATTGAATGAAGAATTTAGCGGAGCATTGAGTTTAGCGATTGAAATGTTTAAAGGAGATTATAATCGACCTTTTTTCAATCAATTAATTGCAAGTCAACTTGATATTGATCGTCTTGATTATTTGAAGCGAGATAGTTTTTTTAGTGGAGTTACAGAAGGAAATATCAATTCACACAGGTTGATTACGATGTTAGATGTTGTTAATGATAATCTGGTAGTTGATAAAAAAGGGATTTATTCTGTAGAGAAATTTATCGTGGCACGCCGCTTAATGTATTGGATGGTGTATCTGCATAAAACAAGCCTTGCGGCCGAATGTATACTTGTAAATATTTTGAAAAGAGCAGCAGAGCTTTCAGTAAATGAACAAAACATTGCGAGAAGTGAACATCTTAATTTCTTTTTAAATAAACCTAGAGACTTTAATGATGCTACTTTAGTCATGTTTTCGAAGTTAGATGATTATGATATAATTGGGTCTGTGAAGTCATGGATGGAACATTCTGATCCTGTCTTGTCAGAACTTTCTATATCACTCATTAATAGAAATCTCCCAAAAGTAATCGTTCAAAAGCAAGCCTTCTCTGAAAGTCAATTGCAATCTTTTTATGCGAATTGTACTAATGAAAATGACATTGCTTACTTTACACATACGGGAACAGTGAAAAACTTAGCCTATAATAAAGATAAATACCCTATAAACATTAAATTAAAAGAAGATAATATTCAAAATATTATTGCCGTTTCTGATCATTTAAATCTAGAAACCTTGACCCAACCAGTGGTCAAGCATTTTGCCTATTTTCCAAAGTAGTTATTATATTATTATAACAGTATATTTTTTTTTACTTTTGCAAGAATGAAATTTACGGCACAACAAATCTCTGAAATTCTTGAAGGGGAAGTAGAAGGGAATCCAAATGAGGAAGTTTTTAAGCTTTCAAAAATAGAAGAAGGAGAAAAAGGCTCATTAACGTTCCTTTCCAATCCGAAATATACATCTTTCTTATATACAACCGATGCGTCTATTGCTATTGTAAATAATGATTTTGTTGTTGAAAAAGAAATCAAGACAACGCTAATTCGGGTGGAAGATTCTTACAAAGCTTTTTCTAAAGTATTAGAATTTTACAATCAAGTAAAGCTTAACAAATCTGGGATAGAAGAACCTAATTTTGTGAGTCCAACCGCCACATTAGGGATCGATATTTACCTAGGGGCCTTCACCTATATAGGAGCTAATGTGAAAATTGGCGATAATGTAAAATTATACCCAAATGTGTTCATCGGAGACAATGTGAGTATTGGAGACGAAACCACGATTTTCGCAGGGGCTAAAATCTATTCAGAATCTGAGATTGGAGCGAATTGCACAATACATTCTGGCGTTATTATTGGCTGTGATGGGTTTGGTTTCGCACCGACTGAAAACGGAAGTTATGAGAAGATCCCACAAACGGGTAATGTAATCATAGAAGATAATGTTGATATTGGCTCGGCAACTACAATAGATAGAGCTACGTTGGGTTCAACGATCATCCGTAAAGGGGTGAAATTAGATAATCAAATTCAAATAGCTCATAATGTTGAAATTGATGAAAATACAGTAATTGCGGCACAAACGGGTATTGCAGGATCGACAAAAATTGGTAAAAACTGTCAAATTGGAGGACAAGTTGGTATTGTTGGTCATATTACTATTGGCAATAATGTAAGAATTCAAGCACAATCTGGTATTGGAAGAAATTTAAAAGATGGGGCAACAGTGCAGGGTAGTCCGGCATTACCTTATGCGGATTATAATAAGTCATACGTTCACTTTAAGAACTTATCGAAATTAGCAGATAAAGTTTATGAATTGGAGAAAAAAATAACAACTAAGTAGAACGAACGTTTTAATTATGTCTAAAAAACAACAAACAATTCAAAAGGAAGTTTCACTTTCTGGAGTGGGATTACATACGGGTAAAGAAGTTCATTTAACCTTCAAGCCCGCACCTGAAAACCATGGATTCGCTTTTGTAAGAACTGATTTAGAAGGTAAACCACTTATTGAAGCGAAAGCCGAATATGTTACAGATACACAACGAGGTACAAATTTAGAAAAGAATGGGGTGGTGATCAACACCTCTGAACATGTACTTGCCGCTGTGGTTGGTCTTGGAATAGATAATATCATTATTGAATTAAGTGCTCCAGAACCACCGATAATGGATGGTTCTTCGAAATTTTTTATTGAGGCATTAGAAAGTGCCGGACTGCAAAGTCAAGAAGCCGATGTCGAAGAATACATCGTAAAAGATGTCATATCATATAAAGATGAAACCACGGGAAGTGAAATTATATTGATGCCATCTGACGAATATGAAGTGACGGCAATGGTAGATTTTGGCACCAAAGTTTTAGGCACGCAGAATGCAACCTTAGAACATATCTCTGATTTTAAGAAGGATATTTCGGCAGCACGAACGTTCAGCTTTTTGCACGAAATTGAGATGTTATTAGATAATGATCTAATTAAGGGAGGAGATTTGAACAATGCCATCGTTTATGTAGATAAACAATTGTCTCCTGAAACCATGGAAAAATTACGTGCAGCCTTTAAAAAAGAAGATGTTAAAGTAAAACCAAATGGTATTTTAGACAATCTTACCTTGCATTGGCCTAATGAAGCCGCACGGCATAAATTGTTAGATGTTGTAGGTGATTTAGCCTTAGTTGGTACACGCTTTCGCGGAAAAGTGATAGCGAATAAGCCAGGCCATGGAGTCAATACGCAGTTTGCTAAAAAATTGGCAAAGCTTATTAAAATTGAAAAAAGAAATAACGTCCCAGAGTATGATTTAAATCAACCTCCATTGATGGACGTGAATCAAATCATGAAAATGTTGCCACACAGGCCTCCATTTTTATTAGTAGATCGAATTATAGAGCTTTCTGATAAGCACGTAGTTGGAATGAAAAATGTGACGATGAACGAACCTTTCTTCGTCGGGCATTTCCCGGGGGCACCTGTTATGCCTGGAGTATTGCAAGTAGAGGCAATGGCTCAAGCTGGAGGGATATTGGTATTGAGTACTGTACCTGACCCAGAAAATTATTTAACTTTCTTCATTAAAATTGATAAGGTTAGATTTAAAAAACAAGTATTGCCGGGTGATACGCTCATTTTTAAATTAGAATTACTAACTCCAATTCGAAGAGGTATATGCCATATGCAAGCGTATGCATATGCTAATGGTAAGCTAGTTTCTGAAGCTGAATTAATGGCTCAAATATTAAAAAGAAAAGAATAGCAATATGAATCAACCACTTGCATATGTTCATCCTGGCGCTAAAATTGCCAAAAACGTGGTTATTGAACCGTTTACTACAATTCATAATAATGTAATAATTGGAGATGGGTCTTGGATAGGTTCGAATGTTACCATCATGGAAGGTGCTCGCATTGGTAAAAATTGTAATATTTTTCCTGGTTCGGTCATTTCTGCAGTTCCACAGGATCTCAAATATAATGATGAAGATACCATTGTGAAAATTGGTAATAACGTAACAATTAGAGAATGTGTTACTATTAATAGAGGAACCAATGATCGAATGAAAACGCAAATCGGTGACAATTGTTTAATTATGGCCTATTGTCATATTGCTCACGATTGTATTGTTGGTAGTAATTGTATTTTTTCAAATAATTCTACCTTGGCAGGTCATGTCACTATTGGTGATAACGTGGTGCTTGCTGGTATGGTTGCCGTACATCAATTTGCATCGGTTGGAAATCATGCTTTTGTAACAGGAGGATCGTTAGTGCGTAAGGATGTACCGCCATATGTGAAAGCAGCAAGAGAGCCACTATCTTATGTAGGGATAAATTCAGTTGGATTGCGAAGAAGAGGCTTTACTACAGAGAAAATTAGAGAAATACAGAATATTTTTAGAATCTTATATCAGAAAAATTATAATAATACGCAGGCAGCTTCCATCATTGAAGCTGAAATGGCTGCGACTCCCGAGCGTGACGAGATCTTACAATTTATAAAGAATTCTCATCGTGGTATTATGAAGGGGTATTTCAAATCAAACTAAAAAAATAACATGGCAAATACATCAGATATCCGCAAAGGATTGTGCATTAACTATAATAATGACACGTATAAAATTATTGAATTCCAACATGTAAAGCCTGGAAAAGGTCCAGCATTTGTACGTACAAAATTAAAAAGTCTTACTTCAGGGAAGGTCATTGATAATACATTTTCTGCAGGGCATAAAATAGAGGAAGTAAGAGTAGAAACCAGAAAGTATCAATATTTGTATAAAGAGGGAGAGACCTTTCATTTTATGAATAACTCTGATTATACACAGATTCAATTGCAAAAAGAAATATTAGATGCGCCTGAACTAATGAAAGAAGGAGAGACATTAACTGTTATTGTTCGTTCTGAAGATGAAATTCCGTTGGCTGTTGAAATGCCTGCTAGTGTTATTCTTGAAGTTACACATACTGAGCCTGGTGTAAAAGGCAATACAGCTACCAATGCAACAAAGCCTGCAACGGTTGAAACTGGGGCTAGAGTTAATGTACCATTGTTCATCAACGAAGGTGATAAAATTAAAATTGAAACTGAAAAGGGAACATACCAAGAGCGAATCAAGGCATAGTTTATCGCATGAAATTTGACAGAACTTATACATTAGATGAAATATCACAATTTATTGATTGTGATTATGTTGGAGATGATAATTTTCCTGTAAAAGGAATGAATGAAATACATGTTGTCGAATCAGGAGATATTGTATTCGTCGACCATCCAAAGTATTACGATAAAGCCTTGGCATCTGCCGCAACTGTTGTTTTAATTAACAAAAAAGTAGCATGTCCTGATGGAAAAGCATTGTTAATCTCTGACGACCCTTTTCGCGATTTTAACAAATTATCAAATCGATTTAAACCCTTTCAACCATCAGCGAAAGCTATTTCCGAAACGGCAATAATTGGCAAGGGAACCGTTATTCAGCCGAATGTATTTATAGGAAATAATGTCACTATAGGCAAAAACTGTATCATTCATTCTAACGTGACCATTTATGACAATGCAGTTATCGGTGATCATGTGATTATCCATGCTGGTAGTATTTTAGGAGCCGATGCTTTTTATTTCAAAAATCGTCCAGAAGGTTTTGATAAGTTAGTATCCGTTGGAAACGTTGTGATTAAAGATAAGGTAGAAATTGGTGCTTCTTGTACTATTGACAAGGGTGTGACGGGCTCGACCACTATAGGTGAAGGTTCAAAACTTGATAATTTAATTCAAATAGGCCACGATACAATTGTAGGTAAAAAATGCTTGATTGCTTCACAAACTGCGGTTGCAGGTTGTACTGTAATCGAAGATGAAGTGACGATTTGGGGCCAAGTTGGTATTGTTAGTGGAGTAAGAATTGGTAAAGGTGCGGTGCTTTTAGCGAAAGCGGGAGTATCGAAAGATTTAGAAGGAGGCAAAACCTATTTCGGCGTTCCTTGTGAAGACATACGCAAAAAATATAAAGAAATGGCGGCAATTAAAGCCTTGCCAGATATCATAAAAAAGGTAAATAATATCTCGTAAATTGTTTTGCAATTAGGTTTAAAAATTTACTTTTGTTCAATATTAAAATAAATTAAAAGACATACTGTATAATGAGTGTTCTAGTAGATAATAATTCAAAGATAATAGTTCAAGGATTTACAGGTAGTGAGGGAACTTTTCACGCTACTCAAATGATCGAATATGGTTCAAATGTAGTTGGAGGTGTTACACCAGGTAAAGGTGGTCAAACGCATCTTGACAAACCTGTTTTTAATACAGTTGTAGAAGCTGTTGAAAAGGCCAAGGCCAACACAAGTATTATTTTTGTACCACCTGCTTTTGCGGCTGACGCTATTATGGAAGCAGCTGATGCTGGTATCAAAGTAATTATTTGTATTACCGAAGGTATTCCTGTTGCCGATATGGTAAAAGTGAAGGCTTATATCGCCGACAGAGATTGTCGTTTGATTGGTCCGAATTGTCCGGGAGTAATTACCCCAGGAGAGGCGAAGGTTGGAATTATGCCAGGCTTTGTATTCAAAAAAGGAAATGTCGGAATTATTTCAAAATCTGGAACCTTGACCTATGAAGCGGCTGACCAAGTTGTAAAGCAAGGTTTAGGAATTACAACGGCGATTGGTATTGGTGGTGATCCAATTATTGGAACGACTACAAAAGAAGCTGTTGAAATGCTTATGAATGATGATGCTACTGAATGTATTGTCATGATAGGAGAAATAGGAGGGCAGTTAGAAGCTGATGCCGCAAAATGGATCAAAGCTGATGGTAATAGAAAGCCAGTAGTTGGATTTATTGCTGGACAAACAGCACCAGCCGGAAGAACTATGGGGCATGCAGGTGCTATTGTTGGTGGTAAAGACGATACTGCACAGGCGAAAATGGAAATTTTAGCAGAGAATGGTATACACGTTGTGAGCTCACCTGCTGAGATTGGAAAAAAGGTAGCAGAGGTTCTTAAATAAAAGTTAAATAAAGCTTAAAAATTAATATTTAGATTCGTTAGTTATATTTTAGCTAACGAATTTTTTTTGTAACATAATCAATAAACCCAATAATGAAAACTACTAGTAAATTTTTTATGATATGTTTGTTTTTTATCGCCTTAACAAGCTGTAAAATGAACGACTCTTCTTCTAACGAAGTCATGGCGGTTTCAAATACCGATTCTAACGGACTTAGTTATGAAACGGTCACTAATGATCCAACAGGATTGCGATTGTATACGCTAGACAATGGTCTCAAAGTATATTTAAGCCAGAATACTGATGAACCTAAAATACAAACATATATAGGTGTGCGTGCTGGTTCAAATTATGATCCTAAGAATTCTACCGGATTAGCGCATTACTTAGAGCATATGGTGTTTAAAGGAACTCATAAAATAGGAACAGCTGACTGGGAAAAAGAGAAAGAATATCTTACCAAAATTTCTGAACTATATGAACAACATAGAGCTGAAGAAGATGCAGATAAGAAATTAGCACTGTATAAAGAAATTGATAAAGTATCATTAGAAGCTTCAAACTATTCGATTGCGAATGAATATGATAAAATGACTGCTTCATTGGGTGCCACTGGCACAAATGCTTATACCTGGTTCGAGCAAACGGTATATACCAATAAGATTCCGTCAAATGAACTTGATAAGTGGATAGATCTAGAGAAAGAACGTTTTGGTACGTTGGTATTGCGTTTGTTTCATACGGAGTTAGAAGCTGTATTTGAAGAGTTTAATCGTGGTCAAGATAGTGATTTTAGAAAAACATATGCTGCGATGCTCGATGGTTTATTTCCAAATCATCCGTACGGACAACAAACCACAATTGGTACAGCACAACATTTGAAGAATCCTTCTATGGTCGACATTAACAACTATTTTGATAAGTACTACGTTCCAAATAATATGGCCGTTATTTTAGTAGGAGATTTAGAATTCGATAGTACTATTAAAAAGATTAATGAGACTTTTGGAACATTCGAAAAAAAGGAGCTTGCGCATCCTGAATTACCAAAAGAAGAAGCCATTGCTGCGCCAATTACCAAAGAAGTTTTCGGACCAACGGCAGAAAATATATCTGTAGCATTTCGCTCTAAAGGAGTGAATACAGAAGAACAAAAATATGTGACCTTATGCGACATGATACTTGCCAATGGTAATGCTGGTATAATTGATTTAAACTTAAATCAGAAGCAAGTTGTACAACGAGCAAGTTGTTCACCAACATTTTTAAATGACTACGGTTACCATACGTTTACAGGTTCACCAAAAGAAGGACAAACATTAGATGAAGTTAAGGATCTTTTATTGGAGCAAGTAGAGCGTTTGAAGAAAGGTGAGTTCGATGAGTGGATGATCGATGCGGTGGTAAATGACTTAAAATTAAATCAAACCAGACAGTATGAAAACAATACAGCATTGGCAGATATGTATGTAAATGCTTTTATTCATAATGAGAATTGGGTAGATAAAGTAAAGTTTTTAAATGACTTGAAGAAAATTACAAAACAAGAACTCGTTGATTTCGCCAACACTTTTTATAAAGACAATTATGTAGTCACTTATAAGCGTAAAGGCGAAGATAAGAGTATTGTAAAAGTGCAAAACCCAGGGATCACTCCGGTGAACTTAAATAGAGACAAGAGTTCTGATTATATAACCGCTTTTAATGCGAGAAAGTCAGAACCTTTACAACCTAAATTTATAGATTATAAAACTGCTATTAAAGAGACAAAGACTGCAAATGATATCGCTGTAGCCTATGTAGAAAATGAAAAAAATGACTTGTTCGATATGAATATCATTTTTGATATGGGAAAAGATAACGACAAGAAATTGAGTTTTGCGGCAGGGTATTTGGAGTATCTAGGAACAGATACATATACCGCTGAAGAATTAAAGAAAGAGTTTTATAAATTGGGTATCAATTATTACGTAAGTACCGCAGAAGATAAAACCTATGTCGGTCTTAATGGTTTAAAAGAAAACCTACCGAAAGGGTTAGAATTGTTAGAGCATCTTTGGGATAACGCTAAAGCGGATCAAGAAGCGTATGATAAATATGTAGAAAAAACCGCTAAAGGACGTCAAGATGGGAAGACTCAAAAAGGTAATATTCTTTGGAATGGCTTAATGAATTATGGTCAATACGGAGAAAACTCGCCTTTAAGAGATATTATGCAAATAAATGAATTAAAAGAAATTGACCCTCAAGAATTAGTGGATATCATTAAAGATATGAAGGGCTATAAGCAACGTGTTTTTTATTATGGAAAGGATGTGAATTCAGCGGTGACTGCCTTGAATGAACATCATAAGTTATTGGGTGAATTGAAAGATTATCCAGTTGCCAAAAAATATGAAAAAACCGACACAGGAGGAAACGTGTTTTATACCGATTATGATATGGTACAAACTGAAATGTTATTTTTAGCTAAAGGAGAACCTTTTAAACCTGAAAATTTAGCAGCATCAACTTTGTTCAATAATTATTTTGGTAGTGGATTATCTTCAATAGTTTTTCAAGAAATTCGTGAAAGTAAATCACTAGCATACTCGGCGTTTGCATCGTATTCTAACGCATCAAAAAAGGACGAACCTAATTATGTGATGGCTTATGTAGGAACACAAGCAAATAAATTAGGACAAGCGGTTGAGGCGATGATGGAGCTTATGAATGATATGCCTGAAGCTGAAAAGCAATTCAAAGCAGCAAAAGAAGCAGCATTGAAAAAATTGGCGGCACAACGAATTACGAAATCAAATATATTTTGGTCGTATGAGCGCTTAAAAAAATTAGGTATCGACAATGACAACAGAGAGGAAATGTACAACACTATCAAAGGTATGACTATGGAAGACCTAAAAGCATTTTTTGATCAAAATGTGAAAGGTGAAAATTACAATGTCATGGTTATTGGTAATAAAAATGATCTCGACATTAAGTCGTTACAAAAACTTGGCAAGATAAAAGAACTAGATGTTGATTATTTATTTAATTACGTTAACGAAACGAACGTTAAATTGTAACCCTAGGTTTTAATTTATTTTGTAAAAAAAAGGAGCTCTTTTAAGAGTTCCTTTTTTTATGCTTATTGATTAATTTTATGACCAGTTTCATATAAATAAATACGTATATTTGAAACATCTTAATTAAGTAAATCACATGAAATTATTACAAAATAAGACAGCGTTAATCACGGGTGCAACAAGAGGTATTGGTAAAGGAATTGCCAAAGTCTTTGCCGAACATGGTGCGAATGTAGCTTTTACATTTAACTCTTCAGCCGAAGCGGCAACTGCTTTAGAAAATGAACTAAAATCTCTAGGGATAGAGGCTAAGGGATATCAATCTAATGCCGCTAATTTTGAAGCTGCTCAAGAATTAGCAAAGAACGTTATTGAAGAGTTCGGAGGTATTGATATATTGATAAACAATGCTGGAATTACAAAGGATAATTTATTAATGAGAATATCTGAAGAGGATTTCGATAAGGTAATTGAGGTGAATTTGAAATCCGTTTTTAATTTGACAAAAGCGGTTATCCGACCAATGATGAAACAACGTAGTGGGTCGATTATTAATATGAGTTCTGTCGTTGGTGTTAAAGGAAATGCTGGGCAAACAAACTATGCGGCCTCCAAAGCTGGAATCTTAGGCTTTACAAAATCTGTCGCTCTAGAATTAGGATCCCGTAATATTCGATGCAACGCCATTGCTCCCGGCTTTATAGAAACTGAGATGACAGGTGCGCTACCAGAAGAGACCGTCAATACTTGGAGAGAATCAATACCTTTGAAGAGAGGTGGGTCTCCAGAAGATATTGCCAATGCCTGTGTTTTTTTAGCTTCTGATATGGCTGCCTATATTACTGGGCAAACATTAAATGTTGATGGTGGGATGCTCACTTAATTTAATTTCGCTTTCGCGGAATGCTGTATAGATTTTGGATATAACAACACTATTATTTGTGATTTTTGCTGTGATTGCCGCATTAGCAATTGCAGTCTTTCAATATTTTTACAAATCAAAATCTAAATCAAATGTAACGGTATTACTGGCTGTTCTTCGTTTTTTAGGTATTTTTTCAATGTTGTTACTCTTTATAAATCCAAAAATAGAAAGTGAAATTTTAGAAATTGTTAAGCCAAAGTTAGTCTTGGTTATTGATAATTCATCATCTATTGGGTTTTTAAATAGTGATGATAAAACAGCATCTTTTGTTTCTACTGTAAAATCAAATGAAGCGTTGAATGAGAAATTTGACATTGACTATTTTTCGTTCGATTCAAAACTGAAGTTATTAGATTCCTTAAATTTTAGCGTCAATAGAACGAATATAAATGAAGCGTTGATTTCCTTAGACGGACTCTATAAAGAAAAAGAGGTGATACTGCTGGTGACCGATGGTAACCAAACGCTAGGATCCGATTATTCGTTTCATAAATCGAAAGGAACACTATTTCCAATAATTGTAGGTGACACCGTCAAACATACTGATTTAGAAATCTCTAAGTTAAATGCCAATAGATATTCGTTTTTAGGAAACAATTTTCCAGTAGAAATATTTGTAAACTATAATGGTACCGTACCAATGAACTCCATATTGACTGTGAAAACTGGAAATACAACCGTTTTTAGAAAGAACATAGCACTCAACGGAGAGAAGAATTCAGAACAAGTTGTTTTTAATGTATCAGCATCAAAAGTTGGAAATTTAAATTATAGAGCCTCAGTAACACCGTTAGATGGAGAGAAGAATCGCTTAAATAATCAAAAAAACTTTAGTGTAGAAGTAATTGATGAACAATCTAAAATAGCCATCATCAGTGATATAAAACATCCCGATTTAGGAATGTTTAAAAGAGCTATTGAATCAAATAAACAACGTAAGGTTGTCTACCTAAATTCAAGTGTTGATGTGAATGCACTAAATCAATACCAATTGGTCATACTTTATCAGCCAACAAATAGTTTCAGGAAGATATTCGAGGCGTTAGAAGAAAAGGAGATCAGTTCATTTATTATTACAGGAACACAAACAGATTGGAACTTTTTAAATTCTATTCAAACAGATTTTAAGAAAAGTGTCATTTCCCAAACAGAGGATTATATGGCGGTTTTCAATGATGAATATAGTGCTTTTGTTGTCGATAACTTGGATATTGAAAATCTACCTCCATTGCATGCTTTTTTTGGTGAAGTTGTTTTTAATACTCCGTTTGAAACATTGTTATTTCAGAATATTGGTGGTTTTAAAACAGAAAGTCCGCTACTAGCTACATATGGCTCAACAACAAAAAAAGGCGCTGTTCTTTTTGGTGAAAATAGTTGGAAATGGCGAGCACTGAGCTTTACGAAAAGTAAATCCTTTGAAGAATTTGATGGCTTTATAAATAAATTGGTGCAGTATTTATCCGTAAAAAAAGCATTCAATAGAATTGAATTAACCTATAGTGCTATTGCTTATCAAAATGATTTGATAAAAATTTCGGCCAAGTATTTCGATAACAACTATACCTTAGACACACGTGCTAAACTATTTTTAAGCCTTAGGAATCTTGAAACTAATGAGATAAAACAATATCCTTTTCTTTTAAATAAGAATACTTTTGAATTGAACCTAAATGACTTGCAAAGTGGAGATTATAGCTTTACTGTGAGAGTAGAAGGTCAAAACACTACAAAAGGAGGTCGCTTTACTGTGTTAGACTATAATATCGAACAACAGTTCACCTATGCAAATACCGAGGCTCTCAATGCGATTTCAAAGAGTTCTGGAGGGAAGCTGTTTCATATAAATTCAAGTGATTCAGCATTAACAGCATTAATTCAGGATACAAATTACAAAGCCATACAAAAACGTTCCGAGAAAATCGTACCTATAATTGACTGGAAGTGGTTATTAGGTTTTATAGTGTTATTCTTTAGTGTAGAGTGGTTTATCCGCAAATATCGAGGATTGATTTAGATACTTAAATTCTTCAAGTTATACGGGATTATTTCGTATATTTCGAAGTCTAAACCAAGCTATTTTCCATGAATTTCAAGAAGTTAATAGAAGAGCTTAAAAGACGTAATGTATTTAAAGTTGCCACAGCTTATGCGATAGCAGGTTGGCTTATTATTCAAGTGGTTACGTCGATTAGTGAACCACTATCTTTGCCCGATTGGTTCGACACTACCACCATTTTATTAGTCTTTATCGGTTTTCCAATTGCACTAATTATCGCGTGGGCTTTTGAACTTACTTCTGAAGGGTTAAAAAAAACAAAGGAAATAGAAGTTACAGATTCTGTATCAACATCAACGGGCAAAAAGTTGAATCGCGTGATTATTGCGGTATTATCTATGGCAGTAATTTTTCTGTTAATCAATCGTGTTTTTTATGCCCAAAGCAATAGTAATAGTGATGATAATGGAGAGATGGCCTCGATTGCGGTGTTACCTTTTGCGGATATGTCGCCAAAAGGAGACCAGGAGTATTTCTCTGATGGCTTGTCAGAAGAATTGCTCAATGTATTGGCCAAGGTAAAAGAAATGAAAGTGGCAGGTCGCACATCTTCTTTTAAATTCAAGGGTAAGAATGAAGATTTAAAAGCCGTAGGAGCAGAATTGGGTGTTGCACACATTCTTGAAGGGAGTGTTCGAAAGGCAGGAGATCGCATAAGAATCACAGCGCAATTGATCAAAGTAGACGATGGATTTCACATGTGGTCAGAAACATATGACCGTAATTATTCTGCTGAAAATCTCTTTGAAGTGCAAGATGAAATTTCTCAACAGGTACTAGAAGAACTCAAAATTAAGTTATTAAAACCCAAAAATGAGGAAGTCACCGCTGCTAAAGTGCCTACAAAAAATACAAAGGCATATGAAACTTATTTAAAAGGAAATCAATTATTACTCAATAGAAAAGCAGAGGAGATTGAGGAGGCCATTCAACTCTTTAAGGAAGCTATTGCCTTAGATGATAAATTTGCACTGGCGTATGCTCGTTTGGCAATAGCCTATGCACACCTGTCAATTTATGGTAATATAGATATCAAGAAAGTACCAGATTTAATTCGAGATAATGCAGACCGAGCACTTTTATTAGACAATACTTTAGGAACCGCTTATGCCGCATTGGCAAATTATTATGATCTAAAGCTAGAGTTCGAAAAAGGGAAAGAAGCTAACAAAAAGGCGTATGAATTAGAGCCTAATAATTCAGAAATAGTTATGTGGTATGCCAATTCATTAGGTACAGAAGATGCGAAACTGAGAACAGAATTGTACAAAAAAGCCTACGAAATAGATCCATTGGCGCCTGTTGTAATAACTAACTTAGCGAATGACTACTTAAGAAACAAGAAAACTGAAGAGGCTGAGGCCTTGGCCAAAAAAAATGTTGAGTTGAATCCTGATTATAGTGGTGTTGATGATATGCTTATCGCAATGCTTAGAAATCCACCGAATGGTAAATTAGACGAAGCCTTTATTCGTACATACAAGGCATATCAGCAGAAGCCGAAAAATTTAAAAATATTAGGACTTCTATCTGTAACTGCTTTAGATTTAGGTTTGTTGTCTATTTCGAAAGAGGCTGAGGAAAAATTGACTAAGTTATATCCAGAGAATCAAATAACTATGTCGGTTCATTTTGAAAACTATACCTATGAGAAAAATTATGCTCAAATTTTTGAGGAAACTGATGCTGTTTATGACAAATATGGAATTACCGACGGCAGTGAGTTTAAATTAGCCACTCAATTACAGCGTTATGATTATAATAATCAGTATGCTGATGCTGTAAAGTATATTGAACAATACCATCCTATATATCTATCAGATACCTTGACAGTACCACCTTACAAATTGGATATGATTTTGGCGCATCTCAGTGTTATTTACTCGAAAGTAGGTAAAGATGAGATGTCTAATCGCTTTGCTGAATTATATACTAAAAAAGTGAAATCTGATTTAAAGTTTGATGGAGCCATAGATAAAGAAGAGATCGGACCTTTATTTTCTTTGGCTTATAGCGCCGCTTTATCAAAGGATGCGGTGACAACGACTAATATTCTTAATGAATTGTACTTTAATCGTAAGTCTAAAATACGAATGTACGTTTATCAAGATGTGGATATGGTGCTCAGACAGATTCAAGTGTCAAAAGAGTATAAAGATTTGAGCGCCCGCGTTGATGCCGATTTGAGTAAAATGCGTATAAACGCTCTTGAGTTCTTAAAATCTCAAGGTAAATGGCAAGACACGAACGAATAATCAGTATAATTTGTACATTCGTTTTATTAAATTTTCAATACTAATATTAATCAAAAAACAGATAACATGAGTAATAACAAACAATTAGAATTTCCCAAGGCAATTATACCTATTATATTTTTAGTGATCGTTGGTCTTATATTATTTTCAAAAGCCTTTGTCACGGTAGATAGAGGTGAAGCTGGAGTACTTTGGAAGCGTTTTGGAGGAGGCGTGGTTGTAGATGCACCGCCGATGGGTGAAGGTTTTCATATCGTAGCTCCATGGAATAAAGTAGACATTTATAATGTACGTCAACAAAATATGTTCATTAAAGACATGGAAGTATTATCTTCTAATGGATTAGAAATAAAGTTAGATGTATCTATACTATATCAACCAAAAATTGATGAATTAGGGCTGCTTCATAAAACTAAAGGAGAAAATTATTTAGATGTAGTTATCATTCCTGAAGTACGGTCTGCAGGTAGAAGTATTGTGGGACGGTATACGCCTGAACAGTTATATTCTAGTAAACGTGATGTAATTCAGAGAGAAATTTTTGATGAAGTATCAAAAAAAGCACTTGGGCAATATGTCCAAATAAACGACATCTTAGTTCGTGACGTTACCTTACCTCCAACTATTAAGGAAGCAATTGAGCGAAAACTAAAACAAGAACAAGAGTCATTAGAATATGAATTTAGACTAATTACGGCAGATAAAGAAGCTCAAAAACAACGTATAGAGGCGCAGGGTAAAGCTGATGCTAATAGAATATTAAGCGCTTCCTTAACGGATAAAATACTTCAGGATAAAGGTATTGAAGCGACATTAGAACTTGCAAGATCTCCAAACTCGAAAATAATTGTAGTTGGAAGTTCTAAAGATGGATTGCCCTTGATTTTAGGTAATAATTAAAAGAATAACTTAGCATAAACAAAAAAGCCAGTTCCATCGAACTGGCTTTTTTTAATTGTTACCTTGATTATTATTGACGCGAATGATGTCTTTCTTTACCTTTCCTTCTTGAACAGCTCTGTAGTTGTCATAACACTGCAAAACGGCCTCAATAACTTGTAGGTCACTGGCCTTTCTTATAAATCGATCAGATCGATTACATTCTTTCAATAAGTCGTTCAGATCTTTACGACTCATATCCATATAGGTAAGCAATACTTCACGACTAAACTTTTCTTCCATAATGCCCCGTAGCTTGTCGGCATCTTTCAATTTTTTTAATTTCTTTAACTCTTTAGGTCTTTTCCCTAATTTATTATACCAAAAATCAATAGGATTAAACACAGCATTTAATCCAGAATTATACTTTTTTGACTGAGGACGACCTACTTCATATGCTTGCGGTAATCCATCAATATGAATTCTATTAAACTTATCCAACGGTACATTTTCGGCATCTACAACTAATACTCCGATAAGGTCATGAGCTTTTACCGTAACTTCATCTATAATTGCCGTCTTTTCATGAATGGCAATTTCTAATTCATTTCCTTTTAATAAATCTCTAGTTACTTTCAATTTTATCGATTGATATCCCACATACGATATATAAATTGTATCATTCGCCATGGCAGGTATTTGAAATAGACCTTGACGATTGGTCGTAGTACCTTCAACTGAATTTAAGTTAAGAATATGCGCACTCTCCAAAGGCTTCTTATCAGTAACACTTATGATCTTACCTTTTAAGTTAACAGCGATAGAATCTTTCTTACTTTCATCTTGAGCATAACCATTGATGCCAATTGATAAAATGAATAGAAGTAAAAATAATTTTTTATGCATAGCGCAATGATACTAAATATTC
The DNA here is from genome assembly GCA_947488345.1 of uncultured Flavobacteriaceae bacterium. Taxonomy (GTDB): domain Bacteria; phylum Bacteroidota; class Bacteroidia; order Flavobacteriales; family Flavobacteriaceae; genus Aureibaculum. Next base: position 271,085 of record CANKZQ010000002.1, on the reverse strand, counting down.
TATAAATACTTGTTAAAATTAGTACAAAATGGATTAGTAGCAAAACTAAGTATATCTTACAATTTCTTAGCTTTTAACTTCTATTCTCACTTAAATATTGAGCCATTGTTTAAATTCTGCCGCTCTGTTTTTACTAATAATGATATCAACTTCTGAATTCGGATTAACCAAAATTTTCAACTGATTATTTCCGTACTTCACTATCTTGTCTATGGCAGATATTGCAATAATAAATTGTCTATTGGCTCTAAAAAAATAACTATGATCCAAATTTGAAAATAGTTCATCAAGACTCAAATTCGTTGTCGATCGTTTCCCGTCATCACAAACTACATAGGTAATTGTGTTTTCTGTGTAAATATGAGCAATTTCTTCTGTAGGTATAGTGAGTAATTCATTTCTGAGATAGGTTAGTATTCTCTTTTTAGCCTGCTGATCATTCGTTTGCTTTTCTGGAAGACGCTCCTCACTTACTTTTTGCTGATAATCACCAACAGCTCTATTCAATTTAGATAGATTAATAACTTCGTTCGATAACAATTGATTTTTCAGTTCTAATTTTTTTTCATATCTGCTTCCAATAAGCCTTACGGTTATTACTGAGAGAATGATAATTACAAGTCCCATGACCAATAATATATTGTAGAAACTCGAGCGCAGTTCACCTATCTGCTGCGCAATTTTGTTCGTGTTGGCATGAGCAGCGACAATCCAATCTGAATTTTTTACAGGAAATAGATAAACCACTTCAGAACCTTGCGCTTCATCTTCGAAATCTCTAACACCACCTGCCTCTTCTTTGTTTTTTAGCAGTTCATAAAAGTCATTCGACGTGAGCTCATCCGTAATGGAAGACACGAAAGAATCATTTGGACTCACTTTTTGCCCAACATTCTTTATATCTGGATGGCAGACAATCTTACCTGACCAATCAAACATACTTATAAAACCTGCCTCTAGTTTTGAGCTTTCAAGACTACCCTGTAAATTGATGACTGTCTTTTCTTTTGAAACTCCATCAAGCAATTGATATTCGATTAGTTTACTAATTTGCTTAGCTTCTCTTTTGCTAAACTCTAATTGTGTAGCAAGAAGCTTATTCGTACTAGATTTAATAAAATATTGAATACCTATACTTGAGATAATCACAAAAATTATCGCTATCGAGATAAAAGTAAGAAAGTAAAGCCTGTCTTTTCTCATATATGAATTATATGCAAGCAAATATAATGATTTAACACATTGAAAATTCACCTTCAAATATGCATAGGATAGTACACAACTCCTTAAAATCATATTTTTTTAAAGTCAATTTTTTCCCTGTAAACGACAATTCTTCCCTTTCACGATAGTTTTGAAGGTTAAATTCAACACTAATTTATTGTTTTGTGTCAGTCTAACATTAAATACTTAAAACTATGAAACACAAAACAATCTTTCTGATGGCCTCTCTTGCCCTCATTTTTGCGAGCTGTAGTAACGACAGTGATGATGATTTACAAGAACTGCCAAACGGTTCAACAGAAATCACCTACGACGGAAACATTAAATCAATTATGCAAAATAGTTGTACTGGATGTCATTCATCTCCCCCGGTTAACGGAGCTCCATTTGCTCTTGTAAACTTTTCACAAGTCAGTTCTAGATCCAGTGCAATTCTAAATGCAATATCAAGACAAAGTGGTGCCTCAAGAGCGATGCCTCCATCAGGTAGACTTCCTCAAACAACTATCGATCTCGTAGAGCAATGGATAGCTGAAGGGCGCAAAGAAAATTAATTAACAATAAAATTACTAAAATGACCAAAGGAATATTTAACAATGTGCTGATCATATTTTTCATGATGATAGGATGTATTCATTCTATAGCTGCGCAAAAATATGTAGAGAAAAAAGGGACAATAATTTTCGAGGCTTCCGAAAAGCTATTTGAACCTGTAAAGGCTGAAAACAAAAATGTGACGGTAATTTTGGACCTTGAAACGAATAAAATCGCTTCACTTGCTTTGATGAAAGGGTTTCATTTTAAAAATTCGTTGATGGAAGAGCATTTCAATGAAAATTACATCGAATCTGAAACTTATCCAAAAGCTACTTTTAGAGGAAAACTATTGAATTTTAACTCAGAGGTATTATCGAATAGTCCAACACAAATAACGGTTGAGGGGAAAATTGCACTACACGGAAAGGAAAAAGAAATACGCACCATATTAACGATGCAAAAGGAAGGTGATTTTATTAAGATGAAAGGATCATTTACTGTGCTTCCATCCGATTTTAACATTGAGATTCCGGCAATTGTGCGAAAAAAGATTGCGAAAGAAATAGTAGTTCAACTTGATTTTAAACTCACGAAAAAATGAAGAAAAGAACGAAAATCGTAGCATCCTTTTTTGTAATAGCTATCATGGTTTTTGGTATCGTTTTTTACCAAACATTTTACGCATCGCATAGAAATATAGCGGCAGAAAAACCTGAACTGTCTATGATGGCAAAACAGCTCCAAAATACTTATGCTGAAGATTTTGATAAGGCAAATGCCTCATACGCCGATAAAGTTATTGAAGTCGAAGGAATTTTAACGGCGATTGAAGCATCCAGTTTTGTGCTGAATGATGCGGTTCAAGTAGATTTTCTTGACAACATCACATCAGAGATAAAAATCGGCGAAAACATAACTATAAAAGGTAGATGTGTTGGATATGATGACCTCTTAGAACTGGTGAGGTTAGATCAAGCAATCATATTATCTAATAAATAACCAATAAATGAATTGGATTATTGAATCAGTACTAAAAGTTAGAAGAAACGATTCAAGTACGATCCATTTTACAATTAAAAAACAACGAACATGAAAATAATAAGAATATTAGCGCTCATAATACCAACGTTGGTTTGGTCTCAAGAGGATTTACTATCCGAAATTGACACCGTACAACCAAATACTTATAAAAGTGCGGCCTTTAAAGGACTCAAAATAGTCAATTTCGAATCGACAAAAATGGTTTCTAAAAAAGAACTCTATTTTGTCGTGTCTCATCGTTTTGGATCTGTTGAAACAGGGTTTCAAGATTTTTTCGGATTAGATCAAGCCGTAACGCGACTTAATTTAATCTATGGAATTTCTGACTGGATGAATGTTGGTTTTTCTCGAAGCTCTTTTCAAAAAATATATGAATCTTCATTGAAAGTAAGGCTATTGAGAGAAAAAGAAGGTGGTTTTCCTTTTACCGTTGTAAGCTCGAGTAATATTTTAATCAATACGGCTTTGGATGATCAATTACTTCCCTTATTGACATTTAAAAATAGACTGGGTTACACAACGCAATTACTAATATCAAAAAAGTTCAATAAGAATTTTTCTTTGCAACTCATGCCAACTTTTTTTCATGATAATTATGTTGCTATAGATGCACAAGAAAACTCACAGTATGTCATTGGCTTTGGTGGACGGCATAAATTGACCAAAAGATGGTCACTTAATTTAGACTACGGACTACATTTGAACAGAGCAGATAATTCGCCATTTAATAATCCTTTTTCTATCGGTTTTGACCTTGAAACTGGAGGGCATGTTTTTCAATTACACTTTACAAATGCGCAACCTATGAATACGAATGGTTTTTTAGGTCAAGGTACGGGTGACTGGGGTAGTGGTGATGTTTTCTTTGGCTTCAATCTATCAAGAGTATTTTAAAATAATATAGTTATGATTAAAACGGGTATTGCTAGAATTTATGTTCAAGGAAGTTTCTGTATTGATTGTGGATCTTCTATAAAGAATGAATTACTTAAAATTGAAGACCTCTCTAATGTCTATCTAAGACCAGATAAATCCTTGATTGTTTTCAATTTCGTAAAAGCCAATGAAATTTCAAAGGCTATGAATCTATTAACATCTCTTGGATTACCTCCAAAGGGTGATAGATTAAAAAATATAAACGCTTTAAAAGGGCTATGCATATGTTAGTTTTTCACCTAAACATTATCGCATATAATGGTATCCATAAAATGATTCCTTTTTAAAGACGATTTTTCCCTTTCACCAAGGTTTTGTGGGTAAGACTTGAAGATCCACACTTCCTTTGCTCAATAATAATTTAATAAAACTTTAAACCATGAAAAAAATATTTTTATTCTTACTATTAACTTTTTTAATAAGCGCATGTAGCAGTGACGACAGTACTGATTTTATTCCTGAGACTCCTGAAGCGGAAAATTTAGTAAAGCTTCGTACTGATGCCACTTTTGGTAGTGTATTGACAGATTCGGAAGGCTTTACCTTATATTTTTTCGCTCCGGATAGCAAGGGAGATGCTAATTGCCTGGGTAATTGCTCTAATGCCTGGCCAACTTTTTTTGAGGCATCTTTGACCATAGATGATGGCCTAGACTTGAATGATTTTGCAACAATTACAAGATCAGATGGCGCTCAGCAAACAACGTACAAAGGATGGCCGTTATACCGTTTTTCGAATGACGCTCAAGCGAGTCAAGTAAATGGAGACGGTAGTGGAGGTGTTTGGTTTGTTGCTAAACCTGATTATTCATTAATGCTTGTGAGGGCGCAACTGATTGGTAGAAACGTTGATGGTGTTGAAACCAACTTAAATAGTGCTTTTGAGAGCGGTGATGAAGATACCTTTTATCTCGTTGATGATCGAGGCAATACTTTATATAGCTTCATAAATGACACTTCTGGGAAGAATAATTTTACCGCTGATGACTTTTCTAATAATAGTGTTTGGCCAATATTTAATGTAGATGTACAAAATATTCCGAGCACACTGAATATGGCCGATTTTGAATCAATTGATGTATTTGGACGAGCTCAGATCACTTATAAAGGATGGCCACTATATACTTTTGGGCAAGACGAAGATAGAGGTGATAACTTTGGTGTTGGATTTCCACAAGCTGGAGTTTGGCCAACAGTGAATAATGATACAGATCCTGCACCTGAGGAAGAAACCAATGTAAAAGAATTTAATGTGACCAATCAAGGAGCTTCTGCATATATCTTTAATGGAGAGGGGTTAGAAAATGCTTCAAACCCAGATATCACTTTAAAAAGAGGAGAAACGTATGAATTCAATATAGAAAGTCCCGGGCATCCCTTCATAATTAAATCGGTACAGAGTACAGGAACAGACAATGGGTTTAATACTGGCGTTACCAATAATGGAGTCGCAAGCGGTAAAGTAATATTTGTAGTTCCTAGTGATGCACCAGACACCTTATTTTATAATTGTGAGTTCCATGGATCAATGACAGGTACTTTCAATATAGTTGATTAGTTAGTTTAGGTTGTTATTTTTGTTAATGTAATCCCCAGAAATGAATATGTTCTAGGGATTTAACATCAAAATTTTATGATCTGTTTTATTCATTTCATAAAAGACTATTTTTAACGAATATTAACTATTTTTGGTTTGTGTAAAATGAAACGTAAAATTCTCATCAGTTCTTTAGTACTGGTTGTTTTAACAATCATCTTATATACATTCATAAACTTGAAGGATGATACAAAGGAAGATGTCATGAAAGCTGAACCGAAATTTTATGTAAATGCAGCACACTTAGCACAAAGTTTTAATCAAGAAAAGAATCCCATGGATTCGATTTTTGTAGAAGATATTATTGGCGTTGAGGGTGTTGTCACCGAAATAAGCACCTTGAATAACAAACAAACGATTTTCCTTGCCGATGGTAATGGAAGAGAAGCATCAGTATTATGCGATATGCAAGACAACCAAATAAATAGAATCAATACCTTGAAATTAGGAGATACAATTCGTGTGAAAGGCGTATTTAAAGGTTTTCTAAAAGACATTATTCTATTGAACTGTATAATCACCAATCAAAATGAGTAGATTCATTTTTGTACTGTTATTTTTTACGTTGCATACGCAATCGCTAGAAGATGATCGAATTATTGCGAGACAAGGACAAGTCTCTTTTTTCTCGTATACGTCTGTAGAGAATATAAAGGCAGAGAATAATCAGGTCTTGAGCATCGTTGATCTTGATAATGGCACTATTGCGGTAAGTATGCTCATGAATTCATTTGTTTTTGAAAAAGCATTGATGAAAGAGCATTTTAATGAAAGTTATATCGAATCGGATGTGTACCCTAAGGCCACTTTTGAAGGAAAAATAGTAGATTTCGATCGGTCTACGAATGCTATTCAAACGAAAATGATCAAAGGTACTTTTACCATGCACGGCGTATCAAAAGAATTAGAAATTAAAACAAAAATAGAACGATCTCAAAATAAATACATCTTTTCGGGAACATTTGAAGCTTTGGTAAAGCATTATAATATTAAAATACCACCGCTCTTAGCAGGTAATATCGCAGATACAATCTCAGTGAATTTTAGATTTGAATATGAGCCTTATGAAAAATAGAAAGAACATACTCTTGTTATGTCTAATGCTTATGAGCAATTTTATTTTATTTGCTCAAAGTGATCTGTTAGATATTTTGGAGAAGGAGCACAAAGACACCGTAAACTTCACGTCGGCTACATTCAAAATGACCCGAATAGCGATTGGACATTCAACAGAGACTCGGAAAAAAGGAATTTTAGAAGTCTTTGTTGCAAATCGTTTCTGGAATACAGGTGCAGATAGATCTCAAAGTTTCTTTGCGGATAGAATGAGTGCACGTATTGCACTTGAATATGGTCTTTCTGATCGGTTGTCGACGGGGTTTGGAGGAACGACTTTTGACGGACTTTTCGATGGGTATTTCAAATATAAATTAGTGAGACAAACAACGGATAAAAAAGGAGGACCTTTTAATATGACGATCTTACAAAGTGCAAGTTACAATAGTAATTCATTTGGAAGTATTTATGGTGAAAGAGAAATTTCATCGAATAATAGGTTGTCTTTTACATCGCAGTTATTAATTTCACGAAAATTCTCGTCCAATTTCTCCCTTCAAATAGCGCCTACATTTGTTCATCGAGGTGTTGTGCTTTCTAATGAAGATCCTAAAAATCATTTTGCAGTCGGTTTTGGAGCCAGATATAAGTTGAGGAATCACCTATCATTAGTATCTGAATATTACTACAACACCAACAAAATCAAGTCATTCGACAACTATAATCCGTTCGTGTTAGGCGTAAATTGGGAGCAAGGAGATGTAATGTTGCAATTTATGCTGACAAATGCAGTGAATTTTGTGGAAGATGCTTTTATCACGGGCACAAGAAATAATTTCAATTTTAGAAGCCCTAATTTGAACTTTGGATTCAATGCTACGTATGTTATACACTTTAAGCGTGGATTGAAAAATAAACGAAAATAAGACAGCTCTAGGCATACGTTTTAAAATTTCTAGAAGTACTTACATTCCTTACCTAACAAGTGCGCACGAGAACCCCGAAGCGTTAGGAGAACTTCCACTATTATAAAAACCTATAAACCACTGTAAAAAACTTGCATTTCTTATCTAAGAAGTGCGCACGAGAAGATTCGAACTTCCACATCCTAAACGGATACTAGCCCCTCAAGCTAGCGCGTCTACCAATTCCGCCACGTGCGCATTAGAAATGCCTTAAAACTAAAAAAGTTAAGCCAAAATGCTTAACTTCTTCTAGTGAATGTGACCTGGCTGGGGCTCGAACCCAGGACCCTCTCCTTAAAAGGGAGATGCTCTACCAACTGAGCTACCAGGTCAATCAAATTTCGGATGCAAATATACTATCTAATATTAATAAACCAAGCTATTTTTTAATATTTTTTATGCGATATTTGTAGAAGTTTTTATTGCGCTAAAAATCAGTTTTTTATGGAGGTAATTTTATTGGGATATATGGGAAGCGGTAAGTCTACTATTGCCAAGGGCTTAGCCAAACAATTGAACTTAGAAATGATTGATCTAGATCATTATATTTCTGATAAAGAGCAGGATAGCATCTCATCTATTTTTAAAAATAAAGGAGAAATCTATTTTCGAAAATTAGAAAATAAAGCGCTTAAGGAAATACTGACCACCAAAAAAAACTATGTGCTGGCACTAGGTGGAGGCACTCCTTGTTACGCCAACAACATGGAAATGATAATAGAACATGGCGTTTCTATTTATTTAAAAGGCTCTATACAGACCTTAAGAAGTCGTTTAGTTTTAGAGAAAGCAAGCAGACCTTTGATCAAAAACCTTGAAGATCATCAATTAGTTGAATTTATTGCCAAGCATTTATTTGAACGTAACCCTTTTTATGAAAAGGCAACGCATACGCTCAAAATTGACGATAAAAAAAGTAATGAAATTATAGGGCAGATTACATCAAATATGCTGTAGCCTCTTTTTTATTAAATTCTACACTAATATGTTCTTGGAGTGAAGTTGATAAACTCAGGCCTTTAAAATCAGCCTTGATAGGATATTTTTTATGATTTCTGTTGACTAGAACGGCTGTTTTAAATTGCTTAAGCGGAACGTCTAAAAAATGCTTGACAGCATACATTAATGTGGTTCCAGAATTTAATACATCATCAACCAATACTAATGATTTATTCTTGTAGTCTCCAATCGTTAACGAAGTAGAAATTTCGTTTCTTGGGTTTTGTTTATCCAATTGAACTTCGCAGAGGGTCCACTTTACATCAGAGATTTCTTCTAGAACTTCTTTAATTTTCTTGGCAAGGATAAAACCATTATTAGTTATTCCTGCAAGAATGACTTCCTTGTTGGAAGCATTGTTCTCGTATATCTGATAGGCAATTCTTCGTATTTTAAACTGAATCTCTTTATTGGATAGAATAATTGATTTGTTCATTCGAATGATTTTATCACTCAAAGATAAAAATAATGCTCAATCTAAATCAGTATAATCTTCTAAATCACGTCGATCTTTTTTAGTAGGTCTCCCGATGCCTTTCTTTCGATAATAGTCTTTAGAATACTTTAGTAGATCTTGATGCTCAAATTCTTCTTTTGGAGTGGTGTCTTTTCTGTATAAATCTACTAACTTAGCACCAACACGGCTTTCAGGGATATCTAATACTTCGAGTTGCAGGTTGATCTGATTCTTACGAACTGTAATTTTCTCACCTATATATACTTCTTTAGCTGGCTTTACGCTCGTGTCCCTGATTTTGACATGCCCTTTTTTACACGCTTCAGTGGCTATATTTCTAGTTTTAAAATAACGCGTACACCAAAGATATTTATCTATTCGCATTGCTACAATTTATGACTCAAATATAAACTAAAAATCGCCCGTTTTTACGCGGGCGATCTTTGTAGATTTTTATTTGTTTAGATCATCGTTTGGAAAAACATACATTTCTTGTGAGAATTTTCTTACAGGCATCTTACCTAAGGGTTGCGATTTGATTGATGGATGTAACGACTTCGTAACACTACCAACAATATTGTCAATTGCTGCCTTTAATAAAGCTTCGTTTTCATCTCCGAAAGGAAGAATATTTGCCGTGAAATCTATTTCATTTACCGTTATATTTGGAGCAAAACCATCTGAATAATCACTTTGATCAAGACTATTAAATATTTGAAAAACAATAGGTTGCATACCTACGGTATGCTGAGATGTTCTTCCCTCTAAATCTGTAAAAATTTGATTGCTGCTCGTGGCTGGAGCATCTACAACGGTTATCGAACCCTCGTTCTTTCCGACGGTGGTGGTGCCCACCGTAATCACTTCAAGAGATGGACGTAAACCATTGATGATCATTTCACTTGCAGAAGCTGTTCTATCCGATGTTAACACATATACTCTCGATAAATTTGAAAGTCGATTAATATTGACCGTTCCTTCCGATTCACTTGTTTCCTTATTAAACAATGTAGCATTGTCAAAAAACGAAAAAATAAAACCATTTTCAGGGTTGCGTTTATCATTATAAGTTAGCTTGGCAAAATCAGAGTTAGCCGATTGACTCCCATCTATCATACTGGCCAAATATGCCGATGTTAAGACAGAACCACCTCCGTTATAGCGCAAATCCAGCACCAATTCATCGATGCCCGCACTGTTGAAAGTGCCGAAAACATCATTTAATTCACTATGAAAAGTACGTCGAAAGCCGTTATATACTAAATAGCCTATTTTGGTTCCGCTCGTTTCGATAATTGATGAATAATGTACGGGATTTTCAACAACTTCGACGGCAGTAAGAGAAATGTCATTCCCTTTTGGTGTTAATACACCTGATTCGAAATTAGCAACTCCTAGCGAAATTGATGTGTCGCTAAAAATTTTATTTATTTCAGCTAAATTGTCGGTAGTTAAGGTCGCGCCATTTACTTTGTAAATGAGATCTCCTCGTTCGATCCCAGCATCGGCAGCAGGGGAGCCAGGGACTACATATGCAACGAAAATAACCACATCATTACTCTCAGCACTGGTTCTGACAATCGTTCTTGGTAATTCAATGCCAAACGAAACAGAAACTCCTCTAAATGCATTTAGTTGTGCTTCTACATCGGCAATATACCAAGAAAAATCATCAAGAGATTGATTTTTCAGACTCTCAAACAAATCTTCAGGATCATTGAAACCTCTTAAGAAATTAAAATAATCATTCTCATTGTCATCTTTGGTGTCTGCCAAATCAGGCACGTCAGCTTGCCAAAAATACCAATGGTTCATCGCTTTCCAAATAAAATCTTGAATCTCAATGTCTTGTGGCGTAGATACGTCATCATCAATACAGCTAACGGTTAAAAGTGAAAGGGCAATACAAACTGATAAAATGATGTTTCTCATAATAGATATTTATTTAAATATGTCGAAATTTATAAAAAATAATTACGCGATGTAACAAAAATGTAACATGCTCGTCGTAATGTTGTGATGCGGTAATTAAAGTATCAAAAACCAAACCAAACTAATGAAGCAAACTGAATTTTTAAATACAGTTTTACCCTTAAAAGATAAAGTCTATCGATTAGCAAAAAGATTGCTAGTTTCGAGAGATGAGGCCGAGGACGCCACACAAGAACTTTATTTTAAGCTTTGGAAAAATAAGAAGAAGCTTAAAGACTATAAAAATGTGGAGGCATTTGCTATGACAATGACCAAAAATTATTGTTTAGATCAGTTAAAAGCGAAAAGATCGAACAATTTAACATTGGTACATAGTAATTATAAAGACGGAAATATTTCGTTACAGAAGGAGATGGAACTGAAAGATAGTGTTTCGAAAGTACATGAATTGATTGCGACACTACCTGAAAAACAGAAAATGATTATACAGTTGAGAGACGTTGAGAACTACGAATTTGAAGAAATTGGCAAGATTCTTGACTTACAACCAACAGCAGTGCGTGTGGCATTGTCTAGAGCAAGAAAAACAATAAGAGAACAACTCACAAAACAACATAACTATGGAATTAGCTAACATAGAAAATTTATTAGAGAAATATGACAATGCAGCTACCTCATTACAGGAGGAAGCTATATTGAAGGAGTATTTTGCAACTGAAGATGTAGCTCCTCATTTGTTAGAATACAAGGCATTGTTTACGTATTTCAACAATAACAAAGAAGAACGTTTTACAAAAACGATTCCTCTAAAAAGAAAACAACCCAATTTTTGGTGGTTGTCTATAGCAGCCTCTGTTGTATTGATGGTAAGTATTTATGTGTCTAGTAATTCAGAGATTGACACGATAACACCACAAGAGCAGGAGCTAGCTGAACAAGCTTTAAAAGATACTCAAAAGGCTTTCCAACTCATCTCTCAAAATCTAAATAAAGGGGGGAATGTTGCAATAGCAGGTTTGAGCGAATTTGAAAAAGCACAAAACAAAGTATTTAAAACAGAACAGTAAAACAGAAAAATGAATAGGGTGACTATGAAGTATATGTAAGATTTCATAGTGACATTAAAAACAAATAAAATGAAAACAACAATAAATAAAAACAGAAAAATGAATTATAAGAATGTAATATTAGCATTGATGCTGCTTATGGCACCATTATTTACCTTCTCGCAGTCGGTATTTGATAAATTTGAAGATATGGATGATGTATCTACTGTTGTCGTTACCAAAAAAGCTTTTGAGCTTATGGTTAAGATGAGTGGTACTAGTGAAGATGCTAAGGAATATGTAGATATGGTAAAAGGCTTGAATGGATTAAGAGTTTTTGCTACCGAAAATGCATCAATAGCTGCAGACATGAAATCTAAAGTAAATAGTTACTTAAAGTCTTCTAAACTATCTGAATTAATGAGAGTTAAAGATAAAGAAGGAAATGTAAAAATTTATATCAGAGAAGGTAGAGATGCTGATCACGTGAGTGAGTTATTTATGTTCGTAGAAGGTATCAGCAAGCATATGGGAGGTGAAGAGCGTAAGCCAGAGGCTGTGATCGTCACGATTACTGGAGATATCGACTTAAATAGAATTTCAGAGCTAACAAGTAAGATGAATATTCAAGGTGGAGAACACTTGAAAAATGTAAAAAAGAATAAATAATATGAAAAAACTAGCAAATTATATAGTACTACTTAGTATTGCTGTAGCCAGTCTTTCTTGTGGGAGCGAAGCATCTTTGCAAAAGTACTATATCGATAGCCAGGATAATAAAAACTTTCTGTCTGTTGATGTACCAGCGAGCATCATAACGTTGAAAGATGACGTTGAACCTGAAGTAAAGGAAGCTTATAAATCATTGAAGAAAATGAATGTATTGGCCTTCACAAAGAATGATGAAAACGCTGCAGAGTATGCCATAGAGAAAGAGAAGGTTAAAAAAATTCTAAAGAATAGCAAATTTGTTGAGTTGTTTAGAATGAAAGATAAAGGCAGAAGCGTTGTTGTTAAATATGAAGGAGATGATTCAAGCATGGATGAAGTGATTGTGTATGCTTCGGATAAAGAACAAGGCTTTGCTTTAGTACGTATTTTAGGCGATAAAATGACTCCTGAAAAGATCATGAAACTTGGTAAAAGTATCAAGGATGTCGATGATAATAATATAGGAATAAAGCAGTTAGAAGGCTTTTTCAAAAACAAATCATAGGTCAAACGGGCTTAAACTAGATTAAAATCCTGCTTGTGCTGAATCCATTTCAGTAGCTAGCAGGATTTTTTTATGGAGTATAATGCTCAAAAGTACCATCTGTATAGAAAATGATAATTTTATCAATTTCTTTCGCAGAAGACCCGGGCTGTCGCTTTTCCTCAACGATTGTTTGTGTATTTTTTGATTCGGCAGGAGGGTAGCCGTGTTGTTGCTTCTTAGGAAAACTCCCCTTTCCATTTAACAGCCAATATAAATCTACTTCTTCATATTTAGCCAAAACCTTCAAAACGAAATCTAAACTGGGTTTATTTCTTCCTGATAATAAATGAGAGATACTTGAGCGTTGTACATTTATTTCTTCGGCAAAAGTAGATGCCGATAACTGATAATGTTGCATTACCTTTTGTAAGCGCTCAATAAATTTCGAATTGTTTATCATTATATATTTTCAAATTACAAATGTAATTATTTTATAAAATTTTATACTGATAATTTTAATATTTATTGCTATTTATTTATTTTGATACTTTATATAAATATTATTAATACTCTGAAAATTAGAATTTTAATTTGAAATTTTTTTGCGCATTGAATTTTTCATAATCTCAAGACATTGAATCACTAAATATTGTTACAAATGTTAACAGAATAATTGTTTTACATGTTTACATGAGTAAACATTTGTTTGGTTACATTTGTAATGTGAAAAAAATAAACACTGAAAATATTCGTGCATGGTACCTTCAACATAAAGAACATTCTTTGTTGGGTAGATGGATTCCCTTCTCTACGATAGCTCCAATTCTTCATCAGTTAGACTCTTCTGTATTCAATGTAAATCAGCTCGGAGTTTCTGAACAAGATCGCCCTATTTACAAGGTATCTGTTGGCACAGGAAAGCTTCAGGTATTGATTTGGACACAGATGCATGGTAATGAAAGTACCGGAACGAAAGCTGTATTTGATCTATTAAAACTATTAGGGCAGCCTGGTGAGTTCGACGAACTTGTAAAACTGCTACTTGAAAAGTGTACGATTACAATAATCCCGATGCTGAACCCAGACGGGGCTCAAGTGTATACGCGAGTGAATGCAAATGGTGTCGATTTAAATAGAGATGTTATAGATAGAGTGGCGTCAGAAAGTAAATTATTAGATAAAGTTGTTCAGGAAATACAACCTCATTATTGCTTTAACCTGCATGATCAGCGGACAATTTTTACGGTAGGAGACACGAAAAAAACAGCTACCTTGTCTTTTTTAGCGCCATCAATTGACGTTTCAAGGGCAATTACTGAAGGAAGAAAAAAAACCATGAGCGTTATTGCTTCTATGAACGCCGTAGTTCAAGAGTTAATTCCGGGGCATGTTGGACGATATACAGATGAGTTTTATCCTACAGCTACTGGTGATAATTTTGAGAAAGCAGGACATCATACCATTTTAATTGAGGCCGGACATGCTATTGATGATTATGACAGAGAGCATGTGAGGTATTATAATTTTATTGTGCTTCTGCAAGGTTTATATTATTTGGCCAGTGATGATTATTGTAGTTATGAAGCTTATTTCGACATCCCGAATAACACAAAGAACTTTGTCGATATTATCTATAAAAACATATATGTAGAGGAAACGCAAGAAATGGTTTCTATTGCTGTGCTGTTTAAGGAGGAATTGAAAGAAGAAAACGTGCATTTTATTCCTGAAATGCAAGAAATTGATGATGTATCATCTTATGGTGCAAATACCATTATAGATAAAAAAGGAATTCGCATCAAAAACTTGAAAAGCCTAAAAAAAATTATAAATAGTTGAAAAAAATATTGGTTAGTTTCTAAAAAATTATCATTTTTACCTTTAAATTATGTAAATAATGTAATTATGCCAAAATTCAAACTAGATGAAATTGATCATCAAATTTTAGATATACTTATTGAAAATGCAAGAACACCATTTACAGATATTGCCAAAAAATTATTGGTTTCGGCGGGTACTATTCACGTGCGCGTGAAGAAAATGGAAGAGGAAGGTGTCATCAAAGGTTCGACCTTAACAGTTGACTATGATAAAATGGGATATACCTTTATCGCCTATGTCGGAGTGCTCTTAGAAAACTCTTCATTAACGACCACGGTTATCAATAAATTACAAGCGATTCCAGAAGTAACGGTAGCGCATTTAACCACGGGAAAATTTACAGTTTTTTGTAAACTAAGAGCGAGAGGAACCAAGCATGCGAAAGATATTATTTTCCAAATTGATAATATAGGTGGGGTGCAAAGAACGGAAACTTCTATTTCTCTAGAGGAAGTGATTAACGATAAAAAACGATTAATGCATACTATTTTTAATGATTTTAAAATATAGATATCTTATAAAATTAATGAAAACATCTCCTTCATATTAAGAAGGAGATTTTTTTTACTCTAAAATCACAAAACGACTAAATATTTAGCTACTTTTAGTTTTTAATTTATGTGTATTTCCTAAATGAAGTTTAGCAGAAAAAAATTGAGTGAAGCAACTTTACTCAAGTTATACAAAGACCTATTAAAACCAAGAATGATAGAGGAGAAGATGCTTGTCTTACTCCGTCAAGGTAAAATTTCGAAATGGTTTTCTGGTATAGGTCAGGAGGCCATTGCTGTTGGAGTTACCAACTCATTATTGAACGAAGAATATATCTTACCGATGCACCGGAACCTAGGTGTCTTCACCTCTCGTGAGATACCGTTATATCGATTGTTTGCCCAGTGGCAAGGTAAGGCAAGTGGCTTCACTAAGGGTAGAGATCGAAGTTTTCATTTCGGAACCCAAGAATTCAATATTGTAGGTATGATTTCCCATTTAGGACCACAGTTCGGTGTAGCTGACGGTATTGCGTTGGGGAACTTATTGAAAAATAACAATGAGATATGTGCGGTTTTTACAGGTGAAGGTGGTACGAGCGAAGGTGATATTCATGAAGCGTTAAATGTAGCGTCCGTTTGGAGCCTGCCAGTGCTTTTTTGTATCGAGAATAATGGGTATGGTCTGTCAACGCCTACTTCAGAACAATACAACTGTAAAGATTTGGCAGATAGGGCCCTAGGGTATGGTATGGAATCTCATATTATAGATGGTAACAACGTGCTTGAAGTCTATTCAAAGGTGTATAGCGTAGTGAAAAGTATGAGAAAAAAACCGCGCCCAGTGTTGATAGAGTTTAAGACTTTTCGAATGCGCGGACATGAAGAGGCTAGTGGCACAAAGTATGTCCCAGAGCACTTAATGGCCAAATGGGCAGAGAAAGATCCTATTGAGCATTATCAAAATTACTTACTAAAAGAAGGTGTTTTGACCAAGGATATGATTGCCAGCATAAAGACCGCCTTTAGTTTAGAAATTGATGAACATTGGAAAAAAGCCAATGCTGAAGCGATGATTGAATCAACTGTATCTAACGAATTAGATGATGTTTTTAAAGGTATTGATAGTGAGGTAGTTGAATCATCAAAAAATATCGAAAATATACGCTTCATTGACGCTATTTCTCAAGGTTTAAATCAAGCGATGGAAACACACCCTGAATTAATCATTATGGGGCAAGATGTAGCCGAGTACGGTGGTGTTTTTAAAATTACAGATGGTTTTGTAGCGCAATATGGCAAAGAGCGTGTTCGAAATACGCCTATTTGTGAATCTGCGATTGTTTCTGCAGCCTATGGATTGTCAATCAACGGCGTTAAATCGGTAGTAGAAATGCAATTTGCAGACTTTGTTTCATCTGGATTCAATCCGATTGTTAATCTCTTGGCTAAATCGTATTATCGATGGAATCAGCAGGCCGACGTAGTCATTAGAATGCCTTGTGGAGGAGGAGTTGGAGCAGGACCTTTTCATAGTCAGACAAACGAAGCTTGGTTTACTAAAACACCTGGGCTCAAAGTGATATACCCTGCATTTCCGTATGATGCTAAGGGCTTATTGACAGCGGCCATCAATGATCCTAATCCGGTGTTATTTTTTGAACACAAGGCCTTGTATCGTAGTATCCGTCAAGAGGTACCGATCGATTATTATTCGCTGCCATTAGGAAAAGCGAATGTCTTAGAAGAAGGTACCGATGTGACTATTGTTGCATATGGTGCAGCTGTGCATTGGGTATTGGCGCTATCCGAAAAGGAAACGGTAAATGCCGATATTATTGATTTGAGATGTTTGCACCCTTTAGATGTTGACACGATCTATGCGAGTGTACGAAAAACGGGAAAAGTATTAATAGTACAAGAAGATTCTATGTTTGGAGGTATCGCAAGTGATATTTCTGCCTTGATTCATGAAAATTGCTTTGAACATTTAGATGCTCCAGTAAAACGTGTTGCTAGTTTAGAAACGCCCGTTCCCTTTGAATCTCAATTAGAAGCTCAGTATTTAGCAAAAAACAGACTATATCAGTCACTCCAAGATTTGTTGGCTTATTGAAAGTGAACTATTTTACAAATACTGATTGAATACCACCTAAGATATGTTTCAAGAACACAGCGTCTGTATACGCCTCTGTTGGATGTCCAAGACCTGTATAAAACATACGCCCTCCGTCATATGCATGGTACCAAACAATCGGGTGATTTTTACCATTGGTTCCTCCAGTATAACTAGACTCGTCTAGATTAGCAAGGATTTTTATATCAGGATTTATATTTTTGTAGTTGTACCATTCATCTTTGTGCGACCATAGCTTAGGCACTACTTTGGTTGCTAAATGTGTAGTGTCTTTAATTTGAATATTGGCTTGATGTAAGCCTGGTGGATGTGATTCAAAATAAGCGCCGACTAATTTTCCGTACCAAGGCCATTTATACTCTGTATCGCTTGCAGCATGAATACCTACAAAACCACCACCTGCTTGGATGTATTTCTTAAAACCTGCTTGCTGTGTTTTATTAAAAATATCCCCCGTTGTGCTTAAAAAAATTATCGCGTCATATTTCTTTAAGGAATCCGTCGTGAAAATAGCGGCATCTTCAGTAGCATCGACATTGAAGTTATGTTCAGTACCTAAGGTTTTTATTGCTTTAACTCCTGTTTCAATAGAGGCATGTCTATATCCAGCAGTTTTAGAAAATATAAGTACCCGTTTGGTCTGAGCATTCATTGAACAGCTAGCTACTAGGAGACAGGTAATAGTAATAAGACTTATTTTGTGAAACATGATATAAATTAAGTATTGATCTAAACAAATGTAGCAAAACGATTTATTATATTTGTTTACAAATACTTATCCATGAAGAAAATAGTGATCATTTTATGTTTAGTTAACCTTATGAGTTGCACGAATAAAGAGAATGCAGTTGATGCCAGATTACCAGGAAATTTTGCACATACCGTTTATTTTTGGTTAAAGAATCCTGCAGATGCTGGTGATAGAATTGCGTTTGAAACCTCTTTAAAGAAGTTTATCGATGCCTCAGAATTTATTCAAACGAAGCATATTGGAGTGCCTGCAAAAACAGACCGTGATGTTATAGATAATACCTATACCTATAGTTTATTGTTGACTTTTTCTGATAAAGCAGCTCAAGATAAGTATCAAGAAGAGCCGAATCATAAGAAATTTATTGAAGAATCTTCTAACTTATGGGAGAAGGTGGTTGTTTATGATTCTGAGAATACTTACGACTAATAAATTGTTAAAAATTAGTTAATTAGCATTGTTCCCGATAAATATACAGGGTATAAAGTTATACCTTTAACCAACTTAACTTAAACTCATTCGTCATGAAAAAACTACTTTATGTAAGTCTGCTGTGTGGTCTAGCTCTTACGACCATTTCTGCTATCACAGAAACTGAAAATGAAAGTGTACTTACGTCCAATTTCACAGTAGGAAACCCTGAAATCGCCTCTATCAACAGTATTAGTTTTGGTCCTGAAGGAATTCTATTTGTTGGTGATTCTAAAAATGCAACCCTCTACGCCTTAGATACAAAGGATACTGAACAATTGGAGAAGGGAACAGCATTGAATATGATCGATTTCGACACGAAAGTTGCGGGGTCTTTGGGAACTACGGCTGATCAAGTTAAAATTACAGATATGGCGGTGAATCCCATTTCTAAAAAAGTGTATCTATCGGTTCATACCAATGATGGTACACCGGTTTTACTCAGATTAAATGGAGAAAAATTAGAAAATGTTTCGTTGAAAAACATCAATCATTCAAAGTTGGCACTCAACAATCCGGTAGCAACTGATAAAAAAGACAGAAGAGGACGTTCTCAACGTAAATGGGCAATTGCAGACCTCAAGTATCATAATGGCACTGTGATGCTCTCTGGGCTCTCTAATAAAGAGTTTAGTTCTATCTTTCGTAGCATTCCATTTCCGTTTACAAAAGCACAAGACTATGCATCTTTAGAAATTTGGCATGCGGCACATGGACGTTTTGAAACATATGCTCCAATTAAAGCATTTGATGTTATTTCGATGAATAACAAAGAGTACTTGCTGGCGAGTTATACATGTACACCTCTTGTGTTATTTCCTATGGAAGACCTAAAGGCAGGTAAACACTTAAAAGGAAGAACAGTGGCCGAATTAGGATCTGGTAACGCACCTATAGATATGATTTCATTTAAGAAAGATGGTAAGCCGTTTTTTGTAATGTCGAATACAAATCGTTCGGTAATGCGTTTTGATTATGATGTGATTGCCAATTTTAAAGAAACATTGACTGAAACAGTAGATGAATTTGCGGTTGCCAAAGGTGTACCTTACGTTTCACTACCTATGGTTAATGTGCTGCAATTAGATAATTTAGATGCCGATACTGTTGTGTATTTGCAACGAAGTGCAGACGGTGACTTGGTATTGAGAACACGTCCGACAAAATGGATGTAATCTTTAGAGATATATTTATTAAAAAGATCAGAATTTTTCTGATCTTTTTTTGTTTTTCTGTCATTTACTCTTGTAAAAACAACACCGATCTACCATTAGATATTACTATTAATTACGAGGGTACCGATGCACTAAATGTTACATTCGTATCAAATAAAGCTACCAAAGACCTCAATTTTTTTTTGCAAGGAATGCAGGAGCCTATTTTAGGTGATTTTGAAAAGGCAAATGATAAAATCTTGTTTAGACCTATAGTACCCTTTAGCAACGGAAAGACCTATGATATTAAATATCTTGAGAAAACAATAGGATCATTTAGTATCAATGCATATACGCCTACCAATGCAACCTTGATTTCGGCCATATATCCAAGTAGAGATACCGTGCCTGAAAACTTATTAAAGATGTATTTCGTTTTCTCAAAGCCAATGCAAGAGGTGCAAAGTGCTTTAGACTATATCGAAGTATTTAACGTGACCGATAGTATTTCTACTTCTATATTTTTAGAACTTCAAAATGAGTTATGGAATGAAAATCATACAGAATTAACATTATGGTTAGATCCTGGACGTATAAAAACGGATCTTATTCCGAATCGTACACAAGGATTGCCATTAGAGGAAGGTAAGCAATATCAAATAAGAATTCTTTCATCATGGACAGATGCGCAAAATAATAAGTTGGATAAAGATTATATAAAGAACATCTATGTTGCTAAAAAAGATCGCACCAAACCATCTGTAGATCAATGGTCAATTATAGTACCAACTTCCGGAACGAATACTCCTATGATCTTAACGTTAAATGAACCTTTAGATGCCATGCTTGCCTTAGAAACAATGCTAATTTACAATCAGAACAAGGAATTAGTAAAAGGTACATTCGAGCTAACTCAATATGAGGAGCAACTGTTATTTACACCAGTAGAGCCTTGGAAACCGGGTCTCTATCACATCTCGGTAACATCCATATTGGAGGACTTGGCCGGAAACAATTTGAACCACTTATTTGATGTTGATTTAACAGCTAAAGATGCCGTGAATAACCATCATTCTGAAGTACATGAACTTTCTTTTAAGATTCGTTAAACAGATTTCATTTTTACAGTCTTTTTTTTGATATTTTTGTTAGAATAGCTTTACACCCTTGTTCTTATGAGAAATATGTACGTCGTTGTGCTCTTTATGAGTTCCTTCTTTTGTGAAGGTCAAACCGAAAAATATAAAGGTCAGGCGCCCATTGCGATTGTGCCTACGGTGTCAAAGCCAATTCAAAAACAATGGAAAGGGGTTGTTACTTTTAATGATGGTGCCGTGACTTTTTCTAATGATTTTGACGGAGGAAGACTCAATGGTATTATGCAAAATGAAGATGGTACATACACTGCGCTAATCACTTCAGAAAACACACCTATTAATATTAGTCCTTGGTATGCATTCAAAGTATGGAGCACTCAAAGAGATAGTGTTTCAATCACTATGACTTACCAAGATCCTGTAAAACATCGATATTATCCTAAATTAAGTCACGATGGAAGACAATGGACATCGTTGGATTCTCTTGATTATACAGCCTATGAAAAAGGAACGGCTGCGTTTGGTGGAGGATCGTTACCAGTTCGTATTCGTATGAAAGTTGCTGTTGGACCAGAACCTTTATGGATTGCCGGACAGGAACTACAAACATCATCGCATGTTGCGAAGTGGACTCAAAAGATGGCACAATATGCATATGTTTCTCGGCACACTATTGGAAAAAGCAAGGAGGGAAGGTCTATGCAAGCTCTTACCATCGGAAAACCAACTTCAAAACGCATGTTGATGGTAATTTCTAGACAGCATCCGCCCGAAGTTACTGGTTATCTTGCGATGCAATCTTTTGTAGAAACGATTGCAGGCAATAGTAGATTGGCGAAGCGTTTTCGGAAAAAATTTACCACTTATGTGGTTCCGTTGATGAATCCAGACGGGGTAGATAATGGTCATTGGCGACATAATGCAGGGGGTATTGATTTGAATCGAGATTGGGCTAATTTTAATCAGCCCGAAACAACCAATGTAGCTAGTTTTATGGAAGAACGTGCAGCAAAGACTCAAGGTACTTTTTACTTCGGAATTGACTTTCATTCTACTTGGGATGATATCTACTATACGCTAGACCCAAAATTTAAAGGTAATATGCCAGGTTTGGTCCCAGAATGGCTAGACGAACTTAAAAAGGCATTTCCTGAATATGATCCAAATATTCGACCGAGTGACAAGGTAGAGCCTACAGCAGTTTCTAGAAACTATTTTTTCAAAAAGCATGGAGCTGAGGCGTTGGTATTTGAAATTGGTGATAATACACCAAGAGCATTCATCAAAGAAAAAGGAGAAATGAGTGCGACTATTTTAATGCGCTCAATGCTAGCACGATTAAAAGACAAAAAACAGTAATTATGGTTAATAAAATACATTGGGACACGGTACCCACAGAACAAGTAACTCCAAAAATGGAACGTAAAATTGTATATGGCGAAAACGTTATGATTGCTAGAATGAAATTCAAAGATGGTTTTTTGGTGCCGCTACACAGTCATATCAATGAACAAATTACACAAGTCATTTCTGGAACGATACGCTTTTGGTTTGGTGCTGATAAGGCGCAAGTTGTAGATTTAAATGCAGGCGAGGTAGTCGTGATTCCACCAAATGTACCACATGAAGCCTTGATGATTGGTGATGTTGAAGAAGTAGATACATGGGCACCTATTCGTGAGGATTGGTTAGACGGCACTGACACCTATTTAAGAGAATAACAACTGATTAATACTTCTAAGATGTAAAATTTAGTATCTTTAAAATTTAGTAACTACCTAAACTTTTTACCATGAAAAAACGAACCCTGATTTGCTCATTTATAATTATCTTTTTTATAAGTGGATTTCAGCAAATTACTCATGCTCAGAAAATTAATGCCGACACCTTTAGTGGATTAAAATTCAGGAATATTGGTCCTGCTATGACATCTGGTAGAATTGCAGATATAGTCATTCATCCAGAGAACGAAAATATTTGGTATGTCGCAGTAGGTTCTGGTGGTGTTTGGAAGACAACGAATGCTGGTACTACATGGAAGCCTGTTTTTGATAAAGAAACAACCTATTCTATTGGCTCTATTGCTATGGACCCATCGAATAGTCATACCATTTGGGTTGGTACAGGAGAGAATGTAGGAGGTAGGCATGTAGCTTTTGGAGATGGGATTTATGTGAGTCATGATGATGGGAATACATGGAAAAATATGGGCCTGAAAAATTCAGAACATTTATCGACCATTATCGTGCATCCAGAAGATTCTAATACGATTTGGGTGGCTTCTCAAGGACCTTTATGGAGTAAGGGCGGAGAACGTGGAATCTATAAGTCTACTGATGGTGGTAAAAACTGGAAGAGAACCTTAGGAGATAATGCTTGGGTAGGTGCAACAGATATTGTAATTGATCCAAGAGATCCTGATGTGTTATATGCCGCCACATGGCAACGCCAACGTACTGTCGCCGCTTATTTAGGTGGTGGACCGGGGTCTGGACTTCATAAAAGTACGGATGGTGGTGAGACTTGGACAAAATTGACTAATGGAATTCCGAAATCAAACCTAGGAAAGATTGGTTTGGCTATTTCTCCTTTCAATTCAGATGTAATTTATGCAGCCATAGAACTCGATAGAAAAAAAGGAGGGATTTTCATGTCTACCAATCGTGGAATATCTTGGACAAAACAATCAGATGCCGTTTCTGGTGGTACAGGACCGCATTACTATCAAGAACTATATGCGTCTCCACATCAAGAAGGAAAACTCTACTTAATGAATAATAGAGTGCTTATTTCAAATGATCATGGTAAAACATACTTCACCATGAACGAGCGAAATAAACATGTAGATAGTCATGCGATGGCCTTTAAAAAGTCAGACCCTAACTATGTTTTGTTTGGAACAGATGGAGGTTTATATGAAAGTTTTGATTTAACAAAAAGCTGGAAATATATTAGAAACCTACCGATTACGCAGTATTACAAAGTGGCAGTTGATGATACCGCTCCTTTTTATAATATTTATGGAGGGACCCAAGATAATGGATCTCATGGTGGACCTTCTCAAACCAAAAGTTCTGATGGAATTGCCAGTGCCGATTGGTGGAAAACCTTAGGCGCCGACGGACATCAATCGGCTACCGAACCAGGCAATCCGAATATTACCTATGGTGAATATCAACAAGGTGTGTTGTTTAGAATTGATCAAACCACCAGAGAAACGGTGTTCATACAGCCGCAACCCGCAGCAGGTGATCCTTATGAGCGTTTTAACTGGGATGCTCCTATACTTGTAAGCCCGCACAAACCCTCAAGAATCTATGTAGCTTCACAGCGTGTATGGCGTTCTGAGAATAGGGGTGATGCTTGGACGGCCATATCGAAAGACCTAACCTTAAATCAAGATCGAATTACCTTACCCATGTATGGCAAACAGCAAAGTTGGGATAATGCCTGGGATATTGGAGCAATGTCAAATTACAATACTATTACTTCCTTGGCCGAATCTCCAAAGCAAGAAGGTTTACTATATGCTGGTACCGATGATGGTATAATCCAGGTCACTGAAAACGGCGGAAATACATGGACGAAAGTTACGCTCTCATCTATCAAAGGTGTGCCTTCAACACCTTTTGTGAATGATGTACGCGCAGATTTGTTTGATGCAAACGTAGTGTATGCTGTATTAGACAATCACAAAAATGGTGATTTTAAGCCCTATGTGATTAAAAGTCTGAATAAAGGAAAGTCATGGACCTTGATTAATGGCAATTTGCCTTCGCGATTATTAACGTGGAGATTGGTACAAGATCATATACAAAAAGACTTGTTATTTCTTGCTGCCGAAAATGGGATCTATTTTACCACCAATGGAGGTACGAGTTGGATTCAACTAAAAGGAGGTATGCCAACGATTGCCTTTAGAGATATTACGATTCAACGACGGGAGAATGATTTAGTGGGTGCTTCTTTCGGACGCGGCTTTTTTATACTTGATGATATCAGTCCGTTACGTAGTTTTAATAGTACCATCGCTTCCGCGGAAGCGACATTGTTCGACATCAAACCTGCACATTGGTATAAACAATCGAATCGAGTAGGGAGTCAAGGTGATGCCGAATTTATTGCAAAGAATCCACCCTTTGGTGCCAATTTCACCTATTATATGCCTCGAAAAATTGCATCTCTCAAAGATGCAAGAACAGCAAGAGAGAAAAAAGGCAACACGAATTTTCCGGGGTGGGACGCTTTAGAAAAGGAAACAAATCAACAAAAACCTGAGATTTTACTCATTGTAAAAGATGCCGATAACAATGTTGTAAATACGGTAAAGGGACATAATAAAAAGGGCTTCAATCGTGTAAATTGGAACTTGTCATACCCATCTAAAAGTGGAGAACGTCTCACTGTACGTCGACGCTCAAACAATTTTGGTGGTAGTGGTATAATGGCGACACCAGGCACTTATAGTGTAACTTTAGTGAAAAGAGTCGACGGACAAACAACCGTGTTGCAAGGTCCTAAAAAGTTCGAAGTAAAACCTATGTATGAGGGTGCATTACCACGTAAATCTACCGAGGAAATAAATCAGTTTAGAGAAGATATATTTAGCTTCCAACAAGATTTAACAGCTACGAATATGATGTTGGCAGAGAAAATGAAAGTGATAGATGCTATGCAACGTGCAGCTGATAAAGCCACCAAACCATCTGATGGGCTTTCTAAGAAGATACATGATGTGCGAAACACCTTATTAGATATACAGAAGTCACTAGGCGGGAATCGAGTAAAAGGCGAAATAGGCGAGCGGTCTAATCCAACCCCAAATAGTGTGAGCAGAATTGGCAGGATAGCCTTGTCGAATACCTATGGCCCAACGGCAAACCACAAAGGGGCACTCAATAGTGCTAAGACACAATTGACCGCTATAAAAGTTCAATTAGAACAGGTTGTTTCTACTGCGATACCGACGCTAGAACGCGAATTAAAAACTGCGGGTGCACCATGGATAGAAGGACAAGGTTTACTAAAAAATTAATCAGCTTATAAAAACACATTATGAAAATAATTAAAAGATTGTTACAAGTAGCACTTATTGCTTTGATCATCATTCAATTTTTTAGACCCGAATTGAACAATTCAAATGATGAGACTTATGCCATGGTGACCAAATATGAGATTCCAGAAAAGGTACAGGTGATATTAAAAGGTGCCTGTCTAGACTGTCATTCTAACACTACCGAATATCCTTGGTATTCAAAAATACAACCGGTAGCTTGGTGGCTCGATGACCATGTGAAACATGGGAAGGGTGATTTAAATTTTTCGAAGTTTACGCATCGAAGAATTGGCATTCAAAACCATAAATTTGAAGAGATTGTTGAGATGGTTGAAGAACATGAAATGCCATTACCTTCGTATACGTATTTAGGATTACATCCTGAAGCAAAACTTTCGAATGAGCAACGTACTGTATTGACAGACTGGGCAAAACAACAAATGGAGAAGTTAAAACGTGAATATCCTGCTGACAGTTTGGTGTTGAGAAGACGGAAATAATAGTTTTGAATTACTTGTTTACAGTTCGGTCAATAAAAATGACAATTCAGTTCTTTTTATTGTCACTGTTGTAACATGTAAGATACTTTTGATTCTAACAATAGTATCAACCAAAATCTATTCAAAATGAAGAAACACGCAAAGATCCTCATCGTCCTTTTTATCAGTTTATGTTGTCAACTGTTAATTGCACAAGAAAACTTGTCTGCAAAGCAATGGCAAGAAGATTTAAAATATTTACAAAATATTGTTCATTCTGATTTTCCCTTTTTATTTAAAAAGGTTACTGCAAAAGATTTTGACGCCGAAGTTGAAAAGTTATATGCCCAAATCCCATCGTTGGAAGCCCATGAAGTAAAGGTAGCATTGGCGCGTATCGTCTCGTTATTTGAATATGGACATACACAAATTACATTTGGCACTGTAGCAACAGGTGGAGTTTTACCTGTGAATCTATACCATTTTAACGATGGCGTGTATATAGAAGGCACACAAAAATCACATCAAAAAACGTTAGGAGCGAAGGTAATAAAAGTTGGAGGTGTGGCTATCGACAAGGCTCTACAACACATACGCCCTGTTGTTCCGGTAGAGAATGAGAGCTATTTTAAAGCCTATGGCCTACGATTTTTAACCGTGCCTGCCGTATTACATGCGCAAAAAGTGATTCCGACATTAACAAGTACGGTAACAATGACCTTAGAAAAAGAGGGAAAAACATTTGAGTATACATTTCCAACAATTGCTTTAGAAGAAATGTCAAGAAATATCAATTTCACCATTCCTAATGAAAATTGGATCGGAACACGTAATGCTAACAAAACACCATTATATTTAAAGCATTTAAATGAGAAATTTTACTTCTTTGAATACCTGAAAGATTCAAAAACGGTTTATGTTCGTCAGAGTTCTGTTTTTAATGATAAAGATGAGTCGTTGAAGGATTTTTACAAGCGTTTATTTGCTTTTATTGATGGGAATGCCGTTGATAAATTGATTTATGATGTGCGCTTAAACGGTGGTGGAAATAATTATAACAATCTTTTTTTAATCAAAGGCCTAATGGCGAGACCCAAGATTAACAAGAAAGGTCATTTATTTTATATTATAGGAAGAGACACCTTTTCTGCTTGTCAGAATTTAACTAATGAAATTGAACGATATACAGAAGCTATATTGGTTGGTGAGCCTACGGCAGAGAATGTGAATTTTTACGGTGACAATCGAAAAATCACCTTACCAAATAGTAAGATCAATGCTTATTTGTCTTTTGCTTGGTGGCAAGACCGTCCGCAATGGGAAAATAGAGATGCCACCTTACCAAATATAGCGGTGAATATGAGTTTTGAAGAATACAAGACCAATCAAGATCCTGTATTACAAGCAGCCATGAATTATACTGATGACGGTTTTATTCTCAGACCTCTAGAGCATTTAACTGAATTGTTTTTGGAAGGTAAATATGCTGAACTGAAGCGGGATGCTGCAACGATTAATAACGATCCGAAGTATAAATATTATGAGTTTGAAAAAGAATTTACCAACGCCGGATTTCGATTGATAGATATGGGCAATGAACAAGGTGGTTATTTTGTGTTAGAATTGGTCGCTGATTTAAACCCAAAATCTGCCAATGCCTTGTATAATCTGGCTAATTTACAAGCACAAATGAAACAAACGGAGAAAGCCAAAGCGGGTTTTCAAAAGGTGATTGATTTAGACCCGAACAGTTCTTTAGGGAAGATTGCAAAAAGAAAATTAGATAACTTAAAAAAATAAACAATAGACCGTTTGACATAAAAATCTCTACGGTTTTAACATCCACCCTTTTTACTTCTGTATATTACAGATTTGAGAAGGGTTTTAACATTGACATTTCTTTTTAGTCAAACTATATTTGAAGTAATAAACATTTAAATTATTGACTGATGAGAATTCTTGAAATTGTATTACTTCTTTTAGTAACTATATTACCCTTTGTAAAACGTCCTGTCTTAAAGACCATAAAGAAAAAACCACTCATTATAGGAGTGCTGTTCATTTTTGTACTGCATTTGATTCTCGAAGGGTGGAGATGGCAGATGATTTTGACATATAGTTTATTAGGTTTTATCATTTGGAGACTGAGCATGGCGAACGAGCAATCATCAATAAAGCTGACATTGAAAAGAGGAATAGGCTACTTCATACTCGTTGTTTTGCTCATTCCGAGTTGGGTGTTGCCGAATGTCTTGCCCGTTTTCAATTTGCCGACACCTACAGGAAGCTATGGGGTGGGGACACATATCATTCATCTAAAGACCGCTATGGATGAACCCATTACAAAAGACGATACTGACAAAAGAGAGTTCGTCGTAAAAGTTTGGTATCCAACTTCAAATACGAACGCATCTCAACAAGAACCTTATTTAGATGAAGTCAATCGCACCAGTTTTATAACCAAATATGGAGGAGGAATACTGCCAGCATCTACCATGGATTATTTAGATAGAGTAGAGACTCATGTGTATCGAGATGCTGAAATAGCAGACAGCACCTTTCCGGTTTTAGTGTTTTCACACGGATATGGCTCGAATGCCTCTGGATACTATGCTTTGTTGACAGAAATTGCCAGTCATGGATATATTATTATAAATATGAATCATACCTATGAAAGTTTAGGTGTGACTTTTCCAGATGGAAGTGTCAAACTTTTTGACTATGAATTTCAAGCGAGTGATGGCGCCGATGCCATGCAATATATCACACCGATACAAGAAGCATTTGCTACAGAGATACCTTATGAAGAACGTCACAAAATTCTTCGAGAAGCGAGTACAGATTATAATGTGACGCATATGGTAAAACGCTGGGCAAAAGATATGAGCTATGTGATAGATCAGCTTGAGGCTTGGAATCGGCAGGGATTTTTAAAAAATCGATTAGATTTAGAAAAAATAGGTGTTTTCGGACATTCGCGTGGAGGCGGAGCGGCCGGTCAAGTGGCGCTAAAGGATGAAAGAATCAAAGCTGCTGCCAATATTGACGGGGTTCAATGGGGTGAAATGATGGATACCATTTATCCAAAACCCTTCTTGTATATTTCTGCAGATTGGCCAGCGGCACATCCAGATATCAATGCACATGTCTATAAACATAAGAGCACTGATTATTTCTATAAATGCAAATTATTAACTGCTGGGCATCCAAATTTTATGGATATCCCGTTTATGATTCCTGTACCTAGTTTAGCACAAACTGGTACAATCGATGCTAAATTAGGTATTGGCATTACAAATGAACTTGTTATTAGCTTTTTTAATAAACATTTAAAAATGGATCCTACGTCCGACCCTACAACAGTTTCAGACGCTTATAAACTTCTAGAAATGAGCGTATTTAAGAAAGGGATAGCGATACCATAATTAAGCATTGGTAAATGGGCTACACACTATAGTTGATATTAATTCGTTCTAAACTAAGCCTTTAGAAATAACCGAATAAAAGCGAAGCCCTATGAAAGAACATGCCTTTAATTGCCCGTATTGTTATAATGCAGTTTCTACATGGATTGAAACACATAAGATAAAACAGCAGTTTATAGAAGATTGTATTGAATGTTGTAATCCTTTAGAAATGATTATCGATTGCAACTATAATACGATTCATCGCGTTATGATCAATCCGATCGCGCAATAATTAGCTAGTACAATAATATTTACTCTGACAGAATGATCATTTAAACAGTGTTTAGGTGTTTTTTTATCTTATTTCGTGCTATAAATTATAATTGACATAGCATGTTTAAAAAATACCGTGTTTTAAAATGGGTACTCATCTTTTTAGGGAGCACCTTTGTGATTCTTTTAGTATTCGGATTATGGTTCAAGAGTTTAATTCCGCCTAAAGACACCAACTTAGAAGATACATTCGCCAGTGATTTACCTTATTTGTCAGAAAACATCCAACCCAAACGTGGTAAAATTTTAGCTGTTGTAACGAGCACAGACAAAATGGGAGCTACTGATAAAGCTACAGGATATGAATTGTCAGAATTGGCCCGAGCTTATTATGTGTTTACAGCAAATGGCTATGAAGTCGATATTGCAAGTCCGTTAGGAGGGAAGCCTCCCGTCGTTATTGATGATGAAGATATGGGAGCTTTCGATTATGCTTTTTTGAACGATACCCTAGCGCAATATAAAACAAGCAATACCATTGCAATAGACGATGTTATTGCCGATGATTATCAGGCGGTTTTTTTTGCTGGAGGCAAAGGAGCTATGTTTGATTTTCCTAATAATAAAACAATTCAGTCGATCGTACGAACGTATTATGAGTCGAATAAGGTAGTTGGTGCTGTATGCCATGGGCCAGCGGCTTTGGTGCAAGTACATCTAACCAATGGCACTCCGCTTTTAAAAAACAAGGAGGTAAGTGGTTTTACCAATGCTGAAGAATTACTTTTGATATCAGAAGCCAGATCTATCTTTCCTTTTCTTTTACAGGATAAGATGATGGCGCAAGGAGCGAATTTTAATGAAGGTGAAATGTATTTAGATAAAGTGAGTCATGACCAAAATTTAATCACTGGACAAAATCCTTGGTCTACCTGGACGTTAGCTGAAAAAATGATTGAGCAATTAGGTATTACCCCCAAAATAAGGAAAATTACTGATGAAGAAAACGCGGTAAAAGTAATAACTATCTATCATACGTATGGCAAAAAGAAAGCCAAGGAGATGATAGAACAGCTATTGATAAAGCAGCAAAAGCCTCTCAATAGGGTCTTGATAGCGAAACATGGTATTATTGCTGCAATGCGAGGTAAAATTGGAGATTTTTATGATATGCTCGCTTTGGTTTCATTCGCCAAAAAATGTGAAGAGGCTAACGAAAAAATATAGCTACATTTGAAAAAAAAATGTATTGAATTTCTTAGATATATTTCTCATTATAATTAGTAGCGCCGGATTTTTACACGGGGTGTTATTTGCTGTTTATCTATGTGTTTTAAAAAAGAAAAAGACCAAAGCGAATATACTATTAGGATTGATTCTTATTTTCATGGCATTTCGGGTTGGAAAATCAGTATTGCTAAACTTCGGAAATGACTTAGAACCCCTATTTATTTTTGCAGGATTGGCATTTTTGCTATTAATAGGACCTTTATTACGGTGGTATGTTTTAGCCATGACCCATGTGAATTTCAATATCTCAAGGGGTTATATTTTCGAATTAATTCCGTTTTTTTATTGTTTGCTGCTAGTTTTTTTGTGACCAAAAATTGGTTTGATACCAATAATAAACAAGCTATTATTGTATTTGGGAGTATTCTCATTTTTATTTATTTACATTTTGCTTTTTATATTTTTTTGGCCAGAAGCATATTCATTAAAAAGAAGAAGGCCAACATGAAAGAAGTACAAACAAAATCTCAAGAAGCTGTTCTCACTTGGCTGCAGCTACTTATTGCGGGCTTTATAGTTATATGGATTTCCTTTTTCTTAAATATCGTTGATGATGCGGTACCTTATATCACTGGACCGATTATGTATTCTGTAGCGGTTTATTTTTTGAGTTATAAGGCCTTTGAATTAAGAATTACTGAGCTTGATGGCGCTGTTTTTAAAGAGGGAGATCAGAGCATGTTATTTCACAAATTATCATCATTAATTACTGATCATAAATTGTATTTAGAGCCCGATTTGTCATTGAAACGATTGAGTAAGTTGGTGGGTAAGAGCCCTCAGCATATCTCTGAATCGATCAATCAATATGCCAAACGAAATTTCAATGATTTTATTAATTATCATCGTGTGCAGGATGCAAAAAAAATGCTTGTTGATACGCATACTCAAAACTTAACCATTTCTTCTATTGCATTCGACTGTGGTTTTAATAGCCTTTCTTCTTTTAATACCGCATTCAAGAAATTCGAAGAAACAACTCCTTCATCTTATCGTAAAGATAGATCGTCATAGTGTTAGCTTTTTGATTGCTACCTAGGCGAATTCATGATAGCCTCAATTTACCTAGCAATAGGCGCCGTCATGCAATGGTCGGGTATTCCAAACCCGTCGACTAAAACACCTATATGCGGACGCAATTCTGTAGAGAGACGCTCAACGCGTTGGCGCATAGCCTTTGATTTGGTGCCGCCAATATATCCTTGTTCTAGATACCAAGAGGCATCTTTTCTCAATTCATGTAGCGCATATAACACTCCTAATTTATGAAATAGGGCTCTATATTTTTCATCTTTTATCGCATCAGTATAGGTGACGAACGTATCATATGCTAAGCCTACGCTATAGGCTTTTCCTAAGGTCAGCAAGTGTGTTTGTACCTTTAAAAAGGCCTGATATGACGGTATTCCTTTTTTGATATAATTACGAATACGCATGGCAATTGAATAGGTGAGTTTTCGCGTACGATAATCGAAGGCATGCTTATGAAATTTTGAACTATACAAATGTTCTTTGTCTACGTTATTGGTGTACACAGGGTTGATAGTGCTAAAGGTATCTGCAAGTCTTGTGCTTAATAATTTAAGCACTGCTGTAAAGCCTGCACTGTTGAATTCTGATTTAAAATCCGACAAGACGCCTTTGGCAGCCAATTGAAGAAGTACATGATTATCACCTTCGAAGGTTGTAAAAATGTCAACATCACCTTTAAGGTCGGTTATTTGATTTTCCATGAGATAACCTTTTCCGCCACAGGCTTCTCGACATTCTTGAATAGTAGCATTTGCAAACCAGGTAATGATCGATTTGAGTCCGGCAGCCTGTGTTTCTATTTTCCGCTTGTCTATAATAGACGGGTCACTATATTCCTTCATCATATGTGTGAGGGTGATACCATAGACATAACAGCTGGCAATGGCAGGGGTTAAGCGCAGTTGGTGGGTAGGGTAGTCCATGAGTAAATCTTCCTGCACTTTGATACTGTCGTTAAACTGCCGTCTTTTTAGTGCATGTTTTACGGCAATGGTTAAGGCTTTTTTGGCGCCACCAAGACCTGCTCGTGCCACACAAATTCTACCACCAACCAAGGTGCCTAACATAGTAAAAAAGCGTTTACTTGGGTTTTCAATATCAGAATGATAGGTGCCATCTGATTGAATCGTACCATACTTATTTAACAAATTCTCTCTCGGAACTCGTACTTGATGAAACCATATTTTACCATTATCTACGCCATTGAGGCCCAATTTGTAGCCATTGTCTTCGATACGAACACCCGGCATTAGACGGTGTTGTTCATCTCGAATGTTGACTAAAATAGCATGCACACCATGATTTTTTCCAGCGACGATTAATTGGGCAAACACAGAAGCCATGGTCGCATCTAAGGCGTTTCCAATATATTCTTTATTGTCGTTAGTACCGGGCGTGTGGATAATGATACTATCGGTTGTTTTATCATAAGTCGCGGTCGTTTTTATACCTCTTACATTAGAGCCGTGACCAGTTTCGGTCATGGCAAAGCAGCCCAGCAGTTTTGCGGTACCTGTGGCTGCTAAATAGGTGTCATGATGTTGTTGGGTGCCCAATTTTTGGATACTGCCACCGAAAAGGCCGAATTGCACACCAAATTTTACAGCTAAACTACCATCAACATACATAAGATGTTCAAAAATAGCGGCATAGCCAGGCATATTATTGGTGCCTCCATAGGCCGATGGATAGGCCATTGCACCCATGCCATTATGCGCCAAAAATTCGACCTGTTTTAAAACATGTGCTCGAAACGTTTCTTTTGTTCTTTTGATACTCCAGTCGAAAATAGGGGCTTTTAATAAGTGTCTAAAACTATCAACGACGGTCGAATGGTCTTGTTTTAATAGATTGTCTATCTCATGGGCGTCATAAAATGTAGAAGTAATTTCTTTTACGATGGCAACTTCAAATAAATGATTGTAGTGATTGGGCTGAATGCCTAGATTTATTTCTATGTCTTTTAAATGCGTGTTGAATGGACATTCGGCATAATGGTGACAGACCATTTTTTGACTAAATGTGCTAAGGGGATAGGTATCGGTTTCAACGAGTTTAATTTGAGCGTTGGAAATGGTGCTTTTCCATTGTTTCAACTCTTGATTTGTGGGAGGTTTATTTCTGTTTAAATACTTTGTTAAGTAGGTATAATCGTCTTTTTGAAGTGTATCATCATGTTCGATGGCGTTTTTTACAACGGCGACCTCAGAATACGACAATAAATCATCAGACCAGATAACATAAAAAAAGGGAATATACTGTAAGACACCCGGTGAATAGCGTTTTTTTTCCATGCTATGAATTTAGGAAATTGTTTTTAGATACAGGGTATTACAAGGAGTTGGTATTTAAATTATCCGATGAAGGCTCGAAAATAAGATGTGCAACATAACGAAAAAGATAGTGCATTCCGAAATACTCTATTTAACATACTATCTAAGAGGCAAAGATCCAGTGGATGCTTGAGAATTAGATACGCAGCACAACAGAGAGGTAAATATTAGAAAACATTCAATTTGTATTAGAAACAGTGTGAATGGGTGAGTATTTGAAATCTTCTATTTAATATACTATCTAAGGAACAAGTATCCAGTGGATGCTTGAGAATTAGATACGCAACACAACAAAGAGGTAGGTATCAGAAAATATTCTATTTAACATAATATAAATTATAGTACAAATACATAGTAATTTAAGTATAGCCGTATTTCAGGCTATTTACACATAATTATAGATATAACTTCTTTAGAATTATATCGTCAATAATTATGATCAAGTAAATTACGGCTAAGAAACTTTATAGTTTATTTGATAGCTATAATTGTTATTATGTCTGCGCTTTATTTTATAAAGCTTGGCCTCGCCAACGCCGCTCGGCTAAATAGATTCGCACCGGCCATGCTTTTCTTTGCGTTATTCAAGATAATCCTCCATAAATTTTAAAATATACGATTCTCAGAGACTTCAGTGAATTCGTTTATTTGTATCTATAATTTGGCATTATGTAAAATTGCCGCTACCAAGCACTCGATTGTTTTATAAAATCAAATTGTTGTCACAATTTATTTTACACACAATAATCCATTCCTTGCCAACGCCATTAAAAGCTTCGCTTTGAGTTTCTATTTTATCATTTTGATTTATTGGATAATTCTACTAGAAAAGTTTCAGGAACATTTCGTTGTATTCCCGCAACAGTATAAAATTTATCCTACCGCATTTCCCTCACAATAAATTTCTATACACTTGCTACTTCATATATTCTATTTAACATAATATCTAGGCTTTCTTTTGTCTTAACACAAAAGAAACAAAAAGTCAAGGCTGCACAAAACTTTGGAAACAATTATGGCTCGTTTTGCTATATTATAAGAAGCGTCAGAACTATTAATATATATCATAACTATATGATATACATTATATTATGATTTTCAACCCAGAACCGGTGCTTATAATATTGCCGCGCCACTCGCCTATTGTTTTAACCAAAATTTTATGAGGCCGTAAATAAGCTACATCCAACGAACTGGCCCAACTTCTTTTAATGGAAAATGAGTACATTTTTCATTATCAAGATAATCTAACCTGTAAGATTTATTCAATGTTAATTTATTGCCATCATATTCTTGATAAATCATATTGTCATTTCTTCCCGACCACCCAGTTATTAAATCAGTAAATAAACCTATTGCATTTGAAGCTAAAACACCATTTGCCCATACCACTTGAGGTTTTGGACCCGCATCACCATATTTTGCAGCTTCTAACGCTAAATTTTCCTCTGTCAAAAAACCCATACATTTCATACAAGGAAAACCCGCTAATGATAAAATTAATTGCCCATACATCCTAGGGCTTTCATATTCCACTATTCTAACATCCATCCCTATATCTATGTATGGAATTAAATACCTTCTACAAATGGTTTCAATATCTCTTCTTGTAGCAAATGTGTCCACTCCTCCTAAAGCTACATCACAAGATTGAAGTAATTCTGGCTTCTCTTCCCATTTATCATTTACAAAAGTAATATTTGCAGTTGGTTGCAATCCTTTAATTAATGCTATTGCAGTATCAACTTTTTGTTGTTTAAACTTCGCATGTTCTAATGTAGCTCCAATGAGTCTATTCAAATTAGAATTTGACACATAATCACCATCAAAAATCACATAATTTTGGACTCCTAAATGCGCTAATTGTTGAATTATGTGAGAGCCTCCTCCACCAAGCCCGATAATTCCAACTTTAACTTTGCTTATTATTTTTTGAGCATTGATTCCTAAAAATGATTGTCGGTCATATCTATTTTCATCAAAATTTGCATTTTCATAAGAAGTTTGATTAAAAAACATTGGATAACCAACAATTGTAACTTTTTTCAAACAAACATTCCCCTTACTTTCTTTTATTTTCAAAATAGCATTTGCACCATTAGAATTCAATATTAGAACCCCGTGAACGTTTCTAGAATTGGCGTTAACCATAGCTTCAGCGATTTTTGGCAACTCTTCTAAATCAGTTAAACTAAACTCAGGAGTTTCTTTACCTAAATGCACATGAACATGGAAAACAGAACATTTTTTATTCATTGCAATCTGCATTCCTTTTCTAATTGCATCAGAATTAATACGAGCACCAACTGTATTATCCTTTATATAATTGTCATCATCAATTTTTATGTATTCAGAAATACATATCAAATCTTCATTTTCAGAAATAGATGTGCTATATCCAATTACAAATCCAACTCTTTCAAAAGCGAACTTATGAGGTCTAGACAAATCTTTTCTAATTTGGTCGCATAAAGATTTCGAAATTCTTATAGTAACTTTTTTCATTTTGTACAGTTTAGTGTGTATAAGTGGTATCTAATCATTTGCAATAGTTCCATACCAACTTTAGATTTCCAAGAATATGAAACCCAATTGCGGCCGCATATATGTTTTTTTCCATTCCAATTTTTTTGTGGTATTCCAATAATTAATTCACTGTAGAATAACCTAGTGTGATAACCATCTCTTAAAACTGGACATAATAGTGCATCAACCTTATTGGGCTTACAATTGGGAGGAAGATCGAGTTCAGGTAATAAAATGAACTCGATTCCACCTTCCAAAGCCCTTTGAGCATGAGGATAAAACTTCTTTAATTCCTCAAATTGTTCTTCAAAAGATTTCATTGCTGACTATTATGACGCTCCTCCACTTGGAACATGGCTTTTAAATTCTTCGCCTCCTTTGATCACAACGGAACCGTTATCATCAAGAGGTTTTAAAACTCCATCAATTACCTGTTCTAATTTATCAACCTGTGGAACTTCTCCTGCAGCTTTTATTTCTGCAACAGATCTTCTTCCTCTGTGAATTTTAAAAGTTTCATCATTTACTATAATCTCAACAAAATTGTTCGCGTGGTCGTTAGAATTACCTTGACCCTTATCGTCTTTATTCTCCATTTTTCTTTTTTTAATGGATTAACTCACTTGTTAAAAGTAGCTTGAGCTTACTACTCAGGTAAGTGTTGAAAAAGGGCAAATTGTGAGTTAATATAAATTTGTACCTTTGTACAACAAAAAACGGGAAGTATTAAGATGATAAGTCTTAATTTTTGAAGTCCTCGAAAACTTTAAGTCCCATATGTATCCAATTTATTGTTACCAGCAATAGATTGGATTTTGTTTTTTTATCAGCCTATATATTTAAATTAAACGCATATTTATAATCAATTAAACTTTTTCCATTTTCAAAATTATCTTTCCAAGCATCTTCTAAATGACTTTTTTCAATAATTTCAGTTGTGCTTTTAGATTTAAATTCTTGATATACTCTATCTAAAATTTCAAGTTCTTTATCGGTGAATTTTTCTGAATCAAAATCTTTATTACCAATAAACTCTTGACTATAACCTCTATCGAACTCTGTTTTAATTATTTTGATAGCCTCTGTATTTTTAATATAATCAAATATACTATCATAATTATTTGGAACTGGTCCCATATTTATAGCCCTATATCGAGTACCACTAATCGAGACAGCTTCACTTTTATAATGAAGAAAATCACAGTAAAACAATAATTTATTCAATTGAGTTACATATGGTTGCATATTTTGAGCAAAGTAAACAACCATTTCAGTTAGTTTTTCAATATTGGGTTTGACATAACCTGAATAATTATCAGGTAGCTTATTTCCTAATAAATAATTTTCAAATCTTAATGAGAATCTGATTTTCTTCTTTTTTTCAATCAATCTATCTATTTTATCAAGAAGTCTATGGCCTTCAATTGTAAAGTCATTTTTATCATCCGAACTTTCCTTGAAAGCATTACTTAACCTAACCAAAGATTTAAATTGAATTGGATCGTTTGCTAATTGGATCAAATTTGCATTAGATTGATTCGGCACCTCACCATTTTCATAATTTCTGTAACTATTAACCCCAAACCCTAATATTTCGGACATTTTAGTTGCAGAAAGACCATATTTTGCCCTTATTTCCTTAATCTCTTCAGGGAAAGGCAAATTGTACTTGTCACGATACTGATTGTAAACCTGTCTCATTTTAACAGTATCAAACTCCGTTGTAGTAAAGTATTGTTTACTATCAGTACAATAAAAACTAGGATAGGTAACATTAAAAAGTTCCTTTCTAAAAGTTAAATCCTCTTTTTTAATTTTAATAGACATCTCTTTACCTGTAAATGGGCTCTTCATAATTACTTAAATTGATATTCCATAGGATACTCTGCTATATGAAAAGAAATACATATCACACCTGTATTTTCAACTCCAAGTGTAATCTTGATATAAACTTCTTTTCCTCTCAACGTCCTGCCAAACACCCACATTTCTGAACCTCCATATTGAGTTTCTTTAAGAGGGCCTTCGCAGTAATCATCAATTACTAATTTTTCGAGAATTTTTTTTCTTTCCATAGGCATTAGTTCCAAGTCAGCAAGAGTCTGGGAATTTTTCCCTCTATCGTCGAGGAAAACAACATTCCAAATGTCCATCTTTACTTTGAACTCCTTTAAGTAGTTCTTTACTTGTTCTTTTGATGCCATGATATAAATTCACAATGCAAATATAGTAAAAAAAACAACAAACAACTTTAAAGTGTAAAATATACTTATTAACAATAATGTTTATAACTTTAAAGTGTAATATTTTAATTATTGTTGAGTGAAGCTTTGTGGAAATTCCATTTACTAACAGATAAGCTATCATTATTTTTCTTAAGTTCAACGAAAGAGTGAATATATTTAGAAATCTTACGTCTATTTTCAGATAATATTTTTCTAAAATGTTCAACTCGATTTAGTTGATAAAACTCTACATCTAATTCATGTGCAATTTCAAGGGCATATGTGATTACCCTGAATTGATCAATTTGAAAATCATACTTCTTAGCCTTAAGACTCTGGTTGCAATAATGCGTTATAGTTAAAGCAATATTAATTAATCTAATTGATGGATGTGGGTGAGTATTTGTTTCAAAATAAATATCATCTTCATACTTTGAAAAAGAAATTAGATAAAGTATTATAGGTATTAATATTAAACAAATTATACCCTCAAAAACTGATGCATTTAAACTCTTGTTAAATAATTTTTCAGCATATTGCATTGTATGTGTACCTATGCAAAGAGAGCTGAATTCATCAGCATCCAGTTCTAGCAAATGTCTTTCTTTTGAATATTCTTCATTGTTTTGAGGCTTTTCATCTAGAAAGGGAGTCAATTGTTCAGACTTTTGTACTAAATGAGCCATCTCGTGATAAAAAGTGAAATGTAAGCCAGTTTGATACATTAATTTGCTAATTGGTAAATCGAGTCTTGGCTTTAAAAGTTCGAAAAGTTTTATTCCTTTGTATGTGTCTATTTCTAATTTGTTCTTGAATTCACTAAATAGCCAAAATAACAAACCACAGTTTATTGTAATTACTCCCTTACCATAAATAACTCCTGCTCTTGCGTTTATTATTCTGTAATTATTAATATAAATAAAACATGGCGATATTCCATAATAAGATTGCTGCTCTAATGTGGTAATATAAAAATTGAATAAGTCTAGAATTTCAGGTCTCTCAGGACAAAATTCAATATCGAAAAATTCATTTTTCGGTAATTCTAGCTCTTTCTCAATCTCTAATATTTTTAGATTATATTCAGAAATAGTCATATTGCTAAATTAATGAAATAGGTAAACATCCATTCCACACACATTAGCTTCCCACCTACGTCGGTTTGCCTAATAAGTGTTCCATTACATTCGTTAAATAAACTTTTGAAGAAAAACTTTCAGAGAAGTAGCGTTACATTTTGCTTTTCCAAAGCAAAGTAACATAATGTAGTAAGTTATAGTGCACTTTCTTGAATGGCAGTAAATTCGTGCGTAGCTGCACTCTTCTGCATTATACTTTATTTAATACTATCTTTTTACAAAAATGATAAAGTAAAGATGACGTTCACGTTTGATTGTAATAAAATTAAGTCAAAAAGTCGCGGTTACACCAAT
This sequence comes from uncultured Flavobacteriaceae bacterium, assembly GCA_947488345.1. Classification (GTDB taxonomy): domain Bacteria; phylum Bacteroidota; class Bacteroidia; order Flavobacteriales; family Flavobacteriaceae; genus Aureibaculum. Next base: position 230,061 of record CANKZQ010000002.1, on the reverse strand, counting down.
AGTAACTTCAATATCAAAATTAGCAGGGCTTTCATCAGACTGAACCCATCCACTTGAACGAACAACGACTACGGGATTAATTAATATATGTGTTGCCACATCATCAAATAATGAATCGCTTTCAATTTTAAAAACAGTCCCTTGTCTGACAGCCTGAATTAAACTAATGGGGTCAGAAACTTCCTCAATCATCCGACCATTCACATATATTCTATAAGAATACATATCAACCTCTGAATTACCTGTAAGATTTTTGAACTTATAACTAAGAGAATTCACTTTAACATCTGTTATTTTACTCGAATTAGTAATGAAGGAATCTAAATCTTCGAAGTCGAAATCTGAATATATTGTACGAGACCCTGAAGTTTCTGGAAGCCTAACAGTAACGCTGTGCACAATTGTTGTTGTTAGAATCTCAGGCGCGTCTTCGCTACTACATGAAAGAAGAATTATTAGCATTAACAATTGAATACTCTTTTTCATATGTAATAATGTTTTATGATTGTATATTAAAAATCAAGGTTAACTTTTATTCGATTATTTGCGTGACTAGTTGCTAAGCGATTAAAGATACAGGTAAAATACTATTTTAGCTTTCGTTTCATCTTATTTAATACTTCATCATAACTAATTAACTTCAGATTTGACAAGTCGTTATGAATCTTTTTTATTTGCACCGGATCTAGATTGCTTTGTCTACCTATAATAACCAACATATTTGGTTTATAAAGATGTAATCCATGTCTACCTAATATTCTCTTCCTGTTAAACTCTTCTTCAAAGTAAGTGGAATACTCTCTTAGTTGGGCACAGGCTTCAAAAACTGCACTAGAGTATCTATATCTATTCTTTTTTAACGTATAAACTTTTGTTTTTGGAAGTTTTAATTCGAGTAAGTCTGACATATGTTTATTATCATATGGTTCTAGGATAAAATCTGGAATTAAGTTAACGTTATTTTTATTGCTTAGAATAATTTTCGAGTGTGCCACACGATAATCATCATTCAAGATGAATTCAGGGTTTTTCTCAAAAAAAACTTGTAAATCTTGCTCTCTTGTCTTTGGATTATTAATTAAATATTCAAATTCTTCAACGGCCTGTTTTAATTGTATTACATGTAAAAAATTAGGGTATAAAATATTATGGTAGTAATTTTTTTTATCCACCAAAGCATAATCACCATCTCGACTAATCCGAATACATCTTAGTTTGCCATCAATATATGCTACTGCTATTAAACTCTGTTCTTGACCGATTTCGTTATTCTCTTGATTTCTATCTCCAACAGCATTCTTAATAGTATTAAATAGACGATTTAAATCTGGAGGTTTACTAATATAATCATATGCTCCAAGTCTCATGGTATTTACAGCAACATCGAGATCACCATGCCCCGACACCATAATAAAAGGGACTTGAGGCTTGATTTTTTTTGCTCTTTCTAGAACCTCTAGACCATTCATTTTAGGCATTTTAATATCACAAAGTACCAAATCAAAATCTTGTCTTTCAAAAATTTCTATTCCTTTTAATCCATCTTCAGCTTCAGAAACTTCATAGATATCGTTTTCTTTTCTTAATAGGTTTACTAAAACTCTTCTCGTTGCTACTTCATCTTCAATTAATAATACTTTTACTTTTGAATTTTCTGTTTGATGAACTGTATTTTGTTGCTCTTTAAACGTAAATTTATCTTCTAGCGCCTCCGTAATTGAAGAAAGGAAGCGATTTAGATCTGGAGGTTTACTAATGTAATCATATGCACCAAGCCGCATAGTTTTCACAGCTGTATCTAAATTGCCATGTCCAGATAACATAATAAATGGAATAAGGGGTTTACTTCTTTTCGCCCTTTCAAGGACTTCTACACCACCCATTTTAGGCATTTTAATATCACAAAGCACCAAATCAAAATCTTGTTTTTCAAAAATTTCAATTCCGATTTCCCCGTTTTCTGCTTCAACAACTTGATAGGTGTCGCTTTCTTCTGTTAGAATTTTAACTAACACTCTCCTAATTGCACTTTCATCTTCTATTACCAATATTTTTGCCATAGTAATAAACTCAAACTATTTAGAATTAGTTATAAATAACGTGCTTTTCTTTGTGATCATAAACATTTCTTTCTCAATTAATTTATAGATATTCTACTTATTACTCTAAATTAAAGGAATTACCTTACTATTAGAATAACCTACTAAATTAATATTTTAACAAGACCTTTTAAAGAGGAAAAACACCCTAAATGACAAGAGAAAAATCCTGTTAAAAAAAGGGGAAAATCCTGTTGACTCATATTAAAAAAAAATACAATTTTACCTGCCTAGCCATTAAATTCCATGAAAAATAAACAAATTCTATTATTTAAGATCATTTTAATACTTATCATTCATTCATGTAAAGAAGTAAAAGAAGGAGCCGATAGTGCCTTCGACGGGATAGAGCATGTCAATGGACAAGATATTGAAGCTGAAAGCAATGCAAGAGACGAAAGAGATGATTACCAAATACATTACAAACCAATATTTAAAGAAAATGCTCAATTGATTGATGGGGTTTTTGAAAATGAGATAAAATCTTTAAACGAAGCAGTAGATAGCGCTTTTTCCTTATCTAAGAACTCCAAAGTGCTGTTGAATCAACATTCTTTAGAGTCCATTAATAATTTGATTGAACAAAAATTGTATTTTTTTAAACCACTCGATAGTACATTATTTTCGAATTCAGAACTTAGTATGAAAGGGATAGAATATAAGGCCAATATTGTTGATTATTCAATGGCAAATTATTTACTAAAAGATATAATTGTTAGTACAGGAGCAATAATTTTCAATTTAAGAAATATTGAAGTTATTAATGAAGGTACCGGGTCTGAAAATTTAAAAAAAACGATTAAACAAATTTATATTGACTGGTTAAAATTAATGAGTTTAAAAGATGAGGCAAATAAAAAATGTAAAGATGAACCAAAAAGGTACAAGTTTTTAAAATCATTAACATCTGACTACTTTTCTTTTTTAAATAAAATAAATAATTGTTGTTACAAAAATGGACCTCCTAAAGATGCATTCGATCATGATGAGAAGGCTATTACCCATCTTAAATCTTTGAGCGAAAATTCTGACATTGATAATTTTAAAAAACATTATGAAAGCCTCCTTGAAAATAGCATTAGAGACTTCAATGAGATGGCAAAAAAATTGTTAAAAGATGCTATTGCTAATAATGATAATCCATATTTATTACAACAAAAAGGTATTTTAAAATATAGAGATGCTCATTATGATAAACTTAAATTAAACGAGACTATAATTTTTAAAAATAAATAACATTAATCATCAAACCTTACAAGTCATGAAAAAATTTAGAACTTTATTAATTGTATTATTTTTTACAATAAGTACTTCAGTTAATGCTCAAATTGAAACTATAGAGACCATTGGTAAATTAGTTATACCATTAGTGGAAAAAATATTTGGTGATAAAGCTTCCAATCGACAGAAGAGGGCAGCAAAGGAAGAGCTACCTGCAATAGTTAGAACCTCAATTCAAGATTTAAATAAAGATATTTCAAATTTAGAAAGGGTTAATAAAGTGTTCGCGGTTTCTAGTAATTTGTTTGATGATATTGGTGCTATGGAATCTCTAAGTAATAACTTTTTTCTTGAAGATATCTTAAAGGCAGATAGACAAAAATCCAATATAAGGATTGCAATAGAATTCAAGAAAAGGTGGAATCAACTAAATGATAAAAAGAAAGCAATTCTTGCCGCAACAAAAGGATCAGCAGCTAATACTGTAGGCAAACAAATATTCACTTTTAGTGAAAATATAGATGAGCACTTGATAAATATTAGTTCTACTTTAGGTGATGTAAATGTTGCTAAAAAGACAATGAAAATAGATGATGCAAAATTATATGTTGAAAACTTAAAAGAAGTATATTCGAGCGTTATTGCAATAAAAACAAATGCCAAAAACATGAATAATGTTTTGATTTCATATATAGCTAGTCTTAGTGAATCGTTTAAAAACCTTGAGAGGTCCGTTGCTGAGAATAAAGAAAAAAACAAAGAGTAAATTTGATGTTATTATAATTTCTAAGTTGATTCTAAACAATTCGCTTACCTCCTATGTTGGTTTGCTTAATGAATGTTTCATTAACTTTTGTAGATAAACTCCCAAAGGAAAACTTTATAAAGAATTGTAGATATAATTGCTTTTACCAAATATTAAAATAGGGAACTATTTTAATATTCATGAGATCCTCTAAAACAATAGAAATCTAGTGAATAAATCGAAGAATAAGATTCGACGAAAGCCAAATATCATATAAAGATTCATGAGCTCATTCAATATAAAGTCAAAAGGAAGTGAACAAAGCAAAACAACATATAACTATACTAATACTACTATTTACGAACTCAAATAAAACATATAATTGCCGTGCGCAACTTACACATAATTATAGATATAGTACTTTAGCTTTATATCAACAAGAAAATCGACTTATTGACTTATTATAATTTTCTTAGTTACTGTCTTATTTCCAGAATAAATTTTTAATATATATATTCCAGATTTTAGGTGTTTTGTATTAATTTGTTTTGTAGTATTATTTCTATTTAGTATTAATTGCCCTAAAGTGGAGTATAGTGCTACTTTATCAATGTTCTCATTTGTATAAATGGTTATAAAACCTGATGTAGGATTAGAATAAATAGAAAACTTCTCAGCAAATACATCATCTACACTTAAGGTGCTATTTTGATAAATTCTAACGTAATCTATCACCATCTTACTTTCTGAAAAATCAGCATCTATTGTGCCAGAAAAACCGCCCATAGCAATATTAAGTAATAAGAATTGATCTAAATCAAACGGCCATGTACTGCTGTTTTTAATAGAAGGGTTGTAGGTATAATAAGCAACATCATCAATCAAAAAAGTGATTTGATTTGGGGACCAATTCATAGAATACACATGAAAATTTTCTGCAACATTAGAAAGTGTTTTGGTCGATGTATTCATCGTGTTTCCTGAGCTAGAGGGTGTATGTAAAGCGCACGAAACATCATTAGTTGCATGTAACCCGTGTTCCATTATATCTATTTCGCCACAAGCAGGCCATCCAGTAGTTCCAAAACCTTGTTCTTGCCAATAAGCTCCTTGTTCAGTAATGTTTTTGCCTAAAGTCCAAATTGCAGGCCAAGTGCCATTCCCGAAAGGAAGTTTCGCTCGTACGTCAACTCTACCATAGGTGAAAGCAAATTTTGAATTAAGCCTTGCAGAAGTATAATCTAAAGTGATTCCATCTTGCGTGAAGGTCTCTTTTTTAGCAACAATATTTAGGTTACCATTAATAACATAGGAGTTGTTAGTACGATTGGTATAATGCTGTAGTTCACCATTAAACCATCTACCTCCATTTGGCCCTTTTGTTTGATGGTGCCATTTCGTTGCGTCAATATTGCCGTCGCCATTAAATTCATCAGACCATACTAATTCTGTATAAATTACATCTAACTCTTGACTAGAAACTTGAAATGTAATTAGAAAAATGATAATTGTGAATTTATACTTGGTTTTCATGTAATTTAGTTTTTTTCAAAAATACTAAACTTAACTTCAGGTTATAGTTTAGTAGCCTATACAAAACCTATACAAGCTTTTTTAGTTATAAATCCCATTCCACACACATTTATTCATGTGATTTTCACTTTTTTTTAATGGAGTTTATAAATCTGGTAAACTCGATTTAGCAGAAAGAGTATTTAATCGCATCACCCCTATTTTTTAATAGGAGTTCATGAATTATTGTTTGAATCAAAGTTTTGTATATCCATTTCAGTCACTGAATAAACTATTTTACCACAAATTAATTCTGTTAAGAACAATCACGTATGGCCTCATCGATTATAGCTATACCAATATCTATTTCGTCTTTACTTATGGTTAAAGGTGGTGCAATTCTAAATACACTGCCATATCCTTTCATTCTCACAATGTTCATGTTTAGACCCAATTCTAAGCAACGACTACAGATTTGATGCCCGAAGTGATCGTCTGGTTCTTTCGTTTCTCTGTCTTTAACTATTTCTACACCTAGTAGCAACCCTTTACCTCGAACATCTCCAATACACTCGTGTTTTTCTTGTAATGCTACTAATTGATCTTTTAAATAAGCCCCTTTTTCTATCGCTGCCTTCGCCAATTCTTGCTCATAAAGTATTTCGAAAGCGGCCATACCGAAGGAGGCACAAAAGGGATCGGAAACATGAGAAGTAATAAATACGAAACCCTTGTTATGACATACTGCTTCGATCTCTTTGCTTGTAACCATTGCCGCTAAAGGCATGCCCCCACCTAGTGTTTTGGAGAGTGTTAAAAAATCTGGTACAACATCATAATCTTCAAATGCAAAAGTTCTTCCAAGACGACCCAAGGCAGTTTGGGCTTCATCAAATATGAGTAGTAAACCTCTCTCATCACACAATTCTTTGAGTCGTTTAACATAATCTGGTTTTAACTCAATCATACCAGCAGCACTCAATAAGGGTTCGGCTATGAATGCAGCGTATGCACCTACAGATTGCTGATCTACCATTTGCATTCCAACTTCTAAGCAAGTATTGTCACAAGTTCCTTTACAATGAGCAATCGGACATCTATATTCGTATGGAGCCGGTATCATTAAACTACCAGGTATCTGTGGTCCATAGCCTTTTCTTGTTTTAGAATAGGTATACGATTGGGCACCAGCTGTCATACCGTGCCATGAACCAGACAATCCAAGAATTTCAAAGCCTCCTGTAACAAGTTTAGCCATTCTAATGGCTACTTCATTAGACTCTGAGCCGGTATTCAAAAAAATACATTTAGACAAGCTTTCTGGGAGTTCACTCGATAAGCGTTTAGAAAGGTTTATTACCGGTGGTGATAACATAGAACTCAGCAAATGAATCGCTCCTTGCCCGGCATTCTCTGCTATTTCGACAAATTTTGGATGGTTATGCCCAAAAACCGAACACATTTGTCCCGATGTGAAGTCAAGAATAGCCTTCCCATTTTTATCATAAATATAGCTTCCGAAAGCTTTTTCAATTACAGTTGGTGAAAACTCTCCACAATAACGTATTAACGTGTTTTGGGCTTCTTCGACTTCTTGAGGATTTAATTCTTGCATAATCTTAATTTTCTATGCAAGTTCAGGTATTACTACCTCTTAAAATTGTAAAATTCTATCATCTTTTAACGATATCTGCATATCGTTTTGGGATCATGCCAACATTAATTTTGAAATATTTATTGAAATGACTTTGATCAAAGAAACCCGTGTCATAAGCAATGTCTGTAAATGAATTTCTAATTTTGATAAGCTCCTTGGCTTTTTCTATGCGTAGATTTTGCAGATAACGCGTGGGCGAAATTCCTATGTTTGACTTAAAAATACGCTGAAAATGGCTTTCACTTAAGTGTGTGATATCTGAAAGCTCTTCTATTGATATTTTTCTATGAAAGTTATTTTCGATATGAATTAAAGCCTTCTTTAAAATAATTTTAGAAGTCGATAACGATCCGTCTTCGCTTACTAAAAATTGTTCGAATACTTTAGAAACGTCGCGGTTTTCAGTGGTGTTATTTCTAACTGCTTCAAACCATTGATCGTATTGGTCTTTGTATAAAGGGTTGTTTCTTATTATTGTTAATCCACCTTTCTTTTGATCAAAACCAACAAATGAATGTAATTTAGGAACTCGTATGACCTTATAATGAAAAAAGCTTTCTATGAGGGTTTGATGCGACACATACGGAGGTATAATTACTAAATCACCTTGTTCTAAGGTATATACTGATCTATTGTTCAACAGGTAAGCGCCACCATCTATTATATAGGAAAAGGTATATCTGTCCGGATGTAAATGCATCGGAAAGTAATGAGGCCTATCATAATATATAGTTGCACATTCCATAATTAAGAAAGTATTCATTCAAAATTAAGGAAATATTTTTCAACCGATTCTATACATAGTATGCTTCCCTCCTATGTTTGTATTTCTACATATTGAGTGTCTTGATTTTTTTAGCATATGTTAATGTCACCACTTATTTCGTAGTCAACACTGTTTTCGTGATGCATGCTGCATATCCTCTATTAGAACATTTTAGTAATGTTGTACTACAACCAGGATGATATTGTACCGTACCACCCAATGATTCACATTCTAAGATTGTTAATGGTACCGAAGGTGGTGCCACCGTATCTTTATGCCACTTCTTATTTTTCATTAATCCAAGTATAAACTTTGATTTTGATTTATGAAAAGAGCTGTCATTAGCGGTAGTTTCAACGAAAATTCCATGATGTTGAGGGAATGAGTCCATCTCAATACCATTCGGTAAGAATTGTCTTCTCTTTGTACAGGTACCAAAGGTAGATCCTCCTGGATTCGGTTTCCATGTATGGTCGCTGCCAAGCGCTTCACACTTTCTTTTACATTCTGCATTTGATGAACAGCTAAATGAAGTGTTTGTAACCACTTGTAGTTTCTGTTGTGCAAACGTACTATTGACGCTAGTTATAAAAATTAGAAGTCCAAAAATCTTAGTAGCAAGCTGAATAACTTTCATATGTATAGATTTAGAATTAGACTCCAAAGTTAGCTGCAAATAGTGGTAGTGTCAAGAGGCTTTCTCCCCTTTATTTACAGGGTTTGCCTCCTTTTTTTTAGGGATGTTTTTCCTGAAAGATGTAGGGGTTTTACTTGAATTCCTGACTAATTCAATCGATGTTAATTATGCTATTCTAAATAGCTCTCTCGGCTCTTGTACGATATAATCATTAAGTGATATTATGCCTTCAGTTATGGCAATGACATCGATACATTTTTGACACTACAGCCTCAAGTTCTATGATTGTGCGATATGATGATACAATTAGATTTTGGTAATTAGTCCAAAAATTATATCGGTATCCTCTTTGTTTGTGATTTCAGCTTTGTATAAGTAGGTGATATCATTTAATAGTTCAATAATTTCAACTTCTATAATATTATCCTCTTTATGTTTGTCTTTCTCTAATGGTAGCTTTACGGTTTCTAAAATATACTTATGATCATCAATCCACTTAATAGCATACACTTGTCGACCTCCTAAGCCTCCTTTTTCTATTTGACGCTTTTTGCGTCGATGCATTATGGTCTCACTATATGCCGGATTTTCATACTTAAATTTCCCTCGATGAAAAGCGCTACATTTTATTCGATCTTCTTCTGGTAATTCATAAGTCTTATATTTTGAATTCACAAAATAATAAACCGATTGCCAGCATTCATCAGTCATTTTCATTGGATAAATTAACTTTGCTTTTTTGAAATTCTCTAAACAACCTTGTTGCCAACCTTCATGTTTATAGGTGCTCTTTTCTTGGTTTATTACGATATTATAACGTTTACCTTTTTCATCTACACAGTAATCGATTACGACAACTGCTACTCTATCGACGTCGTCGACAAAGATTTGTGCGTAAGACCAAAAAGAAATTAGTAGTAGTGTAAAAGATAGTCGTTGCTTCATGGGGTCAATTTAGAGCTAAAGTAGCTTTTCTTTTTTTCTTGATAAAAAAGAAACAAAAGATTAACCTATTCTTGTTCTAACCAAATTTTATTAACATAAGGCACCAAAGGAAGACAATTACTCTTTTACAAATGCAGGTATAATTATTTTAGAGATTTGATTCATTATCTTATCATCTTCTCCATCATGACCAGAAATCACAACAATCAAGTCAAGTTCTTCTATTACTATGACACGCTGTCCGCCACCACCCCAAGCAAATGTGGTATCATAACTTTTTCGACCTACTTTTATAAGTGTTTGATACCAAAAATAACCATAGCGATAGTCTTTAGGCATCCAATCTTCTGTAGGTTTCACAATTGCGCTCGTGGCTTTGGCTAGATATGCTTCAGAAATTAGCTGTTCGCCGTTTAATTTGCCCTTATTGAGCACCAAACTACCCAATTTAAGCATATCACGAGATCTAATGCGTACGCGCCACCCCGCCTCTGGCAAACCACTAATGTGATTTGACCATGTATAATCAGAAATATCAAGTTTATCGAGGAGTTCTCGTTTAATAAAGTCCTTGGCCGTTCCAGGAACAACAGCATCAATGACGCTCATCACCAACATCGGATTAAAATTACCATACAAATACGTTTGAGACGCTTTTGTAATAGGTGCACTTTCTTCGAGAAGTGTTTGAACCAGCCCCTGGCCTTTTAATCGAAGGGTATCTTTTTCAATTTCTTTCCATTGATCCCTATCTATAGTCAATCCTCCATGCATGGTCAAGGCCTTGTGCAATGTTATTTTTTCGGCGCCTTTGACCATTTTTTTAGGATCGACGTCTTTTAAAAAGCGAATCAACGGTTTATTAAGATCTTCTGTAGAGAGATACCCCATTTGAATAGCTCTACCCAAAACCAAACTGGTATACGCTTTTACTGCTGATGCTTGCCCATGAGCTAGGTTGATACGGCCTTTATTATAATAAGATTCAAAAACCAATTTATTTTTATGTGAAATGAGTAAGGCATCATAACCTCCATGTGTACCCTCAAAAATCTCTTGAGACAAGTTAAGAATCGCATTTTGATCATTGTTAGCTACCGATAAGGTGTCTACCGCTATACCATCATTTCTGTTCGCTGGGGTAGTCGTAACAAACGGGTTGTTGAGAAGTGGAACATCCCAAAATGAAACGTCATAACCGTCGCTTGCAGTATGGTTCATTAGCGATGACAACCAATAAATACTGCGAATCACGGTCGATGGAAATGCAGTACTATGGTTTCCGTCTATCACTTCTTTTAATACAGATAATCCATCGTCTCGTCTATCTTTTAATAAGCTAACAAACGCATCTATAGGTGCTACCACTGTCTCTTTTTCTAAAGAGCCATGAGCAATAAAAACATTGGCATTCATACTCGTGCTTCGATCTGAGCTTTTAAAAGGTCCAAACTTTGTATTGAGTTTTGATAAATGATCAATTTCATCTTTAATTGTCGGGCTGCCAATAATGTAATTATTAAAACTATCGGGTTGAGCCATTAGAATATATGCACCAAATTCACCACTCAATGAATATCCAAAATAGGTGCGACTGTTGGGGTCGGTTCGATAGGTAGCGTCAACATAGGTCATTACATCGTTTCTAATAAAGTCTAAATGTGTTCGGGCTTGACCTAATTGGTATTTTGCTTGAATTTTTGGATTCGTATGTGCACTCATAGAGTAATCTCGAAACCTACTTACATGCGCTCCCACTTCCTTTTTTAAGTCTTCATTCATATCTAATTGCCAGGAAATGCCAACTAGAATTACATCCTCTAGGATGAACTCTTGGCAGGCAGATAGCATTTCAAGATGCCACATTGCATCTGTATAATAAATGACAGGATACGCTTTGTTTTCGTTCTTAGCATAATCTTCTGGCAATTCTATATACAATTCATAATTTCTTGCTGTTTTAGAATCTTTGATTGGCACTACTTGAATTTGTGGAGATACTAAAGCAGAAGCTCCTTTCGCACTTGAGAATGTTTTTTTTTTATCATTTTGTTGCGCATTGGCGGTCGTTGCACATATAATAACAGACAGTAATATGAATTTAAGTATGTTCATTTTTATCTTGTTTAAATAGTTATAGATATTCGTATGTCGTTAATTTTTATAGTATTGGGTTTTTATTCCAGATCAAATAGTCCAGATGTAGAGAGCTGTCGAGCAATGACATCAAGTTGATTCCGTTCACGATCAATATTCGACGTTCCAAAAAATGCAATAACCAAATCTTTAGATGGAGAGATATATAGTCCTTGTCCTCCATGTGCCCCTTTGTAAAAATCGCCATCTTCGAATACTGCACCCCATTGATAATTACTATAGATCGTTTCTTTAAAATTTCGTGACGTCTTCTTGAGGTTCTTATTTACATTGCCAATTTTTGATAAGTGAGCGTCAGAAATTATTGGGTCGACGCTCTTTCTGCCACTAGGTGTAAATGCCAAACCGAATCTGGCTAGATCTCGAAGTGTTGTTGACATGCCATCGGCATATGAAATAGTGCTTCCGTTTTTATTGACTCCTATAAGGGCACTATATTCTGAACCTATCTTTCTCCATATTTCCTGTTCTACAAAATCGCGAAAGGTAAGACCACTTATTTTTTCGACGAGTAGTGTTAATAACATAGGATCGGCATTCGACCATTGGTACTCTACACCTGATCGCTGCGCAGACTTTGCCGTTGCTAAATCCTTAATTGGGTCAAAACTCACCTCATAGTTCTTCAATAGAACGTGTTCAATTCCTGAACTCATAGAGAGAATATCTCTTATTGGCACACCTTCCCAACCTGAATTTTTAAGAGCATCAAAGTAGTAATCAATGGGTTTGTTTGTATCGATTAAACCTCTATCCTCCAAAATAGCAATAGAGGTACTCACAAAGACTTGAGTTATGACCATATTAATATGCAAATCGCTTGGAAACATTCTCGGATAGCCTTCAAAGACGATGTTGCCTTTATGAATTATGATTAATCCGTTAACTTCTACTTGTTGTACATAATCGTTTAATGAGAGTCCGCCTCCTTTTTTTAAATCTGATGACGTTATAAAATTTTTCACATCATCTCTTGGTGTTTCTTTCAGAATTTTTGGTGTATCGGATCGTAGTATGCGTGAATGCTTTTGAATTTGAGAAAAATTGAGATAAAAGTACCGTTCTAAATCGCCATATTCCGTCCAATTACCTCCTTCATATATCCGTTTGTGAAATCCGTAAATTTCTTCTTTTGTAAATCCGGTATAGTTATACGTTTCATACTTTGGGCCCGTTGCAAGACTAATATTAGCCTCTTTTTGTGGCTCGCTTTTGCAGGCAAGAAATAGAACAATGAAAAGTAATAGTCCTGTTATAAGTCTCATAATCGCTTGTATTTGTGTATTGTTAGAAATAACTTGTTAATTAGTGAATGAAATTAGAGAATACTTCTTGTCTAATTCTTTAAACAGGATAAGCTTCAAAAATAAATGACAAAACTATTTCATCATTGATCTATGGCTTTTGTAAGAAATTAAGAGAATTTTTATTTCTAGATAGTATCTTTAGTAGCTGTTAAAATAATTGTATGCTTAAAAAGTCTTTACAGAATACCATACTCCTTAACATTGGGGCTTTTCTATTGGTGCTTATTCTTGAACTATTAAGTGGATGGATGATCGTTGATCGATATGATACCCCTTTTTCTTTTTTTTTGTGGGGACTTAAATATGCCTTTAATATTATGGCAGCAATATGGATAAATCATTTTATTCTTATTCCATACTTTTTTGATAAGAAAAGATATGTTATCTACGGGCTCTTACTTATTGCGAGCATATTTCTTGTGGCATATTTAGAAGCGTATACTAAAAACAACTGGTCGGGTGTTACTAAAACTTTTTTATTTCATTTTTATACAACAGGTACTGGGATGGCTGCTTTTTTTTTAAGGAGAAATATGATCATCCAACGAGAGAATACTGAGAAAGAGAAATTACAAAAAGAGATGGAGCTTACTTATTTAAAAGAGCAAGTAAATCCGCATTTTTTATTCAATTCGCTAAATAGTATTTACTCCCTTTCTAGGGAGCAATCGCCAGAAACTCCAGATCTTGTTATGCAGTTGTCGGAACTCATGCGCTATCAATTGGAGAGCTCTAAAAACGATACCGTATTATTAAAAGAAGAACTTGAATTTATAGAAAATTATTTGTTACTTGAAGAAAAAAGACTCAGTAAACGTTGTGCTATTGAATTTTTAATCGATGGAGACTTTTTAGACTTAAGAATTGCTCCAATGTTGCTCATACCATTTATTGAAAATGCAGTCAAACATGGTGCTCAAAGTACTAATAATCAAAGTTCAATTGATATTTCTACGTCTATTAAAAATAGCACACTTCAATTTTGCGTAGTAAATTCGAAGCCTTCTCAGGTTTCTATATCACATAGAGAAGGGCTAGGTCTTGAAAACGTAAGAAGACGTTTAAAACTATTGTATCCTAATTCTCATGAATTAAAAATAGATGATAGAGAAAAAGAATATCGAGTAAATTTATCCATCGATTTAACAGAGTAAATAAAGAGTTAATGATAAAAATAGGGATTATAGATGATGAGATTCTAGCGCGCAAAGTGTTGGAAGAGTATTGTGCTAAAATTGACAACTTTACATTGGTGTTAAGTACTGGTAATCCGCTTGAACTTGTCAATTTCGTACAATCAAACGACCTAGGTTTGATTTTTTTAGATATAGAAATGCCCGAACTTAATGGCATGGAAGTTTTGCGTTCTATGCTCAAACCCCCAAAAGTTATTTTAACAACGGCCTATTCTCAGTATGCCTTAGAAAGTTATAATTATGGTGTCGTTGATTATTTATTAAAACCTATTAAAATTGAACGCTTTTTGAAAGCAATTAACAAAGTGGTAGCTTCAAAAATAACACAAGGCAAGAAGCACATTGGCAAGGAAGAACTTCAAATAAAACATGATGGTATGCCGGTAAATATTGCTTTTGGATCTATTCAATATATTCAAAGTTTTGGAAATTATTTGAAGATTTTTACCGATTCAAGAATGTATCTAATTTCTGAAACACTAATTCATATTACCAGTTCTTTACCCGAGCATTTTCAGCGTACACATAAATCATATATTGCCAATTTAAATAGAGTTACAAAAGCAACTAGAACACAGTTGTATATTGAACATACTAAAGTGCCCGTGAGTGCTATGTATAAGATTGTAGTTTTTGAAAAATTGGAAGTGTTGGCAAAATTATAATATAGTCAATTCCCATTTCTCACCTATGATGCTTCCCTCCTCTGTCTCTTCTGCTGTGCTTGAAAGATTTACCATATGACACAAATGGTGCTTTTTCTAAGATTCTCACGCATGTATTGCCGAATGGAGCAACAATTGGTCTATCGAATGAGATCTATAGCGATGCCCGAGGTGCCATTTTTGAAGTTATTGGAATTGGCCCTGAAACTCAATAGGATCGAGTGCCATTTTTATCAACTTCAGATTTTGAAGAAGAAAAAGATAGCGGTATTGAGTGTGCTTTAGAAGTTCTAGGTAATTGATTGACAGGCCTTTTTTAGTATAATAAATAGAGATTCATAAACTCAACATTTCAAAATAAATACTATGTGAGTACTTACCATAAAACCAATGGATAGAGGTACGCTTCATTAAACGTACTTATATTGACCCCTTCGAATTGCTCGTTAAGAATTCGGTCGGATTTATATTCGCAATTTTATTCCATTTTTTATACCCCAGAGAATTCTGCATATCTATCCAATATTGCTTTTCCGTTTTATGATTACTCACCACATAAAAATCAGTGCCGTACAAAACGCGTTTCGATATTTTCTCATTATCTAATATCTCAGACAACAGATTCAAATATTTAAGATCATGCGTAGTATAGCTAATATCTGTATACACATTTTCATAATTTAAAATCATCGACGAAATAATGGAAAACCAGTCTATAAAATGCCAAGCGTTGTAAAGTATTGTTGGTTTGTCATTATTTAATCTTTTATGAAGTCTGAGGCCTTCAGTAGGTCGATTAATTATATAATTAGCTTCGTTATAACGATCCTTAGATAAAAATTCCTCCCAATTTTCGGCTCCACCATAATGAGCGAGATTGATTTTTAAATTCGATAAGTTTCTATCAAGCTTTTTCGCTTTATCTTTACGATCATAACCAAAAAGGTCGTCAAGATCAACATTATTGTAATAGTCTAATACATCCTTTAAAAAATTCTCATCCAACAAGCATAAGTAGTTTAGTGGATGGGTAAAATTTCGCTGAAACACACTGTTTTTATGTAAGGGTAGTCGTAAGTCCTTAATAATCTCATTATCATTTTCATCTTTCTCAATTATTTGATTAAAAACAGGATGCTGGTCTATAGGCTGTCGTAGGTCTTTTAAATTTCCTCGATAAAAAATAGGACCAACCGAGCAATGTGTTGTTATAGGGATTCCATTTTGAGAACAATAGAGCCACAATGGTAGCAAAGCCTCATCAAACGGATAGTAACCCATTGCCGGATAAATTTTAACTCCAGCGCATCCCTTTTCAAAATAGTATTTAACATCACACTCCTGTAGTTGATAATTACCATCTTGATCAAGAGCCCCAGCAAAATAAGGATATCCGTTGATTTCTTCTTTGAGGCGTTTAGGATGTGCAAATAAAAAGGGATAGATGATCTCCTTATTATTATTTTTTAGCGTCAATAGCTCTTTCATTTGGTCTCGATACGACCTTTTTATAGCACCGGCCTTCATAAATTCCATATCCATAGGTAAGGTTACAAATTTGCTTCCTGGAGGATATTGACTTTTTAACTTACTAAAAATATTAGCGCTTTTTTCATAGCGCGCAAAAGAGAGTAGGTTTTTATATCGTATATAGAATTCTATATTTTCTTTGCCAAATTTTGTTTTGATATAAGTGACCAATAGTTTGAATAAGGATCTACGTAGGTTTACAAATAACAGAAATAACGGGAGTAGAATTACGAGGTATTCGAATCTTCTATCTAAGAATAAAAATTGGTCAATCGCTTCACTTTCATAAAATTGTTTTAGCCAACCTTCAAGGGGCCAAAATGCCATCATTGGCTGCAGAATATACACTAGATAAAAGAAGAATACGATATTGGCAATAAATAGCACGCAACGTTTTATAAATCCGTACAAAGAATACCTAGAAGTTAAATACTTTTGCCAAGCTTTATTTCTTGACCTATAAGAATACTCTTTTGATTTGTTTGCACGGAGCTTTTGTGCCAAGGATACAAACCAATGTGTATTTATGAAATAATAAAATGGCCAGACTACTATTTTTTTTGCCAAATGAGCTGGCGTGTCTTTTGCATGAAAAATATGTGTATGTGCATTAATAAATGAGTTTTCTGTATTCGATTGTTTGTTTGACATATGCAGTTGTTTATGATGTTTGTAAGGTACTAGCAATTTCTATCTTTTCTTCAACTTCTGACATCCAACCTTCCTGTTGAATTAATTCCTCCAATTCATTCCAGTCCATAAAAGTGATCTGTTTAAAAATAATACGAGCCATACCTGCGTATAAATTAACTTCATGACCAGCAAAGAAAATTCGAACGGCGAGCCTTTTAAATTCCCTAGCTGAATTATTCGGATCTAAAAAACCTAAGGCATCATCCCAAATTTCAACAGCTTTTGGAGCTCGTTGTCTCGATAGGCTAATACGACGCAGCCCGCAAACGCGTATCGTTTCTTTTCCTCGTTGGTCATCATTTCTTGCTTTGATAATTCCTGTTTTTAAAAATTCAAAGTGATCAAACGGATTAAGTTCTTTTTCAAAGGGATTAATTAATAATGGTTTTTCCTTTTTAAAATCTTGTTTTTTGGGATCGACAGCTTTAAATTTTACATGATCTCTCGGTTCACGGTCTGGAGCAATCGGAAAAAGAGCGCTCTTATATTTCTGATTGCAAATGGCACAAGCAAGAAGATAGTTATCCCAATCATAAGCTAACCACCAATATCCTTTTTCGGTGATCGCTGGTCTTTTTCTCCCTTTTAAACGTCTACTATTTGCCAACTCAGTACCTTCTGCCACTAATTTCTGAACTTGACTTTTAGGTCGATAATGCTCTACATCTCCATTTGCAGAAATCTGAATTTCACAATACCCACATTTCTGATGCTGAGCTTTCATAAATTTTGGTTTTAGATTCTGCCAAAACTTATCATTGAATTTAGGCCAACCATTTGTTCCTGGTTCACCCAATACTGCGAGCTGATCGGTACTTTTTTGTTTAAAACCTCTGGGTCTTCTTGGGCGCTTAAATTGTAACATTATTTCTTTATTTTACGTCTAATCTGATCTGCCAATCTCTTTCTTAATTCTGGATTCTGGTCTAAACGTGTTTTCGAAAATTCATTTTGTTCTTCAGATTTTACGTCACGCACCAGATCCAAATAAGTGTCAAGTTTACTTAATCCTGTAGAAGTCTGCATAACAGTCTGCTCTAATTGAGCCTCCATGAACTTTACTTTTTCTTGATCAGGCTTCTTTTTAAACAATTCTTTGCTATGTTCTTCAATAAGTCGACTTGTTTGTTCATCAGTTGTATGATCCATATAGAACCAGTCACCAATTAGAAGGTTTTCAATAGACATACCCATCGGAATGTCTTTCTGTGTTAGTTGAACTTGCATTTCTTTATCCAGATTCATCACCCAAACTTCTCCTTTTCGTGCAGCGCGTAAGCATAACGGATCATGTGTACTTACTATGAGCGTGCACCTTGGAAAAACAGAACGTAATAATGATATAATTTTAATCTTCCAAGTAGGGTGTAAATGATTACCAATTTCATCTATAATTATCAGCCCTTCTGCATCATAAGCACTTTCCCAATATAGATTTAACGAACGCATAATATACAGCGCATAACCTATGACCGAACGGTAACCATCGCACATGCTTTTAATAGACTCTGGGCCATTACCAACATTGACAGTTACTTTACCTAATCGCCGATTTACCATACGGTCTTCAGAAATCATTTCATCGGGAATCATCAACATATCAATAATTGTCTTAGCGGCCTCATTGAATTGATGTGGAGAGACCGAATCGACATCAGATAACCAAGGAACAACATCTGGAAATACTACATCATGTCTAAATAAAGCTAAAATACGTGAAGGATCATCGTTGAATGTTACATTCTCTCCATCTTCTGGCATGCGTCTTACTGAACCTATTCCTATTGTTGGCTTTACTAAATTTTCTCGATTTGAAGAGATACTAGTGGGTGTAATTTCTACTCGTATTGGTTCTTCTTCATTTAGAAACTTTACCTGAATAGTAGCCCTTTCAGATTTAGACCCATATCGAATAAGATCATTATAGTTCCCTAATTTCAGTTGGTTTAGCTGTTTATTACTAAGCATTGCTAATGAAATGGCTTGGAGCACAGTACTTTTACCAACACCATTCTCTCCAATAAGTAAAATACTTTGTTCACCGGCTCCCTCTACAATTTGGGGAATATCAAGCTTCAAATGCTTTATACACTTATAGTCAGTAATTTCAACCCATTCCATAAATTTTGAAAAACTTTGATTCGGCTTTGATTCACTATCCTTGAATGTGGGGTTGTCATCATTATTTTTTATCTCATAAACTTCATTAAAATAGTTTTCTTCGAATTTTAAATCTGATAATATTTTTGAAGTTTTTCCTAAATATTTCCAATTTGGAACTATTTTATCTAAGGCATTAAGTAATAAGTAGTTCAATGATGAGTATTCTTTTTCAAGAAGCTTTTCATTTGCCAAGTACCATTCTGCGATCATTTGCTGATTTAGCCCTAAATGAGCGTGCATATCCTTCAGGTGATACAATACCCCTTCTCCTTTTTCATTTAGATCCTCTGAAAACGAGTTGTTATTTAGAAATTCGGTTAAAAAAATGATGCGCTCGGCACGTTCACGAATCAAATTAGACCGGTTTAATTGGAGCAGTTCTATTGTGTAATTTGCTTTTTTGGTATGGGCTGTGACATGACCATCCCGATGATATCTAAACTGAATTTCGTTATGAGCATCTATATCACAAGGATCCACCAATAATGCCTGCTCCTTACTTACATAATTCTTGAGCTTTCCATAATCAATATACGTTTGACTATCAGGAGGGTCAATACGAGCTCCAATCACAGGAAAATAGTTCGATTTATATCGATGACATTCATGGCAACTCAAATACAAATTAAACCAACTCGTGCTTAAATAGTAATACCCTTCATAGGAATCACCTTCTGTATCTATAACACTATCAGAAGGTCGAAAACGATCGATTATGCCATTATTGAGGATTTCAGATTCACAATAGGCACATTTGTTATCAAATAATTTGATAAGGTTTTCATATATTTCGTTAAGAAAGTTATCGTCACTTTTAAAACGTGCTTGTTTAAATTTTGATCGATTTTTTAACCTGAATAGTATTTCTTCTTCTAATGGATTTTCTCCATTCTTAAGTAACGATGGTATCGGTACTCTATTTCTATCAATATAGATCATGCCCCAGATTTATTTTTTAGTTTAGGAATTTGCGTAGCCCCTAAAATAAGCATCAAATTGAGTATATGTCAACAGGGTTTTCCCCCTTTATTATCAGGATTTTACCTGTTTTTTATAAAGGAATTTTCCTGTTTTTTAATCCAATAGATAGTTTGGATAGTAAAGAAGAATAGATGTAAATTATTTTATTTAAAAGCAATTACTAACTATACTCTTGCTTTAATTTAACAACGTTTTTAAACCATTTTTTAATGTAAACAACGTACTCACTTCTTTAGAAGTTAAAGGTTTGTCAAAAATAACGAGTTCATCCATAAAGCCAATATAGCCTAAACCAAGCATGATTTTACCTTTTTGGGCTTCCCATGTAAATGGATTATTTTTTACATCGTCTATAGTGCCTTGTAATACTCCATTTAAGTATAATTTAAATGTAGGTTTTGAATTTACTTCTGAAAACACCATCGCAACATGTGTCCAACTGTCAGACTTAAATGGAGCAGGATTTACAACAACTGTGCGCTTGATCCAATCTGCATCTGATGCATCATCATTTGCATTCCAGGCAGCTTTATCTCCCATTGCTCCATATCTAAATTGTCTTGGTTTATGATCTGTAAAATCAATCCATAAGGCAGCGTCATTCCATTGAGAATCTGTGACAACTATGGGATCACAATAGTGAGGTGGCAGTTCTTTGTTTGGGTCTAGTCGCAACCAAAAAGAGACTGTGCCACTCCATGATGTATTGCTATATCCAACATTTTTATAAGCTTTATAAAAAACTGCTGATGTTTTAGACTCTTTGAAGTGAATAGCATCTCCCTTAAGGCCCTTGTCTTTAGCTAAAACTACATTGGCATCATGTAAACCTTTTTTGGCATTTGCTGCTTCCTTATAGTTCTTAGCTGTATATATATGTGCGTCCCCAAAAGCGAGATCTGCGGTCGTTTTTCCATCAAAAGAACTGTAAAATAATATGTGATCTTTTAACTGCTTTTGTTGTGAAAAGGCATGTATTGATATTAGCATGATTAAGATACTTAATAGAGATAACTGTTTTGTTGCTTTCATAATTTATAATTTAGATATGTTATGTTTGTTTTTTTATGCATTACTCAAACTCCATTCAACAGCTTGATATGCATGAATTTTTCCTGTGTCAAATAATGGGATAGCTATATCTGATGCTGATATTAGTATCGGCAATTCTGTACAGCCCATGATTACTCCCTCTACATGTTGACTTTCGAATTCTTTGATAAGTCCGACTATTTTTTCTTTTGAAGCCTTCGTGAATTGTCCTTTTACCAATTCGTTGTAAATGATATCATGAACAACTTGTCGACTCTTTACATCGGGAATCACAACTTCTAGTCCGAAATCATTGGTGAGTGTTTTGGTGTAAAAATCTTTTTCCATTGTAAACTTGGTTCCGAGTAAGGCCACTTTTTGTATGCTTCTTTTTCTGATAGCTTGTCCCGTAGCTCTTGCAATATGTATAAACGGGATATCTACATTTTCGGTAATATAATGACTTACTAAATGTATGGTGTTGGTGCATAGTAAAATAACATCTGCTCCTGCCCTTTCTAATTGTTGCGCTGCTTCTTTCATGTGTTTGCCTATTGCAGGCCAATCTCCATTAAATGTTAGGCGCTCTATTGCTGCAAAATCAACAGAAACCATGATGCATTTGGCCGAATGCGATCCTCCTAACATCTCTTTTACCTTAGTGTTTAAGAATTCATAATACAATTTTGAGGATTCCCAGCTCATACCTCCTATTAGTCCGATTGTTTTTATTTGTTTTTTCATAATTATTTAGTTTAAAAGAAACGATAGGTTGCTTTTATTAAAAAAGTATTGTTTGGTTGTTTACTAAAAATTTGATTATCAAAGCTTCGTGATAAACTTCCTGTGGGGAATCCAAAGTCATTTATTCCTTGAGCCCAAACTAAAAAGATTTCAGAACCTGGTTTGTATTCATATCGCACCACGAGATTTGATCTAAATTGTGCAAATGAAAAATCTGGAACATTAAAGCGATAATCTTCTGAAGCATCTAACGATTCATCTACGATAAAAGAATTTGACGTCTCATCGTATGAAATTTGATTTTCAGAATACCTTATTAATTGTTCTGCTTCTGATGTTGCCAATGGATTATTCATAAAACCAAAATTAGTGTATAGGCCTTTAGAAATATAGGGTTCTGCATAATATTGAATAGATAGATTTGGATTGATAGTATAGTTAAATCTAAAGGCTAAACTAAAAGTATCCTGATCTAATTTAGACATTATATATCGTGACGTTCCATTAAAATCAACCGTTTGATTAAATTGTAATCGATGCCTAATCATAGTATATCTTGGAGCAAGTGATATACTCATTTGATTTAAAGGTTGGTAGGTAATATTAAGGCCATTTTGCAATAAAAACAAACTGTCCTCATTTCCTGTTTTATTCCATCCATTTAAACTAACTGACAATTTTTTTCTAGAATCTGATCCTAAAGCCCACCAAAAACCATATTGATCTGGCAAGAATATTCTTGGACCACCTTGTAATAATGATTTTGAATACGTATGTGGTTGGTGATAAAAGCCTAATGTAGCATTCCAGTTATTTTGAAATGTACCAGCAGCTTGTACGTCCCAATCTACATAGTTTAAATTGCCTTCAAAGTCCCATTTGAACCAATGTTGATAGGTTAATGCTCCTCTTCTAAATATTCCAAAAGGTTTTAATGAACTGTATGTGACTCCTGCATAATTTTGAATATCATCTGCCTCTCGCATAAACCCAAGATCGTTCAATTCTAATTCTGGTGAACGCCAAGTAATTCCGGTCTCAAACCTAAAATGACCTTGACCAGCTTTGCCAAATTTTATATCTCCTCCAGTTCCTGTAAGTGAAGTTTTTGTTGGGTCTACAGAAATATGATCTGCATCTGTTCTTTGAAACAAATGTGGTATAGAAAGTTGCGTTCTTAAAATTGCTTCTTCACTTCCTTCAACATGACTCATAACTACATTTGCGCCAAAATACCAACTCCTATTTTTCCACTGGTGCATAAAATCCAGTCCTGCAGTCGTGGCCGATTTATGTAAAAAATCTGTATTATCATCTAAATTTCTAATTGTTGATGTTACGATTCCTCCTAAAAAAGTATTGCGATTATTAAAATCTTTTTGAACGCGACCCACAAAATAATTAGTAAATGGTTCTATAAGCTGTTCTCTTTCGTTTCCATTATTATTTATTTTTGCATATTCTTTAGAAGTAATACTTTGCATAACACCAATAGACCAACCATTTTTAGTTTTACCACTAAATTTTACCGCACCTAGTATCGTAGTTTGATCAGGGGTATCAACGAATTCTTCAGCTGTTGTTTGCGCTGAACCTTGTGGATTTCTACCAATTCGTCTTGAATAGAATAAATTATCACTACTAAAAGACCCACCGACTATAGGATTAGAAAACTGATAATTAAAAATATTCTTATTCTCTACAAAAAATGGTCGTTGCTCTCTAAAAAATAATTGAAATCCATCTAATGCTATTGCAGCAGGATCTGCCTCTACCTGGCCAAAATCTGGATTTATGGTGAAATCTAATGTCAAGTCATTTGTGATTCCAATCTTACCATCTAAACCAGCATTTAATGTTGTACTATTTTTATTTTTATAAGGGTTATTACGATCTTTTTTAAAAGTCTCTAAAGAAGAAACTATAAACGGTTGAATTTCAAATTGTTTCTGTGGTTTTATATTTTTAAGTCCACTTAATTCGCCAAATTCACTAATCCAACCTGAAGCATCTAAAGGTATTCTTTGCCAAACAGAGATTTCGTCATTTTTGAAATATTTTCTAATTACCTGAAATCCCCAAACTTGATTTTCTTCTTTACTAAAACGTAGCTGACTTAATGGAATTTTCATCTCTGCAGTCCAGCCTTCTTTTGTAATTGAGCTATTTGCATACCATATTGGGTTCCAACTTATATCTTCATTCTTGCCATTTTCAGTAATAAATTTATCGCCTTTAACGCCTGCTGCTGTTACCGTAAATGAAAATGCAGAGCGTAAATCGTGAAAACTATCAAAAATAATTTCTATCCAATCTCCTTCAAAACCATCTCGCCTCGACATCCAATCAGTTATTTGATCTGGTTGTTTATCAAAACTTTTAATACCAACATATATATACTTTGAATCATAGTATACTTTAAACGAAGTGATTTCACTTGGCGCTGTATTTTCTATAGGTTCTCTTTGAATAAAATTAGATTCCCATTCGCTCTTGTTATTCCAAATTGTATCGTCTAATATTCCGTCTATTGTAGGAATTTCAGTAGCTAAAATTCTTTGTGTTTTATAAGATTTTTTAAGTACTAATGGTGTTTCTTGAGCGTATGAAACGAATGAAATACCGAATAGTACTAAAAATATAAAAATCGTGCTTTTTTGCATTGTTTGACTTTGTTTTTGTCAAAATTATTCTTGTTTTAGTGGTTATGCTAATAAGTTAGTTGAATGCTTACTTGATACTAATTGAAATAATTTCAACTACATTGATAATTAATGTATTGTATCTTTGAGCTATGGAATTAAAATACTTTAGACTTATAAAAACTATTACAGAAGAAGGTAATTTGGTGAATTCATCAGAGCGTCTATTTTTAACACAATCAGCTTTAAGTCATCAATTAAAAGATTTAGAAGAACGTTTAGGTTTTAAAGTCTTTCATAGAAGTAGAAATAAGTGGGTGCTTACCGATGAAGGTACCGAACTTTATAAATTGGCAAATAGACTCTTCAACTCTATTGATGAAAGTTTCAGCACTATTAAAAGTATCAAAGAAGGTTCTAAAGGCTCCATCAAATTAAGTGCAGAATGTCAATCATTTTTTCACACCATACCATCGTTTATTCAAAAAATGGGAATGCTGTATCCAGAAATTGAAATTGATATTTCACTCGGCGCCACACATCAAACCATCTCTCAAGTATTATCTGATGAAATAGATATTGCTATTGTAACCTCTATACCTGGTGCTAAAGAATTAGAAAGTATAAAAGTATTTGAGGATGAGATTTTTGCTGTTATACATAAAGAAAATCAATTAAATTCTTTGGCATATTTAGATGCAAGTCATTTTTCAAATAACCATTTATTGATTAATTCTTTTCCTTTAGAGGGAGTCGCTGTCTATGAACATTTCCTAAAACCAAATAAAATAAACCCAATTAAGATTTCTGCTATTCCATTTACAGAAATTACTCTATCAATGATTGAGGCAAATATGGGGATTATGTGTGCTCCGAAATGGCAATTAAAATCTTTCAAACTTTCGGAAGATATTGTGTTTAAAAGAATCAGTAAAAATGGACTAAAGAGAATGCATTATTTAGTTGTAAAGAAGGAACACAGAAATAAAAAATACATACACGACTTCATCTCTAGCTTTGAAGAAGACTTTTTATCTTAAATTTTTATCTTGTAATGAATTGCATATATTGAATATCCGATCATCTTTGCACCAATTTACTCCTCAAAATTTTTTGAATATCGCTATTGTCATTTTGCGGAATCAAAAAAGTTTCTAATTCGTCGTGATGGTTTATAGATGTCGATTTATCAATAAAACCATAGCCCAAGTAACTTCCATTTTTTACAAGTACAAAGGCTTCTTCGTCTACATTTCTCCCAATTTCTTTTAGCAGCATATTTCGCGAACTTTCCTTAGCAAAACTTAGAGCATTTTCAACACGTTCATTGTAGATTTCGATACTTTCAGTTCCCTTACATACACCATTGCAAGAAATTGAATAATGAGAACATGTGGAGACGCCTTCTTGCAAATGACAAAATTTCGGGCATAAATTAAACTGTGCACAGAGTTTTTCAAGATAGGCGCGGCAATCACGTTGCGTATAAAAAATCAATATGGGATTTGGAATTCCTTTTAATACATTCGTAGCTAAATGCTGAATTCCTTTTCTATCTTCATAACTAAATAATGCATATGCTTTAGTTCTTCTTTTGGAAGCTTGATTATAAATCGGAAAATGGTGTTTAATTGCGGCATCTTCCATTAATAAAGCGATCAATTCACTACCCGACAATTCGAAATCAATATTGGCAGTTTCTCGACACAGATTCAATTCTTTTTCTGTTTTTGTATAGAAATGACTCAAGACGCGCTTTTTAATATCTTTTGCTTTACCAACATAGATTACTTTCCCTTTTTTATTTATAAAATAATAAATACCCGGAGCATTTGGAAGGTTGTTAAATATATCACTCGATAAGTTCGGAGGTAGCGTCGCTTCTTTAGAACTCTTTTTGAAAAAAGAGGTAATTGTCGCGTCGGCATTTTCTTGTTTCAATAATAATTCGAATAACAGCACTGTAGCCGCAGCATCTCCTCTGGCGCGATGTCTATCTGTTAAGGGGATATTCAATGATTTACAAAGTTTTCCTAGGCTATACGATTTTTTACCTGGTATTAGTTTTCGAGACAATCGCACCGTACATAGTTTTTTTCTTTGAAAATCAACACCCAACAATTTAAATTCATTTCGTATCACATTATAATCGAAATTCACACTATGAGCGACAAAAATAGTTTGGGCGGTAATATCGATTATTTGTTGGGCAATTTCATGAAATTTTGGCGCATCCGCAACCATTACATTATCAATACCTGTCAAGGCTGTGATATGCATTGGAATGGTAGTTTCGGGGTTCACCAAAGTGGTGAATTCATCGATGACTTGATCTCCATTAAATTTAAAAATAGAAATTTCGGTGATTCGATTCCCTCTTCCAGTAGTTTCGACGTCAATTATAGTATAGGTCATCACAATTATTGTAAATGTATGAAAAACGGCAGACGCTTCTTGCTACATCTTGTAGCATTTTGGAATTAAAGGCTCGCTACAAAAAGGTGTCTGATGAGTCTATTAATTAAACCATACAGCATATCGTTTTCTTCGTAATTCTAAGGCGAGTGTTTTTTCCATTTGCAAGGCCTCTGCTCTCGTTTGCATCGGATCTATATGGTTATACAAACTTGGCCTGAGATACATCCCATATTTCTCGACAATGCTTGATGAAATTTTATAGCCTTTCTTCGTGCGGTGCCCCTTTTTGTGTTGCAGAAAGCGTTCTTTAGGTGTCTTACTAGTCATTCCTACGTATAGACATTGGAGCACCCCATTAAATTGCGGATTCGCAACCCGAAATTTAGTATTTTCTGTATATACTTTTTTAGATAATTCTATGACGTATACTCGATACAATATAGTGGAAATCAGCTAATTCAATCTTTGGTTGTATGCAACGGATTAATCATAATATGCGCTCTATGTGTACCTGGGTTCATAATCCAAGGATGATTGGCGGCTAATGGCGCTTCCGGTAGACCTGTAGATTCAGAGGTAGCCCAAGGCATGTAAACCACATATCGATATTGTGCTCCATCCACTTTTGATGTTTCTGGATCATATTGTGTTTTGGCACCATAATAAATATGTAAGGTCAATCCTGATTTTAGAGGGAGTTCACCAGATTTCACTTCTTTTTCACGAATATCAAATATTTCTTGCATGCTTTTTCCTTCTGCCTTCAAGGCTCTTCCTCTAGCCATAAAAGGCTCTAAATCTTTATGATAACAAGCTGCATTGAAGCCGTCTTTTTTTGAATTATCTGCTAAACAGATGTATTCATTATTTCCTTCTTTTAGAGTAACAAATTCTCCTGCCATATTATAGCCAATCACCGTACAGTCATCACGACTTTCTTCGGGAGCTGCCATTAACGCCGTCGCGATTAAAGCTTCATCTGAATCAATATTCTTTAGCTCCTTGATCTCCTTAACTGTAGTGTCATTTTTCACAGATTCCGTTGCGATAGGTTGCTTCTTATCTGCCGAATTACAGGAAACAAAAATTCCTGTTAAAGCAATTGTTAGTAAGAAATGTTTCATAAGTAGTATTTAAAATAATTAGTATCCTAGAGCCGATCAAAATTTATTCTGTAATTAATCGTAACTCTCCTGTTTCAATAGCTTTCGTAGCGTTGGCCGACACAATAGTATGACTTCCGAAAAAACGTTTACCATTTTTAAGCTTCAATTTCACGGTAGTATCTCCATTTTCTTCTTTATCCATTGCTGCAACAACTACAACGTTTCCGACAAGGGATTTATAATCGACGATACCTCCACCCTTGATAATCATATTTGCTCTCGGTAATTGTAGGTGCGCATAGCCAGTTTTCGTTGGTTTCCCAATTTTAAAAACACTACCTATTTCAATATTCGTCATGGTCGTTTGAGCCTGTGATAACATACCAAAAGTCACAACAACCAAAAAGATATACTTTTTCATATCTGATAGTTTTAACAGTTATACATGAACAAATTTAAGATATTTAGCAGCTAAAAAGTCATATTTTTATTGAAATAATGCTTGTTATAGCATTAATTATCTAGAAAAAAGTACTCCATACGTTACATTGAGTAGATTCTTTAAAATTTAGATCATTCGATATAACTGAATTCATATAGTTCTGATAACAAAAGGATTGTTAGAAATATCATCACAATTGTTGAGAAATTGATATACTATTTCTACTGCGCTGGCGTTAGACAGTTGCCATGTAACCAAAGCAAATGAAACTTCCATTGAAAGACAGCGTATGTTCGTTTAAACTAAGTATACAATCAATACTTTGTTTGTTCTTGCTATGTATTTCAATAAAGCAAGTAGCTGCTCACGGATATGAACAAGAAGACTTTCCTTCTCAAATTTTTCAAGATATAGTCTTTGAGAGTGACACCGAAGTTAAATTGGATGCTGGCTGGGCATTTTATTGGAATCAACTTATAGACCCCGCTAATTTCAGTACAAACGTACCCAATCAAAACATCAAAATTAAAGATTGGACCAGTTTAGCCGATAAAAATAACAATACATATCCATCATTTGGCTATGCTACTTATCGATTGGATTTCGTACTTCCAAAGAAAAGACCACACCTTTCATTAAAATTACCTTCGGCATATGCTTCCAGTAAAATATGGATTAATGGTGAGTTGATTTTAGAAGTTGGTAAAGTAGGTATGACAAAAGAAACCACTATTCATAGACGATTTACAAAAATTATCCCCTTGCCTACTGATCGCAACGATTTTCAAATTGTAATACAGGTCGCAAACTTTTATCACGCTAAGGGAGGGTTTGTGACTTCACCTATATTAGCACCTAGTACGCATCTACAAACCGAAAAAAACACACGTGTTATTTCGGATATGATTTATATTGGAAGTATTAGTTTTATTGGAGTTTTCTTTTTGTTATTCTATTTACTTTATTGGAATAAGGATCAAGCAGTTTTATATTTTGCACTACTCTGTATTTGTTGGTCGTATAGGGCGTTGAATGATTCTTATGCCCCATTTGCTTTAATTTCGTCTTCAGTTGATTGGACTTTATTAACTAGAATTGAATATATTACATTGTTTTTGGGAGGATCTGCAGGCTGTCTTTTTGTCGCTAATATTTTCACAAAATACGTTCATGGCTTGTATACAAAAATCATCAAGTATAGTTTTTTAGTATTTTCCGTACTTGTTGTTGTTCTCCCTTCACACTATTTCACATTGTTATTAGAGCCCTTTGTTTTCTATATGATTCTATGTGTAGGATATATGATTGGCGTCGTTGTTAAATCGATCATTATTAACAGACAACAATCGATTTTGGCATTAGCAACCATTGTATTGGGTTTGATTGTTTTTTGTCTACATATTTTAGTGTTTTTCGATGGTAATGGAAGAGAACTCTTGTATATCAATCTTGGATATGTTGTTGTATTTCTTTTAGCGTCTATGTTATTAATGATGCGTTTTTCTACTTCTTTTAAAGAATTAGAGATTTCAAAAAAAATAGCCGTAGAGCAGAAGAAAGAAATTTCGTTACAATCAAACCAACTTTCGAACGTAAACTTAAAATTACAAGATAATTTAAGACTTTTAAAAACGCATAATGCAGAATTAGATGATTTCGCACATATCGTTTCTCATGACCTAAAATCTCCACTTGTTTCGGTAAATGCCCTAGTTCATTTTATTGAAGAAGACATTCAAACAGATTTAGATGAAACTACAAGAAGCCATTTTAAATTACTCAAAGAACGTGTTCTGAAGATAGGATCTTTGGTCGACGCACTATTAGAGTATTCTAAAATTGCGAAAGGAAATAAGCAGAAAGAAGTGTTCAGTTTGAATCATCTTCTCCATGAAATCGTAGGTGTGGTGAACCGTGATCAAAAACATACCATACTGCTCCCCGAAGGTGATCCTGAGATATTCGCCAATAAAGTCGAGATGGAACATGTGTTTCGAAATCTTATTGAAAATGCCATTAAACATAATAGCAATAAGAAAACTACCATTACTATTTCCTTTTCGGAAGATGCGCAAATGTATTATTTCGAACTCGAAGATAACGGTCCAGGAATTCATATGAAGTATCATAGGAAAATTTTTGATATGTTTACAAGGCTACATACCGACAGTGATACAGAAAGTATTGGCATAGGTTTATCTATAGTGAAGAAAATTATATCTGAAAATCACGGAAAAATTTGGTTAGAATCTGAAGAAGGTAGCGGAACAAAAATTATGTTTACCTTGAAAATCGCAGAACACAATTAACACACTATATCTAAGTGTTGCATTCACTGTAATTTTAATATTAAATCATTCAACTTTTAGTTCAAGTAAGAAATTATGTCTTTAGTCAACCGCTGTAAAAGTGGTGCTATTTAGGGGATAATTGTATCTGCATGACTATGTTTATAGTTTTATGACTATAAATATAGTCATAATTAAAATATTATTATATATTTGCTGCATGAATGAACTCACAAAAGCCGAAGAACAGGTTATGAAATATATCTGGAAACTCGATAAAGCTTTCCTAAAAGATATCGTTGAACAATTTCCTGAACCCAAACCTGCATATACAACTATCTCAACAGTAGTGCGTGTTTTGGTAAAAAAAGAATTCCTGAAATTTGACACCTACGGTAAAATTCGTCAGTATTATGCTACTATATCAAAAGAGAATTACTTCAAGAGGCATATGAAAGAGGTTATCGGTAATTTTTTTAGTGGTTCACCAAGCAAATTTGCACTATTCTTTACGAATAATGAAGATTTAGATCTTACAGAACTCGAAAAAATGAAGGGCTTAATCGAACGTAAAATCGAACAATTAAAAGAGCAACATGACTAACCCACTCTTATACATCTTACAAGTATCGGTTGTATTTACCGTATGTTATTTATTATATCTATTTTTTTTTCGAAAACTAACCTTTCATACCACGAATAGAATTGTATTAGTGTCCTTACTTCCTTTGTCTATGCTTATTCCATTGTCAGCAAATTGGTTTCCTACTTTAAGCACGACATTCGTAGAAATTCCATTATTTGCTGAAGCAAATTTGACTGCTATTTTTGAAGACAAAATACAGGTAAAAGAACTGCCTACGGCCATTTCTTCTTTTAGTTTTCTCGACATATGTTTGTTTGTTTATGGGTTTGTGGCACTTATATATTTCATCAGAATTTTAGCATCAATTAAACAGTTGTTTTCATTGCGAAAGAATGCGACAATTCTACAAAGAAATGGTTATCAATTAATACTTTCTGATGTATCAGAAATCTTTACTTATTTCAACTGGATTTTTATCCCCAGAGAACAGTTGAATCATAGCGACACGCAACAAATTTTGACACATGAAACGGCACATATTCGTTTTAAACATTCGTTAGATGTTATTTTATCTGAAATTTATATTGCTTTTTTCTGGTGCAATCCCCTGCTCTATTTTTACAGAAAATCTTTAAAATCTATTCATGAATTTCAAGCTGATCGAAGTGTGATAAATAACAAAATGTCGCCAACTCAATACCTCGAATTACTATTAAAAACTATTAACCTGGAGAAACCAAATAGTATATATAGCTATTTTAATCATCCTATACTTAAACAAAGAATCGATATGATTACCAAAAAAACATCAAATAAGTTTACTCAATTAGGTTATTTTCTACTCCTACCGATATGTGCGTTTTTAATTTCGGCTTTTGCTCAACCGATGTATGAGGAAATTCCATTAAATGGAAATTTCAATTTTTATGCTACGACAGATTTGCCTCCTTCATTATTTCCAGTACAGAATGGCACAAAAGGAGATATTACCGCTTATTTTGGTGAAAAAGGAAAACAATCTAGAGTGAATAAAGGAGTGATTCATTCGGGTATTGACATAAGAGCCACCAAAGGAACTCCAGTTCTTGCCACTGCCAATGGTACTATTATCAAAGCTGTCACCAAAGGTAATTGGGGAAATTTAATTATTGTTACACATAGCAACGGATACGAAACTTGGTACGCACATTTACAAGGGTTTAATGTTAAAGAAAAACAAGAAGTTAAAAAAGGGGATATTATTGGTTATGTTGGTAATACCGGACGTTCTACGGGCCCGCATTTACATTATGAAGTAAAGCAACATGGTAAACATTTGAATCCTTTAAATTATTTAAAATAGTTGTTTTTTGACGAAAAACACAATGCATTTCTTGTCCACCTCTTCAAACCAGATTAGTGCTACTTCGGCTAAATCTAGACATATGCATTCAATTTTAACTTAGTGAAAAAATGAAATTGTCCTTTCTCCTCCGCACCCCTATTTATAAAATAATCATCATATTATTCCTTTCATCAACAACTGTGTTTTCGCAAGCATTAGATTCTATCAATGACAATACACATGTCGAATCAAAAGTTGTAAAGAGTGATTCTCTTATGAAAATAACCAAAGACACACTTCTTATAAAAGACAGTATATCTATATATCCATTCGAAAAATGGGATAACACAAGATTCAATCCCTATAAAAATCAATTAAAAGAATTTCCCTTTCAGATAAAATTTAGTGACAGCACTTATGCCGCTCCGATAAGCGGAAAAAAAGTGATTACGTCGCGTTACGGATGGCGAAGAGGACGCCCACATCAAGGAATTGATATTGATTTAGTAACTGGAGATCATATTATGGCAATGTTTGATGGTGTAGTAAGATTTGCTAGATATAGTTCTGGGCATGGCAAAACAATTGTAATTCGTCACTTTAATGGTTTGGAAACGGCCTACGCGCACTTATCTAAGTACAAAGTAAAAGCCAATGATACGATAACAAAGGGACAAATTATTGGAGTTGGCGGAACCACGGGAAATGCAAGAGGCAGTCATTTACATCTAGTAATTAGCTATAAAGGGAACTATATAAATCCAGAGTATTTATTTGATTTTGGAAAAGAAAATAAACTAAGGAAACAAGATATTTGGATTACCAAACATTGGACAAGCGCTCATTTTCACACCTCTAAAAGACAGAGCAATTTAGTATATTATAATTCATATGAAGAAGCACTTGCTAATCACAAAAAGCAATCTAAAAGACGAGTTCACATTATTAGACGAGGAGATACGCTTTCTCAAATCTCAACTAAATATCACGTGTCGATGATGAAATTATGTAAATTAAACGCTATTTCAATGAATAGTATATTAAAAATAGGCAAAAAACTAATCATACATTAATCAAAAATAGAAACATGAAACAAATTGCAACGATTTTAATTTTTTTGATCTTAACGCCAACATTTTGTCAATCAAAAATTAGCTTTACGTTTGATGATGGCTCCATTGGAAATCGACCTAATTACACATTTGAAACATGGAATGAAATGCTCTTGAAAAAATTAGAGAATGCTCAGGTCGAAGCCATGTTTTTTGTAACGGGTAAAAACATCCCTGGCTCGAAGGGAAAATACCTCTTAAAAAGTTGGGATGAAAAGGGACATAAAATTGGCAATCACACCTTTAACCATTTAAACTATAGTACTGACGACTTCTCTTTTGAGGATTTTAAAGACGATTTTATTAGAAACGATGTTTTTATTAAGGGATATGCCAATTATTGTAAATTTTTTAGATTTCCGTATTTAAAAGAAGGTAATACCCCACAAAAGATTGATTCGGCGAGAGCATTTTTAAGAGAGCAGAATTATCGAAATGGTCATGTCACCATCGATGCTTCTGATTGGTACATTGATAGTAGACTATTAAAAAGACTTAGAAAAGATCCAAAGGCAGATCTTAGCAAGTACAGAGAATTCTATTTAAATCATATTTGGGAGAAAGCTCAGTATTATGAGAAGCTATCATTGGCGATTAATGGAAGACCAGTTAGTCATACCCTTTTATTACATCATAATCTTACGGCAGCCCTTTTTATCGATGACTTAATTGCAATGTTCAAGTCTAAGGGATGGGAAATTGTTCCCGTATCTGAAGCATATAAAGATCCTATTTATAAGATCAAAACTTCATATGCAGGCGAAAGCCTCATCTATGCATTAGCAAGAGATCACAAAGATTATAAAAAGTTGTTACGCTATCCTGCAGAAGATAGTAAATATGAAAAGGGTAAGATGGATAAATTAGGGTTGTAAATTTGAAACTGATTTAATCTTTCATTCATTTATTTTTATGAATTTTCTTTAGTGTTTTTTTTATACCAAATATGAACGCAAATAGCAAAGGAATAATTATTAATGACGCTATAATATAGACGTGATTTATGGGTCTTCCGAATAATAAGAATAAAGTTAAGTCCAACCCCATTTCACCACCAGATTCAGAGTTAGTGAATAAAATTATAGCCCATTTTTTATTTTTCTCCATACTAAACCAAGAAGAAAAACCTTCTTGTCCTCCTTCATGCGAATAGATAGTCCCGAAAGGCAATTCAGATTTAAAAAATCCTAATGCATATTTTACTGCTCCAAATTGTCTATGCGGTGTGATTGAATGATCTTTGAACAATTCTTCATACCCACCTTGGTTTAAACCTCTATTATTCATAAGTGCGACCAACCAATCCGCATATGCTACAGCTTCCGTGTGCATTGAAGACGCCCCAACAAAAACATTATTATCCTTTTGATACCAATAACTTTGATTCCAATCAATCTTATTTCCTTTTTTATCATAAGGCTGAGCTTTGTGTTTTCTAGTAAAATCATTTTGGACGAACCATATGTTTTTCAAATTGAGCGGTATTATTACTTTTTCTTGAAATATCTGGTCTAACCCTTGCGAGTCAGTTCGTAATAGATGCTTCAAAACCTTTGTCAAATATTGATAACCTTCTCCTGAATATCTATATACAGTGCCAGGTTCATCTAAAATCTTTAGTTTTTTATCGCTTTCAAATTCTCTCCAATTTGGAAGGCCCGAAGTATGAGAAAGAACCATACGAGCTGTGATTCTTTTATATCTATTATCCTCCGATAACTCAGAATTTTCGAGGTATTTGTAAAGCGGCTTATCGAGAGTTAAAATACCATCTTGCACCAACATCATGACGAAGTATGCAAATAATGGCTTTGACAAAGATGCTCCTTCAAAAATTGTTTCTACTGTTACTTTTTGTTCATTTTCTTTGTTACTATAACCAAATACTTTTTTGTAAGCTATGGCGCCATTATTGACAATCGCAATAGAGGCTCCATTAATTCCTTTAGATTCCATCTCATACTCAATAAAAGAATTAATTCGTTCTTCAGGAATGGTAAAGCCTAATAAACTTTTTACTGGTTCTGAATATTCTTTTTGTCCTTCATTGCAACTAAGAAACAGTATTGAAGTAAGACATATCCAGCCTAAATTTGATCGACATGCCATACTAAATTTAGTATGTATTGTCTTCAGGCAAACTTTTAAACTTGTCTTATTCAAAATTGTCAAGTATATACTTCGCACGATGATAATTTCCTGTTTCTTCTGTGGCCACGTTTAAGGTTTTTTTGAGATATTGTTTTGACTTATCTCGATTATCAAGTAATCTATAAATGAAGGCTTTCATTTCATATACGCCGATGTACTGTCTTAGATCGTCTCCTTTAATATCTTCTTCAAGTTGGTTGAATACAGCCAGAGCATTATTCACAGAAATATCTTTAGTTTCCCAGTGTAAGTACTTTTGAGGGTGCCACCAATAATCAAAGGGTTTGCCACTCGTTTCTTTAGACCAAGTATTCATGACTAAATCTGCTCCAATATCCCATAAAACAAAAGGATATGATCCAGCTTTCGGGTATTTTTTTTTATAAGTTGAATAATATGCAAGACCTTTTTCCACGCCTTTTGATCTAATTTCCTTGAGAACACTTTGCTTTAATGAATCTTTATGATGTAGCCTGAAATATTCTTCTTCGAAAGTGATGGGAAATAAGTCTTTCAAGTTTTGTATGTAATATCCCTTTGAAAGCTCTTTCTGTACATTCAGTGAAATTGCATCTTCATAATTATGAAATGAATACAACTTAATATTACCTCTTTTCAAGTCAAAAATATAAGAATATTGTGTCGGGTGAGTTCCTTCTTGATGCGTCCTGCTCAATAACTGTCGAAAAAGAGGAATTGATATACTATCAGTATTTGATAGTCCTTCATCAATTATCTGAAACCGTTTGCAATCGTAATTTCCTGTATTTATTTCACATGCATTGAAATTGGTAATGATTTGATAATTTGATCCATCTCTACCTAGAATTATATCTTGATTTACAATAACAGAATTTCCTGTTGCATCGGCTAAAAGTATTTGATTTGTTGATGATTCATATTGATGTTTCTTCAAGTATGCCAATGCCTCATTTACCGTTTTACAATGGTCTAATATCTCAGAAAACAAATTTCCATCAAAACGTGTCTTATTGATGTTATTTTTACCTTCTACTTTTGGAATGTATGCGAAATCGAAAAATAATCCATGTTCATTAATTGCCGCCTGAATTTGATAATCCGAATGTCCTAGATTGATGCTCCCATAATTTCCTGCGGAAGCAGGCCGAATCCATATTTTGGAAAATGGATCTGACCAATCTTCATTACCAGCGGCTAATACCTCTCCTTTTTTTACTGCGCAAAAAATACTACAGGCATGAAGCTTGTGAGCCGATAAAAAAAATACAATTATGACTAAAAAAATAATGTTGTTGTTTTTCATAATGCAAAGAGTCAATATAAAGGTTAGTATTCTTAATTCTTTTGTTTTAATAATACATTTTCAATTAATTTAGAGAGAAGATTCGGTTGACTTTAAAGAATACTCTTCTAAAGCTTTCCAGATATCCATAAACTGAACATAGGACTCCTTCTCTTCTACTAAATAATTCGTCATTAAGATTCGACCAGTATTATTCGTTGGATTGAACCACATGTAAATTGTTCCACCTAGAGGATTACCTCCGTTATGATAAATGGAGCCATTCACAGAATGCATCCAAAACACACCACTATTCATAATTTTCTTTTGATTACTTTGTTTTGTGAGCCCATCAGGCAAATGCTTTTCAAACATTTCTTCGAAACTCTTTATATCTAACAAAGTCCCTTGACCATTATACCCTTTAATTACTTCCAAGAGATATTTACTTAGATCTTGGCACGACGCATAAAGTCCACCATCAGCATAAGTACTATTTCCAAAGAAAGGAGTTGCTAAAAGATCTTCGGTAACATAGGAAGTCGCTAGTTCATTTTTATCTATTTCATCGATATTCCAAGCTACATCATGCATAGAAAGTGGATGGAAAATGAAATCTTTAGTAAAATCCTTAAACGTCTTATCCGAAACCAACTCGATAATATAAGCCGCTAAATTTGCTCCGATATTTGAGTATTGGTAGTGTTCGCCGGGTTTATACTTAGAATAGGAATCGACTCGATACCATTCTCCATCTTCCTTCAATGTTTTATTACAATACTCTGATAGAGTTAAGGCCTTGTTACTTTTCCAAGTATCAAAATATGATAACCAGTCGGTCGGTGTTTTCTTTTTATCAATCAGGGTTTCAGAGATGAAATATTTATTCCGATCATCATAATTATTCTCAGTATCAACTATACCGGAAGTATGCGTTGCTAGATGTATTATTCTAATTGGGTCGCTTCTAAAATTTGGATTAAAAATTTTGAAGGGTACTATATCATTAATTGGAGTGCTCAATTTCAATTGACCTTGTTCAACCAATTTCATTAAAGCGATCCCTATAGTAGTTTTTGATATTGAGGCTATAGACTGAATTGTGGATGTCTTGTATCGCTTTTTGCTTTCCAAGTTTGCAAAACCAAATGCATTTTGATAAATAATTTCGGTATCATTTACAACAGAAACGGCAAAGCCAGGTAAATACTTTTGAGTAGCAATTTCTTCAAGCCGTTTTGTTAAGATTTCTTTTTTGGATTCTTGACAAGTAAAGGTTAGTAAAGCAATACAGGTGATACAGAAAAATTTATTGAGCTTAACGTGATTTGGCATATCTATTTTTTTTTGACTCTGCGAAGAAATAGATTCAAAAGTTATTAATCGACCTATGCGAAGTCATGAGACCTATTTTGTCATGTCAAATAGAAGCTTTGTATTGTGAAGGCGAAAGGCCCGTTTCTTTTTTAAAAATTCTATTGAAGCTACTTTTAGACTTAAAGCCGCATTCAAAAGCGATTCCTAAGAGAGAGAAATTGGTCATTGTTTGATTTTGAAGAATCAATTTGAATTCTTTTACGCGATATTTATTAATAAAATCATAAAAATTTGTCTTCAAATGATGATTCAAGTAGAAGGATAATTTTTTGTCGGACGTTTGAAGTGAATTAGCTAGTTTGTGTAGCGTAAGAGCATCGTCAAGAAATAGCTTTTGTATTTCGAAGATTGAACTTATTTTTTTATCCATTTCTAAAATCTCTTCTTGCGATATATAGACGCGTTTTAGTTGAGAATCTTTTCTGAACTCAGATTTGATTAAATAATCGGGAATAAAAATTTGTGACTGATTCACTCCAAAATAACCTAGATAACTTATGAATAGTAGAAAAGAAAGCACTGTAATAAAATCAAGACTTAAATTTGTCCCTTGATAAATTTCAAGTGAAAGAATAATCATATTCATTACTACTAATGTCAACAATCCAATAATGAAAATACCCAGCCATTTGATATTTTTATACTCCATAATGGAAAATAAATTCTTAAGATTCGATGTGGTCTTGTATATGTATGTTAATGAAAAACACAAATAGATTCCTACAAAAAGTAATTCTCCGTAATCACGTATGTAATAATACTCATTCACAAAAAGTAAATAGTCAAAGATATATTTCTTCTTAAACGCGCTCACCAATACAGGAATTGTCAGGACAAATACATATATTAAATAGGGTAAGAAATGCGGTAGAGTGTTTTTAAACGTTACCTTTTTAGTAGTTTCTAATGACTTAACATATAAAAATATTAAAGGGCCAAATAAAAGTAAGACTCCTTCAAAAAAAAGGGAAACATACTGAAGCCAACGTATTTGATGAAAGATTCCATATGATGAAAATTGCAAGAAAAAAAGTACACTGAATATAATTGTCAAAAATCGTTGCGGTGCATTCTTCTTTTTATATTTCACCAAAACGAGTAATATGAGTAACACAAGTACTATGCTTGAAACCAAAATGAAGTCAATAACTAATCTCATAAATATGAAGTAAATATAATAATTCTTTCAAAGTGTGTTTCACATCTTTAATGTTTTCGTATTATATGAGGCTGGCACATGGTATGAATGTAAAAAACGGAAATCGTTAAAATTTCCGTTTTAACATAGGATATAGATACTGTTGATTTAAGCATCTTCTTCGGCTGTTTCTTCAACAGGACAACATCTATATTCTTGTGATTTTTCGAGCAGTTCTATTTGTTTTGCAAGCAATTTGTTCTGCAATTTCTTATGCTCCAAATCTACTTGTATTTCTTCTATCAAGCTATCTTCACATACATTACAGTCATCTAAACATCCTTTAACCACCACGCCGGCAGTAGGAATTGTCGTTTGAAATTCAAATGAAAAGTCAGCAATCGTTTCCTTTGTTGCTTTACCATCTTTTGTCATGATCTTGGCCTTGACTAATTCATTTTGAACATTCTCAAGAGCCTTCAACCGAACTGCTTCACTCATTGGTTGTATCGTACTAAATCGGGTATTTCCAGCAAATGATGCCGCTTTCAAATTAGAAACGCCACTTCTGTCTAAGGCATTTAGCTCCTTAATCTTGCTTGGCAACTTTTCTGAGGTCGCCAATACTGCCGTTGGTATCACCGAGAGTTTTGTATTTGTCAAAATAGGTCTGTTTACAACTTCACTTGGTGCTGCTAAATCAATAACCCGAGTTTTGATTGCCTTGATACTCACCTTCGTGGTTTGTTGCTTATCTACCTGATAAAACAAATAACTCACAGAATGACATCTATTCTCATTGTTGAAGGTTCTGCTGCTGCTTTCTACATGACTTTCACTTTCACCTTCTGCATGCGTACGCGTTGACACCTCACCTATTTGTGTGGCGTTTGTTTCACGAGTCATTTGTATTGATTTATTATGACTGGCTTCAGCATGGATGCTAAGTTCTCTCATAAAATCTCTAGTAGAGGAAGCATCAAAGCTTCCCGAAATTGAAGCAGAAGGACCGAATATTGCAGTACCAAGTATGCCACTTGTTGAAGCGTCACTACTAGCACTTCCGCTGCTTGAAGAGCTTGAGTTAATATCTTCACGGCTATCTAAATCAGACATGAGTTTCTCATACGAATCTAAATAAAATTGCTCTTCAGCCGTCTGCTCATGCCTGTACGATAGTTGTGTTTCACTATCAAAGGAAAACCGCGATCGACGATCTTGGGTATACAAACGAACTTTTTCTCCAGGCAACAAGGTTGTGCTGTACACAAGATTACCCAATTGAAGTGGCCCTGTACATCTTTCTACTCGTACATGCAACGCTACTTCAACTGGTACTCTTCGTACTTGATTGTCGAGTCTCACATCAGTATGATGCGTTAAACGATAGACAAAATCTAAGTAATCACATTTCTTCCCATCCGTTAACTCTGGACAGCAAGCACTCTTTTTCTCATTTTTCATAGTCATAAAATTTTTAATGATAAGCTGCAATTGGGGTGAAAGGGATGGCATAGCAAAAGTGGCAGCTTTATACACTATTGTATATTGACTAGCAATATTGTAGAGCACCACAAATGTACATGTCATACGGAAGTGAATCAAGAGGAAAATACCTCTATTTTCAAAGAATTTTCCCTTGTGTTTTACAGGGTTATTCCTGTTTTTTACTTCTGAAATTGGTTTTGATTTAAGAAACCTATAATTTTAAGAAGCAATAAAAAATTTCTAATATGGCACGCAAAAAACCAATTATCTTAATCCCTGGAATTCAAGGAACCAAACTTTTTAATGTGAACGAAAAAGATTTTACAACGGTATGGTCTGGTGTGAAAAAATTCTTCTCTAATATTCATATGTTAAGACTTCAAAAAAATGGAATTAGTGATATTGGAGCAGAAACTATTATTGAGCGTGCAGATGTAGAGAATTTAGCCTATTCTGAAATGATCAATTACTTGAAATCTAAAGGCTATCGCGTTTTTATTTTTGGATATGATTGGCGAAAATCAAATATGGAATCTGCGAAAGATTTAGAGGTCTACATCCATAAACTTCGAGATAAACTAAATATTAGTTCCTTTAATTTTCTTACCCATAGTATGGGAGCCTTGGTACTTTCTTCCTATTTTAAACTACTCTCAGAACCCGAAAGAGATAAAGTTGTCAATCGCGTAATTTTTACCGTTCCTCCCTTTCTAGGTTCAATAGAAGCTAGTTTTAATCTCGTGGTAGGGAAATCTAGATTGTTCAATTCAAGTGATGATTTTAGGAAAATTGCTCGGACCTTTCCTGCAGTTTATGAGTTACTCCCTGTATATAAAGATGCCTATAGTTTTGAAGATTCCAATACAGAGAAAAATTTCGATCCATATGACTTTGCTACATTTTGGCAACAGGTACAAAAAGTAGATCCGAAACGGACAGATACCATTGCGAAGCATCAATTAATAGCACATCGCTTAGAAAAGTTAGGAGAAGTTCGTGATCAGAATAATTTTATTTTTGATTTTAGCACATGTAGTCTTAACTTCAGGAAAAAACTAATTGTGTTATGTGGCGGAAATTCTGAAACGAAACACAAAATACACATCCAGAAAAAAGAAGAGCATTTGAAAAACTTCTTTAACTATGAAACACACGACCCACTAAAAAATGCTGATGGAACCGTGCCAGATCAAAGTGCAACTGCCTTTAAAAGTTCAATTCTTACATTAAAAGTAAACCAGCGAGGTATTGAGACTTGGGTCGATTCTAGATTTATTGGGGCCGATTGGCATGCATTCTTCTTAAATAACGGACGTGTTCAAAATATTATCAAACGATTTTTAAACGACGAGACCGAACGAAAAAAATGGTATGATTCTGCCGGTGGAAAAATCGAAAAAGTGGTGTAACAAGTATCCTTCTACAAAAATGGCCGTTGATCTATAAACAAGATTGTTTTGATATAGTTTTTCCATTTTGGAGGTATTTTTTGGTTTAATATCGTGTTTGCCAAAACATAAAAATTAGCCCGTACTTCAAAACCTTGTCCAGAAATTATGTTTGCTGCTTTTTCGAATTGTGATGTTTTCACCAATTCACAAAATTGTGCTACTATAGAGTTTGGGATACCTATCTCATCAAGTGTTTTAAAATATGACGTGGTATCTTTGTTCTCACGAATTGCGAGCCCAAGTGCCGACCAAACAGTATTATAATTAATACCAACATCGTCGGGCAATTGTAGGGCTTGTTCAATAAGCTCTTTTTTAACGCCTTTCGACGCTGCTAATAAACGCAAAACATAAGGTTCATAGACTTCATAATTACTAGCAAATACCTTCGATTCATCAAATTTCCCTTGCGATAATAAATAATAAGCGTTATTCGGGTCATTTTTCAAATTAGGGAGACTTCCTTTTTCTAGATCATTATAAAAAGTTACTTCCTGACTTGGAATTAAATAATCTGAATATTTTGATGCATCTTTCGCTTTAGATGCGTAGAAACGTCGAACCCTTTCTGCATCTAAACTTAACCGTTCTGACAAAGCATCCTCTTGTTGCGCCAAAATAGTGAAAGCTTCATAAGATTTACTCCAATCGCCTCTTTCTGCATAGGTATAAGCGGCAGCAAAAGCTAACCATCTGTTATCTTTCCATTGCATATGACCTTTTATAAAGGCATCATTTTTCATGTTTTCATCTTCAATACATCGACAGGCGAGATAATACATATCTGCATTTTCAGGTTTTGCAGACGCTCTTTGTTTCGCTTCAGTACAAATTTCAACACGTTGAATAGAGTCTGCTTGGTTTTGTAATGCCCTTAAACTATATACTTCGTTTTCGTTTCGTTTTAAACGTTCTTTGATAATACTTAGACCATTTTCAACTCGATATAACTGATCCATCCATTTTAATAAGTTCTTGCTTTCAGAAAGATCCCAAGTGACATGAGATGTAATCATTTTTTGTGCTTCCTCCATATTTTCTGTAACGGATAGTATATTTCCCGGATCAACGTTGCTATAGGCAATTAGCCCGTCTCTTCGCTCACCGCTACTACTAGAGGAAAGTGAAATACTTTCTGGAGGATCTGTTAGCACATAGTCAACATCCGTTGAAAACCATTTTTTTGCACCGAGATAGGTATCTTTTCCAGAAACATCTCGTGAATACCCATAAAACACCGGATACTCTATAAAAGTACCAGCATTGGCAATATTATATACATATTCTTTTGAAGGATCTGTAAAGTCTGATGTTAGTTCTTCAATCTTGTGTCCCATTGAATTACTCGTAACTATGGAGTAATCAGCTCCATAATTTATTGGAAATTCTTCGTGACTATGAGGTGCAAGCTGAATAGTTTCTTCATTAATTTCAACGTTTACTGTGGTAGCCAAACCATTATAGAGATGTAGTACTGACTTCTGGGAATAATTTCCTAAAAAGAGCGCTCCCAAAATCATAGAAGCAGAAATACCAAATCTGGTAATTGAAGGAAACAAGCCATCGCCAATAAAAAAGCGATTCCAAAAGTTTAATTTCCGC
Organism: uncultured Flavobacteriaceae bacterium; assembly: GCA_947488345.1. Taxonomy (GTDB): domain Bacteria; phylum Bacteroidota; class Bacteroidia; order Flavobacteriales; family Flavobacteriaceae; genus Aureibaculum. The sequence goes on along the minus strand of CANKZQ010000002.1, from coordinate 185,622 downwards.
TGTATAGCACGTTCCTTTCCAGGCACTAACGTGTCATATGAAGCTACTAAAGTTAACCGTTCTGGAACCACATTATTCAAAGAATTTCCCTGCAAATAAGCTGTCTTCACCTGTTCCTCTACATCGAGTAATTGTTCTAACGCCACATTACGCAACTTTTCAAGCATTTGCAATGCATGTGCAGCCCATCCATCTATCACGCGCATCCAATCATTAATATTTTCTTTGTCGGCTCGCCCTAAAGTGAACTTTTCAAAAGCCTCGCTATAGGTCTTTAATCCTAATTTTTTCAATAGTTCTTGATCTAAGCGAATAGCATTACTATTGTTATATATTTTTCTAATAGCTGCATAATACACATTACCAGAAAGTATAATTTCCGATAACTCAGAAGAAGACACCTGTCCATCAGCGAAAGCCACGGCTAACACATTATTGTACTTTCTCGAGCAGTCTTGAAGGTTGGTGATACCATGCTCTGCATAATGCACTAAAGTAGCTAGCGATTTTAAATATTCAGACCATCCAGCACCGACTTGTTTTGCCGCTTCATAATGTAAAGCCCGACAACGTTTATCATGTAAAGAAAGTTCATCTCTTAAGGTCTTTTCTTCCTTTTTTAAGGAAGTGATGATCTCTGGTATATCTTTACGTTTGATTTGTTCTCCGCGATGTGTAATGATCCTTTTTTCGGCTGTTACTACTTCATTTTGAGCAATAACTAAGGCTTCGATTTCCTCATTTATCTCTTTTAATTGATCAATTTGAGAAGCTATAGAATCATTATATAAATCTTGAAATTGGTTTGTTGCCTCTTCCAAAGTGACATCAATATCATACAGATCATCTGCCTTCTCAAAATTGATAAAAGCATATCGATTTAAAAAAGAAGAATTGTATTTGGCATCTAAAAATGTCCAATTAAAGTATTTTTTATCCTGAATAGCAATCCCTTCTTCTTCTGGCAATACTTCTGTTTTTACCTTCGCTGTAGCAATCAATGCAGCGGTCATTTCAACTTCATATTTCCGTGAATCTGATAATAGATCTTTAGAGCTACGGTTATCGATTTCGGCTGAAATATAAACCCTCTTGGCATTCTCCTCTCGATCTCTATCCGCGGGATGGGTAGCCCACATCTGCGGAGGATTATATGTTCTGGTTGCAAAAATGCGATGTGATGCTGGCTCGACATCACGAACAACAGGAGATTTTCCATACGACGGATTCTTTAAAATAAACGCCATTTTAGCAATGAAATTTGATTGCAACGCATACATATTATAAATAGCCTTCTTATTATTTAATTCACTATTTACAACATCGAGGGCATTCGCGTATGCTTCATCAGCAATTTGTAGTTTATAAAGTGCGTGCATTAAGGCGTCACTTCCAGTAAGAGATACTGCTACGAGGTCAGCTTGAAATTCCATTTCTCTCGACAAGGCTCTCTCAGCAATAGCTACAACACTAAAACATGTTTCTATTAAAGAACGAATTGCCCATACTAAAATAGACAGTATCCACCCTATCCATGCAATTCTGAGATCTATACCAGAAAGTCCAGACAAGAAATCATCTAGAATATCTCTTTTCGTCACAATACGTGCAGCGATCTGTTGTGCAACATAAACATAGCGCCCTAATAGCATAGAGCGCTGCGCAAAATGCCCAAATTCATGTGCGAGAACTGCTTTTAATTCACCCAAACTTAATACGTTTACTAGGCCTAATCCTATTTCGAGATTTTTCTTTGAAGGAAATATTAAATTAACAATAGATAAGTCATAAGAAACGCTGGCATTTACTCTATCCGTAAGGAAAACTTTATGAGGTCTAGGTGCGCCTGCCTCATCTGCGAGTTTATATAAATAATCAAAAAGTACAGGCTCATCTTTTTCAGTAAGATATTTTCGCAATGGATCTTTCTCTCGTCTAGTGAAAATGAACAAAGATTTGATCATAAATAAGGAAAGAAATGCAAACCCAACAGCCAAAAGATAATTCGTCCACTCACCTTTTCCTACAAATAAATTAAACGATAATCTTGCAAACCAGATGGTAAGCACAACATAAAGTGTGATGAACAATAAAAGTCCAATTACAGAAAGCCAAACATGTTTTTTAAAAGATTTTGTAGGTCGTGTAAGTCCTTGAGGAACGTTTGACGGTCCTTTGGTATAAATACTATGCATATAGGGTTGATTGGTTTGTCTATAAATATAGTAAAAATCTGTTCGATTTAAATCTTCCCTATAAAGTATTGGACCTTACCTAGCTTACTAACTAAAAAATCACTGCTACTGAAGATTTTAATCTCTATTCAAACAGGTAAATGATCGCTTATTTGATTGCTTTGTATTAATCTTTCCATCCCCATGGCGCCTCAGGAGTTGGGATAGTCGTTTTTAAATCCATTTCAACTTTAAAGATACGATCGGTACCTAAACGTTGTAAATTATACGAAAATATAGAGTCGTTTAGTGTAATCCACCATACATTGGTAGCCGCCGCGGGAATCATTTTTTGAGTATGCTCGTCTGCAGGAAAGAACTGAACCGTTGCTTTTCCGTTGTTTGTTGATGTTCCGCCATAGAAATTTATGGTGTCTTCGGTACCATCTTTATGTCTATGATCGTGCTTTAAAGTTATTCTGTCGTTCTCATAGGTTAATATCCATGTTCGCGATTTATCTTCTCCTACGAAAAAAGGAATTTTTATAATGCTATCGGTACATGAACGTACATGCATCCTTAATTTTTTACCTCCAAAGGCTTTATCTTCCTTTGGTAAAATTAAGGTTCCCTCATAAGCCTTCCCACAGTGAGTTTGTAAATTCTTCCAAAATTCTTTTCCTGGATTTTCTTCTTGTGCCTCTACGTGCATACAGCAGATACAGACAAAAAACATCAATAATAGTTTAGTTTTCATACCGAATCTTTATAGTATTTCGAAAGATACTATAAAAAAAGTTACTCGTTCATCGCAATACTATTTTCTTTGATGGCTGCGATTTTTATTCTTGAAGAAATAATAAAATTTTTGGTATAGAGCCTCAAATCATATGTTCCTTCTTCAAATGCTAATTTGTTAAGAACGCATCTGTTACCCCTATTTTTTGCAGTATACACCTTCTTTTTTGTTACAATATCTGTTAACTCGTATTTATAAAAACCATGTTTAGCCTGCAATTGCATCAAATTACTTCTAGAATCATCAAAAATAGTTATCGAAGTCGTTCCATCGGGTGCAGTAGTAACATATTTTACCAATTGTGATGTTTTCTTCTCTTGAGCAGAAAGTATATTTACAATAAAAACGAATACAATTAACAGCAGTGCCTTTTTGAGCATGTAAGGGGATTTAGGTTATTATTATTAACGGATAAAACGTTGATATTGTATAAAACAGCTCAAAAGAACGAAAGAATTCTAAATTAAATCTAAAGATTTAAAGAAATTGCTGCAGGTTCTGTTTAAAATATTGAATACTATCTTCAATACTTTGCATCGAATTTTGCGCAAAATTTCCGCCCTGCTCTAAATAATAATATTGGAGTCCGGAAGTTGAAATCTTTTGAAACATGCTTATATAATCAATAGACCCATTTCCTAGTTCGGTATAATCACGAGTGACTTTATCCATATCTTTTATATGCCACATGACAAATCGATCGGGGTGTTTTGCTATTAATTCCACTGGATTTAGTTTCGACGCATTACATACCCAATACAAATCTAATTGTAGTTTAACCAACGCTGGGTCCGTTTCCTTTAAAATAATATCATAGCCATTTTGTCCTTCGTGGTCGATAAATTCAAAATTATGATTATGATATGCGAATCCTAATCCAGCATTATGAATGCGTTCTCCAATTCGATTTAACATACCTACCAATTTTTCAAAAGCTTCTATAGAACGTGATTGAGGGTCTAACCATGGCCATGTAATATATGTTTGATTTAATGCATCTGCTCCCTTAATACATTGATCAACATATCTATTGAGCTCATCATCTGATGCGTTAAAATAAGTATGAAATCCGTAATGTCCACTTGTTGTTGTTAATTCTAAATCTTCTAGGATCTTTCTAAAGTCTTTAGCCTTATATCCATAATACATAGTTCTAACGGGATCATAACCATATATTTCGAGATCTTGATAGCCCATTATCCTTGCTTTCTTTAAACTACCAAGCGCATCCTTTTCCATAGCGTCTCGAATAGTGAAAAGCTGTAAGCCAATTTTAAACTCCTTCTTTGATTTCATTGTACATGCACTAAAAGGTAATAGTGATGCAGCACTCAAAAGACTCATTTGCTGTATAAAACGTCTTCGATCTTCTTTTATAGACATAGGTGTATCTTGGATAATTATAACATCCAAATATAGCGTATTTGATTATTATGTGTTTAAAAAGAATGATAATCTATTGTTGTCAATTACGCATCATTTCTAGGACCTTAGGACCCCTAACTTATATTGAAGTTAGAGATAAATCTAAATATACTATTGTAATTTAGTTAATTAGCACATTTAATTTACAGTAGTCTTTGAAGCGCCACCTCTATATAATATGGAGGTGCGATGGGTACTATTCACATTTATATTTGCACTTAAATTTGGGTAAATGCTTATTCGAACTTGATATTGTTCTGACTGTTGTTCTTTATCTCGAATGCTAAAACGAATTTCGCGAACGTTTCTCTTTCCAATTTTAACTTCATAGTTTGAAGGCACCCCTTCAAATTCTATCCCCGCTCCTCTTACACCATAAGAACCTCCCATACGACGCTCTCCGTAAAAAGGCAACGAAGCAGATATAGTATCTCCATAAATCTTTAAGTAATTTGTATTACCGATCAAATTGATCTGGCCAGCGGTATCACCAGGAGCCAACAATCCAGAATTTGCCAAGGCGGTAAAAGCGGTTGTATTTTGAGGAATCGCCGACTGCGATATGATTTCAAAAGATTTCGCATCAATCATAGCTTGCAAAGCCTGCTCATCAGCTTCATTAACAACCTTTGACGAACCGCATGCAACTAGTACACCAACACAACCCAATAAAATAAGACATCTCTTTATCATGACACTATCTGTTTTTATACCTTTCTAAAATAGTGATAAATTCTGGTTTATCATATAACTTTAACAATCCTTTAAGGAAATTTAAAACTTGTTAATTTACTCATAAACTATTAATTAGATATATTTGTTTGCCTTATCACACAGCAATTTTTCTAAACTAAAACATATGCAATTTAGCCGACCAACTTCCTCGATTACAATTCTTTTATTTATGTTCATATCATCTCTTTTTGTGCCGGCAATACATGCCCAAAAAAAAGACTCCTTGAGTGGCCAAACCGCTTTTAAAGATTTACCCTTAAAAAGTGGTAGAATTCTAAAATTCAATACCAATGAAGGCACCTGGCTTTCATTAGATCTAAGCCCTGACGGTAAGACAATTATATTTGATATGCTTGGTGACCTATATACCTTACCAATAACTGGAGGCAGTGCTACTCGTTTAACAGATGGTATGGCTTTAGACACTAATCCACGATTTAGTCCAGATGGGAAAAGTATTGTTTTTACGTCAGATAGAAGTGGTAATGACAATGTTTGGATAATGGACTTATCAACGAAAGAAACGACACAGATAACCAAAGATGAAAAAGGTGAAGTACAGTCAGCCGATTGGTCTCCAGATGGTAACTATATTGCGGTTTCAAAAGGAAAACGGAATCTAAAATTGTATGTATTTCATAAAGATGGTGGCGGAGGTTCTCAATTGATAAAAGAACCTACAAATTTGAAAGTAGTTGAACCCGCGTTTAGCCCAGACAATAAATATATTTATTATTCCTTTAGAAGAGGTGCTTGGAATTATAATGCACAATTACCACAATATCAATTAGGTAGATATGATCTAACAACTGGAAAAACAGCACCAGTAACCTCGCGGTATGGTTCTGCCTTTACAACAACGCTATCCAAAGATGGTCTATGGATGGTCTATGGAACACGCTATGAGGAAAAAACGGGATTGATCTTGCGAAATTTAAAGTCTGGAGATGAACGATGGCTCGCCTATCCTGTGCAACGCGATGAGCAAGAATCTGTTGCACCCCTTGGTGTGCTGCCTGCCATGGCATTTACGCCCGACAGCAAAGAAGTATTGGCCTCTTACGGGGGCAAAATATATAGAATTCCAGTCGCTGGAGGAGCTGCTGTCGAGATTCCATTTAATGTCGCTATTGAATTGGCTATTGGTCCTGAAGTTTCATTCAAATATCCCATTGCGGATACGAAAGAAATGATTGCGAATCAAATTAGAGACGCGAAACCCTCTCCCGATGGAAAGCAATTGGTATTCAATGCACTCAACAAAATATATATCATGAAATTATCCGATGGAAAACCGAAACGGTTGACCAAAATGAATATTATTGAGACACAACCCAGTTGGTCGCCTGACGGTAAACAAGTTGTGTATACTACTTGGTCAGAAAAAGATGGAGGGCATCTATACAAAGTTGGTGTTAGGGGTAATTCAAAACCTGTGAAATTAACAAGGGAATCGGCGTTGTATAATACTCCGGTTTGGTCTTCAAAGAAAAATAGAATTGTATTCACAAAAGGAAGTGCACAGAGCTTCAGAAATACATATCTACGTAGAGCCTTTTCTGGTACAGAAGATTTAGCATGGATCCCGGCTGAAGGTGGAACTGCTACAACAATTACAAAAACAAATGGATGGAGAAACCCTCATTTTATAGAAAGTGATGATCGCATCTATTTGAGCAATTTTGATGGATTAAGTTCCATTCGCTGGGATGGAACAGACGAAAAACTACATGTCAGTATTAAAGGTATTGTCACATTTAGGAGTGCCATTCAAGGTCATGATCATGACCATTCATATTTAGATGATGATGCTCCCGAAGAAAGATCTGAACCTTCTCGGCCAGCAGAAATTTTTATGGCACCAAAAGGTGATAAAGCGATGGCTAAAATAAACAATGATATTTATGTAGTGACAGTTCCCAAATTTGGGAAAACACCCACTATATCTGTCGCAAAGCCTAAGAATTCTCAATTCCCTTCATGGAAACTAACACAATTTGGTGGAGAATTTCCTTCATGGAGTGCAGACGCAAAGAAAGTTCATTGGTCATTAGGGAATGCCCATTTTATTTATGATTTGGAAGCCGCTAAGTTGGCTCGAGAGAACGTGAAATCTGAAAAGAAAGCACGTAAAGAAGCTTTATCAAAATTATCTGAAAAAGATAGAAAAGAAGAGGAAGAAAAGGATAAAGAGGAGGCTAAAAAGAAAAAAGACATTCCTGTTTATGAGGCAAAAGAGCTCAACATTAAAGTTGATATCATTCGAGATATTCCAAAAGGAGTTGTACTCCTCACAGGAGCCAGAATAATCACAATGAATAAAGATAAAACTATCGAAAATGGAGCAATCTTAATTGTTGACAATCGAATCAAGAATATAGGCAAAACAGGTAGTTTCACAGTTCCGAAAGGCACTAAAACCATTGATATTAGTGGAAAAACTGTGATTCCTGGTTTTGTAGATACACATTCTCACCTCCGTGTATACTCAGGCATACATAAAAAACAAGTTTGGTCTTATGCTGCGAACTTGGCCTATGGAGTTACAACGTCTAGGGATCCGCAAACAGGAACGACGGACGTACTTACCTATTTTGATTTGGTCAAAACTGGAGAAATGCTCGGGCCAAGAGCTTATTCTACAGGGCCTGGCTTGGGTTCATGGGCCTACTATCTAAAGAGTTTTAAACAAACGCAGCAGGCCCTTAAAAAGTACAGCAAATATTACAATACCAATACGATAAAAATGTATAATGTTGGTAATAGACAACACCGTCAATGGGTAATTAAAGCCTCAAAAGAGCAACAATTGATGCCCACAACAGAAGGAAGTCTAGATTTTAAAAGAAACGTTGCTGAAATACTAGATGGGTATCCCGGACATGAACATTCATATCCAATCACTCCTTTGTATAAAGATATTATTCAAGCGGCCGCTCAATCAAAAATTGCCTACACACCTACCCTTTTAGTTTCTTATGGAGGGCCATGGGCTGAAAATTATTTTTATTCAAGAGAAAATCCTTATCACGACAAGAAATTGAGCTATTTTACACCGTATACAGACTTGGCGCGCAAATCTAGAAGAAGACCAGGTTGGTTTATGGATGAAGAACATGTATTTACAAAACATGCAGAATTTGTCGAAGATTTAATCAATGCCGGTGGTTTAGCCGGTGTAGGGAGCCACGGACAATTACAAGGCTTAGGGTTTCATTGGGAGTTGTGGGCGACCGCATCTGGCACATCGATTATGAATGCATTGAAATCTGCCACTATTTTAGGTGCTGAGTCTATTGGTTTAGATGGTGATATTGGTTCGATTGAAGTAGGGAAATTGGCTGATTTGATTATCTTGGATCAAAATCCTCTCGAAAACATTCGTCACACAAATACTGTTAATCAGGTAATGAAAAATGGTAGATTATATGACGGAAATACCTTAGATGAAGTATATCCAAGACAACAAAAAGCGCCAAAATTTTGGTGGCAACAAGAAAAGCCAGCTGATTTACCTGGTATTAAAAAAAACTAACAATTTAGAAGAAGCCTTATTATGTCAAAACAACTAAGAACATTTCAACATATACTATCATATTGCATCGTTTTACTAATCCTAACTTCCTGTGCAAAAGAAAAAAAGGAGGAGAAAAAAGAAAAGAAAAAGGAAAACTTAGTAAATATAGAATTAAGAAAAGCAATCACTTTATACGCCTCATTTGACAACGGTGTTGATGCAGATCTAGCCATTGGAGATAATCGATTGTATACCGTGCCAAACAGAAAGGCAAGAGACTCGGCACAAGTTGGTTTACATAAACCCGATATTTCTATTGCGAAAGGCGAAGGGCTTTTTGGAGATGGATTGTTGTTTACTGAACGTAGTAAAGGCAATATTTACTACCAGAGTTTAAAGAATATTTCATACGACGAAAATGACTGGAGTGGTGCCATATCATTCTGGCTCAACCTTGATCCGGCTTTAGACTTAGTGCCCGGGGAATATTGCGACCCTATTCAGATCACTGATGTTGGTTACAATGATGCGGCTATTTGGGTAGACTTTACCAAAGACAATCCAAGAGATTTTAGACTTGGGGTCATCGGCGATCGATCTAGTTGGAACCCAGCTCCTTTGGGGCCCGATAATGAGAATCCAGACTTTATAAAACAACTACCTGCGGTCAATAAACCATCTTTTGAAAAGGGTAAATGGACACATATTCTCATCAATTTCGCTCATTTAAATACTGAAAACGGCCGAGCTCAACTCTATATGAATGGGGAATTGAAAGGCGAAAGAACCAATATTACTGATCCATTTTCATGGAAATTGAACCAATCAAATATTTATTTAGGACTTGGATATATCGGTCTAATGGATGAACTATCCATTTTTAATAGAGATTTGACCGAAAAAGAAATACTAACACTGTACAATCTAAACAATGGTGTGCACACTCTAGTAAACGAATAGTAAGTCTTATCAAAGTCTTTTTATAATGTCATCTGGATTGGCTCTTAACTTATAATCTTCTGCGAGAAAATGATATGATATACTCCCATCTTGTTCTATGATATAGGAGGCAGCGATTGGCAATTCATTATCCAAATTCCCATTACTCTTTTCAAGATCGATTTTAAAAGTTGTATACAAATCAACTAATGAGGAAGGCAAGGTATAAATAAGATTCATCTCACGAGCCACCTCTCCGTTTATATCAGATAGTACTTCAAAAGATAACTCATTCTTTTCTAATGTGGTCAGTGTATTGTCTGGTGTTTGAGGACTAATCGCTACTAGCTTTGCTCCTTTTTCTTCTATTTGGGCTATAACCTTTTGCCAAGCACGTAATTCTAAATTACAGTAAGGACACCAAACCCCTCTATAAAATACCAATACAATCTTATGTTCGCTTAGTATCGATTGAAGATCTATCAAATCACCCTTGGCATTCGACAAACGAATTTCTGGAATAGAATCACCCGTTTTAAAAGCACGATCTAAAATATCAGTAGTTGCCAATTCTTCAATTGCTGAACTCATTATATCTTGAGCCTTTTCAGGATGTCTTTGGATGCTACCTTCTGCCAATTCTTTTAGCTGTTCTGTTAATGTCATGTGTAAAATTTTAAAACCATTTAGTCAGCTAAATGGAACATTCATTACACATGGTTCGTAAAAATATTTCAGGTGTATTTATTTTTTAGAAGTAATAAAATAAACACCAGTCAATAAGATCCCAGCAGCTATAATTGATTGAAGCGACAACTCCTCTTTAAGCACCAACCAACCTAGAAATAATGCAACTATTGGATTGACGTACGCCGATGTTGCTACTTTTTCAGGAGATACTTTTAGCAAGAGATAATTAAATGCGGTGAAGGCTACAATACTTCCAAAAATGACAAGTCCAATCATAGAAAGTAATACATCTAATCGCCATACTTCTGGTGAGAGCCACGGCTCTCCAAATACAAGACTAAACATCACTAAAAACAGTCCTGCGATGAACATTTGATATCCTGTACTGACAAAAAAGCTATTAGGTAAATCAATTTTTGAAACCAAAATACTCGCGTAACTCCAACATAACACACAACTAAGAATCATAAATATTCCTATGATACTTTGCTCATGCGAAACAATTTCTTGTTGACTCACCAAAAGATACATTCCTAAAATTCCAAGTCCGATACCTATAAGAGATTTTCTTTTCATTTCTTTACGATCTATCAACCGCATTAAAATGAGCACAAAAAGCGGCTGTGTAGATGAAATCAAGGCCGCAAAACCACTATCGACGTATTTTAGCGCCCAAACAAAGACGCCATTTCCATATACCAAAAAAAGAAAACCAGCAATTGTACAGTTCAACAACTGTTTTTTACTAATGGCTAGTTTCAAGCCCATGAATTTCGCAATAACACCTACTAAAATTCCTGCAATGACAAAGCGTATCCCTGCTAAAAAGAGTGGAGAAATTTGGCCAACGGCAATTTTATTTAGTAAATACGTAGATCCCCAAATAACATAAATGGCGAAAAAAGCCAAGATAATAAGTACCTTATTAGTAGGTTTAGACATATCTATTTTTAGATAGTAACGAATGTAAGCGTTTATTTATAGATGTGTTCAATATTATTGTGATTATTATTCAATTAAAGTGAACAAATTTCACTTAGTAATGTCATCAATAAAATAGTGACAGGATTCGTTTTTCAATTGAAAAAAAACTATTTTGCAAGCCTCAAAAAATGGATAATTTGAAAGTATGCATTGCCGAAAAACCTAGTGTTGCAAGAGAAATTGCTGCCGTGCTTGGAGCTACGACCAAAAGAGATGGTTATTTCGAAGGGAATGGATATGCCGTTACTTTTACTTTTGGTCATTTATGCACCCTTTTCGAACCAAATGATTACAAGCCACATTGGAAAAGTTGGGATTTAAATAACCTTCCGATGCTCCCTGAAAAATTTAAAGTGAAGGTGGTTGATAATTCGGGGATTAAAAAGCAATTCAATATTGTAAAGAGTTTATTTGATAAAGCAGATCTAGTGATTAATTGTGGCGATGCTGGACAAGAAGGAGAGCTCATTCAGCGATGGGTATTAGATCAAGCCGACTATAAAGGTGAAGTAAAGCGTTTATGGATTTCTTCGCTAACGACTGAAGCCATAAAAGAAGGGTTCAAAAATTTAAAACCTGCCGAAGCTTATGACAATTTATACTACGCAGGGTTTTCAAGATCGATTGGAGACTGGATTTTAGGGATGAATGCCACACGTCTATATACTGTGAAGCATGGTGGTTATAAACAAGTGCTATCAGTCGGACGAGTACAAACGCCAACCCTAGCGATGCTTGTACATCGTTTTAAAGAAATAGAGAATTTCAAGCCTCAACCCTACTGGGAATTACAAACACTTTATCGAGAAACCCTCTTTAGTTATGAAGATGGACGTTTTCTTAAAATGGAAGATGGTCAGTCATTGGCAAACAAAGTAAAAGAGGAAGAATTTGAAATACTATCGATTACAAAGAAAAAAGGCAAGGAATATGCCCCAAAGTTATTCGATTTAACAGGCTTGCAGGTATATTGTAATACAAAATTTGGCTTTACAGCCGATGAAACCTTGAAAATTGTTCAGAAGTTATATGAGCAAAAAGTGGTGACCTACCCAAGAGTAGACACGACTTTTCTACCAAACGATGTGTATCCAAAAGTAAAAGGAATCTTACAAAAATTAACTAAATATGCTTCGTTAACAACATCGTTGTTAACTGAAAAAATCAAAAAATCATCTAAAGTCTTCAATGATAAAAAAGTCACAGATCATCATGCAATTATTCCAACGGGTATAGAAATCAATTTACAATACAACCAACAACAAGTATATGATGCTATTGTTAGACGATTTATAGCCGTTTTTTATGCAGACTGTGAAGTTTCAAATACTACAGTTATAGGTTCGGCTGCAGCGGTGAACTTCAAAACCACTGGGAAAGAAATTCTCTCAAAAGGATGGCGTATCGTGTTTGAAATACCGAACAAAACAGTTAAAGAGACTGGAGTACTACCCACTTTTGTCAAGGGCGAAAAAGGAAATCATGAACCATCTTTTCTTGAAAAGCAAACCAAAGCGCCTAATCAATTTACAGAAGCCACATTATTACGCGCCATGGAAACCGCAGGTAAACAAGTGGATGATGAAGAATTACGTGAGTTGATGAAAGAGAATGGTATTGGTCGACCTTCTACTCGGGCAAATATAATTGAAACCTTATTCAAGCGAAAATATGTTCGACGCAATAAGAAACAACTCTTACCGACAGTTACTGGAATTCAATTAATTGATACTATTCAAAATGATTTATTAAAATCGGCAGAACTCACTGGTTCTTGGGAAAAGCAACTGAAGGATATTGAAAAAGGGAATTTTGGAGCTGGCACCTTTATAAAAAACATGAAGCGAATGGTTGATCAATTGGTGTATGAAGTCAGAAGTGAGACGAAGGCAGCCAATATCTCTCATACTGTGACGTCTCAAAAGAAGACAGCTAAAAAAGTGGTTAAAAAAAATTGCATAACTGATTTAACTTGCCCAAAATGTAAGAATGCTACACTTTTAAAAGGTTCTACAGCTTATGGTTGTCGTAATTATGCGAATGGTTGTAACTTTAAACTACCTTTTAAGTTTTATACTAAAAAAATATCCGACAAGCAATTTATCCGACTTTTACAGAAAGGAGCAACTGTGAAATTAAAAGGATTTAAAATAGCAAGTGAAACGAAAGATGGAATAGTACAATTTGACACGAATTTTGAACTAATCCTCAAAGAATCGGATAAAAAATCAGGTGCGAACACCATGACCTGTCCATCTTGTAAAAAGGGAACTATTTTAAAAGGGAATTCCTCCTATGGTTGCAGTGAGTACAAGAACGGATGTACATTTCGATATCCGTTTGATAAGTTAAGACAAAAGGCTTCGGGTAAAAAACTGACGAGAGAATTGGTTATTGCTCTATTAACGAAGAATACTTAATACCTAGTTTGCAAAAGAAAGCTGATCCAAATATTTATTATGACGAAAGAAACAACCCATACATTTAAACTCAAAGAAGGGCAACTTTATATTCAACTCAATAAACTTTTGCAAGTACTTCAAATTGCACAGACTGGTGGACATGCCAAGCTAATCATTCAAAATAAGGAAGTAAAGGTAAATGGAGCCATTGAAACTCAAATTCGTAAAAAGCTGAAAAATTCAGATGTGGTATTAGTATTTGATCAATCTATTGTAATTAAATAACTAAAAGCTTCTCTCTGTTATACATTAAAAAGTCAAAGCCTGATATCTCTACCAGACTTCGACTAAACAAACAAAACTATAGACTTCCTTAAGCTATAAGTTTATTATTGCGGTGTAACTTCAACACGAATAACATTATATCCACCCCTTGGGTCTTGTAAATAAACAACACCAGCTGGAGTTTCGATCAACCCTTTTCCAAATTGAACATCGTTAATTGTACCAACTCTTCTCACTAAATTATCGCCATCGGCAGAACCGGTATTTGGACCACCTTGTCGAGGTGCCTGATCGGCTCCGAAACCTACCGCTTGATCAACTTCAGTTCCTGCGTCGTATAGGTATGATTTTTCACTAGCCCCAATTCCAGAAGACGCTATTCCGTTTTCATCCCATAATGGGTAACCAGCATTGTTATAAGATATAAACCAATCATTGGTTTGTACAAACATCGTACTAAATCCGAGTTTATAACCTTGACCTTCTGGTACCTCTAATGTAAAGTTCAATTCACCTCCAGGTCCTTGATTTGTTGTTTCATTACTTGCAGCAACAGGCAATCCTAAATTAGAGATAAATTCTACCGCTTCAGCATTGTTACCGTCTTCAGCTAATGCTTCTAAACCATTTCCTGCTGGGTTCACTTGACCTTGTAACACCAACGGATCACTCGAAGAGTTAAATGCATACACTAAACCTGGAGAAAACACGCTTAAAGAAGATGACATTCTCAAAGGAGCGCCTGTAGATCCTGTTTCGTTTAACCAATTATATAAAACTGACGGATTACCATTCTCTGCAATTTCTTCAAGCCCCACTCCTCTATCAGGTTCACCAATAGTGAATAATGGATTGGGCAAAGCATGTAGTACAACAATACCAGGTGTAATTCCAAAGCCGTTATCCTGTGCAAATGGTGTTCCTGCGGCTGTTTTAGCCGTAATTGTAAATGTAAATGTACCAGCAGAGGCACCGTTACCTGGTGTATAATCTAAAACAGCAGTAATATAATCTGCAGCCGTTGTTGTTCTCCCTTCAACCAATCGCACTAAATTGTTGGTGTCGTTTGGACCAACATTAGGTCCGGCTGGAGGGAAATTAGTTGGATCATTATCGGCTTCGGTTCCAGCATCATACAATGAAAGTTGATCTGCAATATCTACACCATTTAAAGCAACACCATTTTCCCATAAATCTATCCCTGCTAGATCTGTTGGAGCTAAAAACCAATCATTACTATTAAACATCATAGTAGTAGGTGTGAATTTTGTACCAGGTACTGCTTGAAAAGTAACTTGATATTGATCTCCAACATCGGTTAATCTTCCTGGTGCACTAGCCCCTACTGGTGTATTAAATACATGCGCAGCAAGATAATTTGTAACATTGCTAATCTTAACATTAAATGTTCTTGTTGAGCCAACAACGTCATTTGTAAAGCCCAAAGAAGGGTTCACTTCTTCAGTCCAATCACTTGCAGCCTCTCCGCTTCCATCGTATTCAATGCTATTACCATCTAATTGTACTGTTGGCACAAAATCTCCCGCCGTCCATATTCCGGCTTCTACTGCAACATTTTCACGAGCACTACCTCCTGAACCCCATTGCACGAAATCCATTATTGCATCAGCACTTGTAAAACTATTATTAGAATATAATCCTAAACCTCCGTCGGTATCAGGCATATCATAAGGTAAAACTAAAAACTCACCTGCCGCTAATTGTATTGTACCACTTTCTGGAGTAATATTTCCAATTTGAATATAAGTCCCAGGACCAAGACATAACCAATAAGATGCTAAATCAACAGTAACATCTCCATTATTATATATTTCTACCAAATCTTTATTACCATACTGAATTTCATTAAACACTACTGAGCGTACTTCTTGAGGTACCGTTAGTACGTTTTCACTCCCAAATGTTACACTAGTTGTTTCTGCCCAATCTGCAGCTCCCTCTCCTTCTCCATCGTATACAATACTATTCACTTCCGCTGATACGGTCGGCACGAATTCTCCTGCATTCCATATTCCAGCCGCCACAGCTACATTTTCACGGGCGCTACCGCCTGATCCCCATTGCACAAAATCTACAATGGCATTAGAATCCGTAAACTGATTTGAACTATACAATCCTAACCCAGCATTATCATCAGGCATGTCATATGGTAGTACTAAATATCCACCCGCCTGTAAGTTAGTTACAGATCCACTTTGAGGAGTAATACTACTCAATTGTACATAGGTGCCTGGCCCCAAACAGAGCCAATAATTACTTAAATCTGCAGATTCAGTACCTGTGTTTAAAATTTCTACTAAATCTGTTCCTTGATATTGAACTTCATTTAAAACAACCGAAACCTCTGGGTTCGTTGGTGTGATGACAGGATCGTCATCTTTCGAACATGATGCAATAAATAAAACTGCAACTAATACTACTAATAATTTTGTTTTCATTTTAATGATTTTAATAATTTATTTTCAACAAAAGTACCAGCATCATGGTCTTTCAAACGGTGATAAAAATCACCGAACTATGTTAAAAAAAACAAAAATTAAGTTAAAATTAGTTAAGATATTTTTTAATTATTAATAATATTTAATTTATTTATAATCAACAATATATATTATATTAAATAAAGTATTTAATTAAATTAAATATTTTTAAAAAAGTCTAATTAATTTGAAGAATTGAGGAGGGTGAATAAGCTATATTATTCACAATAAGAAGTCATCTAAAAAAAATAAAAAATGTCAACATATCAATAAAGATATTACAAGTTAATTGACATTAAAATGAAGTACAGATGGTATGTCTTCTCAGCATAATGATTTTGAATTGGAACTCATTTTTACGCTATCATTCTGTCGGAAACTAATAACTCAATATGACGTTTGTGCTGGATCAAGATATCCTGACTTTCTAATTTTTTTGTAATTCTTGAGATTACTTCTCTTGAGGTTCCTAAGTCAGAAGCAATACTCTGATGTGATAGATGTAGATTATTTGTATTGGAAAGGTTTGATTTCTTACAAAGATATTTGATTAACCTATCCTCCATCTTAAAACAAATAATATCTTTCGTTGTTCTAAGGAGATCTTCAAAATTTCGTTGATAATCATTGATTATAACCTTTCCGAAAGATGGATAGTTCACAAACCACTCTTTTACCTTTCTAACCGGTAAGCACATTACCAAAGTTTGATCTTCAGATACCGCCGAAAAATTGATAGGCTCTTGTACAAACAAATGATTGAAACTCATGATGCATGACTCTCCAGGATTGATATAATAGAGCAAAAACTGTACATTATCCTCTTCGGCATACATTTTAATGACTCCATCTAAAACAATTGGAAGAAAATCTAAATAAGCACCTTGACGAACAATATGTTGACCACTAGAAAATTTCTCATAAGTCGCGTTGGCAATGATATCTGTATATAAGTCCTTATGAAGTGCAGGTAAACATTGTTTTAAGCGTTGTTGATCAATCATCCAAATCAATTTAGAATTAATAAAGTAGTTTGAAAATTTAGACGGGGATATTTCGATTCATTACAAAAACCCAAAAATTGTAATTATTCTATTATAAAAGTCGGTTGAAAATGTAATGCGGCTCAATAACTATTCAAACAATCATTTGATAGTGTAAGTATATTTAAAACTTAGAATATTGAAGGTTTCGGGGCTTGCAACGTTGAATTCTCTTTCTAGCCTGTAAAATAAACTCACTTTTCCTATTTTTTTCATTTTATAGCTCGTGCCTAAACTAATTCTATATTTATCAAAGCCATTTTCAGTACCATTTTTTCGAAATCCGTTGAATATTTCACCAGAAAGTTCAGGGTCGATTTTCCAATTTCGAATATTATAAGCAAAGGTCGTTTTAAATCGAAAACGCTGTCTAGCAATGTCCCCTTCACTCGAAGATATACCTAACTCATTTCTGTTTTGATAGCGTATCCTATATTTGAGACCTAAACGATCTAATTTATGCCTATACGATGCATCTATGTGGTATCGAAATAGGTTCTCATATCCTTGAATCATTCCATTCGTATCATTATTCCTAACATACCGCACACCAACGCCTATTCTAAAATTACTAGGCAGTTTATATTGCACTCCGAATTCACCAAAATATTTATCGACTATTGAAACATCTTCTTTCATTCGCAACTGTCCTTCTAAACTGAAAGATAATTTCTCACTCTGTTCATAGGTAAGTTCGATGGCACTCCAAGTTCGAAAATCATTCAAATTTTCTTGTGCAATTATTGCATTTGATCCTAAAAAAAAGACCAATAGCAAGACCCTATTATTCAAAATATTGTGTAATTTAAAATTCATGTTACTTATAATAATGAACGGTGAGTTTAGCGGTGTTTTGAAGAAAATCGACATCATTTACCACAATCTGTTGAATATCCAATCCTAATTTTTCTTCAAGTTCCAACTTTAAACTTTCATGATCTTCAGGTTTTATATTTTCGATATTATCATAAACGACTCTCTTCGTAATCACTTGACGTGAGAACCATACCCTTTCAATCACCATAATGGAAATAATTACAATTGCATTGCCCAAAACAAGTTCTGCTAAACTCATTTTTTTATTCGCCAATGAATTAATCACAGAGACTCCGATAACAATAAATAAATAAGTCATCTCCTTAATACCAATGGTATTGGTCCGATAGCGTAGTATACCAAAAATAGCAAAGAGTCCTAAGGCCATTCCCAGATCAAGTTCGAATTTTTTTAAGGTAAAACATATAAAAAACACGATAATTCCTATCATATAATAAGTAAATAAGTACTCTTGTTTTTTCGTGTATTTATAATATAAAAAGCGAATGATAATCGTGAGTACTACCATGTTAATCGAAAAACGAAATAACATCTTATAAAAATCATCATCAAAAACAGGGATGTCTAAAAACTCCATCAGTCTAAATTAGGATTCCAAATGTAATAAAATTATTCTCATAGCTTCGTAAAATGAGAAAATCATATAAAGTGATTAAATCTGGAGCTATTTCTTTTATTCCTCTATTGCTGGCATCTAAGAGTCAATAATTAGTGCGATCTTACTGTATAATTTTTATATTTGTTTTAAAATTAGCGTATGAAGAAATATTACCTTCTTTTTTTACTACTTTCTACATTTTCACTTCCAATAGAAGCTCAACCATCTGTTGCAAATGAATGGAACGAACAGCTTTTGAGTGCCATACGAGTTGATCTAGCCAGACCAACGGTTCACGCACGAAATTTGTTTCATAGCGCGCTAATTATGTATGATGGATGGGCCGTTTTTGATGATACTGCCGAGACTATTTTTTTGGGAAAGAACTTTGGAGGTTACACATGCGATTTTGACGGCATTGATGATCCAGAAATGGTTTTTACAGCGCGAAACGAAATTATTAGTTATGCGATGTATCGCTTTTTAATGCATCGTTTTTCAAATTCCGAAATTACTAAATTACGACTTACTGCTCATTTTCTATCGTATGGTTATGATGTTGATAACGTATCGATTGATTACTCTACAGGTTCCTACAGCGCCCTGGGAAATTATATTGCAAGTGAAATGATCAAATTTGGTTTACAGGATGGTGCTAACGAAGCGCTATCATATGAAAATAGATATTACGCTCCTGTGAATGCTCCATTAGAAATGTATCGCTACGGTGACATAAACATTATAGATCCGAATAGATGGCAACCACTATCATTTCTTCAGTTTATTGATCAAAGTGGTAATATTTTAGAGAACACACCCAGTTTCTTAAGCCCTGAATGGGGAGAAGTGACGCCTTTTGCACTTACTGGTGACGATTTAACCATTAAGAATAATGGTTTTGACAGCTATATTTATAATGACCCTGGACCTCCAGATTATATTCAAAATTCAGAAGAAAACGGTATTGATGACCCTTATAAGTGGGGGTTCGCGTTGGTAGCTTCTTGGTCTTCACATCTAGATCCCAATGACGAAACTATGATTGATATTTCTCCAGGAGCGATAGGGAATATCTCACGGGATCGTCTTCCTCAAACCTTTGACGAATATAAAAGTTTTTATAATTTCTTAGATGGTGGTGATATTGGTACTGGTCATGCAGTTAATCCATATACCAATGAACCCTATCCTCCTCGAATGGTTAAAAGGGCGGACTATGCAAGAGTATTAGCCGAATTTTGGGCCGACGGACCCGATTCAGAAACTCCTCCAGGCCACTGGTTTACTATTTTTAATCATATCAATAATGCATTTAATAGCAATCGACGCTTTGCTGGTGAAGGTCCTTCATTAAGTCAATTAGAATGGGATGTGAAATGTTACTTAGTGCTAGGAGGTGCCTTGCATGATGCCGCGGTCTCGACTTGGGGAATAAAAGGTTATTACGATTATATTCGACCCATATCGGCGATTCGATATATGGCGAGTAAAGGGCAAAGTTCTGATAATGCTTTACCTAATTTTGATCCTCATGGTCTCCCACTCATACCAAATAAAATTGAATTGATTACCGAAGATGATGCATTGGCTATAGAAGATAATGCACTGATAGGTCAAATAAAGATAAAAGCTTGGAAAGGGCCCGATTATTTAGCAAACTCGTCATCAATCGCAGGGGTAGATTGGATATTGGGCACTCGCTGGTGGCCATATCAACGCAGCACTTTTGTCACCCCTAATTTTGCAGGATATTTATCTGGGCATTCAACATTTTCTAGTGCTGCAGCTCAAGCCCTAACACTGGTGACAGGGAGCCCGTATTTTCCTCAGTTTTATGGAAGTTTTGACGCCAGAAGAAATGAGTTTTTAGTGTTTGAAGAAGGCCCGAGCGAATCAATTCGATTAGAATGGGCAACGTACAAAGATGCATCAGATCAAACAAGTTTGTCAAGAATTTGGGGAGGTATTCATCCTCCTATAGATGACATTAGAGGTCGAGTGATTGGAGAGAAGATCGGTACTAATGCTTTCGAACTCGCCAGCAACTATTTTAATGGAGATTTATGTCAAAGTGATGATTGTCTTGTAAAAAAAGATGATATTGACATATACCCTATTCCATTTGATAACGAAGTTACGATCGCTTCAAAAACGAGCGGTTTGGTCACTATTGATTTCTTTAGTGTTGACGGAAAAAGAATCTTCCAAAAAGAAGTAAGACTGAACGGTAGCACCTTAAACATTGAAATGCCAGAATTATCTTCAGGCGTTTATATAGCTAAGTTTTCTAATCAATCAAATGACCAAGTAATCTTCACAAAGAAGATTATTAAGAAGTAGTTAGCTAAATTATTCAGCAGGTCTACCATGAATTTCTTCAAATAACCTATCGAAGTTTTCTCTAAGATACGTACGAAGTTTCATGCGATAATCATTTTTAAGCCACTCTACAAAGTTATTGGTGCTTTTACTTATACATTTAGTATATCGTTGTATACGAAAGTCGATATCATCTCCTAATAACTTAGCTAGTGAAAGGGCATCATACACATCTTCACTATTCTCAATACAAATCTTTGAATGATGTGCTATTGAAAGCTCTAAAACAACTTTAGACGATAGTCCTTTGGCCACCGCATCTTTGTATGTTTGTCGTATATCGAAAGATAAATCGGGAGAGTTTTTAAATTTTACCTTAATAACTTCAGGCATTTCATAGGTAAAATTACTTTCTAACTCTTCATCAGATTGTAGCTTATCTAAATAGTAATTTGGAGATCTAAATATTCTTTGCCAATCTAAATTGGCACCCCAAGGACCAAAACGATGAAAATTGTTACCTAAATCAATAACTGAGAAGGTCTTTTTCTTATCTAAAATCCTACTTCCTCTACCAATCATCTGATAGTATAAAGTCAACGATTTAGTGGCTCGATTCAGAATAATAGTGTCTACTGTTGGTTCATCGAATCCTGTAGTTAAAATACTCACCGAAGTTAAAATGGCATCTGGTGTTTTCTTAAACCATTCTAAAATTTCTTTTCGCTCTTTTTTTGTAGCCGTATTATCTAAGTGAGCGATATTATAACCTGCCGATCGAAATAAGTCATATACATAAAGAGAAGTGTTTATTCCGTTATTAAAGATTAATGTCTTCTTTCCTTTAGACCGTTCTTCATAAGATTGTAACAGCTTCCCAAGCATGTTCACATTCGTATAAAGATCTTCTGACGATTTAACCGTGTAATCACCATTTGAGCCTACTATCAACGAAGTTAAACCTACATTATAGGTAAACATTTCTGCCTTCGCGAGAAACTTATTATCGATTAACGATTTGATGCTCTCACCCACAATTAACTCATCGTAATTGTCGTGCATCGGTAATTTGATATTAGAACTTAGCGGAGTTGCGGTTACTCCTAAAATAAAAGATTTCTCAAAAAACTTGAATAATTTCGTAAATGAATTGTAGTGTGCCTCATCAATAATCACCAAACCTACATTCGATATATCAAGCATATCTTCATTCAATCGATTGTTGAGGGTTTCAACCATTGCCACAAAGCAACTGTAATTGTCTTGATCGTCTAAATTCGCTTTACTACTAACAATTTTGTTTTCAACTCCAAAGGTAGAAAGCATATTAGCCGTTTGATTACACAGCTCTATTCTATGTGTCATCACCAGCACCTTTTTATCATGATGCTTTAAATACTGTCGTACGATTTCAGAGAAAATCACAGTTTTACCACCACCAGTAGGCAACTGATATAGTAAATGGTAATCATCAGCAGCATCATCAAAACTTGCAAATATTTTATCTATTGCTCCTTTTTGATAGGTATATAAATCTTTACCTGCTTTTCTTTCTTCAATTTCACTAGTTGCTAATTTCATTCGGTTTCTACAATTGTAATTTTGCAAAAATACATCGTTTAAATAGTATTTGGGTCATCTTTATCAGAAAAAATATGCTTAATTATTTAATCCTTTAAGAATCAATTATTTCTATTTGGCAATATTATCTTTTTTTGGCATTGGTCCGCGAAGATGAATAATCAAACCATTCAAAAAATTACGTAATATTTGATCTCCGCATTCGACATACTTCGGATGCTTTTCATTCCTAAAAAAAGATCCTAATTCGCTTTTCGATACTTTAAAATCGACTAAAGCACAAATCTTTACAATATCGTCATCTCGTAATTTGTGTGCTACCCGTAATTTTTTAAATATATCATTGTTTGACAATCCCATAATTATGCTGTTATCTCTATAAAGTTAATTCCTAAAGCTTTTTGAATTTCATGGATTCTAGAAAGTTCACTTGGTAAAATCAAGGCAATAGAGAATCCTGTTTTTCCAGCTCTAGCTGTTCTACCACTTCTATGGGTATAATAATCTAATTGCTCTGGCAATTGATGATGTACAACAAACCCAAGGCTATGTACATCGATTCCTCTGGCAGAAACATCTGTTGAAATTAATACTTGGAGACTACCATTTTTAAAGGCACGCATTACCTTATCCCGATCTCTTTGCTGCATATCACCTTCTAATGCACCTACAGAAAACCCTTCTTCCTTCAAGATAGCTGTCAGATTTTGAGTACCCGCTTTTGTTCGGCAAAAAATAATCCCTCTTTCGTGTTCTCGTCGTTCTAAAATTCTTATCAAAAGATCGACTTTACCCTTAATAGATGTTTTCACATATTGATGTGTAATATTCGCATTTACGAGGGCATTTTTATTGACTTCGACACGTACTGCGTTCGGGTCCATATAGGTCTTCACGATACGTTTAATTTCATCAGGCATTGTGGCAGAAAAAAGCCATGTGTGTCTTTCGCCGTCGGTATATTTTAATATTCTATTCAAATCTTGTTTGAAACCCATACTTAACATTTCATCGGCTTCGTCTAATACCAAGGTTTTAATATTCTTGATATCGATGTCTCCACGTTCTATGAGATCAAGTAATCTACCTGGAGTCGCAACAACAATATGAGTTGTTCGTTTTAAGGCTTTGATTTGAATATCAATCTTCTCACCACCATATACACCTTCGACAAAAATTTTATGCGGAACGTATTTTGTGAATTTAAAAAGTTGTTTTTTGATTTGCTGTACCAACTCTCTGGTTGGTGCTAATATCAATGCTTGAATTTCAGCATTTGAAGCATCTATATGATGTAGCATTGGTAATCCGAACGCTGCCGTTTTTCCAGTACCCGTTTGTGCTAATCCAATAAAATCTACTTTTGAATGAAGTAGTTTTGGAATTGTTTCTTCCTGAATTTCAGTAGGATTAAGAATGTTTAATTCTTTTAATGCTTTATGGAAGTCCTTTCGGACACCTAATTCTAAAAACGTCGACATATGTTGGTTTGAGCTGCAAATATACGGTTAATCTAAAGTGTTTATTCAATTATTAGACAATAAAAAAAGTGAGCTGATACTCACTTTTTTTATGTAGATATTTATCTCTTTGTTATCCTGCTTTTTTTAACTGTCGTTTTATTTTATTTATCGCTGACTCTATAGATTTTTCTGGTTCAATAACGTTATAAGCACCCCAAAACTCAGGATCAGAAAAACCAGAAGCTTCATCTGTAATAATTATAGAAGGCTTTAAACGTTCTTTGAATTTTAAGCTTTCTTTCGTGTCTGTAAACTTCCAATCGGTAATAGCCATTTCACTGGAAAGAGAATATGTCGTATTAAATAACTTGCGCTTTTTATTTATTTTAAAAGTGATTTGTACGTTGCTATAACTGTAATACCACTTCCCGTTTTTCTCTCGATAATCAACTCTGTAAGCAGCTTTTGTTGGATATACCTTTATGTCTTTCGGTTTCTTTTTCACAAACATGCTCCCTGTTAGCTCTTTGTTTTCAACATTCAAATTATAAATCGCGCTATTTAACGCCAAGGTTTCAGCATCGATATACAGTTTTCCATAAAACAATGGCTCCGCAATATTAGGATTTTGCTCAAATTTCACAATATATACCGCCTTCCCGTTAATTGTTGTTGAAGGTAAATATGAAAAATTATAATAATCAAACATTTCAGCTGTGAAAATATACTGTGGGTATTTCATCATATCGACATACAACGCATTAAATGGACCTCCTTGTAATTTTAACGCCACGGTATCTAATTTTGAGTAATCGGTACTTTTTCGGGCTTTGTATAGCTTCATATTATCTTTTCTGTTAGAATTATATGGTTGCTTATACACATTTACAATGGCTTCCGCCAAAGAGACATTTTTTCTTCTCTTCTTAATCGTTTCCCTGTAAAAAGCCGTCATGAAGGCTTGTTGATCTAAATTATTCGAAGCTTTTCGCTTTAAAGTCTCTTGCACCAAGTCTTTAGGATCTTTAAAGGTATTTATAGTAGCCTCAGATAACTTGGTAATCTCAGGTTCGAGCGAGAGTTTATTCTTACTTTTCTTAAGACTTGACAGCAAAACTTTCTTTTGCTTATATCCCAAAAAGGAGATTAATATACTTGCGTTTTCTATATTCGAAGGTACTTTTAGCAAAAATTTACCATCGCTGTTTGTAACTGTACTAATATTTGTATTCTCAACTTCTAAAGAAGCAAAAACCAAAGCATCTCCAGAATTTTCGTCCACAACGATACCGCTATATTCGTTAAAATCTTGCAATGCTGTAGTGTCTTGAGCATTCAATGCATTAAATGACATCAATATAGCAGCAAAAAATAAAGCTAACAGGATGGGTTTATGGTGCTGGGTTGGTAGAGCGTTTTTCATGATTAAAAACTTTAAATTCAACATATACTATCGCCTTATAAAGGTACTAAAAAATTAAAACATCAAATGTTAAATTAATTCTTTAGATCGCTTATCAACCCTACGGTTTTTCTTCAATAGAGTTTAAGGCATGATTTGGATCGATAAAATCTAAAAACCTTACTAATAAATAACCTAAATATGTCAATTCATTCATACGTTGGTTTTTACCGAGAACACTAGAAATCGTTTCATCAACATCTCCGAATTGATACCCATCATTTTGAATTAAAATATCATTAAATAAGTCTTGCATCGCAACATTACCCATCTGGTCAATGGCAATTGCCATGAATCGAAAATACTTGTTTGTTTTTCGTATTAGAGAATTAAAATCAAATCGTAATAAACATTTTATGGCACCATATAGCATTCCAAAAGGAACAGTAATAATACTCAACACAACAGCAATAACGAACAATAAAAGCCCCATCTTTTTTATTTTAAAAATACAAAATTAGAATCATCAGATATTCCTTATATTTAAAAAATTAAAATCAGCATCAATGAAACCCATTTTATATCTATTATTTGTTTGTATACTTATCTCATGTAGCGAAAAGAAAGAACCTTCTAATGAGCAATTGGTCGAAAAAGCCAAAGCAATTCATGAACGGGTTATAACCTTAGATACGCACGACGATATTAATATTGCCAATTTCACTGATTCTATAAATTATACACAACGCTTAGATAACCAAGTTAATTTGCCAAAAATGAAGGAAGGCGGACTAGATGTAGTTTGGCTTATTGTATATACCGGACAAGATTCTTTAAACGATAAAGGTTATCAAAAAGCTTATGACAATGCCATTTCTAAATTTGATGCTATTCATCGATTAACTAAAGAATATGCCTCAGATCAAATGGAATTAGCATTAACATCAGACGATGTTAGAAGAATTCATGCAAAAGGAAAGAAAGTGGCTATGATTGGTATTGAAAACGGATATCCTGTAGGAGAAGATATCAATAATGTAAAAAAGTTTTATGACCTTGGCGGACGGTATATGTCGTTGGCTCATAACGGACATAGTCAATTAAGTGATTCGAATACAGGTGAAAAAGACAGTATTTGGCTGCACAACGGTTTGAGTGACTTAGGAAAGCAAGTCATAGCAGAAATGAACAAATATGGGATGATGATAGATATATCGCATCCTTCGAAAGAAGCCATTAAACAGATGATAGCTCTGTCTAAAGCACCGGTCATTGCTTCACATTCGTCTGCTAGAGCTTTATGTAATCATAGTCGAAATTTAGATGATGAACAATTAGAGTGGCTCAAACAAAATGGTGGAGTTGTGCAAACTGTCGCATTTAAATCCTATTTGAATACCGAAAAATATGAAGCGAGAAATACTAAAATAAAAGAGATCGAAAAAGTGGTAATGGACTCCTTAGGTACCAAATGGCTTCCTAGAAATGAAATCATGGCGCTGCCAAATGATGAGCGTGATGCCTATATCCAAACGTATATTACAATGAACGGAATCGTGAAAGAAAAAACAAAAGCAATGCAAGACCTACCTCCCGCAGTTGATGTTTCAGATTTCATCAATCATATTGATTATTTGGTAGAAAAAATAGGTATTGATCATGTTGGGATCAGTTCTGATTTTGATGGAGGTGGTGGTATTCAAGGATGGAGTGACGCTTCAGAAACTTTTAATGTGACACTTGAATTAGTAAAGCGTGGATATACTGAAAATGAGATAACTAAATTGTGGAGTGAAAATCTACTTCGTGTCTTAGATGAATGTCAAAAAGTGGCGGAAGAACTTCAGGGTGCCAACTAAGACTATGTAGTGAACAAAGCCAATATCTCTTGACTGATTCGCTTCGGTTTTTGTGATTGTTTATCCAATAAACAAAATGTAGTTTTCGATTTTGCCAAGAGTTGATCGTCACGATAGATATGTACTATTCGAGTTGATTTCACCCCTGCGCTCTCATCTATCCAAGTATAGATGGTGATGTCATCATTCAAATAGGCCTGGCGTAGATAATCAATTTCATGTCGCAATACCATCCAAACAGTAGCTTCCTTTATCTCTTTAGGCGCCAATACATCCCAATGCAGATACGCTACTTCCTGAACCCATTCTAAATATACCGTATTGTTCACATGATTCAAGTTGTCAATATGCTGTGCTTCTACTTTTAATGAATGCCGATAAGAAACTTTATCGTTGGGAGCCATATGATTTATTTTTATAAAGACGAAAATACAAAATATCATAAGAGATGTTAAAGTTCTGCTAAAGAATATGGCAAGTTGATGTTTATTCGCTAACTTCAACATGTAAAGTCCTGAAAATGAGAATTAAACTCTTGATTATTAGTGTATTTCTTGTCACAACTTGTGCAAAATCTCAAGGAGAAAGAACCCAAGTCAAAGTGGTTGGTGGTCCTTGTCAAGGGTGTGAAGCCATATATGAATATGGGAATCACGTTTTAAATGCTGTTGATACACTTCCTGGTTTTCTATCTTCAACTGAACGTTTGAAAATTACTGGAACTATCTACAAAAAAGACGGAAAAACACCCGCCAGTGATGTATTACTCTACATATATCAAACCAACGAAGCAGGTATGTATCCAAAACGAAAAAATGCCACAGGCTGGGCCAATCGACACGGATATATTCGGGGTTGGATTAAAACAAGCACAAATGGTCGTTATACCCTCTTTACCTTTAGACCTGCGTCCTATCCGAACACCAAAATTCCGCAGCATATTCATATTACTGTAAAGGAAGCTGATAAAAATGAATATTATTTAGATGATTTTTATTTTGATGATGACCCCAATCTCACAGATAAAATTAGGAACAGAAACAATTTTAGAGGTGGCAACGGCATCATTAAGCTTTCTAAAAAAAATGGTATGAAAGAAGCCTCTAGAGATATTATCCTAGGCCTTAATATTCCTGATTATAATTAAAACAACGAAGGCGGCTCTTTAGCCAGTACAGGAATGGTTAAGTTGGTGTCTAGGGCTTTATTTAAACCTTTGATAAAATGTGCGGACAACAGCGGAGAGGCAACTTCTAAATTCTGATGCACAAAGAAATGAATTTTGCGCAGACCTACATCAACCCATTCTGCCAAACGAACTACCCAATCATCCAATCGATCATAATCACTTTGGTGATTTGCACCAACATATCGTATAAAAGCTTCGTTATTGCTCAATCGCATATGCAACATATCTCTTCTTCCGGCTGTGTCAACCAACACATTAGCAATATTATTTTCTTTGAGTAAATAATACAGTTCATTAGCAATGGTTTCATTCGAGAACCACTCAGGATGTCTAAATTCCATAGATAAAGGTATTTCTTTTGGCCATGACTCCGCAAAATTAATAACTCTATCAAAATCTTTAGGTGAAAAGTTAGCATGCATCTGTAGAAAAAGTGTGCCTAGTTTTTCTTTTAAGTTTGATGCAGCATATAAATAATTTTCAACCTGTTGACTCACTTCATTTAAACGTTTCCAGTGACTTATTTCTTGATTTAATTTCGGGAAAAACTTAAATCCATCAGGTGTTTTCTCATACCATTTTTCGAACTGTTCTGGAGGGAAAAATCGATAAAAAGTAGCATTTAATTCGATACTATTGAACTGACTGGCGTAATAAACTAGTTCATCTTTTGTGCCTCTTGGATAGAACCCTTTTAAGTCCGCTCTATTCCATTTTGCACAACCTACAAAAACTTCTAACGGATTAGAACTCTTTGATGAAGTCAACAGTAACTGTGTGTCTGGATGGTTCTCAGGTAAGGTGAAATCAACTAATTCTGGGTTTTCTACTTTTCCAAATTTCATTTCAAATGGTTAATAAAATGGTTTATAACTATAATTCTTTCTATTGATTCAAAGATACACAATACTTACTTTTAAATAAACCTATAAGTTATGGAATCAAGAAAAACAGTATTGCTAAATACTCGTCCAATTATTTCGTCAGCAATCATTACCCCGAATATGTCAGACGGAGAATATTTTCAAAACAAAACTCTTCGCCCAATTATCAAGTTGCAAAACGACTTGTTTATAGCAGTTTTCAAAAATTATGTCGAAAAGTACAAAGGTGTATTTTATACCCTTTCTTTAGAAAAGAAAATGGATTATATAGACAATGCTGTTCAAAAAAACATAAAATTCAGAAACTCATTGAAGGGTATGATCATCGGACAATTCACTGTTGAAGAATATGAAATTTACATTAAAAATTCTTCGGCTTTGAACAAGCGCATGATGCAAATCGTGACTGAGCGCTTAAAGGATCAGATACAACTTTTTGCACTCGAAATGGTCTCTTAGTCAATAAGCGACACTCCATTTAAATCGGTCGTCAACACCTCGCTCATATAATCAAAATAAGGGCGAATAGCTTTAAAAGCCATATCAATTTCCTTCATAAAGTTTGGTGAAGTCACTTCTTTGTCTGTAAACTTCTTTGTGAAAATGAATTGTTTTTTCTTTATCAGATCAATGTCTGGATGTTCTTTATCGAAACCCTTAGGAGCTGTTTTTACTTCATCACCCTCTAATGTTCCCCATGCATCCTTGAATTTTTTTGCGCTAATGATTTTTCTAAACTCTGCTGCATCTAATTCAAGCTCTTTACGAATTCGTAATAAGTCATCTTTATGGGGCTGCCAGAAACCGGTTGCTAAAAAAGATTCATCATTTGGAGAAATATGCACATAATAACCACCTCTTAGCTGCGGTTTTGTTCGACCGAAAGAGCCACCAAAATGTGTTTTATAAGGTGTTTTGTCTTTAGAAAATCGGACATCCCTATAAATGCGAAAAACCTTGATCTGGTCAACGTCATCGTGCTTTTGTAAATTCTCAAATACGCCTTGAAAAAAAACCTTCACATCACTTTCTAATGCCTTAAAAGTTGGTTTATGTTCGGTAAACCATTCTCGATTATTATTTTTTTCAAGGTCATTGAAAAAATCGAGTAAATCTTTTGAAATAATTGCTGACATCATACATGTTTTTACAGCTCAAATATATGAAAGATTTCATCTTCAATCCTGATAAAATATAATATTCAAAATTTAACCTCATTTTGTAACATCAAATAAAATTCTATATATTTAACACTTATATTACTAGTAACCAAATTATTATACTAACTAAAACCCTACTTAATTATGACAACAGAAGCCACAAATAAACCAACTATTTGGTTTTGGATTATAAGTGTAATCGCACTTGTATGGAATAGCCTTGGTGCCTATATGTATTTGATACAAGCGTACAACACAGAAAGTTTTCAAGCTATGTACACACCAGAACAGCTAGAAATGGTCAACAACGCTCCTTCATGGGCGACCGCAGCCTTTGCCGTAGCGGTATTTGGCGGTGTACTCGGCTCAATTGGGCTATTGTTAAGAAAAAAATGGGCGAAATCTATCTTTCTTTTGTCCCTTTTAGGCATTATAGCACATCAAATAATTTATAATTTATTTATGAGTGGCGCTATGGAAGAATATGGTTCATCTGCGATGATCTTTCCTATCCTTACATTTATTATTGGAGGTTTGTTACTCTTATTTACGAACAAATCAATTGCGAAACATTGGTTAAGTTAAAATGATATATACAATAAAAAAAGCTGCCGGTCGGCAGCTTTTTTTTATAGATCGTTGATATAGCTTCCGTACAAATCATTGAATTTATATCCCTTTGTAAATCGACTCTTATTCAATTTCTTATGTTCTACCAAAGCCCAAAGTACAAACTCTTTAAAAAAGTAACGCTCATCTGTATCAATATCTGGTTGATATGTAGCAAGCAGTCCATCTAAGGCTGAAATTCTATTTAATTCATTCTGATATTGCTCGTCGTTCATATCATCTAATAATTCAAAATTACTCTCTTCAAAAAACCACTCAATGATTTTATCATAAGGTGTTGTTTCGTCTTTATGCTGTAGTTTTTGAATTTCAGGAAAATAATTTGAAAACATTGTTTTAATCGCGGCCGAAAGCAGCTGTTGAGCAACAAATGAAGCTCCCTCCTGTTCTCCTTCGTAAACCAACTCTACTTTTCCTGTAATAGCCGGAATCACTCCCATAAAATCTAACAATCTAACCGTTGTCGTTTTATCTGAAGTTAATATACTTCTTCGTTCGGCAGTGCTTATTAAGTTTTCAAAAATCGTAATACTCATACGGGCACTTATACCGCTTTTGACATCAACATATTCACTGTCTCTTGCTTCAAAGCTTATTTGTTCGATCAAAGTCTTTGCAATATTCGGAACAAATACTTTCTCCAACTGCGGTGCATCTAAATTTGCTTCTTGCTCGGTAATTTTTTGTGCGATCTCTAAAGATTCTGGATAATGCGTGAGTATTTGAGACCCAATTCTGTCTTTTAGTGGCGTCACAATACTTCCTCGATTTGTGTAATCCTCTGGGTTTGCTGTAAATACAAACTGTAAATCTAATGGTAAGCGGAGTTTAAATCCTCTAATTTGAATGTCTCCTTCCTGTAAGATATTAAAAAGGGCTACCTGAATACGTGCTTGCAAATCTGGCAACTCATTGATCACGAAAATTGACCTGTTCGCTCTTGGGATCATTCCGAAATGAATGACACGATCGTCAGCATAATTTAACTTTAAATTAGCTGCTTTAATGGGATCTACATCTCCAATTAAATCGGCCACCGTTACATCGGGAGTTGCTAGTTTCTCATAAAACCGTTCACTTCTGTGCATCCAAGAAATAGGCAGGTCATCTCCTTTTTCTTTCAATAATTCTATCGCATATCTAGATAACGGTCGAAACGGATCATCATTAATTTCAGAACCGTCAACAACAGGAATGTACTCATCTAATAGATTGACCATCATCCTTGCCAAGCGGGTTTTTGCCTGTCCGCGTAAACCCAACAAATTAATATTGTGTCTCGATAAAATTGCCGTTTCTAATTCGGGAATAACAGAGTTTTCATATCCCCAAACCCCTTCAAAAACGGTTTCTCCATCTTGAATTTTTTTGATGAGATTTTCTCTAAGTTCATCTTTAATTGACTTGCTTTGGTATCCTATTTTCTTTAGATCACCGAATGTTTTTAATGTTTCTATATTCATAAAATGTATTATCCTTTTAATCTCTTTTTCCTATTTTGTTCATAATCTTCAAAAATCATCTCCCCTAGACCTTTTAATCCCGTGTAAAATGCTTTTCCTTGATTCGTTTTTGTAAAATGACGTACAAACTGCATCAAATATGGATCTTGAGCAATCATAAAGGTGGTTATAGGTATATGTAATTTCCGAGCTTGACTCGCCATGGTATAACATTTCTCAACAATATACTGATCTAGGCCATTGCTATTTTTATAATATTGACCATCTGGTAATCGCAAACAACTAGGTTTGCCATCAGTAATCATAAAAATTTGCTTATTTGTATTACGTTTCCTCCGAAGCATATCCATGGCCAATTGTAGACCTGCAACCGTATTGGTATGATAAGGCCCTACTTTCAAATAAGGTAGATCTTTAATGGCGATAGGCCAAGCATCATTGCCAAAGACTAAAATATCTAAGGTGTCTTTTGGATAACGCGTTGTTATTAATTCTGCCAAGGCCATGGCTACTTTTTTGGCTGGAGTGATACGATCTTCACCATATAAAATCATACTGTGACTAATATCTATCATAAGCACGGTACTCATTTGTGCCTTGAAATTCGTCTCCTCTACGACCAAATCATTCTCATTCAATACAAAGTCACCTATACCA
This sequence comes from uncultured Flavobacteriaceae bacterium, assembly GCA_947488345.1. Lineage (GTDB taxonomy): Bacteria > Bacteroidota > Bacteroidia > Flavobacteriales > Flavobacteriaceae > Aureibaculum. The sequence goes on along the minus strand of CANKZQ010000002.1, from coordinate 152,089 downwards.
TTATTTATCTGAGCATTCTTAATACTCTCGGTCATCGCAATACTATCAAGACCATCTCCATAATGATAATTACGGAATTCACCAGTATGTTCGTCTCCTTGACCTATACTTTTCGCTTTATGGTTACCAGAGCGACTTTTCTTTAAATTTCCAAAAATTTGATCTAAGGCTTTTTGTCGGATGGCACGCTCGGTTTTCGCCGTAATTGTCAAACCACTACCATCTTGTGGTTCGATCTCTTCACGCAAATAACCTTTCTTTTTTAGATCCTCAATAAAATCCTCTAGCGTATATTCTGGAGTTGTTAATTCATATTCCTTGTCTAATTGAGCTAACCAATCTAACGCCTCATCGACATCTCCCGATGTGTGCGTAATCAATTCTTTAAAAATCTCAAAAAGTTTGTCAAAAGGAGAAACATTCGGAGCTTTGTAGTTTTCAAATCGCAATCCTTTTCTGAAGAAATCATTCATTGTATAAAAATAAGATATTTGCAGTAACTAATTATAGTAATGAGTTAAACTTTAAGTTTTTTTTATGACGGATCTCAATCCATTTATAGGCTTTTTAGAAACACCTCCTTTGTGGAAGGGGACACAATTCGATATTACTCAATTTAATTTCCCAACAATAGATCTAAAAAAATTCTCACCAATAGCTCTCCCTCGAAAGATCCGACTAGGACATCAGATGGAACATGTTTGTTATCAATTACTATCACAATCAGTCAATTACAAAATACTAGTTCATAATCTTCCTGTTAAAGATGAAAACAGAACTATTGGAGAAATAGACTTCATCGTACAAGATGAACGGTCTAAAAAGCTAATTCATGTGGAGCTCACCTATAAATTTTATTTGGTCGACCCTACATTTTCGGAACTGACACACCAACTCATTGGCCCAAACAGAAAAGATACGTTCTTTCGTAAAATGGAAAAGATAAGGGATAAACAATTTTCACTTTTACATACTATTGCAGGTATAAAAGCCTTGAAGGCATATCATATAGATCATAAAGCCATAGTACATCAAGCTTGCTTCAAAACACAATTATTTATTTCGTATGAATCTGAAATGATGAATATAGCACCTTTCAACAGTGATTGTATCGTTGGATTTTACATAAATCCTTTGCAGTTGAACACAGCTCAATTTCGCAAGTTTCAATACTATTTACCTTCAAAATCATCTTGGGGATTGACACCTCACGACAATGTGCTTTGGGCATCTCATCAAGAAATTTTACCGGAGATTAATCTAAAACTAAAAGAGCATATTGCTCCTATGGTTTGGATAAAAGAGTCTCGCCTCAAATTTGAAAAGTGCTTCGTAGTTTGGTGGTAGCTTTATTTTTGTCTACTTTTTAAAACACTTTCAACATCGCTTAAACTATAACCTTTAGCTTGCAATAAAATTAAGTAATGAAATAGTAAATCGGCTGACTCGTCTAAAAACAACTGATCATTCGTGTCTTTGGCTTCTATGACTACTTCAACAGCTTCCTCACCTACTTTTTGAGCAATTTTGTTCATTCCTTTACGGAATAAAGATGCGACGTAAGAATCTTCATTCTTTTTATTCTCTTTTCTATCTTTAATCGTCGCCTCTAGTTGAGATAAAAAACCGTAGGAATGCTCGTTCGATTCATTCCAACAGGTATCAGAACCCTTATGACATGTTGGGCCTTCTGGAGAAGCTTGTATTAATAGTGTATCATTGTCACAATCTACCTTGATATCAATTACATTCAAAAAATTCTTACTTTCTTCTCCTTTTGTCCATAGCCGCTGTTTAGAACGACTAAAAAAAGTTACTTTTTGGGTTTCGACTGTTTTAGCGTATGCCGGTTCATTCATATAACCTAACATCAAAACATTTTTAGTTTCTGAATCTTGAATGATGACAGGTACTAAACCATCTGTATTTTTATTGAAATCTATTTTCATATTTTTTATTTATCATCTCTGCGAAGGCAGAAATCTATCTATTTCTTTTGGATTCCGCATCACGTGCGGAATGACATTTTTATTAAAGTCGCACAGGAATATCATGATTCCTTAGTTCTTGTTTTAAATCATTTATTTCTATTTCTTTAAAGTGAAAAACACTTGCTGCCAATGCAGCATCTGCTTTGCCCTTTTTAAAAGTATCTACAAAATGTTGCATATTTCCGGCTCCACCAGAGGCAATAATCGGAATATTTAACTCTGATGACAACTTCGATAAGGCTTCATTCGCAAAACCATCTTTTGTGCCGTCATTATCCATGGACGTAAAGAGGATTTCTCCTGCACCCCTTTCTTCAACTTCTTTCGCCCATTCAAATAAGTCTAGTTCGGTAGGTACTTTTCCTCCTACTAAATGTACTTTCCAATGATCATTGACCTGTTTAGCATCTATGGCGACTACGATACATTGATTTCCAAATTTACCCGAGAGTTCATTAATTAAATCTGGTCGCTTAACAGCTGAAGAATTTATTGAAACTTTATCAGCACCACATTTTAATAATATATCAACATCTTCAATAGATGATATCCCACCCCCAACGGTAAAAGGGATATTTACTTGTGCCGCTACATCGAGCACCAATTTTGTCAATGTTTTCCTTCTTTCTTCGGTCGCAGATATATCAAGAAAAACCAATTCATCAGCACCCTTTTGTGCATAGGCTTTTGCCAATTCAACCGGATCACCTGCATCACGAAGGTTCACAAAGTTTACACCTTTTACGGTTCGTCCGTTTTTGATGTCTAAACAAGGTATGATTCTTTTTGTTAGCATGAATAATATCTAGTTGTTAGTTGTGAGTATAAATTGTTCTAGTTGTTTCAAACTAATTCTATTTTCATAAATCGCTTTCCCTATAATGGTTCCTTCGCAACCTAATTCCGCTAATTTAGGCAGTTCCTCAAAGGTTGAAATTCCTCCAGAAGCAATTAGATGAATATCTGAACATTGCGCTAAAATTCGTTTGTACAAGTCAAAAGAAGGGCCTTCTAGCATCCCATCTTTTGCTATATCAGTACAAATGACATATTGTATCCCTTCTTTCATGTAATCTTGAATAAACGGAATCAATTCTTCGTTGCTCTCCTCTTGCCAACCGCTTATAGCTATCTTTTCATTATGAGCATCGGCACCTAGAATTATCTTATCAGTACCATAGTTCGTTATCCATTTTTTAAAAATACTTGGATTCTTTACGGCGATACTTCCCCCGGTGATTTGCTTTGCACCAGATTCAAAGGCAATTCTTAGATCATCATCGGTTTTCAATCCTCCTCCAAAATCTATAGATAGCTTTGTTTTAGTGGCTATTTGCTCTAATACCTTGTAATTTACAATATGGCTCGCTTTCGCCCCATCTAGATCAACGACATGCACATATTCGATGCCACTGGCTTCAAATTCTAGCGCTACTTCCACCGGATTTTCATTATATATTTTCTTAGTGCTATAATCACCTTTTGATAAACGTACACATTTACCATCTATAATATCTATTGCAGGTATGATTCTCATAAGGCCAGAAAGTTTTGTAATAATTTTTCTCCAGCAATACTACTCTTTTCTGGATGAAATTGAACACCATAAAAATTATCTTTTTCTAAGGCGTTCGAATAAGCTAAACCATAATCACTAACAGCAATGGTCTCTTTACAAACAGGTGCATAATAACTATGTACCAAATACATATATTCGTTTTCATCTATGCCTTCAAACAGTGCAGAATTTAATTCTGATATTTGATTCCATCCTATCTGAGGTACTTTAACACCATGATTGAATCTCACCACATCTGTATTAAAAATACCCAACCCTTGGGTATCACCTTCTTCACAATAATTACACATTAATTGCATGCCCAAGCAAATACCCAGAACAGGTTGTTTTAACTCAGGTATCAACACATTCAAGCCACTTGCGACTAACATTTTCATCGCACTACTCGCCTCTCCTACACCTGGAAAAATTACTTTATCGGCGCTTTTTATTTCTTCAACATCGCTCGATAAGATCGCTTCAAAACCTAAGCGTTGTATTGCGAACTTTATAGATTGAATATTTCCAGCCCCGTAATCAATAATCACTATTTTCATTATAATAGACCTTTAGTACTTGGTAAAATCATTTTCTCAACATCTCGATTCTTAGCCATTTTTATCGCCTTCGCAAAAGCTTTAAAAATTGCTTCGATTTTATGATGTTCATTGGTGCCTTCTGCTTTTATATTCAGATTTGCCTTGGCACCATCCGTAAAGGATTTAAAAAAGTGAACAAACATTTCAGTTGGCATTTTACCAATCATTTCTCGTTTAAACTCAGCTTCCCATACCAACCAGTTTCTACCTCCAAAGTCAATGCTCGCCTGAGCCAAGCAATCATCCATAGGTAAACAAAATCCGTAACGTTCAATGCCTAGTTTATTTCCTAAAGCGGTGGCAAAGACTTCTCCAAGAGCAATGGCAGTATCTTCAATAGTATGGTGCTCATCAACCTCTAAATCACCTTTTACCAAAATATTTAAATCCATTTGACCATGTCTTGCCAATTGATCTAACATATGATCAAAAAAGGCTATTCCAGTATCTATCTTACTTTTCCCCGATCCATCGAGATTCAATTCGATACGTATGTCGGTTTCATTGGTCTTTCGTTCTGTGCTCGCTGATCGATCTTTTAGCTTTAAAAATTCATAAATACGATTCCAATCATTGGTCTCTAATGCAATGTACGGAGCCAGTTCTTCACGTTTCACGGTAATTTCATCTGTTCCAAGCTCTGTAAGATCGTTGATAAATATACCTTTCGCATTTAAATTTTTTGCCAACTCGATATCTGTTAAACGATCGCCGATGACAAATGAATTTTCTAAGTCATATGTATCAGAAAAATACTTCTTAAGCAGACCCGTATTTGGCTTACGTGTGGGTGCATTTTCATTTGCAAAAGTCTTATCAATATAAATTTCGTCGAATGTAACACCTTCATTTTCGAAAGTTTGTAATACAAAATTGTGTACAGGCCAAAATGTATCTTCAGGATATACATCGGTGCCCAAACCATCCTGATTTGTAATCATAACGAGTTCAAAATCAAGTTCATTGGCAATTTTACCCAATGCTTGAATAGCTTTCGGGTAAAAGATCAATTTATCGAATGCATCAATTTGTTCATCCGCGGGTTCTTTGATCATTGTACCATCACGATCAATAAATAATACTTTTTTCATGTTAATTCAATTCGTTTAAAACGTTTATTAATTTGATATTTTCCTCGGGATTGCCGACTGTAAATCTTAATGTGTTCTCACATAATGGCTGTGTCGATCTGTTTCGTATCACGATTCCATGGGCTATTAACTCTTCATATCTTTTATTTGCGTCATCAACTTTTACTAAGACAAAATTAGCATCGCTTGTATAGATTGTTGATATAAAAGAAACTTGACTCAACGCTGTTATTAATTTTGTGCGTTCTTCAATAATTTTCGCCACTTCTTGCTCAACTCTTTCATGCGCAATCAACCGTTGCTTGGCCCTACTTTGAGTTAATTCATTGACATTATAAGGTGGTTTGATCTTATTTAATACACTTATTATTTCTTTTGAAGCATAACAAATACCTAAACGAATTCCCGCCAAGCCGTATGCTTTTGATAATGTTTGTGTAATAATCAGATTTGGAAACTCTCGGAGCCTATGTATCCAACTCGGATTATTTGAAAAGTCGATATAAGCCTCGTCAATCACAACGACACCCTTGAACTCCAGTAATATTTTTTCTATAGCCTCTGAGGCAAAAGAATTTCCTGTTGGATTATTTGGCGAACAAATAAATATTAATTTTGTGTTTTCATCAACGGCATCGAGAATTTTCGAAGGTTCTAGTTGAAAATCGTCTGAAAGTAATACTTTTCTATTCTCAACATCATTTGTTTCCGCTAGCACATTATACATACCGTACGTTGGCGGTAGGGTTATAATATTATCTATAGATGGGCGACAAAATACGCGATAAATTAAATCTAATACTTCATCGCTACCATTACCGAGCAACATACACGCTTCATTTAAGCCCTTAACATCAGCTAAAATTGATTTGAGACTACGCTGTTGCGGATCAGGATATCTATTAACACCGTTTTCAAAAGGGTTTTCATTTGCATCCAAAAATACCATATCGGCATCAAAGTCTTTAAACTCATCCCGCGCAGAAGCGTATGGTTTCAATTTCAAAACATTCACGCGAACTAAACTATTTAAATCAAATTTCATTATTTATTTTAATTAAATTCAGTATAATGATATCCAAAGATTGGAACTCCATATTCACCTGGAGTATAAACGCTTATTTGAGAAACAATTCCATTTAAATATTTAACATTCCTTATATCATAAAAACCACCTTTTTCATCTTTGTCAAGTATTTCTCTTTTAACCGTTTCATCCAAATTCTCAAGCTGTATTTCAACCATAAATTTCACGCCTTCCATATTACTCTTCATATTCAAATCTCTCGGGAGAAAATATAAAGTTTCATCAATATTAGAAATATACATTCTTTCAGTACTTGGATATATGGATAAATAATCTTCTACTGTCATTCCGACATGAACTCCCCCTTGAGTTTCGTAGTTGGGAGAAGTTGTGGTTATCATATGTATACTTTCATATCTATCTTTGGAATAGCAAATAACTTTACCTTCTGGGTGATCCACTATAATCATTTCATCTTTTGACAGACTATCTCTGTATGGAAAGCTGACGGTTCGGTTTAAAAGTTTTTTGAACTCAAAACTAGTCATACCCACCCTTATTGAGTTTATTGAATTAAACTTCAGCATTCTGTCAAAATCAAGACTATCAAGTTCATGAGAATTTATTACAATGACCTTCTCATTATAAACGGTAATTGTATCCCTTACAACTTCCGTAAATCCAGATGATCTAGGTTGATTATTCTCTAAAAAATCTTCTATATAGTTCATTATTTCACTATCTTTCTCTAATGATGATTTATCACCTCCCCAATAGTCATATATATCTAAACTCGCTGCAAAAGCTATTATTATTGAGGTAATTATTCCAATCTTTATTTTTTTCATAGCTAGGGGTTTTAAGTTAATATTCTACATGTATCTTAATTTTCATTTATATTCTTTAATCTAATAGTTATCGCATTTTTATGTGCTTGTAAGCCTTCTGCCTCCGCCATAATTTCTATTGAAGATCCAATATTTTCGAGTCCTTTTTTTGTAATTTTCTGAAACGTCATACTTTTTAGAAAACTGTCTAAATTTACTCCAGAATAGGCTTTTGAAAAACCATTCGTAGGCAAGGTATGATTTGTTCCCGAGGCATAATCACCAGCGCTCTCCGGAGTATAATTTCCAATAAAAACAGAACCTGCATTGCAAATACCTTGGACATAAAAATCTTCATTCTCGGTACAAATTATAAAGTGTTCAGGACCATAATCATTGATTAAATCAAGTGCATCCTCATTGGAGTTCATAAAAATTAATTTCGAATTCTCTATAGCTTTTCTGGCAATTTCCTTTCTTGGTAATTGGGTTAGCTGTACTTCAATCTCTTTTTCAACTTCTATAATCAACTTCTTTGAAGTAGATACTAAGATCACTTGACTATCAGTACCGTGTTCGGCCTGACTCAACAAGTCAGAAGCGACAAAAGAGGCCTTCGCCGTGTCGTCTGCAACCACTAATAATTCACTCGGTCCTGCGGGCATGTCAATCGCCATTCCATATTTGGTTGCTAACTGTTTAGCCACAGTAACGAACTGGTTTCCCGGACCAAAAATCTTTGAAACTTTCGGAATCTGAGCGGTACCAAAAGTCATTCCTGCAATCGCCTGAATCCCTCCAACCTTCATTATTTGTGTAACACCGCATAATTTAGCTGCATATAAAATCGCTGGGTTTATATTCCCATTTTTATCTGGTGGTGAGCACAATACAATTTCTCTACAACCAACAAGCTGCGCAGGAACCGCTAACATCAATACTGTTGAAAATAAAGGAGCGGTGCCACCTGGAATATATAAGCCTACTTTTTCAATCGCTCGTTTCTCCTGCCAACAACGTACACCTTCTACTGTTTCTACCTCAATATTAACCGTTTTTTGAGCACTATGAAACTTCTCTATATTGCTTTTTGCTAATTTTATAGCTTCTTTTAATTCATCTGAAAGTTTATTAGTCGCATTCGAGATCTCATCTTCCCTCACTCGAAATTCTTTGAGTGAAATTCCATCGAACAAAGAGGTGTATTTTTCAATTGCTATATCTCCTTTCGTTGCCACTTCATTGAATATTTCTGAAACAGTTGCTTCAATATCTTCAATCGTTTGTGTTGGTCTTTGCAAGATATCTTTCCAGGATGCTCTTTGCGGATTATTAATAGTTTTCATTACAGTACCATTTTTTCGATTGGACATACTAAAATACCTTGGGCTCCTTTTAATTTAAGCTCATCTATAATTTCCCAAAATTGATTCTTATCAATTACTGAATGTACCGAACTCCAACCCTCTTCCGCCAAGGGTAAGACCGTTGGACTGCGCATACCAGGTAATACGCCTATAATTTCTTTCAACTTCTCATTCGGTGCATTCATCAAGACATATCTAGAATTTCTTCCTTTTAAAACAGACTGAATTCTAAACTGTAATTTATCTAATAAGGTCTTATTATCATTACTGATCTTAGGTGACAAGGCCAGTACAGCCTCAGATTTCAATAATACTTCAACTTCTTTTAGGTTATTCTTAAAAAGTGTACTTCCGCTTGAAACAATGTCACAAATCCCATCTGCTAAACCGATATTTGGTGCAATTTCAACAGAACCATTGATCACATGAAGATCAATTTCGACGCCTTTCTTAAAAAGATAGGATTGTACAGTATTTGGATAAGACGTGGCTATTCTCTTGTTAGAAAAATAATTCATGTCGGTATACTCCTCATTTTTTGGAATGGCTAAAGAGACTCTACATTTAGAAAACCCAAGCTTTTCGACAATGCTTATATCCTTTCCCTTTTCAATTAGTACGTTCTCACCGATGATGGCTATATCTACCACTCCATCTCTTAAATATTGAGGAATATCTCCATTCCTTAAATAAAATACTTCTAAAGGAAAGTTACTCGCTCTTGCCTTTAATTGATCTTTACCGTTATCGATAGAAATGCCACAGTCTTTTAGAAGTTTTAAGGAATCTTCATTTAACCTTCCTGATTTTTGAATTGCTATTCTTAATGTGCTCATTTTAATGCCTGTTCTACAGTTTTTAAAAATTATGTTCTTCTGTGTTTGAGTAAATCAAAAGGCATGTCTTAGAAAAGAAAAACCCGCTTGATCTACTCAAACGGGTTTAAAATATCTTGATTTTATTCAATACAATTTCAATTCGCCTGAGTGCAAATATGAAAATGATGATGATGTAATTGAATAAAGTTCATTACTTTTTTTTAGTCCTACAAATATTTAAAATTTAAAATTAGAATTCCAAATATTTTTCAATCTTTTAATTTATTCATTTCTAAATTTCGCTTTTCGGCATGTTTATAACCATAAATCCACCATTTTTTCATTAATTTTTTATTGAATACTAATGAGTTGGTTGTCAAAACGGTAGGCGTATAATAAAGATTTAGTTTTACATCTTTATGTTTGGCTTCTAATTTACCGATATTTACATTATATCGTTCAAGTTGATCTAACATAAATTCTGATACGGTCATCATTAACCCAAATGGGTTTTTAGAGGGTAATCGATTTATTTGTGATACTTCTGTCTCTAAAATAATTGCATCAACTTCAGTCGCTCCACGTAAAATAGCCTCACGAATTGGCACTAAACAAGCGAAACCTCCATCGGCATAATCACAATTATTCTTGCGTAATAAACTCATAAAAGGCACATAATTACAAGATCCCCATACCCAGTCACAAAAATCTAAATACTCATAATCCTTAATAGACTTGTATTCAACTTGATTCGCAGTTAAATTTGAAACGGTTACAATAACATCTTTATGAGAATTTTTGACACGATTAAAATAATCTTCGGTGATATATTTTTTAATAAATCTCCTTAAATTCTTACTTTCTCCGAAAGTACGACGGCCATTGATAAAATTCCACAAAGTATTCAAATGATTAATGCTGACCACTTTCTCACCATGAACTGTTCTCACAATAAACGGATTGTTGCTAAATATTTTCCGTTGACTCACGGTGGTGTAAATTGCCTTTAATTCTCGCAATTTGCCCATAGCCAAATGTGTGACCATTAAACTACCCGTAGAAGTCCCCAAGAACAACTCATACTCTTTGTTATTCTCTTCTATTAAGTACTCAGCTACGCCACCAGCAAAAGCACCTTTACTCCCACCACCAGATATGACTAATGCTTTCATTTACTATCTACTTGTTGTTTATATTCTTAAAAAAAATCCTTAAACCTTTACAAACGAACATCATTGTTGTGTTCAAGCCTCTAACATTTAAAATGCCATAAAAAATGAATCATTTCTTTTTCAAATCACTTATTTTTGATAAATCTAATCTATTTAAAATGAAAAGCCATCGTCTCCTCTTAATTTTAAGTCTTATACTCCTATTTATTTCTTGTAAAAATGAAATACGCCCAAGAACATTTGAAAACATTTCAATAGAAGAAATAAAAATTGATAGCACCAGTATCAGGGCAATTCATGTTTTGAAAGACTCTACCTTGTTCTTCGCTACGTCCGATGGAAACATCGGTATGAGTACTGGATTTACGAATAAAATGATGATAACAACGATCAAACACGATACCATTACTCCTCATTTTAGAAGCATCGCTTCAAATGGCGACGCTCTTTTTGTGTTGAGTGTTGGCAATCCTGCGTTGTTATATAAATACACTGATGGCGAAGCTGAACTGGTTTATAAAGAAGAACATGAAAAGGTCTTTTATGATGCAATGTCTTTCTTTGATGCCAAAAATGGCATTGCCATGGGAGACCCAACAGAAGGATGCCTGTCAATTATACTCACAAATGATGGAGGGAATAGTTGGTCGAAACTTTCGTGTGATCAACTACCCAAAATTGAACAAGGAGAGGCTGCATTTGCTGCTAGCAATACAAATATTGCTATTGTAGATTCAAATGTATGGATCGCAACTGGAGGTCAGCGAGCTCGAGTTTTTCACTCCCCTAATAAAGGAAAAACATGGGAAGTACATAACACTCCGATCACCCAAGGAGGCAAAATGACAGGTATTTACAGTATAGATTTTTATGATTCCAATAATGGAATTATATTTGGCGGAAATTGGGAAGACAAAAAGGATAATCAAGCCAATAAAGCAATTACTCAAGATGGTGGAAAAACTTGGACTTTAGTCGCTGATAACAGCGAACCAGGATATAAAAGCTGTGTGCAATATATTCCGAACACCGAGGGAAAAGAAATCATAGCCGTAGGGTCAACGGGAGTTTCATTTTCTAATGATGGTGGTAGCTCTTGGAAAGAAGTTAGTAAAGAAAAAGATTACTATACAATACAATTTGTCAATGAAAATATAGCTTGGCTGGCAGGAAAAAATAAAATAGGAAAACTGATACTAAACCAGAATTAATGAAAAAAATACTACTACTATGTTTGGCTATTTCGATATGTAGTTGTCGCAAAACAGCCATTGAAAGTGAACTTGGATGCGACTCGGCTCCAAAAATGGGAAAAACAAAGGAAATAAGAGATATTCTCAAAAAATTCAAAGTAGTAGTCCCTGAAAATTGGGAAACTCAGCTATACTATGATGAGTATAAATCTCAAATTTATGCTGCTGATACTACCAAACAATTGAGCGAAACCTACATATTAGATATCGCATGGCATCAAGGAGAGCTTTCTTTAAATGATGCTTTAGCCAAAAGTGTTAAGGATACTTTACAGATAAGAGAACAGATGACTACTGTAAAGTCGGGTTTTGGTAAGTTTAAGAAAAAAGAGAGTTTTTGGAATTTATCTCAAGGTAAAAGGTCTGATCGCCTGTATACATTTATTCAAATGTATCTTAAAACAGACGAGGATGAATATTTCTTAATGACAACGAAATTGTATGGAAATGTTGATGTTGACGCTAGATTGTGTGAATCTTTAGCCTTATTCGATAAAGTAAAAATTATAGAATAAATTGTCGAGTGTCGTCGAATTTTGAATACTAAAAGACAAAATTAAGCATTTAACTAACTGATTATTAGCACCTTTTTTTACTGTAAAAAGTACATTTTCTTTTGCATATTGTTATTTTTATAATACATTTGCTCAACTGTTAATAATTAAATTTTATTTGCTATGAAAAAAAATTACTTATGGTCATATTCCCTTGTGGCCTTATTTCTGCTATGTATCGCATGTAATTCTGAAGATGTTAATTTTGAATTTAACGAGAAATCTTCTGCTCAACAGACGACCTGTGAGGATGCTAAAATTGTAACATTAATTGCTGGTCAACATATTGATGCAGGGACTGTAACCGTTACTAATGATGAAGAAAATCTTTATGTTACTTATCAAACGAATGATGATTGGTCTATTTCTGAAACTCATCTTTATGTCGGTCCTGAAGAAGATATTCCTCAAACACGTTCTGGTAATCCGAAAATAGGTCACTTTCCTTACCATGGTGATAACAATGATCCCTTCGTAATTCCTTTGTCTGATTTAAATGACTGTTTTGTAATTGTTGCTCATGCAGTTGTAAATAAAATAGTTGATGGGGAAATTAAACAATCTGAAACAGCATTTGGTTGTGGAGATAAAGAATTCTCTGGAAAACGATGGGGTTGCTATTTCGAATATTGCAAAAAAGACTGTGAGGTAGAAAAAGAGTGTGTTGATGCAAAAGGTCTATTCTATAAACCTTTGTCACTTTGTTTTTCTGAAGGTGGATTCTCTGAATGGGGATGGACGAACCTGATAAAATTTATTATCCTTGACGAGTATCAAAATAATAATGGCAAGAACTGGCAGATGCCTTTATATATCAATGAAGAAGGAGAACAATGTACAGAACAAGATAAAATCCAAATTGGTTATATTGAATTGAACGTATTTTATGATGCCGACAATAATAATTTACCATCGCTGTCTGCTGAATACATCTTAACCGATTCAAGTTATGAATTGTCTGAAGTAAGTTTCTATTTCGGATTTGATAAGTATCCAACAGATAGTGAAGGTAACTTCACCACATCTCCAGAATATTACACGTATAAAGTTGATAACTTAGACGGGAATGACTTTAAACTTCCAACGATAGCTTTTGACAAAGAAAAGCTAGGAGCTTATAGCTATTTTATTCCTCACGCAAAAGTATGTAAAACTACCATGTAGTATTCTATATGCACAATTAATTTTAAGAGGCTGCTTTTTAAGTAGCCTCTTTTGTTTTGATCAAATATTAAATCTATTTTGATAAAAACATTGTTCCATGCAACAGATAATTGCTCAACATAACTCACTGATTATTAACGCCTTTTTTTCTATAAAAAGCGTATTTTCTTTTGCGTATTGTTTTTTTTATAATACATTTGCTCCACTATTAATAATTAAATTTTTATTTGCTATGAAAAAAAATTACTTATGGTCATATTCCCTTGTGGCCTTATTTCTGCTATTTACCGCGTGTAACACATCTGAAGAAGATGACGTAATTCCAACATCCAATAAAGTAAATATTGAACCTGACTTTTTTGAAAATGATGGTTCGATTGAAGAATCTGATGTTGAAGAAGAAGCCCCTACAGGAATCGATAAAAAAACATATGGTTATTATAATTACACCTTATTAAAACCATCAGAGTTAAGTCAAGAAAAAATTGACAATATGTGTGGTGAGGCTACAACAATGTCATTGTTAGTTGGCTCAAAAAAGAAAAAGGTAGGAGAAGTTAAGGTGACGAATGATGAAGAGAATTTGTACCTAACGTTTACTGCTGACCAGCATAAATACATGAAAAAAGTGTATTTAAACATTGGCGCAAAAGGAAGTACTCCTTTCTATTCTAACGGTTTTCCGAATTTAAGAAAGTTCAACTACAAAGCATTTCCTTATTATTTTGGAGGTACGAAAAATGCAACGTATGTAATTCCGATGTCTGATGTTGACATGGAGTGCTTAGAAATTGTTGCCTACGCGAAAGTATATGACAGCTACAGTAGATGTTTGTATACATCTTTTGCATATGATGAGAGCCTAACGCAAACGTATAGCTACTCTTATTATTCAAGATGTTACTATTATAACGAATGGGTACGATCGTTTGAATACTGTAAAAAAGATTGTGAAGTAGAAAAAGAATGTGTTGATGCAAAAGGTTTATTTTACAAGCCGTTATCACTTTGTTTTTCTGAAGGTGGATTCTCTGACTGGGGATGGACTAACCTCATAAAATTTATTATCCTTGAAGAGTATCAAAATAATAATGGCAAGAACTGGCAGATGCCTTTATATGTCAATGAAGAAGGAGAACAATGTACAGAGGAAGATAAAATCCAGATAGGTTATATCGAATTGAACGTATTTTATGATGCCGACAACAATAATTTACCGTCGTTGTCTGCTGAGTACGTCGTAACGGATTCAAGTTATGAATTGTCTGAAGTAAGTTTCTATTTCGGTTTTGATAAGTATCCAACAGATAGTGAAGGTAACTTCACCACATCTCCTGAATACTACACCTATAAAATTGATAGCTTAGATGGGAATAACTTTAAACTTCCAACTATAGCTTTTGACAAAGAAAAGCTAGGAGCGTATAGTTACTTTATTCCTCACGCAAAAGTATGTAAAACTGCAATCTAGTATTCTACATATAATTAATTTTAAGAGGCTGCTTTTTTAAGTAGCCTCTTTTGTTTTTATCGGAATAGATTTAATATTTTTGACAAAAATAGAGTTTCATGAAACATATTATCGATCGATTTATAAAATACGTTACTATAGATACCCAGTCTGATGCCGACAATTCAGCGTTTCCTAGTACCGAAAAACAATGGGATTTAGCGAATATCTTGGTCAAAGATTTAGAGGCTATTGGAATGAAAGACATTACTCTAGACGATAATTGCTATATCATGGCGACCTTACCAAGCAATGTCGATTATGATACACCTGTAATTGGTTTTATTTCACACATTGATACAAGTCCTGATTATACTGGCACCAACGTAAAGCCACAGATTCATGAAAATTATGATGGCACCGATATTATCTTAAACAAAGAAGAGAAAATTATACTCTCTCCTGATTATTTCGAAGATTTACTACTCTATAAAGGTCAAACAATTATTACGACTGATGGCACTACTCTTCTAGGAGCTGATGATAAAGCAGGTATTACCGAGATTATAAGTGCGATGCACTATTTAATTGAGCATCCGGAAATTAAACATGGAAAAATTAGAATTGCATTCACACCCGATGAAGAAGTGGGAAAAGGAGCACATCTATTTGATGTTGACCAATTTGGTGCCGATTGGGCCTATACCATGGATGGTAGTCAAATAGGAGAATTGGAGTATGAAAATTTTAATGCCGCTGGAGCGAAAGTTACTATAACGGGGAAAATTGTGCATCCTGGATATGCCAAAGGGAAGATGATCAATTCTATGCTCATCGCTAATGAGTTTATTGCGCAGCTACCACGGACTGAAATTCCTGAAAAAACCGAAGGTTATGAAGGCTTTTTTCACTTATTTGAGATAAACGGTGAAGTTGAAAAAACAGAATTACAGTATATTATTCGAGATCATGATATGCAATTGTTTCAAAAACGTAAAATCGATTTCCAGAATGCAGCTAATGTTATCAACGCCAAACATGGAAATGAACTGATCAGTGTTGATATTCAGGATCAGTATTTCAACATGAAAGAAAAAATCGAACCGGTTATGCACATTGTAGATATTGCCGAGGAAGCTATGAAAGCTGTTGGCATCAAACCCCTGATCAAGGCTATTAGAGGTGGTACGGATGGTTCGCAACTCTCTTATAAAGGATTACCATGTCCGAACATTTTTGCTGGCGGACATAATTTTCATGGCCGTTATGAATATGTGCCTGTAGAATCTATGCAAAAGGCAATTGAAGTGATCGTAAAAATAGCTGAAATTACAGCCGAGAAAGCCAAAAAATAACAAATAGGCTCTTTGTGTAATATTTTTACACTAAAGTTTTATTTACACCTTCGGTTATATATATTTGGTTTTTATAATTAAAACAATATGACTCAAAAATTGTTATTATCATTAGCAAAAAAATATGATACCCCTTTATACGTATATGATTCGGGGAAAATCAGTGCTCAATACAAGCGCATAACGACTGCCTTTTCTAGTGTTGCGAGCTTGCGAATAAACTATGCCGTTAAAGCGCTTTCTAATATCAATATATTAAAAGTATTCAAACAGCTAAATTCAGGTTTGGATACTGTTTCAATTCAAGAAGTTCAATTGGGACTAAAGGCTGGTTTTGATCCTAATGATATCATATTCACACCAAATGGTGTATCACTAGAGGAAATAGAACAAGCCAAAGATTTAGGGGTTCAAATTAATATTGATAACATCTCAATACTTGAACAATTTGGGCAAAAACATCCAAAAACTCCTGTATGTATTCGTATTAATCCACATATCATGGCTGGAGGAAATAGTAAAATTTCTGTGGGGCATATTGATTCTAAATTTGGTATTTCAATACATCAATTACCACATATACATCGGGTTGTTGAAAATACTGGTATGCTCATAAATGGTATTCACATGCATACAGGATCAGATATTTATGATGTAGACGCCTTCTTACGAGCTACAGAAATTTTATTCAATGCAGCAGAAACCTTTAAGGATTTAGCCTATATAGATTTTGGAAGCGGTTTTAAAGTTCCATACAAAGAAGGAGATATTGAAACGGATATTGAAGAATTGGGAAAAAAACTATCGAAACGATTCAATGAATTCTGCAAAGATTTTGGTAGAGATTTGACCTTAATGTTCGAGCCTGGAAAATTCTTGGTAAGCGAAGCCGGTAAGTTCTTAGTAAACGTAAATGTCGTAAAACAAACGACTTCTACCGTTTTTGCAGGTGTTGATACAGGCATGAACCATTTGATACGTCCTATGTTTTATGATGCCTATCATCACATAGAAAACATATCTAATCCAAAAGGAAAAGAACGATTTTACAGTGTCGTAGGTTATATATGTGAAACAGATACCTTGGGTGCCAATAGAAGAATTAATGAAATTAGTGAAGGTGATATTTTGAGTTTTAGCAATGCTGGAGCTTACTGCTTTTCAATGGCTTCAAATTACAATTCTCGATATCGCCCGGCAGAAGTGCTTATCCATAAAGGAAAAGACTATCTCATTCGTAAAAGAGAAACCATCGATGATATCTTAAGAAATCAAGAACAATTAACCCTGTAAACAAAAAACGCCAACAAGATGTTGGCGTTTTATTTCTCTTAGTCTAAATCGGGAAGTTTAAAATCGGTTAGAACACTTTTTTGAAGCATTAATTGCTCAATTTCTTCTGATTTTCTCGGCGCTTTCGCGGATAAATTTATGGGTCCATCCTTGGTGATCAAAATATCATCTTCAATACGAACGGCAATACCCCACCACTTTTTATCGCAAGGACTACCCTCAGGAATATAGATTCCAGGTTCAACGGTAATCACCATATTCTCACTAAAACTTCTACTCGCTGAAGGATCATGAACATCAAGACCAATATGATGCGAAGTACCGTGTGGAAAGTAAGAATGCTTTTCATCTACCGATTTAATAATCCCTAGTTTCACAAGGCCTTCATTGATAACCTTTTGAGCAGCTCTGTGTGTTGCGAAAAATGAATTACCCACTTTAGATTCGGCAATTCCTGCTTCTTGAGCCTCATAAACAATATCATAGATCGATTTTTGCGCTGGTGAGAATTTACCATTTGCTGGAATCGTTCTTGTAACGTCGGCCGTATATCCGCGATATTCTGCACCCAAATCCATTAAAACAAGATCATTACCAACCTTGGTTTTATTATTTTCTATGTAATGAAGAATACAGCCATTACCACCACCACCAACTATTGAAGGATACCCCTCATATTCTGCACCATACTTTTTATATACAAATTCGTGTACACCCTGAATTTCTGTTTCAGACATATTTGGATGCATAGCTTTCATAATTTCAATCTGTCCAACCGCCGAAATTTCTACCGCTTTCTTTAACAATTTCAACTCTTCGGGAAGTTTCGTTTCTCTTAAAGACCCCATCAGTTGACCTAAGCCACGAACATCGATATTTGTTTTAGGAATAGCTTCTAATTTTAAACTTATCTTTTGCTTGAATTCTTTGCGGAGTTCATCCGAAGATGCGGTCTGGTATCCGACCAATAGCTCATCCTTTTTCAGCTCAGGATAGAATTCTAAGTATCGACCTAAATTTTGAGCAACATTCGCACTATTTTCTATTTCTGTCGCTTTAATAGTTTTATATAAATTTTCCTTAGTAGGGTCAGGAATTACTTCCTTAGAATATCCTATTTTAGCTTTTAACTGCTCAGAAAGATCAAAAATATCGGCATTATTTCTCTTTGAGTTTCTGTAGTCATTATTAAAGTCAAATAAGAGAACTTTATCAAATGCTTTAAAATTTAGGGATAAGTCCTTAAAATCTCCACCATTAAAAGCGTTAGCGAAGCCTAATTTTTCTTGAGTCCCTTTAACACCAAGCCTCTTACCTGTCCACATTTCAGCCTGAGCATTTTTCTCCTGAACATAAATCAATTCATTGTAACTAGTTGAATCTTCCGTTTGATCTTCAGAGAATATCAATAACACAGCGTCTGGTTCTCTATACCCTGTTAAATAATAGAAATTCGGATCTTGATGATATACGTAATCTACATCATTCGCTCTGTTTCGAATAGGGTTCGCCATAAAAATAGCTACTGAATTCTTCGGCATTTTTTTACGTAGGGCTTCTCTCCTATCTTTATGAAATTCTTTCGATAAATAATCAGTTGGAATCAGCTCTTGCGCAACCATAAATTGCGTTAGAACGAAAGCTGCAACAAGTAGTAAGCATCTTTTAGTCATGATTTGGTGTTTTAAAAACCAAAAATACAATTATAATTTTAGCAGTTAAACCGTCTTTTATTAAATATTTGTGAATTTTTATTCTGTAGAATAACGATATGATAAAAATGAGGATTTTAGCGTTTAAATACCTTGTCGTTAAAATATTATCTTATACATTTGTTATATGCAAACGAATAGCAATACACAAACTTACACATGTCCACTCTCTACTTCTGGGCGTATTATTGCTATCATGACAATTATGACCCTTCGGGGTTAATAATATACATATATGCTATTTTCAGATTCTATTTTTTAGAAAACAATTCAATTTTATATATAAATCAAACTATTTAAAATGAAAGTTTTAAAATTCGGCGGTACCTCAGTTGGTTCTGCTAAAAATATCAAACTCGTTATCGATATTGTTCAAAGTGATAACAGTCAAGGCAAAAAAATCATAGTGGTTTCAGCATTTTCTGGAGTAACTAATCTTTTGCTAAACGGAATTCAGTCTATTTTAGATAAGAAAAGTTCTTTCGACGCTATTAGTCAGCAAATTGTTGATATGCATCTACATATCATTAACGATCTTATTCCTGATGAAACGGTAAGAAGTAAAGTATTCAAATATCTACACACAGAGTTGGATAAATTAAAACAGTTATATCAAGGTATTTCTTTAATCAATGAAATGACCCCCAAAACAGAGGCTAAAATTGCAAGTTTTGGAGAATTACTTTCTTCGTTTATTATTAAGGAAGCGATGATTGCTCATAGTTTAGATGTTGAAAGAAAAGATACACGAGAATTAATTGTAGCAAATAGCAACTATACTAATGCAACGGTAGATTTTAAATCTACCAATACCAATATCAAAAAATTTGTGGATAATTGCGCATCTCAAATTATTTTAGTGCCTGGTTTCGTAGCGGCCAACAAAAAAAATGAAACGACTGTGTTAGGTAGAGGTGGTTCAGATTATACAGCCGCAATTATCGCAGCGGCACTGGATGTAGATGCTTTAGAAATATGGACAGACGTAAGTGGTATGTATACGGCAAACCCAACCATTGTAAAACAGGCAAAGCCTATAAATCAAATCTCTTATCATGAGGCGATGGAGCTCGCCCATTTTGGAGCGAAAGTGATTTTTTCACCAACCATACATCCGGCGTTTGTAAAACAAACACCAATTTATATCAAAAACACTTTTGAACCTTCAAGCAAAGGAACGCTCATTACTGATGAACCGAATACGAATTTAGCACCAGTTAAAGGCATCAGTCATATTGAAAATATTTCTTTGGTAACGCTCGAAGCCCCAGGGAAAATTGGAGTTCCGGGGGTTTCAAAAAGGATTTTCGAAACATTTTTCCTTCATGACATACACATAAAATTCATTACACAATCTTCATCAGAGCATTCTATATGCTTAGGTATCGATGATAGAAATGCCGAACTGGCCAAAGAGGTGGTGGATTCGGTTTTCGAATTAGAAATTTCAAAAGGTCAGATAAACCCTTTAATCGTAGAAAAAGATTTAGTGATCATTGCGCTTGTGGGCGAGAAAATGAAAAGTCACCAAGGTATTAGCGGTAAAATGTTCAGTACTCTCGGTAAAAACAATGTTAACATTAGAGCCATTGCACAAGGCGCTTCAGAAACGAATATTTCGGCTGTGATTAGCAAAGAGGATGTCAAAAAAGCCTTGAATAGTCTACACGAAGAATTCTTTGAGGACAATATTAAACAGATCAATATATTTATTACTGGGGTTGGTAACGTTGGAAGCAAATTAATTCATCAAATTGATCAACAAAAAGCGTACTTAAAAGAGCACTTAAATATCAATTTAAGGGTCATCGGAATCTCGAACTCTCGAACCATGCTTTTTAATGAAACGGGTATTGATCTTAAGCATTGGGAAACGAACCTTCCGAAAAGTGAAAAAGCATCGCTAAACGGCTTTTTTGAAAAAGTAAAGCAATTGAATCTCCGAAATAGTATTTTCGTTGATATTACGGCGAATGAACATGTTGCCAGTCTCTATCAAGACTATTTAAAAAATAGTATTGGTGTAGTTGCTTGTAATAAAATTGCCTGTTCTGCCAAACTAGAGAATTATAAAGAATTGAAAAGACTCTCTAAAAAATACAATGCACCCCTTCTATTTGAAACAAATGTTGGTGCCGGTTTGCCAATTATTGTTACCTTGAATAATTTAATTGCATCTGGTGATAAGATCAATAAAATTCAAGCTGTACTTTCGGGTAGTCTGAACTTTATTTTTAATTATTTCAACGATTCGGTTAGCTTTTACGATATCGTAAAACAGGCACAAGATGAAGGATATACCGAACCTGATCCAAGAATAGATCTAAGTGGCGTTGATGTTGCTCGAAAAATTTTAATTTTAGCTCGTGAGAGTGGTAATGACATAGAATTGGAGGCTATTGAAAACAAATCCTTTTTGACGGTTAATAATATGGCGGCTGATACTGTCGATGATTTTTATGAATCGCTCAAAACAGAAGCGGATCATTTTCAACAGTTATATCAATCCGCGAAAGCTGCGAATTGTCAGCTCAAATATGTAGCAGAATTCAATAACGGAAAAGCAAGTGTTGGACTCAAAGAAATTCCAGTGGGGCATCCATTTTATAACTTAGAAGGAAAAGATAATATTGTGATGTTTTACACAGAAAGATATCCTGAACAGCCCATGATTATCAAGGGTGCTGGTGCTGGTGCAGAAGTAACGGCTTCGGGACTCTTTTCTGATATCATTAGAACTGCCAATAACTAACGTATGAAAGAACTAACCATATTTTCGCCGGCTACCGTAGCCAATGTTTCCTGCGGTTTTGATGCGCTAGGTTTTGCATTAGAAAGTGTAGGCGATACCATGAGATTTTGTCTTTCAGATACTTCAGGTATTCGCATTACAAAAATTGAAGGTGCCGAATTATCGTATGATATCAATGAAAATGTGGTGGGTGTTGTTGCGCAAGCTATGCTGCGTGATTTTCCTAAAACTGTGGGAATCGATATCGAAGTGTATAAAAACTTCAAACCCGGTAGTGGTTTAGGTAGCAGTGCTGCAAGTGCATCAGGAACTGCCTTTGCGGTCAATGAGTTATTAGGCAAGCCTTTCTCTATGTTGGAAATGACAAAATATGCTATGCTCGGAGAAGAAGCTGCCTGTGGAAGCCAAATAGCCGATAATGTAAGCGCTGCGTTGTATGGAGGTTTTATCTTGGTAAGAAGCTATGATCCGTTGGATATAGTGAAGCTCCCAGTGCCAAGTGAATTATATGCAGCCGTTATTCACCCACAAATTGAAATTAAAACTAAAGATGCACGTGATGTGCTAAATACACATGTTTCATTAAAAGATGCGACAACACAGTGGGCCAATGTGGGTGGTTTAATTAGTGGGTTGTATTCAAATAATTACGAATTGATCAGCAATTCCTTGCAAGATGTGATTGTTGAGCCGCTGCGGAAACAACTCATTCCACATTTCGATGCTGTGAAAGAGGCTGCTATCGCGGATGGAGCGTTAGGAGCTGGTATTTCCGGGTCTGGACCTACCATTTTTGCACTGTGTAAAGGCCTAGCTACAGCAAAAAAAGTAGCACAAGCAATGCACGAAGTATATCAGAATACCGCCATTGATTTCGAAATTCACGTCTCGAAAATAAATACTAAAGGAATTAAAATCTTAAATCAATAATAAATGAACTTTTATAGTTTGCATAAAAAGGCCCCAAATGTATCGTTCAAAGAGGCTGTTATTCGAGGTTTAGCGCCAGACAAAGGATTGTACTTTCCTGAATCAATTACCCCCTTATCAACTGAATTTATTTCAAACATTTCTAATTATTCTAATGAGGAAATCGCTTTTCAAGTAATTCAACAATTCGTGGGAAACGAAATTCCTGAAGAGATCCTAAAAGACATCATCAAAGAAACATTATGTTTTGATTTTCCGTTGGTTGACATTGAAAATGATATAAAAACGATGGAATTATTTCATGGGCCTACCATGGCGTTTAAAGATGTTGGTGCTCGTTTTATGGCGCGATGCTTAGGATATTTTAATCAGAATAGCGGAGAAGATGTTACGGTGCTTGTTGCTACTTCTGGGGATACTGGTGGTGCTGTTGCTAGTGGTTTTTTAGGTGTAAAAAACGTCAATGTTGTCATTCTCTATCCCAGCAAAAAAGTAAGTAACGTTCAAGAAAAACAGTTAACGACATTAGGTCAAAATATAAAAGCCTTGGAAGTAAATGGTACGTTTGATGACTGCCAAAGCATGGTTAAAAATGCCTTTTTAGACGAGTCACTGCTTTCTAAAATGCAGTTGACATCTGCGAACTCTATAAATATCGCAAGATGGTTACCTCAAATGTTTTATTTTTTCTTTGCTTATAAACAATTAGTTGACAAAAAGAAAAAACTGGTTTTTTCTGTTCCCAGTGGTAACTATGGAAACATATGTGCTGGAATGTTAGCGAAAAAATTGGGCTTACCTATTCATCAATTTATTGCAGCGACGAACGCCAACGATATCATTCCTCAATATTTAACCACAGAAGCCTATCATCCGAAACCTTCAGTACAAACTATTTCGAACGCCATGGATGTCGGCGATCCGAGTAATTTCATACGTATTCAACAGTTATATGACAATAAGTTTACTGCTCTAAAGAAAGATCTTTACTCCTATTCATATACTGATTATCAAACGCGAGAGGCCATGTTGTATTTATACAAAAACTGCAATTACATTGCCGATCCACATGGAGCCGTTGGGTATTTAGGAGTCAAAACATATCAAGAAAAAAATCCAAATACTCAATGTATTTTTCTAGAAACGGCTCATCCTGTAAAATTTCTTGATGTTGTAGAGCCTGTTATTAATGATTCGATAAAATACCCTCCACAAATACAAGCTGTAATCGACAAAAAAAAGGAAGCCTTTTCTGTTGAAAATTATGAGCAGTTAAAATCTTTCTTACTCAAGAATTAATCGTTAGTTTTGTGTTATAAACAGAAAATTTAATGAAAAATACTGCTTTAACACATATCCATGAAGCTCTCGGAGCGAAATTAGTACCCTTCGCGGGTTATAATATGCCTGTGCAATATGAAGGTGTAAACATTGAGCACGAAACTGTGAGAAACGGTGTAGGTGTGTTTGATGTCTCTCATATGGGAGAATTTCTCATCTTAGGTCCGAATGCCACTGCATTGATTCAAAAAGTTTGTTCTAATGATGCGTCAAAACTTTTTGACGGCAAAGCTCAATATAGCTGCATGCCAAACAATGACGGAGGTATCGTTGATGATTTGATTATTTACCGTATTAATGAAGAAAAATATGTTATGGTAGTGAACGCATCTAATATTCAAAAAGATTGGGATTGGATTGCGTCTCATAATGATATGGGTGCCGAAATGAAGGATGTTTCAGAAGACTTTTCACTACTTGCTATTCAAGGGCCTAAAGCCGCAAAGGCAATGCAATCATTAACATCTGTCGACCTAGAGAACATGAAATATTACACCTTTGAAGTGGCTGATTTTGCTGGTATAGAACATGTCATCATATCTGCTACGGGGTATACAGGCTCTGGAGGGTTTGAAATTTACTGTAGAAATACTGAAGTGGAGCAAGTTTGGAAAAAAGTAATGGAAGCTGGTGCTGATTACGGTATCAAACCAATTGGCTTAGCAGCAAGAGATACTTTACGCCTTGAAATGGGCTTTTGCTTGTATGGCAATGACATCAATGATACAACTTCTCCTATTGAAGCTGGATTGGGTTGGATTACCAAGTTCACTAAGGAATTTACCAATTCAGAAAACCTAAAGAAGCAAAAAGAACAAGGCACAGAACGAAGACTCGTTGCTTTTGAACTCAATGATCGTGGTATTCCACGTCAAGGTTATGATATTGTGGATGGTAATGGACAAAAAATTGGAGAAGTAACTTCGGGCACCATGAGTCCTTCACTAAAAAAAGGAATTGGCTTAGGTTATGTACCTTCAGTCTTTAGGGAAGTAGGCAGTAATATCAACATACAGATTCGTAAAAATGCGGTGCCAGCCACCGTTGTTAAATTACCATTTTATAAAGGATAATTATGAAAAAACTAACAGAAGCAGAAATTAACAAATATCTTGAGCGTTTTCCTGAGTGGAAATTTATTGATAATGGCATTGAAGCGACCTTGCAGTTCGGTGATTTCAAAGATTGTTTTGCGATGATGACACGTATTGCATTTGAGTGTGAGGCTCAAAATCACCACCCAAATTGGTATAATGTATATAATAGACTGTCTATTCGACTTTCTACGCATGATGCCGGTGGTGTTACAGAAAAAGATTTTAAGCTTGCCGAAACCATCGAGAGCTTAATTGCGAATCAGTAGTTTGCGTAACACGATGGATTTTGAATTTAAGTACCGCTATACCCATTATTTTTTAAACGAAATTGTGACCTACGTTTATTATTAACTTGGTTGTTAACGAACTATATGGAACAAATAGGAATACTCACAATAACCTTGCTCATAGTTAATGGATTGTTAACTTACAAAGGTTTTCAAGATGTTGCATTTTTCGACAAATATGCATTTAATGTTCACAAGGTTCTCGTTGATAAAGAGTATAGAAGACTCGTAACTTCAGGGTTTTTACATGGAAATTGGACACACTACTTGTTCAACATGATTACCCTTTATCTCTTTAGTGATAGTTTGGAGGCCTTCTTAGGAATTCCATCATTTTTACTGGTATTTTTCGGAAGTTTGATTGGCGGAAATTTAGTAGCGCTGTATATTCATCGTAATCATCCAGACTACACTGCCATTGGAGCTTCGGGTGCTGTTAGTGGACTCATTTTTGCGTCCATTGCATTATTTCCTGGCATGAATATAGGGTTCATTTTATTACCTATTGAGATTCCTGGATGGTTGTATGGTATTGTTTATGTGGCTGTTTCGATTTATGGTATTAAATCACAGCGCGGTAATATCGGACATGAAGCACATTTAGGTGGTGGCGTAGTAGGATTGATTATTGCAATTCTGCTAGACCCATCAGTTTTAACTACAAATCTATTTCCGATTGCATTGATTTTGGTTCCTGCCATAGTATTCTTCTATCTTATTGTTAAAATGCCACATTTGTTGTTGCTTTCATCGAGTCCTTTCACAAAAACAACAGGTGTGCAATCATTTGAAGATAAATACAATTCGGAAAAAGTAGAAAAACAGTTTGAAATAGATAGCATACTAGATAAGATCAGCAAAAAAGGATATGAAAGCTTGTCGAAAAAAGATCAGGATCGCTTAAAGGAATTGACAAAATAGAAATGGAGATGCTAGGTTAAATTCATAAAATTCGTGAGCTACCAAACAGCTAAAAATTACTCGAAACGTAACGCTAGAAACTAGCATAACAGAGATCAAAAAGTTCTGTAATAGGTCGTGACTAAGGCCTCTTTACCTTCATTCATTGGCACAACAACTAATTGTTTTTCTTCCTTCACCTTAAAATTAAAAGGGGGTGCCAACACATCCAATCCACTTTGTTTTTTCAACCGTATACCTTGACCAGAAATAATATCTTTGTTGGCTTCAAAATCTCCAAGAGGGATATGTTCTGTAATAATCACATGTTTAAAGTTACGAAGCTTCTTCAGAATACTTTTTACTTCGTCATTTGATAAATGTTGCAAAACTTGTCTTACCAACGCACATTCCCCGAAAGGAATTTCATCTACAGCGATATCTAAACAATGAAATGTTAAATTTTCTGCTACAAACTTTTCTTTATTGTACTTAATCAGTGTAGGTACAATATCTATCGCTATATATTGCTTTGTATATTGAACTAATTCTTTACCGATATTAAAATCTCCACACCCCAGATCACAAACACTAAGACGGTTTTTAAATGACAATAAAAATGAGCGCATCGCTTGAATATATGGGGTTACCATTTCTGGAAGATGTGATCCTTCTCCTGAATAAAACACAGTTGTATTTCCTCCCCAGAGCTTCATATCATACACCTGCTGCATAGCATCTTTTGTTGGCCAAGGTTGCTGCTTTTTATGTTGATTTTTTTTCATTGAAGTGAATTGATTGATGCAAAGTTGTGTATTTCAACGAGTGCTGCGATAAAAATAGTAACTTTGATTCAATCATTTAATCACGATCATATGAAAACTACAATAAAAGTCTTAGTACTTGTCACTACTCTATTCTTTATAAGTTGCCAGAAAACAGTTTCTAAAGAAGACAACATTATTAAAAGCGGTATGGTTAAAGTGACTATTCTTTATCCAAATAGTGAAGGAAAAACTTTTGATATGGATTATTATACTAATAAGCATATGCCCATGGTTGCCAGTTTGTTGGGTGACTCCTTAAAAGTATTTAAAATCGATAAGGGTTTAGCGAGTCGAACACCAGATGAGCCAATACCCTATTTAGCCATTGGCTATTTGTACTTTGATCAACTTTCTGCATACCAAAACTCTTTTGGACCAAATGCTGAAAAAATAGTGAATGATATTCCGAATTACACCAATATCAAGCCCATTCTCCAAATTAGTGAAGTGATCAAATAATGTAAATGAAAATCTAAGACAACTCTTTATCTTATTTGAAAGTCTTGACCATCATCGGACATATACGCTCGACAAAGCGTCTATATGCTATTCCTGACGGATGCAATCCGTCTTTAGCGATGAGATTGGCATCTCTTATGCTTTCGCGAGAGATATCAATAATTGAAACATAATTAGCCTCATATTCGTTGGCTTTCATACTGGCATAGGCATTGTACTTATCAACTTCTTTAGAAATATTCTTTCGACCATCTTTTTCACCAAATGGTGTATATCCCCAATCTGGAATTGAAACCACAAAAACACGATTCGCATCTCCATTCGCTAATTTGATGGCCTCCGATAACAATATAGGAAACTCTTTTTTGTATTTTTTAAAAGATTTCTTTTGGTAGTGATTATTTACACCAATCCACAAAGTTACAATGTCATATGAAGTCCTTGCTGTGCCTGATTTAAGACTATCTAAAAGCTCATCTGTTCGCCACCCAGCTTTCGCTATAACCTCGGGTACGATGGCTTTTTTCATGTCTTTTTCTAGAGAACCTGCCAATTGTTGAGGAAAACTCTTTGGAGCACGAACGCTTGTTCCTGCGGTGTAACTATCGCCCAGTGCTAAGTAATGTAGCGTTGAATCCTGCGCTGATTTTGTTTCATAAAGAATAGACGAATGCCGTACAATATGCCTATCACTCCCAATAGCCAAACTTATCATACCGAACAGCCATAAAGAAATATGAAAAAAGCGCATGATCTGTATTATCTAATTAACTTCTTGTATTTAATTCGTTTTGGCATTAAATCACCTCCAAGACGTTTCTTTTTATTTTCTTCATAATCACTAAAGGAACCTTCAAAGAAATATACTTGACTATCTCCTTCAAAAGCTAAGATATGTGTACAAATACGATCCAAGAACCAACGATCGTGACTAATAACTACAGCACAACCAGCAAAGTTCTCAAGCCCTTCCTCTAAAGCTCTTAAGGTGTTAACATCTAAATCATTAGTAGGCTCATCTAAAAGTAATACATTACCTTCTTCTTTTAAGGTGATTGCCAAATGCAGGCGATTACGTTCACCTCCAGAAAGGGTTGAAACTTTCTTATTTTGCTCACTCCCTGAGAAATTAAATCGACTTAAATAAGC
The DNA here is from genome assembly GCA_947488345.1 of uncultured Flavobacteriaceae bacterium. Lineage (GTDB taxonomy): Bacteria > Bacteroidota > Bacteroidia > Flavobacteriales > Flavobacteriaceae > Aureibaculum. The sequence goes on along the minus strand of CANKZQ010000002.1, from coordinate 123,116 downwards.
CCTTGAATTTACCTGTTTTCCGCCCATCATTATGAGCTCTTGTTCATCACTAAAATTCTGCCAGATACTCTTCTCGGGATCTATCTTCGAATGACTTTGATCGACATACGCTATTTTGGCGGTTTCGCCCACATTGAATTCTCCTTTATCTGGCGCCTCCTCTCCCATGATCATTTTAAAAATGGTAGTTTTACCAGCACCATTCGGACCAATTACACCAACAATACCTGCTTGTGGTAAATTGAATTCTAAATCTTCATAGAGTAACTTATCACCAAATGCTTTAGAAACCCCTTTTGCCTCAATTACGTTCGTACCAAGACGAGGACCATTAGGAATGTAAATCTCTAGCTTTTCATCTAACTGCTTTTGGTCTTGGCTTAATAATTTATCATAATTCTTAAGACGTGCCTTCTGCTTGGTTTGTCGTCCTTTTGCTCCTTGACGCACCCATTCTAGCTCTCGCTCTAGTGTTTTCTGTCTCTTCGAGGCTGTTTTACTTTCTTGTGCTAGACGTTTTGATTTTTGATCTAACCAGGAAGAGTAATTCCCTTTCCATGGAATGCCTTCTCCTCTATCTAATTCTAAAATCCAACCTGCAACATTGTCAAGAAAATACCTATCATGCGTTACGGCAATGACAGTACCTTTATATTGTGCCAAATGGTGTTCTAACCAATGTACTGATTCTGCATCTAAATGGTTCGTTGGCTCATCGAGTAACAAAATTTCTGGTTCTTGTAGTAATAATCTACAAAGTGCCACGCGACGACGCTCACCTCCCGAAAGGACAGCTATTGATTTATCTGGTTCAGGAGTTCGCAATGCATCCATGGCAATCTCGAGTTTAGTGTCTAATTCCCAAGCATTAGCTGCATCAATTTTATCTTGTAACTCAGCTTGTTGCGCCATTAGTTTTTCCATCTTTTCTGGGTCAGAATACACTTCTTCAAGCCCAAACATATCGTTTATTTTATTGTATTCATCCAAAATAGCAACGGTGTCGGCCACTCCTTCTTTTACAATTTCAATAACGGTTTTCGACTCGTCTAATTTTGGTTCTTGTTCTAAGTATCCTACTTTATATCCAGGAGAAAATACAACGTCTCCCTGAAAGTTCTTTTCTACCCCTGCAATGATCTTTAACAGGGTAGATTTACCAGAACCATTTAAACCTAAAATTCCGATTTTCGCTCCATAGAAAAAGCTTAGATATATATCTTTTAAAACTTGTTTATTGGTACTTTGATAGGTTTTAGAAACCTTATTCATCGAGAAGATGACTTTCTTATCGTCGGACATGAATTAGTAGTTATTAATAGTTATTAAATTGTTGACTGTTAACTCGTAACAAAGGCTATACTCTTCCTTTAAGGGCATTAAAAACCCAAGCAATTGCAAAAAAACCGATACCTACAGTAGCAAAACCCCAGCCGGCAACATCGTCATATCTAAAGGCTCCAAGTCCGATTAAGATCACACCCATAATAATCATAATTAGGGTCGCGTATCCAAGTACAGTGTTTTTATTCATTGACATATCTCATAAATTTGGTTAGTGGGCAAATATCGCATTTTAATTCATTTTAACTAGAAAATATACTTATTTTGATAGCTAAGTTGATAGTGATGCCGTCAATCAGTAGTCACGTTCACTCCGGTAAAATAAAATTTAGCACTTTTGTCTTCGTTATATCGAATGGTCGCAATTTTTAAGCCTCCAAAATCTTGATATCCTTCATAGGTTGTAATTAGCGAAGGTTCTTCGGCATTTGATTTTCTAAAGACCCATTCTTTTATTAAGAAATCATCTCCGTAATATAAATCGTATGCATCTCCTGGGGTATAGCCACCATCACCAACATATGTCATTGAAATCTTATTGAGTTCTGTCTTACTTATTGGGGCCATTTCCTTAATGGGTTCTGATAGTTCAATTCCTTCATCCCATACAAGATTGAAATGCGTTAATAGCCAAAACTTATCATTGATAAAACCTCCATCGGCCTTGATCGCTGTACTATCCATTTTCATTCTGTTATATTTTACAGTATCTGTTTTTGAAAACATGACAATATCATTTTTCTTAGGTTCCCATTGCCAAGATCGTTCAAAATGATTTTCGCCTCTATCAACATTAAAGACAAAATCAATTTTAGATATCTTAACCCAATTTTTTATGCCATGTGCTTCTGCTATTTTTTCAGCTACTGTTAATTCTTTCGTTTCTTTATCAATGGTTTCAGCTTTCTTAGGTTCTGACTTACAGCTAATTAAAAATACACCAATTGTGATGGCAAGTATGAATTGTTTCATGGATTGTTTTTCCGATAAAGATACTAAATTATAATTGTTGGAATTGTTAATTTTTTTCACTCCCGTGTTTTCAATTAACCTATTCAGAAGTCGCTTTTCTTTTTGATTGGAATCCAAATTTCTTCCTCCGAAAGAGGATTGTTTGGTCCTAAATACTTAGCATCTAAGTATTCGAAGTGTGGCCTTTTGTTATCTATTATAAATGCTGAATTAGGTGCCCAAGCTTGAGTTATATAGCCCATAGTTTTTACAAAATCTTTGGTCGTACCTTTATGCATAAAAACGGCATATAATCCTGCGTTTAGTTGAAATGTTTCCATTCCGTTAAGTACCTCTTGACTACTATTAATCTCTACACATGCCCATTTTTCAAAAAGAGTATTTGGATTAAAACTCTTAAAGTCATACTGTTGCAAGGCATATACTCCAGGGGAAACAGTTCTAGCTATTTCCTTTTTTCGTGGCATAAATTTTTGAAACAATTCACCTGTTTTATTATCAATTAAAGACATTTCTAAACGCATGCCTAACATGCTCTTTGCTTGAATGGTAACAATTTTTGGTGTCATACCTTAAATTTTAGCGGCCAGTCTACTTCCTTGATCTATTGCTCTCTTGGCATCTAATTCTGCAGCAATATCAGCCCCTCCAATAACATGTACGTTTAGTCCTTTTAATTGCAACGGTTCCATCAATTCCTTTAAAGGCGTTTGTCCTGCGCAAATAACTATGTTATCGACAGCTAGCACTTTTTGCTCTTCATTTTGAGTATAATGCAGACCTTCATCATCAATTTTGGTGTACTGTACTTCATTTATGAATTGTACTTTCTTTTTCTTTAACGTAGATCGATGAATCCAACCTGTAGTTTTACCCAACTTTCCACCAAATTTACCCTTGCTCCTTTTGAACATGAATATTTCTCTTGGAGATGGGTGAATTTCTTCTTTGATTCCCTCAATACCACTTCTGGCATTCATGGTTTTATCAATACCCCATTCTTTCAACCAAGTGTCAATATGCAACGATGGAGACTCTCCTTCATGTGCTAAATATTCAGAAACATCAAAACCAATACCTCCTGCTCCAATTACTGCCACTCGTTTACCAACGGGTTTTTTATGTTTCAAAACATCGATATAACTCAATACTTTTTCATGTTCAATCCCTTGAATTTTAGGGGTTCTTGGTTTGATGCCAGTAGCGATAATTACATCGTCAAAGTCATTTTGCTTCAAGTCTTCAGCACTCACTCTTGTATTTAATTTGAGGGTTACGTTGTGCAATTCAATCTGCTTATTGAAATATCGAATTGTTTCATAAAACTCTTCCTTTCCTGGAATTTGTTTGGCAATATTAAATTGTCCTCCAATTTCAGTTGCACTATCAAATAAAGTCACTAAATGCCCACGTTGTGCTGCCACGGTTGCAGCCGCCATCCCAGCAGGTCCGGCTCCTACTACTGCAATATTCTTCGGAGTCATGGTAGGCGTATAATTTAATTCTGTTTCGTGACAAGCCCTAGGATTCACTAAACAACTTGCTACTTTTTGCAAAAACACATGATCTAAACACGCTTGATTACAAGCAATACAGGTATTTATTTCATCATCTTTCTCTGCATGCGCCTTGTTCACCCACTCTGGATCGGCTAAAAACGGACGTGCCATTGAGATCATGTCAGCATCGCCTTGGGCCAATACTTTTTCTGCCGTTTCAGGCATATTTATTCGATTTGAAGTTACCAAGGGAATGGAAACTTCCTCCTTCATTTTTTTTGTCACCCAGGTAAATGCTGCCCTTGGTACAGAAGTAGCAATCGTTGGAATACGTGCTTCATGCCATCCGATGCCTGTATTTATGATCGTGGCTCCAGCTTGTTCAATTTCCTTCGCTAGTTGCACAACTTCCTGCCAATTACTCCCCTTCTCTACAAGATCGAGCATCGATAATCTGTAAATAATAATGAAGTCCTCACCTACGGCTTCACGGATAGATTTTACGATAGCAACTGGTAAACGCATTCTATTTTGATATGCTCCACCCCACTCATCGCTTCTTTTATTGGTGCGCTCCGCAATGAATTGATTGATCAAATACCCCTCAGATCCCATTATTTCAACACCATCATAACCCGCCAATTTCGAAAGTTTCGCGCAATTGGTAAAATCACGAATGGTACGTTTGATACCTGATTTCTTTAACTTAAAGGGTTTAAAAGGTGTTATTGGCGATTTTATGGCTGAAGGTGCGACATTAAAAGGGTGATAACCATAACGTCCTGCATGCAATATTTGCATACATATTTTGGTATCATATTTATGTACGGCATCCGTAATTTGCTTATGATGTCTGGCATGCTTTTTCGTGCTCATGCGCGCTGAGAACGGGCCCGTCCAACCTTGAATATTAGGAGCAATTCCACCAGTTACAATCAACCCTACACCACCTTTCGCACGTTCTTCATAATAAGCCGCTATTCTTTCCAATCCGTTTTTCTCTTCTTCAAGACCGGTATGCATTGATCCCATTAAGATTCGGTTCTTCAAGGTCGTAAATCCAAGGTCGAGAGGCTCAAAAATGTGCTTATATTTCATATATGTGACTGTTTAATTATTATGCATGCATAATAGTTTAGCAAGATACTGCAATTTTATCGAAATGAAAAAACGGGTCGTAAAAATATACAATTCTCCCCCAATCTAAGCATATTTCTTAATAGAGATATCCCATTTTACCTTGTTGAAAATCACGCATAGCTTCCATAATTTCAGTTTGAGTATTCATTACGTAAGGTCCATATTGGGCTACTTTTTCGTTAATAGGCATACCTGAGAGCACTAATAAGGTGCTTTTTGAATTCACTTTTACTTGAATGTGGTTTCCATCTTTATTAAAAGTAAGCATTTGCACGGCTCCCTTTTTAAGTAAAGCTTCATCATTAATAAGGGCCTCACCATCTAACAAATAGATAAGCGATTCATGCTGTTGCGGAAGCATTACATCAATGATTCCATTCGATGTAGTTTCAATTGTGAAAACATTTACCTCTGTCTGTGTTTTGATAGGACCTTTTACCTCTCCTTGCGCTCCTGCTATCACTTTTAGAGAAATACTTTGATCTTCATTTTTGAGAATAGGAATATCCTCACTTTTCAAATGCTGATAAGCCGCAGGCATCATTTTATCTTTTGCCGGTAGATTTAACCAAAGTTGAATTCCCTCTAGTTCACCCCCTTTTTCGACAAACTCCTTTGTGGGTCCTTCTGAATGGATAATTCCTCTTCCTGCCGTTGTCCATTGTACATCCCCAGCTTTTACTAGCATTTCATTACCCAAGGAATCTCGATGTAATTGCTCACCCTTAAAAAGAAGTGTAATCGGTTCAAATCCGCGATGCGGGTGTGGACCTAAATCAAATGGATTATTAAATGCACTTATGGCGTATGGTCCATAATGATGCAATAATAAAAAAGGATCTACTTGTTCAATATTCGTATTTGGTATGGGTTGTCTCAATCTAATGGGTCCCATATTCACTAATGGACTACCTGTCCTATGTTGAATGGTTTTTAACATAATCATTGTTTTATTTATTTTCCTAGGAAAATATTAATATAATTTTTTTTATCTTATTTTGTCTAATAACTCACTTAACAACAACGCCTCTTTATCCGTTAAGTTCTTTAATATATCATTTTTCGCACCTTTGGCGATATCATTCAAAAGATCTAATCCTTTTTGCGTAATGGCAATGTGTACTACTCGCCTATCATCTGAACATGCTAATCGTTCAATCAATAGTTTTGCACATAGTTTATCCATCAAACGCGTCGCATTTGGTGCTCTTTCTATCATTCTCTCCTTAATTTCCTGCACTTTTAAAGAAGTTCCTGCGCCTTTTAAGATTCTCAAAATATTATATTGCTGGGGAGATATCCCATAAGGTTTAAAAAACGTATTCTGATGACTTTCTATCCAATTCGCTGTATATTTAATATTTACAAGTGCCTTCACCTTATTCGATGGAAATGTAGATTGTATGTCTTTCGAAATATCACCCATAAATTATCCTCTTAATTTTAAATTTTGCATTATTTTATTAAAACTATCAGTACTGGGTGTTTTATGTATTTCGTCATCAACAATCAACGTAGGTACTTTTAGCAGACCGTCATAGATTTCTAAGGTGTGACTTTTTGCTTCAAGATCTTCTGAAATATCTCTATAATCAAACGGCACTTCAGCCATTCTCAAAAAATTCTTAAAAGCAACCGTGTAGGCGTGGCCTTTCTTTCCGTATAAGGTAATTTTCATGGTGTTTTATCCTTTAAATTCTGCCTCTACATGAGCGCCGTCACAATAAGGTTTATTTTTAGATGCACCACATCTACAAAAGGCAGTGGTTCTTTTCTTAATAGCTCGCGACCCATCAGAATTTATGACATTTAAAGTGCCGGAAACTAATAATGGACCATTTTCTAAAGCTTCCACCTTAACTTCTGGTGTCATTTTTTCTTTAGTATCAACACCCATCATTTTATAAGAGAGTGCTCCTGAAGGGCATGCCTTTACCTGCTCTTTCAGTTCTTGAGTTGTTGCATTTTCAATTTGAATCCATGGACGCCCTTTTGGGTTATAGACCTTCGGCAATCGCTTAACGCATTCACCAGCATGAATGCACGCCTTGGGCTTCCAGAAAATTGTCATTTCTCCATTCGAATACTCTTTTACTACTTCTCTCATTGCACTCATAACCTTGATTTTAAATTTATAATACGTTTTCTAATGCCTTGATTTCTTGATGCAAATTATTTTTTAATTCTTCATTCGTAATAGTTCCGTTCTCAAAATTCTCATTAAATGATGGAAAGGAGAACGTTCCTGTAATGTTTCCGCCCATATATGGGAATCTGTTTTTTGCAATTTCTAATACTGTGGCACCGCCTCTGGCTCCTGGAGATGTGGCCATTAACAACATGGGGACTCCATTCCATAGCTTCCCATCAATACGCGACATCCAGTCGAATAAGTTTTTAAAAACTGCACTGTAGGCTCCATTATGTTCGGCAAATGAGATCATTAAGCCATCGGCCAACTGAATTTTGTTCAGAAAATCTTTTGCGTTGTCTGGAACGCCAAATTTTAATTCATAGTCTATCCCATACAAGGGCAATTCATAATCATTTAAGTCTAATACCTCAATGTGTACGTTCTCTAACTGACCAGCAGCATATGTTACCAATTGCTTATTGATGGACTCTTTGCTATTACTTCCTGCGAAAGCGATAATTTTTTTCATTTATTTTCTTAATTTGATACAAAGATACAACATTTAAATTTATTTTCCAAGGAATATATTTCCATGATAACTAAAATGACATTTTCTAAAAAAAGCTCCAATTAAGGAGCTTATATCTACTATTGTAATGTATCTTTCGCTTTGAGCATTTTTACAGAATCGATTTTTCGTTGCCATTCATTAATTGCGGCCACTTCTGGATCAATCTTGGAGATTTCCTTAACGGAATCTAATAAGGGTTGAGAAGTATCTTTCAACTTTCCTTCATCTTTATAGTAAAAATCAATGTTTTCACTTGATCGCCAAGCTTCGTTTAGCTGATCATATACCAATTTATCCCATCTACTTGGGTGCTTTGCATCAATCCATACCACATCACGATACTCACTATCAATTAAAGCTAAGTCGGGTGTTGCTGAACCATCAAACTGACTTGAATTGCTATCGCTAATTGCCGACACGGTTCCTAGAAAAAATAGTCGTTTTCTTCCTGCTATTTCTTTGATATAAGGTCTAAACTCAACAGGGGTATTTGCGTCCCAGTCATATTCTTTCTTTGATTCTTTCACTTTTAAAGGCATTGCGGATACACCCGCATATCCTTCTTTTTTTGAAGAATGATCGTAGTAATATAATTTATTAGATCCGTCAGCGGGCACAAAAACACTATGAGTTAAACTGGTACGATCCTCACCTACTGGTTCAAGTCCGAACCAATGATACAAACCATTAAAAGCATCTATTTCTGTATCTGTAAAATTAAAATCTGTTACGTACGGTTGTTGATTTTGATCTTTTGGTAAATTCGGGATTTTTACTGCAGTTTCCATATTCCATGGTAACGGATCGCTAAATCCGCCTAAAAATTTCAAAGACTCTGCCTGCAATCTTGAAACTTTTTCTGACAATGTGTTTTGACCTATCAAATAAGGATGATTTACCATGTCATCTGGAGAAATATAAGTGCCTTTTCCGAGAAAGGTTCGCTCAACATAATCATTAAAATCATGCTCCCCTCTTTCAATTACCACGACACCACCAAACGTCGGATAAGGAAAGAAGAACCCTTTCCATTTGATCAAACTCACTACTTGTACCCAATGATTGTTGTCATTTTTCATGTAAAAAACATCCCCAGGTTCGGTTGTCAAATATTGTAAGGCAGTCATACGTTGCACCACCGCATTGTAGGTATTTCTGCTAAACTTTAAGGATTCACCAATTGAAAAGGTAACAGAAATGCGATTTTCACTTGAAAATCTTGGAAATGGTGTGGTACTGGATACTGAAAATACTTCTTCGGTATTATCATTGATACGTTGCCAAATGTACTTTTCGGTTGGTTGAATAGCCATGGTCCATTTATTCTGCCCATCAACTCTTACCAAATGTGGTAGAGATACATCTTTGGTTTCTCCCACAGACTCATTGGCCATCGACGAAATATTTTGTAAAGGTTGGATACGTTCGTTTTGCGTTAATGGGAGCTCATTTATTTCTTGTTTGTTTAGATTATTAAAAACATTGTATGTTTTCATATAATCATACATGTTAAAATGCCAACCGATTACGTATACGATTCCAAAAAACACCAATAAGATGGTTAAAATACCAACGCGTTTTCCTGCACTCGGTGATTTTCTAAAGCTACGCAAGGCAATAAAAGTGATCAAACCACAAAATAAAATAACAAACAAGAATTTTCTAAGAAAGAGGATTGCGGGTTGGTAATCATCGCGCAGTACAAATAGTATCACGGCAACCAATATTGCCAATATTATTGTAATAATCTTCTGTTTGGTTCCTTTTTGCCAGTAACTTTTTATCATTTTGAATTTCTTATTTTAAATAGCCTTTGTCTTTCAAACGTTCTCGAGCACTTTTTTTCTCTACTTTAGGTGCTTCTGGTTCTGGTTCTTCGATGATTTCTTTTATCGGAGCCTCTTTTTGTTTCAAATCTCCTAACATATCCTTTCCTTTCTCTATTGTATCGTGCACTATATCTTCTAAAGAATCACTCTTTTCATCAATAACTTCTGAAGATTTAAATATGAAATTGGCCAAATACGTGCCTAAAACTGTCCCAGCAATCATGGAAGCGAATAGTGAAAGGGTCGCTAAGTCTATTGGAATTACAAAACGAGTAATTACAATACCTATTAAAAAAAGAAATGAAATGAACACTAATCGTAATAAAAAGGATTGTTGGTAAACGAATCCTGTTTTATCATCAGGTTTCATCTGTAGTTCTTTAGAATTGACAATCTTATTGAAAAATCGATACAACCCATTCCCGTTAGATTCTCTCCAATACAACAAGGCTCCAAATAATATGGTTGCAATAAATACAATGAGTTCAAGTGTCATAAGTTCTTCTTTTTTTAAAATTCATATCCTGCTCAGAATTAAACAAGTTTTCGATTTATCCTCTTACTAAATTAGTCTATAATTTTTAAATATTGTTACGGATGGTATGAATAACCCAATCCTTCATAGATTCATCCCAGGTCTTAAACTGCTCATAAAATTCTTCTTTATCATACCAATACAAAAACAGTATATCCTTTGGTGCAACATTTACGAGTAATTTCCAAATAAGATCCTGATGTTTAGGCTCTAATGAAGAATGTGGACTATGTAAGGCATGAAACATTTTTTGATCAACGATATCCACAATTTTATACTCATTGCTGATTTCAGATTTTTCAAGGTAGCGCTCTACACTCATTACTCGTTTACGTGCTTCAAGTTCCATTTTGTTCAGGTAGCTTTTAAAGAGCAACGAATCACTTAAAATATCCTTAATTGGGTGCTGTGTTTTCTTCAAATGTTGTGAGAAAATATATTTTTTTATTCGCTCGTAACGCTTGGTTCTCACATCTCGATCTAGATCATAATCGATAATTACATGATCGCGTAATTGGTTGACTAACTCATGTTGTTCGATATGATAAATCATCACATCATGAACGGTATCTTTAATGGCTTCTTTATATGAACTCTCCTCTTCAAAGACCACAATCGGGGCTACAAAATCGCGCAAAACATAAATACCCCCAAAGGCCTTTGTATAAAAAGAATTCGCTGTAAAATGTATTTCAGACAACGAAACATCTCTATGTCGTAAATCACCATATTTTTTTGCAGATCCGAGTAGTTGTTGGTGTAAATTTTCGTCTATGAAATTATTTCCTTGCTTAAACGTGTCTATTAGTTTCAATTGCTCCTTTTGAGCTTCATCTAAATTATTGATAAGATGAAAACTAATTCTTATGCTTTCATATTTTAGAATATCTAAGGGCTCGTAAAACGCATCGATATCCTGATCGAAATCTATGCATATCGCAGAATCGCGTGTAATATCATTGATCTTATCTCCGTGAATTTTAAAGATCTCACGCATCATTTCTCTATCGAATGAATGAAATGGTACATATACCGGTTTTCCTTTCTGTAATGGAGTAATAACGATACCATGCAAATTAGCCTCACCATTGTTCAGATAATGCATTTCATCTTTTTCCTCAGCAATTTCGGGACTCCATCCTATACCATCGATTGAGAATGTTTTGAGTTTTGTTTTGGTAAATCCAAGCTTTTCCAAGCATTGGTTATAACGCGTAACGAGTTTTCCGCTTATCGGAATCAACTCTCCTCTGTACAAATTTGCCTCTCTCAGTTTTTTCATTGCCCCTATCTACCCTTTTCAAACTGTTCTCTCGCTTCTAAATCAATATTCAATTGATTTACTCTACCGTCAACTTTACGTTTAAAGTCTGTATCGGCGATGGTCGCAACATTATCTAAATATCTTACCACTTCTTGCCTTCTAATATCTGAAAAGTTCAATCCTTTCATATTCGCTTTCATTAATTCTTGTAGCATGTTGAATTTCGTTTCATATGGTTGTTTGAAATACTTTTCTGGATTTTCAAACCAGTCCTGCTCTAAATCAAAATCGGTTAATCGCAAGGAAACTGCCGATTGTATATTTCGAACATCACGTGAAGAGAAAAATGGAAATATTTGTTGTATTTCTTTATATAAACTAGCGTAAAACATATGATCATTTGCTCGATGCAATTTCTCTACTTTTTCATAGGTTTGCAACACACGCTCTTCTGTAGGTTTTTCTGTTAAATTTAAGATTTCACCCATGCTTTTCGCCAACCCTTGATTACTCAAGTATGTATAATCGTTTGGACCTTTCATATTCACAAATTCAGGCATTGTTTCTTGTAGTTTACGCCACCAAAGGTGATCTTGATCTAAGAAATCATGTTCTGTTCGTGCTCCATCTATCTTAAAACGTCCTTGCACTCTAGAAATAACTGCTTTATCGAGCATTTCTGGCAAATTGGTGAATAATCCTACGGAACTATTTCCGTAATTTACGGCATACGCGCCTTCTGTATATCTTAGAAAAACACCAATCACTTCTTTTACACCGGCCGACACTCCTTGAGCCGTACGTTCTTGCAAATTATTTTCTGCATCATCGATAGGCGCAAAAATCAACTTTGTAGGATCTTGTAAAGGCTTCATCCATTCTACCATTTTTTCGGCAGACCCTCCTTGAAATGTTGAAATCAATGTATCTGGCATTGGGTGAAATAAGAATGGTAATTCTAAATTATCACAATGTTCTTTTAGACGTGTTGCGATAGCTGCAATTAGCATACTTTTTCCAGTCCCTGGAATACCATATCCCATAAAAACAGGCATAAAACCTCCTAATTCTTGAAACGGATTTTTCTTTGCTGTAAAATCATAGCTCAGCATCCGCTCGGTAAGGCGACGTGCAAAATGTTTAGCATCTCTATTTCCTACAATTTGTTCAAATTGAATTTTGTTAAACTCAACACTTTTCGCAGCACCAGCGAACACATTATCCCATCCGGAAACAGCGAACTCTGATTTTTCTAACTTATAGGTTCTATCAACAATGGTTTCGGTATATTCGAGTGCACTTTTTCTTAATTGAATTTCATCAATTAAAGCTTCAAAATACACCACTGTAAAATCGACTACATCTTGATCGCTCTTAATAATATCGGGATGCCCTAAATATTTATCATAATAAAATAGGCTACAGCCAATTCCTTTTAACGGAGATAACAAAGACACTTCAGGAATTCCGGCGAACTTTTGTTTCATGACACTTAAATCATCTGAAGCCGTTTCTTTTAAATTATGCAAAATATTATAGGCCGTTGCAAACAACATAAAAGCCGTTGCGGTATGCATTTTACTTTCGAACTCTCTTTTTCCGCTAGTATCAAGACCAGATTTGTTCTCGCTTAAACTAGACAATCCAGAAGCATCATAGTAGCTGTCTTTAATCCATATACCCAAGGTAATTCCTTCCTGAACTGCGTATAAGGTTTGGTTCAGACAAATAGGAATTGCTACAGAATCAGGCAAAAGTCTCTTTTTTAAGGCTAAAATGGTCTTAGAAACTGATGTGATATTGGCGGCACTACTTCCATTATTGGCTCTTGATAGATATAATAAAATAGACTCATCTTTAGCATCTTTGTCCTTATTCTTTGCTCTTTGTCCTTGCTCCCATTGTATACTTTTTAAATACGATGCAGCTTCATCGCGAAGCATATCAAGTTCGCTTTGTTTAATGGGAAAGGTTGAGTTATGTTCCATAGTTAATTTAGTCTAATTTATCAATTTTAAGATCGGCAAGTTCAATCGGTGGTTTTGCTAATTTATTTAATGTTTCTGGCGCCTTGTTATAAAGCAATTGAATAATTCTATGTGGCGCTAATATGTACTTTTGATGCACAACATCGCTCCAACGTTGTAACACTTGCTTGGAGAAAAAACTTCCTTCTTCAAAAGTATCTCCAGAAAATACTTCATCAATTTTTAGGGATAAAGCATATGATTCTATAGGAATTTCTTTTTTAGCGATACTATCTAAAATGGCATGTGTTATGACATGTTCATCCTTTGCAAAAATGTTGTGGAATGGGCCTAAATCTACCCTTTTTATATGCTTAGGAATCAAATCAGGCAACCTTCTATCGATGGTATACGCCATGGTATCTAATGACATTTCTCTGTCAGCCGTTGTTTTTAGCACATCATATATGAGCTCTTTTTCTTTCTTTGTTGTCTTTCCATTATAATCGAAATACATAAAACAAATGAAGGGTCTATTGTGAGCAACATCATAAAAACTCCAACTCGTCATAAATTTTGCCTCTATACCTTCGGGAGCATCAATGATTTTTCCTTGCACAAAACGATTAAAAATATACTGTTGTTCTACCGAAGTATAGTATACTATAGATGCGGCTTGAAAAAGCTTATCACTTCTTACTGGTTCTTTTTTTCGCAATAATTGATCTAAAAATTGATCTTGCAAAACACTTACATCTGTTAACTTATTAATATAATTATCACGTAACGACAAGTCATTATACAAATAACGTAACTCTAGATAATTTGGAAATCCAGAATCTGTTAAATCTACTTTCATATTGTCTTCATCATCATACATATATTTAATGCGCATGGCTTCAATAGAATACAAGAGTAAATCAGCATATTGTTTGAAGAAAAATACTTCTTGCTGTGTACATAAGTTTTTTTGTTGCACTCTTACAATCAATTCTTTGAGTGCAAAATCTACCATTTTATGATAGAAAACATACTGTTCTTTAGAGTCTAAAACTGCAGAATCTAAAGGTGTTACGATATGATTGACAGACATATTAGTTTAACTATTCAATTTTAAGTTCTACAAAAAAGTTCATTCCTTGTGCGTTAAGGATTGCAGCGACATCCTTTTCTTTTTTAAGAAACGCTCAGACTGGGTTTAACATGCTAAAAGAAAAGATATAGCGCAAAGCCTGACAATTGCCGTATTTCTATACAATCTCAATTTTTATGGAGAAAAGTATCATAAACAATACAGCAATTGAAACGCCCAACCTTTAAGACAATAAATCGTCGTTCGATGTTGGTTTGGGATCTGAAGCTGGTTCATCTCCATCCTCAGAAGGAGCTGCACCATCAGCCTTATAATAATCTTCAAAAATCTCTTTCATATCAATACCATATCGATCTGCAAAGTTCTTTTGAATCTCTGAATCTTTCGCTCTAATTTCCTGCAAAGCTTCAGCATAACTGCCGTACACACCTTGCATTACTTTTTCATGTACTGGAATATTATCCATCATTTCTTGACGAGCCTTCGCACTTGCTGTGTGCATAGAAGCTAAGGTTTCCCCAATATGTTCATCAGTCTTTACACCCAGATGTTCTAAAATAGCAGCAAATTCTTGATCTGTTCTTGCTTTTAAGGCAACTACATAACCATCATAATATTTCAAACGTTCTTCAGTATCACTTTTTAACTTCGCACGATGCGTTTGTAAATTACTTCGCAAGGAAGTCAATACCTTAATCGTTAGATTATGTTTGTGAACGAAACTGTCTTTACTAGCAGCCAAGGTGGTATAGGCATTTTTCAAACCTTCTAATTCTTCGACCTTTTGTTCTACCGTGGTCACTTTACCGACAGCTTCGGCATAAGCAGCAGATTGTTTATCTACAATTTCTTCAAGCTCTTGACGTACTTGTTTGAGTAGCGCATATTGCTCTTCTAATTTAGATTCAACCTCTTTCTTTTTCTCTAAGGCCTTGGTATGGTTCTTTGTTGCTTCGACAATGGCGGTTTGCAATTTATCTTCAACTTCTTTAATTTCAACTTCTCTGTTTTTTAAACGTGTGACCGCTGCCTGACTTTTGTAAGACAACTCACTTAACAATGTTTGAACGTCAGCGCTTTCAATTCGCTCTTGAAACATAGCTTTTGCCTTATTGTCGGCTCCATCGCGAATCTTTTGAGCTTCTTGTAGCTCGACTTGCGCTTTTTTAATCTTACTTTTTCGTCCCCAAAGGTTATTCCACCAAGTATTTGGTTTATTTTCTGCATCTTCAAGTTTTACATTTGCTCTTTCGAGCCCTTTTTGTGCGTCGTCTATAACTTTCTGTTCCACCGCATTCAACGCAGAGAATTTCTCAAATATGATACCTACTTCATCTTGATAATCAGTTAAATCTTTAATGGCATCCAATAAGGTAGTTCTATCCTTCTCGGCCATATGCACAACATCATCTAAGGTGGCGTTCAGTATTTTTTGACGTGTTTGTGGATCGTCTTCTTGAGCGAGTTTAGATTTCATGGTATCGATCGCTTTGCCCCAGTTCACATCAACTTTTTCGGTTTTTTCATTAGAACTAGTTTCTAGTAAATCAAAATCATCAGACATATGGTTTATTGTTTTTTAAGGTTCAACAAGATATTTTTGGCTAAGCAATTTCGTTAAAAAAATCTAAATAGAAAGAGAAACTACTCAAATATATGTAGGAATTCTCTCAGTTTTGTTACAAACAGCATTTTAGGCATTAAAATACAGACACTTAAACAGAAACAATCGCCATGTATAAGTTATTCGAAAGGATTTATCTAAGATTTCATGCATTTTTGTATTTTAGCCCAATAGTCAATTAACTGCAATTTGCATGGATATCAACTTCAACAAAAACGAAGATCACAATAAATTATTAGTATCAGATCTTCGCAAACGTTTCGCGAAAGTCAAGCTTGGCGGAGGGCAAAAAAGAATCGACAAACACCATGCGAAGGGCAAAATGACCGCTCGAGAACGCATTGACTTTTTGTTAGATGACAAACGAGATGCTATAGAGATTGGCGCCTTTGCCGGTGATGAGATGTATCTAGAACATGGAGGTTGCCCGAGTGGAGGCGTTGTTGTAAAAATTGGCTATGTAAAAGGTAAGCAATGTATGGTGGTAGCGAATGACGCTACTGTTAAAGCTGGTGCTTGGTTTCCTATTACTGGCAAAAAGAATTTAAGAGCGCAAGAAATTGCTATTGAAAACAGGTTACCAATTATTTATTTAGTTGATTCTGCAGGTGTGTATTTACCGATGCAAGATGAAATTTTTCCTGACAAGGAGCATTTTGGTAGAATTTTCAGAAACAATGCCGTCATGAGTAGTATGGGTATCACCCAAATTGCTGCTGTTATGGGTAGTTGTGTTGCAGGGGGAGCCTATCTACCAATTATGAGCGATGAAGCATTGATTGTGGATAAGACAGGAAGTATTTTCCTTGCGGGAAGTTATTTGGTGAAGGCCGCTATCGGTGAAACTATCGATAATGAGACCTTGGGAGGTGCTACAACACATTGCGAAGTTTCGGGAGTCACAGACTATAAGGCAAAAGATGATAAGGATGCTTTAGCTACCATTCAAAATATTATAGCTAAGATTGGTGACTTTGATAAAGCTGGATATAATAGAATTGAATCGAACAAACCAACTGACTCTCCTAAAGATATTTATGGAATCCTACCTAAAGCTAGAAATGAGCAATATGATATGCGTGAAATTATCAATCGCATTGTGGATAAATCTGAAATAGATGAATATAAAGCTGGGTACGGACAAACCATAATTACAGCCTATGCACGCATTGATGGTTGGGCCGTTGGTATTGTTGCAAACCAACGAAAAATAGTAAAAACGAAGAAGGGTGAAATGCAGTTTGGTGGTGTGATTTATTCAGATTCTGCCGATAAAGCGACGCGTTTTATTGCTAATTGTAATCAGAAAAAGATTCCGTTAGTATTTTTACAAGACGTCACGGGTTTCATGGTGGGTAGCAAATCAGAACATGGAGGTATTATTAAAGATGGTGCTAAAATGGTGAATGCCGTTAGTAATTCAGTGGTTCCAAAATTTACGATTGTTATCGGAAACTCATACGGCGCTGGTAACTACGCCATGTGCGGCAAGGCCTATGACCCTAGACTTATAGTGGCATGGCCTAGTGCTGAACTCGCAGTAATGAGCGGAAATTCAGCGGCTAAAGTATTGCTGCAAATAGAAAAAGCCTCTTTATTAAAAAAGGGTGAAGAAATAACCAAAGAAAAAGAAGCTGAACTCTTCAATAAAATTAAAGATCGATACGATTCACAGGTATCACCTTATTATGCGGCGGCTCGCATCTGGACTGATGCAGTTATTGATCCTCTAGATACAAGAACTTGGATTTCTATGGGTATTGAAGCTGCAAACCATGCTCCTATTGAGAAGCCTTTTAATCTTGGAGTAATACAGGTATGATATAAAAAAGAACAAAATAAATCTACATAAACGATTAAATATATTTTTTAATACATGGGAAGAGCATTCGAATTTAGGAAAGCAAGAAAAATGAAACGCTGGTCGGCTATGGCCAAAACCTTTACGCGTATAGGTAAAGACATTGTGATGGCTGTAAAAGAAGGTGGTCCTAACCCCGAATCGAATTCGCGCCTGCGTGCAGTTATGCAAAATGCAAAAGCTGCCAATATGCCGAAAGATAACGTAGAACGTGCGATTAAAAAAGCAACCGATAAAGATACAGCCAATTACAAAGAAGTATTATTTGAAGGGTATGCTCCCCATGGTATTGCAATTTTAGTAGAAACTGCAACTGATAATAATAACAGAACCGTCGCGAATGTAAGAGCAGCTTTTAACAAATGTGAAGGTAACTTTGGCACTTCAGGTTCTGTAGTCTTTATGTTCGATCATACCTGTAACTTTACTGTTAAAAAGGAAGATATTTCTATCGATATGGAGGAACTAGAATTGGAACTCATCGATTTCGACGTTGAAGAGATTTTTATTGACGAGGAAGGAGTCATCATTTATGCTCCTTTTGAGCAGTTTGGTGCCATTCAGTCTTTTTTTGAAGACAATAACGTAGAAATATTGTCTTCAGGTTTCGAACGTATCCCAACGACCACAAAGAAATTAACTGAAGACCAACAAGCAGAAGTTGAAAAACTCCTAGAGAAATTAGAAGAAGATGACGATGTGCAGAATGTCTACCATTCAATGGAAGTATAAACCAAAATAACATATTATGATCTTTTACGGAACCAAAGGCGCGCACCTCAAAAGCGAAAAAGTAAGTGGAATCAAATGTTCTTATTGCGAGCAACAATCACCTCATACAGTGAGCATTTTTGCTAGGTACGCTTATCTTTACTGGATTCCTGTTTTCCCTCTAGGAAAAAAAGGAGTTTCTGAATGCGACAACTGTAAAAGAACGCTCGAGCCGAGCGATATGAATGAGCAATTGAAACTAGCTTATAAAAATGTAAAAAGTAACAGTAAGACACCCATTTGGCACTGGTCTGGATTAATTTTAATAGTGGCACTTGTTGGTTTTGTTATCTATTCTTCTAATCAACATAAAAAAGACGCGCTTGTTTATATAAACGAACCACAGGTAGGCGATGTCTATGAATATAAACCTGATGACTATTATTCGACGCTTAAGGTAGTATCGATAAGTCAAGATTCTGTTTTTGTTATTTCTAACAACTATGAGATTGAAAGACAGTCTAGGTTATATAAAATTGATAAAGCATCAAACTATACCACCGAGCCTTATGGTATCTCAAAGGAAGATATAAAGGGGTTTTATGCCTCTCGAAAAATTTTAGATGTAAATAGAAATTAGGTTTTAATGACGTCTAAATACACTTTGAATGAACTACCTCAAATTGCGAAGCTTATAATTGAAAAAGCTTCCAATAAATTACTATTGTTTTATGGCGATATGGGTGTTGGTAAAACGACACTCATTAAAGAATTAACAAAACAATTAAAGGTAGACGATGTGGTTAGTTCTCCTACTTTTTCTTTAGTAAACGAATATCGTTCCCATCAAGGAGATACGATTTATCATTTTGATTTTTATCGAATAGAAGATGAAACAGAAGCGCTCGACATGGGTATAGAAGATTATTTTGACGACGATGCCTGGTGCTTTGTTGAATGGCCCAATAAAGTCAAAAATTTACTACCTTTAAATGCTGTTGCAATTCATTTGTCAATCAATGAAGATCAATCGCGTACAATTTCAATCAAATAAACATTTATGAGTAAGCAGTTTTCGCCTTTTAGTAAAGAAGAGTTATTACCACAAGCTGAGATGCTCGAAGTAAAAAAACAAAAGGGCGAATTGTTTATAGGAATCCCTAAAGAAACACATCTCCAAGAAAAACGAATCTGCCTTACGCCAGATGCAGTGGCCGCTCTGACCAATCACGGACACCGTATAGTTTTAGAATCTGGAGCAGGTGACGGTTCGAATTATAGTGATACGGAATATTCTGAGGCCGGTGCAAAAATATCGTATAGTACCGAAGAAGTTTTTGGATGCAATCTTATATTAAAGGTCGAACCCCCGACGATTAAAGAAATTGGATGGATGAATCCTCAGAGTACCTTGTTCTCGGCTTTACAATTGAAAACCCAAAACAAAAAGTACTTTGAAACGCTCGCTAAGAAAAGAATTACAGCAATTGCCTTTGACTTTATCACTGATGAACACGGTGTGTATCCTGTAGTGAAATCTTTGAGCGAAATTGCAGGTATTTCATCGGTGCTAATTGCGGCAGAATTAATGACCAATAATAACGGCGGTAACGGATTATTATTTGGAAATATTGGTGGTGTTCCTCCTTCTGATGTCGTTATTTTAGGAGCAGGTACTGTTGGTGAATTTGCAGCAAGATCGGCTTTAGGCTTGGGAGCCAGAGTCAAAGTTTTTGACAATTCTATCACAAAACTGAGACGATTACAACAAAACTTAAATGCGCCTGTGTACACTTCAACGATACAACCAAAAACACTTCAAAAAGCATTGATGCGTTGTGACGTTGCTATCGGTGCCGTAAGAGGGAAAACCCGCACACCTGTCATTGTAAGTGAAGAAATGGTAGAATTGATGAAAGATGGTTCAGTAGTCGTTGATGTAAGTATTGATAGCGGAGGATGTTTTGAAACTTCAGAGATTACAACACATAAAAAACCGACATTCACAAAACATGGCGTTATTCATTATTGCGTCCCCAATATACCATCAAGATATTCTAGAACAGCCTCATTATCAATTAGTAATATTTTCACACCTTATCTTCTAGATATTGCAGAAGAAGGAGGTATTCAAAACGCTGTACGTTTCAATAAAAGTCTCAGAAAAGGTATGTACTTTTACCACGGAATTTTAACCAATAGAGCAGTTGCTGATTGGTTTAATCTTCCTTTTAGAGATATTAATTTATTGATTATTTAAATTCTATGAATCTTAAACGTCGCTTTACTCTTTTCGGATTTGGATTTGCCGCTGGGATTGTTATTGTTCTATTTATTCTAAATGGTAAAAATGCCTCATGCAATTACCTCCCGAATGCTAGAATGTTGGAAATATTGAGAAACAAGCATAGAGCTTATACCGACGAAGTACATCAGATTATGACTTTAAATAATATTGATTCGGCTTCAGTTGCTGAGTTACTTCTTAAAGGAGATATTGATTTTTCCAAGAGTAAGGTCCGTCAAGAACCTTGTAGACACTATTGGATCGACGGATATCTATTGCAAAAGGAAGCCTCTATTTATGTTGAAAACTGCGACACCATTGTAACTATTCAAAAAATGAACATTAGTAATTGACTATCAATTAATTACATTAACTATTGATAACAATTTTTTTACTATAATTTTTATTGTTTTTATTAATGTTATAAATGTAGACACCTGGTGATAATCTAGGAAATCTATCCGTAATACTGATGTCATGTAAACCTGGTTCTAGAGTATCGTCAAATACCACTCCTAAATTCTGTCCAATAATATTGAAAAGTGAAATCTTATAGTTTTCTGGGAAATTATTATCAATTCTCACCGCAACGCTCTCCTGTTCATACACTGGAGTATGTTCAAAATTCTCTCTCACGATATAATCATGATTTCGTACGGTGCTTGAACAACTAAATCCTAAATCAAGTTTATTATAAGGTCTAGGTATTGATTGATTGATTACACTCGGATCAACGCATAACCACTCCTCCATTACTGTACCGTAGACATCTATATAATCTGTAGTATATCGTAGATTTCCTCCACGTGTTAAGTTAGAAAGACTTGGGTGCTCTCCAATAAATCCATTTCCATTCAGTGCTGGTCCAAAAAGCATCATAGGCGCGGCTGTACCGTGATCTGTTCCGTTTGATCCATTCTCTCGCACACGTCTTCCAAATTCGGAGAACGTCATCGTTAAGACATCCCTATCTCTTCCTGTTGGCTCTAAATCTCTATAAAAAGCAGTTACAGATTCTGAAATATTAGTCAATAGCTCCTGATGTCTATCTGGTTGATTTGCATGTGTATCAAATCCGTTCAAACTCACCATATAAACACAGGTTCCCATTCCGTCTTTCACAGTTTTCGATATGATTGACAATGCACGTCCTAAATTGGTGTCTGGAAACTCAACGGTATTTGTTTGAGCTCGGGCAGCTTCTTTTATAACACCTGAATATTTTAAAGTTGTGTTCAAAATACCTCTTACATACTTCAACTGTGATCCTCTCGTACAATCGGGTATATCAGCAACATCATAAAAAGCATCGCTTTCAATTATTCTTTCTAATTGTCGCGTATTTGCAATGGTAAATGCAAAATTACTTTCATTACCCGTAAACATAATATCTCCAACGCCACCAATCTGAACCGCTGGAGGTGCATCTGGTAAGTTTAATAGATAATCTGGATAAATCTCTTCAAAATGTCGACCATACACCCCAGTTTCTATCAAATCGTCATCAGTACCTCGAGACATATTATCAGTTCCGGTAAAATGTGATAAGTTTTGATTCTCATAACCCGTACCTTGCACTACTTTCATACATCCACCTTCCCAAATGGGTTCTATAGCATTCTGTAAATAATTTGGTATGCCGAAGTCATTTGACAATTTATATATATCTGCCATCTCATGTCTAATCGATGGCCTTGCATTGGCATATCTGTCGTAGTCATAAATAGGCACAATTGTATTTAATCCATCATTTCCTCCTTGCAATCTAATAATCAACAATACTCTACCAGAATCGGAGCTTCCTAAAGCTGTAGTTAAAGGAGTTGGTTGTCCAAAGGCCATAGGTATACCATTCATCATTAATGTAGCCCCAGCGCCACCTAGACCTAGTGTTTGCAGAAATGAACGTCTATTCCATTTGCTATGGTCGTCGGTATTACAATTTGTATGCGTATTTTTATTTGAGTTTAACTCTTTTGGTGTGCACATAAGTTTCTATTTAAGTTGATAATCTGGGAGAGAAACTATATATTCTATAAGATCACGTACCTGAAGTGGTACACCTTCAAAGGATAGTGTCCAAATATCGTCTTCAAAATAATTAGATGGTACACTACTCTTAAAAATATCAATACCTGTTTCAAAATCATCTAAGGTATAGGGAACTTCCCCCATCAAGGCTTCAAAAATATCTTTAGTTACAACATCAGCGTCATTACTATTTCCCGACACGTCAATGGCAAACTGACGAAATTGTTCTTCGTCTTGTTCTCTAGCCAGCGTGAGCATATCGTCACTTAAAAAACCGGCTCTAAATGTAATTGTACCTGAGTTTATCCAATCTCTATCTCCAGGCCATCCAAAAACAGTTGGAGGGTTCATAATATCTTGATCGAAAACCCTAGAAGCATTCTTTACAAATTCTTTGTACATGTCGTACTCACCAAAATTGAAACCTGTAGCCGTGATAAACTGGATAATAAGATCCAGTGGACTTTTAATAATGGTATTCCTTGCTTTTTCATCAAAAAAGTGCTCGCTTTTAAACAATGTTTTTAATACTGGAGCTATTTCAAAATTATTACTAATAAAAATTGCACCTAAAGGATTGATAATATTTGTTCTAATAACATCGTCTACTTCAGGGCTTACAAAGTTAATATAGATTTTCTCGCATATGTAGCGCGCAATAAGTTCAGTCTTCTGATCAAATAAAATAGCTATAACGTCAGTATATCCCCAATTACCTGTTTGTTCAAAAATAGTTTTATCTTCAATATCAAAATTGGCTTCATTAAAAATAATGTTCGAATTTTCGCCGTTAACATATTCATTATATCCTGTTAAAGCCCTTGAAGTTTCTACGATATCATCTTCGGTATATCCGTTCCCTTCACCTAAGGCAAAAAGTTCGTATAGTTCTCTAGCATAATTTTCATTCGGACTTACCACAGTGCTTTCAAAACCATTCAAAAACTTTAACATGGCATTATCTAGCCCCATCTCAGTAATAAAAGTTCTAAAATTTCCAAAGGAATTTCGTTGTAAGGCTAAATAATATCTAAACGCATAGCCGGCAAATCCATATTCATGTGCTATAGTCACAAAATGGTTATGCCAAAAAAAAGTCAGTCTCCCACGAACACCATTGTCAATCAACTCTTTAATAAAGGTGTATTGGGTTTCATCCAATAACTGTCTATTTTCATCTTCTCCGTACGTAAACCCATTCGCTTCATAATCTGCTGGATCCAAGGGTGCCCATGGAGGTGCAACTGTTGGAGCTAGAGCCATGGCGCCGTCTATCAAGGCATCTATATATGCTGATGGTGATTGAGTTAACGCATTCGCAACTGAAGAGGTATTGATACCAAATGCAATACGATTGTGAAGATGCCTTACTTTTACAGCATCCCAAGGATTGGCAGGTGAAGGCGAGTATTCGGTTAGAGGAGAAATATTACATGAAACGTAGTTAGTACTCATATTTATATTTCTTTATAATCATTAAATTAACGGTTGAATCGTTATTTTAGTATAAAGTAAACATAAATACAAAGTCTAAAGAAATTCTAAAGTTGTGTTTTATAGGGTGTATTAAGAGTATTTTGAGTAGGTCAAGCGTATCTACAAATGAGGGGTGAAAAAATAACTATCTTATTTTCACAGTAATTACACCAAAAAAATGTTCGAGTATAAATAAGTTACTTAGATCTTTTTAACACGCACAGCATTCAAGCCTTTCATTCCTTTTTCTAGCTCAAATTGCACCTTATCATTTTCGGCAATTTGGTCTATTAATCCGCTCACATGTGTAAAATATTTTTCTTGGTTCTCTATATCGGTGATAAAACCAAATCCTTTTGAAGTGTCAAAGAAAGACACCTTTCCTTTACGGATTGGATCTACTTCTATGTGCTCTTTTTTATAATCTAAACTAATACTCTCCGCGTCTACTTTTACCTTCATATTCGGGTCTGGCGGGGTATCAGACAAATTACCATTATGATCTACATATGCAAAAGGAATACCTCCCCCTCCAGTAGCTTCTTTTTCTGCTTTACGTGCTTCTTTTTTCTTTTGCTTCTCTTCTCTTTTCTTTAAACGCTTCTTCTCTTTTTCTTTCTTGTTGTATGTCTGTTGCGATTTTGCCATTCGTATATTTAGAATTAGTAATTAGTATATATAGTTTAAGAAGAAATCTAACTACGAAACGAATGTTCAAAATTAAGCGCGAAGTTCACTATCTTATAAAAATAGTTTATCAAACAATTTCAATTATTTACTCCAAGAAATTCTTTAAACTGTTACAAATATAGCATTTTACCTTGAAATTTCTTGATTTTAGGTCATGAGAATTCATCAAAACACAGTCTCAAGAAATTTCTGTGGTTATAAAAATACTTTCGTCGCTAACTTATCTTTTGATTGTCAATATGATACCTTTCAATTATTTGGTCAACATTGTTTATTGTCTTTTTACACCAATCGAGGCGTTTCTCATTCTTTTCTTCCTCAGAAAGTGACCAATCTATAGCAGAATCCCTCAATCTTGTAGTGAGATCATTTAATACAATAGCTGCTGCAACCGATACATTGAGGCTTTCAGTAAAGCCAACCATTGGTACTTTCAAATACCCATCGGCTTCAGCCATCATTCTATCAGAAACCCCAGCTTTCTCCACACCAAAGACAAAGGCTGACTTTTTAGAAATATCAAAATCCTTCAACAAACAAGAATCATTGTGCGGTGTAGTAGCAATAAGCTGATACCCGTTGTTTCGAAGCGCATCAATACAAGTGTCGGTGTTATACTCCTCCGTGTTATACTCATGAAAATCTATCCATTTTTGAGAACCTTTAGCAACTTGATTTGATACATAACTATTGTATTTATTCTCTATGATATGAATATCCTGAATACCAAATATATCACAACTCCTTACGACTGCACTCGTGTTATGTTTTTGATAAATATCTTCTAAAACAACCGTAAAATGTCGCGTACGATTATTGAGCACTTTTTCAAATGTTGATTTTCGATTATCGGTAATAATAGATTCTAAATATTTCAAAAGATGAATATCTATCACAAAACTAATTTTTGGTAAATTTACCCAAAGCAAAGAAATATATAGTTTGTATGCAAAAAATTGTTGTTTTAACTGGAGCAGGCATGAGTGCCGAAAGTGGAATAAACACCTTTAGGGATGCAGATGGTCTATGGGAGGGGCACGATATCATGGAAGTTGCTTCTCCTCAAGGATTTTATAACAACCCAGAGCTTGTATTAGATTTTTACAATCAACGTAGAAGGCAACTATTAAAGGTAGATCCGAATAACGCGCATTACGCACTCTCTAACTTAGAGAGCGATTATCATGTGCATATTGTTACTCAAAATGTCGATGACTTACATGAAAGAGCGGGTAGTTCAAATGTATTGCATTTGCATGGAGAGTTATTGAAATCTAGAAGTACTAAGAATCAGCGATTGATATATGAACAAAAAAATGATATTATTTTAGGAGATCTTTGTGAAGAAAAGGCCCAGTTAAGACCTCATATTGTGTGGTTTGGTGAAGCCGTTCCGATGTTGGATGAGGCTATCGAAACTACTGCTAAGGCGGATATTTTAGTGATTATTGGCACTTCTATGCAAGTATATCCTGCGGCAAGTTTAATAAACTATGTACAACCCCAGGTTCCAATTTACTTTATTGATCCAAGGCCTTCAGTATCTAAAAATGATTTTCATAATTTGACTATCATTTCTGAAACTGCCACCAAAGGTGTTGATCATTTAATTAAAACCCATTTGCGTGACTAAGAAAGAATTCATTCATATGTTAGAATCGGCTCCTAAAGATTATAGGTATCGACCTATTCTTACTGCCGCAGTATTGACACATAATCATTGGACTCCCATTTTATTATCTAAGATGAGTGCCGTGAAGGATGAAAATTCTCCTTTTTCCGCTCGGATATTAGAATTGACCTGTAAAAAGGATTTGAGCATTATGCTACCTTACCTTGAAACCTTTAGTAATTTAATCTCTGAATTAAAATTAGATGGTTCATGTAGATCTTCAGCTAAAATAATAGAAATGCTTACTGTTCAATACTTTATAAAATATAATTCTTTATATATTGAGCGACTTACAAATGATGTGCTTGAAAGATTCACCGAATGTTGTTTTGACTGGATGATTACAGATCGAGCCATTGCTATTCAGGCACATTCTATGTATTCACTCTATTTATTAGGTACCAAATTTGATTGGATTCATCCAGAATTATTACTTCAAATAGAGCGAAATTTACCTCATGGAAGTACAGGTTATAAAAATAGAGGCAGAAAGATTATCAAAGCTATTAGCACCAATAAACTATTAAAATTGCAGGCAATCTAGATGTCTATTTCGATATCAGCTGAAAAAGGCTTTCATACAGCTTCCCATCTGAGATCACGCTCCCTTTTTCAACGAGATCAAATAATTCTAAATTTCGTTCTTTAGCGTATTTCTTGACACCCTTTAAAAACTGAATTGATGGATCATTGGTATTATCAATAAACCAATTATAGTCGACTTCGTTAAAAAAATCAAAATCCTTTTTACTTATCTGCACTACAATTCTAGCTATCGATTTATCATCACATTTAAACAAGTTAATGTTGGTTTTTGAAAAATGCTCTAAATAATTGGTTTTTGTAAGTGCATCATCCCAAACCACATCACTAAACAGATTCAATTCTTCGTCAGCAACTTCAGGTTTTGTTTCTTTAATACGTATCCACTCTTTAACATCTATTTGCTGAGATGCTAAAAATTGTGCGAATTCTTTATGTAGGGCTTCAAATTGCTCTTTACTCAATTGTCTATACTTCATTTTCAATCATATTTCTAGACTACAAAAATAAAAAAACCACTCTGTAAAAGAGTGGTTTTTCTCGTTATATTTTACTCATTTTAGAATATATATCTCAATCCGAGTTGCAATTGCCAAACAGATTGCAAATTTGTATTATCGAAACCAAAACTCTGTGTAAGGTTCGGATCAAAAGTATATGTTGGTGTGTTGGTACCATCAACAGAAACCCCTAATACTTGGAAGTTATTTGGTGATTGCACCAATCCCCATTTAGAGCTAATTAAGTTACCTACATTTAATAGATCTGCACTGATTTGCACTGCATTCGTTTCAGATACTTTAAACTCCTGAATTACCTTTAAGTCCATTCTACCTCTCCAAGGTGCAAGCGCTCCATAGCGCTCAGCATATTGTCCTCTTCGGCTCTTCAAATAGTCGTCTTGTCTAATATATGATTCAAATGCAGCCGCTTGACCTGCGCCAGAAAACTGCATAGATCCAATTTCCGCTGCCGTTGGGATATATAATAAATCATTCAAGCCAGAACCATCTCCATTAATATCTCCTCCATAAATGTAAGAGAAACGTCCACCTTTCGCATATTCATAAAATGCAGAAACTGTTGTACTTACCTTATCATTAGAATATGACCACTTCTTACTTCCTACAGCGATAAATCTATGCTGATCTCCGTACCTTGAATTAGATAAGACAGGCACATTTACATTATCACGGGCAGCATTTGCAGCAAAAGCATCACCTGTGATCTCTGCATCTACAGAATTCACATCCTTCGAGTCTAAATAATTATATCCAACACTTATAAAGGCATCATTTTCAAATTGTTTTTGCAATTTAAAAGAAGCATTATATACACGTCCTTGGTCATCATTTACAAATACAAAAGCATCTGCCGGTCCGCCAAACACTTGTACCCTATCGGTTGGTAAATACGTTGCTCTATTATCAACGCCTTGTAATTGACCAGTTGGTGGTCTTAATCCAAAATTCTGAACATGCGCTCCATTGATATCTTTCGTGTAACTTAAATCGGCGCTCGCAATGATATTCTCGATAGAACCAATATTGAACTTATAATCGATTCCTAGGTTTGTTCTCCAAACTTGTGGCCATTGAAAATCAGGATCAACCGCTTGAAAGAAAAAGAAGTTTGGTGCCGATGTTTGGTTTCCTAACCAAACAAATGGTAAACGTCCGCTAA
Organism: uncultured Flavobacteriaceae bacterium; assembly: GCA_947488345.1. Taxonomy (GTDB): domain Bacteria; phylum Bacteroidota; class Bacteroidia; order Flavobacteriales; family Flavobacteriaceae; genus Aureibaculum. The sequence goes on along the minus strand of CANKZQ010000002.1, from coordinate 94,190 downwards.
ACAGTCCTGTACCACCACGTAGTTGAAATGAATCATCTCCTTTAACGTCCCAATTAAAACCAACTCTTGGAGAGATTAAAAAATCTCCTGAAGGTTGCTCTGTAGAATCGAATGTTCTAGTTTCTCCAGTAACCGGATCTACATATTCGATTCCAGGAATAACTGCAGGCTGCGTCTCAATAAAATCCTGCGCTAAGTCTGCACTATTGAAGTACAAGGGCTTATCAAAACGAACGCCATAGGTTAATTTAAAATTATCACTTGCATTCCACTCATCTTGTAAGTAGAAAGCCAATTGACCATATTCTGCTTTATACAAGTTAAATCCACCAGCAACCCCTTCACCAGCGGCACTCAACGCGTTATGCGCTGCTGTCGCATCGTTCAATAAGGTTTCTATGAGTCCTCCTGGTTGTGCATCCGCTAAAAATTGTGCTACCGAAGGTGAAGTAGGGAAAAACACACCCTGCGCACCATAAACACCTAGATTGAAAGAATTTTCAAAGCTAAATTTCTCAAATGAGAATCCAACAGTGAAGGTGTGGTCTTTATGAAAAATATTCAAATTGTTGGTCATTTGAAATACTTTTTGATCTAGCTTATTATTAATCGAAAAAGGCTCGTGTCCTGCAATAATGTAGTTCGATCCACCTTCTTGTATAGTAATACTTGGGGCTGGTACCGATAATGGATTTCTAAAATCATTAAATGCCGTATAACCTATTTGAAATTTATTGGTTACTTTATCAGAAATGGTTGAATTTAGCTCTAATAAGACAGAGTTCAACTCATTATTTATCTGATATCCTGCATTTTGAAATTGAAGTGTATTTAAACTTGGCCCTCTAAAACCTAAGGCTACTGGATTTGCGGGTATCGTTCTATCTGCATCTAAGAAGTTATAAATTAATGCTAATCTATTATTATCATTAATATTCCAATCTAACTTAAAAATACCTTTTGTAGATCCTGTATCAAAGGTAAAATTCTCAAACGCGCCAGGATCGTACCCAAGATTTCTTAATGCCGTTTGTACAGCCATTAAATCAGAGGATAACACTCTAGACTCATTAGAAGCTCCTGTACCTCTATTTGGAGCAAAAGAAGAACCTAAGTCTTCTCGATCATCTACTTCGAAGTTTGCAAAGAAAAATAGCTTATTCTTAACAATTGGTCCACCAACACTTACTCCATATTGTGTTTGCGATAACTTTCCTTTAAAAATATCATCTCCATCAATCTTTCCTCCAGTCATATCTTGATTTCTAAAAAAACCGTACAACGTACCGTGAAATTCATTGGTACCACTCTTTGTAACAGCATTTACCGAAGCTCCCGTAAAACCCGCTAATGTGACATCATAAGGAGCAACAGAAACTTGTATTTGCTCGATGGCATCAATTGATACTGGTTGTGCATTTGTTTGTCCTCCCGGAGTAGCGGCATCCAAACCAAATGGGTTGCTAAAAATGGATCCGTCTAACGAGAAATTATTGTATTGATCATTTTTTCCTCCGAAAGAACCATTACTAGCAGAAGGTTCTAATCTCGTAAAATCGGCCTGAGATCTAGAAATTGTTGGAAGTCTTGCTATTTCTCTGCGACTTACACTTGTTTGTGCGCCGGTTCTGTCATTACCAAAAACGTTATTACCTCCTGTTGCATTTATAACCACTTCATCTAATGATTGGCTATCCGAAAGCAATTTCACATCTAATGAAAACGTTTTACCCAAAGTTAAAAATACATCTTTAAATTCTTGAGATTTATAACCTACGTAAGAAATCGTTACCGTATAAGGTCCTCCGACACGCATATTTAATAAATTATAGCGCCCATCTAAATTAGAGGTTCCTCCATATTTTGTGCCTGTTGGTACATGTATCGCCACTACCGTAGCTCCGGGCAATGGCTGATTTTGATCATCAACAACCAACCCTCTAATATTGGAAGTTGTTACCTGAGCAAATGTGCTCAAAGCAATGCTTAAAAACAACATTGCAAGCAAGAGTTTTTTCTTCATAATGTTTTGATTTTATTTGAATTAGTTTTGTTATTAAAAGGTATAATTAGTCTAAGAAAGGTATAAAAAAAAGCCGTTCGAACTGAACGGCTTTTAAATCTTAACATTGCTATTTATCAACAATGTGTTTATTTCTTTTCTGCGACTACATCAAATGATAGGTCAAAAATTACATCTCTATGCAAACGAACTTTGGCGTTATATTTACCAAGTCTTTTTACCAAACCACCAGAAACAGTAATATACTTTTTATCTACTTCGGTTCCGGCTTTTGCTATAGCATCAGCTACATCGGCATTACTTACCGATCCAAATAACTTGTCGCCATCGCCTGTTTTAGCAGCAATTTTAATTTCCAATGCTTTGATAGCATCTGCTACTTTCGTTGCTTCTTTGACAACACTAGCCTCTTTAAAAGCTCTTTGTTTTAAATTTTCAGCCAATACTTTTTTCGCAGAACTAGTTGCTAATACTGCATATCCTTGTGGGATCAAAAAATTACGTCCGTAACCGTTCTTCACAGATACTACATCATCTTGAAATCCTAAATTTGCTACGTCTTTCTTTAATATAAGTTCCATAATTGTCTCTTTAATTATTTTAACATATCACCTACATATGGCATTAATGCCAAATGACGCGCTCTTTTTATTGCCTGACTCACTTTACGTTGATATTTTAATGAAGTGCCAGTTAAACGACGCGGTAAAATTTTACCTTGCTCATTTACTAAATACATTAAAAAATCTGCATCTTTATAGTCGATATACTTAATGCCATTTTTCTTAAAACGACAATACTTTACTTTTTGCTTTGTATCAATATCTAACGGAGTTAAATATCTGATCTCAGCTTTGTTTCCTTCTTTTGCTTGTTGATCTATTGATGCCATACCTTAGTTTTTAGTTGCTTTAACACGTTCTTTTCTAACTTCTGCCCAAGCAGCAGCATGTTTATCTAATGATACCGTTAAGTAACGCATGATGCTATCATCTCTTCTGAATTCTAATTCAAATGGAGCAATAGCGTCACCAGTAACTTTGTATTCAAATAAATGATAAAAGCCAGTTTTTTTCTTTTGAATTGGATAAGCTAATTTTTTTAAGCCCCAATCTTCTTTGTGAGTCATTTCGGCACCTTTAGAAACCAAGTAGTCTTCAAACTTCTTTACTGTTTCCTTTACCTGAGTATCAGATAAAACGGGATTCAAAATGAAAACAGTTTCGTAATGATTCATAATTGAAATTTTAATTGTTTATTTTTAAGCGTGCAAATATACGATATTAATTTCTTTATTTCCTTACTAATTTCTATTAAATTTAGTAAATTGACAAACATTAAAGATTGCTAAACATTACTTCATGGAAATACCGGAAATACCTGATCTTATACTCTATGCCATCCCTTTTTTCTTAGTCACACTGATTATTGAGATTATTGTAGATGTACGAGAGAAAGCGAACGCATATGAAACTAAAGACGCCCTTACTTCTATCAGCATGGGTCTGGGCAATGTTTTTCTCGGAATTTTGAGTAAAGTTTTTGTTTTTGGAGTTTTTATATTGATTTATAATCACGTACGCCTTTTTACGATACCATTTTCGTGGTGGGCATGGCTACTTATTTTGTTTGTAGATGATTTTGCATATTACTGGTTCCATAGAATGAGCCATGAGAGTCGCTTTTTTTGGGCGTCGCATGTTGTACATCATTCATCTCAAAAGTATAATCTAAGTACGGCTTTACGACAAACTTGGACGGGCGGCTTCCTTGCATTTGTATTTTGGTTACCGCTTCCTTTGTTAGGGTTTCATCCTGCCATGATATTGGCTCAAATGTCAATTAGTTTAATTTACCAATATTGGATACATACAGAGTTTATTAAAAAAATGCCGAACTGGTTTGAAGCCATTTTCAATACACCATCCCATCATCGTGTGCATCATGCTACTAACCCTCAGTACCTTGATAGAAATCACGCAGGCATCTTCATTTTTTGGGATAAATTGTTCGGATCTTTCCAACCTGAAGTTGAAAAACCTAGATATGGCTTAGTAAAGAACATTTCATCATTTAACCCTTTATATGTGGCCTTTCATGAATGGATAGATATGTTTTCAGATGTCTTTTCGTCGAAAACTTCTTTGCTCAACAGACTGAAGTATCTTACCAAACCTCCAGGATGGAAGCATGATGGTACCGGAATACTATCAGATGACATTCGGAAAGAATGGAAAGATAAAAACGCTTAATACGGTTCTCTTTTCTTTAAAAAGTAATTTAACGAAATACCAAAAGCCTTATTCTTCCATTGATCATCATCGGTATTCAAAATATTTGTGAGGCCGTTATAATATTGCAATCTCACCTTTATTCGCTTGGAAAATAGTAAGCCTGCGCCTACATTTACGCCTGTAGAAATTCGATTTACACTTCCTTCCCCACCAATATCTAATGTAATGGTTTCATTGTCGTTTTTCACAAATGCCCTCATATTGTAATCAATGTTGAGACCACCTTCAACGAAAAATTGAAAATTACGATTATTAAAATTCAAATAATATCCCAAGTTAAGGGGAATTTCAATCACATTGACACCCCACTTTTCTTGAGTGGTATTTATGCCACGTATATTATTCGCATTAAAGCTTCTTTTGGTTACTAATACCGCAACTTTCATGTATACGCTTTCAGAAAGATCTCTTTCTGCAGCATACCCTAAACTAAACCCAAATGCGCTTGAAGGCTCACGTGAGGTATCCAGCATAAAGTCTGCATTGGTAATGCCAGAACCCAGTTCAATACCGTGGTAGAACTGACCGTACGAAGAAGTGGTTATAAAAAAAATCGAAAAGAAAAAGATTCCTTTCCTTAAAAAAACGCAGAATTTTCCCATACTTTTTGAATTTTTAAAACTTGTAGGGGAATCGTTTTACACTTTTACAAGAACGAACCATCGTTAGATTTAGTATAAAATAATGTTTCTCTCGACTCGTTCTTAGACAAAACGGGCTTTGAATGTGCGAAAAAAAAAGGGAAGCACATGGCTTCCCTTTCTTATTTCTTAAATATTCCCAATTAATATGAGAAGTAAAACTTATTACCAACTTTAACAAAATCGCCAAGGATTTTAAATCCATGTGATCTTGTATTATGAATACTTCCTATTAAAGAAGCATTATCAACATCATCGGTTGTAGACTGTACACTTCCATTTACAGTTTTTACTACTTCATCATTTGAAATTCTTCTAATTCTTAGGGTGTAATCAATAGTATCTTCAAAACTACTGTATAGATTGATGTGGGTCTTACCAAAAGTATCAGAACCTGTATTTCGCACTGTAACGATTTCTGGCATTGTCACACCTCTCGTGTAATTCAAATCAAAACCAGTATTGAAATCTCCACCAGTTGCTTGAGCGTCAGCAAAAAAATCAACATCAAAACTGTTGCTTTCTTGACTTTCCCAGGTTAACTCAAAAGTAAAACCTTCACTATCTGTAAAAACATCATCTGCATCGACAGTAAACTCCTTCTCGTATGCTGTTCCTTCAAAAGTACCTTTCACGGTCAATGTTTCTCTTTGCGCTTCATCATCATCACTACAACTGAATAGGGCGATTGAAACAAATAATAGCATCATTAAATGGCTCGTAATTTTCTTCATTGTTCTTTAATTTTTCTGTTTTAAAATGTTTAACGAAATTAAATAACAACCATATGGCCTATTTATTGTGCGAAGTTTAGTTTTATTGAAAAAATAACAAAACAAGAGTACTATGAGTCTAGATATTGTAAAAGATCATCACTTTGACTTCAGTTGTTTGATCACTGAATGCTATAGATACATTAGTAACAATCTACATCTATATTGAAACGAACGGATCTAAAATCAGCAATAGATTGAAAGCTATTTTTAATTTTCTGAATGATGACTTTCGACTGTTGCAAGGATTGCTTTTTGGGTAACTTGATCAAAATTGTTTTAATATGTTGATTTCTAATTCTAGAAATAGCCGGACTGCTCGGTCCTAATACATTATCTCCAAAAGAATTCTGCAAAGATGCTGCCAACCATTTACTGGCTGCATCAACCTTGATGTAATCTTTATGCTTAAGGATAATTTTTACGAGGCGATTAAACGGAGGGTATTTATATTGATATCTCTCATCCAATTGCTCCTTAAACATCGCTGCATAGTCATTTGTCGTTACTTGTTGTAGTATCTGATGATATGGATTAAAGGTTTGAATCACTACTTTTCCTCGCTTCTTATCTCGTCCTGCCCTACCAGACACTTGAGTAAGCATATGAAAACTCCTTTCATGTGCCCTGAAATCAGGAAAATTCAACATATTGTCAGCATTCAGAACTCCAACGAGGGTTACGTTAGCAAAATCTAACCCTTTAGACAACATCTGTGTCCCTACCAAAATATCGATTTCCTGTGCTTGAAAGGCACCAATAATTTTTTCATACCCATATTTACCTCGGGTTGTATCCAAATCCATTCTACCGATGGCATGTTCTGGAAACAACTCTTTAAGCTCTAATTCTATTTGTTCGGTACCAAATCCTTTCGTGTCAAGTGTTGGATTTCCGCAAGCAGCGCAGGTTTGGGGCATCGCCCTATTATAACCACAATAATGACAACGCAGCTCACTCCTAAACTTGTGAAAAGTTAAGCTCACATCACAATTTGGACATTGCGGTGCCACTCCACAAGAGGTACATTCAACAATTGGCGAAAAACCACGACGGTTCTGAAATAAAATCACTTGTTCTTTCTCTTTAAGCGCCTCTTGAATTAGTAGTAGTAGTCGTTCTGAAAAATGACCATCCATACGCTTTTTACGATACCCTTCCTTAATATCTACCAGCTCTATCTCGGGTAATTGCACATTTCCATAACGTCTTTTCAATTCAACAAAACCGTATTTACCCTCTTTTACATTATAATAGCTCTCTAGTGACGGCGTTGCGCTTCCCAGAAGCACCTTCGCATTATGAATATTTGCGAGCACAATAGCAGCATCTCGCGCATGATATCGTGGTGCTGGATCAAATTGTTTGTACGAAACCTCATGTTCTTCATCAACAATAATCAAGTCAAGATCATCGAAGGGCAAAAAGACTGAAGAACGGGCTCCCAATATTAATTGAGCCTTTTTATTTCTATGCAATACATTCTGCCATACTTCTACACGTTCATTTAAAGAATACTTAGAATGAAATACCGAAATTTGATCTCCAAAGTACATTTGCAAACGACTAATAAGTTGCGTGGTCAATGCAATTTCGGGCAACAAATAAAGCACTTGTTTCCCACTAGTTAATACCTTTTCGATAAGTTTCGCATAAATTTCTGTTTTACCACTTGAGGTTATACCATGTAATAATGTGACATCTTTATCCTTAAATGAATCATTTATTTTTTTATATGTAATATCCTGATATTCATTTAGTTTAAACGTTTTTCTATTTTCACCTTCAAAATTAACGCGATCAACTTGAATATAATAAATCTCAAAAACTCCTTTCTCAACTAAGGCTTTCAATACAGCCTCCGAAATACCACTCTGTTCTTTTAATTGCTTTGCCTTGATAGGTTTTTTAGTCGATGCCTCTAAAGAAAAATAAGACAGCACTAAAGCTCGTTGTTTTTTTGCTCGAGACAAGGAACTTAATAAATTATTCAACTCCTCTTCTTGTGTATATGCTTCCGCTAAACGAACATATTTAACTAATTTGGGCGTATATCTTTCATATAATTCTTCTTGTAACTGAATTGCACCTTTCTCCAATAGTTGTTGCAGTATAGGAAGCACACGCTTTTTATCCAAAATAGCGCTGATTTTATCAATTTTCAATGAGGATTGGTATTGCAAAGCTTCCAAAATTAAAAACTCATCATCAGACAAGTCATGCTCATCTAAAAATTGTTCATTGCGCAAAACCAAGGTCTCACTCTCTAACAGAAATGCAGATGGCAAAGCCGAACGCATTACTTCACCTAAAGAGCACATATAATAGTTTGCTATCCATGACCAATGTTGTAATTGTTTGACCGTTACTAAGGGAACTTCATCTAAAATTTGATGAATCTCTTTTGCTTCATAAGCCTCTGGAGCTGTTTGATGCAATTCTGAAACCAAGGCGGTATAGATTTTTGACTTCCCAAAAGGCACAGCAACGCGCATTCCAGGTTGCAAAAAAGAAGCTTCTGCCTGCGTTATTTTATAGGTAAATAGTCGCTGAAGCGGAATTGGTAATATGACGTTTATAAAATACAGTGTGTGAAAAATTGGACTGTAAAAATATTGAAATGAAATCAAATACAAACGCCGATACAAATGTATTTTTTTATTGCAATCAACATTCGATGCAACAACTAAGGGAATCGCTTTTCTTTCGTATTCTATTGGTCTGTTTTTGGGTAACTTTTTTGACGTTTAAAAATTTTTGGCACGCTGTTTGTTTTAGATGATGTGATCGTGATTCATAAGAACCGATTTAAAAAATAAAATATACACGCCATGAAGAAATTAGCAATAGTATTAGTAGCAATCATTTCGACGAGCCTTTCTCCCCTTGCGTTTGCAAATACAAACAGCGCATCAGTAAATTATTCTTACAATAATCAAGAAACATTTACATTTAATCATAGAGGCATTACCTTTTCTATATTTGAAAATGGCGAATTTGATTTCTATATCAATCCTAGAAACGGAGTGCATGCTAATGTGGATCTTGGTGGGGTGAGTATTAGCTATAATGGCGGTTACGATTATGATGCATATGTGCAATATGATGATTATGGTGCTATTGTTCAAATTGAAGATGTAGCCATTGATTATGATCATTATGGTCGTATCAGTAGAGTTGATAACATACGTATTCGATATAATAGACAACGTTTGTCACGTGTTGGAGGGTTATACGTACACTATAATCGTTATGGAAACTACTCACATTATACAGGATATGTGAATGTATATAACCGAAACTATGTGTTTCATCCATATCACAACTATTTCGTTCGACCTATTTTTAACAGATGTATTGTAAGTTATAGACCGTATAGACGTTTTTACACACCTGTAAGATATAATTTTAGAGACTATCGCAGAAACTATAACAGACGTTATACAAGAAATAATAGAGCGAACAGAGTATATAGAAACATCGATGCACGTGTAAGAACAACGGCCAGCACTAACAGAAGAGCTTATGACAGACGTTCAACGGTTAATAGAGCAAATAGATCAGCTTCAACTAGTCGTAACGTCGCAAGAAGATCAGGACAACAAAGAGGTGTACAACGAAGTACACAACAACGTCGAACTGTTCAAAGAGAAAATGGTAATAACAGAGGAGTTCAAAGAAGTGCGCAACAACGAAGAACTCTTCAGCGAACGCAAGGAAACAAAATAGGTGTTCGTAGAGGAACTTCGAACAACAATTCGGTTAGTTCTCAGAGAAGAGGCATAAGTAAAGAGCGTTCGGTGCAAAGAAGTAACACTCAAAGAAGAGTTGCACAAAACAATACAACACAAAGACGCTCGTCGGCTTCTAATAGAGGGAGAAGTGTAAACAGACAGTCAAGTGCTAGTCAGCGATCGAGAACACAAACGAGAAAAGCACCGCAAAGAAGTACAGTACAGCGAAGAACGACATCTCAAAGACAACCTCAAAAAGCGAGAAGCACTTCAAGGTCAGTACAAAAAAGAAGTGCAGCTCCAAAGAGAAAATCTACTGCTAGAAAATCAACTTCTAGAAGAAGACAATAATAAAATTGGTATGCAAATTGAAATTGAAAAGGCTCGCGAAATGCGAGCCTTTTTTATTTGACTATAATTGATTAATTTACGAATCACTTGTGTAAATAAAACATTAGTAAAACATGTTTCATTGTAGGTTCTCGTCGAAAAAATTTATTTTTCTAGCTTCTTTTTTGTGCACTTGGTGTTGGTCAAACACCTTGTACTCTCAAGACAAGCTTATTGAAAAACAATTAGTCGATCAGTTTCATTCGAAATCGAATAAACTAGCTACCGACCTGGTATATCTGCAAACTAGTAAAGATATTTACGAAACTGAAGAAGATCTTTGGTTTAAAGGATATATTCTAAATTCAAAATATCTATCACCTTCATCACAAGACAAAATATTATACGTACAACTAATTAATGATATAACAAACCAACCTGTTTCGGAAGAGAAATATGAAATTGTAAATGGATTTGTAGACGGTCACATCTACTTAGATCAGTCTTTAAAACAAGGGAATTACACCATTCATGCTTATAGTGTTAACGCAGTGAATAGTATTTCCAATGATTTTCAAGCAATGAGGAAAATTAAAATTTTAAAAAACATCTCAAATAATACATCCAGTAAAATTAGAAGAAATGATTCCATTCAATTTGACTTGTTTCCTGAAGGAGGTTATTTAATTTCTGGCATTGCAAGTTATGTAGCATTTAAAGCTACCGATTCTAAAGATTTTCCTGTCAAAGTTTTGGGAACAATTTTTGAAAATGATCTCCCAATACTTGACTTTAAAAGTGAACACGCTGGGATGGGACGTTTCATGTTTACCCCAGATATAACGAAGAAGTATGTGATTAAATTATCAGAACCTTTGAGTCAAACTAGATTAAATATGCCAGATATAAAACCTTCTGGACAAACATTACAGCTGCTTTCGAATACCAATAAAGAATTAGAATTTAAAGTGTCAAAAAGTAGTAGTTCACAAGAGAAAATATACCTCAGAATACAGATGAATGGTACTGTTTTTTTGATTGTGCACGCCAAGTTGGCTAATGAAATTATCATAAAGATTCCATTAGACGATCTACCTAGAGGTATTGCAGAAATAACACTTTTTGACAAAAATATCAAACCCTTAGCGGAGCGTTTGGTATTTGTGAATCAAGATCAAAAATTACATATTACAGCCACTCTCGACAAATCCGTATACGCAACTAGAGAGAAGGCAATTTTAAAGATTAAAACCACTGATCAATATAATAAGCCCGTTGTAGGCCATCTAGGGCTTAGTATCAGTGATAAGATATACACGAATAATCATGGCTCTAAAACAATAGAAAGTCATTATCTATTATCGTCAAAATTAAAAGGAAAACTATACAATCCAACGTATTATTTTGACTCCGTCAATCAAGATAGAAAAAAAGCATTAGATCTACTATTGAGTACTCAAGGATGGAGACGCTATCTTTGGGCGGAAACGAATTTAGATACTCAGCTAATTTCAAAAAAACAACTGTTTATAAATGACAATATTGGCGGAAGAATCGTATCCAAAAGAAGACGTAAAAAGCATGCAATTATACCAAAGGCACATGCCGTTATGGCCTTTTCAGGGAATAAAGAAGGTGAGAAAGAATTAGTTCTTACTGATTCATTAGGAAGATTCAATATAACCCCAAGACATTTAAGAATTGCTGATCATTCTTATCTATACGTTAAAGGCCTCAACGACCCAGAAAGAGAATTCAAATTAAGTATAGGTGATTATCGCTTCAATAACATTAATAAATGGAGAATGACAACAAAAAAGCACTACCCTATCTTCGAAAATTCTTTACCCTCATCAAAAAAGACAAAAGCTTTTAATCTTAAGCCAAGCGTAAATCAACTCAATGAGGTTAACGTTAAAGGCAAAGTCAAAAAAACCTTTCGAGATAAATACTTGAGTACACTTAATGATCTTATTGCCGGTAGAGGCAGTTACTCAGATTATGTTTGTGATTATAATATTTTAAATTGTTCAAATCATATTACCGGACGTCCACCTGTAGTTGGTGAAGTTTTGAAAGAAAGGCAAAAGGGTTTTTTAGTTAATATTGTTTATGCCAAAAGAAAATATTCAGAATCTGAATTGTTGGAAAAATTTAACCTTGTAATGATTAAAGGGTATTATGGAAAAAAAGAATTTTACCAACCTAAACATGAGGAGGATACTGCACGTAAAGATCCTTTTCCAGATACACGCAACACACTGGTTTGGAAACCCGACGTTATAACCAATAAAAATGGTGATGCCTCAATAGAGTTTTTCTGTTCTGATTTGAATACCATTTTTATTGGGAATATCCAAGGTGTTGGCGATCGAGGCCTGATAGGTTCGAAAAGATTTAAATTTGTTGTAAAAAATCTTGAATAAATTGTGTTAGAAAAAGAAGCACATACTATGAATAATTAAAATATTCAATATTTATCTTTGCTCTAACTTGTTCTTAAAAACAAACATCAACAGTATTGGTAAGGCCAAGATTAAAATTATCTTTTGGTTTGTTTGAAAGACTTGAGGATACAAAGCCAAAGTCAATACAAACCCTCCTATTGCTCCACCTAAATGAGCGCTGTGCCCAACATTACCCAATTGCTTTCGCATTCCATACATTGAGTATAACAAATAACCAACACCGAAAACAACGGCTGGCAGGCCATAAATCCGCATAGACGGACTTAATATAATCCCCGAATAAATAATACCCATTACCGCTCCAGAGGCTCCAACAGCACTATAATAAGGTTCCTTTTTATGAAAGACCAATCCTAGAAGTCCTCCTGCAAATAGACTTCCAAAATAAATCAATATAAATTTTAAAGATCCTACATTCTGAATTACAGCATCCGCAAACAAATAAAGCGTAATCATATTGAAAATAAGATGCTTTTGATCTACATGCAAAAAGCCAGAAGTCAACATGCGTATTTGATCGCCTTGTAAAATTGGCCCAACTTGAAATTTATAACGCTCCAAAAACAAACGATCAGAAAAGCCCTTTAGTGACACTAATGCATTAACACCAATTAATAAAAAAACAATGGAATTCATTCAGAAAATAATTTACTCAAAGATAAAATTATATCCGATATTTGTCAAAATATTTATCGCGTGCAATTTGTAATATTTATATTGATATATCCTTTAATTTGGTTCATTTCGATACTACCATTTAGAGTTCTTTATTTCATATCAGATCTCTTCTATTATTTACTCTATTATATTATAGGTTATCGTAAAAAAATTGTTGTTGGGAATCTTAGATTGGTATTTCCCGAAAAGTCAGATGTAGAGATAAAAAAAATCACAAAGACCTTTTATAAGCACTTCGTTGATATTTTTATTGAAATGATCAAATCTTTTACGATATCAGAAAAGCAGATATCAAAGCGATATTCTTTTACAAATATTGAAGTGTTACATGCCTTAGAAGAAAAAGGTAAAAGTGGCATCCTTTATGGAGCGCATTATGCCAATTGGGAATGGATTTTTAACCTAAACTTAAAAATAAAGTTTAACGGTTATGCCATTTATAAAAAAGTTAAAAATCCATATTTCGACAAAAAGGTTAGAGAAACGAGGGGTAAATACAATACAACGTTAGTACCTACCAAAGAGACCTTCGCATTAATGGCAAAAAACAAAGCTCAAGATGTTTTATCATTATACGGATTCCTCGGAGATCAGTCTCCAAAAAAAGGAAAGATTCATTATTGGGCAGATTTTCTAGGAGTTAAAGAAGTTCCTATTCATACGGGTGTTGAGTTATTAGCAAAGAAACATGACTTAGCAGTGGTCTATTTTAATACCAGAAAGATCAAAAGAGGATATTATGTATCTACTTTTCAACTATTAACAGAAAATCCAAACGAATTTAAGGATTATGAGTTGACTGACTTGTATTTAAGGGAAGTAGAAAAGCAAATAAAAAATGCGCCCGAATATTACTTCTGGACGCATAAACGTTTTAAAAATGTTGGAAAAGGTACTTGATCTATTCTCTAGACTCTAGCACTTTCCCTTTTTCATTAATAATTAATTCGTAGACAATTGGTCCACGAGCTATTTGAACTTTATAGAGTTTTTTGTTGCGTTTATGCTGACCAACAAATGCTTTCTTTATCTTATATCCGGCATATTTAGATGCGGCTTCCTTCACCTTTGCAGGCAACTCAACAACCGCCATACTTTTTGATGAAATTTCATTAAACTCGATTGGAACTATTTTCTTAGCCTGAGCATAAGTACATTCTGTACCAAAAAAACCGATTCCCATCAATACTACTACTATCTTTAAAACTTTCATGTCTTTTATTTTATGAATTTTTTTTAATTAATACCTCCTGTTGTTCTCTAAGTCAAAACCAAGAGTAATCAAGTGTGTCCCGGCATTATTCAGTTCTACAGCTTCATTGATGTTCCATTGAAAAGCATAAGCAACATAAAACTGATCTTTCTTCAAGCCTAACATTGGAGCCACAGAGGATGATTTAAAGCTTTGGTCAATATAAAATCTTCCACTTAATCCGGCCCACATATATCCTGTGTCTGTAATTTTTCTCGCTTTAAAATTTAAATGCATCTCAGAGCGCGAATCACCTTCAAATAAATTATAATATATAGAAGGCTCATATTCCATTTCTTCATTTCTACTTACAAAAGTATAGCCTGTATACACATAATAGTTTCTCAATTTTTTAGGCTCTGTAAAGTCAAAAACACCTTCTACTTTTTTGTTCAAAATATTAGAAGCATTCAAACTAAAAAAGAAGTCCATATATCTATACAAAGCACCCACCTCAAAGTTATGATTTGTAGTACTTTTTGCCGCTCCTACCGCAGGATCATCAAAACCTTCTCCACTCCCATCATCAAAATCAGCTGTTTCGATTTTAAATTGATTGAATTTATAGGAAATACCAAAAGACAAAAACTCTTCATTTCCGTAATTTAAGATCAAATGATGCGCATATGACAATTGCGCACCTAATTGTTTCGTTGCACCATTACTGTCGTTATAGAGTAAAATACCGGCACCAGACTTTTCTCCAAATCGAAGGTCGTATGATAAATTTTGTGTATTCGGTGCATTTTTCAATCCTAACCATTGTGATACAGCATTCAATCGAATTCTATCATAATCTTCATTAATACCAGCAAATGTTGGGGATATAGAATACGGGTTTTCGGTTAAATATTGTGTATACGGTGATAGTTTAAACTCTTGTGCATTTACCGCTAAAGTACATGCAAATATGATTATATAAATAACTTTTTTCATCGGTTTGTCTGTCTTTGGGTTTATAAATTATCTATACAATGTTACATTTCCTTTAAACACGCGGTCATCGGTTAGACTATTCAACTTGACAACATACCAATAGTCTCCAGAAGGCAAAGGTTTTCCTTTATAATAGCCATTCCAAGAATTGTTAATTCCTTCAAAAGCCACAATTAAGCGCTGATATCTATCAAATACTTCAACAGTAATGTTCGGATATGGTTGAATATTTCTAGGATACCACTCATCATTAAAAGTATCTCCATTTGGTGTAAAGAAATTAGGAATCTCAAGATCTAAAAACTCCAATTCTGCTTCAAATTCGACAATACACCCATTGGTATCCTTCACAAAGAAAGTATAGAAACCATCTGCATTAATCGTAAAGAGATTCTCGTCTCCAAAATCATCATCCGTAACAGTCACATCGGTTATTCTTCCTGGGAGCATTGCATATTGATAATCGGCAACTCCACCAGAGAAACTAATATCATATTGATTCGGATTATCTATTTGCTGATTCACACCTAGTATATTCATTGGCGTATATGCCAATGCACTTACTTCAACAGGTGGTGCTTCACATAAGAATGTATTATGTCTTGCAGTTACACTATGTAAACCAGGTGTTACATTTTCAAAAATACCCGTTGTGTTGGTAATAGTACCATCCATGATATACGTTACTTCATTTGCATATGCCGGTGCAACGGTTGCAGTAATTGTATTAATACTTCCAGAACAAGAAAAACCTCCCGTTGCCTCGAATTCTAAAAATATCAACTGATTGATACTTTCTGTTACTGTTGTTTCACAGCTATTAATCCCTTTTTCTTTACGGATAATTATGGAGTAATCTCCAACTCCCAACCCATTAAATACAGGTGAGTTCTGGAATGTTGTACCGCCATCAATACTATATGTCATAGTATTACCTGCAGTATTTTGCGTGAGATTGACTGTGATAGAACCGTTGGTGCTATTTGCACAATTCACATCTACTTTCGACATGTTAAACGCAATTTCGTCATCGAAACCTACATTAGCGACAGTAGTGGTTGTACAGTTATTTTGATCTCTAACGGTAATGGTATGATTTCCTTGGACAGTAGTATTAAATACATTCGACTCTTGAAAAGCGCCCCCGTCCATGCTATATTCATAATCACCAGTTGCAGTAAATTGCGTACCTCCATTGGCGTTAACCTCAATTCTACCACTCAATAAATTTCCATTACAAGGCATTATATTATCACTTACCACATTAGTAGCTTGCAGGAGCGTTGGCTCGGTTACTGTTAAACCAGTTGTTTGAAAATCAAAACATCCAGCAGCATTCGTGACACGTATTGAATAATCGGTTCCAATATCTAAACCTGTAAATACATGATTGTCGGCTGTGATTGCGCCTGTTGTTTCTTGTAGTACACCACCTTTAAACAATTCAAATGTAAAATTGGCTGAAGCTTCATTAACTTGAACAGCTATCGTTCCGTCAGCACTATTTCTACATAATGCATCTGATGGTGTATAAGTAACATCTAAACCTAATACAGTCACCACTCTCGTAGTTATAGAACAACCTGTTCTTGTTTGTGTTACTGTATATATTCCTGGTCCGGTTACGGTAATTTCTTTCGTATTACCAATATTGGTACCCGTTTCATCCACCCATTCATATAAATTATATCCATCATCACCAGAAAATGTCAAATTATTATTACAAAATGTCAAGGTACTATCAAAATTACATGAGCTTGTGTCTACGAATAAGTCCATTGATCCAGGATTACCTAATCCACAACCATTTACTCCATTCAACCCAGGTTGACCTGTAATATTGGTTCCTGAGGTTTCACCGTCATAAGAAGTTTCTAAAAAGTTTTCGAGTAAATTGGTACAGGCATCCGTATAGTCAAAACAATCATTCGAGGCCGTTACTTGATATCTAATATTATATGAACCAGCTAATCCATCTTTTAACACTAACGAATCATCTATCGTAAACGTCAACTGCCTAGTAGTAGTATTATATGTATATGTTATTAGACCTGGGGCTAATGGAGTATCAGTAGCATCCAAAAATTGAATACTTGTTTCATCTAAAGTTACATTAAATGGTAAGGTGTTTACTACCTCCGTATTTAAGGCGCCATCGGTACCTGAATTCTCAAAATTAATATTATACACAACAGTAGCGCCCAAAGATACTGGTGATCCTAAAGTAATCGCATTACCCGAAGTGTCTTCTACACTTGTTAATACATCAATTACTGGTTCGATTATATCTACCGCAAACGTATTTAAAAAAGTTAGAATTCTATCTCCGGTTGTGGCTACTCTAACGGTAGCATCGGTCGCACCATTCGCTAATATAAGATTTTCCGTGAGCGGAGCATTCGGATTATTGAGCGGATCTAAATCTACAATCGCTGTATCCCATCCTAAGGTATTTGTACTATTTGGATTTCTGGTCGTTACCTGAGCTCCATCGATCGTCACCTTACTATTAAAAAAGTTATCAGCTGGATTTTCAGCATCAAATAATAAATCAAAACTACTATTTGGATCCGTAGCCGGTACAATAGCATCGGCAAAAAACAATTGTTCTCCTGTTAATGCTCTATCTCCTTCTAATGCACCCAAACCAATTCTACCCTGCACACTACCTGATGGTGGTGTCACAAAACCAGAATAACTAAACTGCTCTGTATTACTCGGACTTACATTAGAGAATCCATCAAAAGTAGTGATGTATTTACGCGGCTTTGTTGGACTTTCGTACACAACGACCATCGTCCAACCCGCTGCCCTATTTCCAACACCTGTTTCACATGATACGTTTGCAACGAAATAATCCCCCGAAGGGTTAGAGAGACCTGTAACAATACTAGTTACATCTTTATAATACATGACATCTAGCTGTTCTCGTAAAGTAGCATCTGCCGTGTCGGCGGTTATATCTATATACGAACCTCCTGGAGGTCTAAATTTTATGGTTTCTGGAGTTTGAGTCGCTAGTGTTACATTGGCCCCCCAATACAGTCCGGCATATACCACTCTATCACAACTGGTAAGTCCAGTTAACGCAGCACTACTTGAACTAAATGTCGAGGCATCTGTGTCAACATCAATATAGACGGCTGAAAAACTATTGTTATTGCTTCCCCCATTATAAGGTGCTGTAGCATCTTGACCAACGATAGAATTTCCTACCATGGTTAAATCTCCATTAATACCTACATTCTCATACCTTTTCTCGAAAGGTACTGTAGTTTGAGCATTCATAAAATAAGGGAGAAAAAATAAAGTTGCAATAAAAAACAACTTTACCTTGGTAAAAGTATTCGGTCGGTTCATAACAAAATGTTTAGCGATTCTCAGACTTTTAAACGGTCTGTTTTATCATTTAGTATATAAACACAACAACTAGATAATGTTTTTTCCTACCCTCTTTGTGTAAAAAAAGGCTGTAATAACTCAAAAATAAAAAAAAGTAAAGATCAACTGATTCCTTTTTTCAACATCGAAAGCAAAATGTAAAAGACTATGATCAAGGGAATTGCAATGAATTTGAAAGATATCAACCCAATAATAACCAACAAGATAAATAAAACTTCAATCCAATTATTTTTTATGGAGAAACTCTTAAATTTTAACGAAAAGAGCGCAATTTCTGTATTCATCACAAAACACAAAAATAAGGTGCTTCCGATTAACACATAAATATTTTGAACTAAGTCTTGTGCAAGTTCCACATTTGAATAGCTCAAAATCAACGGCAAGGATATTACAAAAACACTCATGGCGGGTGTAGGTAAACCGATGAATGTAGTTGATTGACGTTCGTCTAAGTTGAAATTTGCCAATCTGTAGGCGGCTGCTATGGGTAATAGAAAGCCAATGAAGGGTAATAATTGAATATCGCCAAGTTCCCAAGTGATTATACTCCCTTTTTCTATAAAAGAAGTCGCAAAAGAATCATGGTTCAAAGCTCTTAAAATTAATTGATACATTACCAAACCAGGTGCAACACCTGAGGTTACCATATCTGCTAATGAATCTAACTGTTTGCCTAACTCGCTATCTACCTTTAATAGGCGCGCGGCGAAACCATCAAAAAAGTCAAAAAAGATACCCAAAAGCACAAATAACGCAGCAGTTTGTAAGTTTCCTAAGGCCGCTGCTAGTACTGCCACTATACCACAAAATAAATTCAATAAGGTAATGAAGTTTGGAATATGTTTTTTGATAATTGTTGATTTTAAATTCGGGTAAATTTAAAGAAATAAATTAGATTCACATTTTTAATTTATATGTTAATAAATAATCAGAAGACAGTTTTATTTTTTAGTATGAAGTCTTATTTTAGCAAACCTGCATCATAAGTATTATCAAATGGCTAAACAAACGACATATACCGAAGACAATATACGATCACTCGACTGGAAAGAGCATATCAGAATGCGACCAGGGATGTATATTGGGAAATTAGGTGATGGATCGTCTCCAGATGATGGTATTTATATTTTGATTAAAGAGGTTCTTGATAACTCCATCGATGAATACGTTATGGGAGCAGGAAAAACCATTGAAATTTCGGTTAGAGACAAAACTGTTAGCGTTCGAGATTATGGGCGTGGTATTCCATTGGGAAAAGTGGTCGATGTCGTTTCTAAAATGAACACCGGTGGTAAGTATGATTCGAAAGCGTTTAAGAAATCTGTCGGATTGAACGGAGTCGGAACCAAAGCCGTAAATGCCCTATCATCGCATTTTAAAGTACAGTCTGTTAGAGAAGATAAAACAAAGGTTGCTGAATTTGAAAAAGGAAATTTGGTCATCGATGACGCAGTGCAATCGTCCTCGCAACGAAAGGGAACAAAAGTAAGCTTCACGCCTGATGAAGCCATCTTTAACCAATATAAATTTCGTAATGAGTATATCATAAAAATGATCAAAAACTACGTGTATCTCAACACTGGTTTAACAATCATTTTTAACGGTGAAAAATACTTTTCTGAAAATGGGTTAAAAGATCTGTTAGTTGAGAATATTGCAGATACCGATATGCTCTACCCCATCATTCACTTAAAAAGTGATGATATCGAAATGGCACTAACACATAGCAGAACACAATACAGTGAAGAATACCATTCATTTGTGAATGGTCAACATACAACCCAAGGAGGGACTCATCAAAATGCATTTAGAGAAGCTGTGGTAAAAACAGTACGAGAGTTTTTCGGTAAAAACTATGAAGCTTCTGATATCCGGAAATCAATTGTTTCTGCGATTAGCATCAAAGTGATGGAACCTGTTTTTGAAAGCCAAACGAAAACAAAGTTAGGTTCTACGGAAATGGGAGGTGGTCTACCGACTGTTCGAACGTTTATCAATGATTTTGTAAAAACGAATCTTGATAATTACTTACATAAAAATACCGCTTCCGCGGAATCATTACAGCGCAAAATACTTCAGGCAGAACGTGAACGAAAAGATCTTTCGGGCATTCGAAAGTTAGCGCGTGAACGTGCAAAAAAAGCCAATCTTCACAATAAAAAATTGCGTGATTGTCGTGTGCATTTGGGTGATATGAAAAAAGACAATCGCTTGGATAGTACCTTATTTATAACAGAAGGAGATTCAGCGAGTGGATCGATAACCAAATCTCGTAATGTAAATACACAAGCTGTCTTTAGCCTACGAGGAAAACCATTGAACTCATATGGCATGAGTAAGAAGATTGTCTATGAGAACGAAGAGTTCAACCTGCTTCAAGCAGCACTAAACATTGAAGATGGCATCGAAAACTTGCGCTATAACAATATTGTAATTGCAACTGATGCCGATGTCGATGGAATGCACATCAGACTCTTATTGATTACTTTTTTTCTACAATTCTTTCCTGAATTAATCAAAGAAGGACATCTATATATTCTAGAAACACCATTGTTTCGTGTGCGAGATAAGAGCAAAACACATTATTGCTACTCAGATACCGAAAAGCAAAAGGCAATTCAAAGTTTAAAAGGAAAACCAGAAATAACAAGGTTTAAAGGGCTTGGAGAAATTTCTCCTGATGAATTTGCCCATTTTATAGGAGATAATATTCGATTAGATCCTGTCATGCTCGATAAAGAGATGTCTATCGATCAATTATTAAATTTCTATATGGGAAAAAACACGCCGGATAGACAGAAATTCATCATCGAAAACCTAAAAGTTGAACTTGATTTAGTTGAGGATAAATAATGCAAGAAGAACATAACGACATAGAAGACGATAATTTAGAACATAACCAACAAGAAGAAAGTCATACCGAAGAGACCATTACCAAGGTCACTGGTATGTACAAAGATTGGTTTTTAGATTATGCGTCGTACGTAATTCTAGAACGTGCAGTTCCTGCCATCGATGATGGTTTCAAGCCTGTACAGCGTCGTATTATGCAGTCTATGAAAGACCTAGATGACGGCCGTTATAATAAGGTAGCCAATTTGGTCGGACATACGATGCAATATCATCCCCATGGAGATGCCAGTATTGCCGACGCTATGGTGCAACTAGGTCAGAAGGAGTTATTGATTGATATGCAAGGAAACTGGGGAAATATCTTAACCGGTGACCGCGCAGCTGCTTCACGTTATATTGAAGCCAGACTTTCAAAATTTGCTTTAGAAGTTGTTTTCAACCCGAAAACGACAGAATGGCAATCATCGTATGACGGGAGACGAAAAGAACCTATTGATCTGCCCGTTAAATTTCCGCTGTTACTCGCACAAGGCGCCGAAGGAATCGCTGTAGGTCTTTCCACAAAAATACTACCGCACAACTTTAATGAATTGATTGATGCATCGATAAAGCATCTTAAAGGGAGAAGTTTTAAATTGGTGCCCGATTTCTTAACTGGTGGTATCGCCGACGTTACAAACTATAATGACGGGCTACGTGGCGGTAAAGTAAGGGTGCGTGCCGCCATTTCTCAATTAGACAAAAATACGTTAATAATCAGTCAAATACCATATAGCACTACAACTTCTTCTTTAATTGAATCAATCATTAAGGCCAATGAAAAAGGCAAGATAAAAATTAAGCGTATTGAAGACAATACTGCCGCCAATGTAGAAATTTTAGTCCACTTACCAAATGGTGTGTCTCCAGACAAAACCATTGACGCTTTGTACGCATTCACGAACTGTGAACAATCGATTTCTCCGTTGTCTTGTATCATAGAGAATAACAAACCTGTTTTTATTGGGGTAACAGAAATGCTACGTCGATCAACAGATCATACCGTAGATCTACTTAAACAAGAACTCGAGATTCAGTTAGGCGAATTAGAAGAGCAATGGCATTTCGCATCTCTAGAACGTATCTTTATTGAAAATAGGATCTACCGCGACATCGAAGAGGAAGAAACTTGGGAAGGAGTGATTAAAGCTATTGATAAAGGCTTAAAACCGCATACAAAGCATTTAAAGCGCGCGGTAACCGAGGAGGACATTGTTCGTTTGACAGAGATTCGAATTAAGAAAATCTCAAAATTTGATATTGACAAGGCAAAACAACATATCGAAAGCTTAGAAGATAAGATTGCCGAAGTAAAGAATCATTTGGCAAATCTGATTGAGTACGCGATTGATTACTTTAAAAACCTAAAAACCAAATACGGTAAGGGCAAGGAGCGCAAGACAGAAATTCGCATTTTTGAAGACATTGTAGCGTCGAAAGTAGCTATGAAAAATGCCAAGCTCTATGTAAATCGAGAAGAAGGGTTTGTTGGTACTTCTTTACGCCGAGATGAGTTCGTAACTGACTGTTCTGATATTGACAGCATAATAGTCTTTAGAGCAGATGGAAAAATGACTGTTACTAAACTAGACTCCAAAACTTTTGTAGGTAAAAACATCATTCACGTAGCGGTTTTTAAGAAAAGTGATAAGCGTACGGTGTATAATATGATCTATAAGGATGGCAAATCAGGACCAACCTACATGAAACGCTTTGCTGTAACTGCTGTAACACGTGATAAGGAATATGACTTAACTGCTGGCAATAAACTTTCTAAAGTACTATATTTCTCAGCGAACCCTAATGGAGAAGCAGAAGTAGTAACTGTACATCTGCGAGCGGTGGGCAGTGTCAAAAAACTAAAATGGGATATCGATTTTGCAGATTTGGCCATTAAGGGCCGAGGTAGTCGCGGAAATACCGTAACTAAGTACAGTGTAAAACGTATAGAACTTAAAGAAAAAGGCATTTCTACCCTAAAACCTAGAAAAATTTGGTTCGATGATACCGTACAACGCCTAAATGTTGACAACAGAGGGGAATTACTAGGTGAATTTACTGCGGAAGATAGACTATTAATCATTACACAATCTGGAATGGTAAAAACTATTCGTCCCGAACTATCAACACATTTCGACAGCAATATGATTGTACTCGAGAAATGGATTCCGAATAAACCTATTTCAGCGGTCCATTATGATGGCTCTAAAGAGTGCTATTATGTCAAACGTTTTATGATTGACAATCCGAATAAAGAAGAGCAATTTATTAGTGAACATCCCAAGTCAAATCTAGAGATTGTATCCACAGATTTTAGACCGATGGCAGAGGTAGTTTTCTCAAAACGCAGCCTAGAAAACGAATCGATAAATTTTGAAGAATTCATTTCAATAAAGGGAATTAAAGCAATTGGAAATCAATTAACTAGAGACAAAATAAAACAGGTAAATTTATTAGAATCTTTACCGTACGAAGAGCCCGAAGTAAATGCAGTTGAAGTTGTGGAAGAAGAACAAGTTAAAGGAGATACTCCCGCAGAAGACAATGTAAATACCACAACAAAAAAGGATGATACAGCCAATGACCAGGACGGACAACCAACCTTGTTTTAGTTTTGAGCACCTCCAGCCTCCCAACAAAGAATATCTTTTCTGGATGGTCGCTTACAGGAATTATTAGCATTCTATTGATTTCCAATGTAGTCACAACATTAGTGACGCTGGACATCAATACAAAAGAAACAGTAAGTGTTTTAATTCGATCAACAGCCAAATTATCTTTTGTATTGTTTATGATGGCTTTTGTAGCCTCTTCCCTACACCACCATGCTAAGAATAGCTTTACAAAATGGCTCTTGACCAATAGGCGTTATATCGGAGTATCTTTTGCTATCTCGCATTATATTCACTTATCAATGCTACTGTTAATGACCTTGCACATCAATTTCAATGTGTTTGAGGATAGAGGCTTATTTAGAACCGCTTTTGGCGCAACAGCTTATGCATTTATAACCATTATGACACTAACCTCCTTTGACAAGACTCGTAATCTCTTTGGAGCGCATAACTGGAAACGTATACATACGATCGGTGGGTATTTGTTATGGGTTATTTTTGCAAAATCCTATATACTAGAAATGACAAGTCCTTTGCGGATTGTATTTGCTGTTATTGCGGTAATCGTACTTTTATTAAGGATTTCCATCTTGTTTCGAAAGAAAATATAGATACATCATGGCTTTACACTAGCTGCTGAATCCTTTAAAAACTCTACGAGTAAGGCAATAGCCTTACCCCTATGACTAATGCGCCCTTTTTCTTCCATAGACATCTGAGCAAAGGAAGTGTCGAATCCATGAGGTTTAAAAATAGGGTCATAACCGAAACCTTGCGTCCCTTGCCGTGTAGATAAGATTTCTCCTTTGCATACACCTTCAAAAACATGCTGTCTTCCATTAAGATTTAGAACCACCACCGTTTTAAATTGCGCACTTCTATCGCTCTTACCCACTAAATTAAGGAGCAGCTTACTCATATTAGCTTCCGCATCAGCGTGATCCCCAGCATAGCGCGCCGAATACACCCCAGGCTCTCCGTCAAGCACAGCAACTTCGAGGCCCGTATCATCAGCAAAACAAGCATAGCCATAGGTATTTGTGATATAATTGGCCTTGATTTTCGCATTGCCTTCAAGTGTAGTTGCAGTTTCTAAAATTTCCTCGGTACAACCGATATCTGTCAAGCTCAATAATTCAATTGTGAGAGGCAATAAGCTTTGTACTTCTCGCAATTTATGTTGATTGTGTGTGGCGAAGACTATTTTCATGCTCAAAAATAACAAAAACTGCGATCAGCAACACAATATACAGCAATTAATACGTTATAAGAGTTAATAGTATTATCGGTAAAAAAGACGATATTTTAAATTATCGGTAAAAAAGCCGATATTTTTGGATATCGGCAATAAAAGAGATATATTTGCATTAAATAATCATCAAATGACAGCAGTACTAACAGGTGACATCATCAATTCTAAACAGGGTACTCCCCCTGATTGGATGCTGAATCTAAAAGAGGCCTTGGCTTTTTTTGGCACCGAACCTACGCATTGGGAAATCTACCGAGGAGATAGTTTTCAACTTGAAATTGATCCTCTAAAAGCCCTAGAAGCTGCTATTTATATCAAAGCTAGCATCAAAAAAGAAAAGAATCTCGATGTGCGCATTGCTATTGGTATCGGAGAAAAGAACTACACTTCTCCGCAAGTGACATCCTCTAATGGTACGGCCTTTGTACATTCTGGCGAATGTTTTGATCGCTTAAAAAAAGTCAATTTGGCGCTCCAAACCGATGTTCCAGAAGTCGATGAATATATCAATCTCTTACTTGAACTAGCGCTGTTAACCATGAACGGATGGTTACCAGCAACCGCCACCATTGTAAGAGCCGCTTTACGCAATCAAGACCTAAGTCAAAGAGCCTTAGCGAATATGCTTGGCAAATCACAGAGTAGCATTAGCGAAGCCCTGAGCAGAGCTGGTTATGATGAGATTCTAAAACTACTACAACTCTATCAGAAAAAAATCAAAACACTATGCTAACACCACTCTTTCTCAAACTATTCTTAGCACACTTAATTGGTGATTTTCTATTCCAATCAAATAGATGGGTGCTTCATAAAAAACAGCATAAAATCGCTTCTAAATATCTGTATTGGCATATTGCTATACATGCGCTGAGCTTAGTCGCACTTTTACAGTTTGAGTTTATCCTGGCCTTGATTGTAGTCATCGTATCTCATTTCGGCATCGATGTGCTTAAACTATATCTTAGCACAAAGAAAAATGAACGCCTATTATTCATCTTAGATCAACTGGCTCACATCATAGTGCTCATTGGTGTAAGCTACTACTACTTTCCATTCACGATAGATTTCTCACAGCTATTTAGTCCTCAAATTTTACTAGCCAGTATTTTTGTGGTTTTGGTTACCTACGCATTTTCGGTATGCATCAAACAATTAATTGCACCTTGGGATGCTCAAATAAATACCGATAGGAAATCAATTGATGGGGCCGGAAAGTATATCGGAATGCTCGAACGTTTATTAGTCTTCGGCTTTGTAGTCGCAGGTATATGGTCGGCTGTAGGGTTTTTGATCGCCGCGAAATCAGTGTTTCGCTTTGGCGACCTAACAAGTGGAAAAGACCGAAAACTAACAGAATATGTGCTTATCGGAACTCTTTTGAGCTTTGGGCTCGCCATTTTAGCTGGTGTCGTTTACAAAGCGCTACTTCCTATGCTTTAGCCTATTGCGCAGGACGCAAGAAAAGGTTATTTTAGTTGCAGATAAACCTTAATCTTTCATGCATGTTTGTAGGCAAACACTATTCTTTCTTAGGAAGTCTTAACTGGAGCAAAAAGTACATTTTATTATTTACCATTATCGCCGCTATTCCCGTAGTACTTTATCAAGTCTTTGATTTTAAATGGTTGGTTATTCCGTGGCAACCCATATCAGTGATTGGTATTGCTGTTTCCTTTTATCTCGGCTTTAAAAATAACTCGAGCTATGAGCGATTATGGGAAGCCCGCAAAATTTGGGGTGGCATTGTGAATTCATCAAGAACTTTTACTGTTATGTCTCGTGATTTTATTTCTAATCACTTCTCCAAAGTAAATCTACCCGAGGATTCACTCTTAACCATTCGCAAGACTGTTGTACATTGTCATGTCGCTTGGTTGCATGCATTAACCTTTCAATTACGAGAAAAACGCGCATGGGAACATAGTGATGAAAAAAGTGAGAAAATGCGAAAGCTCGCCGGTATTCATAGTGATGAAAACCACTTCGAGAAATTGAGACCTTACTTATCAGAAAGCGATTATAAGTATATGATGACTAAAGGCAATAAAGCATCTCACCTACTAAGTATTCAATCAAGCTATCTCAAAGCCTTGAGAGAAAAAGATCTCATTGAGGATTTTAGACATATGGAACTTGCTAATATGATCAAGGAGTTTTATACCCTTCAGGGGAAATGTGAACGGATTAAAAACTTTCCTTTTCCGAGACAATACGCTTCTGTGAATTTCTTTTTTGTGTGGATTTTCATTCTACTACTACCTTTTGCAATGTTAAACATTGTATCGGGCATGAACAACCCTTTATTTGTTTGGTTGACCATTCCGTTAACGGTGCTCGTTTCATGGGTATTTATCATGATGGAAATGATTGGTGACTACAGTGAAAATCCGTTTGAAGGGCTCTATAATGATGTACCTATTTCAACCTTAGCGAACGGTATTGAAATAGACATCAGGCAGATGTTAGATGAAGAAGACATTCCAGAACCTCGACCGAATGTTACAATTCAAGGTCAAGATTTAATGTTCTAACAAACAAGACTTTATTCAACATTAATTAAACAATAATTATGATTAAATATTCATTTTTATTGACCAAAACCTTGTGCCTTGAAATTATATTTCGACGAAATTGCATCTCATCTTAGTTGACAAGTATAGCTCAATTGTAGGATGCTCTTACTAACTAGAGTCGAACTTTATCAACACTTATTCACAATCCTTGCTCAGTCACGAGAGAATGACCATTTTTAAACTTTAAAACCAAATAACAACGAAAATACATGGAAATTTTAGGAATTGATGTTGGAGGTTCTGGCATCAAAGGAGCCGTTGTAAATGTAGAAACTGGCACTTTAATCACCGAAAAACACCGTATTCCAACACCTCAAGGAGCAAAACCTACTGACGTAGCCAATGTCATAGCACAGTTAGTTGAACATTTCAACTGGAAAGGTAAAGTAGGTTGCGGATTTCCAGCTATTATTTCTCACGGAGTGGCCTTATCTAGCGGTAATATCGATAAAAGCTGGAGAGGCATCAATGTTGAAGACATCTTTCATCAACACACTGGACTTCAGTTTCACGTAGGAAATGATGCTGATGCTGCTGGACTTGCTGAAGTAACCTTTGGTGCAGGAAAAGGTGTAGAAGGGCTTGTACTCATGATTACTATTGGCACAGGCTTAGGCTCAGGACTATTTTATAACGGATCTTTAGTACCAAATTTAGAATTAGGTACCATTCCGTATAAAAAATACAAATGTATCGAACATTGGGCAGCGGATTCTGCGCGTAAACGTGACGAACTCTCCTACCCAGAATGGGGTAAACGCTTTAATAAGTTTTTAAAAATTGTAAATGCCTTGACCTCTCCAGATGTTATTATTTTGGGAGGAGGCGCTTCTAAAAAAATGGACCGTTATAAAGACCAAATTACTATAAAAACTCCTGTAATCCCTGCGCAGTTTCAGAACAATGCAGGTATTGTAGGTGCGGCATTGATTGCTAAATAAATAGTTCAATCATGAACGAAGTCATATGTCCGGCCTGTAAAAAACAATTTCCAGGGCAGGTAGGCGTATGTAGTCGTTGTAATTATCCGTTTAACGGAACAGAAAAAGAACGTGGTGTACACATTGGTACCTTTATTACACAAAAAGGTGTGATTATGGATGCTGATATCTTTTTAGAGAAGAGTCAGCTCTTATTATACGCCGTTGCAGGCTTGAATATATTGATGCTTTTCATGTATGGATCGGAACAAATACTAGTACCTTTACATATCACGATCAATATTATTATTAGTGTTATTGTATTTCTTTGCGGATACCATCTGAGAAAAAAGCCCATATGGTTTTCGTTAATCCCATTGATACTATTACCGGCTGTATACACTTTGAACTATCTGATGGACCCAGATACCTTAGTGAGAGGCCTTGAAATGAAAATAGCACTGATAGGGAGCTTGCTCTACAGTATGTATCTTATCAAAAGTGCCGAAAAGTTCAAAAAGGACTACGACATAGAATAATAACGAATACAATTCTTATGAAAAAATATGCCTATCTCACGCTTCTCATAGTACTCATCATTTCTTGCAAAAATACGGGCAACACCCCGCCAACGGTCGCCAACGCCTCAAATAGTGCGCTAGATTCATTAACTATGGCCTTAGATAGTATAGTAAGCAATGGACCAATAATAGGATTGTCAGCAGCAATTCTAAAAAAAGACACCGTATTGTATAATCAAGGCTTTGGCTATGCTAATATTGTCGATAGTATGGCCTATACCCATCAAACAATTCAAAATATCGGTTCTATTTCAAAGACCTTTATCGGCATTGCATTGCTAAAAGCACAGGAACTAGGCAAACTACAATTAGACGACCCTGTGAACGAGTATTTACCCTTTCAGGTGTCCAATCCTAAATACAAAAGTACATCTATTACTTTGAGGCAGTTAGCAACACACACTTCAAGTATTAATGACACTGATTGGTATGGTAAGTCATATGTAATGCTTAGCAAAGAACATTCCGAAAACACCAAGGTACTTGACTATTTTAGCGGCCCAGAAAGTACTATGTCGATGTCAGATTATCTTAGAAATGTATTGACTCCCAAAGGAAGTATGTATGAACCAGAAACTTTTGCAAACATAAGACCTGGCACCCTTGCTGAGTATACGAATATCGGAGCGACCTTGGCGGCCTTAGCAATTGAAGGTGCAACGGGCATGACCTTTGACGCTTTTACCACAAAACACATCTTACGACCCCTAAATATGTTGAACTCTGGTTGGTCAAATGATGCCATTGATATATCAAAACGCGCTAAGAGCTACGTACATAAAGATACTGTCATTGCTGATTACAGGCTACTTACCTATCCTGATGGTGGTATGATTACCTCAACCCGAGATCTAAGCCTTTATCTTGGTGAATTGATAAAAGGCTACAACGGTAATGGTACTTTACTAAGTAAAGAAGGTTATACTGAACTTTTCACAAAACAATTATCAGCAAATCAATTAGGTGGTGAGGACGATAATGATAGTAATATGGGTATCTTCATGGATTTTGGCAAATATGGTGTAGGACATAATGGCGGTGATCCAGGAGTATTGACCTTTATGTACTTCGATCCTCAAACCAGCATCGGAAAAATACTCTTTATCAATACCGATTATGATAGTAATGTAGAAGTTATTAAGTCCTTTTTTCGAACTTGGAAGTTACTCGAACGTTATGAACAAAAATTAAACTAATTTATGGCAGACCGAAGTACTTCTCGTATTATTTTAGATTTTATTAGTCAACTCGTTGATGTCTTTTTTAAAAGTTCTCGTAACAAGAAAAGAACTTGGCATCAGCATGTGGTACCTCATGAAGACGGCTGGGCAGTGCGCCGTGAAGGCAATAAAAAAATTACTTCGAAACACCGAAAGCAAGAAACGGCCATTCGCAAAGCAAAAAGCTTGGCGCGAAAGCGTAAGGCTGACGTAATTATTCATAGAAAAAGTGGTGGTATTCGTGATAGAATTAGTTATAATGACTAATATCATTAGTAGGTATTTTTAGGCTTCGGGTATTGAATCATCTTCTCCGATTAAAATCTGTATATTTACTAAACACAAACCCTAAGACACTTCAAATCAATGAAAAATTATAACCTTGCGCTTCTTAGCTGCTGCTTTGTACTATTACTTTTTCTTCCAACGACAGCGTATACTCAAAAAACATCAAAAAAAATCAAAGCTCTTGTTGGTGGACGATTGATTGACGGATTTGGTGGTAATCCGATTTCTAATAGCGTTATTATTATTGAAGGTGAACGAATCAAAGCCGTGGGACAAGTAGGCACCTTGAAAGTTCCAGCGGGTGCTGAAGTTATTTCCACTGAAGGTATGAGTATTTTACCTGGTTTATGGGACATGCATGTTCATTTAATGATTAACGGACATGCAGATTATGCCTACTGGGACAAAACCTATCCTCCAAAATTTAGAGATGTGATTATGCCTGCTTCCGCGAAGCAGTTATTGCATGCTGGAGTGACAAGCGCACGTGATTTAGGAGCTCCGTTAAAGGAGAGTATCTATATACGTGATAAAATCAATGCTGGAGAATTAGAAGGTCCTACGATGTATATGTCTGGGCCCTTTCTGCAGCATCAACCCTATCCTGGGACAGAGCAATTTCGCTGGGGTATCAACGGCGTTGTAGATGCCCGAGCTAAGGTAAAAAAATTGGCAAAGGCCGGAGTTGACTGTATCAAACTGGTAGATCAAGATCAAATGACTATAGAGGAGGTAAAAGCCATAGTTGACGAAGCTCACAAACACCAATTACCTGTGGTGGCGCATTCTCATCGCCCCGAAGAAATTCGACGTGGATTGTTAGCGGGTGTTGACTGTTTTGAACATACAGGCCATGCTACAGCACCAGAATATCCTGAAGATGTGATGAAAATGATCAAGGAACGAACCGCTTCTGGCAAGAAATTATTTTGGACACCTACCATTGAAGGTCTCTGGAATTATGAATACAACAGAGACTACGGTGAGCATTTAGACAATACCTCCTGGCATATGGGCCTACCAGATGATATCATAGCAGATATTAAAAAATCTATTGAATACCCCAATCGCTTGTCTTATTTTCAAATCACACCATACCGCAAACCCACCTTAGCGAGAAAATTTCAACAACTAAAAGATGCGGGAGTGGTTTTATTAATTGGTACGGATAGTGGTATCCCTATGAAATTTCATAGTCAATCTACCTGGCATGAGTTTGATGTATGGGTTAATGAATTAGAATACGATGCCATGCTAGCAATTAAGGCAGCTACCTATTGGCCTTCCGTTGCTATGGGTGTTGATAAGGACTTTGGTACCGTTTCTGAAGGTAAATATGCTGACATCATTGCTGTGAAAGGTGATGTATTACGCCATATCAGTCTCTTACAAGATGTAGATCTAGTAATAAAAAAAGGAAAGAAAATTAGGTAGTTGAAGAACTTGGTTATTGAGGCTTCGTGATTATTAAAAAATAAAAATATTGCAGTACTCTGTCGTTAAGAGGCTCAATAATTTATAATAGGACGTATGTTTCCTCAACTTTGACGTCTAAGTGTTAACACTAATACATTCATTTTGTAATGCAGAAAGAAACAATAAAAATAGCCGTTGTATCAGACGTGGCTTGCCCTTGGTGTTATGTAGGGAAACGAAGATTAGAAACTGCTCTTAAACAATGGAAAGGTGCTCCGATAGAAGTGACCTGGCATCCGTTTCAATTAGATCCTAGCATCCCCGAAGCTGGTTTAGACCGTGACACCTACCTTATCAATAAATTTGGAGATCTCGAGAGTACCAAAGCGATGACCGATCGCTTGAAGGAGGCAGGAGTCGATGAAGGTATCACCTTTAATTTTGGTAATGAATGGTTAGCTGTAAATACCTTGCCTTTACATCAATTACTTCATGTTGCCGGAGAAGAAGGTTTTAAAGATATTCTCAAAGAGCGTTTTTTGAAAGCATATTTTGATGAAAATCTGCACCTTAATAATATCGAAGTATTAGTTAATATCATGGCCGAATATAATTGGGATGCTGAGAAAACCAAACACGTAATAGCTAATGATCGGATTGCCTTAACGGTACAAAAAGAGATTGCCCATTACCAACAACGTGGTGTTTCTGGGGTTCCCTTCTTCATTATTAATGACAAATACGGTATTAGTGGAGCTCAACCAGCGAGTGTATTTTTAGAAGCCTTTGCTCAAGTCGCGCCTATTGAAGCTATTGGGAGTAAAGGAGCTAGTTGTGACCCAGTGACGGGAGTGTGTTAAGAGTGCTATGCAACTCAAACGGATTAGATAGTCGCAATAATTTTAGGTTACTTAATACGCCCACCAATTAGAACCTACCTTTTCTAAATTATTTAGTTCTATTGATTCTCCAATCACAGGTGTGATAAGATCTACCTCTAATTCATTGGCTTTTTTAATGACACGCTCTACAGGATCTGTCCATGAATGGTGCGCCAATTTAAACGCTCCCCAATGAATAGGCATTATCGTCTTCGCTTTGAGATCGGCCCCCGCTAGCACGGTTTCTTCAGGAAACATATGAACTACTGGCCACAGTTTGTTATACTGTCCACATTCTAACATAGCAAAATCAAAAGGACCATACTTCGCTCCTATCTCTTTAAAATGCTCGGCATACCCGCTATCACCACTAAAGAAGATGTTTTCGGTAGACGATTGCAGTATCCATGAACACCATAAGGTTTTTGCTCTGTCAGAAAAACCTCGCCCAGAGAAATGTTGGGCAGGAGTCGCTCTAAATGTTAAGTCTCCTAGCGATGCTTCTTCCCACCAATCGAGTTCGGTAATACGAGTTCGCTCTACGCCCCAAGCTTCTAGATGTACGCCTACGCCTAAAGGCACATAAAAGGCCTTCACCTTATCTTTTAATTGTTGGATCGATCCATAATCTAAATGATCATAATGATCATGCGATATTAAAACAGCATCGATCTGAGGAAGTTTTTTAATGGTAATAGGTAATTCTTTGCCAAATCGTTTTACCCCGAGTAATGGATGTGGTGCAGGCACATCACCAAACATCGGGTCAATCAAAACATTCTTGTTACTCATTTGCACCAAAAAAGTTGAATGCCCAAACCAAACTAAACGGGTCTTATCTTTATAATTTACAAGCGCTAATGAGTCGATTTTTTCAACCTCAATATTCTTCGAAGGTTTGCTATCTGCACGTGGACTGAGCATGCCTTTCATAGCTTTCCAAGCGTCACCGCCACTCATTTCCATGGTCACATTACCAATATTGATAAACTTACCGTCTTTATAGTTCTTAGATTTGGTATATTCGGCTTGCTGTTCCTTGGTGGCTTTTCCGCCAAATTCGGGACTCAAATTCACAAACAATATTCCAATAATTACTAGAACACCTAGCACAATTCCTAACCAGATCAACATTTTTTTTATGATTTTTAGTGTTTTTTTCATCTGTTAAAACCAATGACTATTTATCATTGAGGTTTAGCTATTAATCCTTGGTTGCTCTTATCATTAGTTTGCTAACCTTATTTACGCAAACTCCAAATTTCATATATGGGTTTTCCCTTGCTTGATAACCCTGAATGATGCCATGCCCCATCAACCAAGCTATAGTCAAACTGCAGGCTCGCTCCTACCCGGGTATCATCTCTAGAAAAGAATTCAATTTGTTCGGTGTACGTCCCATTCTTTGTGGTATAGGTACCACCGCCAGTCCCCATAAATTGTTTGGTTTCGGTATTATAGGCGATCCATTGAAAGCACGTGCCCGACAGTATTTTCATGGTCTTTCTTGGCCGATTCGTATCGCGTTGTTGAATCTTACCATCTCGTTTTCTACCCGACATTAACCAAGCGCCTTGCAACTTTCCAGGGAGGCCTTTATCAATTCTTTTGAGTTCCATATCACTACCAACCGCTTTTAAAATTGAATCATTCATAGACACCTTAAAACTAACCTCCGTACCCACACGTTCTGAATTTTTGGTGTCAAATTCTACTTTTTCAGTAATAGTATCTCCATTCAATTTCCAGGTACCACCATTACTACTGATAAATTTCCCTGATGTTGCCTCAAAGGTACTGATCACTTGATAGCCATCTGAGAAAATAACCACACTTCTTAAGGGAGTTCCTGCTTCAGATATATGTTTCATTTCCCAAGCTCCAATCAAACTTTGTGCTTGCATAGAAATTGAAATCATAAGGCCTGTAATACATAGAATTGTTTTTTTCATATATTAAATATTAAATAGTGAACCTCTCATCTATGAGCGGAGCACTCCGATTACCATCAAAATTAAAAATAACTGAAGGAGAAATAGAAATAATGATGTCGCCGCTAATATAAAAATTTCACTTTTATTCTTTGGCTCCTTAAAAATTCTATAGATCATCCAAAATATAATAAGATATAATACTGGATCAAAGATTATTGGGATTCTAAAAAAGAGATAACTAATGGCTATTCCTAAAATAGCCTGCCCCATCACAAATGAACTCACAGCTAAATTTTCTATAAAATTATATCTTCTAAATATTAAGTGTATTGACAGACCTAAAGGAATAATAGAAAATATCCAAAAAAACTTCAAATTGGTCGTAATAAACTTCCCGATTACAAATCCGAATTTGCCATAAGAACTCGAAAGAACAACATCCTTATCACCATAAGATGTCGGCATTTTAAACAAGGCCAT
Source organism: uncultured Flavobacteriaceae bacterium (assembly GCA_947488345.1). Taxonomy (GTDB): domain Bacteria; phylum Bacteroidota; class Bacteroidia; order Flavobacteriales; family Flavobacteriaceae; genus Aureibaculum. The sequence goes on along the minus strand of CANKZQ010000002.1, from coordinate 58,607 downwards.
TATAATGATATAACATGTTACCGAGAGGATCAGAAATGAAACTGGATTTAATATTCCTTTTCTCTTACCATTGATATAGTCAGTAGTAATTTTCTTAGGATTTAAAATAAGTGCCTTTAAATTGAACAAAAAGCCTTTATCCATATCTGTCACAGATACAAATGTATCTTCCATTATTGAAGGCAATGTAATCTTTTTTATGCCGTTTTTCTCCCCACAATTTGGGCAGAATTTTTCATCATGTTCATAATTACAAGAGATGCAATTCATATGAGGTCTTTTGAATGCTATACTGACTTAATCAAAGGGCTGGACCAAATTCCAGTTATCGGCCACTCTGTTTATCAACTGCTGTTCATTCCTTATGACTTCACCGTCTGATTGAGCAATGACTACTAAATCATCTAATAGGGTTTTGGCAAAATTCTCACTAAACCAATCTTGTGCCTTCATGTGTGCGGTCAGTTCAAAGACTTCATGCATCAATACTTTGTTCATTTTACCTTGTGGCGCTGTTTCACCAATATAATTATACCATTGAGATGCTTTGTTGAACTTATCGATAATAAGCTCACGATCATAAACACTTTCGGCCAACGGAAATAAATTGGTTAAGCCTTGTGCTTTTTCGAGAATCGCATTGATTTCTTCTTCTGTTAAGTAATGATCAGTAATTTCAGCACTGGCTAGCATTAAAAAGAGGCTGCAGTCAAGCCAATCTAGATTATCTTTATTCATAAAGGCTAAATTATTCTTTTTTGATGAATTCTTTACAATTTTATCATATCATAATTAACTTCTTGTACCGTACCAACTTCAGTCTTAAGATGTATCGTTCCTATTCGAACTCGTATGAGTCGCAACGTAGGAAAACCAACAACAGCAGTCATTTTACGAACTTGTCTGAATTTTCCTTCTGTGATTGTAATACTTAGCCAACTTGTCGGACCGTGGCGTGCATCGCGCACATTTCGCTCACATATTGGATATTGATCGAGCACTGGGTTCATATATGCCACACAAGGCTTCGTTGTATACGGTTTACCATTGACACTAATCGCTACCCCTTGTTGCAATTGTTTAATTGCATCAGCACCAACGATACCATCAACCAACACATAATATTCTTTTTCTACCTTACTACTTCGAATATATTCACTCACTTTACCATCAGTCGTTAATAGTAATAATCCTTCAGAAGTTTCATCGAGACGACCAATAGCCATGGTCCCATCTGGAAATCCATACAACTCTCCGAGTAACTTCTTATTTCTCCGTTTGTTTTGGTTGTTAATTAGCTGACTCAAATAACCATGTGGCTTGTGCAGCATAAAATGTTGGTGTTTGTGCATTGGACTGCAATTATAAGATTTTAAACTTTTGGTAGTTACATTTATAAGATAAAAATCCTTAAATTAGAAGTTCAAATACGATATTACATTTATGAATTTTATTAAAAAAATGGGGATTGGTTACTTTCTGATGCTCATCTTATGCGCTATTATTATCATTTTAGCTGAATATATGTTCCTTTCTGGCGATCAAATGCATGGTCTCTTTTTAGGGTTATGGGCTCCGATGCTAATCGGAATTATGATCTTTTTTAAACTTGTAGACAATGGAAGCAAATGATATCATTCTGTACTTTTCAATCTTTGTAGGTATCAGTGTTTTTCTATGGATACTCTTCTTAATATGGTGCTATCGTCAGATTCCAAAATAATAGATGAAAAAAGGCAAAGAAAAAAATACCAAGAATAAAGCAAAGCACACCAAGCTGTTGAATCGAAAGAAAAACAAGCTCAAATCTGACGCAGCTTTGCGAAAAGAGAGACTCAAAGTGATTCTTCAAAAAGCAAAGGAGCAAGATCTATAAATCGTTATGAAACAAGTTTTTAGGATACTGCTTATTGGTTTTTTCTTATTTGCTGGAAGTTATCATTTTATCAATCCGAGTTTCTATTTGGATCAAATACCGCCTTACTTTTCTAATTCATCTTTGATTAATTACGTTGCGGGTTCGCTGGAAATATTATTAGCCATTGGGGTTGCAATTCCAAAAACACGTTATTGGGCCGCCATAGGAATTGTAGTCCTACTAGTTGCATTTGTACCTACACATTGGTATGTTATTGAACAAGATGGTTGTATACCCACAGCTTACTGTGTTCCACTTTGGTTGGCCTGGGCCAGACTCCTTGTACTGCAACCGTTATTCATATTTTGGGCGTGGAGTGTTAAAAAGTGATGTTTATGCCCAATATGCGCTAACCACCAGAAATACATTTATGAAAACACCCAATACCGTGAGAATCCATCCGTATTTTTCTGTAATAAGACGTGTAAGTAAATAAAACCCCAAAGTAATTAGACCAATAAACAAGGGTAGCCAATTTAACAACATCGCCGCCATACCGATTCCGTCTAAAACACCAGAGGCATGATATAGATATAAACAAAGGATTGTACTAACCAATATAAACAATACATTGTATAATTTGTTTTGGAGATATTTCATAGGTAATATTATTTCAGCTTGGTCTTCAATAGTTCATTTTGTTGAATCAGCAAATCTTCTAAACTTGACAGTAATTCTATATCTTTTGGAGTTGCAACCGTCACATCTTTCGTGTCTTGTGCTTTTGATCTTAATCGATTCATTCCTTTCACTACTATAAAAATAGTAAATCCGACAATCAAAAAATCAAGCATTGCTTCCGCCAAGGCCCCATAACCAACAGCCACTTCTTCAACAAGTTGCGCTCCGTTTTCGTCGAGTTGCGCATCACGTAATATAATCCTCTTGTCCCCCATATGAATACCACTAGACAACAATGATAAAGGTGGTAATAGTACTTTTTTCACCAATACATCAATGATGGTATTGAAAGAAGCACCAATAATAATCCCGATGGCCATATCCATCATATTTCCTTTAACTGCAAACTCTTTAAACTCTTGTAATAATTTCATTATATCTGTTTTTTAACGGTAACAAATGTATTTGTAAAATGGTGGATAACAAAATGAAAAGTTGAAGCATAAAAAAAGCATCTCCGTCGAGATGCTTTAATTCTTAATTAAGTGTATGCAGCAATTATAAGCGAATCCTCCAATTGTACTTATAGATTTTTGCGTACATACGTTCATAAAACAACTACGCTCTAAAAATTCCTACCCCCACTCTTGAAATTTTTTATTATCAAAAGTATAGTGTATCTTTCACTATCTTTTTTAGCTACTGACAATGAAATAATTACCATACAATTCTATCTTATGAAAACCTCCTTTTTTTCCTTAGTCCTTTCTATTTTATTCTTAACAACTGCATGTACTTCTCAAGAAGTTACAAAAACTCGTATTGATTGGGACTCATGGGGAGTACCCCACATCTATGCTCAAACAACAGATGAGTTATTTTTCGCCCAGGGCTGGGCACAAATGCATAATCATGCTAATATGATTTTAGAACTTTATGGTAGCTCTCGTGGTAAAGGTGCTGAGTATTGGGGAAAAAGCAAGCTCGATAACGATATGCTTATTCATACCTTAGGCTTTGAGGAATTGGCCACTGAATGGGAGACAACACAAGATCCTGAATTGAAAGCTATTTATACCGCTTTTGTGAAAGGTTTGAATGCGTATGCTGAAGCCCATCCAGAAGCTATCGATGAACAACACAAAGTTGTCCTACCAATTACGACAAAAGATGTAAATATGCATAGCATGTATGTTGTTTTTACTCGTTTTATCGGAGGAAACGATTTAGGACGTGTACAGCAATGGCCAGATATGGGATCCAATACGTATGCAATTGGTCCAAAAAAATCAACTTCAGGTAAAGCCATGTTAGTTCAAAATCCACACTTGCCTTGGTGGAAAGAATTTTTATTTTTTGAATCACACTTAAATATCGACGATAAAAGTATGTATGGAGCCACGCTGGTTGGTTTTCCTGGTATCGCCATTGGCTTTAACAAAAACCTTGGATGGAGTCATACCGATAATACTATTGACAATGCAGACACGTATGAATTAGACGTGAAAGACGGTGGCTATCTTCTTGACGGCGAACGAACTGATTTTATCGCTTCGAAAAAAGTTATTAAAATAAAACAAGATGACGGAACATTGATCGATCAGGAAATTCCATTGATGCGCACTGTACATGGCCCTGTAGTCAATAGAAAAGAAGGGAAAGTACTGGCTTTAAGGATGGTAGGTCTAGACAAGCCGAATGCATTTTTACAATGGTGGAAAATGATCAATAGCAGTAACTTTGAAGAATTTGAAACTTCTTTGAAAATGGCACAAATTCCATTTTGGAATGTAATGTATGCTGATAAAACTGGGAATATTTTTTATTTATTTAATGGTCTTGTACCGAAACGAAGTTCTGGGGATTGGAATTACTGGGATCGTATCATTCCGGGAGGAAAATCTTCTGATGTCTGGACGAGCACTCATGACTATGCAGATTTACCTAAATTAAAAAATCCGACTACCGGTTGGTTACAAAATGCCAATGATCCACCTTGGACGAGCACCATACCAACAGCGTTAGACCCAAAGGATTATCCACCTTACATGGCTCCTATAAGCATGAATTTTAGACCACAGCGTTCGGCCAGAATGTTGCTAGAAGATGATTCTATCACCTTTGATGAATTGGTTGCTTATAAATTGTCTACTAAACTCGAATTCGCAGACCGTATTTTAGATGATCTCTTCACAGCTGTAGACGCCTCTACTTCCGCGAAAGCGAAAGAGGCAAAAAAAGTCTTGGAATCATGGGATCGCGAAGCTGATGCCGACAGTAAAGGTATGCTACTCTTCTATAACTGGGCCCGAAAGTTTAATGTATGGAAAAGTTCAAATTATGCTGAAAAATGGAATTTCAACAAACCCAATACAACTCCAGATGGTTTGGCAGATCCAGCCAAAGCAGTACAGCTATTGGAAACGGCCGCCATCGAAATAGAGACTAAATTTGGAAGTCTCGATACTCCATGGGGGGATTATTATAGAATCAAGTACAATGATAAAAATCTACCAGCGAATGGTATTGACGGTTCTATGGGTGTTTTTAGAGTAGCATGGGCCGGAGGAAGAGATGATACCAATATGTATGTTGGTGGCGGAGATTCGTGGGTAGGCATTATTGAGTTTGATACTCAAGTACGGGCGAAAGTACTATTGAGTTATGGCAATGCCACTCAAAAAGATTCAAAACATAATGGAGATCAACTAGAATTATTCTCTAAAAAGGAAATGCGTGACGCTTGGTTTACACCAGCACAAGTAAAAGCAAATACAGTAAGGACAAAAACATTTAATTAACATTTTGTGAAAGAATGGTACTTCCATTCTCATCTTTGACCGTGAGTTCTGTTACTTTTCCAGCACCTACAAATCGATAGCGGATACCGACGAAATCACCAATAGATTCTTGATAAGCATCTTGGAAGATTTCTTTGCGATCAACCGAGATTTGTATTTGCTTGTCTTTGATGGTAATATTGATGTTGCGAGGTGTAGAAGTATCAAGTCCGAACACCGAAAGATCATGCTCTTTACCACTCCAAAAGCGCTCATTGAGCATCAGCCATATATCTGATACACAACCTGGTATTGAAAACGGAATACTCAAGGCACCTTCAGTGCCCAAAACTACAATTCTAAATGCCTGACACACCGCCCATTTATCTCGATATAAATTTTGAACCCTACTTTGTATTTCCAAATGATCTCCAGACACATCTCCAAAATCTTTTACAAAATGAAAAGAGGAGCCTATATATGTAACATTGTTCGCGATTTCTTCTAACAAAGCTGTATCAACTGATAGTTCAGATCCATCAAAATATTTGGGTACAGGCTGATAATCAATCGTTCCAACCCATCCGTTTGATTTAATGAATAGATCATGTTCTTTTATAATGTTTCCATCTATTAATAACTTAGATCTAAAATAACCCGGATAATAATAGATACCTGTGGCTTGTTGTTGTTGATTTTGAATTTTTATAGTTTTCGTTTTATCCCAATATTGTTGGATAAAAATACTATCCGATTGGACTGAGCTTACATTAAAATCGAAAACCACCGAATTCGGCAACCCTTCTGTTACTGGTTGGCTACTAAATTCTAGATCTGCAGTATCTATCTCACTTGTGTTTGATCGTCCTGTCATAGAATACAACGAAATGAAAACAAGTGTCATAAGAGCGGCGGTACCAGCAATAACGCCAATATTCTCTGCAATTTTTTTACTTAACCAATTTGGCTTGGTCGCCTTTGCTCTATTCTTAAAATCCCTCCAATTTACATACCCGGCAAATTGTGATAAGGTATTCAATGTACTAATACTAGGTGCGCTAGCATAGTTTATTCTACCCCAGACCCTCTTTAGGGTTGTAGGGCTCAGTAGTACTTGAGTATGCTGATGTATGGTTTCACTCAATTCGATAAATACATCGTTATGCCAAGCGCTTGAATTTCCCCAGCCCAACTTACCCTCTATCTCTAGAAGACATTTCTGAACCAACGTATATTCTGGATAAGTATTCATAGTCTATACAAAACTCACTAAAATTTATGAATTGAACAACATTGAGCGAACTTGAACGAACTTGTTTTCGGTATTTCGGTTACAATATTGATTTTTAAACATCAAATAGAAGATTATGAAAAAACAACTAATACACACAGTTATCGCTCTCTTTTGTATTCAATTGAGCGTTGCACAAGATATCATCGCCATTGATACTACCAATTTCGAGATCAATGCTCAATCATATGTTATTGAACAATATAAAGGTCAAAATGCCATCTATATACAAGGAGGTACTTTGTCACCTAAGAATATGTCTTTTTTAAACGGTACCATTGAATTTGATATTTATTTAAAAAAAGAGCAAGCTTTTCCAGGAGTGATTTTTAGAATGACCAAAGAACAAAATGCTGAACTGTTTTATATGAGGCCTCATCAATCTGGCAATCCGGATGCGACTCAAGTACTACCCATTACTCGCGGCATTTCTCCCTGGCAATTGTATTTTGGAGCCAGACATTCCTTTGTTTATAAGTATATATACGATGATTGGACGCATGTTAAAATTGTAGTAAACGATAATAAAGCTCAAATTTTCCTGAATCATGCCGAAGAAGCCCACTTATCTTGGTATCTTTTTCATCCAACTCAAGAAGGAACACTCTTCTTTCGGGGTGGTAATAGATCTGGTATGCATATAGCGAATATTAAAATTGATAAAAGCAAAACAGCATTGGTTAACTTTAAGTCGGTAGATAGAAAACCGATTAAAGGACTCATCCCACAATGGGAAGTTTCTGATAAGTTTGAAGAAAAATTATTGGAGGATCCTGCGCAATTAAAAACAGTGATCAGCTCAAGAAAATGGGGTAAAAAGATTCAGGTTGAAGAAGGAACGGCAGCGAATATTTCTCGTCAAATCAACCTAAGAAACAAGGTTCCAGGAAATACCGTTTTTGCAAAAATTAATATCGACTCTGATAAAACTCAAAGTAAACTCTTCGAATTTGGGTATAGCGATCGCGTTGTCCTAATTTTAAATGGGAAACCCGTATATCGAGGAAACAATACTTTTCGTTCGAGAGATTATCGTTATTTAGGTAGTATAGGCCTCTTCGATGCCGCCTATCTCAATTTGCAGAAAGGTAAGAATGAATTATTATTAGCCGTTTCTGAGAACTTTGGAGGTTGGCTAGTTACTGGTAGATTTAAAGATATGAAAGGCATCAAAATTCGATAGCTGCACAAGGTAATAGAAACTATTCATGGTGATATGGTTCATTTTTTAAAATGGTAAAAGCCCTGTATAACTGTTCTACCATAAATAATCGTATCATTTGATGTGAAAATGTCATCTTAGATAATGATACTTTTCCCTGTGCTTTCTGGTACACGGTTTGTGAAAACCCATAGGGTCCACCAATAATGAAAACAAGCTGTTTAACACCAGAGTTCATTTTCTTTTGTAGGAATCTTGAAAATTCTATGGAACGAAATTCATGGCCTTTTTCGTCCAACAAAATTAATTGATCTGTGGCAACTATTTCTTTTAAAATAAGAGCTCCCTCCTTCTCCTTTTGCTGATCTTCTGACAAGTTTTTGGCTTTCTTAAGGTCAGGAATAATCTTGAATTCGAATTTGACATAATGATTCAGTCGCTTATGATAATTTTCAATGAGACGCATCAAATCTTTATCATCTGTTTTTCCAATAGCAACTAATTTAATTTTCACAGGATAGTAATTTTACTATTTAAATAATTTTGAGTCGTAAATATAAAACTTATTTTTGCTTCACAAATTTAATGAGATGATCAGCCAAAAACAATTTCAACAAGAACTCGAACTTATTATTAGCAACGCCATTCGTGAAGATGTGGGTGATGGGGATCATAGTTCATTGGCTTGTATTCCGGCGAAAACAAAAGGAAAAGCCAAATTACTCGTCAAAGATGAAGGGATTATTGCTGGTATTGAATTTGCGAAACAAGTATTTCACTATGTCGATAAAGAGCTGAAGATTGAGACCTTGATTGAAGATGGTAGTCGCGTACAATATGGCGACATCGCCTTTTATGTTGAAGGTTCTTCACAATCGATTTTGAAAGCAGAGCGCTTGGTATTGAATGCAATGCAGCGTATGAGTGCTATTGCCACAAAGACACGCTCTTTTATGGATTTGCTAGAAGGTACCAAAACAAAAATATTAGATACGCGTAAAACGACTCCTGGGATTCGTGCTTTAGAAAAATGGGCAGTAAAAATTGGCGGTGGAGAAAATCACCGTTTTGCGCTCTATGATATGATCATGTTAAAAGATAATCATATTGACTTTGCCGGAGGTATTACCAAAGCCATTGCAAAAACGAATGCCTATTTGAAAGACAGCAAGCGTGACTTAAAAATTATAGTAGAAGCTAGAAACTTAACAGAAATTGAAGAAATTTTACAATCTAAAGGGGTGTATCGCATCTTAATTGATAATTTTAATTATGAAGATACGCGTAAAGCTGTTGCCATGATTGGAAATCAATGCTTAACTGAATCGTCTGGAGGTATCAATGAAAACACACTGAGAGCCTATGCAGATTGTGGTGTTGACTTTATTTCTTCTGGAGCCCTCACCCACTCAGTCTATAACATGGATTTGAGTCTGAAAGCAGTTTAAATATTCGTCAGTCAAGTGATTCGGCTTGTTTCTCGTCATTCGATATGAGATTAGAATTACTTCTGACTCTCTTTTAACATTGGCACAAAACGAAAATCGCCAAACTCATGTTTTTCAAATTCTTTCTCACCTTTTCTCACGAATAAAGTCATTACTTGCACATCATCACCTACAGGAATCACCAAACGACCTCCTATTTTTAATTGTGTCAGCAAGGGTGCCGGTACAAAAGGTGCACCAGCCGTAACAATGATCTTATCAAAAGGTGCAAATTCAGGCCAACCCTTATAACCATCACCAAAATTTAGTTTTTTAGCAACATAGCCAAGTCTTGGTAAAAATTTACGTGTGATCTCATATAGTTCTTTTTGGCGCTCAATACTATACACCTGAGCTCCCAATTCGATGAGGACTGCCGTTTGATAACCAGAACCTGTACCGATCTCTAAAACTTTATCTCCTTTTTTAATGTGTAGTAATTCTGTTTGAAAAGCTACCGTATAGGGCTGCGATATGGTCTGACTAGCGGCAATAGGAAATGCCTTGTCTTGGTAGGCAAAATCTATGAAACCCGAATCCATAAATAAATGCCTCGGAATCTCGGCAATTGCAGATAATACTTTCTCGTCGGTTATACCCTTGTCTCTAACGATTTTAACTAGCTGATTTCTAAGCCCTTTATGTTTTGGTAAGTCTTTCATATAGCGAAATCAAATTACGGAAATATTTTAGTAAAAAAGCAAATTAAAAAACTCTTATTTACTACTTTTGTTCAAAATTATGCTCCATGTTAAAAGTAGGTGTTTTAGGTGCCGGTCATCTTGGTAAAATTCATTTAAAATTATTACAACAGTCTGAAAAATATGAACTCGTTGGTTTTTTCGACCCGATCAAAGAAAATGCGCAAAAAGTAGCGCAGGAATTCGGCTATACCGCCTTCGATTCTATCTCTGCACTTATAGATGCCGTTGAAGTTGTAGATATTGTGACACCTACATTGTCACATTTTGAATGTGCCAAAGAAGCCATTACTAAAGGAAAACATATTTTTATTGAAAAGCCTATTACGAATACGGTTTCAGAAGCCGAAGCCATTAAAACCTTAGCTAGCATGTATCACGTGCGCGGCCAAGTTGGACATGTAGAACGTTTCAATCCGGCATTTACAGCTGTAAAAGATATGATCAATGAACCCATGTTTATTGAAACACACCGATTGGCCGAATTCAACCCTAGAGGAACCGATGTACCGGTAGTACTTGATCTGATGATTCATGATATTGATATTATTTTGAGTGTTGTAAACTCTAAAGTAAAAAACATCAATGCCAGTGGTGTAGCTGTCATAAGTGATACACCCGATATTGCTAATGCTCGTATTGAATTTCAAAATGGATGCGTAGCAAATCTTACCGCAAGCAGAATTTCTTTAAAAAATATGCGTAAAACACGTTTTTTCCAGAAAGATGCGTACGTATCTGTTGATTTCCTAGAAAAGAAATCAGAAGTAGTGAAGATGAAAGATGTGCCTGAAAAACCTGATGAATTTGCTATGATATTGCAAAATGCCGAGGGTGTAAAAAAGCAAATTTATTTCGAAAACCCAACCGTAGCGTCGAATAACGCCATTTTAGACGAATTAGAAACTTTTGCAGAGGCCATTATACATGATACAACACCCGTTGTGACCCTAAGTCAAGGAGCTAATGCCTTACGTGTGGCACAACAAATAATAGATTGTTTTTAATCGAATACCAAAAATTTCGCTGACGCGGAAACACAAAATTCCCATATCAATGGGTACAAAATAAATGAATATGAAAAACGTAGCAGTTATAGGAGCAGGTACCATGGGTAATGGCATCGCACATACATTTGCGCAATTTGGTTACAACGTACAATTAATAGATATCTCACAAGCTTCCCTCGACAGAGGTGTAGCAACCATTGCGAAAAACTTAGACCGAATGGTTGCTAAAGAGCGCATTAGCGAAGATGACAAACAAACAACACTTTCTCATATCAAAACCTTTACTTCTATTAAGGAGGGTGTTAAAAACGCGCATTTAGTTGTTGAAGCAGCTACCGAAAATGTTGAGCTAAAGCTGAATATTTTTAAAGAATTAGATCAAGTATGTGAAGCTGATACTATTTTAGCCAGTAATACATCCTCAATTTCTATTACCAAAATAGCCTCAGTTACCACACGACCAGATAAGGTGATTGGAATGCATTTTATGAATCCTGTACCGATTATGAAATTGGTCGAAGTGATTAGAGGGTATTCCACCTCTGACGAAGTTACCAATACCATTATGGAGCTTTCTCGGAACCTCAAAAAAGTACCTGTAGAAGTAAATGATTATCCTGGTTTCATTGCCAATCGCATTTTAATGCCTATGCTCAATGAGGCCATCTACTCATTGTACGAAGGTGTTGCCGGCGTGTATGAAATAGATACCGTCATGAAATTAGGAATGGCACATCCAATGGGCCCCTTGCAACTAGCTGATTTTATTGGTCTTGACGTATGTTTATCTATTTTAAATGTACTGCATGATGGTTTCGGAAACCCGAAATATGCTCCGTGTCCTCTTTTAGTAAATATGGTCACTGCTGGAAAATTAGGTGCAAAATCTGGAGAAGGATTCTATGATTATAGCGAGAGTAGAAAAGCAGAAAAAGTGGCAACACAGTTTTCTTAGAAAAGTGCTTCGTCGTCTCTTTATAACTCTTGTCACTTTAGGGTGTATTTCATCTTTTTCACAAAGCAAAGACCATAAACTGATGCCCGATGTGATTGGGTTGTATGCTGGTATTGGTAATGAGCATACGTTTCTATTTGATGATCCTGATTATTCATATAAGACCTCCTATATTAAGGCCTCATTTCAGTATGCTCTAAATCATAAAAAGTATCAATGGCGTCTGGCCGTACAGCCCCAAATTCATTTTCTGAAACACCAATTACTTAATCGATTCTTTGTAAGAGAAATTGAAGAAAACTTTGAGGAAGACCGCATTACATTCACTACATTAAAATCTATGCGTTTATACGCGCTGACATTTGAAATAAGTGTGCGACGCAACATCTTTAAAAATCTTGAGGCTTCTGCTTTCTTTGCTGTCGGGCCAGGAATTATTGATACACGAACCGAGCGTCTGGCAAAAGGCTTTACCTTCACGGAAAATATAGGTTTCGCATTACATTATCGCATTTCAAGGCAACTTTTTTTAGCCTTAAGACCAACATTTAGTCATGTGTCAAATGCACGTATTCAATTGCCGAATAGCGGCTATAATGTAATGAACATAGAAGCCGGAATCTCTTGGAACTTATAGTGTCAATAGTTTTTCTACCGTCTTAAGTCTGTTGATTTTTTTCGTCTCGGTTTCTATGAATTGATCTAGGAAATAAACTTGTTTAGGGGTTTCAAATTTAGATAACGATGTAAGCTTGCGAATCTTCTCCATACAATTATGATTTTCTATGGCGTCACCTGATGTGATATTTTGTTCAATAAGTAACACTAATTTTTCTCCAAGAACAGCATCGGCAAGACCTGCGACAAAAAAACGCTCCTCAATAATCTCAGATAACTTGTGTTCTATTTGTTCAGGTATTAATTTAATACCACCCGAATTAATTATACTATCATAGCGTCCCAACCATTCGAATTCAGTTTCTGAAACTAAGTTAACAACATCATTGGTAACCACTTTTTCGTCGGAAATTCGAGGGGCATCAATGATCAAGCAATCACGCGCATCTTTATGAATTTTTATCCCCGGAAGAATTGTGTAATGAGATGGAAAGCTCTTGTCGGATTTTAAGTGCTGATTGAGTTTTTTTATCGCAATATGTGTAACGGTTTCGGTCATACCGTAAGTTGCATATACTTCTGTTGAGACATCGGCTATTTTATGCTCTAATTCTTTCGATACCACTCCTCCTCCAATGATCAGAGTTTTTATCTGATGTAACTCATCAATTGAATTGTGCACTTGTAACGGAACCATAGCCGAAAAATCATATGATTTTTGTACTGCTTTTAGTGGATGAGAAACTGGCTCAACAATATCTAAATGCCAACCCAAAACTAAGGCACGAACTACCATCATTTTACCCGCAATATAATCCGCAGACAAACATAATAACACTGTTGTTTTCGCCGATAGGCCAAAATACGCGCCTGTAGCCAATGCACTATTGACCATGTATTCTTTTTTTAACTGTATATCTTTGGGCGTTCCTGTAGAACCAGAAGTTTGTACGGTCATATGGGAAGTGTCCTCAAACCAATCTGATAAAAAAGAAAACAACTTCAAATCTATATTTCGTGCAGAAGCTAACAAATCATTATTTGACGCAAACTGGCGACCATTGAGCATAAAATCTTTATGAATACTAAGATGAGTCATGCACATCTAATCAGTTTAATATATCATCATCTTGTGATGGAAGCGCAATCGAACCAGTTAGTTTTTCACCCCAATTACTCCAGCCATATTTTTTTGAGAAAACCAACAACAAAATAGGATATACTATAAATACCGGAATGAATGTCTCCCAACCTAATGAAGGTTCGGCAGTATCAACATATAACGCATCTGTTTGAAACACAGTCCAATCAGTAGTCACAAAGATTGCTGCGACGATGTTATTTGATGCATGTAAACCCAATGCTATTTCAGTTCCTTCATCCATCAATGTAGCAATTCCATATAACAACCCCGTACCAATATAAAATGTCATAATACCGTATCCGAGTTTAGCAACCTCTGGGTTTGCTCCATGAAGCAATCCAAAGACAATAGAAGTAACTAATAATGGAAACCATCGATTCTTTACCAACACACCCAATCCTTGCATTAAATAGCCTCTGAATAATAACTCTTCGAAAGATGTTTGCAATGGGATTAATAAGAACGATATCACTACAAGAATTAAAAACGGGATGGGTTTAAAATTCCATACCAAATCTTCGGGCTCTAAAAAATAGGCAAGTACAAGAAAGAATACACTTATGCCAAACCATAAAAAGAAAGCATAAAACACTCTTCCCCAATCGATCTTTTCGCGACTTGTAATTAGGGTCTTTACCGTTCTTCTATGAATAAAGCGCACCCCAAGCATCAAGCCTACCAATCCCATAATCAGGGTGAATAGCATTAATACTAAATAGAGATTCGCATTAATGCCGATAGTCGTAAAGTTTTCAAGCGCTGCTGCTTGAAAATCAGCAACATTACCGGTTTTCATAAAACCAACGACTCCAAGTGGAATAACACCTAGAATCTGCCAAAAACTAAAAACAATAATGATAGTAATTATATAGTAATACCATTCTTTGTTTCCTTTATAAGCTTGTTGTATAAAATTCATTGTTCTAGTTCAATTAGATTCTAAAAGTACATTTTTATCATTCAAAATTCCAATTTAATTCAGGGTTATATCGTAAATATCCCCCATCAACAAATAATGGAGAATCTATATTATTGGTAAAAAGCCCTCCTGTGCCCAATCCTTGTGGCATTTCAGTTTTTAGATGATGCGTGAATTGAGCAATTGCATTCAAACCAACGTTACTTTCTAAGGCCGAAGTAATCCACCATCCAGCATTATATCTATTCGCTAATTGTATCCAAGCCTTGCTTCCGCGGAAGCCACCGATTAAACTTGGCTTTAGTATAATATATTGAGGTTTGACGGTCTCTAAAATCTTTTCTTTTTCAGCATCACGAAAAATACCAATGAGCTCTTCATCTAAAGCAATTGGTAAAGGCGTTTCGGCGCATAAGGCTGCCATTTCATTCAGTTGTCCTTGTCGGATGGGTTGTTCAATAGAATGTAGTTCATAGTCTGACAAGCGCTTTAATTTTTCTAAAGCATTTTCGGGAGAAAAAGCACCATTAGCATCTACACGCAATTCAATTTCTTGCGATGAGAATTGGGATCGAATAAACTGTAATAGATTTAATTCAGTCTTAAAATCTATCGCTCCTATTTTCAATTTTATGGTTGTAAATCCCACTTCAATCTTTTCCACGATTTGCTGCTTCATAAAAGCTTTATCTCCCATCCATATGAGACCGTTGATAGAAATGCCTTCCTCGCCTTTTGTAAATTTAGAGGGGTACAATTCAAAGGGTTTTATACTTCTCAAAGACAAAAAAGCTTGCTCTATACCAAACTGAATCGATGGCATGTCATAGACTTGCTCTAATAGTTTCTCTTTTCCTAAATTAATATGGTGACAAACCCATTGTAACTTTTCTTCATAATCTGGTCTGTCATCGCTACTCAAACCTCGAAATAAACCACATTCACCTATACCCTTTTGGTTGCTATCTTCGATCACCAAAAAATAGGTGTCTTTCGTTCTTAAAACACCACGTGAGGTTCCACTGGCTTGTTTAAACTTCAGCACATGTTTTTGAAAAGTTGCCCGCATAAATTACTTCGAAGAATATAAGGCTACTCGATTTCCTTCAACATCTTTGAAAAGTGCCATATAACCATGTTCTTCTGAAATATGTGTTTTAGGTTTTAATATTTTACCTCCAGCCGCTTCTATTCTATTCAATTCAACAGCGAGGTCACCAGAACGAGAATTGAAATATACCAATGCGCCTTGATCTGAGGGTTTATAATGTTCAGGGTTATGTATCAGAGAACCGCTCGCGCCTGTCGCATTTTTACTTTCTGCAAACGGAAACCATCCCATAGTCGTTGGACCAAATTGTTGCACCTTGATATCAATTTGAAAGACTTCATTGTAAAAATTTACCGCTCTATCCATATCTAACACTGGTATTTCAAACCAGCCAATCATTTGTAAATCCATACGCACTAGCTTTCCATAACCGATTTTAATTTGGCCAAGCCGGCTTCAAAGTCGCCACCAACAGCTTTATCCATATTCATAAATAACATCATAATACTCACTGGAAATTTATTGTTCCCTGAAAAGCCCCAAGTAACGGTTGTACCATTATTGCTTTCGTCTAATTTTAAATAAGCGTCTGAAGTAGACTTAAAAGGTTTTAAAAAACGAAGTACCATATTAATGACTTTACCCTCTACGAGTCCTGTTATTTCTTGTTCTCCATGACCTACTTGCTTGTGATCACTTTCCCATGCAGATACAAATCCTATTTCTCCATCGGTACCGGTGGATGTTTTTTTCATATTTGGATCTCTTTCAAACCAAGGAGACCAAGCATCATGATTATTCAAAAATCTTAAATATTCAAATAAGTCATTAGCAGGTTTATTAATTTCAATACTCCTACTTACGGCATACGATTTTGGCGCAATAAGCGCTAAAATAATGATCAATGCGATAATCGCTCCAATGATGTACAAAAATGTTTCCATGTTCTTGGTTTTAAATGTTAATTGATGCTCCTATATCTAACAAGATTAATTCTTTATTTTTGGCTGAAAATTTTGATTTCGCTTCTTCATGATTAATTTTAATATATCCGAAAGTATCGTAATGATAGCCTAAAATTTTACTACACTCTACAAAATCAGATGCCACAATTGCCGCATCAACCCCCATGGTAAAATTGTCTCCAATCGGTAACACCGCTAAATCCAGAGTCGCCATTAAAGGAATCAACTTCATATCATATGTCAAGGCGGTATCACCTGCTATATAAATAGTACCTTCTGATGTCTCTATTAGAAACCCTCCAGGATTACCACCATAACTGCCGTCTTGAAAAGAACTGGTATGTACGGCGTTGGTGTAGGTAACCTTTCCAAAATCAAATTGCCAGCTCCCTCCGTGATTCATCGGATGTCCTTCGAGACCTTTGTTATTAAAGTGCATGAAAATCTCATAATTTGAAACAATCTTTGCACCAGTGCGGTTGGCAATAAGTTCCACATCGACAATATGATCAAAATGTGCATGTGTGATTAAAATATAGTCCGCCTTTATCTCATTGGGATCTAAATGCTTGGCTAAATCATTCGCTGTAACAAAAGGATCTACTACAATGTGTTTATCTAACACTTCGATACTTAATCCACCATGTCCTATATACGTGATTTTCATTTATATTGGTTATTTGTGGAACTAAGTTACTAAATAATAGAAACAAGCCAAAACTAGAGTATTTGTCCTAGTCCGAAAAGGATGGCAAATAAAAAAGTGCTCAAAGCTAAAATCTTTAATTCAGGATCCAATAAGGCAGGACTTTCATTTTTATGAACTACTTTTAAATGTCTCAAAATTGGAATAAAGGCAATTAGGAACAAGAATTGTGGGTACGATCTAAAATGGAATAAAGTATAGATTACAGCGCATGTCAATGCCAGCATTAGTAAGGAATAATGGTAATATTTTGCATAGATTGGTCCCATTTTTACAACCAATGTTCTTTTATTGGATGCTTTGTCGGATACGCGATCACGCATATTGTTTAGATTCAAAACTCCGGCACTTAGTGCACCTAAAGTCGTAGCCGGAAGTAACAAAGTATAATCGAGTTGTTTGGTGTAGAGAAAATAACTTCCGATAACACCTAGCAGCCCAAAAAAGAGAAAAACAAAAATATCGCCATAACCACTGTATCCAAAAGGATTGTCTCCCATCGTATATTTAATTGCGGCCGCGATACTTGCAATTCCTAAAATCAAAAAGATGAGCATATACTTTAAATGAGCTGTACCAAATGCTATGTATATAAGCACCAAGGTCACTACAAAAGTTACCAAACTTGTGATTTTAATTGCGTTGAGCATTTGGGTTGGAGATATTGCACCGCTTTGCAGTGCTCTTTGCGGTCCAATTCTATTGGCATTGTCGGTACCTTTCACGCCATCACCATAATCATTTGCAAAATTAGATACTACTTGAAAGCCGATAGTCGTGATGAGGGCTAACACAAAGATACTCATGTTAAACATCCCTTGTTGAGCAGCCAAAAAACTACCTAATACTATTCCTGAAACCGATAAAGGTAAGGTGCGTAATCTTGCAGCTTTTACAAAAGCCTTTAGCATAGAATTAGTGCTAGTTTAAATAATGCATCTCTTCGCTTAACTGAAGTGCTTCTTTAATATTTACAGGTTGTCCATAAGACTGAGCAATGACAAAACAATCTACAAAACCTAATCTTCTCAGATCTTCTTTTAACGTTTTTGCCTCACTATAAGTAATAAAATTACCTAATGCGTATTTATTCAAGCCTCCTTCTTTGAACTCTTTTAAATGAGCTAGATCATCTGAAAATAGCTTTGCCTTAAAATTTGTAAACGCACCGATCTGAACACTGTAGATAATTGTTTCTCCTTCCATACCACCTAAATCTTCATCAAGGCTCGTAAATTCTCCATCAATACCACTCATATTTGTGGTATCTACTGGCTTTAAATTTGCTTTTATTGCCTCAAGACTATCGGTATCGATAAGTGTTAGATTATTTCGCATTAAAAACTTATCATTCGGCTTTTCTTCTTTCCCTAAAAAAGACCAAATAAACAATAGTAGCAACAACAATCCAAAAAAACCAAGAATCACGCGATGCTTCTTGAGAATCGAATTATGTTCTTCTTCTTCTTTTAAAAGATCGGTAAGTTTACCAATCGTTTGATTGGCCTTGTCTACCTCTTCGTATATATTTACGAGATTCTTATCTTTAATATAAGGCATAATATGTAGGAGTTTTTATAAATCTTGTGCATTTGCAATTAGTTCAACGATATCTAAAACTTTGACTTCTTCTTTCTCTTTATTTTTAATACCATCTGTCATCATGGTATTACAAAAAGGACATCCAGTGGCAATGATATCAGGCTTTACCTCTAACGCATCTTCTGTTCGTTCTATATTGATATCTTTCGATCCTTTTTCTGGTTCTTTAAACATTTGAGCTCCACCAGCACCACAACACAAGCCATTGCGTTTACAACGCTTCATTTCAATCAGTTCACCTTCTAGCTTACGAATCAAATCACGCGGCGCTTCATAAACATCATTCGCTCTTCCAAGATAACAAGGATCGTGAAATGTAATACGTTTACCTTTATAACTGCCGCCTTCAATTGAAATACGTCCTTCGCTCAATAACAATTTTAAAAACTGCGTATGATGCATCACGTCATAGTTTCCGCCTAGATCTGGATATTCATTCTTCAGTGTATTGAAACAATGAGGACATGCTGTCACCACTTTTTTTACTTCATAAGCATTCATCACTTCGATATTTGTCATAGCTTGCATTTGAAACAAAAACTCATTTCCCGATCGTTTAGCTGGATCACCAGTACAACTTTCTTCTGTACCGAGCACTGCGAAATCTACCTTTGCCTTATGTAATATTTTTACAAAGGCTTTTGTTATTTTCTTCGCTCTATCATCGAAACTACCTGCACATCCAACCCAAAACAACACTTCTGGTTGTTTTCCTTGGGCCATCATTTCTGCCATTGTAGGTACATTCATACTGCTGAAATATTTTTAAATTTTATTCGTGTTGACCATCGTCAAACACTTGAATTGTTACTTCTTTATCAACTAAATCCGTAAATTTACCTCTATATCGAGTGGCTTTTACTAAATGATTATCTATCCAATGATAATTGCCTCCACGAGGTTTTCCCATTAGTAAACTATGGTATTTAAAACCATTCTCTCGAAGCCATATTTCTGTATATGTTCTATGATCTTCGGTTCTAGAAGTGAAAAAACAAATTATATGTCCTTCATCATACCATTTATTCAAGGTAATTAAGGCATCCGGATATACTTCAGCCGTTAACATACGCTCTGGTTCTTCATTTGGAATATCATCACAAATAGTTCCGTCTATATCAATTAGATAATTCTTAATGCCTTCGGCTAATCCCGGGCTTATTAAATTACCTTGTTCGTCTTTAAGTTCTTCTAGTTCTTTATTAAATTTATTCTTCATCTTTCCAGTTTAATCTATCCATTTGATTGTATTGCCATGGCGCGCCATTATTCTCAATATTGGTCATCATCATATTCAATTCTTGCGGTGCTGCTGATTTCTCCATCACTTCATAACGCCTCATATCCATAATAATGGATAAAGGGTCAATATTTACAGGACACTCTTCTACACATGCATTACAACTTGTGCAGGCCCATAACTCTTCTGTTGCAATTGTATCGAACAATGTTTTTCCATCGTCTACAAACTTGCCGTTGGCGTCAATATTTTTGCCTACTTCCTCTACACGATCTCGTGTTTTCATCATAATCGCTCTCGGTGAAAGTTCTTTACCCGTTTGGTTTGCCGGACAAACAGAAGTACATCGACCGCATTCGGTACAGGTATATGCGTTTAGCAATTGTACCCAATTTAGATCTGATACATCTTGTGCTCCAAACTTCTCAGGAACTGTTTCTGCATCATCTTCTGCCGGTGTTGCAAAAGGATCTGCAGTTGGATCGAGCATTAATTTAACCTCGTTCGTTACCGAAGCGAGATTGTCAAATTGACCTTTCGCATTTAGATTGGCAAAATAAGTATTTGGAAATGCCAACAAAATATGAAGATGTTTTGAATAGTATAAGTAATTCAGAAAAATGAGGATTCCTATAATATGTGCCCACCAAGCACCTCTTTCAATCAAGTGAATGGTACTCTCTGTTAAATCACTAAACAAAGGAGCGATATACTGACTTACTATATTTCCGATGCCCGCTTCCTGAAATGGAGTATCTGTAGCGTTCATGACTAAAAACAGAGTCATTAAGACCATTTCAAAATATAAAATGAAGTTACCATCGTTCTTCGGCCAACCTTTCATTTCTTTATTTAAAAAGCGTTTAATAGTGATTACGTTTCGTCGAATCCAAAAAACGATAACAGCAACAAACACCAGTAAAGCTAATACTTCAAAAGTACCAATAAGGGCTCCATATAATTGAGCGCCTACATAGTTCTGAAATAAACGATGTGTGCCAAATAAACCATCTATAATGATTTCTAGGACCTCAATGTTAATAATGATAAAACCAACATAAACAACAATGTGCAGCAATCCTGAGACAGGACGACGTACCATTTTAGATTGACCAAGTGCAATCTTTATCATGTTTTTCCAACGTAAAGCACTATTGTCAGAACGATCAACAGCTTTGCCTAACTTGATATTGCGAAGTAGCTTTTTTACGTTCTTTACGAAAAAAGTAATTCCGAAAATTAAAACAACTGCGAAGAGTATGTTTGGTAAATATTGCATCTACTATTTGTGATATTAATAAAGCTCGAAATTCAACCCATTTCGAAAGCAGCGTAAAACTAATTAATTATCTTATTTTTCTAAAGATTCGTTTTAATTAGTTATTAACTATTTTTAATAACTTTTTTCAGCAATTTTTACTCGGTTATTTTTGTTCTGTAGGTTCTTCTCCTTTTTTGTAGGGTTTTGGTTTTTTTCCAAATAATGAAAAATGGACGAAACGCTTCGGATTTAACTTCATTTCACGTAGTAATTCTTCCATTTCCTTCGTGGCACCTTCAAGGTTTTTATACAAACCATCATCTTTTAGTAATTTACCCATAGAACCTTTTCCCTGTTCTACATCTTCTAAGATAGCGTTGAAATTTTTCAGGGTACCTTCTAATTTATGAATTGTACCTGCAAGGTTTGCACTCGCCAAGGAGTCGGTCATCTGAGCTAAATTTACCGAAGCGACTTTTGCGTTTGTTAACACAGAGTCAATTTTACCGTTTTTAGCCAATAATCTATTCATTGATTGTGAAGCTCCATTAAAAGATGAAAGCGTACTATTCAACTTAGCGAACGATTGTTTTAAATTCGTCTTAGAATCTTCATCTAGTAAATCGGCTAATTTTTTAAATGTAGCATCAGCATTTGTTATAAAGCTTGTAATTTTTTCTTGAAGGGGTACTAATTGATCACCTATAGAACCCAAAATATCCGTTTCTACTTTTGCGGTTAAGGTGTCTCCAGATACAGCATTGGCTCCTTGATAGCTAGGAACAATTTTAATTGATTTGCCGCTAATAAAATCTGGGCTATAAATTTGAGCGATACTATTTTCAGAAAATTGAAAATCGTTCTCTAAAGAAAACTTCACTACTAATCGACCGGTTTTCTTAGGATGAAAGGTAATCGCTTCTATTTTTCCTACTTTAAGTCCGTTAATTGTAACACTACCCGAAGTCAATAAACCTTGAACATTATCGTATTCAGCATAGAACATTCTTGGTTTTTCAAATAGGCTTTCCCCTTTTATGTAGCTAAAGCCCCAAATAAAAAGTGCGATTCCTAATATAACAATCACACCTGTTTTTAATTCTCTTGAAATCTTCAAATTAGTACGTTTAGATGTTAAGCAATAATACTAATAATTTCTGTGAGTAGAAAGCGTAAATTCTTTTTATTCAGATTTCAAAATATCTCTCACTGGAACCTTTTTTCCATACTTAAAAGCAACTATAAAAGCTGAAGTGTAGCCTTTCTCTCTTGCAATAGCCCGTAAATTCTTGGCCTTCTCATAATCAGAAGTTTTTCCGTAATAGTATTTGTGATGTGCGCCTATTCTTACACGTTCCATATCTCTTAATCCCTTAAAATTATATGGTGCGGTTTTTACTTTTTTAGAACTTGAAGCTATTTGCACTTTGAACTCTACATTCTTAAAAACTCTCGATGCTGGTTTTACTTCTACAGGTTTCTTGGGTGGTTCTACTTCTACAACAACATTGGCGTCATATTCTTTTTTGTAGGCTTTAATTCCGTCATAAATAGCTTTCGCCATTTCTTTTTGTCCCTTTTCTGAGTTTAAGTAGGCCCCTTCTTTTGGATTTGTTAAAAAGCCGGTTTCTATTAATACACTCGGCATAAATGTATTACGAAGTACCAAAAATCCTGCTTGCTTTACCAAACGATCTTTCCTTTTTAATTCTTGAGCAAATTTATTTTGTATCAGACTTGCAATTGTTAAACTCTGGTCTAAATATTCTTCTTGCATCATGGTAATACCAATCACCGACTCTGGCGAATTAGGGTTGAATCCTCCATATTTCTCTTCATAATTATCTTCGAGCAAGATTACTTGATTCTCTTTTTTAGCAATTTCAAAATTACGGTCATTTTCATGTAATCCAAGTACAAAAGTTCCGGCTCCTGAAGCATACGGACTCGTAAAAGCGTCACAATGTATAGAAATGAACAAGTTAGCCTTCGATGTCTGTGCAATTTGTCCACGAACATCTAAATCTATAAATGTATCATCTTTACGAGTGTAAATAACTTCTATATCTTTGTCTTGTTCTAATAACTTGCCAACCTTCAGAGCAATTTTTAAAACGATTTCTTTTTCTAAGTATTTACTTTTGGGAGCTCCTAAATTCCCTGGATCAGAACCTCCATGACCAGGATCTAAAACAACCTTAAATTTTTGTTGTGCTCCTATAAACTGTGTTGGTAATAAAAACATCCCTGCAAGAAATGCAAGAAATAACATCTTTTTGATCATTCCAATTTTATTATTATTTGGGGTAATAATAGTATTCATTTTTTAACGTCTCTTTAAGTTTAACCTCATAAAAAATATATGTAAGTTTGTAAACTCAAAAACTGAGCCGTTTTTCTATTTACAAAAATACTATTAATAGCGTTGTATACAAATTTAAAGCACATACTTTTAGTTTTACTATTTTTTAGTGTTGGAATTACGTACAGTTTTGGTCAACAAACTAAACAAAACGATACTATTTCCGTTAAGAAAATTGACTCTGTAGCTGTCGATACAACCAAAATTGATAGTATCAAACCAAAGGAGTTTTTAGAAGCTGTTATTAAAAAGAAAGCGACTGATTATATCTCAAATAATTTTATCACCAAAACAACGACGCTGTATAATAATGCAGAGTTGTATTATCAAGATATTGAGCTAAAAGCAGGTATCATCATCATCGATTATGAAAAGAATTTGGCTTACGCCAAGGGAATTGTAGATACAGCAGGCGTCTACACTCAACGTCCTATTTTCAAACAAGCAGATCAAGAATCTATTCAAGATTCACTCATCTATAATTTTAAAAACGAACGTGCTGTTATTTACAATACCACCACCGAACAAAATGGTATCACTATTAATGGTGCTTTGACGCGAAGAGAGAATGATTCAACGTTGTACATAAGCAATGCAAAATTCACAACTTCATTAAAGGAAAAACCTGATTATTATATAGGAACCAACATCATTAAAGTTGTGCCTGGCAAAAAAGTTGTTGGAGGTTTATCACAGTTAATATTGGCAGGTGTTCCTACCCCCGCAGTACTTCCTTTTTTTTACGCTCCATTAACAAAAGAAAAGTCGGCTTCGGGTATCAAACTTCCGACTTGGGGTGAAAATAATCAACAAGGTTTTTTTCTGCAAAACTTAGGGTATTACTTTGCGATCAATGATTATGTCGACTTATCTATTTTAGGAGATATTTACACCAATGGTAGTTGGGGATTACGTTTTGAATCGAATTACGCTCTTAGATATAAGTTCTCCGGGAGTTTTAGTTTGCGTTTTGAAAATTTAATTACAAGTCAGCGTGGGTTTGACGATTTTTCGCAGCGTAATAACTTTTATTTGCGCTGGAGTCATAGTCAGGATGCAAAGTCGAATCCGAATTCAAGATTCGCTTCCTCCGTCAATCTTGGTAGTAGTCGATATTTTCGAGAGTCTTTAAATGAAATAAATATTGGACGAGGAATAACGAATACGTTTAGCTCATCAATTTCTTATTATAAAAAATTTGTGGGGACTCCTTTTAATATGAATATGTCCTTAACACATACCCAAAACACGAACACTGAATTGATCGATATGAATTTACCATCTCTTCAGGTGAGTATGGATCGTATCTATCCTTTTGCACCCAAAAATGGTTCTAAAAAGAATCCTATTCATAACATTGGTGTCACGTATAGTATGGATTTACAAAACCGGGTAACAACGACGGATGAGGATTTCTTTAAAGCCGGGATGTTTGATAACGCTAGAAGCGGATTACGTCAAAATATTTCTGCCAGTACCAATATCAAAGCACTAAATTATATTACCCTATCACCAAGCGTAAATTATAGTGAAGTATCTTATCTCAAAACCATTGCCAAAAGCTTTGACCCAACGCTTCTTGACGGGAACCAAGTAGTTACAGATACTGTCAACGGTTTTGATTCGTTTCGACAATATTCTGGTGGTATCTCTGCATCTACCACCCTATATGGGCAATATACCTTCAAAAGAGGTCGCTTAAAAGCGATACGTCACACGATGCGACCAGAGGTTTCTTTTAACTATACACCCGATTTTAGTTTTTTTTACGATGAAGTTCAACAAAGTGAAGACCCCGACGACACCTTGGAATTTACGCGTTTTGAAGGTGGTATTTTTGGAACACCTTCTAGAGGATTGTCTAGCAATCTTACCTTTAGACTCAATAATGTCTTTGAAGCTAAAGTTATGTCGAAGGATTCAACAGAAACGGAACCAAAAAAAATTACCTTACTCAACAACTTAAATTTCTCTGCAAGCTATAATATGGCAGCAGATTCATTAAAATGGAGTCCAGTGAGAATGAACGCGAGTACCAATTTCTTTGACAATAAACTGACGGTGAATTTGAATGCAACCCTAGATCCATATGCGCTGAACGCCAATAATACTCGAATCAATACTTTTAACATCAATAATGGTGGAAGTTTATTTCGATTAACCCAAGCAAGCATTAACACCAGTTACTCCTTGTCAAGTGATGTTTTTACAAAAAAAGATGAAAAGAAAGATGGTAATAAAACTCAGAATAAAGATCCTTTAAGTGATGATTTATTGGGAGATAATTTAACAACACGTACGAGTAAATATGATGGTCAACAACCAGAGAAAAAAACAGCCAAATTGTATGCATCCAGTATACCATGGAATATTAGCTTAAGACATACGTTTGGTTATTCGAATTCTAGAAGAGAAAGCGATATTTCGAATAATTCATTACAGTTTTCTGGAGATGTTGAACTCTCGCCTAAATGGAGTGTAGGTGTTTCATCTGGATATGATTTTAAACGTAAAGGCATTACACCTACAAGCTTGAATTTCGAGCGAGATTTAGATAGTTGGCGGATGAGTTTTAATTGGGTACCATTTGGGAACAGAACTTCCTACTATTTCTTCATCGGTGTGAAATCTTCTATATTTAGTGATTTAAAGTATGATCAGCGAAGAGTACCTGATAGACGATTGTTCTAATACCATTTTTTCGAATACTTAAATAATATAACATAAAACCATGAGAAAAATAATCACAACTTCGAAAGCGCCGGCTCCAATAGGCCCCTATAATCAGGCTGTTTTGGCAAATGGTACGCTTTACACTTCTGGACAAATTGCATTGCATCCTTCAACAGGAGAATTAGTTATAGATAATATAACTGCTGAAACAAAGCAGGTTATGGAAAATATGAAAGCTGTTTTAGTGGCGGCGGATATGACTTTTTCAGATGTTGTTAAAACATCAATTTTTATCGCTGATATGAATGATTTTGCTGCCATTAACGAAGTATATGGAGCTTATTTCAATAATGACATAGCTCCGGCAAGAGAAACGGTTCAGGTAGCTTGTCTACCAAAAAATGTCAATGTAGAAATTTCAATGATTGCTATAAAAAGTTAGTGTTTGCCCAACTTTTTAGTGTGATATTTCACCAAACCATCGATAGGTCTTTTAACAAAATTGCCCGTTTTAAAACCCATTTCTTGGGCGACTTCTTTTATTTCTTCTTGAGAAAGAAAAGCAATTGATCCAGCGAAGTGCACGGGTACATCTTGTAACTTATCTTTAAATTGATAAATCATATTTTTAGTGAAACGTTTAAAGCCTAATTTAATCATATCTCTAACGTAGTCGCATTCTTTATTGAGAAACATAAATTCTGCAAAAGAAGCCAAATAGGCATTTGGGTTTGGATTCTTATATAAATTATACTTGATAAAATCGGGTTCTAAATTATACTTTTCGTTAAAAGAGACCTTTAAATTTTCGGGCATATGATTAAAGAAATAATCTCTAATTAATTGCTTTCCAAAGTAATTACCACTTGCATGATCCATAATAATATAACCCAAAGACTGTATCTTTTGATGTGCTACATGTCCGTCATAATACGTACAATTTGATCCGGTTCCCAATATACAAACCACTGCCGGCTGATTATCCTCTACAGTAGCATATACAGCTGCTAAAGTATCTTCAGCAACTTCAACCTCGGCATTTTGAAAATATGAATTCAATACTCGATCTAGTGACAATCGCGGACCCTCAGTACCGCAACCAGCCCCGTAGAAATATAAATGCGTTACCGCATCTTTGTGCATTTTAAGGACTTCATTCTCTTGAATACGCCCTAATAACTCATCCGGAGTTAAAATCGCCGGATTTAAACCTTTCGTTCTTACTTTTTCAAATAATTGAATTCCATTCTCATCTACTGCGATCCAATCGCATTTTGTAGAACCACTATCAACAATAAAAATCATAGGCTAAAGTTAGGTCGGTAAAGTTAAAGAATGCTGGTCAAAAACATTTGATATTACCAAATTTTATAGAATGTTAAAAAATGCGCTCATAATTTTAATTTTTCACCAAATGAAGCAGTATTCAAAAGTATATTTTTGCGATAACCACAATAAAATCAATCAAAATCACATAAAAGAATTACATTTTTCTTCTTTCTATCAGTTACTTTATTCACGAAAGTGCAAATACATGCTTATTACTCCGATGATAATTTGTCTTTAACCGGCGTCACATTGAAAAATGAACTTGCAACGAAAATAACAGCAACACATACCCGTTTTGTATCCTATTATCACGTATGAAATGCATTACAAGTTACAGATTTAGATTCGAATGATGCCTCTCAAAATACTGTTATTTTATTTATTTATATAATGGTAGTTATGTTACCGCTAGCACTAGAAATAAAAATCTAAACGATGTGGCAAGAATGAATCTTTAGAGTATAGATTAGACATTTCTACTCATGCAAAACTGATATATCTTATGAATATATCCTCATCTAAGGGATTAAACATAACAGAAAATTAAATTGTTAAGTAATTATATTTCAGAGAGAAAGATAGGCGGTTTATGATTTTTTTAACTAATTACTTCTCCAAAAATGAGTATATTTAAACACTCATACATTAATTTGAGTAAGAAAATTCAATATTGTGATTGAATACTCTTTCTTCCCAAAATAAAGCCTCAAAATGTGAACATTTTGAGGCTTTATTAATTTAACAACTATCTATTTTTTTTAACACTACTATAACTATTCGTTTTTAGTTCTAGTGTTACCTTGTACGACGAATAAGCAACCCAAAATCAGTCCAACTATTAAATAAATATTATTCAACTAATCCAAACAATTATGAAACATCATTTTGTAAGAAACATCACGGCCATTTGTATGATCGCCTTTATGGCACTGACTACAAATTCTATTGAAGCGCAACTAAATACGCCAAGAGGGAGCCAAAAAGCGACAGTTAAACAGACCGTTGGTACTACCGACATCTATATAACCTATTCTAGACCTAGTGTACGGGGCAGAGAAATATGGGGGAAACTCGTACCTTATGGTATGAATAATTTTGGTTTCGGAACAGCGAAAGAATCTCCATGGAGAGCTGGAGCTGATGAAAATACTGTAATCAAATTTACCCACGATGTTTCTTTTGAAGGAAAGCCAGTAAAGGCGGGTAAATATGGCCTACATATGGTCATCCAAGAAAATGGAGATGCCGATATCATCCTATCGAAAAACCATACCGCATGGGGCAGTTATTTTTATGACCCAGCAGAAGATGCTGTAACTGTATCGGTTCAAACAAAAGAAGTCCCTCATAGAGAATTATTGACCTATGATTTTATCGATGTACAACCAACCTCTACGACTGCGGCATTAATATGGGAGAAAAAACAAATCCCATTCAAAATCGAAGTTCCTGTAACGGATATTGTGATTGCTGATATTAAAAAGAGCATGCAAGGACAAGCCGGGTTTAGCAGACAGAATTGGGAACAAGCGGCGAGTTTTGCATTGAACAATGGTGGAGATTTAAATGAAGCTTTGCAATGGGTAAATAATGCACGCGAAGGTATGTTCTTTAGTCAGAAGACATTTACAAACGCCCAGTTGAAAGCTGGAATTTTAAATAAAATGGGGAAACAAGCTGAAGGTATTCAATTGATGAATGAATCATTAAAAAGCGGTTCAGTATTTCAAGTTCATGGATATGCTAGAGCTCTAATGAACCAAGGGCTCAATGATGAGGCGTTTAAGGTATTTAAATGGAATGCAGCCAATCACAAAAACACATGGCCAGTAAATTATGGTTTAGGTAGAGCTTACGCAGCTCAAGGAAATACCAAAACAGCTATTAAGTATTTAACAAAAGCCTTAAAATTAGCTCCTGCGAAGGCAAATAAAGATAGAGTCCAAGCAAATATTGATAGGCTCAAAAAAGGAGAAAAAATGCAATAGTATATTGCCACAGTATATTTAAGAAGCTAGATGTGTCTGCATCTAGCTTTTTTATTAACTAATATTGGCCCAAATAGCTCTGTTTTTACTTATTTCCTGATAGGTCAACTGTATATGTTTATTTCGTTCATCAGCAAGATTAGGATCACTTTTCAACAGCAAAATAGCTTCCTCACGAGCTCTTTTTAAAATTGATGCATCTTTTACAATATCAGCAATCCGTAAATTTAAAACACCGCTTTGTTGTGTACCCATTAAATCTCCTGGACCTCGTAATTTTAAATCTACCTCTGCAATTTCAAAACCATCGTTTGTGCTTACCATCGTATCTAACCTTTTTTTAGCGTCATGTGTCAACTTAAAACTAGTCATTAGAATGCAAAAACTCTGCTCAGCTCCTCGCCCTACTCTTCCACGTAATTGATGCAACTGAGATAACCCAAAACGTTCAGCACTTTCAATAATCATGACACTCGCATTTGGTATATTCACACCAACTTCAATTACCGTTGTTGCGACCATAATTTGAGTTTCTTGTTTTAGAAAACGATTCAATTCGAATTCCTTATCTGCAGGTTTCATTTTACCATGTACAATACTCACTTGATATTTGGGCGTAGGAAACTCTCTAACAATACTTTCATAACCATCCATTAAATCTTTAAAGTCGAGTTTTTGCGACTCTTGAATCAAAGGATATACTACGTATACCTGCCTCCCTTTGGCAATTTCTTCTTTCATAAATTTAAAAACACTCAATCGATTGCTATCATATCGATGTGCCGTTTTTATCTCTTTTCGTCCAGGAGGTAATTCGTCAATTACCGAAATATCTAAATCTCCATAAACACTCATTGCCAGTGTTCTGGGGATTGGAGTTGCTGTCATTACTAATATATGCGGCGGGAGCGTGTTTTTCATCCACAATTTTGCGCGTTGGGCTACTCCAAACCGATGCTGTTCATCTATAATCGCCAAGCCGAGATTCTTAAATTGTACCTTGTCTTCTATTAAAGCGTGGGTACCGATTAAAATATGCAATGATCCATCCTCTAAACCTTCATGCAATACTTTTCGCTCTTTCACTTTGGTAGAACCTGTCAGCAAACCTATTTGTATGTCTAAACCTTCTAATAATTCACAAATAGCATTGTAATGTTGTTTTGCTAATATCTCTGTAGGCGCCATTAAGGATGCTTGAAATCCATTATCCAGTGCTATTAACATGGCTAATAAACCTACTATTGTCTTCCCAGACCCTACATCTCCTTGCAGCAAACGATTCATCTGTGCGCCAGTCATCATATCTTTTCGGATTTCTTTTACAACTCTCTTTTGAGCATTGGTGAGTTCGAAAGGCAAATGATTGGTATAAAATGAATTGAAACCATTACCTATCGTCTCAAAGACAAATCCTTTAATACGTGCTTTGTGAATTAGTTTTTTGCGAATCAATTGTAGCTGAATAAAGAACAACTCCTCAAATTTCAATCGCTGCTGTGCTTTTGTAAGTGCTTGTTGATTCTCAGGGAAATGAATATGAAACAAGGCCTTGCTCTTTGATACCAATTGTAATTTATCTAATAACTCACTCGACAATGTTTCCTGAAAAGTCCCTTTTGTTTCGATAAACAAGCTTTGCATCATTTTTACAACTGCCCTATTGGTCACTCCTTTATTTGTAAGGTTTTCGGTTGAGGGATAGACAGGTTGCATGGCCGATTGCAGACTTTTCTTATACTCTGCAACCAATTCTAACTCAGGATGTGGCATATTGAAAGTATGGCCGAATAAACTTACCTTACCAAAGGCCACATAGGGCACGTTCACTTTTAACGCATCTTTAATCCATTTTACCCCCCGAAACCATACAAGTTCCATAGTGCCTGTTTCATCAGTAAAAGTAGCGACCAACCTACTGCCTCGTTTTTGTTTCACCGTTTTAATATGGGTAATTCTTCCTATTACCTGCACCTCCGCGCTGTTTTGTTGTAACTGATTTATTTTAAAGAACCGCGTCCGATCAATATAACGATTGGGAAAGAAATTGACTAAATCCGCCAAGGTCCGAATGCCCAACTCCTTTCGGAGTAAATCGGCGCGTGAGGGACCAACACCTTTCAGATATTCTATGGGAGTATGTAGATTGCGTGTTGACACTAGTGCTTAAATTAATGACGAATATACTAATTTGAAGATTCAAAATAAACTGAAAATATTGGTTATATTTGGGTGAGGAAATTTAAAATGTACAGAATGAAGATAGCCCGTATATCATTATTATTCTTTCTTGTGTTAGCTGCTTGTAACATATCAGTGAATAAAAATGATATACAAAAGTGGAAGTCTGAAATCATGCAGGTTGAAAAGGAGTTTAATGATCTAGCACAAAAAGAAGGGCTCACCAAAGCCTTTTATACCTACGCTGCACATGATGGGGTAATTAGACGCGGTAAAAAGGTAATTAAAGGTAATGAAGCCATTCGAGCATGGTATAAAATAGATGTAAGACCTAATGAAACTCTTACCTGGAAACCGAACTTTGTTGATGTAAGTGCATCAGGAGATATGGGATATACTTATGGCAATTACATCTTTACTTCGACAGATTCATCCGGAATAAAAAAAGAAAGTACTGGGATTTTTCATACCGTTTGGAAACGTCAAACGGACGGAAGCTGGAAATTCGTTTGGGATTAACTTAAAAACTAATAATTTATGAAATCTATTGTTTTAGTATGCATAGCATTAACTATTTGTATGACACAATCTATAACAGCCCAAGACTGGGCGAATCTAAAACGTTTTGAACAGGAGAATAAAGCATTGAAAATTCTAGGTAAACATGAGAATCGTGTTGTTTTTATGGGAAATTCTATCACCGAAGGTTGGAGCCAACATGATTCGACATTCTTTCAAAATAAACCCTACATAAATCGTGGAATTGGAGGGCAAACGACACCACAGATGCTTATTCGTTTTAAACAGGATGTTATAGACTTACAACCAAAGGTGGTGGTTATCTTGGCTGGCACCAATGATATTGCCGGAAATACAGGCCCAAGCACCTTAAAAATGATTGTAGATAATATTGGCTCTATGGCTGAAATAGCAAAAGCAAATGATATTGCCGTGATTATCTCTTCTGTACACCCCGCTTTTGATTACCCTTGGCGAAAAGGTTTAAAACCAAATGAAAAAATACCGGCTCTGAATAAACTACTCAAAGAATATGCATCTAAACAAAACATCATATATCTTGATTATTTCTCAGCCATGGTTAATGATCAAAACGGATTAAAGGAGGCTTACACGTATGATGGCGTACATCCCAACAAAAAAGGATATCAGGTGATGGCTCCATTGGCAGAAGCTGCTATTAAAAAAGCTTTAGAAAAAGGCAAATAGCATGGATAACAGACGAACTTTCATTAAAAAAGCTGGATTGCTGACTGCCGTGAGTATTATGCCATCGTGCAATTTAATACTTCCCAAAAAAAAGGAAAAATTAGGAGTGGCTTTAGTAGGTCTAGGTTATTATAGTCGAGATTTATTAGCGCCGGCCCTACAACTTACAAAGCATTGTGAACTAAAAGGTATTGTGACTGGTTCACCTGAAAAAATCCCGATATGGCAACAAAAATATGGCATTGCCGCCAAAAACGTATATAACTATCAGAACATGCACGAAATCGCTAATAATGACGAAATAGATATCGTGTATATTGTGTTACCCAACGGATTACACAAAAAATACACTATCATTGGTGCAAATGCTGGTAAACACGTTTGGTGTGAAAAACCCATGGCTATGAATGTGTTAGAATGTCAACAAATGATAACTGCCTGTGCTAAGAATAAGGTTCAACTAACTATTGGTTATCGTATGCAACATGAACCTGTGACTCAACAAATTATTAAATGGAGAAGCTCAAAACCTTACGGTATGATACAATCATTATATGCCGAAGCTGGATTTTTTAGTAACCCTAGAGATCCTAAGAATTGGAGGCTTCACAAAGAATTGGGTGGCGGAGCGATGTTTGATATGGGAGTGTATACATTGAACGCATCGCGCTATGTTACCGGATTAGAACCTGTCGCAGTTACCGCGAAACAATATAGTGAGAGAAGTGCTTTTATCGCAGATGAAACAACCATCTTTGATCTTGAATTCCCTAATGATATTAGCGCTACTTGCAAAACAACTTTTGCCGCAAACATAAATACTTTAAAAGTTGATTGTGAGAATGGTTGGTATCAATTGAGCCCGATGCAATCATATTCAGGTGTTCGCGGAACCACTAGCGACGGTAAAACCCTTTCCCCTTTTCAGGGAAATCAACAAGCAAAACAAATGGATGATAACGCTCTGGCAATACTTAACAAAAAGTCGCCGTTAGTTCCTGGAGAAGAGGGTATGAAAGATATTAAAGTAGTCGAAGCCATCTTTAAATCTGCGGCAAACAAAAGTGAACGAATACTATTCTAAAGAAAAATCTACATGAAAAATATCATTAGGAGAAATGTAACACTCATTCTATTATTTATGAATTTCTTCATTTTTAGTCAAGAAAGATCGAAGAATCGCTGGAAAATTACCTCTGAAAATGCTATCCATTTTAATGCTCAAGAACGTCAGAACTTACCATATAGTGATAACATAGAAATGGATGGTAAACGTGTAGCGGGTATCGTAAGTTATGCGATTGATTCTCTAGGAACCTTGTCAATAGAGCGTCAGGTGTTTTTTCCTCAATTGCATCCATATATAAAAGAAAATGATCCAAGTTGGTTTGTATATCGTTCTTACTTGAAACACACTTTTACAGATGATATTTTGCCAAAACTTTTTACAAATAATAAACGTTTTGCTCCTGGTAAACTAAAACGAATTGACATCAATGGCACGATTTCTTTTGAACACCTTCCGTCAGAAAATGGAATTATTTTAAAACGCCAGTTGGCACCTTCACCTTCTCAACGTTTGTTCGTAGAGCAATTTACTTTAATCAATACCTCCAAAAAAAAGATGTCGTATAACACTACAAATACATCTTTACAGTTAAAAGATATGGGAACCCAAGGAACTTTTACGACGGTAGTCACATCTAACATTCCTTCAAATATTGTGCTAAAACCTGGTGACTCCGTGTCTTTTTCACTAAGAATAATGGCCAAAACTGATCAAGAGTCCTTACCAGATCAAACGGTAGAAGATGCTATTACACAACGACAAATTTTTCTCGATAAAATATCAAGTTCATTAGTTTTAGAAACTCCAAATCAAACCCTTAATACGTTATTCGAATTTTCTAAAATTCGAGCTTCTGAGAGCATCTATGAGTCTAAACTGGGATTAATACATTCACCAGGAGGAGGTCGATATTATGTTGGTATATGGGCCAATGATCAAGCTGAATATGTGAATCCATTTTTTCCATACCTAGGTTATGATATTGGAAACATATCAGCGATGAATACCTATCGAGCCTTTGCAACAAAAACGAATGCCGAGTTCACTAAATTACCCTACGCCTTTGAAGTAGAAGGGTTACCGCCTCCTGCACCTTTAGATCGTGGAGATGCTGCCATGATTGCTTATGGTGCCAGTCAGTATGCTTTGACATCTGGAAATAAAAGTATTGCAGAAGAATTATGGCCGTTAATATCTTGGTGTCTTGAATATTGTAAAAGACAGTTAAATACGGACGGTGTAGTACAATCAGAATCAGATGAAATGGAAGGTCGTATAGAAACAGGCACTGCCAACTTAGCGACGTCTTCTTTATATTATGGAGCCCTTAATCTAACTGTGGATTTAGGAAAATCATTAAAGAAATCGAGAAAAATAATCAATGCTTATGAACATGAATCGAAGGAGATGGCTAAAAATATCGAGACCTACTTCGGTGCTAGAATAGAAGGACTAGATACCTATAAGTATTACAAAGAACATAATGCTTTGAGGCACTGGGTATGTCTGCCATTAGTTGTTGGAATTAACAAAAGGCAAGATGCAACAATTACGGCTTTGTTTGATCGCCTATGGACAGACAATGGTGTTCATGTCGAAAAAAACAACCCAAATAGAGCTATTTCAACTATTTTTTGGGATAGAGGTACGCTATATGCATTACGAGGTACATTTTTGTCTGGTGCTACTGATCAATCTATGGAGAAATTAGAGCAATTTTCGAACAAGCGTTTACTCGGAAATCGTGTACCATATGTTGTAGAAGCCTATCCAGAAGGGAATATGGCACATTTATCTGCCGAAAGCGGCTTGTATTGCAGAGTATTTGTTGAGGGCCTTTTTGGCATCATTCCGACCGGTTTAAAAAGCTTCAGTGTTCTTCCTAAACTGCCTAAAAAATGGGATCACATGGCACTTCGAAAAATTAAAGCCTTTGGAGAAAATTTCGATATAGAAATACGTAGAAAAGGAAATACAACCAATGTAAAAATTATCGATGTAAATGGTACAGTTCTATTGAATAAAAATACAACTCTACAAAAACCTATTTCTTTTAGTTTTAATAAGTAATAATGAAACTTAAAATCCCTCCTGCTCTTCTCCTTGTGATATGTGTGTTCTCTATGTGGGGAATTGCCAAGATTTCAGATGGAAAACATATTAATTTCGAATATCAAAAAGAAGTTAGTCGGTTATTGTTTGGTATTGGCGTTGCCATTGGAATAATAGCGTTGTATGCATTTAGAAAGGCACAAACAACTGTTGATCCAACACATCCCGACAAGGCATCGAAATTAGTCATTGTAAGTATCTATAAAATCACTCGAAACCCTATGTATTTAGGGATGCTCTTCCTATTGGTAGGCTTTTTCATTCGCTTAGGTAATTTCTATACCTTACCAATAGTAGCACTATATGTTTGGTACATCACTACTTTTCAAATAAAGCCTGAAGAAGAAGTTCTATCTGAACTATTTGGTAATGAATATATCAATTATTGTAAAAAAGTAAGACGCTGGATTTAATTTAACACGCTAATAATCAGTATTTAATAAATAATCACTACATTTACGAAACCTACCCATTGTTGATTGTTGATATGCCGTGCTTTGCACAATTATTTATATAACCATAAACTAATCAAACATCCTGCACTATGAAAAATAAACTATCCTTAGGCCTTGCTGCCATTGTTTTGTTTTTGGTGGCTT
This sequence comes from uncultured Flavobacteriaceae bacterium, assembly GCA_947488345.1. Lineage (GTDB taxonomy): Bacteria > Bacteroidota > Bacteroidia > Flavobacteriales > Flavobacteriaceae > Aureibaculum. The sequence continues at coordinate 21,636 of CANKZQ010000002.1, read as the reverse complement.
TTCTTGTTACAAATGAACTCACCCAAAGTGATGAAAAAAACCCACCAAAAGTAGCGATGAATTTTGTGAAGTGTACTGCACCAAAATTCCTCTTAGAAAATGTTGATACTACCAAGCAAATTTCTCCTCTTTTTAATAATCTTGGAAATCTTCATTTTAAAATCAGTACTCAAAACGAGCGTGTTCAAGCATTTTTCAATCAGGGAGTGAAACTGAGTTATGCTTTTAATCATGCAGAGTCGCATCGCTCATTTCTCGAAGCTGCAAGGTTAGCACCAAATATTGCGATGAACTATTGGGGACAAGCTTTCGCGTTAGGTCCGAATATCAATGATCCACAACCAGATGAAGAGCGTAAGAAAAAATGTAATGAAGCAATCGCAAAAGCGCTGAAATTAATGAGTTCCAGCTCGGCAAAAGAAAAAGCCTTAATAACTGCGTTAGCTTCTAGATATAGTGAGGACTTAACCAAGGATATTGGTGAGTTAAATATGGCCTATATGAATGCCATGGCCGAAGTAGTTAAAAAGTATCCAAATGATGCAAACATTCAGGTATTGTATGCCGCTTCAGTTATGAATACCGTGCCTTGGAACTATTGGGATAAAGAAGGAAAGCCCTCCCCAAATATCGAGCAGGCCAAAACTGCTTTAGAAAAAGCAATGAAATTGGAACCTAAAAACCCAGGGTCACATCATTATTATATTCATATGGTTGAGTTACCATATCCAGATATGGGTATTGAAAGTGCTGATCAATTAGCTTCATTAATGCCTGGAGCTGGTCATATTGTTCATATGCCGTCACACATATACATTAGGGTTGGTCGCTATAAAGATGCTGTAGAAGTAAATAAAACAGCTATTCTTGCCGATGAAGATTATATTTCTCAGTGTTTCTCGCAAGGTTTATATCCCCTTGCCTATTATCCGCATAACATTCATTTTTTATGGTCCGCGGCAAGTTTAGTTGGCGAAAGTAAAACGGCCATTGATGCGGCAAAAAAAACGGCTGAAAAAGTGCCTGTTGGTGAACTCGAGACCTTAACATTCTTACAAGATTTTGCAGCCACCCCATTGTTGGCATATACTAGATTCGGAAAATGGAATGAAATACTAACGGTTCCGGCACCGAATTCAAGTATCAAACATCTCAGCCTCATACGACACTATGCTCGCGGGATTGCCTTTATCCGTAAAGGGAATATACAAGAAGCACAAGAAGAACTGGATGCCATTGCGACACTCAAAAATGATCCTGAGCTTGAAAATCTCGTCGCCACAGCAAATAACAACTCTAAAAGTATTGCTACGATTGCATATGACGTCGTTGCCGGCGAATTAGCAGCCCTTAAAGGTAATTATTCTAGTGCTATAAAACATTTAAAGAATGCAGTTCGTAATGAAGACAAATTAGTATATACCGAACCTGCCGCTTGGCATATACCGACTAGGCAAAATCTAGGCACTATTTTATTAAAAGCCAATAAATATGCTGAAGCAGAAAAGGTTTTTAAAGAAGACTTAGTAACTCTACGACAAAACGGATGGTCTTTAACAGGACTGCAACAAAGCCTAGAATTACAAGGCAAAATTGAAGAAGCCAAAAGCGTCAAAAAAGAGTTTGACCAGGCCTGGAAGCATGCGGATTTTAAAATACCTGGAGCCATTTTTTGATCCTCATTTTTTTTAAGGTCATATACCGATCTGTAGTGAAAAATGTTATTTTTGAGTCTTATTCAAAAAAATGACTCAAAAAGAACTAAAGGAATTTTTAGATGCGAAAGTAATTCAATACAACAATCCAAAATTTATTGAATCTGATCCTATTCAAATTCCACATCAATTCTCACTAAAAGAAGACATTGAAATTGCGGCTTTTTTAACGGCAACTATTGCCTGGGGAAACCGTAAAATGATCATTAACAATGCACAGAAAATGATGTCCCTAATGGGAAATTCTCCCTACGATTTCATTATCAATCACAAGGAACATCATTTGGATAATTTTGACGGATTTGTACATCGAACCTTCAACGCTATTGATATTAAATATTTTATTCAATCATTAAAACATATTTATTTAAAATACAGTGGTTTAGAAAATTTATTTTCTTCTAAATTCGAGAAAGATCTTCTGCAACATCGTATCCATCAATTTAAGAATACTTTTTTTGAAATAAGGCATCCCTCAAGGACTAAAAAGCACATTTCTGATCCGTTAAATGGATCGGCTGCAAAACGTATCAATATGTTTTTACGTTGGATGGTGCGTCAAGACGCCACGGGTGTCGATTTTGGTATATGGAACACAATTACACCTTCAGAACTATCTTGTCCTTTAGATGTACATTCTGGTAAGGTAGCACGTAAATTAGGTCTCCTTAAAAGAAAGCAGAATGATGCAAAGGCTTTGGAAGAACTGGATACGAATCTCCGCAAACTCGACTCGGTAGATCCAGTGAAATACGACTTTGCATTATTTGGTCTAGGAGTTTTTGAGAAGTTTTGACATTACTTCGTAATATTGGCTACCTTTGCAGCCTTAATAATTTTAGATGCGTTTACATAGAAATTTAGTATTGGCAGTTATTGATTCATTGAACTATATTTTCAACGATGGATTGTACGCCGATAAAGTAGTTGAGAAAACACTGAAAAGGGATACACGATGGGGTGCTCGCGATAGAAAATTTATAGCCGAGACTATTTATGACTGTGTGCGATGGAAACGACTGTACAATGAAATTGCAGGCACTAAAGATCATTATACTACCGAGAATTTATGGAAAATTTTCACTGTTTGGGCAACGTTAAAAGGAATTCAACTACCTGACTGGAAGCAGTTTACAGATACACCTGTAAGACGTATTAAAGGAAAGTTTGACGAACTACAAAGTCAGCGCGTATTTAAAGAGTCTATCCCTGATTGGATGGATGTATTAGGGAAGAAAGAACTTGGAGACCAATGGGACACTGAAATAACGGCTCTCAATCAACAGGCGGCAGTAGTTCTTAGAACAAATACCCTAAAAACAACTAAAAACAGCCTTCAAAAAACATTGTTAGAAAATAGTATTGAAACTGAAACGGTTAAGGGATGTGAAAATGCTTTACGTTTGGTTGAGCGAAAAAGCATCTTTCGAACTGACGCCTTTCAAAATGGCTTATTTGAAGTGCAAGATGCTTCCTCACAGTTAGTAGCTGAATATCTGCAAGTAACTCCAGGAATGCGTGTTGTAGATACCTGCGCTGGTGCCGGGGGAAAAACGTTACATTTGGCGGCTTTAATGCAAAACAAAGGGCAAATTATTGCATTGGATATCTATGCAAACAAATTAAAAGAACTAAAACGAAGAGCCAAACGTGCTGGGGCACATAATATTGAACCAAGACACATAGATTCGACTAAAGTTATCAAGAAACTCTACAATAAAGCCGATAGGGTATTGATAGATGCACCTTGTAGTGGCCTCGGTGTATTAAAGCGAAATCCCGGCGCTAAATGGAAACTACAACCCGAATTTATTGATACCATAAAAGAAACGCAAGCAGAGATATTAAGTAAGTATTCGCAAATGCTAAAAGTTGGTGGGCAATTAGTCTATGCTACTTGTTCAATTTTGCCTTCGGAAAACGAACAGCAGGTTGAACAATTCTTGAAACAGCATGACGGATTTAAATTCATATCAGAAAGAAAGATCTTACCATCTGTGAGTGGTTTCGATGGTTTTTATATGGCATTGATTGAGCGTATAAAGTAAAAAGTAGCGTTCAAAATTTTGAGTTCTAAATAGGCTTCAACAATTTATGGCAAGGTTTGTGCGTTCTTAAGTTGTTCTTAGATACATTCTAGGGATAAAATAAACGAATCAAATGAAAAAATTAACCTACATCCTATTTCTTGTTCTTTTCATTGGATTAGCTCCGAACAATGAAATACAATCGCAAACAGATGATAATTTAAAAATTACCGTTGGTAAAACTGTATTGAACAAATCTTTATGGGCACAACCATATAGATATGAAAATAAAGAATTAAAGTCACTTACCGTACAAATTACCATCAACCCAAAAAGTCAAAAGAACACTCCATTGGATTTTGATGATTTCATCTTATTTGATGATGATCATAAACTCAGGATCAGACCTAATGAAGTGGCCTATTATAGAGCTGACAAAAAGATTTATTTTAAATCTAAAGCTGTCAATCAAAATTATAATGAATTCAAAGAAACGCCAGTTGAAGGTTATACAAATTTGGAGGCAAAAACATTTAAACCAAATATTTTTGGACGCAAAAAGAAAAATGCAAAATCTTCTATCAAAGCGCTTAAAAGTGTTATCATAAAAGGCAAACAAGCTACCTACTATATAGATTTTCCCGTGCATTCAAACTTTACATATGGAAAAATACTGTATAACGGAAAGCCTATTGGATTTGCTGCCGTGAGCAAATAATTTTTTGCAATCTTATCAACATATCTTATTCTTTTTCTTAAAGAATGAGTAAATTTACAGGCTTAATGATAACTACTAAACATCTGTAAATGATTCATTTCTTCGGAAACCAAAACAGTAAAGTATTTGCTGTTCAAGCAACAAAAGAATTCACAAGCGAAACGATTTCAAAATTACATTGGCTTTTTGGCAATCAACCTAAAATAAACGCAGCGTCTTTAGACGCTTTTTTTATTGGTCCTCGTGCGGCAATGATTACTCCATGGAGTACAAACGCTGTTGAAATCACCCAAAACATGGGGATCGAAGGTATTATAAGAATAGAAGCCTTTAATGCCTGTTCTGAGGATTCGTCAGATTTCGATCCCATGATTTCTGAAAAATTCAATGGGTTACATCAAGAGTCATTCAACATAGATATCGAACCTGAAGCGGTTTTAAATATTGAAGATATTGCTTCGTTTAATGAACAAGAGGGACTCTCATTAAGTGATGAAGAAGTTGACTATTTAAACGCTGTTTCTAATAAGATTGGACGTCCCTTAACGGATTCTGAAGTTTTCGGATTTTCGCAGGTGAATAGCGAACATTGTCGTCATAAAATTTTTAACGGAACGTTCATTATTGATGGCAAAGAAAAACCTACATCACTCTTTAAATTAATTAAAGAAACATCCAAGCAACATCCTAATGATATTGTTTCGGCGTATAAAGATAATGTGGCCTTTATTAAGGGCCCGAACGTCGAGCAATTCGCCCCTAAAACTGCTGATAAACCCGATTTTTATGAGACCAAGGATTACGAATCTGTAATTTCTTTAAAGGCAGAAACGCATAACTTTCCGACAACAGTCGAACCTTTTAATGGAGCGGCAACGGGATCAGGCGGAGAGATTAGAGATCGATTAGCAGGTGGGAAAGGTTCTTTGCCCTTAGCGGGAACAGCTGTTTACATGACTTCCTACTCTCGTTTAGAAGTCAATCGACCTTGGGAGCAGGCCTTCGAACCTCGTAAATGGCTGTATCAAACACCTATGGACATTTTGATAAAGGCCAGTAATGGGGCTTCTGATTTTGGAAATAAATTTGGACAACCTTTAATTTGCGGATCTGTTTTGACTTTCGAACACGAGGAAGAGGCTCGCAAATTAGGATTTGATAAAGTGATCATGCAAGCAGGTGGAATAGGATATGGCAAAGCAGATCAAGCCATAAAAGACATACCTAGTGAAGGTGATAAGATCGTAATTCTCGGAGGTGAAAACTATCGAATTGGTATGGGTGGTGCGGCTGTTTCCAGTGCCGATACAGGAGCATTCGCCTCGGGTATTGAATTAAATGCTGTACAACGTTCGAATCCTGAAATGCAAAAACGAGCAGCAAATGCCATTCGTGGAATGGTGGAAAGTGATGAAAACCTCATTGTTTCTATTCATGACCATGGAGCTGGTGGACATTTAAATTGTTTGAGCGAATTGGTTGAAGATACGGGAGGTCATATCAATTTAGATAAGTTGCCTGTTGGTGATCCTACCTTATCTGCTAAAGAAATTATCGGCAATGAATCTCAAGAACGTATGGGATTAGTGATCGGTAAAGATCATATGGATACACTCCAAAAGATTTCTGAACGTGAACGTTCTCCTATGTACACTGTTGGAGACGTCACTGGGAACAAACGTTTTACATTTGAATCGAAGACAACTGGAGAAAAACCAATGGATTTGGCCTTAGAAGATATGTTTGGGAGCTCTCCGAAAACAATCATGACTGATATAACCATACCAAGAAATTATGCTGCGCTTTCTTATCAAACCAATCTTCTTTCAGATTATTTGAATCAAGTGTTACAACTGGAAGCGGTAGCTTGCAAAGATTGGTTAACAAACAAAGTAGATCGCTGTGTAGGTGGTAAAGTTGCCAAGCAACAATGTGTAGGCCCGTTGCAAATTCCACTCAACAATGTTGGCGTGATGGCCTTGGATTATAAAGGTAAAGAAGGTATTGCAACTTCTATCGGTCACTCCCCTATTGCTGGATTACTCGATCCGGCAGCGGGAAGTAAAAATGCAATAACGGAAGCCTTGACCAATATCATATGGGCACCACTAAAAGATGGTTTACAATCTGTGTCTCTATCAGCGAATTGGATGTGGCCCTGTAAAAATGAAGGAGAAGATGCTCGTTTATATGCAGCTGTTGAAGCCGTATCGGAGTTTGCCATTGATTTAGGTATCAATGTTCCTACGGGAAAAGATTCCCTTTCAATGAAACAGAAATACCCAAATGAAGAAGTCATATCTCCCGGTACCGTGGTGATTTCGGCAGCCGCAAATTGCAACGATATTACCAAAGTTGTTGAGCCTGTATTTAAACAAAATAAAGGTGCAATTTATTATATAAACCTGTCGCAAGACTCTTATAAACTTGGCGGAAGCTCATTCGCTCAAATTCTAAACAAAATTGGAACCAATGCCCCTACGGTAAACGATGCGACTTATGTAAAAACCGTATTTAATACCATACAAACTCTCATCAAAGAGGATCAAATTGTTGCGGGTCACGATGTTGCTTCCGGCGGATTGATTACCACGCTTTTAGAAATGTGCTTTGCGGATACACATCTCGCGGCAGATTTAGATTTGATTGAACTTAACGAACAAGATAGTATCAAGTTATTGTTCTCCGAAAACTGTGGAATCGTCGTTCAGGTGGCGAATAATGAAATTGCAGAGACACAACTTAGCGCTCATCATATCGATTTTAAAAAGATCGGTACTGTGACCAACAGTGATACAATGCGCATTGCCAATGGTGACGATAATTTTAGTTTTTGGATTGATGGCTTAAGAGATACTTGGTACATGACATCGTATTTATTGGATGATAAACAAACTGCCAATGGCTTAGCCAAAGATAGATTTGATAATTATAAAAATCAGCCTTTATCGTTCTCTTTACCTACTCATTTTACTGGAAAACTACCTTTATTTGCTACTGGTAAAACAAGACCAAAAGCGGCCATTTTAAGAGAAAAAGGATCAAATTCTGAACGAGAAATGGCAAATGCTATGTATTTGGCCGGATTTGATGTGAAAGATGTGCATATGACAGATTTAATATCGGGAAGAGAAACACTTGAAGATATTCAATTTCTAGGAGCCGTGGGCGGCTTTTCAAATTCAGATGTATTGGGTTCTGCTAAAGGATGGGCAGGAGCCATAAAATACAATGAGAAAGCAAATAAAGTAATCAATGATTTCTTTAAACGTAAAGATACCTTGTCTGTTGGTATTTGCAACGGTTGTCAGCTTTGGATGGAATTAGAATTGATCAATCCTGAGCATGAAACACATGGTAAAATGACTTACAACGACTCCAAAAAACATGAAAGCTCTTTTACATCTGTCAAAATTCAAGAGAATAATTCGGTAATGCTTTCTACCTTAGCTGGAACTACATTAGGTGTGTGGATAAGTCATGGTGAAGGCAAGTTTAGTCTCCCACTGGCTGAAAATGAATATAACATTTGTGCGAAATACGGGTATGCCGATTATCCTCATAATCCGAATGGTTCTGATTTTAATACGGCAATGCTTTGTGATAAAACAGGGCGTCACTTGGTCACTATGCCTCATATTGAACGCTCAACCTTTCAATGGAATTGGGCTAACTATCCTGAAGGCAGAAAAGATGAAGTCTCTCCTTGGTTAGAAGCTTTTGTAAACGCACGACTTTGGATAGATAAACAATCTTAATTGATATATACAGAAAGCAGCTTTCACAAAGTAAAAGCTGCTTTCTTATGTCAAATATAGTTCCTAAAACGACTAATTAATACGTCGAATAGTAGATTCTCCGATTACAATTCCTTTTTTCAGATCAGGGCTACCTTTATATAAAATATTCGCCTCACCATACGATGTCACTTTTAATCGATCTGTTACATTAAACTGATAGGTACCTTCTCCATATGCTGTAATCTTTGCCTCTTTGCTTTCTACATCTAGAGATCTCATCTTGCTTGATCCATAGGCAGTTATTTTCTGTTTAGCAATTGCTCCTGATTCAATGATTAAATTGCTCTCACCATAAATGGCTACTCTCAAATCTTCTAACTTCGCTTCCTTAATGAGTACTTCTGATTCACCATAAATACGTAAGGTACATCTTTCTTGATCAAGTGGGCTCTCAAAAGTAATCTTCTCCTCACCTCTTAATGAAAACATATCTACCGCTGCATAGGTAATCTTAACTTTAACAATGGTATTCTTATAAATTGGAATTTTACGTTTCCAACCATTATTTTTGATTTTTTTTGTTTTTGTTACAGTCTTGGCACCTTCTAAATAAACCTGTAGTGTATTGTTTATGATCTCGTATTGCAATTTTTCTCTTGGAATTGTCATTTGCTCTACTTCAATGCTTGGATTTTCACCTTTTACAAAAGTCGCTTCAATATGCGGACTCACAATTATTTTGTCAAAATTTTCGTTTAAAACGATATTTTCGTCCTGAGCAACAGTAATTTGAGAAATAGAAATCGTAAGCAAAAGGAGGGTGATTTTAAGAAAATGTTTCATAATGTTATTCTTTAGTTATTCAAATTTAAGTATTCTATTAAGTTATCCAACATCAAAAGATAAATACATGTCTGTTCGCTTTAGATTTTTTGATGTATAAATTATTACCTTTGAATTATGATTAAAAGACACTACTTAATTGCAACTGTTACACTTTTTCTTTTTACCTGTAGTTTTGTAAACGCTCAAAGTAATACTACCATTTACAAAAAGGCGAGAATTCATTTCACTACGGTTCCTAATTTTAAGAACCTACTAAACAGTGGTATTGCTATAGATCATGGTATTCATCGTTCAAAAAAATATGTAGAGTCTGTTTTTTCTTCCGAAGAAATTGCGATAGCAAAGCGTCTTGGTTATAAGGTCGATGTTTTAGTTGAAGATATGACAGCGCATGTGTTACAAAGAAACAAGAGCGCAGCGAAGGTCTCAACCAAAAATCCGACGCCTTGTGCCACTAACACTATCGACTACCAAACACCAAGCAATTTTAATTTTGGCTCTATGGGAGGCTATTTGACCTATACCGAAGTGCTGCAAGAGTTAGATGATATGCGTGCAGCCTACCCTAATTTAATCACTGCAAAATCTACGATAAGTAGTTTCATGACAGAAAACGGCAATTCGCTGCACTGGGTTAAAATATCTGATAATCCGGAAACGGATGAGCCTGAAACTGAAGTTTTATATACGTCATTACATCATGCCCGAGAACCCGCATCAATGCAGCAACTCATTTTTTATATGTGGTATTTATTGGAAAATTACTCAACAAATACGGAAGTAAAATCAATTGTAGATAACTCAGAGTTGTATTTCATTCCGGTAGTAAATCCTGATGGATATATATATAATGAAACAACCAATCCGAATGGTGGTGGTTTTTGGCGTAAAAATCGACGGAACAATGGTAACGGAACTTTTGGTGTTGATAACAACAGGAACTACAGTCATCACATTGATGGAAATGCAAGCAATAATAGCTGGGGAGGCGCAGGCTCGTCATCAAATACGGGATCTGAAATTTATCGCGGACCAAGTGCATTTTCCGAACCCGAAAATCAAGCAATGAAATGGTTCGTCGAACAGCATGAATTTGTCATTGCAGTGAACAATCATACTTTTGGAGAGTTGATTTATTTTCCTTTCGGATACGCTGACGTTCCTACAGCAGATGAAAATACTTATTACGCTATCACCAATGAGTTTACGCGTCAGAATAGCTATACACCGATAAGAGATAATCCCTTTGCTGGGGAGAGTGATGATTTTATGTACGGTACTGTAGGCACTCATAACAAAATAATTGCGATGACACCCGAAATTGGAGATAGCTTTTGGCCTGCTCAGAGTGAAATCATCCCCATCTGTAAAAATATGGTGTATACGAATTTAATGGTGGCGCATGTAGCAAGAAATTATGCGCTCATATCAGATACACAAGAAAACTATATAACAAGTATCAATGGCTCCTTGTCTTACGATATTCAACGCATTGGAATAACCGGTTCTACCAATTTTACGGCTTCTATTGTTCCTGTATCGCCAAACATTACCTCGATCGGAAATTCAAATCAACACAATGGGTTGTCAGTACTTGAAACCCGCCAAGGGTCGATAAGCTATCAATTAAACTCCGCAACCAATATAGGGGAAACCATTGAATACAAATTGGTTATAGATAACGGAACCTATACTACCGAACAATTAATATCAAAAATTTATGGCGCGCCACAGTTCTTGGTTACAGATGCGGGTAATAGTTTGGTTAATTGGAATAGTGGCACTTCCTGGAATGTGACCACAAATGACTTCGTTTCTTCGTCTAGTTCTATTACCGATTCTCCTTCCGGAAATTATAGCAATAGCCAGAGTAGTACTATAGAAATCGCAAATGAAATAGATTTGACGAATGCTGGCATAGCAGCCATTTCATTCTATACTAAATGGGATATTGAAGCTGGTTTTGACTATGTACAATTTGAAGTATCGACGAACAACGGTGCAACATGGCAACCTCAATGTGGTCTCTTCACTTCTGAGGGAAATGCTATACAAGGTATCAATGGCCAGCCGATGTATGATGGTGTTCAAAATAAATGGGTCTTAGAGCAAATTGATTTGAGCGCTTATATAGGAGAAACTATTAAAGTTCGCTTTCAACTTGTTACAGATGCTGTCTTAAATCGTGACGGTTTTTATTTTGATGATTTTAAAGTTACCATGATAGATCAAAGTGCGTTGAGTATTGCTTCTTTGGAAAAGATTGGTGTACAGGTATTTCCGAATCCAATTAAAGATAAATTAACTGTTAAAGTACCAGATCTTTCCAATAGTGTTATTGAAATTTACAATTTAAATGGTCAACTTCTCCGTCAAGATATTTTATTGAAAACTTCGACTGATGTTGATTTAAAACTTCTGAGTAGTGGCATTTACATCTTGAGAATTCGAACAGATCAGGGTATTGGAACTATGAAATTGATAAAAGAGTAGCCAAAACTGTAACAAATGTAAAAAGGGGCAGTCTATATAATGTACACTTTAAATTAACCCATTTTATGAAAAAGCATGTCCGACTTTTCTACATCAAACATGTTGATATAGAATGAACAGGCTTTTTTTATAAAAAATCAACATGAAAACATATGAAAACTAAAATCACCCCAAAGAAAATTACTACCTATCTTTTTTTATTGTGCGCCTTGCTTGTTGCACCCAATTTAGTAGCGCAAAAGACAGTTGATGCTAAAGACATAATGAGTGCCATTAAAAATGGCAAAGACGTTTCTTATGAAAATGTAACTATTACGGGAACGCTAGACCTTACCTTTATGGATGAAAAAGCTCCTGAACTCCCAAAGAAACGTAAATGGTATAAAAACAATGGCAGTAATTCTATTGAAGAGCAAATAGAGGTAAAAGTATCTTTTGTAAATTGTGTTTTTGATGACAATGTATTTGCTTACATCCACGATGAGGATAGCGAATATACATTTATAGCTAATTTTGAAGACGATGTTGCATTTACCAACTGTACGTTTAAAGGTAATGCTCTATTCAAATATTCTGATTTCGAACGCAATGCAGATTTTAGCGGATCGACCTTTAAAGAGAATACAACTTTTAAATATGCCAAATTTGACAAAAACGTGAGTTTTGCCAATACAACCTTTGATGAAGATGCTATTTTTAAATATTCAGAATTCCGAAGAGGGGTTTCATTTGGTGATGCAAAATTCAAAGGAAACCTAAATCTAAAATATACCAAAGTAAATGGTGACTTTGATATCAAAGGAATGGATGTTGCTTATAGTATTAATTCGAAGTACACTAAGATCAACGGACAAAGTTTCAACAAATATTTAGTGAATCGTAATTAAAGTAACGCCTTATTAATTTTCTTAATTAATTGAGGCCCTTCATATATAAAGCCGGTGTAGATTTGAACTAAGTCTGCCCCGGCTTTTATTTTTTCTAAGGCATCCTGGGCAGAATGTATGCCTCCTACTCCAATAATAGGAAAACTCTTATTCGACTTTTCTGCTAAAAAACGTATAACTTCAGTCGATCTTTTATTGACAGGCTTACCACTTAAACCACCTATTTCGGTTTTATTTTTTGAGGTCAAGCCATCTCTAGAAATAGTTGTGTTTGTTGCTATCACTCCATCAATTTCAGTGTCTTTCACAATGTCAATAATATCTAACAGCTGCTCATCAGTCAAATCTGGAGCAATTTTTAGTAGCATTGGCTTTGTGTTACCATTTGGGCAAAACTTAGCCATTTTCTTATTTTCGGTTTGCAAGAGTTTTAAGAGTTTGGTTAAAGGTTCTTTATCCTGTAATGCCCTCAAATTGGGGGTATTCGGTGAACTTACATTTACAACGAAGTAATCTACATGCTCAAATAAATCATTAAAACAGAGTAAATAATCCTCTGCAGCGTCCTCATTTGGGGTGACCTTATTTTTCCCCATATTGCCACCTATAAGCACAGTCGTTTTTCTGGCTTTCAATTTTTTTACAACCTCTTCTAGGCCAGCATTATTAAACCCCATTCTATTGATAATACCACTATCTTCCTTTAAACGAAATAGGCGTTTTTTCGGGTTGCCCTCTTGCGCCAAGGGTGTTACTGTGCCTATTTCGATAAATCCAAATCCAAAATGAGAAAGCTCATCGATAAGTAAAGCGTTTTTATCAAATCCCGCTGCCAATCCAACAGGATTTTTAAACGTCAATCCGAAAAGATTTCGCTCTAGTCTTTTGTCATTCACTTGATACATCTTTTTTATAATACGAGGTATCAAAGGAATTTTAAACAGTGTTTTTATCATAGAAAAAGTAAAGTGATGCACTTTTTCAGGATCAATCAAAAACAGAATCGGACGAATAAAAGATGTATACATTGAGCGCAATTAATTGTTTTTAGACCAGTTTATAAAATTTTCATTTTTTGAGAAATCCGAAAAACTTTCTTCCATATTTGAAATTATTTCCTCTTTTGTAAAAGAAAATTGATCAATCATTATATCTAAGATGTTCAGCGTTTTTTCTATCTTATTTGACTCAATATATAAGGTCAAAAGGCTGTCATATCCTTCGAAGAAATTAGGGTAATTCGTTGTAATATTTGAAAAATAAGTAATTGCGCTCTCTAGGTCGCCTTGAGAATAACTAATATTCCCTCTAAAAAGGTCTAAAAAAGTATCGCCTTCTAATGCTTTATCTAAAGCATCTATACTCTGTAAACATTCGGCATATTTCTTTTTTAAATAAAAAGTATCTATCAATAGTAAATTCAAGCTAGCATCATTTGGAAATTCTTGCCTGTAATCTTCAATAGCTTCAATATACTTATCATCTGATAAATTCTTAGTAATCTGAATTAATGTAATTTTAAACAATTTCTTTTTCTTCGCTGCTTTTGAAACTTTCTGGTATTCATCGAAAGCATCTTGATATTTACCATCCGCAACTAATTCTCGAATCTTTTTTAAGCTCATTACACTTTGAGTAAATCCATCGGTAAGACCCTTGCCAAATTTCTCATTCGACAATAATCCTTTATATACAGCTTGAATTGTTTCGCTCATATGCTCACCAGTAACATAAACGTATAAATCGACTATTTTGAAGCCTTCGGTCGTGTCTTCGAGCAAATAATCATGATAGTTAAGTCCTTGATCTGAATATAGTCTAAAAACCAAGTGAAATTTTTTATCCTTATCGAGATAAAATCTCAAGTAGTCATAATTGGTACCACTTGCTACTTCATTGAGTAAAATCTGTCCAAAATCAAACTTATTACTAAACCCAATAGCAAAGCCTCTATTAAATTCGTCAAGACTTTTATCAGCGGTAATGATTAAAAATCTAGATATAAATAAGCGTGTACTAAAAACAGAATTAAAATAGGTCTTATCACCATTTGCGATTGTCGAGTCTAACGCATATCCAATTGAATCTATTTTGGAAAAATTATAGCCAGACTTTTGTGCATTTACAATAATTGAGAATAAAATGAAATATGAAATGAGTATCTTTTTCATCAATTTTTTATCTCAATTCTGCGTTGAAATCACGTTCAAAAGCAACTTGCAGTTTCTTCATTACTTTATCTATTTGTTTATCATTAAGCGTTTTGTTCTCATCTTGCAGCTGAAAACTAAGGGCATATGACTTTTTCCCTAAAGCCAATTTATCTCCTTGATATACATCAAAAAGATCTACTGCTCTCAGCAACTGCTTCTCAATTTGAAAAGATCTTATATACAATTCATTAAAAGATACTTGTTCGTCTAACAACAATGCTAAATCTCTTTTCACTATAGGGAACTTGGCTAAGTCTTTTACTTTTACCGATTTTGTAGAAACCGCTTCCATCACTCGTTGCCAATCAAAATCCGCAAACAATACTTCCTGCTTAATACCGAAGCTCTTTACAATTGTCTTTTTAATAACACCGAAATCGACCAATTTATGCTTTCCTAATTTAAAAGAAAGTCCTTCTGAAAAAACATCGCTTTTGGTAGGACTTGATACTACTGATATTCCTAGTCGTTGAAACAACGTGGTAATTATTCCTTTCATATAAAAGAAATCTGAGACTCTTGAAACCCCATTCCAACTATCCTTCGTTCTGTTTCCAGAAACAGTCAATGTCAAATGTTTATCTTCAACATAACCACTCTCATATTTATGGTAAGATTTTCCAAATTCGAAAAGTTTCAGCCTGTTGTTCTTTCTATTTAAATTATATGCAACAGCTTCTAAACCACTAAAAAGAAGTGATTGTCTCATGACAGATAAATCGTTGCTCAAAGGGTTTAACATTTCTACATGAAATTCTTCTTTAATTGAAGCTGATAAACTTTCATACTCCGGCTTTGTTAATGAATTGGCCATCATTTCATAAAAGCCTAGAGAGACCAATTGATCTGACACCAAATTCTGCAGTTTATCGGCATCAATCGGATTTGAATATGAAATAGAAGTATTGAGTTTAGGCGATGTTTTGATATTGTTATACCCATAAACTCGTAAAATTTCCTCAACAATATCTGCTTCTCTTTGCACGTCAACTCGATATGCCGGAATAGTCAGTCCTAAACCTGTTTCTGTTTGATTATTTATTTGAATGTCTAATGACGCCAAAATATTCTTAATGGTATCATTCGGAATTTCTTCACCGATAAGTCTAAAAGCCTTCTCATAAGAGAAATGAACTTGATAATCCTCTATTTTGTTAGGGTAAATATCTACAATATCTGAGGTGATTTTTCCGCCTGCAATTTCTTCTATTAAAATAACGGCTCTTTTCAAAGCATACTCAGTAATATTAGGATCGATGCCGCGTTCGAAGCGAAAAGAAGCATCTGTATTGAGCCCATGTCTTTTGGCCGTTTTTCGTATGGCTATAGGATTAAAATAGGCACTTTCTAAAAATATAGCCGTCGTACCCTCTGTTACACCCGATTCTAAGCCACCATAAACTCCAGCAATACACATAGGTTTTGAAGCACCATCACAAATCATAATATCTTCTTCATGTAACTCTCTTTCTACTCCATCCAAAGTGGTGAATTTTGTTTTGGCAGGTAAGGTTTTTACTAGAATATTTCCTCCATTGATCTTTGAAGCGTCAAAAGCATGCAAGGGCTGACCGAGTTCATGTAAGACGTAATTTGTAATATCTACAATATTGTTTATCGGTGTTAAGCCAATCGCCTTTAATTTGTCCTGAATCCATGTCGGAGATTCTGTTACTTTTATATTCGTTATCGTAACTCCTGCATATCGCGGTACAAGATTTGAATCTATTACTTCTGCATCAATTTTCATTGTGCGTTCATCAACGTCAAAATTACTGACCGAAGGGGTCATCAATTCTAGGTCAATGTCGTGCTGTAATAGGCCTGCTCTTAAATCTCTTGCAACTCCAAAATGACTCATGGCATCAGCTCTGTTCGGCGTTAGTCCTATTTCAAAAACTTCATCCGTAGAAATATTAAAAACATCAGCACCTTTAGCTCCTACTTCAGTAGCAGCATCTAGGATTAAAATTCCATCATGCGAATCTCCGAGTCCAAGTTCATCTTCTGCACATATCATTCCGTGACTTTCCTCACCTCTTATTTTTCCTTTTTTAATTTTGAAATCATTTCCTTCTTTATCATATAAAATGGTACCGATTGTTGCAACTGGCACTTTCTGACCGGAGGCCACATTTGGAGCACCACACACTATTTGCACAGGATCTCCCTCGCCTAAATCCACTGTTGTAACCTTCAATCTATCTGCATTTGGGTGTTGCTCGCAGGTTAAAACTTCTCCAACAACAATTCCTTTCAAGCTTCCCTTGACAGACTCTACGGTTTCAATGCCCTCTACTTCTAGACCTAAATCAGTTAATAAAGTTCCAACTTTCTCAGCTTCCCAATCAATTTTTAAAAATTGCTGTAACCAACTATATGATATTTTCATTCAAAAACTTCTTTGATAAGTTCGCAAAGATAAAGAATAGATTTTAGTAGCCATAGCTCCATTTTAACATTTTTCACTTATTATTCCGAAGTATTCGTACGCCCATCAGACATAAATATTGAATTTGTTAAATCCTTATAATTTTTATACTTTGCAAGTCCTCAAATTTTTATAAAATTATGCCGATTGAAATTACACGTATTTTTGATATTCCCTATTACCAATTAGAAAAATATAACCTTTCAAAGGCGCTCATAACAAAGCATAAAGGCGCTTGGAAAGTAACTTCTAATCAAGAATACATAGATCAGGCGAATGCCATTAGTCGTGGCTTGATTAAGTTAGGTGTAAAAACCAACGATAAGGTTGCTCTTATTTCTTCAACAAACAGAACAGAATGGAGTGTTATGGATATTGGAATTTTGCAAATAGGTGCACAAGATGTGCCTATATATCCAACCATCTCAAAGGAAGATTATGAATATGTTTTAAATCATTCGGAGGCTACCTACTGTTTCGTTTCGGACGTTGCCGTTTTAGAAAAATTAAATCAAATAAAAGGAAATACAAAACTGAAAGGGGTGTATACCTTTGATGAAATAGCTGGTGAGAAAAACTGGAAGGAGGTTCTTGAATTAGGGAAGGATACAAGTAATCAAGACGTTGTTGAAGATAGAAAGGCCAATGTAAAACCAGAAGATCTTGCCACCTTAATATATACTTCAGGAACTACTGGAAGACCTAAGGGAGTGATGCTTTCTCATAATAACATCGTGTCGAATGTACTAGCAAGTAAGAAGAGAGTACCCCTGGATTATGGTAAAGACATTGCCTTGAGTTTTTTACCTATATGCCATGTCTTTGAAAGGATGATTTTGTATCTATATCAATATTGTGGGGTATCTATATATTTTGCTGAATCGATAGAAAAATTAAGTGAAAATGCACAGGAGATAAAACCAAATGTCATGACTGCTGTGCCGCGTCTCTATGAAAAGATATATGATAAAATTTATGCGAAAGGTGACGAGTTAACGGGAATTAAAAAGAAGTTATTCTTTTGGGCGATTAACTTAGGATTGAAATACGAACCATATGGTACGAATGGATGGTGGTACGAAAAGCAATTAGGTCTTGCTCGAAAATTAATTTTTACAAAATGGCAAGCGGCCCTTGGAGGCGAGTTAAAGTTAATGGTTTCTGGTAGTGCTGCACTACAACCACGACTAACACGTGTATTCGCTGCTGCTGGCATGCCCATTATGGAAGGGTACGGTTTGACTGAAACTTCTCCGGTTACCTCTGTAAATGATGTAAATAATAACGGATTCAAAATTGGTACTGTAGGTAGAGTTATTGAGGGTGTTGAAGTAAAAATTGCCGATGATGGTGAAATTTTAGTTAAAGGTCCAAATGTAATGATGGGCTATTACAAAGATCCAGAAAAAACAGCCGAAGTAATGACGGGTGATTATTTTCATACTGGTGATAAAGGGGAAATAGATCGTGATGGGATGCTCAAGATTACCGGACGTAAGAAAGAAATGTTCAAAACTTCTGGAGGTAAGTATGTTATTCCTAATTTATTAGAAAATGAATTCAAGCAATCACTATTCATAGAGCAAATTATGGTGGTTGGTGAAGGTGAAAAAATGCCTGCAGCATTAATCCAACCTAACTTCGAATATATAAAAGGATGGATTGAAGAAGAAAATTTAACTATAGAAACATCTTATGATGGTATCGCCTCTTCGGATATTGTCATAAAAAAGATTCAAGAAGAAGTTGCTGCATGCAATGTAAAATTTGGTAAATGGGAACAAATAAAACGTTTTGAATTGACACCGAACATATGGTCTATTGATGGCGGGGAGTTAACTCCAACTATGAAAATGAAACGTGTTGTAATTAAAAAAATCTATCAAGATTTATACGACAAAATTTATCGCTAATTCTTAACTTTGCACTTCTAAGTAACGCCCATTTATGGAACAGTTTATTGTATCGGCACGTAAGTATCGTCCACAAACATTTAACGATGTTGTTGGACAGCAGGCCATTACAAATACCTTAGAAAATGCGATAAAGAACAATCACCTTGCTCAAGCACTTCTGTTTACAGGCCCTCGTGGTGTAGGAAAAACGACATGTGCAAGAATATTAGCCAAACGTATTAACCAAGATGGTCAGGAGGTAAATCCTGATGAGGATTTTGCCTTTAATATTTTTGAGCTTGATGCTGCATCTAACAATTCAGTAGACGACATACGAAGTTTGACCGATCAGGTTAGAATTCCGCCACAAACGGGTCAATATAAAGTGTATATCATTGATGAGGTGCACATGTTATCTCAGGCGGCATTTAATGCTTTTCTAAAAACCTTAGAAGAGCCACCCGCACATGCTATTTTTATATTAGCGACTACCGAAAAACATAAAATTATTCCAACCATACTCTCTCGTTGTCAAATATTTGATTTTAAGAGAATTAATGTCTTAGATGCTAAGAATTATTTAAAGCAAATTGCAGCTCAAGAAAATATTGATGCCGACGATGACGCGTTGCACGTAATTGCGCAAAAGGCTGACGGGGCAATGCGAGATGCACTATCTATTTTTGATAGAGTCGTGAGTTTTTCTGGAAACAAGTTAACCAGACAAGCCGTTGCTGAGAATTTAAATGTTCTCGACTACGATTCTTACTTTAAAACTACAGATTTATTACTTGAGAATAATATTCCTCAAGTACTCATTCATTTTAATGAAATCCTAGGTAAAGGGTTTGATGGACATCATTTTATAAGTGGTTTAGCCTCTCATTTTAGAGATTTACTTGTGGCTAAAGATAAAGCTACACTAGATCTTTTAGAGGTAGGCGATACTGCAAAAAAACAATACTTGGAGCAAGCGATCAAGGCCTCTATGTCTTTTTTGATTTCCGCCATAGATATGGCTAATGATTGTGATCTGAAATATAGAACGAGTAAAAATCAGCGCTTATTAGTAGAACTTACCTTGATGCAGTTGGCCTCTATCAGTTATGAGGGCGAAAAAAAAAAATCTAAAAGCTTCATAATACCTTCCATCAATTTTATAGGACTCACTTCAAAAAATCCTACAGAGAAAAAATTGGATGTAAATGTAAATGAGAAAAACATAGCTTCTAAGCCCTCTGTCCAATCACCTCTTAAAACAACACCAACAAAGATTTCATTAGAGAAAAAGACAAAGCCCGTGGTTGTTCAGGAGGGGCGTCGACGTTCTTCAGCTCTGTCGCTGAATAGTATTCATAAGAAGCCTACCACTAAGAAATCAATTGTTGAAACGACCGAGAATCATGAAGATTTACCAAAAGATCCATTTACTGAAAGCCAATTTTTAAAACTATGGGATGATTATATTCTTAAGTTGAATAAAAACGGTGAAAAAATTATTGCGTCTATTATGAACGCCAATAGACCTAAAGTAAATGTTGAAAATATTGAGATTGTTTTCCCAAATGGTATGATGGAAGCTGAATTCAACAAAATGAAGCCAAAACTTCTGCGATACTTAAGAGAAAAACTCAATAATTATAGTGTTGATTTTAAGAGTATTGTAAATGAAGAAAATGAAAAGAAATTCGCCTATACTCCTCAAGAAAAGTACAACAAACTATTAGAGAAAAATAAGACATTAGCAAAGTTGAAAAATACTTTCAAACTTGATCTTTAAACACCTGACTATCAAAATAATAAATAATGCTTGGACTTAAATTTGAAACAGCAACTTCGTGGGCTGAAATCGCTAAAGATGATCTACAGCAAATTTTAACTGACCATGCTTTTGCCGAGCAAAAAGCGGCATCAAATGCTGTTTCAATTATCATTAATTATTCGGAAGAAACTGCATTGGTTACCGAAATGAGTAAAATAGCTATTGAAGAAATGGAACATTTTAAAATGGTACATGATTTAATGGTGGCCAGAGGTATGACTTTAGGTAGAGAACAAACCAATAGTTATGCGAAAAATTTGCAATCATTTTTTACAAAGACCAAAGATCGTAATGAAGCGCTGATTCAGCGTTTACTCGTGGCAGCGCTCATAGAAGCAAGAAGTTGTGAACGTTTTAAAGTCTTTTCTGAAAATCTTGAAGATCAAGAACTATCTAACTTCTATAAAGACCTAATGGTTTCTGAGGCAAATCATTATACGACATTTTTAGGTTTCGCTAGACAGTACCAAGATCGAGAAATCGTTGATAAAAAATGGAATGATTTATTGGCCTATGAAGCAGAAATGATGAAAACTAGAGGAAATACGGCGAAAGTGCATGGGTAATGTGCACCCACGTTTAAAAAAAAGACAAAAAAATAAAGGAGATAAGTTAAAATCAGTATTTAAGACTTGCTTAAATTTTTAACTTCTCTCCTTTCTCCCCTGTTGTTCACTCCTTTTCGGAGTATGCTTTAGAAAAAATGATAAGGAGAAAAACAGTTGTAGTTAGCTATAAAAAAAATGTTTCTCTCCTTTCTCCCCTTTCTTTGTCTCCTTGCGGAGTATGTTTTAAAAAAAATAGTAAGGAGAAAAGTTACTTGTAGGAATTAAACTCATACTTAACTCT
>CANKZQ010000001.1:757500-1451166 GCA_947488345.1 uncultured Flavobacteriaceae bacterium | reverse complement strand
TTTGATCAGCATCTACTTCATTAATTACTATTTCTGCAGGACCAGCTACTGTATAACTCCCTATTGGAAAAGGCGTAGGTGAAGTTGCATTGGTCGTTTGTTCATCAAATACATTCGTCCCACTAAAACTCCATGAACCTAAAGAAAAAGTACTACCGTCTGGACCTGTATTCTCATTTCTATATGCCCAACCATCTAAATGATCCCAAGGCTGGCCAGTGCCATCTGTATTAATATCTCCAAATACATCTACTACAACGCCCCCTTGGAATAACTCAACAGCATCATCTCCATTAATCGCCATAGCACCTGAAGTATATGTCGGTGCCATTCCGAAAAATGCCGTAAACTGTGGAATCTCTGTAGTAACGTAAATAAAACTTCCTGCGGTAGCAGCTTCTGATGGAAAAGTAAACTCCTCTCCATCAGTACCTCCTCCATTATTGGCAGAACCTAATCCGTAAACACTTAAATCTGCAATATCTGAAGTCACATACAACTCTACTCCCTTGGGTGTACCTCCTGTTAAAGGACCATCAAAAACACCCGTAATTAATAAGGCGCTGTCAGTTTGTGGGGGTGTACTATCTTCTAATGTTGTAAATGATGCTTCGTTACTATTTGATGAACTATTACTTGCGGCATCAATGGCTTTTACGGTATAGGTATAATTAGTATTAGGAGTTAAATCTGTAACTGTAAATGTTGTTGCAGATGTAGAACTCACCAAGGTTGTTCCATCAAATATCTGATAGGCAAAAACACCTATATTATCTGTCGAAGCATCCCAAGTTAAGGTTACCTCTGACTCTGTTATATCGGATGTCGTTAAATTTGACGGTGTGGTTGGCGCTTCTGTATCTGCTACTCCACCATTAAATCTGTTTTCTGCTTGTGGGCCTCCCCAAATTGTGGTTGCAAAAGCAGGATTATCAATAAAAGGATTTCTATTTCCTTGAATTCCTTCCAATAATACATTTCTGTTGATTTCTACTTGAGATACAGGATCTTCAGCATTCCATTCTAAAAAGATATCAGGAATTTCTGAGTTAAAAGTTGTTGCTCCTACACCTACAACGGTGAGTAAACATTGATCTCCATAACGCAAATACATGTACATCATCATACGAGCAACATCTCCTTTCCATTCATCTCCTGGATAAAAAGAGTTCCCGTTAATAACTCGTGCATTACCATCAGCATCAGCATACGGAAAATTACTTCTGGTACTATTAAACTGAACATCTGATGCACGTAAATGGTGGGCATCAGACCCAGGACCCGTACTTCCCAAATTCGGATTTCCCAAAGATCTTGGATACGTATGTTCTCTATTCCAGTCTCCAACATTCCCTCCATTCATATCTTTATTTCTAGTTCTATCATTAACAATACTCGCATCCGAATCATCGTAGCCATAGATTAAGAAAACATTATTCGGGTTTGTAGGATCTAAATCAGTTTGCCTAAGGGCATCCCATACACCTGGAGTATAGGTTAAATTGGTCGTTTGAGTATTGATAATTAATACTGAAAGATTATCCTTTAACTGACTGCCCGTGTCAGTAATATTGGTTCCATTGTAATAATTTGGGACTTGACTGTACCCGAAATTCACAAGAAAAGCTGTAAGAATCAAGAGGAAAAACCCTCTTTTCATGTAATTTTTTTTCATAGTATTTTTATATTGAATTAGTGCCATAAAAATACATAGATTTTACTGTAAACAAGCGGTTAACTTATCAACATACCGTTAAGAAATATTAAATAGAAGGTTTATTTCACCACTAATTTTCTAGTGGCGACCTTCCCTTTTTCAAAGACTTTTATGATATAAATGCCCGAATGTAGTGTCGTAATATTTAAATGTTGAGAAACGACGGTTCTTGACAATACTTGTTTCCCAAGGACATCAAAAATTTGAATAGTTTTCTTCGCATTTTCAAAGGTCGTAATTCTCAGAATACCATTAGAAACAGGATTCGGATAAATGCTAAAACCTTTGATTTCTTCGCTCTTGCTGAACTTCGGGTCTTGATCTATTTGCTCAGGTTTGACGGTACTACTGTCTTGAGCATAGGAGATGGACAAAATAAAGAAAAACACTAATATTAAGTAATTTTTTTTCATATCCACATTGGGGTTATTAAGACATGTCTTGTAGACATCTAAAATTAAGCTAAAAAAAATAAAAAAGGATCTAATTAACGCATTTTAACGTTTTGTAAGCGTAAGAGCTCATACATGTAAATTTAATGTTAAGTTAATATTGTTGATTCAAATGATTGTTAAGTTTATAACATCATAAGATTAATTACTACTTTTGAACTAACAAAACAGAAATGAAGAAAAAGGATATCAAAATATTGCTGGTAGATGATGAACCAGATATACTTGAAATTGTAAGCTACAATCTTCAAAACGAAGGATATCAAATATTTACAGCTAGTAACGGCGTAGATGCTATTGAAAAAGCAAAAAAAACCAATCCTCATTTAATTTTATTAGATGTTATGATGCCCGAAATGGATGGCATAGAAGCATGTGAAAAAATCAGAGCGCTCAAAGGGTTTGAAGAAGTCATTATTGCTTTCTTTACTGCGCGTGGTGAGGATTATTCTCAGGTTGCTGGTTTCGACGCCGGGGCCGATGATTATATCACCAAACCTGTAAAACCAAAAGTATTGGTAAGTAAAGTCAAATCTTTACTAAGACGCCTCAAAGAAAACACAGCCGAAATTGAAAATATTATAACTGTTGGTAACATAATAATCAATAGAGATGAGTATTTTATTCAGAAAAATAAGGAGAAAATCTCTTTACCTAGAAAGGAGTTTGAGTTATTGGCTTTATTGGCTTCAAAACCTGGGAAAGTCTTCAAACGTGAAACTATTCTAGAGACCGTTTGGGGTAATGATGTTGTTGTTGGTGGAAGAACTATCGATGTTCACATTAGGAAGTTAAGAGAAAAAATTGGTGATGCATATTTTAAAACGGTGAAAGGTGTGGGCTACAAACTCAACGTTTAATGAAGCTTACGAGAACATATAAATTTGCTTTTAAATCTTCGACATTTCTCTCCCTGATTGTTTGCTTATTAACTAGTATTCTATCTGTTCTTTTCCTTAACGGAATTAATTTTTGGTTTATTTTTGCTTGCACTGTTTCCTTCTTCGCTTTAGCATTTTTTGTTATCCAATTTAGAGTAGAGCGGTTTATTTACAAGCGTGTAAAAAACATATACAATGAAGTTAGGCTTCTAGATGTGAGTGATTTAGACAAAAAAACAATTACTTCTGATATGGAAACGCTGTCTAAAGAAGTAAAAAAGTTTGCTGAAAACAAACGGCTAGAAATAGAAATGCTCCAAATACGAGAGGAGTATAGACGTGAATTTTTAGGCAATGTATCTCATGAGTTAAAGACGCCATTATTTACAGTTCAAGGATATATTTTAACCCTATTAGAAGGGGCTATTAATGATAAATCAATTCGGAACAAATATCTCGAACGGGCTAATAAAGGTGTTGAGCGGCTTATAGACGTGGTTAAAGATTTAGATATGATATCTAAATTAGAGTCCGGTGGAATGAATCTGGTCATGGAAAATTTTAACATTGTAGAGCTCATTCAAAATGTTTTCGATTTACTCGAAATGAAAGCTAAAAAAAGAAATATCATTCTTGCGTTTAATAAAGCCTATGAGAC
The DNA here is from genome assembly GCA_947488345.1 of uncultured Flavobacteriaceae bacterium. Lineage (GTDB taxonomy): Bacteria > Bacteroidota > Bacteroidia > Flavobacteriales > Flavobacteriaceae > Aureibaculum. The sequence continues at coordinate 1,447,458 of CANKZQ010000001.1, read as the reverse complement.
CCCGCTTCTGGTCAATGCTGATTTGAATAGAATAGAACAAGTATTGATCAATCTTATCGAGAACTCTATTAAATACGGAAAAACACATGGTAAGACCATTGTTAGTATTCAAAATCATGATATTGACTCTTTTATCATCAAAATTAGTGATGATGGAGAAGGTGTTAAAGAAGCAAATAAATCAAGGTTGTTCGAGCGTTTTTTTAGAGTGGATCAAAGCAGGTCAAGAGAACAAGGCGGCTCTGGTTTGGGTCTATCTATCGTTAAACATATTACAGAGGCCCATCAACAACAGGTTTTTGTAGAAAGTGAATATGGTGTTGGGTCAACTTTTTCTTTTACGCTCAAAAAGGTCAAATAAGTCGTTCTGAATTTTTGAGTTAACCGACCTTTGAAAGCCATTGTAATTTTTCACTTCTTTGAGTAATTCTAATCCAAATTTTTCTTGTTTCGCAAACGGCGCAATTTGCTGTGCTTCTAAATAGACGGCCAAATATTCTTGCTCGCTCTGATTTGGTGTTGGGATAAAAAATGCCTTTTTCTCAAGTCTTGCTAGATCCAAAATCGATGAGTATCCAGATCTGCATATGACAAGTGCTGATGTATTCATGAGTTCCTGGAGCTCTGCTCTTAACACATAATTATAAATGAGAAGATTGCCTCGACGTGTTTCTATTTGCGTTTCTTCGATCTTTCCTCTCACAAATACAACCTTGCCAGGATATTCTTGAAACTCTGCTAAAAGTAATTTTTCTAGCGTACTTCTTTGAGGTTCTGGACCCGAAAGTAGTATCAATATATCATTCTTTATCGACTTTTGTTCTCTTTTTAATCGACTTAAAACGCCAAGATATTTAATCTTTATGTTGACATTTCTAGTGTCGGACAATTTACCCGACAGGCTCAGTGTTCGTTCATTATCAGGAATCCAACATTCGTCGAATTTCTCGAGAATTCTCTGATGAATTTTACTCGTGAAAAATGTGGTTATCCCAGATAAAACATTGATTTGATGCGTGATGTAAACAGAAGGTACTTTTATGCTTCTCACGCCAAACCTATTATCAGATATGATACCGTGAACATCATTTTTAGCCAAATAACGATTTATTATTTGACTTTCTTGTCGTACGGCTCGCCTTATTTTTGGAAACTGTAAAAGCAACCCCAATCTAAGTCTCTTTTTATAGTGCACATCATAAGAAGGAAGGGAAATGGTTTCTAAATGTTGGAATTCTTTCTGCAATAAATCAAGCGCTTCTCCGTCACTAGCAAGTACTGGCATATAGCCATGATCTAATAATGAAACTATAATGGGAATACATCTTGTTGCGTGACCTAATCCCCAGTTTAAGGGAGCAACAATTATTTTCTTTGTTTCCTCCATAGTATCTCCAAAAAACACGCACTAATAGTAGCAATTTCGGCACACGAAATGCTGTTAAACATTAGACAAGATCGAAGCCAATATCTTTTCTGTAATTCATCCCATCAAAATGGATATTAGAAATGCTCGAATACGATGCTTCTAAAGCCTCTTCAATAGTATCTCCCAAGGATGTAATTGCCAAAACTCGGCCTCCGTTGGTCAATATTTTACCATCTTCGATTTTTGTGCCAGCATGAAAAACAGTTGAATTGTCTACGTTCTGTACGCCTGTAATTTCCTTTCCTTTATGATATGCTTCAGGGTATCCTTTAGAAACCAACATTACTGTGGTAGCAGTTTTCGGGTTTATGCTAACTAATTTTTCATTTAAATTCTGATTAGCAACTCCTTGAAAAAGCTCTAGTAAATCCGAATCAATTCTAGGGATTACAACTTCTGTTTCTGGATCTCCCATACGAACGTTGTATTCAATAACGAACGGGCTTCCTTCGACATTCATTAATCCGATAAAAATAAAACCTCTATAATCAATTCCGTCCTTCTGCAACCCATTTATGGTTGGTTTGACAACGCGATCCTCTACTTTCTGTAAAAAGTCTGTATCTGCAAATGGGACAGGAGATATAGCGCCCATACCACCAGTATTTAAGCCTTTGTCACCTTCTCCGATCCTTTTATAATCTTTAGCTGAAGGCAATACTTTGTAACTTTTGCCATCTGTTAATACAAAAACGGATAATTCTATGCCATCTAAAAACTCTTCGATGACAACGGTTGAAGATGCATCACCGAATTTTTCATGATTCAGCATCTCTTCTAATTCGCTTTTAGCGTCTTCTAAGCTATCTAGAATCAATACCCCTTTTCCAGCTGCCAATCCGTCTGCCTTAAGGACAAAAGGTGCGCTCAGCGTCTCTAAGAAGGCATAACCTTCAGTTAAACTTTCTTTTGTAAAAGATTGATACTTTGCCGTTGGAATCGTATGCTTTTGCATAAACTGCTTCGAAAAATCTTTACTTCCTTCTAAGAGTGCTCCGTCTTTTTTCGGGCCTATAACGGGAATGTGTTTTAGCTCGGGGTCTGACAAGAAATAATCATGAACTCCAGCCACTAATGGCGCTTCTGGCCCTACAATAACCATGTTAATCGCATGCATTAAGACACCCTTTTTCACTGCCGGGAAATCTGTAGGGTCAATAGCAAGGTTATGTGCGATTTTGGCGGTTCCTGCATTTCCAGGCGCCACAAAAAGGCTTGTTGTTTTTTTACTTTGAGAAAGCTTTACTGCAAATGCGTGTTCTCGTCCGCCTGAGCCTAAAATTAGAATGTTCATTCTTTCTATAATTTACTTGCAAATATACACCGTGAAATTTGGTTCTTGATTTAAATTCCCCATTTTTTAAAATACTTAATGCTCGAATTTAAATGTACAAAAAACAAGCGGCTATTTTTTGAAGATCCTTTTCTAAGAGAATGGTTTATCTCAACATTCGGATAATACAGTTTTTTCTTCCCCATTTTATCAATTTTTCTACAAATATCAACATCTTCCATATACAGGAAATAGCGTTCGTCAAAACCACCAATACGCACAAAGTCTACCGTTCTAAATAACATAAAACAGCCGTGAATAAAATCGGGATAAAAAGGTTTTGTTAAATCAGTACCTCGATATTCTCTTTTGTGAACATACTTTTTGAACATATTCATCCTTCTGAAGGCCATTTCTAGCGGTGTAGGGTATTTTCTACAGGTATATTGAAATTCTCCGTTAGGAAAAGTAACTTTTGGTGCGATCATCGCAACATTCTCTACTTTGCCAATCTCCTTGATCATTTTCGAAACTACGCTTCCATCAAATTCAACATCGGGATTCAGGATTAAATGAAAATCAGAAACATTTTTTATCCTATTAAGAATTGTATTATGTCCTTTCCCAAAACCGACATTTTTATTCATAAAGAAATAGGTTATCTCGGGATCGTTAAATTCTTTTTCTAAAATATTTGAGGGTGAATTATCTATGAGGAAAAGTCTCTTTTTTAATGGTACCTTCAAAAAACTATCAATTGTTCTCTTTACTTGTTTAATATCTTCATTGAATAAGACGATTGTTGCCGATATATCAATTTTATCACTCAAATCAATACGCTTTTTCCTCTCCTTTTAACACATTAAAAATTGTGTTAAAAATAATTTTAATGTCTAATAAAATCGACCAATTTTCGATGTAGAATATATCAAATCGCACCCTGTTCTTTATATCAGATGTTTTTTTCACCTCTCCGCGGTAACCGCTTACTTGCGCTAGACCTGTTATCCCCGGTCTTACTACATGTCGCTGCATATAATTATCAATTTCCTTTTGATATTCTACCGACAAACTTTTCATGTGCGGTCTTGGTCCAACAACACTCATATCACCTTTCAGCACGTTAAAAAATTGTGGCAACTCATCTAAACTTGTTTTTCTCATGAATGCTCCAATCTTGGTAATACGCTGGTCATTCTTCGTTGCATGAATTTTATCAGATTCAGTATTCAGCTTCATCGATCTAAACTTATAACATGTAAAATGATAACCTCCAAGTCCTTCTCTTTCTTGTTTAAACAATGCAGATCCCTTCGATTCTAATTTGATCAAAATCCATAATATAGGGGCAAGCCAAGACATTAAAAAAAGAATAATCATCATCGAGAAAACGACATCAAAAATTCTTTTTATTACTCGATTTTCGGCAATTTCCAATGGCAATCGTTTTACATTTAAAACTAAGGTATTGCCATAATATTCTGGATTCAGGTTTTTACTGTAAAGTTCGTTAGAATTTGGAATGAGTTTTATCGATCTAGAATGAATATTTGCAAACTTTGTAAACTCCTTTACCTGTTCCTTGTTCATTGCGGAAACTGCACAATAAATTTCATCAATATGGTGTTCAATGATATAATCAAAACTATCGTTCAATTTTCCTAAATAAGAGTCATGCGAGCTATTTTTGTCAGAAAAAAAGCCATAGAATCGATAACCGTAATCTGATTTTTCATTAAATAAATCTATCACCTTTTTAGAAGTTTCATCAAACCCAATTAACACAACCTTTCTAAAATTATTACCCCTTGAACGATACTTCTTAAGCGCAAAAAAAGAAATAAGTTTAAAAGCGGCTAATGAGCCTAATATTGAAGTTAAGACCAAAAATTGATTCCCTACTTCATATCCTTCCTTAAAGATTCCAAAATAAGCGAAAAAGGCTAAAACGATTAATAAAAACTGAACAAATAGTAGGGTGAAAATTCTATAAACTTTTGTAAATCTATAGATCTTATAATAATTGGAAAGAAAAGAGGTTAGTATCCAAAAAAGATTGATATATAAGAGAAATACGACATTCAAATATTCTTTGTCAGAAATGAATAAAATGACAACATTGATAATGATGATATCAAATATCATCAACAACGGAGTTATTAAATAAGAGTATCTATTTCTAATTTTTGCCATTTTTATTGCCTTGCATAAATCTATTTACATATACGGAGAACTTGTCTAAAAACACCTTTTCCGAAAATTGAGCCGCATGTTCTCTAATATACTGAGCATTAAATGTTGTTTCTACTTCCTCGAAAGAATGAATTGCATTATTTAAGGCGATCTCACTTTGAGTCTCAAAAAATATTCCTGTTGATTTAGAAACGTCGTTTTTGTTTTCAAGAACCGTTTCCAAGGCACCTCCTTTTTTATACGCAATCACGGGTATTCCATAGGCCATAACCTCTAAAGGAATCATTCCAAAGTCTTCTTCTCCAGGAAACAATAGTGCCCGTGTTTTATTAAATTCTTTTTCTATTTCATTCCATTTTAAGTTTCCCTTAAACTCAATATTTCTACGAGCTCGTTTCTCTAATTTTTTCTTTTCAGGCCCTTCTCCAATAATGACTAATTTTTTTCCATTTTTATTAAAAGTATCCACCAGCAAATCAATTCTTTTGTACGGTACGAGTGCTCCAAAACTCAAGTAAGTATCTTTAATCGTTTGTTGAGAAAGTGGTTGATTAAATAGTGTTTCATTTATTGGAGGGTACACAACTTTTGACACTTTGTTATAAAATACATTGACACGGTTTGCCACATTTTCGGAATTGGCAATATATAACCCTACGTTGTCAATAGTAGTTTTATCCCAAGTACGTAATTTTTTGAGAAAAAACCGCACTATTGGCCTAATAAAATAATTAACAGAATGTAGGTATACATCCATATGACTCCAGCAATATCGCATTGGAGAGTGCACATAACATACGTGAGGCGTTTCCTGGTCTAATTTAATACCTTTTGCTGGACCAGATTCTGATGAAATTACCAGATCATATTTTTTTTTTAATTTTAGTGAACCTATGCCAACAGGATAAAGCGCAAATAGTTTTTGATAGTACTTTCTAGTCAGCCTATGATCTAATATAGAAGTGTAAACATTATGGTTTTTCAAGCGATCACCAAAAAGTTTCTCATTATAAAACAGCGTATATATATCGGCATTTGGATATAATTTTAAAATGGATTCAACCACCTTTTCTCCTCCTCTTCTAGAGATAAACCAATAATGAACAACGGCAACTTTCATTGTTTTAGTTTTTTTCCACTTACGAAAGCAAAAATAGAATTAAAAAAACTATAAAACAGTATCCCATCATGTCTGCTCAATACATTTTCGGTTAATAAGGATACCATAATTAAAATCGAAAACAAGGCGTATATATAATTCTCACTTTTATAAACTAAGACTATTGGAAATAATATGCTCATTATGAAAAAAGCAAGTCCTATTATTCCAGATGATAGTAAAAAATGGAGGTATTGATTATGGGTATTAAACTGAAAGACTTGGTATACATTACTTTTAATTTTTGTTTTATAACACTGTTGCAATTCTTTATCTACATCACCAATACCATACCCTAAAAGCCAATTTTCTTTTGCCAAATGCATAGAGCAATAATAGATTCCGTTTCTTATTTGTTCACTTGTAATTTTTCCTTGCTTAATGTGATAATCTCCTTCAGGAAGAGAAAGGTCATAGGTCTTTAATTCTTTAATCTTATTTAAATAATCTGGTTTCGCCAATACGATTAAGCATATAAAACTCATTACCACAAACAAACCCGCAAAAACCATTTTTTTGCTTTTTGTTTTTAATAGTAATAAAACCATGAATAAAAGTAGGGTCATTATAAATGGTAATCTGGCACCAATCACGACTTGCCAATAAACAAAATAACTCAAGCAAGCCACACATAGTAGTGCATAAATTGTTTTTCGTTGTACAAATAATTCTATTGTTTTATGAAGTAATAGTAACCCTCCTAACGAAAGCCATAATGAATAATATGTGCCATGTACATCGGTTAATTCTTCAAAAGCCTGTCGGTATTCCCAATTGGATATTATACTGATATCGAGTTTTAAAAATAGATATCCTTGAATGAATATTGAGTTCAGGAGCAACGAAAACACAAACACATTAAAAATATAATTTAGGTGCAGTTTATGGAGTCTCTTTTTACTCAAAACACCAAAAATTATGGGAAAAGTGACTATTGGCAAGGCTCTTATTACAAATTTCATTCCCTCCTTCAAATTTTCGCTGTACATTAATCCGAAAATATATAAAAAGAATACTGTAGAGAAAATTACGACAGTACCAATTTCTTTTTTAGTAATTCTCAGTGTATCCTTTTCAATAAAATATAATATCAATGAAACTAAAAATAATGTGATCATCAATATACTTTCAATTCCTCTTGGTAACAACGGAAACAATGCCAATCCGTAGACCAAAAAACACCAAAATGTATCTAAATGAGTTACTTTTAATTTCATTTGGTTGTTGTGCTTAGAAGTTTTTTAAAGATCTCTACATGAAGCTTAGCCGCCTTTTCCCAAGAAAAAAGTTGTATTCGATTAAACCCTTTCTCAATATATTGATTTCTTATGGAATCTCCTTCTAAAAAAAACTTCATTTTCTCTTTCAGTTCATTCGTGTTATCGGGATTAAAATATACCACTGAATCGCCACCAACTTCTTGAAGACTTGCTGCATTTGAACTAATGACGGGAACTCCAGATACCATAGCTTCCAACAAGGGTAACCCGAAACCTTCATAGTAGGAAGGGAAAACAAACAATGTCGCATTTTTATACACCAAAGGAACGAGATTATCATCTACGTATCCTGTAAAAAAAATCTTATCAGACAGGTTGTTTGTTTCAATATATTCTAATGCTTTTCTATCTGAAGAAATAAAACCTTCCCTTTTCCCCATGACTACTAAATCATACTTTTGCTTAAGGTCATTTTGGAGTTCATTATAAGCCTTTAGTAGCGTAATTAAATTTTTATGAGGTTTTACATTCCCAACGAATAGGATATATCTTTTGGGTAACTCTATAGGATTTATGGTAGCCTTCTTAAAAAAACTACTGTTCACACCGCAATGTATTACAGCCATTTTTGAAGCATCAACCTCTGTATATTTTAGAAGTTCAGATTTGGAAAAATTAGAAACTGTAATAATTTTTTGACTCTTAATAACTGCATTATCATACAACATTTTGGCATATCTATTTTTTACGAAAGAAGTGTCTTTTGATAATGCTAAATGATTTACGTCGTGAATGGTTGTTGCGATTTTATTCGTCTTTACAGGAAGTAATGGTATATTAAAATGAGGACACCACAAAAGGTCCGTTTTAGGGATAATACGCCTATATTTTAATTGCTCACCTAAAGAATAAATCTTTGAATTAAATTGAATTATTTCACAATTCTTTGCCCATTCAAAAGATTGGAGCTCATTTCTATTACCGAGTAAGGTGGTTGAAAAATTATCTACAATTATCGGAAGAATATTTTTCAAATAAGATCCTATTCCTGAGCTATTTATCATTCGAACATCTACTGTTAACTCGGCTCTTTTCATACCCTCTTCGGTTTATTTGACAGCGTAATTAATATCCCAAATAAAACCCATGGATATAAAAAATAAATTTGAACACCAAAAGCAAATAAACCCAAAAAAATATACAGATATATTTTTAGTGTATGGTCCTGATTTTTAAGACGTTTCAAAAAGAAATAGATAATTGTAAAAAAAGAAAACAACATTACAATGCCTCCATCCACTAATATCTGAATAATGCCTCCAAAACCATGTGCATCTGTTTTTCCTGGGGGGCTCGGCGGAACAAAGTCTAGATATGCTGGATTATTACGCATAATTGGATAGTTCCCCAAACCAATACCGAAGAATGGATGTTCCATGAGCATATCTGGGAATATATAAAGTCCTGCAATTCTCCCCATGATAAGGTTAATATCTTCAGGTCTTTCGACCATTTCTTTTCTCACATTCTGAATACTTACAATATAAGTATCTGCCAGTTTTACGAAAACAACAGAAGCTATCAAGCCTCCTATTACTATTACTATAATATTTAAACTCCGTATTTTTCTATATAACCTTTTGTAGTACAACAGAGTGAACCAAGCAATTATTAATAAAATCCCAGCTTTAGATTTTGCCAAAAATATAATTGCTAATACAATTATAACTCTAAATATTGCATTGTATTTGTATTTAAAAAAATATGATAAGCAAAACGTGAAGCTCAACATAAGTCCGTATGGACCGCCTTCGGCATACCACCCTCTAAGTCTAGGAATACGCTCATAAACAAACCTGTTTTCTGATATAAACCCAACTGTAAAAAGAAAATATATTAGTATAAACAGACTCAAAATAATGAAGGATAGGATATAAATTTGTTTTATGATTAACATCATCTCCTGACGAGTTTTCTTTTTGAAGAAATTATGCACTAGTGCTGTTAAATTTACACAAGAAATCAGTTCTAAAAATCTTCCTAAACTTATTAAATAAGGACGCTTTAAAGCTGAAACATTTGACAACGGATAGAATTCCCTAAAAGGATTTAAAAGTATTGAAACTAAAAACCAACTTGTAAAAAGTATAATAAAAAGTAAAATCCATTTATTAACCTTTCTGTAGAAAATAAACGGAGTCAACAGTAAAAGAAGAATTTCCGCCACCTTGATTACCCCAACTTTCAGTTCGGTAAATTGGATACAAAAAACCACGAAGATGATAAAAGAAACATTCCTTATGTTATATGTTTTGGTCTCATTCATGCACACTAAGCATTATTTTTTTTGGTCTTGTAACCGTAAAAAGGTATATAAAGAGACAAAACTTTTAGGTTTTTTTTAATATAAATAACAGCCAAAAGGTTTGTGAAGACCATTGAAAAGCTTGTCGCCATTGCGGCTCCAAAAATTCCATACTTTGGGATTAATGCTAAGTTAAGAAGTAAATTTAGTATGGCGCATGCAATTGTTATTTTTCCAAATGCCTTTTGATTATTAGTCATATTCATAATTAAATCAACAAATCCTGTTAGAGCAAACAAGAATTGACTTATAGATAGTAATAATAGAGAATTAAGTCCATTCAAATAATTGGCCCCAAAGAACGATAAGATTTCATTCGAAAAAATCAAAATCAAAACTAGAATTGGGAGCGTCACAAAAAATATTAGTTTTGATGCATTTGCGATAGTCTGCCTTAATTCTTCCTTTTTATTTTCTGAAAACAGTTTTGAAATTTTCGGACCTATAACAGTTCCAAAAGCAATCACGAAAATAGTGTTCAAACTTGCGATTTGAGTTACTATTCTATAAATACCTACATTTTCACTTGTCTCAAAAATTCCTAGCATTAATATATCGACAGAGAAAATAATATAAATCATCGATGAACTTATCATCATAGGTAAGCTGTAGGATAACAACTTTTTAACTTTTAATTTTTCTACATTTTTCGCATAATTTAGAGGGAAAACATAGAACAACGAGACTACAAAAGACACCAAAACACTTATAAAAAAAGCTAGAATTAAATAGAATTCATCTTGACTGTACCAATTATAAACTAGAACAATAACACCAAGTAGCAAAAAATTACTCAAAAAAGAGCTTACGATAGCAAATAATAAAACTCTGCCTTGACCTTTGAATAGGTTACTATTATAATTTAAAAAAATTGCCGCTAATAACAAAAATGGAAAAACGGTTAAATATTCTTCTAAACCTACGTCGTTAAAAATAAATGTGGCTATTTCTCTCTTAAAAGAAAAAATGAGCACCGAAATCAGTAGCGAACTGATCGAGATTATTAAGTATGACTTTTTTAAATAATTACTACTAAAAAAACTGTTTTTAAAGTGATTGGAGTCAGATGACAGCTTAATAGCCAAGGTGTTCAAACCTAAACTCCCAATAATAATTAATATCAATATTAGTGATTTAATTATTGAAAAGCGACCGTATGCTTCGGCTCCATAGTATTTAGAAATAAAAACGGCAATAAAATAAACAAGTATTAAGTTTAAAGCGTAGAAAAAAAAAGCTATCCCTCCACCTTTTAATATATCAAGAACATGTTTGTCATTTATGCTACGTTTCAAGCTCATGTATATGGCATAGAGGCTAATTAATAACTTACTTTTTATAATTTAATAAATAGCTGTTTAATTGTAAAAGCATCATAAAGAGCAGCACTAATAATGCAGCGCCAACACCAATAATAAATGTATATTTTGAAAGGATCGTGCGTTCCTTTAATCCTATATTACCGAATGTAGAAACAACATTTAAAATTTCAGCTGCTTCCGCTTTTTCCTTGTTATTATCTATCAATTCTTCATTGAGCTTTAAGCTTTCATTAAAAAGTTCTACTTCCTCAGTCTTTTTAACCCCTTGGGCCAGCGTAATACTCGTGCCAGATTCCATTTTTTTTGCTTCGGTGATCAATACTTCATTATAGATCATTCTAAGTGTATCTATTTCTGCCAATGATTTTTCTAATACTCGTTGGTTTTGCAAAAAGTTCTCATCATTGATCTTCTTTAAGTTCTTGTAATAGGTATTATTTTCTAATGAACTTATAATTGGATCTCCGAGCTTTCTAAAAATCAAACTATTCGTTGATTTTACTTTAATCCTATGATATTTAAAATCAAGATCAGAAAACCCTTTTTTAAAATCCTTAATGTCAATGTTTTTCGCAAATGAAGTATCTAATTCTTGCGCAAATTTATTAAAGGCTTCATATTTCTCATTTTCATTTTTGATCGGTTGTATATAAAAACCTTTCAGCTTAGATGCTTCCTCTTTAGAAATATTTAGCGATTGCGCAAGCAATGTTGTGTCTTTCTGTTTCACCAATTCATGATAAAAAGCAATGTTATTGTAGAGTTGCTGCGTGCTCTTAAAATTTGGCTCCACAGTCATTTTAGAGCTATATACCGCGGGCTCTGTGATATCGAGATACAATCCAACTCCAGCACCTACAAATGCCGCTATACTTAATTTAATTGCATTATTTCGAAGAAATAATAAAAACAAAATGAGGTAATGATACAGGGCGCCAAAAAAATTACCGATAGCCTTGAAAAAATTCTGAATACCCTTTCCGATAATTTTAAACAAGCTTCCTAAATCTACTTCATCAGATGACATATTTTCTTTTGACATGTTATTCTAGTTAAAAAATTTGTTCTAGTATTTTTTGAGTAATTGCATAAGTAGGTCTAACCCCTGACGTTCCTAATCCTCCTGAGGCTAATGTGCTTCCTGTTTCTAAAGGGTTATCAGAAGCATAATATGCATATCTTACTTTTACGTCCTCAGAGATGTTCCCTCTAATTTTAGAAGCGGATTGAATTGCTTTTTGATAGTGAGCTCCTTCCATTTCAAGACCTATAGCGTGCCATGTAGAATCGTGAAAAAATTCTAAAATGTTCTTATTTTGTAATGATGTCCCTAAAACCGTTACCATTGTTCCTTCAAAAACATCAATTCCAAAACCTTCTAAGTCATTCTTTTGCAGCTCGTTTTTAAACGGATAGTTATCTGCAGTACCTTCAAAAATATGAGCAGAAGGAATCATAACATCACTTTTTCCTCCTTCTAAAATTCCCGCTTTTCCCATAATAGAAACAGATTCGACATCCATAAAATGTTCTTTATTATTGTCACAAATAAATGGTTTTAACAACTCATCCATTGTTTCAAATGCCTGCTCTCCAAAGGCATAATCCATCACAATAATAATGGGCATTTGACTGCTATCCTTGGTATGTTTCTGAGTATATGTACTTTTCTTGAAATCAATTTTAGCGGTATCAATTACCTGCACATTGATATTGGTACCTGAAGTGTCTTTGATATAAATTAATCCCATGTTGGAAGCTTTTTCCTTCACTTTTTTCTGAAGTGCCGTGCTATTCTCTTCACTCAATAGTTCAAAAAGGGCTAATCCTTTGTGGTCTTTAGATTCTTTCGATAAAAATATAGGTGCATAAATCGAATTCATAACACTATGCATATTTGCACTAATAATATGAATCGGACGGTTTATTAAATCTTCCTTTTCCAACACTTTTTTAACGGTATTGGCCCAAATTTCACCATAAATATGATGCCCAATACTATCTCGAAGTGTTGAGCTAAAAGTAATGGTTCGTTTTTTATTTTCTAATGTCTCGTTTAAAGCTAATTGGCCTAACCAGAAGATGAGGCTAAAAAATTTATTAGGGTTTTGGGTTGTTGCAAATGCTTTATGAACTCGCTGAACCTCATCAAACGTTCTTCCTAAAATGGTCGCCACATGCGTGAGCAATACTTCGTGTTCGTTTTTTGTGGTTTTCTTATTGTTCAAAACGACATCTTTTAAGTAATTCCATTCGCGAATGGTACTCTCATCTTCATCTATTAAAATGCGTTCTTTAATTTTATGAGATTCTATGAATAAAAAAGTAAGGTGTGTAAGAATATCATAGATTTCAGAACGACCTCTTGTAATTTCAATATTCATTTGGTCTCTATCAATTCTATAACAATTACGCCTTCTTTTAGCCGGAATTATAGGAGTGAAATGAGAATCCTGATAGCCTTCGTCGGCTGTGAGATTGATGAATTGACATTCTTCTATGCCTTCGGGTAAACGCTCTATAACATAGATTAATCCATTTAGTTCTGTTCTTTCTTCAGCAATGGATCCATATATTTCAGGACGTAACAATAATAAAGATTCTCGCAATGTTTTACCCGAAACACCTCCTGGTTTGTAAAAACCTCTATTAAATAAGTGGCGCATCGTAATGTATAGGCGCTCGATCGCCCTGGTAGACTCTTGTGATCTTGTTCTAGTAACTGTATTCATAAATAAATTTGAACAAATATATCAATTCTTTAATTATGAATTTGGATAATATTAAAAGCTTTTAGTTCAATATTTTGGTATATTTTTTTTCATCCTTTAGGATATCAACAGCTTCTCTAATGTGTTTATCATTATGCACTTTATTGATATATTCACCTCTTTTATAATAATACCTCTTAACAATTTCTGCCTTTAAATGGCTTTTAATCTCATCTCTATTGGCATTTAGTTGATCTATCTTGATCATTTTCAGGCGCTCTAATAGATCATTGTAGGGTTTTTCAATAGCCTGATATGCGTCTTTTCTCGCCTCGGTCATTGCTTTTTCAAAACTCAACTCACTTGAGGTCCGAAATGAAGAAGTGTCAGATTTTAGAAATGAAATAAAAGCATCATAATCTGCATTTGAAATATCAAACTCTTTTGATGCACTCACTGTAGGATTTTGATAATAGTATTTTGTGGCAAAATCAAATATAGCTTTCGATTTAAATAAGGCTTCAGTTGCCTTGGTTCGTGCGGGTTTTTTAAACTTAACATCGGGTTCAATGCCCCCTCCATCATACACAGTTCTTCCGTTTCTTGTTTTAAAGGGATTTCTAGTCCTATCTGAAAATTTCGGCACATCACCATTTTCGTCCCTGTTCGTATAATCTAGTTCCTGTATACTCCTACCGCTTGGCGTATAGTATTTCGATATGGTTAGTTTTAATTGGGTGCCATAGGTTAACTTTCTGTAGCGTTGAACCAGACCCTTTCCAAAAGATCGTTCACCAACGATAACCGCTCTATCTAAATCTTGCAAAGATCCTGCTAAAATCTCTGAAGCTGACGCCGATCTGCCGTCAATTAAAACTACAATTGGAATTTCTAAATCAATCGGTTCTTTTTTCGTTTTATAGGTATCACTCCATTTTTTAACCTTTGCCTTGGTGGTCACTACAACTTCATCTCTCGGAATAAAAAAGTTAACAATTTCAATTGCTTCATTTACCAAACCTCCCAGATTACCTCTAACATCTAAGACTAATTTCTTCATGCCCTGATCTTTGAGGTCCTCAAATGCCCTTTTCACCTCAGAAGAAGCCTTTTGATTGAATTTTATAAAAGAAATATATCCTAATTCATCATCAATCATGGTATAATAGGGTACTGGATTCACCTCAATCTTTTCACGCGTTAATTCCACTTCAAAAGTTTCATCCTGTCGCTTCAACTGCATCGTTACTTTTGTATTCGGAATACCTTGCAACAATGAAGACACAGCATTGTTTTTATAATCTTTAACCAACACTTCATTGACTTTCATAATTTCGTCTCCAGCCTTAATTCCAACTTTGTCAGCAGGAGATCCTTCATGAGGTTCAATAATAATCAATTTGTCATCAACATAACTAGAAACAGCGCCTATTCCGCCATACTCACCCATAGCATTGATTCTCGCATTTTCTACCCCTTGCTCGTCATAAAAACGAGTATACGGGTCTAAACCTTGTAACATCTTATTAATCGCAGAATCGGTTAATTCAGCCGGATTCGTATCATCAATATAATACATGTTTAATTCTTTAAACAACGTCGTGTATATTTCGATCTGCTTAGCGACCTCAAAAAAGTTGGATTTATATGAAACCGACGTCAATGTCACTACAATTAGTGCCACTAGAACGCCAGATTTTTTAAATTTATTCATCGGGTTTGATTTTAACGTAAAATTGATGTTTTGCCTTACTTTTGGGTCTTTTTCAAGAACTTTTGTAAGAGATTTGCCATCTTTTCTTCTATAAAAACGTAATTCTTCTCGTTTTCGTCTACATACAAAAACATAAAAATATATTTATCTGAGCAACTTTCATAAATTACATGCTTCTGTCTGCGATAGGCTTCTCTTAATAATCGCTTCATTCTATTTCTATCTACAGCACTTTTAAACTTTCTCTTAGACACAGAAACACCAGCTTGAAACCTATAATCACCTGTATGTTCTACTTTCAAATACAATAGTTTTAACGGATATGAAGATACCGCCTTTCCTTCGGTGAATAACCGTTCTATCAGTTTCTTGCTTTTCAGCTTTTCTTGTTTGTTAAATGTAAATTGCATTAAAGCAAATGTAGCCAATAAAATAACTTAGGGAAAAGAGAATTATAAAAAGCTATTATTCGTATTTTTGGAAAAATTTAAAAATTTAAAAATGAGTCAAGATCTGTTCCAAGCTCCTGATTATTATCAGATAGACGATTTATTAACAGAAGAACATAAATTAGTTCGAGATGCTGCCCGAGAATGGGTAAAGAGAGAAGTATCTCCGATTATTGAAGAGTATGCTCAAAAAGCAGAATTTCCGACACAAATAATTAATGGATTAGCTGAAATTGGAGCATTTGGTCCTTATATTCCTGAGGAATATGGCGGTGCTGGTTTAGATCAGATTTCATATGGTCTTATTATGCAAGAAATAGAACGTGGCGATTCTGGTGTCCGTTCTACATCTTCAGTACAATCATCTTTGGTAATGTACCCTATTTGGAAATATGGTAATGAGGCACAAAGAAAAAAATACTTACCAAAACTAGCATCTGGAGAGTGGATGGGTTGTTTTGGCTTGACAGAGCCAGATCATGGATCGAACCCAAGTGGGATGATGACCAATTTTAAAGATAAAGGTGATCATTATCTATTGAACGGAGCTAAAATGTGGATTTCTAATGCTCCTTTTGCACAAGTTGCTGTGGTGTGGGCAAAAGATGAAAGTGGTCGTATTCATGGACTAATCGTAGAGCGGGGTATGGAAGGCTTTACAACGCCCGAAACCCATAATAAATGGTCATTAAGAGCTTCAGCTACTGGAGAACTTATTTTCGACAATGTAAAAGTACCTAAAGAGAACTTATTACCCAATAAATCTGGTCTAGGAGCTCCATTAGGATGCTTAGATTCAGCACGCTATGGTATTGCTTGGGGTGCTATTGGTGCCGCGATGGATTGTTATGATACTGCATTGAGATACAGCAAAGAACGTATTCAGTTCGGAAAACCTATTGGTCAATTTCAATTGCAACAAAAAAAATTGGCAGAAATGATTACCGAAATCACGAAAGCGCAACTACTAGCATGGCGTTTGGGTGTGCTTCGAAATGAAGGAAAAGCCACAAGTGCGCAAATATCAATGGCGAAAAGAAATAACGTTGATATGGCTATTAATATAGCTCGAGAAGCAAGACAAATGCTTGGCGGAATGGGTATTACTGGTGAATATAGTATCATGCGACATTCGATGAATTTAGAAAGTGTCATTACCTATGAAGGTACCCATGATATTCATTTATTAATTACTGGATTAGATATTACGGGTTTCAATGCTTTTAAATAAATTCACTACTTTTAGTGTATGAAAAAGAGCTTAGTTATTTTATTATTTGTCTGGTATTCACAGACATATGCCCAGCCCATTGTTTCTGATGATGGGCATCCAGAACATTTAGTCGTTGGCGCCGTGATTGGTGCAGGTGTTTCTTACCTAGTCTATAAAAAGACTGATAACAAATTAAAAGCTTGGCTTATCGGAGCTGCTTCAGCGGTGACGATTGGCTATTTAAAAGAGGCTGTAGACCCGAAATGGTTTGGCGGTGTAAAAAGTGACAAAGACTTTGGATATAGCGCACTCGGAGGTGTTATTGGAGCGAGTATCGTGATTCCTCTGAAAAGAAGAAAAACAAAAGAAAAACCAAATATTGCTGCGGCTTTTAGGTAACCTCAACATCACAAGTTAGGTAGGCCTATTCTGATTCGAAAACCGGCTCATAATGACTTTGTTAAAAATTCGCTAATACGGAAAACGAAAAATTACGTCCTGGTGCACTGATTCCTGAGGCGAACTCTCGATAGTGTTGATCGAAGATATTGTCAACAGCTAATAACACATCTAGATTTTTAGAAAGGCGATATTTCGTATTGAAATTTAAGGTCATCCATGAAGGGGATCCTGCATATATATCAACTTCTTCAGTAGCATTTGGATTGATAATGGGTGTTTGTTCTACATTATCAATTCCTTCACTAAAATTATAATCGGTGATTTTCTTCTTTCCGTTATAACGCATATCAATACTCGCTTCAAAATTTGGTTTTTCATAAGAAACTTCAAAAGCTGCAAAAAAAGGTGGAATAGATGATAGCGGTTCTTTAGTATCGTAGGCTTTTCCTTTGGTATATGTGAAAGAACCCCTTGTTTTTAAATTATTCAAGATCGTTCCTCTCATGGTAAATGTGCATCCAGCAATATAAGCCTGATCTTTATTTACGTTGGCAACGATAGCACCTTCTTCACCATCAAAGAGAATTGTCGAACTTCCGTTTAACGAAAATGCATCACGAATAATATAATTATCGAGTAACGTATAATAGGTAGTCAATCCTAGATGGAATTTCCGATTATTGAAATACTTCAGAACTCCAAATTCAGCATTATAGGCGAACTCTGGTCTTAAATTTACATTGGGTACAGTAACATCACCTGCTTTTTCGCGCACCTTTCCTACATCATCAATATTTGGCGATCTAAAGCCTGAAGATAATACCCCATTCAATTGCCAGCTACTCGCCGGTTTATAAACATAACCAGCCGTTAATGTAACCGCAGAATTATTTAAAGAGATGTCACTATTTGGTAGGGTAATAAATGTTTGGTCTACCCAAGTTGCCTTCAAATTAGTATTTGTAAACCGAATTCCTGTATTCAACGTTGATTTCTTACTAATATCTTGTCTATAATTGACGTATGCCGCTGAACTAGTGTATGAACTACCGCCATCTGCATAACGCGCTTGCACAGGAAAATTGCCAGAAATACCAGTTACTTGATTTCCATTAACTGAAATTGTTTCTCCGGTCGGAGTTGAGTTAACATCATTATGAGATAATTCAAAACCGTATGAAAAAATTCGATCTTTCGAAGAGGTAAGGGGTATTGAAAAATCACCATTCAAACTAAAAACATCAACATCTTCCTCACGAATTGTTCTGTCTAAACTTCCAAATTTTCTATTGATTCTGGACTCTTTGATATTTTGATAAGCCAAGGTTAAGACTCCCGCATCTAACCATCTTTTCTCAGGATTTATTTCAATTTGAGACGAGAGCAACAATCGTTCTTGAGGACCATAATACCACTCGGCAAATCTGAGGGCTCCATCTCTACGTTCGGTTAAGCGATCGAATCTTGGAATATCTGTAGATTTCCCATATTGTAAGTTCAAGGTTAAATCTGTTGTTCCGGAGAGTGGAACAAAGAATTTTTGGAGTATATCTGTTTGTTCATATCCAGTATTTTGCTGCAAATTTGGATCACTGTTTGTCACGGGATCCTCGTTGAAAAAAGAGTCTGTATTATTTGAGTATTCAAATACTTGTCCCCAATCATCGAAGCCATGAGAGCGTTTTTTTCCCATTTTTAAATCTCCAAAAACACTGTGCGAAACGCTTGTAAAAGAAGCCCATTTTTTAAACTGTAATTCTACACCACCCTGTAATGATCTCTCATTGTTTACAGTACTATATCTCGACAGAAAATTCGCATTCACAGCTGTTATTTCACTTGTCGATGGTTTTCGGGTATAGTAATGAATCACACCTCCCAAAGCATCAGAACCATAAATCACCGAAGAGGGACCGAAAATAACTTCTGTTCTATCTAAGAGCGTTGGAGAAACCGTAATCGAATTTTGTAGATGCCCTTTTCGATAAATGGCATTGTTCAGGCGAACTCCATCTACGACCAATAGCACTCTATTTGCTTCCATACCTCTCAACACTGGACTACCACCTCCAAATTGTGATTTTTGCACTTTAATTCCTGGGATTTCAGCCAATAAATCAGCAGACGTTTGTGGTGCCGTTCTTTGAATATCTTTAATAGAAAATACCGCTACTTGTTCTGCAATTCTTTTTCGAAACTCTTTCCCTTTCGAAGCCGATAAAAATACTTCTTCTAATTGCTCGGTCTTATTTTGTAATGAAATAATCTTCTTACCTAAAATGAGGCGTTTTACGACTTTATAATCGCTGTAACTAATGTGCCTAAAAGTTAGCACATCTCTCAACGCGAAAGATGAGATGTCTACTATTCCTTTTTCATTGGTAACTACCTTGATAGAATTCTGCTGGTTAACCACAGCAACATTGGCTATAGGAAAACCTGTTTCTCTATCAATTACTGTAATTTCTTGGGCTGTTAAAAAACCCGCAAAAAGCAGAAAGAATCCTACAAAAATCTCCTTCATACTCATTCAAATACTGTTTTTAAAATGGCTAGTGACTTCGGTTTATGAAACCCTGGCAAATGTAATTCAAAATATCGTATCAAAATATCTAAAATAGATTGCCGAATTAACCCATTAAACTTTAAGGTATTTAACCCCTCAAAATTTATGCCGAGTAAGGCTTTTAAGTGTGTTAAATTTTCAGCAGTCACACTATTATTTCTCGGAATTGAATTTGTAAAGCGTCCTTCTTCCAAATTAAAAAAAAGAGCATCATTATTTTCTTTCTCAGGATAGAAACCTAAATGCTTCGTCAAGTTTAATAAAAACAGTAGGTGAAAGTTGGCAATATCATCATTGGTATCTAGCCAAATAAGTGCAGCTTCCAAATATTCAAAAAGCGAATTGTTTTCTTCTTCCTCATAAATCGATTTGCCGAGTACTTCTGATAAAAAAAGTACCATGGTTTGTTTTACAATGTTAAAAGGAATCGATTGATATGGATAGCTAACTTTGACCTCTTTAATAAAGTTTAGATTTCCCTTATTATTGTGCTTTGCCACCAATTCTAAATGTGTAAGTGGTTGAAAATATGCCGCCTTTAACTTGCCTTTTTTAGACTTCAGTACTCCTTTGAGCATGTATGATTTTAAACCTAATTGCGTATAACATTTCACAATCAAATCTGCATCACCATACTTGATAGCACTCAAAACGATTGCCTTAGTGGTACTCAGCATGCTAGTTGATTAGTTTATAATGGCTATTTTGGTCATGGATGTTTCGGACTTGTCTGGCAAACTCAGTAAAACAATATAGACGCCTGAGGCTACTTTTCTGCCAGATAGGTTTGTTTTATCCCAAACAACTTTTCCTCCTTTTAATTCTTGCCCTTCGACAACATTCGTTTCATGCACCAATCGCCCTGAGGCGTCCAAAATCTTAACATTGGTACCTCTAGGTAGGTTTGTGTCGTTTCTACCATCTATGGTCACAAAAGAATGTTCTTTTCGAACAGGATTAGGATAAGCATATACTTCTCCTAGAGAATCTCCAAATGGAGCCACGTTATTATTAAAAGCGACAATACCCTTATCAGTGGCAAAATAAACCTTACCATTAGCATCATCTACCTTGATTTTAAATATTCTATCTGATGGTAAAGGAGAGTTGTTTTTATTGAAATTAAAAAGTGTTTCTTGTCCAGACGGATTCGTGCCTAGAACACCTCCTGTATCGGTACCGAACCATTTGTTATCAGCACCGTCAATAGCAATCGAATTAATTGCTTGATCTCCTAATAATTTTTTTGGTATACCATCATCTTCAATAATTACTGGCGCTGCGTCATATGAACTCGCTTCAAACACACCTCCCGTGTTTGAAAAAACGACCATTCCTTTCTTGGTCCCTATCCACAATCTATTGTTTCGATCATTCGCCACAGTAGTTACTGCCAAATCGGGTAAAGAACCTCTATTTAATTGATTCACTAGGGCTCTCTTTCGGTTTCCAGTCTCATTAAAGGCTAAGAGTCCATTGTTTCTGGTGCCAATCCAAACGGTTCCTGTTCTATCGACTATAAGTTCAGTAAGGCCAAAATCGTCAGTTGACAGGATCGAAGTTAAATCAAAACCAGACCATGTGCCATTCGTCGATAATTTTTTTAATCGATTGTCGATTAATGCATTTGTGACCCACAAATTTCCTTGATTATCAAAGGCCGTTCCATTGACTCTTATACTTCTATAATCTGGATTGCTAGGAACCATTATGCTTTCTAAGCCACTATTTGTTTGATTTAAAAAAGATACAGGTTCGTCATTTTCCACTACTAATAATCCTCCTGTTGCCGGCACATTTTCAGGACCATTTTGACCCCAAGAACTCAAATATGCTCTGTTTTCCTGATTGGGATCCAACGTGATATTTACTAAATCTAAAGCCGGAAAAGATGCATTATAAGGGGTATTAATCCATTCTTCTCCGTCAAATCGACTAAAATCTCCTGCTTTACCTAAGGGTGTAAAAGCCCCATCATATCCTCCATACACCACCCATAAATTATTGTTTTGTGCAGTGATCGAAAAAACATCATTAGAACTTGGTCCTTTAGGGTGCACCTCTATATAGGCTGAATTTGCAGAGAAACTTCGCTCCAATATACCCAACCCCACGGTACCTATATAAATTATTCCATTTTCAGCAAAAGCAGCTTGTGCAGAAAATGTGAGTTCTGATGAAGACATAGCAGTAAATTGTACATTCAAAGCGCTGTCATATGCAAATGCATGTGTTTGAGTACAAACCGTAATATACTCATCAGATGCTTTTAAATTTATAATATTCCCCACTGTTAATGTACTTATTAACTGTATAGACCCAGGAAGATTGATCTTGTAAAATCCATTTGATAGTGAGGTGTACAATTCATTATTAAACGCTTCAATAGTTTTAAAATCTCCAATAAAACTACCTTGCGGTTGTCGCCAGTTATTAAAATCAATCAAATTCGGATTGTTAGCATCCGCACTAAAAATACCTTGCGGCGTAGCGGCATATATTGTTTCTTGCAAAACTTCTATCTGATAAATAAAAACCTCTGTAGAGCCATTGCCTATGAAATAAGTATCTCCGAATTGCAAACTTTCGATATCATAAACTACAATACCAAAAGGTGTTGCTAAATAGAGTTTATTGCCGAATGCAGCTATATGATTGATTCTTTTTTCTCCAGTGATACTTAAGCGTTCAATATCATTCGAAATTTTAATGTTCCCCTGTTTATCGACAACTTCAATAAGACCTGTTTCATATCCAATCACCAAACGTTCAAATGTACTGTCAAAATAAATACTTGAAGTATCTTCTCCTGACAGGCCTTGAATAGACGATAATTTTTCTGTTTCTCTAGTTACAACATCATAAATAAAAACCGCATTATCTACGATTGCATAAATTTTATCATCTACCTTGATAAAGTCTTTTACATTATTATAGGAGTAAAAATCTTCCCAACTCGAACTAAAATCTGTTTGAGCGAAATTATTAAAAGCTAAAAAGAATAGAAATACAGCAACAACTTTCTTCATGTATTCTGATAAAAAGATTTCTTCAAAGGTATCTAATAAATATGTAATGGTAAAAGCTTATTTTTATCTCAAAAATTCTGTATGGCCATAGAAATTGAACGAAAGTTTCTAACTAAATCTGATGATTTTAAAAAAGAGAGCTACAAAAAAATATACATTAAACAGGGTTTTTTAAATTCTCAGAAGGAGCGAACGGTACGGATTAGAATAACTGAAGAGGCTGGATTCATTACTGTTAAGGGAGTTTCAAATAGCTCGGGAACCAGCAGATTTGAATGGGAAAAAGAAATTTCGATTTTAGAAGCGGAGGATTTGTTCGCTTTATGCGAAAAAACAATCATTGAAAAAAATCGATTTCTCATCAAAAGGGGTGCAAACGTTTTTGAAGTTGATGAATTTTTAGGAGCCAATAAAGGCTTGGTCATTGCTGAAATAGAACTTAACCATGAAAATGAAAGTTTTGAAAAACCCATCTGGTTGGGAAAAGAAGTAACAGGTAGTGTAAAATATTACAATTCCAGCCTGAGCAAACATCCTTTTGCAGATTGGTAAACATAAAAAAAGTCTCATCTATTTGGGGAGATAAGACTTGCAATTGTTACTCTAACTTCTTTTTCTAATAGTAATTTTCCCTTGAAACGGAAAAAGGTTTGGTTTAATTTGTTACGGTTACTTCTTCGAATTTTTTAAAAAACCATGTAATTCCTTTTTTAATGTAAATTACATTTCGCAACGTTTCTTTTTCATTAGCTTCTACCTTAACAGTTCTGATATACGTCGTTTCGTTTGTTGATTGAAGAATGCTTCCTTCTCCTACAAAACTTAAGACTTTTTCTTCACCTGCAATCTTCTCAAGTATATCGGTATCCGATGGCTTAGAAAATGAGGTGATAGACATATTAAAGTACTTAGGTTAAATTATCTATGGTAAAGATACATTATGAAATACCTGTTTCATAATCAAATAAATAATTAAAGCAAAAGAACTAATAAATGGTATTGTTTTTTGAATAAATGGTAAATTAACTAGCCTTAGGAAATTTCAACGTTACTTTGGTGCCTGTAGTACTATCTTCAGATACATCTTCAATAATTACATATACACGTTCATTTTCATGCAGTAGTTTAATTCGATTTTCAGAAGCTTTTAAACCAAATGATTTTCGAGTTCTCTTATGGCTGCCTTTTTCCTTTTTTGACCGTTTAATCCCTATGCCGTTATCTAAAATCTCACAACGTACCTTGTCGTCTTCATCAAATATGTTTACCGTAATCCGTTTGTAGTCTTTTTTGTTTGCAAAACCATGCCATATAGCATTTTCAATAAATGGTTGAATAAATAATGGAGGAACCTCTATCGACTCTAAGTCAATTTTATCATCTACAGAAACTACATAGTCAAACCCTCCGGCCATTCGCATTTGCTCCAACTTTACATATAAACTCAGCACTCCTAATTCTTTACTCAATGGAATGGTTAAATTGGAAGAATTTGTTAAAATCTCTCTAATCAAACGTGAAAATTTAGTGATATAGTCTGAGGCTTTTTCAATGTCATTTTTCAATACAAAATTATTGATTGAGTTCAGTGAGTTATATAAAAAATGAGGATCCATCTGACTTTGAAGGGCTGTCATCTTCAAATCACTCATCTCTTTGGTTTTAATTGCTAATAAGGCCTCAGCTTCTTTATTCTTGCGAATAGATTTCTTTGACTGATGTCCAATAATAACTGCGAACATTGTTGTCTCAATAATCGCTCCTAGGTACGTGAAAAACATAGGCTGTACTCCTCTGTCTAGAAAATACTCATCACCTACAGCATAGGGGCCCAAAAAACTAATGTTTGCCAAAACTAAATACGCTAAAGATCCAACTATAAAATAAGTTACGTGTTTTCCTTTAATAGTATTTAAAACAATATAGGTAAGTAATCCAAATACAGTAATGATTGAAACCAATATGGCAAACAGTTTTTCTTGAGCCGAATAGCCAAATAAAAATTGTACAACTATAAAAACGACAACTGCAACTAGCAATAGTACACGTTCAAGTACTAATAACTTATCCCATTCAGGGATGTGTTTTTGCGTTTTTAACAGGGCTCTAACGAAGCCTACGTATGCTGCATATCCCAAAAACTGAATCGCGAAATTTATATAGCTATAAATCTTAAGGCGTGGTGCATTTATATCTGCCAAAAAATAAATGAAAAAACAAACTAGATAGATACTGTAGTGCAGATATAGTTTTTGTCTCGTATTCAAATAAATCAAAAAATGATATATCGAGAGGATGAGTAGTGCCCCCCGTATCCAAGAATAAACTTCAGAATTAAAATCTAAAAGCATCTTTTTTTAATCTAATGACAGCCTTTCGAGAAGTTCGGCCTTTTTGTTTCTGCTAATCCCTGCATGCATTCCGTTACTCATAATCAACTCACCTCCCATGCCCTTAGAATACTCTCTAATGTGATTCATATTTATTAAATATGAATTGTGAACACGATAAAATTGAGGAAAGTTAAATTTCTTCTCTACTTCTTTTAATGTTTTTGAGACAAGAATAGATTTATCATCTTTCAAGAATATAGTTGTATAACTCTTATCTGATTTCAACATGATCACATCTTCCTTATCCAATAAATAAATCTTACTATCAGCGGCTATATTTATCTTATCATTATTCTTTAGATTCATATTAGAAAATAACGAATCTAACTTATCTTCTAATTTGGTGTCTTTTTTAGTTGCTCTAACCTTTTCAATTGCCGTGATTAACTCATCTTTATCTACAGGTTTCAACAGATAATCTATGGCTGAAACTTTAATAGCTTTCAGGGCAAATTCATCGTGTGCAGTTGTGAAAATAAGATCAAAATCTTTGTAACTGAGTTTTTGTAAAAGCTCGAAGCCATCTATCTCTGGCATTTCTATATCTAAAAATACCAAATCTGGTTTTTCACTATTAATCGCATCAATACCCTCTATTGGTGAATTACATTTGATAATTTCAATATCTTCAACATAGCGATTTAACTTCCATTCGAGCGCTTCTAATGCATTCATCTCATCATCGATAAGAACAGTCTTCAACATGGTAAAAAAGTTTAATGATACGAGTAGCCAAGTTACTACATTTGATGTTAAAACAAAACTTATTCTGCTATTTCAATTGATCTTTTTAATTCGTTTCCTAGCTCGTCAATAACAGTAATGATATGAGGTCCTTTTTTGGGGATGATTGCCATCTCATGGAAGGTTTGCGTCGTGCCAATAAAATCAGCATCCAAATACCAAAATATCTTCATTCCAACGGTAGCGTGTGCCAATCTAAAAACCAACTGATTCGTATCTTCTTCAAAGTTTTTAGGTAAGAATACTTTCATGGATTCCTTTGGATATATAAAAGCCATCTTTGATTTCCCCTCAGAAAAACAGTCTCCGCTAAATTTTGGCAACGTTCTGTACGTTGGATTTTTTGTTTGATAGTAATACTCCATTAATGGAGGCAAAACAAACCAACTAGTATGTTTCATTTTGGAAATAGGATAGCATGATGAGTTTACTTGATATTGGCTGTTTTCATCTAAATGCACTCTAAAATGATGCGGACACGGCTTTGTTTGCAGCCCCGCTCTTTGAACAAAAACAGAGTCCTTATCACTACAAATTTCAGAGGCTCGATATCCGCTTTTTTTACAAATAGGGATACGTGACAACTCATCAAAAGGTTTAGTAAACCATTTGTTTTTGGGCAATAAATCAAAAACATCAAACAATATAGGTGCTGCGGTCGACAGGCCCACCAGGCCAGGTCTTCCTTCTCCATCTGCATTTCCTACCCATACCCCAACCACATATTCTTTTGTCGTTCCGATGGCCCAAGCATCCCTAAAACCAAAGCTAGTGCCGGTTTTCCAAGCTATTTCTTTCGAGGAATCAAAAAATTCCCAATTTTCTTCTCCCTCTGGTCTATTGACTTCCTTTAATGAATTATATGTCATGTATACTGACCCCGCATCGAACACCGTCTTTTCAGTAGAAAGCTTTCCGAAATCCATTTGTGAATTGGCCAAATAAGTAGGTTCAACAAATTCATTCGTATAGTATTTCCCTTGTGTCTCATCATAGTGATTGATCGTAGATGAAAGAGATGCATAGGTTTTACATAAATCCCATAAATTACTTTCTGCTCCCCCTAAAATGAGGGATAAACCATAGTGATTAGCGTTATATTTTATATCTCTTAGGTTCAATTCTTTTAAATAATGATGAAACCTATCCAATCCAAATTGTTGTAACATTCGAACCGCAGGTACATTCAACGAACGGGATAAGGCTCTACTGGCTGGCACTGCGCCGTCATATTGCAAATCGAAATTTTTAGGGTTGTAGCTTGCGATTTGAGTCGGAACATCGGCTACCAACGTATTTGGAAGGATTTCACCCGCATCGAGCATTCCAGCATATAAAAAAGGTTTGAGAACACTTCCAGTACTTCGGGGCTTATCAATAATATCAACATCCTTTTGATGGGCATTATCCGTCGGAGAATTACCTGTATATGCTAATACACGACGTGTTTTAACATCTAATACCAAGACTGCAATATTATATATTTGATTTTGCTGTAAGCTATTATAATGATTCCGAACGACATTGTTGACTCTCTTCTGTAAACCAAACTCAATGGTTGTTTGAATACGCTCTCCTTTATTTTTTTTGCTTATTTTCTGTAATAAATGAGGGGCAATTTGAGGTAACGCAAATGGCTTTTGAGGTAGCGCTTCTTCTATCGCCAGTTCATAGGTTAATTCATCTATCTTATTTTTATCAAAGAGTTTTTTTAACAACCGATTCCGTTTCGCTAGCAAACGCTTCTGATTTTTACCCGGATATATCAAACTAGGGGCGTTTGGTAGCACAGCCAAGGTGGCACTTTCTGCCCAAGAAAGTTCATTTGGTGTTCTTCCAAAATAACGCCATGAAGCGATATCTAAACCCACCACATTGCCACCAAAAGGAGCATTCGAACTATACAAGGCTAAAATTTCTGATTTGCTATGACGCAATTCTAAGCGTGTTGCCAGAATGGTTTCAATCGCTTTTTCAACATAGGTTCGTCTTTTTCCTTTACGGGATAAACGTATGACTTGTTGGGTTAATGTACTGCCTCCTCTTTTTATAGTACTCGAGTTTATATTTTGCCAAAAAGCTTTTGCAATAGATACAGGATTAAAGCCAGGGTGCTTATAAAAATAGCCATCTTCAAATTCTACAATACATTCTTTAAACTTTCGCGGAATACTATCATTATACGGAAATCGCCATTGTTCATCTAGTGCGATTTGAGCTCCTAATAACTCACCTTCAACACTCTGAATAACAGTTGAAGTAGGTGCATCGAAAAGTTGTTTCGGTAATGAGAAATAATACCAAATCAATAGTATCAAAAAAACTCCCGACTTTACCTTGTTCTGCTTTATGTAATTTAGCCATCTCATGAATTATGATGGGAAACATTTAAATTCCTGTAGGTTTTCCGTCAAGGCTTTTGGTGTTTCGAGCTTCCCAATACTCCTCAATTTCTTCTGGTCCTTTATCTTCCGCCCATTGTTTTAACTGATTTCGATCTTCTTTGAAGTCATAATATGGCACTCCCATCCCACAAGAAGTCTGTACCATTTCGACTTCAATATCGATAAGTTGTCGGGCCCCAGCAATTTTAGGAAATAAGCCTATTAAATCTTGATATGCAGTATCTCTAGGGTGGTATATTGTTGCTTTTCCATAAATTCTTAAAATCAATGGCGCACCCTCAAATGCACAAAACATCACTGTTATTCTGTTGTTTTCGAGTAAGTGAGCCGCAGTTTCATTGCCACTGCCTGTTAGATTTAACCAAACAACTCTTTTGTTGTCTACTATTCTCATAGAATCCATCCCTTTCGGGGAAAGATTAATTTTGCTATTCGCAGTAGCAGTAGCCACAAAAAAAAGCTTTTGTTCGGTTATAAACCGCTGTTGTCGATCTGGTATATGATCATAGGTTTTTCCCATATAGATTTATTTAATTACCTCTATCCATTTTCCTTTTGTCCTTGTAAAATACTCATTATCGTACATCGCTTCCGCTTGTATTCCTGGTAGGTAATATTTCCCTAAATACGAGGCGTTTAATTGCACGGTAAAAGTTTTTGATTCTCTACGATTCAACGTAAAGTAGAAATTCACACGGTCATCTCGAATATCCGTAAAACTTGCAGCACCCTGTGTAGAATTTCCATACCCAGTAAAGCGCGTATTGATAATTTCCCAGCCAGATGGGAAAATCTCTGTCAAAGCAATATCATATACTCTTTCATTCTTTAAATTACTAATCGTAACCGTTGCCGTAAAATCTGTTCCTTGCGTTAATTTAGTAACATCTATAGACTTGTTTTGCGCGTCTTTATATTGAATGGTAACCCCTAGATTTCTCTTTTCAGCCAATTCTTCACCTAGGGGTAGAATTCCTGAATTTAATACTCTTACATACACAACGTTTGCCTGATTATTCGTAAGGCTTAGTGCATTTTCACCAGGCTTGATCATGAGTTTTCGTTGTGCAATTGCTTTTTCGGTCGTTATGCTTTCTTTTTTACCATTATTAACCGCGTATCCTAGCTTAATGGCCTTCCCTCCATTGATCTCGACCATTTTAGCCATGGCCAATAAGCTATATGCCGTTGTTTGTGTACTCATCCATTTTCTAGAAGATAGTTCTTTGGCTAAATATTGTGCCAATTCTCTCGACTTAGAATTACCGGTCAATAACATAGTTTCCATGGCCATCGCTCTGTTTCTGTTGGTCGAACCATAGGTGTAATAATCTCCTCTTTTTGATACAAAATCAATATTTGCGCGATTCCCTATTGTGGTCGCTGCTTCCTTTTGACCTGCCAAGGCATAGGCTGCTGCTAATCGCCATTTCGCATCATTCGAAATTTCTTGAAATTCTCGTAATCTATTCATTGAAGCTAAGTCGGGGTGTCCAGCCAAGGCTAAGGTGTACAATCGGTAGGCCTGCGCCAAGTCTGAATTATAGCGCTTATAACTTGCCCTCCAGCTTCTTGCTGCTTGCTGCTGATATTTCAACCAATTATTCATAAAAGTAAGTGGCATGGCATAACCTTTCTTCTGTGCTTCTAACATAAAATGACCAGCGTAACTCGTTCCCCAATCATTCGCAGTATGTTGACCCATCCAATAACTCATACCGCCATTCGCTGTTTGAAAATGCCCCAAACGTTCGATCGCTTTTTTGATATTTCCATCCATTTCTTGCTTTTTATTAAATTTTAGATCAAAAATATCTGCCAAATACAGCTGAGGAAAAGCACTCGAGGTTGTTTGCTCTACACATCCATGTGGATATCGAACTAAATACTGCAACCTACGTGTAAAGTCCATCGGAGGGAGGGTAGAAAATTCTACCTCTGCATTACTGGTACCCGCAACTCCGAAAGTTTCAAAATTAATCGTTTGCGTCGCATTAGGTTCTAATACAATATCTTTCGCTGTAGTACTCATTGGGTTTGGATTCACGACGTCTAGCTCTACTTCATACGACGATTTTTCTCCATTTCCTGATGCTAAAACTTCTACCGTACTTATACCTTGAGCATCGCTTACATCCAACTCAAAATACACCATTTTCTCGTCTGGTTTGGCAAACGAAACTGCCTGTGTTTGTTCTCCTATGATCTTGATTCCTTTACTCAGTTTTAGGCTTATGTTTGCCTGTTTAATTTTAGGTTCCATAGCAAAAACAGTCACTGGGAGCGTTACTTTTTCACCAGGACTCAGCTTCCGCGGAAGCGACGCTAATACCATCAGTGGTTTACGAACGGGTGTGGCTTCTTCGGTGCTTCCATACGCTTCTTTTGAATTGTCTCCAGCCACGACCATGGTTCTTACAGAACCTACATATTTTGGCATCTTTAATTGATGTGATTGTGATTTTCCAGGTGCTAAGGTAAATGGTCCTAAAGTCATCACTACCGGTTTGAAACGGTTTGCTTTCTTTGGCTTCTTGTCTCCTGCTTCTTCATCACCACCAATACCAAATACGTGTTCGATACTTCCACCATATGCGCCGATCACATGGTCAAAAATATCCCATGTTTTTACTCCTAGCGCCTCTCTAGAATAAAAATCATTCCAAACATTTGGTGTTTTAAATCGTGTAAGGTCTAATAAGCCTTCATCAACTACGGCAATCGAATACGTCATTCGTTTTCCTTGTTTTTCGCTTACTCTTACCGTAAAATTTTCTTCGGGTCGCAACACTTTGGGCATCGAAATTTGAGGTTCTAAAATAGTATTTGGGTCATTTACCAAGATTGGAATGATCCCGTAAAGCCTCAACGGTAAATCGTTTGCCGTTGACGCATGTGGCTGCAATAAAGAGATATTTATAAAAACATTCGGCGTCATTTCCTTGGTAATAGGAATTTCTGCTGTTGTTTCTCCTTTCTGCGTTTTCACCCATACCTGATCAATCACTTCTGTACCATTTTCGATGCTAATTAAAGCACGACCAGCTGTCCCAGAGGGAAACGTAACCTTCGCAGTCTCGCCAACGTTGTATTTATCTTTATCCGATGAAAATACCAGCATTTTTGCCGCTTGTGGGTCGCTTCCTGCTGGTCTTCTCCACCAGTCCTTATAGAAATATGTTGTTCTACCTGTAACATGGCCACTTTCAGGGTCAGAAACCAAAATTAAATACCGTCCACCATCATTATCCGGAATATTGATATTGAAATTTGCCTTCCCAGAAGCATTGGTGTTTACGGTTATTGATTTTACCGTTTTGTGATAGTTACTACCTCGATAAGAGGCTAAATTATCCCGTGAAGAATTCCACCACCAACGCCATTTAATCTGATAAACTTTTACTTCTAGACCCTTTCGCTGTATCGGATTTCCGTTTGCGTCTACTGTCGCTACATCAAAGGTGATATCTTCATCTGTATAATACGATCCATAAGCTCTAGATTTTGGTGATTTCAACCCTACGAAGCTTGTATACGGAGCATAGTCTTTACTAATCACATCCATTGAAAAATCACCTCCTTTTTCAAATGCTCTTGTGAAAAAAGATGCTTTTAACATTCCTGGAGCCTTGTTGCCAAAATCTAGTTTTTTAGTAAAATTAGCATTTCCGTCAGCATCTAATTTCCCATCAAAAACGGTGATTTCTTCAGGAGAAAAAGACCGCGTAGGATCCTTAAAAACGTAGCCCGAAAAGTTCTTAAATGATGTTGAAGTACTTGTGAATTTCGCCTTAATATCGGCATTTAAACTTTTTGCTGGCGCCCCATGTAACCATTTTACACCCAGCTTTCCTTTTACCGGACGATTTGATAACAAAACCTCATCCTCAAAATCAATATTAATTTTTAAGCGATTTGGTTTCACTGTTTCCACTTTCAAGGCTTTATAAAAAGTGGCTCCTCCTACACTTACTTTAGCACTCCAATTACCCGTTGCGGCTTCAGAAGAAGTCGGAACATCATATCGATAAAAACCATTCACACCTTCGGTTTTTATCTTTTTGAAAACGAGCTTTCCTTGCGTATCGCTTACTTCAAGGCGAATGGGATGTTTTTTAGGTAAGGGATTTGTTTGGTCGTTTAACACAAAATTCAAGTGAATTGTATCCCCAGGTCTCCACACGCCACGTTCTCCATAAATGTATCCTTTTAAGCCTTTTTGCAATCTTTTCCCAGATACATCGAACTTACTTAGCGATAAAGAATGGCCATCATCAAGCTTGATATAACTTGTGTTCTTTCCACTAGATACGATTGCGAAATATGCGTTTTTATCCGCATCAAAAAGCGCAAAACCTTGACTATCTGTTTTTATAGCAGCGATCTCTTGCTGCTGATAATTGTACAATTTTATTGACGCATTCGAAACGGGTTCGGTTGTCAAAATATCAGTGACAGCAAAATGGTATGATTTGTTATCTCCTTTTTTGGCAATCACGCCTATGTTTGAAGCTAAAATATTGGTTGAAATAATCTTATCTTCACTCTCATAATAGGCCTCTTTACATGGGTTTTTTCTATCGTCCCAATTGTAATAACGACGATTTCTATAACTATAAATTAGATTGTCCCAATATTGCTCTTCTCGTTCATCTACTTCTTTAGCTTCAGCCACTGTATATTCATGACGATCATTATAGTAATAATCATCTTCATAATAATCGTCATAACCTTCTTCTTGGTTACTTACTACTTCACTTCCATCGCATTTATAGAGACCATACGCCTTGGTAAAGCTCAATTCTATTCGGTAAATAGCTCCTGGATCTGATTGAATCATTTTAGAAAGATCAACGGCATAGGTCTTCCACTTACCATCATTTTCTAGGTCTGATTTAATCAACGGCATTGTTTTTTTCGCTATACGTCGACCGACTCTTCTAATATTATATTTGTTTTGCCCGTCAAGACTATTTTCTTGTAAAAACTGTAGGGCATTGTTTTCATAAATTTTGATCACACGAATATCTACAGCCTTTAAATTGACAGCTTTAAAATTGAATTTTAAATCATTAGAATTTGGCAAAATAACACCATTACTAATCAACTTCACCGCTGGCTTTAGTTGTTCAAAGGCAATTTTTTCGGAAAATGATTTCTTTAGTTTATAGCCATCCACGCTTTTAATCCCTGGCAAAACTTCTACCTGAACATTACCTGATATTCGCGTATCTGGATATACTTTTAACACATTTCCATCAACCACATATTTTAGTTCTTTAGCATTTTGAATGGCCACTAAGCCGTTGAACGTTTGTTGTTTTTTTATCGGATCAGAAAAGTTAAGTGCTAAATGTTGTTCAGGCGACTGTAGTACGTTCACCTTAACAATAGAAAAGTTATTGATCCCTGGAATCGTCATTTTCGAGTTACCTTCATTATCAATTCCATATTTCTTTCCTGACCATTTTATGTCAATTTCCGAATCCTCCTCGAAGCGTCGAATACTATCAACCTTAAATTCGTATACAGTTGATGATTGTGCTACGGGTTGCCATTTAATGACTAAATCGTTATTTTTTTGAGTGGCAGAGATGAAGTCTTTTGCGGTTTCTAACGAGAGTATATCTGCCGATTTCAAAACGCCCTCTAGATATTGCCATTCTTTGCTATATGATTGTATATTGTTAGTATTGATGGTGAAATTTGGTCGAATCGTTTTAAATTTAAAGGTGTAATTCTTGAAATTTGATGTTACATTAGGATAGATTTTTGACAGACGTACCTTCACTGTATATTCGGTATCTGGTTGTAAGTTCTCATCAGGATTAAAACTTAGTGTTCTTGAATTTATCGCCGATAATTTTCCCTTTACGGATGGAGATATAGAAATGATGTTATCAGAAACTTCAGCGTCTAAACTCCATCCTTCTACTTCATTTGCCATACCCACTTGTATGTTCTCTCCTACAGAGACAACACCAGAAGTCGAATAATGAATATACTCTTTGAACTTAAAAAGATTGTCGGTTTCTTCTTGCGGATTTTTCTTTTTACACGATACTATCGAAATACTAATCAATAGAAATACTATAACACTTTTTAACTTCATCTTTGGCAAAATTAGATTTTCAATATTCGACAATGAAGTTAGTAATTATTATAAACCATTTTCAATAAAACTTATGTAAAATATCTCGATCCTGATAAAAACATTTAAATGACATCGGCACAAATAAAATAGTGTGACTTGTTTTCCATTGATCAAAAGAGAATCCTTCAATTTAATTCAATGGAAGGAAGCTCTTTTCTTCTGAAGTTTTGTAAAAAAGAGGGTTATCGGAGGCGTATCATTTCTAGACCAACCGGATAGTTTTCAATATAAATTGTTACGGTGTAAATACCCTTGACTATTTTTTGAATAAATTTATTGGTAAGAATTGATATTCGGAGGTGATTATTCTCATAATATGCTTCCGTTTTTTCGGTATATCTTAGCTTTCGACCACCATACACATCAAATGTTCCTTTACGATTCAATATGACACCTTTCGGATTTTGAATTAAAATATAAACATCTTTATATCCTGGTGAAATATACTTATTGTTTTTAATTTGAAAATTAATACGCATAACATCTGTCTTTCTTGCGCTCTTCGTCTCGGTAAATTTACCACGACCCGTAATTTTCATTGCCGCAATGTCAATTGAATTTATTTGCAATAACTCATTCGTATCTATCCCGATGGTATCATTTAAAATGACGGCTTGTTCATGATTGGAAGTGATGCTCGCAGCTACGACATGTGACGCAGAGACTAAGAAAAGAAGTAATATTGCTTTGAGCTTCATTTGAGTAAACCTTGGTATTTTAATTCGGGCCTTAAATTTAAATAAATTATAATTTTACACTGTTAAATGTAAGTCAAAAATAATACCAAAAAAATGAAGGATTAAATTTTTACTAATTTAATGAAGTTTAATTTAATAAAATAATGTCTGTATTTACCGGTGGTAAGTTAGCTTAATTCAACCATTTCTAGGCCTACCGGATAGCCTTCTATGTAGATTGTAATCGTATAGATTCCCTTAATAATTCTTTGAATAAACCTATCGGTGACCATTGAAATATTTAAATGATTGTTATTGTAATAAGCATTTGTCTTTTCAGTGTAGGTCAGTTTTTTTCCATTGTTTACCTTGAAAGTTCCTTTACGGTTTAAGATAGTACCTGCTGGATTCTGGATCAAAATATACACTTCTTTGTAGCCAGCGCTAATGTATTTATTATTATCTATTTGAAAATTAATACGCATCACATCTACTTGGTTAGATTTTTGCGTTGTGGCATATTTACCATTGTTTTTAATCATAATAGGAGACACATCAATGGTGTTGATATTGAGTACCTCTTCTTTATTGATAGATCTTACATTAGAAACATATTCTTTTTTAAATTCATCTCTTTGTTTTGCGATGATTTTACGTGCATCTATTTTCTTTTTCTTCGGATTCTTATCGTAGTCGGTGATTGTAATATTATCATTTAAATCTCTTGAAAACCTGTTTTCCACAATGTCCGTATCTTCCTCATCCTCATTAAACAAATCATTGACCGCTGAGGCCCTATTGTTTGTTCCGTTCGTTTGTTCGCTCTCTGCAACAATTTTGTCATTTTGATAGTTCACCGCATCGCTAGGAGATACGACAACGGGAGTCTTTTGAGTTGTTTCCGGTGTTGATGAATCGTCAACTTCAAGAACCTTTAAGCCGTTGTTTGTAGTTTTTGAAGGCTCAACTGAGCTTTTTTTGTTAAACGAAGAAGAAGCATCAGTTAGTGCTTCTTCTTTTTTATTTGATTTATTTTGTGTGTCAACATTCTTATCTGCTTTCACTATTGCAGATGGCTCCTTCTGCGGTTTTGATGCTGTCCAATTGCGTGCTTTATCTTGTAAATTATCCTTTCCTGGATCTTCTTTAGTTTGCTGCCGCTCAATGTCATTTTCTTGATTATCAACGATGGTAATTGAAGGAGAGTAAATCACCTCAGTCTCTATCTCTGCGTCATCTTGTTCTTCAAAAACGGGATTTTTGAAATCCTTAATCATGATCTCCTCAAGCACCGGGTTTTTGACCTCATCTTCTTCTCTAGATAAAGTTTCGCTTTTAATCGATGGGTCATTTTTTAGATCTATTTTCTCGTCTTTCGACTCAAGATCACTATCGACGTTCTCTTTTTGTGTTTCAAGTTTCTCAGGTTCTTTCGTTTCTGAGGGCGTTATGGCTTGCGCGTCTTCAACTGTTTCTTCAATAGTGGTAGACTGCTCTTGCTCGGATGGTGTTTTTGAGTCGCTTTTGGCGACTGAGGAAGCGCGCTTCACTTTTCTATAATTGTTTGCCTGTTTGTTTACGAGCACGAATTCTGTTCTTCTGTTCAATTTGTGATCGGTAATTTTACATCGAACACCATCACTACAATTATTTAATAATTGACTTTCACCATAGCCTTTCGATTTGATTCTATTGGCGTCTATTCCCTTAGCTACAATATAATCTACAGTCGCCTTAGCTCTTCGTTCAGACAATATTTGGTTATATGCTTTGGTACCTCTTGAATCTGTATGAGATCCTGATTCTATTACTAAATCAGTATTCTCTTTCATGATTTCAACAATCTTATCCAATTCCGCAGCAGCGTCACTATTGATATTCCACTTATCAAAGCCAAAGTAAATAGGATTTACATTGATAACTACTTTATCTTTTACCTCTTTAAAGTTGTATTTCAAACTTTGATTTACCTCTAATGATGGTGCTTCGGTGTAGTTGGCCGTATTGATAATATGCTCTTCAACTGAGTAATCTTTTTTACTAGCTCTAAAGGTAAAAGTTCCTCTACATCCCAAATCATACGAATAATTACCATTCTCATCACTTGTTAAACTATCTACTATTTGTCCTTCGTCGTTAATCACTTCAATTGTAGCGCCAGGTAATACTTTTTCTGATTCTTCGTCTCTAACGGTTCCGATAACTTGTTGGAAACATTCTTCAGGTTTATCAGGTTCAATATAAAATGAATAAATATCATTATTGTCTTGACCCTGTAATCTATTGGATGAAAAATAACCTTTATCTGATCTTACGATATAAGCAAAGTCGTCATTGATACTGTTGATAGGCGCATCTAAATGTAATGATTCAGATACAGCATTGTCAAAAGCCTCACTGGCGTAAATATCAAAACTACCGAATGAATCGGCCTTTCCATTCGATGAGTAATATAAAAAGTTATTGTCTGCAATAAATGGAGTGATTTCGTCTTTTGGTGTATTCACTTTGGCTCCTAAATTTTTTGGTTCACCAAGTGTTCCATCTGCACTAACTTCAGCTACAAAAATATCCTTTCCACCTAATGTTCCTGGCAAGTTAGCACTAAAATAAAGTTTAGTTTCTTCTACATTTAAAGATGGGTTTTCGATGGTGTATCCTTTCTGGTTGATTGGTACTTTGACCACATTATTCCAATAACCTTCACTATCAATATCTGCCTTGAATAATTCAGATGGAATTAATTTTTTTGGTTTTCTTTTGGTGTATTTTTTTGCTGTAAAGTATACTGTTTTTCTATCATTTGTGAACGCGGCTCCGGTTTTTACAATCTTTTTTGTTGCAATTCCTTTCGTTCTTACTTTATTTAAAATCTGACCTTCTTCATTTACTTCACCTTCAAACAAGTCTATATGAGCTTGAAATTTGCTACTCTTTAGCACTCTATCAGAGGTAGAGGCGGCAAATATTATCTTACCATCATCGATAAAATCAACACTATAATCAGAGTTAGCTGTATTAATTTCTAGGTACTTTATATGGTGTATTCCAGATGATGTCTGCGCTTTGGCAGTGAAGGCTGCACAAGCTAAAATTACTGATAATATGTAATTTCTCATAAGTGGTTGGTTGAGTTAAATGTTCTACTATTAACGTCTTTTTAATAACTTAAGTATAAAATGCCTTAAATTTTCTTGCGAAATTATGAATTTATCAATATGAATCACATCTTTTTGCTCAAAATTACAGAAAAAAGAAAAGCTCCAAACGACTGTTTGGAGCTTTATTTTACTGATAATCAATAATTTATATTTATTATTCAGATGATTCGTTGGCCTTTTCAACTGGCTTATCTTTCTTATAAGCATCGTTCAAAGCTTCTAAAACAGCATCCGTAACATCTAAGGTTGTTTCACCGTATAAAACCGCTTTTGTTTGATCTGACGTTCCTAATATATATGAATAACTGTTGGCTTTTGCGTAGTCCTTTACAAAGTCGGCAACCGTTTCATTAATTTCTGCCATTTTATCTTGACCTGCCTTTTGCATGTTAGATTGTGCTAGTTGTTGACGCTGATTAATGGTTTGTTGCATTTGCATCAACGAAGTTTCTGTCTCTTGTCTCACCTTTTGAGACATTCTATTCATCTTAGTTTGATAATCTTGAACTTTGGTTTGGTATTCTGCTTTGAACTGATTCAGTTCTCCATTCAGCTTTTCTGACATTTGCTCAATCTCCTTTTCGGCAGCCTTCATACCTTTGTACTCCTTCAAGATTTCCTCAACATCAACATATCCTATTTTTGTTTGATTGCATGAAACAAACATTAAGGCAATAATTACAACGACAATTATATTTTTCATTTTTTTGTTTTTAAAATATTGGTGGCAAATATATAAAAATAGTCTTTCGTCGACGAGGTAAAACTTCGTATAATTAAAAACTATTGTAAATAAATTTTAAATAATTAAAAATTATTACACTTTGTCTTAATAACTCTTTTTTAACGGCAATCTGCCTTAAACGAGGGCATATTAACCATTTTTACATTTAAAAGGCCCTTAAAAGGCCTTAAAATAAGAATTAGGCGTTTTTAATGATATAAATTAGAGATGAATATTGATTCGAGCGGCGCGCTTTTAGATTTGATCTAAATCCAGTCAAAAATGCTTTAAGTGGATTCATTTTACCACCTCGATATTTTTCTGACAGCAAGCTGACATAATAGGCGTCGAATTTCATCGGTAATGTCTGAATCACTTTCATTTCTACTTTAGCAAATAACTTCTCTATTGACTTCTGAGAGAAATGCCATAAATGCCTCGGTACATCATAAGCGGCCCAAAACTTGCCGTAATGTTTCGCATCATAACTTTGATGATTCGGCACTGCAACAACGAGCGTTCCGTTTTTAGCCAACAGTTGTTGGAGCTGTTCGATATACGTTGTTAAATTAGGCACATGTTCAAGTACATGCCACATGGTAATCACATCATATTGTTTTCCTCTAAGTGACTCGATATCATATTCTAGTGATGACGACAATTTTAAAGACGCAATTTTATTTGCTTTCCTACTAGGTTCAACACCTGCTGCGTTCCACCCGTGTTTTTTACATGCCAACAAGAAATCACCAGTTCCGGCACCAAGATCTAACACTTTTTTCTCAGAAACATTGAAAGTTTCTAGAAGTTCAATTTTTTTCTTAATTGTATAATTTCTAACAAACTGATACAGTTTATCAAACAGCGATTTTTTCGCATCTGCGTGTGAAATATAGTCTTCGCTTTCATAATAAGCACCCAAATCTTCATCCTTAGGTCTCGGTGAAGTTACTAACAAGTCCGTTTCCTTATCTATAAGAATAGAAAACTCCTTCTTCGACACTGTGTAATCTATACAGGTCAAATAGGGTTCTAGAGGCGTTTCAAAAACAGGAGAAGATACTAATTGTTTCACGTGGAACTTTTTTTGACGGTGTCATGAACACGCACATTTAACAGTAAAGCGAGCTCATTGGCCTTTGATAAGGCCTCATTATAATCGTTAGATTTATAGACAATCTCATTTTTAGGGCCCTTAAAAAATTTAATCACAATACTTTGATAGTTAGATTTTGTGCCTAGAGCCGACACTGCACCCCAATCATTATCTTTCTTAAAGGAGCTCGCAAAAAGAGAAATGTAATCAGGTGTTAAAAGCTCCAATCTTTGTTTCCACAGTGGTATTCCGAAGATATTAAATCGTTTAGAATAGTCAAATCCCTCTCTTATTTCGTAGGTTATTGAATATCCAATTAAAACGATTCCTATACATAATATCAGTAGTATTTTATCTAATGAATATTCATTAAAATACCACAATACTGGTGTAAGGACAAGTAAAAAACCACCTAAAATAGTAGCTTGTTGTGGTTTGCTTTGTTGAAGTAATACTGTCTTCATTATCTCCCCATATAAACCAATAACACCGAAACATCACTTGGTGATACCCCCGAAATTCTGCTTGCTTGAGAAATTGTGGTTGGCTGAATAGTCGTTAATTTTTCTCTCGCTTCGTAAGACAACGACTTCACTTTATAGTAATCAAAATTCGAAGGAATAGATATATTCTCAAGTCTATTTAACTTGTCAGCATTGCTTTTTTCCTTTTCAATATACCCTGCATACTTCACGTGAATTTCGGTCTGTTCTATAATCTCTCTATCGATTGTATTATCGACAATAAAGTCATTTACTTTTGGAAACTGCCGCACATCATTAAAGTCCAACTGTGGCCTCGCTGCTATTTTAAACATCTTCATCGACTGCGAAATTGGAGCTGACTCTTTTGCTGACAAAATTGAATTTATCGCCGTTGGACTCACACTTGTTTCCTTCAAAAAATTCACAAATAGATCTGTCTTTTCTTGTTTTTCAATAACCCGATTGAGACGGTCCTGAGATGCCAATCCTATTTTATGAGACATTGGTGTAAGTCTCAAATCAGCATTATCCTGTCTAAGCAGCGTTCTATACTCAGCCCTCGATGTAAACATTCTATATGGCTCTTCTGTACCCTTTGTAATTAAATCATCTATAAGTACCCCGATGTAGGCTTCGTTACGTTTCAATATAAACGGATCTCTTTCTTGTACCTTTAAAGCTGCATTAATACCAGCCATTAAACCTTGGGCAGCAGCTTCTTCATATCCCGTCGTTCCATTGATTTGACCGGCAAAATAGAGATTCTTCACCAGCTTTGTTTCTAAGGTATGCTTCAATTGTGTAGGAGGAAAATAATCATACTCTATGGCATATCCAAAACGGAAAAACTTAACATGTTCGAACCCAGCTACTCTTCGCAATGCCTTCGCCTGAACATCCTCTGGTAACGATGTTGAAAATCCATTGACATAAATCTCAACCGTATTCCAACCCTCAGGTTCTATGAACATTTGGTGTCGTTCCTTTGATGCAAACCGATCAATTTTATCTTCAATAGATGGGCAATATCTAGGCCCAATACTTTGTATTCTTCCATTAAACATTGGCGACCTATCGAACCCCTCTCTTAAGATATCATGTACTTCAGTACTCGTATAGGTCATATGACAAGAACGTTGTTCCTTGAGTGTAGTTGTTAAATTAGTATATGAAAATTTCTCAGGTATCGAATCTCCTGGCTGCTCAATCATTTTGGTAAAATCAAGCGATCTACCATCAACTCGCGGAGGCGTTCCTGTCTTCATTCTGCCAGATTCAAATCCCAAATCGACAAGGTCTTCGGTGATACCAGTAGCAGCCTTTTCACCTGCTCTTCCCCCTCCAAAATTCTTATCCCCAATATGTATCAAGCCATTTAAAAATGTTCCTGCTGTTACAATAACACTCCGTGCATAAATCGAACTGCCTAACGAGGTTTTCACCCCTACAATTTTATCACCATCAATTATCAATCCGTTCACCGACTCCTGATAAAAGTCGAGATTCTCTGTTTGCTCCAATAGAATTCTCCACTCTTCTGCAAATCGCATGCGATCACTCTGCACCCTCGGACTCCACATTGCAGGTCCCTTAGATTTGTTTAACATCTTAAACTGAATTGCCGATCGATCACTAACAATTCCACTATATCCACCTAACGCGTCAATCTCACGTACAATTTGCCCTTTCGCTATACCGCCCATCGCAGGGTTACAACTCATCTGAGCAATATTTTGCAAGTTCATTGTTATAAGCAATGTCTTTGCTCCCATATTGGCAGCTGCAGCAGCGGCTTCACTACCAGCATGACCCCCGCCAACAACAATAACATCATATGTAGATTCAAATAAACTCATTTATCAATTATGTTTCACGTGGAACATTTAATTCATTTAAAAGTCCGCAAAGATAAGTAATAATCTTCTTTAGCGCGCATTTGTTTCTTTTGCACCTCGGTCTTATCCTTATACCCGCAAAAATGCAACACACCATGAACAATCACTCGATGCAGCTCATCTTCGAATCTCGCATTAAATTCTAAAGCATTTTCGCGTACTCTTTCAACAGAAATAAAAATATCCCCGGATATCAATGCTCCCATAGCATAATCAAAGCTAATAATATCAGTTAATTCGTTGTGTTTCAGATATTTAACATTCATTTCATGTAAAAAAACATCGTCACAAAAGATATAATTAACCTCTCCTTGCTTCTTCTCTTCCTGACGAATAACTGTTTCAATCCACGCCGCTACTGAAGCTTCATTAGTTAACTCAAAACCAGCTTCGCTGTTAAAAAAAATCATACTATAGACTGTCTTTGAAATATTCTCGAACTTTCTTCTTATAGTTCGTCCGCAAAGGTAGCGGTTGTCTGTTTAATATTTCATCCGAATTAATAAATAGTTTTTTTAATTGTATGGCCTTAATTCTACGCTTCTCAAATTCGCGTGTACTCGTATCAGACTTGCGTTTACTATCCTGGCCCTGCTTTAATCTTGCGTCCTTCAACTTCAATAATTCATGTTCCATCTGCAACATCCTTTCCAATACTTTATTGTCAAACCCTTTATCCAGCAACTGTTCCTCTAAGGCTTTCATTTTATCAAGTGCTTTCTTACCTTCTTTTGTTCCATTCCCCTCTTTCTCCATTAATTCCTCTAAAGATTTTCGTAGCGCCTGTTGTTCTTGATATATTCTATATTGCTCTCCTGTCATTTCTTCACCTTGTCCCTGGCCGCCCTTCTTTTGACCTTGACCATCCTGTTCTCCTTCCTTCTTCTTACCCATGCCTTCCTTCATTTGGTCGTTCAAACCTTGTTGCTTCTTAATGATATCTGGTAACCCGACAGACTGCTTTTTACCTTTGCCTTTGCCAGAACCCATACTCGGGTTTTGCATGGCATTCAACATATCACTTAACACATCCGCCAAATTATTCGCGGCCGTCATTGTGTATTGCTGATTCGTAATACCTTGACGCATCCTGTTTTCTGCTATATTTTCTAATGATTTGTCAATATTATAATGCGCCTCTGTAATATCTTCTTGAATCTTTACAGATAGCTGTTGTAAGCGTAACGACAATGTGTATAAACTATCGTCAATATGCTCAAAATGTTCTTTCAATATCTGCTGTTTTTTCAATTTTTTAGGATACGAAGGATGCGAGGCATTGACATCTTCGAGCGATAACATTAATTGTTCTTGATCTAAAGAAAATGTTACTAAATTCTCTACTATGGCCCTCAAGTCATCAATATTCTCGTCAATCGATTCTCCCTGCATATCCATCATTGCACCTTTCATGGTACTACTCATTTCCTTCATTTTTTTTGCGGCTGACTTCTGACTCTTCTTTGCTTTTTGTTTTGAACTTTGTTGTTGCTTGTTTTGCGCATCCATCTTTTTTTGTCGCTCCCTACTCAATTCACTACGCTCCTTGTCTAAAGCTTCTTTCTCTTTTTGCTTTTGATCATATTCTTGTATCATCTTTTGCAAATCCTCCTCAGTTAACCCTTTGGTTAACATATCCTTCTTTGTGAGCTCTCTAGGGTCCTGTTTATCTATCTTTTCTAGCTCACTCTTCGCTTCCTTCATCCTTTCTTCTACAATCTTTTCCTCATTCTTGGTGCTTGGTAAATTCATTGGAAGCGTTAGTTTGAAATTCTGCTTTTTTAACTCTTCCAACTCCTTTTTTATTTTTTTAAATTCTTCATTTAGCTTGTCCTGAGCACTTGCTGTGTTATTTATACTATCTGATAATTTTTCCTGCTTTTTAGCGAGCCCATCCAACTTGTCAGCAATATCTGCGGCCTTCTTTTCTACATAAAAACGCTTAGTCATTTCTAACAGACGTTCTAATGATCTCTTGCTTTGCTTATTTTGCTCTGTCAGTTTATCTAATTTTTTGAGCAACCCTTCTTTGTCTAATT
This sequence comes from uncultured Flavobacteriaceae bacterium, assembly GCA_947488345.1. Taxonomy (GTDB): domain Bacteria; phylum Bacteroidota; class Bacteroidia; order Flavobacteriales; family Flavobacteriaceae; genus Aureibaculum. The sequence continues at coordinate 1,402,640 of CANKZQ010000001.1, read as the reverse complement.
TCTCTGACATTTTACGCAACTCCTCTAATAACTTCTCCTTTCGCTGCATCTCGGCTGTTTCCTGGATGCGTTTCTGTAACTCTTCCTTTTTGTCTCGCAACGATTCATTATTCTCATTCTCTCCTTGTTCATCTAAATTCTCTTTCAGTTTGTCAGTTTGTTGTTCGAACATCTCTTGATATTGCTCTTGCCTTTTCAAAAACTGATTCATTTCATTTTTATCGTTCCAATTTAGTTCAGGCTTATTCTTGAGTTTCTTTGAAAATTCTTCAAAGTCTTTACTTAACTTTTCTGTTCTTTTGGCAGCCTTATCCAGTTCGTCTAAACTCTCTTTTTGTTCTTTCAGGATATCTTCCGAAATTTCTTCCTTTGTTTTATTATGAAATGAGAATATTTTACTCTTTACCGATTTTTTACCATTCACCGCATCATTATCAAAGGCTTCAAAATATAATTCATAGTTCTTTCCGGCATCCAATTCTACATCTCCTTTTGGGTCAAAAACATAGTAGAATTCTTCAAAAGAAGTATTGTTAATTTGAATTTCTTTGGTTCGTACACTGTCCTTATTTTCGCTATCGTAATACACTAAGTTCAATGAGCTCAAACCATAATCATCACTTAGTTGACCTACAAATTGTACGGGACCTCTAGAAACGGAATCTATATCTGATTTTATTGTTATTTCTGGATAGGCGTCCTTCACAACCTGAATTGTATAATTCAATTTTTCGTAGTCCTTCAAATTTGCGTTTGACGTCGTTATTCTATACTTCAAGTGTTCTTTCACCCTTTTTGAAATTGAGAAACTATTAGCCATTGCCTTTTTCAGGTTTTCTGGTGTAGCATTATCTCGTAAGGTTGACCAACTAACTGTTTCAGTTTGCTCTGTACCGACTTTCCATGTAACAGTTGTTCCTTCGGGAACCACAGCATTTCCTGTGTTCATGATTAATTCGTCACGTTTTTTGGTATAATTAGGATAGTTAAGTGACATTTCAAAACCAACGATCGTTGGGGTTTTTAGTACCTCCAATTCATAGGTTTTCGATCGTACACCATTTGCCTCGATGAAAAAAGAAATTGTGTTCGATACATTTGTAAAGGTGTGCCTAAATCGACCAACACCATCGTCTCTCAAATAATAGTTTTCATCATTAAAATAGACTTTAACATTTTCTGGAATCACATCGCCAATCGTTGCAATCCGAACTTCAAAGGGTTTTCCTTCTATCGTTGTTAACTGCTTATTTAAAATTCTAAAGGAAAAAGGAGCTGGTGGTTCATAGGCCGTTTTGTAATGTACTACGCGATCTAAACTCTCTTTAAAAATACCGTTATTTCCGCTGATCAACGTGAACAACCAAATAACCAATGGAATTGCTAAATACTTCAAATATTTCGCGTTCTTTTGAAAATCAATGGCTAATTTAAAAGGAATCGGCTGAAGCTTGGCTGCCTTTTGTTCGATGCTAGCAATCAATAATTCTGACTCACTATTTGCCTCTTTTAATTGAAGAACGTTTAATAGCTTATCATCAACTTCAGGAAAATGATTACCAATAATTTTAGAAGCCTCTTTTAATGAAATGCCTTGTTGTAACCCCATCAATTTGAACAATGGGAGCGCAATAAAACGAACCAATAAGGCCAATTCAACTAAGACAAAGCCAAAAAACAACACGCTTCTCGCACCTGGTTGTAACCAGAGAAAATGCTCGACAAATAATGTAAAAATAAAATACAACAAGCCAAAGGCTGCAAATAGAATGAAGCCTTTTATCAGTTCATTGGTGTAGTACTTTTTAATGAACTGTTCTAGTTTTGTTTGGATGTTGTTAAAATTCGTCATCTTTTATAAACTCTAAAAGTACTATTTTCATTGTCAAATAGTATCTTTGCTGCTCAATTTTAACAAAATGATTAACAAGGTACGAGTACGATTTGCTCCGAGTCCAACGGGGCCTCTACATATTGGTGGTGTCAGAACGGCGCTTTTTAACTATTTATTTGCAAAAAAAAATAATGGGACTTTCATTCTTCGAATTGAAGACACCGACCAAAATAGGTATGTCGAAGGCGCTGAAGACTATATTGTTAATTCCTTAAATTGGTTACAAATACCTTTTGATGAAGGTCCGAAAATTGGTGGCAACCATGGGCCCTATCGTCAATCAGAACGCAAGGAAATTTATAAAAAATATATCGATCAATTGCTTGAATCTGGTCACGCCTACTATGCTTTTGATTCGGCATCCGCCCTAGATCTTCACAGAACGGAACATGAAGAAAAAGGTAAAACTTTTATTTATAATTGGCACAATCGCTTAAAACTGGATAATTCTTTATCGCTTAAGGCGGATGAGGTACAACAAAGAATTTCGGCAGGAGAAAAGTATGTAGTGCGCTTCAAATCTCCAGAAAATGAAGTATTAGTTTTAAATGATATCATTCGAGGAGAGATAAAAATTGACACGAATGTATTAGATGATAAAATACTTTTTAAGTCTGATGGTATGCCAACCTACCATTTAGCAAATATTGTCGATGACCACTTGATGGAAATTAGTCATGTGATACGAGGCGAAGAATGGTTACCATCATTAGCCTTACATGTGCTATTATATAGCGCTTTTAATTGGGAAGCGCCCGCATTTGCACACTTGCCGTTGATTTTAAAACCCGTTGGAAAAGGAAAATTAAGTAAGCGTGATGGTGACAAACTAGGTTTTCCTGTATTTCCATTAGAATGGAAAAGCGATGAAGATGTTTCTCGAGGATATAAAGAAGATGGTTATTTTTCTGAAGCTGTTGTGAATATGTTAGCCATGCTTGGCTGGAATGAAGGCGATGGTACAGAACAAGAAATCTATTCACTTGAGCAACTGATTCAGGCTTTTAGTTTAGATCATGTGAGCAAAGCCGGTGCAAAATTCAACCCAGATAAAACCACTTGGTTCAATCAACAATATTTACAGCAAAAATCGGATGCTGAATTGACAGAGTTATTCATTCCGATGTTGGAGAAAGAATTGCTTGCATTTCAAAATGCAAGCGACGAAGCTGCCCATCAAATTTCTCATTTTATTCAAAATAACAACGCGTATGTAACGAAGGTCGTTGGCCTTGTAAAAGAGCGTGCCACTTTTGTTTCAGATTTTTGGAACTTAGGTAAATTCTTTTTCGTTACACCAACGACGTATGACGAAAAAGCTGCAAAAAAAGCATTTAAAGAGGAAACTCCGCAGTTGATGAATGCTTTGATCCAAATACTAGAACCTATTGAAGATTTTTCATCAAAAAACCTTCAATTAGTAGTGAAAGAATGGATTACGTCTCAAGAAATTGGATTTGGTAAAATCATGATGCCTTTACGATTGAGTTTAGTTGGGGCTTTGCAAGGTCCAGATGTCTTCGATATTATGGGTTTAATCGGTAAAGAAGAGACTATTAGCAGTATTAGTAGGGCCGTCGACACATTGTCTGTGTAAGTTTTATCTAAACAATACGTCTATTGATTTGATTCATCAAATCAATCATGAAAAAACGAATTCTTTTCATTGGTTTCCTGTTAGGGATTTTTTCTATCTCTAATGCTCAGGATGCCGTCTACAAAATCGAGTTCATTAGCAATTGGAGTAGTACGACACACCCAAATGATTATCCTTCGGGCTCTGCACATTGGTCTCCTTTAATTGGAACAACCCATAAAGATGCCGGTGCGTTTTTGGAGCTTGGAAGTATTGCCACAGATGGTATTGAAGAGGTTGCTGAAACCGGAGGAACGACCAAAATAACACAAGAAATAAATACGCTAATTTCAGCTGGAATGGCCTATGAAATTATCAATGGTTCAGATTTGGATTCTGGTCCAGGAACCATTACGGTAAACGACGTAGGTGTAGATAGTGATTTTCCGAATATTAGTTTATTAACCATGATTGCTCCCAGCCCCGACTGGATTGCCTCAATATCTAATTTGAAATTAACAGATGCTAGTGACAATTGGATACCGTCAATTTCTGTAGATGTATATGCAACTGATGCTGGAACAGATAGTGGAAGTACCTATACTTCAAACAACAGCGATACAGATCCGAGAGTTGCTATTCGAAGTTTACAAAATGTAGCCCCATTTTCTGATCAAATTATTGGCACTTTTACGTTTACATTACAACAAGTTTTAGCGGTCTCTAATTCAATTTTGGAAAATAGTTTTTCTATATATCCCAATCCCAGCAATGGCACGATCACTATTAAAAATTCAAGCACTGTTCTCGTAGAAAGTGCAGAAGTATATACATCAAATGGTCGAAAAATTAACGCCTATAACAAGCTCACTGACCAACGGAACATAGAACTTTATCGACTCCCTGTTGGGCTTTATTTTTTGAAAATAAATTCTAATAAAGGCAGCGTTATGAAGAAAGTTGTCGTTCAATAACTTGTAACATTTTGATAAAATAGCGTCTTGTAATTAGCTATGTAATGTAGTATCTTTACAAGAAATGAATCATTAATCACTAAAATCTTAAAACTATGCAAGACTATATAGGTTACCTTCCTTTTCTTTTTATTCTGATATTTTTAATACCGCTTATCTTTTTTATTGTCAAACAGCAAACTGCTGTTATTATTGAACGTTTTGGTAAGTATCAAAGTATTCGTCATTCTGGCCTACAACTTAAAATCCCCTTAGTTGATCGTATTGCTGGACGCATGAGTTTAAAAATTCAGCAATTAGATGTCATTATAGAAACAAAAACGCTCGATGATGTTTTTGTGAAGCTCAAGGTATCAGTACAATACAAAGTTATTAGAGATAAAGTATATGATGCCTTTTATAAGTTAGATTATCCTCACGATCAAATTACCAGTTATGTATTCGATGTGGTACGTGCCGAGGTGCCTAAAATGAAATTAGATGATGTCTTCGTAAAAAAGGATGATATCGCCATTGCGGTAAAATCTGAATTAAACGATGCCATGATGACTTATGGGTATGACATTATCAAAACCTTAGTAACAGATATTGATCCTGATGCACAAGTAAAAGAGGCAATGAATAGAATTAATGCTTCTGAACGTGAAAAAATTGCTGCCCAGTTCGAAGGTGATGCTGCACGTATTTTAATCGTTGAAAAAGCAAAAGCTGAAGCAGAAAGCAAGCGTTTACAAGGACAAGGTATTGCCGATCAACGTCGTGAGATTGCTCGTGGTCTAGAAGAATCAGTCGAAGTATTGAACAAAGTTGGTATTAACTCTCAAGAAGCTTCTGCCTTGATTGTTGTAACACAGCACTATGATACGCTTCAATCTATTGGGCAGGAAACCAATAGTAATTTAATATTATTACCAAATTCGCCTCAGGCTGGTAGTCAAATGTTAAATGATATGGTTGCAAGTTTTACCGCTAGTAATCAGATCGGTGAAGCGATGAAAAAATCTGGTAAGAAAAAACCAGAATAACAGAAATGAAAAAAGGCGCAATAATTTGCGCCTTTTTTTATATGTAATACAGAAGTAAACTACTTTTCTTTTTTTGTTTCTTCTCCTTCTTCCTCTTTTGTTGCGTCTTTAAATTCTTTTAAGCCTGTTCCTAATCCTTTCATTAATTCAGGAATTTTCTTACCGCCAAACAAAAGTAACACAGCTAGTAAAATTAGCACCCAAGAACCTACGCCTGGCATACCCCATAAAAATATTGTTGTTGCTATCATTTCTTAAAAATTTACTTAACAAAGGTAGTAATTAATTCAAAACAAGGCATATTATCCTTTATTTTTAATCTTACCTCCCATTAATTTTTTCTTAATTACCTTTTCTGGATTTCCTTTGTATTCTATAGTTCCTCCAAATCGCACTCTAGCTTCTAATAAAGTAGATGTTAGTATTTCTGCACGAGCGCCCGACGCTGACACCACTTCGGCACTGTCGGAGTTGAGTTCATACCCTTCGTAAACACCTCCAGAGGTCACTTCAACCTCTTGATTCAATACCTTTCCGCGTAAGCGAATATTACCTCCAGAAACAGCTTTTACTGTAATATATTTACTATCTAATACCAAGTGAATATAAGCGCCTTCTTGTGACCGTATCGTTACATTCGATTGTGAAATGGTCTGATCAGAAAAAATAGCAGCACCTTCATTTGCATCAAGAATATCAATATCTTCTTTATGATATAACTTAATGATCACCTTTTCATCATCGTATATTTCAGGAAACTTCAGATATACCTTTAATTTACCATTGGTGTTCTTAACGGTAATGTTCTCTTTCTTTTCACCGATAATGACAATTTTCTGTTCATCACCTCTCACCAGTTCTAAGGTCACACCACTAAAAACTTTTAAAATATTGAAATCACCCAAATTAACCGTCCTTTCTTGTGCAAACGATAGTGACGAAATAAACAATAAGAGAATAAGGCTCTTTTTCTTGATTAGCGTAATGGCTTTCATATATAAGGGAGTTTAATTTATAAACTATAGCAACTTCATATGACAGTTGTGTAGTATCTATTTATTGTTAAAATTTATGTTAAATGTCAAAACTTACTAAACTAAAATCTAAATGCTTGCGCTCTAAATCGGTGTTTTTAACTTTAACCGTTACTTCATCTCCAAGTTGTAATAGTGTTTGTGTAGCTTGTCCAACCAAGGCATATTGTTTTTCATCATAGATAAAATAATCTTCTTTTATATCACGAATACGCACCATTCCTTCACATTTGTTCTCTATAATTTCTACATAAATTCCCCATTCGGTAACGCCAGAAATAACGCCTCTAAATTCTTGATCTTTATGATCTTGCATGTATTTAACCTGCATATATTTTATAGAATCCCGTTCGGCTTTGGAGGCTAAAATTTCGCGTTCTGTAGAATGTTGACATTTATCCTCATATATTGGAGCTTTCGGAGATTTTTGCCCTTCTAAGTAATGTTGCAATAAACGATGGGTCATGACATCAGGATATCGACGAATTGGAGATGTAAAATGACTGTAATAGTCAAAGGCTAATCCGTAATGCCCTATATTATCGGTTGTATAAATAGCCTTACTCATCGAACGGATCGTCAAGGTTTCAATCATATTTGATTCTCCCTTTCCTTTAACATCTTTTAGCAATTTATTTAATGAGTCGGAGGTACTTTCTTTTGTTTGGGTATTTATTTTATAACCAAATTGACTAATAATCTTTTGTAAACTTCCTAGTTTTTCTGGATCCGGTTCATCGTGAATTCTATAAATAAAGGTATCTTTTGTTGGTGTCCCATTTTTCGATTTGCCAATAAATTCAGCTACTTTTCTATTCGCTAATAACATGAATTCTTCTATCAATTTATTAGCGTCTTTTGACTCTTTAAAGTAAACACCAACTGGCTCAGCATGTTCGTTTAATTTGAATTTCACCTCTACTCTATCAAAAGTAATAGCCCCTGCTTTGAGTCGTTTCGCTCTTAATTTTTTAGCGAGTTCATCTAATTTTAAGGTAGCTTTTACGATCTCATTTGACACCGTATACTCTTCTCCTGAAATGGCAACATTCGAAGGAATTACATTTGATTTAGTTTCAATAATCGCTTGGGCTTCCTCATAGGCAAAACGCTTATCAGAATAGGTGACTGTTCTACCGAACCATTGATTCTTTATCTCCGCTGCTTCAGTCATTTCAAACACGGCCGAAAACGTAAGTTTTTCTTCATTCGGTCTCAATGAACAAACACCATTTGACAATATTTCTGGTAACATCGGCACAACTCTATCTACCAAATATACTGATGTTGCTCGGCTATATGCCTCATCATCTAAAATGGTATTTTCTTGAACATAATGTGACACGTCTGCAATATGAATACCAATCTCATAATTCCCATTTTCCATTATCTTAAATGACAAAGCATCATCAAAATCTTTCGCATCCTTTGGATCAATGGTAAACGTAAGCGTATCACGCATATCTCTACGTTTTGCGATTTCTTGTTTCGTAATTTCTACAGATAGATTACTCGCGTCATTCTCTACTTCTTCTGGAAAATTATAAGGTAAACCATACTCTAATAAAATAGAATGAATCTCTGTGTCGTGCTCCCCTGGTTTTCCTAAAACATTGGTTATCTTACCAAAAGGATTCTTTGAATTTTCTGGCCAATCTGTAATCTTTGCTAATACCTTATCACCATGTTCTGCGCCATCTATGTGATTTTTAGATATAAAAATATCGGCATACATTTTAGGATTATCAGGTAGAACAAATCCAAAGTTTTTACTCATTTGCAATACACCTACAAAATCTGTTTTTGCACGCTCTATAACCTCTATAACTTCTCCTTCATAACGATCATTATTTCTCCTTCTGTAGACGTATACTTTGACCGTATCACCATCGAGACCTTTATTTAAATTGATTGTTGGTATAAAAGCATCATGTTCTAAGTCATCACAAATGAAATAAGCATTTTTATTAGAAGTAACATCGAGAATACCAATATGGTAATGTTCATTTTGTATTATTTTATACTTACCTCTTTCGGTTTCTTCTATTCTATTTTTGTGTTTTAGTTCTTCTAATTTTTTTATGATTTGTTGTTTACCATTCCCATTAAGAACATCTATCGCTGCAGCAATTTGTTTATAATTGAATGATTTTTGAGAATTTTTATTTAGAAATTTTAAAATTTTAGAAGCCAAATCTTTAATCACACTTCCTTTCTTTTTATAGAACCCTTTTTTCTTTTTTGACATTTAATTCTTTGATTAATTTGGTTTTGGATAAAAGTACAAATAAATTAAGCATAAGATCAATTAAATAACAATTTGTACTTTGGTCGACATTAACCAACTAGCTGAACTTTCTTTTTATGGAAAATATGTGGTATGTCATTGTCAATCCGACTTCAGGAAACGGTACCCCAAAGAAAAAATGGAAACGTATAATTTCTGTTCTAGACGCGCATCACCTGCTTTATAAATTTACTTTTTCAGAATATGTGAATCATGAAAAAGAGCTCATAAAAAAAGCGTTAGCACAAGGATATAGAAAATTTATTTGTGTAGGTGGAGATGGAACATTACACCAGGTTGTAAATGGTGTCATGACACAACATGCGGTACCTTTATCAGAAATTAAAGTAGCAATTATTCCGATGGGAACAGGTAATGATTGGGTAAAAACATATGAGATTCCAAAGAATATTTCAAAAGCCGTCGCTATCATTAAACAAGAAAAAACTATTCTTCAGGATATTGGTTATCTCGAATTATTAGATAAAACAAAAAAGGTATATTTTAACAATCTAGCCGGATTAGGTTTTGATGGTTTTGTCATAAAAAATAGTATAAAATATAAGAAATTTGGTGCTTTAGCTTATTTATTAGCTACGTTAAAAACATTTTTACAATACAAAAAAAGTGTTTTAACAATTGATTTCAATAATAAAATTATCTATACCAAAACCTTATTGACCTTGGTTGGAATTTGTAAATATTCAGGCGGAGGAATGCAACTCACAAAAGATGTGCATTCTACTGATGGTTTATTTGATATTTCTATTGCTAAGAATCTTAATTTCTTTTCAATTATCCTAAATATTTTTAAATTTTATAATGGTTCAATCGTACATCATAAAGAAGTTGAAACGTATAAAACTGACCATATAACAATTACATCACATGATGATGATACGTATGTAGAAGCTGATGGCGAGTTAATTGGGACGGGAGGTTTTAAAGCAAGTATTATACCGAAGGCAATTCTTTTTATTGTACCTTAAAAAAGAGTCATATTTTTATAAACCCGAAATTTTTCGAATTCTGTTATTACCTCTATCTACTATATATAAATTACCTAATTCATCAAAGGCAATACCTGTAGGATTTGATAATCGAGCATCGGTTGGAGGTCCTTGATCTCCAGAAAAACCAGCTTTACCATTTCCAGCAATCGTTTCAACAATGCCAGTACTTAGTGTTATTTTTCGAACTCTATTAGACCCACGATCAACATAAAATAAATCTCCATTTTTATCCATTGCTAGTCCTAACGGATTTGATAATTGAGCTTTAATTGCTAAGACTCCATCTTTCTTTAACCCTTTTTTTCCAGTTCCGGCAATTGTTGTAATAATACCTGTTTTAGTATTTATCTTCCGAATGCGATTATTACCAGTGTCAGAAAAATATAGATTTCCTTCTTTGTCAATAACCAATCCAGTTGGATTCGAAATTCTTGCATTTGTTGCTAATTTTCCATCTCCAGAGAAACCTAATTCATCAGTTCCTGCTGCATCGGTGATATCTCCTGTAGCAAAATCTACACGACGAATTTTACTTTCTGCAGGTATAGAAACATATAAATTACCTTCTTGATCAAAAACCACATTAAACGGACCTGCTAGATCATAGTTAATATTCGGAGATTCAGTCTCCGATTTTGTTCCTACTAAAGTCATCGCACTACCAGATTCTACATTTACTTTTCTAATGCGTTCATTTTTTAATTCGGCTATATAAAGATTATCTTTCTCATCAAAAGCGATACCTGTAGGTGTTTTTAAACCGTCAGTAGAAAATTTATCTTCGTTTCTAACAATAGTTGAAATAATACCAGTATTTGTATCTATTTTACGAATACTATTATTGTACGTATCTGCGATGTATATGTTTTGATTTTTATCGAATGTTAAATTTACGGGTAAGTTTAATCGAGCTGCCGTCGCTTTTCCTCCATCTCCAGAAAATCCTGTTTTACCATTACCAGCAACTGTGGTTATTACTTGCGCATTAAACGTTGCATAACATCCTAATAAACCCAATAAACAAAAGAGCCTCTTCATAAAATTTTAGTTTATAAAAGCTAAGATACAACTAAAAAAAAGTGAAGTGTTAAAAAATTCTTAAAAAAAATGTAACATTAACAAAAATAACTCGTCTATAAAGAAAGAGTATATCACAACAAATGAAGAATTTTTATAAAATATTAGCGGCCTTTCTCATAGTCTTCACCTTGGGTTTTCTAATTACGTATATTAGTATAAATTCTACTTTTGATAAAATTAGTAAAGAACGATTAACTAATGATACGCCTTCCTCTATTTTAAAAAACACATCAAAAGTTTTCTTAGTTACTTTTTAACAATATATATATTATTTATTTTTTTGTTTTAAAATTTTAAAAAGAAATGATTGTTATTATAGCTTGTTAATTTCTAATATAAATTTATTAGAAAAAACTTTGATTTTTCAGTTTTAAAAAAGAATGAACAGCTATTAACATTTAAATAAATTATAACTTCTTAGAAATCAACTTTACTTGTTATATTATTAACAATTGGTTGATAAGTGAAATGAACTATTTTTGGTGATATTATAAAAAAAAAAATAGTTTACAACTAGGTCTTTTGTTGTTTATAAATTACAATTAAAAACTCATAATATTTTTAGGATATATGATTTTCATTTTTGTATTGAAAAATTTTCTACACCATCAAAATTATCTTGTTAGAATTTAAGGTTTATTTATGAACATTTACGTCATTATCTAAAGTATCTGATTTTTAAATAACTACAACTTTTGATTAACAATTGATCAATTTTGTGTTTATAACCTCCATTTGTTTAAATTTGTGGTCTAATCTTAATCTCTATAATCAATGAATATAGCAATAGGTAATGATCACGCCGGAACTTCGTATAAATTTGAACTAATAAAACTATTAGAATCAAAGGGACATACGGTTAAAAATTATGGTACAAACGAAGAAAATAGTGTTGATTATCCTGACTTTATTCATCCTCTAGCGCAAGATGTTGAAGATAAAAAAGTCGATCTAGGTATTATAATTTGTGGGAGTGGAAATGGAGCTCAAATGACAGCGAATAAACATCAAGGTGTAAGAGCAGCTTTATGTTGGAATAATGAATTGGTTGCCTTAGCGCGTCAACATAATAATGCTAATATATTAAGTATTCCTGCCCGTTTTGTATCAGTGCATCAAGCCATGGCTTTTGTGAATATTTTCTTAGAAACTGAATTCGAGGGAGGTCGTCACCAAAACCGCGTAGCAAAAATAGCAACTACATGTTGAGATGAAATTTCATTTAAAAAAATTTAATGAACTTACGTTAGATGAGTTTCATGAAATACTACAATTAAGAATCAATGTTTTTGTAGTAGAGCAAGATTGTCCGTATCCTGAATTGGATGATAAAGATAAAAGAGCACTTCATTTATTCGCATATGAAGAAGCAGCGCCAGAAAAAATAATAGCATACACTCGAATTTTTAAACCTGGCGATTATTATGAAGAGGCTGCTTTTGGAAGGGTAGTAGTTCATCAAGATTTTAGAAAACAAAAATTAGGCTATGAACTTGTTGAAGAAACATTAGCAATTATTGAAAAAAAGTTTCAGACAAAGACAGTTAAAATAGGTGCTCAAACTTATCTACAAAGATTTTATAATTCATTTGGCTTTAAACAAGTAGGAGCGTCGTATATAGAAGATGGTATTCCACATATCTATATGCAAAGAGATTAAGTAATTTTCAATTTTTCTCTAATAAATTGATCAATATAATTCGCGATTTCCTCTCCTTTCTCTTCTTGTAAAAAATGTCCAGCATCTTTAATGAGCAACTTTTGTTGTTCTGCACTTGAAGGAATCAACTTGTAAAAGAATTTCTCTAAACCACTCATCATTTTGTCTTTATCAGAAAATAAGACCAAGGCAGGCTTTGTCCATGTTGACAGCACTTCCCGAGCTCTTTTCATTTCTTTAACACCGGCATCCGTTGGTTTTCCCGGCACCAATGTTGGAAAAGCCTTTGCTCCTCCTTTGTATTTTTTACTTGGAAATGGGGCTTTATAAGCATCAATTACCTCTTTAGATAATTCTTGATATGTACCTTTTTGAATAATAGAACCCACAGGTAGGGAAGGATGGTATTTTGCAAATTTTTGCCATGCTTTAAAGAAAGAACCTAAGGGTTTTCCTATGGGTAAAAAGGTATTTAAAATCACTACTCTTTTGAATTTTTCAGGAAACTTACCTAATAAACTTAACCCTAATAAGCCACCCCAATCTTGCACGACCAAGGTAATGTCATTGAGCTGTAATTTTTCTATAAAATTAATCAGAGAATCGAGATGTAAATCAAAGGAATAGATTTTCCAGTTGACGATTTTATCAGATTTCCCAAAACCAATTAGATCAGGTGCAACAAATCGATAGTCTTTCAATATTGGAATAAACTTTCGATATAAATAACACCAACTAGGCTCACCGTGTAAAGCTAAAATTACCTCACCTTCACCCTCGTCGATATAATGCATGTTAAGTTTGTTGAAATCTACATAATTTTCCCCGTAAGGGAAATCTTTGATATTCTTAAATTGAGAGGGATCTGTTTGTACTACTTGCATGAAACTATTTTGAGTTTTAAAGTTAAGTAATTTTATTTTGTAACTTTCCGTTTCAACCAAATGAACCCACATGGTCCAATCATACAAGAAAAAAATTGAACTTCAAGAACAATATGATACCATCATTATAGGAACTGGAATGGGTAGTTTATCTACCGGTGCTATTCTAGCTAAGGAAGGACAAAAAGTACTGCTTTTAGAACGTCACTATGAACCTGGTGGATTTACACATACGTTTAAGCGTAAAGGATACGAATGGGATGTTGGTATACATTATATTGGTGATGTGCAGCGTAAAGAAAGTGGCATGCGCCGATTGTTCGATTATATTTCTGATAGTAAGTTAGAATGGGCCGATATGGGAGAGGTATATGACAAAATTATTATTGGAGATAAATCATATGATTTTGTGAAGGGTGTTCAGAATTTTAAGGATAAAATGTCGAGCTATTTTCCGGATGAAAAAGAAGCAATTGATACGTACGTGAACTTGGTTTTTAAAGTAAACAGTAAGAGTAAAAGGTATTATATTGACAAAGCATTACCTTCATTTCTAAGTACAATTTTCGGAGAATTTATGCGAAAAAAGTATTATAAGTTTTCAGATAAAACAACCTATGAGACCCTTAGGAGTTTGACAGATAATGAAGAGTTAATAAAAGTATTATTGGGTCAATATGGTGACTATGGATTAGAACCTAAGAAGAGTAGTTTTGTCATGCACGCAGCTGTTGCTGGGCATTATTTTGCAGGCGGGAGTTTCCCTGTTGGAGGATCATCTCAAATTGTAAAAACAGTTGATAAAGTTATTGAAGCTGCCGGAGGAACCATTTTAATTAGTGCCGAGGTAGACGAAGTTATCATAGAAAACAACTCAGCCAAAGGTGTTCGAATGAAAGATGGTAACACTTTTTTTGCTAAAAATATAATAAGTGGTGCGGGGATTATGACCACCTACAATAAATTAATACCACCGAGTAGCGTGCAAAGGCATCAGCTAAAAGAACAATTACAACAAGTGAATCGTTCAGTAGCCCATGCTTGTTTATATATTGGGTTAGACGGATCACCAGAAGAGCTGCAGCTACCAAAAACCAATTATTGGATATATCCAGACGATTTAGATCACGATGGCTGTGTAGAACGCTATGTGAACGATGTGGAACAACCATTTCCGGTGGTTTATGTATCTTTTCCGTCTGCTAAAGATCCAGATTGGTCAAATCGATATCCCGGAAAAAGTACTATCGATATTATTACCTTTGTACCTTATGAAACTTTTGAGCCCTGGGCAAATACCCGATGGAAAAAGAGGGGTGAGGAGTACGATGAATTAAAAGAAAAGATGGCACAGCGCTTGTTAAAAGAACTTTATAAACGGGTACCCCAAGTGAAAGGAAAGGTTGACTATTACGAACTTTCAACACCATTAACAACACAGCATTTTGTGAATTATGATAAAGGTGAAATATATGGTCTAGATCACACACCAAAACGTTTTCGGCAGAAATTTTTAAAACCTCGTACGCCGATTAAAAATTTATTTTTAACAGGTCAAGATGTGATTACAGTTGGGGTAGGATCTGCATTATTTTCAGGTGTTCTAACGGCAACTGCGCTTACCCGAAAGAATGTTTTAAAGAAAATAATGAGTCCGAATTAACCCATTTCTTTTGAAAACCTTATTTTCTGATGTACTTAATTTTTAATACTATTGCACTCGAAGCAACAAATACCAACTTCTTATGATTGAAATTATTTTTACACTACTAATGCTTGTCATGCTACAAGCGGTTTTAGGATTTGATAACTTATTGTATATTTCTTTAGAGTCAAAAAAGGCGCCTCAAAATGATCAAAAAAGAGTACGTAAAGTAGGGATATTAATTGCGATCGTTTTGAGAATCGTATTGCTCTTTGTACTGGTGTCTCTTATTGGTTATTTTAAAGAGCCTTTTTCTTGGCTTACAGGAGAAATAGAAAACGTATTTGCATTTGCATTTAATGGACATAGCATTATTGTGCTTGCAGGAGGCGCATTTATAATTTATACGGCCATTAAAGAAATATGGCATATGATTTCGGTGCCAGATTTAAGTCATGATGTTGAAGGTGATTCTAAAAGAATGAAATCTTCAAATAGTGTGATTACAAGTATTGTGATCATGAACTTAGTATTCTCTTTCGATTCTATATTAGCTGCGATTGGTCTTACCAGCGAAATAGAAAATTCTACAACGGCGTTTATCGTGATGGCCATTGCTATTGTTGCGAGTGGATTATTGATGTTATTAATGGCAGATAAGATTTCAGCATTTTTAGCCAAAAATAGAATGTATGAAGTGCTGGGCTTGTTCATTTTATTCATTGTTGGTATTATGCTGGTGACCGAGGGAGGACATTTAGCACATTTAAAAATATTCGGAAATGAAATTGTACCAATGAGTAAGACGACTTTCTATTTTGTAATTCTAATTTTAGTGATTACTGATGTTGTGCAAGGACGATATCAAAAGAAATTAATAGCCGAAAATGAGCAATCAAGACATAAATAATTTTAATTTTTTAAAGATGATAAACTGCCAAGTTCATTCAACATCTTTTTGTACTTTAGCTCCACTTATTTCACAAACTATTTTTTAGCAGTTATTATGGCAGAAGACAAAGAAAAATCAGCAAAATTAAAAGCATTACAGCTTACTTTAGATAAATTAGATAAAACCTACGGAAAAGGTTCTGTGATGCGTCTAGGTGATAGCGTTACAGAAGATGTAGATGCGATTCCTTCGGGTTCCTTAGGATTGGATATCGCCTTGGGAGTAAATGGATACCCCAGAGGTAGGGTGATAGAAATTTATGGACCAGAATCTTCAGGAAAAACGACCTTGACATTACATGCTATTGCTGAAGCTCAAAAAGCAGGCGGAATAGCGGCTTTCATAGATGCAGAACACGCTTTTGATCGTTTTTACGCACAAAAATTAGGTGTAGATATTGACAACTTAATTATCTCTCAACCTGATCATGGTGAGCAAGCTTTGGAAATTGCAGATAATCTTATTCGTTCTGGAGCTGTCGATATTGTAGTGATCGATTCGGTAGCAGCATTAACTCCTAAAAGTGAAATTGAAGGAGAAATGGGAGATTCTAAAATGGGTTTGCATGCGCGTTTAATGTCTCAAGCATTGAGAAAGTTAACAGGAACTATTAGTAAAACAAATTGTACTGTATTTTTTATCAATCAGTTGCGTGAAAAAATTGGTGTTATGTTCGGTAATCCAGAAACGACTACAGGTGGTAATGCCTTAAAATTTTACGCTTCTGTTCGTTTAGATATTAGAAGAAGAACACAAATTAAAGATGGTGATCGTGTTATAGGAAACAGCACCAAAGTAAAAATTGTAAAGAACAAAGTAGCTCCTCCATTTCAAATTGCAGAATTTGATATCATGTATGGAGAAGGTATTTCAAAGACTGGAGAAATACTTGATCTAGGTGTTGAATATGGAATTGTTAAGAAAAGTGGTTCTTGGTTTAGTTACGGTGATACCAAGTTGGGCCAAGGTAGAGATGCGGTAAAATCATTAATTAAAGATAATCCAGATTTAGCTGAGGAATTAGAAGGAAAAATTATGGAGTACCTCAAAGAGGAAGCTTAACAGACAACCAATAAAATAAAAAACCCAACTGAATAAGTTGGGTTTTTTTATAGGGTAACGTAAGGTTTATTTGTTTACGTTTTTGATATAATGTTCCAAAGCCATAGTCATCGAAGGGGTTTCCTTCGTAGGAGCGGCAATATCGACACGCAATCCAGCTTCTTCTGCAGCCTTCACCGTTGTATTGCCAAAAACAGCAATACGTGTTTTATTTTGTTCAAAATCAGGGAAGTTTTCAAACAATGATTTTATTCCTGAAGGGCTAAAAAACACGAGTACATCATAATATACATTCTGTAAATCTGATAAATCACTTACAACAGTTCTAAAAAGAACGGCTCTTTCCCAAGTAACCTCTAATTCATCTAATATTTGAGGAACAATCGGTTTTAACTTGTCAGAAGAAGGTAATAAAAACTTCTCCGTTTTGTGTTTTTTAATAAGCTTGGTCAAATCTTGAAACGTGCGCTCTCCAACATATATCTTACGTTTTCTATACACCACATATTTTTGCAAATAATAGGCGACAGCCTCAGATTGACAGAAATACTTCATATCATCGGGCACTTTAAAACGCATTTCTTCAGCTAGTCTAAAGTAATTATTAATAGCATTTCTGCTGGTAAAAATGACAGCCGTAAAATTTGCAAAATCGATCTTTTGATTTCTAACTTCTCTCGACGATTCTCCTTCAACATGAATAAAAGATCTGAAATCAATCTTTACTTTTTGCTTTTCGGATAAATCAAAGTATGGAGAATGTTTCGCATTTGGGGCTGGCTGCGAAACTAAAATGGTCTTTACTTTCATACTCTTTTCTTATTATAACTCCTAAATAATAAATAGCTTATATAAAAAAATTAGGGGCGCTACTTCAAGGGCGCAAAGATACAAAATAAAATAAAAGAAGTTCTTTAAAATTAATTTTTGGTTGTTTTTAATAATGAGCGCATAGTACAATAACAAAATAAAAACAGCGATCGAAGTGATTATTATGGCAGCAACCGAAGAATCATAGAAGAGATATAACGCAAATACAAGTAAAGGAAAAACAAGTAAACAAAAATTACTTAAATAACTCATTTTAAGATAAGTAAGGCTTTCATGTTCTTTCTCTAAATCGAAAAGAATAGCTAGTAACTTACCCAAAAAATACCGCAATACTGTAAAGATAAAAACTCCGGTTAAAATGCTCAGAAAAAAAGAAAATTCAAATTCTTTTGCGATAGAACTATTCGCTTTCACACCAATAAAAATGGTGATTGAGAAGATAAATAATTGAATAACAGCAAAAAAAAGATGAAAAGAATTCAATACCAACGGCGAATACTTCGAATAAATGACTAAGTAATTGCGCGAGAGAACTAATGAAAAGAGTCGAGAAAAACGCTCACTATGGTGATATTTTATAACAACAAAAAGGGTAAATACCAATAAAAGGATGTAGGTAATCCAATCTTTTGTGTGCAATACTCTTTCGGTGGCCTCTAACATAACTATGCGAAGTTAAGCAAAAAAGACACTCGATGTTATTTATGAAATTTTTAAACTTTTGACCTTAAAAAATAGTGATAAATAAATGTACCTTTGCAGATTAAATACCCGATTAAATGCAAGATACGCTTGTAATAATACCTTCATACAACGAAAAAGAAAATATTGAATCTATTATTAGGGCTACCTTTTCTCAAAACAAAGCCTTCGATATTTTAGTGGTTGATGATAACTCTCCAGATGGTACCGCTTCTATCGTAAAGAACTTACAAAATGAATTTAAAGATCACTTGTTTTTAGAAGAAAGATCCGAAAAAAACGGCCTTGGATTGGCCTATATTCACGGATTCAAATGGGCCTTGAAAAGAACCTATAGTTATATTATTGAAATGGACGCAGATTTTTCGCACAATCCGAAAGATTTAGTGCATTTATACAACGCATGTGCTCAAGATGGTGCCGACGTCTCTATAGGATCTAGATATATCAATAACGAAGTGAATGTTGTCAACTGGGATATGAAACGTTTATTGATGTCTTATTTCGCCTCAAAGTATGTAAAATTTATTACTAGAATTCCAGTGAGTGATACGACGGCCGGTTTTGTCTGTTACAAAAGAAAAGTGTTAGAAACCATTAATTTTGATCGAATTAAATTTGTTGGGTATGCCTTTCAAATAGAGATGAAATTTAAAGCTTGGAAACATGGTTTTAACATTAAAGAAATATCGGTTATTTTTACGGATAGAGCAAAAGGAACTTCAAAAATGAATAGCGGTATTATAAGTGAAGCTATTTTCGGAGTGATTCAGATGGCATTGAAAGGGTTACCTAAAAAAGGATAGATACATGAAAAAGATTCTTATTAAAAATGCAGAACTAATTAACGAAGGAAAGATATTTAAATCAGATCTCTTCATCAAAGGAGATATTATAGATACCATTGCTGAGGAATTATATCCTGAAGACGATTCAGTACAAGTCATAGATGCAACAGGAAAACTCCTCATTCCAGGAATCATAGACGATCAAGTGCATTTTAGAGAACCTGGATTGACACATAAAGGCACAATTGCTTCTGAGAGCAGAGCAGCGGTTGCAGGAGGAATTACAACATTTATCGAAATGCCAAATACGGTACCTCAGGCCACCACACAAGCCTTGTTGGAAGATAAGTTTGCCGTTGCTAGTGAAGCCTCATATGCAAACTATTCTTTTATGTTCGGAGGCACGAATGATAATTTAGAGGAACTTTTAAAAACCGATCCTAAAAAAGTGGCTGCCATAAAATTATTTTTAGGATCTTCTACAGGTAACATGCTTGTTGATAATGAAGATGTCTTGAAAGAAATATTCTCTTCTACGAAAATGCTAATTGCGGTTCATTGTGAAGATGAACATACCATTCGAGAAAATTTGGCTAAAGCCAAAGCTCAATATGGCGATGATATTCCTATTGAAAAGCATGCCGAAATTAGAAGTGAAGAAGCTTGCTATATTTCTTCATCTAAGGCCATTGCATTGGCCAAAGAAACGGGAGCAAGGTTGCATGTTTTTCATTTATCAACAGCCAAAGAAACAGCCTTGTTTCGAAACGATATACCTTTAGAAGAAAAACAAATTACAGCAGAGGTATGTACACACCATTTATGGTTTGATGATTCTTATTACAAAGAGAAAGGAACCTTAATTAAATGGAATCCTGCGGTAAAATCTGAAAAAGATAACGAAGGTTTATGGAAAGCCTTATTAGATGATAGAATTGATGTAATAGCGACAGATCATGCACCTCATACGGCCGAAGAAAAAGCGCAGGTATATACCAAAGCCCCGAGCGGAGGTCCGTTAGTACAACATACGCTTCAAGCGATGATAGCTTGTCATAAACAAGGAAAAATTAGTTTAGAAAAACTAGTGGAAAAGATGTGTCACAACCCGGCGAAATTATTCGATATTGAGAAAAGAGGTTATTTAAAAGAAGGCTATTTTGCCGATTTGGTGTTGGTAGACATGGATACGCAGTATACGGTGAACAAAGAGAACATCTTATATAAATGCGGTTGGTCTCCTTTTGAAGGAACGACGTTTGATTCAGCCGTTTCGCATACTTTTATAAATGGTCACTTGATCTATAATCAGGGAGCATTCGACGATACGATTAAAGGAAAAAGACTGACATTTAATAGATAATTTGAAAAGACTCATTTACATAGGTTGTATTTTTCTATTGGTACTTTCTTGTACGAGTAGAACTATTTATAAAAAGCCAGAAAATTTGATCCCAAAAGATCAAATGGTCGAACTTTGGACGGCTATTCTAATCGCAGATAATGCAAAGACGGTTAAGAACGGGAAGAGTCAAAAAAAAATTAATTACTTACCATTTGTCTATCAAAAGTATAAGATTGACAGCACAAGGTTTATGGAGAGCAATATATACTATACTTCCAGAATCGAAGAGTATGAAAAAATGTTTCAGCAAGTTGAGTTAAAACTCCGGAAGATAAAAGAAAGTTACGATCCAATGTCAGCAGATATTGACCCAACATTGCCTATTTGGAAAAAAGACTCTATCCGAAGAAGTAATAGAGAAAAAAGAAAAAATCAGGAAATTCAATCAATTAAAGAACTGAATGTAGAAGAGCTGAAAAAATAGCATAGCTATTCAGTATAAAGGCGACAGGTTTTTTGTATTGTTTCTTCAATTGATTCAAAAGAATGTCCAATGTCCGATTTGATTTTTTTATTACTGTAATTGGTTACTCGGTGGCTCGCTCGAATGGATTCCTTCGTAATAAACGCAGGCTTTTGGGTAAACATACTTTTCAGCATGGCGAATCGCCATGCCAACTCTCTTAAAAAAGCAGTTACCTTTATCGTAGGCCTTTTTACCTTAAATTCATCCGCAATAGCGAACACAACATCCTTAAACGAACGGTTTTCAGCAACTAAAATATAGCGTTCGTTAACAAGGTTACTTTGCATAAGCGCAGTCATAGCATTCACCACATCTTGTACACCCACATAGCCTGTAATTCCTTCAGTGTAGAATTTAAACCCTTGGTAAACACTTCCGAAAATCTTTCCGGAGCCACTATGCCAAAATCCAGGTCCTAAAATTACCCCAGGATTGACGATAATTACATCAAGACCTTCTTGTGATCCACGCCATACCTCATTCTCAGCGCCAAATTTTGAAATGGCATAGCCGTTATTCGCATCTTCTGGGTTCCAATCATTTTCTTCAGTGACCTCTGTTTGATGCTTAAATTTACCAATACTTGCCACTGAACTTACAAAACAAAACTTTTTTACATTCGAATCAATCGCAATATTCACCATGTTTGCAGTGCCTTCAATATTCACTTTTCTCAATAATTCATCATCTTTTTTATTAAAAGAGATGATAGCCGCACTGTGATAGACGTGGGTGATACCTACAAAAGCCTCTTTCAAAGAAGGAATATCATTTACATCAGCAATCTTCCATGTAATGGTATTGAATAATTTTTCAAAGTCAGTGCTATAATAACTAAAAACACGCTTTACAGCACTCAAATCACTGGTGCTGCGATGAATTGCCACTACCGGAGTATCTTCCAGCGAAAGCTGATACAACAAGTGTGCGCCTACTAAACCTGTACCTCCTGTAACTAAAATCATAACACGAAATTAGTCTTTTTTCTATTTGTCTTTTATGTTTATGATGATAAATATATCTTTGCGGAAATTTAGTTAAAAGCGATGTCTATAAATTTAGTAGAAGAATTACGTTGGCGAGGAATGGTGCATGATATTATGCCAGGTACTGAAGAACAATTATTAAAAGAAAGTACAACTGGATATATAGGATTTGATCCCACGTCTGATGCTCTGCATATCGGTAGTTTGGTACCTATTATTTTATTAGTTCATATGGAACGAGCCGGACATCGACCTATCGCCTTAGTAGGAGGTGCAACAGGTATGATTGGAGATCCATCGGGAAAATCTGATGAGCGAAATTTGTTAAATGAAGAGCAACTGGCACATAATGTGGCCGGAATTAGAAATACATTGGCTCGTTTTTTGAATTTTGAAGCTTCTGAGAAAAATGCTCCAATTCTGGTGAATAACTATGATTGGATGAAAAACTTCTCATTCATTGATTTTGCGCGTGAAGTAGGGAAACGAATTTCTGTGAACTATATGATGGCGAAAGATTCTGTGAAGAAACGCTTAACGGGTGAGGCTGGCTCAGGAATGTCATTTACAGAGTTTACCTATCAATTAATTCAAGGCTATGATTTTTACCATTTGCATAAAACACATAATTGTATGCTCCAAATGGGAGGAAGCGACCAATGGGGAAATATCACTACAGGTACTGAGTTAGTGCGAAGAATGAACCCAGGAGTGGAAGCAAAGGCATACGCCATGACTTGTCCGCTTATTACGAAAGCAGACGGGTCGAAATTTGGAAAGTCTGAAGGGGGAAATATATGGTTAGACGCAGAGAAAACCTCTGTGTATAAATTTTACCAGTTTTGGTTAAATACAACTGATGAAGATGCCGAAAAATATATCAAGATTTTTACGTTTTTAGATAAAGAAACTATAGATGCATTAATTGTAGCTCATGCAGAAGCACCACACATGCGTTTATTACAAAAGAAGCTAGCAGAGGAGGTCACTACTTTTGTGCATAGTAAAACCGAATTAGACAAAGCAATTGCTGCTTCGAATATTTTGTTTGGTAAATCTACCGCAGCCGATTTAAAAGAACTGGATGAGCAAACTTTTTTAGATGTTTTCGAGGGCGTGCCACAAGCTGAGGTTGCCAAGGAAGATATACATAATGGCTTAGATATGATCGGTGCTTTAGCAGCTAAAACGAACTTTTTAAAGTCGAATGGCGATGCCCGAAGAGCCTTAAAAGAAAATGCAATATCGGTGAATAAAGAGAAGGTAAAAGAAGATTACTTGATTACGGAGAAAGATCTGATTGCGAATAAATATGTACTTCTTCAACGTGGAAAAAAGAGCTATTTCTTGCTAAAAACCCAAGAATAAAACCACGCATCTAGCAGCCCATAGAACAAACTAAACGGTATGTGGTTACCTTGAAACGGCCTGTTTTTGACAAGAACTAAAAATACCAAACCGTATTTTTAAGTTAATGAAACATTATTTTGGCATACGCTTAGTGATCAATCGTATTTGCCCCATGTGATTTGCTTGGTGTTCCATCACATGATACCAAGCCCAATGATTATTCATACTACTGCCTTTTACTTTGCTAGAAAACCATGTATCGTCTTTTGTTTTTAGTAGACGTAATGTTTCCTTGCGCACTTCATCCCATAAGTCTAAATAATAGGAAATAGGTTTGTTGGTAAATCGTTTACGAGCAGCACTACCCAAACTCAATGCGGCTTCCCATTGTTGCGCTTCTTCCTTATTAAAACCTCTATTTTCAAAAGTATATACTTGGTAGTAACGCTCAGTGGCGGCCAAATGCAAAATCAATGCTCCAACCCTGTTCGCTTCTTCGTCTAATAAAAAATCAGTCTCAGCTTGGCTTAAATGTTGAACGCTTCGTGTAACCCTTTTTTTTAAATCTTCTAGCATAGACACAGTTGTTCCTATTTGCGGCGAATATCCTTTGTTGACCTTTATAGTATTTTGAGCGGAGGAAGTTGTTGTGTAAAATAATAGAGATAAAGCAATGAACCAGAAGGTGTAAGAAAAGTTTTTCATAGAGTTAAGGTTTCTTCAAAAATAACAGTAAATGACATACAGCACAGACAAAGAAATGTTAAATTAAACAATTTGTGAGGTGTTTTACAAACCAACTAACTAGTATGTATCGACGTATTTTGAGCATGGAAACGTCGCGATATAATGAATACTAAAATACTAATGGGTACGTTATTGGTAGGAATAATGTTAATAAGGTTGTTTTATTAGCAAAGAATAAAACCACGCATCATGACACAAGAAATTAAACGTAAATTAACGAAGCAAAAGTTAATTGATAAAGGATATGAATTGATTAACATGTATGGATATCATGCTGTGAGTATTGATTTAATTATCAAAGAAGTGGGCTTGACAAAAGGTGCTTTTTATTATCACTTTGAGAATAAACATCATTTTGTTTCTAAAATTATTCAAGAAAGGGTCGAAAAAGAGATTCATAGCGAGTTTATTGAACCGATTACTAAAAGAGGAAACCCTATTTTTATTCTGAGTGACTTACTACAAGAAAAATTAATTAATGATGCTTCTTTAGAACAAAATCTAGGAAGTCCGTTGACCAATATGATTGTGGCATTGAGTTATGAACACAATGATTATAATTTAAAAGGACAATTATATGATGTGTTGGATCAATGGAAAGTGGCCTTGATTAGTTTGATGTATAGAGGTATTGAAGATGGTTATTTAGATAGACATATCAACACAGAACCTGTAGCCGAATTTATTATTAACTCTTTAGAAGGTGTGAGAACCTTAAAGAGAACCACAAATAACAAAGCTTTGTTTTATAATTATATGGAACAGTTTAAAAATTATTTAGACACCTTAAAACCTGCTAAAGAGGAGAAAAGGTATTACTTAGACGCTTCTTAGTCTAAGCATTTATATAAACGCTGGTATGATAATTGATACTATAGCAAAAAGCTATTTCAAATGAAACATACCCTACTACTTTTAATGGCCATTTTTTTATTGTCTTCATGTATTCCTTTACGGATTGCTCCAACTATAAAAGAAGATAAAATAAAACTAGCGAAGCGGTTTAAAAGATCCTTACCCAAACAGTACGCCTTAATTTTTAAAGACCCCAAGGATGCTGATGATTTTTATTATTTTGTGAATGAAAAATATAAGTTGAATCACGAAGCTGTAGAAGACAATGTTCCGTTCAATATAGACGGAAAAGAATTTTCATTTTCATTTTATGAGGTTGAAAGAGTAACGAGTACTATAAACTTACTGCCCATGTTTATCGACGCAGCGATAAGCGACAATAGTGACCCAATATTTGAAGATCTTTATGCATCTCGAAAAGGTCATTGGTATCTTGTTCTTACAGCCAGAGATGCTAAAATGGAAGATAGTTTACATCCTGAATATAAAGATAGAGATTTGGTTATTAAACATCTCAGAGATTTGAGAATCGAATACTTGAATACACATAACTATCTTGAAACTGCGTTAAAAAAATAACATGTTAAGAAAGATAATGTCGTGGTTCTTACTGGAGAAAAACGATGTAATGTTATATCAAAGAGCTAGCTACAAATGTTTATGAATTGTTAAAGTTTACTGTTAAAACTTTTTCTGTAGAGAGAATTGATAATAAGATGATATATATTGAAATCTTTATTATTAAAAGTGATACAGTTATGAAATTTAATAGCACGTTCTTCTCTTCTAACTTGTTGCTATTGCTCCTTTCAATTAGCCTAATTACGTGTATTGAACCTGTAGAACCAGAGTTCGAATTTCGAGAAAACCTTGTTTTTGTTGAAGGCTTTGTCGGAACATCCGAAGGAGCTTCTTTTGTGAATTTGAATGAATCCGTTTTAAATGGTTCAGGATATTTAAACGTTTTTATTGAGGGAGCTGAGGTTACTTTTATAAACACCAAAACAAATGAGGTTGTTAGATTGATAGAAGAAGAAGAAATCTATGTGCCTCCATCAAATTTTGTTGCTTCTATAGGAGATTTATGGAAGTTAGAGGTCAATTTAGCCGATGGAAGGCAATACGAATCTTTACCTGAATTGATAAGTGAACCCGTAGCTATTTCCAGTTTAAATGCTACCTATGATCCAAATTTGGTATTTAGAGAGTCTTCAAATGAATTTGTGCCTGGTCATTCAATTTCTGTGACTTTAGATGATCCTATTGATAAAGAAAATTACTACTATTGGCGTTTTCGTTCATTTGAGAAAATAGTCATATGCGTTTTATGTAACGATGGTATTTTTAGAAATGGAGCTTGTGAAGACCATGACCCTCCGTTTGGAGAGGGTCATTACCACACGTACACCTGTGATTCTGATTGTTGGAAAATTCGTTACAACGAAAACATTAAATTATTTACCGATCGATTTTCAAATGGAAAT
The DNA here is from genome assembly GCA_947488345.1 of uncultured Flavobacteriaceae bacterium. GTDB lineage: Bacteria > Bacteroidota > Bacteroidia > Flavobacteriales > Flavobacteriaceae > Aureibaculum. Next base: position 1,375,940 of record CANKZQ010000001.1, on the reverse strand, counting down.
ACCATAAATGAATTACCAATTGGAGATGTTTTACTCTATACTAAACGAGATATATTAGTTGAAGTACAACAATATTCCTTATCGCCTTCAGGGTATACCTATTACAAAAAATTAAAAGATGTTGTTGACAATAATAGTGGATTTAATGCACCACCACCGGCTGCATTAATTGGTAATATGTTCAACCCTAATGATAGTGAAGAGTTCGTTTTAGGAAGGTTTACAGCTGCTTCTACAGTAACATCTTCAATTTTTATTGATAATCGCTCTGACATCACTGAAAGACAACTAGAAGCACCACCCCCTATACCGATGCCAGAAGATTTTCCAGAATTTATTGGTCAAATAACTGTTTCTAGTGCTCCTTGTATTGAAGGCCGCTTTAGAACATCAATTCGTCCCGATGGTTGGCCATCAAATAAATAGCGTATATCTAATTTTTTTAAGCAAATTCTTAAAAATGAAAACACCTTTTTACCTTATTACCCTTTTTACCCTGTTATCGTTCAATATGACCTTGGGACAAAGTCAAGAGCATACATTATCATTTGCTGTAATTAACGATGATACTAATAAACCAATAGAGAACGCGACTATTTTTATTGAACCATGTTCCTGCGGCGGAGTTACAGATAAGAGAGGATTGTTTTCGATCAATTTACCTGAAAACGACTATCAAATAAGTATCACATATATCGGTTTTAAAGATAATATTCAAAGAATCATTTTGGATAAAGATATTTCGTTAAACATAAGTCTTTTAGAAATAGAAGAAGAACTCTCTGAAGTTATCATAAATGCAAAGAAGAATAATGAGAATCTCATATCACCCCAAATGGGAGCAATACAACTAAAAACCAAGGAGTTAAAAAAAATACCCGCGGCAATTGGCGAATTTGATGTATTACGCGGAATAACACTACTCGCAGGAGTAAATAATTCAGGTGAAGTTAGTAATGGACTCTCTATAAGAGGAGGTTCATTAGATCAAAATTTATTATTGTTTGATCATGCACCGGTATTTAATCCTACACATTTATTTGGTTTATTTTCTGTCTTTACTCCAGACGTCATATCTTCTTTAGACTTATACCGAGCGAATATTCCTGCTCGCTATGGCGGAAGAACAACATCTGTACTTGATATAAAAGTAAAAAATCCTTATGTAGACAAATTCAAGTTAACAGGAGGCTTAGGTTTAGTATCAAGTAGGCTTGGTGTTGAAACTCCCATTGTAAAAGATAAACTGATGCTTATTTCGGGTTTCAGAGCTGGCTTAACAGATTTTTTATTACCTATATTTTCTAAACGACTTAAAAATACCAAAGCTCGTTTTTATGATGGAACTTTTAAATTATTATATCTACCAACGGTCAAAGATCAATTAACTTTTACAGGTTTCTACAGTAAGGATTTTTATCAATTAGAATTGATTACTAAAATAGAAGACATTAATGCCAATGTGAATCAATATGACTTTCAAACACTAAATGGAACATTGAATTGGCAACATACTTTTAACAATCAAACCAACCTTAGAACCATTTTGGTTGGAAGTAATTACAAAGCAAAAACCCTATTCCCTGAGTTAGATAGTTCGAATAAAGTAAAATATGAATCTGAGATTAAGTACTTAAGTCTTAATTCTGAAGTCTCTAAAAAAGTGAATGATTCGTTTGATTATTATATAGGTGTACAGGCAAATCAATATGAGCTAGATCCTGGGTCATTAGACCCTGGCAGCGCAACTAGTGTTTTTCCCGTTTCATTAGAAAAGGAAACAAGTTATGAGTTTTCAGGATATGCTAATATGAACTGGAAGGTATCCGATAATGTGTCATTTTCTGGAGGGTTACGATATAATTACACCTTATTTCAAGGACCTTATACGTTGAATAATTATGACGAAACAGGAACAACAGTTTTAAGCACAGAGTCTTTTGATAAAGGGGAAAAAGTAAATTCGTATACGGATATAGAGCCAAGATTAGGTATTAATTTTAAACTCGATGAAAATACATCTATGAAGGCTAGTTACTCAAATGTAAATCAATACTTGCAAAATATATACAATTCAACAACACCACTGCCTACATCTCGCTGGAAAATTTCAGACCCTAATATAAAGCCTCAAAACAGCCAAGCCTATGGTATTGGGGTTTATAAAAATTTCAAAAACAATGAAATACAGGCAAGTTTGGAAGGGTACTATAGAAATACAGAAAACAATTTAACATATAAACCGGGAGCTGATTTTTTTCTAGAACAGGCTATTGAAAGGTTTATCGTGCAAGGTAAAGGAAAGGCATATGGGCTCGAATTAAGCTTCAAAAAACCCAAAGGCAAAATTAACGGATGGTTTAATTATACGTGGTCTAGAAGTTTTATAAGAACCGAAAATAAGAATTTAGCCGATAGAATTAATAATAACAATTGGTATTCTTCTGACTTTGATCGACCGCATATTTTTAATGGTACAATTAATTTCGAAGGAGAGAAATACAATACCTGGAGTTTCAATTTTACAGGACAATCGGGTAGGCCTTTTACGGTTGCTAATGGTGCTATCGAAGTAGATGGAGTTGAAGTTCCTATATTCTTAGAGCGAAACAACGCTCGCTTGCCAGTTTATCATCGACTAGACTTTTCGTGGAAAGTAAAATATAGTAAAAAAGTAAATAAACGTTGGGTTGGAGATTGGACATTTACGGTATATAACCTCTATGGTCGTAAGAATCCGTTTAACAGATACTATGCACAGCGCGTGGGAGTAGAAAATTCTGACATTTTTGCTGGAAGTCCTTTAGGTTTCTATGACCTCTCTGTTAATAATAGTCCATTATTCGCCTTAACGTATAATTTTACATTTGAATAATATTAAGACTTAAATTTTATTTTTTTCCAAGTACTATCTGCCTTTTTTTGCAATGCTTCAGGACCTTCTTTTGTCCATAATTCCAAGGTATTTGTACCCCAAGAATTATAAAATAAATACAACTTACCGTCTCTAATTTCAAATGTTTTTGGGTTTATTGAGACTTTTTCTCCGTTTGTGCCCAAAGCATACGCACAATACCCACCATATTGAGGTACAAACTTCGTGGTATTACTTTTAAACTTTTCTAGATTTTCCTTGGAGACAAATTTATATCGAGCACCTTCAAACGTATAGGTATATTTACTACTACCCTTTGTGGCCTTATTCGAAAAATAAGAAACAACATCATAACCGTTGGCTACGAAACCTTTCTGAATATTATAGTCAATTTGCTGAGCGTACGAAGTTGCCGAAAACAAGAATAATAAAATGAGTGCTCTTTTCATGAGTTATCTATTTTGATATTTGGTCGCTTAATTAAGCAACAAATTACAACCACGGATATCTGAATGGTCGAATCGACCTAAGATTTCGAAGGTCTCGTTTTTATAGGTTTTACCAAGATCTTGAGTGGCGATAAAAGAACAAGAGTTTAGATTTGCTAAATCGATGATATTTATACCTCCAGTTTTGGTAGGTTGTAGGGTGCATAAAGGGTCTTCTGTATCCCGAATCAACACTTTCATCCACGATGGACATTTAAAAATACCATTACCTTTTGAATAAGCTTGACTTAGTAGTTCAGTCATACCATATTCAGAGTGAATTTGGGAGACTCCAAAGCCCTTACAAAGTATGTCATGCAGATCTGTTCTAATAAGCTCTTTTCTTCTACCTTTCATTCCACCAGTTTCCATAACAATCGTATTTTTTAAACGAAAAGAATATTTTTCAACGAAATCTAATAGAGCAAAAGAAACGCCAATAAGTAAGATTTTTTCTCCCTGAGCATCAAGACTTTTTAGTAGCATGGCCAGTTCATCAATAGTATCTAAATAGAATCCACTCGTGCTTTTTTTTGAACGTTTAATCAAGTCATCGACCATATAGATTAATGATGACCCTTGTCGCTCTAAGTATGAGGGTAATAAGGCAAGTACAGTATATTCTTCTATATCACCATAGAAGTGATGAAATGCTTGTCGATAACTTTTCTCATAGATGGAGACGTCTGTTACATGATGCTTGCTTGTAGTATTACCGGTTGTGCCACTACTTGAAAAAACCACACTAGGCGAACTTTGTTGCGTAACAATAGTATGAGATTTGAAAAACTGAATGGGTAAAAAAGGAATGTCTTCAATACGTGAAATATCGCTCGGGTGTTTGTACAATAAATCACAAAAAGAACGATATACTTTATTATGCTCAAATTGATATTCAAAAACAGAAAAAGCCACCTTCTCAAATGCTGAGTTAGACTTTATATCGAATATTTGACTTTTTAAGCTCATACAAAGTACAAAAATAGGGTTATTTAACGCAACCTTTCAAAATATTAGCATCTTAAAAGCACAAATTAAGCACAAGAATATGAAAAGAGTTTTTGTAAGTATAGTACTGATGTTTTTGGTTGTATCTTGCAGTGTAGATGATGATGCAAACAATTTCAAATTAGAAACGCTGCCAATTAAAGAAGCTATTGTTCCAGATGCATTTGATTTTGGATCGCGACATGATATCACTGTAATCTATGATTTACCTAGTGGATGTCATTCTTTTTATGATTTATTTTATCAATATGAAGGTACCGCCAGAACAGTAGCTATCAATTCTTTAGTAAATGAAGATGATGTCTGTACCGACGACCTGAGAGAAATAGAATATACATTTAAAGTAAATGTTGTACAACGTCAGGATTATACTTTTAGATTTTGGAAAGGAACAGATAGTAATGGAGAAAATGTTTTTGAGGAGGTTGTAGTACCAGTTAATCAGTAAAAAAAACTTGAGATTCAAATGAGTTTAGAAAAACTCATAAATAAGTGTAAGCAACGAGATATTAAGGCACAATCTGAGGTTTACCAGCTTTTTGCTGGTAAACTCTTTGCGTTGTGCTTAAAGTATTCTAAAAATTACCAAGAAGCTCAAGATAATTTACAAGATGGTTTTATCACTATTTTCAACAAGATAGATCAATATCAATTTAAAGGATCTTTTGAAGGTTGGTTAAAACGAATCGTTGTAAATACGGCACTGCAAAAATATAGAGAAAAGAATGTATTGAATTTAATTTCTGATGAAATTCCTGATGAAGTTGAAGTTGATATTGATGAAACGACCGTCTCTTTAGACTACCTTTTAAGTATCATTCAAGAATTACCAAATCGTTATCGATTGGTCTTTAACATGTATGTGCTTGACGGATATTCACATAGAGATATTGCCGGAATGTTAGAAATATCTGAAGGCACGTCGAAATCAAATTTGTCTCGAGCGAGACAGATATTGAAGAAAAAAGTGGAAGAAAATAAATTAGAGGAAAAAAAAAATAAAGTTTCTGAGTGATGGATGAAAAGAAACATATAGATAGATTATTTCAAGAGAAATTGAAAGACTTTGAAGTTTTTCCAGATGCAGAAGTATGGAAGAATATAGAGGAGCAATTAGTGAAAAAGAAGAAAAGAAGGGTTGTGCCGTTGTGGTTACGTTTAGGTGGCGCAGCGGCAATTCTTCTACTCCTTGTTAGTGGTGGAATTTGGATGTATAATTCTCAAAGAACGATACCTAAATTGCCAGACACAAATTCTATTATTACTGACGTTAACAGTGAAGACAAAAACGAAAACCTTGATGAAAACAATGTATTAAATCCGGAAAGGAAACAACAAGATGCGGCAAAAAGAGATGAAGAATTGGTGATAGTTCCACAAGAACAAGATCATACACTAAAGAATACACCGAAAAGAACGTACATCGTCGCAACTCCAAAAAATATTGAGAAAAAGAAAATTTTGGATACGTCAAACGAAGACAATTCGCTTGCGAACGAGCATAGCTTAGCTCAGTTAAATCAAGAAGAAGATAAAAAAAGTACTAAAGAAATTCAAGATATAAAAGTTTTAGATAAGACGCAGGAAACAGTGATAGCTTTAAATTCAAAAACTGATCAGACTCAAGAAAGTCAAGATAAAAAAGATATCACCGAAGCTATTAAAGAAAATGAAACCGAGGTTGCCTTACTTGAAAAAGATGATGATGCTAAAAAATGGTCGGTTGGCTCTACTGTAGCTCCAGTTTATTTTAATACGTTAAGTAAAGGATCTCCAATACACAGTGCACTGGCCAGTAATGAAAAAAATAGTAGACCCTCTTTATCTTATGGAGTAAAAGTAAACTATAAAATCAACAAGCGTTTAAGTTTACAGTCTGGAGTTAATTCATTAGATCTTTCCTATCAAACTGAAGGTGTTACCGCATTGGTAACCTCTACAAATTCTTTAACGAACGATACCAATATAAATACAAATGTTAATGGCTTAAAGGTGATTACGCTAGCGGCTCCTTCATCGAGTGCTAACGCTGATTTACAAAGCCAAGAATTAGCTGCTAATGGAGAAAGAACATTCAACAACCTAAGTGGAGACTTGAATCAATCTTTAAGTTATATAGAAATACCTATGGAAGCGAAGTATGCTCTTGTACAGAAAAAGGTAGGAGTGAACCTCATTGGAGGTGTGAGTACATATGTTCTCTATAGAAATACAGTTGATATAGAAAATACAGATGGTTCTATAACTTTAGGAGAAGCATCGAATCTTAATGATGTCAATTTTAGTGGGAATGTTGGTTTGGATTTAGATTATAAGATTAATAAAAAATTATATATCAATGTAACACCCATGTTTAAATATCAATTGAATACTTTTTCTAAAAATGATGGAGGTTTTAGGCCTTACTATCTTGGTGTTTATACAGGGTTAAATTTTAGGTTTTAGTTGGTTAATTATATTTGGCTGGTTACCAAGTATAGCATAAAAGCAGAACAGCAATGTTCTGCTTTTTTGTTTTAATAAGATAAACACGCACGCAAATTATTTGTAATTTAGCGACCCAATTAAATAAAACAAGATGACATTAATAGCAACTGATTTCGGAATAGAAAAAGCACTTGAACAATTAGGTATAAAAGATATAAATCACGGAACCTCTACAGGATCTAATAATTTTTCTAGTGGAGAAATTATTGAATCATACTCACCTGTTGATGGGCAATTAATAGGCAAGGTAAAAACAACAACGCGAGAAGATTATGAAAAAGTCATGACTACGGCGACGGAGGCGTTTATTACATTTAGAAATATGCCCGCTCCGCAAAGAGGAGAAATTGTACGTCAGTTTGGAAATAAATTAAGAGAGCTAAAAGAACCCTTAGGAAAGTTAGTTTCTTATGAAATGGGAAAATCCTTACAGGAAGGTTATGGAGAAGTTCAAGAAATGATCGATATCTGTGACTTTGCCGTTGGACTATCTAGACAATTAAACGGTCAGGTAATTCCATCAGAACGACCTGGACACGTAATGAGAGAACAATGGCACCCAATTGGTGTTGTTGGTATTATTTCAGCATTTAATTTTCCGGTAGCTGTTTGGGCATGGAATACGGCTTTAGCTTGGATCTGTGGTGATGTTTGTGTTTGGAAGGCTTCAGAAAAAGCACCAATATGTTCTGTTGCTTGTCAAAACATTATCGCCGGAATTTTAAAGGAAAACAAGTTGCCAGAAGGAATTTCATGTATTATTAATGGTGATTATAAAGTAGGAGAATTTCTAACAACTGATCCTAGAATTCCGCTCATTTCTGCAACAGGATCTACAAGAATGGGTAGAATCGTTGGTGCAACTGTTGCTAAACGTTTTGGAAAATCTTTATTAGAATTAGGAGGTAACAACGCCATTATTATTACCCCTTCGGCCGATTTAAAAGTGGTAGTGCCGGGAGCAGTTTTCGGAGCGGTAGGAACTTGCGGACAACGTTGTACTTCTACAAGAAGACTTATTATTCACGAATCTGTTTACGATAAAGTTAGAGATGCCATTGTTGGAGCTTATGGTCAACTCACTATTGGAAACCCGTTAGATGAGCGTAATCATATTGGCCCCTTAATTGATAAAGATGCTGTGAGCACCTATTTATCGGCCATTGAAAAAGCAAAATCAGAAGGAGGAAAGGTCTTAGTCGAAGGCGGCGTTTTAGAAGGAGAAGGTTACGAAAGTGGCTGTTATGTTAAACCAGCAATTATTGAAGCTGAAAACCATTTTGAAATTGTACAGCACGAAACTTTCGCACCTATTTTATATTTAATGAAGTATTCTGGCGAAGTAGAAAATGCTATCGAAAAACAAAATGGCGTTGCTCAAGGATTATCTTCTGCAATTATGACAAATGAAATGAAGGAAGCAGAGAAGTTTTTATCATATGCTGGCTCTGACTGCGGAATTGCAAATGTTAATATTGGTACCTCTGGAGCTGAGATCGGTGGTGCTTTTGGCGGTGAAAAAGAAACAGGAGGAGGCCGTGAATCGGGATCTGACGCTTGGAAAGTGTACATGAGACGACAAACAAATACCGTAAATTACTCTGACGAGTTACCTTTGGCACAAGGAATTAAGTTTGATTTATAGTAAAATTACAACAAAAAACCTTGTTTCAATGCCTGTCTTTGCAGGGAGAAACAAGGTTATATTCTTGTTGATATATCTTCAACTAATTTAGATGGCAAAGATGCATCAATTGTTATGTGGGAGTCAAGAGGAAATATCCTGAAATTTTTAGGGATTTTTCCTGTTTTCTAGATAGGTTCTTTTTTAACAGTTACACTATTTGCTTGTGCAGTTGGAAATACCAACAGATCGGCTATATTCACGTGTGGAGGTCGAGAGATGGCGAAATAGATGATTTCGGCGATATCTTGGGCTTGGAGCGCCTTGAAGCCTTTATAGACACCATCAGCAACAGCATCCCCTTTAAAACGAACTTGAGAAAACTCGGTTTCAACCAAACCAGGATTGACCGCACCCACCTTGACATTATGAGGGTTTAGATCAATGCGCATGCCTTCTGTAAGAGCTGCAACGGCGTGTTTACTAGCACAGTATACATTCCCTTTTGGATACACCTCTCTTCCCGCAGAAGAACCAATATTTATAATATGTCCACTTTCGCGCTGCACCATTTGTGGAATAATTGCTTTACTCACGTACAATAAACCATGTACGTTACTATGCATCATGGCATCCCAGTCATTGATATCTCCATCTTGAATGGGGTCTAGGCCATGTGCATTTCCTGCATTATTTATGAGGATGTCAATGTGTTTGAAATCTTCTGGTAACGATTCGATGGCCTCAAAAACGTCCTTTCTATTGCCAACATCAAAATTTAACACATATGTATCTACAATAGCACCTACTTCTTTTTGTAAGGCATCTAATCGCTCTTGTCGTCTTCCACAAAGAACCAATCTAATATTTTGTTTGGCAAACTCATAGGCTGTTGCTTTTCCGATCCCACTTGTGGCACCAGTTATTAATGCTGTTTTATTCATAAATAATGATCTAATTGAATGCTTAATCTTGCATAAAAATAGTTCAAATTTTTTAGAAGATGAATGTTAAATTATAGGTGTGCTACATCATTTTCAAGAATAAAAAACAATAAAAATCGTTTGTATGTAATGTTGGTTTTCTATTTTTAGCACTTAATTGGCACAGAAAATAACATTATATTGTTTTAAATAGATGAATATCAGATATTTATAGATATAATACTGAAAAAAATGAAAAAAGAAGTACTCATTGTAGCGTTGTCATTTATTTTTTTGGGATTTGTAGGAAACAAATTGCAACAGGATCGATGGGTTGCGCCAAAAGAAGCAAAGGCAATTAAGAATCCTGTAAAAGGATCTCTTAGAGGAGTTTCTGCCAACAAGGGTAAGAAGATATTTAAAACTCGTTGTATGATTTGTCATGGTCCGAGAGGAAAAGGGAATGGTCCTGGAGGAAAAGCTCTAGAGCCGAAACCTCAAAACCTAACGTTGGCCATGGTAAAAAATCAAACAGATGGTGAACTCTTTTGGAAAGTGACTAATGGAAGAAACGCTATGATTAAATGGGGACCAATTTTATCAGAAAAAGAACGTTGGGATGTTGTGAACTATGTTCGAACATTAGAATAAACGTTTAATTGTACTTTATCTTTCGTAATATTCGCTCTGTTTCTTTTACTTTTATATAGGGACTCTTATTTTCTAACTTTCTAAGAAGAGGCTTTATTTCACTTAATTTTTCTTTTGCATTTGTAAAACCATTTAACGAGCAGATTAGATAACTAGTGGGGAGTTGTTCTAAATCGTTACGGTCATTTTTTGTAAGCGGTAATGCTTTTTTTAGCTTTTCTAAGAGGGCATTGTTACTGTTGTAAATGTGTTTCAATACAATAGGATCGAATTGTGGAGGTTCAAACAAGAGTTCAGAGGCGATATCGTGTTTTCCATTATCCTTGAAATGGATGATGGTTTTTTCTAAAGGGTAGTAAGTAAAATCTTGTTGAATACCAAGTTGAATGAATTCTGTAATAATGAATGATTGTTCGTTATATTGAATTTGAACATCATCCAAATCAGAATAGAATAAACGCACCTGTTCATTGATTAACTCAATATCTACTCGAGAATAGTAGATTTCGCCGTCAACCTCTTTTTTAATGCCTGCCCAACAAACGATGAATTGATCTTTAAAAACTTTATATGTCGGCGAGAGTTCTTTTTTATAAGTATCAATAAAATTAAAGACACTATTTAAGGTGAGTTCGATATTGTTGACAGCGTTCTTTTCAATAGCGGATACAACTGCTTTATTTGTGTTTTTTAAAATGACATGTTCAGTTGGAATAGAATTACTCCCTCTTCTTATAAAAATAGTGTTCTTTTTGTATTTCCAAGTGCCTTTTATCAAGGAAGTGATACTGGGTATCGGGTTGATCGTAACCAAGCCTACTACCTTGTGCCGAGAGAGTCTAGGAAAAGCTACATTTTCATATTGGATCTTCGGCGGATTGGCTAAATAAGCATTGACCAAGTTTTGAATTTTACTATCGTCAAAAAAATCAACCCCAATGATTTTATTGGTTTCATCTTCGATACCAATGACAATATATGAATTGTTATCTGGATTCGAATTTGACAAGGCACATACATGTTTTAGAAACTTGGCTTTACCTTCCTTAGAATTGAGGTTCAGTTGAACTTTCTTATCATAAAAACTATTTTCATCATTATAGGCAAGTAAATTTTTAATCAGAAGGCGCTTATTGATCATAGTTTATGGAGAATTCTTTTTTATAAAAGTACAAAAAAACCGCCTCAGAAACCTGAGGCGGCGTTGGTTGAAATTAATCAACCAAAATCAACTAACCAAACCTTATCTTTATGCTTTTATATTTCTTTTTTTCGTTTTACGATTTGTTTTAAATCGTTTCTTATTTCTTGGTGCAACTTTCGCGTCACCATTTTTGAATTGGATATAACCTCTTCCTGTAAATTCATAAGTTGTGCCTGAAGCTCGATGGAATAAACTTATCTTTCCATCATTAATAACGCTTAATTCGAACTCTTCATTGTCAAAGAAATCATAATCTAATGTTAAAATCTTTAGGTCATCTACACCGCTCACATTAAACACTTCATAATCACCTACAAAATCCCAATTTAAGAAATCAATATCTGTGCCAAAGTCGTCTTGAGAAGATCTAAATACACTAGTATTTCCGTTTGGAGTGAACTCTAAAAAGTTTTCGTCATCGAATTCATTTAAAGCTCCAACATTACTAGTGAATGTTTTTTCCCAAGCAACATACTCTTGTAAAAAATACTCGATGTTATCATAAAAAACAAGATCGTAATCGAAGGTGTTTCTAAAATAACCTATCAGGTAATAAGTTGTATTTGAAAATGTATCTCTTACTCTAATTTCATCATTAGATATTTGTGACACTTCTAAGTCAATGAACCCATCTTGATTATGATCTACTTCTAATACACCATTAATTGTATTATAATAACCAACTTGTAAACCTAAACCGTTTCCAACAGAACCAATTCCAACAAGATTATTATTAGCATATAAACGTCCATTTTGAAAAGAAATTGTAAATGCTTTAGATAAAAAAGGAACCTCTCCATTGCCTGTAGTTCTATTAAAATCTACATACCATAAATCATATGAAGTTACTAATTGTTCTAAACTAATCGAATCATCGAAATCGTCAAAATCGTTTACTGAAACAACACAAGACGTAAGTAATGTTGTGGCTAAAAATAATCCTGTAAGTAGTTTTAAAGCTTTCATAAGCACAGTTTTTAATGTTTGTTTAAGGTATAAACCAAACTCTGTGCCAAAAAATAATTATTGATAAAAAAGAGACTTCGATTTTTTAATTCCAACAAGCTTGTAATATCTTGTTTTATTCCTGATTTTGTAGCTAATAATAGCTTCTCCCGGCTCAAGATCGAAAGGAATTTCACGGATCTTTTTCGTTGGAGTATTTCCAATCTCTTTTTTCGGATCACCTTCCATAACAATATCATTTTGCTTTGAATCAGCCATGAAATTTCCCGTTAAGGTAATACCTTTTTCATGACTCGAGGTTTTGAGTTTAACAATAGCTCCATTAAAATAAATGGAATCAAAAACGACCTCTTTTTCAGGAGTATTTAATTTAATAGTAACCAGAGTACCTTTCGAGCCAGGTACACCGCCTACCCAGTTTTGGTAAAATGATTGGGTAATCGTTGCAGGTGCTTTTGAATCAAATTTTTCTCCACTACATTGCGAAAAACTCATCATAATAAATGCAATTAATGGTATAACAAGATATATTTTTAGTGTTTTCATGTTTATATTTTTAATATCATAAACAATTAAGATGCCAATTTAATAGGCTCTTTTGTTATTACCTTCATAAAAATTGATAAATGCTCGATTCACTACTTTCACGCCTCCGGGAGTCGGATATTTTCCTGTAAAATACCAATCTCCCTCATTTTTAGGGCAAGCCTGATGTAGCCCTTCAATTGATTGGAAGATGACATTGACCTCCGCATTGATATCTTCAGTTTTTAATAATTGGGCAATTTTATCTGAAATTTGCTCTGGTGAGAATGGTTTGTACATCTCTCGAACATAATTTTCTAATTCGTCATCGGCCACCGAATCTTGATTTTTACATTTTTTGTAAATGTCATCAATAATATGATATTGGTCGGTTTCTTTTAATAATTCTAAGGTAGCTTTAAAGGCAATAAACTCTTCAAGTTTAGCCATATCAATTCCATAACAATCTGGATATCGAATTTGAGGAGCTGAAGAGACCACCACAATTTTTTTAGGGTTAAGTCGGTCTAAAATTTTGATGATACTTTTCTTTAATGTTGTTCCTCTTACAATGCTGTCGTCAATGATTACTAAGTTGTCTGAGGGTTTCACCACTCCATAAGTAACATCATAAACGTGCGCCACTAAGTCATCTCGGCTATTGTCATCGGCAATAAAAGTTCTCAATTTTGCGTCTTTAATAGCAATTTTTTCCATGCGTGCACGCTCTGAAAGTATCTGCGTTACTTTTTCGGCCGAAAGATTTCGTTTTCCGTCAAGGATTGTCGATAATTTGTGTTGAATTAAATAATCATCAGCGGCTTGGACCATGCCGTAAAACGACGTTTCTGCGGTATTCGGTATAAATGAGAAAACAGTACCATCAACATCATTCTCAATCTTTTGTAAAATTTTAGGAAACACATTTTTACCCAAATTTTTACGCTCTTCATAAATTTCGGCATCGCTTCCGCGGGAAAAGTATATACGTTCAAAGGAACATGATTTTTTAGGGAGCTGTTCTTGTACTTGTTGTACCGAAACGTTTCCATTTTTTTTAATAATTAGGGCATTGGCATGTTCCAATTCGCGAACATCCTTATAATCTACATTAAAGACTGTTTGAATCGCAGGACGTTCGGAGGCTACAACAACAACTTCATCGTCTTGGTAATAATACGCAGGTCGTATCCCAGCCGGATCTCGATATACAAAAGCGTCCCCATGACCCAAGAGACCTACCATTGCATAACCACCGTCCCAGTTTTTAGAAGCGCGCTGTAATACTTTTTTAATATCTAACTCTTCTTCAATAACCAAGGATGCATCTTTTTTATTGATTCCTTTTTCTTTGCATTGCTGATAGATATTAGCAACTTCATCATCTAAGAAATGCCCAATTTTTTCCATTACAGTAACAGTATCGGTATTTTCTTTTGGGTGCATGCCTAACTCTATTAATTCATCTAACAGTTCATTCGAGTTGGTCATGTTAAAATTACCCGCAACAATAAGGTTTTTATGCTTCCAGTTATTTTGACGTAAAAAAGGATGAACGCTTTCGATGCTATTTTTCCCAAAGGTTCCATATCGCACATGGCCTAAAAAAAGATTGCCAACATAAGGCATATGCTCTAATTGCCATTGTACATCATTTTTCTTATCAGGATTTTTTTCTAAAATACCATTCAATCGCTCATTAATCTGAGCAAAAATATCTTGAATAGGCGCCTGTTGATTTGATCGTACTCTACTGATGTATCGAGTTCCAGGATTTACATCTAATTTGATACTGGCAAAACCTGCACCATCTTGACCTCGATTGTGCTGTTTTTCCATCATTAAGTACATTTTATTAATACCGTAGAAAGAAGTGCCATATTTTTTTTGGTAGAATTCTAGAGGTTTTAATAACCTCACTAAGGCAATTCCGCATTCGTGTTTAATAGCGTCACTCATATTTTTTGTAAAAAAAATCCGCGCTCGAAAGCACGGACAGATATATTAATTTAATTTAATTTCAAATTGTGTTAGTTCTTTAAAAGATTTCAGTCGTTGATGAACTTCTTCTATCGTTAAACTCTGCATGCGCTCCGTGCCAAATCTCTCGACACAAAAAGAGGCTAAATTCGAACCATAAATAACAGCGTTTTTCATATTTTCAAACGAGATATCCTCTGTTTTCGCAATATATCCGGCAAACCCTCCTGCGAACGTATCACCAGCGCCAGTTGGGTCAAACACTTCTGCTAATGGTAATGCAGGAGCGAAAAACATATTTCCTTCGTTAAACAACAAAGCACCATGTTCTCCTTTTTTGATAACCACATATTTTGGGCCCATTTCATGAATTTTCTTTGCGGCATTTACTAAAGAATATTCACCGCTAAGTTGACGAGCTTCTTCATCATTAATTGTAATCACATCGATCCTTTTGATGACATTTTTTAAATCTTCTAGTGCCGAGTCCATCCAAAAATTCATCGTATCTAAAATAACCATCTTCGGTTTTTCAGATAGTTGATCTAACACAGAGCTTTGTGTTAAAGGATGTAAGTTACCTAACATAACAACTGGAGCATCTTTGAAACTCTCAGGCACAACAGGACTAAAATCAGCTAAGGTATTCAGCTCGGTGACCAAAGTATCTCGAGAATTCATATCGTTATGATATCGGCCACTCCAAAAGAAGGTCTTACCTCCTTGTACAATTTCTACGCCTGAAGTATCAATATTTCGCTCATTGAGCATGGTTAAATAGGCGTTTGGCATGTCGTCTCCAACAACAGAAACTAAGCCTGTTTCTATTCCAAAATGTGAGGCGGCTAATCCCACGAAAGTGGCAGAACCACCCAATATTTTATCAGTTTTACCGAAAGGTGTTTCTATAGCATCAAATGCAACAGTACCCACAGCTAATAATTTACTCATTCTTGTTTTTTTACCTTAATTTTGCGACTAAATAGGCAACATCAGTCTTCGACTGTGCAAAAATAAGTTTAAAAAATGACTATCAAAGAAATACAAGAAGAAATTGTAGATGAATTTTCAATGTTTGATGATTGGATGGAGCGCTATGAATATATCATAGAATTGGGTAAGACATTACCATTAATAAATACCGAGCATAAAACCGACGACAATATTATCAAAGGATGCCAATCAAAAGTATGGGTTCATGGAGAATTGGCCGAAGATGTAGTGGCCTTTTCGGCGGATAGTGATGCGATATTAACCAAAGGTATTATCGCTTTATTACTTCGTGTTTTTTCGAATCAAAAACCGCAAGATATTTTAAATGCCGATATGTCTTTTATCGATGACATCGGATTGAAAGAGCATTTATCTGCCACGAGAGCCAACGGATTGGTTTCAATGATTAAACAATTAAAGCTCTATGCGATGGCTTTTCAAACTAAATTAATGCAATAATCGTATCTTTGCAAACATAAAAATGAGTTATGACTGATAATGATGTAAAAGAAATAGGAGATAAAATTGTAGATGTATTAAAAACAATCTATGACCCTGAAATTCCTGTTGATATCTATGAATTAGGATTGATATATGATGTTTTCGTAAACGAAAATAATGAAGCAAAAATATTAATGACACTTACGTCGCCAAATTGTCCTGTTGCTGAGACTTTACCCGTTGAGGTAGAGGAGAAAGTAAAAACCTTGAAAGAAATAGACAATGCCGAGGTTGAAATTACCTTTGACCCTACGTGGACGCAAGACATGATGAGTGAAGAAGCAAAATTAGAACTAGGATTTTTATAGAAAAGATGCAAGATGAAATTGTAAATAGAGTGGCAAAAAGTCCTTTAGTGACTATTGACCTTGAGGAATTATATCCTGAGGGAAGGCGTACCGTATTTGATATTTCAGATTGGTTATATGAAGGGCTTATATTAAGAGAAAAAGAATTCCGCGAAAGCGTAAACTTGCACGACTGGAGTAGCTATCAAGACCATTATGTGGCACTAACCTGCAAAACAGACGCTATCATACCTTCTTGGGCCTATTTGTTAATTGCAACAAAACTGGCCAAATTTGCTGCAAAAGTTGTGGTTGGAAACTTAGAATTGCTTGAAACGAGTATTTTTCAAGAAATAATCTCCAATTTAGATGAACAAAAATATAAAGATAAACCTGTCATTATCAAAGGGTGTTCTGATAAACCGATACCAGATACAGCCCAAGTACAGTTAATTGAAAAATTACTCCCTACCGCTCAAACAATTATGTTTGGTGAAGCTTGCTCAACCGTACCGTTATACAAAAGAAAAAAGTAATTCTTTTGTGACTTTAGTATAGATCTTGTGTCTATATGATTGAAAAAGCGTAATTTTGCGTGCTCAAACTAAAAATCAAATAAAAAATGAAAAAATTAGTATTAGCAATTGGATTGGTGTTCGGGATAGCATCAACTTATGCACAAACAGCTGAAGAATTAAAGGCGCAACAAGGCCCTAAAAAAGATTCTATTGCAAAACTTCAGGGAGAAGTAGATGCTTTACAGGCTAAAATTGATGCTTTACCAGGATGGAAAAAAGGAGCTTTCGGTACTATAGGTGCTAACCTTCAAGGTTTTAATGACTGGTATTCTAATGCAGCACCAAATTCATCTACTGGTAACATTGGTGTTACTGTGAATGGTTTTGCAAATCTTACTCAAGAGAAGTTTTTTTGGAGAAATTCAGGAAATATCAACCTTGCGTGGGTAAAAAATGATAATACCGATATAGATACGGATAGCGATAGTTTCGACGGAACAACAGACGTATTTACTATCTCTTCTTTATATGGTCGTAAATTAAGCGACAAATGGGCAATTTCTGCTTTAGGTGAGTATAGAACTTCAATCATTAACAATTTTAACGATCCTGGATTTTTAGATTTAGGTATTGGTGCGACTTGGACACCTCTTGAAAATTTAGTGGTAGTAATTCATCCATTGAACTACAACTTCGTATTCGCTAAAAATGACGCTGCTTTTGATTCATCTACGGGTGCAAAAATTGTTGCTGATTATACAAGACAATTTAATAAAGTGAATTTTAAATCTAACTTATCTACTTTTCAGAGTTATAAAAGTGGTGACCTGTCTAACTGGACATGGATCAACTCTTTTGGATATACCTTATGGAAAGGAATTGGTTTAGGATTTGAATTTGGTCTTAGAGGAAACAAGCAAGAAGGATTGAATAATTTACAAATTACACAGCCGACGGCGACTTTTAATGACCTTGATAATAAAGTACAATCTTATTGGTTGTTTGGTTTAAACTATTCATTGTAATAAGTACAAAAATGAAATACAAAAAGAGCTTAGATTTTCTGAGCTCTTTTTTTATGCTGTAAATTCTGTTAACTTAGCAAAAAATCAAATCTACAATGACCTTACTTATTCTTTATGGAGTAGTCTCTATATTCTTTTCTTTTCTATGCTCTATTTTAGAAGCTGTTTTGTTAAGCGTTACCCCCACTTTTATCAATGTAAAAAAGAAAGAAGGTAAAGCTTTCGCGGACGCCCTAGAAGAATTTAAAAAAGATGTTGACAAACCGTTAATAGCTATTTTAACCTTAAATACAATTGCCCATACTGTGGGTGCCATACTAGTTGGGGTACAGGCCAAAGTTGCCTATGCAGAAATGTATGGAAGCGCACAGAAAACAATCCTTGGAGTAACGGTTACGGAAGATATAATGGTAGGTGTTGTCTCTTCTATCATGACAATTTTAATTTTGGTCGCTTCTGAAATTATACCTAAAACTATTGGAGCAACATACTGGAAACAGTTAGCTGGATTTACCACAACGGCATTGAAAGTATTGATTTTTCCGTTGAAATGGACGGGTTTAATTTGGTTATTACAATTGACCACAAAACTCATTGGTGGCAAAGGACATGGTAGTATTTTAAGTCGTGAAGATTTTCATGCCATGACAGATATTGCTGAAGAAGAAGGTGTTTTTGAAGAGTCTGAATCCGTTGTAATTAAAAACTTATTGAACTTTAAGTCAATTTTAGCCAAAGACGTGATGACTCCAAAAACAGTCGTACATATGGCTTCAGAAGACACAACAGTGAAAAGTTTTTTTGATAAAAACAAAGACTTGCGATTTTCGAGAATTCCTGTTTTTCAGGGCACCAGAGATCATGTAAGTGGATTTGTTTTAAAAGATGAAGTCTTTAAAGAAGTGGCAGAGGATCATGATGATAAACCACTGGCAGATTTAAAGCGAAATATTATTGTTGTCGAAAGAAATGTACCAATTCCGAGCCTATTCGAGAAATTTGTAAAAGAAAAAGAGCAAGTTGCCTTGGTGGTTGATGAATATGGTTCTGTGAGTGGGTTGGTAACCATGGAGGATGTGATTGAAACGCTGTTAGGTTTAGAAATTATGGATGAAAGTGATACCGACTCTGATATGCAGCAATTGGCGAGAAAAAATTGGGAAAAACGCGCCAAACGTCTCGGAATTATTGATGAGAATACTGAAAAGTAAAGTCTTCTGTTATTGCTTTAAGGTAGAAATCTAGAATACACTCCTAAAGTCCCCTCAAGGGGACATTTCATATTGGTTACTCAACTAGAAAGAAGAATTAATTGGAAACAGATTCCCGTTCTCTATAAAGTAATTTTTATTCTAAACATTGAGGAGTAATTTATTACTCATATTCTTGATATAGAAAATCATTATAGGGAAAGCGCGAAATATGAATCTTCTTAACGGCTTCAAAGACCTTGGCTTTAAAGTCATCTAAATTCTCCTTGTTCAAGGCCGATATAAAAATACAATTGTCATCTAGTTTAGACATCCATGTTTTTTTCCATTCCTCTAGTGTAAAGTGAGCCGCTGTCTTTTCGGTGACTAAATCATCTTCTTCAATGGTTTCATGTGTATAGGCATCAATCTTATTAAAGACCATTAAAGAAGGTTTATCTAAGCTTTTAATTTCTTCTAATATTTTATTCACCGAATCAATATGATCTTCGAAATTAGGATGAGAAATATCGACTACATGTAATAATAAATCAGCTTCTCGAACTTCATCTAACGTAGATTTAAATGACTCCACTAATTGGGTAGGTAGCTTTCTAATGAAACCAACGGTGTCGGTCATTAGAAAAGGAATGTTCTTTATCACAACCTTTCTAACGGTGGTATCGAGCGTAGCAAACAACTTGTTTTCGGCAAAAACATCACTTTTAGAAATAACATTCATCAAGGTAGATTTCCCTACATTGGTATATCCAACTAAGGCGACACGTACCATCTTCCCTCGATTTTTACGCTGTTGTGCCATTTGTTTGTCGATAGTCACTAGTTTCTTTTTGAGTAAAGAAATTTTATCACGAATGATACGTCTATCGGTTTCAATTTCTGTTTCTCCGGGTCCGCGCATTCCAATACCCCCTTTTTGTTTATCAAGGTGTGTCCACATTCGAGTTAAGCGAGGCAATAAATACTGACATTGAGCCAATTCTACTTGCGTACGCGCATAACTAGTTTGGGCTCTTTGAGCGAATATATCTAAGATTAAATTAGTTCTGTCAAGTACTTTACAATCGAGTACTTTTTCAATATTTCTAAGCTGCGCAGGGTTGAGTTCATCATCAAAAATGGCTGTTTGAATACCATGACCGTTGATATACTCTTTTACCTCATCGAGTTTACCCGTACCTATAAAAGTCTTAGGATTAGGCACATCGAGCTTCTGTGTAAAGCGCTTCACAGATTCACCGCCCGCAGTAAATGTTAAGAACTCAAGTTCATCTAAGTACTCTTTTGATTTTTCTTCGTCTTGAAGTTGGCTAATAACACCAATCAATACCGCCTTTTCATACTCTAATTTTTTCTTTTCTATCATAATAGTTAACCGAGCGACAAAGGTATGAAGTTTGTTGATTTTTTGTACTTTTCGAACTCATATAAATTTATACTTTGAAAAACGACTCAAATTCTACCTTTACATTCGCTTTTTACAACTTAGAGAATCTCTTCGATACGGTTGATGATCCTGATACACATGATGATGATTTTACACCAGACGGTCGAAAGCGATGGAATGGCAAGCGCTATCATAGGAAAATAAAAAAACTGAGCTCTGTTATTTCACAAATAGGGGTCGAGGAATCTGGACATCCACCGATTATTGTTGGGGTAGCTGAAATTGAAAATTTAAAAGTTGTTACTGATTTAGTCGAAGCTAAAGATTTGGAAGCACATCATTATGGCATCGTACATTATGACTCACAAGATGAACGAGGTATTGATGTTGCATTATTATACCAAAAAGAACATTTCGAATTGTTAGATTCGGAGGCATTTCCTTTAATATTTATGGATGAGGATGGGGAACCTGATTATTCTCGGGATATCCTACTAGTGAAAGGAAAGCTACATGGAGTACTGACTTATTTCATTGTAAATCATTGGCCATCAAGAAGAAAAGGAACTGAAGAAACCCAACCAAAAAGAATCAAGGCGGCAAAATTAGTACATACCATTCTTGATCAAATAAAGGCAGAGACCAGCGATCCCAATATTGTAATTATGGGTGATTTTAATGACAATCCTAATAGTCCGAGTATCAAACAGTATTTGGTGTCTGAAGATTTCTACAATCCGTTTGAATCGATATATGATAAGGGAAAAGGTACGTCAACACATGATAATAATTGGTATTTGTTCGACCAGATAATTGTCAGTAAAAAGTTCTTTAATGAGAATAACGAACTTGTTTTCCGTCAAGCGGAAATTTTCGAGGAGCACTTTTTAAAATCATGGAAAGGGAAACGCAAAGGAGATCCGTTTAGAACGTATATTGGTAAATGGCATCAAGGGGGCATTAGTGATCATTTTCCGGTATATATTAAACTGGAAAACAAGAAGCCCTTATCATCTTAAAACTTAAAAATATGCGAAAATTTAACCTACTGATTCTTTTGTTTTCATTGACTGTTACGTATGCTCAAGATGTTCAATTCATTCAAAATGAAATTGACCAAAAGCTCTGGAAACCTTTTACGAAGGCTTTTGAAAGTACCAACGGAATTGCCTTGAATGCGTTGTATGCTGAGGAGGTTTTAAGAGTAACACCAAATGGAATCGATACCGAAAATAATTTCAAGAAGGCCAACTTAAAACGCTTTAAAGAATATAAAAAAAACGGAACAACTATTCAATTAGATTTCTGGTTTGATAGTAGAAAAACGAATGCATCGACATCTTATGAAGTGGGCTTTTATAGAATGTTACTTGCAAATTCAAAAGGTACTAATACGATTTACGGCCAGTTCCATATTGTTCTAAAAAAGATTGATGGAAAATGGAAAATTACCCAAGATTGGGATACTTCAAGTATCAATGGAAAGGCCATCAGTAAATCTGATTTTGAAAAGCAGCAACCGAAGCAGTTTTAACTATCCTGAGTGAATCTCCCTTACATATGGTTTATAAACGTCATGGCTTTTGGCTCAATGAAATAGTAAGAATCATCAAAAAAAGCCCATAAATATAACAAACCATTTATTATAGGAATGTTTTTGTTTAAAATATGAGTTCGGTAGGATATTCCATAGTTTGATCTAAAACCTGCACTTTTATTTTTGCTCTTCCACGTGGGAAAGGACCAGGAGGAACTCTAACTAAAAAATCAGACCCATTTCTTGAGATTACATTAGCAGGAATATCCTCAATGAAAAAATTATTTCTTGAAGTAGTAGGATGCCCGTTATTAATCCGAATTGTAATTGCATTATCTGCAGAGACGCTTGAACTAACAAATGTGATTTCGGGAGGGTCAATCGTGAAATTTTCAGAATAAGTTACCTCCTGAGAATCTGAAATTACTTCAACTTCCAATGAACTGAACGCAATATTTTCAGGAACTATAACTTTTAGTGTATTTTCATCGCTAGAGATTATCTGAGCAAAAGCACTACCAAATCGAACTGAGTTACCATTTGTTCTTGTACTAAACCTTTCTCCAGAAATGGTTACTTCATCTCCAAAGATTCCATTTATAGGTTCAATTAAATTAATAACAGGTTGTTCATAACTAAAGTTTTCAGGAGATATGGACCTTTTATTAGTAACCTCGATATAAATTGGAACCGTTTCACTTCTTCCAGCATCTGGAACAATACAGGTAATAGTAGAATCGGTATTTTTAATAATTTGAGACTCTGTATCCTTAAAGAAAACACGGTTTTGAACGCTTACTGTACTAAAATATTTTCCTTTTAAAATAATAGTATCATTCAAACGCCCTATTTTCGGGGAAAAATCGTTAAAAATAGGTGGTGAAGATCCTAAACTTCGAAACTCTTGATTCTTTCCATAAACTAAAAAATCTTCCGTTCTAACAAAAGCTCTAACGGAATAAGTTAATCCATTAACTAGTGTACTGACAATTTCTTCAGAGAACTTGTTGTTAAGAATAGGTTCGTTACTTATTCTTTGATTGGAGTTACCAAGCCTAGGGTTTTCATCAATTGTTTGAAGAACTTTTTGACGCCAAACGAAACCATGTTCTATAATTTTAAAGTCCTCCATATTATCTATTTTAGCCTCAAAAGTAGCGCCTGTCGTTCTAACGTTTTTAATCTCTAATGTTTCTACTAGAGGGTATGGTTTAACTCGTAACTCATCTTCCGTGCAGCTAATCATTAAAAAAAGAAGTCCTAATACAAATAATGCCCTATGTAATGCTTTTTTGACCATACTAAATATTTAAACCTATTAATATTTGAAAAGTTGAAATGTTATAAGGTACTAATGTTGATATATCTTTACGAACGTTCGCTCTTGAATACTCGTAACGAAACTCTAAAAAACTATCAATGGTCCTAGAAATTGTTTTTTTAGCACCAAATGCGAACCAATAACCAAATTGATTTTCGTCTAAATTCAAATCTATGTCCTCAGAAGGCTCGACGATATTATCGAATTCTATTTCCTGTTTCCAGCTGGAATTAGAATCTAAGTGAATTGTGCTGGAGATACCTAGAGTTCCGTAGGGAGTAATAGTTCTCGTTGGAAATGTATATCGAATACCAAAAGGAATTTTTAATTGTTCTAGATCTATAATAATATCATTTCTAGCTAAAAACGGCCCAAATTGAGCGTTGTTGAAAGATTTATATGTTGTTTTTAAATACTGTATACCGGTTTGAAAAGAGACTCTTTCATTAATTCGAGGTGATGAAAAATGAATGTCAAGACTAGGTACAAATGAGTTTGGTGTCGAGAAAGCCTCTTTAAGGTTTCTCCTATCGTCGTCCTGACTTGGGTTAAACTTTAACGATGTAACAAAATAACTAGCGGATAATGAAAAGTTCATTTTAAGCCATTTTTTATTGGCCTTGTATGTTACACTAGGTTGTGCCGTACAGTTGTTATACTTTTCAAATAGTATGGTCAAAGATTTTTTATTGTACTGTGTTTTTTCTATTTTCTTTTTTAGGTTTGGACAATCCGAAAAAAGATAAGTAAGAGAACCAATATATCTATTTGAGTTTTTAACCAAGTTTTCTCCATTAACTGCGATTGATTTCTTTGTATAATCTAATTTATGAAAAACGGTATCATTTTTTTTTACAAAAAAATTTCCTTTCCAGTTGTAGAGTGTTGCGTTTCCTTCAACTAAAACTTCAGTAAAAACATTTTTTGAGCTATTTTCATTGTCATTGATTTTTTTAGATTCAAAATAGAAGTCGTTAATAATTCCATACCCTTTTATTTGGTCTGGTGAGTATGATACACTAGCGTCGCCTTTGGATTTTTTAAAATCACAGGATTCGAATTTTTTCGCACCAGGTCTATATTTTACAAAGCCATTTACCCGATCACCTTTTTTTGTGATGATGTATCCTTGTCTAAAATCTTTTTGAGCGTATCCAACCTGGAAGAAGCAAATAATAAAGAGTAATACCAGTATTTTTTTCATAGCGATGTTTAACGGTCAACGAATTGGAGTTATTGTTTCATAACTGAAAAGCGAAGATACAATTATATTTAGCGCAAATGGCGCGGGCACATATGACTATTTACCATTACTTTATCTAACTCCTGGAGTAAATACTCCTGGAGCATCTTGAGGTAAATTAGTTGTGCCAGCACCTCCAGTATCATTCCATATAAACCATTCGCTAAATGTGTATATGGGATTTCCCTGAGTTACGTCGCTGTTTCTTTGAGCTCTACCATCTTCAAATTCATGGTTGGTGTTAGATCCGTCTTCACCAATCACACCAAAAATATCGATTATAGCTCCATTAGGATCTATTAATACTAAATTGTCATCCCCATTCGAATCAGCTGGGCTTCCTGTTCCGGTCGATAAGTCAGGTGTAAACCCATACACATTTTCAAATTCAACAGGATTTGAGGCAATAACGAAAGTTTGACTTGGACCAATAATAAAACCAGATAAATCGGTAGACACCGTCGAGGTAGTATTAGCATTGGTGAATCGTTTAATACTCCATCCGTTTAAGTTGATACTTTCGGTGCCAGAATTATAAAGTTCAATGAACCTGGCCGCCGAATTGTTATTCGGGTCGGCCAGTTCAGAAAAGAAAATAGAAGTAATAGGATCTGTATTTACGGTACAACGTTCTTGATTTAAATCAGAGACATCTGCTTCATTTCTTATTAGTAGTTGAGGCGTATCAATATGGGTGGCGATGCCTATAATCGTGCCTTTTCCCGTTGGATACGGATTGTTAGAAAAAGGTGCAACACTATTGGTTATTATCGTTGCCGTACTCAGACAATCTGTAATTGTTTGTACGCCGCTGTATGTGCCATTTTCATTTTCAAACTGTACATCATTAATTTGTATAAGTTGTGACTGAAATGAGTCATTCAATACATCTTCTATATTGATTGTTATAGGGGCTGGAATCGTTTGATTTTCATCGACGAATAGAATGTCTTGGTTTTGAGTAACTTCAACCTGGAGCAATCCTTTATATTGACTTAAACTGATATCCTGAATATTCACTTTAAGAAGCATTCCAGCTTCTAAAGAGTTGTTTGCCAAGAGACTCAAAGAAATGCCACCTGTGCCGTCTTGAATGAAGGCGTTGTTGCTCGAAATATTGGTTGTTTCAAATCCTGACAAAGTAACAATACCTTCAAAATAGACCTTATCAGTAATTGTTGTATTCGAACCATTGTATAATTTTCGAAGATCATCGATAGAGATTTGAGTACCACTTATGGCATCAGTAAAACCCACCCGCATTCGTTCTTGGTTCAGCTTTAGATCTTCCATTGTTCTCGGAATTAATTGATACGCTCCTTTCGATTTCACGAGAACACCTCGAATCGCGCCATTGCCTTCTGGAACTTTTAATCGCGCGAAGTCCGCAAAAGCACTTGTTCTAAAAATTAGCGAAGCCCCACTAGCATCTTGGATCAAGTGATTTGTACCGTTTGAAATATCGTTTTCACTTTCGTAAAAGCGTTTTCCTAATGAGCTTTCGGTAAACTGTACATTGTTGAATTGTACCAGGGTGTGTAAATGGGAGTCATTGATTTCATCGATGGTGATGTTATTTACAAGTTGTTCTTCATCAATTGTTTCACATGATTTGAGTACGATATTTTCAAAAGAAGGGTTTGCAATTCTTCCGACTTGTTCATTTTGAAAGTTGTCTACAAATAAACTTCCTATTTCTAATACACCATCATCAATTTGAATATACTGATGTTGTAATTGTAGTAATACTTTTCTTCCAGGATTATACAGGGTGTATAGATTTGTTTGGTCTATAGGTATTGTAAAGCCCAATGCGCCGTCTAAGGTTTGAACCGAAAGACGTTTAAAAAAATTACCGTCTTGATCACTCGAAACAACAAAACCTTCTATAACATCATCAGCTGTATATTTTTTTACTTTTTCGATGGCGATACTAAAAATGTCATTCACTTCTTTAGTGACTAAAACACTATCAGAACAAGCAGTTTCTGGAATCTCATAATCATCACTTTTGACACAATTGTAACAAAGAGAAGTAAGCAACATAGCTAAAATTATAATTCTAAATTTATGAATTGAGTTCATATGTTTCCTGTTATAAATTAATGGCTAGATTCAAAAAATAAGTTCGTCCAAGTCCGTACCAATATTTGTTTCCAAAATTGCGTCGATCATTACCGTTTGAAGTGTCTTCGACGAGGCTAGCATAATTGGCGGTGCGAGATTGCTCGTAACCGCCAGTCCTATAGATTTGATCAAAAACGTTGTTAATACTCATAAATAAACTGAGATATTTTCCTTTGACACGCCAAGATTTTCCACCAGTAAAGTTTAATAAATAGAAGCCTTCAAACACTTCTTGTTTTAATAATTGCTTAGCCAAATCGACATCAATATCTTCAAATGGGAGATTGAAGCGATCGTTAGGATTCACAAAAAAATCATTTGTTCGAGATATCGTTGAAATATCTACAGAGGTATTCGAAAGGTGGTTCATTGTTGCGCCTATCCACCAAGATTTAGGGTCTCGGTAGGTAATCCCTAAGGAATAAGTTCGTTGAGGGCCGCTCGCTATGTTGAGTCCTTTAATATAAGTTTCACCTAAGTCTTTAAACCCAGAATTATTGATGAGGTCATTATTAAAACCAGCAGTATCAAAATTTACAGCTACGTTTGCGTTGCTAGCATATGTATGTTGCCCAAGGGCAGCTGCGGCGAGAATCTTAACGGATGAATTTGCCTGATATTCGATGCCAAACTCACCTCCGAAATGCCTTTTATGAATATTTGTGACTACCTCTTGAAAGAAATCAGTTCCAGATCCAATTTGCGCGAAGATAAAGTTGATATCTGTCCCATTTTTAAATTCGGTGAAATACCCTGTTGCCTTTGCCTTTATCTTGGAAGATCTAAAAACGTAGCTAACTTCTGAAGTTAGTATTTTCTGACTCGCTAAATCAGGAACGTGTAAATTGTTCTCTCGAATATTGACAAAAGAATTGCGAATTACAGGTGCTTTCGAAAGGTAAGCGGTATTTAGCATTAGTAGATGTTTTCCAGTGATTTTATACGTAAGCCCACCTTTTATGCCTGTATCCGTAAATGATAGTTTATCACTTTTACCAAGAGAATTGTTCTCAAAAGTCTGATTCAAGAAATACCCTTCTCTTTGATGGTTCGTATTTGTATAGGATCCACTTATAAAGAAGTCAACCTTTTTTAAATTGAATCGAAATTGAGCAAAAGAACTTAACTCCTTTGAGGAAGTATTATAGTGATATTTAATCTTATCATCAACCCCTTTTTTTGATTCACCTAACATGTCATTTTGAGCAGGTATACCATTTATAAGTGAAAACGGATTTGTGTCTGAATAAAATTCGGCTCCTAATAAGTCTAAAGGATATGCATAGTTGTTAGAAGTAAGATCTTTATAGGTGCTACCTATATCCATGTTAAGAAAAGGGGTTAATCTTTTGTTTAATGTTAAGTTTAATGAAAGGATATCATCTTCGTTACGATCTTCATAGAGTAAGTATCGAGCCTGTCCAGGGTTATTAACATTATTAATAGTTGTATTTGAATCATACAGGGTTTGCCAATCTATTTGAGGCTTTTCTGCTATATTCGGAAGGTATCGCCAGTAATTGGGATTGGGATTTGGAGCATTTATATAATCTAATCGACTTCTACTTTGTATTCCTGTTTGATAACTTGCACCAATAGATAAAGATGTTTTTTCGGAATCATGAAAGTAATTGAATTGTACGATAGGTTCTTGTATTTTTCTAATTCTAGAATTTCTGATACTTCCATCTTGAGATCCCCAATATGGATTATATTTCCTCCCTAATTCCTTAAAAACACGTTCCGAAATTGCAGCCACTTGCCCTCTCCGGTTGGGCGTGAAGAGAGAGGTAATATTTATACTGTTATGTTCATCTAACACATATTCGATGGCGCCGAAAACTCCAAATGCATCATATAAAGTACCGTTTATAAAACCTTGATTTCCCCATCTTCTTGACGCGGAGATACTATAAGCAAAACCATTTTTTTGTAACCCTGAATTATAGGTGACCATACCTCGACCAGTGTACGTGCGATTTGAATAAGAACTGGTAAGCCTTAGTCCTGGTCGATATTTAGAGGCCCTTGTAGAGATATTGGTGCTTCCTAAAATACCACCAAAAGTGAATCTTGATGCACTGAGACCAGAAGTCAACTGCTGATTGCGAGTGGCATCATTAAGACCACCCCAGTTATTCCAGTCTGGTCTGCCATTGAACAGTTTATTCATAGAAATACCATTAAGTAGCACCATAGCATTTTCAGAACCATAACCGCGAATTCTAAAAAAAGCTTGCCCCCAGTCGAAAGCTGCTTTATTTTGAAAAATGTCTTTAGACGCTTGTAGAATACCAGTGATATTTTCAGATGATCCTCTATCATTATTGAGATCGTCTTCGGTTAATAAAATGGAGCCTTGGTTTTCTTGAAACTGTGAATTTTTACTGGAAAGAAAGATTGTTCCCAAATCTATTGTTGTCCCACGTTTCAATGTAATCGGGAAAAATTGAGATTCAAAATCTTGATATGAAATTTGAACCACTACATTCCCATTGGGAATGTGAGTTAAATTAAAATGTCCGCTAGCATCAGTACGATGTGAAATAGTCGTTTTGTCAATGGCTATGATAATATTTTGTAGAGGTAATTTTGTTTCGAAGCTTAAGACAGTACCTTTTACACTATTGACAAGTTGCGCATTGATGGCTGTACATACTATAAAGAAGCAGATTAGTGATATAATGCGTTTTTTCATAAATCAAAGACAAGATTAGTTTGACAAAAAAAGGCTAGTTTACTGCCATATGAAAGCAGTATTTATACACTTATATAGAAAGGCTATATTTTGATATAATTATACCATTTACGTTAAAATTGTTATTACTTTTGAATACGTGAATTGTAATATATGCCTCTCAAAAAGCTATTTTTAACTTTAATTTTGTTTTCGACATATCTATGTTATGGTCAGGAACAACGATTCGATATTAGAACAGTCGCATTTTATAATGTTGAGAATTTATTTGATACAATTAATGATCCTAAAAAATTTGATGATGATAGAACTCCGAAAGGAAAAGACAAATACACCTCTAAAATTTATTGGGATAAGATTGATAAATTGAGTCGAGTATTGAGTGAGATTGGTGCGGAAAAATCAGGAGCTAGCCCGGCCATAATTGGTGTATGCGAGGTAGAGAACCTCAAGGTTTTGAAGGATTTGGTAGCATCAGAAAAACTGAAAGATAAACAGTATAGTATTATACATTATGATTCTCCAGATGAAAGAGGTATTGATGTGGCACTGTTATATCAAGCAAAGTATTTCAAACCGTTGAATTATAAAAAACACGAACTATTGTTGTTTAAAGATAATGGTTTTAGAGATTATACAAGAGATCAATTGGTGGTTTCTGGATTGCTGGATGATGATTTAATTCATGTGATAGTGAATCATTGGCCGTCAAGGAGTGGAGGAGAAGCGAAGAGCCGGCCATTTCGAATTGCTGCTGCCAAACTCAATGGAAAAATTATTGATTCGTTGCAGGCGGTCCATAGAAATGCTAAAATAATTACAATGGGCGACTTGAACGATGATCCAGATAGCCCGAGTATTAAAAAAACATTAAACGCCAAAGAAAAGAAAACTGATGTTGAAGAGAGTGTTGGCCTATACAACCCGATGGCTAATATGCATCGAAGAGGAATGAATACCTTGGCCTACAGAGATCAATTGAATTTATTCGATCAAATCATTATTTCGCAACCCTTGCTTGAACACGAAGATGAATCGTATCGATTTTATAAAGCAGGAATTTATAATAAGAAGTACTTAATTACCCAGAAAGGACCTTTTAAGAACTACCCGTTTAGAAGTTATCATTATAGTACCTATCAAGGTGGATATAGTGATCACTTTCCTGTGTATATTTATTTACTAAAAGAAAGAAATTAAGTTATATGCAAGATTTAAAAACTGTCATTATTCAAGCTGATTTGACCTGGGAAAACCCAGAAGAAAACAGGACTTGTTTTTCTCGAAAAATTGATATGATTTCTGAATCAGTTGACCTTATTGTATTACCAGAAATGTTTAGTACAGGCTTCACTATGAAACCATATAATGTCGCTGAAACCATGCATGGAAAAACCATTTTATGGATGCAAAACATAGCAAAAATAAAAAGTACCGCCATTACTGGGAGTTTGATTATTAAGGAAAATAACAACTATTATAATCGGTTAGTTTTTGCATATCCATCAGGGGAGATACAAACCTATGATAAACGCCACACGTTTACCTTGGCGGGAGAACATGAAGTTTATACGTCAGGAAGAGAAAAATTAATTCTAGAATACAAAGGGTGGAAAATTTGCCCATTGATTTGCTATGATTTACGTTTTCCTGTATGGGCCAGAAATGTCGAAACATATGACCTCCTATTGTATGTAGCGAATTGGCCAAAACCTAGAATCGCAGCTTGGAACGCCTTGTTAAAAGCCCGTGCTATCGAAAATATGGCCTATTGTATTGGGGTTAACAGAGTAGGTTTCGACATCAATAAACATGAATATTCAGGACATTCTGCAGCATATAATTCTTTGGGAGAGCAAATTTCAAACATTCCTCCTTCATCTGAAATGACACAAATTGTTACGCTGAATGCAATACATCTACAAAAAACCAGAGAAAAATTACAGTTTTTGAATGACAGGGATTCTTTTCAAATAGATATTTGAGAATATAACAAGCGCTTGCGCTTGTAATTAATTACAACCCTAACCACTGATCCCATGGGATGCGACTTAAAACAAATACCAAACCGATACCATAAAAAATAGCGATTGTTTTAAACTTTGTTTTGTCTGTCGTTTTCTTTTTGTGTTTAGACCATCCGATCGTTATAAAAACGATGGCAAGAATCATCATTAGAGGGTGTTCAATGGCTAATAACCTTGAGCCAGACTCTTTCATCACTTCACCCATTCCAATCTCTTTAATTGCTTTATAGGAAGGAGACATAAAATACCACCCTAAACCAATTAATAATTGAATGTGCATTACAATAAGTGCGAATAAAGAAATACGAAGGTCTTTATCTTTAAACTCTTTTTTTTGAGTTAAACCAATGATTGCGTTTACCACTGCAACTAGTAAAATAAGAATGGCGATATACGCCCAATAAGAATGAATTTGTTTCATTGTGGAGTTTTTTGAGTCATACAAAAATACTAAAAATTAAGTATAAAAAAACCCCGCAATTGCGGGGTTTTAGCTTTATTAGTGAGTAAATTAGTTAAAGATATATCTTAAACCAACTTGCATCTGCCATCTTGAACTTAATAATCCAGAGTCATCAACTCTGTCTAAATTCGCAGCGTTGTTAGGATCAAAACTAAAAGTTGGAGTAGTTCCATCTGCTTCAAAACCTTCAAAACGGATAGGTTGTGAGTTTGAAGGTCTAAAGTTTACTTTACCCCAATCTTTATTTATAAGATTAGTAAAATTAAAAATATCAAAACTTAATTGTAAAGTATTCTTGTCTAATGAGAAATCTTGTAAGAATTTTAAATCTACAATATGACTCCATGGACCTCTTACAGCATTTCTTTCAGCATATCTACCTCTTCTAGAGCTCAAGTAATCATCACTAGAGATAAAAGCATCTAATTCTGCATAATTATTTGTAGTTAAACGAATATCATTTTCATTTAACGGAACATATATTAAACTTGTAAAATCTCTTGAATCATCATTTTGAAGACCAGATGCTCTTCCACCATAAGTGTAAGAATATGGGCTACCTTGAGAACCTGAATAAACTAAACCAAATGTAGATTTTAAATTGTCATTCCATTTTAATTCATACGACATATTCGAAATTATTCTACTTCCAGCAGAGAAATCAGATCTTGTTACAGGTAAACGAGAATTTTTACCATTCACATTTTGAATTCCTCTCCATTGTGAACTATTTTGTGATGAAGTACCATCGAAAATAGCATAAGCGTCACCGTAAGAATAAGAAACACTTCCTTGGAAACCATTTGAGAAAGATTTCGAAAGCGTACCAACAAAATTCCAAGTCTCTCCTTGAGTTGTGTTTGTCGCTAGGATTATTCTATCATAAGTACCATCTATTTCATCTCTTCTATTATACGTTAATCTATCATCACCAGTACCTGTTAATCTACCTACAGCTCCACCTAAATTTAAATTCTCATAGTAGATATTAGATAGTGTTCTTTGATATAAAATATCTCCTGAAAAAGTTAAACCACCCCAAGGTAATTTCTGATCAAAAGCGATATTCGCTTTTAGTACCTGTGGTAATTTAAAATCACTAGCAAACAAATCGATATTACCACCTGTTTCTCCAGTACCTGGTTGTGCACCAACAGGCTGACTATTTACATCAGGATTAAAAGGAAGGATTGTATCACCAAAATCAACATCTTGGAAAAGGAACCCACCAGTTACACCATTGTTGTTGTATGTACCACCTGGCCAAACTAAAGGTAATCTAGAGGTGAAAACACCGAATCCACCGCGAATTTGAGTTTTATATTCACCTTTTACATTCCAGTTAAACCCTACTCTAGGGGCAACATGCAAAATATTTGCAGGACTTCTACCAACTCTAGCTCCTTGTAAATCTTTTCCTGCGGCTTCTAATAATGCTACAGTTCTAGTGTTAAAGTCTTCATTAACAGGACCATCAGCCCAGAAAGGCATATCAAAACGAACACCTACAGTTAACTTAAAGTTATCATTGATTTGAACCTCATCTTGAGCGTAAACACCCGCTTGAAATACATTAAAATCGGCAGATCCTGATGACGTATCACCGGCTCCATTACTAACTAGTGAATAACCTCTTTGAAGTCTATCAATATCACCGTTAAATAAATCAGTTACATTATCATATTGATATTGACCGAAGTTGAAAGCGAAGAATAAGTTTTTAACTTTAGACCACTCGTTATGAGTACCTAAGGTTATTGTATGCTTCCCTTTATATATTTCAAAATTATTAGTCAAAGTGAAAACATCAGTTTCTAATAAATTAGCTGTTGAAAATGGCTCGGCCCCTAACTGAATCGTACCATTACCATCTCTAATTTGAACCGATGGGAAAGGATTACCAGAAGGATCTCTATCATCTCTTACACTTGTATATCCTAAAATTAAACTATTCGCGAATTTCGAACCGAAATTAGAGTTAAATTCAAGAGAAGTAGTATTCGTTGTTGAAGTAAAGAATTCAGAACCATTTATAAAACCAATGAAACCTCTATTAGAGTTTCTAGATTCTAAATTAACCGCTTTCGTATAATTATGTTTCAAAGATAATTTATGATCGTCACTTAAATTAAAATCAAACTTGGCAGTAATTTTATCACTTTCAAGTGTAAAATCATTTTGATCGTATACACCAAGGTCATAATTGTAATTTGTGCTAAAAAACTGGCGAATCGTTTCTAACCCAGCCGCATCGGTATCACCAACATAATTGCTAACATTAAAAGGCTGTGGAGTCACATCATCTTGTCTTTCATAGTTTAAAAAGAAAAATGCCTTATCCTTAATAATTGGACCTCCAATTCTAAATCCGTATGTCTTAGCCGTAAATTCGTTTAATTTTTGTGCACTTTCACCTGCAGGAATTAAATCTACAGGAGTTTTACCAGCTAAAGATTCATTTCTTGTAAAATAATAAGCAGAACCACTAAATTCGTTTGAACCTGAGCGTGTAACGGCGTTAATTGCACCACCACTAAATCCTCCGATTCTTACATCAAAAGGAGCAACTTGAACTTGAAATTGTTCAATGGCATCAACCGAAAATGGAGAAACTCCTGTCTGTCCACCATTCGTACCAGAACCTGCAAGACCAAAAACATCATTACTTATAGCTCCATCGACATAAATGGCATTAAATCGGTTATTATTTCCCGCCAATGAAATTGAGAACCCATCATTTCCTTCCGTTATTTGAGCTTGAGGTGTAATTCTTACAAAATCTGCAATCGAACGTGAAGCAGAAGGTAAATTATTAATCTGTTTTGAATTAATAATAGTTTCAGAACCTGTTTTATTAGAGTTGAAAACACCATTAGCTTGTGCAGTAATAACAACTTCTTCTAAAGCATTAGAAGATTGTTGCAAAGTAGCGACAACTCTAAAAGTTTGACCTAATTGTAAAGTAACGTTTTCTCTAGTAAAATCTTGGAAACCAACATAAGTAATAGTTACAGTATAAGGTCCACCTACTCTCATATTTGAGATTCTAAATAAACCATCTAAATCCGTTGCTGCACCGTACTTTGTTCCAGACGGAATGTGCACAGCCACTACGCTGGCACCAGGTAATGGATTTTTTTCATTGTCTAGAGCTGAACCACTCATAGAAGAGGTAGTGACCCCTTGTGCAAAAATGGATGATGTCATAGCGAACATCAAAACCATCAATAAATTAGTAATTTTTTTCATGTGTAAATTGAATTAGTTTATGTTTTACGCGGCAAAAGTAATGCTTTTCATAGAAATAACTTTAAGAAAACATTAACTTTTAGCCAAGCGGGCAAATATATGTAAAATTGTATGTTTTTTACAAGGATGAAGAACCCAACTTATCAACATTAGTACTAGAAGTCAACAATATAAGTAGTATGAAAAGACTAAGAGAGTCTTTTATTCGCCATTTCTTTACCTAATTCAACTCCAAATTGATCAAAACTAAAAATATTCCAGAGGTAACCTTGGGTAAATGTCTTGTGTTCGTAAATAGCAATTAGACTTCCTAATGAATAAGGAGATAGTTTTTTTATTACAATCGTATTTGAAGGTCTGTTGCCTTCAAATACTTTATAGGGTAGCAAGGTACCTATTGCGTCTAATTTATTTGCAAACTTCAACTCTAAATGTACCTGCTCTTTAGATTTGCCAAAGCATAAAGCTTCAGACTGGGCATAAAAATTTGCCATTAACTTTTCATGATGTTCTTCATTGCCATGTAACGGTTGAGAAAATCCAATAAAATCAACTGGAATTAACTTTGTACCCTGGTGTACTAATTGCATAAAAGCATGTTGTACATTGGTACCTGTATTACCCCAAATTATGTTACCTGTTTGATAGTGAACATCTTTCCCGTTACGATCGACCGCTTTCCCGTTGCTTTCCATAGAGAGTTGCTGTAAATAGGGAACCAACTGGCTCATGTATTGAGAAAATGGAATTACAACCTCACTTTCAGTATTGAAAAAGTTATTATACCAAACGCTAATTAGGGCTAAAATTACCGGTAAGTTTTGGTCAAATGAAGTAGATTCAAAATGTTGATCGACCATATAAGCACCGCTCAAAAAATCATCAAAATTTTTGAACCCAATGGCTAAACATATCGATAAACCGACGGCACTCCACATAGAATAACGACCGCCAACCCAATCCCACATTGTAAAAATGTGAGCACTGTCGATACCGAAAGCGCTTACTTTTTCTAGATTGGTCGAGACAGCAACAAAATTATGCTTGATATCCTTTTCGGATGCCGATTTCAAAAACCACTTTTTTACCGTTTGAGCATTTGTTAATGTTTCTTGCGTGGTAAATGTTTTTGAAACAATCACGAACAACGTTGTTTCGGGGTCCAACCCTTTTAGGATTTCGGCAACATGATCTCCATCAATATTTGAAATGAAATGTGTTTTTAAATGATTGGCATAGAATGGAAGAGCCTCTACGACCATTCTTGGACCAAGGTCAGAACCGCCGATTCCAATATTTACAACATCGGTAAAAGCCTTCTGAGTATACCCTTTCAATGTTCCAGAAATAATGGCATCTGAAAAAGATTTCATTTTACTTAACGATTTCTTAACTTCTGGCATTACATCTTGCCCTTCTACTAAGACCGATTTACCTGATTTGTTTCTCAAAGCAGTATGCAGAACCGCTCGATTTTCAGTGGCGTTTATTTTTTTACCAGAGAATAATTGCTGAATACCATCTTTTAAATCGACCTCTTGCGCTAGTTCGAGTAAGTATTTCAAGGTGTCTTCGGTCATTCTGTTTTTAGAATAATCGAGATCTACATCTCCCACACAAGCCGAAAACGTTTCTTTTCTAGACTCATCTTTCACAAAAAGTGATGGCATTTGCACTTCTTTTATTTCCTCAAAATGAGCGGTGAGTTTTTTCCAAGCGACGGTTGTGGTTGGGTCGATTTTCTTTAAAGACATTGTACTGCAGTTTTACTGCCTCAAAAGTAGAATATTTAAAAGAAGCATCCGATAAGATCGTAGCATTATTTTACGATAACGTTATCGAGACTATCTTTAAACGGAACAATATAAGTTAAGAAATCATCTTTTATTTCTTCTTTGATAGGTTCGGCAGAAGGTAATTTTTCTCTTAACGGATCGACTTGTCTACCATGCTTCCAAAAACGATAGCACACATGGTTTCCGGCAGAGCTTCCGGTGTTACCCACATATCCAATAACATCGCCTTGTTTTACAAAATCACCTACTCTTGCTTTTCTCTTAGACATATGCAAGTATTGCGTACTATAAGTAGAGTTGTGTTTAATTTTTACATAATTACCATTTCCTCTTGCATAGGCAGATTTGGTAACAGTTCCGTTTGCGGTAGCAATAATAGGTGTACCGTGAGCAGCAGCAAAATCTGTTCCTTTATGTGCTTTGACGCGATACCCATAATGCGCAATTCTTCGTCGTAAATTATATCGTGACGAAATACGAGCATTTCTAAAATTAACGGGAGCTTTTAAAAATTGTTTTCTCAAATTATGAGCTTCATCATCATAAAAATCATATACATTTTTAGTCGAGTCAGTCACATAGTTGAAGGCATAAAAAGGAGTTTTTTTATGCTCAAAGTAGGCGGCTTTTACTTTTCCAATACCGACATAGGTCGTATCATCTACATACTTTTCTTCGAACATGATTTTAAAACTATCACCTTGCTGGAGGTGAAAGAAATCGATGGTCCAGGCATAAATATCGGCCATTTCATTTACAATATTATAATCTAGCCCTTTGCTGTCTATCACTAAAGACAAGGAAGATAAAGAATCGTTTATGATACCTGTTTCAGTTCTCTCCACAATTTTTATGGGCTTTTTATGGTTTGAAGCTTGAATTGAGTCGATAAAATCTACCACTAAATATTCACTTAAATTTGGTCGATAAATAAATACTTGTGCTTTTTCGGTGGTATCTTTTTTAGCTAATATGGTATAAGGTTTACCAGCCTTTAATCTTCGAACATCGAACGTATCTTTAACCGATTCAGCAATTTTATACACCAATGGGTATTCAACATGGTTTCTATCTAATATTTCACCAAAACTTTCGCCACTTCTTATGGTGTCCTCAACGACTTTATAATCGTTAAATACATAGCCATATTTACTTATAATTTTAGGAAGTTCAGCTTTAGCTATTGGTTCGGCTGGGATTTGCTCGTCATTTTTTTTACAAGAAAAGAGCACTAGTATGAGTAGTAGGGGTATAAGCTGCTTCACAATGTCAAATTCATTTTAAAAATATCTGAACAAATCTACTATTTTTAATGAAACGACAAAAGACCCTATTTGTTAAAATATGATTGGAAATGAATTCGCTAAGCCCTTATACGCATCTAAGTCAGCTCTTAGTGACCCTACAGCTAGTGAGGCCTTAATGCGCAAAGGTATTTTGTTTTTATCTGCTGTAACCCACACGGTTAAACTTTCTTTTTCCTTAAACACGCGCCCTGCTTGAACTACGGGACGAAACTTTAAAGATTTAACTTTTCCAAATTTAGTCTTGATTGTTTCCCTGCCTAGATAACGCATTTTGAAGCCGTACGTTGTTTCGTCAAAAAACATACTCAATGAAATTTCATCTCCGACGTTCATATTGGTGAGATCCTTGTCACGTAAATAATACAAGGTGGATACCATATCTTGCACTCCACTATTAATAGTGAAATTCTTTGTGGTATTTTTCTTATAATCTTTTACGGTAGCATTTTTTGTTTGATGATTGAATAAAATTTCTTTATTCTTTTTATAACCGCCTTCATTTATTTTTCTGATAAAACGATACGGTTGTATATTATCTTGATAAAAATAAGATTGATAATCATCTCTTACCTTGAAAAACCAGCTTATCACACCCGTAGTTTTTCCCTTACCTTGAATGTGAAACGCCTTTTTGCCATTATGATTTGATTCTTTGATCTGCATGGTGGCGTTACCAGCGTTTAAAAAGTTACTATAGCTAATTCTAAATTTTAACCATTCACCTGCTTTATACGCTTTTGGCTCAGTTTGAGCAAAGCCCACAACCGTGGTAAACAATAGTATGGCAAGTAATTTTTTTTTCATCTTTTTAATGTTTAGCAATTGATAAAATACAATTACTGTTCCAAAAATAACAAACTCCCTAAAAATACTGTTTTTAAGGAGTTTATATACACTATATTTTTTTAGGTAACATCTTTAAAACGGATGTTAATACAACGAAAACCTTAAGACAATATTTTATGAGATGTTAGATTATCAACACCCCAATTTTCCAGTTCTTCTATTGACCAAAGATCTGGAAAAAAGATACGACGTTGATACCTTGGATGCATATATTTTTGCCATTCACTACCACCGGTTGCTTCAATATCACCACTACCAATATATTTTTCGGCAGCTCCATAATGCGCCATTACCCAAAGAACATTTACAGTATGATCGTAGTGTCGCATTTCATTTTGTAAATCAATATTTTGTTGATCCTTCACGGGAAGTGATTTGAATTTAGTCCAGAGGTTGATGGTATTGTATTCTTTCATCATTCTGAGAAACTTATTTTTATATTTTTCTTCGAATTGTTCTAGTAAATAAGACTTTTCTCCTGTTTTATAATCTTTACCAGCGGCCTGCCAATATAAGTGTTCAAAAGCATGCTCAAAAGGTGTATCTCTATTAATAGTTTTTCTAAATCTATAGTCTATGAGGTTAATGAGTTCGGTAGAACAAAATTCGATCATTCTATATTGTGCACTTTGAAATCCACTAGCAGGCGTTAAGGTGTCTCTAAATTTGATATATTGATCGATTTCCATACCATCTCCCATGATGGTAAATGATTGGCTCAGCATATCAAAATAGCGACTAATACGTTTTAAGCGCGCTACAAAAAATGAGGTTGACAACTCTTCATGATGAGAAATTTGATCGATTTCCCAAAGAATCATTTTAAAAATGAGCTCGTTGATTTGATGGTACATGATAAATACCATTTCGTCAGGTAGTAAGGTTCTCTGAGTTTGTAAATTGAGCAAAGCATCCGTTTGAATATAATCCCAATACGTACTTGGTTTACTTTGCAATAAACCATCAAGATGTGTTTCTAAATCTTGACCAATAGCGTCGTATTTCTCTTTTAATTGTTGTACTTGATTTTCAATTTTTTTATCCATAATTGAAAGTTGATATTAGTATGATATATTGAAAGTTTAGTCTTCAATATATGCTATTTGTATTGTTTTTTGTGTGGCATCTGTAACCTTAAACCTATCATCTAATCGGCGATTTACAATCCAAACGATGTCATTTTTAGAGCATAATAACCAAGCCTTTTCTTTTTCGATTAAAGATAATTTTTCATCTTTAAAAAACTTGCTTATTTTTTTCTTTCCTTTCATTCCAAAAGGATAAAAATAATCACCCGCATTCCATTTCCTCAAGGTCAACGGAAATTCTAATGTCTCAGCATCGACTTGAATACTATTTTTCGATTCATTTTCTATTGAAACGTCGCTTGTCGTTAGTTGAAGCTTAAAGTTTTCTAGAGCTAAGGTTGTTTGTCCTTTTGAAATTTGAAAATGAGCTGTTGGGTCTTTATCACCAATAGATTCTAATAAAAAATGATCTCTATCTTTGATTAACCGATGTGTATTGCTATAGATGACTTTGCCAGATTGAGCATACATTAAATCTGTGACATCATTCCACTCCGTAAAACTATATTCTTTGAGTAATTCAAATAAATAGGCCTTCGAGTTCTTTCGGTTTTTAAGCTTTTCTATGTCAATTTGTTGAACCCCTGATCGGATGGTAACAAAAAGTTCTTTTTTTAGTTTGGTAATCGTATCATCAATAATACCCTGACTTTCTTGTAAATAGGAGGTTGTTTTCTGAAAGGATACAAGTAAGTTGGGATTCATTTTTTTTAATATAGGAATCACTTTATGTCGAAATTCATTGCGTTGATATGCTGTTTTTGAATTGGAAGCATCTTCGCGCCATTCAATATTATTTTCATGACCATACTTTTCTATAGTTTCTTTTGAAAAAGGTAATAGTGGGCGAATGACTTTATTGTTTAGTGACGGAATACCTGTTAAACCATTTAACCCTGTACCTCTCGTAAAATTGATTAAAAAAGTTTCTAAATCATCGTCTAAATGATGTGCGGTGGCAATATAATCTAGCTCGTTTTCTCGACGTATTTTTTCGAACCAGCGATAGCGTAATTCGCGTGCTGCCATTTGGGTCGAAACACCGTTCTTATCCGCGTAATCCAACGTTTCAAAAGCAATTGTAAAAAAAGGGAGATTCAATTGGTTTGCCAATGCCTCAA
The DNA here is from genome assembly GCA_947488345.1 of uncultured Flavobacteriaceae bacterium. Classification (GTDB taxonomy): domain Bacteria; phylum Bacteroidota; class Bacteroidia; order Flavobacteriales; family Flavobacteriaceae; genus Aureibaculum. The sequence continues at coordinate 1,334,464 of CANKZQ010000001.1, read as the reverse complement.
CGAAAACTTGATCTTCATCAGATGCTTTTCCGCGTAAGCGAAAATTACAATGTGCTAAAGAAATTTCAAATTTCAACTGTTGTAATAAATGGGCAAGCACAACACTATCGATACCACCAGAAATGGCAACTATGATTTTTTTCTCTTTCAAAAAAGAAAAATTAGTTTCGATATGTTTTTTTAGACGAATTAGCACAAGAGTAACAAAGGTAAAATAAAAGTGGTCATAGAGCCTAAAAATCAAGGATTAAAAGTCGAAAGGTAATATTGAAATTAATAGTTAATTCCGAACATCTAAAGCGTCACGCAAGGCATTGCCAATGAGCATAAAGGCCATAACTAAACTCATAATTGCCAGCCCTGGAATAATGGCTAAATATGCTTTTCCAAGAATGATATAACTGTAGTGATCTTTGATCATAGCACCCCAAGATGGAGTTGGAGGTTGCGCACCGATTCCTAAAAAGCTGAGTCCACTTTCTATAAGAATGGCCGCGGCAAAATTAGCCGCAGATATTACAATAATTGGGGCCAAAATATTCGGTAAAATATGCCTCAAAATAATACGAGTATTCGAAAAACCTAAGGCTTTGGCAGCCTCTACATATTGTTGCTGTTTGGTGGTCATTATTTGACCACGCACAACACGGGCAACTTCAACCCACATGGTAAGTCCAACGGCGACAAAAACTTGCCAAAAACCCTTGCCGAGTGCTAAGGTGATGGCGATTACTAATAATAAGGTTGGAATAGACCAGGTTATATTAATAAGCCACATAATAAAAGTATCTACTTTTCCGCCAAAATAACCAGCAATAGAGCCAATTGTGATGCCTATCACTAAGGAAATAAAAACAGCAATAAAACCTATAAAAAAGGAAATTCGAGTACCAATGAGCATTCTACTTAAGAGGTCTCTTCCGTATTTATCTGTTCCCCACAAAAACTTTTTCTGTGTGATATACTGAGTAGGGTCATTTTTAAAAGTAGTAAGAGGATACTTTTTTACAAGTTTCTGAATGCTCCCTTCGCTATACGGCACAATTTCAAGTGAATTCTCAGTGATGTTATAAGATATAATGGGAATTTCTGTAACGCTATTCTTATTGCCAAAAAATAATTTTGAGAAGAACGATTGTTTTGAAACTTCTTGTGCAGGAAGTGTAAGCATTTGAACCGTAAATCCAGGTTTTTTAGAATGTATTTCTAAATGCATTTGATTGGCATTACTAGAATCATCAGGTGTAAATACATAAGCAAACACAGCAATAATTCCGCAAAGTACAATATACCAAAAGCTAAAAAGCCCTGAGCGGTTTTTTTTAAACTTCTTCAGGGCTAATTGTGTAAGTGAATTTGACACTAATAAATGTATATAAACTGATTAGTTTTTAACGAGCTTAACGTACTTTTTTACTTTTAATTCGGCCAACACATTGAGTGCTTCTTCTACATAAATATCTTTTGTTAGATTGGTATGCCAAACATCTCTCTTCTTAGCCAAAATAGAATCATTTTTGATAAGTGGCAATTCATATTTTGGAGATTTAAAAGTTAAGTTATTGCTATAGGTATATAACGAACTAAATTCTTTACTTTCAGCAGTTCTTGTTTCAATATCTTTTTGATATTCGCTGATGTTCAAACTTACTAAAGAATCGTCTTGCCCCTCTTTTAACCACTTCGCATTTTTATCGATCAATTTAAAGTGAGGATTACTACCAATACGCTTTTTACTATTATTTACAACTTCATGAAAATTCTCGTATTTATCCCATGTTGTATAGGATGCTTTTTCAATTTTATCCCATTGTAACGGATTTTCTTCATCACGTTCACCAACGTCTAAATACGAATATCTCGTTGGCATTGCAATATCTGATGCTACTCCTTTTAGCTGTGTAGAACCTCCATTCACTCTGTAAAACTTTTGAATGGTCATTTTTAAAGCTCCTAAATCCTTATCATACTTTACGTAATTATTCAATGGCAATAAATTTTGAACGGTACCTTTTCCAAACGTTTGCTTGCTTCCAATAATAACAGCTCTATTGTAATCTTGCATTGCGGCGGCAAAAATTTCCGAAGCCGAAGCAGAGAGTTCATTTACCAAAATTACCAGTGGTTTATCCCAACGAATTTCTAAATCTTTATCTTTTCTTATTCTAGGAGCACTTTCTCTATATTTTACTTGTACCACAGGTCCTTCTTCAATAAACAAACCAGCAATGGCAATAGCTGTTTCAAGAGATCCACCTCCGTTATTCCTCAAGTCAATTAAAAGACCTTCTACCTTCTCTTCTTTCATGCGTTGAATCTCACGGGCCATATCTGTCGCTGAGTTTCTAAAGTTTTGTTCACTAAAGTCGATGTAAAATTTTGGAAGATTGATTAAACCAAACGTTCTTTCGTCTTTTTTAACTATTGAAGTCTTGGCAAAAGTTTCGTCTAATTCTACCACATCTCTAATTATAGAAATGACTTTAGAAGTACCGTCAATTTTTCTAACTGTTAATCGCACTTCTGTACCTTTTTTTCCTTTAATAAACTCGATAGCATCATCTAAACGCATACCAACAATATCAAGAGGTTCAGCATCAGCTTGAGCCACTTTTAAAATAACATCACCAACTTCTAATTCACCAGCTCTCCAGGCAGGACCTCCAGAAACTAATTCAGACACTGTTGTAAAGTCATCTTTAATATATAATCGCGCACCAATACCTTCTAACTTTCCTGCGATATCAATATCGAATTTCTTTTTAATTCTCGGTGCGAGGTATGATGTGTGTGGGTCAAAGCCAGTAGAAATACTATTGATAAAAACTGAGAACCAATCTGTATCATCTAAATCATCCATGAAATTAAAGAAATCTTCTGTACTCTTCATGGTAGCAACTCTCGCATCTTCTTCTAATTGGGCAAATGATTTCATCTCATACGAAGCATCTTCCTTCTTTTTGTCTTTTTCTAATTCTAGCTTCGAATGTAAACGACTTAGTGTATTAAGCTTTAACTGTTTTTTCCAATACCCAATTAATTCTGTTTGGTTTTTGGCATATGGCTTTATCTCATAATCAACATTTAACGACTCCTCCTTATCAAAATCGAAAGGCGTTTTTAAGATGTCTTTATAAAATCCGCGAGCTTCTCTCAAGCGCACGGCAAAACGTGAATATACTGTGTTATAAAACGTAAGATCTTCACTTTTAATTTGATCGTCTATTTTCGTTTGATAATAAGAAAATTGATCAATATCTTCTTTGGTGAAAAATCTTTTCGTTGGATCTAGTCCAGTTATGAAATCCTCAAAAACAGCTTCAGAAAATTGGTCATTCATATCTTGAGGTTCGTAGTGACCTTGGGTTAAGGCATATCTAATTAAACCGACTAATATTTTATCTTTTTCAGGATCGGGTTGTTTTTTTATTTGAAAACTCAATAAAATCCCTGCTAATAATACCACTGGTATTAAAAACTTATAATTTTTCTTCATAAACGTTTGTATTCTTTTCATTCAAAATTATCTTTCCATGTACTAAAATAGTGCCAATTATTCAATTAAATGTCTATTTAACATTTTTTTTGTAAATCCCTTTAAATGCTTCACGGATCTTTTTGTGGTTCATATCTAACACGTTCCATGTTTGTGTAACGCTACCATCTTCGTTCTTGAACCAGCTAATTTGATTGTAATAATTACCTTTTTCACTTTTAGTCAATGGGCTTGTTAAGACCATTTTTTTGTTAATATAGTTACCCTTTAACGTTAAATTGAAGCCAGAATTGTCCACCCATACTTGATTCCACGTTTTATCACTCAAATTATAATAATTATAGCTAGTACCTCTACTCTTAGACGTAGATTTCCATTCTTCTTTCAAAACGCAATTGCCATATGCTTTCGTAATGGTATTTGTGCCAATAATATTACCCTTTATGTCATAAACAGTCCATTTTCCAAGCCAAAAATCAAATTCTTGATGTGCTTCCGTACAACAGGCACAGTCGTTCTCATTTGTTTTTTGAGCCTGACTTATTGTAAGGGAAAGTAAAAGTACGATTAGAATATATTTTTTCATAAAGCATGAATTGATTTACAATTATTAAGAACTCTAAGATACTATTTTTCACAACAAAAAGTTAAAGATTAATGCCCTTGGATACCGCAAAAAAATAGTAGCTTTGTTTTGCAAATAAACCTTTATCTATATGAATGAAAAACCTTTAATTCTTGTCACAAATGATGATGGCATTACAGCACCTGGTATTCGAACATTAATTTCGGTGATGAACGAAATAGGAGATGTTGTTGTTGTGGCTCCAGATAGTCCTCAAAGCGGTATGGGTCATGCTATAACTGTTGACTCGACCTTGTATTGTAATCCGATAAATGTTGATGATGGGATTCAGTTAGAATATAGCTGTTCAGGGACTCCAGCAGACTGTGTAAAACTTGCTGTGAATGAGATCTTAAATAGAAAACCAGATTTGTGTGTTTCTGGTATTAATCATGGTTCGAATTCATCTATAAATGTGATTTACTCTGGCACTATGAGTGCAGCTGTAGAAGCCGGTATAGAAGGCGTTCCTGCGATTGGCTTTTCATTATTAGATTATAATTGGGATGCTGATTTTAAACATTGTAAGGAGTTTGTAAAAAAAATTACATTGAACGTTTTAAAGAATAAACTACCCGAGGGTGTTGTGCTTAATGTGAATATTCCGAACTTAGAAAAAGAGGAAATAAAAGGAGTTAAAATTTGTAGACAGGCACATGGCTTATGGAAAGAAGACTTTGACAAGAGAACAAGTCCATTAGGAAAAGATTATTATTGGTTGTCGGGAAAATTCGAGAACTTAGATAATGGCGAGGACACTGATTTATTCGCTCTAGAGAACGGTTTTATATCTGTTGTACCGGTACAGTTTGATTTAACAGCACATCATTATATTCAAAAATTAAATAGCTGGGATCTATAAGGCTGCTGAAAGAGCTAAGTTTCATAAATAATAAATTAAATGCATGAAAAAGGAAATTTTAATAGGGATTGTAGTTGGTCTTTTCGCAACACTTGCGGGATACTATCTGTATGTGGAATTGTTTATTGACACCAATTTTAAGGAGGCTTTTCGTTTTATCCATCAAGAAAAGATGTATGGAAAAATTCTGAGTTTAGCGGCAGTTCCTAATTTGTTGGTTTTCTTTGTTTTTATCAAGAAAAAACAAGATCAGAGAGCAAGGGGTGTTTTGATCGCTACCCTATTTATTGCGCTTTTAATCTTAGTCTCTCAATTTCTTTAAAATGAATTCATAAATGAAGTATTATATAATTGCGGGAGAAGCCTCAGGTGATTTACATGCTTCAAACTTGATGAAGGCATTGCAGAAAGAAGATGCACAAGCAGATTTCAGGTTTTGGGGAGGAGACCTCATGCAGCGCGTTGGTGGAACACTAGTAAAACATTATAAGGAAAGGGCATTTATGGGTTTCGGTGAAGTAATTTTAAATCTTCGTAAAATTTTAGGTTTTATTGCTTTCTGTAAAAAAGACATCACTCAATATGAGCCAGATCAACTCATTTTTATTGATAACTCTGGATTTAATTTGCGCATTGCTAAATGGGCCAAAAAACAAGGCTATAAGACCAATTATTATATCTCACCACAGGTGTGGGCATCAAGAGCGGGTCGTGTTGAGGCCATTAAAAGAGATATTGATGCCATGTATGTTATCCTGCCTTTTGAAAAAGCGTTTTATAAAAAATACAATTATAAAGTCAATTTTGTTGGGCATCCGTTAATTGATGCTATTGTTGATAAACCAACTACGAACGAGCAAAAATTTAGAGCTGAACATCAGTTAAATGAGAAGCCAATAATTGCATTATTGCCCGGTAGTAGAAAGCAAGAAATTACCAAAATGCTTTCAGTAATGTTGAAAATGGTGCCTAGGTTTGCTGATTTTCAATTTGTGATTGCTGGCGCTCCTAGTCAGGAAGATAGTTTTTATACGTCTTTTTTTTCTGATACATCGGTTCGATTTGTGGCAAATAGAACCTATGATTTATTGTCAATTTCTCATGCGGCTTTGGTTACTTCGGGCACAGCGACCTTAGAAACAGCCTTGTTCAAAGTACCTCAGGTAGTTTGCTATAAAGCAGGAAATATTTCATATCAGATAGCCAAACGTATTATTACCTTAAAGTTTATATCACTTGTCAACTTAATTATGGATCGAGAAGTCGTTACGGAGTTGATTCAACATGATTTTAATGAAAAAAGCTTAGAAGAAGAACTTGCCAAAATACTAGATAACGCACATCGTGAAAAACTACACTCTGATTATCTCGATTTAGAACAAAAATTAGGCGGAAAAGGCGCTAGTGCCAAAGCGGCGAGATTGATTGTTAAAAGTTAATGCGTTTTCGACAAATACTTACCTCTAAATTTGAATACTAAGATGAGCATTCGAAGTAGCATCCACACTGTAAAAGCGATCCACACGGCATGTAATTTAAGTCCAAAATAATCGCCAATCAATAAGGCTGGAATAAACCCTAAAAATGTTGCTATTACTAAGGTGTTTCGCAATGTTACAGCTTCGGCTAAGCCTTTAAATAATCCATCAAACACGAAAGCAATCGCATTTAATGGTTGCATCATAATAACGATCCAAAATATACCATAAAAAGTATCGAGAACAGCGGTTTCTTTTGTAAATAATTGACCGATAGGCTGATAAAGCATAAAGCAAATTGCACATAAAATGAGTGCGATAAATGCGGCATATTTGGTAAGATCTATGGAGAGATTCCAAAGGTTTTTATAATCTTTCTCACCGAGTAAACGCCCAGAAACAATGTTTCCTACACTTGAGTAACCATCAATAAAAAAGGCAAAAAACAACCATATTTGAAAAGCAATAGTTTGCGCGGCAATATAGTTATTACCGTATTTGGTTGCGAAGGCGTTGGCAAAATAAAGAGCTATATTCAGCGCTAAGGCTCGTATGAACAAATTCAAGCTTAAGAGTAATAAACGTTTTATTTCTTTATTAAATGGGAATGTGAATTTTAAACGAAATGGTGTCTTTTTTAGCACTAAGACTAAAGACAAGAGCGCCATAAAACCTTGTGCAATGACACTGGCATACGCCGCACCTTCGATATGCATAGCCGGAATAAAACCTTCAATTCCAAACACAAAAGCATAGTCTAATACAATGTTTAAAACAGTTCCTAAAATACTGATTACCATAGGCCAATATGTATTTTGTAGACCTCTAAAAATTCCAAAAACTGAAAATGTAAAAATGGTTAATGGTAAACCAATGGCTCGTATTTTATAGTAATCAACTGCGTAATTTAAAATGAGACCTTCAGCATTATATAATTTAAATATTGTTTCTACAAAGAATAAGGTAATTATGTAGATAAGAATACTCAGTGATATATTTATTGTAATTATTTGACCAGGCAAGGTCTTAATGTCATCTAGTTTATTGGCTCCCAAATACTGAGCTATGATGGCAGATATTGCTGAGCGCGTTTGAGCTAGAATCCAAAAAATAGCAGATAAAAATGAACCAGCAATGCCAACTGCCGCTAAAGATTCTATTGGGTTATCATGTACGTTCCCCACAATCGCGGTGTCTGTTATAGACAATAGTGGTTCTGCGATTCCAGCAATTATTGCAGGGATCGCTAATCTATTAATTTGTTTGAAGGAAACTTTTGGTTTCAATGAGGTGATTCAAATTGTGCTACGAAGTTCGCAAATACAAAGTTATTATACTCGAAGAATTTTAAAAATAATTAATAAAAAAAACCTCAACGACATGAGAAGCGTTGAGGTTTATATTTTAAATAACTCTAATTTTGTTAGCATACTATAGGAACTCCTACATAACTATAGTAACTAATAGTTTTTGATACTTCAAATATAGTTGGACTTTTCATTCAACGCCGACCAAAACAATAATTAAGGTTGTTTTCTTAACAAATGGGGCTTTTTAACCAACAAACGGTTAATTTGAGTGTTTTCAAAGGAAGTATAGTATTATTTCTGTAATTTTAACTAAATGCAGTTGTTAAAATATATACCATTTCACCTCTTAATATGTCTTGTAACTGGCATTATAGTTGGTTTCTATGTAGATATTCCTTTGCTTCTTGTGGCTACTTTGTTAATTGGTTCTCTCTTCATACTGACATTATTTTTTGTGCTCTCAAAGAATAACCCAAGATTGCTTTCTCTGTATAATGTCTCTACCTTTTTGACATTTTTTTGTATTGGAATGGCGACAATAAGTTTTCAGGATGATGTGAAAAAACAGTATCATTATACGAGTTTCTTATCTGAGAAGGACGGATCGCAAATGATTTTGAAAGTTAGCACTAGGTTAAAACCGAATCCATTTTACAGCAAATATGAGGCTGAAGTTTTACAAATAGATGGCAAACAAGCTCAGGGTCGTTTGCTAGTGAACATAAAATTAGATAGTCTTAATAAATCGATTCGAATAGATGATAAATTAGTAGTGCATACTGTACTTTCGGAAATAGAGCCTCCTAAAAATCCATATCAATTTAATTATAAGAACTACTTAGAGCATCGACAAATTTATAAGCAAATAAATATTTCTGATAACCATTTTGTCAAGTTAGAGATGGGTAAAATGACATTAAGGGGCTTGGCTGATGCGTTTAGAAGGAAGACGAATGAAACTTTGATGAAAAGCAAATTCAGCAAAGATGAATTAGGGGTTGTAAATGCTTTGTTATTAGGACAACGACAGGAAATATCAAACGAATTACTCCAAGATTATGCTAACGCTGGAGCTATTCATTTATTGGCGGTGTCAGGGTTGCACGTTGGGATTATTATGCTGCTTTTAAACCTTTTGTTAAGTCCGTTAAAAAGATTTAGAAAAGGTAAGATTATTCGACTTCTACTTATCGTAGTACTGCTTTGGGTTTTTGCTTTTATAGCTGGATTGTCGGCATCGGTTATAAGAGCGGTGGCTATGTTTACCGCAGTGAGTATTGGACTTGTAATAGAAAGGAAAAATAGCGTTTATAAAAACTTGATTATCTCAATGCTATTTTTGCTATTGTTGAACCCTTATTACCTTTTCGAAATAGGATTTCAATTAAGTTATTTAGCGGTTTTCTTTATTGTTTGGTTGCAACCAATTGTATATGGTTTATGGAAACCGTCATGGAAGTTCATCGATTATTTTTGGCAGTTATTCACGGTCTCTCTCGCTGCCCAAATAGGAGTATTGCCCTTAAGTTTATATTATTTTCATCAATTCCCAGGGCTGTTTTTCGTAGCCAATCTGATAATTATTCCAATATTAGGCTTCGTACTAGGTCTAGGGATTGTTATTATTTTCTTAGGGTGGATGCGTATCACGCCCCCTTTATTACTAGACCTTTTTATTGAAATAATATCAACTATGAACGGCGTTATTTCTTGGATAGCCGCACAAAAAAACTTTGTATTTCAAGATATTTCATTTTCTATATCGTTGGTAGTTGGATCGTATTTGTTTATTGTATTTACAACGAAATGGGTACAAAAGAAAACAATAGACAATTTAAAATATGTATTGGGTTCGTTTATTATTTTACAGGGAGTAGGCCTGTATCAAAAATATGAGTCGATAAATCTAAATGAGTTTGTTGTTTTCAACAAGAATAAAAACACCGTAATAGGTATTAAAGAACGAAACATACTGACGGTTTCTAAAAAGATGAATTTGGATGCTTCTAGGATATTAAAAGATTATACAACAGGCAGAGAAATAAATAAAGTTGATATATCTGATGACATTTCATCATTATATACTGTTAATGATAAAAACATATTGGTTATTGATAGCTCATCAACGTATACACCACTTTCATTTGAAGTGCACAAAGTGTTACTTACATATTCTCCAAAAATAAATTTAGAAAGATTGATCAATCTCATAAAACCAACCCTTATCATAGCTGATGCTTCAAACTATAAAAGCTATGTGAAGCATTGGGAAAAAACATGTTCAAATAGAAATGTTTCCTTTCATTACACAGTTAAAGATGGGGCATATATTGAAAAATGGTAGATTATTTATTCAAACTTTTGTACAACGTTCTTCTAAAGCGTTCACTATTTATATAACCGCTTCCATAACCTAGGTCATCATATTTTTTAGTTATCGCTTCCATTTGAGCAATCTCTTCTTCCGATTTGTTGTTTGTTATTTGGATTTGTACCTTTTGCATAACTTCCTCTAACATTTTTAAGAAGGTCTCATAATCAGTTTTCGTAGCGACACTACCATGACCAGGGATAATTTTTGTTTCTTCATCGATTACTAATAAACCAGCCTTTACGGCATTGATATATCCTTTGATTCCACCTCCAGAATTTAAATCAATATATGGATACCTGCCTTTAAAATAGGTGTCTCCTGTATGAAGCACGTTGCTTTTAGAAAAATAGAGCAGAGCGTCTCCATCAGTATGCGCATTGTCAACATGAAAAACGGCAACTTTCTCACCATTCATATGGATACTTATTTTATCATTAAAAGTAATCACGGGAAAAGCTTCTTTTGGACGCATTGTCTGGTCTCGTTTAGGCGTTTCTTTTAATCTTTTTCTGACATTGTCATGGGCTAAGATAGTGGCCCCTTCTTTTTTGAAATTTACATTACCTCCTGTATGATCACCATGCCAATGCGTATTGACTAAGAATTTAATGGGTTGATCGCTTAATTTTCTAATAGCAGCTAAAATTTTATCAGAAAGAGGCGCAAACTGATCGTCAATCATAAAAACACCATCATCACCTATAGAAACACCAATATTTCCACCTTGTCCGGTGAGCATGTATACATGATCAGATAACTTTTCGGTTTGTATAGTTACCTCTTTTCTTTTTTGAGCAAAAAGTATTGTAGAACATAAGAATAGCAATAGAACAGGTTGAAATTTACTGTTTGGCATCATAATAGTTTTAACGATTTGACGTTTAAATTTACTAATTATTACAACGTAATTGGTAAGAATCTGTGAAGAAGTGTTATTTATTGACTGGTACTATTTTAACTATATTTGCGTTTTAAAGAGAAAAAGAAAAATGTCTAACAAAAAAGAGCGTATTTTGTTGTGATTGAAAACACAAAAGATTTGCTCTTTATCTACACATAAAAAATTGAATTAAATGAAGATTATTGTTCCTATGGCGGGTATTGGCTCGCGCTTAAGACCTCACACATTAACAATTCCTAAACCATTAACTTTAATTGCAGGAAAACCAATTGTTCAACGGTTAGTTGAAGATATTGTAAAAGTGCTAAACCAAGATGTTGAAGAAATTGCTTTTGTCATTGGACCGACCTTCCCAAAAGATACAGAAGAAAAACTGCTCAAAATTGCAGAAGGCCTTGGAGCTAAAGGTGTGGTTTCGATTCAAGAGACTGCTTTGGGCACTGCACATGCTATCCATTGCGCTAAAGAGTCATTAGATGGCCCTTGTGTTGTCGCTTTCGCGGATACATTATTTAAAGCTGATTTTACGTTGAATGCTGAAGCCGATGGGGCCATTTGGGTAAAACAAGTTGAGAACCCGAGTGCCTATGGAGTTATAAAGATGAATGATGGAATCATTACCGATTTTGTGGAAAAACCTACGACCTTTATTTCTGATTTAGCCATTATTGGAATCTATTATTTTAAAGATGGTGCTGCAGTTAGAAAAGAGATAGACTATTTGTTAGATAATGACATTAAAGAAAAAGGCGAGTATCAGTTGACAAATGTACTCGAGAATATGAAGCAAAAAGGGGCACAATTTGTACCAGGAAAAGTTGATGAATGGATGGATTGTGGAAACAAGGAAATTACCGTTGAAACGAATGGGAAAGTACTACAATTTGCGCACCAAGAGGGTCAAAATCTTGTTGCGAAAACAGTAACTTTAGAGAACTCAACAATCATAGAACCTTGCTATATTGGTGAAAATGTAAAGCTGATTGATACGACTATAGGGCCAAACGTTTCGTTGGGTGATGATAGTCAAGTTGAAAACTCAACCATTAAAAATTCATTGATTCAGACCAATAGTATAATTAAAAATGCCAATTTAGATGATGCAATGATTGGTAATAATGTTGAATATAACGGCGAATTTTCTTCTGTAAGTATAGGAGATTATTCTAAATTAATTTAGAACGTGAAAAAGCGAATCATTTTTCTGAGTGTTTTGTGGCTTTCCTTTTCGGGAACTGGTCAAAATGACTCTATCGTAAAAAATGATTCGTTAGTTCAAATTTATGCTGTTCAAAAAAACATGAAGGAACTCCAAGAAGAGCAGAAAGCACTCAATTTTGAAAAGTTCTTTTTTCAGGCACTTAGCGAAAAAGCAATTGAAAACTATGATAAAGCCATTAGTGCTTTAGAAAAATGCCAACATATTCGGCCAGATAATTTTGCCGTTAATTTTGAATTTTCAAAGAATTACTATGCTTTAGAAAAATATTTTGAGGCCATAGGATATGCTCAAAAAGCACTAGAAAAAGAACCAGACAATCTTTTTTTGCTGGCACATTTGAAAGAGGTATATGTAAGAAAAAAGGATTTTAAAGAAGCCTTGAAAATTCAAGAGAAAATTATTGCTCAAAAACCATTACAACAAGAGGATTTAATCATTTTGTATATCAGAAATAACCAGATTGAAGATGCTAGGAATTTGTTAATAGATCTTGAAAAAAAAGGACTCTTATCTGACAATTTGATGCAGTTCAAACAGTCGTTATTACCGAGTGTTGCCAAAAACATATCGAACGAGAAACCCAAACAAATTAATGAGCAAACTTTAGATGAATTGAAGGAGAATTATGCAAAGAATAAATCATTTGCGATACTTAACGAAATTTTAACGAAGCAATATCGTCGTAAGAATTATATTGAACTAGAGACTGAAAGTAGAAAGGCGTTAGAGCTATTTCCATCACAACCATTCGTATATTTGATGCACGCTAAAACCTTGAACAAGCTAAAAAAATATGCTAAAGCAATTAGCACATTGCAAAATGGTATAGATTATGTAGTAGATGATTTCAGTATGGAGGCTAATTTTTATGAGGAACTTAGCTTAGGATATAAAGGCTTAGGTAAAAATGCCGATGCTTCAAAATATTATAATTTAGCCATTCAAACACGAAAAAAAACACCACAATAAATGATTCTTAAAAGATGTACATATTTTTTGATACTCGCATTGTTAGTTATAACGTCGTGTAAAACAAAAAAAGCAGCAGGTAATTCAACAGTTAGAGGTATGTCAGTCAATAAAATCATAAAAAATCATTATGCCAATGACTTTGATAAGGAAACTCTTGTTGCTAAATTAAGGGTAAAATATAGAGGTAAGAGTAACTTGCCGAGTGTGACCGCCTCATTGCGATTAAGAAAAGATAATACTATTTGGGTGAGTTTATCGAAGCTCGGATTCCCCATAGGAAAAGCCTTAATTACCAAGAATAAAGTAAGTTATTACGAGAAAATTAATAAAACGTATTTCGAAGGCGACTTTGGATTATTGAGTAATTGGTTAGGAACTGATTTGGATTTTGAAAAAGTGCAAAATTTATTATTAGGACAGGCTATTTTGAATTTAAAAGATGAAAAATACCAAGCCACTCAAAAAGAGAATGCTTTTGACCTAATGCCGAAAAAAGAGAATGCGCTGTTTGGGATTTTATTTTCTATTAGTGGATTACATTTTAAAGTAAATAAACAAGAAATACAACAAGAAGGTAAAACATTGACCATCGGCTATAAAGATTATGAAAAGATAGATGGAGAAATGTTTCCTAAGAAAGTGTTGATAACTGCTCTTGACGGAAAGTATACCACAACGGTTGATGTTGATTACCGTTCTGTACAATTTAATAAATCAGTGAGTTTCCCCTTTACAATACCTAACGGGTACAAAGAAATTGTTTTAAAATGATTACTTTAGCCTGTAAAAGGAATAGTTTTATGTCTAAGAAGTTACATCTTATCTTCTTTATATTGTTGTGTTTCATAGGTTCATTTTCTTCTGTAGCGCAAACAAAAAAACAGCTTCAAAAAAAGCGCGAACAACTTCAAAAGGAAATTAGGCAAATAAATACGCTGTTGTTTAAATCGAAGCAACAAGAAGAAGCCTTGCTTTCAGAATTAGGAGATTTAAATAAACGTATTGCAATTCGGTCAAGATTGATCAGAACTATTGATCAAGAAGAGAAAGAGCTCTCGGAAGAAATTGAATTGAATCAACAGGAAATAGATTCTTTAGAAAATTCATTGACTAAGTTAAAAAAAGCATGTGCAGATATGATTGTGCAGTCATATAAAAGCAAAAGCAAACAAAGTACGTTGATGTTCTTATTATCGTCTAAAAGCTTTACACAGGCATATAAACGCATGCAATATATGAAGCAATATAATGCATACAGAAAATTGCAGGGAGAGAAGATTAAAATTGAATACGAAAAGTTGGCTGCTTATAACGATTCTTTGATTGTGAAGCAGGAAGAAAAAGTGCTGTTGATTGCCTTGTATACCAAAGAGCAAGACAGTGTTAAAAACGAGAAAAACTCTCAGGTAAAATTAGTTGAGAAAGTTAAGAGAGAAGAGAACAAATACATAGCTGAGGTTAAGCGTATTCAAAGTCAGGAAAATAAACTCAATAAGCAAATTGAGCGTTTGATTGCCGAAGAAATTGCTCGCTCGAATAAAAAAGCGAATCGCAACTCTTCTGGGATAGCAATGACACCAGAAGAAAAATTAGTGGCATCTACTTTTGTGGCCAACAAAGGAAGGCTTCCCTGGCCAACTGAAAAGGGAATCGTGATTAGAAAATATGGTAAACAAAAGCATCCGACGTTAGCTGGAATTACTATTCAGAGTAATGGGATTCAATTAGCGACAGAAAGACAAGCAAAAGCAAGATCTATTTTTAAAGGGAAAGTACTATCTATTCAATTGCAACCCGGTCGAAAGAAAATGGTATTGATTCAACACGGAAATTATATTTCAGCATACAAAAACCTAGATAATGTATTTGTGAAAAGAGGACAAAGCATTGCTACCAAGCAAGAAATTGGCACTATACACACCGATGCCATTACAGGAAAAACAATATTGGCTTTTAGTCTGTTTAAAAATACAACCTTGCAAAATCCAGAATCCTGGATAAGCAAAGCCAGAACTTTGGCTCTAGCTAGTAAATAATGCCTTTAATTCTGTAGCGTCACTTGGTTTCATTCTTCCAGAAAGCACCAAGCTTAATTGCTTTCTGCGCAAAGCACTTTCAAAACGCTCTTTTTCCAAGTCAGTTTCTGGAGAAATGGGCGGTACTTTAACAGGAGTACCCGTTCGGTCTACAGCAACAAAAGTATAGATACCTTCGTTCACTTTCGTTTTTTGTCCGCTCTCTCTATCTTCAGTCCATACATCAACATATATTTCCATGGATGACGTAAATGCTCTAGAAACTTTAGCCTCTAAAATAACCACGCTACCCACGGGTACGGCTTTGTTAAAAGCAACATGATTTACTGAAGCGGTTACAACAATACGTTTAGAATGGCGTTGAGCGGCGATACTACAGGCTCTATCCATACGAGCTAATAATTCACCTCCAAACAAATTGTTTAAAGCATTTGTTTCGGCAGGGAGTACCATATCGGTCAATATTGTCAAGGATTCTTTCGGTGTTTTTGCTTCCATAAAAAATATTTTTCGCTTTTGCGGAATACGTATTGTGCTATTAAAATTTTGGCAAAGATAAGAGAATTCTCGAGTAGAAATTCAATAAAAAAAAGGAAAGATTGTTAAAGATCTTGAATTAACAACCACGCTTCTTCAGAAATTGTTTGGCGGATTACCACAAGACCTTCCCGCGCTTCCTGATTGGTATCATAACTTTCAAAAGACACTTGCGTCAACCCCCATTGATTTACACCTAGGATTCTCGCATTAAAGCCTAATTCTTTTAATTGAAGCACTTTTCTTTCTGCATTTTGAGGAAAGCGAAAGGCTCCTGCAATAACATGGTAAGGCTTACTAGCTATTTGCGCGTTTAATGTAATTGACGGTAACGGATCACTTACAATAAAGGTGGCTTCTTGAATTATTTTATTCTGTTGATCTAATTGTTTTGCTTCGGCCTTTATCTGACGTTTGTTTTGATAATCTTTATAGAGCTGATTACCCGCTAAACCTAAAATTGATAGCCCAACAACAAAAATAGCTGCATATTTAAGGTAATTTGGAGCTGCTTTACTTTTTTGAGAGACTAGTATTGGCGCTTTTTCTTCTAACTCTTCAACTTCTTTGATATAGGTCTCGCGCTTTATCTCAGGAGAAACAAACGAACTTAAACCGAACGACTCTGTCAAGTAGTTGATGTTTTTTTGAGGTTCGAAAATGATATTTTCACCATCCAAAGTTAAAGTGCCCACATTGTCCAAAGTAATATCTTCATGCTGTAATTTCTGCAACCATTCTTGAACTTCGAATTGAATAAAATTCATGGCCGTTTTGAAAGGCATTTTATCAACAGAAGCAATATAATTTGCTAATAAACCATCATTATTTTTCAAATGATTATTAAAAGTCAATACTTTAGAAGGAGGATGAAATTCTTTGGCATTGGTACCAATCCGAGCTGATTTAGTGTTTGTCACGAACCCACCAAAATCAGGAATGATTACACATTCGTAACGGTATAACAAATCGCTTATGTAGGTACTCAATTTCACTAAAAACAAATGTAAAAAAAATAGGTCGGATAGCGATTGTTCTCGACAGTTTTTTTCAACAAATGTTGTATATTGAAAGTTAAATTTTATCTATTGAAAGAAGAAGAGTTATTTCATTTGCTTGCCTTACAACAAGTTGAAGGTATTGGCGATGTCAATGCCAAGAAACTGATAGCACAATGTGGTAATGCGACGAACGTATTTAAAGAAAAGAAGCATAATTTATTGAAGATTTCAGGAGTTGGACAAGCAACCCTAGCGCGGTTAGGTGATGCTTCCATCTTTAAAAAAGTGGAAAAGGAACTTGCTTTTATCAAAAAGAATGCAATAGATGTTGTTACTTTTTATGACGCTAGTTATGCTGAGCGACTCAAACATTGCTTTGATGCACCACTTATATTGTTCACCAAGGGAAAGCTGAATATTGCAAAACAAAACATGATCAGTATTGTTGGAACAAGACAAATGACAGCATATGGTAAAAAAGTGCTAGAAGATTTGTTTGAGAGCCTCAAGCCTTTTAAACCAATCATTGTAAGCGGATTGGCTTATGGTGTTGACATTTATGCACATCAATTAGCTATAAAACACGGTTTTCAAACCTTGGCAGTATTAGCTCACGGTTTAGACAGAGTGTATCCTGCAGTACATAAAAAAGAGGCTTTGAAAATGCAAGAAAATGGGGGGTTATTGACTGAGTTTTGTTCTGGAACTAGACCCGATAGAGAAAATTTCGTGAAAAGAAATAGAATTGTAGCTGGCATATCTCAGGCCACCGTACTCATTGAATCTGCGATAAAAGGCGGTTCGTTAATTACTGCGGATATCGCAAATTCATATAATAGAGATGTATTTGCCGTACCGGGAAGAATTTCTGATGAATTTAGCATAGGATGTAATAATCTTATTAAGACAAACAGGGCTTCGGTATTAACATCAATAAATGATTTAGTATATATTTTAAATTGGAAACCTGAATCTGACGTTAAACAAAAAACAATTCAAAAGCAACTATTCGTTGAATTGAATGACCATGAAAAAACCATTTATGATTATCTGTTGAAAGAAGGGAAACAGCAATTAGATATGATTGCTTTACATTGCAATTTTCCAATTCATAAAACGGCCAGTGCACTGTTGAATTTAGAACTTAAATCCTTAACAAGGCCGCTGCCTGGAAAGTATTTTGAAGCAATTTAAGAAATAACCTCTTTTTCTATAAAATAGGTTACAATCGCCTCTTTCATCATGATGGTTTGTTCTCCAGGCTTTAATGTGGGTAATTCTTCCACTATTTTATAATGAGGCCATCCGTCTGCATCGAAAAAATCAAAAGCATAGTATCCAAGGGGCTCTAACAACCTGCAAATGGCAATATGCATTAAATTTACCTTCTCATCTTTTTTAAAACTGCGATATCCTTGCCCCAATTCTTGAACTCCAACCAAATAAATGATGCCATCAATATCTAAGTCTTCACCTTCGGCAAATTGTTCAGTCAACCTCATTTTGAGGGTTTCCCATCGTTCTTTTAATTGTTCGTCTCTCGCCATAAAAAATATTAAAAAGCAAAGGTACATCGTTTTATAAAACCTGACTATCTTTGCTAAAAATAAATCTATGTATTCGAATATAAAACAACATTTACAAGAGGAATTAATAGCTATAAAAGAAGCCGGTTTATATAAGAGAGAACGGGTTATTACATCATCACAAGATGCCGAAATCACTATTTCAACTGGCGAAAAAGTCATTAACTTTTGTGCGAATAATTACCTAGGATTGTCAAACCATCCTGAGGTGATTCAAGCAGCGAAAGATACCATGGACACGCATGGTTTCGGAATGTCATCGGTACGATTTATTTGTGGAACTCAAGATATTCATAAAAAGTTAGAGCAGAAAATTGCCGATTTTTATGGTTTTGAAGATACTATTTTATACGCGGCGGCTTTCGATGCTAATGGTGGAGTTTTCGAACCGCTCTTGGGTAAGGAAGATGCCATTATTTCTGATAGCTTAAATCACGCATCCATTATTGATGGTGTTCGCTTGTGTAAAGCGGCTCGTTATCGCTATCAAAATAACGACATGGAAGAATTGGAAGCACGATTAATCGAAGCGAATGAAGCAGGTGCACGTTTCAAAATAATCGTAACCGATGGTGTGTTCTCCATGGATGGTATTGTTGCTAGTCTTGATAAAATATGTGATTTGGCAGATAAGTATGATGCTATGGTAATGGTAGATGAATGTCATGCTACTGGGTTTATTGGTAAGACAGGTAGAGGAACTTTAGAATTGAAGCGAGTACTCGATAGAGTAGATATTGTTACCGGAACATTAGGAAAAGCGATGGGGGGTGCCATGGGAGGTTATACCACGGCAAAGAAAGAAATTATTGAAATTTTACGTCAACGCTCTAGACCTTATTTGTTTTCGAATTCATTAGCTCCAGCCATTGTTGGAGCCTCTTTAAAAGTATTTGAAATGTTAGAAAATGACACTTCTTTGCGAGATAAACTAGAATCAAATACTGCTTATTTCCGTAAAGGAATGGAAGACGCAGGCTTTGATTTGGTAGGTGCAGATGCGGCGATTGTTCCTGTGATGTTGTATGACGCTAAATTATCTCAAGATATGGCGAATGCCCTGTTAGAAGAAGGTATTTATGTTATTGGATTTTTCTTTCCAGTAGTACCAAAAGAAAAAGCTCGAATACGCGTACAGTTATCTGCGGCTCATACTAAAGAGCATCTAGATAAAGCCATTGTCGCTTTTACAAAAATAGGAAAACAATTGAATGTGATTTAAATCCCTACTTTTGCTTAGGTGTTTAAGCGATGTGATCACAACAAGAAAATTAACAAGACATACAATATGTTGTTGGTATAAACCGACCAATTATGAGTAAGATAAGAATTACGAAGCATTTTGATTTTGAAACGGCACATGCCCTTTATGGATATGACGGTAAGTGCAAAAATGTACACGGACATAGCTACCAGTTGTATGTAACAGTCATAGGTTCTCCTATTGAAGATGCCGAACATGTAAAAAACGGAATGGTTCTAGATTTTGGAGATTTGAAGAAAATTGTAAATGAGGAAATTGTCGATATTTTTGATCATGCGACTGTGCTTAATGAAAATTCGCCACACAAAGAATTGGCTGAAAAAATTAGACCACACTCACCCAAAGTAATTTTAGTTGATTATCAACCCACCAGTGAAAATATGATTATAGATTTTGCGAAACTGATTAGTGCTAAGTTACCAGAATCTGTTAAATTGCATTCACTAAAGTTATATGAAACACAAAATTCTTATGCCGAATGGTACGCAAGCGATCAATAATACTAAGTGTCGTTTTTGACTCCTTCAAATAAATAATGGATATACAACTAACCGATAATAAAAAGATTTATTTCGCTTCTGATCAGCATTTTGGTATTCCAAATCATGCAGAGAGCGTAGCGCGTGAAAAGAAATTCATTGCGTGGTTGGATGTAATAAAAAAAGATGCTGAGGTACTATTTTTGTTAGGTGACTTGTTTGATTGCTGGTATGAGTATAAAACAGTGGTTCCGAAAGGATTTGTGCGTGTACTAGGTAAATTAGCTGAGATTCGAGATAGCGGAATTGCTATACATTTTTTTGTGGGAAACCACGATTTGTGGATGCTTGATTATTTTGAAAAAGAACTGCTTATTCCTGTGCATCATAAACCTTTAGAGTTTACAGCGAATGAAAAGATCTTTTTAATTGGTCATGGAGATGGGCTGGGTCCTGGAGATAAAGGATATAAGCGTATGAAAAAAGTGTTTACAAATGGTTTTGCCCAATGGTTGTATCGTTGGTTACATCCAGATATCGGAATGCGATTTGCACAATACCTATCGACGAAAAACAAACTGATTTCGGGTGATGAAGACGCCAAATTTTTAGGAGAAGATAATGAATGGCTCGTGCAGTATTGTAAACGCAAATTAGAAAGTAAACACTATGATTATTTTTTATTCGGACATCGGCATTTGCCAATGACTATTACACTCAGTGAAAATAGTTCATATATCAATACTGGCGACTGGATTTCTCATTTTACATATGCCGTTTTTGACGGAGATAAAACAGAATTGAAGAATGGCTAAAACGAAGACTTCTTTTTTCTGTCAAAATTGTGGAACACAGTATGCAAAGTGGGTGGGTAAATGTACCGCATGTAATGAGTGGAATACCATTGTTGAAGAAGTCATTCAAAAAGAAGAAAAACGCAGTTGGAAACAGACAAGCCCAACTAAAAGAGTATCGAAGGCACTAAAAATAAATGAGATTGCGATCAATGAAGAAGATCGAATAGATACCAAAAACAATGAACTCAATCGTGTTCTTGGTGGTGGTTTAGTAAAAGGATCTATGACCTTATTGGGAGGTGAACCAGGTATTGGAAAGTCGACCTTACTCTTACAAGTGGCCTTGAGTATTCATAGAAAGGTACTGTACGTTTCTGGAGAAGAAAGTCAGTCGCAGATTAAAATGCGCGCAGAGCGGTTGAATGATCAAAATACCGATTGCCTCATTCTCACAGAAACCAAAACACAGAATATTTTCAAAACGATTGAAGAGGTAGATCCTGATGTGGTAGTGATTGATTCTATTCAAACCCTCCATACCGAATCTATTGACGCTTCTCCCGGCAGTATTTCTCAAATACGCGAGACCACTGCCGAACTGATCAAATTTGCCAAGGAAACATCTACACCAGTGGTATTAATTGGTCATATTACCAAGGAAGGTACAATCGCCGGACCCAAAATTCTAGAACATATGGTCGATGTTGTCTTACAGTTTGAAGGTGATAGAAATCATACCTATCGCATTTTAAGAGCACAAAAGAATCGTTTTGGTTCGACGGCTGAATTGGGTATTTATGAAATGCAAAGTGTTGGTTTACGGGAAGTTGAAAATCCTTCAGAGATCTTAATATCTGAAAAAGATGAATCCTTAAGCGGAACGGCTATTGCCGCAACTTTAGAAGGGATGCGACCCTTAATGATAGAAGTTCAAGCCTTAGTGAGCACTGCTGTCTATGGCACACCACAACGTTCGGCTACAGGATATAACATTAAACGATTAAATATGATCTTGGCAGTATTAGAGAAGCGTGCAGGCTTCCGTTTAGGTGCTAAAGATGTATTCTTAAATATTGCTGGTGGTATTTCTGTCGATGATCCAGCGATAGACTTGGCGGTCGTTGCCTCTATTTTATCATCAAATGAAGATGATGCTATTGCGCAAGACACTTGTTTTGCCGCAGAGGTTGGTCTAGCTGGAGAAATTCGCCCTGTAAATCGGATAGATCAACGAATTTTGGAAGCCGAAAAGCTTGGGTTTTCTACCATCATAGTTTCTAAATTTAACAAGATTGCTAAAAGCAACTATAAAATTAAAGTTGTCTTGGTTTCAAAGATTGAAGAAGTTTATCAACAGTTGTTTTGAAGTTTTTATAGCTGAAAGCGCCATATTTCTTCGTATTTTAGACGTTCATTGAAAATAAAAGGAATGTCTTTAAAACTTTCTAGAGTTCGTTATTCTTTACTTGTAGTCTTAATTATTATGTTGATGTCTTGCGGAAGTTCTTCTTCAGATGAAGTTTCTGGTGAAAACGAAGTGCCTCAAAATGAATTTACTTCGGTAGTTGAAGAATATGGGAAACTAAAAGTTTCAGGAAATAAGATCGTTGATAAAAATGGAAACGCCATTCAATTACGCGGGATGTCTTTATTTTGGAGTCAATGGATTGGCAAATACTATAATCGTGAAACAGTAAAGTGGCTCAAGGATGATTGGAAATGTACAGTAGTGCGAGCGGCCATGGCCGTCGAACATGATGGATATTTAACGAATCCAGCACAGGAAAAAGCCAAAGTAATCGCTGTAGTTGATGCTGCTATTGCAGAAGGGATATACGTTATTATTGATTGGCATGATCATCACGGAGAGGATCATCTTGAAGCAGCAAAAGCATTTTTCGGAGAAATGGCACAGAAATATGGGGCCTACCCGAATGTCATTTTTGAAACCTATAATGAACCTTTAGATGTTTCTTGGACGGATGTGTTGAAGCCCTATCATGAAGCAGTAATTACCGAAATTCGTAAGCATGCACCCGATAATTTGATCATTTGTGGTACTCGTAATTGGTCTCAAAATGTAGACGATGTCATCGGTCAGAAGATTAATGATGACAATGTGGCTTATACTTTACACTACTATGCGGCGACTCATAAGGAGAATTTACGGAATATCGCGTTATCAGCAATAAATAACGATATCGCCTTATTTGTGACAGAATATGGAACCACAGAAGCTTCGGGTGATGGAAGTATTGATGCCGATGAATCGAAACGTTGGTGGACCTTTTTAGATACGCATAAAATCTCGTCATGTAATTGGTCAATTGCCGACAAAGAAGAATTAGCCGCAGCTTTAAAGCCCAACGCTAGCGCAACTGGTAACTGGCAGGAAAACAATTTGACGACTTCAGGAAAATTAGTTCGACAAGAAATTCGTAGCAAGAATAAAGAATACTAACTGCACATTGTATTGAGAAAATTACGATTTCCGCATCTTTTTTTCACGCTGCGTCACTTTCTCTTTCAATTTTTCTATTTTCTCAAGCCATTCTGCTTCTTCAATCGGAGAAAGTTCTCCTTTTTCTTTTAGCTTCTTATATTTCTTTTCGGCTTTTTCTAATTTTTTCTGCGCAGACTTATGGTTACTAATGGCTTTTTCTTTTTTCTTTTTTTCTTTCGCTATTTTTTGCTGTTCGCGTTCACGTTCCTTTTCCTCTTTTTCTTTCTTTTTGAGAGCCTTTTCTTTTTTTCGCGCTGCTTTTTCGCGCTCTTCTTCTAATTGTTCTTGCTCCTTTTTCTTTTGGGCTTTTTCGCGTGCTGCTTTTTCGCTCGCTAGTTGAGCAATAGCTTGCTTTTTATCATCTCTTTGCTGCTCAATTTTTTCCTTTAGAGCCTCTTTTTTTGCTTCTTTGCGAGTAGATTTCTCTTCTTTCTCTTTCTCCATCTTCGTTTTTTCAGCTTTCTCTTTCGCTATTTCCTGAGTTTTTTCTTCTTTTTGATCCGTGTGCTCTTCTTTCTTCGAAACTTGCTCCACTTTTTCTACAACTTTCTTTTCGACATTTTTTGTTGCTTCATTAACAACTGCAACAGCGGCTGCAGTAGCAACTTTTTTGGCAGATTCATTTTGCTGAACCAGATTGCTAGTCTTTTCTTCTATATGATTGTTTTCGGGAGTAGCTTTTATGGCAAAAACGGTATCAATTTTTGACGTTGGTGCTGTTTCCTTCCAAAAACCCTCAGGTAACTTATAACGCTCTCGTCTAGGGACGTTTTTATATTTATCTTTTAATTTGCCTCGTTCGGAATACAATTCTTTGGCAATTAAGTGTATGGTGTCTCTTGCGCCGCTTGTGAGCTTTCCATATACATCATGGCCCCTATGAAATATTTTACTTTTCACAATAGTGTAGTAGTTATCTTTATAATGCACTTTTTGCGCAAATAAAGACAGACCCATAAAGAATAGAACAACTGTTAGGAGTAGTTTGTTTGATTTCATAATTGGCGTTTTAAGAGTAACGAAATTACGGTGTTTTAATTATATTGATGCCTTTAAATATGATGATTGTTTTAAAAAAATGTGAATTAAAAGATCTTAGGGAGTTGCTTGAGATAGCAAAAAGAACTTTTATTGATGCTTTCGAAAAAGATAATAATCCAGATGATTTTAAGATCTATCTGGCATCCGCCTTTAGCGAAAAACAACTCAAAAAAGAGATATTAAACCCCAATAGTCATTTTTATTTTGCCTTTTTAGATGGTGTGCTTGTAGGGTATTTTAAACTGAATGAAGGCGATGCACAAAACGAACAGTTTAAAGAGACAACAATAGAATTAGAGCGGATTTATGTGCTAGACACTTTTCAAAAACAAGGTGTGGGAAAAAAATTACTTTTTGAGGTAATCAGGATTGCAAGTAATAAGAACGCCTCATTTTTATGGTTGGGTGTTTGGGAAGAAAACGAGGCTGCTATTCGCTTTTATGAACGTTATGGTTTCGAAAAATTTAGCGAACACTCCTATTTTATTGGCACTGATAAACAACAAGATTGGTTGTTAAAATTAACGTTAGATTAATGTCAAGAATTATTGTAATTTCAGGCAACTTAAACGACGATTCGAAATGAAAAAAAAGCTGCTTCTTACCCTATTTGTTATAGGCTCAATTACGCACAATTATGCGCAACAACTAGATTATTTTCCTGAGCGAAATGAGCAGTGGAAGGAAAAATCCGCGAAAGCTTATAAAATCAATAAAGAGCGCTTGACTGAAGCCGTTTCTTTTGCAAAGTCGAATGAATATACCGGATCTAGGGACTTGAGAAGAGCGATTCTCAAAGGATTTGAAAGAGAACCATTCCATGAAATCTTGGGACCAACCAAGAAACGTGGAGGCCCAGCTGGAATGATTCTAAAAGATGGTTATATCATTGCCAAATGGGGCGATACAAAACGTGTAGATATGACCTTTAGCGTTACAAAGAGCTTCTTGTCTACAATGGCAGGTGTAGCTTATGATCAACAATTAATTGCAAGTATCAACGATAAAGTAGAGACATATATTTGGGATGGTACTTTTGATGGAGAGCACAACAGTAAAATTACATGGGAGCATCTACTGCAACAAAACTCAGATTGGTCAGGACAATTATGGGGAGGCAAAGATTGGGCAGACCGCCCTCCAAGAAAAGGAGGCCTGGATGAGTGGAAATATAGAAAATTGAACGAGCCAGGCACCGTTATGGAGTATAATGATGTACGGGTAAACGTGCTCGCTTATTCATTAACACATGTATGGAGAAAACCCTTGCCGCAAGTGTTGAAAGATGAAATTATGGATCCCATTGGGGCATCTACAACTTGGAGATGGCACGGATATAAAGACGCTTGGACGGAAATAGATGGGGTACATATGAAATCAGTTACTGGCGGCGGGCACTCAGGAGCAGGACTCTTTATTTCTGCCGAGGATATGGCTCGGTTCGGACTCTTATTTTTAAATAATGGTGTCTGGAATAAAAAACGTTTGCTGAGTAGTACGTGGATCGAAAAAGCGATTCAACCGTCTAAACCAAATGTTAATTATGGGTATATGTGGTGGTTGAATAAGAAAGGAAAGCGTCACTGGAACGGTCTTTCCGAAAAGATATATTATGCTGCTGGCTTTGGTGGAAATTTCATCATCATAGATAAAGAAAGAGACCTTGTTATTGTAACACGATGGTTAGAGCCTTCGAAAATAGGTGCGTTTATGCAAAAAGTGAATGATGCATTTTAATCCTTTAAAATAGTATTCATTTCCCATCCATCGTATTTTCCGTAATATCGCTGAGATAGCTGTCTGAGTATTTTCGTAATTGCTGAAATATTGGTGGGTGCAACAGAATCTTTCCTCGAAAGGACCACCTGATAAGGATATCTTTTTTCTTTTTTATAGGCCAACGAATCAGCCGAAAAATTTAAAACTTTACTCTTATCAATAAATTTTGTTCTTCGTTTTAAACTATTAAAATAGAACCAATGATTAATTTTTCTAGGAGTATCCAAAGCATCTCCACTTTGAACTAGTTGAGTTAAATATTCGTGATTGACAAAGAATTCATTCGATAAATCGGAAGGTAATAAGGTTTCACTAAAATATTGCCATTTTCTATCCGACTTAATGGTTAAATAATTTTTTTTACCAGCAAAGTTTCGTTGAATTGTTTTGTCAAGTGTGCTCCTAATATTCGTTGTGTCTTTTACATAATAAATGTCAAAACCAGTGCACTTATAGGTAATAATACCAGCTAATTTATTCTTGGTGAGTTTATCAATTTTATACGCCAACGAGTCAGAAAAGGTATAAAAATCTTCCAATCCATTGGGTTTAGGAAAACCATTTTTATAACAATCTCTAGTTTTGGTAGCAACGATCAACAAATTTTTATAGTTCGGGCGAGAAAAGTAAAGATCCATGTTCACGGTTACTTCCATTAGATGCTTGTCTACTTTTTTCACATAGGTTTCCCAACTTTCCTCTTGGGCGTATGTTTGAAGTGAATATGCAATTAAGATCAGTAGTGCATAGCGACTTTTTTTGAAATAGAATATCATGTAAATCTAATATGAATTAAATGAAATATAAAGATATCAAAAATGATGCCCCGATTTAAATATTACAAATTATTTCGGCAGCTTTTTCTAAGGTCTCTTTTTTCTTTGCAAAGCAAAAACGAAGTAAGGTGTCGTTCTTACCTTCTGGATTAAAAACAGATAATGGAATCGATGCTAACTTATTTTTTGTAACGAGCCTTTTCGAAAAATCAATATCATTTTCGTCAGTTATTGCAACATAATCGAGCACTTGAAAATAAGTGCCAGTTGATGGAGTACATGAAAAGCGTGACCCTTGTATGGCTTTTAGAAAAAAGTCTCTCTTCTCTTGATAAAAGGAGCTAATGTGTTGATAGTTATTAGGATCTTTTAAATAGGTCGCCAAAGCTACTTGCATGGGGTGATTTACACAAAAAACATTGAATTGATGCACCTTTCTAAATTCATGCATCAACTCAGCCGGGGCAACACAATAGCCCATTTTCCAACCTGTATTATGAAATGTTTTACCAAAAGAAGCGCATATAAAACTGCGCTCTTTTAATCTAGGAAATAAACAGGCACTTTGATGTTGTTGATCATCGAAAACAATATGTTCATAGACTTCGTCGCTGAGCACTATAATATTAGTGTCTTTTACAAGCTCCTCGAGTTGTAGCATATCTTCCTTACTCCAGGTGGTGCCTGACGGATTGTGCGGTGTATTAATGATGATCATTTTCGTTTTGGCATTGATCAATTGTTGCACGGCATTCCAGTCAACACCAAAATGTGGAGCTTCTAATTGCACAAAAACAGAGTTTCCTTTCATTAACTCAATAGCTGGTTCATAACAGTCGTAGGCCGGCTTAAAAATGATCACTTCGTCATCCTCATGGATGAATGTAGCAATAATCGTGAAGATTGCTTGAGTAGCACCGGCAGTAATAGTTATTTCTTTTTCAGGATGATAACTCGTACCATACAAGTTGTCAAATTTCTCGGCCAAAGATTCGCGTAACTCTATAATTCCTTGCATTGGAGCATATTGATTTTGTCCATTGCTCATGGCTTGCGCGACTAAGGAAATCAATTTGGGATCGGAAGCAAAATCAGGGAAGCCTTGCGATAAATTAATTGCATTATAATCATTTGCTAATTTTCCCATGACCGTAAAAATAGTGGTCTTGACATCGGGGAGTTTTGATACTAAAGAGGAATTGTTAAAAGACATAATTTGTTTTAGAGGTATAAATTTACAGAATCTATGATAATAAAGTGGGCGACTTTGACGTTATATAAATATATAAAACGTATTGATTATGAAAATAGTAACAATACTCTCCGCAATTTTATTTTTAACATTAAACTCATATTCTGAACCAGTAGCTTACGACAAGTGTATGGTGCGATTGACAAAAGAGCAATTATTATCTGACGTGATCGAATTACATTGCTCAGGATTTATTGACAATCAAACCTTCACAATTGAAGGATTTACCATTAAATTTCCCGGATTTCCTTCGGAAGAAATTAAAGGGTCGAGACTGAATTCGGATGCTCGAATGTATGCAGGAAAATTAAAGGCCAATCAAATGGTTACTTTGTTCGATATCAAAAAAGCCTACCAAGAAGGAAAATTGGTAACAGAAAAAGAAATTCCTTCGTTCTATATTAAGATTATTGAGTCGCAAATTGCAACTACAGATCTAGATTAAGTTAAAATGTACAATATAAAAAACCCCAAGTTTGCGCTTGGGGTTTTGATTCTTGTACTGATTTATACAGACTAGCCTTTTAAACTAGCACTTAAATATTCACGATTCATTCTCGCTATATTCTCGAGAGAAATACCCTTAGGACATTCGACTTCACATGCACCCGTGTTGGTACAGTTTCCAAACCCTTCTTCGTCCATTTGCTTTACCATATTTAATACACGATCTGTAGCTTCTACTTGACCTTGAGGTAATAAAGCATACTGCGAAACTTTTGCAGAAACAAATAACATGGCCGAAGAATTTTTACAACTCGCTACGCAAGCACCACATCCAATACAGGTGGCCGCATCCATCGCTTCGTCGGCAGCATTTTTAGAAATAGGTATTGAATTCGCATCTTGTGTATTTCCTGAGGTGTTTACTGAAATAAAACCACCAGAATGTTGAATTCGATCAAAAGAACTTCTATCAACAACTAGATCTTTAATAACTGGAAATGCCTTTGCTCTAAATGGCTCAATAAAAATAGTATCGCCATCTTTAAACTTACGCATATGTAATTGACAAGTAGTTACCAATCTATCAGGACCATGTGCTTCTCCATTTATATACAATGAACACATTCCGCAAATACCCTCTCTACAATCATGATCAAAAGCAACAGGATCGTCTCCATTGGTAATCAATTGATCATTTAGGATATCTAACATTTCTAAGAAAGACATATCACCTTCAATACCAGTAATTGGGTAGGTTACTATTTGCCCTTTATCGTTAGCGTTTTTTTGACGCCATATTTTTAACGTTAAATTCATCGTATTCGTTTTTGGTTTTAAGTTGTTTGTTGTTAGCTACAATTTTTCATAAACTAACAACCATCACCCATCAACTCTTTTATTTATAACTTCTTTCTTTTACTTTAATATTTTCATAAGTGAGTTCCTCTTTATGCAACACAGCATCTTTAGGCTCTCCTTTATATTCCCAAGCAGAAGCGTATTGAAATTCCTTTCTACGTTTTGCCTCCCCTTCTTCTGTTTGATGCTCTTCTCTAAAATGACCTCCAGCCGATTCTTCTCTTTGTAAGGCATCTTTTGCAAACAATTCACCTAACTCTAGGAAATCAGCTACACGACCTGCTTTAGCTAATTCTTCATTAAATTCATTTGCCGTTCCTGGAACTTTTACATCCTTGTAGAATTCAGCTCTTAGCTCAGCAATTTCTGTAATGGCTTCTTTTAATTCTTTTTCATTTCTTGACATCCCACATTTGTTCCACATGATTTTTCCTAATTTTTTATGGAAATAATCAACGGGCTTGCTACCATCATTATTGATGAAATGATTGATAGTTTCCTTTACGGATTTTTCGGCTTCTTCAAACTCAGGACTATCCGTTGGGATCGTACCCGTTCTGATATCATTTGATAAATAATCACCAATTGTATATGGTAATACAAAATATCCATCTGCTAAGCCTTGCATGAGCGCAGAAGCTCCTAAACGGTTCGCACCATGATCTGAGAAGTTCGCTTCTCCAATGCAAAATAAACCAGGTACTGTAGTTTGTAAATTATAATCAACCCAAACACCACCCATTGTGTAATGTACTGCAGGATAAATCATCATAGGTGTTTCATAGGGGTTTTCATCTACAATTTTCTCATACATTTGGAAAAGGTTTCCATACTTGGCTTTCACGACTGCTTTACCGAGTGATTTTACCAAGGCATCATCATTTTCATTTAACCCTTTAATATGTGCTTGCTCTTTTCCATAACGCTGTATCGCTGATGCAAAATCTAAATACACCGCTTCACCCGTTGCATTGACACCAAAACCAGCATCACAACGTTCTTTTGCTGCACGAGAAGCCACATCACGTGGTACTAGATTTCCAAAGGCAGGATAACGACGCTCTAAATAATAATCTCTATCTTCTTCAGAAAGTTGTGTTGGTTTTAAGGTTTTATTTCTAATAGCCTCTACATCTTTTTGATGTTTTGGTACCCAAATTCGACCATCATTACGTAATGATTCAGACATTAAAGTCAGTTTGGATTGATGATCTCCCGAAACAGGAATACAAGTTGGGTGAATTTGCGTGTAACAAGGGTTTGCGAAGTACGCTCCTTTTTTATGTGCTTTCCAACCGGCAGTAACATTACTACCCATGGCATTGGTTGATAAAAAGAATACATTTCCATAACCACCAGTACCGAGAACAACAGCATGTGCCGAATGACGTTCTATTTCGCCATTGACTAAATTACGTGTAATAATTCCACGAGCTTTTCCATCAACAATAACTACGTCTAACATTTCATGACGGTTGTACATTTTGATCTTACCACGACCTATTTGACGGTTCATGGCAGAATACGCACCTAATAATAATTGCTGACCCGTTTGCCCTTTAGCATAGAAAGTTCTAGATACTAATACACCTCCAAAAGAACGATTGTCTAATAAACCGCCATAATCACGTGCAAAAGGAACTCCTTGAGCAACGCACTGATCAATGATATTTGCAGAAACTTCTGCTAATCGATATACATTCGCTTCTCGCGAACGATAATCGCCACCTTTTACAGTATCATAGAATAATCGATAGGTTGAATCTCCATCACCTTGATAGTTTTTCGCAGCATTTATTCCGCCTTGAGCGGCAATAGAATGCGCACGACGCGGAGAATCTTGAAAGCAAAATGCTTTCACATTATAACCCAGTTCTGCTAAGGTCGCAGCAGCAGAACCACCTGCCAAACCAGTACCCACAACAATAACGTCTATATTACGCTTATTGGCAGGGTTTACCAAATCGATATTGTTTTTATGATTTGTCCATTTATCTTTTAATGGACCTTCTGGTATTTTTGAATCTAATGTCGCCATAGATATATTTTGTTAGTGATTTAAATGATGGAAAAGTGCGATAACTACGAATCCTAACGGAATCAAGATGGCATATAGTTTTCCAAAAGTTTTCAACCCTTTCGTATATTTATTATTTGCTCCAACTGATTGGAATGCTGAATTGAATCCGTGCAATAAATGCAGTGCCAAAAACACAAATGCAATGACATACAATACAACTCTCCATACATCGACAAATTTATGCTGCAATTCTTCATAATATCGATAACCGCTTTCAGCATTGTTTGGATCTATTAGACCAGTCATATCGCCATTGATAAATTTTGTATTGATTTCAGGAAACCAGAAATCGTAGAAATGCAAACCTACAAAGGCTAAAATTGCCAACCCGCTCCAAATCATGTTTCTACTCATCCAAGATGAATTTGCAGCGCCATTATTTTTGGCATATTTTACAGTTCTAGCATTCTTGTTTTTGATCTCTAAAATGAAACCCATTACAAAATGAAAAACAACACCAAATATCAACACAGGTTGCAAAGCATATTGTACTAATGGGTTGGTACCCATGAAGTGAGAAAGGTCATTAAATACATCAGCACTAAAAATTGAAGTAACATTAATTGCAAAATGTTGTAGTAAAAAGAACATCAGAAAAAAAGCCGAAAGTGCCATGGCAAATTTTCTAGCAATAGAAGAATTTAAAATTCCACTCATTTTGATTAGTTTTATATTAAAGCAAAGGTAAGACATCCTAAGCTGATGTTAAAAACGAATTGGATTATTTTTTATTATTTAGAAACATTTTAAAGACGTAACTTTATATGCTGTAGTAAGTTATTTTGAATTTTACTACCAATTGAATAGCGAAAATCAACATTATGTACAGTAAAAAAATTCAATTTAAGAACGACAAGGGCTTATTACTAGAAGGAAGTATCGATTTCCCTATCGATAAAAAGCCCTTGAGTTATGCGTTGTTTGCGCATTTCTTCACAGGAAATAAAAATTTTACAGCAGTACGAAATATCTCCAAGGCATTAACGCAAAACAGAATTGCAGTCATGCGTTTCGATTTTACGGGTTTAGGGAATAGTGAAGGTGCTTTTGAAGATTCAAATTTTTCTACAAATATTAACGATTTAATCGCTGCCGCGGAATACTTGAAAGCAAATCATGAACCTCCTAAGATAATAATTGGTCATTCTTTGGGAGGAGCAGCCGGAATTTTTGCCGCAAACCAAATAGATTCAATTCAGGCAATTGTAACGATTGGAGCACCCTCGAGACCTTCGCATGTAGAACATCTATTCGAAGACCACTTAGAGGATATTAACCTCGAAGGAGAGGCAACTTTTGAAATAGCCGGGAGGCAATTTACCATAAAGAAACAATTTTTAGATGATCTTGGGTCTAAAGATATGCCTACGCTTCTTAAGAAATCTCGGAAGCCAATTTTGGTATTGCATTCGCCACAAGACAGAGTGGTTGAAATACAAAATGCCAAAGAAATTTATAGTGCGGCCCACCATCCAAAAAGTTTTATTTCCTTAGATGGAGCGAATCATTTACTTACCAATAAAGAAGATTCTTTTTATGTGGGTGCGGTGGTTTCGAGTTGGGCAAGACGTTACGTAAAATTTAATGAGGTAGCTGCTTTACAAACAGATAAACAAACAGTAGTAAGAATTGGAAGAACAAAGTACTCTACAGAAATTTCAGCAAGATCTCATTCCATCCTAGCAGATGAACCAAAAAAATATGGAGGAAATGATGTGGGGGCGACACCATATGAATTATTGTTGGCGAGTTTAGGATCTTGTACGGCGATTACACTACGTATGTATGCTGATAGAAAAAAGTGGGATTTAGATGAAGTCTTAGTGCATTTAGAGCATTTCAAACAGCATGCTGATGATTGTAATTCTTGTAGTAGTGATAGAACCGCAAAAATTGATAAGTTTGTAAGAACGATTGAGTTAGTAGGTGATCTGACATTTGAAGAGCGAAAAAGATTATTAGAAATAGCAAATAGATGCCCAGTACATAGAACTCTGGAAAACAAAATAGAGATAGAAACAGTTTTAAGATAACCACAACCAACCAATGAAAATATTTGTTTTATCTGTTGGCGAAAGTATATATTCGACCAAAAGATTAGTGGAAGAAGCCGAAGAAAGAGGGCATCATGTTCGTGTGGTGAACCATACCAAATGTTCTGTAAAACTAGGCAAAGGAAGACCGCAAATTATTTTTGAAGGCGAAAACATTATCGATAAAGCAGATGTCATCATTCCTAGAATTGGAGGTTCGGTAAGTCGTCATGGCGCAGCTATTGTGAAAGAATTTGAGATGAATGGTGTTTTTAGTACGGCCCGTTCTCTCGGAATTTTAAGAGCTCAAAATAAGGTACGAACGCTTCAGATAATGAATAGAAAAAATGTACCGATTCCTCAAACTGTTTTTTCTACAAACACTAAGAATATCAAGGAACAAATAGAGTTATTAGGTGGCCCTCCAATTATTATCAAATTACAAGAAGGCACACAAGGTTTAGGAGTCGTACTAGCAGAAACTCAAAAGTCAGCCAAGTCAATTATTGA
Source organism: uncultured Flavobacteriaceae bacterium (assembly GCA_947488345.1). GTDB lineage: Bacteria > Bacteroidota > Bacteroidia > Flavobacteriales > Flavobacteriaceae > Aureibaculum. The sequence goes on along the minus strand of CANKZQ010000001.1, from coordinate 1,300,245 downwards.
TACTTTCTATACGATGAATGCCAGCTTTATGCTGCAAGAATATATTGAAGAGTCTAATGGTGAAGATATCCGTGCCATTGTAGTTGGTAACAAGGTTGTAGCAGCCATGAAACGTAAAGGTGAAGTCGGTGAGTTCAGGTCAAATATTCATAGAGGAGGAACAGGTGAAATAGCAAATATTTCGGCTAAAGAAACGAGAATAGCCCTACAGGCAGCACGTCATTTAGGATTACCCGTAGCGGGTGTTGATATGATCATTTCGAAAAGAGGTCCTTTACTTATCGAAGTAAATGCATCACCTGGTTTGCAGGGAGTTGAAGCCTATACCAAAGTCAATATTGCGGAACACATTATAAAATTTTTAGAAACAAATGTTCGAAAAAGATTTCAGAAACGAACCCGTTGAATTAAGAGGTGAAAAGGTTGATTTAGGAGAAAGTAAATTGATAAAATTTGCGATTGATAGATTGCCAACGGGTACATTAATTGAAATACCTGTGTACGTTTTTAACGGAAAAGAAAAAGGACCTACCGTATTGCTGCAGGGAGGGTTACATGGTGACGAAACCAATAGTATTGAGATTATTCGGAGAATGCTCGAGAAGAAATATTTCAAGATTAAAAGGGGCTGCGTTATCGTAGTACCTGTATTGAGTGTTTTCGGGTTTTTACATTTTTCTAGAGATGTGCATGGGAAAGATGTAAATCGAAGTTTTCCTGGTACACGAACGGGTTCTTTGGCAAGCCGAATCGCCTATTTTCATATGCGGGAGATTGTCGAGAATGTTGATTTTGGTATCGATTTCCACACGGGTGGAGGTCAGCGAAGTAATTTTCCTCAAATTCGATATACCGAAGAATCTTCTATCGGCAAACAATTGGCAGGCGTTTTTAACGCACCTTTCAATTTTCCATCAAAATTGATTCAAAAATCTTTTCGCAAAGAAGCACATAAAAACAACATTCCTATTATCGTATACGAAGGGGGCGAAGCTTTACGATTTGATGAGCTTGCCATTGATGAAGGAATTAAAGGGACGTTGCGTGTGTTGAAGCACTTTAGGATGATTGTAAAAAATCCATTAAAAGATATCAAGAAAAGAAAGAGTATCAGTTTGACAAAGAGGCGGTGGATTCGAGCAAAGACAGCAGGGTTGTTCAATGCTTTTGTTGGCAATGGAATGAAAGTTAACAAAGGTCAAGTTTTAGGAGATATTACAGATACATATGGAGAAACTTCGGTCAAGGTAAAGGCACCGATGGATGGATATATTGTTGCAATTAATAACTTTCCAATTATTAATCAGGGAGATGCCATTTTTCATATAGGAGAATAATAATTAAGGTTGTATCTTTACGACCAATTCATAGATTTAAAAATCAATGTCAGAAGTTATAAAACATACATTAGATCCGAGTAAATGGGTAGACGCTCATTCTGACTATCTCTTTAATTATACCATTACTAGAGTTGATAGCCAAGAGTTGGCGAAGGATATTGTACAAGAAACTTTTTTCTCTGGGTTGAAAGCGATGAAGAACTTTCGAGGACAAGCCGCCGAACGCACGTGGTTAATTTCTATTTTGAAACGTAAAATAATTGACCATTATAGAAAGATTAATTCTGCAAGAGGAAAGGCTGAAGTGAAAGTGAATTTTTATGAAGAAGGAGATAAAAAAGGAAGTTGGCTAGAAGAAAGGGTTCCGCAGCAATGGGGTAACGAAGCCGAAAAAAATATTGAGAATACCGAATTAAAAGGAACACTAGATAATTGCATACAAAATTTACCCGAAAAGTATAGAACAGTTTTTTTACTGAAGAACGTCCAACAATATGAGACTGAAGAGATTTGTAATGAGTTGGGAATTACTGCGTCTAACCTATGGGTTATTATACATAGAGCCAGACATCAGTTGAGAAAATGTATGGAAGACAATTGGTTCGCTAAATAAAATTAAATGGGTTTAAAATTATTTATAAGTTGTGATGAAGCCACAACAATTTGTACTAAAAACCAGTACAAAGAGGCATCGTTTTTAGAGAAAGTGAAGCTCAATATTCATTTATTGAATTGCAAAATATGTGGGTTATATTCGAAACAAAATACAAAGCTTACAGACATGTGCAATACGCACTTACAAAAACCGGATTGTGAACAGAAAATGGGCGATGCGGATAAAGAAGCGTTAAAATTAAAATTGAAAGAATTCGGCAAATAATATAAAAAAGAACAAAATAAGAAAGCAGTACTCATACATGAGTACTGCTTTTTTTATATTTGAAGTAAAACTAGAGAGATGAATTTCTTACCAGAAAAAATTGAAACCTATGCTGTTTCGCATTCTGAAGATGAGCCAACTCTTTTAAAGGAGCTATCTAAGGAGACTTGGCAGAAAGTGTTGAATCCAACTATGTTGAGCGAGCACTATCAAGGCAGGATTTTATCACTATTATCAAAATTAATTCGACCAAAATCAATTTTAGAATTGGGAACATATACGGGCTATTCAGCTTTGTGTTTGGCAGAAGGGTTGCCTGCCGACGGTATATTACATACCATAGATCACAATGAAGAACTCTATGATTTTCAACGAAAGTACTTTGATAAATCTCCATTTGCACATCAAATAAAACAATACGTAGGGAAAGCCTTAGATATTATTCCCACAATAGATACTCATTATGATTTAGTTTTTATCGATGCCGATAAACGCAACTATTCGAAGTATTTTCATACGATTATCGACAACATGAATGTTGGTGGTGTTATCATATCAGATAATGTGTTGTGGTATGGTAAAGTAGCAGAAACGGTAGACCCAAAAGATGCCGATACGAAGGCGCTGGTCGCCTATAATACCTTGCTGAAAGATGATCCAAGAATAGAAACGGTACTCTTACCTATACGCGACGGGTTAACTATAAGTAGAGTGAAATAAAAAGCGGCATTTAGCCGCTTTTTATTTCATGTTTTGGTTGTTCTTTAATAACCTCTTACCGCTCTTAAAGCATCTATATTTCCATAACCATAGCTCCCATTTTTGTTCGGATAGAAATCGGCTGATTCTTTTAAACGCTGCAGTACTTGCGCTCGTGTCCATGAGGGATATTTTGACCAGACCAGAGCTGCCATTCCCGCTGTGGTTGCTGTAGCTACAGAAGAGCCTCCGAAATATTGAGACTGTCCATTGTTAAAACCTAAAACCGGTTGATGGTTGTTATTACCTCTTTCCATGATCACCGTGAAATCGATTTTACTACCTTTATGACACGTATCACATTCATCGTATCCAGCTTCTTCTTCGACACCTGTCACAGCGATAGTTTCACTCATAGTAGCAGGAAAAATAACTCCATACCAATTGGTAAAACTTGTTGATGTACCACCAGCAGCAAAAATCATTTTACCTCTAGCATACGCATATTTTACAGCATCTTTGATTCTTCCAATACTCCATGGATATCCTATAGACATTGAGATTATTTTCACGTCACTTCTATTACCTAGTGCTTTTAAGGCATTTGCAACTCCCTTGCGTTCATGATAGCCGTTTAAGACAACGTCGCTGGTACCACGATACGAAATAATGTTACTTTCGTAAGCCACACCTACGAACTGACCTGCATTGTTATTGGGAGCACCAACGGCAGCACTGGCACTTGTACCATGACCACATTTGTCATTTGGGCCATCTGTTCTACGAGACCATGGCCATACAGAGTCTACATATGTTCCATATTTTCTGATGTATCTACCGCTGTAGTAATCATCAAATTTAGTGCCTAAATAAGGCTGATTCGAAGAAACACCTGTGTCGATAACACCAACACCAACCCCTCTTCCTTTGCTATAAGTCCAAGCTTGATTGATCTTATGATCGTAAAAATTCCAAGGTATTTTTGCTCCTGAAGAGAGCGTGCCATAATCGCCTCCATTAATGGTTTCTCCAGATTGATTACAGCCAGAGGAAGATTTAGCTTGTGCTGTAAAATATCTGTAACCTTCAGGCTCAATATATCGAATGTTTTTATTTTTTCTTAATTCAGTCACGAGGTCTAATGAAGTGACTTTAACATCCATAAAATTGAGTATGTCATCTTCATAGATCAGCGTTTCATCTGCATTTTTTTGTTGTTCTCGCAAAGCGATTGTTGCTAATATTTCACGTTTTATATGAAGCAGTGCACTACTTTTGGTTTCGTTGAAGCTAGTCTCTCCGTAACCTATGGTTAAAATATCACCACCATGAACTGCCGCACTCCAAAGCAAATGATCGTTCGCATCTTTCCAGTTAAAAGACCCTTCTTTTTCTATTATCGCATCAATTTGGTCATTTATCTCTTCGGGGCTTAAGGCTTTTTGCTGCCCGGTTTGAGGTTGTTGTCTTTCTTCTTGCGGCATCTCGTCGTTGGTACAAGAGCTGATTAAAATAAATAAGATCAAACAAGAGATCCAACTGACTGTGGGATGTTTAAAAAACGCGCTGCCTTTTAGGCGCTCACGATTCTTCTTTGAAAAGTTCATAAGAATTGGGTTAGTTTTGGTTTAACATTGATTTGAAAAAGTACACTACAAAAGTGAAAACGTTTAGCAAATTTTCACAGAGCACTTTTCAAAATTAATGAATTTTTCGCAAAAAACTAACACTTATTTTATAGAATATGTAACCTTCTAACACTCCTAGTAGCATTCCTACAAAAATATCGACAGGGAAGTGTACGCCCACATAAATACGGCTATAGGCAAATAGAACGGGCCAGATAAGTAACAACAGAGGGTATTTATAGTATTTTTTGAATGTCAAAATCATAAAGGTAGTTACCGCAAAGGAAGTGGTAGAATGACCAGAGACAAAACTGAAACTTTTAGGCCTTTTTAAAATTCTAATGATCTCATTAATTGTGGGGTCATTATTAGGGCGAAGCCTTCCAAAATAATCTTTGATAAAATTTACAAACTGATCAGAAAATGTAACGAGTAGTGCTGCCACAACCATGATCACCAATCCTTTTTTCCAACCATAGGCTTTGAAAACTAAAAATAATAAGAGTGCAAATAATGGAATCCAACTAAATTGATTGGTCACGACCATCCAAAACTGATCCCAACTCTCTACACCTAACGAGTTAAGGTATACAAATAACTCTTTGTCTTTTTCTATGATAGTATCAAGAAAACCCAATTAAAAGTTACGTTTTATGGGGCCTGTAATTTCATCTATATCTTCTTGAACCGTATTAATTTGTTCCTCGATATTCTTCGTCAAATCAGTATCGATACCCTGTTTTTCGGCAGTTTCAGTTATCTCACGTTTTATTTCGTTGGTAGCATCTTTCAATTGACGCATGCCTTTACCTAGACCGCGAGCCATGCCAGGTATTTTATCAGCACCAAATAGCATCAATACGATGATCAGTATTATAAATATTTCGGAACCACTAATGAATAAAAAATGCATAATCCTATTTCTTGATGGTAAAGATAGTATAATTGATTGAGTTGCCGATTTAAGATTTTTGTTAAAATCTGATTTATTTATACCTCCAACTTGTTAAATCGGCTCCTTTTGGAGCGCTTTCAGCTATGCGCTTCATAATTTTCGGGACATACATTGAATTATAACGCAAACGTGTTATATGATTTGGATTATTAGGATCACCATTCCAACAATGTTCGGCACGATCTCCGTATTTAACTTCTCCATCATAATAAGGGTCTGTAGTGCCTTCTAAGAATTTTTCCATTGAATAGACGGCGTTATTCAAATAGTAATTGTCCATATCACCGCAATAAATATGAATCTTACCTTTTAATTTATCACCAAGCTTATCCCAATCGCGTTCCAAAATATGTTTTAAATCATAATTTTCTCTCCAGTATGCTGCAATTTCTGGGTTGATAGCTCCGGTTTTCTTATCCCAAATCCTTTCAGGGTACCCATCTTCTCCTTGAGGAGAATAAGTGGCTTCCCAAATATCCCATTGCTGGCCCGATCTCGATTTATCACCAAGCACCAACTCTAAATGGTTTTCCTCTCGTAAGGTTGCTGTAATATCACCTAAATAATTTCTGCGACTTGGCACTTCCAATCTTTTATGATCACTATCATAGTAGTAGGCGCTTTTATCTTCATAAATATTTGTCAGGCAATAGTTCGAAAAATCTATAGGGTCGGGACAAGCCGCAAAACAGCCATTGTATTCATCAGGATATTTCACTTGTACTGCCAAAGCTTCCCACCCGCCGGTAGAACCTCCATATAGAAAACGCGCCCAACCTTCGCCTTGACCTCTAAATTGTTCTTCTATATACGGTATGAGCTCATGAGTTATAGCATCTCCATAAGGCCCTTGACTGGCAGAATTTACCGCATATGAATCATCGTAATAAGGCGTTGGATGCTGAATTTCGATGATTAAAAATCTTGGAAAGTCGGGTTCATTCCAACGCTTGTAAAAGTCATATGCCTCTTGCTGTTGGAGAATATTATACCCCTCTACTTGAAAGCGTTCAGAATATTCAGGTTTTAAATTTTTATCTGGAGGAGTCGTTCTAAAACCGTCAAAATTGGAAGGAAAGTGTCCGTGAAAAACCATTAAAGGGTACTTCGCGTCGGGGTGTTCATCAAAACCTTTAGGTAATAGAACATGTGCTCCTAAATACGTATCTCGCCCCCAAAATTTTGACAATTTTTCTGATTTTATTTTGATATGCTTAATCCATTCTGTATCATCGGGCTCTTGTATTTCTGGAATCACTTGATCTAATACAATTGACATGTCTTGAATCCCCTTTTCACTGATTGTAATTTTAGTGGGTTTGCTAAATAAGTTTCCTGGAGACTTATTCCATTGCTGACCTTCACCATTATCCATGGGGAGTTTTACCGTGTGTCCAGTTGCGAGATTAAATGTTTCATACGTGTGTAGCAATCCTTGAACGTAATAATCACCTGGAGGAATGTCTTTGAGGCTTGTGATAGGAAAACCAAAAACATCTTCGTTGAACGTGACTGATTGGTTTGGAGCCAAATTGTCAACATTCATACCGTATATCAACTGATCGTTGAGACCAACACCAATTTGGAAGCGAGGTTCTTCTTTATTATTGTTAGAAAGCATTAGGAGCAATCTACCATCTAAGTTTTTGGTACTGACGCTATCCGAAAAGGAAATAGTGATCGCAACTTCTTTGGTTTGTTTCGTATCTTGTTGACATCCGATAAGGAGCAGAAGAAAGAGAATGCATAAAGGGGTGAATTTTGACATGATTTAATTATTTGAATTACAAGTTAGTGAAATTCAATTAATTATTTTTTTGTCAGCATTCGTTTAATTTCATTAAGCTTCATGAGAGCTTCAATGGGTGTTAATGCATCGATGTTCGTGGCCAAAATCTCTTCTTTAATATCTTCTAATAAAGGATCATCTAGTTTAAAAAAACTTAATTGAGCCTCTTCTTGCGCCGCATGTTTGAGTTTGTCTTTGATGTCTTCGGAGCTATGACTTTGCTCTAATTTTTTCAACATTTTATTAGCTCTGTGAATAACCGAAGTGGGCATACCCGCCATTTTTGCTACATGAATACCAAAACTATGTTCACTACCGCCAGGAATAAGTTTTCTTAAGAAAATAATGGTGTCTTTTAATTCCTTTATGGAAATGGTAAAGTTTTTAATTCGCTCAAAAGTATCCGTCATATCATTGAGTTCATGATAATGTGTGGCGAACAATGTTTTTGCTTTTGCCGGATGCTCGTGTAAGTATTCGGCAATGGCCCAAGCAATAGAAATACCATCGTAGGTACTTGTACCACGACCAATTTCATCAAGTAACACCAAACTCCTTTCAGAAATATTGTTCAAAATACTGGCCGTTTCATTCATTTCTACCATAAAAGTAGATTCGCCCATAGAAATGTTGTCACTGGCACCTACACGTGTAAATATTTTATCAACAACCCCGATTCGAGCCTGTTGGGCAGGCACATAACTCCCCATCTGCGCAAGCAAAACAATAAGTGCCGTTTGACGTAAAATAGCTGATTTACCACTCATATTAGGTCCTGTAATCATGATGATCTGCTGTAATTTTCTATTCAACACAACATCATTGGCAATATATTCTTCCCCAATAGGAAGCTGTTTTTCAATTACAGGATGTCGGCCATTTTTAATTTCTAAATCAGTACTGTCATCTATTTGTGGGCGTACATAATTATAATCTTTCGCGGTATGCGCAAAAGAACATAGACAGTCTAATTGTGCAATATGTTGTGCGTTTTGTTGCACTTGTTGAATATAGCCCAGTAAATAGTGTAAAAGCGCACCAAACAATTGTTGTTCTAATACCGCAATTTTTTCTTCAGCGCCTAAAATTTTAGTTTCGTATTCTTTGAGTTCCTCTGTGATATAACGTTCCGCATTTACAAGCGTTTGCTTACGAATCCAATCTTCAGGAACCTTATCTTTATGTGTATTTCGAACCTCAATATAATAGCCGAACACGTTATTAAAGGCAATTTTTAAACTTGAGATTCCCGTGCGTTCTGTTTCGCGGGCAAGCATGGCATCTAAATATTCTTTTCCGGAAGAAGAGATGGCTCGTAACTCATCTAATTCGTTAGAAACACCATCAGCAATAGTGTGGCCTTTATTAATGTTTACCGGCGCATCATCACGAAGACTTTTTGAAATACGATCAATCAACTCATTACATGAATGTAAATTTTTACCGAGATCTTTTAAAGTTGCATTCTTACTCTTTTCAGCAATCTCTTTGATAGGTAAAATGGCTTTGAGCGAATCTTTCAATAACACAACTTCTCGTGGATTAATTTTTGCCGTGGCCACTTTCGAAATTAAACGTTCAATGTCGCTAATTTGCTTGATTTGATAAGTCGCAGTATTGTAAAAATCGTCATGATCAATTAGGTATTTTACGATTTCATGACGTTGTTGTATTTCTTTTAAGTTTTTTAAAGGTAAGGCCAACCAACGTTTTAAGAGACGACCTCCCATTGGTGAGATTGTTCTATCAATAACATCGAGTAAAGTGACCGCTTCGGGTGTTAAAGAAAAATAAAGCTCGAGATTTCGTATTGTAAAGCGATCCATCCATACATAATTATCTTCTTGAATACGATGTAAGGACGAAATATGATTGAGTTGTTTATGTTGAGTCTCTGAGAGATAAAATAAGATAGCACCCGCAGCAATAATTCCATGCTGTTGGTCATCGATGCCAAAACCCTTTAATGATTGAATTTTAAAGTGATTGTGGAGGGTTTCGGTGGCATATTCTTCTTGAAAAATCCAATCTTCCAAGTAAAATGAATAATATCCTTCACCAAATAATTCTGAAAACCTTGCTTTGTGTTGTTTTTGTACCAGCACTTCGCTAGGGTTAAAATTTTGCAGTAATTTATCGATGTACTCATCATTTCCTTCAGCGACTAAAAATTCTCCTGTAGAAACATCTAAAAAGGAGATTCCGAGATTTCGTTTTGAAAAATGTATGGCAGCTAAAAAATTATTTGTTTTTGCTTGTAATACTTCGTCATTCAGTGCTACGCCTGGGGTTACTAATTCGGTAACTCCACGTTTTACAATCGTTTTGGTCATTTTGGGATCTTCTAATTGATCACAAATGGCCACACGTAAACCAGATTTTACAAGTTTTGGCAAGTAGGTATTTAATGAGTGATGTGGAAATCCAGCCAGCGCTGTTTCTGTTTCACTGCCGGCTCCACGTTTGGTTAATATAATCCCTAAGACCTGTGCAGCTTTAACTGCATCTTCACCAAAAGTTTCATAAAAATCACCAACCCTAAACAAGAGCATCGCATCAGGATACTTTGCCTTGATAGCATTGTATTGCTTCATTAAAGGAGTGACTTTTTTTTGTTTGGTCTTTGCCAATTCTAACAGTTTTAAGTTAGTTTTGCGAAGATATAAAAAGTGAGCAGTGTCAAGTAGGCAGCAGATAGTTTTTTATTAAAAATTTCCAATAGAATGAGAAAGCTAAAGAATAGCGAGTTAGAAAGATTGACCAATGCGCAATTTAAACAAATAGCGAAAACACCTATTATTGTCATACTCGATAATATTAGAAGCTTGAATAATATAGGGTCTGTTTTTAGAACGAGCGATGCTTTCTTAGTAGAAAAAATTTATTTATGTGGGATAACGGCGACTCCTCCGCATCGAGATATTCATAAAACAGCTTTAGGATCAACAGATTCTGTGACTTGGGAGTATGTAGAAAACACACTCGATCTTATTGAAAAATTAAAAACGGAAGGAATCGAAATTGCTGCTATAGAGCAGGCCGAAGAAAGCATTTTCTTACATGATTTCATGCCTAAAAAAGATAAAAAGATTGCCATTGTTCTAGGAAATGAAGTAAAAGGAGTGCAACAACAAGTGGTTTCAAATGCTGATTATTGTGTTGAAATTCCTCAGTTTGGCACCAAGCATTCACTAAACATTTCTGTGAGTTATGGGGTGGTTCTTTGGGATTTGTTTAACAAACTAAAGCATTAAGTTTTGTAATTTTACAGTATGGATGATTTTAAACTATTTATAGAGTTGGCATTTAAGCATGTGCTAGATTGGGAAGCGTACGATCATATTTTGTTCTTCATCGTGCTAGCAGTAGTCTATAATTTCAATGATTGGAAGAAAGCCTTATGGCTTATCACATTTTTTACGCTGGGGCATACAACAACGCTCGGTTTGGCAACCTATGAAATTGTCAACGTACCTAAAAATATCATAGAATTTCTAATACCATTGACTATTTTAATCACGGCGGCGGTTAATATTTTTACGTTGAACAGAAAGAATTTTCATCAGTCAAATACGAATGTCTTTTTTGCATTTTTCTTTGGCTTGATTCATGGTTTAGGCTTGTCAGGGTTCTTGAAGATGACCTTGATTGATAATGAAGGGAAATTACTTCCGTTGCTAGAATTTGCGCTAGGAGTTGAACTCGCTCAAATTGTTATTGTTATTCTAATTTTAGTTGCAGGATATATTGCGTCGAACGTTTTTAGGATTAAAAAACGAGATTGGATATTGGCATTATCGGCCATTGTAATTGGCATTGTGATTCCGATGCTTTCAGGGCGGAAATTTTGGTAAAATTTTAACAAGAAACCTACATTTTTTCTATGTACTTTGTACAACATAAAATATTCTAGTATTTTAGGAGTTTATTTTATACTAACCTTACATGAGTCAGACACAATAAGTGTATTTATCAATGACCGAAAAAAAACAACGAAAATACGATATCGCCTATTTGAAAATGGCAAAAGAATGGGCGAAATTATCCTATTGTAAACGAAAACAAGTTGGAGCCTTAATCGTAAAAGGAAAAATGATCATTTCTGATGGCTACAATGGAACACCAACGGGATTTGAAAATACCTGCGAAGATGAAGAAAATTATACAAAATGGTATGTCTTACATGCAGAAGCAAATGCAATTTTGAAAGTAGCTTCTTCTACACAATCATGCAATGGAGCAACCTTGTACATTACAATGTCGCCGTGTAAAGAATGTAGTAAGTTAATACATCAATCGGGTATAAAACGGTTGGTATATGCTCAGGCATATAAAGATGATTCGGGATTGAAATTTTTGGAAAAAGCAGGCATTGAATTGGTTTATTTAAATGAAAATGGATAAAAACAAAGTATATATTCCGTTGTTCTTGGCGATAGCGGTGGGCTTAGGGATTTTTATTGGAAGCACATTAGATTATTCTAAAAAGAACAATGTAATGCTTTTCAATCAGACACCCCAAGAAGAAAAGATTAAGCGCTTGATCGATTATATTCAGTACGATTATGTTGATAAAGTGAATACGGATAGTCTACTCGACGGAACCATTCAGCAATTATTAGGAAAATTAGACCCACATTCGGTTTACATACCGGCAGCAGAAGCTGATGATATTGCTGAACGTATGAATGGTGAGTTTGTAGGAATTGGTGTGTCATTTAGAATGTATAAAGATACGATTGCGGTAGTACAAGTTTTAGAAGATGGACCCAGTAAAAAAGCGGGGATAAAACCCGGAGATAGAATTCTCATGGCCGATAACGATACGCTGTATGGGAAGAAGTTGAATAACGACGTTATCATTAAAACCTTAAAAGGAAAGCCCAAAACAAAGGTAAATCTCACGATTTTTAGAAAATCAGAGAATAAATTGTACAAAGTACTACTCAAGAGAGGAAAGGTAGCTATTAAAAGTATTGACGCCCACTACATGATGAATGATAGTTTAGGGTATATAAAAGTACAGCGCTTTGCCGCGACTACCTATAAAGAATTTAAGAAAGCCCTTGATGAGTTGATAGCAAAAAACATGGAGCATTTGGTGTTAGACTTACGAGGTAATCCTGGAGGTTATTTGGGCGTTGCGACAAAAATGGTTGATGAGTTTTTAGAAGATGATAAACTAATTGTTTTTACCAAAAATAAAGGAGGTAAAGTTGATAAGTCTTTTGCAAGTGCGAAGGGAGATTTTGAAAATGGAAAGGTATATGTACTTATTGATGAAAATTCCGCTTCAGCGAGTGAAATTATCGCCGGAGCTTTACAAGATAATGATAAAGGAGTCATCGTAGGACGACGTTCTTTCGGTAAAGGATTAGTACAGCAAGAAATGGGATTAGGAGATGGTTCGGCAGTGCGACTTACAGTGTCGAGGTATTATACACCTACAGGCAGGTCTATTCAAAAGCCTTATGAAGGTGAGAATGATTATTATAATGACAGTTTTAGAGAGCGCTATTTGAATGGAGAAATGAGCAGTGTTGATAGTATAAAAGTGGCAGATTCTTTAAAGTATACGACGCCTAAAGGCAAAACCGTTTATGGAGGAGGAGGAATTGTACCAGATGAGTTTGTGGCAATTGATTCTATCGCCTATTTTGGCAATTTTTATATCCCGGCAATGAGACAATTTGCCTTTGAATACGTAGACGAGAATAGAGTTGAGCTAGAACAGTATTCGCTTTCAGAATTTATGGAGCGGTTTGATGAAGATGAAAAAATCTTGAACGAATTTTTGGCAATTGTACAAAAGAATACGCAAGGAGAGATTGATAATAGAAATTATTACAAACGATATTTAAAGTCGGTTTTCGCGCGTTCTTTGTTTAATGATTTAGCTTTTTATATGGTGTTAAATCAAGACGATAAAATGCTTGAGAGAGTGAAAGAATTAGAGTATAAGATAAACTATATCAAGAATTAATATTCCTTAAGATTAAAGATAAAAAGAGGGAACAAATTTCAAATTTGCTCCCTCTTTTTTGATGAAAAATATACGGTTACTTATTCGCTACGCTCAAAGTCGAAGGCTAAATCACCGGCGTAGTAATTATCATAAAAAGTTGTTGGATAGGTCTGGTCAGTACCTGAAAAATAGCCATAATTATTGATGTCTATATTGCCAATGCTAATAGGATAAGCAACCTCACTATTATCTGCTTTTGTTCTATGGTACCAATCGTTAGAATTCATGGTAATCATATACTTTTTATCTTTAACTAATGCTAATGCGTCTATGTCAAATGAATAGTTTGTGTCTGCTAATGCTACATTCACATTTTCAGTTCTAAGGGCGGTTTTCGTCTCAGTATCCCAAAAAGTGATTCGTAAATTGTCGTTTGCATCTGGTAATTGAACCGATATTGACGTTATATTTCCTTTAACTGTTGGAGTAAATTCTAAGCCAAATTCAAAGTCTCCGCTGTTTATCCTGCTGTCGGATTCTTCGTCAAATAAGGTAGAGGTTAAAAATTCTGATAAAAAGTTCTCTTTTTGAAAAGAAGGTGTTTCATCATCTTTACTACAAGAAACAATAAGAATTCCGAGTAATGCTACGCATAGGGTCTTTAAAAAAGTGTTTTTCATGGTTAATTTTTTAGTGAACTACCTAAACGGGTAAGGCGCAGTAATATTGTAAGAAAGAATGTTTGGATAAGTGTAAGGTGATGCCTCTACTAAATTTTATCATGCACTTTTACATGCTTACCATCGTTCCATAGTGTAAGAATATCGGTAGCTACCGCAGCACCGCTACCACAAGCAATCGCAAATTGACTGCGCCATCCTGCTAAGGTACCAGCAACATAGAGTCCCGGCTCGATCAAGTGATCGGTATTTTTTAGTTGAATACGTTCCTTTTCTGGTTTGGCTTTTTGATGGGCTTGAATATAGCTTTCGAGTCCTTTTACCGTAATTAGCTTGGTATAACCCAGCGCCACGATAACCAGTTTAGCTTTATATGTATTCTTGTTGGTAACAATCGAAAACAGGTCTGCTGTTTTCGAGATTTCTTGTACTTTTTGCTGTGTTATTTGATCAACATGAGGATAGAGATCGGCCAGTTGATCGAGTCCACTTTTTAAAATAGAAGCGCCTGTAGTTTTTGGAGCAAGACCTAAGACGTTATTAAAAAGAGCAGTTTGCAGGTGTGAGGCTTTCTGATGTGTAATAATTCCAATGGTCTTAGTCGATGCAAAGGATTTCTCTTTTGCCGATCCAAGTACTAAGGCACATGACATGCCCGCTGCTCCACCACCAATAATTAAGGCATCATATGTCATTTAGAACAGCAGTTTAATATTAGCGGCAAATAGTTTTACCGATATAGCCAATAAAATAACCCCAAATATTTTACGAATAATTTTAATTCCGTTTGGACCAATGATACGTTCTATTTTAGCAGAAGTTTTTAAGACGATATAGATCAAAATTACATTGGCTAATACAGCGACAATTATATTTTCTATAGCGAATTCTGCGCGAAGCGATAACAAGGTTGTTAAACTTCCAGGCCCCGCTATTAGCGGAAAAGCCAACGGAAAAACAGAAGCAGTAATGTTTCCGTCATCATCATCTTTGTAAAGTGTAATGCCTAAAATCATTTCTAAAGCAATAAAAAACAAGATAAATGCACCAGCTACGGCAAATGAATTTACATCTATCCCAATAAGACTTAATAAGCTTTGCCCTAGAAAGAGAAAAACAATCATAATGACGCCGGCGATGATAGAAGCTTTTTCTGATTCTATATGTCCTACTTTTTTACGCAAATCTATAATAATAGGTACGTTACCTATAATATCAATCACGGCGAACAGCACCATAAATGCAGTAAATATCTCTTTTAAATTAAAATCCATAAAAGGGCATTTAAATTTTCGGTAAATGTACTGAAACACGGTAGTATATCAGTATTAAATAATTGTAAATTTAGGAAGAATATTTTGTTAAAATAAAAGTATTTTTGTAATTCATAATTCAAGGCTACAGGATGTTTCAATTAGGAAAAACAATCGTCTCAGAAGAGATTATCGAAAAGGAGTTTGTGTGTAATTTATCGGCGTGTAAGGGTGCGTGTTGTGTAGATGGAGAAGCAGGAGCGCCATTGGAGGAGGAGGAGTTAAAAATTCTAATGGACATCTATCCAAAAGTAAAACCTTTTTTAACCAAAGAAGGAATTGAAACAATTGAAGATCAAGGATTGTATATTACGGTTAATGGTGAATACGAAACTCCGCTGATACCAAGTGATGATAGTTGTGTTTATATTAATTATGACGAAAAAGGAATTGCACAATGTGGTATTGAAGAAGCTTTTAATCAAGGTGAAGTCACTTGGAAAAAGCCCATATCTTGTCATTTATATCCCGTTCGAGTGCAAAATTATTCTGAATTCTCAGCAGTCAATTACCATAAATGGGAAATATGTGATGACGCCTGTACGCTCGGTAAAGAACTACAAGTACCAGTGTATATATTTGTGAAGCAAGCATTGATTCGAAAGTTTGGAGAAGACTGGTATGTCGAGTTAGAAAAAGTGGCCGAAAAGCATAAAAAATAATTTTTCAATTTTTGCTGCTTTTTTTTCATTTTACGCAGAAAATGGAATCACCAGTGATTTATGCTTGTAGCGTAAAATCTTAAATTTTAATATACTGAAAATCAGTCAATTGAATGTTAAGCTTTTGTTAAGATTTTTTTCAAAAAAACTCATTTTGTTAAAAACTTGCCTTGTTTTGTGGATAATTATGATTTTCATTTTTCAATGAAAAATTCAATCTTTGTTTCAACCGATCATCCAAACTTTTTCGTAGTCCAAACTTTTAAAAAAACTTGATTTAATATGTCGCAAGTAGTAGAACCCATTTTAGCCCCAAACGATAATAGATTCGTAATTTTTCCAATCCAACATCAAGATATTTGGGAATGGTATAAAAAGCAAGAGGCTAGTATTTGGACAGCAGAGGAAATCGATTTACATCAAGATATTAGTGATTGGGAGAATAAGTTAAGTGATGATGAGCGCTATTTTATCAAGCATATTTTGGCTTTTTTCGCGGCTTCTGATGGAATTGTAAATGAAAACTTAGCCGAAAATTTTGTAAATGAAGTGCAGTATTCTGAGGCGAAATTCTTTTATGGTTTCCAGATCATGATGGAAAACATTCACTCAGAAGTATATTCATTATTGATTGATACCTATGTGAAAAATGAGGCGGAAAAAGATCAATTATTTAGAGCAATCGAAGTTTTTCCTGCCATTAAAGATAAGGCAGAATGGGCCTTAAAATGGATTGAGAGTGATAGTTTTGCAGAGCGTTTAATTGCATTTGCAGCCGTTGAAGGTATTTTCTTCTCAGGAAGTTTTTGTTCTATTTTTTGGATGAAAAAAAGAGGATTATTACCAGGATTGACTTTTTCTAATGAGTTAATTTCTCGTGATGAAGGGATGCATTGTGATTTTGCCGTGCATTTACATAATAATCATATTGTAAATAAAGTGCCTAAAGAACGTATCAAAGAGATCTTGGTTGATGCCTTAGATATAGAAAGAGGCTTTATTACAGAATCATTACCTGTTAGTTTAATTGGAATGAATGCTAAATTAATGACACAATATTTAGAGTTCGTAACTGATAGTTTATTGGAGGATTTTCACTGTGAGAAAGTGTATAATTCAACTAACCCTTTTGATTTTATGGAAATGATTTCTTTAGAAGGAAAAACAAATTTCTTTGAAAAAAGAGTGTCAGAATATCAAAAAGCGGGTGTAAAATCTGGTGGAACAGGATCTATCAGTTTTGATGCTGATTTTTAATGATATTCAATAAAGTTCGCTAAACAATAAAATACGTCGTAAGACACCCAGAATACCCTAACCTAAAAATAATGTAGATATGTTTGTACTAAAAAGAGATGGCAGAAAAGAGCCCGTAATGTTTGATAAAATCACCGCCAGAATTCGAAAAATGAGTTATGGTTTGAATAAAATGGTAGATCCTACCAAAGTAGCGATGCGTGTGATTGAAGGCTTATATGATGGCGTAACCACCTCTGAATTAGACAACCTTGCCGCCGAAACGGCTGCGACGATGACAGTGCAACATCCTGATTATGCTAAATTAGCAGCAAGAGTTGCTGTATCGAATCTACATAAAAACACAAAGAAAACATTTTCTGAAGTTGTCAAAGATTTATATACATATGTAAATCCGCGCACCGGAAAAAAAGCGCCGTTAATTGCTGATGATACGTACAAAGTCATCATGGATAATGCGGCTAAGTTAGACTCTACAATTATCTACAATAGAGATTTTAACTATGATTATTTTGGGTTTAAAACATTAGAACGTTCATATCTACTAAAATTAAATGGTGTTATTGCTGAACGTCCACAACATATGTTGATGCGTGTGGCTATCGGAATTCACTTGAATGATTTAGATGAGGCTATTGCTACGTATGAGTTAATGAGTAAGAAGTTTTTTACGCATGCAACACCAACTTTGTTCAATGCAGGTACACCAAAACCTCAAATGTCATCATGTTTCTTATTGCAAATGCAAGACGATAGTATTGATGGTATTTACGATACGCTAAAGCAAACAGCAAAGATTTCACAATCTGCAGGAGGTATTGGATTGTCTATTCATAATGTAAGAGCAACAGGTTCTTATATTCGTGGCACAAATGGTACCTCAAACGGAATTGTACCAATGCTAAAAGTGTATAATGACACCGCTCGTTATGTAGATCAAGGAGGAGGAAAACGTAAAGGTTCTTTCGCTATGTATTTAGAACCTTGGCATGCCGATGTATTCAATTTCTTAGATCTTAGAAAGAATACGGGAGCTGAAGAAAACCGTGCGCGTGATTTATTCTATGCGATGTGGATTCCAGATTTATTCATGAAACGTGTACAAGAAGATGGAGAATGGACCTTAATGTGTCCTAATGAGTGCCCT
The DNA here is from genome assembly GCA_947488345.1 of uncultured Flavobacteriaceae bacterium. Taxonomy (GTDB): domain Bacteria; phylum Bacteroidota; class Bacteroidia; order Flavobacteriales; family Flavobacteriaceae; genus Aureibaculum. The sequence goes on along the minus strand of CANKZQ010000001.1, from coordinate 1,281,930 downwards.
CATTTATTCGACACCTATGGTGACGAGTTTGAGAAACTATATGAAGGTTATGAGAAAGTAGGGAAAGGAAGAAAAACAATTAGAGCTCGTGAGCTTTGGGAGAAAATATTAGAGGCACAGATTGAAACAGGTAATCCTTATATGTTATATAAAGATGCTGCCAACCGTAAATCAAATCAGAAAAATTTAGGAACTATCCGTTCGTCAAATTTATGTACTGAGATTATGGAGTACACAGCAAAAGATGAGGTTGCCGTGTGTAACTTAGCATCGATTGCCGTTTCTATGTTTGTAAGTGAAGACAAAGAAGGTAAAAAGTATTTCAATCATAAAAAATTATATGACGTTACGAAAAAGGTAACACGTAATTTAGATTGTGTGATCGATCGCAACTATTATCCTATTAAAGAAGCTGAGAATTCTAATTTCAGACATCGACCAGTAGGCTTAGGAATTCAAGGTCTGGCTGATGCTTTTATTCAATTACGTATGCCATTTACCTCTGATGAAGCAAAACAGTTGAATCAAGATATTTTTGAAACATTATATTTTGCAGCTGTGACTTCTTCAATGGAAATAGCAAAAGCGAAAGAACCGTATTCTACCTTTAAAGGGTCACCAATGAGTGAGGGCGAATTCCAATTTAATATGTGGAATATTTCTGAAGATGACCTGAGCGGAAGATGGGATTGGAAAAAACTACGTAAGCAAGTAATGAAGCACGGTGTACGTAACTCGTTATTAGTGGCGCCGATGCCAACAGCATCTACTTCTCAAATCTTAGGAAACAACGAAGCTTTTGAGCCATATACTTCGAATATTTATACACGTAGAGTATTATCTGGTGAGTTCATTGTTGTAAACAAGCATTTACTAGAAGACTTAGTAGAATTAGGTTTGTGGGACAATAGCATGAAAGAAAGTATTATGCGTGCGAATGGTTCTATTCAGCACATTGATGAAATTCCACAAGATTTAAAAGATTTATATAAAACGGTTTGGGAATTAAGCATGAAAGATATCATTGATATGGCACGTCAACGTGGTTACTTTATTGACCAGTCGCAATCAATGAACTTATTTATGCAAGACCCTGATTATAGTAAATTAACCTCCATGCATTTTTATGCTTGGAAATCGGGCTTAAAAACAGGAATGTACTATTTAAGAACAAAGTCTGCGGTAAATGCGAAGCAGTTTACCTTGTCAAAGAAACAGGAAGTAGAAGCGCCGAAGCCAGCTGCTGTTCCTGCGAGTGTAGCAGCAGATACGCAAGTAAATGCGGTAATTTCAAATGATACTGAAATGACACCAGAAGAATATAGAGCAATGATTGCACGAGCCAAAGAAGGTGAAGGTGATGATTGCCTAATGTGTGGATCATAAGAAATAAAGGTATTAATAAATTTAAAAAGGGAAATATATGATCATATATTTCCCTTTTTTTTGTAGAAAATAACTTGTGTTTGAGGTATTAATAGTTATTTGTGAACAATTATTATAAATATGTTTTATTTTGGCTATATTCGCGCTTATTAACTAAAAAATTAAATATTTTTATGAGAAAAATTAAAATTTATGCAATAGCAGCACTAGCTGTTTCTGCAATCGTCGCTTGTACTTCTGACACCTTGGATGAAGGAAATATTGATACTAAAGTTTTAGCAAAAATTGAAGCTGCCGGTTTCAATACCGATGACGTGTTTGTTGACACCTTTATGGGTAACGAAGGATATGTGGTTGAAGGAGACATTTTTTTAACATTAGAACAAATAGACGAACTACAACCGAATCAGGAGAACCAAAAACACTATCGAACTAATAATATTGTTGGTCCTGATGGGAGAGTTGTTTCAGTTTATATGGATGCCGATTTTAATGCTACAATGCAAGCCGCATTTGATGATGCATTAAATAGATATAACTCTTTAGGTTTAGATATTATTTTTGCAAGAGCAAATAGTGAAGGAGCAGATATTGATATCTTATCACAAAAATTAAGAAAATCTAGAGGAAGTACCATTTTAGGACGTAGCGCTGGTTTTCCAGATGCTAACGGAGATCCGGCAACACCGATTGTGCTAAATTCGGATGTATACAATCCTAGAAGAGGTGGTATTCCTGCTGATGCGGCTACTGTGATAGCGCACGAAATTGGCCATGCAATTGGTTTTCGTCATACAGATTATTTTAATCGTGCTTTTAGTTGTGGAAGAGGTGGAGATGAAGGAGATGCTGGTGTAGGAGCAGTATACATTCCTGGTACACCAACTGGTGCTGAGAATGGTTCTTGGATGCTAGCTTGTAGTAACGGTACAGATCGTCCTTTTACTTCAGGAGATGTTACAGCGTTGACAGAAGTATATTAATTGGATATAAAGAATAAAAAAAAGAGGCGCTTTTAAAGCGCCTCTTTTTTATTTGGACAGTATTATCTCAATTACTTATCTGATACAGTATCCTGCTGAGATTCTTCCTGAGAATAGACCTCTAATAAACTCATACTCGCCTTTATTAAATCTTTTGTTTCTAATAATAGACTAAAGTATAAGGTTGTATTCTTCGGACTAGATTCGGTTGTTCTTGTACGTTCAACCTGAATTTGAATATACTCTCTTACCTTATCCAATAACAGTTGCTTCTCGTCTAATAACGAACCTAATTGATCGAATGAACGCGAATCAAAAATGCCTCTTACTTTAGAGAATAAGGAATTTAATTTTTCGTTGATTTCTTTCAGCTCATCGGCTTGATTTTTCTTCAACGCTTTGTGATTGTTATTGATGTGTTTATGACTCGCTTTTGCAATGAAACTAGACGATTGTGCCATATCTTGTAAATCACCAATCACATCAATATATAATTTACTAGCGCCGACATATGATTCATCTAAATTTTTGATAAAATAGAAAATGTTGTTTTGGATATCATCTATTTCAGCTTCTAATTTAGCAACAGTCGACTTCGCCTTTTTAAGTGATTTTAGATCTTCATTGATTAAACCATTGATTGAGGCCTCATTAATTTTACTCACTCTTTTTAGAGATTTAGAAATATTATCGGCACTCTCTTCAATGACTCCTTGAATAGAATTGCTTTCTGATTTCTCTAAACGATCTTCAGCTTTTAATTCATTCGCTTTTTTATTGTGTCGAATATAATTTCTAGCAAGTAATAAAATGGCTAAAAATAACAAGATAGCTATAGCCGTTGGACCACCTAAATTAATGAGTAAAGCCATAGTTCCGGCAGCGATAAAAGCAATAATTGCGGTACCAAACCATCCGCCAATTACATTTAAAACACCCGCAACTCTATACACAGCACTTTCACTACCCCATGCTCTATCGGCTAATGACGTACCCATGGCAACCATAAATGTTACATAGGTTGTTGATAGTGGTAATTTCATAGAAGTTGCTATAGAAATTAAGACTCCTGCAACCATTAAATTTACAGAAGCTCGAACTTGATCAAATGCCGGTAGTTCATGTGTTTTACCTTTAGATAAAGCAACAACAGGCTTTTCAAATTGTCTATTTATTCTCTCATTTACTGATGCAGGTAACACCGTCGCCGTATATTTAGAAATCATAATTGTAAAGCGCACTACTGCTCTAGATAAAGCATTTGGCTGGAATTTCTCAGCACCATCACCCTGTCTTGATAAACCAATTTCAGTATCGGCTACGGTTCGTGCTTTTTTAGAAAACCAGAGTGTCAATACCATAATACCACCAGCAATAAATAATAAAAGTGGTTCTGTGGGAACTTTTTTATCTAAGACTTCCATTGAAAATGCAGAGGCGTCGACTCCTGAAGTTGTCCATGCTTCATACGAATGCCAGGCTGCCATAGGTACACCAATAAAGTTCACCAAATCGTTTCCAGAAAAGGCCAACGCTAAACCGAATGTGCCGATCGCTATAATTGGAATAAAAATGTTCTTCTTTAAAACACCCATGTAAATTTGAGAGAGTAAGGTCCAAACGACAAAACTCACAGCAATAATCATAATTTCGTTACCTTCTAACAACCCTTTTAAATCTTTATAATAAGGTGTTCCTTTAAGTCCTTTCATAAATATGAAGTAGGTAATAGCAGTCAAAGCACCACCTCCAAATAAAGCACCTAGATACTTAATTTTCTTCTCATAGTGAAAAGAAAAGATAAGTCTTGACACATATTGAACAAGGGCACCAACACTAAATGCGATTACTACAGATAGCAGAATTCCCGAAATAATTTGCATTGCCTTTTCTGTATTGATATAGGTAGTTAAATCGGCAAAGGACTGTGTATCTGACGCACCAATTTTTATCAATGCCATGGCAACAGCTGCTCCCAATAATTCAAATACAATAGAAACTGTGGTCGAAGTTGGCATTCCTAAGGTATTGAAGAAATCTAATAGGAGGATATCGGTAATCATGACGGCCATAAAAATGATCATGATTTCATTAAAATAGAATTCGCCAGGCACGAAAATACCTTTACGGGCCACTTCCATCATACCACTTGAGAAAACAGCACCAACGAAGATACCAAGACTAGCAACTATCATAATGGTTCTGAAAGGAATTGCTTTCGAACCAATTGCCGAGTTTAAAAAGTTTACAGCATCATTACTCACACCCACTACTAAATCTGCAGCTGCCAAAATTACCAGCGCGATGATCATTATTAGGTAAATATTTTCCATTGTCTAAATTTTGTGTTGCAAAAATGTTAATTATAGTTTAGTCGAATATTAACTAATTGTTATGTTTTCAGCGTTAAAAATGTATATCAAATTGTAAACGATACATCAGTTCATTATTACTACCATCTAAAGATAAGTAGCTCACATCAGATTGTACTTTTAATTTATGTCCTACAATATACTTAGAAATTCCAAATGTATATTGATTTTCAGGGTTTTTGCCAGTGATGTTTTGATCGAGTTTGATGTTTGTATAACGCCCTGAAATTTCCCAATTACTATTGAGTAAATAACCCGCTTGTAAATTAAGACCCGTACCCACTTGTACTTCGTCACCGGTCAAAGTACCGTCAGAATTTTTTGCAAATGGATCTTTTGCGTCTCTATCAGCATACTCAGCCATTAATGAAAATCCTTTATATTTGAACATGGCATCAATAAATATGGTATTAATATTAGTTTCATAGAAACCAACATCATTCGTCATATATGAACCTTGATTACTTCTGTTTTTTACGGCGTTGTTATTATGATCATAAGTTGCGGCGATCATTAGTTTAGGGCTTTCTTCACGTTTTAAATCACTACCACTATAATCTCCTTTACTTTCAAATTTTCCAAAAGGGAGAAACTCTAAACGAGCCGTATACTGATGTCCTCCTAAATTACCTTCAGTGATATTTCTTCCTTCACCTTGTGAAATAGCAAATTTTTCTCTTACTAAAAATTTATCTGAGATATTGAAATGATGTCTTAATTGAATTCCCATATCGCGATCAATATTAAAGCGACTATTTAAAAGAGATCGATCTACTTGTTGCAAATTTCCTGAAGAAATAACACGTTCTATATTACCTGGTAGTTTAGTTTGACCTGCCCAAAGCTCGAAATTTTCATAAAAATTCCACATCACAACCGCGTCCAAAATATATCTTGGTGTATTGCGATTGAATTGTGAGGCTCCAGAAATATCTCTATTAGATAGGCCTAACTCCATTTTATATTTTAGCTTAGGGCTAAAAGCGAATCCATTAAATTTTAAACGTGCCCGACGAACCAAAGCGTTTTGTTCTGGATTGATTAAGGAACCATCTTCACTTTCCCAATTTGAAATAGCGAGAAATTGCATACGAGTACCTATTTTCATAGTCCAAGTACTATCTTTTCCTACTAAATTGAAAAGACCTTTACCAAATTTAGGAGCATTAGTTTTTTGTGATTGTGCAGAGAATACTGCAAAAAAAGCAAGGGTTACAATCGTAACTTTTAGTTTCATAACAACATGTTTAGTTTTTGTCGCTGCAAAGAACTAATTTTAATGTTAACTTAAAGTTTCGAAAAAGTTATTTTTAAATGAATATTGGCATAAAAAAAGGCTACTTGGCCAAAGTAGCCTGCATATTTCAAAATCTAGTCGACAAAAACTAAACGATTATTGAAACAATGATTGTCTATAGAACACTCAAAAATATTGTATTTACTCACTTTCTATGTAAACAAAACATTATCTAATTATTAATTATACTTTATATTAAAATCAGGAAAATGTTAAATTTAAAAACTTAACATTGGCAAATTGCTGACTTTCAATGCTTTAAATTTTTAATGTTAAGCTAACGTTATCAAAACGTTGCTTAAATGTAAAATAATCTATACTTTAGGGTCGTTAATATGATGTAAAAACGGATAATTATGAAAAAAATAGTGATACTATTTATGATATTGAGTGTTGGCTTTGCTTATGCGCAAAATAACAACAAAACGACTTATACAAAAAAAGGGGATCTAGTAGAGGCTACAATTTATAATGATGATGGTCAATTGGAGCAACACGGATTTTTTAAGGATAAAAAGTTACATGGTACATGGACTTATTTTAATGCTGAAGGTGAAAAAGTAGCTCTTGGAAAATATTCTAATGGAATAAAGACCGGGAAATGGTTATTTAAGAATGATGAAGGCGTAAAAGAGGTAAATTATGTCAATGGTAAAGTAGTAAAAGTTACCAAATTAGAAGGTACTTCTATTGCTTATTACTAGTTGATTGAAATAAATATAAATAAAAAAGCCTGCAATTGCAGGCTTTTTTATTTTGTTATTATTGTCTTGCCCAAGAGGCTCCCCAAGTGGCGAAGTCTGTTCCAGTAGCAGCTGCGTCTACAGTTAAGAAATCTGCTTCTGTAAATGTGCTACCTGTATCATTTTTCATATTGACTGTAACATCCGTAAATAATACAGAGTTTACTTTTAAGTCGCCATTCAATACACCAGCTCCCGTTGGACTGTCGCCAGCATTTCCGTCAAGGTCAAAACCTTCAGCAAATCCTTCTAAAACTACATTAGTAAAAATACCTTGCGTACCAGCTCTTAAACGGATGGCTTCATTTTCAGTACCAGAGCCTAAACCAATAATTGTTAGATTCGTAACTGTTGGTTTTGCGTAAAATTTTGGATCTGCATTGTTACCTATGTCAGTATTAAAACCATCAGCTTCAATACCTTTATCATGATCTGCACCATGTTTCACATAAGCATTCGTTATGGTACCAGTATACCCTTCTGTCCAATCTATTGAATCATCTTGAGCATTAATAACAGCTAGATAATCTACATTTACTGTTCCACCAAAGAACTCAACACCATCATCTTTTCCTTCGTAAACTTGAATGTACTCAACAGTTGTACTGTTACCTACACCATAAAAAGAAATACCATTATTTTCTGATTGTCCATCTGCTTTTCCTCCAGAATATTCTACACGAACATAACGTAAAGTTCCTGAGTTATCATCAGCTACAGAACCGCCGTAAGGTAAACTTGCAATTTCAGATGTAGAAGTAGCATCACCACCTACTACAGAATTTATAGGTGCTTTTCCTAATAAAATTAAACCACCCCAATCACCAGCATTTGGTGCGCTAGAAGCTGAAGTAAATACTATAGGTTCACTAGCGGTACCATTTGCATTAATTTTTGCACCTTGTGCAATGGCAATATAAACATCTGCACCCGTTGCTGCAGCTTGAATTGTCATACCCGCGGGTATTGTTAAGGTGGTACCATCTTCCATAATTAATGGTCCAGTAATTATATAATCGTTCGAAGCATCCAGAGTCAAATCAGTAGATTGATTTCCAGAAAGTTCTATAGCTTCCGTAGTTGGAGTTTCACCATTTATATTGATGATTATATCAGCAGTATCATCATCACCACAAGAGGTAAATAATAGAGAAACAAATGCTAAGCTTAACAATGTATTTTTCATTTTCTTCGTTTTTTTAGTTTTGATTATAGCGTTATTAGAAATTATATTTTAAACTAAGACCTATGTTCATGCCTCGTTTATATTCGAGAATAGTAACATCGCCTAGTGAGGTTTCACGTATATATTGAATAGTTGGATTTAGCAAATTCTTTGCACTTAGATTTGCATGAAAGTTTTTACCAATTTTATTTTTCCAAATAAAATCTAATGTTGAAACTCCTTTTTCGATAATATTACCTAATTGCCCAGAACCTAAGGCCTGTATTCTATCAGAGAAATATGAGAATACCAAGTTGGCAACTGGCTTGTAATTTTCAAAAGTAGGGCTGTAATTAATGTCGGCATTTACGATAATTGGAGAAGCTCCTTGTAATTCATCTTCTGTTCTATTAAATGAAGTCGAGAACAAACCATCAGAATCTTTTAGATCTTGCTGAGTATGCATATATGTAAAGTTTAAACCAGCCGAAAGGGTTGCTTTATCGTCTTCATCAAGCATTAGATTTTTTCGAACTTCTAACTCAGCACCGTAGATAGTTGCTTTATCACCAGTTCTAAAATAGCGTTGTGTACCGGTAGCATCATTTGCAACCACTAGGTTTACAGGATTGTTAATCTGCTTTGTAAAACCGCCAAAAGACAAGAGTTCACTTTTACCAAAGAACCATTCGTACTTCAGATCCAGATTGAATATTTCAGAAAACGAAGGGTCATTTAAAAGATCTGGATTTCCTCCAATTCGTTGTGTTACGCCTTCATATACAAACGGCGCCATTTCTTTAAATTCAGGAGTAGAGACCGTTTTACTAAATGCAAAACGTAGATTTTGTTCATCATTTAAGGCATATTTTATGCTTAAACTCGGCAGGAAAAAGTTTTCATACGTTTTTCTAAACCCTGGATCACTAGGGTTGATATTGATCACATCATATTCAATTTCTTGACTGAATGATTCTACTCTCATCCCAGGAACAATTAACCACTTTTCATTTAAGTTAAATTCAGCATTTATATAACCCGCATAAATATCTAAATTACCAGTATAGGTGTTTTCTGACTCTCCAGGAAGATTTGTAGAACCAGCTTGAGGATATAATGATCTAAAAACGGTTGTTGAGAATAAACCATTGTTGTCATCTGTATTCAGATTATTTATATTAAAAATAGCATCTAAATTATTTACATCAGTTACAGGTAAATCGTTATCTACAAAATTATAACCATAACGTATATTGTCGAAACTACGCTCTTTACTTCTACCATTATAACCAATGTTTAATTTTACTTTTTCAGATGGTGAATAGGCAAGGTTTATTCTTCCGTTTAACTCTTCATCTTCTATATTCTGAAAATAGCGTTGATTATCGAATGCGTTATTTGTAAAAAATACTGGATTTGTATTTGGGTCATTATCTAGCGCTAAGTGATAATTTTCTATACTGATTCTTTTTCTATCTGGTTCATGAGAAAACACATTGTTATAGCCTACAGCCCAATCTAATTTTAAATTTTCACCAAGGCGATGTTCAGCTACTAATTGATTTACAAAGATCAAGTCTTGATTGAATTGCGAATTCATTTGATAGAAACCTTCGTCAGTATTTATAATAGCATCTCTGTTCGTTCCTTGTCCTTTTACGCCGTAATACCCAACTAGATCACTTGATTTATTCATAAATAAAGAATTGAATTTAAATGAATTGCTATCATCAACTCTAAACCCTATGTTACCCATAATGGTAGTCGTAGTACCATATTCGTATTCTTCAACATTTGGGAAATTCTTTTTATCCACTGTAGTGAAATCAACTGCTTTCCCTTCTCTATATTCATAATCGCTATCGAAAGACGCCGTTAAGAATAAGTTTAAACGACTTTCTTCGCCTATGTCAAAAGATTTACCTGCATTTAAACTAATACCTAAATTTATTGGAGCCAGTGGAGATTCAATTGGATCAACACCATGAGATAATACTACTGCAAATGGGTTATGATCGTATCTTCCGTAGAACCCAAACTGACCAGTTCCAGAATTCTTAACAAAGGTTTGACCTAAAGCATTACTATTGAAACCACTATTTAATGAAGCTTCAATAAAACCATCCCCTTTATATTCTTTTGATGAAATATCAACATTACCAGCAGCAAAATCACCGTAAAATTTTGATGAATAAGCCTTGCTAATAGATACGTTTTCAATAACATCAGAAGAGAAAATATTTAAATCGATATTTTTTTTGTTAATGTCATTTGATGGCAATGACAAACCATTTAATGTAGTATTTAAATAACGATCTCCTAGACCTCTTACATACACATTACTCGAACCTTCTTGTTTGGATACACCAGCAATTTTAGTAACAGCACCAGCGGCATCACTAATTCCCTTAGCGGAAAGCTCTTCAGCTCCAATAGCAGTTTTAATTTCAGTCGCCTTCTTTTGTTCTGTTAATAGCGCAGCTACACTTTCTTTTTTAGTACTTGCTTTTACAACAACTTCTTTTAAAGCAACACCTTGTTCGGCACCTAAAATAACAGTCTCAAGATTGGTTACTTCACCTTCTTTTACAACTATATTTGACACTTCTATAGTTTGATAACCTACAAAACTAAAAACGATTGTATAGATTCCCGCATCGGCTTTGAATGTGTACTTACCATCTAAATCAGTTGTCGTACCTGATTGCGAACCTTTAATAAAAACATTCGCAAAAGGTAATGGCTCATTATTGGTTTCTTTATCAAGAACAACACCCTGTAAAGTCCCTTTAGTTTGCGCCATTGTAATCGTTGCAACTAATAATAAAAGTATAGATATAATATTTTTCATTAGTAAATTTTAATGCGTAGCTTATTTTTCTTTTTTCGGAGTAACTGCTACTTCAGAAAGCACCAATTCTTTTTGTGTTAAAGCAATTTTTTTAATAGAAGTTACTTTACCTGCTTTTACGATAATATTTGAAGTTTCAACTTTTTCATATCCAGGAAAACTGAAAGTCAGTGTATAAATACCTGGTTTTACTTCTAAAACATAAGCACCATCAATATTTGTGGAGGTATTAATTGCAGCTTTCTTTAAAGAAACAGTTGCGAAAGCAAGTGCTTCATTGTTTTGCTGCGTATCTAATACAATTCCTTCAATGATTCCTTTTTCTTGTGCTTGGTTAAAACCTGTAATAAGTAAAAAAAGGAGTATGGTAAATTTTTTCATAATATTCTTCGCTGTTAAGACATGGCAAAGAAATGAAGACAATGTAAAGACTGTGTTAATAAGAGATTAATGATTCGTAATCTTTAGGTTAGTTTAATGTTAGCTAAAAACATGTAATATTAATTTAATGTAAACAACTATAAAATGAAAAATAATGTACCTTGCACAGTCTTAAAATTTTATACAAATGAATTGGGAACAATTACTGTCTTTAAAACGTTTTGGTGATACAGAAAAGAGAATAAGAAAAGACCAAAATGATACAAGAATAGGTTTTGAAGTAGACTATGATCGTATCATTTTTTCAGATTCCTTTAGAAGTTTACAAGATAAAACACAAGTGGTTCCATTATCAAAAACTGATTTTGTTCATACAAGATTGACGCATAGCTTAGAAGTTTCAGTTGTGGGAAGGTCTTTAGGTAGAATTGTAGGGAAACAATTGCTGGAAAAATATCCAGAATTAAAGGAGGCAGGCTATCAAATCAATGACTTTGGTGCCATTGTAGCGAGTGCTTGTTTGGCGCATGATATCGGAAATCCTCCTTTCGGACACAGTGGTGAAAAAGCGATAGGAGAATATTTTAAAACGGGAAATGGGCTAAAATACAAGGAAAGCTTATCGGAGAAAGAATGGCAAGACTTGATTGATTTCGAAGGAAATGCCAACGGATTTAGAATCTTGAATGAAAGCAGAAAAGGAGTAGAAGGTGGATTACGGATGTCATATGCTACGCTGGGAGCTTTTATGAAATACCCGAAAGAGTCGCTTCCGAAAAAGCCAACGAAACATATTATTGATAAAAAGTATGGTTTTTTTCAGTCTGATAAGTCCATTTTTATGGAAGTTGCAGAAGACTTAGGCCTTAAAAAAATTCGAGAAGGTGCTGATGTAAGTTATGGTCGCCATCCACTTGCCTTTTTGGTAGAAGCAGCTGATGATATTTGTTATACCATTATCGATTTTGAAGACGGAATTAACCTTGGATTAATTGAAGAAGAATTTGCTTTAGAGTATTTGATTAACCTAGTTAGAGATACGATAAATACCGAAAAATACTATCAGTTAACAACAAAACAAGATAGACTGAGCTATTTAAGAGCCTTGGCAATTGGAAATTTGATAACCGAAGCGGCCACTATTTTTATTGAGAATGAAGCCCTAATTTTACATGGAGATTATCATATTTCACTCTTAGATAAAAGCAAGTATGAAGCACAGATTAATGATATTATAAAAATCAGTGTCGACAACATCTACAGAAGTAAAGAAGTCATTGAAAAGGAAATCTCAGGCTACCGTATTTTAGCCGATTTATTAGATGTTTTCATAACTGCGATTAACAATTCATTTGATGGAAAAGCATCTAACTATGATAAACTATTGATGAACTTACTACCTGCGAAATATCAAAATTTAAACGATCATTTATACGTTAGAATATTGGCCGTTTGTAGTTTTATAGCAGGCATGTCTGATGGTGCCGCCATTTTACTACATAAAAAAATAAAAGGCGTCGAAATTTAAAGTGTTTGATTGCTAATCATATTGTTCCGAAAGGAATTCGTACATTCGGTTTCTTTATGTAATTCTAGGTATCAATGAAAACGAAAATCAGGTGTATAGTATTGTTAATTTTGGTTGTAGGCACATTTCTATTTTTGCAAAAGAGGAATGATAAAATAGAACAATTAAGAGCGCAACATATCGAGTTTTTCAATAGTCATAAGTACAACGAAACATCAAGACTCACAGAAGAAGAAAGGAAGAAATTAGGAATACCTCCGAATGGATACTTTGAACAAGAATATCTATTGGAAATGAATCCTGCTACTGGGAAACCAGAGTATGAAAAGAAACTTTCATTACAAGAAGAATTAAGAAAAAATAGTCTTTTAAAAAATGTTCCTGGATCCGATAATAATGCTTGGGTAGAGAGAGGACCAAACAATGTTCCGGGAAGAACAAGGGCCATGTTATTTGACCCCAATGATCCTGCCGAGAAAAGGGTTTTTGCTGGCGGCGTTAGCGGAGGCTTATGGGTAAACAATGATATAACGAATAGTAATTCACCTTGGACGAATATTGAAGTTGCAGAAAATTTGGCGGTTTCAAGTATTACGGTAGACCCTAATGATTCTATGACCATGTATTTAGGAACAGGAGAATCATATTCTGGAGCTTCTGGTTTGGCCAATGGAATTTTTAAATCTACCGATGGCGGAAATTCTTGGGAGAACGTACTTGGAATTAATAGAGGAACTACTTTTTTTAATGGAGGCTCAAAAGTAACTGTGAATAGTCCAGCAAGTATTGCTGGAGATTTTACCGCAGTTGCAGCCGGCTTTGGACCCAGTATTGCTGGTTCAATTACTGGAAATTTAGTGTTGGTCGATGATGGTACTGCTGCTGCGAGACTTGGGTGTAATACTCTAACAAATGGAAGCGCTATTAATGGTAGTATTGCAGTTGTAGAAAGAGGTGCCTGCAACTTTACCATAAAAGTTAAAAATGCACAAAATGAAGGAGCAGTTGCCGTAATAGTCATTAATAATGCTGCTGGAAATCCCATTATTATGGGAGGAACAGATGCGACTATTAATATTCCCTCATTCATGATTTCTAAAGAAAATGGTGAAGAGATTTTAACCGCATTACAGTCGCAAACGGTGAATGCCACTTTGGCCGATGATAGTTCTTCGTTGCCATCAGGATTTACCTTTGTTCCCGGCATCTTTCATGTAAATGACATCGTTACCAGAAATAATAATGGTACTACCGAAATATATGCAGCCATAGCCGATGCGCCCTATTTTTTCGCTGCTAGTACCCTTTTTGGTGATGGATCAGAATATGGTCTATATAAATCTGTAGATGGAGGAGCGACTTGGGGTTTACTAACTTTACCGACAACCAGTAACGGAAACCGGATTGAACCCAATGATATAGAAATTGGACCTGATAATAAAATTTGGATGTCTTCAACGGGAAGTTCTAGCTTTGGAGACGGAGGAGGAACCATTCTTTCGTCGGCAGATGGAACCAATTTCACTCAAGAGTTCGTAGTTCCGAATGGCTTAAGAACTGAAATTGAGATTTCGGAAACCAATCCGAATAAAATATATGTCTTAGCGGAAACAGCAACGGTAACTATACTGAAAACTGAAGATGCTTTCGCCACAACGCCAACTACTTTACCCCTGCCTGTAGATACCGATTTTAGTGTAGAACCCGAAGATTTTACTCGAGGTCAAGCAGGATATGATTTAATGTTAGAGGCGGACCCAACAAATGATGAAGTGTTGTATGTCGGAGGTATCAATTCGTTTAGGAGTGTAGACGGAGGAACAAGTTGGAGTAAAATGTCACAATGGTTTGATAATTCTAGTTTAACTGTGCCAATTGTACATGCCGATATTCATGAACTTTCTTTTGATCCGTCTAATCCTGACAAAGGAATTATTGCTACAGATGGAGGAGTGTATTATGCAAATTCATTCGCCGCCGCTAGCACCTCAAGAACTGCTATTTTTAGCAGCAACAATGGTTATAATACAACCCAGTTCTATTGGGGAGCGATAGGTCAAAATACGAGTACTGATCAGTTAATTGCCGGTGCTCAAGACAATGGAACAAATTTTGTAAACGGAGGAGGTAATGGTATAAATGCTTCAAACGAAATATTAGGGGGTGATGGAGCTTATTGCTTTATAGATAAAGAGGGAGAGTACATTATTGCAGCTACCCAATTTAATAATTACTTTCGATTTTCACTTCCCAATGTGAACTCTTCTGTTCAAATTTCAGATGACGAAGAAGGATCTTTTATAAATCCCGCCGATTTAGATGATAATTTGGATATTTTATATTCAAACGGTACGAATAGTACCGTTGTGCAAATATCAAAGTTCACAAATATTAAATCTGGAACCCCTCAAAGAGAAGATTTAACAAATAACTTATTAGTTTCAAGACCTACCGCTATTAAGGTTTCGCCGTTCACAACGGGTAGTACAACCTTATTTATTGGTACAGGAGGAGGTGATGTCTTAAAAGTAACAAATGCCAATGGAACGGGCTCTTGGTCGAGAATTACTGGAGCTGAGTTCGTAGGAAGTATTTCCGCTATAGGATTTGGTAATAATGAAAATGAACTCTTAGTTACCTTTCATAATTATGGAGTTGAAAACATTTGGTATACAACAGATGGTGGAACAACATGGCAAGACAAGGAAGGAGATTTTCCTGACATTCCTGTAAAAGCTATTATGATGAACCCTTTATTGAATGATGAAGTTATTATTGGAACAGATTTGGGTGTATGGAGAACATCAAACTTTAAAAGTACGAGTCCAAACTGGGTTCGATCTCAAAATGGGATGCAAGATGTGAAAATTACAAGTTTTGACTTAAGAACAGCGGATAATACAATTCTAGCGACCACTTTTGGAAGAGGGTTCTTTACCGGAAAATTCACTGCTACACCGCTTTCCGTAGAGGAAATAGCTGCTGAAGATGATAGAATTACCTTATTTCCGAATCCTTCAGATGGATACGTGAAAATTAGAACAACCTTCGATTTTGGAATGTCAAAAATTACCGTTTTTGATAGCAATGGTAGAGTTGTTCATACTCAAAATAGTACCTTGTCTGAAACAACAGAGTTAAACGTTTCTAATTTAAAATCAGGATTGTATGTTTTGAGAATTCAAAGCGAACAATTCGGATACAATAAAAAGTTTTTTATCAAATAATTGCCTCTTTTCTATAACAATTTTCAAGAAATTGAACCTCCTATAAATTATAAGATTGGCTATTTCTAAGACCTTTAAAACGCTCATCTCAAATAATCAATTATGCTGCTCTACAGAAAAACAAAAGGCGTCGAAATTTAAAGTGTTTGATTGCTAACATTTTATTTCAAAACTTCTTCGTAAATTCGCAATCCATTTATTCAAATACAAAAACCCAATGAGAATAAAAAGAGTACCTTTTTTATTGGCGATAGTAGCCTTAATTATTTCGATAGTTTTTATTAAATCAGAAGAGAATACGGCGATAGATTCACTTCGTGAAAAACACGTTGAGTTTTTGACTACACATAGCTATAATAATACAATGAAATTATCAAGGACTGATCGAAAAGCGCAAGGATTACCACCAAACGCTTATTTTGAACAGCAATATTTGTTAGAAATGAACCCGAGAACGGGGAAAACGGATTTTGAAAAGAAATTCTTACTTCAAGAAGCATTGTTACAAAATAAGATATTTCAAAAGAATGTTCCTGGATCTGATAATAATGCTTGGGTAGAAAGAGGCCCAACGAATGTACCAGGAAGAACAAGAGCTATATTGTTTGACCCCAATGATGCATCTAACGAACGGGTTTTTGCTGGAGGTGTAAGCGGAGGTTTATGGGTGAATGATGATGTAACAACAAGATCCAACCCATGGGAAAGAGTAGGAATACCCGAGAATTTGGCAGTTTCTAGTATTACTTTTGACCCTAATAATACGCAGATAATGTATGTAGGAACAGGAGAATCATACGTTCAAGGGCAGGTAAATGGTAATGGTATTTGGAAATCTACTGATGGAGGTACCTCATGGAGTCATATTTTTGGAGGTGTTACAGGAGAAGGGTTTTTTAATGCAGATGCCAAGTTAACAATTAATTCACCAGCAAGTATTCAGGGAGTTTTGAGTCCTTTTCAGGCCGGGTTCGGACCTGGTATAACGAGTAACATTACCGGAAATGTGGTGTTGGTAGATGATGGAACGGCTGAACCCACTGAGGGTTGTAATGCCTTAGTGAATACTGCCGCAATAGATGGAAATATTGCACTAATAGAAAGAGGTGCATGCGACTTTACGGTTAAAGTAAAAAACGCCCAAGATGCTGGGGCCATAGCTGTTGTAGTTTATAACAATGCTGAAGGAAATCCAATCATAATGGGTGGTACAGATGCAACAATTACAATTCCATCTGTAATGATTACCATGTCGGATGGTCTAGAAATTATTACGGCCTTAGGATCTGGAAATGTGAACATAACCATAGAAAATGTTGATACAGAGGCTCCTCTAGGTGTTACAGTTGTACCTGGAATTTTTCATGTCAATGATATTGTTACAAGAAATGTTGGAGGTACTACAGAAATTTATGCAGCTATTGCGGATGCCATTTATCAAGAAGCCCCAGGCACAATTTTAGGTGAAGGAACTGAATATGGATTATATAGGTCTGTCAACGAAGGTGCTACTTGGACGAGAGTAAATTTACCAGATACACCAGCAGGAAACCCATTTGAGCCCAATGATATAGAGATTGGTGCAGATAATACTATTTGGCTTGCTACTACAAGAAGTTCAACTTTTGGTGATGGAGGCGGTACGGTTTTCTCTTCTTCGAATGGCACAACGTTTACCCAACGACATGTGATTCCGAATGGAGGTAGAACAGAAATAGCGGTTTCAGGAACTAACGCGAATAAAATCTATCTTTTAGCTCAAGAAAGCCCTGTAACCATTATCAAAACAACGAATGGGTTTACTACAACTACAACTCAAAATTTACCAGACGATGCTGATAACGGTATTCCGGCAAATGATTTTACAAGAGGTCAATCTTTTTATGATTTGATGATTGAAGTAAGTCCAATCAGTGATGAATTGATTTTTGTAGGTGGAATAGATGTTCATAGAAGTTCAAACGGAGGTCTTACCTGGACACAAATTTCTAAATGGTCTAATAATGCTAATTTAAATACTCTAACAGTACCTTTTGTACATGCTGATATTCATGCGTTAACATTT
Organism: uncultured Flavobacteriaceae bacterium; assembly: GCA_947488345.1. GTDB lineage: Bacteria > Bacteroidota > Bacteroidia > Flavobacteriales > Flavobacteriaceae > Aureibaculum. The sequence continues at coordinate 1,263,932 of CANKZQ010000001.1, read as the reverse complement.
AACCCATCGAACCCTAATAGTTTGATGATCTCTACAGATGGTGGGGTGTATTATTCGAACGCGGTTTCAGGGGCTGGGTCTAATGCCGGCGCAATATTTGCCATTCCAAACGGATTTAACACCACACAATTTTATTGGGGTGAAATAGGACAAGATGCTTCCAATGACCAAATTTTGGGAGGCACACAGGATAATGGAAGTAATTTTATTGATGAGGGAGATCCGGGTACAAACGTATCAACAGAAGTTACTGGTGGTGATGGTGCTTACTCATTCATTGACAAAGATGGAGATTATATGATTACATCAGTTCCATTCAATAATTTTTTTAGAATTGATTTGCCCGTGAGTGGTGGTGGATTTGTACAAATCGAGGATGAAGATGATGAAGGGTCTTTCATCAATATAGCCGAATTAGATGATAATTTAGACATTCTATATTCTGATGGATCTACCAATACAGCAAGACGAATTTCTAGATTTTCGAATATTACAACAGCAAGTCCAATAAGATTGAATTTAGTAAGTCCTTTGTTGGATAGACCACTGACAGCATTGAAAGTTTCGCCGTACACAACCACAAGTTCAACATTGTTTGCTGGAACTGATACTGGGAAATTGCTTAAAATAACGAATGCAAATGCGAATGGCATTTTTTCGGATATCTCAGGACCAGAATTTTTAGGAAGTATATCGGCGATTGCATTTGGTTCGAATGAAGATGAAATATTCGTGACCTTTCATAATTATGGTGTTAAAAATATTTGGTACACGGCAGATGGAGGTGCGAATTGGTTAAACAAAGAAGGTGATTTTCCAGATATTCCCGTAAAGGCGATTATGATGAATCCATTAATCAATGATGAAGTTATTATTGGTACCGATTTAGGAGTTTGGAGAACTGGCAATTTTAATGCTGCAAATCCTAGTTGGGTGCAATCTCAAAACGGAATGCAGAATGTAAAAGTGACGAGCTTCGATTTAAGAACTTCTGATAATACTGTTTTAGCGACTACGTATGGAAGAGGCTTTTTTACAGGTAAATTTACAGCATCGCCACTTTCTGTAGAAGAAATATCGGCCCAAGATGATAGAATCACCTTATTTCCAAACCCTTCAGATGGGAACATGAAAATTAGAACATCCATCGATTTTGGAGCTTCTAAAATTACTGTTTTTGATATGAATGGTAGAGCTGTTCATACTCAAAATAGTACCTTGTCTGAAACAACTGAGTTAAACGTTTCTAATTTGAAGTCTGGACTGTATGTGTTAAGAATTCAGAGCGAGCAATTTGGATACAACAAAAAATTCTTTATCAAATAATAAGAATATATTCGATACAGTTACTAGGAATTAGAAGTTAAACAAGACGCCTATTCCTAGTAATTGTTTTAATTGTAGGCGAGCACCTAAAGTTTCAAGTTCACCATCGCCATTGGTATCTTCTTTGAACTTAATATCATTATCATAAATTAAGTAGGCACCAAGATTTGCCTTCATATATTTATTAATAATAAAATCAAAATTTAGATCCCATTTCATATCGATATTACCAAAGTCCTTGAGGTAATCTGAATATAGATCTATACGGGTTTTCATGACGACGTTTTTAAAAACCTCTGTCTCCCATTTACTCTGAAACAATGCCCCAAATTCATTCCTTGACTTTGCTCCTTTTGGCACACCAAAAACACCTTGATTTGATAAAGTTTCATCTAAAACAAGGGTAGATTTCAAGGTAAATGGAGAAAGATACATCGAGAAACTTTTTTTCTTCAAATCATAAATTGTTCCTGCTCCTATAAATAAGTAGGCAGGTGCAAAAAACCTAGATATAGGTTCGCTAGTATTAGGATAGCTAAATCCATCGGTAAACTGTGTATTGAAGTTGAATTTGACCGAATAGTACCAGTTAGTCAAGGTGTCTTTTCTGTATCCAAATGTAGAATTGACTTGTAACTTATCATCCGTTTTTCTCAATTCTTGATCTTGCTGACTGTTCAAGCCATAGCGTATAAAAATTTCATTATCCCAAAGTAGATATAGTTTTTTGTACGACCTATGTAGGTTAACTTTTACCAATCCAGAAATGGAGTTATTACCACCGGCATTCCAATTGACGAAGGCGGCTTCACTGATGTCGAATCCAAAACTATTTCTAGTCTTCCACCAGATAGGGTCTTCAGCGAATTTCGTGGTATCAATAGACGACAATTGGATAGGGTCTGTTATTTTTAAGGTATCTATTGTTAATTTACTTTGTATACTGATATATTTTTTTGGTTTGGGGATTTGAATAAATACGGTGTCCTTGGTCAATGCATTAATACGCATTCTATAACGAGGCGCGTAGGTCACTTTTCGGGTTAAAGAATCAAATCTCTTAGTGTAAAATGGAGCTATTAGGGAGTCCATTCGAATCTGTAAAGAATCTAATTTTGTCAACCGTTTTATGGTATCGATCGTTTTATAAACACCTAATGAATCTACTCGCAATCGAATGTTTAAGGTGTCGTTTAATTTAACAAGTAAAATGGCATTTTTATCATTAGAAATGGGAATCGAGTCTGATGCTTTTTTGACCGCTGTTGTATCAGTAATCTGCCCAAAAGAACACACAGAAGTCAACACGAGCACCACAAATACGAAATGAAAATTTTTCATCATAAAAGTTAGCGAAATGATTCTAATAATTGTTTAATACTCTTTCGGTCAAGGGCAATAGAATTCAACAACACATCGTTGCTGCCATGTTCGATAAAATTATCGGGAATACCAAGGCATTTTATCTGCTTATTCTGATAGTTATTAGCTTGCATAAATTCTAATATAGCACTTCCAAAACCTCCAGAAATTGTACCATCTTCTAAGGTAACAATAATATCAAATTTTTTACAAATGGTATGCAACAAATCTTCATCTAGGGGCTTTACAAAGCGCATATCATAATGTGCAATATCATCTTTATGAGGCATGGTTTTACAAACATCAATGACCATATTTCCAATAGCACCTATAGTTATAACGGCGATCTTGGATCCATGTTTTATAAGTTGTCCTTTTCCTATGGCTATTTCTGAATAGGGTTTTTTCCAATCTAGCAATACACCCCTACCTCTTGGGTATCGAATTGCTATAGGGAGTTTTAACCCTAATTGAGCAGTATACATCATATTTCTTAGTTCTACCTCGTTTAACGGAGCAAAAATAATGAGATCAGGAATACATCTTAAATAAGCCAAATCAAAAACGCCATGATGCGTAGCACCATCTTGTCCAACAAGCCCAGCTCTATCTAAGCAAAAAATAACTGGTAGTTTTTGCAGTGCTACATCGTGAATTACCTGATCGTATGCTCGCTGTAAAAAAGTAGAATAGATGTTACAAAAAGGAATGAGTCCTTGAGTAGCCATACCTGCTGCGAGCGTAACCGCATGTTGTTCAGCGATACCAACATCGAAAGCTCTTTCAGGAATCTCATCAAGCATAAATTTTAGAGAGCTCCCCGTTGGCATGGCTGGGGTGATGCCAATTATTTTTTCATTTTTTTTCGCTAGTTCTACTAAAGTAAGACCAAAAACATCTTGATATTTTGGTGGCTCTTTCGCGTCGGTTTTCGGAATCAATTCTCCCGTTTTTGCATCAAATTTCCCTGGTGCATGATAGGTTACTTGATTCTCTTCTGCTTGCTGTAAGCCTTTTCCTTTGGTGGTTATAACATGTAAAAATTTAGGTCCATTGACTGTTTTCAAGCGCTGCAATTCTTTAATTAAAGCAGTCATGTCATGCCCATCAATGGGGCCAGAATAATCGAAGTTTAGCGCTTCAATAATATTGTGTTTTCGAACACGTTTATTTTTTTTAATCGCCGTTAAGTAGTTTTTTAAGGCACCAACACTAGGGTCTATTCCCATAGCGTTGTCATTTAATATGATGAGCAAATTCGCATCAGTAACACCAGCATGATTCAATCCTTCGAAGGCCATGCCGCTGGCAATAGAGGCATCACCAATCACGGCAATATGTTGTTTCTCTTTATTTCCTTTGATATACGAAGCAATTGCCATACCTAAAGCTGCCGAAATTGAGGTGGAGGAGTGTCCAACTCCAAAAGCATCATACTCACTTTCACTTCTCTTTGGAAAACCAGAAAGACCACCGAATTGCCTGTTCGTGCCGAACACCTTTTTTCGACCTGTTAAAATTTTATGTCCGTAGGCTTGATGCCCAACATCCCAAACCAATAAATCCTTGGGTGTATTAAAAACATAATGCAAGGCAATGGTTAACTCAACAACGCCAAGACTCGCACCCAAGTGCCCTTCTTTGGTGGCTACGATATCAATAATGAAATCACGCAATTCTTGAGCCAATGTTGGCAATTGATTTACAGTGAGCTTGCGTAAATCTTTAGGGTTATCAATGCTATCTAATAAACGAACAGACATGTTGCAAATGTACGAGATGCATCTGAAATGAATAAAATAAATAAAGATGTATTTTTACCTAAAATTTTAGGCATGGAAAATCCATTCGACGACACTTATTTTATGCGACGCGCTTTACAAGAAGCGGAAATGGCGTTTGAAAAAAATGAAGTACCTATAGGTGCGGTCATCGTAATCAACGATCAAATAATTGCCAGAGCGCACAACTTAACTGAGCTGTTGAACGATGTGACGGCTCATGCCGAAATGCAAGCATTTACTGCAGCCTCTGATTATTTGGGAGGAAAGTATTTGAAAAATTGTACACTCTACGTCACCTTAGAACCATGCCAAATGTGTGCAGGGGCAAGTTATTGGGCTCAAATTGGAAAAATTGTTTTCGGAGCGCATGATCCACAACGCGGATTTCAACATTTTAAGACCCAACTACACCCTAAAACAAAAGTGATTGGTGGCGTGCTTGAAAAAGAATGCGGTGAATTAATCAAACGTTTTTTTATTCAGAAGCGCAATCTGAATTAATACTTTGGTCATCTTGAATTTGTTTTAGAGTCTATCAAATATAATCAAGAAATTATTTCAAATCTTCTTCTTCAATCTTAAAAGGATTTTTGCTTTTTGGATCGAGTACATATTTCTTGTATTTACCTTGCTGATAGCGATAATAAATGAAAAGAGGCATCACTATAAAAGAAAAGAAAATAATACTGATCCCAAAAACCTGATGATGAAAATCATCTCCTTGAACATTTAAATAAATTCCATAAAAAACTCCTAGAATAAAAAGGGCAAAGAGAATTTGTAAGAGTGCTTTCATGTGAAAATGACAAATTATTACTGCTGCTAAATTACAAAATTTATATCTTTAGAAACATGTATCGATTATCAGTATTTATTCTATTCATTTGCTGCTTTTATGGATGTAACTCGAAAAATGATTTAAAAAAAATGGAATCTAAATCAAAAAATATTGTGATTGCACATCGAGGTGCATCAGGTTATTTACCAGAACATACATTAGCTTCAAAGGCCATGGCCTATGCCGTGGGCCCTGATTTTTTAGAACAAGATTTGGTCTTATCAAAAGATAATGTTCCTGTAGTGATTCACGACATTCATTTAGAGACTGTTACAAATGTCGCGGAGAGGTTCCCCGATAGGCAAAGAGAAGATGGTCGTTTTTATGTGATTGATTTCGCTTTCGCGGAATTAAAACAACTGCAAGTTACAGAGCGCTTTAACTCTAAAACTGGTGAACAAGTCTATAAAGACCGTTTTCCAAAAGGGAAGAGTACTTTTCAATTGCATTCATTGCAAGAAGAAATAGAAATGATACAAGGGTTGAATAAAAGTACTGGGAATGATATTGGAATTTACCCAGAGATTAAGGAACCTGGTTTTCATCATAAAGAAGGAAAAGATATTTCTAAAATTGTACTAGAAGTTTTATCAGCTTATGGATATATCAATAAAAGCGATAATTGTGTGTTGCAATGTTTTGATGCAAAAGAGCTAAAGAGAATCCGAAAGGAATTAAATTCAGCATTATTTTTAGTTCAATTAACCGAATCTAATGGAGCGGGGTCAGAATTAAAGAACTACGCTGAATATGCCGATGGAGTTGGGCCATGGTACAAACAAATTACTCCTGAATATGTACGCAACGCACATGATTTAGGCTTAAAAGTACATGCGTTCACTTTTAGAGCAGATGATTTGGGCGAATTTGAATCTTTTGATACTCTTTTGGATTACGGATTTAACACCATGAATTTCGATGGAATTTTTACAGATTTTCCCGACAAGGCAATTCAGTTTTTAGAAAAATAATATCATTTCGAATGACTCAGTTCGAGACTTCAATTAGCTTCCTGCGATAGACCGTCAACATTTTTGATTTTGAGATGAAACCGAAATAAGTGCCATCTTTGATAACAGGAAGATTCCAAGCACCGCTCACTTCAAATTTTTTCATAATGGTTTCCATACTATCTTCATTGTAAAAAATAATGGCCGGGGCATTTTCCATGAGGTCATTCACAGAAATGACGTTATAAAACTTTTGGTCAAACATTATTTTGCGAATATCATCGAGCAAGAGAATCCCTAAAAATTGATTACGCTCATTGACCACAGGAAAAATATTGCGATCAGATTTTGCAACCGCATTTTTTAGAATAGTCCCTAATTTCATTTCAGGTAAAATACTGATGAAATTGGTCTCTACAATATTATCTAAATCCATCATTAATAAGGCATTTTTATCTTTATTATGAGTAATCAATTCTCCGCGTTCAGCCAGTTCGGCTGTATAGATTGAATGAGAGATAAAATACCGTGTGAGGGCAAAAGAAATGGCCGAAACAAGCATCAAAGGAACAAATAAGTCATAACCTCCCGTGATTTCTGCAATCAAGAAAATAGCCGTCAAAGGTGCGTGTAGTACACCAGCCATCAACCCTGTCATTCCGATAAGGGTAAAATTTGATTCTGAAACTTGAAATCCGAGCCCCATATTATTAATTATCTTGGCAAAGGCGTTCCCCAATGCACTCCCCATTACCAAAGTAGGGATAAAAATACCACCGACACCACCAGCTGCGAAGGTGGTGGTCATTGCTACTGCCTTAAAAATGGTAATACCGACTAATAAAGCTATAACAAGCCAAACATTGTTGAGGTCAATTTCAAAAGGAGTTTTACCAATAGCGGCGATGTGATTTCCATCTAATAAATTATTGATCAAACCATATCCTTCACCAAAAAGTGGTGGAATAAAATATAACATAGCTCCGATAGCAAGTCCACCAATTAATAAACGTTCGGCAGGATTTTTAAATCGTTTAAAAAAATTCGTAATGGCGAAATACATTTTAGAAAAATAAACCGAGGCAATGCCAGTACCAAATCCTAAAATAACATAAAACAGAATATCCTTGATTTCGAATTTGTCGACCAATTCAAAACGAAATAACACATCCGTTCCTGTGAAAAAATAGGAGGTTACCACGGCGGCTACAGAGGCCAATAACAAAGGGATGAGGGAAGCAAAAGCAATATCTAGACTGAAAATTTCTAGGGCAAATACAATGGCGGCAATAGGGGCTTTAAACATCGATGCCATCGCACCAGCGGTTGCACAACCAATAAGTAACATTCTTGTTTTAGTGTTCATTCTAAAGAGTTGTGCCACGTTCGAACCTAAAGCAGCTCCCGTACTTACGGCGGGCCCTTGTAATCCTACAGAACCACCAAAGCCTGCTGTGATGGGTGCTGTTATTAAAGAAGCAAATAATTTGTAACGCTCAATAATTCCACTTTGCTTTGAAATAGAATGTAGGGTGGTAGAAATCCCATGACCAATGGGTTTTTTCAGCCAGAATTTCTTAATCAAGAATACCAATAACAATCCTACTATAGGAAAGATAAAATACATAGAAGCCTGATAATCCTTCAGAAATTTAATATCTAATAACAGTTGAATAACATGAGTGAAGTTTTTTAGTAAAACTGTGCCCAAACCCGCAAGAAACCCCACCAGTACACTTAGTATATATATAAACTGCCGCTCAGGGATATGTCTATATCTCCAAACTACGATTTTGGCTAGTATTTTTTTTAGTTTGATCGGCATTCGGTCTTAAAAAGAGCGTTTCAATATATCTTTTCCGAGATACTTATCATCTTTGTTCATATACCAAGCTCTAATTTTTGGCATTTTGATATCGTGTATAATTTCTTCCTTTGTTAAGAGAATATATTCTCCGTCGTTTTTGACCTCATCATGAAAAAATTGATATACTTCCATAGCATAACTCTGTGGGTCGAAATAGAAATACCAAGTGTCTTTTCCAATCGCCTTTTCGTACGTTGCTTTGAGAACTAAATAGTCTTTTTGGTTGAACTTTTTTCGTTGAATTTTTGGATCTATAATAGTTCCCGGATCTTTTAATTTCATCGGCAACCCATAGAGATAGGTATAATAATTTTTAAACATTTTAGCACGTTCACAGCTTAATTTATGTGTTTTTTTTACCTCGTCGGAAGGGTTTTTGTTGCCATTAAAAGCAATAGAACAAGCCGATTTGTTGAGTGTATATTCGGTTGATACCGTATCTCTAGTTGCTTTTATATAAAAGTATTCATTGACTAAATCGAGATGAATTGTACTATTTCTATTCGCTGAATTTGGCGTCTCCATAGTAATAAAAAGACTGTCTTTGAAGGTCTCCCAACGATGGCTAGGATCGTGATATGAGATGGCTTTCTCTAATAATTGATTACCTGTTAAGCTTTGGCCAAAGCACGCAATTGAGTATAAAAATATACTCAAGTAAAGGATGGTTGCTTTCATGAACTGAAAATTACTAAAAATTTTGATGAAAGCGCGTGATACCTCTTTAAGATTTTAGGTTGAGTTTTAAACTTAATTCTGTTAACTGTGCCTCATCAATAGAAGCTGGCGCATCAATCATGACGTCACGGCCGGCGTTATTTTTAGGAAATGCAATAAAGTCACGAATCGTTTCTTGACCTCCTAAAATAGCTACCAATCTATCTAAACCAAAAGCAATACCTCCGTGGGGAGGTGCACCATATTCAAAGGCATTCATCAAGAACCCAAACTGAGCTTTCGCCTCTTCTGGTGTAAACCCTAAATGGTCGAACATCAAGGCCTGAGTTGCTTTGTCATGAATTCTTATTGAGCCACCACCTATTTCGTTACCATTCAATACTAAGTCATAAGCGTTCGCTCTAACCTTAGCAGGATTGGTGTCTAACAAAGGCATATCTTCTGGTTTTGGGGAGGTAAACGGATGATGCATGGCATGGAAACGTTCTGTTTCTTCATCCCATTCTAATAAAGGAAAATCTACCACCCACAATGGTGCAAATTCATCAGGTTTACGCAAACCTAGGCGTTCTGCTAGTTCCATACGCAAGGCACTTAATTGTGCTCTTACTTTAGTAGTGTCTCCAGAAAGAACACACACCAAATCACCTGGTTTGGCACCAGTAACTTCTGCCCATTTTGCCAGATCTTCTTGATCATAAAACTTATCTACAGAAGATTTAAAACTACCATCTTCGTTACAACGCGCATACACCATTCCAAGAGCACCAACTTGCGGACGTTTTACCCAATCAATTAATTTATCTATATCTTTTCTTGTATATGAATTTCCTCCGGGCACGGCAATCCCTACTACGAGTTCTGCCTGATTGAAGACATTGAATTCTTTATGCTGAGCAACAGCATTCAATTCACCAAATTTCATCCCAAAACGAATATCCGGCTTGTCATTTCCGTAAGTGCGCATGGCTTCTTCATAGGTTATTCTCGGAAACTCGGCCACGTCAACATTGTTTATTTTTTGTAGCAAATGACGTGTTAAACCTTCGAAAGCATTCAAAATATCTTCTTGTTCTACAAACGCCATTTCGCAGTCTATCTGCGTAAATTCGGGTTGTCTATCGGCTCGTAAATCTTCATCACGAAAGCATTTTACAATTTGAAAATACTTGTCCATTCCGCCTACCATTAACAGTTGTTTAAAAGTTTGCGGCGATTGCGGTAAAGCATAAAATTGCCCTTCATTCATACGACTAGGCACTACAAAATCACGAGCACCTTCTGGGGTAGATTTAATCAAATAAGGTGTTTCTACTTCAATAAAATCCTCATTTGAAAGATAATTTCGAACCTCTTGAGCCACTTTATGACGAAAGATTAAGTTTTCTTTCACGGGGTTACGACGAATATCTAAATAGCGATATTGCATGCGTAATTCTTCTCCACCATCGGTATCATCTTCGATGGTAAAAGGAGGGGTTTTAGCAGCATTTAAAATGGTCAATTTTGTGACCAAGACTTCAATTTCTCCTGTTGGAATATTGTTGTTTTTTGATTGACGTTCAATGACAGTACCGGTGGCTTGAATTACAAACTCACGACCAATATTTTTTGCTTGATCAAAAAGCGTTTTATCAGTGCGTTCTTCATCCAAGATTAGTTGCGTAATGCCGTATCGATCTCGTAGATCAATCCACAGCATAAATCCTTTATCACGTACTTTTTGTACCCAACCAGATAAAGTAACTTCATTTCCTACATTTGCTAATCGCAATTCACCGTTTGTATGACTTCTATACATCTTCTAAAAATTAATGCGCAAATTTAATGATTTAGTGAAGATATTTAGATGATTTCTCAACTATTTAAAAAGGTTGTACTTTTGGTTTTATCAATTAAAATAGGCGCATATGAAAACACAAAAAATAATTTATTGGATAACCACCGGACTTCTTTGTTTAGTGATGCTTTATTCAGCATCGATGTATATTACCCAAACAGAAATGGTAAAAGACATGTTTAAAAGTTTTGGTTATCCCACTTATATTGTCATTCCATTGGCGATTGCGAAGATTTTAGGGCTGATTGCAATTTTATGGAATAAAGTTAAATGGTTGAAAGAATGGGCTTATGCAGGGTTCTTTTTTGATTTTGTATTGGCATTTTTTGCACATAAAATGATAAATGATGGGGAGGAAATTGCTTCAATGGTGGCCTTAATTGTTCTACTAATCTCTTATTTTTTAGGAAAGAAAGTACGTCCATAAAATGAGTAAATTATACATTGTACCTACACCGATTGGTAATTTAGAAGATATTACGCTTCGTGCTATTAAGGTATTACAAGAAGTAGACTTGATCTTAGCAGAGGATACGCGCACCTCTGGAAAATTATTAAAACATTTTGAGATTGGCACGCAAATGCATAGTCATCATATGCATAACGAGCATAAAATGGTGGATAGTATAGTTAAGCGCATTCAGGTCGGTGAAACAATCGCTTTGATTTCTGATGCCGGCACACCGGCGATTTCTGATCCAGGATTCTTATTAACAAGAGCTTGTGTAGAAAAGGGTATTGATGTTGAATGTTTACCGGGGGCTACTGCTTTTGTACCGGCCTTGGTAAATAGTGGTTTACCAAATGATAAGTTCGTATTTGAAGGTTTTTTACCCGTAAAAAAAGGACGACAAACCAGACTTATTTTTTTAGCAGAAGAAACACGCACCATGATTTTTTATGAATCGCCTCATAAATTGATAAAAACTTTGACGCAGTTTGCCGAATATTTCGGAGAAGAAAGAAAAATTTCGGTATCTAGAGAACTCACTAAACTATATGAAGAAACTATACGAGGATCTGTGAAAGAACTACTGTCTCATTTTGAGAGCAAACTACCGAAAGGGGAGTTTGTTCTGATTGTTGAAGGAAAAAAATAAATGCAAAAATTACTCTCAGAAATAAAACAGTGCACCGTTTGTGCGAAATATTTGGATCTCGGTCCGAGACCGGTTGTGTCTGGGCATAAAGAGTCAAAAATTGTTATCATAGGACAAGCACCAGGTACCAAAGTGCATGCTTCTGGTGTGCCATGGGATGATGCCAGCGGGAAGCAACTTCGAAAATGGTTAGGCGTATCAGACGAAGAGTTTTACGATGCAAAAAAATTTGCTATTGTCCCCATGGGATTTTGCTATCCAGGCAAAAGTGTATCTGGTGACTTACCGCCAAGACCAGAATGCGCCCCGTTGTGGCACGAATCACTTATGGCAAAAATGCCAAAGATTGAAATGATCATTTTAATCGGCATGTATGCGCAGCGGTACTATTTAAAAAAATCGGCAAAGCCAACATTGACCGAAACGGTTAAAAATTACGCGGCTTACCTACCCAATTATTTTGTATTACCGCATCCGTCACCGCGAAATCGTTTTTGGCTAACGAAAAATCCCTGGTTTGATCAAGAAGTCTTGCCAAAATTTCAAAAAACAGTCCATTCAATTCTCTTAAAATAAAAAGCCTCACCAAATGGCGAGGTTTCTTTAATTCATAAATGTTATCAGGGTCTAATATTTAGATCCGTTATGTTTCCCGCTGTTCCAGCCGTGTTTGCCCAAATATTGATCACCACTTTCTACGGCACCTTCTTCAATAGAAGTTCCCATAGAATCGTTCCAACGATTTAAATATCCAAACAAGGAAATCACACCAAGCATCTCTACTATTTCTCCTTCGTTCCAGTGCTCGTACAAACGTTTTTTTATCTCGGCGTCAACGTTATTTGGTACCATCGAAGCTTGTAAAGAAAAGTCAAGAGCAGCACGCTCTGCCTCGCTAAAAGCTGGGTGTGTTCGATACTCCCAAATATTATCTAACTGTTCTTGCTCAGCACCATATCTTTCTGCAGCCCGAATCGCATGTGCCTGACAATAGCGGCACCCTGTTGAATTACTACTTACCCACGCAATCATGCGTTTTAACGCTGATGTCACGCGACCTTCATTCGCCATAACCGCTTTATTCAAATTAATAAAAGCTTTACTTATGGCTGGTCTGTGTTGCATGGTCAAAACCGAATTTGGGCAAAAACCTAAGGTTTCATTAAAGAACTCGGCCAATTGCTTTGTTTCTGCATCGTGATCTGGGTTTAATGGTGTTACTAAAGGCATATGTATTTTTTTAAATGATGAATTTCGATTGGCAAAGTACAAATAATTCTATTGTTTTTACTAAATTAATGGTCGTTAAAAGGACCTATTTTATGGAAGTTATTCTAAGGCAATTTGAGCTTAAATTAAAGCATACGTTTACGATTGCCAGAGATTCTTATGATGCTCAGCCCACCTTGATTGTAGAGCTAAAAGATGACCAATTTTCTGGTTTTGGAGAAGCTACATCTAAAGCATACTACGGAATTTCAATTCAGAACATGATTGATGATATTAGGGCTATCGAATTTATGATAGCCTCATTAGACAATTTACTACCCGAAGATTTTTGGATGGAATTGTATCCATATTTTAAGAAAAACATGTTTGCATTGTGTGCTTTAGATATGGCATATACTGATTTATATACTCGGAAAAAGGGGATGAAATTATACGATTATTGGAACCTAAACATTGCTCACAACCCACTAACAAATTACACAATAGGAATCGCTTCTATCCCCGAAATGGTAGCTAGACTGAAGGAAATGCCATGGCCTATTTACAAAATAAAGCTGGGAACTAAGGATGATTTAAAAATAGTACGTGAGCTACGAAAACACACAGATGCTATTTTTAGAGTTGATGCGAATTGCGGGTGGAGTGTTGATGAAACTATAGCAAATGCTAAAGAATTGAAAGAATTAGACGTTGAGTTTATAGAACAACCACTCAAAGCAGATGATTGGGAAGGGCACAAAAGGGTGTTTTCAAAATCAGTATTGCCCATTATTGCCGATGAAAGTTGTCAGGTAGAGCAAGATGTTCTAAAATGTCATGATCATTTTCATGGGATCAATGTAAAATTGGTAAAATGTGGAGGGTTAACCTCGGCAAAAAGAATGTTAGAGAAAGCAAAAAAACTAAAAATGAAGACAATGGTAGGCTGTATGACAGAATCTACTATAGGCATTTCTGCAATAGCGCATTTATTACCTTTGTTAGATTATGTTGATATGGACGGGGCGCTATTATTGACCAACGATATTGCGAATGGCGTTACCATAGATAATGGTGTGATTAAATATAGTAATGATAATGGAATAGGTGTAACTTTGCGTTGATAAGGTTTACCAGAAATGAACGACAAATACAACAACTTAGAATAGATACTATGATTAATAAAGTACAAACAACATGGAAAGGTGGAATGCTTTTCGAATCGACAAATCCAGGTGGAAAATTATCAATTAATGATGGAGGAGACTCTGTAGATGTAGCCTATACACCAAAAGCACTGATGTTAGCATCGTTAGCCGGATGCTCGGGGTTGGATATTGCTTCCCTTGTAAAAAAAATGCGTGTTGATGTAGATGATTTTAATATTGATGTCGAAGCAGAATTAACAGATGAACATCCAAAATATTATCATAAAGTAGCCATGACCTATCATTTTTATGGATCTGACTTAGATCAGAAAAAACTACAAAAAATAGTTGATTTATCTATAGAAAAATATTGTGGCGTAATGGCAATGTTTGAAAAGTTTGCTGACGTAAAAGTGAACATAGAGTACCACGCACAGTGATTTTTATTTTGTCAAACTTCTAAACAAACTTTCTAAATCTTGATTTTTTTGTTGAGATTGTAAAAGTTTGAGTCCGTTATCGTGGGCAAAATCGAAAATAGCTGGACGCATATCTTTGGAGGTGCTGAAAGTTAATTGCCAAGTGTTATCGTGTATATTGATGGCTTTTGTCAATTTTGGCAGTTTTTGAATAAGTTGCTCTTCAATGCGTAGGTCAAATTCAACTTCAACGATCTGCGCTTCACTCGATTTTAGCTCATTTAATTTTTTGTCTGTAACGATAGATCCTTTATTAATAATAATTACACGATCACAAACTGCTTCTACTTCTTGCATAATATGCGTAGAAAACAACACGGTTTTGGTCGTACCTATTTCTTTGATTAAACTGCGAATTTCTACCAATTGATTAGGGTCTAAACCTGTAGTCGGTTCATCTAATATGAATACTTCAGGATCGTGTAATAACGCAACAGCCAATCCAACGCGTTGACGATACCCCTTTGAAAGTTGTCCTATTTTTTTATGCGCTTCTGGTGATAAACCAACTTGTTCGATGACTTCATTTACACGACTTTTTGCAACTTTATGAACTTGCCCGCTAAACTGAATATACTCTTTTACATACATATCGAGATACAATGGGTTGTGCTCTGGTAAATAGCCAACCGATTGTTTGACTAACATGGGTTTGGTCTCTACATTATGCCCATTCACACTTACAGCGCCTTCTGTTTGAGCAATGTACGTTGTAATAATTTTCATCATAGTAGATTTTCCAGCACCATTGGGCCCTAAAAACCCAACAATTTCACCAGAACCAATTGTAAAGCTAATATTATCTAGCGCTTTTTGTTCACCATATACTTTCGATACATTCTCTACTGTAATTGACATATATTTATCGTTTAACTTTACAAAGAAATTAAATCTTTCCCTAATTTCGCTACATTTGAGATTATAAATTTGTTTTACAAATTCTATTTTAAATTTAAAAGAGCAATAAACTGCCGATATGAGCGTATACTTAAGAAAATTGCTTCGTTTTTTACCAATATATATACTGCTTATGATAATTAGTACTGCCTGCGTTTCATTCAGAGAAAGTGATCAAAAAGTATTTCGAAAATTTAAAAAAACGACAGTCACTCCCAAGATATACCGCACGCTGTTTGAAAATAAAGAATTACGCTATATTTCCGATAAAGAAATTGATGCCCAACTACCTACAATATTGTTTATTCACGGAGCTCCTGGTTCCGCAGGTAATTATTTTCGCTATTTAAAAGACCCTCTTTTAGGGGAAAGGGCAAATTTAATTACTGTAGATCGCTTAGGGTATGGATACTCTGACCATGGAAATGCCGAGACATCTATCGATAAACAAGCTGAAAGTATTTTTGCTATTGCCGAAAAACATAAACTAACGAACCTCATTTTAGTAGGATGGTCTTACGGTGTGCCGATAGCGGCAAAAATGGCCTTCAAATTTAAAGAAGTAAAGCATAGTGTCTTGGTAGCAGGAGCCATGTCACCTAATGATGAAAAGTTTTTTGGTATCGCAAAAATGGCAACATGGAAACTCACAAAATGGCTGGTTCCAAAACCGTTGAAGATCGCCAATTATGAAAAATTGTCGCATGTAGAGGAACTCACAAAGATGTTGGATGATTGGAGTCAAATACAATCTCCAATTACCTATTATCACGGTACAAAAGATAATATCGTGCCTTTTGAAAACATGAACTTTATCAAGTCTCAAGTACCTGATACTATCTTAAAACCAGTTATTTTAAAAGATATGAATCATTTTATTTTATCTCAAAAATATGAAGTGATTCAGCGTGAACTTTTAGACATTTTAGAACGAAAGCTTGTTGATTAGTTCAACTTGGCGCTTAGTATTTTGTAAAAAGTCTGTATTCCGTATTTTATGTTCTTAACTTTTAAATTTTCATTAGGACTGTGCTGATTGTTATCAGGGTTTACCATAGGAATAATGATGGCCGGAATGTTTAATTCATTAATAAAAGAAGCAATTGGCACGGTACCTCCCATAATTCTAATTTTCACTAATCTTTCATCATCGAGGGTATTTTCTAACCAAGATGCAAATGGAACGTCCAAATTGGTTCTAAAAGGATTGGTTACGCCTCCGCTCTCGAATGTAATAATTTTGTCATATTTTTTTCGTTCTTCTAATGTTGGCACTTTGTCAGTAATATAATATCCTTGCATTTTGATATGCTCTTTTATTAATTCTTTTAATCTATTACCATCACTTTCTGGAACTAAACGAATATCTATAGCCGCAGTGGCGCTTTCGGGTACAATAGTTCGTGCTTTTTTTCCGGTCCAACCCGAAGACAAACCACGAATATTTAGTGACGGATATTGTAGTGCTTCCTGATAAAACCTTCCAACTGATTCGGGATTTTTAACAGCTAGATTTTCTAAAATTTGAGCCTGGTTATCGGGAACGCTCTTTAAAATTTTGAAGGTGGTATCATCAATTGAAATGCCATCATAATAACCATCAATAACCACCTTACCCTTCTCATCTTTGAAGGTTGATAATAACTCTGCTAGTCGAAATCCAGGATTTGGAGCATAGTTTCCATAATGACCACTGTGTTGAGGCTTTATGGGCCCATAAGTTGTGAGATTAATGGTCGTAATTCCGCGACAACCGAATACCATGGTCGGATTGTCAGAAGCATGTAATGGCCCATCGTTAATTATTAAATAATCTGCGGCTAATACATCGCGATGCTTCTTCACTGCTTTTGGCAAGGGCTTACTTCCTTTTTCTTCTTCACTATCTAAAATGACTTTTACATTATATGGGATTTTTTGAGTATTTTCTTTGAGCAAATCTATTGCTTGCAATAACATTACAATGGGGCCTTTATCATCTGAAGCAGACCTACCAAAAATACGCCAAGATTCAGAGATATTGGTATCTAGTTTCGACCATTCAATGGTATTCCAATTTTGACCATTTTGGGTTTTTAAAACGGCTTTATATGGATTTTCTTGATGCCATTTTGAGGGATCTACAGATTGTCCATCGAGATGCATATAAAACAGCATCGTTTTCGCTTTTTTTCTCTTTGGAAGTTCCGCAAAAAAGAGTGGTTGTCCCTCAGTTTTTAAGACTTTAGTTATAAACCCTCTTTTTCTAAATTGTTGATCTAGCCAGTCAATATTTTTAAGGATATCAGAAGGTATTAACGCATCATTCGGAATAGCAATAAATTCTTTTAATTCAAGTAATGCTGGTTTTAGTTTTGAATCAAAATTTTGAGAGAATGCTATTGTCGTGGTCAATAACAAACTAAGAATGGCTAGTTTTTTCATGAGAAAGAAGTTAGCCTCTAATTTACTATTTATTTTTGTTCAACCTTAGGTCATGCTATAAGTAATTGTTTAATTCTGTATTCAATAATTATTATTGATAAATTCTGATATAATCTACCACCATCGGACTTTCGATGAAATTAGGATCAATATCTGGTTCTATGGCAATATTTAATAGTAAATAATAGTCAGAATCATAGGGCCAAGTTTCAGAATTCTTAACAGCCGGTTGGTACCTAAAATGTTCTATTCCATCAATTGAAAATATCATTTTTTCTTCAGACCATTCGAGCGAGTATATATGAAATTTAGTTGATGCATCTTTTATTTTTTGACCACCAACGTTTTTAACTTTATAGCCATAACTTGAAGCATTGTGTAAGGCACTAGAAATATAATCTTGATTTTTACCCCAATGTTCAAGGATATCAATTTCTCCGCATGACGGCCATTTAGTCGTTCCAAAACCTAGATTATCCCAATACGCACCGTCTTCGTCAATGTTTTTATTGAGCATCCAAATCGCTGGCCATGTTCCTATGCCTGCAGGGAGCTTTGCACGGATTTCTATCCGACCGTAGGTAAAAGCAAATTTTGAATTTAATCTTGCAGCGGTATATTGTTTTATTTCTCCTTGATCGTCGTAGGTTTCTTTTTTAGCGACTAAATTCAAATACCCATTTTTAACGTATGAATTAGTAACCTTATCAGTATAATGTTGAATTAAACCACCCCACCAACTGCCTCCCGGAGGAAGCTTCGTTTGATGAAACCATTTCTCTCGGTTAATGGACCCTTCGCCATCAAATTCGTCAGACCAAACCAAAGAATTATATGTTGTACTTAAATCAAGAGCTTCCTTTTCTTTAGGAACATCATCTGTGCCTTTTCGAAAATGAAAAATGAGATAGAATAGAAAAATGAGACCTACTATTATTAATATATATGATTTAACTAGTTTCGTCATAAGTAATTGAATTTACTATTTTTTTGAAATGAATGACAACAGATTATTTGTGGTTTAAATTTGATGACTATTTTCTCGATTTTGGTTATCCCCTTTTTAAGGGAAGTTTAGAATGAAGATATCCGTCCTTCATAATTAAGTATGAGACCATACATACCAGTTATTTGCATTGTTGCACGACCAGATTTTTGCACGTTAAATTTGAATTTCCATTTTTTACCCTTAATATCACCCGAAAAGAAAATTTTGAGATTATCGTCTTTTAAAAAACCGATGATCATATAGCTTTCTAAATCAAATTCTAATGTCAAAATTTCAATGTTATTATTAATATCTGGGATTAACATCTCTAGAAACATTCCGGTGTCTGCGTTGATATCTATTAATCCTCCTCGAGATGCCATTCTTTTGCCAGTTGATGTCGATATAGTAGTTGAAACAAATCGAAACTTCGGTTTATTTATATAGGTTTGGAGTTGCTCTATTTTTCTTTGTTTTCTGATTTCTTTTTTAGATAATTCTTTTTGAGCACTTATAGTATTTAATCCCAAAAAAACGAATATGATTAAGTATATAAATGTTCTCATAATTATGGTATAGATTTTATCTGCTAATAAGTTTCTTTAGAAGGTATTATCTAATAAAATACAAGATAAGCAATAATTGTTTCTTAGTATTTATAAGAACGATTGTTTCTTTTTAAAGGTACTCGGGTTTTCATCGGTAATGCTTTTAAAAGTTCTGTTAAAGTAAGAAAGACTATCGAACCCACAAGCATAACAGGTTTCACTTACATTCATGCCCATGAGTAACAAACGCTTCGCTTGACTAATTCTATATTCATTTAAAAACCCTACAAATGTATTGCCAGTATTCTTTTTAAAGTATCTGCAAAAAGCAGGCTTGCTTAGATTACATAATGATGCGACTTCGTCGAGATTGATTTTACGTGTATAATGCTCATCTATAAAGGCATATAATTGTCGAATACGTTGTTGTTCCTTGGTATTGTATGTATTGATAAAAGGTTGTTCATGCAA
Source organism: uncultured Flavobacteriaceae bacterium (assembly GCA_947488345.1). Taxonomy (GTDB): domain Bacteria; phylum Bacteroidota; class Bacteroidia; order Flavobacteriales; family Flavobacteriaceae; genus Aureibaculum. Next base: position 1,244,023 of record CANKZQ010000001.1, on the reverse strand, counting down.
CAACTCATAGTCATCACTTTCGGCCAATAACTTCAAAATAGCTAGTATTTCTATATAGCGATCAAATGGAGGTAAGGCATGAAGCTGCATCAATCGCTTACCAACGATTTTTTTTGTTTCACCAAAAAAGGCCAATCCATATTGTGACTTTTCGAATAACTGAACAATTTTTAAAAATGCAGGGGTTTCATGCAACACATTGTTTTTAAAAGAAGGTTTGATATGCAATACATCTTTTTTATAAGCGGTTTTTACGCCGTAGTCAAAGTTGAGATGTGGGATATTCGAACCGATAAAGACCAAGTCACTTTGTTCAAAATTTGAAATATGATTGCCCACATGACGTGTGGCGTTGGCTCCCTCGATGTATACCAATTCATATTCTGGATGAAAGTGCCAATAAAATAGAGCACTTAAGTTAGGATTGTGTAACAATCGAAACGGACTTTTACTATCTTGATCTATGGATTCTAATTGTACTTTCATCTTTAAATTTAACTAAATTACTATCATAACACGCTTTTTTGACATAAAATATCAATATTGTTCAAATTTTTATCAATATTAAGGTTGAATGCTACCTGCTTGCACTTCTATATTTGTGGTATAAAATTAGACAACCATGAAAAATGAAAAGAGAACAATGGCACCAGTGAAAATGGCAAATACTGCTCATGAAGACATTCCGGGAAATCCTTCTACGGCTACTTCGAGCAGCATCCAATTAAATGATAGATCAAATGGGAAACCTCTTCGAGTATTAAGTGAAGAAGATTGGGCATTTTGGAAACACAATGGATATATTATAATTAAAAATGCAGTGCCCAAAGAGCAAGCAAAAGCTACCGCTGATTTTATATGGGAATTCGACGAAAAAAAACCCAATGACCCTGAAACATGGTATGCACCGCCACGCGCCGAAATGCAAATGAAAGAATTGGCTGGTACCGGTATGGTGGAAGTATATAATAATCAACATTTATGGAATAATAGACAAGTTCAAAGAGTGTATGATGCTTTTGTTGATGTATGGGGCACCGAAAAATTATGGGTGACGATAGATCGTGCAAATTTGAATTTTCCTGTTCGTGAAGGTCAAAGTACCAAAGGTTTTATTCATTGGGATTATGACCCCGAAACAAAACCGCAAAATGTACAAGGTGTATTGGCTTTGGCAGATCAATTAGATGAGCAAATGGGAGGCTTTCAGTGTATTCCATGGTTATATAGAAATTATGATACTTGGAAATTAAGTCAACCAACAGATCGTGATCGATTTCAACCAGATATATCGGATTTAAAAGATAAAATTGTCAAAGTGACCATGGAAGCTGGAGATCTCCTTATTTTTAATAGTACCGAACCCCATGGGATTCGAAAAAACCTATCGAAAGATAAAGTGCGTATTGCGCAATATATTTCGATGATGCCAGCTGAGGAAGATAACAAAGCGTTGCGTGATTGGCGTGTGAATTCTTGGAAAAATAGGATTGCCCCTGAAGGATATGCTTTTCCAGGTGATCCAAGAAATTGGGAACAAACGAAGTATAAACAAGCCGAATTATCACCCTTAGGTGAAAAACTATTAGGTCTAAAAAACTGGTAAGTTAGATCACTATATTTTTAATTGAAATAATACTTTATGAACTTACAATTGCAAGATAAAACGGCCTTTATTTCTGGCTCCACAAAAGGAATCGGATTCGCAACAGCGAAATCCTTGTTGCGAGAAGGTGCTGCTGTTATCATAAATGGGAGAACACAAGAAAGTGTCGATACAGCATTGCATCAATTACACCAAGAGTTTCCGAAGAGTACGATGAGCGGTATCGCTGGAGATTTTGCGAATAAAAAAGACGTTACTTCGGTTTTAAGCAAGCTAAATGATATAGACATACTCATTAATAATGTTGGTATTTATAAACCGAATTCTTTTTTTGATACAAAGGACGAAGAATGGTACGAACAGTTTGAAATTAATGTTATGAGTGGCATGCGTTTATCTCGTCAGGTATTACCAAAGATGCTCGAAAAAAATTGGGGACGTATTCTATTTATATCTAGCGAATGTGCCACCTTGGTACCACCCGATTTGATGGCATACAGTATGACTAAAACGGCAATGCTTTCTATTGCAAGAAGCCTTGCAGAATTGACCAAAGGAACTAATGTTACTGTGAATTCTATACTACCAGGGTCAACCTTATCGGAAGGTGCTGAATCGTTTTTAGATGAGGTTGCTCGAAAAGAGAACAAAACCATGGAAGAAGTGGAAGCTAATTTTTTCAAAACGGTTCGAACGAATTCATTATTACAACGCTTCGCTTCCGTTGAAGAAGTCGCCAGTACAATTACCTATTTAACAAGTCCGTTGGCTTCTGCAACAAATGGCGCGGCCATTAAGGTTGACGGCGGAAGTACAGGAGGAATATTCTAATAAACATTCATATTTAATTTAAACAACAAGAGAAACAATGCATCAAAAAAAACAAAGTATCCTCATCTATTTATTGGTAATTTTCACCTCCTTTTCATGTGCAGAAAAGAATAATCAGGAAAATGAGGTGGTCGAAAACAAAGAAACGAAAATGGAAAAAACAGAAATAAAAGAAAAAATGCTTAGACATGTTGTTCTATTTAAATTTAAAGATGAAGCGAGTGAAGAAAGCGTCAATAAATTGAACGAAGCTTTTAATGCATTACCCAATGCTATCTCGGTAATCAAAGATTTTGAATGGGGTATTAATGATAGTCCAGAAGATTTTCATCAAGGGTTTACACACTGTTATATGCTAACATTCGCATCAGAGGAAGATAGAGATTCTATTTATACACCTCACCCCGAGCATCAAGCCTTTGTAGCAAGCCTGAAGAACGATTTAGAAAAGGTGTTTGTTGTAGATTATTGGACAAATCCTTGATTGTATATTAATCATGAATTTATAAGCTATAGAAAAGCTTAGTTCTTTGTTTGTTTCTTTTCGAGATATCTGATTCTAAAGGCATACATAAATAGTACAAGCGCTATGATTAAGAGTCCGACCGCTTCTCTAGCTAGTTCTACAGTAGTTATGTCACCATCTTCCAAGCCAAAGCCTTGAAAATTAGAAGGAAACAAGCTTAAAAAACCAATAAAGGAAACTATCCCTATAATGAACAACACGGACGAAGAAATCTTATCATAGAAAAATAAGATGGAGAGTACGGCTGCGATGCCCCAAATTACGATCCACAACATCGGATCTGGATCATTGTATTGTAAGCCTGCTGAAACCAGAAATAATACAGCAAACAGAACACTTAAAATTTTAAAAAATAGCTTCATATGATTTTTTGTTAAAGCAATTTATACATGGTATGCATGCCTCTTAAATGGTCATGCATTAATTCAAAAGTTAAGCGAAAATCACTACTAATAATATAGCCTCTTTTTTTATAAAACTGCAGCGCTTGTTCTTGTGTATCCATGGCTTCTAACCATAATAATTTAGAGCCGTTTTTTAGTGCTTGTTCTGCGACCCAATCCATTAAAAATGTACCAATCGCTTTTCCATGTGTTTTCGGATCGAGGTAAATGCGATGCAGTTTGGTGCCTTTTAAAGCAGGTACATCCGTCAAATCATAGTCCTGCACTAAGCGCAAAATACCAATTATTTCTTGTTCGAATTTAACAAAATAGTAAAAACCTTTGGTATCGGCCAATTCTTTTTCAAGTTGGCCTTTGTTAAAGGTTTCTTCTACATACCACTGCCCGTTATCTTCCCATAGATGCTTGTACGCAGGTGGGTAAATACGATGCATTAATTGTTTTAGTTGTTCGGCATCATTCAATGAAATGGGGTGTAACGAGAGTGTTTCGGATAGTTGTAATATGCTCATTTTATATTGATAGTTGCTTGAGACCTTCATAAACAACGATACTCACAGCATTCGCTAAATTAAGGCTTCTAATATGTTCACTAAACATAGGAATTTTAAAAAGATTCTCTTTATTATGGTCTGTAATAGTTTTCGGTAATCCAACAGATTCTTTTCCAAAAACAAGAAATAGATTATCGGTAAAATTAATTGACCAATGTGTTTTTTTTCCATGACTGGAAAGGAAGACCATTTGTTGCTCTTTATTAATTCGAAAAAAGTCTTCGATAGATTCGTAGGTGGTGATATTAAGGTGTTGCCAATAGTCAAGACCAGCTCGTTTCAAGCGAGCATCGGTAATTTCAAAACCAAAAGGTTTTACCAAATGCAAATTGGAGCCAGTTGCTAAACTAAGGCGACCTATATTTCCAGTATTATTCGGAATTTCAGGTTCTATTAAAACAATGTTGAGTGCCATATACATCCTTCACGTAAGTGAACGAATTTTTAAATTAACTTATAATAGGATTCACAAATTGATCAAGGTTAGCAATACCATTTGTCGAAATGTGTTTTATAAAAGCACTTCCTATAATGGCACCTCTTGCTTGTTGTGTAGCTTGCTGAAACGTTTGCTTGTTTGAAATTCCGAATCCCACAATTTGAGGATTTTTTAAATTCATAGCGGCGATTCTTTCGAAATAATTGCTTTGTGCATTGCCAAACCCTGATTTTGCTCCGGTGGTACTCGCCGAACTCACCATATAAATGAATCCGTTTGAAACAGAATCAATAAAACGAATACGTTCATCACTGGTTTGAGGTGTAATTAAAAACACGTTGATCAAACCATATTTTTCAAAAATGGTCTGATACTCTTCTTGATATACGTCTACGGGTAAATCAGGAATTATAAGGCCGTCGATACCAATTTCCTTGCACTTTGCACAAAAGGCTTCCACACCATACTGAAGCATAGGATTGAAATAACCCATGGCAATTAGAGGAATCGTGACGGTCTTACGAATGTCTTTTAGTTGTTCAAAAAGTACTGTTGTTGTCATGCCATTTTTTAGAGCTTGCGTTGAACTGGCTTGGATGGTCGGTCCATCTGCTAAAGGATCACTAAAGGGCAAGCCAATTTCTATCATATCGACACCAGCTTTCTCTAAATTTTCAATGACTGTTACCGTATCGTTTAGAGTTGGATACCCCGCAGTAAAATAGATCGATAATAGTTTTTTATGTTCGTGTAATTTCTGTTGTATTCTGTTCATAATTATAAATTAAAATACTCGATATAATTATTCAAATCTTTATCACCGCGACCAGAAAGACTTATAACAACTATATCGTCTGGTTTGAATGTCTTGTAGTTAAAAACGGCTAAAGCGTGACTTGTTTCAATTGCAGGAATAATACCTTCTAATTTTGCCAATTCTAGGCCAGCTTGCATCGCTTCATCATCGGTTGCTGAATAAAATTCGCCTCTTCCTGTTCTGTATAAATGAGAATGTAACGGCCCAACTCCCGGATAATCTAAACCTGCCGAAATGGAATAGGGCTCAGTTATTTGTCCGTCATCGGTTTGCATTAACAAGGTTTTGCAACCATGAATAATCCCTTCTTTTCCTAACACCGATGTGGCAGCACTTTCACCTGAATGAATGCCTTTTCCGGCAGCTTCAACGGCAATGATTCCAACGTCTTCGTTTTCTAAAAAATGATAGTAAGTACCTGCGGCATTACTTCCACCTCCGATGCATGCTATGACATAGTCTGGATTTTCGGTACCTTCCTTTTCTTTTAATTGTGATTTTATTTCCTCTGAAATAATCGATTGAAATTTCGTCACCATATCGGGATAAGGATGTGGTCCAATAGCAGACCCAATAATATAATGGGTATCCACAGGATTGTTGATCCAATCACGAATGGCTTCATTCGTAGCATCTTTCAAAGTTCTGCTACCTGACAACGCAGGAATGACTGTGGCACCCAACATTTTCATTCGGGCTACATTCGGAGCTTGTCGTGCAATGTCGATTTCACCCATGTACACGATACATTCCATACCCATTAAAGCGCAAACAGTAGCCGTGGCTACACCATGCTGACCAGCTCCAGTTTCGGCGATGATACGTTTTTTACCCAACCGTTGTGCCATTAAAATCTGACCAATAGTATTGTTCACTTTATGTGCCCCGGTATGGTTGAGATCTTCTCGTTTTAAGTAAATTTTAGTCTTGTATTTTTTACTCAAGCGTTTGGCAAAGTAAAGCGGTGAAGGTCGGCCAACATAATCTTTAAGTAGTTGGTTGAATTCCTCTTGAAACGAAGGTTCTGCCATAACTTTTAAATAATTCTGACGCAATTCTTCTACATTAGGATATAGCATTTCAGGAATATATGCACCACCAAATTCGCCGTAATACCCTTTTTCGTTGATATTGTAACTCATAACTGAGATTTAAATTCTTTTAATTTCTCTATATCTTTTAATCCAGCTTCGACTTCAAATTTGCTGTTTACATCAATGGCGTAGCAGTATTTCGAAACTTCACTGTTTTTAAATTTTTCAATATTTTCTAGTTTATCTAATCCAATTCCGCCACTTAAAAAATAAGGTTTTGTCGATGGATACTCTTGTAAGACATTCCAATTAAATACAACTCCATTCCCTCCAGGAAGTTCTCCTTTTGTATCAAATAAATAATAATCACAAACAGATTCATAGGCTGCTAAAACATTAAAATCAATGGTATTTTTGATCGAAAAAACCTTGATAATTTCTATATTTCTGACATCCTCAACGTGATTCAGGATCTCATCATTCTTAGTGCTGGATTTTGCATCAAGTGCAGAATCACAACTTAATTTTAATTCTTTACAATACTCGGGAGTTTCATGACCATGTAACTGCACTGCCTGCAAATTATGTGTTTTTATTTGATCAACAATATATGCCAATGATGCATTGACAAAAACCCCCGTTTTTTTTATACTTTTTGAAACCGTTGGAGTAGTTGATTGTACAAAACGAGCTGACTTTTCATAGAAAATAAAGCCCAAATAATCGGGTTGCAACGCTGCGACGGCTGCAATATTTTCTTGATATTTCATTCCACAGACCTTGAGTTTCATACTTCTAAATCTTTAATGAATTGGGCTGCGCTTACACCTGCATTTTCTGTTTTCATAAAATTCTCACCAATTAGAAAACCCTCGTAGCCATATGGCTTTAATTCTTGAATAGCTTGAATCGAACTGATACCACTTTCTGATACTTTTACAAAGTCATTAGGAATTTGCTCACTCAGTACTTTACTAGTCGCCAGACTCACATCAAACGTTTTCAGATTGCGGTTATTAACACCGATCATGTCTAGACTTGGCATGATAGATTTTTGTAATTCATCCTCGTTATGAACTTCTAACAGTACATCTAATTTTAGACTTTTTGCCAACCGCGAAAATTGTTTGATCTCTTCTTTGGTTAAAATAGCTGCGATTAATAAAATCACATCTGCTCCATGAGATTTTGCCTCTATTAATTGATATTCATCGATGATAAACTCTTTCCGTAAAATGGGTAAACTACAACTTGCTCTCGCTAATAAAACATCATCTAATGAACCTCCAAAGTATTTTCCATCAGTCAATACTGACATACCGCATACCCCCGCATCTTCATAGCCCTTAGCAACATCTTGTACATTTAGACTTTGATTGATGACAGCTCTTGAGGGAGAGCGGCGTTTGTGTTCTGCAATAATACCCGTGTCACTATTTCTCAATCGATGAGCTAGCGAAACCGTAACTCGATTAAAGAGTACAGATTTCTCTAATTGGGAGATTGGAATCAATCCTTTTTTTAAGCTGACTTCCTTTCGTTTATCGGCCACTATGTGTTCTAAAATATTCATGACTTGCTGAGTGCTTGTAGTTTATTCAACGCAATTAAACCCTTACCGCTCAGCAAAGACTCTTTGGCCAATTCAAAACCTGCCTTTGGAGTTAAACTATTGACAGTGGCAATCGCCATTCCGGCATTAGCCGATACCACATTATTTTGAGCTTCAGTTCCTTTTCCAGTAATAACTTTCATAAATATTTGTGCTGCTTCTTTTACGGTGTCTCCTCCAAAAATGGCATCTTGATCAATACGATCTACACCAAAATCATTAGGTGAAAGCATCATTTCGTGTTGATTCGAAATGACTTTCGTATTACCTGTTAAAGAAATTTCATCATAACCATCTAAGGCATGTAGGATACTAAAATTCTTATCAGTGTTTTGATATAGGTATCCATAAATTCTTGCCAGTTCTAAATTAAAAACGCCAACGAGTTGATTTTTTGGAAATGCTGGATTTACCATAGGCCCTAACATGTTGAAGAACGTTTTCACACCGAGTTCTCTTCGAATCGGAGCCACATTTTTCATCGCAGGGTGAAATAAAGGCGCGTGCAAAATGCATATACCAGCGTCATGCAGGCACTTTTCTAAAAATCCTTTATCATTACTAAATTTCACACCTAAATGTTCTAATACATTGCTAGATCCAGAGACCGAAGACACACCATAATTACCATGCTTCGTAACTTTTATGCCCGCTCCGGCGGCCACAAAAGAAGATAAGGTAGAGATGTTGAAGGTATTTTTTCCGTCTCCACCCGTTCCACATAAATCGATTGAATTGTACTGAGAAAAATCTACAGCATGACATAGTTCTAATAGCGCATTTCTAAAGCCTTCTAATTCATCTACGGTGATACTTCTCATCATATAAACGGTGAGAAAAGAAGCAATTTGACTTTGGTTATAAGCACCATTTGAGATATTGACAAGTGCATTTCTTGCCTCTTCCTTTGAGATAGTCTCGTGATTAATTAATCTGTTTAATAATTTTTTCATTGTTATTTTAATGAGATGCTAAAACAAGTTCAGCACTGCGTTACGAATTTATCCAGTTTTCTAAGATTTGTTTTCCATTTGGCGTCAAAACAGATTCAGGGTGGTACTGTACGCCTTTCACATCGTATTCTTTATGACGTAACGACATTATTTGCCCGTTTTCATCAAACGATGTTGCCTCTAATTCATCGGGCAATACGTTCGACACTACCCAAGAATGATAACGTCCTACTTTTATCGTTTTTTCTAAACCTTTGAATAAAGGTTCATCATTTACCGAGATGGTGACATCTGTTGCTACCCCATGATATACACTATCTAAATTTACAATACTACCTCCAAATACTTCTCCAATGGCTTGCTGTCCCAAGCAAACACCTAAGATACTTTTTGTTGGAGCATATGTAGAAATGATTTCTTTTAACAAACCAGCCTCATCTGGAATACCAGGACCCGGAGATAATAGAATTTTATGATAATCTGCGGCCTCATTTATGGTTAATTGATCATTTCTTTTAACCGTAACATCACAGCCAAGATCTTCTAAGTAATGCACCAGATTATAGGTGAAACTGTCATAATTATCGATAACTAATATTTTTTTCATATCCGTTCTGCTGTTGTTAATGCATTCGTCAATGCACCTAATTTATTATATACTTCTTGTAGTTCATGTTCAGGGTTCGATTTAGAAACCAATCCCGCTCCTGCCTGCCAATGTAATTCATGATCTTTACTTAAAAACGTACGTATCATAATGGCATGGTTAAAATTACCATCGAAATCCATAAACCCAATCGCCCCGCCATAAAAAGCACGACTAGTTTTTTCATATTTTTCAATGAGTTGCATGGCTCGATGTTTAGGAGCGCCGCTTAAAGTACCTGCTGGAAACGTATCGGCTACCACTTGCATGGTGGAGGTGTTTTTATGTTTTTTGCCAACCACTTTACTTACCAAATGAATAACATGTGAGAAGAATTGGACTTCGCGATACGTTTCTACTTGTACCTCGCTGCCATGTCTACTCAAATCATTTCGTGCTAAATCTACGAGCATTACATGTTCGGCATTTTCCTTTTCATCGATAGCCAATTGTTTTGCCAATTCAGCATCTTGTTCGTCGTTACCAGTTCGCTTAAAAGTCCCAGCGATAGGATGTATTTCTGCTTGCCCATTACTCACCACTAATTGTGCTTCAGGTGAGCTACCGAAAATCTTGAAATTTCCGTAATCGAAATAAAAAAGGTACGGTGAAGGGTTTATTGTTCTCAACGCACGATAAACATTAAATTCATCTCCTTTAAAGCGTTGGGAGAATTTTTTTGACAGTACTAATTGAAACACATCACCCCTTGCACAGTGCTTTTTTGCTAGATCTACATGTTCTTTGTACTCTTCGTCGGTTAAATTGGAAGAAATTTCACCGTCTGTTGAAAACGTATAGGCGGCAAAGTTCTTTGCCTTAATAAGTTGATGAATCTCATCAACATTATTTTGAGAGTCATAACAATGCGAAAAAATGTAGGCCACATTTTTAAAATGATTGATGGCAATAACGTTTTGGTACACCGCATAGTACATGTCAGGAATTTCTAATGAGTTTTCTTTTTTCGAAATTTCTATATCCTCGAAATAACGAACGGCATCATATGCCGTATATCCGAATATCCCATTATTGATAAACTTAAAATCGTTGTTTTTGTCGGATTTAAAGCGTTGCGAAAAGGCATGAATTTTTTCTGGTACACCTGTGGCTTCAGAAATTGTTTCCTGAGTTGTATTTCCATCGGGAAATTTCTGCTCTATACAATCATTTTGCACCTTAATTGAGGCAATAGGATTGAAACAGATGTATGAAAAGTTATTGTCATTGGCATGATAATCGCTACTTTCTAATAGGATACTATTCGGAAACTTATCTCGAATTTTCAGATATATACTTACAGGAGTAATAATATCTGCAATGATTTTTTTTGAGTATGTCTGTAATTTATACGTCTTCATTTCGGGTAAATTTAGTTCAATATCTTTTTTCAAGGTCCGATTTAGGACAAAGAAAAAGGCTTGTCGTGAATGACAAGCCTTTATATTGATAGTTAAATATACTATAGGTCTAGTTCACGAATGTTGCTTTTCGAGAGTTCCACCACCAAGTAGTATTTAATTGTGTGTTCATGTTTTGTTTTATTATAGTACAAATGTAAAAACTTTTTACGAGTATCACGGTATTTTTTAAAAAATATACGTTCCTTTTTTTATGGTACTAATGATACTTGCTGCCAATCGGTACCATTATGAAAATATAAATTTCCATCAGTACCAGCATATAAATCACCTAAAGCTCCAGCCGGTGCTGTGGCTTGCGGCTCTAGACGCATGGCTCCGCTAATATGCACCTTTTGCTGAGGTGCTGATACTCCAACCCCCACATTTCCTTCTAAATAAGTATCTGCATCAGAAGCAGAATAGATGGCAAAATTGTCATTTGTTCCTTGATTAAAGCTATCACTAATATAGATTGCATAACTATCTGTCACCGAAGCTGCAGCAAACGTAAAGTAATCTATGTAAAGACCGTGCGCTTGATTCATTGTACCGAAATTAGATAAAAACAAAAAACTTGCTCGTGCATCATCTATGACATTGCTTACATCGTCATTATATACACTTACATTTTGACTGTAGGCTCTTGTAATATTCCCAAAATTATTTACTTGAGAAAGTAAACCAGAAGCATCAGTCATAGCACCTAGATTTTCTATTCTTTGCCATGAACTAACACCAAATGCCGTTGTTCCGGCGGCACTATTGTTTACAATTCCTTGGTTGGCAAGCATAAAATTCGAAGTACCTCCATTTACGTTACTTGCAATCGCGGCAATCGCGGTAGTGGACGCATTTGTACCAGTACCTGTATAATCGGCATTTACCCTAACCGGAGTATTAACTCCGTCGGTACTTTTCGAGCCTTCGACCCATAATTTATGGACATCCGCAAAGTTATTTCGTCCAATACCAACTCTTCCGTCATAAAAAGCGATATCAGATGAGGCACCATCGATAAATTTTCCTGGGCCGCCAGTACCATTCACCCATGAAGCTCCATTGTAAGACCAAATAGAAGATGTATCAGTGTCGTACACCTGTAAACCAATAGCCGGTGTTGTAATAGCTTCTCTTTGGGTAGTTGTCATTCTTGGGATTAGTACACCTTGTGTGGTAGAGGTCATATCTAACACTGCAGAAGCATCTGGTGATGTCGTCCCAATTCCTATTTGTGCAAAGCCTGAGAAACTAACTGCACACATTAATAGGATTAAATATATTTTTGATTTCATAACGTAATTATTTATTCTAAGATTATTTTTTTTACAACTTGTTTACCTTCGTGCTGAAATTTTAAAAAATAAATTCCACTAGTTAATGTCGTTCTTGGCATTGTCCCAATCCCGCTAAGGGTATTTATATCATCATAATAGCGTAATTTTTTACCTGTAGTATCGTAGATAGTAACATCTAAATTCTCACTAATTCCAGAAGAAAAACGAATGTTGTCAGTAGGTTTAATAGGATTGGATAATATGTTTATTCCTGTAATAGTAAAAGGATCATCAGTACTCAATACAATTTGATTATCAATACCAAAGGTGAATTGACCAAAATCATTTAACAGCACTTCATTACTTGCGTCACTTGTAACAGCTCCGTTCGTAAGATCTCCAGTAACCGTGCTCGTTTGTGAGGCACTGACTAAATTCCATTCACCACTATCAAAACCAACAATGGTCACAGCATTGAGAACACCACCATTATTATTGACGAGATCAGTAATATTACTACTGGTATTCCAAGGTAATGTAATAATGGCATTTCCTGTAAGGTCCCAATATTCAACGTCAGAAACAGCATTTACATTAGTGCCATTGGTTCCTGAAGTTGGGGCTCCATTTATATAAGAAGCAAAAATGTCTCCGGTATGATCGGCGGTAACAGGCGCATAGACGCTATTGTTACCTGTTGGTAATATGGTGACTCCATCTCCGTAGGCAAGAACACCACCGTTTACGAATTCTACTATTGATCCCCATGTATTACCAGCTTCAAGTGAGAAGACGCCTAAAGAGGTCACGGTAACCACTGTATTACTGGTCGTAAAAGGAAGGTCTTTTTTTAAATAGAACTCACCATTATCACCAACATACAGTTCTTGAGCGCTCAAGAGTTGAATACTCAAAAAAAGGATTATTATAGCAATAAAAAAGTTGATTTTTTTCATAAGCATTTGTTTTACTCAAAGATAGCTAAAATCTATTTATATCTAAATTTGAAAAAAATGACCATTAAAACTAAGATTCCTGTTACAGAATTCGCAATGATAATGGGTAGACTATTTAAGGAAATTCCATAAGTAAGCCACAACATCAATCCGATAAAAAGAACGGAGTACATCGTCAAAGAGATATCTTCAACCGATTTGGTTTTCCAAGTTTTATACACTTGAGGTATAAAAGCAGCCGTAGTCAAAAAAGCTGCCACCAAGCCTAAAATTTCATAGATATCCATTAGCCAACAATATTTACAATTTTTCCGGGCACCACAATCACTTTTTTAGGCGTTCTACCTTGTAATTGGGCCGTTGTTTTTTCATGTGCCATCACGGCTTCTTCAATTTGATCTTTACTAAAATCTAAAGGGAGCTCCATTGTAAAACGCATTTTACCATTAAAAGAAATCGGGTAGTTCTTTGTACTTTCTACCAAATGAGACGCGTCAAAAATAGGAAAAGGAGCAAAGGCTATTGAATCTTCATGACCTAATTTATTCCATAGCTCTTCGGCAATATGAGGAGCATAGGGTGAAATTAGCACCAATAAAGGTTCGAGAATTTCTTTGCTCGTACATTTTTGAGCCGTCAATTCATTGACAGCAATCATAAAGGTAGAGACCGATGTATTAAACGAGAAGTTCTCAATATCTTCTTCTACTTTTTTAATAGTTTTATGTAGCGTCTTTAAATTATCAGTTGTTGGTTTGGTTTCGCCTACGCGGAATGTATCTCCGTCATGATACAACTTCCATAATTTCTTCAAAAAACTATGTACTCCTGAAATACCGGAAGTATTCCAAGGCTTTGATTGCTCTAACGGCCCCAAAAACATTTCGTATAAGCGTAGACTATCTGTCCCATATTGTTCACAGATAGCATCTGGGTTGACAACATTGTATTTGGACTTTGACATTTTTTCGACTTCACGTCCAACAATGTATTTGCCATTTTCTAATATAAATTCAGCATCCTTAAATTCTGGACGCCATTTTTTAATTCCTTCGATGTCTAATTCATCGGAGGAATTAATTAGAGAAACATCTGCATGAATGGGTTGAACACTCTTATTTTGGATAAGGTTTTTAGATACTACATTATTGGTATTCTCTTCTCTGTAAACAAAAGCACTCGTCCCAGTAATCATCCCTTGGTTGATCAATTTTTTAGCGAACTCCGGTTGTGGTACCAACCCTTGATCAAACATAAATTGCTGCCAAAAACGGGCATATAATAAATGGCTTGTCGCATGTTCTACACCACCAATATAGAGGTCAACATCTTGCCAATAGTTGATCGCTTCTTTTGAAAATATTTCTTCCTCATTATGAGGGTCCATATAACGGTTAAAATATTGTGAACTCCCGGCCCAACCTGGCATCGTATTTAATTCTAATGGAAAAACGGTGGTATGATTTATTTTCGAATTTTCAACCACTGTATTTGATTCGGTACACCAGGCCCAAACCTCCGCATTCCCCAGCGGTGGCTGGCCATCTTCGGTAGGTAAATACTTCTCTACTTCGGGCAATACAAAAGGTAAATGTTCTTTGGCAATGGTTTGGGGCATCCCGTCAACATAGTAAATAGGAAAAGGTTCTCCCCAATAACGTTGACGACTAAAGACAGCATCACGCAATCGATAGTTTACTTTTCCGTAGCCTACACCACGTTTATCGATTTCATAGATAATGGTTTTCATTGCTTTTTTGTAGGGTAAATCATTGAGAAAGTCAGAATTGGTAATGACGGTACTTCCTTTATCAGCAAAAGCTTCCTCACTTATGTCTACATCTTTAAAAATATTGGGGATGTCAATATCAAAATGCTTGGCGAAATCATAATCACGTTGATCTCCACAAGGTACCGCCATGACGGCACCAGTACCATAACTTGCCAAGACATAGTCTCCAATCCAGATGGGTACTTTTTTTCCCGAAAAGGGATGAATGGCATAGGCTCCAGTAAACGCTCCTGAGATGGTTTTTACATCGGCCATTCGATCACGCTCACTGCGTTTTGCTGTAGCATCTACATAAGTATTGATAGCATCTTTTTGTTCAGCAGTTGTAATTTTCGATACTAATTCATGTTCTGGTGCGATGGTCATAAAACTAACCCCAAAAATAGTGTCGGGACGTGTGGTAAAGACCTCAATTTTGGCATCGTGTCCGTCAACGTCAAAAGACACCATGGCTCCTTCAGATCTACCAATCCAGTTGGTTTGAATATCCTTTAAAGGTTGTGGCCAATCGATCGTATGTAATCCATCTAACAAACGTTGCGCGTATGCTGAAATACGCATGCTCCATTGCTTCATTTTTTTTCGAACTACGGGGTGGCCACCGCGTTCTGATACACCGTTTACGATTTCATCATTTGCCAGCACTGTACCCAATGCTGGTACCCAATTCACTTCGGTTTCCGATAAAAAAGTCAAACGATATTGTAAGAGAATCTCTTGTTGTTTCTTGGCAGTAAAGCTTTTCCATTCGTTGGCATTAAAAACTTCTATATCATCATCCGCAGAAGCGTTCACATTCTTGTTTCCTTCACCTTCAAAAATGGTAATTAGTGCAGCAATAGCTTCAGCTTTGTTAGTATCCTTATTATACCATGAGTTAAACAGTTGTATGAAAACCCACTGTGTCCATTTATAGTAACTAGGGTCTGAGGTACGAACTTCGCGAGACCAATCAAATGAGAAACCTAATTGGTCGAGTTGGCGTCTGTAGGTTTTAATATTGGCAGCTGTGGTTACCGCTGGATGCTGTCCCGTTTGAATAGCATACTGCTCTGCAGGTAAGCCAAAACTATCATACCCTTGCGGATGCATAACGTTAAACCCTTTATGACGTTTATAGCGTGCATAAATATCGCTCGCAATATACCCGAGAGGATGTCCAACATGCAACCCTGCGCCAGACGGATAAGGAAACATATCTAAGACATAATACTTAGGTTTATCGGACGTATTTTCAACTTTAAACGTTTGGTTATCTGACCAGTATTTTTGCCACTTGGCCTCTATTTCATTAAAATGGTAACTCATTCGGACATTAATTTTTCAAGCTGCAAAGTTATAATTAATCTGCTTAATCGAGGTGAGTTATTTTGTATAAAAAAAGCGAGGCATTTGCCTCGCTTTTAGATCGGTTGAATCTGCTTAGAATTGATATCCCAAAGAAAATTGAAAAACGCCATTTTTTAAATCTGGATTTTCTTCAATAGTGGTAATACCTGCAGTGTATCTTACTTGCGCAAATATTTTTGATGATATCTTGTATCCAAGACCAATTGCAGCACTTAAGTCAAAGTTTTCGGCATTTGTATCGGCGTCGTTGAGTGCCAAGCTTGAATCAAAATCAATTACGTCATTAACCAAAAAAGAAAACTGAGGACCAGCTTCAATACTGAAAGCGTCGGTCACGTAATACTTTGCAAGTATTGGTAAGGAAATATAATCGAGATTAATAGCTGAGATATTTTTTATCGAAGCTCCCTGGGTAGAATATAATAGTTCTGGTTGAATAGAAAAGGTATCGCTAATTTCTAACTCGGATACTAGGCCGGCATGAAATCCAATCCTTGAATCGGCGTTGTCGGAACCTCCATTAATAGATGCGATGTTTACTCCAGTTTTTACCCCAAATTTGATGTCTTGAGCGTTTACATTTCCAATAAAAAAAACCGCGATCACGGCAAGTAGTAATTTTTTCATAATAGTAGTTTTAATGTTTCATATGGAGGGTAAAAACAATTACTATGCCAACCAATCTCCTTCATTTGATTGCATTACTTTCAAAGAATTTAGGGAGCTGAATATTAGAAGTTTGAAACAAAAAAATGGCTAGACTTTTTTCTTAGCATTAGCGTTGTTCAATCAGGTTTTTACTCAATATCTTCATTTCGAATTTCGAATTGATATTTATAAAACCGTTTTGATGGCTCACTAAAAGACCAAAAAGTTTCTACATTGTAAATGTTTTTACCTTCAGTATCTCTTTTGTAGATTTTTAAAATCTCATTGGCTGGGTTCATAATATAAACAGAATCATAATCTATTAAAGTAGGTTCTAATGCACCTCCAGTCGTAGAAAAGCCATCTTGAAACAAACTAGTTGCGTTCGGTTCGAGCTCAAGTGTTTTATGTAATTCTGGAATTGACGATGCAAATACAATTGAAAGATTATCGGATGTCGAATTCTTGATATTAGCATCCATGGAAGATACAGGATCACAACCGACACATACTGAGATAAGTAATATGAATAGAACTAATTTTTTCATCTTTTTTAGGATTAAAAAATGCCCTCATTAAACGACAAGGGCATAATTGAGTTTAACCTTTTTCTTTATAAACTTAATTCAAACACTCTTCATAATTAGATCCTAATTGGAATAATGTACTATTCAATTCACCATCTTCATAAAACTCTACAATACTATTATTACACGAGAATTTTAAATCGTAAGTCCCGTTGTTTCCAAAATTAAAATCGATAAAAAGTAAATTATCTTTTACACTGTAGTCATTTGTTCCGGGAATAGGCTCTGTAAAAATTGTATTCTCTCCATAAAAAGTAAGACGTTCCCCTGCTTTGAATTCATACATGACACGATCTTCGAAATTTTTTAAAAGCCATTGACTATTTTCAAGTAGTGCTACTTTCTCTTGTATTGTTAATTCAGTGTCAATGGTGTCTTTTGAGTTGTCACAGCTTATTAAAGTATTCATGCTTAATACTGTGAAGCAAATAAAAACGATTTTTTTCATCTTGGTTGATTTTTTAAATTGTTATTTTGTTTACCACAAAGTAATTGCAATTCAAATGATTATCAGTTACAAAGTTAGTTGAAACGTACTGAAAAACCGCTGAAAGGGAAAAAAAAGGGTTGAAAGGATTGCATAAGATGCAATCTAGACCTAAAAAAACCGCCTAGAAGTTCTAGACGGTCATTTCTTATATTGTCGACAAGATTTATCCTTTAACTGGAACGCTTACCACCGTATCGGCCCAACCCAAATACATAGTTGCTGAAGATCCTTCTCCATCAAAAATGATAGAAAATTCTTCAATAGGAGCGTCACTTTTAGAAACAGCACCGGTTACGCGCACTACATCTTCAGTTTCTTTATAGAAATAAGAACCCCAAACATTTTTGGCTGTGCTTAAAATGACAGTCCATTCTTTTTCACCCGGAATAGTGAAAAAAGTATAGGTTCCCGCTTTTACTTTTTTTCCACCAAAAGTAACATCTTTATAGAAGGTGATTTCTGCAGCTTCGTTAGCACCCGTTCTCCAAACTTTACCAGCTGGAGCTAATTTTTCGATCGGTCGTTCTTTTAATTGAGGGCGACTGTAAATGATTTTTACCAATTTGTTGGAGATTTTATAGTCACCTGGATACGAGGCGGCATCCATCGGACTTTTATCGAGTCCCTTAAATTGTTGTGCAGAGGTATTGGTTGTACATACGAAAGCAATTGCTAAAACTGCCAATGTTAAAATTCTTTTCTTCATGATTATCTTAATAAATGATTTAATATTTTTAATAGGTCACAATTAACAAAAAACCTTACAAACCCTGTGCCGTTTTCTTTGATTTAATTACAATTTTTATTTTGCGGTCTTTTCTTGTACTTTTAGACTTCTTAAAATGGAACCCCATGAAAAAAACACTACTTATTTTATTGATCATTTGTGCCGCATGTCAAAAACAACAAGAGGCTGATATGGTTATTGTTAATGCTGTTGTTTATACCGTAGATGATAGTTTTGCTAAAGCGGAAGCTTTTGCGGTAAAGGATGGAAAAATAGTGGGCGTTGGGAGTTCTGATGCTATACGAAAGGACTTCACAGCCCTAAAAACTATTGACGCTAATGGTAAAGCGATATTTCCTGGGTTGATTGATGCGCATTGTCATTTTTTAGGTTTGGGTCTTTCTGAACAGCAAGTGAATTTAAGAGGTACAAAAAGTTACGACGATGTATTAGAACGATTAATGACCTTTCAAAAAGAAAAGAAACTATCGTATATAACAGGAAGAGGTTGGGATCAGAATGACTGGGAAGTCAAGGAGTTTCCTACCAAAGAGAAATTAGATGTATTATTTCCAAAAACGCCTGTTGCGATAACGCGAGTAGATGGTCACGCCTTATTGGCCAATCAGGCGGCAATTGATTTGGCTGAGGTTACCATCGATACGAAATTCACAGGAGGAGATATCCTTCAAAAGAATGGTATGTTAACAGGTGTTTTTATAGATAGACCTATGCAACTCATACGTGCAACAATACCAGCACCAAATATTCAAGAAACTACCAATGCACTTAAAGATGCTGAAAGAATTTGTTTTGAATATGGTCTAACAACTGTGAATGATGCCGGCCTTTCTAGAGAATCGATAGAATTAATAGATACGCTTCATAAGAGCGGAGACTTGAAAATGAGAGTATATGCTATGATTTCTGCAACTAAGAAAAACTTAGATTATTATTTGAAAAGAGGAATCAGTAAAACCGATCGCTTAAATGTGCGCTCGTTTAAAATGTATGGCGATGGTGCCTTAGGTTCTAGAGGAGCAGCGATGCGCGAACCTTACAGTGATCAAGCTGGTCATTTTGGGGCGTTGGTCAATACGGTTGATTTTTTAAGAAGTTCAGCTGAACGGATTGCTGCTTCTGAATTTCAAATGAACACACATGCCATTGGAGATTCTGCGAATCATATGATGCTGCAAACCTATAAAGACGTCTTGAAAGGAACGAAAGATAGACGTTGGAAAATTGAACACGCACAAATAGTTTCATTAGAAGATTTTGATTTGTTTGATGATATTGTTCCATCTATTCAACCGACGCATGCCACAAGTGATATGTACTGGGCAGAAGATCGAGTTGGAGCCCAACGTATCAAAGGAGGGTATGCTTTTAAAGACTTATTGAATAAGTATGGTAAGGTCGCTTTGGGAACCGATTTCCCGGTAGAAAGAGTGAGCCCGTTTTTGACTTTTTATGCTGCTGTGGCCAGAAAAGATTTAAATAACTATCCAGAAAAAGGATATCAAATGGAAAATGCCCTGTCTCGAGAAGAAACCTTAAAAGGAATGACCATATGGGCGGCATATTCGAATTTTGAAGAACATGAGAAGGGAAGTATTGAAATAGGTAAGTTCGCCGATTTTATCATTCTTAATCAAGATATCATGAAAGTTGATATTGATCAAGTACCAAAAACGGAAGTACTAGAAACGTTTGTAAATGGCGAAAAAGTGAAATAAAAAAAACCGAAACGGTATGTTTCGGTTTGCTTTTGCGATATAATGGAACATCATTAATCTTCTTCGTTCAAGGCTAGATAGGCTTGCTTTTTTTCAAATGTTAGTGGAACTTTCACTCGAGTAGCATCCCATCCTAAGAGCATTTCAATATCATTATTGTTTTTCTTTTTAAATGAAATAGAAAAAGTTTCTAATGATTCTGCTTTGCTTACCGGCACTGTAACCCGTGCCACATCGAATGCAGGATTGTATTGAAAAGAACCCCATACATCGAGGTTTGAACTCAATATAAGTTCCCATTCTTTTTTTCCTGGAACAGAAAGTAGTACGTACGTACCAGCTGAAACTGTTTTACCTCCAAATTTTACGTCTTTATAGAATTTGATTTCGGTAGCTTCATTATGCCCCGTGCGCCAAACTTCTCCATAAGGAACGACATTTCCAAAGATTTCTTGATTGTTTTTTGATGGCCTACCATATAGTACTTTAACTAATGGAGGTGTAGCTCTTGTTTCACGAAAATACGATATATCATGCGGAGCTTCATCTAAAGCAGTAAACCCTTGAGCGTGGCTTACGCTGGTAAATGAAATCGCAATCAATACAAGAACTATTACTGTAGTAATGTAAGATTTATTCATATGTTTCTCCCCTTTTAACAGACAGTATAACGATGAGGTTTAGGGTTTTAGTATGAATTGAAAATAATAAGTTATTAACAATGATTTTTTGGATATTGTTTTGATTTTACATAAAAACAACATTTCAAGTAACAATATGTAACTATAAATGTTATTTTATTTTAATATTAACATATAAAATAAATATTTGCATCATAAATTATAAATGAAAGATATGTGTGGAATTGTGTGTGCATTTGACTTGAAACAAAAGGCAGAAAGCCTAAGACCTCAGTTATTAGAAATGTCTAAAAAAATTCGTCATCGAGGTCCAGATTGGAATGGAATTTACAGTGATGCGAATGCTATTTTAGCTCATGAAAGATTGGCTATTGTTGATCCCGCTTCGGGAAAACAACCCTTGTTAAGTAAGGATAAAAAGTTGATTCTAGCGGCCAATGGTGAAATTTATAATCACAGAGAACTACGCAAACAATTTGTGAACACGTTCGATTTTCAAACACAGTCTGATTGTGAGGTGATTTTGGCACTATATAAAGCAAAAGGAGTCGATTTTTTGGATGACCTTAACGGAATTTTTGGTTTTGCGATCTATGATGTTGAAAATGATTCGTATTTAATCGCAAGAGATCATATGGGTATTATTCCATTGTACATGGGATGGGATCAACATGGCACTTTTTATGTCGCCTCTGAACTAAAAGCACTTGAAGGAACTTGTACAAAGATAGAATTATTCCCTCCAGGACACTATTTATCTAGTGTCGATGGAGAATTAAAGAAATGGTATTCAAGAGATTGGACGGAATACGATGCGGTAAAAGAAAATGAAACTAGCATTGCGGCGATTAAAGAAGCGTTAGAGGCTGCTGTTCACAGGCAGTTAATGAGTGATGTTCCTTACGGTGTGTTACTTTCAGGAGGACTAGATTCTTCTATCACTTCCGCTATAGCGAAAAAATATGCGCAAAAACGAATAGAATCTGATGATACCTCAGAAGCCTGGTGGCCTCAGTTACATTCTTTTTCTGTTGGTTTAGAAGGGTCTCCTGACTTGGCTGCTGCTCAAAAAGTTGCTGATCATATCGGAACGGTACATCATGAAATTAAATTTACCATTCAAGAAGGTTTAGATGCCATAAGGGATGTTATATATAACCTCGAGACCTATGATATCACTACAATCAGAGCTTCTACACCTATGTATTTAATGGCAAGAGTGATTAAATCTATGGGTATAAAAATGGTCTTGTCAGGAGAAGGAGCAGATGAACTTTTTGGAGGCTATTTGTATTTTCATAAAGCACCAAATGCCCAAGAGTTTCACGAGGAAACTGTGCGTAAACTAAGTAAATTGCACATGTATGATTGTCTAAGAGCGAACAAGAGTTTGGCGGCTTGGGGTATTGAAGGGCGTGTACCTTTTTTAGATAAGGAATTTATGGATGTGGCCATGAGTATCAATCCACAGGATAAAATGATCAATGGTGAGCGTATGGAGAAATGGGTATTGCGAAAGGCTTTTGAGGATATGTTACCCGAAAGTGTGGCTTGGAGACAGAAAGAACAATTTAGCGATGGTGTAGGATATAGCTGGATAGACACCTTGAAGGAGGTGGTAGAAACGGCCGTTACAGATGAGCAGTTAGAAAATGCAGCATATCGATTCCCGTTACAAACCCCTCAAAATAAAGAAGAATTTTACTATCGTTCTATTTTCGAACAACATTTTCCTAGCGATGCAGCGGCGTTGAGCGTTCCACAAGAGGCAAGTGTCGCCTGTAGCACGAAAATAGCGTTAGAGTGGGATGAAGCTTTTAAAAACATGAATGATCCTAGCGGAAGAGCCGTAGCAAAGGTCCATGAAGATGCGTATTAAGACGTAGTTATATATTTATTTTAATACCCTCCCAAATAAGTATTTGGGAGGGTATTTCTTTAAATCCATTCTTTATCATTAACTTTGAACCACCCTAAACAAGCAAATAATCGTTTTCATTAAATTAAATAGATAAATGAAAATACTTATTGTAGAAGACGAAATTGAATTGATAGAGAGCATGGCTACCTATCTCGAAAATGAAGATTTTATTTGCGAAAAAGCAACTAACTTTTTTGACGCTGAAGATAAACTTATCAGTTTTAATTACGACGTCGTTATTTTAGATATCACCTTGCCTGATGGCAGTGGTATTGATTTATTGAAGATGATAAAAGACAAGGATGCCAAAGTGGGTGTTTTAATTGTTTCGGCCAAAGATTCATTAGATGATAAATTAAAAGGACTCGATTTGGGTGCCGATGATTATATTACAAAGCCTTTTCACTTGGCTGAGTTGAATTCAAGAATTAACTCCTTATTAAGACGTCAGAAGTTTGATGGTAGTGATATGATTGTTTTTAACGAAATAGAAATTGATCCCACTTCTAAAGAAGTAACTATTGATAACAAGCTTATCGAACTCACCAAAAAAGAATACAATTTGTTACTGTACTTTATTGCCAATAAAAATAAAGTAGTGACGAAAGAATCAATTGCCGAACACTTGTGGGGAGACGAAATTGAAATGGCCGACAGTTTTGATTTCATCTATACACATTTAGGAAATTTACGTAAGAAAATAAAAAAGTATGGCGCTAATGATTATGTGAAAACCATGTACGGTTTAGGCTACAAATTTTCTGAATAAAGCAAACGAATGAGACTTATTGAACGAACAGGACGATCTTATCTAATCTTATCATTAGTTATTTTTATGCTGTTCGGTATTGTACTCTATTTTATCTTGACAGCTGTAATGAGTAATCGCTTAGATGAAAAGTTGAGATATAATAAAGAGGTTATTTCTAAACGAATAAAGTACGACTACCCTTTAACAATTTTTGAGGAACCTGAATTATTAACAGAGGCTGAGAATAGATTCTATCCAAAAGATACGGTGATATATAAAGATACCTTAATCTTTCATGCGATTGAGGGGCTTGAAGGTGTTGAGAATACCGAAGAGTATGAAAAGTACCGTCAGTTGACTGCTTATGAAACATTTCCTACAGGAGAGCGGTATAAAATTATCACGAGAAATTCACTTGTTCGTAATCAAGATTTTGTAACAATCATTACCTTATTAACCATCTTTATTACATTATTGTTGGTGGCTGGACTTTGGTTTTTTAACACGAGAACCGCTAATAAAATTTGGAAGCCTTTTTATAATAACCTAAATAGTTTAAAGAACTTTTCTATACAAGAACAAAAGCCCATTGAACTCCAATCCTCGAATATAGATGAGTTTACGGAACTAAATGGCTCTATTAAAAGTTTAACAGAAAAACTAAGTTCAGATTATAATAATTTAAAAGAGTTTACCGAAAATGCATCGCATGAGATGCAAACACCGTTGGCGATTATGCAATCGAAGATTGAGTTGCTGTTGCAGTCTACAAATTTGAACGAATCAGAAATCAAGCAGTTGCAATCTATTTATCAGGCAGGACAACGCTTGTCTAAACTAAACAAAACCCTCCTCACATTAGCCAAAGTAGAAAATAGACAGTTTAGTGAAATTGAAGAAGTGAATCTTAGTGAACTCATCAATACTAAAATTGAAATTTATGAGGACTTCATTGAGGCCAAAAAAATTGATATCGAAACAGACATAGAACCAGAAATTATTTTAGAAACAAATAGCACTATGGTTGATATGCTCGTAACAAATTTATTGTCAAATGCCATTCGACATAATATAGAAAAAGGCACTATTTTTATGAAATTATCAGCAACTCATTTTCATATTTCTAATTCAGGGAATGAATTGAGCATCTCTCCAGAAAACTTATTTAATAGGTTTAAGAAAGCAAGTAGCTCAGCCGATTCTTCAGGTTTGGGATTAGCCATTGTTAAAAAGATATGTGAAATCAATGAGTGGAAAATCGATTATACTTTTTTAGATGAACAACATCAAATCATCGTTCGTTTTTAATTTACAGGCGCTTCCGAACCTTTAGATTCTCTTTAGATTCATATACTACATTTGAACCATCAAGCAAGCCATGCTAGTAGAATTTAAATATTAATTATTAAAAACATTAACATCATGAAAAAATTAAGTTTTCTATTTTTAGTTGCGGCATTGAGTTTGGTAAGTACAACTACTTTTGCGCAAGAAGTACAAAAAGAAGTTAAAGCTGTTGTTGAAGAAGTAACGCAAGAAAAGGTTGAAATTAAATTAAGCGAATTGCCAGAAGCGGTAACAAAAGCTTTGGGAGAGCAATTTGCAGAACATACGGCAGAGAAAGCGTATAAAGCACAAAAAGACGGTGCAGACGTATATATGGTGAAGCTTGAGAAAGATGGCGCCTATATTTTGGCACATTTTGATGCTGAAGGAAAATTATTAGGTCAAGAAGAAATAGAAGGAAAAAGCTAATTCGGTTAATGGCTTGTAGGGTGAAATAGTCTAAAATCACTGACACAAATTTTAGACTATTTCTTTTAATCTTCTATAAGCAATCCAAAATAGTATACTCTAAATTATTTGTGAAACACACATTCATGTGTGTTTTGCGCTTTTATGTCATTAAATTTACGAGATTTGTAACAGCGGTTAACCGGGAAAAATAAGAATTATGAAAAAACTAGGATTGCTACTTTTCTTTTTGGGTGTGATGTCACATTGTGTTACAGCTCAAGAGGTCAAAAAAGAATCATCGATCATTTCGCAAAATATTCAACAACAAACGATCGAAATTAACGATTTGCCCGATGAAGTTAAAAAAGAACTCCGAACAAAATATGCAAAATATACTATTGAAAAGGCTGTAAGAGGAAAGTTGAAGGGCAAGTCAGTTTACAAAGTGAAATTAGGAAGCGAAGATGCGTTTCAAATAGTCTTGCTGAGTAATGAGGGAAAGATAATCGCATCTGAAAAAAGCAATAGACGGCAATGATTGTAGAGGCGCTTAATAGTTTGTAAACAGAACTACAATTTGAAAATAAAGATTATTAAAACGCGCTTTTTTAGGCGTGTTTTTTTATGAGATAAAGTGGTCTCTTTTGGAATGTGTACTTCTGATAAATAATTAACATTTTTTAACGAATTGTGCGTTCAAACCTTTAGAGAATCTTTAGATTCGAGCCCTACATTTGAATCATCAAACAAACCAAAATATTTTTTAAAATTTTAACAATTAAAACAGTAAACATTATGAAAAAATTGAGTGCCCTAATAGTAGTGGCGTCGTTAAGTTTGGTAAGTACAAATATGTATGCCCAAGAGGTAAAGGATAACGTTCAAATTGTTGTGCAAGAAGATCAACAAGATATGGAAGAAGTCAAATTGGCCGATTTGCCAGATGCGATTAAAAAAACCTTGACTGAAAAATACGCGAAACAGACACCGGTGAAGGCCTTGAAAGCAAAGAAAGATGGGCGAATTATATATTATGTCAAATTACAGCAAGGTGAAGAATATGAAACCGTGATGATTGATGCAGAAGGTAACGTAATAGCTCCCGAAAATAAGGCAATAAATAAAATTGGGAAAAGCTTGTAAAGGAAATGGCTTGTAGGGTTGAAATAGTCTAAACCACGTATTTATATGTGCTTAGGCTATTTCTTTTTTAATCTTTAGATTTTCTTTAGAATCATAGTATATATTTGGTACAAGAAACAACTAAATAGGTGTTCATTCAAAGGCACTTATAGTTAAAACATAAAGCTAATTCGGTTAATGGCTTGTAGGGTGAAATAGTCTAAAATCACTGACACAAATTTTAGACTATTTCTTTTAAAATTCACAAAGCGAGAACCGATCACCATATACTCTAAATTTTGTTAATAACTTCCGTTATTATGCATTTGAAAAACACGCTCAAACGAGCGTGTTTTCTTATATTTGTATGTTTTGAAAATCTATAAAAAAGAGTATTAAAAAATATGAGCGAAGAAGCAAAAAAACCTAATTATTCAGCCGATAGTATTCAGGCGTTGGAAGGGATGGAGCATGTAAGAATGCGCCCATCGATGTATATAGGAGATGTTGGAGTAAGAGGTTTACACCACCTGGTGTATGAAGTGGTAGATAATTCTATCGATGAAGCTATGGCAGGTCATTGTGATGCCGTAGATGTTTGGATAAATGAAGACAACTCAATTTCAGTTAAAGATAATGGACGTGGTATTCCTGTTGGGATGCACAAAAAAGAAGGTGTTTCAGCGCTAGAAGTGGTGATGACCAAAATTGGTGCCGGAGGTAAATTCGACAAAGATTCTTATAAAGTATC
Source organism: uncultured Flavobacteriaceae bacterium (assembly GCA_947488345.1). Taxonomy (GTDB): domain Bacteria; phylum Bacteroidota; class Bacteroidia; order Flavobacteriales; family Flavobacteriaceae; genus Aureibaculum. The sequence goes on along the minus strand of CANKZQ010000001.1, from coordinate 1,216,712 downwards.
TGGAGGATTGCATGGTGTAGGTGTTTCTGTAGTAAATGCCCTATCAAATCACTTAAAAGCGACTGTTTTCCGTGAAGGTAAAATTTGGGAGCAAGAATATGAAAAAGGAAAACCGCTATATCCCGTAAAAACGGTTGGTGAGACAACTGAAAAAGGTACGATGGTAACATTTATACCAGACGATACTATTTTTCAGGCGGAAATTGACTTTAGCTATGAAACCTTATCTGCGCGAATGCGCGAGCTTTCTTTCTTAAACAAAGGAATTAAAATTTCAATTACTGATAAACGAAATAAAGATGATGAAGGAAATTTCATAAGAGAAGATTTTCATAGTACTGAAGGGTTGAAAGAATTTGTTAGATACTTAGATGCTACTCGTGAGCAGCTAACTTCTGATGTTATTTCTATGGAAGGAGAGAAAAATGGAATTCCAGTTGAGGTAGCCATGGTATATAATACTTCGTATACCGAGAATTTACATTCGTACGTGAATAATATCAATACGCATGAAGGAGGAACGCATTTATCTGGGTTTAGAAGAGGTTTAACAGGAACCTTGAAGAAATATGCCGAAAGTACAGGAATGCTCGATAAATTGAAGTTTGAAATCGCTGGTGATGACTTTCGTGAAGGTTTAACAGCGATTATTTCTGTAAAGGTAGCGGAACCCCAGTTTGAAGGGCAAACAAAAACGAAATTGGGTAATCGCGATGTAACTTCTGCAGTGAGCCAGGCAGTGTCTGAAATGCTCACCAACTATTTAGAAGAAAACCCGGCAGATGCCAAAACGATTGTTCAAAAGGTAATTTTAGCAGCTCAGGCACGTAACGCGGCCAAGAAAGCGCGTGAAATGGTACAGCGTAAAACCGTAATGAGCGGCGGCGGCTTACCAGGAAAATTATCTGATTGTGCTTGGTCTGAACCTGAAAAGTGTGAAATATTCTTAGTCGAGGGAGATTCGGCAGGGGGTACAGCGAAGCAAGGTCGTGATCGTAATTTTCAAGCCATTTTACCATTACGTGGTAAGATTTTGAACGTTGAAAAAGCAATGCAACATAAAGTTTTTGAAAATGAAGAAATCAAAAACATGTTTACAGCTCTCGGTGTCACGATTGGAACAGAAGAAGATAGTAAAGCTTTAAACCTTGAAAAATTACGCTACCATAAAATTGTGATTATGTGTGATGCCGATGTTGATGGTAGTCACATTGCCACCTTAATTTTAACGTTCTTCTTTAGATATATGAAAGAATTAATCGAAGAAGGATATGTATATATCGCAGCACCACCTTTGTATTTGGTGAAGAAAGGAGCAAAGAAAGAATATGCATGGAATGATGAAGAGCGTGATGCTATCGTTGAGAAATTTGGTGGAAGTGCACCAATACAGCGATATAAAGGTCTTGGTGAAATGAATGCGGAGCAATTATGGGATACCACCATGAATCCTGAGTTTAGAACCATGCGTTTGGTAACGATTGATAATAGCGCTGAAGCGGATAGAACTTTTTCTATGCTGATGGGAGATGAAGTTCCGCCAAGAAGAGAATTTATTGAGAACAACGCGGTATACGCAAATATTGATATTTAATAAAAAATAAATTAAAGAATACATGAAAGTAACAGTTGTAGGAGCAGGAGCTGTCGGTGCAAGTTGTGCCGAGTATATTGCAATTAAAGATTTTGCCTCAGAAGTAGTATTGTTAGACATCAAAGAAGGTTATGCCGAAGGTAAAGCGATGGATTTGATGCAAACTGCTTCATTAAATGGATTCGATACCAAAGTAACCGGAACAACAAGTGATTATTCAAAAACAGCAAACAGCGATATTTGCGTAATTACATCTGGAATTCCTCGTAAGCCAGGAATGACACGTGAAGAATTGATAGGAATCAATGCAGGAATTGTAAAATCAGTCTCTTCAAGTTTAATTGAGCATTCTCCGAATACGATTATCATTGTGGTGTCAAATCCAATGGATACTATGACTCATTTAGTGCATAAAACAACAGATTTACCAAAAAACAGAATTATCGGAATGGGTGGTGCGCTCGATTCGGCACGTTTTAAATACCGTTTAGCTGAAGCACTAGGAGCACCAATTTCTGATGTTGATGGTATGGTAATCGGAGGGCATTCTGATAAAGGAATGGTACCTTTAACGCGTTTGGCAACTAGAAATTCAGTGCCTGTATCTGAGTTTATTTCTGATGAACGTTTAACCCAAGTAAAAGAAGACACAAAAGTAGGTGGGGCTACCTTGACAAAATTGTTAGGTACTTCAGCATGGTATGCACCAGGTGCGGCAGTTTCTGGTTTAGTACAGGCCATTGCTTGTGATCAGAAAAAGATATTTCCTTGTTCTACCTATTTAGAAGGAGAATATGGTTTATCTGATCTTTGTATAGGTGTACCAGTAGTTTTAGGACGCAACGGAATTGAAAAAATTGTAGACATAACCTTGAGTGATGCCGAAAAAGCTCATTTACAGGAAAGCGCAGCAGGCGTTCAGAAAACAAATGGTCTATTAGAATTATAATTTTATATCTTTACAAAACCAATATATACCTCTATTACCTGTGCAATTTGGTAATGGAGGTTTTTATTAACATCAAAAAACGAATAAAAATGAAGAAAATTATTTTAGTATGTTTAGTTGCTATGAGCGTAAATGTCTTTGCTCAAAAAGAACTAAAAGAAGGCGTTATGACAATGAAAATGAATATGTCTAGCGACAACGAGCAAATGAATGCGCAATTGGCTATGATTGGTGATATGGCTATGACAACATATTTCAAAGGCAATAAATCGAGATCTGAAATGAAGAATCCGATGGCCGGAGAAACGACTACCATTGTTGATAATGATTCAAAAAAGATCTTAGCCTTGATTAACAATCCTATGCTCGGCAAGAAATATACCAAAACTGAGGTTAAAACGTCAGACGAAGATGCAAAAAAGTTAACAGTCACTGCAAATGGTAAAACAAAAACGATTGTTGGTTATGTGTGTAAAGGATATGATATCGAAGGCACAAATGAAGGAGTTGAGGTGAAGATGACCATGTATATGACAGAAAAGATTAAGGCTCCTACGCAAAATAGTGCGATGTTAGGAGATAGGTTGAAAGGATACCCGATGTATATGATCATGAATATGACACAAGGTGGGATGCCAATGAAGATTACGATGGAAGTGACTGAATTGAAAGAGGAAAAAGTGGCAGACAGTAAATTTGAAATGACAATTCCTGAAGGTTACGAAAGTATGGTTCCGCCTAAACCGGCGAAAATCGACTAATTTATAATTAGAAATTAAAATAAAAAGAGCCTCGGATATCCGAGGCTCTTTTTTTATAGTCGAGTAACGACATACCCTTTTCTGGTTTTCTGATAATACTTTCCATTCCAAGTATAATAGCGTTTTCCTTTTACAACCACAATCTTATGATTTCTAGGGGCTTTTTTTACCACTACAACACGAGAATTTGCTGCAGGCCTTGTATGTACTACACATGAGTTTCCGACTAATAGCAACACACTTCCTAAGACAATTAATACAAACTTTTTCATTTTTTTAACTTTTTAGCATTTTGTTCTATGACTATCAGAATCTGAAAAGGTTTAACTTAGTGGTATAAATAAATACGTAGACATGAGAAAAATCGTAAAAACTAGCTGGGTATGTTTAGTTGTCTTTGTACTAGTGATAGGGTGTGATAAAAGAAAAGAAAATTCGAAAGTTGAAAAAGTACAATTCAACCAGAAACTTGCAGATAAATTAGCAAAAATGACCGAAATAGATCAATATTATGCGGGCATCCCTCAAGGGAAGTATGAAGGAAACTGGGAAGCTTGGTATGTGGTAAGAGATAGCATTAGCAGAGTTCATAAAGAAGTATTAGATAGTGTAATCAAAATACATGGATATCCTGGATATGATTTAATAGGTAAAAGTGGAGAATCAGATTTTTGGGTCATGGTACAACATGCCGATTTTGATCCTGATTTTCAGACAGAAGTACTGCTGTTATTGAAAGAACAAGTTGCCAAAAAGAATGCAGACGGAGCCCACGTTGGATTGTTAACCGATCGCGTTCGAAAGAATACCAATAAACCTCAGTTGTACGGCACACAAGTAAGTTATAATAAATTTGGTCAGGCCTATATTGAAGCCCTAGAAGACAGTATAAATGTCAATAAAAGAAGACAACTACTCGGAATGGAAACCCTGCAAGCGTATTTAAATGGAATGACCGAAAATCACTATAGAATGAATAAAGAATATCTAAATAAAGAGGGCATTACTGAACCTAAATTATATCCAATTCCAGAAACTAAATAACATCACAAACCTTTTTCGACTCTTTTGGAGGCATATAATTCGGCAATGGTCATATTTTGAGGTTTATTTTCTATGAGTATCAACTGATCATTTTTATTGACATGACCTGTTTCTAAAATTTTAAAATAGAGACCACTTTTGGTAGCATTCCAAAATTGCTTGATAATTTTCATATCATTAAAACGAATACCCAATTTTAAACAAGGCTGTCGGGGTTTTGTAATCTCAACTTTAGCAGCTCCCAGTTGATATACACTTCCAACATGAATTTCTTCTTCGTTTAAATCTGTAATGGTTAAATTCTCGCCAAACATACCATACTGCCAATCATGGTTGGGGTATAGTTTTTTCCAATAGTCATAATGCTGCTCTCCGTAGGCATACGCCGCTTGTAAGACTCCTCCGTGGTATATTCTATTAACAACATGATCTCCTCTCACATCTTCAGTATCCAAAAAAATGGGCTTCTCAACGGGATATTTGAAAATGCCAGTTGTATATTCCTGATTTTTCCATTGTACCTTTTTGCGTTCACCAATATTTACCGATACTACTTTCATACGTTATTTGATTAAAAATTGTTGTAGTCCATCCGCTATTTTTCGATCATTAGATAATCTTGGCACCTTATTTTGACCGCCTAATTTGCCGATAGATTTCATATATGCCGAAAAACCGTCTTTTTGTACTCTAGATATGACGAGCGTACGCAGTATTTTACCTTCTATCAAGTCAAAATAATACGAGTTTTGTTTTTGCATTGCATTGTCGATTATACTGATAAACCCTGCCATATCTTCAGGTTCTTTTTCGAAATCTATAAACCATTCATGATATGGTAATCCGTTTGCCGGATTCGTTTGTGGAGCTACCGTAAATTCACTGACAGAAACTGCAGTATCTTTAGTTGCTGCTTGTAAGGCGTGTTCTACTTCTTTGGCGATCACATGTTCTCCAAAAGCTGAGATAAAATGCTTGATACGCCCTGTAACTATAATACGATAGGGTTTTAACGATGTAAAAGCCACAGTATCGCCAATATTATAGGCCCATAAACCTGCATTGGTCGAAATAATGAGTACATAGTTAACGCCTAACTCAACATCGCCGATAGAAATTCTTTCAGGACTCTCTTCAAAAAACTCATCAGCTTTTATGAACTCATAGAAAATACCATTGTTTAAGAGCAATAACATGCCCTTTTCATTTTGCTTATCCTGATAGGCGAAGAAACCTTCGGAAGCGGGAAACAATTCGATGGAATCTACACGTTTGCCAATCATTTTTTCAAATTTATTCCGATAAGGCTCATAATTCACACCACCATACACGAACAAATTAAAATTCGGGAAAATAGTACTGATGTTTTTACCCGTTTTCGCTTGTAATTTTTCGAAATACATTTGTACCCATGACGGAATACCGCTGATAAGCGTCATATCTTCAGTAACCGTTTCTTCAACGATCGCATTGACCTTCGTTTCCCAATCTTCGATGCAATTGGTTTCCCAACTAGGCATGCGATTACTTTGCAAATAATTAGGGACGTAGTGGGCTACAATACCTGAGAGTCGACCCGTTTTAATGCCATTTTTCTCATCAATAATGGGGCTTCCTTGTAAAAAAATCAATTTGCCATTTACGAAATCAGCATTCCCTGTTTCAGCGATATAAAGTAGTAAAGCATTTCTTGCTGCTTTGGTATGGCAAGGCATAGATGCTTTGGTCAACGGAATATATTTGGCACCCGAGGTCGTTCCCGAAGTTTTTGCAAAATATAAGGGCATTCCTTTCCATAAAACATCCGATTGTCCGTTTAATATAAGTTCGATATAACTCTTTAGACCTTCATAGTCTCTTACCGGAACATTCTTTTTAAAATCCTCATAAGACTTGATTTGACCAAAATTATGATCTCGACCGAAGGTTGTTTTGGTGGCTTGTCGGATTAATTTTTTAAAGACTTTTTCTTGCGTTTTCACCGGATTCGCTGCCCATTTATAGACACGTTTCTGAATGGCTTTCGCAAAGGGTTTGGCAAGAATAGATTTAGTGTTCATTGCTTATTCGAAATCTATATAATTAATCGGATTGATAGGAAATCCGTCGTTCCATAACTCAAAGTGTAAGTGCGGGCCTGTAGTTAACGTACCCGTAGAGCCGGCAATACCAATCACTTCTCCTGATTTTACTAAATCGCCCTGTTCTTTATGAATGGTTTCGTTGTGCTTATACACTGTGATGAAATTCTTAGGATGCTCTAAGATGATCACAAAACCAGTATCGGCAGTAAACCCTGTAAAGATAACAGTGCCATCGGCAGCAGCTTTAATAGGGGTACCTTTTTTTACCGCGATATCAATGGCGTAATGTTTTTCTTTGGGATTGTATAAATCAGAAATTTGACCTTTCACAGGAGACGAGAATACCAAATCTGTTTTCTTGGTGGCTTTTTCAAAAACCGAGAACCGATCTTCACGTTCGACTTGCTGTCTGAAGGCTGAATCAATAGGTGTAGGTTGTAGATCTACATCTTCGATGCGTAATTGTTCAGCAATAGAGTCCTTATTCACTGTAATATCTTTGATTTTCCCCGTCAAGACTTTACGGATGTTTTGAATATAGACATCATTGACGGCCAACTGTTGCTCTAAAGAATCGACCTTATAGACTAAGTCAGAAGCCTGCTTTTTTAATTTAGAAGATGAATAACCAGGTATGTATTCACGTAGTGGCGTAAACGCAATTAAAAAGATCGTCACGCTCACTAATAAAATGGCCGAAACACTTCCAAAAACAAACACATTTAGGCGATTGAGCTTAAATGAGAAACGCTCTTCGAACGTATCTTCGTTTAAGACCACCAACCTGTATTTAAAGGTCAGTTTCTCCTTTAGTTTATTTTTTTGTTTGCTGTTTTTTGCCATTTCCTATTAGAACAAATATACAATGTAAATTTTAGTTTGTGTACTGTCAAACTCTTAAAAATGACAGTATAGAAATTACCAAAAAAACCACTTTATTTTGCTAGACTCGGATAGCCAAGGTGAGAACTCCGTATATTAAATAATTTTGTTTAATTAAGAGAAGTCTTGAGTTTTACTATAGATTGAAAGAATAATACTTTATTTCTTATAAAAATTCATCTCATCAATATATTGCCATACTTTACAAGGCAATAGGGCCTGCATATTTTTTTTGTTGGCGATTCCTTTACGGATAAAGGTTGACGAAATTTCCATAATAGGAGCGTCTACCTTGTGAATTTTTTGATGGTCATCGAATTGCGTTTTTTGAACACTGTCTTCATGCTTTCGAGGATAGACGTAAATGTTATGATTTTCTAAGATCACTTCATAATTTTTCCATTTATGAAACGAGCTCAAATTATCTTGCCCCATAATTAAGTTGAACTGATGTTCAGGATACTTTTCGGAGATATGTGCAAGGGTATGTACGGTATAATTGGGCTGAGGTAGTTTAAACTCAATATTGGAGGCTTTGAGCTTTGGGTAATCTTCTGTAGCAATCTGTACCAATTGCAACCGGTGATTATCAGCCAATAACGAAGATTTCTTTTTAAATGGATTGTGCGGGGTTACGATCATCCAAATTTCATCTAAGTCAGAAAATTCAACCATATGATTGGCAATCGCCAAATGCCCTACATGAATAGGGTTGAAGGTACCAAAATACAGGCCTATATTCATTTTACTTTTTTTTTCACGCCAACAAAGTCCGCCACCAAGGTTTCTGCTTCTTCTAAAGCGACTGCTAAATCATAGTTTTTAATGATTTTATCAAATTGAGGTGCCGTAGCTAATTCTATAGACGCCTTTGCAATGCGCATGTTGATTTTGTCTTCACTTTCTGTTTTGCGCTTTTTGAGACGAATTTTTAACTCATCAACACTCGGAGGTTTTACAAAAACAGCCAAGGTCTCTTCTGGGAATTTCTTTTTGATACGCAAACCGCCGGCTACATCGATATCGAAAATAACATGTTTTCCCAAGGCCCAAATACGCTCAACTTCTGTTTTGAGGGTGCCATAAAAATTGTCACGATAGACTTCTTCCCATTCTAAAAAATCATCATTTTTGATATGATTTTTAAAGGCCTTTGTAGAGAGGTAATAATAATCTTTTCCATGAATTTCTTCGCCTCTTTTTTCTCGTGATGTGGCCGAAATAGAAAATTCTAAATTCAAATAATCGATGCCTAATAAATGGCGCACAATAGTTGTTTTACCAGAGCCTGAAGGTGCCGAAAACACGATTAATTTACCCTTATTATTGCTTGATTCGGTGTTTAATGTCATTTTACTGTAAAAATACTAGTTGGTCTTTTTTTATGTTAGCCAATGTTTTTAGTTTATGATTATCAATTAGTTAAGGTAAAAAACATACGACTTAGTATGTTTTTAGTGTACAGAATTGAAGTGTATAATCAGTGATTTTCTCTATAAAACATTCAATAACTGCTCTTTTATTTTTTCGAGTTCATCTTTCATTTGTACTACTACTTTTTGCATCGGTGCAAAATTAGATTTAGATCCTAAGGTATTGATTTCTCGTCCAATTTCTTGTGAAATAAAGCCTAATTTCTTTCCGTTGGAACTGTCACCGTTTAACTCTTTTAAAAAGTAATCTAGATGATTGTTCAAACGCACTTTTTCTTCGGTAATATCTAATTTTTCTAAATAGTACATCAATTCTTGTTCGAACCTGTTTTGATCGATATCCGTTTTTAAATCGGCGACCGCCCGATGCAATTTTTCGCGCACGTATACCATCCTATCGGTATCTATGACGATTACTTCGTCGGCTAATGTTTGTATGGTATTGATTCTTTCTAAAAAATCATTTTGTAATACTTGGCCTTCATCTTTACGATAAGCGACAATCTTGCCAATGGCTTCTTCGATTCCAGCTTCTATAGATGCCCATTCTTCTTCATCTAGTTCTGCTTTTTCAACTTTTAAAGCGTCAGGTAAGCGCATGGCTATTTCTAAGGTATTTTCGGCAGATGTTACGGCAATTTCCCGTAATTGATCGATATAGTTGTTTACTACAGCTTTATTAATTACCGTTGTAGTCTCTTCACCGGTAACTTCTACATAGATAGAAAACTCAACTTTACCGCGTACTAAATGAGTGGATAAATTTTTGCGAATGACTAACTCTTTTTCTTTGTAGGCGGCAGGGATTCTAACATTCAAATCTAAATTTTTACTATTTAGAGATTTGATTTCAATTGTTACTTTTTTTTGTGGTAATTGAACTATAGTTTTACCATAGCCAGTCATTGATTGTGTCATGTATGTTCAATAATATATATGCAAAGTTACACAAATTATAAAAGAGTTTACGATGCTTATTTTTGTAGGTATTAACGAGGTATTGCAGTAGGCTTTGCATTACTCTTTGTAACCAAAAACACGCCACAAAAGATAAGTATGGCCGCTACGATTTTTACGGTGTTTAAACTGTCGTTATTGGTTAAAAGTGCGTAGGCCGATGCAATTAAGGGTTGTAAATATATAAAAGCACTCAAGGTAGTGGGTTTTAGTTTTTTTAGGGCAATAATATTCAATAAATAGGCAAAAAATGTGGTAAAGACCAATACAAAAGCGATATTAAAATAGATATTAGATGGAATATGTTGCCAATGTATTTCTTGCACTTCGCTCCATCCAAAAGGGATGACTAAGATCAATCCGAAAAGGTATAGCCATTTAACCAAGGTAATCACGTCATATTTCTGGGTCAATTTCTTGACAATAATAAGATACAATCCGTAGCAAACCGCATTTATAAATACAAGAATATTTCCGTACAACGGATTGTCTCCGGGCGTACTACTTTTTCCGTAAACGATTAAGAGAATCGCTCCGGATAAGCCAATTAAAATACCCGCTACTTTTATCAAGGTAATTTTTTCTTTTAAGATAATGGTAGAGAGCACAAGTACAATAATGGGCGTGTTTACCATAATAACGGAAGCATTGATGGGGCTTGTCATACTGAGCCCTTTAAAAAAGGCCAACATATTGATACAAACACCAAAAATAGCAGCAAGAAAAATTCTTAAGAAATCAGATTTTTCGATTTGCTGTTTCTTGGTGAACAAGCTAAGTCCCCAAAAGAGTATAGTCGCCCCAATAACTCGCAACAAAATGAGCCCGAAGGGCTTAATATATGTGGGCATTACCTCTTTGGCAATGGTATAATTGAGTCCGTAAATAAGAGCGACTAAAAATGCCGCTATATAGGCGTTGGTTTTTTGTTGCATAGACACTAAAAGAAAGTGTCTAATTAGTCACCTTTCTTTATTGATTTAATCGTATTTATTCCTGTTACAAGCCATATCGGACACGTACTTGTAAAAGCGGTAACCACCATGATGGCTGCCACTGCATAGAGTACAAAATTCCAAGGGCTACCCACAAGAGAGTAACCTGCCCAAATGGCAACTAAAGCTACAATAAAACGAATAATTTTATCGATACTTCCAACATTTTTTTTCATGATTCTCATTTTAAAGTTCATAGCGAACTTACAACTATTGAAAAGGAAGCATTGTAACAAAGGTTACAGAGAATGAGGCCTCTACAAAAAAAAGAGGTATTTAGTTTTTAATAGGTAGTCCTGCCGATTTCCACCCTACAAAACCACCTTTGAGGTCGTATATGAGACTAAAACCAGCATTTTGTAATTGTTTTGAAGCTTTCGCGCTTCGACCGCCACTTTTGCAATACAAATATACAGGCTTGTTTTTGTCGAGCTTGGATAACTGCGTTAAAAAATCAGCATCATAGAAATTTATATTCTGAGCATTCGCAATATGACCTTTACTATATTCTTTAGGGGTACGGACATCAATTAGTTGCACGGTATCAAGATCAATTTTAGTCTTCAAATCAGCTGGTGCAATTTTTTCGATGGATGCTTGCGATACAACGACTGTTTTTTGAGCTTCAAGTGGTTGCTCTTTGCAAGAAAATAGCATCATAAGGCAACCAAAGACTATACATTTAATTGCTTTCATTTTTTATAATTGAATTTTAATTCATTGGTACTACCATCTTTCTTGTGCATTAAGACATAGACATTCATTTCATTGGCATTTACTTTTTCAAAGGTCATACCGTCAAAATATACCGTGTTTTTATCAATCTTTACTAATGGAAAGTCTATGGTTTCATCCTTTGTTTCCCAACCTTTTAAATCACCATTAAAATGTTTTAATTGTAATATTAAAGATTCCTTTACTTGTCGGATGATCTCAATCTCATAAAAGTTAACTTTATTATTTACAATTAGTTTAAAAGTTGCCATCATAGAATCGCCAGAAGGCTTACTCCAATTTTCTTCGGTAATACCGCCAAAAGCTTCTCCTTTCCAGTTTCCTGAAATCCAGGAAACATCATTTAGATTCGCCTTCGGACTAGTAGCAAGACTATCCAGCGTCATTATATGATCAGATACCTTTGTTTGAGCATAGAGCGTACTTGAAACAAAAAATAATAGACAGTAAATCATTATATGTTTTATCATGACAAAATTGTTTTATACTACAAACAAATAACTACAGCGTTGTTGGACAAACATAGGCTGTTTTTTCGATGTCCGTATTTTTTATCGCTCGATAGCCTCCCGCAATATCTATTACATTATGAAATCCACGTGCTTTTAAAATAGAGGCAGCAATCACTGAACGATATCCACCAGCACAATGTACATAAAATGGTTCCTCCCTAGGAAATTCAGAGAGATGATCATTTAAAAAGTCTAATGGTGTACTCGGAACATCAACAATATGTTCACTAAAGTATTCTGCCGGTTTACGAACATCAAATACTGCGGCATTTTCGGTAGCTATTTTCGTTTCTAAGGTAGTTGCGCTTATAGATTCTAAGGTGTCAATTTCTTTACCTGAATTTTTCCAAGCATCAAAGCTCCCTGCAAGATACCCCAAGGTGTTGTCAAAGCCCACACGAGATAATCGCGTTACCGTTTCTTCTTCTCTACCTTCAGCTGTAACCAATAAAATAGGTTGTTCAATATCTTTAATTAAGGCTCCTACCCACGGGGCAAAACCGCCATCAATACCAATAAAAATTGAGCGTGGGATAAAACCTTTGATAAATTCTGATTGATGACGAACATCTAAGACTAAGGCATCCGATTCGTTCGCTAGTTGTTCAAATTCATCGGGAGACAACGCCCGTGTACCTTTGTCAATTATTTTGTCGATACTTTCATAGCCTTCTTTATTGAGCTTCACATTTAATGGAAAATAAGAAGGTGGTGGGAGTAGGCCATCGGTGACTTCTTTTACAAACTCTTCTTTACTCATATCAGCACGTAGTGCGTAGTTTGTTTTCTTTTGATCACCTATAGTACCCACTGTTTCTTTACTCATATTTTTACCGCAAGCAGACCCAGCGCCATGCGCGGGATAAACGATTACATTGTCAGATAAGGTCATTATTTTTGTCCGCAAACTGTCATATAAGATACCTGCCAGTTCTTCTTGCGTCATATGCGCCGCTTTTTGTGCTAAATCAGGCCTTCCAACATCTCCGAGAAATAAGGTATCTCCACTAAAAATAGCATGATCATTCGCATTCTTGTCTTTTAATAAATAGGTCGTGCTTTCCATGGTATGCCCGGGCGTATGCAGAGCAGTAATCGTAATATCTCCTAGTTTAAAAACTTCACCATCTTGCGCAATATGCGATTTAAAGGTAGTTTCGGCATTGGGTCCAAATACAATAGTTGCACCTGTTTTTTCCGCTAAGGTTACGTGCCCACTTACAAAATCAGCATGAAAATGTGTTTCGAAGATATATTTTATATTAGCTCCATCTTTTTTGGCGCGTAAGATATAAGGGTCCACTTCCCGTAAAGGGTCTATAATCGCAACCTCTCCATTACTTTCAATATAATAAGCTCCTTGAGCTAAACAACCTGTATATATTTGTTCTATATTCATTATCTCTATATTTTAAGGCAAAACTACATATTATTGTAGTTTCGCTATGTGATATTTGTCACATTACACGATTAATCAGCATTCGCTTGATGCACATATCGTGTATATGCTCTTTTAAATTCGGCATCTCCTTTTTCGAAATGATCAACGCCACTTTGGATGCTCATAAAACAGTTTTCTAAGCCAATCTTGTATATCAATTTACTTTTGGCGAGTGCATCCCTCACTGGACCTTTAATACTGGTAAAGTATATTTTCAGACCTCTTTTCGAATATCGATCTAGAATGGTATCTAGGGTAGCAACGCCACTACTATCAATATTATTAATGACTTCGGCATCGATAATAATCAGTTTTAATTTATCGCCTTTTGATTTGACAAATTCTTCTAATTTGTCTTTGAAATAGCTCGCATTAGCGAAATACAGTTGGGCATCAAACCGTACAATCAAAATTTCATCATAAATAATGACTTCATCAAAGCGATTTACATTTCTATAAAAATGTGACGTATCTGGCACTTTTCCTAAAATAGCCATATGCGGTCTAGACGTTTCAAAAATAACAACGAAAATGGATAGAAGTACACCAATAATAATGCCTTCTTTAATACCCACGGTTAATGTGATGATAAAAGTAACTAACATCATGATAAAATCTTTGCGATTACTTTTCCACAAGAATTGAATGTCTTTTATTTTGATAAGACTAAAAACAGCCACAATAATGATAGCAGCTAAGACTGTTTTAGGTAAATAATAAAATATTGGTGTAAAGAATAATAAGGTTAAGAGTATAAAAAATGCAGCAATTAAATTTGACATGGTAGTTTTGGCCCCCACTTCTTTATTAATAGCTGATCTGGCGAAACTACCTGTTGAGGTATACGAACTAAAAAACGATCCTACAATATTGCCTATCCCAAAGGCTATGAGTTCTTTATTAGCATCTAAAGTAGACTCAGGATTATCTTCATCTAAGACCTTCGCAATTGAAATACCTTGCAAAAAGCCAATAAAGGCTAAGGTTAGAGCAATTGGAATTAATTTTAAAAATAGGTCGTAATCAAATACAGGGATTTCAAATGAAGGCAAGCCTTGCGGAATGGTTTTTACGATTTCTACACCTTCAAAATAGTTGGTAAACCATTTCATCAATAAAATTCCTAAAATGACCACTAATAATGGGCCTGGAATTTTTTTATTTATTTTGCGCAGGCCATAAATAATTAAGATGGAGGCACCTCCTAACAATAGACTTTTCCAATGTAGTGTTGTAATTTTTTCAAAGACGTTTTGAACTACATATTGAATACGATTACTACGCTCAACATCTATTCTTAAGAGTCCTTTAAATTGATTAAAACCAATAATTAATGCGGCTGCGGTTACAAATCCTGTTAGTACAGGCTTCGATAAAAAATTAACGATAAATCCAAGTTTAAAAGCACCAACAATTATTTGGATACAACCCACCATGAGGGTCAATGCCAAGACGATGGCAATATAATTTTCGCTTTCGGCTACAGCTAGGGTAGAAACACCTGCTGCTACAATAAGGGAATCAATGGCTATTGGTCCGGTAGCTAACTGTCTTGAAGTACCAAAAATGGTGTACATAATTTGAGGTACTAGTGCTGTATATAAGCCATAAATAGGAGGCAAACCAGCAATAATGGCATACGCAATTCCCTGTGGAATTAGAATAACTCCTACTGTTAATCCCGCGAATAAATCACCTTTTAAATAAGAAGCTTTGTAGTTGGGTAACCAATCTAATATTGGAAATATTTTTTTCAAAGAATTCGTTATTTGATAGCACAAATGTAAGAGAATTTAATAACTTTGAGATATGCAGATAGAGATCTTACTTTTTGGAATCTTAAGAGACGTAGTGGGTGAAAACAAACTGAGTAGGCAAGTTATGTCAGGTATTACTTTGGAAACTCTGAGACACGATTTATTGAATACATTTCCTGCGCTAGCACACTATAAAAATTACTCCATAGCAGTGAATGAAGCTTATGCTGAAAATGGCTATACTATTCAAGAAAATGACGTGGTGGCATTGATTCCACCGGTAAGTGGTGGTTAACCTCGCAAATACTTCTTGTCAATATAAAAAGTGCCGAACGGAATTACAGAAGCGGCTAAAACAGTTAAAAATGTTTTTCTATCCCATTGCAAACTATCTTTTATCAAAAAAGCGAGCAAAATATACGCTACGAATAAGAGTCCGTGAGGCATGCCTAAGAGTTTAACATACGACTCGTCGTCTCCTAAGTATTTAATTGGTGTTGCAATAAATAATAGCAGAATATATGACAGCCCTTCTAAGATGCTCACTACTCTAAATGTATTTTTCATAAATGATAATTTAAGGACAAAAGTACAACCTGATTCATTAACTTTGGTATAGAAATTGATAAAAAAATACTGTGAATTCATCGATACTGATAACCAAAGAGAAACTCAATTTACAAGTCTGTTACGATTTTGTTCAAGATCCATCATGCGGAGGTATTGCACTCTTTGTAGGCACCGTTAGAAATGCTACTAAAGCGAAGGAAGTGACTCTGTTAGATTTTTCTACCTATAAACCAATGGCAGCTAAAGAAATGCAAAAGATAGCCGATATGGCATTGCTCGATTTTGACATTCTGAAAATTGCAATTCATCATGCCGAAGGAGCGTTACAGATAGGAGATATTCCAGTAATTATTGCAGTTTCCTCACCGCATCGAAAAGCTGCCTTTGCGGCCTGTCAATTTGCGATAGATACTTTGAAAGAAACTGTGCCCATTTGGAAAAAGGAGCATTTTGTAGATGGTGAAGTTTGGGTGAATGCAACACCATAACGTCAAGATTATATCAAGTTTGAATGAATAGAATCATCATTTTTTTACTAATCCTTACTTTTTTTTCGTGTGCTAATAAAGAATCACAGTTAGCAGTATCTAACGATTCTCCAGTAGCAGAAGAGTTATTAGAGGATACTTACCTCTCTCAGATATCAGCTATTAAAGAATTTGCTAAGACACATAAGAAAAATGAGACGATCGCTTTTATGATCGATTATTCACTGCACAGCGGTAAAAATAGATTTTTCGTTATTGATTTAGAAAAACAAAGGATACTAAAAAGAGCGCTTGTTTGTCATGGAAGTTGCAAGAAGGACGCTAAGAATAATGAAAAAGCGAAAAATTTTAGCAACAAGAATGAGAGTTTTTGTACTTCATTAGGGATGGCTGTAATGGGGGAAAGAGCTTATAGTCAATGGGGTAAAAATTATAAGTATTGGATAGATGGCTTAGAGAAATCGAATTCAAATATGCGCAAAAGAGTGGTCGTTTTACATGCCTGGGAGCATGTTCCGGATGAAGAAATATATCCCAAACCTCTAGTGATGAGTTGGGGATGCCCAACGGTTTCAATTGCTTTTTTAGATGAACTCGATGCGATTTTGAAGAAAAACAAGGATGTACTCTTGTATTCGTTCGATTAATCTCCGAAGTTGAAAAATTTACTGAAGAAACTTTTCCGTTGTACCTCGATATTTTCAGATTGAGAGTAGTTAAATAGATCCTGTTTTTTTGCCATAACGGTGTCAATGTGCTCTACAGCATTTTTAAAACGCGCTTCTTCATCGCCTTTTAATATAATATACGGACGATCATACTTTTTTAAAGCGTTTTCAAATGCGTTGAACATATCTTCTCTTTGTCCAGGTCGATCTCGAATACTATCCAATTTCCAAGGGATATCTATGTATGTTAGCAAGTAAAGATCATATTGATTTATTTCGGCAGCAGTTTCTAAATCAACATCGACGATGCCGTCATAATATTCTTCAGAATACACCTTGGTTTCTAGTAGATCAGTATCGCAAATCAGCACCTTGTCGGCTTTTTTAGCTAGCTTATTTTCCAGTTTCATTTGTCCAATTGCAATGGGCATTAAGTCTTTATGTTCGCACACTTGACGTTTATCATTCCATTTTTTTTGTAGATAATCTCGAGCGTATTCTGGTGCCCAAACTGTTTGATAATGATAAGCTAATTGGCTTGCTAAAGTGGTTTTTCCTGTAGATTCTGGTCCGAACAATACTACCTTCACAATATTGATTGGCTTTTGCAGCAATCTTTTATCCATGTCATCCCTTTTTTAAGTTAACTGTTGTCAATACTGGTATTACCAACACAAAATAATTATAAAGGGGCAGTTAAAGTTCACAAAGTTATATTATTTAACTTTCTAAACATAAAATATTCTTATAGTTTCAAACTATTTCCATTTTCTTCAATAAAAATGATGCATTCATGTTTTTACAAATTCCTTGTTTTAATTTGTAATCAAAATGAAGTTCGTCATGAATTATTTCTGCATCAAAGTAGTAATTTTGTATTTGAGGAAGTTCTTTTTCAATCTCGCATAAACTCAAATCATGGGTCGCAATGATACCAGTAGAATTTGATGCTACCAACTTTTCTACAAATTTTTTGGAGCCAATAGCTTTATCTGTACTATTTGTACCTTTTAAGATTTCATCCAAGATAACAAAATACTTATTTTCAGAGGCTTTTGGGTTTATTTTGTCGACAATAAATTTCAATCGTTTCAGTTCTGAAAAGAAATAGGAGGCATCATCTGCCAAAGAATCACTGGTACGCATACTAGTAATTAATTGTATTGGATTGTAATTGTAAGATTTAGCACAAACGGGCAATCCAATATTGGCCATAACAATAGATAATGATACCGTGCGCAAGAAGGTACTTTTACCAGCCATATTGGCGCCAGTTATAATAAAAAATTCTTCTTGCTTTATGAAATAATCATTGTCGACGCGTTGTCCACTTTTGAGTAAAGGATGGCCTAATTGCTTGGTGTTAAGAATAGCATCACCTTGCTGAATAACAGGAAAACTATAATTGGGATGGTTGAAAGCAACGTTGCTTAATGAATTTTGGGCATCAAAAAAAGCGATAACCTCAAACCAATTTTCTACGTTATCACTATAGGTTTTTATCCACTGTTCTACTTTATAAGCTTGCTGTGTGTCTCTTAAAAAAAAGGCGTTTCCTAAAATAGCAATGAAAACATTATTACGTTGATCTAGTGCATCTAAAATTTTAGAAAAGGAAGCAAAAATAGCTGAGGCTTTTTTCGTTTCGGTTTTTATCGCTGCTTGTTTTTCTTGTAGAATTTGTGAGTTAAAAGAAATAGACTCAATTTCATTGAGTAATTGATGATACTGCTTAAAGGTATCTTTTGCTTTATCAGCGTCTCTATAAATTATATTGACTCTTTTAAGGAACGCTCCAGTGACGCTTAAACCTATAAAAAACCAAATTACCAAGATATTAAAATCTAGAAGATTGAAGCTTACCAATGCGATGATTGCGAGGGATATAATAGAAAATACGGCAGATAAGAAACGTGTATATTTTGAAAAAACAGGCCTATAGTTATGGATCCATTTTACAATATCTTCGGCGGTATGTTGCACTTTTACCAAACTTGCAATAGCCGAGAATCGTTGTCGCCATGTTGGTTTTGAAGCTAATTCTTTAATCGCTTCTTGTTTTTGTTCAATAGTATCAATAACATTTTCCGTCAAGGTTTTGAAGAGTTGTTTTCTACCTTCTTGAATCGAAGTTCTATTGATATATTGAAAAAAAGAGCCTCTTCCGAATAAATCGATATCATAGCTGTAAGCATGTGTTGGATCTACAAACTCATTACCTTCATCTAAGAATAAATAATCTCTTTGAAGTACCTGGATTTCTGTTCTATTAATGGTTATTAATTGTGCCACGAGATCTCTTTTATATTGTAAATCAGTATGTCGTGATACTAAATATAAAAATAACGCAAAACCTATGAGTGAAATGGCAATCATGGCTTTTGAATTTCCAAAAAAGAAATAGAGTCCAAAACCAATGGCCAAAAATACAACCAATCGTATCGTACTCGAAGCAGCTAATTGTTTTTTTAATTTTCGCAATTCTTCTTCGAAGTGCTGTATTGAATGAGTATAGAATTCTAATGGATCTTGCATTCGGCTTCGTAATTTGTAATTCCGTTTTTTAAACTTAAAACGTTGAGGGTTGGATGCGCTTGTTTTATACGTTGTGTAGCGATATAACTTGAAATTCCTTTGTTACAAACAATTACATATTCCTTGTTTTTATCGAAGGACTGTCTGTTTACGTTTAATGTTGATAATGGAATTTGATCATGAACTAAAAAAGGATAAGTCACGCTTGTGCTTTCAATTACAGAAATGATATGTAGTTTTTCAAAAGACTCATGAGAAGATAGTTTTTGCTGTAGTGCATTCGCTGAAATTATCAAGGATTCATCTTGTACTTCACATGAAGGATCTACATATGATTCGGCATCAAAAATTTCTTGGATCTTCTCCTTAGATAGTGTATTTTTTAATTGCATTTTATATTGAGAATTCTCTAAACTATTATAGATTAAAAGTTCATTTACTAAGGCTTTACCTGTACCTGTTATCAATTTTAAAACCTCATTGGCTTGCATGATTCCGATGATTCCGACAATGGTGTTAAGAGTGCCAATTTGTGAGCAATTTGGAATCGCTTCTTTTGATATATTCGGAAAAGCGTCTCTAAGATTTGCACTCGTTTCAGATTCAGAAAGATTGACATTGAAACTTGCCACATATCCATCAAACTTGTACAACGAACCATAGATTAAAGGGATGCCTTTGATTACACAGGCATCATTAATTAAATACTTAATTGGTAAACTATCCGTGCAGTCTAATACATAGCCCGCTGCGCCAATGACGTCATATATATTTTCTTTTGAGACGGCGCGATCTGTAGTTGTTATGTTTACGAATGGAGAAATATTGCCTATATGATCGGCCAAAACTGTCACTTTCGAACGCTTGATATCTTTGGTTTTGTAAAAAATTTGCCGGTGTAAATTTGATACATCTATAACATCATAATCTACTAGATGTATGTTCCCAATACCACTTGCTGCTAGATAAACAGCAGCAGCACTTCCTAAACCACCGCAACCAATAATTGTAATATGGGTTTGCGATAATTTTTGCTGACCTAACGCTCCTATTTCTTTGAGTGTTGTTTGACGTTTGTATAGTTGTTCTTTTGTAATATTCATCTGTATACCACAAAGGTGGCTCTCTATAGTTTATCGATATATTTTTTGTTCCTGCTTTCACAAGAATGACAAAGTTTATTCCAATATAGTTTTCCCTTTTTGGTTTAAAAAATAGATATTATTTTTAATGTCATAAAAAGGGTGTAATTTTTCAAGGTACATAGCATATTGTAGGTCTCCGAAACCGTAAACTGTTTCTTTTCGTTGCCAAATCAATAACTCTTTAAGAATGTCTCTTTCTGAAAATTCATTCGATTGAATAGTTTCTAGGATTTTTTTATCAATTTGATTCAACTTGCTACTTTCTGGAAATCGTTTTAAATGCTGATTCATAGCTAAATGAAAGTACTTAAATTTGCCGTTTTTCTTAAAATTGAACCCTTTAAGTTCTTGGTTATTATTTTTAACATATTGCTCCCAGCATTCTTTTGCAAATAAGAGGTCATAACGTGATAATTTCACACGCTCTTCATATAATCGTAGATATGTTGCGGGCGAATAATCAGATAAAGTCAATAGTGACTCCGAATTTTTTTCCTGTCCCACGCATACCAAATAGTAGGTGAGGCTCTTGCTGTAATAGTTTAATAAATAGGTACACAACCCCATTAAGTTGACCTGACAAAAGAGATCATATTCAAACCATAAAACAACCTCGTCAAAATGTGTTAGATCTTCAATAGGTATTAATTGTTTAATAACTTTGTCGTAATAATCTAATTTACTGACTTTGAGTTCGTTTTCAAAATAAGCGTAACGCAAGCCCCAAAATTCATCGTGGCCGACATGATTGGATAACGGACCCTCACAAAGCATTTCTCTCCAAATAATGAGATCTCCTGAGACCCCGCTATCTTTGATAATGTCGGCTGTACTATCGCCGTTCAAAATGTGGACCGTCTTATTCATAATCATGAATTTTTAGAGAGCTCTTTAAGTGCCTCTAGATGCTCTTCTGGGGTGTTGATATTCCGAATCAAATCATCATCTACTTCTATAATCTCAACATCAGAATTGATCAGAACTTTTCTCGGACAAGAATAACCCTGTGCTAAATAGCTCAATAAAACAGGATATGCTTTGGGTTCATATATGGTAATTAAAGGTTCTACGAAGTCTTTTGATTTTCCTTTAATCGAGGTTGCTATTTTTTTTGGATTTCTATGACGCAACAACAATTGTATGATTTCATCATTCACAAAAGGAAGGTCAGTTGCTAATACTAACCACGCCTTGTTTGGATCTTGTTGAAAGGCAGAGCAAATAGCACCAAAGACACCTAAACCAATGAATTTATCTTGAATGAATTCATGATTAGCTAGCTCTTGATTGGAGGCAACAGATACATGCGTCTGAAGTAAATTGTTTTGTAACAATTCTACCGCAAAATCACTCTGTGTCTTGTTGTGGTAAACTAATTGAGTTTTGTCTTTACCCATACGAGAGCTTTTACCACCTGCTAGCACTAACCCTTGAACAGGGACAATTGTTTCTTGTATTAAATTATGAATATGTGTGGCAATGGCATCAAGATCATCAATATGATAACATTTTAAATTCTTAATTGAAGGGTATTTAGCAACTAAAAAATCAAAATACTCAGCTTCTTTTTCACGTTTAACCACAAACTGGATCCTGTCTAATTGTTCTAGTCTTTTTTTTACCGAAGCTTCCTTTTCGCTATCCAAAATCAAGATTTGTTTAGCCCCTTTAAAATGGTTACCATTGATAAAAACAAGGTCATAATTTGAAAAACGAATACGTTCATTGTATGCATTCATCTTATACGCTATCGAGCTCGTTAAATTTCCGGAGCTATGTGTTGTAAAAATATCTGCTTTTGGGGCGGAAATGTCATCAGCATGTGAGGCATCTAAATATGCTATTTTTGCCGTATTTTGAAGTTTTTCCGTCATTTTTTCGACAAAATCGGTGATAATCGAGCATTTTGCTCCTAAAATGGCGATTTCGTTAGGTGCGAGGTTGTCATTGTTTCGAAAGGCTATCTTCGCATGTTTTTGATGTTTTTTAGTTTCCATTTCTAGTATCTTTTCATTCACTTTTAAAATCGGATTTACCACCTGTTTTCTCTAGTAATTTTACTTCTTTGATGCTAATTTTTTGAGATAAGGCTTTGCACATATCGTAGATGGTTAAGGCTGCCACTGAGGCACCAGTTAGAGCTTCCATTTCGACACCCGTTTTACCTTCTATTTCAACCGAACATACAATTGAAACGTGTTCGTTATCCACGGTATTGATGTCTATAGCGACACCGTTAATTATTAGAGGGTGACACATGGGGATGAGTTCTGATGTTTTTTTTACTCCTTGAATTCCTGCGATAATAGCCGTTTGAAATACAGGACCTTTTTTGGTAATAAGCTCATCATTGGTAAAGTGAGTCATAATCTCTGAACCTAAAAACACAACTGCTTTTGCCATTGCCTTTCTTTTCGAAACAATTTTATCACTTACATTAACCATGTTGGGTTGATTGTCCTTATTTATATGTGAAAATTCACTCATCTATATCGTATTAAGGGAAAAGCTTCTCCTGTTTTAAAATCTGTTTGATCATCGGGTAACTCTAAAAATCCGTCTGCATTTGATAAATTTGCTAAGTCACCTGAGCCATTTCCTTTGGCCGGCACAGCAACAAGCAAACCTTTTTTATTTTCAAGTTTTACTTGTAAAAAGTAAGTTAGTTCAGGCTTAAAAGTAAAGTCTTCTGCCAAAATTGCTTTATCAAAGTTTTCAAATACTAGGTCTACCGATTTTTTATACCAGGGGTAAAAATATTTTACACATCCCATAAAGGTAGATACGGGGTTGCCAGGAAAAGCAAACACACTTGTTTTTTGCAATGCATTCGAACCTACTGCGCGACCAAAAAAGAAAGGTTTCCCAGGGCGCTGTGTAACTTTATGAAATAATTTCTCCACGCCTAATTCATCTAGCACCTCTGGCAAAAAATCAAATTTACCTTTGCTTACAGCTCCACTAAATAATAAGGCGTCATAGCTCAATAAAAATTGGTGTATTTTTTCTTTTAGTTGGGGTTTATCATCTGAAATATGTGCTGTTTCCGCTTTAATACCTATTTTTTCTAATAATGAAACTAAGGTATAGACATTGCTCCTTCGGATCTGATGACTTAAAGGGTTTTCAGCAACTTCAACCAACTCATCTCCAGTCGAAACAATCATTACTTTTGGTTGTTTTGCAACTGCAACTGAAGTTTTTCCAACCGTCGCTAAGACGCCAATTTCGGCAGGAGATAGCACACAGTTTTTTTTGATTAAAACGTCATTTGTTTTGCGGTCTTTGCCTTGTAGATGCACATTCTGACCTTCCGTTACGGCGTCAATATGAATGGTCGCATTTCCATCAGAGATATGTACGTCTTCATACCGAATCACAGTATCAACATTGTGAGGTAGCGTTGCTCCGGTCATTACTTCAATGCAGTTTGTGCTATTTTTTAAGGTTTGTTGTTCACTACCAGCGGGTTGCACACCTTCAATAGGAAAAACCCTTTTACCTTCCGCAAAAGCTTTAAATGAAACAGCAATACCGTCCATGCGAACACTATTAAATGGCGGAAAATCTCTATCAGCTCTAATATCTTCTTTTAGCACACGGTTCGTAGCTTCTAAAAAAGGAACTTCTTCAATACCGAAATCTTGTGTATTGTTAAGAATAATTTGAAGTGCTTCTTGAGATGAAATCATAACATTATCCTCCTATAGTAGACATACTTTCAGAAACATTTTTGTTTCTTTTTCTATTTGCTTCAGCTACAAAACCGTTTTCAGGTTTTTCTTTAACAATTGATAAGAATAATTGTTTCAAATCATCATTACTAGCTCCTTGACGGATAAAATCGCGCACATTAAATACACCCTCATCAAACAAACAGTTTTTAAACAAACCTGTTGCGGTAATACGTATGCGATTGCAGTCGCCACAAATAGTGCGTGTAAAAGCAGGAATAATTCCGAAAGAACCTTGGTATCCTTCTACTTTAAAGTTCTTAGAAGTAGAAGACTTATGAGACTTAATTGGATGTATAGTCGCATAATGAGTCTCGATATGATCTATGATTTTGGTGTAATTCCAATTTTCCTTTGTGGCGCGTTTCCCCGTGCCATTGAACGGCATTTCTTCGATAAATCGAACGGCGAAATTTTTATGTTTGGTGAGTCCTACGAAATCGAGTAATTCATGAGTGTTTACTCCCGATTGAACAACTACATTTAATTTTAACTGAAGGCTACTTTCTTCTAATGATTCCAAGGTTTTATAGACTTCATCGAAAACATCTCTGCGCGTTATTTTAGCGAAATTTTCTCGGTTTAGACTATCAATACTCAAGTTGATCGTGCCTATATTAAGCGTTTCTAATTTAGAAATATGCTTAGAGATCAATGCGCCATTAGTGGTGATATTAATTTCATCTAATTGATCGTTAAATGAAAGCATCTCGAGAAACTTGACAAAATCTTTTCGCACAAAAGGCTCACCACCGGTCAACCGTACTTTGTTTACACCTAGTTCACTCAAGACGCGAGTGATACGGTACATTTCTTTATAAGTAAGTAGCTCTTTTCGATCAACAATATCGATTCCACGAGCGGGCATACAATATTGGCAACGCAGATTACAACGATCTGTAACTGCGAGTCGCAAATAGCTTATTTGTCTTCCAAATTTGTCGGTTAAACGTTCCATTCTCACTTACAATAAGTATCTGCAAGTTACAAAAGAAATCGCTGAATTAATGCGGTAATTTATTTTTAACACTGTGATATAAAAAAGCGCCTAGTAATGCTCCAAGTATGACGATACTTATTGCGATTGTTCCTCTACCCAATAATATAAACATAGGTCCCGGACAAGCACCAGCAAGTGCCCAACCTAATCCGAAAATAGTACCTCCAACGATATTTCTAGTAAATCCTTTTCTCTTAGGCGCAACTCGAATAGTATCACCTAAGTAGGTTTTTATAATTCGATGTTTGAAAAGTACCATTAAAATCATACCTATTAGGACAGCCGATCCTATGACACCATACATATGAAAAGATTGAAATTTGAACATCTCATAGATTCTATACCATGAAATGATTTCTCCTTTACTCAATATAATTCCGAAAAGAACACCAACCAACAAAAATTTTAAATGCTTCATAATTAAAAGAGTATTGGGATGAATATCCATGTCATAAGCAAACCGCCGATGAAAAATCCGATAACTGAAATTAGTGAGGGTAATTCGAGATTACTTAAACCAACAATGGCATGACCAGAAGTACACCCACCGGCATATCGAGCACCAAAACCTACGAGTAGACCAGCGCCAAGTAAGATAGAAATTCCTTTTACTGATAATAGCGTGTCAACACTAAAGATTTCATCGGGCAAAAAAGTTGCTCCAGGATGTTTAAAGCCTAAGGCTGACAAATCTTGAATGGTTTGAGGATTTAGCGCAATAACTTCATTAGGTGATAGCCATTGAAATGAAATAAATCCGCCAAGAATAGCTCCTAAGATAAAGACTAGATTCCAACTGTTTTTTCGCCAGTCAAATTTGAAATGGGATACCAATTTTCCCGCTCCACCAAGTGCACATAAGGTTTCTAAATTAGAAGAAACACCAAACGATTTACCTAGATAGTACAGTAAGAATAGTACAAGTGATATCATTGGGCCTGTTATATACCAAGGCCAGGGTTGAAAGAGAAAATCCATTTTATTTTTTTAAAAGTCCGAAATTACAGAAGTAAAATTTGTAGAATGCAACAAATGTTACAATACTACTTAGAGTACCTCAATTTTATTTCTAAAGAGTTTTATTTTCTGCTCGTTCTCCAATTTCTTTAAGAGTCGAGAAACGACAACTCTAGACGTATTTAAGTCTAATGCTATTTGCTCATGTGTAGTGTTTAGAATTGTACTCTGCATTATTTTCACCTTATCAGTGAGATGTTTATATAGGCGCTGATCCATTTTCATAAAGGCCAGTGTGTCTATGGCTTCTAACATTTCTGATAGACGGGTGTTATAACTCTTTATCACAAAAATGCGCCAAGATTTATAGGTAATCATCCATTCTTCAAGCTTTTCTAGAGGAATAAATAATATTTCAGAGTCTCTTTCGGCAATGCCTCTTACTTTACTTTTTTCACTATTGAGTCCGCTACCAAATGTAATATTACAGGTATCCCCTTGTTCTAAAAAATACAGCGATATTTCATCTCCGTTCTCATCCTCTCGACTAATTTTAATGGCTCCAGATAATACAAGTGGAATTTTATCGAACTTCTGTCCGATATCTAATAGTAAATCGTTTTCTTTTACTTTTTTTAAGATACCAACTTGAACGATTTCATCAATGAGGTCAGATTCAAAAATATGACTGAAATTCGAAGTTACTTTTTCCTTAAGCATTACGATGAAGGGTTTTGTTAATATAACTCATAATTTGTCGCGTAGCTCCTGTATTATTTACAATATAACTTTTTGAAAACTCCCCTTTTGCCACTCTTTCTGATTCGTTTTCAAACAAATGTTTCAGCGTTGTAGTAAGCTCATTAGCCGAATGAATTACCTGGCAGGCACTTAAGCCAATTAGTTCTTGGGCCTCTTTGAATTTGGTATGATTGGGTCCAATAAGAACAGGAACTCCAAATGTTGCAGGCTCCAGGATATTATGAATTCCGGCTCCAAATCCACCTCCTACATAGGCAATATGGGCATAGCTATATATTTTGGTGAGTAACCCAATTGAATCTATGATTAAAACTTCGGCATCAGTTGACTTTGTGTGACTAGAAAATAGAACAGTTTGTTTGGTTAACTTGTTTCGCAGGTCATTAATGTTATGCTCGCTAATAATATGCGGAGCAATAATAAATTTTTCATTTTGGGAGGCCTCATTATTGATATAGTTGATGAGTAATTCTTCATCTTTTTTCCAAGTACTTCCTGCTACCAGAACGCGTTTTTCAGCAATAAATTTTTCAATGAAATCTATGTGATTGTCCTGTTTAGTGATTTCAAAAACGCGATCGAAACGTGTATCGCCACTTATCGTAACATGGTGTAAATTAATACTATTTAATAAACGTTTCGAATCCTCATTTTGCACAAAAAAATGATTAAATGTATGAAGTGACTTTTTCATTCCAGCTCCATACCATTTGAAAAAGGCTTGCTCTTTTCTGAAAATTCCCGAAACCAATATAGTATTGATATTTTTTGATTCTAATTCTTTCAATATGTTAGGCCAAAATTCATATTTTACAAAAATGGCTAATTGTGGATTTACAATTTGAATGAATTTTTTGGCATTACGTCTGGTATCTAACGGTAAATAGGTTACCGCATCCGCGAAGGCATAATTTTTACGAATTTCATAACCTGAAGGAGAAAAAAAAGTAACTAGAATTTTAAAGTTTTGGAAGCTGGAATCTGATTTCTTAATACTTTCGATAATCGGTCTACCTTGTTCGAATTCGCCCAACGAGGCACAATGAAACCAAATAATAGTGTCATTAGAAGAGAAATGTTGTGTTAATTCCTCAAAAACAGCCTTTCGACCGTCAACGAAAAGGTTGATTTTTTTATTAAAAAACGCTATTATTTTTAATAAAAATCCAACAAGGTAAATCGCTATATTATACAAAAGAAACATAAGTGAATGCTAAAATATAAATTTAGGGTCACAGCACTTAAATAATTCGTATTTTTGTTCGTTATCAATAGGAAAATGAGCTACATGAAAAATATACCAATGGTAGACCTTAAAGGTCAATATGCAAAAATTAAGAACGAAGTAGATAGTGCTATTATTGAGGTTATTGAGAATACTGCCTTTATCAATGGGCCACAAGTAAAGTCTTTTCAAAAAAATCTTGAAAGTTATTTAGGCGTAAAACATGTCATTCCTTGTGCTAATGGAACTGACGCTTTGCAAATTGCTATGATGGGCTTAGGTTTGGAGCAAGGTGATGAAGTGATTACAGCTGATTTTACTTTTGCTGCAACTGTAGAAACGATCGGTTTATTAAAATTGACACCCGTATTGGTTGATGTAGAACCGGATACTTTTAATATCGATATAGACGCTTTAAAAAAAGCGATTACTTCAAAAACAAAGGCTATTATTCCAGTTCACTTATTTGGACAATGTTCAAATATGGAAGCTGTCATGGATATTGCGAAAACTCATAATTTGTTTGTGATAGAAGACACCGCGCAAGCGATTGGTGCAGATTATACCTTTAGTGATGGAACTAAGAAAAAAGCCGGAACCATAGGAACTGTAGGAACAACTTCTTTTTTTCCATCAAAAAATTTAGGATGTTATGGTGATGGAGGTGCTATTTTCACTAATGATGATGCTTTAGCGCATACCCTTCGCGGGATGGTGAATCACGGAATGTATGAGCGTTATTATCATGACGTAGTCGGTGTTAATTCTCGTTTAGATACAATACAAGCTGCCGTGTTAGATATAAAATTACCTCATTTAGACAGTTATTGTGATGCTCGTAGAAATGTGGCAAGTTTTTATAACAAGGCGTTTGCTGAAAGTGATAAGATTATCACCCCAAAAACAGGAAAATGTAATACAGATACGCTTTGCGCAGATTGCAACTGTCACGTATTTCATCAATATACGTTGAGATTGAAAGGCATAAACAGAGCTGATTTACAAGCTCATTTGAATAGTAAAGGAATAGCCAATGCTATTTATTACCCTGTTCCTTTGCATAAACAAAAGGCTTATACCGATGTCCGCTATAAGGAAGAAGACTTTAAAGTAACCAATGAATTGGTAGATACAGTACTGTCATTACCAATTCATACAGAGTTTGACGATGAACAACTCGCTTATATAACACAAACTATTTTAGATTTTGTAAAGTAAGCATCATAATGAAAAGGATAGTCGTCACTGGAGGTTTAGGTTTTATTGGTTCTCATACGGTTGTAGAATTGCAAAATGAAGGGTTTGAAGTCATAATTATTGATGATTTGTCGAATTCATCTATCGAAGTGCTCGATAGGATTACGTCAATTACTGGAATTGCACCAGCCTTCGAAAAGATAGATTTAAAGAACCAAGGTGCTATTCAAAATTTCTTTAAAAAACATCAAAAAATTGATGGTATTATACATTTTGCCGCTTCGAAGGCTGTTGGTGAAAGTGTCGAAAAACCCTTAAAATACTATCATAACAACATTTCCTCTTTAATTTATTTGTTAGAAGAGATGGCAGTAAATGGCATTGAACATTTTATTTTCAGTTCTTCATGTACCGTTTATGGAAAGGCTGACAAAATGCCGATTAATGAAAGTGCTCCTTTTAAAACAGCTACATCACCTTATGGAAATACCAAGCAAATAGGAGAAGAAATCCTTGCAGATACAGCTAAAGTTACTGATTTGAGAGCGATTTCACTACGATATTTTAATCCCATCGGCGCCCACGAAAGTGCTAAAATTGGTGAGTTGCCCATTGGAGTGCCTCAGAATTTAATTCCTTTTATTACGCAAACAGCGGTGGGAGTTAGAGATCAGCTTTCCGTTTTTGGAAATGATTATGACACGCCAGATGGCACGGCGATACGTGATTATATTCATGTAGTCGATCTAGCTAAAGCACATATAAGTGCGATGAAACGATTGTTGAAACATAGCAACAAAACCTCATTTGAAGTGTTTAATATTGGTACCGGAAAAGGATATAGTGTGTTAGAAGTGATTAAAGCTTTTGAAGAAGTGAACAATGAAAAATTGAACTACAAAATCGTTGGAAGAAGAGAAGGTGATGTAACCACTTATTATGCTGATACCTCGTATGCCAATGATGAATTAGACTGGCAAGCTGAGTTAAGTTTGAAAGACGGCTTGGCTTCAGCTTGGAAATGGCAGCAAAGTTTGTTTAATAAATAGGTTACTTCAATTTTCGATTCAAGTATGCGGCCATTATACCTCCTAAAATAGGCGATACTATATATACTGTAAAGAAGCTAAATTTTTGTAAGGGAAAAGCCATCGACTTCCAACCTGAAAAATACGCGATTATTCGTGGTGAAAAATCTCTTGCCGGATTAAATCCGCCTTGGGTATATGGAGCGATAATACATATTAAAAGAGTGACGGTTAAACCGATGAGTAATGGAATTAGAAAATGATGTACTTGTCCGGCTTTATTTGTTAATCTAAAAATGACAAAAACTAGGACAAAAGTACCAATACCTTCCATAAGGCAGGCAAAAGCATGCGAAACGGTATGGGTATCGACATAACTCGGATTTGGAAAATATTCACCAAACATCATGGCTGTTCGTACCGAAGCTTCAGTGCCTCGAACAATCTGATTCGTTTGTTCATACAGAGAAATCGCTTCTGCGAAAGCGAAATATAGCACGAATGCAGCTACTAAAGCACCCAAAAATTGAGCTATAATATAGATTGGAAGTTTGTCAAGAGTTAATTTTTTGTCATAATACATGGCGATACTCACGGCGGGATTTAGGTGCGCTGGACAGATAGCTCTTACCGAGAATATAGCAATACTTACTCCAGTTCCAAATACAATTGCTACATGGAGCAGACTTGTTAAAACAGTCGAGAATATGGAGAGTCCAACAGCTCCACAACCTATAAAGACGAGTAAAAACGTCCCTATAAAT
Source organism: uncultured Flavobacteriaceae bacterium (assembly GCA_947488345.1). Classification (GTDB taxonomy): domain Bacteria; phylum Bacteroidota; class Bacteroidia; order Flavobacteriales; family Flavobacteriaceae; genus Aureibaculum. Next base: position 1,185,495 of record CANKZQ010000001.1, on the reverse strand, counting down.
TCACCAAGATACTCTTTAAAGTTTTTCATCGTATCATTGAAAATACATAGCAGAGTTCAGATGCAATTTGAAGGCTTCGCTCATAATATTTTTCCGCTTTTTGTGGCGTGTTGTCAAACGCTTTTGGGTCGTCGTATCGAATTGGAATGCGCTTTTCGGCACCTACAATAAATGGACAATTTTCATCGGCATGTGAACAAGTCATGATAGCCGCAAAACCCTCAGCAGGGTTGAAATTATCGTCATATTTTTTTGAAAAACCAACGACACCAGGTTCATTTGCCGCGTACTTGATGTCATAAATAGGATTCTCTGCTGTATTTGACGATGATATATGAAAGCCCATGTTTTGTAGGGTCTCTATCACCATTGGATATACTGCGGTTGCTTCGGTACCGCCTGAATAGCAGGTTACTTGTTGAATATCAAAATGAGAGGCCATTGTTTGCGCCCAGACCTGTGATAAATGACTTCTGCGAGAATTATGAGTGCAGATAAAATTTAGCTTGATCGCTCTACCTGCATCTTTTTTTTCCTGAATAAAATCGATAAGAGATTGAAGGATTTGTTTTCGGTCGTTAGAAATTTTCGAAACGTCTATAGTATTAATAAATGCTTCAATTTCTGGATATAAGGTATGTTTCATATTGGTTTTAATTGAGATATCAGATAAGAGTATACTTTTTGAAACTAGCAACAACCAGAACCAGGAGCACAAGCATTTTGATCAGCATCTACCAATGCTGTTTCGGGCACTCCGCATGTGTCTTTTGCTTTGCAATCTGTTTCAGAAACAAACAATTGTACAATGACTTTACTATCTGTTATTTCGACTTGCTGTACTTCCAAATGCGCTTTGTGAAAAACTGTATTGCTATACTCGAACTTTAAGAGAGCATTTCCGTCAAGCGGTCGCATATTATGAACCCGCTCTAAAATCGACAAGGCTTTATCAGACTTCAGGTATCCTATTTTACCTTTTTCTTCTGGACTTTCCCAGAGCTGAATGATGGTTTCATTCCATTGGTCAGTCTTACCACCACAATCAACCGAATCGATGACCGTATTTTTTACTTCTGTGATATGATAATTCGTATCTACAAATTTGTTTTCTTGATATTCAAACAATAACGCCTTGCGCTCGTTTTCTTTTAATACGTTTAAAAATTCTTGTGTTTTCATATTATTAAAATTTTATGCTATTCCTATTAGTTTACTTCTTCTTTCTAAGAGTATATTGTCGTACCAAACGCCATTTCGTTTGCCCACTCTTTCTCGATACCCAATTTCTCTAAACCCTACTTTTTTATGGAGTTGTATACTCGCTTTGTTTTCGCGAAAAATACTCGCCTGTAAGCTCCAGATTCCTTCTTTTTCACTTTCAGAAGTCATCTGTTCTAAAAGTTGTGTGCCAATACCTCTTTGGCTAAGATTTACATCGACATACACACTTACTTCGGCAACACCTGCATAAACGCTTCGCTTTGAAACTGGGGACAAAGCGGTCCAGCCGACAAGATCCTGTTCTAACCAAGCGGCCATTCTACAAGATGATAAATGTGATAGATCCCAGTGTTTCCATGAAGGGGTTTCTGTTTCAAAAGTGGCTATACCAGTTTCGATTCCGTGTTTATAAATCCTGGCAATTTCGTGCCAATTATCTGGTGTTATATGCTTTATTTCTAGTTTCATATCGTAATTTAACGATGATCCTAAGCAAAAAAAGTCAACAGCATTTAAAGGAGTTAAAATCCTCCTTAAATAAGGTTGAAAATAGGGCTTTTGCTCGTTGCCAATTTGCTTGATGTATACAATATTTAATTTTTGGTGGATTGATTTCACCTTCAATTAATCCAGCTTCCTTTAGTTCTTTTAAATGTTGTGATATAGTCGATTGTGCTAATGGTAAAGCATCGACCAAATCACCCGTATAGCAACAGCTCTGATTGCTTAAATATTTTAAAATAATTAAGCGTGTTGGATGCCCTAAGGCCTTTGCAAAACGCGCTAATACCTCCGTTTCTTGACTATAATCAATATGTTGAATTGCTTTACTCATAGTTAATCGCAAATATACGATTAATAAACGAAATACCAAATAAAACGATATATTTGTTAGCAGCATGATCTTCAATTGTAGAGTTCAGCCAACTATAAAATCTTTGAGAAACACCAGCATTGTATGAAGGCCTATATAAAAACAACACTTGTCCAAAATATCTTTAGAGTTTTATTAGGTGGATTTATGCTCTTCGCCGGATACAGTCATCTTACATTTAATAGAATCCAATTTCAAGCGCAAGTACCAGATTGGCTGCCATTGACTAAAGATAGCGTCGTCATCATATCCGGTGTGATTGAAATACTATTAGGTCTTGCTATGGTATTTTGGGTCAAACAACGTGTCAAAGTTGGTGTTACCTTAGCCTTATTTTTCATACTCATTTTTCCTGGCAACATACATCAATATCTCAATGGCATTGATGCTTTTGGCGCCTTGAATTCTGACAAAGCAAGATTGATACGGCTATTCTTTCAACCCGTATTAGTCATTTGGGCACTATGGTCAACAGGTGCATGGAAAGCATGGAAGAATAGAAAAACACGTTGAGTTAAACATTAACTATTCTATCACTGTATAATCTTTAATGGCTTGGTTGGGTTCTATGATATTGTACCCTTTCCAAAATTCTGGATTGTATGCTGGCATATAAGTGGCTGTCACGGTATTTTTCTCCTTAAAACTTTCGAAAGTAGTGCTCGAAACAGCATCGGTATTAAAAACAACAACTTCGAATTTTTCTGAATTGGTCATCGCCATATTTAGTTTTACCGAGAGTTCATTTTGCTTACGCCTACCTTTGACATTTTTATTTTTTTCTACAATTTTCAAAGGACGCTTGATACCGAATCTACTTGCATCTTCTTTTTCTAAATATTGTAAACTGTATAGGTCGGTAGCATCTTTTGCAAAAATCATTTTACCTTTAGAGCGAAAAATGCTAAATGAAATACCAAGGAGTTTAAAATTCTTAACAAGTTTTACGTTTTCATAGTCAGCTCTCAGAATGGCAAAGTCTTCCATATTTACATAAAGCGTACCTTTATAATCTGCACCGCCTTTTGGGGCAAATTTAATGACATATGCCGCATCGTTTCCTACATAGGCTAGATCAGCAATTTCAAAATTATATTTATTTGATTTACGTATAAAGTTAAGTTTAGTCTTTTCTTGAAAAAATAGGTCTTGCATCATACTTGCAAGAGTCGTTTTTCGATACTTCGAAAAATTCGATTTTCGCTCAGCTTCTCTTTTCTTTTGATCTTCGATCTTCTTTTTTAGTGCTTCGGCATCGGTAGAATCAACTTTCTTACCTTGTAAATCTTCCGGCTTAATTTTTTGTGAAAAGATACCTGACTTGATTTTAAAATAAGAGTCAGGCTTTACATTATCATTGATAATACGCTCAAATTTATCCTCGAAAGCTTCGAGTCCGATTTCATTGTTTTTATCATACAATTCAGAAGCCTTTATCATATCAATTTTTTGCTTTTCTCGCGTAAAGTTTCCATAGAGATCACACAACACTTCGGTATAATAGGAATTGTTTTTAGGAACACTTCTTAAAACACTGTCTAAAAAAGCTTTATTGAACTCTTTGATACTCGATTTTTTTAATTTGTAGTCGGTCTTCACAAAATTTTGATGACTAGACTCTCTGAAAAAAAGCCTTTTTTTAGTCAGATCAAAATTGTAGTTCTTCGCTATATTTTCTCTTACTTTTTCAATAATTTCTTTCGCCGTATAATTTTTATTCGTCAAAATTACTTCCCGTAGTTCATTGGTTTTAGGTGCCATAAAAATGACACTATCTGTAAACTGGGTCAAGGGTCTTTTAATAGTTTCATATCCAATACACGAAATCATTAAGGTATCTGTGGGCTTTGCATTTTTACCAAATAGAAACGTAAATTTTCCTTCTTCGTTACTGATAGTTCCACTAGTTTTAAAAATGATATTCGCATATGGCACAGGTTCCTTGCTTATCGAGTCTATGAGTTTAGAACTTACCTTTTGTGCATTGATGGCAACAGAAAAAAGTAGGATACATAGTGTAGATAGTTTGATTGTAATTTTAAGCATGTATTCTTTATTTTGGACTGCGAATTAAAGGTTTCTATAATTTAAAACCATGCCTTTAAGATTTTATTAAGACAGTTTTAAGTTGTTTTTAACTTTTGCTATATAATTGTTATTCTAATGACGAACAATGAAGTAAAAAGTAACAAATTATGTGTAGGCCGTGTCAACTTAAGGGGCTACTTCGCCGCGATGAGGTTTTAATGCATCGCGAAAAGTAAGCATGTCGTTTTCACTTACAATTACATAGGCAATGGTGTAAAAATCAGAAAATCGGTGAGAATTAATTTCTTGAAATGGTAATTCTTCAAGAGCGACAAATTCTTTCAAATGAATGCAATGATGTTCGGCTGTTTTTTGGGCATTAGGACCACGAAAATCCCAAATGAGTTTTATATTTCTGCTCATAAAAGCAAAGATATCCTTTTCTACACGAGAAAAGAATATCTTAATGAATATTTGAATTAGATTTTATTTTTGATTTACATTCCAATCATAATTAATCTTGCGTTTTAAATAGACTTTGAGGGGTTCTAGACCTATTTTTTTTCTTCGCTGATCGACATATTCAGGATTGTCAATTGGGAAAGGCTCTAAAGTTCTTTGAGCGTTATATCGAAATTGCATGCCGTAAATTTGAGGCTTTCCAGTGTTTACTAAAATTCTATCTTGAATTTTTGCATATTCCATACAACTTCCTTCATTAGTTAAACAAGCATTTTTGATTTTTTCTAAATACTTAATGCGTATGGCTTCACTTTCATGATGATTGATAATTAATAATGGAGCATCGGCGGCCAATTTACCCACTGTTGTATAGGAAGGCCAGCCATATTCACGAATGAGATTTTCCATTTCATCAAAACTTCCAGCACTGATCGTTTTTTTCAATTCGGCAATTGGATAATACCAATGTGGTGCTTTACCATGTTGCATAAAATATTGCTTCGCCATATCCATTTGATAATCTAGTGCCTGATCCTTTTGGATTAATCGAAGTAATTTAATCGCATAATCTGGTTGTTTTAAAACACCTTTTGCCTTTTGATATTTTTTGAGTTGAAGTAGTTCAACGGTTTTCCATCGATTATCCGTACTCAATGAGATCAAATCGTTGTCGGCTAAGGCCCATAAAGAATTGTCATTTTTTAAAGCAATGTTTAAGTAATGAAAAGCACTATCTTTTTGCATATAGGTTAATGCATAAGCACAAGCCAAATTATAAACGTTCTTAGAGTTCGATGAATCTTTTACAAAATCTAATGTGTAGGCTTTAATAGCATCCTCTAAGGCACCTTTATTTCTAAATTCATCTCCATTTTTTTGGGCAAAAGAAGAAAAAAATGAGATGAGAAACGCGCATATTACGAACAGAATTCTGACCATTATTTCTTAAGTAATGTTAGCCCAATAATACCCAATCGAGCAATTAAGAAAACAATCATTCCGAATAAAGGGGAGAGAATGGCGACTTTAATGCCACCTGCTAAGACCTCGGGAGCTATATTTCCCTGCATTTGTATTGCATCGAAAGCTCCTATTAAACCAATCATTTGTCCGGTAAATCCCCAAACCAAAACAAATAGACTTAAGTGTTTGATTAATGCTACAGTTTTTTCTTTGCTCCCTGAGTTTAAAAATGCCTTTACCAATAATGCAATAATAGCAATCAAAATAAGCAAGGTTGTGTACATGAAAAGAGGTCCACCTTCATTCAATAAATTCGTAATAAATAAATACATAGTGATGATCTTTTAAAATTAATACTCAAAACTAACAGTTATCTGTATGTTGCGTATTTAAATGCGATGGTTGACCTGAAAACCAATGTTTTTTACAATTTACTAGGTTCTTTTGAAAAAAAACAAACGATTTGGTAGAATCCCGTCTCAATATTGAATTTCATCGCTAAAATAAGGAGACTTTAATAAAAAGATGCATCTTGCAAGTTAATGGATAGCAAAAAAACAATACTAAAATATGTACTTACACCTTTGGTGCATGTTGCTTTTTGGGTGGCAGTGTATTTTTTTTATGCTTATTTCCTAGGGTATGGAAGCACAAATACTAAATATATCAATCTCTTTTCGGCATTTTTGATGCCGATAACGATGACTATCAGTTATTTTTTTATCTATCGATTGATCCCGAATTACCTGTTAAAGAAAAAATACGGACTCTTTGCCCTATATACAATTTACACGATTATAATTTCAATTTTTCTAATTGTACTATCTATTTTGTATGGATTGGTCTATTCTGAAAATTTAAAAGCCGACAATACCTCACCGTTAACCAAAACGGTACCTTTTATGGTGCTTGGGGTATTTTTTGTAGTACTTATAGTCATTTCAATTAGCTTGATCGTACAGAGTTATAAGTCAGCCGTGACCAATGAGAATTTGAAAAATAAAATTTTACAAACCCAGCTCCAGCTGAAAGAACAAGAACTAAAGTTTTTAAAAATGCAGATTCATCCTCATTTTTTGTTTAATTCATTAAATACGATTTATGGATATGCATTGAAAAAGGGAGATGAAGCGCCAGAAATGATTTTAAAACTGTCTAACCTGTTAGATTATATTTTATATCAAATTGAAAAGCCACAAGTTTTATTAAAAGATGAGTTGAATCACTTGCATGATTATGTGGCTTTAGAACGCATGCGATTTCACGACACATTAGATGTACATATTGAGAATAAGGTTTCTAACGAAGCCATTCGAATTGCACCAATGCTCTTGATTCCTTTTGTAGAAAATAGTTTCAAGCACGGAACAATTGTTGATGGAAAGTTAGGCGTAGCGATCGAAATCAAGTTTGAGGGTGACACACTTTATTTTAAAATAAGCAATTCTTCTATCAATAATGATGAAAAAGAGGGGGGAATTGGATTAGAGAATATCAAAAAACGCTTAAAAATGCTGTATCCAGATGCGCATTCGATAGAAATTGTACAAGAAGAAAAAGAATTTAGCGTAGTTTTAAAAATTTATGGTTTAAGTCTCTTAAAAAATGTCAAAAACGATTAATTGCATCATTGTAGATGACGAGCCTATGGCACGTGAAATTTTACAAACCCATTTAGAAAAAATGGATTTTGTAACTGTTGCTAGTACATGTAAGAATGCTGTAGAGGCTTTTAATGTTGTGAGTACCGAAGATGTAGATCTCGTTTTTTTGGATATCAATATGCCCGAAATATCAGGCTTGTCTTTTGTAAAATCAATTACCAAAGATATCAAGGTGATTTTTACGACAGCATACAGAGAATATGCCGTTGAAGGTTTTGATTTACAAGTGGTTGATTATTTATTAAAACCTATTTCATTTGAGCGTTTACAACAGGCTATTCAAAAGTATTGTCATGAAAATATAGATACCAAAGAGACGCAATCGATAGAAGCAGAAATGAAAAATGATTTTGTTTTTGTTCGGTCAGATCGGAAGATGGTGAAGATAAATTTTAAGGAAATTCTGTATATCGAGAGTTTAAGCGATTATATTAAAATATATCTTATAAATAAGATGGTAGTTACAAGAGAAACTATCAGTAATATAGAAGCCAAATTACCGGTTGTTAAATTTCTGAGGATACATCGATCCTATATTGTGTCAATTTCTCAAATAGAATCTTTTACGAATGAATTTGTCGAAGTAAACGAGAAAGCACTTCCAATTAGCAGAAGTTATAAAACGGCAGTACTGCAAAGATTAGAAAATGAATAATTTAAATGTTTTGAGTATTGTAATTTCTCTAGCTTGATTTTCCCTGCTAGTTTGAATTCATATACATTTGAGGATGCAATTTTCTCAAATCAAAAATTCAGGAATATTCATAGCAATTCTCGGAATCGTCTTATTTTCTGCGAAAGCAATTCTCGTAAAATTGGCATATCAATACGAAGTTAGTTCGATACATTTATTACTCTTCCGTATGCTGTTTTCTCTTCCATTCTACCTAGTAATTGCATTTTATTTTAAACCATTGTTTCCTGATAAAATTAAACGTAAAGACTATCTATGGGTCATTTTTTTTGGTTTTATTGGCTACTATCTGGCGAGTTATTTTGATTTTTTAGGCCTGCAGTATATCAAGGCGGGGTTAGAACGAATAATTCTATTTGTATATCCAACGCTGGTCATTATTATTTCCAAGATATTTTTAAAAGAAAAGATTTCGGCTCATCAAATTATAGCGATTCTAATTACGTACTTTGGCGTTATCGTGACTTTTTGGGGCGAGCTGCAGTACAATAGCGATACGGTTGTTCTAGGAGGCTTTCTTGTTTTTCTAAGTGCCTTAACTTATGCATCTTATATTGTGGGTAGTGGATGGTTAATTCCGAAATTTGGGGTTGTAATATTTACGGCATACGCCATGATTGTTTCGTCTGTTTGTGTAATTCTTCACTATCTAGTAACTGATAGAAATGATATCTTTGGATATGCTTATGAGGTCTATGTTTTAAGTTTTATGATGGCTATATTGTCGACAATAATCCCGTCGTTTCTGGTTTCATTGGCGATAAAAAAATTAGGGGCATCGAATTTTTCCATCATTGGAAGCATTGGGCCAATTTCGACGATAATTTTAGCCTACTTATTTTTAGATGAAAAACTTACTTTACTACAAATTTTAGGGGCGATAATCGTCATAGTAGGTATTGTGATAGTGTCACTCAATAAATCAAAAAAAAGCAAAAAAATGCTGGACTAACATTTATATTTGCATAAAATCAAGATTTTGAACGAAAACGAATTTATATACAAAAAAGATAATTCAACCGTCTTAGAAGATGGTAGTTTTGCTTGGAGAGCACCTAGTAATATTGCCTTGGTGAAATACTGGGGAAAACGCGAAGTACAACTGCCCGAAAACCCGTCGATCAGTTTTACTTTGTCGAATTGCTTTACAGAAACGACCTTGGAGTTTAAGAAAAACAACAGTTTAAAAGTTGTTGATTTTGGTGAATATGAAAGTACGAGTAGAGCAGCAAGTTTTCGTATTTATCTTGATGGAAAGGAAAAACCTGAGTTTAGTGATAAAATTGGTTCTTTTTTAACAAGAATTGGTAAACTCGTTCCTTTTATTAGTGATTATGACTTTGTGATTAAAACCCATAACTCTTTTCCACATTCTAGTGGTATTGCCTCTTCTGCTAGTGGTATGGCGGCGCTTTCTTTATGTATCATGAGTATGGAAAAAGCGTTAAATCCGTCGATGTCTGAAGCTCAATTTTATCAAAAAGCTTCCTTGCTGGCACGTTTAGGTTCGGGTAGTGCTGCTCGAAGTATCAAAGGCGAATTAGTCGTATGGGGTCAACACAGCAGTATTCAAGGAAGTTCAGATCAATTTGGTGTTGCCTTCCCACATGAGATGCATGAGAATTTTAAAAATTACCAAGATACTATTCTCTTGGTCGACAAAGGAGAAAAAGTAGTTTCGAGTACCGTAGGTCATAACTTGATGCACGGGCATCCCTTTGCCCAGCAGCGTTTTGCCCAAGCCAACGAAAATCTATCTAAATTATCTGAAATTCTACAAAACGGAGATTTAGAAGCCTTTGTAAATTTAGTAGAGAGTGAAGCGCTTACGTTGCACGCCATGATGATGACCAGTAACCCTTATTTTATCTTAATGAAACCAAATACCTTGCAAATCATAGATAAAATATGGAAGTTTAGAACAGAAACAGGCTCAAACGTTTGTTTTACGTTGGATGCAGGAGCTAATGTACATGTGCTTTTCCCAGAAAAAGAAAAAGTGCGTGTTAATGACTTTATAGCTAGAGAATTAGTTGATTTTTGTCAAAAAAATGAGTATATTAGCGACAGTGTCGGTTCTGGAGCCAAGCAGATGTAGTCTTGAGATACCTGCGCTACTTATTTAGTGTGCTGCCCTAGCATTAAGTATTTATGATATAGAGAACACTAAACAACATATTTTTTATGGCCTACAAGGCTGTGGGAAACTATTGTTTGAATACTAACTCTAAATCATAAATTATGAAAACATATATTTTTACTTTTCTTGTCGGATGTTTTATAGGTACAACATCAGTCGCAGCTGCTCAAGCAGCAAAAGACACCTTATGGTTTGATGCCAATTGGAGCCCTAGCGCTAAAAATCAAGCTTCGTATTTTAGACCGCAGCCTGTAAAAAAAGGAAATGGTTTCGTTTGGATGGATTATTATTTGTCTGGCGCCAAACAAATGGATGCCGTATCTCTCGATGAAACCGAGGAGATTTTTGATGGATCCGTTACTTGGTATTTTGAGAATGGGAACGTCATGCAAACGGTGAATTACAAAAAAGGGGTATTGGTCGGAGAGCGTAAGAATTATCATGAAAGTGGTCCGTTAAAAAGTCAATATTCCTATAAAGATGCCTTGATCAGTGGGCCGTGGGTTGGTTACTATGAAAATGCGAAATTATCCGAATCAGGAACCTGTGTAAAAGGCCTACGTGATGGTGCGTGGAAAGAGTACCACAAGAACGGAAAATTGAAGGGCGAAGGCAAGTATAAGGCCGGTAAGAAAGTTGGTGCCTGGAAAATGTATTATTACGACGGGAAGTCTGAAGATGAATAGTTAAGGCCTCATTTTAATGGTTTCTATGGCTTGGTTTTGCAATGAATCTAGTATATTTGCGTTGTTGTTATGATTAAGCTAAACAGAATTTCATGAAGGGTCCTTTATTTTACGCAAAAATTTTGCTATTCGGTGAGTACGGAATTATTAAAGATTCCAAAGGATTGGCGATTCCATTTAACACATATCAAGGTGCCTTAAAGGTTTCCGAAAACCCTTCTATTGAGGCCGTCGAATCGAATAAAAATCTTCTAAAATTCTATTACCATTTGAGTGATTTAGAAGCTCAAAATTTAGCTGATTTTAGATTAGAAGAGCTAAAACGAGATATTGACAATGGTATGTATTTCGATTCGAGTATCCCACAAGGGTATGGTGTCGGAAGTTCGGGTGCTTTAGTGGCTGCAGTATATGATAAGTATGCTGATAATAAGATAACCGTATTAGAAAATTTAACTAGAGATAAATTACTAAAACTGAAAGAGGTCTTTTCTTTGATGGAATCATTCTTTCATGGGAAAAGTTCAGGGCTAGATCCATTAAATAGTTATTTAAGTTTACCAATCCTAATCAATTCAAAAGATGATTTAGAAGCTACTGGTATTCCTTCTCAAAAAGAAGGAAAAGGAGCAGTTTTCTTACTCGATTCTCAACAAGTTGGTGAAACAGAACCGATGGTATCATTGTTCATGAATAAAATGAAAAATGAAGGTTTTAGAAGAATGTTGAATGAAGACTTTGCGAAACACACTGATGCTTGTATTGATGACTTTTTGCATGGTAATGTGAAATCTTTATTTGGAAATGTCAAGCAGCTTTCTAAGGTGGTGTTGGCAAATTTTAAACCGATGATTCCTAAAGCTTTTCATAGCTTATGGCAACAAGGGATCGATTCTAATGCCTATTACCTAAAATTATGTGGTTCTGGTGGTGGAGGTTATATTCTAGGATTTACACAAGATTTCCAGCAAGCCAAAAGCATTCTGAAAGATTACAAGTTAGAGTTGGTATATAGATTTTAATCCCTTTTAGTATGGAGGGTTCTGCTAAAACATCAAATACTTCTGGTAGCGTCAAACATTACTCTATTTTCTATAAATTTTTCAGCTTACTATCTGTTGTAAGAGGCTACAATATTTTAATCATTGTTATTGCGCAATATCTAGCGTCCATTTTTATCTTTTCACCCAACAAAAAAATAAAGGAAGTATTATTTAATACCGACTTGTTTTTCGTAGTCTTAGCGTCTATATGTGTGATCGCAGCTGGTTATATCATCAATAATTTTTATGATGCCGAAAAAGATAAGATTAATCGTCCTGTAAAAGCCAAAATCGACAGTATTGTGAATCAAAAAACAAAACTGAATATTTACTTTTTCTTAAATTTTCTAGGATTTGTTTTTGGCTTTATGGTCTCTTGGCGAGCTGCCTTGTTTTTCGCTATTTATATTTTTTTAATTTGGTTTTATTCTCATAAGCTAAAGAAATACCCTTTGACTGGATTGCTCTCAGCGACGGTCATTTCGATCTTGCCATTCTTTGTGATTTTTGTGTATTATCGAAATTTTTCGAAGGTAATTTTTGTGCATGCACTATTTGTTTTTGTGGTATTGCTGATTCGAGAATTAATAAAGCAACTCGAAAATTTAAAAGGCGATATGTTACTGAATTACAAAACGGTACCGATACAGTATGGTGAATCTTTTACAAAGAAATTGATAACTTTTTTAGTGGTATTAGCTTTTGTACCTATGTATTTATTATACGAATATCCAGAGATTGGATATATGAAATATTACTTTTACGGTACAGGCATCGTTTTATTACTTTTCACTGTAATACTTTGGATGAATTCCACAAAGAAAAATTATTTATTACTACATAATATTATGAAATTGGTCATCATTATAGGCGTTTTTAGTTTGGCACTCATAGATACGTCAGTACTAATTAAGAGATTATTGTAATTTATGAATAGCTTTTTCGTCTGTATAATTTTACGAATCGATTCTCTCAAATAAAACGTTACACCATGAGTTCAAACCTTCTTAAAGTAGCCTTAGCACAAATCTCACCAGTTTGGTTGAATAAGGAAAAAACAATAACTAAAATAAAGAATAGTATTCAGGATGCTGCGAAACAGCAATGTGAACTTATTGTCTTTGGAGAAGCCTTATTACCAGGATATCCTTTTTGGTTGGCTTTAACAGGTGGAGCCGAATGGAATACAAAAGTGAATAAAGAATTACACGCGCATTATACGCGTAATGCTATTCAAATAGAGGCAGGAGAGCTAGATGATATATGTCAACTTGCTGCTGAGAATAACATCGCCATTTATTTAGGGATTATAGAGCGTGCTCAGAATCGAGGAGGTCATAGCTTATATTGTTCGTTGGTGTATGTTGATCAAAAAGGAAAGATTCAGTCGATACACAGAAAACTACAACCAACTTATGATGAACGTCTGACCTGGGCTCCAGGTGACGGTAATGGCTTACAAGTCCACCCATTGAAAGAATTTACGGTGGGCGGATTAAACTGTTGGGAAAATTGGATGCCACTGCCAAGAACGGCCTTATACGGTCTCGGAGAAAACCTTCATATTGCAGTATGGCCAGGAAGTGATCATAATACCAAAGACATTACGCGCTTTATTGCAAGAGAGTCGAGGTCTTTTGTGATTTCGGTGTCGAGCTTAATGTCGCGTGAAGACTTTCCCAAGAATACGCCACATATAGAACAACTCCTAGAAAAAGCTCCAGAGGTCATGGCAAATGGAGGTTCTTGTATTGCGGGTCCAGATGGGGAATGGATCATTGAACCGGTATTGCATAAAGAAGGTCTCATCGTGCATACTATTGATTTTAATCGGGTGTATGAAGAGCGCCAAAATTTTGACGCCGTAGGTCATTATTCACGTCCTGATGTCACAAAATTGATGGTAAATAGAGAACGTCAGCAAATAATTGAGGTAAAAGATTGATGTACATCGTTAAAAAGAAGTACTTTTGCCAAAATTTTAATAATGACAGCAAAAAAAAACTCGTCGGGAGGACGACATGCTAAAAAGTCAACTTCTCGCTCAAATAACACTTCAGATCAGAAAAAACCATTTTCTAAAAACAGCAAATTTTCTGGAAAGGGTAAGCCAAATCCTTATGGGAAACGCATCCGTAAAGATACGCCTAAGCAACGCATAGAAGAACCTACAGAGATTAGGTTAAATAAATATATTTCGAATTCAGGTATTTGCTCGCGTAGAGATGCTGATACCTATATCAAAGCCGGTAGTGCGACCGTAAACGGAAAGGTTATAACCGAAATGGGCTATAAAGTACAACTAGGTGATGAAGTACGTTTTGATGGCTCTTTAATCAGTCCGGAAACGAAAAGATATGTTTTGTTGAATAAGCCTAAGAATTTTATCACCACAATGGATGATGAAAAAGGAAGAGATACGGTGATGTCTTTAGTGGCGAATGCTAGTAAAGAACGTATTTATCCAGTAGGCAGATTGGATAGACAAACAACAGGGCTATTGTTATTTACCAACGATGGAGAAATGGCAAAAAAGTTAACACACCCTAAGCACAATGTGCGTAAATTGTACCACGCTTCATTAGATAAGAAAGTAGCCTTAAAAGATTTACAAAAGATCGGCGAAAACTTTATGTTAGAAGGTAAAATGGTATATGTAGATGCTGTTTCATACGTAGATGGTCAACCGAAAACAGAAGTAGGTATTGAAATACACTCTGGTCGAAACAGGATTGTACGTAAAATCTTTGCTCACTTTGGATATAAAGTTGTGAAGTTGGATAGAGTCTTATTCTCAGATTTAACAAAGAAAAATTTACCACGAGGTCATTGGCGACACCTAAGTCAGCAAGAAGTCAACAATTTAAAAATGTTATAAACCAAAAAACTCGAACAGAAATGTTCGAGTTTTTAGTGGTGGTGCCTCCAGGAATCGAACCAGGGACACAAGGATTTTCAGTCCTTTGCTCTACCAACTGAGCTAAGGCACCAGTCGCTTTTCAGCATGCCCGACCGACTATGTCGCTCAAGGCGGGTGCAAATATAAATGTAAATTTTATACTATTCAAAACAATTATATAAAAATTGTATTTGTATTTTTACATTTCCTGAAAAATCTACATGAACTTAATATTAGATATAGGAAATACCCGAATTAAACTGGCTGTATTTCAAGAGCATACCATCGTTGAATCAAGCGTCGCCGATCCTAAAAAGGTAGGAAAAGAAATTGCGAAACTGCAAAAAAAGTACACCATTAAGAATGTGATACTATCTTCTGTGGGTGAGTTAAGACATGAAGACCTCAAAGAACTAAGCACATTTGAAAATGTGGTGACGTTAAGCCATGCGGTTAAAATTCCTTTTACAAACAAGTATAAAACGCCTACAACCTTAGGAGTGGATAGAATCGCGTTGGTCTCTGCAGCCATACATCAGTATCCTTCAGAAGATGTTTTGGTAATAGATGCAGGAACGTGTATTACCTATGATTTTGTAGATCATAAAGGTGTCTATTTCGGTGGAGCCATATCACCTGGAATAAACCTACGTTATCAATCTTTAAATACGTTTACCGCCAACTTGCCGAAACTAGAAATAGCCAAATTTTCACTTATTGGACGAGATACAAAGTCCTCTATGCATTCTGGTGTGTTGAATGGAGTTTTACATGAAATTAATGGCGTAATCGCTGAATATCAGTACAAATACCCAAATTTAACAGTAGTTTTAACAGGAGGGGACACAAATTTCTTGGCTAAAAAGGTAAAAAGTAGCATATTTGCCAATCCAAATTTTTTGTTGGAAGGATTGAACAGTATCTTGATACATAATTTAGACGAATGATAAAAAAAATAATAGGATCTCTTATATGCCTGATTTCCCTTACTACTTTTGCTCAAAAAAATAATATTTCTCCTTATTCTTTCTTCGGTGTAGGTGATAACAACAGTATAAAAACTGTAGAGGAGATAAGTATGGGGCAAATAGGAGGAGCGTATAGTAGCCCTTTTCAATTGACATTTACAAACCCAGCATCGTATGCATCTTTACGTTTGACTACCTTTGCAGTAGCCGGACAGAACAAGGCACTAAGTATTGATGATGGAACAAATAATGAATCTAGCTCTTCAGCGTCCTTCTCTTATTTAGCACTGGGTTTTCCGATAGGAGAAAAAGCGGGAATGGCATTTGGCTTACAACCGAATACCACAGTGGGTTATTCGTTGCTTCAGGAAATTAGAGATGCTGAGAATACTTTGACTCAAACCAATCTGTTTGAAGGAGAAGGTGGAACTAACCGAGTTTTTGTAGGTTTTGGACATAAAATTGGTCAAAATTTTAGCCTTGGTATAGAAGCCGCCTATATTTTTGGTAGTGTTGAAAACAGGCTATTGAACAGAAGAAATGAAGTTCCGTTAGGAACGGTAGACACGTCAGATTCTGACGTTTCTGGCTCAGAGGTTAAAGTAGGAGCTCAATATCAAACGAAAGTATCAGAAAAGTTAACCTTGAGAGCAGGATTGAATCTAGGGCTGAGTAATGAATTAGAAAACGAAGGAACAAGATATCGATATTCAGTTAGTGTCCTTGGAAATTTTGAGAGCCCAAGAGACACGATTTTAAATGAACCATTTAAAACTAATTTTAAAAGTCCCTTAAAAACAACATTAAGTGCTGGTATCGGGGAAGAAAATAAATGGTATACTGGAGTAGAATACGAGTTTCAAGGTGCAAAAACTATAGAAGACGGCTTGTCGGTAAATGATAGAAGTTTTGGCTTCGGAGCATCTAATAGACTTTCTTTTGGAGGTTTTTATACTCCAAAATACAATTCTATTACAAGTTATTGGCAACGAGCGACATACAGAGCAGGTATTTCCTATACTAAGACAGGTTTACTCGTGAATAATACCGAAGTAAATGACTTTGGCATATCTTTTGGAGTAGCATTACCGATGAAAGGACTCTCTAGTATAAACTTAGGATTTGAACTCGGAACCAGAGGAGAAATCAACAATGGGCTAGTTAAAGAAAATTATTTTAATTTTAGGCTCGGTTTATCACTAAGTGACAAATGGTTCAGAAAGAATCGAATTAGATAAAAAATTAAATATAACCAACGATGAGAAAAAATGTTACACAACTACTATTCAGCTTATTTCTTTTAGCAGGAATAAGTAATGTTTATGCGCAGGATAAGTACGGTGCAGAACCGGAGAAATGTAAAACGAATTTGTCTATATTCTATGAATATGCAAAGGCAAAAAATTATACACCAGCTTATGAGCCTTGGACATGGGTTTTCGATAATTGTCCAAAAGGCTCAAAAAATATCTATAAATATGGCTTAATAATCGCCCAAGATAGATATGAAAAGGCTACGGGTGCTCAAAAGGAAATTGAAAGTAAATTAATTGATAAGATTTACGGAAGGAGAGTAGAGAATTTTCCAGATAACTTAGGAAAAGTATACAGTGATTGGGCTACTTCTTTAGAAGAGAGAGGAGCGCCTAAATCAGATGTGTTCACAAAATTAGAAAAGGCGTTTAACACGGATCCTGCTCGAATGAGTATTAAAAATTTGGCAAAATATTTTCAAGAAGTAACTAGTAGAAATAAAGATACGAATACGCAAAAAGTATTTGATACGTATGATGATGCTTTGGAAGCTGTAAATAAGAAAATTGATGGTCATTCTAAGTCAAAAGATGCCCTTGATAAAAAAGAAGCGGCTGGACAAGCATTGAATAAGAAGGAAGCAAGAAAACTGAAGAACGATGCTATTAACTTAAGAGGTTTAGGACAAGTTGAGGGAGTTTTAGATCAAATTTTAGGTGAAGTTGCAACGTGTGAAAGATTGATACCGTTATATAATAAAGGTTTTGAATCGCACAAAACGGATACCAAATGGTTAAGAAGAGCAGCGTCTAGATTGAATGCTAAGGAATGTACGGCTGATCCTATCTTCCCGAAATTGGTAGAAGCATTTGTAAATGCTGAGCCTTCGGCAGATGCGTATATTTTCTATGCGAAAGTGTTAGAAGATAGGGGTAAGACAACGGAAGCGTTAGAATATAGAAATAAGGCGATTGATTTAGAAACAGACACCTATAAGAAATCAGAATACTTATATAGAATT
The DNA here is from genome assembly GCA_947488345.1 of uncultured Flavobacteriaceae bacterium. GTDB lineage: Bacteria > Bacteroidota > Bacteroidia > Flavobacteriales > Flavobacteriaceae > Aureibaculum. The sequence continues at coordinate 1,167,575 of CANKZQ010000001.1, read as the reverse complement.
GCTTATACGTTGAAAGGAAAAAGTAAAAGTCAATCTAGAGCTTATGCATATAGAGCATTAAAAGTGAGACCAAGTATGGGGAAAGCTTATTTGTTAATTGCAAATTTATATGCCTCAAGTGCGAATGGCTGTGGTACGGATGAATTTTCTAAAAGAATGACATTTGTTGCTGCCAAAAATAAGGCAGCTCAAGCTAAGAGAGTTGATCCAAGTTTAACGTCTAGAGCGAACAAATATATCAAGAGCTACAACGCGAGTGCACCATCTAAAAAGTTAATATTTACCTTAGGTAAAACTTCAGGAGCATCTCATAAAGTAGGCTGTTGGATTGGAGAAACTGTAAAGATCCCATAAAAAGAGATTATTAATACATCACCCTTATGAAAAAGCACCTTCAAAATTATATTAGCATTATACTATGTTTACTAACTTTTGAAGGTGCTTTTTCACAGGATAAATATGGCGAAAACCCGGAGCTTTGTAGAGAAAAACTATCTGAGTTCTATGAGTTTGCTCGAAATAAAGATTATCAATACTCATATGAACCATGGGTATGGTGTTTTGAAAACTGTCCGGCATCTTCAAAAAATATTTATAAATACGGCTTAAAGATAATTGAACATCGTTACAGCAAAGCAACAGGTGCTCAAAAAGAAACTGAGAGTGCTTTAATTGATAAGATTTACGAGCAGCGAATCAAGTATTTTCCAGATAATTTAGGAAAAGTATATAGCGACTGGGCCATTTCCTTAGAATCCAGAGGTGCTTCCAAAAAACAGGTTTTTGAAAAGCTAGAATTAGCGTTTAACGCTGATCCTGCCCAAATGAGTATTAAAAAATTGGCGGTGTATTTTGAGGAAGTCACCGATAAAAATAAAGATGGTAATACGCAGAAAGTATTTGATACGTATGATGATGCCCTAGAAGCTGTAAATAAGAAGATTGATTACCATACAAAAAGTAAAGATAGACTAGATAAAAAAGTAGCTGATGGCGGTACGCTTACTAAAAAAGAGGCTACCAAGATTAAAAACGATGCTATTAATTTAAGAGGTCTAGGCCAAGTTGAAGGCGTTTTAGACCAAATTGTGGGCGAAGTTGCTACTTGTGAGAGATTAGTCCCTTTATATACCAAAGGTTTCGAAGCACATAAAAGTGATGCGAAGTGGTTACGCAGAGCGGCCTCTAGATTGAATGCGAAAGAATGTACTGATGAAGCTATCTTCGGAAAACTTGTGGAAGCATATGCTGCTGCAGAACCTTCATCTGAAGCCTATATTTTAGTTTCAATTATCTATGATAAAAAAGGTCAGGAGGCTAAAGCCAATGAATTCCGGAACAAAGCAGTTGATTTAGAGAAAGACCCATATAAAAAAGCTGATTATTTATATAAGATAGGTGCGACCTATAGGAGAAGTAGTCCTGCAACGGCCGCTTCCTACGCCAAGAAAGCGCTGGTGCATAGACCAAGTATGGGGAAAGCTTATTTGTTGATTGCGAGTGCGTATGCTGCAAGTGCAAATAGTTGTGGTACTGACGAAATTTCGAAACGTATGGTTTTTATTGCTGCGGTGAATAAAGCTATAAAGGCAAAGTCAGTTGATCCAAGTATTACATCGTTAGCCAATAGATATATTAAGAGTTATAGAGCAAGCGGGCCTAATAAGAAACTTATTTTTAGTAGTGATTATAAATCTGGTGATTCCTATAAAATTGGTTGCTGGATCAATGAAACCGTAAGGGTTCCATAATAGAATACCGACTACTCAATTCAAACATATTGAAAAGGCATTGCTACATATTAATGCTTACCTGTTTGTGCTTTTTTAGGCATGGTCCTTCATTTGCCCAAGAAACAAAAGATACTCCAGTTCGAAATTGTAAAAATATGGTCTTAGCGTTTTATAATTATGCGAAGGCCAAGGATTATATCAATGCTTATGAGCCTTGGTTAGAAAGCTTTAAAAAGTGCCCTGCATCTTCAAAAGTGATTTATAAATACGGATTGAAAATAGTTGAAGATCGTTATCAAAAATCTTTAGGTACACAAAAGAAAATAGAAAGCGCACTAATTGACAGCATTTACGCCCAAAGAGTTCAATATTTTCCTGATAATTTAGGAAAGGTGTATAGCGATTGGGCGACTTCATTAGAAAACAGAGGTGCGTCAAAGAAGCAAGTTTTTAAACAGCTCGAATTGGCATTTCAGGCGGACCCTGCCCAAATGAGTATTAAGAATATTGCGAAATACTTCCAACATATTTCAAATACCAATAAAGATTTAAGCGTTCAAAGAGTATTTGACACCTATGATATTGCTCTTGAAGCGGTGAATGAAAAAATCGAGAGACATTCTAAATCTTTGGATGGTTTGAAGGCAAAAAAGGCAAGAGGAGAGCTATTATCCAAGAAAGAGACATTACTGTTTAAGAATAACGAGGTAAACCTTCGAGGTTTAGGTCAAATTGAAGGTGTTTTAGATATGATTTTACATAGAGGAACGACGGTCTCTTGTGAACGATTACTGCCACTTTATAAAAAAGGATTGGATGCCCATATAACAGATGTTAAGTGGCTTCGAAGAGCCCTTTTTAGGTTGAGCAAAAATGAATGTGCTAACAGCACCATATTTAATAAAATAAGAGAAGCGTATTGGAAGGCTGATACTTCGCCCTCTGGGATCATATCTATAAATGATCGAGAACGTGCAATTCTAATGGAAAATGACCCCTATAAAAGAGCTGAATATTATTATAGAATTGCTTATTCTTTAAGAAGGAAAAGTAAAAGTCAATCTCGAAGCTATGCATACAAAGCGCTAAAAGAACGTCCGAGTTTAGGAAAAGCCTATTTGCTCATTGCAAATCTATATGCTGCTAGTGCAAATGCGTGTGGTACTGACGAGTTTTCTAAAAGAATGGTATTCGTGGCCGCTGCCGATATGGCAAAAAAGGCAAAAGAAGTGGACCCTAGCATCACTTCGCGAGCAAATAAATACATCAAATCATACTTAGGGAATGCACCTAGAAGAAGAGGAGGGTTTCCTGGGGGCATAGTAAACAAAGATACTGAGTTTGAAATCAAATGTTGGATTGGTGAGACAGTGAAAATTCCGTAGCTTTGACCCATGCTAAAAGGCAAGACATATATAGGTGTTTATACAATGACACTCATCTGCTTGATGTTGTTTTGTTCTTCCTGTGGTAACAATATCAAAGAAGTACAAGATTTTTTAGCAGATAAGAATTTGCCTGTAGGTGTTGCAAAAAACGTGAATCTTGTACATACAGATTCGGGTGCTGTAAAAGTAAAAATGGTTACGCCACTTCGTTATGACTTTGCCAATCGAAAAATCCATCCATATCAAGAGTTCCCTGAAGGCATTCAGGTAACTAATTTCGATAAAAATAAAGATTCGGTTACCTTAACAGCAGATTACTGTAGAAGTTATAACAAAACAGGAATTTCTGAAGTTAAAAATAATGTGGTGATTGTAAATTATAAAGACGGCATTCGATTGTACACAGAGCAGCTCTTTTGGGATCAAAATACGCACTATGTATACACCGAAAAGGCCTTTAAACTTATCACAAAGACCGATACCATAAACGGAAAAGGTTTTGAGTCTAGTGAAGATTTATCAAAACGTATCATGAAAGATATCAGTGGTACAATTTATGTGAATGAAAGTAATTAAATTATGATAAAATATTTAAAATTTTCTGGAATTGCCTACTTATTCTTAGCGGCCTTTTCAGTGTATACAGCTATTTCAAGATGGGAAACAGAAAGAGATAATGCCTATATTTTCTTGGGTTTTTCGGTAGTATTGGTTTTTTTATTTTTCTTTAAAAGAAAATTCATCAAACGATACGAAGAAAGAGCGAAAAATGAACAGCACAAAAAATAAGAGGTATAAAAATATAAAATTGTAATTTGGTTAGCTAAAACCAACATACCACTTATTTTTATGACAAAGAAAGCCTTCATTTTAGGTTGCTGTATATTAGCCCAATTATCCTTTGCTCAAATAGTACCCTTACGGGAAAGAGCCAAGATCGAAGATGACATTTTAAAAGATCGTTTTGACAATCTCTTACCACAATTAATGGATCGTACCAATATCGATATGTGGATTCTCATTTCGAGAGAATATAATGAAGATCCGGTATTGCGTACCATGTTGCCATCAACTTGGTTAAATGCCAGAAGACGTACTGTCTTAGTTTTTTATCGAAGCAAACAGAAAAACACTATTGAAAAATTAGCCGTTGCGCGCTATAATGTTGGAGAGAATATCACATCAGCGTGGCAAAAAGAAAAGCAACCTGATCAATGGGAAGCGTTGTTCGCTTTGATAAAAGAAAGGAATCCGCAAAAAATAGCGTTAAATATGTCGAAGCACTTCGCTATTGCGGACGGATTGGTAAAGACAGACTACGATTGGTTTACTGAAAAGTTACCCGAATCATACAAATCGAAGATCACATCTTCAGAAAAGTTGGCCATTGCTTGGATAGAAACTAGAACCGAAAAAGAGATGCAGTTATTTGAGCAACTTACCCAAATAACACATGACATCATTGCTGAAACGTTTTCCGATAAGGTCATCAAACCATCGCAAACAACAACCGATGATTTGGTTTGGTATATGCGTCAAAAAGTGAACGACTTAGGTTTGCAAACATGGTTTCATCCAACAGTGGACATACAACGCTCAAGTGAAAAATTAGGGAGTCATATTACCTCTTTTTCGAAAAGACCGGGTGAGAATATCATCCAAAAAGGCGATTTACTACACTGCGATTTTGGAATTACCTATCTCCGCTTAAACACCGATTGTCAGCAGCATGCCTATGTCTTAAAAGATGATGAGACCGATGTTCCGAAATTTTTAACGAGCGCTTTTCAAAAAGGAAATAGATTGCAAGATATTTTAACGGCGAATTATATTGAAGGCAAAACGGGAAATGAAATCTTATCAAAATCTTTAAAAGAGGCAAAACAAGAAGGCCTTAGACCATCAATTTATACGCACCCTTTGGGGCTTTATGGGCATTCATCGGGTTCAACCATAGGTATGTGGGATTCTCAAGGTGGAGTACCCGTTAATGGAGATTACCCATTACATAGAAATACAGCCTACGCCATTGAGTTGAATACGACGGTGCATATCAAGGCTTGGAATAGAGATATTAGAATTATGTTGGAGGAACCTGGTTTTTATGGGAAAGATGGGTTCAGATATATCAATAAACGACAAGAAGCTATTATTCCTGTAAAAGTACGATAACATTGGAGCTACACATTCTTATCATATTCATATCAGTATTGCTTTCAGCCTTCTTTTCTGGAATGGAAATTGCATTTGTATCGGCCAACAAAATGCATATCGAACTCGAGAAGAAACGAGGTAATTTCTTATCAAGGATTCTGCATAATTTAACCGAAAATCCGTCAAAATTTATCACCACAATGCTTGTTGGTAACAATATTTCGCTTGTTGTCTATGGATATTTTATGGGCGAATTGCTGCTATCTTTTTTAGCTCCTTATATCGAGAGCGAATTTTTGATGCTGTTAACACAAACGGTGATTTCTACGTTTATCATTTTAGTGACTGCTGAGTTTATTCCGAAAGCTATTTATAGAATTTATGCCAATGAAGCTTTGAAAATGTTTGCCTTGCCAGCCTATATTTTTTTTATACTATTTTATATCATATCTGAGTTTATCATTTTTATTTCAGATTTTATTTTGCGTGTTTTCTTTAATACGAAAAAAGATGATGCGCAACTTGTATTCAGCAAAGTAGAGCTCAGTAATTATATTTCAGAACAGCTAGAGACAGCGAGTGATGAAGAGGTAGATTCTGAAATTCAAATATTTCAAAATGCGTTAGACTTTCATGATGTCAAGGCGCGTGAAGCCATGATTCCGCGAACAGAAATTGTAGCGATTGAACTGCATGAATCCTTGAAAAGTTTAAAAGATCTTTTTATGGAAACAGGTCTTTCAAAAATTATGGTATATAAAGATTCTTTAGATGACATCATTGGGTACGTTCATGTGTTCGACCTGTTTAAGAAGCCGAAAAGCATTCGGTCTATTTTATTACCAATAGTTATCGTGCCAGAAACGATGATGATTAATGACATCATGAATGAACTCACTAAGAAGAGCAAAAGTGTAGCGATTGTGTTAGATGAGTATGGCGGAACTTCCGGATTGATTACGGTAGAAGATATTGTAGAAGAGTTATTTGGCGAAATTGAAGATGAACACGATTCAAGTGAATTGATTGAATACAAAATCAACGATCGAGAGTTTGAATTTTCGGCAAGGATCGAAGTGGATTATGTGAATGAAACATATGATCTGGAACTGCCAGAAAATGATGCGTATGAAACACTCGGAGGATTAATCGTGCACCACACCGAAAATATTCCAGAAGCACAAGAGATCGTCGAAATTGAGAATTATCAATTTACAATTAAAGAAGTATCCTCTTCAAAAATTGAAAATATTTACCTAAAAGTTTTATTTAAAGAAGAGTAGCTCTATTTTTGGAGGAGTAAATTTACTGTAAATTCTGTTTTTTTATTTGAACGGATATTGTATTTTCGCACACTGAATTTAAAAGAAAAGAAGAATGGCCATTTTAGGAAAGATTAGAGAACGTTCAATGTTTTTAATAATAATCATTGCACTCGCGTTGTTTTCGTTTGTATTAACAGGCTTGTTTGATGCAAATAGCCCACTGTTTAATAAGAATGCAAATGATATAGGTGAGATCAATGGAGAGAAGATAAGTCGTGAAGAGTTTGCTCAGCTAGTAGATCAGCAAAGAGCAAGTACAAATAATAGAACTTCTCAAATACAAAATGTGAAATCTGCTTGGGACAATTTGGTTCGTGAAAAAGTATACAAAACGCAATTAGAAAAGTCGGGCATTGTTGTTGGAGAAAAAGATGTATGGGATGCCATTGTTAGTCAGCCTTTTGTGCAGAATAGTCCAATGTTTAAAAATGAAGCAGGATTATTTGATGAAGATAAGTTGAAAGAATATGTAGCGACGTTGAAAGATGAGTCTGACACTGACGAAGGAAGAAATGCTTGGTTAGGATGGTTGAACTATGAAAAAAGCATTAAGACGAACTTAGAGCTTGGAACGTATTCTAACTTAATAAAAGCAGGATTAGGCGTTACGTTGAAAGAAGGAGAATATTATTATCATGAGCAGAATACAAAAATGGATTTGGAATATGTATATGTTCCTTATAGCTCAATTGCTGATAGTTTAATTACGATCACAGATGACGAAATTAAAGAATACGTCAAAGCACATAAAGAAGACTACATCACAGAGCCTACAGTGAACCTCAGTTTCGTGAAATTTGATATCACGGCTACAGAAGAAGATGAAGCTATCATCAAAGAAGAATTGGCAAAATTGATCGATGATAGAGAAGAATATAGTACGGCGGCTAAAGGAAATGTGAGTATTGTTGGTTTTCAAAATGCAACGGACGTGGCAGCTTTTTTAAGAGATAATCAATCAGATACACCGTTGGATAATAAATTCTATACAAGGGCTTTATTACCACGAAGTATTGCAGATACGATTTCAGGTTTAACAGTTGGGAGTGTTTATGGCCCTTATAAAGAAGGATCTAATTATGAATTGGCAAAATTAATTGAGGTTAGACAGATGCCTGATTCTGTACAGTCTAGACATATTTTATTGCCATTTTTAGGCTCTAGAAGTGCTGATCCGTCTAATGCTAGACCCGAAGCAGCAGTTCAAAAAACGGCAGATAGTTTAGCGGCTATGTTGAAAAGAGATAATTCTAAATTTGCGGATTTGGCAAAAGAGTTGTCATCTGATAAAGGAAGTGGCGCTAAAGGCGGAGATTTAGGTTGGTATAACTATGGTAGAATGGTGCCAGAATTTAGAGATTATACTTTTGAAGGGAAAGTAGGTGATATAGGTGTTGTAAAAACGGCTTTCGGATTTCATATTATTGAGATTCAAGGTCAAAAAAACAAACAGCCGGCTTACAAAGTGGCGAGATTCTCAAGAGCTATCGAAGCATCAGACAAAACAGAAAATGCGGTATTTGAAAAAGCGGAAACTTTTGCTTCAAATTTAACCGACAATGGTGATATTATTAAACTAGCAAAAGATAATGGTTATTCGGTACAACCTACTATGGGTATTCAAAATCTCGATGAAAGAGTATCTACTTTAGGAAACCAAAGAGCGATTGTTATTTGGGCTTTCGATTCTGCTACCAAAGAAAACGAGATTAAAAGATTCGATATCGATAATGGTTATGCTGTTGTTAAATTAACAAAAAAGAATAAAAAAGGATTGTCTTTGGGTACCTCTAAAGGACTGATACGATTGACCCTTTTAAACAAGAAGAAAGCGAAACTAATCGCCGATAAAATGACGGGAACTACCTTAGATGATATTGCTCAAGACTTTAACCTTAGAAAGAATTCTTCGAAGGCGGTTTCTTTAGCAAGTCCTGCACTTCCAGGAGTAGGTAGTGCTCCAGAATTGATAGGAGCTTTAATTGATTTAGAGCCAAATAAAATTTACGGAAAAATAGAAGGTAAAAATGGGATGTTTTCAGTGAAAATGACGAGTATTGAGGCTCCAGCAAAAATAGAAAATTACAAGAGCTTTACATCGACCTTACAAAGTAAACTGCAAGGTAAAACGGGTAAGGCGTATGATGCGTTAAAGAAATTTGCTGAGATAGAAGACAATCGAGCTACTTTTTATTAATTATCCAAAAGAATAGTATCTTAATAAGATTTTATATATTTGCAATTACAAGCGGAAACGTTTGTTAAAACTAGAAACAGAAATTATAATTTAAATTAGTTAAAATGAAACATTTAAAAAAAGTATTATTCGTTTTAGTTCTTTTTGCTGGTTTCAGCATGAGTGCACAGGACGAAAACAATCCATGGAAGATTGATGTAGGTATTAACGCAGTTGATTTATACCCTACAAATCAGCCAGGATTAGGAAATTGGTTTGATGAGTATTTCAATGTAGGTGATCACTACAACTTAGTACCTTCAATTTCACGTGTTCACGTTGGTAGATATTTAGGAGACGGTTTCTCTTTAGGTGTTGCGGCGTCGATTAACAGAATAGACAAAGTAGGAGATAGCTCAGTTGACGCATTATCTTATGTTGGAGCTGATTTAGACATCCGTTACGATTTGAACAATGTTTTTGGTCAATCAAAATGGTTAGATCCTTATGTTGCAGTTGGTGGTGGATATACTTTTTTAGATGACTTAGGTGCTGGTACATTTAATGGAGGTCTTGGTGTGAACTTTATGTTCAGTGACTTTGTAGGTTTAAACTTACAGTCTACATATAAGCACTCTTTTGACGAAGCACGTCAATTACCACATTTTCAGCATGCTTTAGGTATCGTTGTTAAATTTGGTGGTAAAGACACTGATAAAGATGGTATTTATGACAAAGATGACGAGTGTCCTGAAGTATTCGGTTTAGAAGCTTTCAACGGTTGTCCTGATACGGATGGTGATGGTATTAAAGATGGTGATGATGCGTGTCCTAACACTGCTGGTTTAGCAGCCTTAAATGGTTGTCCTGATGCTGACGGTGATGGTATTGCTGATAAAGATGATGCTTGTCCTAACGAAAAAGGTACTGCTGCAAATAACGGTTGTCCTGATGCTGATGGTGACGGTGTAATCGATAGCAAAGATAAATGTAAAGATGTAGCTGGTCCAGCTGAAAATGATGGTTGTCCTTGGCCTGATACTGACGGAGACGGAGTATTAGATAAAGACGATAATTGTGTGAGCGAAGTAGGTCCTGCTTCTAACCAAGGTTGTCCAGAAAAGATTATCACAGAAGAAGCGAAAGCTAAATTAGATGAGTTTGCAAAAGCAATCTACTTTAATAGTGGTAAAGATAGTTTTAGAGTAGGTGTAAGCGAAAAATTAGATTTAATTGCTGATATCATGAAAGAATTTAAAGATTCTAACTTTAAAATTGAAGGACATACTGATAGTGTTGGTTCGGCTAAATTAAATGCTGCTTTATCTGAAAAAAGAGCAAAAGCTGTAATGGATTACCTAGCCACTAAAGGTATTGATGCTTCTAGATTAACTTCTAAAGGTTTTGGTGAAGACAATCCAATTTCTTCAAACAGAACAAGAAGAGGTAGAGCACAAAACAGAAGAGTTGAAATAAACTTAGCTGAATAAGTTTTTCATCATAATATATTAAAAGAGCCGCACTTAATTGTGCGGCTTTTTTCTTTTTAATAACATTTGTACATTCGCTACATGCAGACCTTCCTTTCAAATGTTATTGACGATATGCTTTCCAAAGGAAAGAATATATCGGAGTATACATTTATTCTTCCTAGTAAAAGAGCCGGCGTATTTTTAAAGCATGAGATTAAAAATAAAAGTAACCAAGCACTTATTTTTCCTAAAATTATAAGTATTGAAGATTTTATAGATGAATTATCATCGATACACCTAATTGATAATACTACCTTGCTATTTGAGTTTTATTCGGTGTATAGAACTGTTACTGATGCAAAGTATGCAGACGATTTCGATGCCTTTACCAAATGGGCTACCATAGTATTACAGGATTTTAATGAGATAGATCGTCATTTAGTTGATACGAAGTATATATTTAATTATTTAAAAGATATCAATCAATTAGAAAAGTGGTCGCTCGAAAAAGAAACGCCGATAATAAAGAATTACTTTGAGTTTTTTGAACGCCTAGAGCGGTATTATTTAAAATTAACCGAAGTTTTATTGGGCAAAGGGTACGGTTATCAGGGCTTGCAATATAGAGAAGCTGTTGAAAATTTGAACAACTATATTGAAACAACAACCGACAAATTACTTTTTGTTGGTTTTAATGCACTAAATGCCGCCGAAGAAACCATTTTTCAGGAACTCCTCCAAAATGATATCGCATCGATCTATTGGGATGCCGATGCCTTCTATTTCGAAAATAATCAAGCGGCAAGTTTTCTTAAAAAATACATAAAAAACTGGCCCTACTATCAAAAGAATAAATTCAATTGGATACAGGAAAATTTTAGCAAACCGAAGCAAATTCGAATTATTGGTACTCCAAAGAATAATACACAATTAAAATATGTTGGGGAGTTATTATCCAAATCTAGTACAGATAATTTTCAAAATACGGCCTTAGTCCTAGCCGATGAAACACTGCTGCCACTAACATTAAACTCCTTACCTAAGGAGGTTGGGGCAATTAATATTACTATGGGTTATGGTCTTGTGAATATGCCCGTGGCTCAGATGTTCGACACACTTTTAAAATTACATGTAAATGCCAATATTACGAGCTCGAATAGTACTTTTTATTATAAGGATGTCTTACACGTATTGAATCATCCTTCGATAAAGAAAATTGCGGTGACCGACGCGCTAAGCAATGAAATAGTAAAGAACAATTTTATTTTTGTCGATCATAGTATACTCGCTAAGTTAACCAATACCAAAGATACTAAAGCTGCATTGCTTTTTCTGTTCTCTAATTGGAATAATAATGTCGACAAAGCGCTATACAATTGTATGGAGCTCTTGAACGCATTAGAGAAACATACCGAAAGTATTTTAGAAAAAGAATATCTATTCAAATTACGCACTGTTTTTCAACAAATAATAACGCTGAATACGCGTTACGGATACATCAAAAATATAAGAACATTACAGCAATTTTATAATCAATTGTTGAGTTTTGAAAAGCTATCTTTTAAAGGACAACCCCTCTCTGGCTTGCAATTAATGGGGATGCTAGAAACTCGTGTATTAGATTTCGAAACAGTGATTTTAACCTCTGTTAATGAAGGCATATTACCCGCAGGAAAATCAGAAAATTCTTTTATTCCTTTTGATGTTAAGAAAGAAGTAGGACTGCCAACATATCAAGAAAAAGACGCTATTTTTTCTTATCACTTTTATCGACTATTACAACGCGCTAAAAACATTTATTTATTGTATAATACCGAAAATGATCAGTATGGTTCTGGCGAACAGAGTCGATTTATTACGCAATTAGAAATCAATCGACCTGAGGATATTCAACAATATATTGTGAGTCCGAAATTGGTAAATTCCAAACTAACGCAGAAAAAAGTTACGAAAAACGAGACTATTTTTGATCGACTAAAAGTCTTAGCTCAAAAGGGACTTTCACCGACGGCATTAACGACCTATATGTACAACCCAATAGAATTTTATCAGCAGAAAATATTAGGAGTTCGCCCCTATGATGATATGGAAGAGACTGTGGCGGCGAATACATTGGGCACTATTATACATAAAACTTTAGAAGCCTTTTATCTCCCTATTAGAGGTCATTTTTTGGAAAAAGAGCATATTCAAAAGATGCAGAAAGAAACACCGGCTGCGGTCAAGAAATGGTTCCAACGGGAATATATTAATGGAGATATCAGTACTGGGAAAAACTTATTGATTTATAATGTAGCGCAGCAGTTCGTTCAAAATTTTTTGAAGCAAGAACTAGAGCTCATTCAACAAGGGAAACAACTCAAAATTTTGGAACTTGAGTATGAATTGTATACCAAGGTAGAGATAGCCGGTATTGATTTTCCAATTCAATTGAGAGGAGAAGCAGATAGAATTGACGAAGTAGATGGTGTCATTAGAATTGTAGATTACAAGACAGGAAAAGTTAGCCAATCTGAATTAATGATCAAAGACTGGGAACTTATTACAACGGATTATAAAAAATACCACAAGAGTTTTCAAGTATTAATGTATGCATTTATGTACGCTCAGATGCATACGGTGGATGTGAATGTACAACCAATGGAAAGTGGTATTATATCATTTAAAAACTTAGGAGCTGGGTTTATGAAAGTGAATAGAAAACCAATAAATCAAGAAGATATGGACCAATTTGTACATGAATTGAAGCAGTTGTTGATTGAAATATATAACCCAGAAGTCTCCTTTGTAGAAACCGAAAACCTTCCATACTAATGATAGAAGTAGTAAAAAATATTCCCGTAAAGGGAAAGCATCAGAAACCCATCGTGACCGATGTGTTTTATAAAAAGACAAAACAGCCAAAACCCATTGTAATTTTTGCACATGGCTATAAGGGTTATAAAGATTGGGGCTGTTGGAATTTGGTTGCCGAGAAATTTGCTGAGCAAGCACTTTTTTTTATAAAATTTAATTTTTCTCATAACGGTGGTACACTCGAACAACCTATTGATTTTCCGGATCTGGAAGCCTTTGGAAATAACAATTACACTAAGGAATTAGATGATTTACAAACCGTAATAGATTGGTTGTTAGGTAATGAGGCCTTTTCGGATGACATAGACTCCACTAACCTTACTTTAATAGGCCATTCTCGCGGAGGCGGAATTGTAACCTTGAAAGCAAATGAAGAAAGCCGCGTAAGCCGACTCATTTCATGGGCGGCAGTGAGTAATTTTGGACAACGGTCATCGACGATCGGAGAACTCGAAGCTTGGAAAAAAAATGGGGTTAAGTATGTGTTGAATGGAAGAACAAAGCAGCAAATGCCGCATTTTTATCAATTTTATGAAGATTACAAAGCTAATGAAACACGTTTTAATATCGAACAAGCTACGAGAAAAATAGACATTCCTCATTTGATCATTCATGGAACCAAAGATACGTCTATAGTATTTGATGAGGCGGTGAATTTACACCAATGGAACCCAAATAGTACGCTCATTGCCGTCGAAGATGCAGATCATGTTTTTGGAACCAAACATCCTTGGGAACATCAACATGTTTCAAAGCACTTGGCGGAAGTGATCAAGGCGTCTATAGATTTTATAAAGCGTTAATATTACTATCAAGCCAAGTGAGTCGATCGCTTATAAAGTTTTTAAAGTAGTTGGTTTCTTCGGTATATGTATTTCCAACAAAATTATTAGGCCAGATCCATTCACCAATAATATCCCAAGTACTGAAGTTTCTATTGAGAGCACCTATTCCAGAAAGTTGATCTGTATATGCATCAACAATACTAAAAATACCATTTTCTGAAAGGGTATTTGCTCGAAGACTCGTCCATCTACTTTTTAATTGATTCACAAATGAGGGATCTTCTAACAAACGTTCCCACCAAAAAGGAATGAGCCAAAAATCATCCGAACAACGTTCATTGAACTTATAGGTCCATACATTCGTGGCTTCGCCCCTACAATAACCAGCATTACCAAAAGCTAAATTAAAATCCCAAATAGGCCCCATTTTTAATTTGCCATTTTTATCTTTATGCATAAAGGTGCTTAGTCTATAACCATCTACATTATTTGACAATTCATTCAAGATAAAGAAGTCAATAAAACTATTCACGTCAATATAAGCGGCATACCCTGTTGTTGGGTCTGTAAAATTGTCTGACGCAAGCGCGTTTTCAAAATCGTTTATATAGGTTTCGATATACGATTTTTGGGCTGTTGTTATCTCTTCGGCCTTAGGATATTCATATAAAAATCGTATGCGTTTGTCTGAGCTTCCTCTTGGAGGGGCATAACTAGAATTAAAAGAATTCTGCGGATTGTAACCCTCACCTAAATTAGATCCTGAAACTTTATCAATTTTTAGAATATAACCTCCCGTGAGATCTTCACCACTATTTTCTGCTTCATTCAACTTTTCAATAGCAATGCGTTGCGAATCTCTCTTTAACTTCTCCATAAATACATAGACACCTTGATAAGAGCTATTGACATTGAGTTCTACCAATTTCGTGCGACTAGCGTACATATTCATATTACGAGAAAGGTCATAGATCAGCACATTTCGCAATAAGGTTTTGTCACTATATGGCCCATTCAAAATCCAATCTTCTTCTTCTGGAAATCCTAATAAAGGTACATCTAGATCCTCATTGTTTGCATCTCTTGTTTCGAAACCATATGATTTCTTTGGAAATAAAGCTTGTGAGGAAGCTCCTCGAAATTCAATGGCGATGTCTCCTTCGTAGGAGATAACATCCTCTTCAAAAACGGTAATTTTGGCGTTTACTTTAGGCTCATCAACAATAACGGCACCATTCGTATTGATAGAAATAAGGGGTAATCCTACGCCCTTAGGTTCTTCTCCTTCTCCTCCAGAGGTATCGTCTTTACTACAAGAGGTTATTAGCAATGGTAAGCATGAAATAAAGAGCATGAAAACTCGAAAAGGGATACGAAGCATGTGTTAAAATTTTTCTAAAGATAAGAAATGAAATAAAGTAATCTTTTAAAGCCGAGTTAAAATGAAAAAATCACCGATAAGTATAGGTCTATTCGCAGTGGGGAGAAGATGGGGTTAACTTCGTTGCTCCCAACATTCACGCACTTCTGCAAATAGAAAATTACACCATGCTACGCCATGCTGTTTTTTATTCCTTTCTAAATCATTAAAGCAAGCTCTATGATTTATGCAGAAATAAAAAATCCACACGTATGTACGGATTTTCTATGTGATGTGGAGAAGATGGGAGTCGAACCCACGACCTCTTGACTGCCAGTCAAGCGCTCTAGCCAGCTGAGCTACATCCCCAAAACATTATATAATTCCCTTTAAAACAAGTAAGGGAATTCGGCTTTCAAAATACGATTTTTTTACCGTATCCTTTTCCCAAAGCTTTGCAAAAAAACCACGTTTACGACGCATCACACATAACATATCAGGTTCAGTAACATGTAAATGTTCTAAAACACCTTGAAAAATAGTGGCATTTTCGGTTGTTTTAAAATGTGTTGCCAATGCTTTTAGATCTTCATTAACTTCTTTTTCATCGTCGCTCGCTTTCGGTGTAATTATTTGGATCAAACTGATGGTCGCCGAAAATGTATGTACTAGTTTCTTTAAAGGCTCCAACACATTACCCGGCTTTATTTTTCCAGATTTAATAGCCATTAAAATTTTTGAAACGGGTTTAAAACGATACTGAGCAGGAACGATTAACACCGGAACATCAATATCTTTTACAAGACTTCCTGCAACTCGGCCTAAGTAAACTGTTTCATCTACAGACACACTTTTAGCCGATGAAACAATGAGATCAATTTCTAAATTTTTAGACATAGCCTCAATAGACTCCAACACTTTACCTTTCATTGTAACTGAAGAAATCTGAACATTTTTAGCATCCACTTTATTTAGAACTTCTTGAAGTTCTTTTGTTGTTTCTTCTTCTAAAAAGGCATCAATATTTTTTAAGTTACCCGCAACCTTTGTACTTTCATATACTTGAGTTACAAATATTTTTGCATTCATAGTATGCGCAAAATCTATAGCATATTGCAAGGTATTTACAGCGTTACCGCTAGAGCCAATAGGAACTAATAAATTTTTCATTGGTTATTTTTTGATAAAGATAATAGAATTTAAAAGAATGTATTAAAAAACCCCTTCCATAACGGAAAGGGTTTCGTTATAGTATTTCATACTAAAAATTAATATCTGTAATATTCTGGCTTGTATGGTCCTTTCGTATTTACACCAATATAAGCCGCTTGATCTTCGCGTAATTCAGTCAATTCAACGCCTATTTTTGCCAAATGTAATTTAGCCACTTTTTCGTCTAAATGCTTCGGTAACATGTACACTTCGTTTTTATACGCGTCTGAGTTTTTCCACAATTCTATTTGCGCCAATGTCTGATTGGTAAATGAATTACTCATAACGAAACTAGGGTGTCCGGTAGCACAACCTAAATTTACCAAACGTCCTTCTGCCAAGATGATAATATCTTTTCCGTTCACGGTGTATTTATCAACTTGAGGTTTGATTTCTACTTTAGATGCACCATGATTTTCGTTCAACCAAGCCATATCAATTTCATTATCAAAATGACCGATATTACATACGATTGTTTTGTCTTTTAAGGCCTCAAAGTGATGCGCTTGAACAATATCTTTATTACCTGTAGTGGTAATAATGATATCCGCTTTTGGTGCTGCAGTTTCTAATTTTTTCACTTCAAAACCATCCATAGCGGCTTGTAACGCACAAATAGGATCAATTTCTGTTACAGTAACAATAGAACCAGCTCCTCTAAACGAGGCTGCAGTTCCTTTTCCAACATCTCCGTATCCGCAAACAACTACACGTTTACCAGCCAACATAAGATCAGTTGCTCTTCGAATAGCATCGACTGCTGATTCTTTACAGCCATATTTATTATCGAACTTCGACTTCGTTACAGAATCATTTACATTGATTGCTGGCATCGGTAATGTTCCCTCCTTCATTCGATCATACAACCTATGAACACCTGTTGTGGTCTCTTCTGATAAACCTTTAATACCATCTACCAATTCAGGATATTTATCAAGTACCATATTCGTCAAATCACCACCATCATCTAAAATCATATTCAATGGTTTTCTATCTTCTCCAAAAAAGAGTGTTTGTTCAATACACCAGTCAAACTCCTCATCGTTCATACCTTTCCATGCATATACGGGTATTCCGGCATCTGCAATGGCCGCGGCGGCTTGATCTTGTGTCGAAAAAATATTACAAGAACTCCAAGTTACCTCAGCTCCTAGTTCCTTTAAGGTTTCTATTAAAACAGCAGTTTGTATGGTCATGTGTAAACAGCCAGCAATTCTCGCTCCCTTAAGAGGTTGTTCGTTTTTGTATTCTTCACGTAAAGACATTAAACCTGGCATTTCTGCCTCAGCGAGTTCAATTTCTTTTCTTCCCCAATCTGCTAAAGAAATATCTTTAACTTTAAAAGGCACATATGTAGCAGTTTTTGTACTCATAATAGTATCTTTGTTTTTATCTTAAAAATTGACTGCAAAGTTACGCAATAAATTAAAAAGACATGCCTCTCTATAAAACTATCGTAGTTAATAAAAACACAAAAGTATTTATTTGGAAAATTGAAGAATCATTTGATGCGTTAAGTCGTGCAGTATCACTCACCAAAAATTCTCAAGAACGTGTTGATGGTATGAAGTCTGATCTTCACCGACGAGGTTTTATGAGCATACGTCATTTACTGGCAATTGCGGGATATGAAGACGCTGATCTGTACTATGATACTTTAGGAAAACCACATTTAAAAGATGGCACCTATATCTCTATTACACATTCCTTTCATTTTTCTGGAATCATTGTAAGCGAAGAGGATCATGTAGGTATCGATATCGAAAAACAACGCGATAAGATTTCTAAAATAGCGCATAAATTCACACCTATCAGGGAGTATAAAACTATCGCCAATCATGAAGCCTTAGTGCGTAAATTGACCATTGTTTGGGGAGGAAAAGAATCTCTTTATAAAATATATGAGCAAGAAGGATTGAGTTTTTTACAACATATTGATATTCAAAACTTCACTTTTGAGGATACCAAGACCTTTGGAACCATAACGTTTAAAAATGCCATGTCAAAATACAACATCCATTTTTTAGAATTCGAAGGCTTTACATGCGTGTATGCGTTACTCATTGATCATTGATATTTTGGAATTACTTAATTCTAAGAATACTTTAAATGAATGATGAGCGTTTGTCTATTGAATAGTATTTTTTATGAAGGCAATCATGTATAAATCTATACCTGATAAGGGTATTAAAAAAAGTGAGTTTCAAGAGCTGCTTCAGAATTCGCAAGAGCGAAACCAAATGCATCATATTACCGGCTATATTTTTTTAAGCAAAACAAAAATTGTTCAGTTAATTGAAGGTGATGACGAGGTGATTGATGCATTGTACAATCGCATTAAAAATGATACACGACATACTGATGTTTCCATGATTCTGGATAAAGAAATTGAAAAAAGAACGATGATGAATTGGAATATGGCTATTCTTGACTTTTGGAACGATGAAAAAGCCACATTTGATGAATTCTCCCTTTTAGATAAATTATATAGCTCAACAGATATTGAACTTATCAAAGCTTTTCAAGAAGAAATTCTATCTTAGCTTTTTTATTTTCATGCACAATTACAACCACATATTAAAGGCCATACAAGAAGAACAGAAGCTATTGGCAGTGCTTATCGATCCCGATAAAGTTGTTCTTGAGACCTTGCCAATGGTTATGAACAAGATAAATGCATCAATTGCCACGCACATTTTTGTTGGAGGTAGCACTGATACCTATAATAAAACTGAAAATGTGGTCAAAGCCATCAAAGGAGAAACGAAATTACCAGTTATATTATTCCCTGGCGATTATTCGCACGTGACTGAGGAGGCAGATGCCTTGCTTTTTTTATCATTGATTTCTGGTCGAAATTCTGAGTATCTAATTGAACAGCAAGTACAATCAATTCCACGTTTAAAAAACACCAATCTAGAGATTATTCCAACAGGTTATATTTTAATTGATGGCGGTGTTGAAACTGCCGTGCAGCGAGTAAGTAATACAAAACCCATGTGTCAAGATAATACCGATTTAATTGAAAATACAGCCTTGGCAGGTGAATATTCGGGTAAAAAATTAATCTATTTAGAAGCAGGTTCAGGAGCTACCGAAACGGTAGCACCAACAATTATAAAGCGCGTGAAAAATAGTTTGTCGGTTCCCTTGATTGTAGGTGGAGGTATACGCACAAAAGAGCAATTAGAAGGGGCCTATCTTGCCGGAGCAGATTTGGTAGTTATTGGTACGGCTTTTGAAAAAAACCTTTCTTTTTTTGATCACTTAAAGAAATAAACAATGAACATATCTGTCGAATTAACATTAACACCTCTTCAAAATGAGTTTGAAGAGCCCATTATGCATTTTATAAAACAATTACGAGCCTCTGGATTGGTCGTTCTTGAAAACCCATTAAGCACTCAAGTATATGGAGACTATGATACGGTGATGAAACTGCTAACGACAGAAATAAAAGATGCCTTTAGTTTGATTGAAAACGGATTGATACTACTCAAAATTGTTAAAACAGATAGAAGCGATTATGAACCAGATTTTTGAATTTTTTTTCAGTCAATATGAAACGTATTCAACCGCAGATATCAGTTTAGAAATAGTTGCGGTGATTTTTGGATTCCTATCTGTGTGGTTTTCGAAACAAAATAAAATTTGGGTATTTCCTACAGGAATGATTAGCACGGCAATATTTGTTTATTTGTTGGTAAAATGGGAGTTGTTGGGCGATATGATGATTAATGCGTACTATTTTATTATGAGCGTATATGGGTGGTATATATGGACTCGCAAAGTTGATGCAACGCATGTGACCCCAATTTCTAGAACAACCAGAAAAGAACAAATAGTAGGCATAGGTATTTTTATAGCAACCCTAGTATTTGTATACCTAGTGTATAAAAATTTCGATAAATGGACAAGCTGGGTTGCTTATGTAGATACAGTTACTACGGCTATTTTCTTTGTAGGAATGTGGTTGATGGCTAAACGTAAGATAGAAAATTGGATTTTTTGGATAATTGGAAATATCATTTCTGTACCTTTATATTTCTATAAAGGCTTTACCTTTACAAGTTTTCAATATTTTGGATTTACATTTATCGCAATTTTTGGATATATAGCATGGAAAAAAAGCTTAAACAAGACCCTGCAAACATCATAAAGGTAGTATTGTTTGGCCCTGAATCTACAGGCAAAACAACACTTTCTAATCAATTAGCACGTCATTATAATACCGTTTGGGCACCAGAGTATGCACGAGAATATTTACAGGATAAATGGAATAATGAACGTAAAACTTGTGAAAATTCTGATCTGATTCCGATTGCCATCGGACAAATGCAACTGGAAAATAAATTGGCTAAGAAAGCCGATAAATTACTGATTTGCGATACCGATTTGCTTGAGACTAAAGTATATTCTGAAGAATACTATGGAGGTCATGTGGATGCATTTTTAGACAAGGCGGCTTTAGAAAATCAATATGATTTGTATTTATTAACCTATATAGATACTCCATGGGAGGCTGATGATTTGCGTGACAGACCAGAGCAACGTTTAGAGATGTTTAATGCTTTTGAAAATGCCTTAAAAAAGTACAACCGCCCATATATGTTGTTAAAAGGCGACAAACAACGGCGCTTGAAAGAGGCAACTGATGCCATAGATATACTATTAGATGAGCGCAAAGATCTTGATAGTTTTTCTGATACACTAACCGATGTTGATATGCATTTCTTACATCAAAACATCGATTCAAATAACGATTATAATCTCTAGTGAACAAAGAAAGTCTCATCAAAGAACTGTCATTTAAAGCCATTCGAAGTTCAGGAGCTGGAGGTCAACACGTAAATAAAGTGTCGTCAAAAATTGAACTCACCTTTGATTTAGAAAATTCAAAAGAATTTTCTGATGAAGAAAAAGAACGATTACTTAAAAATTTAGCTATCAAACTAACAAAAATTCATGTGTTGGTATTACAATGTGACGAAAGCAGAAGTCAGCATCGCAATAAAGAAATTGTAATTGACAGATTCCTAGACATAATTACGAAAGCCTTAATAGTTCCTAAGAGAAGAAAAAAAACAAAACCATCTAAAGGTGCGATTCAAAAAAGATTAACGTCTAAAAAAAAGCATTCAGAAAAGAAAGATTCAAGGAAGAAGCCAAATTTGGATTAAAACGAGTGAATTCTTTTTCCTGATATCTAGGTCGTCATGTTTTTTAACTATTCATATATATTGAAGGATTTTGAAACTTACACTTAGCGAGTAAGATACTATTGATTTATAGTATATTTATGTCGTTAAGTTAAACACGTTATGATGAAACCTACACTTTTCTACCTTGTTATTCTTTTGACGACTTTTTCATTTGCGCAAAAGAAAACTTTAGACCACTCCGATTTTGAAATATGGAAAACGATTAAAAATCGAAGTATTTCGCCCAATGGAAATCTTATCATGTATTCTTTGGAAAAGGGAGAAAAAGATCATTTTTTAAAGATTAAAACCACCAAAGCAGTAACTCTTTTTGAATACCCTAGAGGTCAAAAAGGAAAATTTACGAATGATTCAAAGTTTGCTTTGTTCACTATAAAGCCTTTTAAAGATAGTATCTCTGCTATGAAACGAAGAAAGATGAAGAAGGATAAAATGCCGAAAGACTCATTGGGAATTTTTAATGTAAATGAAAAATCTCTTACAAAAATAGCGCATGTAAAATCATATAAAATTCCAGAGAAATGGTCAGGATATATAGCCTATGAATTAGAGGAAATTAAACCTAAAAAGAAAGAAAAGAAAGATTCTTTAGAAACAAAAGAAAAGAAAAAGAAGATTAAAAAAGTAAGTAAAAAGAATGGATATCATGTGGTATTGAGAAATTTAGTGACTAAAAAGCAAGACACGTTTAAATATGTTACTAATTTTTCGTTTGCCGAAAAAGGGAAACGTTTTGCTTTTACCACCACGGGAGATGAAGATAAAAAAAATAGTTCTGGCGTTTACGTTTTAAATTTAGATAACAATAAGCTAACCGAAGTTTATAAAACCAAAAAGGCATCTTATTATCAACTTAGCTTAAGTGAAACGGGTAAAAACCTCGCTTTTATAGTTGATACCGATACAACGAAAGTTCAAGTTAGACCCAATGAATTGTATCGATGGGCCGAAGGAGCATCTCAAGCGAAAAAGGTATTGGATGCAAGTTCTTCTCCCGAGGGATATAGAGTGTCATCTGATGGAATAATTCATTTTTCTAAAGATGAATCAAAATTATTCTTTGGTTTAGCTGAGCCGCCAATTGTAAAAGACACAACGCTTATTGATGATGAAATTGTTAATGTAGAAGTTTGGACATATGATGAGCCTAGATTATATACAGTGCAAGAATTACAATTAGAAAATGATAAAAAGAAATCATATCAAACAGTAATTCACTTCAAGAATGATAAACTGGTTCAAATAGCAACTAAAGACTTTCCAAATGCCATTCTTGGAGATGAGGGAAATGCGAATTATGCATTAGTAAGTGCCTCTCGCCCACATCAACTGGAAAGTCAATGGACGGGAATGCGTGCCCAAAATTTCGCTATTGTCGACGTACATACAGGAGAAAGCAATACCATCTTAACGAAGGTTCCAGGATTCGTACGTTTAAGTCCAAAAGGAAAATATGTTTACGGTTATAATCCTGTCGATAGTACATGGTTTGCCCACAACGTTGTCACGAATAAATATAAAGCCTTAACTAAAGGAAAGCGCTTTTACAATGAATTAAACGATTCCCCACGACATCCAAATTCTTATGGTTCTGCCGGTTGGACCGAAAAAGATGAATCCATTCTATTATATGATCGCTATGATATATGGCAATTCAATCCTGAAACAGGAGCTGGTATAAAACTAACACAAGGAAGAGAACATAAAACAGTGTATCGATATGTGCAGCTAGATAATGAAGAACGAGCACTAAATCCGAAGAAAAAATGGCTCCTTACTACTTTTAATGAGGCCAATAAAAATGCAGGGTACTTTCAGTATAGTAGAAAGAATAAAAAAGGGACACAGTTGTTAAACGGACCTTATAGCTATTCAACTCCTATAATGGCGCAGCAAAGTGATAAGGTGATTTTTAGCAGACAGTCGTTTCAAGAGTTTCCAAATATTCGTTTTTCTGATGTGACATTCAAAACCCAGACAGTTATTAGCGATGCAAATCCTCAACAGAAAGAGTATAATTGGGGTTCTATTGAACTAATAAACTGGACATCTTTAGATGGAAAAGAGCTCACGGGTATGCTGGTTAAGCCCGAAAATTTTGATCCGAATAAGAAATATCCTATGATTGTTAACTTTTATGAAAAAAGCTCGAATCGCTTGAATCGGCATTGGGTGCCTTCGCCGGGAAGGTCAACCATTAATTATAGTTTTTATGCGAGTCGAGGCTATCTTATTTTTAACCCTGATGTTCATTACCGCATTGGTTATCCTGGAGAAAGCGCTTACAATTGTGTCATTCCGGGCGTAACATCTTTAATAGAAAAAGGCTTTGTTGACAAAGAAAATATTGGTGTTCAAGGACACAGTTGGGGAGGATATCAGATCGCATATCTGGTAACGAAAACAAATATTTTTAAAGCTGCTGAATCGGGAGCTCCGGTCCCAAATATGATCAGTGCCTATGGAGGTATTCGTTGGTGGACAGGTTTAAGTCGTCAGTTTCAATATGAGCATACACAAAGTAGAATTGGAGGTACTCCTTGGGAGTATCCAGCGCGTTATATTGAGAACTCTCCAATATTTAATATTGATAAAATACATACACCTTTGTTAATCATGCACAACGATGCCGATGGTCATGTTCCATGGTATCAAGGCATTGAATTTTTTGTGAGCCTGAGACGACTAGGAAAACCGTCATGGTTTTTGAATTATAATGGAGAGCCACACTGGCCTCTAAAACTTCAAAACAGAAAAGATTTTAACATAAGAATGGCACAATTCTTTGATTATTATTTAAAAGGAGACCTAAAGCCAAAGTGGATGGAACGTGGAGTTCCAGCTATAGAGAAAGGAATACATCAAGGTTATGAGCTTATAGACAATAAGAAAGAGTAGACAGTTGTTGAAATAGGCATAGATGTTCGTACTAATTAGTCGGTCTTTTAAATTTAAAGACGTTTTATCTTTTTAAATTAGAAAAATGCATTTATTTTTGCAGCGTTCTCAAAAAGGGGTGCCAAATATCGGCTGAGATCATACCCATTGAACCTGGGCGGATAATGCTGCCAAGGAAGCGAGCGTAAAAAAGGGCGAGTAGACCTTTTTAGCGAGTGCAATAAATGAAACTATGTTTCATTAAAAATCAATATTAATAAAGAATAATAACCTCTTTTTATTCGATTAAAATTTTAATCGTAATGAAAAATTTATTTCTATTCTTGACATTGTTTGTACTGTCGGTCTGTGTACATGGTCAAGAAAAAAAACAAGACACCACAAAAGTTGAACGGCTAGAAGAAGCTGTTGTAAAGGCTGTAAGAGTAAAGGCCAATGCTCCGGTAACACATTCTAATCTTACAAAAAAACAACTAGCCAAGCGTAATTTAGGGCAAGACATCCCTATGCTACTCAATTTTTTACCTTCAGTGGTAAGTACTTCTGACGCCGGTGCAGGGGTTGGTTATACGTATTTGCGGGTTCGTGGCTCTGATGCTACGCGTATCAATGTTACTGTAAACGGAATACCTTATAATGATGCCGAAAGTCAGGGCACGTTTTGGGTGAATTTAGGAGATTTTGCTTCATCGACACAAAGCTTACAATTACAGCGTGGTGTTGGTACATCTACCAACGGTTCTGGGGCTTTTGGAGCAAGCTTAAATCTATTAACCGATGCTATTTCTGATAAAGCTTTCGCGGAAGTTTCCAATTCTTTTGGGTCTTTCGGAACAAGAAAGCATACGGTGAAGTTAAGTACAGGATTGATTAATGATCATATTGAAGTTGTCGGACGTTTTTCAAACATCTATTCTGATGGCTATGTAGATCGGGCGTTTACTGATTTGAAATCATACTTTTTGCAGGCTTCCTACATTGATGATAACACCTTGATAAAAGCCTTGACCTTTGGCGGTACAGAGCAGACCTATCAATCGTGGTTCGGATTAACAGCCGAACAATTAGTTGAGAATCGCCGTCAGAATCCGTATACATACGAAAATGAAACTGATAATTACGAACAGAATCACTACCAACTACATTGGAACCAACGTTTCGGTGATTTTTGGTCTACCAATTTGGGATTAAACTTTACAAAAGGTGAAGGTTTCTTTGAGCAATTCAAAGAAGGAGAAACGGCAGCTGATTTCAATAATTTGATTGAAGACGATAGTGATGTTATAGTTCGTAGATGGCTAGACAATGATTTTTATGTTGCTAATTTTAATGTGAATTATAGAAAAGATGATCTTGACATTATTACAGGAATTTCTTATAGTAACTATACCGGTGATCATTTTGGAGAAGTGATTTGGGGTAGTGATTTGAGTCCGGGCACCAACATAAGAGACCGTTATTATTTTAGCGATGCCAAGAAAACAGATTTCAGTGTCTTTTCGAAAGCCACCTTTAATTTGAATCCTAAATTAAGTGCATATATTGATTTACAAGGACGTTTCGTGAATTATGAAACTGAGGGCTTGACTTCTGATAGAGCAGTAATCAATGTCGATAAAAATTTTGGGTTTTTTAATCCGAAATTAGGATTTACATATGCATTGAATTCGAAAAGTAATTTGTACGCCTCATATGCACGAGCCAATCGTGAACCAAATAGAGATGACTTTGAAGATAATACAGGTGTTGAGGCAGAAAAACTAAACGATTTCGAATTAGGTTGGCGTTTCAAAAATGAAAAAATTCAGTTAAACACCAATTTGTATTATATGGCTTATAAAGATCAGTTGGTATTAACGGGAGCTATTGATGATGTTGGAGCGAGAGTGAGAGCAAATAGTGATAAGAGCTATCGGTTAGGATTGGAAATCGATGCCGCAATTAGATTGTCAAAAAAATTCTCCATCCAACCAAATATTGCCTTCAGTGATAATAAGAATCAAGATTTTATCACATTGTTAGATGGGGAATTGCAAAATATTGGTAATACGAATATTTCATTTTCGCCGAGTATTATTGCAGGAAACGCTTTTACATTTCAGCCAAGTAAAAATTTACAATTCAGTTTATTATCAAAATATGTGGGCGAGCAGTATATGGGCAATATTGACGCCGAAAGCTCTAAGTTAGAAAGCTACTTTGTAAATGATATCAACATTATTTATGAATTAAAACCCACCAAAATTTTTAAATCAATTGTTTTGACTGCCTTGGTAAATAACATTTTTGATAAAGAATATGTTTCAAATGGATATTTTGGTTCGTTTGATTTTGATGATGCTACCAGTCCAACGGGTATAAGAACAGGAAATTTCTCTGGTTTTTATCCTCAGGCAACCATAAACTTTTTGCTCGGAGCGACGTTCAAGTTTTAAATAAGGTGCCGATGTGAAAACATCGGCATTTTTATGAAAGCTTTTTTTTATATCGCGTGAGATTGCATCTAAATTTCTCTAAATTTGTCAATCACTAAAAAATTGTTCACATGTCAAAGAAGGTTTTAATAACAGGAGGAGCGGGCTTTATTGGTTCGCATGTAGTAAGGCTTTTTGTAAAGAAGTATCCAACGTATCGTATTTTTAATTTGGATGCGCTCACTTACGCAGGAAATTTAGAAAATATTAAAGATATTGCTGATGCACCTAACTATACTTTTGTAAAAGGAAACATTAAAGATATAAACTTTCTGAATGCCTTATTTCAGGAACATCAATTCGATGGCGTCATTCACTTAGCCGCCGAAAGTCATGTAGATCGATCTATTAAAGATCCGAATGCTTTCATCGAAACCAATGTGATTGGCACTTCAAATTTATTAAATGCTTTTCGGGATACCTGTAATGGTAACTTCGAAAATAAATTGTTTTATCATGTTTCAACGGATGAGGTATATGGTTCTTTAGGTAAGACAGGACTATTTACCGAAACTACGGCATACGATCCACAATCTCCTTATGCCGCGTCTAAGGCGGCTTCAGATCATATGGTAAGGGCTTTTGGAAACACCTATGATATGCCCTTTGTTATTAGCAATTGCTCGAACAATTATGGAGCGAATCACTTTCCTGAAAAATTAATTCCGCTATTCATTAATAATATCAAAAACAATAAATCCTTGCCTGTTTATGGTGATGGTCAATATACGCGCGACTGGTTATTTGTAGAAGATCATGCGCAGGCGATTGATTTGATTTTCCATGAAGGAAAAAAAGGAGATACTTATAATATCGGAGGTTTTAATGAATGGACGAATTTAGATTTGATACACTTGCTATGTGCGCAAATGGATGAGAAATTAGGAAGATCTAAAGGAACTTCGGCCGAATTGATTACCTATGTAAAAGATAGAGCAGGCCATGATAGACGTTATGCTATTGATGCGTCTAAACTAAATAAAGAATTGGGTTGGAAACCATCAGTAACTTTCGAAGAGGGTTTGGCAAAAACAATTGATTGGTACTTAGCAAACCAAGAGTGGCTTCAAAATGTAACTTCTGGTGCCTATAAAGAGTATTACGAGAAAATGTACAATTGATCAAATCAAGCAGCGTTATGTTAAAAAAAGGGAAAGGGTAAAAAACATAACGCTACCCAAAATGATCTTTTTTGTCCCGAAATCTCGAGAAATTTAGGCTATTTTATAAGCTGTACTTCTGCAAAGCCCTGAAGTTAGTTCAGCGCAACGCATTATAAGTCAAACTTATATGTTAATCCGGCAAAGAACTGTAAACCTTGCACTTTAAAATTGGTATATTTTTGATAATTACTACCAAGTGCATTATTCACTTTTGCAAAAGCCGTTAATCTATCTGTAAATTTATAGCCCGCGTTTAAATTTAAATCCACGTAATTACCCACATCGATCAATTCTGGCGATCGATTAATTAAAACGCCTGGTATAGCAAAGTCCAACTCATCCATTCGCTGTCCTACAAAGAATAAATCAGCTCCAGCGAACCATTTATTTACATTATAATTGGCAAAAGCTGTAGCCTTCAAACTTGGTAAACCCCAAGGTTCCGCTTCATTTGTGGTTGAATAATTATTATATGCCACATTTCCTCCAAATTTTAATTGCTTAGAAAAATCTACACTCACTTCCGCGAAAGCGTATAATGTTTTAACATCATCATAAATAATTTGAAATGAATTACCAGCTTCATAACCTTTGACCACATCAGTATCGCCCAATGTTTTTGTTGGATTTAATTTGTACAAAGGCTTGTCTCTTTCGCTTGTGTAGCCACCTTTTAAGTTGTAACTCACATTCGATGCTAATTTACCTCGAATACCTCCGTAAGCATTATATTGCTGGTCAGTTCTAAGAACGTTGAGCGTAGGAGATACAAACGGATTTTCATTGGCGAAATCTCGATATGAGTTTTGATGTAATCCGCCGAGTACACCGGCATACAATGTGGCTATTTGATCTATTAAAATAAATGATGCTGTGATTTTCGGATAAAAATAAGCTTTACTTTCACTAACACCAGAAGCTGCACTGAACAAAATATCAGCACCTAAATTAAGTGTTAAATTATCACGTAACACCTCAAAATTTGGATTGACTCCAAGGTTAAGGTATGTGTACGAAAGATCATCAGTATTGTCAAAATTGGTGAAAAACTCTCCTCTCAGGACTTCTATCCTGGCTTCAAGATTTATATATTCTGAAGCTATCGGAAACTCTATTTTTGGTTTTGCTAGCAAATGAATTTCACTACTTCCTTCATTATCTGTAAAACGATATAATTCTGCCGTTGCTCCTTGAAAAAACGAATCATTATAATCGATTTTTCCACCAACATATATCTCTGTATAATTTTGTGCTTCCGAGATACTGTTCAGTGTGGTTTCGGTAAAACTTAATCCTTCTGGTAAGCCATACCAATTGTATTTTTGATATCTGAAACCACCATTTAATTGCCATTCAAAATCACGTTCTTCTTGCTTATAAAAAAGATCTAATCGTGTGTCTAAGAAATTATCATCTAATTGAACATCTTTGATGCCACCTTTAGAAGAATGATATTTTAAAAAACCGCCGAACTCATTGTAACTATTACTATCGCTATGCGCAAAAAGTTCTAATGCAGGTGTTCCGAAATTACCAAATCCAGCAGTGACAAAATTGTCATAGATCGGAGCACTAGGGTCTACCCTGAGTATTTTGGCTTTACCTTTGGCAGGCGTAAATGTAGAGGCCACGGGTATTGAAAAAATTGAATATTCAATCGGTTTTTTCTTACCAATAATTGTATCGTTAATGGCCGGAGCTACTCGTATTTTAAATGCATCAGAGACTGTTGGAGTATAAGGCTTTACAACATTGATAACTTCTGTATCGAGCGTATCTTTCTTTTTGTCTTGAGCAAAGAGAATTGTTGTACTTGTGAGTAATATGAATAGTAAAATAGTATTTTTCATATGTGTTTTTAATTCATCGTTAAACGCAGAATGGCTGGTTGATTTTAGTTTCCGTCTGGGTTTACCGATTCGTTGGTCTTTGCTTCTTCTGTTTTAATTTTTTGCAATTCGGCTTTTGCTTCATCAGTGACATCTTTATAATCTTTAAAGTTTTTAATTACACTCTCCAAGATATAGGTTGCTTGATACGCATCTTTTAAACCATAGAAATTTTTGGCCATGATGACCAAGCCTTTTGCACCATAGTATTTATAGGCTGCATAGTCTGACACCAATTTTTGAATCACTGTATTTGATACTTTATAATTACCTTCATTATGTTTGAAATAGGCGTCATAATAGAGTGACTCAGCTTTTAGTTCTCCTTTTGCGATTTTGCCTACTTCTTTATAGGCTTCTTCACCTTTTATTTCATCTCCAGTTTTCATGGCTGATCGTGCAATAATTACTTTAGCATCAGATTTTACTCTTGCTTCTATTTTAGGCCTTTTTAATACTTTTTCGGCATACGAAACGGCATCTTCATACTGTTCTAATTCATAATGACCTTTCATAAGATTGCTTTGCGCAAATGTTATATTTTGAGGGAAATCGGCTTGCTCTTCAAGACGTTCTAAAATCGGCATTGCTTTTTTCCATTGATCTGACTCTAAATAAACTTGCGCCAGTTTAGAAAGGGCCTGCTCAGTATATTCGTTACGCTCCTGGTTGGTCACATAGATATAACTATTTTCAGAAGCAGCTAATTGTTTTTCAGCGAATAAAGATTCTGCCAAGTAAAAGTTAGCCTGCAAGGCATGTGCACCTTTTGGGAAGCGTTCAATATATTTTCTAAGCGCCGAAATGGCCTTTTTACGATTGTTTTGCAGATATTGTTTCTCAGCTGATTCATACATATCATTATCTAAATCATCATCCGATACTTCAACAAAATCAACATCTTTTACCCAATCGGCATATTCATCAACACGACCCAGATCGACATATATTTGCCTGGCATTCGCCACCGCTTGTTTGCCCTCATCGGTATTTGGGTATTCTTTCACTACTTTTTTGTATTTATCAAGGGCCTGATTATCTCTTTCTGTATTATAATAAATAAGCCCCTGTTTTAATAATGTTTTAGGAACATAAGAACTACGTTTATGGTATTTCAATAATTTGTCATAAGCCTCTAGAGCTTCATCATTTTTGTTCGCTCTCACATAAGAATTTCCTAGCTCAAAATAGGCATCATCACGATATGTTGATTTTGAATAGGCAGCTAAAAATTTAGTAAGATCTAAAATTTTATCATTGTTTTTACCTGTAAAACCATAGCTCATAGCTCGTTGAAAATGAGCATAATCTATAGCTTTACCTTTTTCGGCAATAACTTCGTTATATTGTTTTATCGCATTTTTATAATCACTCGCCACGAAATAAGTATCTCCTAATCGTACCTTAGCATCGCTTACTTTTTCCTGGTCTTTTGGTGAGGATATCAAATAACCCTTGAAATTAATATTTGCAAGATCATATAATTTTAACTTGAAATGAGTGTAGCCGAAACTGTAATATAATTGTTGTTTTTCTGAAAGACCATCAGTATTGCTTGCGTTTTCAAATTGTTTAAATCCAACACGAGCCATTTCGTAGTTCGTTAATAAATAATCCGCTTCAGCTTTCCAGAAAAGAGCTCTAGCTGAAATTTTTGTGTCACGTGGATCATTTATAGCAATGTCAAAATGTTTTTTGGCCTCGTCTAGAGAATTCGCATTAAATAGTTGAATACCTCTATAAAGAGCGACTTTTTGATAGACTGTTTTACTATCGGCGTCTTTTTTATCTTTCAAGGCTTTAAGCGCGCCCTCATAATCTGCCGAAGTAATATACGCACTAATGAGCAATTCGTTTATTTCATCAATCGCATCAGATTTTGGATAGGTATCTATATATTCTTGTAAAACATCAGGTACACTCTGATAGGGATTTCCAATTTCGTAGCTGAGTTTGGCATAATTTAACCAAGCATCTTTTTTGATGTCTGTATCGAATTCCATTTGCGAAGCATTTCGAAAAGCATTCAAAGCTTCAGTTTTTTGTTCGCTATTTAAATAACATTCTGCTAAATGATAATAGGCGTTTTGAGAGACCGCGTTCTTCCCGTTGATTATTTTATTAAAATTTGCAATGGCGTTTTTAAAATCTTTTTGTTTGTAGTAAGAATAACCCAACAAATAATAATCTGTATTATTCCATTTGCGTCGCTTGCCTCTGTACGCTTTTAAATAAGGAATTGCCTCTTTGTATTTTTCAAGGTTGAAATAACTTTCGCCTATTATCTTTGAAATTTCAGATTTCTGATTTCGATCGGCCTGTGTAAGAAAAGGTTTTGCAATCTTGATGGCTTCTTCGAAATTACCTGTTTTGAATTTGATATTGGCCATATAATATGGTACATCATCTCCCAGTTCTTTATCATCCGAAATCTGACTCAAGTAGCGATCAGCATTCTCATAGTCATCAGCCTGATACGCAATAAATCCATAGTAATATTTCGCTTGTGAACCATATTCTTGAGAAGTCAATAGTTTTTGAAAGTATTCTTTTGCTCTTTTATAGCTACGAACCGCGAACAAACCGTACGCATATTTAAAATTAAATTCTTCTTCTTGTGCTATAGAAAGATTTCTCGTTTCTACACGATTATACCATTTTAAGGCATACGAATAGTTTGCATTCTTAAAATAATAATCGCCCACTTCGATAAACGCGGTATTTTGTTTGGTGCTGGTTGGATAGCGTTCCACAAAACTACGCATCATTTTATCGCCTTTTTGATCACCCAAGCGAATGGCGCAAAATGCTTCGTAGTATTCACAATTCGCCTTGTGCTCAGAACTTGCGTCGAAATCACTCTTTAACTTATTGAATAAATATTTTGAGGCGACAAAATCTCGATTATTGTACAAAGCTACAGCATGATTATACTCTTTTAAATCATTTGTGTAGATATCAGATTTTTGCGCAAAGCTTGTAGCCGAAAAAACAAATAGGAATATTAAAAACCAGAAATTACTGTGCTTCATTGCTTGAGGATTCTTTTAAATAATACTGTAAAACACACAGCATCTAAATTAAACAACGTACAATTAAATTGAAATTGTATAATTGTTAATTAATATAACATTTTGTTAAGAAAAAAATTAACATTTAGGGGTTCTATTGCATGAATCGCGCCAAAGTTCTATTCTTCATTTAATAATAGAGTCATAAAACTATTGAAGTCGTCTTTAAATTCTTCATAATAAACGCCTGTTGCTGGACCAGAAAAACCAGTATGGATTTTCCGAACTTTTCCCTTTTTATCTATGAAAATGGTGGTCGGAAATGAGAGAACGTGATTTAACATCGGAAGTGTTTTTGCTGCTGCTTCTTTGTCGTATTCACCGGCAATTACATAGTCATAACCGACATTATATTTAGCTATCATTTTTTCGACTCTCGCTTTTGCATACTCAAAATCATCTTTAGCCTCATAAGCCAATCCAATGATTTCTACAGCTTCATTTTTATGTTTTTCGTACCAATCGGCATAAAAAATAGTTTCATCCATACAATTCGGACACCAAGTGCCAAATATTTGTAGTAATACTACTTTATTTTGATACTTCTCGTCATCCAGCGTCACGTTTTTACCATCTAACCCTGGAAACGAAAATGATATTTCATCATACCCTTCTTTTAAAAAAGTAAGATCATCGGCATCTGTAAGCGTCGCATGTTGGTTTTTATATCCTGTAAAGGTGGCTCGGTAATCCATTCCAGACAAAAATTCTCCCGAAATAGAATCATTTTTTGTAGTTGCATTGAAAATGAAAGCATGGTTACCATCAAAGGTGTATAGACTCATGGTAGAATCTGTCGCCACGCCTTCTAAGTAACGATAGTCACCAGTTTCAGTTAAAAAAGTGCCTTTCAAGAGATCACCTTCTTTTTTGAAAATACCGACCCCAGGGAATTTTATGGTATCCTCTTCCACAAAAGTGATTTGCCATTTGCCATCGAATTTTGAGGAACTCATAGGGTTTATGAATCGATTGGCATTATTATGTGTTGCGTTAAATGGAACGCGATATCCGTCTTTATAATTTTTGATATAAAGTCCGCTAAGTGCGTCATCATTTATTTTAGCTCGTAATTCGATATCAAAAATGTGCAAGGTGATAAAAACAGAGTCACCTACAACCTTTATTTCATCTAAGGGTATTGTCTCTTTATCTCCATTGATTAATTTCGCGCTATATTGGTCACCTTTTTTAAATACTTCAAAATTAAAAGGCAAGGTGTCTTGTTGCATGTTGATTTCAGCACGCCAAAAACCTTGCTTTAATTCGGTATTTACCTCATTTTTAGAGTTACACGAAAAGAGAAAAGTGATGCAGGCAAATGCCACGAGTAAAAGATTTAATTTTATTTTTTCCATTCTAAAAGATATGCTTTAGTACTTACTTGTTGGTTTTCTAAAATACCACCAACAACTATTTTTGTTGAGTCGTTAATTTCGGCAATTCCTCTCAAATCCATTGGTAAATGTTTCGCTAGGTCAAGTTTCCATTGATTATTTTTTAAATACAATACTCGGTTAGAAGGTGACACAACTCCAGACCCATCATAAGCGATCGCGTTATAATTATAGGTAGTGGTACTTCCTCCTAACCAAAAAGGAGTGTTACGAAAAGCTGTTGCGGCCATACGATAACCCACTATTGTTGAATCGATAATTGCATGTGACCACTTAATTTCGGTTGGATCTTTTGCGTTAATAACTCCTTTCCGAAGCACATTTTGAATAGGGTAATGTGTACCCATCGAGGCTCCACCAAAATAAAAAATGGTATCACCAACGATAGTTCCAGAGGCACCAAACGATTTGTATCTATGGTTATTAGGTACAGAGGTGCCAACTTGCCAACTATTTTTGGCAGGATTATAAATTTGAACATCAGCAACATTCTCTTTGTCATACCACCCAGAAACAACATAAATTAGGCTGTCACGCCAAACAGCTTGCACCTGATCATCGATGGGTACTGGAATGGGCGTACCGTTTTCTAAATATCTATCATTTACAATGTCATAGCGATGTACCTT
The DNA here is from genome assembly GCA_947488345.1 of uncultured Flavobacteriaceae bacterium. Taxonomy (GTDB): domain Bacteria; phylum Bacteroidota; class Bacteroidia; order Flavobacteriales; family Flavobacteriaceae; genus Aureibaculum. The sequence goes on along the minus strand of CANKZQ010000001.1, from coordinate 1,132,371 downwards.
GTTAGATGACTTCTCAGAATGATCTTTGAAAACATGGTATCCCCCAAGAATATAAATAGTATCGCGTACTCTGCTTGCAGCACTCGCGATTTTACCGAGCGTATCTGGTAAACTAGCAATCTGGCGCCATGAATTATTCGTAACATCATAGGCATACGAACGTTTATGAATACCACTATACGATAGCGTACTATCAACGCCGCCAAAAGTGAATACGAAGGGCTTGTTACCAATAAAACCCTCAACAACAGCATTATTCGACACGGCTTCTGGTAAACTGTTAAGGTTGGTTACCTTAAGTTTCTTGACAGATGCTAGATGGTCGTTTTGTGCACAGCTAAAAATGAAGATGAAACAAATAAAAAAAATAACTATTCTCATTTATAAATTTTGAAGAAGTGTTCAAATATAGTTAAAAGCATTCATCAGATTTGATTTTTTAAGTTTGAAATTTAAACAGTAAATTTGCATAATTAATTTATAAGATATATGTCTAAGCCTTTACTTCAGCTAACTGATGCTTCTATTTTTCAACAAGAAAATCTAGTTCTATCTAATATTAGTCTAGATATTTTTGAAGGAGATTTTATGTACCTTATCGGAAAAACAGGAAGTGGGAAAAGTAGTTTAATGAAGACATTGTATGGTGATTTACCATTATTGAAAGGTGAAGGAGTGATTGTTGATTTCAATTTGAATAAATTAAAAGAAAAAGACATTCCGTTTTTAAGGAGAAAATTGGGAATTGTTTTTCAGGATTTTAAACTATTAAATGATAGAAATGTACATGATAATTTATTATTTGTTCTAAAGGCAACTGGTTGGAATGATAGTAAAAAAATGAACGCTAAAATTAATGAAGTATTAGAAAAAGTAGGTATGCAAACAAAAGGTTTCAAGATGGCATATCAACTTTCGGGAGGAGAACAACAGCGAGTAGCCATTGCGAGAGCGCTTTTAAATGATCCTGATTTAATTCTAGCCGACGAGCCTACAGGTAATTTAGACCCGAAGACTTCACTGGAAGTAATGAGTGTTCTGGAGGAAATAAACAAAAGTGGTAAGACCATTTTAATGGCGACTCATGATTATGCCTTAATTTTAAAATATCCACATAAAACAATTAAATGTGATGGTGAAAAGGTATATGAGGTTGTCTAGTTGTGCAAAATATCTGTTTTGAATACTAAAGGCAAAGTTTTAGTAGCAGTTACCAACGATGTTTCCTCTGATCAGAGAGTTCATAAAGTATCTAAGTATTTAACGAGTAAAGGTCATGAAGTGGTGGTCTTTGGGAGAGTGTTACCCACAACTTTTGAGGTAGACAGACCCTATTCAATTGTAAGAAAGAAGTTGTGTTTTAATAATGACTTTCTTTTTTATGCTGAATATAATATACGGCTCCTGTTGTTTTTGTTGAAATATAAATCAACCTATATTTTAGCGAATGATCTAGATACCTTACCAGCGTGTTACCTGGCCAGCAAATTAAAAAGAAATAAACTCATCTATGATAGTCATGAGCTATTCACCGAAGTGCCAGAACTTCAAGGCAGGCGATTTGTGCAAAATTTTTGGAGAACGGTTGAAAAGATATTCGTTCCAAGAGTTAAAAAGGCATACACTGTGAGTGAGCATATTGCATTGTTTTATCACAATAAATATGGTATTGAAATGGGTGTGATAAGAAATGTTCCGTATCTCATGGATAGACCTCAAAACATTCCTGTTACATTTCCCACCAAGAATAAGGTGTTGCTATATCAAGGTACTTTGACTGAGAATAGAGGCTTAAAACAAGCCATGCTTGCGCTTAAGTACTTAAAGGGTATAGACTTAGTAATTATTGGCTATGGCAAAGTTAAAAATGAACTTATTGATTTTGTGACCGAACAAGAATTACAAGGGAGAGTGTTTTTTTTAGGGAGAATCGATCACGACAAGCTTCATAATTATACAAAACAAGCAGATATTGGTATTCTTCTAGAAGAACCGGTGGGCTTAAGTTTTACATACGCACTTCCGAATAAATTATTTGATTACATTCACAATGAATTACCTGTAGTGGCTTCGCCGTTAGTAGAAGTGAAACGGCTAATAGATCAGCACGAAGTTGGCATTTTAATTGATCATCATGAACCAGCACATATTGCCGAAAAGATTCGTAGTTTGCTTGAAGATGAAGATCTATTGAAGAAGATAAAGCATAACCAACACAGAATTAAAGAAAATTATTGTTGGGAGAATGAACAGCACAAATTAGATGCTTATTTTAGCTAAGTCTTTTTAAAATAAAAGTATTGGTTTCAATTATAATTCCATCATTCAATAATTTAAAGCATCTGAAGAAGTGTGTTGCTAGCATACAAAATCAGAGGTTCAAGAATTATGAAGTTTGGATAATTGATAATCAATCAACAGACGGTACATTAGCGTACTTAAAAAAATTAGAGGCCCCTTTTCATTGGATTAGCGAAAAAGACAACGGTGTTTATGATGCCATGAATAAAGGAATCTCTTTGACAAACAAAGAATGGCTTTATTTTTTAGGCGCCGATGATCAACTTTATAATGAAAATGTATTGAATACAGTTTTTAATAAACCTATTTCTAACGTATTTACATTAATTATAGGTGTTATCAGATATGATTTAAAAGAAAATGATATTGTATATACGCATACTAAAGATGGCCAGATTAAACCATCTTGGTCTTTCAAATTATGGCTTAAAAATTCTGTTCATCATCAGGCCATTTTTTATAATAAAGAAGCGTTTAAAAATAGAAGTTACGAATTGAAATATAAAATTTTAGCTGATCATGCGTTGAATTTATCATTATATAGGGCCAGTAAAAAAGCGAAAATAATTAACGAGATAATTGCTATTTGCGGCACTGATGGTCTTTCAAAAAACTACAGTAGGGAAATGTATTTAGAAGAGGTGCAGTTGAAAATAGATCAAAGTTCACGGCTGTTGAAACCTTTGTTCATACTCATGGCAAACATAAAATATTATATAAAAGCTAACGCAAATAAGACTAAATGATAATTGGTATATTCTAGAACTAACATAGCGTTATTGATTGTAGAAAGGCTTCAAAGAGAAAAGGCCGAACTAAAGAAACAATTTGAGCAATCTAAACTTAAGATAGGTTTCTTTACAATTGATAAGGTATTGCCAGATGAATTGGTGAATGACATATTTGAAGCTTTTCCAAGTATAGAAGAATCCGTTAAGAAGAAAAATTTAAGAGAGTATAAATATGTAGCCTATCAAATGAATGCATACAATCCTTTACTTGAGGAAATTATTTATGCTTTTCAAGATAAAAAAGTTGTACAGATCATTGAAGAAATATGTGGTCTTGAATCAATTTTTCCAGATGAAAATTTATACGCGGGAGGCCTTTCCTTAATGGGAAAGGATAATTTTTTGAATCCACATTTGGACAATTCTCATGATAAAGACAGAAGGAAAAGAAGAGTATTGAATCTATTGTACTATGTTACACCAAATTGGAAAAATTCCTTCGGTGGGAATTTGGAAATTTGGCCTAATGGATTAAAAAATGACCCGATAACAATTACATCTTTATGTAACAGATTGGTTGTTATGGAAACACATCAAAATTCATGGCATTCAGTAAGTAAAGTGGTGCATGACGGAATTAGATGTTGTGTGTCAAATTACTATTTTTCTGATCATAAAGAATCTACAAATGACTTTCACGTCACGACGTTTAGAGGAAGACCAACCCAGCGATTAAGGAATGTAATTTTAAAGATAGACGGTCTAATACGCTCGAATATTCGAAAAGTCTTTAGCAAAGGGATTAAAGAAAATGCCCATAAATATCGCAAAGAGTAGAGATATAATTATCTGCTTCCTTCTAAATCAAAAACAACACCAACACTGAAAAACAACAGCGTATCATTATTTTTACTGGAACCATCGACTTGATCTAGGCCATCAATTCTATCCGATAGAAAATATTGAAATCGTCCATCAACGACAAAATCAAATTTATCTAACTTATATCTTGTTCCAAGACCCATGGTCAAAGAAAAAGCTTTATCAGGTTCTAGAAAAGTGTTATTTCTCCATTTTTCAGGGAGGCTGTTTAGATCTAACCCACCATTCGCAGTATTCGTCAATTCGGGGTCGAAACTATTATATTGTACTCCCAAACTAGCGTATGGTGCAAATCTATCTACCGTATTAAAAAGAAGACCATAATCCTCTAAATTTTTAAAGTAATATTCTAATTGCGTCCCAACGTTAAAGATTTTCGTCTTACCTGTCATGGCTCGTAGTTGTTCCCCTATTACACCTTCAACATTATCAAATCTACCTTTATGGTCAAAACTATTATTGAAATAGTATGAGAGTTCTGTTCGTAATTTAAAATGATCAGAAAAGTAACTAGCGCCATTTCTCCAATTATAGTTACTTCCGTAAAAACTTAAATAATGAACAACAGCTATTCCAAAACTTGTAGCCGTACTACTTGGCAAATGATTTCTTTCACCGTAGTCACTTTGAAAAGTAACAGGACCTGTAAAAATGCCAAACTCATGACTTAAATCTATTTGAGCGTTAGTTCTGGTGACAGACGCTAACAACACAATTATGATTAATCTATAATACGATTTCATATAAACCCTTTTTTTAATGGCGCAATTTATGAAAAAAAACGCAAAACAAGCTTTTTAAATTAAGCGTATTTTAAACTAAAAATATAAAAAATTATTGTACTAGCCTTATATTTTTACGTTATTGATTCGAAGGATTCCAAAAAATAGCCTCAAAATTCACTATTTTATGGTCTTTAATCTCAACACCTTCGCTTTCTAAAAGCTGTTGCATTAAGCTAGTGCCTTGAAAGTGATGTTTACCAGTTAAGACACCAATTCTATTCACCACTCGATGCGCAGGTACTGTATCGTCGCTGCTTGAAGCATTCATCGCCCATCCTACCATTCTCGCTGATCTGGCGGCACCTAAATGTTTAGCAATGGCGCCATAGGAGGTAACTCTGCCATATGGAATCTGTCGAGCAACTTCATACACTTTTTCGAAAAAATTGTCAGATGTAGATGTCATAGTAGGTTTATTAAAGTTACGAAAGCAATTAGTGCTGTTAAGATACTTAAAATATAGTTTAGATTCTTTGTGATTAGACTTGCTTTTTTTTGAATTTTAATAGCAGAACTTGCATAAACGTATAATAATGAGTATGTTCCTAGTGCTGAGCCAATTACAAATAGAATGATGTCTGTTTGATTGAACTTCAACCATCCAAACATATTTAATGCACTACTAACACCGCAATAGAAAGGAATGGCAAACATATTTAAGGAGGAAAATATAATACCGATAACTAAACTATTTTTTATTTTATATCCTGAAGTTTCTTTTTGTTTGCGCTCCTTAGAGGCTTCTAAAAAAAAATAAATCGAAAGAAATACGAAAATAATTATACCGACAATCTTAATGTACCATTCGAAATTTTCACTGTTGTGGATGTATCGCGCCAAGAGCACCGCTATATAAGCTTGAACAAGTACAACTAGAGAAACACCTAAAGCAAATTTAGTGCCTTCAACTTTTGTTCTTTCGAGTGAGATTTTTGCCGTAGTCATATTCAACATGCTCGGAGGTGTCGTTCCTATGAAGGATGTGATAAACCCGATTGCAAAGTGAACAAGTAAACTCATCAATTAGTAGTTGGTTCGAAATTTGACGTAAGTTATTGCTTTACCTTTCTCTAAGAATTGTTTTTCATAAAAAGTCTGTGTCAAAATGGCTTCTTCGGGAGAATGAAGATTTTTGTAGATGTCATGATGAGCATATAATATGTTATGATTCCCTTCCTGCAATAAACCTAAGGTATACCCATGTAAAAATTCACTGTCGGTCTTTAAATGAACAACTCCTTTTTTAGTAAGTATTTTCTGGTATTTTTTTAAAAAGTCAGGATTTGTCAAACGATGTTTCATTCGTTTGAACTTAATTTGCGGATCTGGAAAAGTAATCCAAATTTCATCGACTTCATTTTCATTAAAGCAAGCATCGATAAGTTCTATTTGCGTTCTAATAAAGACGACATTTGATAAATTTTTCTCTAATGCTGTTTTCGCTCCTCGCCAAAAACGGGCACCTTTGATGTCAATTCCGATATAGTTAAAATTGGGATTTCTTTCGGCTAGGGCAACGGTATATTCTCCCTTACCACAACCTAATTCTAAAACGATTGGATTGTTATTTTTAAAATGTGATGACCATTTCCCTTTCAATGGAAAATCTGCCATAACTTCTTCACGGGTTGGTTGAATTACATTTGCAAAAATTTCATTTTCGCGAAAGCGCTTTAATTTATTCTTGCTACCCAAAATGTGAAGTTTTAAAATATAATTTAAAGAGCCTTAGGATCTTTACTATGCTTTACCATCTCGCCCATCCAATAAAATAGAGCAATTGTGGCAATGATAAAAATTACGATATTCATTAAATTTGAAGCCCACCAACCATCTGTAAATCGAAAAGTGTCATATATGGCAAAAGCATACTCAGTACAAAAATCACCTATAGCTCTAAAAATATTGTTTGCAATCATATCTTAATTATATTTACCGTACAAAAATATGAAATATAGTAATGATTGCCAATTTTTTTAATAAAACAAAACCAATAAATACCTTATTCATTATTGGTTTATTGTTTTTCATTTATCTATTTTCTATTTGGTTGCATTTAGATGAGGAGATGACCCTTTACTTTATAGCCAAAAAGGCAGGGGTTTTTTCATTGCTTTTAGTGACCGTATTCACCATCAATTTTATTGTCAGGAAAAATAATCTAACAAAAGATAATTCTTATGCAATTCTTTTGTTCGTGATCTTGGTCGGAATGTTTTCTTTGTCAGTGCTATCATCTAAGTTGCTACTCGTAAATTTAATTCTCTTATTTGCGTACCGAAGAATTTATAGTTTGCGCACATCGAAAGAAACTCAAAAAAAAATATTTGACAGTGCATTTTGGATCGGAATAGCTACTATTATCGCTCCATGGAGTTCATTGACATTGCCCATAATTTTTGTGGCAATTTATCTATTTGATAAGGTTACATGGAGAAATGCGATCATTCCTTTTGTTGGGTTTTGTACACCAATCGTCATTTATGCTGCATATTTGTTTTTGGTTAGTGATATAGATCGCTTCAGCGAAAATTTGACATATGAATATAGTGTTTCTTTTACCGTTTTTAACTCCGCTAAGCTTTTAATACCTCTTGCGCTAGTAAGTTCCCTAATAATTTGGTCTATTTTTCCAACAACATTTAAAATAACAACCGTGAATAATGAGTTTAAAAACTCATGGTATTTGGTTGTATGTCATTTTGTGACCCTGTTATTTGTAGTGCTACCATGGCCAGTGAAAAATGGTGCTGAATTGTTGTTGTTATTTTTTCCTATAGCAGTAATTTTCACAAATTATTTGCAAATCATAGAGGAAAAATGGTTCAAGGAAGTTTTTCTGTATACCTTGTTAGTCGTAGTTGTAGTGGGGTTTGTATTATGACTTTATACCATAGGCTAGATCACCCGCATCGCCTAATCCTGGTATAATGTATCCTTTGTCATTTAAAGTTTCATCGATGGCCGCGATCCATAAATGCGTATTTTGAGGGAAAATATTTTTAATATATTCAACACCCCTTTTTGAACCAATGACAGAGACTATGTGTATTTGCGCGGGTGTTCCAAAAGAAGCTAAGGCTTTAAATGTATTTTCCAACGTTTTTCCCGTAGCCAGCATGGGGTCTGCCATGATGAGAATCTTATCTTCGATAGAAGGCGTTGCTAAATATTTTACAATTACTTCAAAATTATCATCATTATTAGGATGATGTCTAAAAGCGGAAATAAAGGCATTTTCGGCACGATCAAAATAATTCAGTAAACCTTGATGAAGTGGCAAACCAGCTCGTAAAATAGAACAGAGTACCAATTGATCTTCAGACAAAAACGATTGTTTTATGTCAAGTGGCGTGGTAATATGTTTTAAGTTGTAGTTCAGTGTTTTACTAAGTTCGTATCCTAGCACTTCTCCGATACGTTCAATATTTCTTCTAAAACGCATTCGATCACGCTGGATTTCCACATCTCTGATTTCTGCAATAAATTGGTTGAGAACTGAATTTTCTGTATCTAAATTGTGTATCGTCAAGGCTTGGTGGTTTTTTGCAAAGTTAAGAAATGATATGAAAAAATTATACGCACTCTAAAGAGAAAAATACAGAAAATTTTGTATCTTCACAAGACCAAAAATTTTATTAATCAATTAAAAACAAAAACTAGAATTATGGGATTATTTTCATTTATTAAAAATGCTGGAGCGAAGGTGTTTGGTATCGGAAAAACAACGGAAGAGGAAGCGGCAGAAGCAGCAGTAGAAAAAGCATCAAAATTAACTGACGCTGTTCGTTCATTAGACTTAAACGTTGAAAATTTACAAGTAAATGTTGAAGGTGATTTGGCCACCGTTTATGGAGAGGCTGAAAATCAAGCAACTCGTGAAAAAGTAGTCTTGGTTGTTGGAAATACAGAAGGAATAGCGAGCGTTGACGATCAAATGACAACAGCTGTGCAGGAACCAGAAGCACAGTTTCATACGGTGGTGAGTGGTGATTCTTTGAGTAAAATTGCAAAAGTATATTACGGCAATGCTATGAAATATCCAGAGATATTTGAAGCTAATAAACCAATGTTAACACATCCAGATAAAATATATCCAGGTCAAGTCTTGCGTATTCCTGTGTTAGAGCAATAAAAATAAGACAACAATATCGTCTTAGAAATAAAAGACCCACGAAATTTCGTGGGTCTTTTTTATTTCCAATAATCTGCAACCCATGGAGCAGGAGCAACATATCGATACCATTTACCGCGACCACCAGTAATCGCCTTAGGTGGATTTATTTCTCCATGGAAAATAATAATTTTCGAACCCTCAGGTATTTTTGGAGTTTTCCAAAAAGCAAACGGAATTCTTGAAACACAATCATATTTATAACTCGGGCACCATGCGGTTGGCCAATAGTGTAATTTTCCTTTTTCATGAATGGCAGTCGTTAAATACTCTTGCTCATTTCTGTGCTCCTTTCTGATGCTATCAAAGTTTTTTACAAAATAATCGAAAACATATGGATGCTCACCAATCTCAAATCGGTATACCGACGAGTTACCCGTAATGCGCCATTGTTTATTATAATCTTTTATAATATTAAAGTCACCCTCCACCTCAAAGAAGCAATCGATATTGTCTACGATAACTACATCTAAATCTAGGAATAGTGCTGTGCCCTTTAAACCGTATAGATCTCCTTTAAGCGTCGTGAGCTTTTTCCACATACGTTCAGGTAAATTCCCCGGGACGTCAATTTCCGGAATTGGGTAGCAGTCTACTTCGTCTATAATGCCTTTCTCGTCATCGGTGAAGCACACCATTTTGAAATCTAATGAAAGATTACGTTGCACCATAGAATGCAGTCTATTCACATATTCTGGGCCGTACAAAGTACCCCATTTCATACAAAAGATATATCGACTTGCCATAGATTTAGTTGCTTATGATCGCAAAGGTACTAATACGGACTAACTATTCACTATTTTTTCTTGATGCTGAATCGATTCTTGGTGTATGGCCTTAAAAACTCTTTCAATAAATTCAGAACTCAAACCGTTTTGACCTCCTTCATTTACCATTTTTTGAATCACTTCTTGCCATCTACTACGTTGTAAGATCGCCACATTGGCCTCTTTCTTTACAACACCAATATTTTCAGCTACGTTCATTCTCTCGGCTAATAATTCTATAAGCTGTTTGTCTAATAGATTTATTTCTGAGCGTAAATCTGTTAATTTCTTTACCGAATCTTTTTCTTCGACTCTATCTTTCCTTACCCTCAGATCTTCTGTGATTTCTTTTAATCTGGTAGGAGTTATTTGTTGTTTAGCATCGCTCCAAGCTTTGTCGGGATCACAATGAGATTCAATCATCAAGCCTTCAAATTTTAAATCTAATGCCGTTTGAGAAACATCAAAAATTGTATCGCGTCTTCCGCAAATGTGAGAAGGATCACATATAATAGGTAATTTTGGGTATCTATTTTTTAACTCAATTGGAATTTGCCATTGAGGGTTATTTCTGTATTTTGTTTTCTTGTAGGATGAAAAACCACGGTGAATAGCACCTAAATTTTTGATTCCGGCCGAATGAAATCGTTCGATAGCACCTATCCATAATTCTAGATCCGGATTGATAGGATTTTTTACTAAGACGATCTTATCAGTACCTTTTAAAGCATCGGCAATTTCTTGAACGGCAAAAGGATTCACCGTTGTACGAGCACCAATCCAAATGATGTCAATATCAAACTCTAAGGCCAATTTTGCATGCTGTGCATTGGCAACTTCAACAGTTGTTAACATGCCTGTTTCCTCTTTTACTTTTGCGATCCATGGCAATGCTTTCGCTCCGTTGCCTTCAAAATTACCCGGTCTTGTTCGTGGTTTCCAAATACCAGCTCTATATACTGTAGCATCTGTTTTTTTAAGCTCATGTGCAATTTCTAATACCTGTTCTTCTGTTTCGGCGCTGCAAGGACCCGCAATAACTAAAGGATGCGCTAATTCCATTTTCTCTAACCACGCTGAAAAATTTGTTGATTCCATATTTATTTGTTGTTTATTCCTGCCAAAACATCTTTTATTCGATTCGTATCCTGCATAATAGCAAATACCTCCTCGCGAGATTCAGCTTCTAATTGTTTTTTAAATGTTTCTAAATTTTTTATATACTCGTTTAATGATTTTAAGACATTCTTTTTGTTTTGTAAAAAAATGGGCGTCCAAGTTTTAGGATTACTTTTCGCTAACCTAACTGTAGATTCAAAACCACTTCCTGCCATATCAAAAATACTCTTCTCGTCTTTTTCAATTTCCAATACTGTTTTACCCAACATGAAAGAACTAATATGTGATAAATGAGAAACATAGGCTATATGTTTGTCATGTTGTGCTGCAGAGTCCATAAACACTGTCCTCATTTTAATACTTTCAAACAACGATACAGCACGCTCTATCATTTTTTGACTACTCAAATGCTGCTCACATATTATATTCACCTTGTTCATGAAGAGATTGTATATGGCTGCTTCGGGTCCCGAAAATTCAGTACCAGAAATAGGATGTAATGCAACAAAATTTTTCCGTTTAGGATGCTCTTTTACCGCGTTGCAAACAGCACTTTTAGTCGATCCTACATCAAAAACTAAAGTATCTGATTCAATTTTATCGAGCACACTTACTGTTATTTCTGGGATAACGTTAACCGGTACGGCTATAATAACAACGTCTACCTCCTTAACAATATCTAGTGTTGCTTTTTTAAATATGATACCCAGATCAAGAGCTTTTTGAATATGTTCAGGATTGTTGTCAATACCATAAATTGTAGCCCAAGTTAGTTTCTTTAATTCAAGTGCCAATGAACCACCGATGAGCCCAAGGCCTATGACTGCAATGTTCTTCATAATTAGTTTGTGACTCTAGTTAATACTTCTTTTAATTGTTCTTTTGGGGTGCATAGCGATAATCTTATAAATCCTTCACCATTACTACCAAATACAGTTCCTGGAGTCAAAAAAACATCATACTTATATAAAAGTTCGTCAGCTAATTGTTCTGATTTTTTTCCTGACGGAATTTTTGCCCACACAAATAATCCAGTACTGGTCTGATCATAGGTGCATTGTAATGCATCAAAAATATGCCAGGCAATTTTTCTTCGTTCTGTATAGACAGTATTTAATTTTTCGAACCAACTTTTAGGACTGTTCAATGCAGCTATAGCACCTTGCTGTATTCCATAGAACATGCCAGAATCCATATTGCTTTTAACTTGTAATATGGCTTTTATATTTTTCGATGATCCTAAGACCATTCCAACGCGCCAGCCGGCCATATTAAATGACTTACTTAATGAATTCAGCTCTAAAGCCACCTCTTTTGCTCCAGAAACAGCAAAAATACTTTGCGGATTTTCATTGAGAATAAAACTATATGGATTATCATTTACCAATAGTATTTGATGTTTTTGAGCAAAGGCTATCAAAGCTTCAAATTGAGAAATTGTTGCCGTGGCGCCTGTAGGCATATGGGGATAATTAACCCACATTAGTTTTACTTTCGACACATCTTGTTTGCTCAATGCATCTAAATCTGGAAACCAATTATTCGCCTCCGTTAATTCATAATAGATCGGAGTTGCTTCTAATAAATTGGTGACAGAACTATAAGTTGGGTAGCCGGGATTTGGAACTAAAACATGATCTCCTGCATTCAAAAATGCCATAGAGATATGCATGATACCTTCCTTAGAGCCCATAAGTGGAAGTACTTCGTTTACCTTATCAATGTTGACGTTGTATTTATTTTTATAAAATGTTGCAATTGCATGTCTAAATTCGGGTAATCCTTGATAATTTTGATAGCCATGAATACTATCATGTGTTAAACTCTGCTGAATTGCTTCAATGACGTGTTGAGACGGAGGTAAATCAGGACTACCTATACCTATATTAATAATAGGTTTACCCTCGTCTTGTAGCTGTCTCACTTCTCTTAATTTTTTGGAGAAGTAATATTCTTTTACGCTATTTAATCTGTTCGCTGTCAACATTATGTTTGCGTTTACTTTGTTCGTATTCTCCTAGAATTTTCACATCACTAGTTTTCTCCTTTATTTGGTCAATCGCTCTTTTAAATAGGTTATGATCATCAAAAATCACATCAGCAAAAAAGGCATATTTCCAAGGCTTGTCTATGATAGGTAGTGATTGAATTTTAGAAAGGCTCATGTTGAAATTTGAAAATACTGCTAATACATCAACTAAACTACCGGTCTGATGTTTTGTGACAAATCTCAAAGAGGCTTTATTTATGAATGTTGGTTTCTCTTCATTTCTTTCTCGTTTGTTCAAGATAAAAAAGCGCGTGTAGTTTTGCTCTCTTGTTTGAATTCTATTTTCAATAATCTGTAACTTATAGATTGATGCCGCTTTTTTACTCGCAATTGCGGCGATTCCTTTCAGTTGCTTTTCTTGAATTCTTTGAGCTACTTCTGCCGTATCAGATGCCTCAACTAGTTTTATATGAGGGTGAGATCTGAAAAATTTACGACATTGTAATATGGCCATTGGATGTGACCAAACTTCTTGTATGTCTTCTATTGTTTGATGTTCTAAACCCATTAAGTGATGATGAATCGGTAAATGCACCTCTCCTTGAATATTCAAGTTATACTCATCTATAAGCGCATAATTTGGTAAAATAGAACCAGCCAAAGAATTTTCAATCGCCATTACAGCGCCTTCGACCGAACCATTAATGATAAGCTCTGGTATTTCTACAAACGATAAGCATTCATGCAAGTTGATATCGTCACCAAAGTATTGATTGGCAACTTGATGATGAAAAGAACCTCTGATTCCTTGAATAGCTATTTTCCTTTTTGAATTCATAAAATGATGCACAAAAAAAAGTCCCGATTTCTCGAGACTTTATAATTTGTATTATTGATTTTATATTTATATAACACCTACAAAGTCTCGCTTCATCTTAAAAAAATAAAAGAAGTAAAAATAAGCTTGCCAAGTGTTTAATAATTTCATGCTTTTCTCTATCGAAGGAACAAATCTATACATTAAAGTCTAAAAAACAAATTTTTTTGGTGTATCGTTGTGATTTTTATGGGATTGTGAATTTTTCAGACATTAAATTATCTATTTCCTATGTAAGATGCTGAAAATTAGATAAAAATTATAGTCTTTCTTTTTCTAAGATTTCTTTCCCTTTGGTATACTCTCCAAGTATTTTTAGAGTATTGACTTTCTTTTCTATAGTTAATAATGCGTTGCAATACTCTAAGTAGTCATTGAAATCATGGTCGATATAAAAAGCATAATTCCATGGTTCATTGACAATTGGCATTGATTGAATTCTAGATAAATTTAAATTGTGTTGAACACAGATATTTAATATTTCGGCAAGACTTCCTAATTTATGGTCGGTAATAAATTTTAGAGATGCTTTGTTATGTAGATTGACATCAATGCTAAAATCTCTATTTTTTGTTAAAATAAAAAAGCGAGTAATGTTTAATCGATCTCCTTGAATTGATTCTTCTAAAATTTTTAAACCATAGATGTTAGCAGCAGTTTTACTGGCGATTGCGGCTATACCTTTAATTTTTAAATCGTTTATTTGTTTGGCGACGAATGCGGTGTCTTTTTCTTCAATGACTCTTATCTGAGGATTATTTCTAAAAAATCCCTCACAGTTTTTGATGGCAACAGGATGTGACCATACTTCTTCGATATCACTTAATTTTTGTCCCGCCAGTGCCATTAAATTATGTTGCATTGGCAAATAAACTTCACCTTGAATGTTCAAGTCATATTTATCGATCAAGACATAATTTGATAAAATCGAACCTGTATTCGTATTTTCGATTGCCATAATTGCCGCGTCTACCTTGTCATTTCTAAGCAACTGAGGCATTTCATTAAATGACATACATTCGGTTAGACTAATATCATTTCCAAAAAATTCATTTGCCACCAAATGATGGAAAGATCCTTTTACTCCTTGAATAGCTATATTCATGATGCAAAGTTTTGGTTGAAATTAATATTAAAAAGTAGTGTTTTACGCGCTTGATTGTGTTTTCCAATATCCATAATATAAAGAGGTTTTGCTATTAGGACACGAAAAATTATGAAAAGTCACATGTACTTAAAAATGATTTAGGCAATCATCTTTTTTTGATTCGGTTTATTCTCAGAATATTCACCTAATATTTTTAAACTTTGCACCTCTTTTTCTAAAGATAATAAGGCGTTGCAATAAGTTAGATAATCTTCATAGGTAAAATCGATAAAGAAAGAATAATTCCAAGGCTCATCTTCAATCGGTATGGATTGAATTTTAGATAAATTTAAGGCATGTTCGTTACAAATATTTAGGACTTTTGCCAAGCTGCCAAGGTCATGATTTGTAATAATTTTGAGTGATGCCTTATTGAGGGAGCTTACATCAACGTCAAAATCACGCTTTTTCGTCAAAATAAAAAAACGAGTCATATTAAGATTATCCGTTTGTATATGCTCTTCTAAGATATTTAAACTATAAATTTCTGCTGCTTTTTTACTAGCAATGGTTGCAATTCCTTTTAATTTTTTTTCATTGATTTGCTTCGCAACAAAAGCAGTATCTTTTTCTTCAATAATTTTTATATGCGGGTGATGTCTAAAAAAACGCTCGCAATGCTGTATCGCAATAGGATGAGACCAAACTTCTTTAATATCTTGCAATGTCTGTCCTTTTAATGCCATCACGTTATGAATCATAGGAATGTAAACTTCTCCTTGAATATTCAAATCAAACTTGTCTATCATAGCATAATTAGATAGGATAGAACCACTATTTGAATTCTCTATGGCCATTACAGAGGCATCAGCTATATTGTTTCTTAAAAGATCAGGAATTTCATCAAATGACATGCATTTGGATAAATTGATATTATCTCCAAAATAATTTGTGGCCACCATGTGGTGAAAAGAGCCTTCAATGCCTTGTATTGCAATATTCATTATATGGTAAAGTGTATATTAGTTTAGCGAGCTGCAAATATAAATATTCTAGAAAAGATAATGATAAAATTTAACATTTATTATGCGCGAATAATAAATTTACGGTTAGAAAGCGTAAATCAAAGTTAAAAAACAATCAAAATAAGTACTCTTTTTTTAGGAATGATATTTGCTATCTTTACCGCATAACAATTTTTAATGCAGCTCAAAAAATTTTCCTTAAGAACACGAATTTTTATTTCAATGATACTGATTGTTGTAATAGCTTCTATCCTGATAGCGCTGATTACGATATATCAATACAAAGAACAATCTGATGAATATCATCAAGGTCGATTGGAAAGAAAGGAAAAAGCCATTATGTCGAGCATTAATCTAGAATTACAACGCACAACATATCCGGTAGAAACTCAGCAACTTCATCTTATTTTTAAAGAAAGAATCTATGATATTTCAGAAATAAATAGCTTGGATATTAATATTTATAGTTTGAGTGGAAAGTTGTTAATTAGTTCCTCATCGAGTTTTATAAAAGATACCATAAGTAATGATATTGACGTGTCAGTATTGCGGCAAATTGGAGATAACGCCGTTCACCGGATTGTAAACGAGGAGATGAAAAATGGCATCCAATTTCAGGCGTCATATACCTATATTAATGATAATAAATTCAAACCCATAGGAATTTTACACTTACCCTATTTAGAAGATAATACGTTTCAAGAAAAAGAACTGAAAGAATTCTTATTCAGATTAGGTATGATGAATTTGTTTATGCTCTTTATAGCGAGTATTATTGCTTACTTCATGTCAAAGTATATCACGAAATCGATAAAAAATGTGAGTGAAAAAATTAATCAAACTCGCTTAGATAAACGCAACGAAAAAATTATCCTTACCAATGCAAGTGAAGAAATTTTTAACTTGGTAAATGCGTATAATGATATGGTTGAAGAACTTGGCGAAAGCGCTGTGAAACTGGCAAAGAGTGAACGCGAGCAAGCCTGGCGAGAAATGGCAAAGCAAGTGGCACATGAAATTAAAAATCCTTTAACGCCTATGCGTTTGACGGTACAGAGTTTTGAGCAGCGTTTTGATGTTAATGATCCGAATATTAAAGAGAAGATAAATGAATTTAGCAAATCATTGATTCAACAAATTGACACTATGAGTTCGATAGCCTCAGCATTTTCTAATTTTGCTGAAATGCCCAAGCAAAAAAGAGAAGAACTTAATGTTGTTGAGGTGGTTAAATTGGCCTTAGATATTTTTAACGAAGATTTTATTCATTATTTTCATGAAGAAGACGCACTTTTTGCTAAACTTGATAAAACACAATTGATTCGAGTAGTGACTAATCTAGTCAAAAATGCCACTCAGTCTTTGGTAAATGTCGAAAACCCTAAGATTGAGGTAAAAGTGAGTAATCAAAATGGGAATGTTATAATTTCTGTGGCGGATAACGGGAAAGGCATAAATGAAGAAGATAAAAATAGAATTTTTGAACCTAAATTTACAACCAAATCAAGTGGGATGGGTTTAGGTTTACCAATGATAAAAAATATTGTTGAAGCGTATAACGGAAGTATTACTTTTACATCAGAAATAAATCGAGGAACAGTTTTTACTGTGACAATTCCCAAAACATAATAACCAATGAATTTTCAAAATATCTTAGTTACTAATGAACAGCATATCGCAACAATTACAATCAATCGACCTTCAAAGTTAAACGCGCTAAATAAAGCAACTATTGATGAACTTCATACTGCGTTTATGGAAGCGAATAAAGACGTGAACGTCAAGGTTATTGTCTTAACGGGGAGCGGAGAAAAAGCCTTTGTGGCTGGAGCGGATATCTCAGAATTCGCAGATTTTGATGCGAAAGAAGGAGCGAAATTAGCAAAAAGAGGACAAGAATTAATATTTGATTTTATCGAAAATCTATCGACACCTGTAATTGCTACTATAAATGGTTTTGCCTTAGGAGGAGGTCTTGAACTTGCCATGGCATGCCATTTTAGAATTGCTTCTGATAATGCCAAAATGGGGCTTCCAGAAGTGAGTCTTGGTGTGATTCCCGGCTATGGAGGTACACAGCGATTGGCGCAGTTAATTGGCAAGGGAAAGGCGATGGAATTAATCATGACAGCAGGTATGATCTCAGCCGATGAGGCAAAAAATAGTGGTCTTGTAAATCACGTTACTACCCTTGAAGATTTAGTGCCAACTGCGTATAAAATAGCTGGCAAAATTATGCGAAATTCACCGCACGCTATTGCTGCAGCCATCAAAGCCGTAAATGCAAATTTTAAAGATGGAGTCAATGGTTATGAAGTCGAAATAGAGGAGTTTGGCAATTGTTTTGGAACGGATGATTTTATTGAGGGAACAAGCGCCTTTTTAGAGAAAAGGAAGGCTAATTTTTAGGAACTTATGCCAAGAATACTACAAGCAGTTTTTTTTACAGTTGTTCTTTTTGTGCAAACATCTTTTGTTACTGCTCAAAACCAAACAAAGAACTCAAAAGAACTGTTTGATATTATCATTAATAATACAAGAGCAAACCCTCAACTTGCCATTGATAATGCTAAGAAGCTTCTGATATATAGCAAAGAGCGTAGTTTGTATGATTCTATTGCAATTTCTTATTTGTATTTGGCAAAAGCAGGTCGTGTAAAAGGCACCTATAAATCTTCACTTGAATATGCTGATCTTGGAATTGATTTTGCGTTAAAGAATGACTTGTCTAAAAGCATTTTGGCAGAGTTACATTTGACAAAATCGAATAATTTAGCTGATTTTGGTAAGGTGAATGAAGCTTTACCCGTACTATTTGAAGGAGTGGCATACGCCAAAGCTTCTGATAATTTGCAAACTCAAGTTATTTTGAATCATGGTTTAGGTTATATCTACAAAGAATCTCAAAAGCCCCAAAAAGCAATAGAAACTTTAAAAAATAATATTGCGACGATTGAAAAACAACAATTACTAGATAGAAAAAGCTTCGAAGTCTATTATAAAGGAATGATCATGTTGTCATCTATTTATTTAGAGGAACAGCAAAAAGATTCTGCCTTGGCCTATCTCGAAGAAGGCTTAAAACATGTATTGACCACTGATGATATCTTTACCACTGCTGGGTTTTATTCTAGTTTAGGGACGATATATTTAGACGATAACAATTATGAAAAAGCCTATGAAAATCTTAGTAAGGGAAAGGAGTTAGGAATCAAATTAGGTAATCATTATACGAACTCAATTAATATTTATAATCTTGCTAAGTACTATTACGAGATAGCTAACCATGATAAAAGTTTAACCGAGTTACGCACTATTATTGATTTTTATACAAAGAAGAATGAATTAAATTTAGTGAGTCCGGATGTCTACAACCTATTGGCGAAAAACTATAAAAAACTAGGAGATTTTGAAGCGGCGAACAAGTATTTCGAATTATATGTTCTGACGTATAAGAATTCTCAGTCGAGTACCAAAGAGGTGAGCGCATTGATGCAAGAAAAAGAATTATTTGATTTAGAAAACGAGAAAAACAAGCAGCAAGGAATCTTAAAATACGTGACATTTTTCATCTCTTTAATTGCGTTAGTATTATTCATCTTTTTATTGAGGTTTTATAAGCTTAAAAAGAAGAATGAACAAAAATTTCAAGCACTGGTACAAAAAGTTAATTCTACAAAAAAACAGTATCCAATTGATACCAAAGATCACGTTCTAGAAGAAAAGAACTCTTCGGATGTAAGTGAGGAAATCAAATTGCAGATTATAGAAGGATTAGAAAAACTTGAAGAGCAAGAATATTACTTGAAACAGGAATGCAACGCTTATAATGTTGCAAAAAAAATAAAAACCAACACCTCATATTTGTCTAAAGTCATTAATGCTGAATATCAAAAAAACTTTAATACCTACATCAATGATCTGCGAATCAATTATTCGATTATACGATTAAAAAATGATACGAAGTTTAGATTATTTTCTATCCAATCTATCGCGCAAGAATTGGGCTATAAGAGCGCCGATTCTTTTACGAAATATTTTAAGCAACATACCGGTTTAAATCCATCTTTTTACATTAAACAATTAAATTCATTACGTTAAAATAGTTCTTTAATACACATTATTACCCTAAATTTATAAATATAGGGTTGTAGTGATTTTTGTTTCCGTCTTGATTTATTTATTTTTTAAAAAACTGACAATCAATATTTTAACTATTAATTCACTTCCCTATTTTCTTAAAACTAGGGATACTTCTCTTGTTTGTCATTGTTTTTGATGAGTTCTTTGCCTCAGCAATTAGTAATTAAAAAACAAGAACAATGAAAATAACATCAAACATTAGATTTTGGAAAATAATCTTTTTAGCCCTTGGCGTAGGTTTGTTATTCGGATATTCAGTGGGGTCCGTTTTAAAATCGAATAACCGCTCTGAAACTATTTTGGAAGTACTCAAATCCGCATCTCAATGTACTGAGGTAAATCAAATTATCTATGCCAAAGGTGTACAATTTGGGAAAGAAGGGATGAGTACAGAAAAAGGAGAATATCAATTGATAGGCTGCGAATTCCAATCGGTTGAAGAAGAGGCGAAGAGGCTTCACAAAATTCTATCCGATAAGGTAAAAAACTTTCAAGAAGTAGACCTTCTCGAGCTTGAGTTTATAACAAATAATCAACATAAAACAATCATCATTAAAAACGGAAAAATTCAATAAAATGGAAAACATCAACAAAAAACGTCGTACAATAGAGCTCATAAAATTTTGCGTGGGTATTGTCATAGGAGCAGCAATTTACATTTCATATCAATTCATCAAATACTAATTTTTAAAACACATTAACATGAACATACTTATAAAATATTTCGTCGTAGTCGTAGTTTCGCTCATCGTATTTGTAGCGAACGCACAAGAAACTCAAAACTCTCTTTTATGGAAGATAGAAGGAGATAGTATAGAAACTTCGTATCTATTTGGAACAATTCACTTAATACCTCAAGAAGATTTTAAAATTACACCTAAAGTTCAAAAGGCTTTTGACGCGTCTAAAGTTATTGCACTTGAAATTGATATGGCCGATCCTGGTTTTATAAAAGAAGTGATGCAATTTTCATATTTGAAAGAAGGGGAAGAAATAAAATCATTTATGGATGACAAAGAATACAGAACTTTAGATACCTATCTCAAGAAGTATAATGCTGCCGGAATGGCGCCCTATCAGAAGGCAAAACCATTCTTGTTAATGTCTGCTTTAATGACCTCTATGGTTGGTAAGCAAGCGGCAAGTTATGAGTTGTCACTCATCGGAATGGCGAAAAAATCGAAGAAAGAAATTGAAGGTTTAGAAACATTTGCCTCACAAGTTGCTATTTTTGATTCTCAACCGTATGATGAGCAAATCGATGGATTAATCGAAATGCTGGATGATACGGAGAAAACAAAAGAACTCTATTTGAAAATGGTCAAATTCTATAAAAATGAAGATATTTCGGGAATGTATGATTACATGGACGAATATTTGGGTCAAGATCCTGAAATGACGAAGAGGCTATTAGATGATAGAAATAATAATTGGATTAGTAAAATAGAAGCATATTCAAAAAAAGATCCTGTTTTTTATGCCGTTGGTGCAGGACATTTAGCTGGTAAACAAGGAGTGATTAGTTTATTAAAGAAGGAAGGTTATAAAGTAACCCCAGTTTTTAACTAATTCAAATGTCAATGGTATATTGAAAAGCCAACACTCTAGAACATATATCTCGAGAGTATTGGCTTTTTTTAGTTATTTGGCCCCATTCCATTCAGCATAAAACTGATCTAAATATTGTTGCATGAATTGATGCCTGTCTTCAGCAAGTCTTCGCCCGGTTTTGGTGTTCATTTTATCCTTTAAGAGCAATAGTTTTTCATAAAAGTGATTAATTGTAGGAGCTGTTGAGTTTTTATATTCTTCTTTTGACATCGTTAGATTTGGAGGAATATCTGGGTTATGAATTTCTCTATTTTTAAAACCACCATAGTTAAAACATCGAGCAATACCTATAGCTCCTATAGCATCTAATCTATCGGCATCTTGAACAACTTCCAATTCTTTTGAGGTGAATTTTTCACCTCCTGAAGAAAGACTATTTTTATATGAAATGTGCTCAATGATCTTAACAACGTGCTCAATTATTGAGCTATCTACGTTTTGCGATAGTAAAAAGGCAGCAGCTTTTTTAGGGCCAACAGTTTCATCACCATCATAGAATTTGGCATCAGCAATATCATGTAATAGTGCTCCTAAAGCAACAATATCGTCGTTCACTTTCTCATCTTTTGCGATGAGCTTTGCATTTAAAAACACACGGTGAATATGAAACCAATCATGACCACCTTCGGCACCTTTTAGTGTTTCTTTAACAAAGACAATTGTTTTTTCTATGAGCAACGATTCATTCATACTGCAAAATAAAAAATCCTCTAAAAACTTAGAGGATTTCTTTCTATTATTTATCTCAAATATTTAACAAAACTCTTGATAAGCTTCTGATAAATTTTCTGCAATCATTTCAGCAGTTCTTCCTTCGATGTGATGACGTTCTAGCATATGAACTAGTTCTCCATCCTTAAATAAGGCTACTGCCGGAGACGATGGAGGAAATGGGATCATATGCTCGCGAGCTTTATCTACTGCTTCCTTATCTACTCCTGCAAAAACAGTGGTAAGATTTGATGGTTTTTTATCACCCTGTAATGACATGATTGTACCTGGTCTGGCAGTTCCCGCGGCACATCCGCAAACTGAATTTACCATGACTAAGGTAGTTCCGCCCTGACTTAATATACTATCAACATCAGTTCCTGTATGTAATTCTTGAAAACCAGCATTCACAAGCTCCGCTTTCATTGGTTTTACTATTTCTTCTGGATACATATTTATATTTTTTTACGTAACAAATTAGACGACAAAGATACATATAATTACAATAAATGTATATTTGAATTTTATTAGAATAGATTAGAGTTTATGGCAAATTTTGCAAAATGGCTTGGAGCTAGTTTGGGATGGTCTTTTGGTGGACCTATAGGTGGAATTTTAGGATTCGTAGTAGGAAGCTTTATAGATGGTTTTTCAGAGGGTGATATCAAAGGATATCAACAACGAATACCAGAAGGGAAAACAAGAACAACTACTACGAAATCGGGAGATTTTGAAGTGAGTCTGTTGATATTGGCGGCTATTGTTATAAAAGCCGATGGTAATGTTGATAGACGTGAATTGGATTTTGTACGTCAGAGTTTCGTGAATATGTTTGGTGCCTCTAGGGCCAATAAAGCATTTAAACTATTTAGCGGGATTATTAAGAAAAACGATATTTCTGCACGCCAAGTATGTATCCAAATCCGACAGCATATGGATCATGCTGCCCGCTTACAACTGTTGCATTTTCTATTTGGGATTGCTAAATCGGATGGTCTTGTTGGGCCTTTAGAAATAGAATCTATTCGTAAAATGTCGGTCTATTTGTATATTAGTAATAGAGATTTTGAATCAATTAAGGCGATGTTTCATAGCAAGCAAAATGCTATTAATTCGTACAAGATCTTAGAAATTACTAAAGATGCAACAAATGATGAGGTAAAAAAGGCCTATCGAAAAATGGTCAAAAAGCACCATCCAGATAAAATACGCCATTTAGGAGAAGAATATCAAAAGGGGGCTGAAGATAAATTTAGAAAAATTCAAAAAGCGTACGAACAAATCCAGAAGGAGCGAGGTATGTGATTACAAATACAAATCTAGACTCTTCGGACCCTCCAAGACCGTTTTTGTAATTTTGGTTTGATCTTTTGAATCAATACTGGTATGCCATTTTACTAGTGATATTTCGAGATCTTTGATTTCTAAGCCAATGATCGAATTTGGATGTACGCAACTCCCATCATTAAAATAAGGCAAATCTCCTGGCTCCGGGAATCGAGGTCTATGCGTGTGACCCGCAATAACCATTTGGTTATTGTTTTTATGCATCCAATCCTTGAGTTTTCGTTCTACTTTGATTAAGTTCTTGTAATTTTTTGCTGGACTAGTTGGATCTTTCACATTGAACCACTTTTGTAAAGGCATCCAAAAGTATCGCACAAAAAAGCGACTTACTTTCCAAAATTTATAATTCAACCAATCTGCTTGATGTCCATGTATTAGAAATATTTTTTTATCGGTATTTTCTATTTCCAACAATACGCTTTCATGAAAGGTCAAATCAAAAAGTTGTTCTTTTTCTTTGATTTTTTTTGGGGTAATTAATTTGTAAACCATTCGCTCTACAACCAATGGATCTCTAAAAATCATATCGTGATTCCCCCAAAGTAAGTACAATCGGTCTTTTTCATGAAATAACTTTAGTAATTCGAAAACATTTTTATGTGCCTCATAAATGGGTTCAAAAGAATCGTTTTCCCATAATTCAATACCATCGCCGAGTTCTATATACGTAAAACCTTCGTCATAATATTGATGAATTGCATGTGTGTAAATCTCCATATTATGAGCGAAATCATCTGCATAACTATTGTCGCCTTTATGAACATCACTAAATAAGATGAGTTTTGTATCACAATTGATGGTGATGGGCATGGCTTTCTTAAAAGCGTTGTCTAAAATGGAATGCATCATGGATGCAATTTAATTCATTTTTTAATACGATAATAGCCTTTAATTGAATTGATAACGAGGGTTATTTTATTTTGACAATCCAGATATCTTTTTTACCATGGTTAGAATGGATATCCATATCAGAACTATCTGTTTCACCCACAACGACAATCTTTTGATCGCTTGTTTCAATAACACCATTCGCAAAATCAAGTCCTGATCCACCCAGAGATTTTTCAAAAAGTAACTTTCCGTTGTTGTCTATTTTAATGACCCAAAAGTCATTTTCTCCATTGTTCTTTGAAGCATCTCCATCGGTGCTTTTAGAATTACCTGCGATGACATAAGAGCTAAAAATTCCTTTCCCTTGATCGATGGCAAAAGCAGCATCAAATCCTGATCCTCCAAAAGATTTTTCCCAAAGTAATCTGCCATTTTCATCAATTTTAATAACCCAAGCATCTGAATTTCCCTTGCTGTTTGAAACGTTACCATCGCTGCTTATCGCGGCACCCACAATCATATAATTTCCATCATTTGTTTTAACGGCGGCATGACCTTGATCAATGCCCGAACCTCCATATGATTTTTCCCAAAGCATGCCACCTTCTGTATCAATTTTAACTACCCAAAAGTCATAACTTCCATTGCTATTCTTAATGTCAAAATCGTTGCTTTCTGAAGCTCCAACTAATAAATAATTACCATCGTGTGCCTGTAGTACGTTAAATATTCTATCATTATTGGTGCCACCAAAATATCTGCGCCATTCTAAACTACCGTTCGCATCTATTTTTTGAGCCCAAAATTCCCCAACCCCATGCTTCGCTGTTGCGGTTTCATTGCCTGCCCCATCTGAGGCATCAACGTCTAAATAACCTCCTATAAAAAAACCACCATCATTTGTTTGTATTATAGAACGACTATGATCGTGACCGGCAAAGCCAAAAGAGCGTTCCCATTCTATATTTCCTTGATTATCTAATTTCACTATCCAATGATCATGTTGCCCTTCATTTTTAGAACCATCTCCATCTGCACTTTTACTCGGCCCCGTAATCGCGTAACCGCCATCGTTAGTTTGAATAATGGCTCTACCTTGATCATCTCCGCTTCCACCATATGTTTTTTGCCATTCAACAGTACCTTCTGCTGTTAATTTTAATACCCAAAAATCATTCTCTTCAACAGATTTATCTGTAATATCCCCATCGATGCTTTTTGTCAATCCAATAACCGCATATCCTCCATCAGTGGTCTCAATGATCCCTTGGGCAATATCATCATTCGACCCTCCAAATGTTTTTTGCCATTCTATTTCTCCCGTTAAAGTGACAGGGGTAATTTTTGTATCGCTATCAGTACAACTAAGGCAACATAAAAATAGAAGTAGAGCTGGAATATTTCTTTTGAAATTAACCATCGTTTTACAAATTATTTCTTTTTGACAATAAATAAGCCACCGTTAATATCACTTATGATAATATTTCCGCTTTCAAAATAAGGATATACATTCCAAACACCACTAAAAGCTGCATCATTATTAGGAGTGAAGGTGTCGAAAAAGCCTATTTCAGTCATAGAACCACCGGCGATGTTCGAAATATCAATTGTACGCATACCTGCAGTATAGTTGGCCAAATAAAAAGTGTTTCCTTTAACATAACCGTTATGATCGATCGCAGAAGTGGGGCCAGAATATTGCATTTTAAACGAAGGGTTATCTAAATCTGTAAAGTCAAAAACAAGACTTCGCGTGTTGAATCCGAGATTACTTTCATCTAACTCATCTCCCAAAATAAAAAATTGTTGATTTTCTGTAAACCAACCCTGATGTGTATAACCCACGTTATCATATGAAATTGTCGAGATTCTTTGTGGTGCTGCTTTGTCGGTAACATCAACAATAGCAATTTCATTCTCATTGCTCCCAATTAAAATTTCTTTTCCCGTATAATCGGTATCAGGACCGTTGTAAGTAACAGTTTGAGCATCATGGCTATAGGCATCTTCACCATAACCTCCTTCATTTATTGGATTGACAGGATCTTGGATATTTATAAATAACGGTCCTCCTCTAAAAGTACCACTTCTAGCCGTACCAACGACATAGGCATAACCCGAATCTTCGTTGATGACAATATTATGGGCACTGCCAAAACCTGTGTATCGAGCATCAGCACTAAAATTGGCCGGAGGGTTGGTTACAGATCTTAATCGCGTCAAATCAAATATCTGCATTCCATGATTGGCAGCTTCACTCACGATGAAGGCATGATTGTTATATACCTTAACATCTCTCCAAGAACTAGCTTCCGTGGCCGTTCCTAGTCTTCCTAAATAAATAGCTTCATTAGGATTTGAAACATCAACAAAAGCAACACCATTATTTAAAGCGATAAGTGCATATTCTTTATTGGTTGTTGGGTCTGTCCAGCCCCAAGAATCGTTAGCTGAGGCAGCATTAAAAACCGATGGTGTAATATGTAGTAATAAATCATAGTCGTTGCAGGGAAACGTTCCTGCCATTCCTCCAGTACATGGTTGTGTACTAAAATTAAATACAGTATCACAGGCATCACCCATACCATCACCATCAGAATCAGCTTGATTGGTATTCGCAATAGTAGAACAGTTGTCGTTAGTATCCGGAACTCCATCAATATCTTCATCAGCAACAGTCACAACCTCGGGACCTGGCCCATCATCAGTTGAAGAACAATTCAAAATGAAAAAACTAAAAGTTATTAAAATAACAAAGGAAGATACTTTTTTAATGTAAGCCATTATAGTTAAATTTAATTAGTGCAATCAAAAACCATGCAATACTACAAAATAAACGATTTTAATTGAACGGTAGTACAATAATAGTAGATGAAATTAAATTTACTTCATTTTTAAAAGAATTAAGTTGAACTTTATCATCATTTATCTGTCAGCTTTTGTAATTTTGCAAGCGATTTAAATTAGGAGTATTTATATTAATTCACTGATTCATAAATAATTATAAGTACATAACACTTTTGTATGTTAAAAGATAAAAACGAAGAAAGAACTTCATTAGCCGAGCTCGGTGAATTTGGGTTGATACAACATCTAACCAATACAATAAAATTAGCACATAAATCGTCTGTAAAAGGTGTGGGTGATGATGCTGCTGTATTGGAGTTTGGTAAGAAACAAGTCTTGATTTCTACTGATTTGTTGGTCGAAGGAATACATTTTGATTTATCATATATGCCATTAAAGCATTTAGGCTACAAGGCGGTGATGGTAAACCTTTCTGATGTTTATGCAATGAATGCAACCGCTACTCAAATTACGGTTTCGATCGCCGTATCAAATCGTTTTCCATTAGAGGCTATTGAAGAATTGTATGCTGGTATTCATTTGGCATGCAAAACGTATAATGTGGATCTTGTTGGAGGAGACACAACCTCGTCGACCAAAGGACTTTTGATTAGCGTTACTGCAATTGGTCAAGCTGATAAAAAGGACATTGTTTACAGGAATGGTGCCAAATCAGGAGACTTATTGGTCGTGACAGGAGACCTCGGGGCGGCTTATTTAGGATTACAGGTTTTGGAGCGTGAAAAACAAGTCTTTCAAGCCAATCCAAACGCACAACCTGATTTGGATAATTACACCTATTTAGTTGAGCGTCAATTAAAACCTGAGGCGCGACGTGATATTCCACAATTATTTACAGATCTTGAAGTAAAACCAACAGCGATGATCGATATTAGTGATGGCTTATCTTCTGAAATTATTCATATATGTCAGCAAAGTAAGGTAGGTTGTAATTTATATGAGGATAAAATACCCTTAGACCAACAAGTTATTTCTGCTTGTGAAGAGTTTAATATAGATAGCACAATGGTCGCTTTAAGCGGTGGAGAGGATTATGAATTATTGTTTACAATTGACCCAGCTGATTACCCGAAAATAAAGGCGAACCCACATTTAACCGTTATTGGTCATATGACTGATCAGAATGAAGGAATGCATTTGGTCACACGTGCAAATCAAAAAATTGAATTGACTGCTCAAGGATGGAATTCATTGTTAAAAAAGAGTTAATTAGGTATTTATCTATTCGTTAAACGGTTTTATAATTTAACTTTAAGATAGCCAAATCAACTGTCGTATGATTAAATCAATACTATCTTGTTTAGCATTCTTAATTTCCTTGAGCCTTTATTCTCAAAGTAAACCAACTCCATTCTTACCCGAACTTTTTAAGAATTATCCTAATGTCAGAGATATTGCTATAGCTCCTGATGGAAATGAAATTTACTTTACTGTAGATGATCTTAAAAGTAAGGTTGCTCTAATAACCTATATACAAAAGAATAAAGGAGGTTGGAGTGGCCCTAAAACAGTTTCCTTTACAGGAAACTATAGAGACATAGAACCAGCATTTTCTTTAGATGGGAAAAGGTTGTTCTTTGTTTCTAATAGGCCCGTACACAAAGATTCGATTAAGCCTAAAGACTATGACATTTGGTATGTCGATAGGATTGGAAATATATGGTCAAAACCAAAAAACTTAGGAGCACCAATTAATACAAAGGGAAACGAGTTTTACCCGTCGTTAACTAAACATGGAGACCTTTATTTTACTGCCGAACGAGAGGGTGCAGTAGGAAGAGAAGATATATTTGTGAGTAGATTAAAAAAAGGTGTTTATAATGAACCCATAGCTATTAAAGGAGGCGTGAATACAGCATATTTTGAGTTTAATGCATTTGTTGCTCCTGACGAACGGTATTTAATTTTTAGTGGACAACGACCTAAGGAAGGGAAAGGTCGCGGTGATTTATATATAAGCTATAACGAAAATGATGTTTGGTCAAAAGCCACATTGCTGGGTAAGGTGAATTCAGAATATTTGGATTTTTGCCCTTTTGTGGATATGACGTCAGGTATTTTTTATTTCACAAGTCAAAAGACAGACGTGAAGCGATATTATGAAAAGCCACTAGATATAAGATCTTTTTTGAAGTTATATGGCACTACTCCAAAAGGGTTAAATCGATTGTATTCAATCGACTTAAAAGAATTGATCAATAATGATTAGTCTTCGACGAGTAGTTTGTTTACCAAATTGACCAATTCATCACCATGAATATTTTTAGCAATAATGGTTCTGTTTTGATCAATCAAATAATTATCTGGTAAGGCAGTCACTGCATAATCATAGGCTGCCGGAGTTTTAAAACGTTCTAATGAAGAAACATTGGGCCACATACGATTGTCTTTTTCTATAGCATCTAGCCATTTCTGCCTCTTATCATCTAGAGAAACACCATAAATTTCAAATTCATTTCTTGTATAGGTATTATAAATTTCATTTAAACCTGCACTTTCTCTTCGGCATGGACCACACCAACTCGCCCAAAAGTCAACCAAAATATATTTCGCCTGTATAGACGATAGTTTCAAGGGTGCTCCGGTTGCAGTGGACAACTGAATATCAGCCGCCTTTCCTCCAATTGCTGTTTGCTGGAGGCGGGTTACCTTTTCGCGTATTTTTTTTGTAATCTTGAGTTCGGGATGGGTGATTTCAAAATTGGTAGCCAATGAGTCAAAAAAAGCAAAGTTCTGAGCTCCTTTCCAGCGCAGAGAAGTAGCATAAAGACCCGTGGTAGTGCTCATGTTATGTTTTATAAACCTATTTAATTCGTCCAAGTGTTTATCGTAGTTTAATAACTCGAGCTGACCTAATTCAGCAATTTTTTGGGAGTCTGGATTTTCGGCTTTCTTCAATTCTTTAATATCACGTCTTACTGTTTCTACTAAGCTATCTAACGATGAAATTCTAAAGTTTTCATAAGCACTTAATTCTTCTGCATCTTGAGAACCAGAAATCGATACTGTAACCATTTCGGTGTTGTAATTTTTAATATCAATGTAAACACGTTGGTTTTCGCCGAGAGCTAAATTGACACTCTTTTTATTAGGAAACTTTAGAGAATATAGATAAGGTTCGATGTTGTATGAAGCACGAAAAGTACCTTGATCATCTACTGTTATCGTATCAATGGTCTCGGTTATTTTACGCTCAATATCTGTTTCTTTTTGTAAAATAATATAGGCTGCAGATGCTGGAGAAATACGACCGCTGATCTCAGTTGTTTTGTTTTCTTTTTGTACACAGGATGTTACAAAAGTCAAGAAAAAAAGAAATGGAATTAGTGTCCTCATTACTGGATAAATTTGATAGACAAATTGACGGAAAATTTGTGAGTTAATTACAAGATTTAACAAATGATTTAATGGCTTTTAAGGTTTCTTCAAAATTTTCGATATGACTCATATGCCCATCAGGTAATTCTACAAGTGCAACTTCGGTATTGATAAGTTGTTCAAGAATGGCAGGGTAGGCTAAGACAGGGTCTTTTTTTCCTAAAATCATCATTTTTTTATAGGGTGAAAAATGGAGTAATACTTCGCGATCATTTCTAATTTTCATCCCTTCAAGTGCAGCTACAATTCCTTGTAGCGGTGTTTTTAGCGCTTCTTTTTTTGCTTGTCGTACCTCTTTTGAGAAAATAGTTCTGTTTTTCGGTCTAAATAAATCGGCAATAGCTATTCGTATAAAACTTTTGTGATTTTGTTTTACAATTTTGACGGCTCGATCTCTGTTTTTACGCTTTACAGCAGAGTCTGCTCTTGCGGTAGAATTGAGTAAGCATAATCCTTTAACGGCATCTGGATGTGCTTCCGCGAAAGCGAGTGCCACATAGCCACCCATCGAATGGCCAATAACAATAGAACGTCTAATTTTTAAATGTTGTAAAATCGTATCAACGGCTTCCGCCATTGCCTCCATGGTATGAACATATCCTAAGCATTCGGTTTGACCATGTCCTAATAAATCGATACAGATAACTCGATTTCTTTTTGAGAAATGCGGGGTAATGGTGTCCCACATCGATGCGTTTTCTAAGAACCCATGTAAAAGAACAATGGCCGAGCCCTCACCAGTATCTGTGTAAAAAAGATTGATTCCTTTATGTTGTAAAATCATTTTAAGTATATTCGAAAAAAATTCAAACTTAATGAACAAAACTAAAGAAATACTGGTAACGGGTTTCGCATTATTTTCGCTTTTTTTTGGGGCAGGTAATTTATTATTGCCACCTTTATTAGGATACAATGCTGGGAACGATTGGTTTTGGGTTATTGTCGGATTTATGATTACGGCGGTAGTGATTCCTATTTTAGGTATTTTGGCACACGCCCGTTTGCAAGGCACGATGTATGATTTTGCCAAAAAAGTATCGCCTGTTTTTAGTATCGTGTATTGTGTAACAGTGTATATTATTTCTATTGCCTTACCATCGCCAAGAACAGCTTCGGCTACGCACGAAATTGCCATTGATCCAATGTTTGGTTCAAAACCAATCATTACAAGCAGCATTTATTTCGGTTTGGTGTTGTTATTTGTATTAAATCGTTCAAGGATCCTAAATTTTATTGGAAAGTATTTAACACCATTTATCGTTGTTATTCTATTCTTAGTGATTGGAATAGGCTTGTTTTCAAGTAACATTGGAATGAACCCTTCTGCCTTTGAAGCGCCTATCGTTAGCGGAATTTTAGAAGGTTATCAAACCTTCGATGCCATAGGTGCCGTAGTGGTCGGTGGGGTTGTTATTATCTCACTAAACTTAAAAGGAATTACTTCACAAACTGATAAAAAAGAATTGATCAAAAAAGCGGGCTTGATCGCCGGCCTAGGACTGTTTGTAATCTATGCTGGTTTGATTGCTGTTGGGGCATTTTATGGTTCTGAAATATTCGTCGATGGTGGGTTAAATAATGATGCGCAACGCGCTACGTTGTTACGAGGTATTAGCTTGGCAACCTTAGGGAATGTTGGAAATACCTTTTTAAGTGTTTTGATATCATTGGCTTGTTTTACCACTGCCGTGGGAATAGTAACTGGTACTGCCGATTATTTTAAAGGGCTTTTTAAGGAGTCTAAAGCGGTATATACCATAACAGCTATTATAGGATGTTTAGTGGGTATTGGTGTTGGACAAATGAATTTTCACGATATCGTCGTGATTGCCTTGCCAGTACTAATGTTTATTTACCCTATAACGATTGTTCTTATTTTATTAAATGTAGTACCCGAAAAATTTGGATCGAAGTTGGTGTTTAGAAGTGTTGTGTTAGCTACGTTTATATTTAGCATACCCGATTTTTTAGGATATATAATACCAAAAGAAAGCTTACAAGGTGTAAAAGAGATGATTCCGCTCTCACAATATAATTTAGGTTGGGTATTACCAGCTCTTGTAGTTTTTGTATTGATTAATAGTATGCAGCATTTTTCTTCTAGTCAACTAGATGAATAGGCATGGGTTTGAAACGTATTTCAAAAATACTTTCTGGAGATTTCGTGTATTTAAAGGTACCGCCTAACTGCTCAGATAAGATCTGAACAAGTTGCATACCTAAAGATTTAGAGGTCTTGATATCAAAGTTGTCGGGTAAACCCAGTCCATGATCTCGGTAAACAAATCGATAGTAATCTTGATCAATGGTTAGATCAACCGTTAGTCTATTTTGTTCATTTTCTTTAAAGGTGTATTTAAATGAATTTGTAAGAAACTCATTTAAAATTAATCCTAAGTTCGCCGTCGTATCGGCATCAAAAATCAGATTCTTATCTATGTTTATTTCTTTGTGTAAGGACATGGCCTCGTTTCGCACAATATCTTCAACAGATTGAATTAATTGTATGACATATTCATTAATCTTGATGTCTTTTAAGGTGGAGCTATTGTACAATTTTTCATGTACTAAAGACATCGATTTAATTCTGTTTCTACTTTCCTGAAGGGCTGTTTTAATATTCTTATCATCATATTCACGCTCTTGCAAGAATAGAAGGTTTGAAATAACGAGAATATTATTCTTTACTCTGTGGTGAATCTCTTTGATTAAGGTTTGTATTTTAAATAGGTTTTTTTCAAGTGCTGCGTTTTGAGAAACAACTTCACTATTGGCCAATTGCAAGCTGTTGTTTAAGCGACTATTTTTTAAATACTGATTTAGGGTTATAAAAACCAACAGTCCAATAATAAAATACCATAGATAGGCAACTTTATTGATATTTCTATTGACGACTGGCTTTTCTTTGTAGGCACTACCGATTTTTAAGTTTAGTCCAAACAATTGTATCGTTGAGTACATATAATCTTGATCTTCGGCCTTAAAATTTTTGTAGTATTCTGGATCTTTAGTTTTGTTATAAATAGTAGCACCATTATAAAAAGCTTCTCGTGTTAAATCAATACTGTCATTCACTAAAAATTTATGAACATAAGTATCTTGATTATTGTTTTCATAAAAATAGTCGAGTAGATATTTCACATTTAGTATCGGCGTTATATAGCCAAGAATCTCATTTTTATTATTTCTAGCTGAAAAATTAAAAGGGAAACCTGCCCAACCTTCTCTTAAATTAATGGGAGTAAATAATTTAATGTCTTCCGTTTGCATTAAACTATCTAATTCGTCAATTCTACTCTGAGGTCTGAAATTTTTGACCGAGACACCTTTTAGCTTTGGGGCATCTAATTGAGATGGCGTTATGATATATTTAAATACATGACTCGTATCGATAAAATTAACAACTATTGAATCGTTAAATTGAATTTCATGTAATAAGTCTTTTAAGTAACGCTGCAATTGTTTCTCTTGCGGGAAAGAAGTTGAATTTTTGGTATAACTTTTTAGCGATGATACCAGGGTTGCATATACTTCGATTCCGGCTTTAGCACTAATCATGGCGTCGAAATGTGCCCTATTTAATCGTTCCTCTTGCTTTTGCTCTTCTAAGTTGTTATAGTTGGTCAATAAATTATGTAAAAGGAATCCGCCAATAATTAAAACTATTGATACTAAGGCATAATATTTTACGTTTTTGAGCACTTCGGTCATTCTTCAATTAAAGGGGTTGTCCTTAACTAAGTGCAAAGATATTGTTATTTACAGAAATATTTTGCTGAGTATAATTTCTTCTTGTTCATTTTGAATGTATTTTATCCTGTTTTTTTCAGGCCAACTTATTCTTTGTTTAAGCATTGACAGAATACTACGAAAAGGAAGATTACTAAAACTGAATACTTTTGCATTTTTTGATATTATAAGAATTAAACCTGGTGTAAAAGTATTGTTGAAATTCTTTGAAACTGCACTATTTAAGGAGTTTGGGGTGAATGATTCGATTTTAAGGATGAATCGGTAATAGTCAAAATAGTTTCTTTGTATTTTTTTGAAATAGGGACTTCTATTTGGGTCAGGCTTAGTGTTTTTGAATCCTTCCATTCTTTAAAATGTATCGGATTGATCAGGTGAGAACGATGAACTTTTAATAAATTTGGAAGATTAGTGTGAATATTCTTTAGGGTATTTCTTAGTAATTTTTTTTGAAGATTTTTATCCTTTAAATAATACACTTCTATATAATTATCGGCACTAGAGATACAAATAAGATCGACCAAGTTTATTTGTAAAATATCTAATTTGTTATCACCAGTTAGAACTATTTTTTCAATTGGCTTCTTTGGTGATTTTCTGTTTAAGAACCATCGAGCGAAAATAAGTATTGAAAGCAGTACGAAAAATATTGGATAATAAACTTCAGTCGTGAATTTTGTAAAAGTATACTCGCCGTTTATGATATCAGATTTATAATAAAAATAGCTGCCTATCCAAGCCATAGTGTTGAAAACGCCAATGAAAAGAATTTCCAACACGATTGTCCACTTGCTTAATTTAGAAAATATCCAATTTTGTATCGGAATTAACAATAAATATGCACTACAAGAGATGACACCATAGAAGGGTAAAATTTCTAATCGAATTAAAAAAGGTAACTCGGCAATATCAAAAGGGGCAATAAGTACTAAAAAAACAACGAGCCAAACACTAATAATACAGGCAACTAAAAAGTGTTTCTTATAGGAAGTGCTCAGACGTAAATTTTGCATAGACTGTTTATGAATTGAGAGTGTTATTACGCAATTGAATGATCGAAAGGAAATGTAAAAAGACAGCAACGGGCATTAGAAACCCTGCAATGAGCACATATGGATAGGTAAGGGCTTCTAATGGTAGTAATGGGACTTCACTTCCATAGATTTCAGGTTTGTAAATGACAGTGATAAAAAGAAAAATGACACTTGCTAATACACCTAAACCAATATAATTCCAACTAAGAATTGCTTTTTTTGGAAGCCATTCCTTACCATAAACGGCATAGGCAATGATGGGAGCTGTAAAACCAAAAATCATGTCAAAGTTGTATCCTTCAATGGTAACGTGATAATTTAAAATTCCTTGAGCTACAGAAAAAACGAAGAGCGTCTCTACGATAACTCTAAAAGATTGAAAATAAATAATCCATTGTTCTGGAATCGCATGAATCCATTTTTTATTTCGACTCCGATACAAAAAAACTCCTGTAAAAATGAATGAAGGAATTATAAAAGCAACAGCAAAGCGAGGAGGAAATTCATAAGACAGGAGTATATCCGTAGATGACAGAAAAAGAATAAAACACTGCCAAATTGCAAGACCGAAGATTAGTATGATTTTATCTCTACTAGGGTTGGAGCTCGATGCGTTAATTGCTTTGAGGCCAATAATTAACAAGAATATAATCGTTGTTAAAGTCAAGATAAGATATCCAAGTTTAAGTGCCATCGAAAATAATTCAACCAATAAAAATTATGAGTGATCTAAGTTCGTTGAAAATATGATAAAAACAAAATAATCATCAAGGTATAATAAAGTACGAATACGGTATATGGACGGTTCGGTCTGTGAAAACCTTGCTCGTATGGATGGTTTATGATTCTTTTGTTTTATAATTTAAAAACATCAATTTATGAGAACAATTATTTTCGTCTGGGCAGTACTATTATTTACAAACGTTCATGCGCAAGAAACTATTAAGAAATTTGAATTTAAAAAAGGCGAAGTACTCGATATTCTTGTCTTGAGTACAGTAGAAAATTATAAAGAACTTTTTGAAAATTATAAGAAAACTGCTTTTCCAATTGCATTCGAATATACCTATCAACCTCAACCAGGTTTTCGAATTGAAAAACTTACGCTCGGAAATAACAAAGCCGATAATTTTATCTTTGGAAAATGGTCAAATAAAGAAAAACGGGAAGGGTTTATTTCAAATATAGCTAAGCGCTTGCCAGATTTTCATCAACAAAGAAGAGGGCTTTTTACATATTTCGGATTGGCATATTATGAAATGTCGAAAGACATTAAATTCTCGATCAACATAAAAAAATATAACGTTGTAACCTCGTTTTGGCAACGGGATTCAAAAAGTCTTGAAGCATTTTATAAAAATTGGCACAAATTAGTAATCGCATCCGGAGGAAGATTTATTTTACAACTGGAGGATGCAACATCTCCTCTTGGTTATGTATACGATCCAGATATATTGTGTATTGTTGAATGGGAAACTGCAGCTGATTTTGAAACATTTGAGAAGAGAAATCCGCTATCAAAATATACTTCTTTGAAAGACGTTCATCAATTTACGATTGATTAACTTTCGCATATATTCAGGTATAAATTATTGTCGATGCAAATAGTTCTTAATCAACTGGTTTATTTCGGATTTTTCCAATGTATTTTTCTACTAGGAATCTATCTCTTTTCTGTTAAGAAAAGAAAAAAGATGAACGGATATCTTGTTTTTTTAATCCTCGTATTATTAATTGGATTAAGCGGCCGAGTACTGTATATCTCCGATATTTTTGGCAAAGATTTTCGTTTAATTGGTTTATCAGAATTTGCGACGCTGCTATTTGGATCGACGATATATTTATTTACAAGGTCTTCTCTCAAAAAAAAGCATTTTAAAAGAGTAGACTTGGTTCATTATGTTCCGGGTTTCTTCTATATACTCTTTGTTGTCTTTTATTTCATGTTACCTTCAGATGAAGTTATTGGTTCAAGGGCGAAAACCGGTGAACTTTTTAGAACGATTACTTTATTTATCGGAGTAGGTTTATTGTTTAATATAACGTATTGGGTATTGAGCTTACAGGTATTTATGACATTTCGAAAACAGTTGAGAAACGAATTGAGTTATACTGTAAAAACATCTTTTTTCTTTAATTTTTTGATGGCCATCGGAGTATGTCTTTTGTCATGGGTAATAGTCTATTTTGTCAGTATTTTCGGATTTGAATTGATAGAAAGACAAGCACGTCAATTTATATGGCTTAGTATTGCACTTATTATTCTATTCATCGCTTTTTATGGGATTGTGTCGCCAGATTTATTCGAAATATCTTCATTGCGAAAGGCACAAAAGTATGCACAGTCCAAACTCTCATTAAAAGATCTAGATACTCTTAAGGTCTCATTAGAAAACCTAATGGAACAGAAAAAACCATACCTTAACAACAAACTACTAAAGGCTGAACTTTCTGAAATGCTCGGCGTGAGTAATCCAGAAATGGCAAGGTTGCTCAACGAAAAAATTGGAATGAACTTTTTCGAGTTTGTTAATTATTATAGAATTAAAGAGTTCATTAGTCTGGCCAAAACGGAAAAGGCCAAAACGTTAACGTTATTTGGAATAGCTCAAGAGGTTGGATTTAACTCGAAAACTACCTTTAATAAATCTTTTAAAAGGTTAATGGGAGAGTCACCTTCTACGTATTTTAGTAATATACAATCTTGATGTTATTTACAAATAAATATATTTGTGAAAACCTAATGTACAACTATGGAGCAAACGTTTAGATGGTTTGGGGCTGATGATCCTGTTTCTTTAACGCATATTCGACAAGCGGAGGCAACAGGTGTCGTAACCGCTTTACACCATATTCAAAATGGTGAGGTTTGGCCTTTGGAGGAGATACAGAAATGTAAAAGAGAAATTGAAAACAATGGCTTGCATTGGAGTGTAGTAGAGAGTATTCCTGTTCATGAAGATATAAAAACCAGATCAGGAAATTTTCGGCAGTACATTGAGAACTATAAAAAGAGTATTGAAAATTTAGCGAAATGCGGAATTCGCACTGTTTGTTATAATTTTATGCCCGTATTAGATTGGACGAGAACTTCATTAGACTATGAATTAGAAGATGGTTCTAAGGCCTTACGTTTTGATATGATTGCCTTTATTGCTTTTGAACTGCATATTCTTCAACGGCACGATGCTGAAGACGACTATACTAAAAGTCAATTAGAAGAAGCGCAACGCTACTTTAACCAACTCTCTGCAGAAGAGATTTCAAAACTCACCAAAACCATCATTGCTGGATTACCGGGAGCCGAAGAAGGATATACACTCGAACAATTTCGAAAATCGCTCGACACCTATGCTGAAATTAATAGCGAACAACTCAAAGAAAATTTGATAGCATTTTTAGAGGCGATAATTCCGGTTGCAATTAAAAATAATGTGTTGATGTGTCTACACCCTGATGATCCTCCGTTTTCAATTTTGGGACTACCAAGAGTCGTGAGTACTGAGGCAGATTATGCCTCAATTTTCGAACAAGTACCAAGTATCCATAATGGAATTACTTTTTGCACGGGATCGTTAGGTGTTCATCCGTCTACGAATTTGGAACAATTATTCGAACGATTTTCGAATCGGGTTCATTTTATTCATTTAAGAAGTACCAAAAGAGAGGAAGATGGTAGTTTTTATGAAGCGAAACATTTAGAAGGTGATGTAGATATGTATCGTATTGTGAACCTTATCTTGACAGAAGAATATCGAAGAAAAAAGAACGGAAAACCAAGTAGTATTCCAATGCGACCAGATCATGGGCACCAATTATTAGACGATTTGCAAAAAGAAACGAACCCCGGTTACTCCGCTATTGGTCGTCTTAAAGGATTGGCAGAGTTGAGAGGTCTTGAATTAGGAATTTCACGAGGAATGAAAGGGTAATTTTTTTACTTAGCTCCAAACACGTTGTAAAAAATTAATAAAATTTTTATGCATAATGTTTTCTATATCTTGTGTGCTGTATCCCCTTTTTCGCAGCATTATTGGAATTTTTTGAAGGTCTGCAATAGTATCCATATCGGTAGGAGCCTGCTCTTTTCCAAAGCCACCATCCAAATCGGTACCGATACCCACATGTAATGCATCACCTGCTAACTGACAGATATGATCGATGTTCTCAATCATTTGTTGGAGGCTTACATTCATTTTTTTTGGAGTAGATTCACCTCGAATCCAATTTGGCACTAGCATCCAAGCATCTAGAGCAACTCCGATGACGGCATTTCTTTGTATTAATTCAGTTATCTGCTCATCGGTAAATTGACGATTGTGATCTACAAATGATCGACAGTTATTATGACTTGCCCAAATCGGGCCATTATAAACGCTCATCGTTTCCCAAAAACTAATGTCGCAAAGATGTGTTGCGTCCAGTATTATGTTCAATTCTTCTATTCTTTTTAAAAGCGCTTTGCCTTTATGCCCAATGCCACCAATTGAGTCGGTACCATGTGCATATGTTCCAGGGCCATAATGAGCCGGGCCAATCGCACGCAATCCTTGTTCATAAGCTTTATCAAGATAGTCGATTGTAACAATCGAATCGGCTCCTTCTAAACTCAGTATATAACCTATGGGTTTCTTTATGGTTGTTTTTTTCCAGTTTTCTAGATGCTGATTTAGTTGATTAAAATTTGTAATCTGAATCATTTCGCCCAAGTCCTCCATGGTTTTATACCATGCGAGTTGTCCTTGCGTTTGTGCCCATGCTTGCTGCGGGGAGTTCCATCCTGGTAGTATATTATCGTTTTTGACATATCTCGCAATTTGGGTAGCAACACAAAGTCCAATATTTCCTTTTCTCATGGCATCTAGAGAAACCATGCCTTTTGCCCGATCGGGTTTGTCAGACATCCCAACTTCTCGTTTTCTTATTTCATGAACGGGCAAGCGTAGATCTCTATTCCATTCCATAGCGTTCATTGAAAGGTCGAGATGTGCATCGAAGATAAACATGCGTATCGTTTTAGTTATATATTTATTCTATGGTCTCTTGCAATTACCTTATAAGTACCTACAGCGATCCCGCTTTCTACTGTTAATACTTCTTTATATTTAGAAACCGTTGGACAAATATGATAAGGTATAGAGTAGGTAACATCTCCAATTTGATAGGCATCGGTATTATCACATTTTAGAACCAAATGTTCTTCACTGTGACCTATTTGCGTATAATTTTCTACGTTTAAGAATCGTACTCTCGGAAATTGCATTTCAGACGCTACAGATTTATGCCCTAGATCTAAACAGAGTAGATCCGTATTTGGTTTACTGATAATTCTACTTAACAGAACAGCTGCAGGTAAAAATGTGAGATCAGGGAATAAATTGGTATATCCTTGATCCCATAATAATGGAGTGCCGGGACTCACCGTAATTCCTTCTCTCGTTGAGTGAATTGGAAAACAAGGGGTACCGCCTGCGACGATAGTATCTATTTTTAAATCGAAACTTTCAATAGTGTTCTTTAGTTGTATGACTAAATCAAAAGCGGCATCGCATTCTTTTTTTCGTTCATTAAAATCAGTAGTTCGAATATGTCCATCATAAACATGTAACCCTTTGGCTTGAATATTCGAACTTGCCGACATCAGTTTGTATAATTCAAGCGCTGTATCACCCGGCCAAACACCGGTTCTATTCATGCCATTATTAATATCTAAAAGAAGAGAAGTAATCGTCTTATTTTTTATCGCGGCAGTATTCATTTCAGTAATGGTCTGTTGATTATCAACAAGTGTAGAAAATTGAATCGTTGGATACGCTTTTACTAGCTTAAAAAACCGATCAATATTTGCGCCTACGGGTTGCATCGCCAATAACACATCTTGAGCACCACTCTCTGCTAATAATTCTGCTTCGGCGATCGTAGCGCACTTAAATTGATGAATGCCATGTTTTAGTTGCAACTGAATAATCTCTGCCATTTTATAGGTTTTGATATGCGGTCGTAAAAATTCCGTTCCTCCTGCAATATCGATCATCTTCAAGATGTTTTGTTCGATACGCTCTGGATACACCAATAACGAGGGAGATATGATATCTTCTATATTATTTATTTGGTACCAAGTGTTGTTCATCATTTACTTGTGAAGTTCAAATACAGCTTCTATTTCAACAGGAATGCCGTCGGGTAACATC
The DNA here is from genome assembly GCA_947488345.1 of uncultured Flavobacteriaceae bacterium. GTDB lineage: Bacteria > Bacteroidota > Bacteroidia > Flavobacteriales > Flavobacteriaceae > Aureibaculum. Next base: position 1,090,769 of record CANKZQ010000001.1, on the reverse strand, counting down.
ATGCCTACCGCACTTCGAACACCAATACCATTTTCTTCACCGAAAACATCGACCATCAGCTCACTAAAGCCATTAATGACTAGTGGTTGCTTTTGAAAATCTGGGGTGCAATTTACCATTCCTAATACTTTGACTAGTCTTTTAATTTTATTCAATGGTCCAAAATGGGTTTGAATGGTGGAGAGCATTGTTAATCCTACTTGTCGTGCAGCAATTTTACCTTCTTCAAGAGTTATCGTATCTCCTACACGACCTTGCATGAGTGTGCCATCAAAGTTTACAGGGGCTTGTCCTGATACGTATAAAAATCCATCAACAACGAGTATTGGTCTATAAACTCCTGCAGGTTTTGGAGCTGGCGGAAATTCCAATTTCAACTCTTTTATTTTTTCTAACGGACGATCTTTCATATGTAAAAATTTAAATGATAGTATTCATTATCAAAACGCCGATCAATCCCATGGTGCCGACTGTTGTTTCCATAACAGTCCATGTCTTGAGTGTATCTTTAACACTCAAATTAAAATATTCTTTATACAACCAAAAACCGCTATCGTTGACATGAGAAAACATTAAACTTCCTGCACCAATGGCTAACACCATTAATTCTGCGCTAACTCCTGTATTAGCGACTAGTGGCAGTACAATTCCGGCTGCTGTAAGACCGGCTACCGTAGCAGATCCTACGCAAACGCGAATGATAGTGGCAATGAGCCAGGCCAAAATTAACGGAGATATGCTTGAGTCACTTAGCAATTCTCCAATATAGTTGCTCACGCCCGAATCAATTAAAATTTGCTTCAATGCACCTGCACCAGCAATGATCAAAAGTACCATGGTAATGCTCGAAATTGATTTAGTTAGAGAGTCCATCAATTCGGTCATTTTTTTGCCCCTAGAGAGTCCTAAGGTGTAAATCGCAACCAGTACCGAAATAAGCATTGCAATTACGGGATTTCCCATAAATACAATAATTGTTTTAAGTGTCGATTCTCCGGGTAAAAAAGTTGAGGTTAATGTTGAAATAATGATCAATATCACAGGAAGTAGGGCGGTAAAAATACTAATCCCCATTTTTGGCATTTCATGATCTTTTAAAATGACAGGATTGTAAAATTCTTTGAGGGGTGTGGCTTTGATATGTTTAATAGTTCTTGAGAATAAAGGTCCGGCTACAATAATTGTTGGAATGGCAATAATGATTCCGTATAAGAGCGTCTTACCAATATCTGCTTGAAACATTTCGGCGATTGCGCTCGGTGCCGGATGCGGTGGCAAGAAACCATGTGTCACCGATAACGAAGATAACATAGGTAAGCCCACATAAATTAGCGGGAGACCGGTTGATGCGGCTACGGTGAATACTAATGGAACTAGAATTACAAATCCTACAGAGTAAAACATAGGTATACCTACAATGAATCCAGCCAGTACTAAGGCCCATTGTACGTATTTGAGTCCGAATTTTGAGACTAAGCTAGAGGTAATTCGCTGCGCAGCACCACTATCCGCTACTAATTTACCAAGCATGGCTCCAAAACCTAAAATCATTACCAAAAACCCAAGTGTATTACCTATACCATTTTGAATAGATTGAATCACAGCTGTTAATTCCATCCCCTGAAGAATACCTACTAATAGGCACACAATAATGAATGAGATAAAAGCATTGAGCTTAAAAACAGCGATTAAAATAAATAATAAAACAATTCCTGAAATGACAATTAATAAAGGCATGCGTTGAGAAGGGGTTAATAAAGATTTATATAAGAACTCCCGAATTTAATAAAAATTAATACATTGAATGAATCCTTCGGGATATTAGTTTGATTTGATACCTCTATCAATTTTTATCTTTGTTACATTTGAGTGTTAAATTTCAAAAAAATTACGACTAATAGTTTCAATTCATAAATATTATCGAATCTATGGCTGTTCAAGATATTGCAACCTATACCTTTAAAGATACTTTTTCATTAAGCGTAGTACAATTTGAAAAGGCTTGTGTTGTAAATAAGCCTGAACAAGTTGATGCCTATAGTATGTATTGGATAAAGGAGGGAAAAGGTACGTATAATATTGACTTCGAAAGCTACTCTTTTGATGGGAATGTGCTGTTCTTTTTATCTCCAGGACAAGTTTTTTCCGTTGACTCTGAAAAGATAAAAGAGGCTTATAAAATTACTTTTATACGAGATTTTTATTGTATTCAAACCCATGACAAGGAGGTTTCATGTAATGGTGTGCTGTTTAATAATATTTATGAAACGCCGTTTGTAAAACCTGCTCAGGCTGATATTAAAAAGCTTGATTTTATTATAAGTAGCCTCATCGAAGAATTTCAAAGTGAAGAAACTGCTCAGTATGATATGTTGCAAGCATATTTGAAACAATTTATAGTATTGTCGGTTAGAATCAAGAAAGAAGATTTTCAGCTTAAGGAAGATCCACAAACGAAACTGTTTAAAGATTTTAGTTTGCTTGTTGATTTGAATTTTAAAAAGGAACATTCAGTTACCTATTATGCCGAAAGATTAGGATTATCTCCAAAGTCAATTACAAAACACTTTCAAAAAAACGGAACCACATCTCCTAGTGAGTACATTAAGAATAGATTGTTATTAGAAGCAAAGCGTCAATTGATCTATACAGATGGTTCTGTGAAACAAATAGCTTACGATTTAGGGTTTAACGATCCAGCATATTTTACCCGTTTCTTCACGAAATCAGCACAAAAATCACCACTTCAGTTTAAAAAAGACTATAAAAACTAGGCTTGTCCAAGTACTAGGAACTTTTGTCCATTTTCTACGGCTCTTATTCGTCGCATCTTTGTAGTGTAATTAGAAAGAAGCATTTCTTAGTTACAATAGTAGGATAATATATTAACCGTCATTCTCGTGAAAATGAGAATCCAAAAGAAAGAAACAATGGATATACAATTAAAACAAGAAGACTTTCAAAAAACAATTGAGAGCAACAAAAAAGTACTTATCGATTTTTATGCAGATTGGTGCGGTCCATGTCAAACATTAATGCCAACAGTTCACAAATTGGCCGATGAGTTCGACGGAGACGTATTAATAAAAAAAGTAAACGTCGATGAAAATGCAGAACTAGCCGCTTCATTCGGGGTAAGAAGTATTCCAACTTTGGTTTATATAGCCAATGGTGATGAGGTGAACAGACAAAACGGATTGATCTCCGAAAGTGATTTGAGAGCTCAGATTAATCAATTAAAATCAGCATAAGTATGGAAAATTATAATGCATGCCCGAATTGCTGGGGATATCAAGAATATGATGAAAGCAATCTAGAAAGAATAACAAATACAATAGAATAACAATAACATAAAAAAAATAGAATTATGAGCACATTTAATGTACCAACAAGAAACGAAGTATCAGAAAAAAATCAAGCAATTTTTGACAACCTACAAAAAGGTTTAGGTTTTGTACCAAACTTATTTGCAACCTATGCGTATAGTGATACGGCATTAGAAAACTATTTAAATTTTAGCAACGCAAAGACATCATTATCTACAAAAGAAAAAGAGGTAGTGAACTTAGCTGTGAGTCAGGTAAATGGTTGTGACTATTGTTTATCAGCGCATACTGCGATAAGTAAGATGAACGGTTTTACAGATGAACAAATTTTAGAATTAAGAGCTGGAAAAGCTTCTTTTGATGCAAAATTTAATGCCTTAGCTGAATTAGCTAAAAATATTACAGAAAGCAGAGGAAATAGCGATGCCACTCTTTTAGAAAATTTCTTTAATGCAGGATATACCAAGGGAAATTTGATCGATGTGATTTCTTTAGTTGGAGATAAAACGATTTCTAACTATATCAATAACACAACGCAAATACCAGTTGATTTTCCAGCAGTACCAGCTTTAGAAGAATTAGTATAATAATAAACAATAACAGAATTAAAATTAAAACAATGAAAAATTTATTAGTAGGATTATTTTTAGTGGCGTTTACTTTTACTGCCGCAGCACAAGATAAAATGATGAAGAAAGAGGCTGTTAAAATAGTTTCTTTAGAGCAAACAAAAGGTGAATTCACACAGAAACAAATTACACTTTCTGAAGGGACTTACATTTTTGAAATTTCAAATAATGAAGTCGGTCATAATGTAGGTTTCGTATTAGCGCCAAAAGGAAAAACAGATGCAGCGAACCATATTAAAAATGCATATGTGACTTCTCAGGTAAAAAATAATACCAAAGAAACGTCTAAAACGGTAACGTTGAAAAAAGGAGAGTATGTGTATTTCTGTCCTTTGAACCCAACACCGCAATACAGTTTGATAGTAGAGTAGTTTAGATTAGATTTGTGAAAAGGCGCATTCATTCCGAGTGCGTCTTTTTTTGTTTTAAATTGTTAAATTTATTCTTTGATGAATTTTTTAGAAATGACACTTCCATTACTTAAATAAAAGTTTATAATATAGGTACCCGCACTTAAGTTGCTGATAGGTATTTGAACTGTGTCAAGTTGTTCGGTAATTTTTTTATCGATTAATTGCCGACCTGCACTATCGTAAACCTTAATGCTCGAGGCTGTAAAAAGACTTGTTTTGATACTAACATTCAGAAAATTATTTGTTGGATTTGGGAATAGCTCAATTTTTAATCGGTCTTCTGAAATATCATCAATACTCAAGGTGGTAGCATCAATAGTCCATTGTACAGTAGAAACATGAATGGTTTGATGACTGTCAATTCTTAAAAAAGTTGTCACATCTTCTACCACCGCTTGCAATTGATTCACACCAGCTATTAATTCATTCGCCGCAATGGTGATGGTGTTGGATGTGTTTGTAGTTTCCGCTCCATTAAGGTTCCATTTTACACTTAAGGTATTCGGGTTCGGTTCAATTAAATTTAAAGTAAAAGACAAGGGAGGTGCAGGGTTTTCAATAGTGCCAGTGTTGCCAGGAGAATAAGAATCAATAGGAGAAACTAAGTCATGAATTCTTTCTATAGTACCTTCGATACACACTGAGCAAAAAGGGTTTGATAACGCTCTCATTTTACAATTTTGATGAGGTCGATACCAACTAGCGGAGTTTCCACTGCAACAGTGCTGATAAATTCCTATACCATTATCGTTATACCAATTTTTCCATCTAACATTTAAAGGATCTGTTTCCTGTGTCATGTTTATACCTTCCCTTGAAAAACGATCACCAGCATAGTATTCATCAATTAAGAAAGAAAATGAATGGCCTATTTCATGAATAGAAATTTCATTACTTGCAGCATTTGTAGATGAGGTTGCGTAAGCACCTCCAGACCCTCCGTAATATTGAGAGTTTACTAGAATAAGTACTTGGTCGTAAGTAGGAAAATTGTTTGCTAAAACTGATGTGATGGCCGAAGATTTCGTCGGAACAAGTAATCTATGTATCCCGGCAAAATCAAATGTAGAACCAAAATAGTTGTCGACATTAGCAACCGGATGAACTGGTTCTGTAACGTCAGTTGCTGTGCCAGGATGTATGGCTCCACTTTCATTGGAAGGTACTTTTATGGCGACCACATTAAAATAATCTTTATATTCTTTATAAGGGGATTCGGCAAATAGCGCTGCTGTGAAATTTGTGGCATCTGTGATAAATTTGGTCAATTCATTTGACTTATAACCATCTCCTAAAATAACTAAATTGATGCGTTTGTCAATGGTTCCTGAAGACTGAATAGTTTCTACATCGAATGTTTGACTTTTTGCCAATTGATTACAAAGAAGAAAAAGTACTAGTAAAAATAGATGTTTCATAATTCATTTTTTGTGAGTGTAATGGGCGAATTTCCAACTGTATTATGACGTTTTAAAACGACAAATTTTGATTGCGAGTGTAACTGCATTCTTATAGAGAGCTGTGTACTATCTAATTCAATTTGTTTTTTAAATAACCGGCCTGTCTCATCTGAATATTCGACAGTTTTCACCAAAGGATTAGACATATTTATTGTGTTGATCTCCATCGAATTTTTATTGACCTGAATACACTGAATATCGCCTGGTTCGAACATTTTATTTCCAACGATCGATTCTTTCATTTTCCCTTCAACTATAATTTTGTCAATAAGTTTAGCTTGAATATTCCCCTCTGAGGTTTTAAATATTGAATAGGTAAGAAAAAGTAACTTTGGTTTTACTATGACGTTTTCTTTTTGCGCTGTTTTTTTTTGATAAGTGGCACAACTAGCAAAAACTAATGAAACGATCAAACCAAGCAATGGGGCTAATAGTGTTATCTTTTTCATAGATTCTATGTACTATATGCTAATATAGTTAAAAAAACAACAGTACTCTTTAGTTTAAAAATTTAGGCTTTTGTTAACTATTATGAATGTTATTAAAAGCTAAATTTACATAAAACTCTTATTATGAAACTACTAACTCTTATTTCATTGCTATTTTTTTGTGTTCATATGAATGCTCAAAAAAAAGAAACTGCTATCAAAGAAGTTACTCAAACGAGTTATAATTATATCGATACTTTTTATAAAGTTGACACTACGCTCGCCTATAAAAGTGTACATAAAGATTTAAGAAAAGTAGGATGGTGGTACGATACGAAGAAGAATGCTTACTCTGGTGCACTAGAAATGCCATTTGATAGGTTGATAGGTCTAGCAAAGCGATGGAACGTTAAGGGTGATCAGGTCAACGAATCAAGTCCAAGAGAAGTAAAGGTTTTAGAAGTGTCTGATAAAATTGCGGTAACAAAAGTAACGGCAGTATGGGGTATAGACTATCTAAATATGGTGCATACTGATGATGGTTGGAAAATCATCAATATAGTTTGGCAATCGAAGCCGAAGTTTTCTTTGAACAAATAGAGATTATTTTTCAGATAATTCTTCCAAGGCATTCACTAAATAATCAATATCTTTTTTTGTGATGTATATCGCAAAAGAAAATCGTAATGCATTCAGACCAAAACGGGTCATAGGTCTACAGTCGATTCCGAAATCATCGAAGAGTTGTGTTTTCATTTGTTTCACATCCTTGCCTAGAATTTCAACAACTTGAATAGCGCAAGAAAGGTCATCATTTGAAGGAGTTTTTAGTTTGAACCGAGCGTTCGATGAAATTTTAGATCGAAAGTAATTTTTGAGCTCATATGATCTAGAATAAACTTTTTCAGCACCTATAGCGTTATGAAATTCTATACAGGCACCCAAACCTAGCACTTCAGGGAGGTTTCTTGTGTTATAGTTTTCAAAACGTCTGATACTTTTATCGGTATGACCACGAGCAACCATTAAAGGTTTTAAATAATGCTGACTTTCTTTTTTTGCATAAAAAAGGCCGACACCTTTTGGTGAAAATAGCCACTTATGAGCACTCGCAGTATAAAAGTCGCATGCCATATCATTTAAATCAATTTTAAACATTCCAGCAGATTGTGCTCCATCAACTGCAACCAAAATACCCTTTTCATGAGCCATTTCGGATATCTCTTTTACAGGTAAAATCATTCCATTTGTGTTAACAATATGACACATAGAAATAATTTTAGTCTTAGCTGTAATGGCCTTGCGATAGACTTCCACAACTTCGTCAATACTTTTTGGCAGTATGGGGAGCTTTGGTCTGATTAATTTGACCCCTTTGGTTTCTTGAAATACTTCCCAAGGGATGGTGCCGCTAGCGTGCTCATGATCACCAAGAATAACCTCATCGCCGGGATCTAAATCAAAACTTCTAGCTATCAGATTCATTCCTTCTGTGGTATTGTGAATAATAGCGATCTCTTCAGATGAAACAGAGAATAATTTAGCAATACTTATACGTGTATTTTCTTTTTCATCATTCCATCCTCCCCACATATATTTTGACGGAAATCCATCCAAGGTCTCTCTAAATTTTCTTGTTGCTTTTTGAATGTTTACAGGAGAAGATCCTAGTGAAGCATTGTTGAAATAACGCAATTGGTTCGCGAATACAAATTGTGTTTTGATGTTTTCCCAAAAAGCTTCAGTGGTATTTTCTGCTGAATCATATAAATAATCTAGCTGTTTTTGAATCTTAGGCTTAGCAAATGTTGGAAACATAGTAATACCGGCTACTCCTGTAGCTAGCGATTGAATAAATTTTCTACGATTTTTAGATTCCATTACTACATTTTAAAATGATGTATTTATGACATCAACTCCTCAATTTCATCAACTTCAATAGGAATATTCTTCATTAAATTCATTGGTTCACCCTTTTTCTGAATTACAACGTCATCTTCTAGTCGAATTCCAAAACCTTCATCTGGAATATATATGCCTGGTTCAACAGTAAAAACCATATTTGCTTGCATAGGTTCGGTCAATATACCATAGTCATGGGTGTCGAGACCCATATGATGAGAGGTACCATGCATAAAGTATTTTTTATAGGCGGGCCACTCTGGATTTTCATTTTTCACATCCTTTTTATCAAGGAGTTTTAAACCGATTAACTCAGCAGTCATAATTTTACCAACTTCTACATGATATTCTCCCCAGTCTGTTCCTGGTATTAATAATTTGGTGGCTTCATTTTTAACGCGTAATACGGCGTTATAAACTTCTTTTTGTCGCTTCGTGAATTTTCCCGAAACCGGTATGGTGCGTGTCATATCACTAGCATAATTGGCATATTCTGCACCTACATCCATTAAAATAAGATCACCAGGTTTACATTCTTGATTATTCTCGATATAGTGTAAAACATTCGCATTATTTCCGGAAGCCACAATGGGAGTGTAGGCAAATTTTTTCGAACGATTTCTTAGAAATTCATGTATGAATTCTGCTTCAATCTCATATTCCATTACGCCGGGTTTAACAAAATTCAAGACCCTACGAAAGCCTTTTTCGGTGATATTGCATGCTTTTTGAATTAAGTCTATTTCTATAGTATCTTTTACTGAACGTAGTCGTTGCAGAATCGGATTGCTTTTTGCTACAGCATGGGCTGGATATTTATCTTTTAACCATTTTGTAAAACGATCTTCACGGGTCTCTGTTTCTACAGAAGCACGATAATGCTCATTAGTATTGATATATACCGTATCACATTGTGTCATGATTTCGAAAAGTACACGCTCCATATCCTGTAGCCAGTACACCGTTTTAATTCCACTTGTTTTTAAGGCAGCCTCTTTGGTCAATTTCTCACCTTCCCAAATAGCGATGTGTGGATTTGTCTCTTTTAAAAATAGAATCTCACGATGTTTTTCTTTCGGGCAATCAGGAAATATCACTAAGATACTTTCTTCTTGATCGACACCGCTTAAATAAAAAATATCGCGATGTTGTTCAAAAGGCATTGTGCTATCGGCACTTATCGGATAGATATCATTAGAATTAAAAACAGCCAAACTTTTGGGCTGCATCTGAGCTGCAAAATTTTTACGATTTTTTATAAAAAGTTTCGAATCTATAGGAAGATACTTCATGGTTCGTTTGTTTAATTGATTTTCAAATGTATAAATTTGTGAGCATTCAATACATGAATTCATGAAAAACCTGCTGTTGTTTTTGGCGGTATTATTATTGACTAATTGTTCGCCCAAACTAAAACAATCTTTATCTAAACTGTCGAAACCCGAACGAACATGGGTCACTTTTCATCCGTTTAAAGCAAAGAGAGCCTACTCAGTTTCATTAGAGGTGCTTCGCGTGAAAGATTCTATTCAAAAAACAAATAGTATGATTGGAAATGATAATAGCGGAGGTAAATTAGATGCTTTTAAGCATAGCTATTGGATGGCGCGTCTTACACAAGATATAGGTAAAAGAGCTGCTTATACTCTTGGAAAAGCACACGAAAAAGGAAACTATCAAACATATCAGAAGCGAAAATTGGAGGATGGTTTACTCCCAGATAAACCCTCGACCGATATGGATTTATACAACAATAAAGTGGGTATAAAAGTTGGATCAGCGTTCAAAAAGGTTTCTAAAGAAGTATTGATGCAAAAGCTGACCGATTCTTTAAAAATTGGAAAGCTACGAATTCTGAGCAAAGATCAAGATGGTGATTTTCTTGATTGCTCGGGTAAAAAAATCCCACTCGATTCGCTTAAAAACAAGTGGGAAACTAAAAAATGTTTGGTACCTTCTGATTCTTAACTTCTATTTGGTTTGATATTTTCATCTACAGGTAAAATAATTTGATAGTCATAACTTTCTATGAGTTTTTTAAGTCTATGATAATCACCATTAGTTGGAAGTGTTAAAAGACCTTCTTTGAGATCTTTTCTGATATCTTTTAAATTGATGACTGTCCATTCGTCTTGCTTTGATAGATCAGTGAATAGTTTATATCTTTTAAAACTTCTTTTATACCTCTCAAGATTATTAACAATTGAATCATTTTCTAATTCGTAGGGCTTCCAAGTGTTTATGCTTGTACTATATGTCCCATTCTTTTGAGCAAGTTCTTCCGTTAAGCATCCTATATCAAAAGCACCATTCGAAATTAATTTTGAAGCATGCAAACTTCCAATTTTGGTAAAAACTTTTGGTGATTTTTTTGTTTCAGAAGCTATCTTATAATGTTTCATATAGTTATTACGCATATAACTGATGCGATCTACGTGCGAATCATTTCGCCATCGAATGTAAATATCCCAACTCGTTTGTAAATCATCGATTATTTGTTGAGCTCTCGTATTTGCTTTGTTAAAAGAATTAAAGAAGTTAACCACATTTTTATCTTCAATAATGTTTTTATAAGTTTCATAATTATCATCGGCCAATTCTTTCATGAAATGCTTTATCATAGCTTGATCGGCTTTTTCCTTGAGAATGGTTATTTTATTAAAATCTGGATTAGTTATGACGGTTTCTAAAAGCTCATCTAACAGAAAAAATGAGGCGAAATAGTATTCTTGATCAATACCCCAAAGTTCCATTCCATTAGCGCTTGCTTCTTGTAAAAATTCAGCATCACTGATTCCAGTAAAGAAAGGGATAGGATAGTCTACTTCATCCAATTCAGTTATGGCGTATTTTGTATTAAAAGTATGAAGATTTTCTATCGTTTTTTCAGCAGGTGTTGATAGCCTGGTTAACACCTGAGCTGATGTTGGTCCAACTTCTAGAGCGAAATAATCAAAACCTGCTTGTTTAAGTAAGGGAATGAATGCTTTTGTTATAATTGATGTCTGTTGCGAATCATGCATTTCACCATACACTATAAATTGTGATTCGTTGATAAAATTTTCGATTACTTCTTTACCTTTTCCTTCAAAAACATTGTTATTTATTGTGAAATGGGTTGTATGTTTTTCGAGATATTCTAAATTTAATTCAATGGCTTTATTCGTTTCCTTCAAAGATTTTAACTGGTTATTGGCTTGTTTATCTGCACAAGAGAAAAATCCTGCTAACAGTAATAAAATGACAAAGTACTTCATGATTAGGGCATTTAGAGATTTCGTTTGAATTTGTGAGATCAATGGTATGCAATTTTAATTTTATAAACGACCGTTTTGTATGAACTATCTGTTTTATTCCATCAATATGAAAAATCGTGGTATATATTTTTTTCTAAATAGGTAGCGGAGTTAATCATATGAAAAATGGTGTTTGTGTAGTAAAAAGGAGCGTTAGTGTAATTTTCTAATTATAGATTTTGAAGGTATCTACATTTACTTAAAAAAGAATCATGAAATTTTACATTTTAGTAAGCACTGTTTTTTTTGTTACATTTCTTAATGCTCAAAAATTAAAACAAAAAAAGATTAAAATTGTGTTAATGGGGACTTTACATTTTGAACCGTCAGAAACAGATGTATTTAAGAACAATGCACTTTCTATATATAGCACTCAAAAGCAAAAAGAGATTGAGGAAGTGGTAGGTAAAATAAGTAGTTTTAAACCGTCTCAAATATGTGTAGAATACCCTATTACAAAACAAAAAGAGTTAGATAGTCTTTACAATGAGTATTATAATGATAGATTTAAATTAACGAAAAATGAGATACATCAGTTAGGCTTTAAGGCTTCTAAAAAGGCAAATTTGTCTCGAGTTACGGCGATTAATTATTATGGCGATTTCGATTTTGAAAAAGTTGTTCATTATGCTAAAAATAACAAACAAGAAAATATTGTTTCTAATTTTAACCAATACGGAAAAACATTTATGGATGTTATTAATGATGAACTGGAAACTTCAACGATTAAAGATTTTTTATTGAAGATAAATACGGAAGAATTTTTACAGAAAAATGCTTTAATGTATAGTAAGTATTTTGTAGCAATCGGAAAGAATACTGAATATGTCGGAACAGATTTAGTTGCAGGTTGGTATAAAACCAATTTATATATTTATTCCAATATATTAAGACAAATTCGTCCCAATGATGATAAGATATTAGTTATTTTTGGTCAAGGACATATACCTATTTTGAAACATTTGTTTAGCACGAATCCTGATTTCGAAGTTGTACGCTTATCTAATATCTTAAATTAAACATATTGAAAGTTACGAAAGAATTAAAATACAACCTTCTTGTAATCATTGTTCTTACGACATTTGATTTGTTTTGGGATGATTTAATAGGAGGAGGGTTTAAAAACTTCGAATTCTTTTGGACGGGCGCCTTATTTACCTTTACCTATAATATTGCATTTTTCTTAGTATATACAATCAATTATTATGTGTTAACGCCGCGTTTTTTAGTTAAACGGAAATTCATTAGTTACATCATATTTTTTTTCGGATTGATATTGGTTTTTGCTGCAACTCGATTTTTGCTCGAAGAGGTAGTAACGTTAAAATTGTTTGATGTTCATAATTATAATTTGGACCGAAATGATATTGTACTTATCTATTTGGTAGATAGTCTAATTTATACATTTAAGGCATGTTTTTATGGCAGTGTTGTGTATTTGATCTTTAGATATAATGAAAATAAATCACGTGTCCATCAGTTAGAGTTGCAGCATCAAGAAGCAAAAGTTTCGGCATTACGTTCGCAAATAAGTCCGCATTTTTTGTTCAACACCCTTAATGGGTTTTATTCTGATCTATATGACGACAAACCAGAAACTGCTAATGATATTTTAAAGTTATCGCAATTATTACGCTACGTTACTTATGAAGTAAAACAAAATTTCATGCCTCTGAATAAGGAAATTAATTTTATAAAAGATTACCTTTATTTCTATGAGAAACGATATGAAGATGACTTTTATGTGAAACTATCAATAGACGGTCATATTGGTGAACAATCTATTCCGTCTTTAATTATCATTCATTTTATTGAAAATTTGTGTAAACATGGTATTATTAATGATGCATCTAAACCTGCAACTATTCGAATTAATATACAGAATGATTTTCTTGAGGTCATGACTAAAAATGTAATAAATACTTCAGATAAATTTATGGATAAAGGTATTGGTACAGTCAATGTAAAAAAACGATTAGATGTGTTATTTAAGGACATCTATCAACTAGATTATAATAGTGAAGGGCAGCAATTTAATGCCTACTTAAAAATGCCAATATGAGTAGAGTCTTTAAATGTATTATTGTTGATGATGAGCCAGCTGCAATTAGATTGCTTGAAAAATTTATAGAGAAGGTTTCATTTTTGAAATTAATAAATACGTTTACAAAACCTATCGAGGCGTTATTGTTTATTCGCAACAATAATGTTGATCTGCTATTTTTGGATATACAAATGCCAGAAATTACCGGGATTCAACTTTCTAAAATAGTCAGCAATAATGTTCAGACTATTTTTACAACAGCGTACCCTAAGTTTGCGCTTGAAAGTTATGACGTTGCTGCAATAGATTATTTATTAAAACCTATAGAGTTTGGACGTTTTTATAAGGCAGTATCTAAGTTGTTACCGCTTGAGACTGCAAATGAAACGACCGTATCTGCCGACAACTATATTTTTTTAAAAACGGATGGTAAAAATAAATTTGTCAAAGTGTTTTTAGAAGAGATTCTTTTTATCGAAGGATTGAAAAATTATGTATCCGTTCAACTAAAAGATGAGCAAATTATTACCAACAATACACTAAAACATTTACGTCAAAACTTAATGCAATCTCATTTTATTCAAATACATAAATCGTATATTATTTCATTAAAACATATTGATCGAATAGATAATGATGTTGTTTGGATAAAAGAAAAAGAGCTTCCTATAGGTAATACTTACAGGAAACTCTTTTTTGAAAAGATATCTGAGAATAAATTATAGAACTATTTACTCTTTCAATTCTTTAAAGTCTTTAAATAAACTCAACTTTAAGGCTTCAATTTGCTTTCTATATGTTGGCCAATTCGTTTTATAAAATGAATTTATTTTCGACATTTCAGTATCTAACTTTTCATTGGCCGTTTTCATCAATTGATGCTCTGTTTTCCCGGGTTCTTGTAATAACGAACCTATATAACGCCTTGCAGTAAATACGAAGGTCATGGGGGTTGGATCTGGATTTCGAGTAATCCCTTGACGTTTGTCCTCCTTGCCAATCATACCATCAATTAACAGATTTATTGATTTCACAATGGAATCAGTTGCTTTTATTGGTTCCTTGTATATTGAATCTTTTTTTGCTTTTAATTGCTTTTTGTACGATTGCGCAATTTTTTTAGAAGCTTTTAATTGCTCCACCGCTTTCCCGGCTAGACCAGTTTTGCTTTCTAATTGTTTTAGCAAGTCATATTTACTTTGTAATACTTTTTGAGACATTTTTACTCTTGGGTCATAGGCAACGGTTACTATGGTGGAGTCTTTAGATTTTCCATAATGCATGACCACTTTATAATCACCGGGTAATACAGTAAGGCCTCTAGGTTCAGGTGCATTCGTACGTGCAGCTCTTCTTGATGGGCCTCGAACACCTTTCTCACCCAAATTCCAATAGGTTCTATATAAGCCACTTTTTTTAGGTGCTTTCCTTTTTACAGTTCTTATCAAGGTATTCTTCGAATTGTAAACTTTCATGTTGATAGAATCTCCTTTCTTACTAGGTTTTTTATCAGCCGAATCTGGTTTGTTAATACTATAACTCAGCATGGCACCTCGACGTCTATTCTCGCCATTAAACATGGCATTCCCACCGAAACGTGTTCCAGAAGCTTGCTGTGTTTGATTGATAAAGGCATTGGGAGCTTTATAAACTTTGAGTGTTTTCTTTAGTTCTTGTGCGCCTTTGGAGGCAAGTTCTCGTAACGGACGAATATCATCAAACACATAAAAAGATCTACCAAATGTACCGACTACCAAATCATGCTCTCTTGGGTGAATTTCTAAATCCATGGTCGGCACAGTAGGATATCCTTCTGTCCATTTAGTCCAAGATTTCGCCTCGTCTAAACTCACGTACAATCCGTTTTCCGTACCTAAAAAAACAAGCTTTTTCTCTATTGGGTCTTGAATTAAGGAAAGAGAATATCCAAAAGTTTCATCTTTACCATTCAATAAACTTTCCCATGTTTTTCCATAATCTTTTGTGCGGTATAAATACGGTTTAAAATCGAAATTTCTATAGTTATTGATTACCGCATACGCTTCTCCAGCATTAAATTTAGATGCTTTTATTTGGGCTATCCAACCTCCTTTGAGCATTTTTTTACCTTTTGGGGTTACATTTGTCCAAGTTTCACCACCATTTCTAGAGAGTTGTATTTGTCCGTCATCAGTTCCTACCCACAGCAATCCCTTTTCAATCGTACTCGGGGTAATCGCTAAAATAGTACAGTGATTTTCTGCTCCTGTAGCATCCATGGTAATTCCACCACTTTCATGTTGTTTCTGTTTTTCGGGGTCATTCGTTGTTAAATCTGCCGAAATAATATCCCATTCATGGCCACGATTCGATGTTTTATGTACAAACTGACTTCCAAAATAAATTGTTTCTTGGTCGAACGGATCAATGGCGATAGCAGCGTTCCAGTTAAAGCGTAATTTTACAGCAGGGTCAGGGTGCGTTGGACGCACCATTTTGTTGTTACCGGTAACGCGATCGTAAATGCTCACAAAACCTTGTTGAGACATACTGTAGCCATAGCGGTAATTTTTGGGATCAGGAACAACATCAAAACCATCACCAAAAGAAATTTCTTGCCAATAAGCATTGCGAATACCTTGCGCTTTTAGTGCATACGCAGGTCCAGCCCATGAGCCGTTGTCTTGCATTCCACCATATAAATTGTATGGATATTCCATATCGTAGGCAATATGATAAAACTGACCAACAGGAAGATTTTCAACGAATCTCCAGGTCTTTCCTTTGTCTTTTGTAATATTCAAACCACCGTCATTCCCATCAATCATGAAATTAGGATTATCAGGATGAATCCACCAAGCGTGGTGATCGGGGTGTACTCCTACAGATGTGCCATAAGCGGGCATCAATTGCTTGAATGATTTCCCTCCGTCGTCACTCACATTTACATAGGTAAATACCGTGTATAAACGATTCTCATTTTTTGAGTCTACAAAAAGATCAGAATAGTAGAAAGGTCTATTTCCAATGCCAGGTTTGTCATTTATTTTTTTCCATTTAATTCCACCGTCTTCAGATTTGTATAGCGCGTTCTTTTTTGCCTCCACTAAGGCATAGATTACTTTAGTGTTACTTGGTGCAATAGCCAAGCCAATTCTTCCTAGATTTCCTTTAGGAAGCCCATCTTCGGCTGTTTTTTTCGTCCAGGTATCTCCGCCATCATACGTAATATACAAACCAGAACCTTTTCCACCTGAATTGAAGGTCCATGGTTTTCTGCGATGTTCCCACATGGCAGCTACTAATTTATTTGGGTTTGAAGGGTCTACGACTAAGTCAGCGGCTCCTGTTTTATTATTTACAAAGAGTGACTTGGTCCAAGTTTTACCACCGTCGGTTGTTTTATAAACCCCGCGTTCTGGATGCTCTCCCCAAGGAGAGCCAATAGCGGCTACATATACAGTATTCGGATTGTCTTTATCGATAATAATTCTATGAATATTTCTAGTTTTTTTGAGACCCATAGATTGCCAAGTGGCGCCCGCATCGAGACTTTTATATATCCCGTAACCTCCATTTAAACTATTTCTTGGATTTCCTTCACCGGTACCTACCCAAATAACATCAGGATTACTTTGTTGAATAGCAATTGCACCGATTCCTGCTGTTGGCTGATCATCAAAAATAGGCTTCCAATCGATGCCGCCGCTTTCCGATTTCCAAACGCCGCCCGAGGCCGCGCCGACATACATAATATCGGGTTGACTCGTGACTACGTCAATTGCAGTAATTCGTCCGCTCATTCCTGCAGGGCCTATAGCCCTCGGTTTCATGCCTTTTAATTTTTCTATATCTAATTGTTGAGCGCTTATCGCGGAAGCAATAAGAAATACAAGGAAGGTTAATTTCTTCATTTTAAATTGGGGTTAGTTAAGAGCAACTAAGGTAATTTGATTTTTATTAATAGACAATTTTTTAACGTGATACGTAACGGACCCATCAATTTGTAGACGTATTATATTGCAATGCTTTTAGTATCTTGCAGTTAAATTTTAGAACTTCCGTTAGCAGCGAATGCATCCGATCAGAACGACATATTTACAATTTCTTTTTTGTACACTTCTTCTATGCAATTTTATTCATATTGGATATGCACAAGTAGAGATACCTCCGAAACCTACTAAAGAAACTAGTGTCTATGATGAGGCCAGACTATTGAGCGGTTACGAGAAGAATGCATTAGAAAGGAAACTCATAAATTATGCCGATTCAACTTCAACACAGATAGTTGTAGCTTCCATAAAGACCTTAGGCGGAGAAGATATTGCTTTTTTTTCGACGAAATGGGCGCATGAATGGGGCATAGGACAGGCAAACGAAGATAATGGTGTTTTACTATTAGTGGCGAAAGATGACCGAAAGTTATGGATAACAACAGGTTATGGGGTTGAGCATTTGTTGACCGATGCTTTAGCGAAGAGAATAGTAACGAATATCATTACACCACAGTTTAAACAAGGAAATTTTTATGAAGGTTTAGATCGAGGAACTTCAGCAATCATAGAAATATTGAATGGTGAGTACCGAGAAAATCGAAATTTTAATAACGGAGATTCCGGTGGCATCCCCATTGTTTTTATCATTCTCTTTTTTGTTATTTTATTGATCATACTATCCAACCGCAATAACCGAAGAGGGGGTCGAGGAAGAAGACGTCGAGATTCGGTTGCTGGTTCTATTTTAGAAGCTATTATTTTGAGCAAATCTGGTCGTGGCGGTTTTGGCGGTGGTGGCTTTGGTGGTAGCTCTAGCGGAGGAGGTTTTGGTAGCGGTGGTTTTGGTGGAGGCTTTGGCGGCGGCGGCTTTGGCGGCGGTGGCGCTGGAGGTAGTTGGTAATATTGCAAAATGGTATTCGTGATTAAAAAATTAGTTAAAAATTGTTGTTATTATCTCTTATTGTTAGCGTGCTTCGCATGCAATGATAAAGAGGTAGAAGACTCAGCTAAACCTAAAGAGCCTTATATTTTTGTCTTAGGGAATGCGCAAGATGCGGGATACCCTCAAATTGCTTGTAAAAAAGACTGTTGCCAACGTACGTATGAAAATTTGGCAACTAAAAGAATGGTGAGTTCTATTGCCGTGATCGATCCTGTTTCAAATGAAAGTTGGTTGTTCGATGCGACTCCTGATTTTACACAACAAACAAAATTACTTTCCAATCAACTGAAAGATGCGAAACAACTGCCTGATGGTATTTTTTTAACACATGGTCATATGGGACATTATACAGGTTTGATGTTCTTAGGAAGAGAGGCCTTGAGTGCTCAAAAAATGCCTGTTTATGCAATGCCTCGAATGCGACAATATTTAACACAAAACGGACCCTGGAGTCAATTAGTAACACTTCAAAATATTGAATTGAGATCGTTGCAAAAAGATTCAATAATCAAACTAAATGAGCGTATTTCTGTACAACCCATAGAAGTTCCGCATCGAGATGAATTCACAGAAACCGTGGGTTTTGTGATTCATAATCAGGAGAAGAAGGCATTATTTATTCCGGATATTGATAAATGGCATAAGTGGGAGCGAGATATTGCTGCATATGTGAAGAAGGTAGACCTCGCTTTTTTAGATGCCACTTTTTTCAAAAATGGAGAAATTGATCGTGATATGGATGAGGTGCCTCACCCTTTCGTTGAAGAAAGTATGCAATTGTTCGAAACCTTATCTGCCAAAGACAAAAAGAAAATATTCTTTATTCATTTCAATCATACCAATCCGCTATTAATTGATGAAAGTAAGGCACAAGAAATTGTTCGCAAAAAGGGCTTTAATATTGCAAAACAAGAAATGAAAGTCTCTTTTTAGGCAAAGGTCAAATAAAATGTTACTATTCTTCCCAGTTCGTATGATGAAAAGTTCCACTCATATCATCTACACGTTGATAGGTGTGAGCACCAAAATAATCGCGTTGCGCTTGAATGATATTTGCCGATGAGTTAGCGGTTGAATATCCATTTAAGAAATTGACTGCCTCACTCAAACATGGTATTGGAACATCGCCAAGGATACATTGCGAAACAATTGTATTTAAAGAAGGCTTGAGTGTTTTTACTTGAGAAACTAGAGTGTCATTCAACAAGAGGTTATCATCTTTTTTAAGAATATCAATAAGAGCTTCCATAAGCGTTGATCGAATAATACAGCCATTGGTCCAGATACTCGCAATTTCTGATAAATTTAGATGCCAGTCGTAGGCGACAGATGCTTGTGACAACAATCTGAATCCTTGATGATGATTCACGATTCTTGCCAAATGATATGCATTTAGTAACTCGCGTTCGTCGATAGCTAATTCCTTATTTTCCGACGTGTATACTTGACTTATTTCTATACGTTCTTCTTTAAAAGCCGACAAGTAACGCGCAAATAATGACGCCGGAATCAGTGTACTGGGCATCCCTAGTTCTGCTGTAGCAATGGTGGTCCAATTACCAGTGCCTTTGTTACCCGAAGTATCCAATATATGGTCTATGAGCCAACCATTCCCTTCTTTTTTTCTTAAAATATTGATGGTAATTTCCAACAAGTAACTGTTAGTTTCGGTTGACCAAGATTCCAATATAGTAGCTATTTCATCTGGACTTTTACCAGTGTTTTTTAGTATAAAGTAGACTTCTGCTAACAATTGCATCTCGACATACTCAATGCCATTATGAACCATTTTTATAAAATGCCCACTTCCTCCGCTGCCAATATATGTGCAACACGGTTCGTTCTTTTTGTTTTTTGCGGCAATGGTTTCTAAATAAGGTTGCACTAAGGTATAAGCATCAGCGTCACCTCCAGGCATAATAGAAGGTCCTTTTAAAGCACCTTGCTCACCACCAGAAACTCCAGCTCCAATAAAATGCATCTTGTGATTGGCTAGGAGATCAATTCGTTCTTGTGTTTTTTTGTAGTGTGAATTACCACCGTCAATGATTACATCATCTTCAGCTAATAAGGGTATGAGACTTTCAATTACAGCATCTACTGGTTTTCCCGCATTTACCATCAGCAAAATCTTTCTCGGTGTTTGTAGTGAATTTACAAAAGCCGATAAATCATCAAATGCTGTCGCTGCAGACAACTCCAAAAATTCGTTTTTGAATGTTTTCGCAACATCTTCTTCTATCTTCGGAACATGACGATTAAACATTGAAAGTCTAAAGTTATTCGATGCTAAATTTCTAGCCAAGCTTTTTCCCATCACACCAAGTCCAATGATTCCAAATTCTGATTTTTTTTGCAGTTCGTTCACTATGTATGTTGTTATATTTTGAGGAGTTTCTCGAATATTTATTTTCAGCGCTTCGATCGGTTTTTCGAGAGTTTCAAATTGAGATTTTAACAAAGAAGTAGGCATGAAATGTCCTGTTCTTTGTTTAATTCTGCTTAAAACTTGATCGAAAGAACCATAGAGTAATACCCATTTGATGTTCGTTTCAATGCCGTTTTTAAGTAAATTTCGATAGCTCTCTTTTAATGCTGAGCAGGCAATAACACAAGAATTATGACACGTTTGTTCCTTGGCTAGTTTATTTAAATTTAATAGCCAATCATACCGATCTTCGTCATTTAAAGGATGGCCATTTGCCATCTTTTTCTTGTTAGCTTCTGGATGATAATCGTCTCCATCGAAAAAAGGAATCGATAATTGATCAGCGAGTAATTTTCCGATGGTAGATTTACCAACACCAGAAACACCCATGATAAAAATTGCAAGTTGCTTGTTGGAGTTCATTTGTTCTTGATGAAGAGGTAAATATACTAATTTATCATCAAGTGATAGGCTTACTTTTTTCTGAAATAAATGACAATCGGGACACCGTTAAAATCGAAAATATCACGCATTCTATTTTCGAGATATCTTTTATATGGGTCTTTTACATATTGTGGTAAATTGCAGAAAAAAGCAAATTGTGGTGTCGGTGTTGGTAACTGAGTGCAAAATTTAATTTTCACAAATTTGCCCTTGTATGCTGGTGGAGGATTGTTCGTCACAATATCCAACATAGTCTCATTCAATTTACTGGTCGAAATTCTATTTTTTCGACTGTTATATACGGTCACCGATGTTTCAATCGCTTTAAAAATACGTTGTTTGGTTAAGGCCGAAATAAAAACAATAGGGACATCAGTAAAAGGTTCTATTTGTCTCCTGATCATTGTTTCAAATTCTTTAGTGGTTTTAGTATCTTTTTCAACCAAATCCCATTTATTAACCAGAATCACAACTCCTTTTTTGTTTTTGACGGCTAGCCAAAAAATATTTTGATCTTGTCCTTCGAAACCACGTGTTGCATCTATCACTAAAATAGCAACATCGCAATGCTCTATGGCACGAACGGATCTCATTACGGAATAAAATTCTAGATCGTCTTTTACCTTTGTTTTTCGTCGTATTCCTGCGGTATCTACTAAATTAAAATCGAATCCAAAACGATTGTATTTTGTGTCAATCGAATCTCTAGTTGTACCAGCAATATCAGTGACAATATATCGATCCTCTCCGATCAAGGCATTAATAAAAGATGACTTTCCCGCATTCGGTCTTCCAACAACAGCGAATCTTGGTAATTCATCTTCTACAGTTTCTTCTTTTTCAGGTAAGGCCTTCACCAAATCATCTAGCAACTCACCTGTACCGCTGCCATTAATACTTGCGATGGTATAATAATCGCCAAGACCTAATGCATAGAACTCAACAGCATCGGCATTTCGTTTGCTGTTGTCGACTTTGTTGATAACCAAAAATATTGGTTTTTTTACCTTGCGAAGTAATTTAGCAACATCCTCATCCATTCCGGTGATACCTGACTCAACATCGACCATAAAAATAATGGCATCTGCTTCGTCAATGGCTAATTCTACTTGTTTGTCGATTTCAGCTTCAAAAATATCATCAGAACCCTTGACATATCCACCAGTATCAATTAAGGTAAATTCTTGTCCGTTCCATTCTGATTTACCATAATGACGATCACGCGTAACCCCACTTACAGCATCCGTAATGGCCTCACGACGCTGAATTAAACGATTAAAAAAAGTAGACTTTCCTACATTCGGTCTTCCTACTATGGCTACAATATTTCCCATGGTTCACTGAAATTGTTTGCAAAGATAGTTTATTGCGTATAGATTTTATAAATTTAATGTTCTAAAATTCAAGTGTTCAGATGAATGAGAATCTAGATGCTAATCCATTGAATAAAATTTCATTAAAGCCTCGTTTCAAGATAGAAAGATCAGAAGGCAAGACCATCATTATTGAAAAATTTGAGCACGAATTTGCTCATGGGAGTGGAAAATTTATTGGAAAAATTGTAGATCATCATATTGTTATAGATGTCCCAACAAATGAGGCTCATTTTTGGTCTCCTCATCTGCATGCCGAAATTAGCGAGCATAATGAAAATGAAACAACCATTAAAGGGTTGTTTGGACCTAAACCAAGTGTTTGGTCACTGTTTATGTTTATCCATTTCGGGGTAGCGATTGGGTTTATGGTCTTTTTGGTCATGCTGTATACAAGATGGAGTCTACAGCAAGAGTATCATTTTGCAATGATCATGTGTATCGCAATGCCCGTATTATGGTTTGTTCTTTATTTTTTAGGAAGAATAGGGAGAAAGAAGGGTAGCAAGCAAATGGATGAACTTCGCGCTTATTTTTTGGAAATATTAGAGCAGTAATTAGAAATATTCCTTCATTTCTTGTTGTAATTCTTGTGCTTTTTCTTGTGCTTTTAAGGCAAAATCTTTTCCCTGCGAAGCATAAATAATACCCCTTGTAGAATTTACCAGTAAGCCGATATCCTCATTTAAGCCATACTTACATACTTCAGATAAGCTTCCGCCTTGAGCGCCAACCCCAGGAACTAATAAAAAATGGTTAGGTACAATTTTACGAATTTCACTAAAATATTCAGGTCGTGTCGCACCAACAACATACATTAATTGATCTGAATTTTTCCAAGATAATGATTTCTTCAAGACGTGTTTATAGAGTGCTTCGTTTTCAATTTTTAACGTTTGAAAATCTAACCCACCAATGTTTGAAGTTAATGCCAGCATAATCGTAAATTTATTTTCAAAGGCTAAAAAAGGTTCCACAGAATCACTACCCATATAAGGAGCAACTGTAATCGAATCAAAATCCAAATCCTCAAAAAACGCTTTGGCGTAACGTGTAGAAGTATTGCCAATATCCCCTCTTTTGGCATCAGCAATGGTAAATATTTCTGGGTAATTGTTATTTAGATAGCTATTGGTTTTCTCTAGGGCCTTCCAACCTTTAATTCCGTAAGCCTCGTAAAAAGCAATATTTGGCTTGTAGGCAACGGTTAGATGATGTGTAGCATCTATGATTTGTTTGTTGAATTCAAAAATAGGATCTTCTAAGGTCAGTAAATGTTGAGGAATCTTATCTAGATCAACGTCTAATCCAACACATAAAAACGATTGCTTTTTTTTGATCTGTTCAACGAGTAGCGCTCTGGTCATACGAATAAAATAAAAGGTTTTGCAAAGCTACTATTTTTTAATAGTTTAACTATATTTGATAGCTAAATAATATTCGTTGTTTCGTTATATTTCAAATAAGTTTTTTTACGGCATTTTGACACTTTTCGGGGTGATTACCGTTATTTTCTTTTTATTTACCGTATTACCTGGCGATCCAGCGCGAATGATGTTAGACCAGCGTGAAGATAGTGAGCAGTTAGAAAACATCAAGCGCAAATATGGTTTTGATCAACCAATTCTAACGCAATATGCTTATTATTTAAATGACTTATCTCCGATTTCGGTTCACAGTACAAATGAACAGAGTTATACCTATTTAAGTGAAAATAAATATACATTTCAAAAACTCTTTTCGGTTGGTGAAAAAACAATTGTGCTCAAGTATCCATATCTTAGAGAATCCTTTCAAAAGAATGGAAAAAAAGTCTCTGAAATAATTTCAGAAACGTTGCCCAATACGGCAATTTTGGCTATTTCGGCTATTGCAATTGCGATACTTATTGGCGTATTTTTCGGAATAGTGTCGGCTATTTTTAAAGATTCATTTTTTGATCGATGCGTTTCGGTCGTTAGTACCTTAGGAATGAGTGTACCTTCTTTTTTCTCAGCGATGATATTTGCTTGGTTTTTTGGTTTTGTACTTCATAAATACACAAATTTGAATATGACTGGTAGCTTATATGAAGTAGA
Organism: uncultured Flavobacteriaceae bacterium; assembly: GCA_947488345.1. GTDB lineage: Bacteria > Bacteroidota > Bacteroidia > Flavobacteriales > Flavobacteriaceae > Aureibaculum. Next base: position 1,066,031 of record CANKZQ010000001.1, on the reverse strand, counting down.
TGATTTTGGGGAAGGAAAGTATATACAATTAAAGAATTTACTCTTACCGGCGATTGTATTAGGTATTCGTCCTTTGGCGGTGGTCATTCAATTAATGCGAAGTTCTTTACTCGAAGTATTGAGTCAAGATTATATTCGTACGGCAAAGGCAAAAGGATTGACGATGTATAAAATCATTCGAAAGCATGCGTTGAAAAACGCTTTAAATCCGGTAGTTACGGCAGTATCTGGGTGGTTTGCATCGTTGTTGGCAGGCGCTGTTTTTGTAGAATACATTTTTAATTGGAATGGATTAGGAAAAGAAATTGTAAACGCTTTAAATACCTTAGATTTGCCCATTATTATGGGAAGTGTATTGATAATAGCAACCATGTTCATTATTATCAATATTTTTGTTGACATTATATATGGGTGGTTGGATCCACGAATAAAACTGAAATAAATTATGAGAAAAAAAATAGTAGCTGGAAATTGGAAAATGAATTTGAATAAGGAGCAATCTATACAGCTGGTGACTGCCATCAGTACTGGGTTAGGAGATCTTGACGAAAATACCAAAGTAGTTGTCTCGCCGCCATTTATCAATATACCTTATGTGGTAGACGCTGAGAAAAGAGATACTAGGGTTGAGGTAGCAGCTCAAAATATGCATTTCAAAGAAAATGGAGCTTATACAGGAGAGGTTTCTGCAGAGATGCTATTATCAGCCGGAATCAATACCGTTATTTTAGGACATTCAGAAAGAAGAGAATATTTTGGTGAAGATGCCAATTTGCTTACGCAAAAAGTAGAACAAGCACTTGAGCATAAAATGGATGTTGTTTTTTGTTTCGGAGAAAAATTGGAAGATAGACAATCGGGCAACCATTTCAATGTGGTTGAATATCAATTGAAAGATGCCTTATTTCATTTAAAAGAAAGTGACTGGCAGCATATCGTGCTTGCCTATGAACCAGTTTGGGCGATAGGTACCGGGGAAACTGCTTCGGCAGAACAAGCACAGGAAATGCATGCCTTTATACGTAATTTAATTATAGAACAGTATGATGAAGATGTCGCTGAAGAAATTTCTATCCTCTATGGAGGTAGTGTAAAACCTGCAAATGCTCAAGAGATTTTTTCTAAACCTGATGTTGATGGAGGTTTGATCGGTGGTGCTTCCTTGAAGAGCGAAGATTTCTTAGCAATTATCAACGCCATATAAACCTATAATTGTGTGAATTTGATTGCTAAATTCATCACAGTCTTTTTAAGTTAATTTTAAAAGTTATTCCTGTAAAGGCAGGAGTCAATATATTTTTATGTCAGCTACATACATTGCTTATAATTTCGATGTTTCTCCATTGCAACCAGCGACAGAGATCTTGATTGCAGAACTGGGTTATGCAGGCTTCGAAAGCTTCGTAGAACATGAAAACGGAGTCACCGCGTATATCCAAAAAGCAGAACACAATGAAACCGTTCTTGACGATATTTATGCCTTAAAGAATGAGGAATTCCAAATTTCATTTACAAAAGAAGAAATTGCGCAAGTGAATTGGAATAGTGAATGGGAAAAGAATTTTCAACCAATTGAGGTCGATAATGTAGTAAGTATCCGTGCGCCTTTTCATGAGAACCCTAATTTAAAATATGATATTGTCATAGAACCAAAAATGAGTTTTGGTACAGGGCATCATGAAACTACGCATATGATGGTGCAACATTTGTTGGCTTTAGACCTGCAAAATAAGAAAGTACTAGATATGGGTTGTGGTACAGGAATTTTGGCAATTTTTGCCGAGATGAAAGGGGCAGCACCTATTGACGCCATTGATATTGATGCCTGGTGTTATGAAAACTCAGTAGAGAATTGCGAACGAAATAAATGCGAGCATATTTCTGTATATGAAGGTGATGTTTCTCTTTTAGTAAATAAGAAATACGATGTAATTATCGCTAATATCAATCGCAATATTTTGATGAGTGATATGCAAACGTATGCGAACTGCTTGAATGAAAACGGAATCTTACTACTGAGTGGTTTTTATCAAGAAGATATTCCGATCATTGATGGAGAAGCTTCAAAACATCAATTGCATTTAGAGCACTTTATTGAACGTCATAATTGGGTCGCTTTAAAATATCTAAAGTCAAATTAAGAGGATTACATTTCGGTCTATTTCAAAACTAGTGGTTTTCAAGTAATTTTAAAAATCATGGTTTTCGCTATTGATTATAGTCTATACTAGTTTTAACTTCACGGTCAAAATTATTGTTAAATATTTAGCAATAAAATCATTATTAACTTAAAAAATTAGACAAAATGAAGAAAAAACTCAATTTTCCGGTTTTTATTTTAACAATTGCTATGTTACTGTTTTCATGTCAAAAAGACGAAGATGCTTTTATTGATCAAGAATCTTCGCAAGAAAAACACGCTGAGATTGTCAAGGCTTTAGAGAAAAATTTCTTTAATCCGAACGACTTAGAGGTTGTTGATTTTGAGCTACCAGATGGGAGTGTTCAAGAGATGTTCAAAGTAGAAGGTGATCTAATGTTTACAAAAGATCAAATACTAAATATGAATGTTGGTGATGGGATTCAAGCAAAACAATATCGTACGAATAATTTGGTAACTATAAGTACTATAGATATTATTGGTTACACTGGTGGTGGCGGTTTTGGTTTGTCGAATAAAGAGCAAACCGCGCTGCGTTGGGCGGTAAATAATTACAATAGATTGGGCTTAGATATTCGGTTTAATCTGACCTTTGGCACGGATTACCAACCAAAAGAAATGGTTGTATATCATAATCCAAATCAATCTGGTTCAGGAGGTTCTGCAGGATTTCCATCAAATGGAAGACCAAATAAGTTTGTACAGATTTATGGTCTGAACAGTTTCAATACAAATGTTGTAGAGCACGTAATTACACATGAAATTGGACATTCAGTAGGCCTACGTCACACAGATTGGTTTAGTAGACAAAGCTGTGGGCAATCGGGTGAAAGCGCTGGTTCTATAGGAGCTATTCATATTCCAGGAACACCTACAGGATTTGATCCAACTTCTATAATGTTGGCCTGTTTCTCGAACAATGAAGATGGCGAGTTTAATGGAAACGATATTACAGCATTAAGATTTTTATATTAGAATTAGTTAATTTTAGTTGTTGACAGAAGAGGTATATTGAACATGTGCCTCTTTTTTATTATTTTTGTTTTAAATGCCTACCATGAGTACTAAAGAAAAAATACAAGAAGAGGTTGATGTCCTTGAACAGGAGGTACAACAGCACGAAATCATTTTGTTTAATGATGATGTAAATACATTCGATTTTGTAATTGATTCTTTAATCGATGTATGCGATCATACGCCAGAACAGGCGGAACAATGTACTTACCTTGTGCATTATAAAGGAAAGTGTGCTGTTAAAACGGGAGAATACGAAGAATTGAAACCTCGATGTTCTAGATTATTAAGTCGTGGTTTGTCCGCCGAAATCGTTTGAAATAAGGGTTTCTTACCAAAATTTCATTTTTAGGTTCATAATATTTTAGATGCTGTACTGCAAATAATTTAATCGTTTTTACCTTTTATTGAGTATTTCACATAAATAATGTGATATTAACTTTTTATATTGAACATTTTCGAAAAATAATACGAAAATGAGTAACTTTGCGTTCGTATATTTAACCAAATATAATTAGCATATGGCATTTGATATTGATATGATTAAAAGCGTCTATAAAACGATGGGCGATAGAATTAATAAAGCACGAGAATTGACAGGTAAGCCGTTGACATTGTCAGAGAAAATTTTATATTCTCATCTTACCGAAGGAATACCAAGTCAAACTTTTGAGAGGGGCAAATCATACGTAGATTTTGCTCCAGATAGAATTGCATTACAAGATGCTACCGCTCAGATGGCTCTACTCCAGTTTATGCAAGCAGGTAAAAAGAAAGTGGCTGTGCCAACAACCACACATTGTGATCATTTAATTCAGGCCAAAATAGGTGCAAAAAGTGATTTGCAAAATGCCTTAAATACGAGTAATGAAGTTTTTAATTTTTTAGAATCGGTATCCAGTAAATATGGACTCGGATTCTGGAAACCGGGTGCTGGAATTATTCATCAAGTAGTCTTAGAAAATTATGCCTTTCCAGGCGGGATGATGATCGGTACCGATTCTCATACGGTAAATGCTGGAGGTTTAGGAATGGTAGCCATTGGAGTTGGTGGAGCTGATGCAGTAGATGTAATGGCAGGAATGCCTTGGGAATTGAAATTTCCTAAGCTTATCGGAGTGAAATTAACAGGTAAATTAAGTGGTTGGACAGCACCAAAAGATGTTATTTTAAAAGTTGCTGGTATTCTAACTGTAAAAGGAGGTACTGGAGCGATTGTAGAATATTTTGGTGAAGGTGCAAAAAGCATGTCTTGTACTGGTAAAGGAACCATTTGTAATATGGGTGCCGAAATAGGCGCTACAACATCTACTTTTGGATATGACGAATCTATGGAGCGCTATTTAAGAGCTACCGATAGAAATGATGTTGCTGATGCGGCTAATGAGGTAAAAGAACATTTAACTGGTGATGCTGAAGTATATGCAAATCCAGAACAATATTTTGATCAAGTGATCGAAATCAATTTGTCAGAATTGGCGCCACATATTAACGGACCATTTACACCAGATTTAGCTACAGTGGTTGGTGAAATGAATGAAATAGCTACAAAAAATGACTGGCCTTTAGACGTTGAATGGGGCTTGATAGGCTCTTGTACAAATTCATCATATGAAGATTTGTCTAGAGCAGCGTCAATTGCAAAACAAGCAGTAGATAAAGGCTTGGAAACAAAAGCGCAGTTCGGTATCAATCCAGGTTCCGAACAAGTACGATTTACCGCTGAAAGAGATGGTTTGTTGTCAATTTTTGAAGATTTAGACGCCACAATTTTCACCAATGCATGCGGCCCATGTATCGGCCAATGGGCACGATATAGTGATCCTAAAAATGCACCAAAAAATAGTATAGTACACTCTTTTAACAGAAACTTTGCGAAAAGAGCGGATGGAAACCCAAATACACATGCATTTGTTACTTCTCCAGAAATGGTAGCGGCGATTGCAATTTCAGGACGTTTGGATTTTAATCCTATCACAGATACGCTAACAAATAAAAATGGAGAACAAGTAAAATTAGATGAACCTACAGGTATGGAATTACCAGAAAGAGGGTTTGACGTAGAAGATGCTGGTTTTGTTGCACCTCCAGAAGACGGTTCTGGAATAGAAATTAAAGTAAATTCAGATTCGAAGAGATTGCAACTTTTAACGCCTTTTACTCCTATTGGAGGAAATGTTAAAGGAGCAAAACTATTGATAAAAGCGAAAGGAAAATGTACAACTGATCATATTTCTATGGCAGGTCCTTGGTTGCGATTCAGAGGTCATTTAGATAATATTTCTAATAATACCTTGACAGGAGCAATTAATGCCTTTAATGATAAACCAGATACAATTAAGAATCAGTTAACCGGTGAATATGGAGCTGTACCAGCTACCCAACGCGCCTATAAAGCTGCTGGAGTACCTACAATAGTAGTAGGAGATCATAATTATGGTGAAGGTTCTTCTCGTGAGCATGCTGCCATGCAACCACGTCATTTAGGTGTGATCGCTGTATTGGTGAAATCGTTTGCTAGAATTCATGAGACAAACTTGAAAAAACAAGGAATGTTAGGATTGACATTTGCTAATGAAGCTGATTATGATAAAATTCAAGAAGATGATACATTTGATTTTGTTGATTTAGCTGATTTCTCTCCAGGGAAACCATTAACAATTAATGTAACACACGCTGATGGAAGCCAGGATACAATTCTAGTTAATCATACTTATAATGCAGGACAAATAGAATGGTTCAAACATGGTTCTGCCTTGAATTTAATTAAAAAAGAAAACGCGGCATAATTAATTGGCCGTGTTTTAGAGATATTAAAAAAGCCTACTAAATAGTTAGTAGGCTTTTTTTATGACTTTGTTATTGAAGTTATGCAAGCTTCGTCTCTTTTTTCGAAACAATCTTACCATCAATAATTCTCAATGATTTACCAGCAGGTAATTTCACTGTTTTTCCTTTGTAATCAAAACTCACCATTCCTTCGAAACATTCTATCTCAAAAAAGTTTTCGCGTTGTACTACTTTAAAATCTGTTCCTAAAACGGTCACTTTGCCAATCCAAGTCTCAACATCAAATGCTGATCCTTTTGCAACTTTGAAACGCGCTTCACCAACTAGATTTACCTTTCTTTTTTCGTCCCAATTTCTTTTCTGAAATCTCAACGAAGAAGATTTTTCCAGCGCTACAGTAGAAGCGTCTGGTAAGGCTACTGTGGTTTGCTGATCAGCCAATGTTTTTACAGTGGCCATATTATCATAAATAGGCATGTAATACACCGCTAAACCAACAGCAACGACAGCGGCTACTCTTAGCAAAGGGTTTATAAGACTTCTAATACCGCTTGTATTGGTATTAGTACTTGATTGTGTTGGTTCATTGATCTTTAACTTTGAACTTAGCTTTTTATATTCTAAATCAACGTTAAAAGAATCATCCTTAAATAATGGTGCACGTTCACTCAATTTAGTGTACGTATCATACTCAGGCATCTTTTTGAACTCATTTAATTGAGTTTCGTCAAGGCCCGAATCTAACCATTTATTTATTAATTGTTCTTTATTCATAATCTGCGATTTGTAAATATAACAACTATGTAGTTATTTTTCCTACCATGATATATTCTTTTTTTTAATTAACCCTTTAAAAATCTAACAGTTAATTATATTCCATCTATTTCTTTTCGGAGTTTTTCTAAGGCTCCATATATTCTTTTTTCTACGGCTTTTCGCGAAATCCCTAGTAGTTCAGCAATCTCTTTATGACGCTTCCCTTCTGCTTTATTCATGAGAAACGCTACACGCTGGGCTTCGGTTAATTTGGCCAAAGCAGCTTCATATTTCTCCATAAATTGAGATTCTTCCATCAAAAACTCAGGATTCTCATTTGTATAGCTCTTCGGTTTTGTTTGTTGATGTCTTAAAACTACATTTTGGTGCTTAATCTCATTGAGCATTAAGTTATTCGCCGTAGTAAATAAAAAAGACTTGGCTTTTTCTGGTGGAACTTTCTTACAATTATTCCATAAAGTAACAAAGGCTTCCTGCACTTTGTCTTTCGGATTTAATCCTTCACCATATTTATAGCGTAAAAAATTAAATAAGTCATTAGAAAGTGTTCTAAAAATCTTAGAGTATATATGTTCTTCACAAACGTGGTTGTTTAGGCTGGTTACCATTTTTTTTGGTTAAGGTGGGAATTTTAGAGTTTAGGTTGTTTAATAGTCAGAAACAAATAGTTTAAATATAAATTCAAATAAAACAGTATCTCTCTCATTTACATTTATTCAACTTATTAATAACATAAAATGGCTTAAAATATTGTGGTGATTTACAACTAAATAAGCTTAGACAAATGTAATAATTTTTGAGAAATACTCATTTTAAAAAAAAAGAATAAACTTTGAATAAGGCGATAAGCGCATTAATGATATAAAAATAGTTTCAGTTAGTTTCATTTTGATATTGAAAAATTATAAGATTTTTCAATTTGAAGTTACTTCGGGTTTTTCCCGAGGTAACTTTTTTTATGCAGTTGAAATTGATAATTTTAATTAAAAATAAATGCAAAAGAGGAGAGTTTCACTATCTAAATTAGCATAATTGTTAAATTCTGATATAAAAAAGACCTACAGAACGATAAAAAAACGAAAAGAGAGAAAGCTATTCGGAAGTATGTGTATCATGATAGCTTTTTTTTGACTTACATGAAGGAACGCATTAATGCAAAAAGCTTTTTTTGAAAAATTCAAAATAAATAGTACCTTGCATATCAATACGATGATTCTTATCCTTTCTCCCCTAACTATAGAAAGAATATAAATTTTCATTTTTGAAAATGTGTCATCATAATTTCAAAGCTCTTGCAATTTGTAAGAGCTTTGTTTTTATGGTGTAGTCACTTAGTATTCTTTAATTATTTACATTTTATACATTTGATAATCAGTGGTTTAAATAAATTTTCTAAAACTTAGGTAGGAATTTTTATTTCAGAATTGTTTCATTTACGAAAGGTGTTAAAGTTCATTTTTTAATTGACTTTAACAAGAAAAGTAACTAATTAATTGGATGTACAGTTTTAAAAGTTACACAGATAAATGAAACATAAAGTAAACTTTTTAAAGTCCCTAAAAAGAAACATTTATCCCGAAATTTTTTAAACTTTTCAATTAGTAAGATATAAAGTAAAGAGTAGAAACATACTCTTTCATAAGTTTGCTTTTAGTGATTGGAAAATTGCTATGAATTAGACCCTCAAACTGTCTTTTATCTACAAGCCGAAAGGCAGTTTGTTTTTAGTCGAATAGATGTTATCCTTTCTCCCCTGAGAGAGAAAGTATACTTAACCATATATATAAAGCACTCACATTCGTGGGTGCTTTTAGTTTGTATTATACCTTTATTAATGAAGGATCAGGTGGTGCGCGGGCATTCTATCGAATGGTAAATCCGTTGTGTTGCTGTGTTTTGAAAAAAGAAATGTTACATTAAGAAGATTACTCACTACGTTTGTGATCCTAAGAGCTACGCTCTGAAAATCAAAAATCTACAAAATCAAAAAAGCAAGCTTTATAATTTTGCTTGCTTTTCGATTTATTCGTGACCTCGATAGGGGACTGATCGATAATCAAAGGTCTTGTAGACCTTTGATAGTGAAGGGCCAGGTGGTGCGCGGGCATTCTATCGAATGGTAAATCCGTTGTGTTGCTGTGTTTTTAAAAAAGAAATGTTACATTAAGAAGATTACTCACTACGTTCGTGATCCTAAGAGCTACGCTCTGAAAATAATTCCAACAAAAAAACGCTCAAGTAAACTTGGCGTTTTTTCTTATTGAATTATTTATTTGTGACCTCGATAGGATTCAAACCTATAACCTTCTGAGCCGTAATCAGATGCGCTATTCAGTTGCGCCACGAGGCCAAATTTGGGTTGCAAATATATTCCTTTTCTCTAATATAGAAAAAAGAAATCGATATAAATTTTTAGTACCTAATCAAGAGCGTTTTTAGTAATAAAATAACGCCAACCAATAAGTGCTAATTGCATTTTTGATGCTTTGGTCATGTCTAAACGCTTTTTTGAATAACTGGGAAGCAAAAATTTGTTCAGCACAGCTAATAGTTTAAATATTGATTTTTTCATGCTGCAAAAATACCAAATAAAAAAACTCCTGAAAAGATCAGGAGTTTTTGATGATAGAAATGGATGGGGTTGGGTCCAATTTCTATGAAGATCTTAGTAGTGGCTAAGATCTATATTCTAGGTTAGAAGGCAATTCCTAATAGGTGGTGTTTTACTGACAATGAGTACATGATTTTTGGATTTTCTGGGTTAATAATTTCAAATAAGTTCAATAATAAAAACAACTATCGTGATAATTAAACGGATCATTTTTCTTGGGGTTTTAATGGTTGATAAATTGGGTTGTTGAATTAATTCTTATTCAGTATATGCAGTTTTTTTAACATGGATTTAAAAAAAGTGTAAAATCAATAAAATTGCCTGCAAAATTGTAACTAAATTAAATTTATTGTTCTAGAGGTATAAGTGACCTTCTTCAATGAAGTTTTAATATATAACTATAAAATGATAATTAGTTATAAATTATAATAATTGTAGATGCTATTTGAGCTAGTTTTATGCATAGAGGCCAATATTCGTTTATTTTGAGGTCAATTTTGAGCAATCTATCTTTTTTCAAACTAAAAAAAGCTCTTTTCATACAAGGTGTGAAAAGAGCTTTTTGATGCAAAAATCGGGTTGTTCAGTTATTATTTCGAAGTAATGATGATCACTCCATCTTTGGCTTTCTTGCCATATTTTTTAATGGCTTTTGGTCCTTTCGATACATCGACACTCTTTATAGTATCGGTGTCTAAGGCTTCCATCTCTTTTTTGGTGATTTCTTTACCATCTAAAATAATGAGTGGATTGGTATCGTCACTACTTGAAAATGCCATGGTTTTTGTTTTCTTTCCTCCTTTTTTTGTGGTTATTTTAATAACATCTTCAGTATGATTTTCGTCTTCATCTTCATCATAGTGACTTTCTACGGTTATTTTGTTGCTTCCTTTTTTTGTTACCCATACATTTTTGTCTCCTTCTTCGTCATCATTCGAAATGAAAACAAAGCTATCGCCTTTTCCTTTTGTTGAATAAGTATATCCGTCTAGGTGATGTTCTCCTTCCGAGCCAATGTTTAATGTGTTATTATCTTTGTCATAGGATATTTGTATTGGATTGATTCCTTGCTCAAGATTAGAAGCATGAGAAGCCGCTACTTTGCCATTGTTGGCTTTAGTGTTAATTTTAATCGCTGTTATTTCATTAGCGCTATTTCTCTTGACATTACTAAATTTTACCACAAGACTCTCCTCTGAAAATCTATCCGAAATTTTTTTGAGAGCATCCTTCGTACTGTGCTTGTCAAGAACCATAGCAAACACATCAGCATTTACTGTGATAATCTTTTTAGCTTTGCTTTTTTGCTGCGCGACCGTTTCGGTATTAAAAGTGAGTAGATAGATAAAAAGAAGCGGTACAATTCCTGTAAATTTCCATTGCGATTTATAAGATGATCTCTGTTTGTGTAACATAATAATGCGTTTTTTTAATAGTGATTTGTAAAAATTATTGGCTAAAGCCATCTGGTAATTGGGTACAGTCGTTTTTAATAAAAGCTGCTGATATGAATGTTGTGATTCGGTGACCTGCTGTGCATATTCGTCAGCGATGAATTCTAGATTTTGCAAAATGCTTTTTTTATAGAACCAGGCAAAAGGATTGAACCAACATAGAATAACAAGTAAATTGGCTAGTAAGTTATCGATTGAATGCATTTGCTGAACATGGGCCTTTTCATGCGCCAGCACCTGAGTGAGTTCAGCTTGTCTAAATTGAGTGGGGTTATAAACAACAAAATTGAAAAATGAAAAGGGTGATACCTTCGAATTGGTTGCAACGAGATAAAATCCATTAATTTTTGTGTAGCTGCTTCTATTAATTAGTGTTGCAATTGAGATGAGCTGAATAGTAAATTTAATAAGCAATCCAGAACAGACTAAAAGGTACAGAACGAAACCTATGAATGTCCAATCAGTTGCTGAGTCTTCAGTTGGGGTAAGTATAGAGGTTGTATTGGTAGCAACTACGTTGATGGGTGCTATTTCAACATATTTTAAAATGGTAATGGAGGGCAAAGCAATAGAGAGTAAGATACCTATTAACATAAAGAATCGGATTGACCGAAAGAAGGTCTCATGTTGCAATAGGAGTTTGTAAAAACCATAAAATATGGTAATGATAATGGTAGATTTCCAGAGGTGCGAAATAAAAGCTTCCATACTATTAGTTCTTATTTTTCTCTATTAATTCGATAATCTCTTTAAGCTCCTCTACACTTATTTTCTCTTCCTTTGCAAAGAAAGAAACCGCATCCTTATAAGAACTTTCGAAGTAATTAGTGATGGTTTTACTCATATACTTTTTTCTATAGGCTTCCTTTGTGATTGTTGGAAAGTATTGATGGGTTTTGCCAAAAGCGATATAACTAACATATCCTTTATCCTCCATATTTCGTATAATAGTGGAGATGGTGTTATAATGCGGTTTTGGTTCAGGTAACATAGCAATGATCTCTTTTACAAAAGCCTTTTTAAGTTTCCACAACGCATGCAATATTTCTTCTTCTTTATTGGTGAGTTTATCCATAATATTCGTATTACTATGCAAACATAACTATTTTTATAGTTATACAACTAAATATATAGTTATTTAACTAAATTTTAAGATTCCGTAGAAAAGGTTTGTGTCTGGTTTTTAAAAATTATATTTGTAAAAAATTAGTGAATGAGTATATTTTATGTGATCACTGGCTTCCTATTGTTAGTGGTTGGAGGTGAATTTTTGGTAAGATCTTCAGTCGGATTATCGTTCAAGTTAAAACTTTCTAAGGTAGTCATTGGAATGACGGTAGTGTCGTTTGCAACTTCCGCTCCAGAGTTAATTGTAAGTTTACAAGCGGCTCTTGATGGTTATCCAGCTTTGGCGATAGGTAATGTTGTAGGTTCGAACATTGCCAATATTGCATTAGTACTCGGAATTACCGCCATTATTTTCCCATTGATGGTTGATAAAGATTTTTACAAGATGAACTGGCCGATGATGGTTGCTTTATCTGGCTTACTCTATTATTTTTTATGGAATGACAATGTATTGAGCGGTATTGAAGGTGCGCTCCTTTTTAGTGCCTTGGTAATTTTCATCTACTTCATGATAAAAATCTCTAGAAGAAATACCAAAAATGAAGTTGGTGACGTAGATGAAGCACTTCGCGAAACATCTAGTGTAAAAATTGTTGTTTGGTTGTTGATTGGAGGGGCGGCTTTATGGGGTGGTTCAGAATTATTGGTAAAAGGCGCTGTTGATATTGCCACAAAATTAGGAGTGAGTAAGGGTTTGATAGGTGTGAGTATGGTGGCTTTAGGAACGAGTGTTCCAGAATTAGCAGCTTCTGTCATTGCGGCCTTGCGCAAGGAAAAAGCGATTTCTTTGGGTAACTTAATAGGTTCAAATATCTTCAATATAGGTTCGGTACTAGGTTTAACGGCCATTGTGCAGCCTATTCCTGTGACCGACCCTCATATTTTAAGCAACCATATTATTTGGATGCTCGCCATTGCTGTTTTACTCCTACCCTTGGTTTTTATGCCCAAGAAATTAGAAATATCCCGTTTAAAAGGCTTGATGCTTTTTGGTGCTTATATTGTTTTTATATACCTATCATTTAAAATTTCGGGAGTGTAATTTTTCCAATATTAACGAAAAAAAAAGCTTCGATACTATCGAAGCTTTTTTTATGACTCTAATCTATTAGTTTAAACCTTTGCAGATTTAACTGTCGTGACAATTCTACCAGCAATTTTATATGGATCTCCATTTGATGCAGGTCTTCTATCTTCTAACCATCCTTTCCAACCTTTCTCTACTGTTATAATTGGAATTCGTATCGAAGCTCCTCTATCAGAAATACCATAGCTAAAATCATGGATAGATGCAGTTTCGTGCAAGCCTGTTAAACGTTGGTCGTTAAACTCACCATACACAGCAATGTGTTCGGCAGTCACCGGTCTAAACGCTTCACATATTTTTTCGTAAACTTCCTGCGAACCACAAGTTCTTAAGGTAGTATTTGAGAAATTGGCATGCATTCCTGATCCATTCCAGTCACCTTTAACAGGTTTTGGATGATACTCAATATAATAACCGTAGTCTTCAGTTAATCTATCTAGTAAATAACGTGCAATCCATATTTCATCGCCTGCTTTTTTGGCGCCTTTTGCGAACAATTGAAATTCCCACTGACCACTAGCAACCTCTTGATTAATTCCTTCAAAATTCAATCCAGCTTCAATACAAAGATCAGCATGTTCTTCAACAAGTTGTCTGCCATGTGTATTTCTTCCACCTACAGAACAATAATACATACCTTGAGGGCCAGGATAACCACCAACAGGAAATCCTAATGGCAATTGGGTAGCAGTATCCATAATGAAGTATTCTTGCTCAAAACCAAACCAGAAATCATTATCATCATCATCAATCATCGCTCTTCCGTTCGATTCATGCGGAGTTCCGTCAGCGTTTAAAACTTCAGTCATAACGAGGAATCCGTTTTTTCTTGCCGGGTCTGGATAAATGGCAACAGGCTTTAATAAACAGTCTGAAGATCCACCTTCGGCTTGTTTTGTCGATGATCCATCAAAAGACCAAATCGGACAATCTTCTAATTTACCACTAAAATTCTCTTCAACCTTGGTTTTACTTCTCATATTTTGAGTGGGCTTATAACCATCTAACCAAATGTATTCTAATTTCGATTTACTCATAGTATTATTGTTTTATAGAAAATAAAGAGCAAAAATAAATTTTTTAGACGAACTACCAATATTTTGGGGGTAGAAATATCAATTTTTATAAAAAAATTATCAACCCCCTAAAAAAATAGAGGTAAAAAAGAAATAAATGAAAAATCTTTAATTAATTTTGCGATTAAAATAAAATAGTCATTGTTCAAATTTAAAGTTATATGTCGAAAATAAGATTCAACGCTCTTGGGGAGATTTTAAATAGAAAGCCAGTAAGAATTGAAGAGACAGGTAAACGATCAGAGATGTTCGGAGTCAATGTCTTTAATGAAGATGCCATGCGTCAATATTTAACGAAAGATGCATATAAGAGTGTGCAAGATGCCATATTTAAAGGTGTTAAAATTGATAGAAAAATTGCCGATCAGGTTGCTGCTTCTATGAAAGACTGGGCAATGAGCAAGGGTGCAACCCATTATACGCATTGGTTTCAACCATTAACGGGAGCAACCGCAGAAAAACATGATGCCTTTTTTGAAACTATAGAAGGCGGACGAGCCGTAGAGAAATTTGATGGAGGTCAGTTAGTACAGCAAGAGCCAGATGCATCTAGTTTTCCGAATGGGGGTATAAGAAATACCTTCGAGGCACGCGGTTATACGGCCTGGGATCCTACTTCTGCAGCATTTATTTATGGAACAACGCTTTGCATTCCTACTATATTTGTTGCCTATACTGGAGAGGCTTTAGATAACAAAGCCCCTTTGTTAAGAGCATTACAAGCAATGGATCAGGCAGCAACGGCAGTTGCGAAATATTTTGATAAGAATGTATCAAAAGTGAATGCTACCCTAGGTTGGGAACAAGAATATTTTTTAATTGATAGTGCCTTAGCTGCTTCTAGACCCGACATTACCTTGACGGGAAGAACATTACTTGGGCATTCTCCTGCGAAAGGCCAACAGTTAGATGATCATTATTTTGGGTCGATACCTAATAGAGTCATGAGTTTTATGAGAGACTTGGAGCAAGAATGTATGTTATTAGGAATTCCGGTTAAAACACGACATAATGAAGTGGCTCCAAACCAATTTGAGTTAGCGCCAATTTTTGAAGAGGCGAATTTAGCAGTAGATCATAATTCACTCTTAATGGATGTGATGGAGAAAGTTTCTAAACGCCATCATTATAAGGTGTTGTTTCATGAAAAACCATTCGCAGGTATTAATGGTTCAGGAAAGCATAATAATTGGTCATTATCAACCGATACCGGTGTGAATCTTTTGAGTCCGGGTAAAACACCAATGAAAAATTTACAATTTTTAACCTTTTTTGTAAATACAATAAAAGCAGTTTGTGATTATGAAGAATTGGTAAGAGCTTCTATTGCAAGTGCAAGTAACGACCATCGTTTGGGTGCAAATGAGGCACCACCAGCAATCATTTCGGTTTTTATAGGTTCTCAATTATCGGCTGTTTTAGATGAATTAGAAAATGTGACGAAAGGGAAGCTTTCACCAGAAGAAAAAACAGACCTTAAATTAAATATCGTAGGAAAGATTCCAGAAATACTATTAGATAATACCGATCGAAATAGAACTTCGCCTTTTGCTTTTACGGGTAATAAATTTGAACTGAGAGCGGTGGGCTCATGGTCTAACTGTGCTGGCCCGATGACGGTCCTCAATACAATTGTTGCGAAGCAATTAAAAGAATTTAAAAAGGAGGTTGATGTCTTGGTAGACAAAAAAAATCTTAAAAAAGATGAAGCGGTTTTTAATATTTTGAGGGAATATATAAAAGCTTCGAAAAAAATTCGTTTTGAAGGAGATGGGTACGGCGATGCATGGCAAAAGGAAGCTAAAAAGAGAGGGTTAAGTAATAATAAGACCACTCCCGAAGCACTGAAGGCACAAATTTCTAAAGAAGCGATTGCCTTGTTTGAAGAGATGGAGGTAATGAGTAAGGTAGAAGTCGAAGCTCGGCACGAAATTGAACTTGATGAATATACCTTGCGAATTCAAATTGAAAGTAGAACATTAGGAGATATTGCAAGGAATCATGTGATTCCTACGGCTATTCGATATCAAAACACATTGATAGAAAATGTGAAAGGATTAAAGGAGATCTTTGGTAATAATTTTACAAAACAAGCTAGCGAACAAATTGATTTGATTGAAAAAATATCAAATCATATTGCTGAGATTAATTCGAAAGTGAATAGTATGATTAACGAACGCAAAAAAGCGAATAAACTGGAAGGGCAAAAGGCAGCAGATGCATATTGTAATAAGATAAAACCTTTCTTTGATGACATTCGTTACCATTGCGATAAATTAGAAATGATGATTGATGATGAGCTTTGGCCGCTCATAAAATATCGAGAAATGTTGTTTTTTAAATAATTTAAATACTTGATTATTAATTATTTATATTTTTATTGAATTCAAAAAATGGCCTTTTATCATGGAAAACCATGAGTTTTTATAAAAATGATGTATATTTGTCATATCCAGCCAAAGATCAATTGCTATGAAAAAGAAAAAGTCCCGCATTCGCGGGATTTTTTTTATCTTTTCCGAAAATTAAATCACATGACAAAACTCACTTTTTTACTGCTAATTTTGACGACTGTTACTATGCAGGCACAACACAAAAAAATGGATAAAATGATTGACGATATCGAATCAAAAGTCATTGAATGGCGACGAGACTTTCATCAAAATCCTGAGTTATCAAATAGAGAGTTTAAAACTGCTGAGAAAATTGCTAAACACCTAAAAAGCTTAGGTTTAGAGGTGGAAACAGGAGTAGCACATACTGGTGTTGTAGGGCTTTTAAAAGGAAATAAACCTGGTAAAGTGGTAGCGCTAAGAGCTGATATTGATGCTTTGCCCGTGACAGAGCGTAATGACCTTAGTTATAAATCTACCAAGGTTACTGAATTTTTAGGGAAAAAGACAGGGGTTATGCATGCCTGTGGTCATGATACGCATACGGCTATCTTAATGGGTGTGGCTGAGGTGTTGGCGAAAAATAAAGATAAAGTTAAAGGTACGATTAAGTTTATTTTTCAACCCGCCGAAGAAGGACCACCTCCGGGTGAAAAAGGAGGCGCAAAATTGATGATTGAAGAAGGTGTTTTAGAGAGTCCAAAAGTAGATGCTATTTTTGGCTTACATATCGATTCGAGTACTGAGATTGGTCATATCAATTATAAAGAAGGAGGTATTATGGCCGCTGTTGAGCGATTTACTGTGAACGTGAAGGGGAAACAAACGCATGGTTCTCAACCATGGTCTGGTGTGGATCCTATCTATATTTCTTCTAAAATTATTGATGGATTTCAGAGTATTATTAGTAGAGAAGCTAAATTAACCGATGAGGCTGCGGTTATTACTGTTGGAAAAATTACAAGTGGCGTTCGTTTTAACATCATTCCAGAAAGTGCAGAAATGATTGGTACGGTACGTACACTAGATCCGAAAATGAGAGCAATGATTGTGAGAAGAATGACCGAAATGGCACAAACTATTGCGAAAGCCTACGGAGGAAAAGCCGAAGTGAAATTTGAGAGTTTTACATCGATTACCTATAATGATCCGAAGTTGGTGAGACAAATGTTACCATCTATAAAGAAAGCAGCAGGAAATGATAATGTTCATATTATCAAAGCGACAACTGGAGGTGAGGATTTTTCATATTTTCAAGAGAAAGTACCTGGATTTTATTTCTTTTTAGGAGGGATGTCTCCAGGATCTACAGAAGCATTTCCTCATCATACCCCAGACTTTAAAATTGACGATAGCGGATTGAAATTAGGAGTAAAAACTTTTGTAAACTTAACGCTGGACTATTTAAATAAAAAATAGATGGCACTAGAATATATAAACAGATGAATCCCGCTATGAGCGGGATTTTTTTTATCTTTCAACAAAATTAAACCTCATGAGAAAACTTACACTTTTAGTGCTATTTCTAGCATCTTTTACCCTACAAGCGCAAAGCAAAAAAATGGATAAAATGATTGACGATATCGAGTCAAAAGTCATAGAATGGCGACGAGATTTTCATCAAAATCCTGAATTATCAAATAGAGAATTTAAAACTGCGAAAAAAATTACTGCGCATTTAAAAAGCTTGGGCATAGAAGTGCAAACTAAGGTCGCTCATACGGGTGTTGTTGGAATATTAAAAGGTAAGAAACCCGGCAAAGTGGTAGCGTTAAGGGCCGATATGGATGCGTTACCTGTTACAGAAAGAGTTGATTTACCGTATAAATCACAAGTAACCGGTACCTATAACGGGAAAGAAACAGGCGTAATGCACGCTTGTGGTCATGATACACATGTCGCTATTTTGATGGGCGTAGCCGAAGTACTGTCTAAAAATAAAGACTTGCTTAAAGGTACTGTAAAGTTCATTTTTCAACCCGCGGAAGAAGGTGCACCAGCTGGAGAAGAAGGTGGCGCGAAACTAATGATTAAAGAAGGCGTACTCGAAAATCCAAAAGTAGATGCCATTTTCGGATTGCATATTAGTTCAGGTACGCATGTTGGAAATATTAATTATAAGCCAGGAGGAGCTATGGCAGCGGCGCAACGTTTTGTAATTAAAGTGAAAGGAAAACAGGCCCATGGCTCTCGACCATGGCAAAGTGTAGATCCTATTGTAGCTTCGGCACAAATAATTACTGCTCTTCAGACTATTGTGAGTCGAGAGACTGAATTGACCAAAGAAGCCGCGGTAATCACAGTTGGGATGATTAATGCTGGGATTCGAAATAATATTATTCCTGAAAGTGCCGAAATGATCGGTACGATTCGAACCTTAGACTATGCCATGCAGAAGAAACTAAATGATCGTATGAAAGAAATGGTACCTGCTATAGCGAAGGCATATGGAGCTGAGGCGACCATTGAAATTGCTTCAGGAACTGCAATTACATATAACAATGAGGCATTAGTTACGGAGATGTTACCAACACTACAGCGCGTTGCAGGTAAAAAACATGTACGTTTAGTTGATGCCATTACAGGCGCAGAAGATTTTTCATTTTTTCAAGAAAAAGTACCAGGTTTTTATTTCTTTTTAGGAGGAACACCACTTACACTCGCCGAAAAAGATGCGCCTTCTCACCACACACCAGATTTCTTCATCGACGATAGTGGCTTAAAGTTAGGGGTGAAGACCATGGTTAATTTAACATTTGATTATTTAAATATGAAGTAGGTAACAAGTGTTACAGTTTATAGGATGATTTAATTTTATCTTTGTCAAAACAAAATATAAATAAAGGATGGGAATTTTCAATAAATCAGAATTTGGAGATGTCAAAGGATATCTAGCAAAAGGAGCAATTGTATTAGATGTAAGAACAGATGCAGAATATGAAGAGGGGCATGTTGCAGGTTCTAAACATATTGTATTAGATTATTTGCCCGATCACGTTGATGAGTTAAAAGAACTGAACAAACCAATTATCACTTGTTGTAGAAGTGGCGCTCGAAGCGGTCGAGCCGAAGAATTTTTGGCGGATCATGGTATTGATGTAATTAATGGAGGTCCTTGGCAAAATGTAGACAAGTATATTTAGAGCTGCTCAGTCATGATAAAAATTATTGGTTATGATGATGTTTATCAAGAAGGTGTTGAGGTCATGATGAATGAGATTGCTGCCGAATTTGAAGAGCCGATAATTTCAAGAGCTAAACATAAAAAACAAACTACACTAGACAGTTATTGGATCGCCTTGAATGCCACCGAAGTTGTGGGTACCGTTGGCGTCATTGCTGTTGAAAATCAATTTGCTGTTTTAAAGAACATGATGGTAAAGAAAGCATATCGCGGCAAAATTTATGGTGTATCACATATATTGCTTAAAACAGCCATTAATTGGTGTGTTAAAAATAAATTACCTGAAGTCTATTTAGGAACAATGCATCAATTTAAAGCTGCTCAATCGTTCTATCTTAAAAATGGGTTTGATGAAATTCTTGAGGTTGAATTACCTAAGAAATTTAGCATTAACCCGCTCGATAAGTTGTTTTTCAAACGTGACTTAACGAGCCAAAGAAGTCTCTAATATTGCTTCAAAAGATAGTTTATTAGATCGGTGGTAGTTACAATACCTACCAATACATTGTCATCAATCACTGGTAATGCATGAAACTCTCGTTTTGATAATATTTCTGCGACTTCCTTAATTGTTGATGTTGAGGGTACCGAAACGAGGTTTTTAGCCATTACTTGTTCTATAGAGAACATGTTATATACGATAGTATCTACATTACTATCTTCATCTTCAATACTATCTGCAAAACTAATACGCAATAAATCGGTGTAACTTAACATGCCAATAGTTTCCCCTCCTTTAATTACAGGAATATGCCTAATATGATATTTGGTGAATAACTTTTCAGCGGTCAGAAGATCGTCAGAATGATTCAATGTGATAACGTTTTGAGTCATAATTGCAGAAACAGGAGTTCTTTTTTTCATAATAGTTATAATCAGAATTGATACTCAAATTTCCAACTTATAATTATCGGAAAAAATGATTTATATCATTTTATGATGGTAACTGTAATAAAACAAATGCCTAAAATTTGATGAAAGTATGTACCTTTTGTAGTGCCGTAATTTTGTGTTCTAATTGGGTCAAGAATCCCTGATGCTGCTTCGAATTTGGATTGAATGATTTGTGAGATAATCCTTTTTGAATTGATTCGACTTCTTGCATGATTTTGCCTACATCTTCAGAAATCCAATGGGTCGAAAACTGTTGCCAGATATAATCGATAGCCGTTTGATTTGGATGTATCATGTCCTCTTTATAAAAACGGTACTCCCGTAGTTCATCTAATAAAATTTCGTAAGAAGGAAAATAATGCATGTTGTTTCTAGGTTCAACAATTTGATGAACTGCCGCGATTAAATGTGCCTTACTCTGTGTGTTTTCTACAAAACCATCTTTTAAATGCCGAACTGGACTTACCGTAAAAATGATGGAGACCTTCGTATTAATGGTTCTAATCATAGCAATAATTGCCTCCAAGCTCGCTGCAATTTCTTCAACTGATAACAACTCTTTTAGGAATTTTTTTTGAGGAATCTTATGGCAATTAGCCACAATCGAATCGGCCTCAATAAAACGATATACCCAAGCAGTGCCCAAGGTAATAACGATATGTGTGGCATTTTGAATTTGTTGATGCGTAGTTAAGACAGCGGTATTTAAATTCTCTAAAAGGCTTGCTTTTGATACATCGCTTAAAGCGGAATGTGATTCGAAGCAATGCCATCTTTCATTATGAAAAAAGAGATCATCATCGATATAGACCTTCTTATTAATGGCATTCGTAATAAGGTTTTCAATCGCTTTTGTATGAAACAAAATTCCGAAAGGATTTAGAAAATGCCGAAACTTAAAAAAATCTAATTTATCACTGATGTTTTCTGTGAAACAAGATCCAAATAAAACTATGCTCGACTCATAATTGATCTGATTATGCCGCTGAGGTTTTAGTGCTATTCGGGTTCGAAAATCCATTAATTGATATAGTCTTTTGCTTTTTCAAGGGCAGCTTCAATTCCGCTAGGATTTTTACCTCCCGCTGTAGCGTAAAATGGTTGTCCACCACCACCACCATGAATAAATTTACCAAGTTCCCTAACAATTTTACCGGCATTGAGGGTGTCGCTAGTGATTTCTTTAGAAATATAAACAGTCAACATAGCTTTACCTTCATTTTTTGTGCCTGCGATGAAATATAAATTATTTATTTCTCCACCCAATTGAAAAGCCAAGTCCTTAATTGCATTTTGATCTAGGTTAATTTTCGCAGCGATAAAATTGATGTTATTGATTGTTTGGACACTGTTTTTTAAGTCATCCTTCAAACTCCCTGCTTTATCTTTCATGAAAGATTCGATTTGCTTTTTTAATTTCAAATTTTCCTCTTGCAACGATTTTACCGAGTCTACAGGATTGATATTACTTTTAAATAAATCTTTGATCTCATAATAGGCTCTATTGGTTTCAAAATAGAAATCCTTTACAGCGTCGGCAGTAATGGCTTCGATTCTTCGAATACCCGAAGCGACGGCACTTTCAGATTTAATTTTAAAATGCCAAATATCACCAGTATTTAGAACGTGCGTACCACCGCATAATTCAATAGACTTACCAAAACGAATAGTTCGTACAGTGTCTCCATACTTTTCGCCAAATAAAGCCATGGCTCCTTCTTTTTTGGCGGCTTCCATAGTAGCATTACGATTTTCTTGCAATGCCAATTTATTATTAATTCTAGCGTTGACAAAATCCTCCACATCACGCAATTCTTGTATAGTGAGCTTCGAAAAGTGAGAAAAATCAAAACGAAGATATTTTGAATGCACCGCCGAACCTTTTTGCTCAACATGAGTGCCTAAAATTTCTCTGAGCGCCTGATGTAATAGATGCGTTGCTGTATGATTTGCGGCAGTTCTAAAACGCTGTTTTTCATCAACAACTACTTTAAAAGTATCGTTGATATGCCGAGGCAGGTCTTTGGCGAAATGAATGATTAAATTGTTCTCTTTTTTAGTGTCTACAATATATATAACATCTCCATTTTGAGATTCTAAATAGCCTTTGTCTCCAACCTGTCCACCACCTTCAGGATAAAAAGGGGTTAAATTGAACACTAACTGATATTGCTCACCATCTTTTTTCGAAGATACTTTTCTGTAACGCGTAATTTTTACGTTAGCTTCTAACGAATCATACCCAATAAACTCTTCTTCATTATCATCTACTAAAATATTCCAGTCATCCGTCTCGACCACAGAAGCGGCACGCGAACGATTTTTTTGTTTTTCCAATTCTTCATTGAAAATAGCTTCATCAAAAGAGAGTCCTTTTTCTGACAATATGAGGGCGGTTAGATCTTTAGGGAAACCATAGGTATCATATAATTCGAACGCTTTTTTACCCGATATAACTTTTGTAGACGATTCTTTTATAATGCCATCCAGCAATAGTAGACCTTGTTCTAAGGTTTTCTGAAAAGAATGTTCTTCTTCCTTAATGACATTGGTTATTAATTGTTGCTCGGTTTTAATTTCAGGAAAAACAGTACCTAATTGCTTACTTAAAACATTGACCAATTTAAAAATAAAGGGCTCTTTTTGATTTAAAAAAGTAAATCCATAACGAATGGCTCTTCTTAAAATTCTTCGAATCACATATCCGGCACCATTATTTGAAGGTAATTGCCCATCCGCAATAGCGAAAGCCACAGCACGTATATGATCGGCAACTACACGAATCGCAATATCTGTCTTTTCATTCTTGCCATATTCAGTATGGGTGATCGTTTCTACTTCTCTTATAAGTGGGGAGAAAACATCTGTATCGTAATTTGATTGCACATTTTGTAGTACCATGCATAAGCGCTCAAACCCCATTCCGGTATCAATGTGTTTCGAAGGTAAATCTTCTAAAGAACCATCGGCCTTACGATTAAATTGCATGAATACGAGATTCCATATTTCGACTACTAACGGGTGATCTTTATTCACCAGTTCCTTTCCCGGAACTGCCGCTTTTTCTTCTGCAGAACGAATATCTACGTGAATTTCAGAACAAGGCCCGCAAGGTCCTTGTGCGCCCATTTCCCAAAAATTATCTTTCTTATCACCGTTGATAATTCGATCTTCGTCAATCCAATTTTTCCAATAATCATACGCTTCACTATCGAAGGCGAGACCATCTTCTTTGTCTCCTTCAAAAACAGTAACATATAAGCTTTCCTTATCTATATTGTAGACTTCAGTGAGTAATTCCCAGGCCCAAGCTATGGCTTCTTTCTTGAAATAATTACCAAAACTCCAGTTGCCGAGCATTTCGAACATCGTATGGTGATAGGTGTCTATACCAACTTCTTCTAAGTCATTATGCTTACCCGAAACACGCAGGCATTTTTGCGTATCTGAAATACGCTTTACTTCGGCTTTTTTCTGTCCTAAAAAATATTCTTTAAAAGGTACCATGCCAGCATTGGTGAACATAAGTGTTGGGTCATTTTTCAATACCATTGGTGACGATGGTACAATTTTATGTTCTTTGTTTTTAAAAAAATCTAAAAACTTGCTACGTATTTCTTGTGATGTCATAAACTGTTAATTAAAAGCTAAATGAAAGCCTTACTTTTTTAGTTGCAAAACATTTTGTAAATTTGTTTGTTATGCAAATAGGAATTACGCTTGTAAAAAATGTAATTCTTGCTGCAAAAATAGTATAATTTCACATTATGGCGAAGGTAAAATATTATTACGATTCTGATACCCTTTCATATCAGAAAATAAAGCTCAGAAAGAGAGATAGATTCAAGCAATCGTTGATTTTTCTAGCAAGTTCTGCATTGTTCGCTGCGTTGATTGTCTTTATTACATTTCAGTTTGTGGATTCCCCAAAAGTAAAGGCACAAAAACGTGAACTTGAGAATATGAAATTGCACGTTGAATTGCTGACAAAAAAAATGACACAAGCGCAAGAGGTACTCGCTGGAATTCAAGATCGAGATAATGATATTTACAGATTGTATTTTGAAGCTAATCCGATTCCAGATGAACAGCGAAAAGCAGGTTTTGGTGGTGTGAATAGATATAAATCATTAGAAGGTTTCGAAAATTCGGAAATGATTATTGATGTGACGAAAAATATGGATATTCTTTCCAAACAGTTGTATATTCAGTCTAAATCCTTGGATGAAATTATAAATCTAGCTGAAGACAAGGAGAAGCTATTGGCTTCGATACCAGCAATTCAGCCGATTAAAAAGGAAGATCTGACGCGTATGGCATCTGGATATGGATGGCGTTCAGATCCATTCACGAAAGCTAGAAAACAACATAAAGGAATGGATTTCACGGCACCTTCAGGAACACCAATTTACGCCACAGGTAATGGTAGAATACATAGAGCTGATAATAGAGCTTCCGGATTCGGTGAGCATATAGAAATTGATCATGGTTTTGGGTACAAAACAATCTACGCTCACTTGAGTAAATACAATGTAAAAAGAGGTCAAAAAGTGAAGAGAGGTGATTTAATTGGATTTGTAGGAAGTACGGGTAGGTCTGTAGGACCACACCTGCATTATGAAGTGCATAAAAATGGAAAACCAATCAATCCTATTAATTTCTATTATGGAAACTTGACACCAGACGAATTCAAAAAAATGTTAAAAGCCGCTTCGCAAGAAGGTCAATCATTCGATTAATGCATATCAATTTAGCAGACAAACGTTATTATAAAATAGGAGAAGTTGCCAAAGCTTTCAATGTGAATGCTTCTTTAATTAGATTTTGGGATAAGGAATTTGATGTTTTGAAACCCAAGAAGAATAATAAAGGCAATAGACTTTTTACACAAGAAGATATCAAAAATTTACAACTCATTTATCATTTGGTAAAAGAGAAAGGATTCACACTCGATGGAGCCAAAAATAAATTGAAAGAAAATCCTGAAAAGGTGGTCAGTAATCACGATATCATTGCCCGATTACAAGCTGTGAAATCGGCATTAACAACGATCAAAAATCAATTATAACCAACCAAAATTAATTATCATGAAAAAAGGAGTTATCGCAGGTTTAGGCTGTTTAGGTCTGAGCATTATCGGAATAATAGTTCTAGGATTTATTGTTGGAGGTATGGCCTATACATTTAACAATACTGCTGTTGAATATGAAGCAAATGCCAAGACTTCATGGTCTAATGTAGAAAGTTCGTACCAACGTAGAAATGATCTTATCGGAAACTTGGTGAAGACCGTTCAAGGAGCCGCTGATTTTGAAAAAGAGACCTTAGAAGGAGTTATCAATGCACGAGCAAAAGCAACTTCAACAACGATAGATCCGTCAAATATTACACCTGAAAATATGGCTGCTTTTCAACAAGCACAAAGTGGGTTAACAGGTGCTTTAAGTAAATTAATGGTCGTAGTAGAACGTTATCCAGAATTGAAAGCGAATCAGAATTTTTTGGAGCTGCAGAGTCAATTAGAAGGAACGGAGAATAGAATTAATGTTGCTAGAGATCGCTTCAATGAGGCCGTTAATGTTTATGATATTCATACTACCAAATTTCCGGGTAAAATTTTTGCTAGTTGGTTTGGTTTTAAAGAAATGGCACGTTACAAAGCCGACCCTGGCTCTGAAAATGCACCAGATGTAAATTTTGATTTCGGAAAAGATAAAGACTAATGTCGAAAGTAGAAGATTTTTTGACGGCTGTAGAAGAATCTCAAATTATCGAAGCAATAAAAACTGCTGAGAGAAACACCTCAGGTGAAATTCGCGTCCATTTAGAAAAAACTTCAAATAGTGAACCTTTTGAAAGAGCAAAAGAATTGTTCAGCTTTTTGAGAATGAACGAAACCAAAGATCAAAATGGAGTGCTATTTTACGTAGCCGTGCATGATAGGCAATTTGCCGTGTTGGGTGATGCTGGTATTAATAAGGTTGTTGCTGCGGATTTTTGGACGAGTATTAAAGATACAGTACTACGTAGATTTTCAGAAGAAAACTATGCTCTAGGCCTGCAAGAAGGGATTTTAGAAACAGGTAAAAAATTGCAAGAATACTTTCCGTATCAATCGAACGATAGTAACGAATTATCGAATGATATTTCTTTAGGATAATTTTTTATTTGGCGCCTAATTTTAATGACTCTTTTTTGTACATTTAGCCTTATAACTAATATGAATTAATGTCAGCATTTCACATACTTTCCATCAAAAAAATAACTTCAGAAACGCATAATTCTGTTTCTATTACTTTTAATATTCCATCGAGTTTAAAAGATCGATTTACATTTATTCCTGGGCAATATATAACTGTTCAAAAAGAGATGAATGGAACCGAAATAAGAAGAGATTATTCCATTTGTTCTTCACGCAATAGTGGTGAAGTTCGAATAGGAGTGAAAGCGGTTGAAGGGGGCCTGTTTTCTCAATATGCTACCACTGAGTTAAAAGAAGGTGATGAATTGGCCATAACGATTCCTCAAGGAAGGTTTAATTTGAATCCTAAGGAAGGGAATGCAAAAAATTACATGGCGTTCGTGGCGGGAAGTGGTATTACACCTGTTTTATCTATGATTTCGTCGGTTTTGGAAACAGAACGAGAAAGCAAATTTGTGTTGGTGTATGGTAATCAGACGATGGACGATGTGATGTTTAAAAAAGAAATAGATGCCCTAGTTTCGACATATGAAGATCGATTCGACGTGCATTATATTTTTAGTAAAAGTAGTCACAACGATCATTTAAATGGTAGAATTGATGCTTCTGTGGTAAATCGTATCCTTAATGATACAAATGGTATAGAAATTGAAGGTTATTTTTTATGCGGGCCAGAACCAATGATACATCTCGTCAAAGATACCGTTATCAAAACTGGTGAAGACTCTGATAAAATTCATTTTGAATTATTTACTACATCAGCTACTGACACTAATTCTGAAGAAATTGAAAGTTTAGAAGGTGAAAGTACAGTAACGGTGCTTTTAGATGATGAAGAGGAAAGTTTTACAATGCCTCGAAAATCTACTATTTTAGAGCAAGCCTTGTTGAAAGGAGTAGATGCTCCTTATTCCTGTCAAGGTGGAATATGTAGTAGTTGTTTAGCCAAAGTCACCGAAGGGAAGGCGGTCATGGATAAAAATAGTATTCTATCTGATGAAGAGGTTCAAGATGGGTTGATACTAACGTGTCAGGCGCATCCCACTACAGCAAAGATTACTGTAGACTATGACGATATATAAGCTTTTAACATAGCATGCAAGATATTATAAATGCCATACCATTAGGAATTGCCCTAGCTTTCATGATAGGGCCGGTTTTTTTTGTACTGCTAGAAACAAGTGTGATTAAGGGGTTTCGAGCTGCAGTGGTTTTTGATCTAGGCGTTATTATAGCTGATATTGTTTTTGTAGCCTTTGCTTACTATGGGAGTAGAACGTTATTAAGTAAAATAAAAGATGACCCTCGTTTATTTGTGCTAGGTGGTGGTATATTATTCATTTATGGTTTGTTTACCTTCTACAAAAGAAGGAAACCAATTATTACAGATGAAGAGCTGGTAGTTGCCGAGAAGAACAATTATCTCGGCCTTATTTTGAAAGGTTTCTTTCTAAATTTCATCAATATCGGAGTATTGGCTTTTTGGCTTGGAATGGTGGTCGTTGTAGGGCCAAATTTGGAAATGGATGATCGCAGAATATTCAATTACTTTTCGACCATTATCATTGCTTATTTTTTAACAGATTTGTTGAAAATATTATTGGCGAAACAATTAAAATCCAAGTTAACTCCCGAAGTTATTAGAAAGATTAAAAGGGGAATGGGGATTGCACTTATGATTTTTGGTTTGGTACTCGCTTCTAAAGGACTGCTTCCAAAAGAGACATTTCAGAAAATTGATTCAGCAATTGAGAAAAAAGTCGGCAACCCTTAAACACCCGTACTCCCAAAACCACCAGTACCACGGTCAGTTTCATCTAAAATCGTTACTTCTTTCCAGTTAGCTTGTGTGTATTGTGCAATGACCATCTGAGCGATTCTCTCACCATCATTAATAACAAAGTCTTCATTCGAAAGATTTACCAAAATCACACCAATTTCACCTCTATAGTCTGCATCAATGGTGCCCGGAGCATTTAATACTGTAATCCCTTTTTTTGCCGCTAGACCACTTCTAGGACGTACCTGCGCTTCATAGCCAACAGGCAAGGCGATAAATAAACCCGTCTTCACAATGGTTCTTTCAAGAGGCTTTAATGTAATTGACTGATCTATGTTTGCACGTATATCCATTCCCGCTGAAGCGGAAGTTTCATAATGGGGTAATACATGTTTTGATTTATTAATGATCTCTACTGTCATTTTTTTATGATGCTTTTTAGTTCGTTTTTTTCGTTAAATAGAATAAGTCCTATAAAAGCCAAAACGAAGACTGTTGAAATAAAATAATTCTCTTTAAAGTAGTAAAAAGAGATAAACGAGAGTCCAACAGATAGTGCTATATAGAGCAATATCCTAGGAAATTTATAAGGCACTTTGTAATACTTTCTTCCGTAAAAATAAGAAATAAGACACATGCTTCCATATGCGGCTAATGTAGCCCAAGCTGATGCCATGAACCCTATTATAGGTATGAATAAGAGATTTAGAACAATAGTGATGATCGCACCAAAAATCGAAAAATACATACCATATTTGGTTCTGTCTGTCAATTTATACCAAATAGAGAGGTTGTTGTATACCCCTAGGAGCAAATTTGCCAATAAAATAATAGGTACGATGGCTAAGGCTTCAAAATAGGCTGGTTTAGACAATAGTAAGTTTGCAGGTATATGTATAAAAGCAACAACTACAAGCATAAAAAATGCTCCAAGAATGGCAAACCATTTCATAATGACCGCATATTTCTCTTTGGCATTTTCTTTATGTGCTTCATTAAAAAAGAAGGGTTCTGCACCGAGTCTAAATGCCGTAATATATAAGGTCATAAAAACACCGAGTTTATAACAAGCTGCATAAATACCCATTTGACTTTTACCAATTTCATCTCTTAAGATTAATTTATCGAGATTTTCATTGGTCACATAGGCCAAGGTGCCAATCATAATTGGAATCCCATAATTCAACATTTTACGAAGCAAGACTTTGTCAAATTCAAATTTAAACTTGAGCATTGATGGTAGTAATAACAAAAACGTAGTACAACTGGCAATGAGATTCGCGATGAAAATATAAACTACGGTTGGTGTTTCTTCATGGTGTTTGGTTATAAATTGTGGTAACGCAATCGTGTTCTTAAGTGCATATGGTATAAACCACAAAAAGAATAAATTAAAAAATGCATAAATTAAAATGTTGGCAATCTTAATAGAAGCAAACTTTATGGGTCGATTCGTCACTCTTAAATAGGCAAACGGAATAACGACAAAAGTGTCAAATGCAGTTACCAGAGTTAGTATTTTTAAATGTTGCGGGTTGCTAAAACCAAGCCAATTTGCGAATTGATTATTAAAAATTAACAGCGCCGTAAGAAAAATGGTGACTGTCGAGATAAGCGTAATAAAAGCGGTTGAAACTACTTTTCCTTTTTCTTTTTCTTTTGAAAAAAATCTAAAAAAGGCAGTTTCTAAACCAAAGGTTAAAAAGCCAATAAAGTAAGCGGCAAATACAAAGTACCAAGTATTTTCAGCAAATTTATCAGTTTCTAGTTTGCCGGTATGCAAGCGCGTTAACAGAATATTAATTGCCCTAGGTAGTACTGCAGCAATCCCATAAATAATGGTGTCTTTAAAAAAACGTTGTAACGAACTCAAGGTTGACTTTTGATTAAAAATATCATTCTCGCGATTTGTGCTGTCCCGAGGATTCGGGAGTTTCAGTAATGCGGGAATCTAAAAATATCTAATACAAATATAAAAGAAAAACCCTCACCAAATTGGTAAGGGTTTGTAATCTATTAAGATAGTTATTAAGCTTCTATCGGAACGATAGAAACATAAGATCTATTATCTTTTTTCTTAGTAAACTTCACAATACCGTCTACTTGTGCATGTAACGTATGGTCTTTTCCCATATATACATTTTCACCTGGATGGTGAGCAGTTCCTCTTTGACGAACGATAATGTTACCAGCAATAGCGCCTTGACCACCATATATCTTAACACCTAAGCGTTTCGATTCTGATTCTCTACCATTCTTAGAACTACCTACTCCTTTTTTATGAGCCATAATATATAGTTTTAAATTGTTAAACTTAGCGAAGGGCGCTTACGCCTTTCCGCCATCTAATTTATCTTGTAATTCCTTTAACTCATCCCATTTACCATCAGCAGCTAATTTAGCTTGTTGTGGCCATGTGTCAGGAATGTGATTTCCTCTTACGCCTTCAATAATTTCTGAAATTTTCGCTGGCTTTGCTTTTGCTAAATCAGCAAAAGTTACAATACCTGCAGCTACTAATGTTTCAGCAATTTTTGGTCCGATACCTTCAATCTTTTTCAAATCGTCGGCTTTTGCTTTTTTCGGAGCTGCTGCTTTCTTAGGAGCTGGCGCCGCTTTTTCAACTTTTACTGCTGCTTCTTTTTTTGCTGGTGCCGCCTTTTTCGGAGCCTCAGCTTTCTTTGCTGGTGCTTTTTTTGCACCACTAGCAACAATGCTTTCGATTTGAATTTCAGATAAATACTGACGATGTCCGTTCTTTACCTTGTATCCTTTTCTACGTTTTTTCTTAAAAACGATTACTTTATCACCCTTAAGGTGTTTTAAAATTTTTGCAGTCACTGCTGCACCTTCTATAGCTGGGGCGCCTAAGGTAACTTTACCATCATCCAATAAAAGAACATTATCAAAAGTAACTTTTGATCCTTCTTTATCTTGTAAACGATGTACGTAAACCTTCTGGTCTTTTGCAACTTTAAACTGCTGCCCTGCTATCTCTACAATTGCGTACATAAATTAATTTTTTGTAAAACCCCTTTATTAGAGTTTTGCTTGATTAAAAATGAGCCTATTTTTTCATTAGGCGGGTGCAAATATACATCTATTTTAAAGATTAGCAACGTTTTGAGCTTAAAAAATAAGGGATTTTATTTCCTGTTGGCGAGATACACACCAAAGAGTATAATTATTCCAGCGACTAACTGAATAATACTAAGATTTTCATGGTCTAGTAAGCCCCAGAAAACAGCTACAATTGGTATTAAATAGGTAACGGAAGTAGCAAAAAGTGGCGATGACATTTGTATCAAATTATTGAATAAAGTTTTTGCAAAGGCGGTACCCAATATTGCTAAGATAGTGATATATACTAATGAACTGTTCATTTCAGCAGAAGGTTGATAGGTTTGAAAAAAATCAGAAAACCAAAGCACTACGAATGCCGGAATGATGATGAGTACAAAATTGCCAACAGTAATTGCAAGTGCGCCTAAATCGGATAAGGACTTTTTAATAATATTCACATTAAATGCATAGCCAATAGATGAAATTATGGGCAAGGTGGCATAGATGTAATTTTGATTCGGATTTAATTCGGCACCTTTAAAAATCAAAATTGCCGTACCAAGAAAACCAATAAGTACACCAAATATTTGGTGCCGCTTAAAAGTGAGTCCGAAAACCAAAAATCCTACAATTAACGTGTTTAATGGGGTTAGCGAGTTGAGAATGGACGTAATCGAACTGTCAATAACACTGACGGCGTATGCGAATAAAAAAACAGGGAAAAATGTACCTAATAAGGCCGTTAGTAATAATGGCCACCAATGCTTTTTCTTTATGGTTTGCAAACTTTTATAACCGACTAAAATGAGAACAATGCCTGTAATTATAACGCGTAGGGCACCAACTTGTATAGGGGTGAGGCCAACGAGTGCTTTTTTCATTAAGATGAATGAGCTACCCCAGACTAAGGCCAATATTAGTAAATAGAACCAACGTAAATTTTTGCTCATTTAATGGGGTTAAAAGCGAATGCAAATGTCGGAAATATTACCAAATATTTTGCTCGAAAAGTTAAAGTTTAGTTAGAAAATGACATCGCTCTTCATTTATTCTGTATTATTAGTATGTTTGTGAAAAATTTATAACATATGACTTTAAAAGTACTTAAACATATTATGATGATTGCCTTTTTGGGAATGCTCTCAGTATCATGTAATGAGGCCAATGCTGAAAAAGATTTGACGGTTAATGTTAAAAAGATTGCCCTAGATATTGAAGGAATGACCTGCGAAATAGGTTGTGCAAAGACGATAGAATCGAAACTTTCAAAAACAGAAGGAATCAGCGTAGTAAACGTAAGTTTTGATGATAAAAAAGGAATTATTGAGTATGACGCCAATAAGACCGACGAGGATAAAATTGTAGCTGTTGTGCAGGAAATTGCTGGGGGTGACCTTTATAAAGTCACTGGTACTAAGCTAATTGAAGAGTCGGCCGAGTAAGAAAGATAAAAAAAACCTTTGTGTTTGTAAAATATAATTGGTTTCTTTGCGTTTCGTTAACGTATAAAAACTAAAATTATCAAACAAATGAAATTATTAAAAGGATTTTTAGCAATTGCACTAGTAAGTTTAATTGCTGTTTCATGTAAAGAAGTAAAAGAAGGAGCTGACGCTGCAAAAGACGGTGTTGAACAAGCTGCTGAAGGTGCAAAAGATGCTGCTGGTGACGCAGTTGATGCTGCAAAAGATGCTGCAGAAGATGTAAAAGATGCTGCTGGTGAAGCTGTAGATTCAGTAAAAGCTGCTGCTGGTGAAGCTGTAGACGGTGCTGTTGACGCTGCAAAAGAAAAAGCTGGTGAGGCTGTTGACGCTGCAAAAGAAAAAGCAGGTGAAGCGGTTGATGCTGCAAAAGATGCAGTGAAGAACTAAGTTTCTTTAAAAAATAAGTAAAAGGCTTCCGATTTTCGGAAGCCTTTTTTTATGGGTTAATTTGAAAAATGAAGTCGTTAATTAAGGGTAATCGAGTATCTTTGTATAAACTTTTTTAATGAAAAATTCCTTTCCTTTAATCGTTAAGATTTGCCTCTTATCTATCTACTTAATAATCTTGGCAGGCTCTACCGTGCGTATGACAGGATCTGGAATGGGATGCCCCGATTGGCCGAAGTGTTTTGGTCATTTAATTCCACCCACAAGCGAGGAGGAATTGTTATGGCAAGCCAATACCGAATTTGATAAAGGGATTATCATTATTAAAGACGAAAGTTTATTGGTTGCCAAAGAAAAATTTACTTCTGCCGCGCAGTTCGACGAGCAAAATTGGGAGGCCTATACCAAACATGATTATGCCACATTTAATGTCACCCATACCTGGGTAGAGTATATCAACCGATTAGCGACTGTGCTCTCAGGGCTTTTCTTTTTGGCCTTAATCATTAGCGCATTATTTTATTGGAAGACACAACGAATATTGCCTATTTTATCATTTCTAACCTTATTTTTAATGGGATTCGAAGCGTGGTTAGGGAAAACAGTAGTTGATTCTAATTTAGCGGTTTCTAAGATTACCATTCATATGCTAGTCGCTTTACTCATTGTTGCCTTATTACTGGTGCTCCGTTTTAAATCAAAGACTACGACAAAAACCTATAAGGTCGATCGAAATTTTAAGCTATTGGCCTATACGGTGTTTGCGCTGACATTGGTGCAGATTGTATTGGGTATAGAAGTACGTGAATTTGTAGATGAACAACTAAAGAGTTTAGGATTTGAAAGTAAAAATTTGTTAAACCTAGATGCTAATACAGATTTTTTAATTCACCGCTCTTTTTCTATTTTGGTGGTCGTACTCAATGTAGCACTGTTTCTTAGAAATAGCAGGCTGAAATTAGGCTTTACCTTGCCTTCTTGGATACTGCTTACATTGGCTGTTGAAGTGCTCGCTGGGATACTCATGTATTATGTAGATTTCCCTTTCGGGACGCAGGTAATACATATGTTATTTGCAGCAATTCTATTCGGATTGCAGTTTTATTTGTTGTTAGAGTTTGGTAAGAAAGCAAAAACTTAAATGTTTTAATTTCGCCACTCCAAGGTTTCCATCAAATGTTTCAAATCTTTTTCAATATATTTTACGGCAGGTAGAATCGAATCATAATTGGGCTGAACTTTAAAATACAACGCCCCTGTGATGAAATGTTTTGTGCTATCAGTTAAGTGAAACTGTAAAGGTGAGGCAGCATTACCCGTTACTTCCGACAAGGCTCCAAACACTTTCTTCGTAGCGTCATCAAAGGGTTGTGCACTAATACCATCAGCTTTAATTGCATGATTGTACGTGAGCTTTTCAGATTCTTGCAACAATTCTCTCAAGTTATTCTCGACAGGTCGATAGGTGATATTTAGAGACGCTTTAAGAGCGGGGTATGAAATGTTAACCCAGCACTTTTCATTTGGTTGCACAACAGCCTCTTTAGAAAATTCAAAGGTATACGGACAGTCGCTCGTCACCTTTTGATATGAGGCTTCGTTATAAGCCAATCGTAAAAATGCTTTTGGTTTAGGTAACGTCTCTTCCGCGCAAGAGGTTAGGAATAATCCAATTGCTAAACTAACTATGATTATTTTATTCATTTGGGATCGTAACTTTTACTTGTTTTATTCGTTTTTTATCTAACGCTTCAATTTTAAATTTGAAGGCTTTGAATAGAATGATTTCATTTTTTTTAGGAAATTTACCTGATATTTCTAAAATAAATCCAGCAAGTGTTTCGGCTTCTCCTTTTGCTTCTTCAAAGATAGTATCATCTATATGATTTAACACTTTATAAAAATCTTTGAGTACAATTTTACCATCAAAGACATAGTTATGATCATCTAGTTTAGAATAGGCCAAATCATCATCATCAAATTCATCGCTAATATCACCTACAATTTCTTCGATAATATCCTCTAAAGTAACAATTCCTGAGGTTCCGCCATACTCATCTACCACAATAGCCAAATGGTTTTTTAATTCTTGAAATTCCTTCAATAAATCATCTAGTTTTTTATTTTCGGGAACAAAAAGAGGCGTTCGTAATAATTTTTTCCATTGAAAGGTTTTCTTGTTTAAATGAGGTAATAGGTCTTTTGTATATAGTATACCAACGACCTCATCAATCGTATCTTTATATACTGGAATTCTAGAATGTCCTTTTTTTATGATTTTTTTCACGACCTCTACAAAAGTTTCAGTATCCGATAAGGCAAATACATCCATTCGAGGGCACATTACTTGGGCGGTATCGGTATTACCAAAACTAACAATACCCTCAAGTATTTTTTGTTCATCTTTAGTTGTGGCTTCTTCGGATGTTAGTTCGAGCGCCTGAGACAACTTTTCTACAGAAAAATTCTGCTGCTTCTTTCCTAGCCTTTTTTCAACAAGCGATGTCAAACTCATCAGAGGGAGACTGGCAAATGATAAAGCCGTGTTTAAAAATTTAATTGGCAGTGCCATAAAGGAAGCAAATTTCATTGCATTTCTATTGGCATAAATTTTTGGGAGCACTTCACCAAACAATAAAATTAAAAAAGTAACTAAAATTACTTCGAGTCCAAATCTTAAAATACTTGACTCAATGCCGCTAAATATAGAAGCACCAATGTAGGCAAACAAGAGTACAATTAATATGTTGATGAAATTATTAGCAATAAGTATGGTCGCCAATAATTTTTTAGGGTTTTCTAATTGTTGTGCGACAATCTCTTTCTTTTTCGATTTCCCATTTGATGCTTCATCTAAATCGGTTTTACTCAATGAAAAAAACGCCACCTCAGCACCTGAGATAAGAGCCGATAATATGAGTAGTACTAAGAGAATAGTGATACTCGCAATGAGTGTACCATCGACGGAATCGATAAAAATTAAAATGGGGGGTTCGGGGTCCAAATACGATTCGATTTAATTAAACTTAAAACGGAAGATCATCATCTAACGGAGGTTCTTGTACGTTGTTTGTTGTTTGTTCTTCTTGTTTCGGTATTGCCGTAGAAGAAGAACTACTTTGTACGTCTTTTTTTGTGCTTAAAAAAGTCATATCTGCTGCATGGATTTCAGTAGCGTACCGTTTGTTGCCATCTTGACCTTCCCATTGCCGGGTTTTGATACGACCTTCAACATACACTTTATCACCCTTACTCAGGTATTTTTCGCAAATTTCTGCTAGCTTGTTCCTAACAACTACGTTGTGCCATTCTGTAGTGGTTACTTTTTCGTTTGTTTGCCTATTTGTATAGGTTTCATTGGTTGCAACAGGAAATCTGCCTATAGAGTTTCCGCCTTCAAAATAGTGCATTTTCACCTCGTCTCCTAGATGACCAATCAACATCACTTTATTTAAGGTTCCTGCCATTATACATTAGATTTGTATCAAAGGTACTAAAAATTGTTATTGATTGTTCTTAAATTTTTCTACAAAATTATGTATCAAAATAGGTACTGGATAAGCGTCAAATTCATTCCATGAAATAGCATTATTTGGCATACCCTCTGTCGTGATAATCCAAAATTTAGTAAAGAGATGTTGATGTGAAAGTTTATGAATGATGACTTCAGTATTGAATAAGTGCGCCGAAATTTTTTCCTCTCCAAAATAGGATGTCAGCATTGGTGAAGCAATCAACTCTTTAAAAGTGAGTTCTTTTTCACTTTCTATTAATGGAAATTCATAGAGGTTTTGCCATATTCCTTTGCCCTTACGTTGTTGAATAAGTGTATGATCATGGGTGTTTAAGACTAAATAATTGAAATATCGTTGTTTAATCTTTATTTTTTTCTCCTTAACGGGAAGATCATTCACGAGTTTTTTCTCTCGAGCAACACAACTTGTATTTAATAGACATTGTTCACAGTTAGGACTTTGAGGCTTGCATTGTTTGGCGCCAAATTCCATAATGGCCTGATTGTAACGACCCGGATCTTCATCGGTAATTAGTTTTTGAGCCAATTGCTTAAATTCTTTAATGCCTTTTGTGGAATTTATAGCTGTTTTAATACCAAAGTATCTAGATAGTACTCTATAGACATTACCATCAACAACCGCTGTGGGTTCATTGAAACATATAGAAGCAATCGCCGAAGCGGTATAATCACCTACGCCTTTTAATTTTAGTAAATCTTTATATGAGTTAGGAAATTTTCCGTTCAATTCATTGACAATATAATTTGCAGAGAAATGTAAATTGCGAGCTCTTGAATAATAGCCTAGGCCTTGCCAGAGTTTTAAAATGTCGTCTTCTTCAGCATTCGCGAGAGCTAAAACAGTTGGAAATGCTTCGCTAAATTTCAAGTAATAGTCGAGTCCTTGATCTACACGTGTTTGTTGTAAGATGATTTCTGACAACCAAATTAAATATGGATTCTTCGTTTTGCGCCAAGGTAAATCTCGCTTGTTTTGTAAATACCAGTAAACTAAAGTGTTATAAAAGTGCATCATTTTGAATAATTCTGCAATAATACAGTTTTTATCTTATTAAATTTTAGTGAATTAGCTTTAGGAAATTGATTAATTGTTTTATATTTGCCACCCTTAAAATTAATGAAATAACAATCTAAAAAATAATTAAGAATGACAAAAGCGGAGATCGTTGCTAACATTTCGGATAAATCTGGAATTGAAAAGGCAGATGTATTGAGAGTAGTAGAAGATTTAATGAAAGAAGTGAAATCTTCATTAGAAAAAGGAGATAACGTTTATTTAAGAGGTTTTGGAAGTTTTACTGTAAAAACAAGAGCAGAAAAAACAGGAAGAAACATTTCTAAGAATACAACCATTAAAATACCAGCACATAACATTCCAGCGTTTAAACCAGCAAAGATTTTTGTTGAGGGCGTAAAGAAAAATGTTCCTGTTAAATAACTAAACAATATAAACACATTTAAAAACGTTTGAACTATGCCTAGCGGAAAAAAAAGAAAACGTAGTAAAATTTCTACTCATAAACGTAAAAAAAGAAGTAGACAAAATAGACACAAAAAGAAAAAATAGTTTAACTAAACTATTTTTTCTTTTCATCTAAAACACCCGTTCTTTGAAAAAAGAGATTTGCATATGTAAATCTCGTCAGGTTATTACAACCTGTGAATCAATTTATAAATCCATCTACACAAGCATTTCATATGTAATTATTGTAGGTGTTTAGTGTAGGTACAAAAACTAACAGAGTGAAAACAGAATTAATTATTAGATCGAATTCCTCTGATATAGATTTTGCCTTATTAAGAGATGGTAAGCTTGTTGAATTACACAAGGAAAAAGGAGATAATAACTTTAACGTTGGCGATATATTTTTAGCCAAAATTAAAAAGACATTATCTGGTCTAAATGCAGCATTTGTAAATGTTGGAAGTGAGAAAGATGCTTTTTTGCATTATCATGATTTAGGCCCTCAGCTATTATCTTTGAGTAAATATCTCAAGCGAATAAGCACAGGTAAAGAAAAAGAATTCACTTTAAAAAATTTCCATTTTGAAAAAGATATAGACAAACATGGAAAAATTGACCAAGCTATAAAAGCTGGTCAAAATTTATTAGTACAAGTTGTTAAAGAACCCATATCTACAAAAGGCCCTCGAATAAGCTCAGAGCTTTCAATAGCTGGTAGATATTTAGTATTAGTTCCTTTTTCTGATAGAGTTTCGGTATCTCAAAAAATATCGAGCAATAAAGAAAAAGATAGATTAAAACGACTTGCAAAAAGCATTAAGCCAAAAGGATTTGGCGTTATTCTGCGAACTGTTGCCGAAGGCATCAAAGTGGCAGAGTTAGATAGAGATTTGCAAAATTCTCTACAGCGCTGGGTAACTATGTGTAAACAGTTACCGAAAGCTCAAGCTCCAGCAAAAGTATTGTCGGAGTTGAATAGAGCTTCATCTATTTTAAGAGATGTCTTTGATGATTCATTTACAAGTATTGTCACGAACGATAAAACCTTGTATATTGAGTTGAAAGAATATCTTCAGCGCATTGCTCCAGAAAAAGAGAAAATCGTAAAAATGCATAGAGCTAAGATGCCAATCTTTGAAAAATATTTCATAGAAAGACAAATTAAGACAGCGTTTGGACGAACAGTTTCAATGCAAAAAGGAGCGTACTTAGTTATTGAGCACACAGAAGCATTACATGTAATTGATGTGAATAGTGGGAATCGCTCAAACAAGGCTAATTCTCAAGCTGATACAGCGTTAGAAGTTAATTTAATCGCTGCCACCGAAATTGCAAGACAATTGCAACTGAGAGATATGGGCGGCATAATTGTAGTTGACTTTATAGACATGCATGCAGCAGAGCATAGACAAAAATTGTTTGATCATCTAAAAAAACAGATGCAACTTACAAGAACTAAGCATAAAGTATTACCGCCTAGTAAGTTCGGATTAGTTCAAATTACTAGACAAAGAGTTCGACCTGAAAGGGTTATTAAAACGAACGAAGAAAACCCTAATAAAAATGGAGAAGTCGAGGCTCCAATAATTTTAATTGATAAAATTGAAAACCAATTACAAAAATTAATGAATAAGGAAAAAAATGCCAAAGGAATTACATTACACGTACATCCTTTTGTGGCTTCTTATTTGAAAAGTGGTTTTCCATCAATTCAAAGCAAATGGTTTTTGAGTTACAAAAAGTGGATTAAAATTTTACCTAGAGATGCTTACCAATATTTAGAGTATCGTTTCTATACAGCAAACGATAAAGTAATTAAATAAGGTATCTTATTATATCAATAAAAATCCCGAAGCAGAATGCTTCGGGATTTTTTGTTTTATATA
Organism: uncultured Flavobacteriaceae bacterium; assembly: GCA_947488345.1. Taxonomy (GTDB): domain Bacteria; phylum Bacteroidota; class Bacteroidia; order Flavobacteriales; family Flavobacteriaceae; genus Aureibaculum. Next base: position 1,025,660 of record CANKZQ010000001.1, on the reverse strand, counting down.
ATGTTAGATACGGTAGTTTATCTATCAACTCAACTTATCGAGACAAAAAGATGTCTCATTAATCAATAAGTATTTTTTTAATGAATACAGTATCATCAGCAAGTGTAGCATTTATAATAAATATTGTTCCTGGAGCGATATTCTCAGTTTTGAAAGTATAGGAAGTGTTATTCACATCAGTATTGACAATCGTTTTACCCAGGACATCATATATTTTTAGTCGCGTGATTAGGCTTGAATTGCTTGTGGTTATTTCAATATTATCAAGAGAGTTTAAAACTAATAACCCGTTGGTGGCCGATTCAAAGTCATCGGTATTTAATACTATTTGATTTTTTGTCAAGAACAACTCAAAACGATCATTATAGACAGATTTGGGTTCAGGAATAAATACATAATCTTCAACACTTAGGTCATGTACATAATTAAGTAATTTATCTCGAATATAAATGCTATAATTAACTAAAGATCCTTCTATTTTTTCTATTCCAACTTTTAGTGAATCGCCTTCATTAATGAAAGAGTATAGCCCTAATTTAATAGTTTCGTCATCTTTCAAAGGAGGTCTGCTTTGAGCTGCTAGATTATTTCCTTCCGCTAGAGAGTAGAGTGAAATGTATTCGCCCCCTAGTTTGGTACCATCATATCTATCTATTCCAATAGTACCATTTTCTATAAAACCAATTAAAGTCTGGCTAAAAGCTCCCTTATCGTTAAATAAATTTAACCATATTCTATCTTTCTCGTTTTCATTAGCTGAACTTTTAAAGAATTCATCATTATTTGAAGTAATTCTCATAGAATTATTAAAAGTTGCCACACCATTTGCACCTGTTAAACCTTGTATAAAAAAACCTTGACCTGAAGCAATATTTCCATTCGGGATGGCACTTCCAATACTTGCCGCGGTACCACCTATGCCAGCTGTATATGTGGCATAGTCGCTTGCCGAATAGTTGTATTTCTCATCGCCAGGATTGGCATCTGAAATAGGTGTATTATGAGTCCATAAATAAATAGTGCCATCTACGACTGCAGTATTTAAAGGATCATCTAAAAATAAATCTGCACTAATTGCTGAAGGATATGGATTTCCGATAAGGTTCCAATTAAAATTTATATCCTGAAAACTTGGCGTTTGCACTATCCCGTTATTGACAAGACCATCGAATATGACAGATTGACTTTGAGGAAAAGTACCACTATCTGGTGCACCAGCGAGGTACCCTTTTGCTGTTTCCATAACATCAGATCCACTTTTCGATATCCATCCAGTCACAATATCAAATTCAAAAATTCGATCAGGACGGGAAGAGGCTAAAGCACTACCAAAGGTCTCATTTACTGTTGGAGAGGTCCAATAGGTATAGTCTAATGGGTCATTATAAGGTGTCGTTGTTTTATGAATATTAATGGTGCCAGAAGAAGATACAGCGCCGTCATCTTCTACCATAACAAGTGAACCTTCATGACGAACTTCTAAGGTACCATTTACAGTAAGATCGTGTTGAACGAGTACGTAATCATTCGCTCTGACATTTACTGTTGCTCCACTATTGATGGTGCAGTCACAAGAATCAAAATCACCGTTGGTTGCCGTATCGTAATTACCACTAATTACGACAGAAGTAGTATTGTCTGGCGCGCCATTGTTCCAACTGCTTCCATTCCAAGTTGTCGTAAAAGGGCATTCAGGCGAATATGCGACAATATCAAAGATTCCAGCACTTTGATTATTATAAGAAAAGACTCGAATATAAACGGTGGTATTTGGCAAACCTGTCAATGTAATTGCGCTAAAGAGTCCGGGGCCATCATCATCGTCACAGTCTATTTGTGTAAGACTACCACAAGTTCCGGTATAGATAGCCATAGCTGTATCAATAGATGATCCTGCGTCTTGTGTTTCAACAAAGAGTACTCCAGATGCCGGTATTTCGGCAGTAAACCATACATCTCTTCCTCCGTAGAAAGCACAACTTGGACTTGGTAATTCGCCAGAATCTGTTGCTCCTTCATTTGTACCCGTTACAATATTTTGAGTATTAGTAGCACCTACTGTTAAGGCGACACTATCAAAGCAATCACTATTGGTAGGTGGTGGTGTTGGTCCTTCAAGGGCTATCGTGAAAGGGCCAGCATTAAAATCATCATGCCATACTTGTAGCACATATGTCTGTCCAGGGGTTAACCCTGTAATTTCATGGAACCCTGAATTGGTGTTATCACAAAACACTTCGGTGCCGTTACAATCTGTCCAAGCCGCTACATTAATTGTTGCTCCATTAGCACCAGCAGTTAAAACATTAATAGAAGTAGCTCCTACCGGAACGGTAAACGTGTAGAATAAATCAAGATTTTCGTTACTTGTAAAAGTATCACAAGAGGTGTCAGCCAAACTACTCGGGGTAGCCGTAGCACTGTTCGCCACAGTTTCATTTCCTGATGAGGTACCATTATCATAAACTATGAGACTTTCTGCTCCAGCACAGTCATCTAATGTAACTATAACCTGTTCTAAAAAAACATTGTCAAATCCAGCTTCTTCACCACCTCTATTACATTTGGCGAATAAAATCACACTTACATTGTTTACTGTATCGGGTATCGAAACAGTTTCCGTTAACCAGCCATTTGTATTATCCGAACCTCCACCTACACCATCAACTACTATGACTTCGCCTTGACTTACACCATCATAGAAAAGCTCATATTTTAAATCTTCACCGTTATCAAAATTAATAGCATTGTAGTCAAATGAAAAGGTAACATTAGTAAATGAGGAGATATTTACATTAGGAAAAATAATGGTTTCAAAACCTGTTCCTCCACAACTTCCGTCCAAATCCTTTATTCCCCAAAATTGGGCTCCATCATTAGGAGCAATATTATTCAGACCTGTACTATAATCCCAAACGTCATTCCCTACCGTACATGGCGGGGTCGAGAAATTAAGAGGCGTCCAGGTGTCTCCTGATGCCTCGAAACTTTGTTTGGCAATAACAGTTTGCGATTGCAATGTCATGTGCCCAAGAATTAAAATGAAAACGAAGATAATTCTTTTCATTATTTTAGCGACTATTAGTAAGGTAACTCATTACTGCCTGCAAAGATATGAATAAATTGCTGACTTCTACTTATATAACAGTTACATCGGGATATTTCCCACCTAAAGTAATTAAAAAATCACGGTATTCAAAAATTTTAATTTCTAATGATTAAAAATAAGTCATATACACTCGAAGAAGCTAGAAGAAAATTAGAAAGATATTGCTCTTATCAAGAACGCTGTCATAAGGAAGTTGATCGCAAATTAACAGAGATGAATGTGATTGCTTTGGTGAGAGAAGAAATTATCTTGCATTTGATGCAACATGACTTTTTAAATGAAGAACGATTTGCGAAAAGTTTCGCCCGAGGAAAGTTCAGTATCAAGAAGTGGGGAAAAGTTCGAATTGTTCGAGAATTGAAACAGCGAAATATCACCGAATATAACATCAAAGCAGCTTTAACCGAGATATCTCAAAACGATTACTTCAGTACCTTTGATGCGCTGTCAGAAAAGAAGTGCGAAACTATCAAAGAATCAAACATCTTTAAAAAAAGAAAAAAATTAGCTGATTATTTGTTATATCGGGGTTGGGAATCCGACCTGGTGTATGCCAAAATAAGAGAACTAATCTCTTAGTTTTTATTCTAAATTAAATGATGCACCAATATTGAAATAAGATTGGTTATGTAATTTTTCATTTATTGTCAGTTCTGTTGTTTTGTATTTTGCAATAGGAAACCCAAATTCAGAATATAAACCAAAACCGTCGCTAAAAAAATATCTCAATCCGAGATGCCCACCAAAGTTTTTAAGCCCTAACGATAAACCAGGGTAAAAGTCGAACTTTTCATCCACATTTAGAACGCTCCCTAAGTTTGCATTGAATCTGGCTTTCAAATCAAAGCGATCACCAAAATCGGCATCAATATTATCAGAAATACTCAATAAATAAGTTGAAGAAATGCCTACAGATATATTTTGACCGAGACCATAATCATATGATAAATTTAGTCCAGTACCATTTTTCTGGATGTTCGCACCAACCTGAAATTTACTATCAAATTTACCAATAAAAGATTGGGCATACATACTGCTAAAAGACATTAAAAAAGCAATGACAACTAGTTTTTTCATCAAATAAATATTTAGGCGGCAAATATATGCTATTTACAATAAGATTAAAATCTTATTTAAGGTAAATATAGGAAGCTTCATTTTTCAAAATCACGTAGCTCTCTTTCTAAATTTTGTTGAATTACAATATTATTTATTTTGCCATTTATAGCAGAAAAGGCTTCCAGTAGATTGGTGACTTCTGCTTTAACTTCGTCAGATGATATAGTTCGAATCGTTGACATATCGGATAATCGTAATGCCGTATTATAAAAAACATTCAATCTAATCTTCACATCAGGTCTATCTAAAAAGTCAAGTCTAATCGAATCTCGTAATTCTTGAGCATAAATAGATATATCTTTCGCTTTAAATAAAGCTTCCTCGGCAGTAATACTATAATAATTTTCTAATTCTTCATTTAAAATTTGATATTCTCGCCAGTCTTCAACCAATACTTGTGATTCTTCATTCAATAATTCACCAATACTATTCACAACTGTTGTATTTTGACCATCAGTCACTTGAGCTGCAGATTCTTTGATAGTCTCATTTTTTTTTGAGCCATTACAAGCAAAAATGAGTAGTATAGAGGATAGTAATATTAGTTTTTTTGTCATTGAGATATCGCTGAGTATATAGATTTCAAAAATAGTGCTTTTTATGGTAAAATCTAGTTAAAAATTCTAGACCGAGATAAGGTATTTATATATATTTGCTTACTGTTAAATATGTGTTGATGAGTGATAAAATACTTATTATTGGAGCTTGTGGCCAAATTGGTTCTGAGTTAACCATGAGCTTGCGCGAAATCTATGGTGGTACAAACATAATTGCATCCGATATTAGAAAAGGTGTTTCAGAACTCATGGATTCTGGACCTTTTGAATTTATTGATGCAACGAACAAAGATCAAATAGAAGCGGTTATTCATAAACATAATATCGATGTCGTGTATTTAATGGCTGCAATGCTTTCGGGTGCTGCCGAAATGAATCCAGAGAAAGCGTGGGATTTAAATATGAGCTCATTATTTCATGTCCTTAACTTGGCAAAAGCTGGAGCAATAAAAAAAATATTTTGGCCGAGTTCTATAGCAGTCTTCGGAAATTCAACACCAAAGAAACGTACACCACAACAAACCATCACTGAACCATCGACAGTTTATGGAATTAGCAAACTGGCCGGTGAGCGGTGGTGTGAATATTACAGAACAAATTTTGATGTTGACGTACGAAGTGTTCGCTATCCTGGGATTATAAGCTGGAAAACAATGCCAGGAGGTGGTACGACAGATTATGCCGTTGAAATTTATCATAAAGCCATAACAGAAAAAAGGTATGAGTGTTTTTTATCTGAACATTCTCGTTTACCAATGATGTTTATGGAAGATGCGATCAAGGCAACTATAGATTTAATGGATGTTGAAGAATTAAAAGAGTATGTAGCCTATAATATCGGAGCCATAGATTTTACACCAAAAGAAATCGCTGATGAGATTAAAAAAAGTATTCCGGACTTTGAGATTTCGTTTGTACCAGATTTTAGACAGAAAATTGCAGATAGCTGGCCACAAAGCATTGATGATAGTGAGGCTAAAAAAGACTGGAATTGGCAACACACATATGATTTAGAGGATATGACTTCTGAAATGATAACTAAACTAAGAAACAAGGATGTGTAAAAATCAATGTAAGTTTTGATTTTTTTTATGTCTAAGTAGGTGATTTAATTTATGATTATGAAAGACATTATCGAGAATAGTTTAGAGAATAGTTATACATATACAGAATACCGAACCATGGTTTCTGAGTTACTGGCAGAAGGAAAAGCAACGGGAGAAAACCAAACCGAAAGCTATTTGAACTATAGCAAATTGGGTAATGCCCGAATGAAAAGACTTGACAAGAAGTTTCAATTATCTGAGGAAACCCTGAAATTATTGCAACATGCAAAGCAAGAAATTACATGGATAGTATTAACTGAAGGATGGTGTGGAGATGCTGCTCATGCGCTGCCTATAATTCATAAAATTTCAGATGCTACTGATGCGATTGATTTAAAAATCGTATTGCGAGACGAAAATGAAGAATTGATGAATCAGTTTTTGACAAATGGTAATAAATCAATTCCGAAATTAGTGGCGTTGGATACCAAGACAAAAGAAGTTATAAATACTTGGGGTCCTCGACCTTCTATTGCTACGAAAATGGTGAATGATTATAAAGAGGCAAATGGTAGTTTAGATCCAGTTTTTAAAGAGGAGTTACAAGTTTGGTATAACAAAAATAAAGGCGAAAATATAGAAAAAGACATGTTAGAATTATTACAGGTTCTTTAAACTTGTAATAAACTGTTCTATATTTTGGGCATTTTCTACAGTATAAGTACCAATTTTAGTACGTCTTAACGAAGAAAGATGTGCCCCAGAGTTTAAGGCGACGCCAAAATCATGAGCAATTGACCTGATATAAGTTCCTTTACTGCAAGAGATCTTAACATCAATTTTTGGTAAATCAAACTTCGTTATTTCGAGGTTGTGAATGGTGACTTTACGAGATTTTATAGTAACTGTCTCTCCAGCTCTCGCGTGTTCGTACAATCGTTTACCGTCTTTTTTTATCGCCGAAAAAATAGGAGGTTTTTGTTCTATTTCTCCGATGAATTGAGGTACTAGATCTTGAATCAGTTTGGCATCTATGTGCTCTGTTGAAAAAGTGTTATCAATGGCAGTCTCTAGATCATAAGAAGGTGTAGTACTTCCGAGGGTAAAGGTGCCTGTATATTCTTTATGCTGGGCTTGAAATTCATTAATTCTTTTTGTGAATTTACCAGTGCAGATTATGAGAAGACCCGTGGCTAATGGGTCTAGCGTGCCAGCATGCCCTACCTTTATTTTCTTTAAATTGAAGCGTTGTTTTAGTTCCCAACGAATCTTATTGACAACCTGAAATGAAGTCCATTCCAAAGGTTTGTCAATCAAAAGAACCTGCCCGTTTAGATAATCTTCTTTAGTCATTTTATTTAGTAAGTGCGTAGATAATCGCGATAAGACCTACGATGGCACAGTAGATAGCAAAATAGGATAATTTACTTCTCTTCACCAAAGCAATCATCCAGTTACATGCGAATAATCCTGCGATGAAAGCAGCAATAAAACCAGCACCCATCATACCTATTTCTGAACTTACAAAGCTAATTTCGCCTCCCAAAATATCTTTTGCTACTTTCCCAAATATTAAGGGCACTACCATTAAGAAAGAAAAACGAGCTGCTTTGGTTCTATCAATTCCGAGTAGTACCGAGGTAGAAATTGTGGCGCCTGATCTTGAAATGCCAGGCAGCATTGCAATTGCTTGCGAAATCCCGATGATAAAAGCATTCTTATAGGAGACATTTTTCGTAGTGTTTTTAGCCTTGTCTGCAAGTAAGAGAAGAAGCGCAGTTACAATGAGCATACTACCTACAAGTAATAAATTACCACCAAAAAAGGAAGTTAATTTTTCTTCAAAAAATAAACCAACAAAAACTGCAGGTAACATAGAAGCAATGATTTTCAATGAAAACTGTAATTCTTCATTCCATTTAAATTGAAACAACCCCTTTAAAATTTCTGTAATTTCTTTTCTAAAAATGACCATCGTACTTAAGGCAGTTGCAAAATGGAGAATCACCGTAAAAGTGAGACTTTCTTCAGGTAAAGAATCATCGCCAAAAAGTGCTTTAGCAATTTCTAAATGGCCACTAGACGACACAGGTAAAAATTCCGTCAAGCCTTGAATTATTCCTAAGAGAATAGCTTCTAAATAAGTCATTAATTATTTTTTCGGATTTGCTAAGATGGCATAAATCTCAATGATCAAACCAATAATCACTAAGGTTGGAGCCAAACGAATACGTCTGAAATTGTAAATTTCTTCATTAAAAACGGTAGGATCTTCGCTACCTCCGCCGGCCATGAGAATGAAACCGATCGCTATGATGACTAAACCAATGAGCATAATCGCATAATTACGCTTACCAAATAAAAATGATCCTTTTGATTTTTCTTCTTGTTTTGTCATTTTAATAGTATAATTCGTCTGTTCTAAGATTTAAAAATCGCTGTGTGGCAAAAAATGCACTCAGCCAAGTAATAATAATACCGATTAAAAATACACTTCCAAAAAGGATGGCTAGTATAATTTTATCGTTTTCTGTGTCGAGTAATCCTAACTCAGGGAAATAGTCATTTAGATAATATATGGTAACCGCTAGACCTAATAGTGCTACTAGTGATCCAAAAAATCCAAGTCGCACACTGCTCATAATAAATGGTTTACGAATAAAACGTTTCGTTGCACCTACCATTTGCATTGTTTTGATAGTAAAGCGCTTCGCATACACCGATAATCTGATAGAGTTATTGATAAGCAGCATCGCTATGATAGAAAAGAAGGCGCTAAAAAAAAGAACCCATAGGCTTATTCGCTTCACATTTTGAGTGAGAATGTCGATCAGTGATTTATTGTAGGAAACTTCAAATACATAACTATTTTTCTCTAAAGATTGCTGAATTTCATTCATTTTATCAGTAGCAACAAAATCTGCATTTAGGTACAATTCCAATGAATTTTTCAACGGATTATATCCCACAAATTCCATGAAATCTTCACCATTTTCTTTCTTGACTATCTCTGCAGCTTCTTCTTTAGAAATGTATTTTGTCGCTTTGGTATATTCTTTAGTATTCAAGCTTTTGGTTAAAGCAGCTATATTCGCCTCTTCTACATCATCGTTTAAAAAAATTGTAATTGAGGCTTGTTCCTTAAAGTAGTCAGAAACATTTTTAGTGTTTAATACGAGTAGACCCAGCAAGCCTATGAGAAACAACACAAAGGCAATACTCATTACTACAGAGAAATAGGAAGATCGAAGGCGTCTTTTTTGATATTTTTCAAATGAACTACTCATTAAATTTTTTAGTAAAATAATGGCGCAATATACTTATTTATCATCAATTTCTTGGCACAATTCAATCAAAACACCGTTCGTAGTTTTGGGATGTAAGAAAGCCACTAATTTATTATCGGCCCCCTTTTTTGGAGACTCATTTAGTACTGTAAAACCTTCTTTTTTTAAACGTTTTATTTCTTTACGGATATTATCAACGGCAAAAGCAATATGATGAATACCTTCGCCTTTCTTTTCTATGAACTTTGCAATTGGACTATCTTCACGAGTGGCTTCTAATAATTCTATTTTATTCGGGCCAGATTTGAAAAAGGATGTTTTTACACCTTCACTTACTACATCTTCGATTTTGTAATGGGCCTTCCCAAATAATTTTTTAAAAAGTAAATTAGAATCCTCAATGTTTTTTACAGCAATACCAATATGTTCAATCTTTTTCATTTAAAATAGATTTCTTCTTACGAGATAGGTCAAAAATATAGAATTTAGTTGAGTTATTCTATTTGCGAATGATACAGAAGCAATTTTAATGTATTTTTGCAGCATGGAAACGAATAGACAAAAGAAGATAGCTGGTGTTTTGCAAAAAGATTTGGTAGACGTATTACAAAGTGCAGCTAGAAACGGAGCGAAAGGAGTCATTATTTCGGTGACAAAAGTACAGGTGACGTCAGATTTATCGCAGGCAAAAGTATTTCTAAGTATTTTTCCGAATGACAAAAGAGATGAATTATTAGAAGGGATCATATCGAACGCTCCTTTGATTCGTCATGAGTTGTCACAACGCACGAAAAATCAATTACGAAGAGTGCCTGGGCTGACATTTTTCATGGATGATTCATTAGATTATATTGAAAATATAGATGCTTCTTTAAGAGGTAAGAATGAAGATCCAATAAAGAACCCAGAAATTTTACCTAAAAGGCGCAAATTGTAAGTTGAATTTTCCGCTATACATAGCAAAGAGATATTTATTTTCAAAAAGTAGTAATAATGCAATTAACATTATTACACTCATTGCGACGGTGGGTGTTGTAGTTAGTGCAATTGCTTTATTTATTGTATTGTCTGTTTTTTCGGGGTTAAAGAATTTTAGCTTAGATTTTATTCGAGTATCCGACCCAGATTTAAAAATTTCTTCTGTAGAGGGAAAATCTTTTTTCTTTACAGATTCGATTGCAACCTTGTTGCAAGATGATAACGTCGCCCATTTTTCTAAAGTTGTTGAGGAAAAGGCTTTTTTTAATTATCGAGAGAAGCAACATATTGCCATCATTAAAGGCATTGATGCTAATTATTTGTTGGTGAACAATATGGACACGGCTGTGTATTATGGCGATTGGCTTACAACAGAATATGTAAACTCGGCGGTTATTGGTGCAGGGGTTTCTTCAATACTGTCACTTGGCATCTATGATACAGAAGAATCGCTTAAAGTGTACGTGCCTAAACCAGGTAAAGGATATATTAATAATCCTAAGACAGCTTTTAATCAAGTTAACCTACAGCCCGTTGGCATATTTAAGTTGACCGAAGACTTAGATTCTAAATATATTTATGCGAATCTAGCAATGGCGCAACAATTGCTCAAATATGAACCGAATCGAATCACGGCAATAGAATTAAAGTTAAAGAATGATGCTGACCGTCAAAGAACGGTTGACTATTTGCAAACCAAAATGGGAACAAATTTTAAAGTTGAAACGCGTAAACAATTGAACGCCGTTTTTTATAAAATGATAAATACAGAAAATATCGTGTCGTATTTAGTGTTCACTTTAATACTAGTAATTGCGTTGTTTAACGTGATTGGAGCTATTGTGATGATGATCTTAGATAAACGAGAGAATTTAAAAACACTCTTCAGTATTGGAGCTACTTTGAAAGAGATTCGCAGCGTATTCATATTTCAAGGCTTTCTCCTAAATATAATAGGTTTAGTGATTGGTTTAAGTTTCGCTATTGTATTTGTGTTGTTGCAACAAACATTCGGTTTAATCATGATTACGCCAAACTTAGCCTATCCGGTTGAATTTAAAATGATAAATGTCGCTATTGTAGTGTGTACAATTTTAATATTAGGTTACATATCTTCGAGAATTGCCAGTAATAGAATATCGGCAAAATTGTTAATGTAAACCTTATTAAAAATACTTTCTCAAGATGTTAACTTTTGTTAACATATACGACCAATACAGAACTATTTCATACTTTAGTAGGTCAAAGTTGTAGCATTATGTATTTAAAACATTCAAATCGTTTAGATAATTTAGAGCTTCCATTACAATTACATGTAAGTTTTAAGAAAATTTATGAAGGATATAAAAAGTATGTCCTTGATAAAAAACATCCGTTTCATAATGCTGCCCAAGGAATGCTCGACGAAATTGAAAAATACCCAGAGTTAATAGATGGTTTCGATGACTATTCTCTATTAGACAAGCATGCTGATATTATTGATGCTATGCTGGCACCCCTTTTTCCTGAAGCCTTGCAACTCAACGAAATTAAAGCAGCGAGCATACCATTTTCATTTATTCAATTCAAAATATCGGAGCGATTTAAAAATATATTAGAAAATGCAACTGATGATTATGAATTTAACATTAGAAACATGGAAGATGATGATATCTATGTGAATACATGTATGATCATTTTAAATATGTGTCATGGGTTTAGTGTTGATTTTAAGAGGCCTTATTTTTTCGATATTCCAGATAAAAATTTAGGTATTACAAAACATTATAGGGTTGCTTTTAATGGTGAATTTATGGAGATTTTTCCAACGAAAAATGCACCAAAAATAACTGAAGATGATTATAAATTATTACTTGACAATTTAGATAATATTGATGTTTGGAAAGAAAAGTTTCCTCCAAACAGTTACATTTTTAAAGGCTTTGGACTGATGACCCTTTTTGATGTTACTACTGATGAAACTTTATCGTCTATCAAAGAAAATTTGTTGCGACAAGATGAAAATCTTATTGAAGATATGCAGCAAAATCTAAGAGAATTTTTCAATATTAAAGATTTAAAGTTAGGTTTCTCAATATTCGATGCGGTCAACACAAAATTATGTGATACGACAATTAAAAAATCAGATAGCCTCATTTTAGATAATAAGATGCATATTAATTGTGCGGAATATTTTTGTGGAGGTATTACCGATAGTGTTTTTAATAAACACGAGTTAATGACAATTTCCGATGTAGAGAAGTATGGTGAAAACACGAATAAGAATCCTTTTTACCAGAATTTGAAGTCGAAAGGAATACAGAGTATTATCCTAGTACCTATCAAAGCAACCGAAAATAATGATTTGGCATTATTGGAGATTGCGTCACCCAGACCTTATGAATTAAATTCGGTTACGCAGAGTAAATTAAAAGATATTATTCCTGTTTTCGAAGCAGCCGTGAAGCGATCTTCCGAAGAGCATCAAAATATTTTGGAAGCAACAATTCAAGAACACTATACTACTATCCATCCGACGGTAAAATGGCGTTTTTATGAAGCTGCCGAAAAATATCATAATGATAGTTTTCATGGCCTAGAGACCCTCAAACCAGATGACATAATTTTTAAAGAGGTATATCCTTTATACGGTCAAGCTGATATTAAGGGTTCTTCCTTGGCGAGAAACATTGCCATAAAAGAGGATTTGGTGAAACAATTGAGTTTAGCAGTTGATGTATTGAGTCGAGCTTGTAATGTTGAAAAAATGCCGATTTATGAAGAATTAATGTTCAGAGTAGAAGAATATCTTTTAGCGGTAAAAAAAGGTTTAAATGCTGGTGATGAAATAGGAATTTTAGATTTCTTGAAAAGAGATATTTATCCGGTTTTTAATCATGTTAAAGGATTAGATGATGAATTAGAAAAAATAGTAGATGTCTACATGGCAAGTCTAGATAAAAACTTGCACGTGGTTTATGAACAGCGAAAAGCCTACGAAGATAGTGTGACCATTCTGAATGATAAACTCGCTAATTATCTGGATAAAAAACAAGAAGAAGCACAAGCAATGTTTCCGCATTATTTTGAGCGTTATAAAACCGATGGCGTTGAGTATAATATGTATATCGGACAATCTTTGGTGAAGACCAAAGAATTCGATGAACTTTATTTACATAATCTACGTTTATGGCAGCTGCAAATGATGTGTGAAATGGAGAATATTGCTCATAAACTAAAAGATACTTTAGAGAATAAATTAGAAATAGCTTCTTTAATATTGGTACATAACAACTCATTATCGATTAAATTTAGGATGGATGAGAAACAGTTTGATGTAGACGGTGCTTATAATATTCGATATGAAATTATCAAAAAACGAATAGATAAAGCACATATCAAGAATACCACGGAAAGGCTAACGGTACCAGGTAAGATAGCAATTGTATATTCTCAAGGAAAGGATGCAAGAGAGTATATGAAGTATATTAAATATTTACAATCAAAAAAGTATCTAGGTAAAGTAGAAAAACTCGAGCTAGAGGAAATGCAGGGTGTTTCAGGTTTGAAAGCATTACGCGTTGAAGTACTCTATAAAGCCGAGTTTAGCGAAAAAACAACCATGACTATAGATCAGTTGATTGAAGATATCAAAGCCTAAGATTTAATTGATGATAGGGGTAACTTCCTGCGCATGAAAAGAAAGTGCAAATGCAATGACACTTACTATAATACCGATCATGAATACAGTATAGGTCAACCTGAGTAGATTGTATTTTCTATTTAATACCAAGCCTAAAAAGTATAAATCTTTGGTCAAGGAGCCATATAGATAATCTCTATCTTTCATCATTTCGTCCATGGCCCATTCAAAATCATCGAGTTTCATTTGATGAAAATTGCCAAAAAATAGCAAATTCACTTTTTTGTTTTCAACATCTTCTTTGGTGAATTTACCTTTTGTTACGTTCGGTCGTGTGGCTAATACCGATAGAATAATCGAGGCAACAGTAAAAACAATAAATACAATTGTAGGATAAATTAAATACTGATTAGATGGATTGTCTAGTTTAGGTAATAAGTTTGACAAGGCCAGCGAAATAATAATGGCATTTACCGACAATAAAATATTCGCCTTTGTATCAGCAATATCGCTTAACGTAATGTGGTTTCGTAGAGCTACACGAAACATAGTTTCAATCCCTCTCTCAGGGAGTTCTATCTTATTTTTCTTAAAATCTAAGGCCTCCTTTTTTTGTTTTAATTTGGTGTTTTCTTGTTTTAATTTCTTTTTAGCTTTTAACAATTGAGCTAAATTTTTTCCTTTAGATTTTCCCCAATTTGTGAGTGCAAAATTGGTGTAAAATTGATGTTTTTCGGTTAAAAATGTAATGTTTTCATCTATCCATTTGACTTCGCTAAGTTGGCGATCTTTGGTGAGTTCCCATTCGTTGCGAAGTAACTCGCTAAGGTCACTAAAATTCTTGCTTCCGATGTGTGAACAGTCAGCATCACGAATAATTCTTTCTAAGTCATTTTGAGGTAAATGTTCCATTTTCGTTGCCAAAATGAGCTCATTTACTTTAGCAATAGTTTCTTCAGAAGCTTTTTGTTCTTGCAAAAAAGCGGTCGCGATATTTATACCTTCTTGTTCATGATCGTCTATACTTTTAATATATCCGGTGTCATGAAACCAGGCGGCCAATAGTAATTGTTCTGCTTCTTTCTCCTGTATCTGCATATACTCGATAAGTTCTTGAGTTTTTTCAACGACACGTTGGGTATGTGCTACGTTGTGGTATACAAATGATTTATCGAGATTGTTATTTAAAAAATGAACAACATAATTCTCGGCTTTCGTAATGAGCGTATTCATAGAATGAATTTTAATAATAAGTAAATGTAATTAAAGTTTGTTAATTTTACATACACTTAATCTAGACCCCTTATGACCAAGTATATTAAATACCTTTTTTTTATTGCTATAGCTTTAGTCATAAATGCTTGCGCAACTTACAAGGCTCAAGTTAAAAATGCCAATAGTAATGAGCTTACTTCAGATAAGGAAATAGAACACTCTTTTTATCTCATCGGAGATGCTGGGAATTCTGACTTAGGATTAAAATCGGAAGCCTTGCTTGCTTTTCAAAAAGAGCTAAGACAGGCATCCCAACAAAGCACGGTTCTTTTTTTAGGAGACAATATCTATCCAAAAGGTTTGCCAGGTAAGAAAAGTGAGGATAGAGAACTGGCTCAACATCGTCTAGATGTTCAAATAGAGGCAGTAAAAGACTTCAAAGGAGAGGCCATTTTTATTCCAGGAAATCATGATTGGTATTCAGGTTTAAAAGGGTTGAAACGTCAAGAAAAATATGTAGAAGATATCTTAGGGAAGAACACTTTTTTACCAGAAAATGGTTGCCCATTAGAAACCATAGATATTTCTGATGAAATTCAATTAATATTGATTGATTCAGAATGGTATATTACGAATTGGGATCATCACCCTACTATAAATGACAATTGTGAGATAAAGACGAGAACTAAATTTTATAGCGAGTTAAGGAGTGTCATAAAGAAAGCACGAGGTAAAACCACCATTATTGCATTACACCACCCTATGTTTACCAATGGACCACATGGCGGACAATACACCTTCGGGAGTCATATGAAACCACTACCAGTAGTAGGTACACTGAAAAATGTCTTGCGAAAAACGAGTGGTGTTTCTCCAGCTGACTTACAACATAAAAGATATAATGAGTTTAGAAAACAAGTCATTGCTTTATCTCAACAAAACGACAAAGTAATTTTTGTTTCTGGCCATGAACATAGCCTACAATATTTAAGACAAGATAATATTCCTCAAATTATTAGTGGTGCTGGATCAAAAGTTACGGGAACTAGAGACGTCGGTACTAGTAAATTTACATACGGAACAGCCGGATATGCACGTCTTGATGTTTTTAAAGATGGTTCTTCTCAAGTAGCATTTTATTCAGTAAAAGACAGTGCAATAGTGTATAGAGCTCAAGTATTTTCTCCCGAAATTGAAAAGAAAACTCCTGAATTTAAGGATCACTTCCCCTCATCCGTAAAGGCCTCAATTTATACAGAAGAACAAACCAAAAAAAGTGGATTTTATAAATTTTTATGGGGTGAAAGATACCGTAAATACTTTAGTACAAAAGTAACGGCGCCGACTGTAAATTTGGACACCTTGTTTGGGGGTTTGACACCCGTAAGAAGAGGTGGTGGAAATCAATCTAAATCATTGAGAATGAAAGATCCTGAAGGGCGCGAATATGTTGTAAGAGCATTAAAAAAGAACCCTTCACAATACTTACAAGCAACGATTTTCAAAGATCAATATGTAGAAGGCCAATTTGATAATACCTTTACCGAAGATTTATTATACGATGTGTTTGCTGGTTCTCATCCATATGCTCCTTTTGTCATTGGAGATCTCTCAGATGCTGTTGGAGTTTACCACACTAATCCTGTACTCTATTATGTACCTAAGCAACCTGCCTTGGGTATATATAATGATGAATATGGAGATGAATTATATATGATTGAAGAACGAGCTTCCAATGATCATGGAGATAAAGCAAGTTTCGGATTTTCAAATAATTTAATAAGCACCGATGATATCCTAAAAAAACTCCATAAAGATGAAGATTTTGTTATCGACGAAGCGTCTTATATTCGAGCTAGATTATTCGATATGTTGATTGGTGATTGGGACCGACATGAAGATCAATGGCGGTGGATTAAGTTTAAAGAAAACGGGAAAACAGTTTATAGACCGATGCCGCGGGATAGAGATCAAGCTTTTTCTATTATGTCTGACGGATTTCTATTAGGTTCAGCAGTAACTTTAATTCCAAACGCGCGCTTATTGCGGAAATACGACACGGATTTAAAAGATGTGCAAGGTGTAAACGTAGAACCTTATCCTTTGGATATGGCATTGATCAATGAATCTGGCAAAGCCGCCTGGGATATTCAAGTGCAACATATTCAAGAGAATTTAACCGATGCGGCCATTGACAACGCCTTCAAAAATTTTCCTAAAGAAGTACAAGGACCGACAATCGATGAAATCAAACAGAAACTTAAAGGAAGGCGTACCAATTTACAAGCAATTTCAGATCGGTATTTTAAGGTCATCAATAAATTTGCAGTGGTGACGGGAACAGATAAAGATGATTATTTTATGGTAGAATGTCTCGGTGATGGTAAAGTGACCGTGACCGCTCAACGAATTAAGAAAGGAGAACGAGCAGATGTTTTTCACCAGAGAACATACAATTCAAATGAAACCAAAGAGATTTGGATTTATGGTTTAGATGATGACGATGTCTTTGAAGTAAAAGGGAAAAATACCAAAATCAAATTACGCATCATCGGAGGACAAAATAATGATACCTATCGCATTCCTGATGGAGGCCGCGTTTACGTTTATGATCATAAAAGTAAGAAGAACGATGTTTCTCAAGCGAAAAAAGCAAGAATACGATTACGTGACGATTATGAAACCAATGTATACGATTTTAAAAAATTAAAAAATAACACCAATCAGTTGGTGCCTTCTATAGGATCAAATCCTGATGACGGTTTTAAAATTGGTGTTAAAAATACGTATACAGCTTTTGGATTTGAGCGAAATCCTTTCACAGTACAGCACACGTTCTCAGCAATGTATTATTTCGCTACACAGGGATATGATCTTGATTATAATGCAGAGTTTGCAAATATCTTTGGTAATTTTAATGCAGGGTTAGATATCGCTTTTAATAGTCCGAATTATGCAATAAACTTTTTCGGTTTCGGAAATAGCACCTCGAATCCGGAAGCAGAAGAGAATGATGGTTTAGATGTGGATTTAGACTATAATCGTGTAAAAATTAGAACTTTTAGTATTGCACCTTCCTTGATTTGGAGAGGACAATTAGGCGCTAGTTTTAAGATTGCAGCTTTTTATGAGTCGAATGAAATCGATAAAACAACTGGACGATTTATATCCTTACCGAATAGTGTACCAGCTGTTGTGTTCGACAAACAAGATTTTTATGGAGGAGAAATCAAGTATCATTTTCAAAATGTGGATAATAAAGCATTCCCAACGCTTGGTATGGAAGTTGGTTTATTGGCAGGTTATAAAAACAACGTGAGTACTTCAAAAGGATTCGCGTATGTGATTCCAGAGTTGAGTTTTGATTATAGGTTGATTCCGAGTGGTCAATTAGTCCTAGCAACGAAGTCTTGGGGGCATTTCAATTTGGGTGACGATTTTGAATTTTATCAAGGAGCATTTTTAGGAGCGAAAACTGGCCTTAGAGGATATCGAAATGAGCGGTTTACAGGAAAAAGTGCCTTTGTGCAATCAACGGATATACGTTGGAATTTTAGTGATTTAAAAACAGGATTATTGCCTATTCATATTGGAGTATATGCTGGAGCTGATATTGGGAAGGTCTGGGTTGATAATGCTTTGGTGTCGGATGCAAGGTTTAATTCGGATGATTGGAATACTTCTGTTGGAGGAGGTTTATTTGTAAACGTCGCCAATATGATGACCGGAAACATCTCTGCCTTTAACAGTGATGATGGGTTGCGTTTTGCGTTTAAAGTTGGTTTCGGGTTTTAATGAACAATCTATTGGTAATTGGAGCGTTTAAGAATTGGTCGTATCGCCATATGTTATGAACAGCTACCGAATTAGCATTATACACTTTAGTATTAAAAAATTGATCCTTTGTTGTATCATTTTTTTAGTTACTCAGCATACATTTTCTCAAGACAAAACTATTGAAACATCTGGAGATATTCTGTTCGTAGCGTTACCGGCAGCGGCATTGGGCGCTACATTTATAAAAGGAGATTCAAAAGGTACTTGGCAATTTACAAAAGGATTCTTGACCAACGTGGCAGTCACGATGTCTCTCAAATTACTTATTGATAAACAACGTCCAAATATGGAAAACAATAATGCCTTTCCGTCAGGACATACTTCTGTAACTTTTCAAAGCGCTTCCTTTATACAACGACGTTACGGATGGAAATACGGTATACCTGCCTATGTACTCTCGAGTTATACTGGCTTTACACGGGTAAATGCTGATAAGCATGATGTGATTGATATTTTAGCTGGAGCGGCCATTGGTATTGGAAGTACCTATCTCTTTACAACCCCGTATCAACAAGAGCATATGGAACTTTCATTTGGTAAAACTGATGATACTTTTTTGATCGGATTCAAGTTTAAGTTTTAATTTTTTTCTTACGAATTATTCAGCAAATTGTGCTTAATTTGGATTCTTAAAATATAGGTATGAAATCGGTTGAAGAGTTATTAGATATTCTAATTTTAGAAAAAGTAAGTGAACACTCATTTTCTGGAAAGAGTAAAACCATTGGGAGTCCACATGTGTTTGGAGGTCAGGTGCTGGCACAAGCGATTAATGCCGCCTATCGAACCATTACAAATCAACGAAAATTGCATTCGTTACATAGTTACTTTTTAGAAGCGGGCAATTTGAGCCTACCTATTTCTTATGAAGTAAATATAATGAGAGATGGAGGGAGTTTTTCTACACGCAGAGTGACAGCAATACAAGAAGGAGTAGTTATTTTTATTTTGGCAGCTTCATTTCACATAATTGAAGATGGATATGAACACCAGATATCTATGAAATCAGAGATAAAACAACCCGAAGAATTGGCAAGCTGGGCAGACATGCTTACCCAGTATGGTGAGTTTTTACCAGCAAGGCTGAAGGATTTTTTAGAAATAGAACGACCCATTGAGTTCAAGCCAACAGCGATTATAAATCCATTAGATAAAAAGAATCTACCGCCTGTTGCTGATATGTGGTTTCGATTAAAAGGAGATGCGTCAACATTAGACATGCCTACAAAACAACAGGTTTTAACCTATATTTCTGATTATAATATCTTAGCAACGACCTTATATCCAAATGCTAGCGTTGCTCATCATGGTAATGTGAGAATGGCAAGTTTAGATCACTCTATGTGGTTTTTTAGAGATTTCGATTTTAGTGATTGGATGCTGTTTACCACTGAATCACCTAGTGCTTATGGTGCACGCGGTTTTGCTCGAGGACATATTTATACTCGTAATGGTGATTTAATTGCCTCCGTAGCACAGGAAGGTTTAATGAGACCTAAGAAAGGTTAGGTTAGACGAATTGGTGGTCACCAAATATATCCAACACTTCATCAAAAGCGGCAAAAACATCAGCTGCATCGTCACTAGTCACCATTTTCATGCGATATTCTTTAAAATGAGGAATGCCTTTAAAGTAATTTGTGTAATGTCGACGGGTTTCTACCACACCCAAACGATCGCCTTTCCAATCAATAGACATTTGTAAGTGACGTCTTGCAACTTCAACACGTTCAGCTATAGTAGGCGGCGCTAAATGCTCACCTGTTTTAAAAAAGTGTTTCACTTCATTAAAAAACCAAGGGTATCCAATGGTGGCTCTTCCAATCATAGCTCCATCAAGCCCATAAACATCGCGCATTTCTTGCGCTTTCTCTGGAGAAGAAATGTCGCCATTTCCGAAAACAGGAATATGCATTCGTTGATTGTTTTTCACATCTGCAATAGGTCGCCAGTCGGCGTCGCCTTTGTACATCTGTGCTCTTGTTCTCCCATGAATGGCAATAGATTTAATACCTACATCTTGCAAGCGCTCGGCAACTTCAACGATACGTATTGAATCATCATCCCAACCCAATCGGGTCTTTACAGTAACGGGCAATTTGGTGTGTTTTACCATGGCTTCCGTTAAGGAAACCATTAAATCAATATCTTTTAAAATACCGGCACCAGCTCCTTTGGATACTACTTTTTTTACGGGACAACCAAAATTGATATCGATGATATCTGGATTCGATTTTTCTACAATTTCAACCGATCTGAGCATACTGTCTAAGTTCGCTCCAAAAATTTGAATACCTACAGGGCGCTCTTTCTCATAGATATCCAATTTCATCGTACTTTTAGCAGCATCACGAATCAGGCCTTCACTCGAAATGAATTCTGTGTACACAACATCTGCACCCTGTTCTTTGCACAACGCTCTAAACGGAGGATCACTAACATCCTCCATAGGTGCCAGAAGCAAAGGAAAGTCAGGTAATTCTATGTCGCCTATTTTAACCAAAATTCAAATTTTGATGCAAAAATACATCTTTTTAGACAAAAGTGTTTATCAGCATTATTATTATATTTGAGAAAACTATCGACATGAAAAGGTTAAAATCACTGGTTGTTTTTTGTATTCTTTTGTTGAGCTGTAGCTCAGATGAGGACATGAATGAGCGTAATTTTGAACTCAATGGTCTCCGTTTCTAAAACTTCACAACTACTTCTATCTCTTTTCCTTTACGGTCTACTAAAACCTTTGTAGTATCTCCTTTTTCAAAAGTAGAGAGGGTTCGCATATAACTCATCATATCAACAATAGTGCTATCACCTAATTGAATGACGATATCACCTTTTATTAGGCCTGCCTTTTGCGCAGGTTTATCATCACTTACGCCATCTATACGCATGCCTTTACCATCATATAAATAATCGGGAATAACACCTAAGCCTACTTTAAAACGCGGAGTTTCTTCACTTTCATTTTTTGTTTTTCTAAAGGGTAACTTTCCATTATTATCGAGATCTCCTATAATGGCGAAAATATAGTTTGATATGGTTTCCATACCTTCAAAATTCAATTTTTCCGTATCATCTCCAGGTTTGTGATAATCTTCATGTTGCCCCGTAAAAAAATGCAGTACAGGCACATTATTATTATAAAAGCTTGTATGATCACTAGGCCCTACCCCAGATTCTTTTTGTACGAGTTTAAAATTTGAATTGTGAGCGGTTAGAGTTTGTTTAAAAATGGGCGACGTCCCCGTGCCATATACCGCCAAGGTACTGTCTTTTTTTAAACGTCCAACCATATCCATATTAATCATATAGTTCATTGCGCTAGAATCAATCGTTGCATTTTTAACAAAATAATTTGAACCTAGTAAACCCATTTCTTCGCCAGAAAAAGCAATGAATAAATAATTATTTTTTCGCAATGTATCTTTCAATTTGCTTGCCAAATTGAGAAGTATCGCTGTGCCGCTGGCGTTATCGTCGGCACCATTGTGAATTGCGGTGTCACCTCGATGCAGTGAGCCTTCGGCGCCATAACCTAAATGGTCATAGTGGGCTCCAATGATTACTGTTTTAGCAGCTTTATTATCTAAAAAACCGATAACGTTAGTTCCTGTAATAGTGCTATCACTATCTTTAACTGTATATTTTACTTGCTGATGCGGATCTGTCTTTGGTTTAAAAGAAAATGCCTGAAAATAGCCATTTGTCCCTTTCGCTGTAAGTCCCATTGTTTTAAAACGATTCGCAATATATTTGGCGGCGGCGACTTCACCATCTGTTCCGGTTTGACGCCCTTCTAAACTATCGTCAGCCAAAAAAGAAACATCTTCACGGATTGTAGGAATTTTAGAGGTTTCTTGCTTACAAGATACAAGTATGAGTAAAAATATGACGGTTATCAAGTGTTTCATGATGATAAATATTATTTTTGTAAAATTAGGTAATAAATGCCATTCCTAAAATTCAAATGCATTAATTAATAGTCAATTATGTTGAAACACAAACTCATTTATATTTTAATTGGGACCTTACTAATAGTCGCATGTAAAAAAGAAAAAACGACAGTAATTAATAAAAAAATAGAGACTCCAGTCGTCAAAGATTCGTTGATCTATCCAGAGGAAGTACATTTCAAATCGATACGTCAAGTGACTTTTGGAGGCGATAATGCGGAAGCGTATTGGAGTTTTGATGACCAGCAGCTTATTTTTCAATCTAATTTTTCGAAGTGGAATGTTAGCTGTGATCAAATGTTTCTCATGAATGCTGACCAGACATTTGATAGTATTCCACCACCAATGATTAGTACAGGTAAAGGACGCACCACGTGCGCCTATTTTTTACCTGATAATAAGCACTTTGTATATGGATCTACACATTTAGGAGATGAAAAATGTCCAGATGCTCCGTTGCGAAAAAATGGAAAATATGTATGGCCGATTTATGATAGCTATGATATTTTCATGTCCGATTTACAAGGGAATATCGTGAAACAACTAACGACCGAAAAAGGATATGACGCCGAGGCAACAGTTTCGCCGAAAGGCGATAAAATTGTGTTTACTTCGATGCGAAGTGGTGATTTAGAATTGTATACTATGAACCTTGACGGAAGTGATGTGAAACAAATTACCAATGAGTTAGGGTATGATGGAGGTGCGTTCTTTTCTCCTGATGGGACTAAACTTATTTTTCGTTCTTCACGCCCTAAAACAAAGGAAGAGATTAAAGCGTATAAAGATTTGCTGGCACAAGGGTTGGTAGAGCCTACAGAAATGGAGCTCTATATCTGTAATGCTGATGGTAGTGATTTACGACAGCTCACAGATTTGGGTAATGCCAATTGGAGTCCGTTTTTTCACCCTTCCGGGGAAAAAATCCTGTTTTCATCAAACTTTGAAGCCGAACGAGGTTTCCCGTTTAATTTATATTTAATTGATCTAGATGGTAAAAATTTGGAGCGTGTAACTCACGGTGAAACATTTGATGCTTTTCCGGTGTTTTCTAACGATGGAAAAAAGTTAGCTTTTTCTTCGAATAGAAACAACGGGGGCGGAAGAGACACCAATTTATTTATTGCGGAGTGGCAAGATTAGTTTTGCCGCATTCACCAAAATGGTGTTATGTCAATCTTTTTTTTGAATAGTGATCGTTTCTAAATGCGTTGGAATGATGACATTTATTTTTGGAGCGATTTTTTCAACCGCTTTTTTAAATGGTAACAACTTACTTTCGATACCTTCTTTTTGAGAGAATCCGTATGGCAGTCTAAAATTGTCCCAATGCGTCGGGATAATAATATCAGGATAGTTTGTGCCAGCGAGGAGCCGCTCGTTGTATTTATAAAGGCCCAATTGTGAACGATTAACACCAGCCAATAATATATCAGGTTGGAGGCCGAGTAATTCTCTTTCAATAAAATTCATAGAACCCATAGTTACTACTTCATGATGCTTAAACCGAGCAAGAAACATGAGTGAACCACCTTCTATAAATTCAGATATTTTTAGCGGAGCTTTGGGTATTTCTGCATACACTCTATTGTCTATATAATGCTTGTTATTTAAGGCAGAATGAATAGAAGGCATGATTTTTACGGCAAAATTTTCAAATTGATAATCTTCGCCTCCTTTTACAGGATATAACTGCTCATTTGGGATGCCATATGCCCTTAAGATATTGCATGTGGTTTCAGTACCGATGACTTTGGCCCCAGTTTTTTTGGCGATATAAGGTACATCTGATAGATGATCGAAATGCGAATGATGCACCAAAATAAAATCGACCTTGGTAATAAGACTATCAATCGTCAATGTATCGGAGACGACAATGTCAGATCGTTTTACAGTTGCTCTTTTGTCATCATCACTTATGCCGGGACCGGTACCTAATTTGAAACGCGAAATATACGGGTCAACCAACACAGTAATTGTACCATCAGATATTTCCCAGCCCGCGGTTCCAAGGTATTTTAATTGAATAGGATCTTTTTGAGCAGTGGCACTGGGTGCTAGACAAAAAACAAGTAAAAACAGGAGCGCGAACAATTTGAATTGATTTAAACGAAGAGGTTCGATTTTACAAAGAATAGCCATAACAGTTCGTTTATTTTTTAGTTCTTTTTTGATTAAGATAAGATTGATTATGGGTGTTAGCAATGGATTTAATTTTGACAACACCGAAAAATGCTCAATAAACTATTGAATATCAACGAAGTTAATCCAAAATAAGGTAAGAATCAAATCTACTAAAGACTAACAAACCAATTTATAACCAAAGCCTCGAACGTTTAATATTTCGATTGCACTATCTTGCTTTAGTTTTTTACGAAGTTTAGTAATAAAAACATCCATGCTACGAGCGCTAAAAAAGTCATCATTACCCCATAACTTGTTTAAAATTAGAGATCGATCTAATACCTCATTTTTATTCTTAACTAAATGAAATAATAAATGGGCTTCTCTATGTGTGAGTTGTACACTTTCTTCATTTTCAAAACGTAGTTTTTGTTTTGGAAAGTCAAAAGTAAATTTACCAATATCCAGTATATCTGCTTTTTGCTGCACGTGAGTTCTATTGAGTAAATTATGGATGCGCACAATAAGCTCCTCCATACTAAATGGCTTTTTTAAGTAGTCGTTACCACCAATTGTAAAACCTTCTACAACATCTTGTGTTTGAGATTTGGCAGTTAAAAATATAATAGGAATCGCGTCATCAATTTCTCGAATTTCTTTCGCCAATGTAAAACCATCTTTTTTGGGCATCATGACGTCTAACACCAATAATTCAGGAGCTTCCGTTTGATAAGTTTGAAGAGCTTCTTCACCATTGCTACAAAGTAAGACTTCAAAGTCTCTCGTTTCTAAACTTTCCTTAATAATCATGCCTAAGGAAGCTTCATCTTCTGCGAGTAATATTCTTATGCGATTAGACATGGGGCATAGTAATTTTAAAACTTGTTAACGTGTGATTTAAATCTAAGATTATCGACCCTCCGTGTTTGTCAATGATCGTTTTAGTATAATAGAGTCCAATTCCGAAACCTTTTACATCATGTGTATTTCCTGTAGGGATGCGATAGAATTTTTCAAAAATACGTTCTTTATTGGCTTTATGAATACCCATTCCATTATCAGAAATGATAATTTCAAAACTGTTGTTTTTCGGAATTAAATCAATGGTTATGATATCACCTCCATATTTAATAGCATTGTCTAAAATATTATTTAGGGCATTTTCAAAATGAAATATATCAACACGAGAGATTAGATTGTCAACTTTAAAACTGGTTTGAATTGTTTTATTAACATCTTGACCTTGATATCGCTGACTCAAAGTGGTGAGTAAATCAACTATGTTAATTTCTTCCATATTCAATTGAAGACTCTCACTATCTAAGGTCGCAGTTTCTAGCAATTTCTCTACCATGGTAGTGAGTTTAGATAACTGGTCAGACGATACATCAATATATTTCTTGGTCTTATCCTTATCTTCAATACTATTAAAATTAGTTAGACTTTCTAAAGCGACACTGATGGTCGCAATAGGTGTTTTGAACTCATGCGTAATATTACTGATAAGATCGTTTTTTACTTCTGCTAGTTGTTTTTGATGTTTAATAATTTTCAACAAATAGAATAAGCAACTTATAACCGCTAAAACAAGCAATGTCGAAATGGCGATGCCTCCTAAAATACGTTTTAGTACAACTTTTGTCTCGTTCGTAAAGCTGATGTTT
Organism: uncultured Flavobacteriaceae bacterium; assembly: GCA_947488345.1. GTDB lineage: Bacteria > Bacteroidota > Bacteroidia > Flavobacteriales > Flavobacteriaceae > Aureibaculum. Next base: position 999,146 of record CANKZQ010000001.1, on the reverse strand, counting down.
AGTTCACTATTTTCAGGTAAAAATGACGATCTGGAAAATGTACGGAGTGTTCGTTTTTTTAATGGCTTTAGCGAATCAATCGTTTCTTCTATTACTTTTGCATGAAAGGATCGATCATGTGCATCTTTGGTATACGCCAAATCAAAATCAACAGAAATATTTTTGTTCGCTAATTCAAGCTTTAAAATACTATCAACTTTATTGATATCCAAACTATCATTATTTATAGAAACTATTACTTTAGAAGTTAAAAGCTGAATATTGGATACATCTAAGGAATCATTTTCTTTTCGTAATGCTTTAAGTGTGGTCTTAAAAGAGTCAAGAGACATGGGTTTGTTTTTGGCTCTATGATCTTGCATCATAGAATCTGCTTCGAACCCTCTAAAAATAGCCACACCTTTAAGGTTCTTGGTATGAATCGAATCTAGATTTTTGAAATTCCCCGTTTTTTCATCTATATCACTAAGTATTTTGGTAATAGGACTACCTTTATCAAAAACACCAACCTTTCCTGGATCCTTAAACGAAAACCCAAGTGTTGTTTTTTGAGCCAAATCGGCATAATAGGCATCGACCGCCTTATCTAAACTGGCCTGTACATCATTTACCAATTGCTGTTTATTGGTAAGATAATTTTTGTAATTCCAATAGACTTGGATGCCAATGGTTACGAGAATTACCAAGGCTATTGTGTACAAGATATAACTATAACGTTTATCATTCATAGGTCAAAAGTAAATGTTAAATGGTAAGAATACTAATCGGTTAACACACGTTAACGTTGGTTAACTTAAAAAAATGAAAGTGATATAGATATTTGTGTCGTACTAATCATAAAATAAAAGAAATCATGAAAAATGTAGTTACAATCTTAATTTTACTAATAGGAACATTAAGTTTTGGACAAACCGAGTCTTTAACCGGAAAAGCAACGTTTTCTAACTCTGATGGAAAGTTGGAAAATCTAAGTATTGAAGTTACGGTAGATTCAGCAGCTGAGGTGAAGTCAACATTTACAACACAAACAATCAAAGAATTAATTGGAGAATCGGAAAATGGGGAGGAGTTTTCATTTAAAATTACCTGCAATGGCTTGGTGAAACCAAATGGAGTAAGATCGAAAGTTTCTTATGAAGTAAAAGGAACTACAGAAGACAAAAGAAATTTTTTAAAGAGCGTTAAAAAGATAAGAGCGGCTGCAATCAACTATTACGAATCAAAACAATAAAAAAATGACCTTACTTATTAGATTACTGATTTTTGCCATGATACTACTTGTTTCTAACGTGTATGGGCAAGATTTTCAGGGAATTGCGACCTACAGAACGAAAAGAAATATAGATCTCAAGTTAGATAGCACGAGTATGAATTCTGAATTAGAAAAACAAATGAAGGAAATGCTCAAAAAGAAGTTTCAAAAAACGTTCAAACTATCTTTCAACAAAGAAGCATCTGTATACAAAGAAGATGAGGCCTTGGCACCTCCACAGATTGGAGGTTCCGATATGATAATTAAAGTAGTTGGTGCTGGCGGCGGAAGCGATATTTTATATAAAAACACGAAAAAAAATACCTTTACAGACCAGAAGGATGTTATGGGCAAGATCTTTTTAGTCAAAGATACCTTAAAAGCATTTGATTGGAAATTGGAATCTGATACCAAATACATTGGTGAGTATCAATGCTACAAAGCAACATACACCCGAGAGATTGAAGTGATTTCGCATACGAGCTTTAATGGAGCCTCAACCATCAAAGATGATACAACAAAAAAAGAAAAGAAAACACAAACAGTTACGGCATGGTATACGCCACAAATTCCGATAAATAATGGTCCAGCAAATTATTTCGGATTGCCGGGGTTGATTTTGGAAATAAATACGGGGCAACAGCAGATTGTATGTAGTAAAATTGTATTAAATCCTAAGGAGAGAGTTGCTATCAAAGAACCAACCAAAGGGAAGGAAATAAATCAAGCTGATTTTGAAAAAATAATGGCAAAGAAACGTAAAGAAATGATGGAACGCTATGCGCCGAGAAATGGACGTCGCGGAGAAGAAAATATTCAGATTAGAATTGGGGGCTAAATTCTTTAACAAGAGTTTAACGTTTGACCATTAAACCTTTGTCGAAATTTGTATTCTAAAACTTAAGGTATATATTTTTCATATGAAAAATATATCGAAACCTTAACCTTTTAAAATACTCATTTATGAAATCTGCCGTCTCCAAACTTTTTATTTTAATAGTTATTTTTCTCTTTTCTGGGAATATCAATGCACAAGACTTTCAAGGTAAAGCATATTATTTTTCTAAAACAACCATGGATATGAGTCGCTGGGGAAGAGGGCGTCAAATGTCTGAAGCACAGAAGAAACAAATGCAAGATCGAATGAAGCAATGGTTAGAAAAAACATATGTGTTAACGTTCAATCAAGAAGAGTCGATGTATAAAGAAGATGAAAAATTAGCAGCTCCGGTTGGCGGAAGAGGTCAAAGTGTTTGGGGGAGTAGTTTTTCGGCAGGACCTCAATACAAAAATATCAAGACCAAAACATTTTTGCAAGATCAAGAATTTTTTGGAAAACAGTTTTTAATTAAAGAAGAGATGCAACCCTTACAATGGAAAATGGGTTCTGAAACGAAGCAAATAGGACAGTACACCTGTTTTAAAGCGACAGCATCGAGACCGGCTTCTGAAGTGAATTGGACAAGAACAAATAGACGAGGTCGTGCAAATGATGAGAATAACAAAAAGAAAATCGATTCAACAAAAACAACTGCAGATGTGACTGCTCCAGAAGAGGTTAAAATGATAGAAATTGTCGCTTGGTATTCACCACAAATTCCGGTAAGTCAAGGTCCAGGGGAGTATTGGGGCTTGCCCGGATTAATCCTTGAAGTGAGCGCAGGAAATGTAACCATGTTATGTTCAAAAATTATTATCAACCCACAAGAAAAAACAAAAATAGAAGCACCAGAAAAAGGAAAAGTAGTGACCAAAAAAGAATACAATGCGATTATCACTGGAAAGATGCAGGAATTGAGAAATAGTCGTGGAAGAGGTAATGGACGTAGAAGAAGTTTCTAGTCTATTTCAGTACAAAACCCTTACAAGTACCCTAAACTATGAGAAAAATAATTTTTAGTGCGCTACTCTGCGTAGCAAGTATTTCTTTTGCCCAGATTAAATTTCAGGGTGTTGTAAAAGATAGTGTTGGTCAACCTTTAGAACTGGCAAATGTGATTGCAATCAATCAAAAAACAAGCGCTTTAGAATCATATGCTATTACCAATGATAAAGGGATTTTCATATTGACCTTAAAAAAGAATCAAACCTATAAAATCCAAGCAAGTTTTATCGGAATGAAGACTGCAGATGCAACTGTAATTACAAAGGAAGAAGATATAAAAAGAGATTTTATTTTAAAAATGGATAATGCCTTGGATGAGGTTGAATTAACCTATGAAATGCCGGTTACCATCAAAGGAGATACCCTCATATACAATGCAGATTCATTTAAAAATGGTTCAGAAAGAAAACTCGAAGATGTACTGAAAAAATTACCGGGCGTAGAAATAAACGAAGATGGCCAGATAGAAGTAGAGGGAAATGTAGTGAGTAAACTAACGGTGAATGGAAAGGATTTTTTCGATGGAGATTCTAAGTTAGCCACAAAGAATATTCCATCAAGTGCTGTAGACAAAGTGCAGGTATTACGAAATTTTTCGGAAGTTGGTCAATTGCGAAATGTCACAAATAACCAAGATAATGTCGCCATTAATATCAAGCTAAAAGAAGGAAAGGAAAATTTTTGGTTTGGTGATATTACTGCAGGTGGAGGTACGGCCCCAGATAACGAATTATATGTTGCTCAGCCAAAGCTTTTTTATTACAGTCCGAAATTCAGTCTCAACTTAATTGGAGATTTAAATAATATTGGTGAAAGTGCCTTGACAAATCGAGATATTAGAAATTTTGGAGGAGGCTTTAGACCTCCAAGTAGAAGTAGTGGTACTAGTATAAATTTAGGAAATAATGGTCTTGGCGGACTCGCAAATCCCGGTAATGCACAACAAATAGAAACGAAATTAGCGGCATCTAATTTTAGTTATTCACCGAACAAAGCCTTGGATATTAGTGGATTTTTAATTTTCAATAGTAGTCGAATTAGATCGCGACAAGAGAGTTTTGTACAATATATCGATTCAGAATCTGGAGCGCAAGATGAATCTACTGTACAATCAGGTAAAGAGTCAACAAATCAAGGTTTAGCAAAGCTAAGTGCTTCTTATAAACCAAATGTAAATAATCAATTGGATTATGATTTATTAGGACGAATTTCTGACGATACCGAAGCGCAAAATTTATTTTCTTCTGTGGTCGGTAATACAACACAGTTAGATCAAGTAAAACCGTTTAGCATTAGTCAGAATGTTAATTATTATTACACATTGAACGATACAAATATCTTTGCATTTGAAGCACAACATTTGTTAAAAGACGAAGATCCTTTTTACAATGCCTTGTTGGTAAATGACCCAACAAATAATGATGAAATTGATGAAAATGATAGAGATGCTTTTGATGAAACTGCTGCTGAACTAGGATTGAATAGATTGCTAAATAATTATGATTTAGGGCAAAATAGACGTATCAAATCAAATCAACTAGATGCGAAATTAGATTATTATAATATTTTAAATAGCAAAAGTAATATCAATTTCACCCTTGGAACTATTTTGAGTCGTCAAGATTTTAATTCTAACATATTTCAATTCTTAGAAAACGGTTCATCATTTACGCCAACACCAATTGTGACAGATAGTGAAGGCAATGTCTTATCTGCGGAGAACGATACGCAGTATAATTTTAGTGATATTTATTTAGGTGTAAAATACACGTTGAAAACAGGAAAATTTACAATTACGCCAGGTGTTTCCTTTCATGCATATGGTAATAAGAATATACAATTTGGTGAAACTTTTGACGATAATTTCTTTAGAGTACTTCCCGATTTCGAAACGCGTATTCAATTTAAAAAAAGTGAGAGTTTAACACTGAGATACAATATTTCAAATCAGTTTACAGACGTAACGCGCTTAGCGCAAGGTTTAGTCTTAAATAGTTTTAGCAGCATCCAGTATGGGGAACCTGAATTACAAAATGCCTTATCACATAATTTGAATTTACGTTACCGAAGTTTTAACTTGTTTAATTATACGAATGTATTCGCGTTTTTGAATTATAGTAACAATATTGATCAGATAAGAAATCGAACCGAATTTGACAATGTTATCAGAACAAATACGTTTTTGAACTCTAATTTTGCTGACGAAAGCTTCACGGCTTTTGGACGCGTTCAGCGAACCTTTGGAAAGTTAAGAGCGACGTTAAATGCACGTTTTAGTTACAGCAAGATAAATCAGCTTATAATAGATACTCGAACTATTAATGAAGGTTTTTCACAAACCTATACGCCAGAGTTAAGAACCAATTTTAGAGAAGCCCCAAATGTACGATTGAGGTATCGATATAGTGTTACCGACAATAATCAGGGAGGCAGAAGTACGAAGTTTACACGAAATTCTCCTTCGATCGAATTTGACGCTTATTTATGGAAATCAGTAACCTTTAGAACAGATTATTCGTATACGAATCAAAGTAGTAATACAGGCCCATCTCAGTCTTTTCAAAATTGGAATGCCAGTCTGGCGTATAGAAAAGATAAAGATGCGAAATGGGAATATGAAATGAAGGCCAGCAATTTATTAAACATAGATTCTCAAGTCAATAATGGTGCGAGTAATATCTCCGTTTTTAGCTCAGAAACCTTTATACAACCTCGCTTTGTAACCTTTAGAGCAATTTATTCTTTGTAACAACTTCATGCAATATTTAAAAAGCCCATTCATTTCGCTATGAATGGGCTTTTACGTTTTCAATATCATGTAAATTATTGTAATTTGTACCTTCTTTTAATCTATACTAACTAAATACTACACAATGAAAACCTTTTTCAAAATAATTTTGCTACTGCTGTTTGTTAATATCAACGTTGCGGCTCAAGAGAAAAACCCCGTAATTGAGAATATTATAAAAGAAGCTAATGACAATTCGCAATTAGAACGTTTGGGTCATGAACTTATGGATGTTATTGGTCCGAGACTTGTAGGAACCCCAGAAATGAAACAAGCTCATGATTGGGCAGTGGCGCAATACGGCAAATGGAATATTACCTCAAGAAATGAGAAATGGGGCGAATGGCGCGGATGGCAGCGAGGAATTACTCATATTGACATGGTATATCCTAGAGTGAGAACCCTTACGGGGAAACAATTAGCTTGGAATCCGAGTACGTCAAAAAAAGGAGTGACTGCTGAATTAGTGGTGTTGCCAATGGTGAAAGACTCTATCGCTTTTGCAAAATGGCTGCCTTCAGTTAAGGGAAAACTAGTCATGATTTCTATGCTTCAGCCGACAGGAAGACCAGATTATAATTGGGAAGAGTTTGCCACCGAAGAATCTTTTAAAAAGATGAAAGACGCGCGTGCTGAACAAACAAAAGCATGGCGTGCAAATATGAGAAATACTGGCTACGGAAGAAGAACATTAAACGCCGCTTTAGAAAAAGCAGGTGCTGTAGGAATTGTTTCTTCGAATTGGTCAAGAGGATTTGGAGTAAATAAAATTTTTAGTGCTCGTACTAAAAAAATACCTGCCGTAGATCTTGAACTAGAAGACTATGGAATGTTGTATCGAATGGTACAGTATGGTGATAAACCTCAAATAAAAATTGTAGCCCAGTCAGAAGAACTAGGCGCCGTACCTACCTTTAATACGATTGCAGAGATTAAGGGCTCTGAAAAACCAGATGAATATGTGATTCTTTCTGCACATTTTGATTCTTGGGACGGTGGTACGGGTGCTACCGATAATGGCACGGGAACCTTGGTAATGATGGAGGCGATGCGTATTCTCAAGAAAGTTTATCCAAACCCCAAAAGAACAATTCTTGTAGGGCATTGGGGCAGTGAAGAGCAAGGATTGAATGGCTCAAGAGCTTTCGTAGAAGACCATCCTACTATTGTGAAAAATGTTCAAGCCTTGTTTAATCAAGATAATGGTACAGGTCGTGTAGTAAACTTATCTGGTCAAGGATATTTGCATGCCTATGACTATTTAGGAAGATGGCTTGAAGCCGTTCCTAAAGATATTTCAAAACATATCAAAACAACCTTCCCAGGCACTCCTGGAGGAGGTGGTTCTGACTATGCTTCATTTGTAGCGGCTGGAGCTCCAGCATTCTCCTTGAGTTCATTAAGTTGGTCATACTGGAATTATACGTGGCATACCAATAGAGATACCTATGATAAGATTGTGTTTGATGATGTGCGTAGTAATGCCATTTTAACTGCTATTTTAGCCTATAAAGCGAGTGAGGATGAAAGAACTTCTGCAGAAAAAAGCGTCTTGCATACCAATCCAAGAAATGGAAAACAACGTACATGGCCTAAGCCTCGTTCACCACAGCGAAGAGGTGGGTTAGACTAAATTTAAAACACAAAAAAACCTTCTCTTTTCGAGAAGGTTTTTTTGTTATTATATAGTTTAATTACAGTCCGAAAGCTTCTTTTACCTTGTCAACATAATCCAATTTCTCCCACGTAAAAAGTTCAACCTCTATCGTTTTCGATGCACCATTGGGCTGAGAAAAGGTTTTGGTTACAACTTCATTTTTTCTTCCCATATGTCCGTAAGCGGCCGATTCGCTATACATCGGATTGCGCAACTTTAAACGACGTTCAATAGCCGCTGGACGCATGTCAAATAACTCCGTTACTTTTTCAGCAATTTCTCCATCTGTCATATTGAAAGGGCAAGTGCCATAGGTATCTACAAAAATCCCCATAGGCTCTACAACGCCTATGGCATACGAAACCTGTACTAAAATTTCACTAGCTACACCAGCAGCCACTAAGTTCTTGGCAATATGTCGTGTAGCGTATGCTGCGCTGCGATCCACCTTACTCGGATCTTTTCCTGAAAACGCACCACCACCATGAGCTCCTTTTCCGCCATAAGTATCTACAATAATTTTTCTACCAGTTAAACCGGTATCTCCATGCGGGCCTCCAATTACAAATTTCCCTGTAGGATTGATGTGATATTTAATATCATCATTAAACAACTCACGTATTTCGGGAGCTAATTGTGCTTTCACTCTAGGAATTAAAATCTCGACGATGTCTTTTCTAATACGAGCTAACATTGCTTCTTCTGAAGCAAAATCATCATGTTGCGTCGAAATCACAATCGCTTCAATGCGTTGAGGTACATTTGCATCGCTGTATTCAATTGTTACCTGACTTTTTGCATCTGGACGCAAATAATTAATCAACTCATTTTCTCTTCGTAATACCGCCAACTCTTTTAAGATAACATGCGATAAATCCAATGCCAACGGCATATAATTATCGGTTTCATTGGTAGCATAACCGAACATCATTCCTTGATCTCCAGCCCCTTGTTCTTCTTTTGTACCTCGATCGACCCCTCTATTGATATCATCTGACTGTTCATGAATAGCCGAAAGTACGCCACATGAGTTTCCGTCAAACATATATTCACCTTTGGTATATCCAATTTTATTGATCACATCTCGAGCAATTTTTTGAACATCCAAATAAGTGGTAGATTTTACCTCACCCGCCAGTATAACTTGACCAGTTGTTACTAGGGTTTCACAAGCTACTTTCGACTCAGAGTCGAAGGCTAAAAAATTATCTATTAAAGCATCAGAAATCTGATCTGCTACTTTATCCGGGTGTCCTTCTGAAACAGATTCAGAAGTAAAAAAATATGACATAAACGATCTTATATTTAAAATGAGAATTTAAAATGATTGCTTAGTCGACTAAAAGAGTAGTGTATTACTGCTTTAGCATTTTATTTAGAACAATTAGTTCAATGAGGTTGCAATCAGTTCAAATTTTTCCTCAGAATTTGAGGTCAAAGATATAGAAATTATTAGCATTAATTCTAACACGATTCCCTAAAAAAATCAAAAAAAGAAGGAGTTAACATATAATAATAGTGCCGAAAATTTATTTTTGATATAAATAATGAAAAATTATAGATAAAAATTTGACAGATTCGTAAAAATACGAACTTTCTATAGAAAATATTTGGTTGTAAACTTTTTGTTTTACAATATTTGTACTCAAGTTCAATCACTTATTGAAATGTTATCAAGAAAGGTGGAGGGAATAGACCCTTTGAAACCTTAGCAACCCTTTAAACTTATTAAAGAAGGTGCTAAATTCTACTTAAATTACTAATATCATTAATTAGTATTTGGATAGATAACTCGACGAAATTACATACGGTAATTTCTAAACTCTTTATAACATTTTTCGATATCGACGCTTTGAAGCGGATTAAACTTTTTAATCATTTAAAAAAGTAAGAAAAATGAGTACACAAAAATTTGCCACAAAGGCATTGCACGTCGGACATGATGTCCAACAAAATGGAGGAACACGCGCGGTTCCTATTTATCAATCTACAGCTTATGTTTTTAACGATTCTGAACATGCAGCCAACCTTTTTTCCTTAAAAGAATTAGGGTTTATTTATACAAGATTGAATAATCCAACAAACCAAATTCTTCAAGATCGTTTAGCGGCTCTAGAAGGAGGTATTGGAGCGGTGGTTTTTGCTTCAGGTACTGCGGCAATTTCAACAGGATTGCTAACCTTACTGAAAGCAGGTGATCATATTGTCGCCTCAAATAGTTTATACGGAGGTACCTATAACTTATTAAATGTTACCTTACCAAGATTGGGTATCACGACAACATTTGTTGACCCCTCGAACCCTGATAATTTTGGAGAAGCTGTACAAGAAAATACACGCGCCTTTTTTGTGGAATCTTTGGGTAACCCGAAATTAGATGTATTAGATTTAAAAGGTATTTCTAAACATGCGCAAGCCGCCAAAGTTCCTTTTATTGTAGATAATACCGTAGCGACACCTGCATTATTAAATCCCATAGAGCATGGAGCTAATATTGTTATTCATTCGCTGACGAAATATATTAGTGGGCAAGGAACTTCATTAGGAGGTGTGATCGTTGATGCTGGTAATTTTGACTGGTCTAACGGTAAATTTCCAGAGTTTACAGAGCCTTCGGCGGGATATCACGGCTTGGTGTATCATGAAGCATTGGGTGCAGCATCTTATACTTTCAAGTTAATTTTAGAAGGTTTGCGCGATTTTGGTGGAGCCCTCAGTCCGACCAACGCATTTAACATAATTCAAGGCTTAGAAACCTTAGAAGTTAGAATACAAAAGCATAGTGAAAATGCACTTGAGTTGGCGAAATGGCTAGAAGAGCAAGAAGAAGTGGCTTGGGTAAATTATCCCGGATTAGAAAGTAGTGAGTACAAATCATTGTCAGATCAATACTTACCTAATGGCCAAAGTGGTATCGTGACTTTTGGCGCCAAAGGCGGCTATGAAGCGGCAAAAACCATTGCTGATAATACTAAATTCTTTTCATTATTGGCGAACATTGGCGATACCAAGTCACTGATTATTCATCCGGCAAGCACAACACATCAGCAATTAAGTGAAGAAAGTCAATTGGCCACAGGTGTGAGTCAAGATTTAATTAGACTTTCGGTTGGAATCGAAAATATAGAAGATTTAAAAGCTGATTTAAAAGAAGTGTTCGCTACTATTATCAACCCTGTATTACATTAATTATATGGTACATCTCAAAACCATAGAGATAGCAAATTATCAGACAAAAAGTGGTAAGACAGTTCCGATAAAACTATCTTACCAAACGTTTGGGCAATCGTTTCTTGATGCGCCTGTGGTTTTGGTGAATCATGCATTGACAGGAAATTCTAATGTGTGTGGAGATGACGGCTGGTGGCAAGAACTCATTGGTGAAGGCAAATGTATAGATACCCGTTATTATTCAATTTTGGCTTTTAATATTCCAGGAAATGGTTTTCAGGATTCGGGCAATACCATTGATAATTATAAAGATTTTGTCGCTAGTGATATCGCACAATTATTTGTACAAGGAGTTGAAAAGTTAAAGATAACCTCATTATTTGCAGTCATTGGCGGTTCTGTTGGTGGCGGTATTGCCTGGGAAATGGCAGCTTTGGCGCCTACTCTTATCAAACACCTTATTCCGGTGGCTACCGATTGGAAATCGACAGACTGGTTAATTGCAAATTGTTTTTTACAAGATAATATACTCAATAATTCAAGCAATCCTCTAGAGGATGCTCGAATTCAAGCCATGCTGTGCTACCGAACACCAGAATCGTTTCAGTATAAATTTGATCGGACCCTCAATGAGAAGTTAGGCGTATTTAATATCGAAAGTTGGCTGGCACATCACGGTAGTAAATTGAAAGAACGTTTTCAATTATCGGCCTATAAATTGATCAATCAAATCCTAAAGACCATTGATATTACAAGAACTACTCAAGATTTTGATAAAACTGTGTTGAGTATCGAGTCTCGTATACATATTGTCTCTGTAGATACTGATCTCTTTTTTAACGCAAAAGAGAACAAAGAAACCTTTAAAAAGTTAAAAGCATTAGGAAAGAAGGTGAATTATTATGAAATTCAATCAATTCATGGGCACGATGCTTTTTTAATTGAATTTGAACAACTAACTAATTTTTTGTCATCAATTTTTAAGGATAGATCAGAAAAAGTAGCTTAATATTTTATGAAAACGAACGAATTATCATTTGAGACTGATGCTATACGCACACAGATAGAACGCTCACAATATTTAGAGCATTCTGCTCCGCTGTACCTCACTTCAAGTTATGTTTTTGAAGATGCCGAAGACATGCGAGCATCCTTTGCGGATGAAAAAGAACGCAATATCTATAGTAGATATTCGAATCCTAATACTTCTGAATTTATAGACAAAATATGTAAAATGGAAGGCGCTGAAAGTGGTTATGCATTTGCTACAGGAATGGCCGCCGTATTTTCAACTTTTGCGGCACTTTTAGATGCAGGAGATCATATCGTATCTTCTAGAAGTGTTTTTGGTTCTACTCAAACGATGTTCAATACTATTTTGCCGAAATGGAACATCTCGACAAGCTCTTTTCTAATCGAAGAAATAGATGCTATTGAAGATCTCATTCAACCGAACACAAAAGTAATTTATGCCGAAAGTCCCACAAACCCCGCAGTTGATATCTTAGATTTAGAATTTTTAGGAAAGATAGCTAAGAAACACAATTTAATTCTAATTATCGATAATTGTTTCGCTACCCCTTATCTTCAACAACCGATAAAATTTGGTGCCGATTTGGTGATTCATTCTGCGACAAAATTGATCGACGGACAAGGACGTGTGTTGGGTGGAATTACCGTTGGACAAAAAGATTTGATTCAAAAAATTTACTTGTTTGCAAGAAATACGGGTCCTGCATTATCACCATTCAATGCTTGGGTGTTATCTAAAAGTTTAGAAACGCTCTCGGTTCGTGTAGATCGACATTGTGAAAATGCCTTAAAAGTGGCTCAATTCTTAGAAGAACACCCGAGAGTTAAGCTAGTGAAGTATCCGTTTTTAACATCACACCCACAATATGAGTTGGCAAAAAAACAAATGAAATTAGGTGGTAATGTTGTGGCTTTTGAAATCGAAGGAGGTATCGAAGCGGGAAGGAAATTTTTAAATAACATAAAGTTATTGTCGCTGTCGGCAAATCTTGGTGATACACGCACTATTGTCACGCATCCCGCGTCAACAACACATGCAAAATTATCAGAAGAAGATAGATTGATAGCCGGAATTACAAGTGGAATGGTGCGTATTTCGGTGGGACTGGAAAGTACGACCGATATTATTAACGATTTAAAACAAGCACTAGACTGACTTGAAATAGGTATATTTGTGATATGCTTTCGAAAAAAACGAAATATGGATTAAAAGCACTCGCATTTATTGCAAGACAGGGGGATAAAACTCCTGTGCAAATTGCCACAATTGCCGATAGTGAAAATATATCACATAAGTTTTTGGAAAGTATTTTGTTGACACTTAGAAAGGCTGGAATTTTGGGTTCAAAAAAAGGAAAAGGAGGAGGCTATTATTTGCTGAAAGCAGCTTCCGATATCCCGATGACAGATGTGATTCGAACACTTGAAGGCCCTATAGCAATGCTGCCATGTGTGAGCTTAAATTTTTATGAGAAGTGCGATGATTGTCCAGATGAACATGCCTGCAGTGTTCATAAATTAATGATTCAGGTGAGAGATAGTACGTTGAAAATTTTAAGACACAATACCTTAGCCGACCTGGCTTAGAATACACCAAAATATTTAACATTTTTTTTGATTTATTTACTTGTGAAAACGAAATTAAACAATACATTTGCATAATAACCTAGTAATCCGATAGGATAAATAATTTTAACTATATGATAGATCAACTTGTTGATATTGATTTTTGGAATAAGAAATTAAAGTATAAAACGCCAGACGCAATTATTGATTGGGCTTTGAAACTCAGTGAGAAGAGAATTGTCACCACAAGTTTTGGAAAATATTCAGCAGTTTTATTAAGTACTTTTTTTAGAAAAGATAAAGATATAAGTGTTATATGGTGTGACACCGGATATAATATTCCCGAAACGTATGCACATGCAATAGACTTGATGGATAAATTTAACTTGAATGTGCATACTTACCTGCCATTACAAAGTAAAGCCTTTACTGATTACACCCTTGGCTCGCCAGATGTAGAAGATCCGAATCACGAAAAGTTTACCGAAATAGTGAAGCTAGAACCTTTTAAAAGAGCACTCAAAGAACATGCGCCAGACGTATGGTTTACAAATATTCGTGTTCGACAAACCGAGTTGAGAGAATCATTAGATATTTTGAGTTATAGTAAAGATGGAATTCTAAAAGTGAGTCCTTTTTATTATTGGACAGATGCTGAATTGGATGTGCATTTAAAGGAATATGGTTTACCCAAAAACAGCACTTATTACGATCCTGTAAAGGCTTTGTCGCACAGAGAATGCGGCATTCACTTACAATAAACTAAATTTTATCAAGTATAAATGAAAGGTTTTTTCAATTAACCTACTAAATCCATAGGATTTATATAAAAATAAAATAATGCAGAGCTTTAGAACAGAAATAGAAAATCCAATTGTTGAAAAAGATATCATTGAATTAGCCGATAAAATTGAATTGTTTCACAAGGGCAAAATCGATGAGGAAAAGTTTCGCAGTCTTCGTTTAGCACGGGGTGTTTATGGGCAACGTCAAGAGGGCGTGCAAATGATTCGTATCAAATTACCCTATGGTAAAGTATTGAGCAATCAATTGCGTCGTATTTCAGATGTTTCTGACGAATATTCAAGGGGGCGATTACATATTACAACGCGGCAAGATCTTCAGATTCATTATGTGAGTTTGGATAGAACCCCTGAGTTATGGGCACAGTTGGAGCGCGATGATGTTACCTTGCGAGAGGCTTGCGGTAATACAGTAAGAAATGTTACGGCTTCTGAAACGGCGGGAATCGATGTAAATGAACCTTTTGATGTTTCACCATACGCCGACGCCATCTTTAAGTTCTTTCTAAGAAACCCGATATGTCAAGAAATGGGTAGAAAGTTTAAAGTCTCTTTTTCCGCATCCGATGAAGATACCGGATTGTCTTATATGCATGATCTTGGTTTTATAGCAAAAATTGAAAATGGAGTTAGAGGTTTTAAAGTAATGCTTGGTGGAGGTTTAGGTTCTCAGCCAAGACACGCCGATGAGCTATACAGTTTTTTGCCATCTGATAAAATCATTCCCATGATGGAGGGAGTTCTGCGAATCTTTGATCGCTATGGAGAGCGTAAAAGTAGAGCAAAAGCGCGAATGAAGTTTCTAATCAAGGATATCGGTTTAGATGCCTTTAAAACTTTAGTAGAGGAAGAACAACATGCTATCGAATTCAAATCGGTTGTTATTGATGCCGATGCTTATCCTCAATCTGTTCCTGTTCAAGTAGAGATTCCAACGGTTGAAATAAAAGGTCAAAGGGCGTTTGAACTATGGAAATCGACAAATGTGATTCCACAAAAGCAAGATGGTTATGTCGGTATCGGGATTAAAGTTTTATTAGGTGATTTTTATACCGATAAGGCGCGATTATTAGCAGACTTAGTAGAAAAATATGCCGCTGGAGAGATTCGGCTATCCTTACGTCAGAACATCTTAATTCCTTATGTGAAAGAAGGCCTAGTTCCTTTTTTTTATACCGAGTTAGAAAAATTAGATTTTGTAGAAGCTGGGTATAATAAGGCAGTCGATATTACGGCATGCCCCGGAACTGACACGTGTAATTTAGGTATTGCTAGTAGTACAGGTATCGCCGTAGAATTAGAGCGTGTTATCAAAAATGAGTACCCCCAATATCTACAAAACAAAGATTTAGTTATAAAGATTAGCGGCTGTATGAATGCCTGTGGTCAACATAATATGGCCAATATTGGTTTTCAGGGAATGACTGTTCGCACCAAAGATAAATTAGTAGCACCCGCTCTGCAAGTGTTATTAGGTGGTGGAAATGTAGGAAATGGAACAGGTCATTTTGCCGATAAAGTGGTAAAAGTACCAAGTAAAAGAGGCCCAGAAGCCCTGCGCCGAATTTTAAACGATTATGAAACGAATGCAAAAGGGTTGTCATTTCTAAAGTATTATTTGGCTCAAGGAGAGAAGTATTTTTACGATATGCTCACCGATCTATCTAATATTGAAACGCTCACACAAGATGATTTTATCGATTGGGGAGAGCAAGACAAATATGTAAAGGCTATCGGTATTGGAGAATGTGCAGGGGTTGTCATTGACCTAATCGCCACCCTATTTTTAGAAAGTGAAGAGAAAATTGAAAATGCTAAAATTTCTTTTGATAACGCGGTATATTCAAGTGCGATCTATCATGCGTATAGCTCGCTTGTAAATTCTGCGAAAGCACTCTTATTAGCCGAAAACAAAAGAACAAATACACAAGCAGGAATAATCAAACAGTTTGATGAGGAATTCATTGCGAATGGAAAAATAGACTTGGGCGTTTCATTTTCTGAGTTTATCTATCAAATTAAAGAACAAGCCCCAACCAGAGAATTTGCCTTCGATTATATTGCGAATGCCGAAAAATTCCTAGGAAAAGTAAAGGCGTATAGAGCCCATGAAATGACCTCCAATTTAGTACAAAAATGATGAGAACAGCTAAACTAACAGTGGTAGGTGCAGGTCCTGGGGATCCTGATTTAATCACCTTAAAAGCAATCAAGGCAATTGAAAGCGCTGATGTCATTCTATATGATGCGCTTATTAATGTTGACTTATTGGCATATGCATCTTCGCATTCAGAAAAAATTTTCGTTGGTAAACGTAAAGGATGTTATCGATATCAGCAAGAACAAATCAATGAATTGATTGTGAGTAGAGCTAAAAGTGATGGTCATGTAGTACGCTTAAAAGGTGGTGACCCTTTTATTTTTGGAAGAGGCGCTGAGGAAATTGAATATGCGCAACAATTTGGTGTTGAGACGGCGATGGTTCCAGGGATCTCATCGGCGTTAGCGGTACCGGCTTACCAAGGAATTCCATTAACAAAACGCAATTCTTCTGAAAGCTTTTGGGTAATTACAGGTACAACAAAATCACATCAACTATCAAATGACGTAGCCATTGCAGCCAAATCTACAGCCACGGTAGTGATTTTGATGGGTATGGGTAAATTAGATGAAATAGTTGCGGTTTTTCAAAATGAAAATAAACATGAAACACCTATAGCCATTATTCAAAATGGAACCACTAAAGATGAGAAAATAGGCTTCGGAACAATCAATACAATATGTCAAGTAGTTACCGAAAAACAACTATCGTCTCCTGCTATAATTGTTATTGGCGATGTTGTAAGACAGAGTCCAAGGTTAGCCGATTTTTATCAAGAAATCCACGGAATTGCCTCGAGCGTAATCGTTTAAAAGAAAAACTCAAGATGATGAAACAAAATGAATTGTATCCCATATTTTTAAAAGTACACCAATTAAATGTATTGATTGTTGGTGGAGGAAATGTAGCACTAGAAAAATTGACTTTTTTGTTAAAATCTAGTCCGAATGCAAAAGTCGCTTTAATCGCCATTGAGTTTTCGAAAGAAGTGCTAGCTCTAGCGAGAAAACACAACATTTTAACTATGCATCGACCGTATACGATTAATATCTTACACAAACAGCATATTGTTATTGCGGCCACTGATGATATAGCAGTGAACAAGCAAATTCATAGAGACGCTAAGGCAAAACAGTTACTAGTGAATGTAGCCGATACTCCTGATTTATGTGATTTTTATTTAGGAGGCATTGTGACCAAAGGAAATATAAAAGTGGCTATTTCTACAAATGGGAAATCACCAACTATGGCGAAACGATTGCGTCAATTTTTTGAAGCGGTCTTACCCGATGAACTAGACGATTTAGCTAAAAATTTAAACCAGTTTAGAAAAGGAATCAAAGGTGATTTTGCATTAAAAGTCACCAAACTAAATACCCTAACGAAAGGTTTATTAATTCAGAAATAAAGAAAAAATGATACAAACAGATATATTAATTATAGGTGCTGGCCCTACAGGATTATTCACTGTTTTCGAGGCGGGATTACTAAAACTAAAATGCCATTTGATAGATGCCTTACCACAAGCAGGAGGACAGTGCTCTGAGATCTATCCGAAGAAGCCTATTTATGATATTCCTGGATTTCCAGAAATATTAGCGGGCGATTTAACGAAGAATCTGTTGGAACAAGGAAAACAATTTCAACCCGGATTTACTTTTGGTGAACGTGCCGAAACCATAGAGAAGTTAGATGACGGTAGCTTTATTGTAACTACAAATAAAGGCACCAAACACCAAGCGCCTGTCGTAGCAATTGCAGGAGGATTAGGGTCTTTCGAACCGCGCAAGCCACCGTTACAAAATATTGCTGATTATGAAGATAAAGGTGTTGAATATATTATTAGAGATCCTGAAATTTATAGAGATAAAAAAGTGGTGATTGCCGGAGGTGGAGATTCTGCCTTAGACTGGAGTATTTTTCTCGCAGATATTGCTGCCGAAGTGACCCTAGTACACAGAAGAAATGAGTTTAGAGGTGCGTTGGATTCTGTTGAGAAAGTACAAGAATTAAAACTGCTCGGTAAGATAAACTTGATTACACCCGCAGAGGTTACAGAGATACATGGTCAAGACCATGTTGAAGGCCTTACCATCTTAAAAGAAGGTGAAAAGCACTATCTTGAAACGGATCATTTTATTCCCTTATTCGGATTGTCGCCAAAATTAGGACCTATTGCGAATTGGGGTCTGGACATTGAAAAAAATGCCATCAAAGTGGATAATTCGTTAGATTATCGAACAAATATTCCAGGTATTTTCGCGATTGGAGATGTGAATACCTATCCAGGAAAATTAAAACTTATTTTATGTGGTTTTCACGAAGCTACCTTGATGTGTCAAGCAGCGTATAAAATTATCAATCCTGGTAAAAAGTATGTGTTAAAGTACACCACCGTTAGTGGAATCAACGGCTTTGATGGTACGCGAAAAGAAGCACCGAAAGCTGTGGTGCAGGCCATTGTATAAATATAGAATGCTTAATTTTGAAAATTGAATGTAATGCGTCAATAATTTGACGACTATTAAAGACAATTAAATAGAGGCAAATGAGTTTAGTATCTAAAGAAAAAGTGATTTCGAAAAATTATAATATACGTTTAAAAGATACTATAGAAGACTTTACTAAAAGATTGTTTTATTCACTATTTGATAGGAAACAAGAAGAAATAGTCTATCTAGAAAACACATTTCAAGAAATTTCTAGCGCATTAAATATTTCGGAAAGTCATACTGTTTGGGAGTCCTTTATAAAGGTCCTACCCAAGGTGAGAGCGCAATTAGATTTAGATGCTATTGCTATTGAAGAAAATGATCCTGCGGCAAAAAGCTTAGAAGAGGTGTATCTGGCTTATCCAGGATTTTATGCGATTTCAATTTATAGATTGAGTCATGAATTATATCTATTAGATACGCCTATTATTCCGAGAATGATGAGTGAACATGCACACGGTTTAACAGGGATTGATATTCATCCGGGAGCAACGATAGGATCTTCATTTTTCATTGATCATGGTACAGGAATAGTGATAGGAGAAACGACCATCATAAAATCAAACGTAAAAATATATCAAGGAGTTACTCTAGGAGGAATCCAGATTAAAAAGAGCCTCTCTTTTACCAAAAGGCATCCTACAATTGAAGATAATGTCACCATTTACGCGAACGCAACTATTTTAGGTGGCGAAGTAGTCGTTGGGGCTAATAGCATTATTGGCGCAAACGTATGTTTGACAACTTCGGTGCCAAAAGATTCTATTCTTACCTATAAAAAAGAGTTTAAAATAAGAACTAGAACAAGTGATTAAGGGCAAAAGCATTACAGATCAAATAGGCAATACACCGATTGTTGAAGTTAGCAATATATTGGAGAATAAAAAAGTACGCTTGTTTTTAAAACTTGAAGGAAATAATCCGGGCGGTAGTGTCAAAGATAGAGCAGCCTACAATATGATCTCCGAAGCATTAAAGAGAGGTGACATCCAAGAAGGTGGGCATTTGGTAGAAGCTACTAGCGGGAATACGGGTATTGCCTTGGCTTTTATTGCTAAATTATTGGGTCTAAACATCTCATTGATTATGCCCGAAAATTCTACAGAAGAACGCGTCAAAACCATGAGAGCTTATGGTGCTGAGGTTATCTTGACCGATGCTGATCGAGGTATTGAAGGTTCTAGAGATATTGCTTTTCAAATGCGAGACGAAAAAGGATATGTGTTACTAAATCAATTTGAAAATGATGACAATTGGAAGGCACATTATAAAACGACGGGCCCTGAAATTTGGAGAGATACCAATGGGGAAGTGACACATTTCGTTTCTGCTATGGGAACCACAGGAACCATTATGGGTACATCGACCTATCTCAAAGAGCAAAATAAAAATATTGAAATTGTCGGAGCACAACCAGCCGATGGATCTCGAATTCCCGGAATTCGTAAGTGGTCACCTGATTATGTGCCGAGTATTTTTGATCGCTCAAAAGTAGATACCGTTATTGAAGTGACTCAAGAGGAGGCCACTCATATGGCACGGAGATTAGCTCAAGAAGAGGGTATTTTTGCTGGGATGAGTAGTGGCGGTTCTGTGGCGAGTGCATTGAAGTTAGCTGAAACTTTAGAAAGTGGCATTATCGTAGCTATCATTTGCGATCGAGGCGATCGTTACCTTTCCTCAGCATTATTTGCATAAATTAGGTCATATTTTTTATGTTTCCATGCGGTAACTAAAAAATTAATTACGTTATTTGTGCTTCAGTTCATTATTATTTATGTTATCAAGAAAGGTGGAGGGATTAGACCCGTTGAAGCCTTAGCAACCCTTTAAACTTATTAAAGAAGGTGCTAAATTCTACTCAAATGCTCAATCCATTTATTGACGTTTGGATAGATAACGAACCCGTATTTTTTTCGAGTACATTTTTCAGTATTTCTTGTGAGCATTTATATAGAACTTTTAACGTTTAAAAGAGTTTTGTTATGGCTACAATTTGGCAAGAATTAGAAAAACGCATTTTGGTATTAGATGGTGCGATGGGCACCATGTTACAGCAATATAAGTTCACCGAAGAAGACTTTAGAGGCGATCGATTTAAAGATTATAAATTGCCTTTACAGGGAAATAATGACTTGCTTTCTATAACGCAACCACAAGCTATTAAAGACATTCACGCGAAGTATTTTGAAGCCGGAGCTGATATTGTGGAAACCAATACCTTTTCGGGAACCACGATCGCTATGGCTGATTATGAACTCGAAGAGTTGGTCTATGAATTAAATTTTCAATCGGCCAAAATAGCCAAAGAAATTGCTACCGAATTTACGTTAAAAGAACCTCATAAACCTCGCTTTGTGGCGGGGAGTATTGGTCCGACGAATAGAACAGCAAGTCTTTCGCCTGATGTGAATCGTCCTGAATATCGAGCCATTACTTTTGATGAATTAAGAATAGCATATAAACAACAAGTGGAGGCGCTCATTGAGGGAGGTGTTGATCTGTTATTGGTAGAAACTATTTTTGACACCCTCAATGCGAAAGCGGCACTATTTGCCATAGATGAAGTAAAAGAAGAACGAGCTATTGACATTCCAGTAATGGTAAGTGGTACGATAACAGATGCGTCGGGTCGTACCTTGTCAGGCCAAACTGTGGAGGCTTTTTTAGTGTCGATTTCTCATATTCCCTTATTGAGTGTAGGATTCAATTGTGCTTTGGGAGCTGATCAATTAAAACCTTATTTAAAAAGACTATCGAAAGAAACTGACTTTTTTACCTCGGCGCACCCAAATGCAGGACTACCAAATGCCTTTGGTGAATACGATCAAACCCCTGAACAAATGCAAGCACTTATCAAAGAATATTTAGAAGATAATTTAGTCAATATTATTGGAGGGTGTTGTGGTACAAACCCTGAACATATCAAATTAATAACGGAGGTGGCTTCTTTGTATAAACCAAGAAAAATAAAGGTTGAGGTAGTATGAAATTAAACAACCAAAAATATTTAACCCTTTCAGGATTAGAACCTTTAGTCATCACACCTGAAACCAATTTTGTAAATGTTGGAGAACGCACGAACGTGACTGGTTCTCGAAAATTTTTAAGACTCATTAAAGAAGAGAAATTTGATGAAGCCTTGGAGGTGGCAAGAGATCAGGTAGAAGGCGGTGCTCAAATATTAGATGTCAATATGGATGAGGGTATGCTCGATGGCGTAGAGGCGATGACTACTTTTTTAAATTTAATTGCTTCTGAACCTGATATTGCACGTATTCCTATTATGATCGATAGTTCTAAGTGGGAAATCATCCAGGCTGGACTAAAAGTAGTGCAAGGAAAAAGTGTGGTGAATTCGATTAGTTTGAAAGAAGGGGAAGAAGAATTTATCCGTCAAGCAAAATTGATCAAACGATACGGAGCGGCAACGATTATTATGGCTTTTGATGAAAAAGGTCAGGCTGATACCTATGAACGACGCATCGAAATTTGTAAACGTTCTTATGATATTTTGGTCGATAGGGTTGGCTTTCCTTCTCAGGATATTATTTTCGACCCGAATATTTTTCCGGTGGCGACCGGAATGGAAGAACATCGAAAAAATGGGATTGATTTTTTTAAGGCCACCCAGTGGATTCGAGAGAACCTACCCAATGTAAATGTGAGCGGTGGAGTGAGTAATGTTTCCTTTTCATTTCGAGGAAATAATACCGTTCGTGAAGCCATGCACTCGGCATTTTTATATCATGCTATTCAGCACGGCATGACCATGGGTATTGTCAACCCAACGATGTTGGAAGTTTATGATAGTATTCCGAAAGATTTGTTAGAACATGTCGAAGATGTATTGCTAGACAGACGCGATGATGCTACAGAACGCCTATTAGATTTTGCCGAGTCAGTTAAGGGAAATAAAAAAGAAAGTGAGGCGAAAATACTCGAATGGAGAGGTTTTGATTT
The DNA here is from genome assembly GCA_947488345.1 of uncultured Flavobacteriaceae bacterium. Taxonomy (GTDB): domain Bacteria; phylum Bacteroidota; class Bacteroidia; order Flavobacteriales; family Flavobacteriaceae; genus Aureibaculum. The sequence goes on along the minus strand of CANKZQ010000001.1, from coordinate 976,436 downwards.
ACAAGAAAGAATTACCCATGCCTTGGTAAAAGGTATTGATACTTTTATTGTGGAAGATGTTGAAGAGGCTAGATTGGTAGCAACAAGGCCAATTGAAGTGATTGAAGGTCATTTAATGAACGGAATGAATGTGGTGGGTGACCTTTTCGGAAGTGGTAAAATGTTTTTACCTCAAGTGGTGAAATCGGCTAGAGTCATGAAAAAAGCGGTTGCTTATTTACAACCCTTTATTGAAGCTGAAAAGGATGGAAAGCAAGAGTTTGCAGGTCGAATTTTAATGGCCACGGTAAAAGGAGATGTGCACGATATTGGAAAAAATATTGTGGGTGTTGTGCTGGGTTGTAATAACTACGAAATCTTAGATTTAGGTGTCATGGTACCACCCGAAAAAATTATAGCAACAGCAAAAAAAGAGAACGTAGATGCCATCGGTTTGAGTGGTTTAATTACGCCATCATTAGACGAGATGGTGTATTTGGCTAATGAAATGGAAAAACAAGAAATGAATATTCCATTGTTAATTGGCGGCGCCACAACTTCGCGCGCCCATACGGCTGTTAAAATAGCACCAAAATATGCTGATGTTGTACATGTAAATGATGCTTCAAGAGCCGTTACAGTGGTTGGAAATTTATTACAAAAAGAGAACAAGGTATATAAAGAACAAATACGTGCTGAGTATGTTAAGTTTAGGGAGCAATTTTTAACTAGAGGTAAGCGAAAAGAATATATTTCATTAAAGGATGCGCGGAAACGTAAGTTTACTATAGATTGGCAAAATTCTCATATTGTCAAACCAAAACAACTCGGAACTCAAGTGATGGAGACATTTGATTTAAGCAATTTGCAGGAATACATTGATTGGAGTCCGTTTTTTAGAAGTTGGGATTTGCATGGTCGTTATCCTGATATTTTAAGTGATGAAGTGGTCGGAAAGCAAGCAACGGAGTTGTTTGCAGATGCTAAGATCTTACTCAAACGAGTGTTGGATGAAAAATTGCTAACAGCGAAGGCTGTTTTTGGCCTGTTTCCAGCAAATTCTGTAAACGATGATGATATTGAAGTGACTATAGAAGAAGGTCACCTCGAGCGGAGTCGAGAGGTTATTTATTCAAATAATAAAGGAGGTCTTGACTCCGCTCGACCTGATAGTGTTACTTTCTTAACCTTACGGCAACAATTAAAGAAAAGAGAGGGTGTTGCAAACTTGGCCTTAGCAGATTTTATCGCTCCGAAAGAGACCGGAATTCAAGATTATATAGGTTGTTTTTGCGTAACAACTGGTTTTGGTACTGATGAATTGGCCCAAAAATTTGAAGCCGAACATGACGACTATAATTCGATCATGATTAAAGCTTTGGCCGACCGCTTGGCCGAAGCCTTTGCCGAATATGTACATAAAAAAGTGCGTATAGATTATTGGGGATATGCCAGACGAGAAAACCTGACAAATGAAGAGTTGATTAAAGAAAATTATAAAGGTATTCGTCCGGCACCTGGATATCCAGCATGCCCCGATCACCTAGAAAAGGCCACTTTGTGGCGTTTGCTCGAGGTTGAAAAAAATATAGGCGTAAAACTAACAGAAAGCTTGGCTATGTGGCCTGCTGCAAGTGTTTCTGGTTATTATTTTGCGCATCCTGATTCGAAGTATTTTGGTTTAGGCAAAATAACAGAAGATCAGTTAAGCGATTATGCAACTAGAAGAAATATTACTATCGAAGAAGCGAGAAAATGGTTGAATCCTAATCTAGTAGACTAAAAATTATGAAGGAGAAATTTATTGAATTGACAGTAGGAAATCACATCGTTGTGCATGGCTACGATGATCAAAACAAAGAAATTACCGAGGAAATAATAGTGAAGAAATTTTCAAAAAAAATTGTAAATATTTCTAGAATCAAATCGGTTAGCGAAACGTATATCTTAACGGATTACATCGATGATAGGTGGATTTATTGGGAGTATAAAGAAGATTTTAATGAGGTTAAAAAACAGTTACTCTAGCTTGCGTTAGCGGTTGCAATGACATCCTTTTGTTGTCGGTTCGAGTTTGTGGAGCGAAACGAGAACAAAACAAAAGATATAATGAAAGGCGCGACCCTTGGGTAACGCCCAAATAAATAACAAAATGTTGAACTAAAAAGATTCCCATTTTCATGGGAAATAAATATGAAAGTTACAGAACACATAAAAAAAGCGAACGGAAAAACGTTATTTTCTTTTGAAATATTGCCGCCTTTAAAAGGGCAAAATGTGCAATCTATTTTTGATAATATTGACCCCTTAATGGAGTTTAAGCCCCCATTTATAGATGTTACATATCACCGAGAAGAGTATGTATTTAAAGAGCTCGAAAGTGGTTTGCTAAAAAAGCAAGTGGTGAAAAAACGCCCGGGTACCGTGGGTATTTGCGCGGCGATTCAAAATAAATATGGCGTAGATGCGATTCCACATATTTTATGTGGGGGTTTTACCAAAGAAGACACCGAAAACTTTTTAATCGATCTTGATTTTTTAGGGATCCAAAATGTCATGGCCTTGCGTGGCGATGCTGTAAAAAGTGAAACCTATTTCAAGCCAGAACGAGAAGGGCACAACTTTGCATCGGAGTTAGTGGGGCAAATTCAAGATTTAAATAGGGGTAACTATCTCGATGAAGAATTGCTAAACACTTCTAAAACTAATTTTTGTATTGGGGTGGCCGGTTATCCAGAAAAGCATATGGAAGCACCGAGTTTTGATTCGGATATCCATTTTTTAAAAAAGAAAATAAAAGCAGGAGCCACCTACATCGTGACGCAAATGTTTTTTGACAATCAGAAGTATTTTGAGTTCGTAGAGAAATGTAGACAAGAAGGTATTACGGTGCCCATCATTCCTGGGTTGAAACCCATAGCAACAAAAAAACAACTGAATTTGATTCCACATCGTTTTAAAGTAGACCTCCCCGATGAGCTCATTATGGCTGTGGTAAAATGTAAAGATAATGCTGCGGTACGGCAAGTAGGAATTGATTGGTGTATTGCGCAAAGTAAAGAACTCATTAGCAAGGGAGCGCCGTTGTTACATTACTATTCTATGGGAAAATCTGACAATATAAAAGCGATAGCGACTTCAGTGTTTTAAGGCATTGTAAGGAAATAGGTATTTTAGATACTATTATAAGGAAAAGTAATGTGAGAAGTAATGTATGGTAAATTATTTGATTACTTTTGTATTAGTTATTAATCAGAATATTAGAATTAAAAAATAAAAAAATGGCATTAGAAGTAACAGATGCTACTTTTGACGAAGTAGTTTTAAAATCAGAACACCCAGTATTGGTAGACTTTTGGGCATCTTGGTGTGGACCCTGCAGAATGTTAGCTCCAACGGTTGAAGAGTTGAGTAAGGATTTCGACGGGAAAGCTGTAGTTGCAAAAGTTGATGTTGATGCAAATCAAGAATTTGCGGCGAAATATGGTGTACGTAATATTCCTACGGTATTGATCTTCAAAAATGGAGAAGTAGTAGACAAACAAGTTGGTGTAGCGCCAAAGGCGACTTATACTGAAAAATTAGATGCGTTGGTTTAATCGCATTTAACATATTTATAATAGAAAAAGGTTTGGCAGTTTGTCAAACCTTTTTTACTTTCCCTAAATATTGAAAATGGATGTCGGTAAAAGAAGCCAAAAACATATACGGAATTAATAATCTCGAGCTATTGGCGAGTCAAGTTGTCGAGGGTTTTATTACGGGCATGCATAAGAGTCCGTTTCACGGATTTTCGGTAGAATTTGCCGAACACCGGCTGTATAATAAAGGGGAGAGCACCCGTCATATCGATTGGAAACTTTTTGCTAAAACGGATAAGCTTTTTGTGAAGCGCTACGAGGAGGAAACGAATCTAAGATGTCATTTGATTATTGATAATTCGGCTTCGATGCATTATCCACAAGTTAAAAATCCATCAATTGAGAGTCTGAATAAAATTGGGTTTTCGGCCATTGCTTCGGCGGCCTTGATAGAGATTTTAAAACGACAACGTGATGCGTACGGTTTGAGTATTTACAGTGATACCAATGATTATTTTGCTCCGGCGAAGGGCGGTGAGCGTCATCGACGGATGTTGTTGACACATTTAGAAGGTTTATTAAATGAAACATCTACAAAAAAGACAGATACGTATCAGGTCTTACATGAAATTGCAGATACCATACATCGGCGTTCGTTGATATTTTTATTTACGGATATGTTTCAGTCTGATACGAATGATGACCAATTATTTGAGGCGCTACGTCATTTAAAATACAATAAGCACGAAGTGGTATTATTTCATACCTATGATGCCAAGCATGAGTTGAACTTTGATTTCGATGATAAACCAAAGCGTTTTGTCGATTTGGAGACGAATGAATATATAAATTTACATGCAAGTTCGGTACAAGAAGATTATGAAAAAGCAGTAGCTGCATATTTCAATACTTTGAAGATGAGATGTATGCAATATAAAATTGATTATGTGCCTGTAGATATCAATAAAGGTTTTGAGCAGATATTGATTTCATATTTAATTAGTAGAAAACGTTTTTTGTAAAAAAGATGAAAAAGGTTTTGCAGATATAAAAAACGCACTTATATTTGCAACCGCTATCAAAGCAACGGTCTGGTAGTTCAGCTGGTTAGAATACCTGCCTGTCACGCAGGGGGTCGCGGGTTCGAGTCCCGTCCAGACCGCAATAAGAAAGTTGTGTTGTTTTGGCATTTTTCTCAAAAATGTCAGGGTTAATAGTAGTAACCCAATGGAAAGCTTCCCTTTATTTTGGGATGCTTTTTTGTTTTAGGGCATTTTGTAAACTTTTTGAAATGTCGACTTATTAAATTACCATCATATTTTTAAGCGAATACTGCCAGGGTATGGAAGAGAGATGGTGTTTTTTTGTTGTATCAATAAATACTTCACCCTTTTTATTATTTCTAACCCCTCTTAACGGCATACAAAAAACCAGCTCTTTTTTACCGATTATTAGAAATATTGAACCGTTTAGACAAAAAAGGTACTACTCAGGGTAATTCACGAAAAAAATATTAAAAATCGGTTCTAGCTTAGAGGTCGAATTATAACGAATTCCCTCTTTTTATGAAAAAAATTCTAGTTGCTCTATCTTTTTACTGTTGTTGCTTTTTAAGTTTCGCACAAGGCAGTTACTACGACGAAAATCTAAGTTCAAACGTATACCAGGCCTCTCAGGTTATTGGTAATATTACTGTGCAACCACCAGATGTGGCGGCATTTCAAAAGGTGAATTTTGTACCGGTATCAAATTATACAGGTCGCGCCAATATTAGTATTCCGATATACGAAGTTTCGGCAGGAAGTATGAGTGTACCCATCTCAATATCCTATAACTCATCTGGAGTAAAGGTTGGTGATATGGCCTCAAGTGTTGGATTGAATTGGTCGTTAAACGCAGGGGGGATGATCTCTAGATCGATTAAAGGGATGGATGATTTTAAAATTCCTCAAGATGCTGGGAGCCCTATTCCATATATGACTTCATCAGGATGGCTAGGGTATACCCATCCTAATGTTAATGTGTATGGTGACATAAATCGGTATAATGATGCATCACCAGATTTATTTGTGGTGAACGCCCCTGGATTGTCAACTAAATATATTCATGAAAAACCTTATACAACGAACTCAAACGGAACTGTATCATTAATAAATAATGGTATTCCAGATCCTATTGAACTAGAACAACAAGGAAATATTATTGATGAAACAATTGGTTTGGTTGTAAAAAATTACTTGAATGATTATACGGGTACTTATAATAACATGACTCGTTTCGGGTTAGAAAATGTAAATGTGACATCAACCACAGGTATCGTATATTCGTTTGCTTCTCCAGATATTTCAAGACATCACGGAGCTCCCAACGGTAGTGATATGTATAAAATAGAATCGTATCGTTTAGACAAGATGTTTGACCCGAGTACCAATCAAACGATCGATTTTGTGTACGAACAATATTCGAATTATTTCTATGACAACAAATTATCAAAAAATTACCCGCAAGAAGGAGGATCAAATATAAGCTTTGGCAATGATATTAAATACAATGTGTACCCCGTTACACAGCGTTTAAAGAAAATCATTTTTGATAAGGGGGAAGTCGAGTTTATTTATGGGTTGAATAGAGAAGACAATTCAGGTGACAAAGCCTTAACAGAGATCAAGGTTAAGGATACTGATGGTAACGTCATAAAGCATATGAAATTAAACTTTGGCTATTTTCAATCATCTATCGCCAGCGGTCCACAAAGTAAGCGTTTACGCTTAGATAGAGTCTATGAAGTAGATGCAAGTCTCAATGAACTACCCGGTCATACATTTACCTATGATACTGCCTATCAAATGCCTCCACGAGACTCGTATGCAGCCGACTTTTTAGGGTATAATAATGGCTCATATAATGCATCAATTACAAACCCCATTCCAAAATTTTATAAGAAGAACAATAAAATATCTCCATTTTATGACGCTACCGCCACCGCCCTGATAGGTAACTATTCATTAGAATCTAACGTTAACTATGCCAAGACCTATTCATTGACAAAAATAACCTTTCCAACGGGAGGGTATAATGAGTATGAATATGAATTAAACCAGTTTTATTATTCAGGCACCAAAAATGGAGGTGGCCTACGGGTCAAATCACAAACCTTGGTTGACACTAAAGGAGGTTTAGAAATATTAGATTATACCTATTCAAATGGCAATATTGCCGCCATGCCCGTGTATGCGGTATTCGGGAATAATGGCTATGACACCTTTGCGGCTCCGCAAGCGCAGCTAGAGTTTACGCAGGGCTCTTTTGTTGGGTATAGCAATGTCACTGTAGAGAATCGAGTAAATAACGGGTATACAACCTATGCTTATAGCTCTCCAAGTTCCGATCCGAATTTGGCTTCATTAAAATCAAATGATTATGGAGGATGGGTAAACAAAGGAACACCGTCATTATCGGTAGATCGCGATTTTTTAAGAGGGAAGATATTATCTGAAACGGTTTATAATCAGGCTAATAAGAAGAGAATAAAGACTTCATATAACTACACAACGAAGACGTTTTCAACGCTTTCTTTGACGTATTTAAATAAAGCCTCCACTTCCTCATCTTGTTATAGCCCTGAGAACGGTGGATATAATTTTGATTCCTCAAATTGTAAGGGATATAAAGAAACGGTCAATTTACCCATTGCCCGAGATGTAATGACAACGGTGATTACCGAAGACTATCAATCAGATCAATTGGGTGGTGGTTTTGAAAGTGATTTGGCTCAAACGCTGAGAACAACTCAAAGTTATACTCATGATAAACAATTTCCGTTGGTGATAGAGGAAATTAAATCTGTAAGTGTTTGTGAACCCTTGACTCAAGGAGGAGAACAAAATTGTGCAATAATAGAGGATGATGAGTATTCAAATTCGAGAGTTGTTAAAATTGTTACTTATCCTATCACCGGAGGTACCACAATGCAAAGTAATACCTCTAGCACTGAGCCCTATGTAAGTAATTTAATAACACAGAATAGACTCACTACCCCTATTAATATTAAATATTTAGGCACAAACTTAGATGAAGAACAAGTAAAGTATAAAGATTTCGGTAATGGTGTTATAGCCTTAGAAAAAATTGATTTTAAGGCAAGAGATAATACGATTGCACCTACTGGTATAGTAACCAAACGAGATGCAAAAGGACGTGTCATAGAATATCAAAAGGCGAATGGCTTATACGTCGCTAATATTTATGGTTATAATGATACCTATTTAGTGGCTGAGGTTATAAATAGTACCTATAATGCCGTTATAAGTGCCCTTCAAAACGCAAATACAACTTATAATCAAGTCACATTTGCCAATGATAGTTCTATTCGAGCTTTAATGAACGAAGTACGGACCGCATTGCCCAATGCTCAAATTACATCGTACACCTACAAACCCTTAGTGGGGGTCAATAGCATTACCGACCCAGTACGACAGGTCGTCTATTACCATTATGATGGATTCAATCGCTTGGAGAGTGTCACAGATGTTGATGGTAGAGTTGTTAGTAAAAATGAATATCACTATAAAAATCAATAGCATTATGAGATATTTAATTAGTACACTCTTGTTCGTTTTTCCGCTGATGCTGTTGGCGCAAACTCCAACACAAACAGAAAATTATATTAAAAGTACAACCTATCAAAAAGGGTATATACAAGGGCAAGAACAAAATGCGATGGCATCCGAAAAGATAACCACCATTCAGTATTTTGATGGCCTAGGGAGACCTATTCAAAATATAGGAGTCAATGCAGGGGGACAATCACAAGACATCATTACGCATTTTTCATATGATAATCTAGGGCGTCAAGTAAGAAATTTCTTACCCTATGCTTCGTCAAGCAGTAGCGGATTATTTAGAACAAATGCGTTGAATGAGACAAATACATTCTATAATACATACAAATATGAGAACACTACCAATCCGTATAGTGAAAGTTTTTTTGATGGTACACCATTAAATTTATTAGAAGAACAAGCGGCTCCTGGTAATGCTTGGAAAGAAGGCATTGTCAATGAACATACTATCAAAAATGAATACAAATTGATTACTTCAGCAGACAATGTGTACAATTTACAAGTTTCATACAATTCTATTGGAACTCCTCAATTGATAAATAATGGCTTATTTGATGTTGGTGAAACCAATGAGGCAGGAGGGCAACAAATTTATCCTGTTTATAAACGTCCATCATTGTATAAATTTATTGTAAAAAATGAAAATTGGGAAAGTGCCGATTTGAATGATAATACAACACATACATTTAAAGATTTTCAAGGAAGAACGATACTTTTAAGAACCTTCGAAAATAATGTACCCCATGACACCTATTATGTATATGATACTTATGGTAATTTGGTGTATGTAACCTCTCCCAAAGTAGTCATAAGCAATGGTATTTCATCGACTGAATTAAATGAATTATGCTACCAGTATAAATATGATGGGAAAGACAGATTGGTGGAAAAGAAAGTGCCCGGTAAGGGTTGGGAATATATCATCTATGATTTACTAGATAGACCAGCTTTAACACAGGATGCCAATCAAAGACCTAATCGCGAATGGACGTTTACAAAGTATGATCAATTGGGTAGAGTAGCCTATACAGGCATCTACACGCATGCTTTTGTTAAGACGCGATTAGAAATGCAAAACCGTTTTATCAATCAAAACAATCTTGTAGGAGAGCTATATGAAGTGAAGGCGACCTCAGGCACGGGATATCAGAATACCTATTATTCAAATAGTGACTATCCCAAGACAGATATAGAAATATTGACAATTAATTATTATGATAATTATTATTTTGACAAAGCAGGGAGTACAAATACAGTAAATTCGTATGGTGTGAGTAGTGTATCTAATCCAACAAGTTTAGAGACAGGTTCACGGATAAAAGTGCTAGGAACGAGCAATTGGACCGCGAACGTGACTTATTATGACTCAAAATCTAGACCTATTCATATATACGGTAAAAATGACTATTTAAATACTACCGATATTGTCGAAAGTAAGTTAGATGATTTTACCGGTAGGGTTTTAGAAACCAAGACCACACATAAAAAAACAGGGAAGATGGACATAGTAACTGTTGATACGTATACGTATGATCACCAAGGCCGAGTGTTAGAACAAAACCAATATATTAATAATAATGAAGGAGAGTTAATTGCTAGAAATCACTATGATGAGTTGGGTCAACTAGAGCAAAAAGATGTTGGAGGTAAGTTAACGAATAGTTCAAACCAATTTAAGGATGTTATAGGTTTAGAAGTTGAAGGTCAAATTATTACTAAAACCGCAGGAAATGGTTATGGAAACGCTGGCTTGGCAACTACAGGAGAAATATCAAATGATGGTTATATAGAATATGAGGTAACAGCATCAAATAGTAGATATTTAATCGGATTATCTAACTCAAATGCAAATGCCCATTATAATACCATAAAATACTCCATTTATAATAACCCTAGCGGACGTGTGTACGTATATGAGTTAAGTAGCAACAAGGGGCAGTATGGTACTTATCAAGCAGGAGACATATTTAGAGTTGAACGAATTGGAAGTACAATTCACTTTAAAAAGAATGGGGTTACTTTTTACACTTCTTCAACACCTTCTACGGGTACCTTGATAGGAGATATTTCTATTTTTAACACAGGTGATAAAATTAAGAATTTACATGTGAATAGTAATTTTACCGATTTGGTTGGTGTCACAGTAACTGATAATGATGTTATACATTCTGCTTCAGGAAGTGGTTGGAATGTCGGCCTTGCAACGAAAAAAAGCTTTGATGGCGATGGTTTTGTAGCCTATGAAATTCCACAAACTAATAAATATCTTATGGTAGGGTTGTCTAATGATAATACCAATGCCAGTTATACCACAATTGACTATGCGATGTATAATGTTGCCGATGGTAGACTTTATGTATATGAATCTGGGAGTTCGAGAGGACAAGTCGGGACATATCAAGTAGGAGATATGTTTAGGGTTGAACGCATAGGAACTACTGTATACTATAAACAAAATGGCGCAGTAATCTATACCTCAACAGTTCCATCAACTGGGACATTATTAGGTGACGTCGCAATGCATACCTCGGGAGCTCAAATTAAAAACCTAAAAATAGTAGATAACACCAAAGGGCTACAATCAATCGATTACAAATACAATGTACGCGGTTGGCTCACCGATATTAATGATGTAGATGCCATGGGTGATGATCTATTTAATTTTAAGCTAAATTATAATGAGCCTACAGAAGGGTATCATTCTGTAGGCCAGTTGTATAATGGCAATATTTCGCAAGCCATATGGAGAACTGCGAATGATAACCTTAAGCGGGGGTATGCCTATGAGTATGATAATTTAAACAGGATTCTTACGGCGACTAGTAGCAAAGGGTCGACATTAATGAGCGGAGATGCCTACGGCATATGGGGTATTGCATATGATAAGAATGGCAATATAGAAAGGATCACCAGAAATGGTAGATATAATGGTAGTATAACTAAAATGGACGAATTATACTATAATTATAGCAATAACAAATTGAATAGAGTTTCTGATGTTACTGCAAATGCTTATGCTCATGAAGGGTTTAAAGATGGAACGAATATAGGGAATGACTATACCTATGATGTCAACGGTAATATGAAAACGGACGCTAACAAAGGCATCACTAATATCGTCTACAATCATCTAAATTTGCCAACCCAAGTTACATTAAATGGTCAAAACATTTCGTATATTTATGATGCTAATGGAGTTAAAATACGAAAAGAGACGCCTATTCCTTCTCCTTTTGGACCAGATAAAACAGATTATGCAGGTAATTATGTCTATGAAAATGGCAATTTGCAATTCTTTAACCATGCCGAAGGCTATGTAACACCTGGTGCCAATGGCGAGTTTAACTATGTGTATCAATACAAAGATCATTTAGGCAATGTAAGATTATCATATGCCGATAGTGATGGAGATGGACATATAACCGAAGCAGGGGTGTTTTCTGATAATCTAGAAAATAGTATTGGCTGGGATAGTCATGGCGCCTTATATGGATCTTCTGCGAGTATAGATACACAACGAAAAGTGTCTGGTAATCAATCTGCTAAATTGGTTCAATCTGGGCATGGAGAGATATATGCACATAGTAATGAATGGATACCTATTAATAATAGTGTGCCTACCGATTATATTTTCTCTGGATGGATTTATGCAGAATCGCCAGGATATATATATGCGCGTATATCTTTATTTATGAATGAAGATGATGAAACAGGTTATTTTACCGATGTAGTAGGACATAAAATATATACCAAAGATCAATGGGTATATGTAGAGCAGCAAGTTACTGTACCAGCTAACATAGATAAACTCAATCTACGTATAAATTTATATACGAGTAGTTCTAGCGCTTCAGCTTGGTTTGATGATTTACAGATTAAAAAAGTGGCTGCTGCCGAAATCATAGAAGAAAACAACTTCTACCCGTTTGGCTTAAAACATAAAGGCTATAATACAGGTGTAGGTACTGGTGGGAATAGTACGGCAAATAATTTTAAATATAATAATAAGGAGTTAAATGAAGCATTAGGCTTAAACTGGTATGACTATGGGGCTAGAAATTATGATGCTAGTTTAGGAAGATTTTTTAACGTTGACCCGTTAGCTGATGCGCCAATGCAGGTAGATAAATCTCCATATGCATATACTTGGAATAACCCTATAAATTTAACGGATCCTGACGGGATGCATCCCGACTGGAACGAAGAAGATTATTACTCTTCGGTGACTATTCATGGGCTAACTGGTGGGCCAATGACTATCGGTTCGTCACCGCAAAGAGAGCATAAGGGAGGTAGTATTGGAGTTACAAAGAATAAAGATGGTACCTATACTGTAGAGTCTGGAAAAGATGACGGAAAAACAGGTATTTATTTAGTGGATGGTAAAGGTAATTATAATACTAAAACGAGTGAGAAAATTGGTGATCAATTTACTCCGCATTCTTTTAGAGCCGATAGTAACGCAGTAATTGAGGGAGCCGTAATTAATTTAGAGTCAAATGATGGGCAAAAATTTCTTGATGATTTGGTTCAAGAAAATCCTGATGTAGTTTACTATGCAAAAAACGGAAAAGGTGGTGAAAAATATGATTACAAAACTAATGGCTTGAATCAAGAAGCAAAAGAATTGGAAAAATCCACATATAAATATAGGGGCAGTGTTTTAGGAAACGGCAAAGTTGCTTCAGCTAGAGATATTGGAAATATAGGTGCGGGTATCGTTGCCGGTAGAGCCGGATTAACATGGGATCAATTTAGAACTGCTGCGGATGCCTTGGAAACTAAACAAAAAGGGTTTTTGACTCGTGAAAAAGTTAATAGTCAATTGCCGCAAGCTTTAGGTTTTATTTTTGGTAGAAATCTACGAAAAAAACCTAAAACAATACCTAAATTACAAACGTTTAAACATTAAAATAACAATTATGAAATTAAATTTCTTCCTATTAATAATAATCCTATTATCATTTAGTATGTGTAGCAACGAGAAACAAATTGTAAAAAAAATAAAGATATTTTCCTCTGACAGATCTCAATGTATAACTATTTTTACGGGATCCAAAGTCCGATATATAACAGTAGGAAATCATGATAAAATTCCTGAACGTAATTTTGTAAAACTTGATGTACGTAATTTAGATTTAATAAGTGATATTTTTTATGGCTGTTGGAATAAGAGTGGTTACGAATGGGAATTTTATAATAATTTAGGGGTAATTTTAGAAAATAAATTAGATAAAACTAAGTATAAGTTTGGAGTTAAATATCCAGATTACTATTCCTCAAGCTTAGATAGTGGAAATTGTTATGAATTTAACTACTTAACGCCAAAAATAAAAGAAAACTATAAAGAAATAGTTTCACTTGAGGTTAACTAATTGGAATATGACTGGCTCTCCTCTCTCACTAATCTATTCCCCCGCTCCCGCTAGATTGCATCTAGTGGTTTAAATAACTAAAACAGCAACCAATTTGGTTGCTGTTTTGGTTTTGAATAAGAACAAATATGCTAATACTTATGGTTAACTTCGTTGAACCCTATATTTCTTGCACTAAAGCAGTGAGTTCCTTGAGAGGTCTGTCATGATGATTATTTATAAGTTGTTTTATTAAATCATAGGATTTTCTTTCAAAATCATCACCAATAGCTATAGTATTCATTGGTTATAGATTTTAACAACTAAAATACTAAATTAAATTAGTATCAATCGGGATAATTACTTTCGCGGGTTCGAGTCCCGTCCAGACCGCAATAAGAAAGTTGTGTTGTTTTGGCATTTTTCTCAAAAATGTCAGGGTTAATAGTAGTAACCCAATGGAAAGCTTCCCTTTATTTTGGGATGCTTTTTTGTTTTAGGGTATTTTGTAAACTTCTTGAAATGTCGACTTATTAAATCACCATAAGTTTTTTTAAACGGAACGGTCAGCAAATGGATGAGAGATGGTGTTTTATTGTTGTAATCAATAAATACTACACCGTTTTGCAATTTCTAAACCCTCTTAACAGCATACCAAAAACCAGCTCTTTTTTACCGATTGTTAGAAATATTGAACCGTTTAGACAAAAAAGGTACTACTCAGGGTAATTCACAAAAAAAATAATAAAAATCGGTTCTAGCTTAGAGGTCGAAAAGTCAAAATAAATTTTTAAACCTACCATATATGAAAAAGAGAAACTTGTTATCTTTTATTGCTATACTCTTTTTATACTCTTATTCTTATTCTCAAGATTTTCCTGCTGCAAATGTTCCTGATTTATTTCCAACATCTCCAGAGGTTAGCAAACTAGGAAAATACGGTAATATTCAACATGCATTGAATACTGGCAACATGAATTTTTCTGTTCCAATTTATACTATTACTACTGGAGGAGATTCATGGCCAATTTCATTACAGTATAGTTATGGTGGATTAATTCTAGAAGAGAAACAATCATTAGTTGGTCTTGGGTGGAGATTACAAGCTACGGGTGCTGTTCGAAGAGAGGTTAGAGGAAAACCAGATGAGCATCCGAACGGTTATTTTGGAGTTAACAATAGAGGTAGTCGTGTAAAGTCGTATGTAGACGATGGTGTTAACTTCTCATATAACGAACTCCAAAAATTCATGAGTGGTGAATGGGATAGAGACGTTGACATTTATCATGTAAGTGTAGCTGGTTTGAGTTTTTCTTTTAAACTGGATCAAAACAGGACTCCTATCTTTCTCTCACCACACAATAACAAAGTGCAATTTACAAATCAAGATCAGGTCGTTATAACCGATGGAAATGGCGTTATATATACATTCTCTGATAAGGAAAAAAATGAACCTTCTGATGCAACCCCAGACACAGCATTTCAATATACAATATCTTGGAACCTATCTACCATAAAGTACCCAAGCGGAAGGGTTATTACATTTCATTATGAAAATGACCAATATTTAAGCTATGATTTTTATGCCCAAGGTTCCAATACCTACTTTCCGCACGGTTTAACCGGCAATGCAGGAGGATCTCCAATATACTATGGTACTGGGAGTTATCAAGATGGAGTTAGTTCTACTACTATAAATAGAAAGATCTTGAATAAAATTTCGTTTGCCGGCGGAGAAGTGAATTTTACTATATCAAATATTGGTACTAGAAAAGTGTATTCTCAAATAACCGTTTCAAATACGTATCAACAAGTCAATGATTATAGACTATCGTTTGCAGGTCAACGTGATGTTTTGACTGAAGTAACAAATAACAATCAACTGGTTTTTGGTTTTGAGTACTTTGACCAACAGAGCCTTCCTAATTTTCTCCAATCAATCACCGATAGACCATATGCACAAGACGATTGGCGTTTTTTTAACGGGCAAGGAAATAGCTATGCCATTAATATTCCTTTTAGTCAATATAGCGCAAATAAAACACCTAGTTTATTGGCGACCAAAAAGGGGGCTATGAGAAAAATTCATTACCCTACAGGCGGTTATTCCGAAATTTCTTACGAACAAAATCAGGTTAAAGAGGCATATACGGCATCATCAGCTGAGAACGCATCGGTCACCTTAAATCGTGAAATATTGGTAACGCTTCAATCGGATAATAATGTGCTAGCTCCTTTAAACAAAGAAAAGATAGTTACACATACATTCAATGAGCCTGTAGTCGCGACTATTTCGTCAAAGATACAGGGAACGAGAGAAAACAGTCATTTGTTTATGTCTATATATAAAACCGATGTATGTCCACCCTCAATTGATGAGGACGAAGTGGATCCAGTGTCAGATGACTACTATCAAAACGTAATTTATTATAGAACGGTATTAAATGTTAGCATGCCACAAATGTGTCCTACTTTAGGTGAAGAATTTGGCCCAGATGACGGCGATCCTGGGTATTACACTATCAATCACAATTCTGGGGGTAGAATAATTATCAAACCCGGAACCTATGTTTTTAAAATTTCTAATGACTATAATAGGGTCTCTGACGCTTACGGAGAAATTAAAGTCAACTTTCACCAACCTAATAATCCTGATTATATCAACGTACTTGTTGGAGGAATTCGTGTCAATAAAATTGTAAATTCTGACGGAACTGCTATTTCAAAAACACAAAATTTTGATTATAACGATGGTGATTTTTCCTCAGGATTCCTATTAAATAAAAAGTCTCTACGAAAATTTAATGTCGTGACTTATACTGATGATACATCAATTGACCCTTCAGGAAGAGTAGAGCAAACATTTATTTCATATCCTTTTAGTAGATTTAATTCTTTAGAAGTCGATAAAAATGCACCTGTTTATTACAGACAGATTAAAGAATATTATACGTCTAACGAAAATAATGAAGACGGTCCTTTACTCGACCCCGATGAAACGAATGAGGGTAATCTATTGACACTTCCATCAAATTTATACCCCAACGGATATAAAGTAACCAAATTTGTATTGCCTGCTCAAGATTATGGTTTTTCACATCTTCAATATCCGAAGACTCAAGATTTATCAAAGGGGAGAATAGAAGAAATTTCAATATTTAGTAAAAATGAAAAACTAACAGAAACCACAAATAATTACAAACAATTTAGAGGTTTACTTGATCAAAATGAGCAAGATTATAATACGAATCACCCATGGAGTTTACGCATTGCTCAAAAAGAGAGAATTACGGTAGATTGCAGAAACGGAGGTGTTCAATGTTCAGAGAACCCCTCGCCTCAGTATGAACATTTTTACATCAATAGGTTCGAGGTAAAGCCGTATCGAGAAATCCATCACGAATTTAGAATATCTAATTCCGTTAATACTAGTTTTTTAAAGCAAAATAATGCGCTACAAGCAGTTGCCACAACTACTGCAACGAAGTATAATAATTACAATACTGTTTCAGAAGTCGAAAATACAGACTCAAAAGGAAACATGACTATTTCGAAACTTACCTATCCCTTCGATTTTAATGATCATATTTTAACGTCAAAAAATAGAATCTCTCAACCTATAGAGGTTAAAAATTATATCAAAAAAGGCAACGCCACAGAGGAACTCTTAAACACAGAGAGCACAACATATAGAGATTGGCCTGGAGGTATTATTGAACCAGAATATGTACGAATTTCCAAAGGGCTAAGCATTCCAGAAAATAGGCTACAATATCATTCATATTATACTAACGGCAATATAAAAGAAGTGAGTAAAAAAGACGGTACGTCTATAGTTTACATCTGGGGTTATTATGGACAATATCCAATAGCCAAGATAGAGAATGCTTCTTATGCAGAAGTTTCTAATCAAGTAACAAATCTACAAAATAAGTCAAATTTAGATACTGATCGAACTTTTGGCAACTTAGGCACCGAAGGTATACTCCGTTCAGCGCTATCAGATCTAAGAAATACAACAGCACTATCAGATGCTTTGGTGACTACATATACCTATGATCCATTAATAGGAGTCACAAGCATTACAGACCCTAAGGGTCAAACAATCTATTACCATTATGATGACTTACATCGTCTTGAATTGGTTACAGATAAAGACAATAAGGTGTTGCATAAAAATGAATATAACTATAAAAACTAATTGCTATGAAAAATTTACTATATATACTATTTGCTTTCCCTATCATGGCAATGGCTCAAACGCCGAGTCAAAACCAAAATTATGTGATGTCTACTACCTATCAAAAAGGGTACGTAGAAGGACAACAACAAAATGCTACAAATGCCGAAAAAATAACGGCAATAAAATACTTTGATGGCCTTGGTAGACCTTTACAGATAATAGGTGTACGAGCAGGTGGACAATTTCAAGACATTGTGACTTTTGCCGATTATGATGAGTTTGGTAGACAAACAAAAGACTATTTACCCTATTCAGCAACAAGTAATGGAGGTTCATATAGAATTAATGGTTTAAGTGCTACTTCAAATTTCTACAATTCGGAAAAATATGAGCATACACTTAACCCTTATTCAGAAAAACACGTTGAAGCATCTCCTCTAAATAGAATATTAGAACAGGCAGCTCCAGGAAACGCTTGGGTTCTAAATAAAGATCTGGACACAGATCATACCATTAAGTTCGGTTATGAAACGAATTCTGCTACGGAGGTAAAAATGTATACCGTAGATTTAGGCTTTGCCAACAATACCTATACTCCAACATTGCAGGGAGGGTCTACCTATTATGCCGCGAATGAATTGTACAAATCTATTACAAAAGATGAAAACTGGAAAGCTACAGATGGCTTGAATAGAACTACCGAAGAATTTAAAGATAAACAAGGTCGTGTATTACTAAAGCGCACATATAATGCCGGGATAGCTCATGACACCTATTATGTATATGATGATTATGGTAATTTGACGTATGTGCTACCGCCAAAAGCAGAACCGCACTACCAGAAACCAGATACTACAGAAATGCTGGAGTTGTGTTATCAGTACAAATATGATAATAGAAATAGATTGGTGGAAAAGAAAATACCAGGTAAAGGGTGGGAATATATTGTTTATGATAAGTTGGATAGACCAATTCTAACACAAGATCAAAATTTAAAAGCTCAAAACAAATGGTTGTTTACAAAATATGATGCCCTTGGCAGAGTAGTATACACCGGGTCATATAGTAGCAATAATACTAGAACTAATATACAGAATTATGCCAACGGGTTGAATACTTTAAATGAGTCTCGTGGGAATGATTTGTATCATTATACGAATAATGTCTATCCTACTAATATTTCTTATACAGATATATATACAATAACATATTATGATGATTACAATTATTGGAAACATAATTTAGATATACCAGCAAGTGTATATGGTGTTCCAAAAGCTATAAGTACAAAAGGACTAGTCACCGGAGTAAAAACTAAAATTCTTAATTCGGATGATTGGACTATGACTATTACCGGTTATGATAATAAGGGGCGCGAGATGTATATGGCAAGCACTAATGAATTCTTAAATACTACGGATATTGTAGAAAGTAAATTAGACGCCTTTACAGGGAGAGTTTTAGAAACCAAATCAACTCATAAAAAGACAGGAAAGACAGATGTTGTAACTGTCGATAATTACATGTATGATCATCAGGGTAGAGTACTCGAACAGCATCAATATATTAATAATAATGAAGGTGAGTTGATTGCCAGAAATCATTACGATGAACTAGGTCAATTAGAAAAGAAGGATGTTGGAGGTAATGTTTCGAGTAACACTAAAAATATGATATCAAATACTACGTATATTGACTTAGTGTCGGTGACCGTTTCTGAGAATGAAGTTACTTCTACAGCCGGTACAGGGTGGAATTCTGGTTTCGCAACAGGTGAACACTTTAGTTCTGATGGATACATCGAATATCAAATACCACAAACTGGTAAATATATGATGGTAGGATTATCAACAGACAATCCTAATGCTCATTACAACACTATTGATTATGCTATTTATCATCAGAGTACTAAGAATATCTATATATATGAATCAGGTTCAAATAAAGGCCTAAAAACTACCTATACAGTAGGTGATATTTTTAGGGTAGAACGTGTTGGCTCAACTATTTACTATAAAAAGAATAATAACACTTTTTATACGTCTACAGTTGCGTCTACTGGGAACTTAATAGGAGATGTTTCTTTTTATCAAAACGCGGGAAAAATTAAAGATTTAGAAGTCGTTAGCGGTGTAGAAGCTATGTACAAAGATGTGGTAAATGCTACTATTGTTGGCCCAGAAGTTATTTCTAGCGCATCAAATGGTTGGAACAATTCTGGTTTTGCGACTATTGAGCGTTTTACGAATGACGGTTATGTAGAATATGAAATGCCTCAAACAAATAAATCAATTATGTTGGGTGTATCATCTACCAATGAGAATTCACATTATAATACTATAGATTATGCTATTTATAATAGAGGCAATGGTTCTTTAGGGGTATACGAATCTGGCAGTAGTATATCTGGCGTATATGATACGTACCAAGCCGGTGATATATTTAGGATCGAACGTGCGGGTACCAATATATATTATAAAAAGAATGGTGTTACGTTTTATACGTCAACAGTTGCATCATCGGGGGCTTTATTTGGAGACGTGGCACTCTATACAAATGGAGGAAAGGTCAAAAATTTTACAATAGTTGATTATGGTTATATAGATGCTGTTGGCATTGAGCTTAGTAATGGCGTCGCTAGAAAAACAGCCGGAGATAGCTGGGGTACTGGAGGTTTCGCATCTAAAGAGAAACTTTCGGGAGATGGCTATGCTGAATTAAAAGTTTTAATGCCAAGTACTTATTCTATGTTTGGGCTATCTCCTACAAATATTGATGCACATTATAACACTATTAAATATGCTATTTACTTAAATCATCCTAGCTCTTTTTATGTATATGAAATGGGATCCAATAAAGGACTTTTTGGATCGTATCAGGTAGGAGATGTATTTAGAGTTGAAAGAATAGGTAGTACAATACACTACAAAAAGAATGGTACAACCTTTTATACTTCTACGGTAAATTCAGCGGGATCACTTCTTGGAGATGTTGCGATAAGAAATACAGCGAGACTTGTAAAGATTAGCATGGTAAGTAAAGAGTCAGAAGCGTTGCAAACAATAGATTATAATTACAATATACGTGGTTGGTTGACAGATATCAATGATGTCAACGCCATGAGTAATGATCTTTTTAATTTTAATATACGTTATGATGCCCCAACTTCTGGTACGGCCTTGTATAATGGAAATATTAGTCAAACAAGTTGGAAGACAAAAAATACAGATCAGAGTTTAAAAACATATACCTATGATTACGATGCACTGAATAGAATTAAAACGGGTATCGATGATACGAATAATTATAGTTTGACATTGGTAAACTATGATAAGAATGGCAATATTACACACTTAAATCGAAGAGGCCACGCGGACAGCGGAGCAAGTTCTTTTGAGGTTATGGATCAATTGACATACATTTACGGTGGTAAAAGTAATAAGTTGAGAAAAGTTATTGATGCTGTCAATAATGACTATGGTTTTAAAGATGGAGCTAATACATCATATGAATATACTTATGATGTGAATGGAAACATGTTAAAAGATCTAAACAAAGGTATTGGTACCACATCAACTAATGGCATTGCCTACAATCATTTCAACCTACCAACCCAGGTAACCTTGAATGGTCAAAATATTTCGTATGTTTATGATGCAACTGGCACGAAATTACGTAAAACAGTGAATGGTACGACGACAGATTACGCAGGTAATCATATATATGAGAATGGTAATTTACAATTCTTTAACCATGCAGAGGGCTATGTGACGCCCGATGGCAATGGTGAATTTAACTATGTATATCAATACAAAGACCATTTAGGAAATGTGAGATTATCATATACCGATGGCGACAATGATGGATCTATTACCAATGCTGGTATTTTTTCTGATGATCTAGAAAATAGTGATGGATGGGATAGTCATGGAGCTTTGTATGGTTTATCGGCAACTATTGATAGCCAGCGAAGTATTTCAGGCACGAAGTCGGCAAAATTAACCTTGTCTGGGGCAGGCGATTTATTCGCGCATAGTAATAAATGGATACCTATAAGTAATAGTACACCTACAGATTATATCATCTCTGGATGGGTCTATTTAGAATCTTCAGCAAGTGCCTATGCGCGAGTTTCATTCTTTATGAATGAGGATGATGAAACAGCCTATTTTACGCAAGTAGCGGATGGTGAAAAAATAAGAGATAAGAATCAATGGTTTTATATTGAGCAAACTGTAACTGTTCCGAGTAATATTGATAAAATCAATGCGCGTATTGAAGTATATACGAGTTATTCAGCGGGCGCTTCAGCTTGGTTCGATGATATACAAATTAAAAAAGCAGGGACGTCTGAAATTATAGAAGAAAATAATTACTATCCTTTTGGTGGCTCTCACAAAGGGTACAATAATGTGATAAATGGAGCGCATCATCCCTATGGTTTTGGTGGAAAAGAAGAGAATGACGAACTCGGACTGCAATGGATGGATTTTGGAGCAAGGAATTATGATAAATGGCTTGGGCGTTGGATGAATATGGATCCATTAGCTGAAAAGTATACAAACATATCTCCTTTTGCTTATGTAGCTAACACTCCTATTCAAGCCATTGATCCAGATGGTAGAGCTATAATTTTTATTGGTGGTTTGAGAACAAGTTATGGTAATTTAGATCAGGCAGTGTATACTCCAAGACAACAGAAGCTATATCACAATAACACGGGGATACGTAATTCAATTTACTATAGAATTGATGCGACAAGATATTGGTCTACTTTTGATGGCAAAAAAAATTATCATGGGAGAAATGCGAGTATAGATGGTATGTTTATGAGAGCTTTTAATGACAATAATGCATTTTATTTAAGTGGGTCATCCACCTTTAGAAGTTCTGCAAAACTTAGGCAGCAGCAAGGAGCAAATAAAGCTAAACTTTTTCATAATATGTATGGTTATGGAGCTGGCAAAAATCAAAAAATTAAGAAAGGAGAAGCTATTAGAATTGTAGGTCACAGTCAAGGAGGAGCTCATGCAGCAGGCTTCTTAAGCCAATTACTAACATACAAAGATGATAATGGTGGTAATCTATATAATGTTGAAGTTATTTTTTATCTCAATCCTCATCAACCAGGCGACATAGTTAGCCCCTCGGGAGTGGATGGAGTAGCCTATCAAGCTATTACAGATCAAATAACGGGAGATGGATTAATGACTTCTTTAGGATTAAATGGAGGTTCAGCAGTTGAAGATATTTCAGGTGTAACAAATAATTATATGAGAGTTTTTGAAAAAGGAGAGGAAGGTACTTGGTTAAATAAAAGAGGTGGACATAATGTAACTGATGGTGATCAAAATATATCAACAGTTATAAATGATTTCTGTAGAAAAAACCCAACAAAATGTAGAGAAATTAAATTGAAAAAGAAAAATTGATGAGAAAATACATATTACAAAGTGCAATATTGTTGTTGATTTCATTAGTTGGTTGTAAAGAATTCAAGCTATCTACAGATGATTTAAAGTGGCAGCCTTACGAGGTTGATGATATATTGGTTTTTGAATCAAATACCGGTGAAGTAGATTCGATAAAAATAAAGAGTATAGACTCATATTTAAACCCTAAAGATCCTTTGGCAGTTTTTCCAAATGAACATGAAGTATTGTTTGTAAACGGGAAATTGTTAAATCTAAATAAAGATTATAAAAACTGGAACCATGTTAATTTACTAAACCTTACCTCAAGTAAGGAAACATGGATGACTTTTAACTTAAATAAGATGTCAGATTCACTTCAATATGCAGAGGCTAAATATTCTGTAGATCAATTGAATGAATTTTATGGTAATAAAAAGTTAATTAATGATTGTATTAAAGATATTATTGAGTTAAAACCAAACTATACAGGAGGGTTAGATTATGAGTATGATTTAAAAACTTATTGGTGGAGCAAAAAATATGGCTACATTCGATATAGTTTTAAAAACGGTTATTATCGAGAGCTGAAAAAGTTTATTCGTAATGGTAAGAATATATTGCCCAAATGTAGTAATGATTAATGATAATAGAAAAAAGTAATTCTAAAACCACCTTCGGGTGGTTTTAGAATTACATAGCACTAATCTTTGAAGCCTTTATAAAATGGTCAACAGTAGTTAGTCCCCGATGGCGCGGATTTGTAATCCGCGGCGTATGTATACCTCCCCGCGCTCCCGCTAGATTGCATCTAGTGGTTTAAACAAATAAAACAGCAACTAATTTGGTTGCTGTTTTGGTTTTGAATAAGAATAAATATGCTGATACTTATCGTTAACTTCGTTGAATTCTGGATTTCTTGCACCTAATTTTGTTCTAGTGCAAATGACTGGAAATCCGTGTTAGAGATTTCTCAATCTTCTCGAACTCGATGACGCGGATGTATTCGCCTCCTTGCTGAATTTTTAAATGGGTGCTCATCAGTTCGCTTCGCTCGTGTGTAATCCGTGACAAATACTTCATACAGCAGCCTACTGGTTGCTGATTTTGTTTTAAAAACTACTCTTGAGTAATATGCTGCAGCAACACAGTACATTCTAAATACTCAGAATTACGACGGTAGTTTTTCTTTTTAGTATAGTGTACAGAAACAATATTGCCGAGCTTGTACTCTTGTTCTAAGGTATAGAGCAATTGGGTGATCTTATGAAAACTACCTTTTAGCGTAAATGAATATGTATACGTTGCGGTGCCATCTATTTTGAATAAATGAGGTTGCTGAAAAGAAACGATAGCTATTTGAGTCGTGTCGGCTACGGCATTGATAGTAGTAAGTAAGTTGTTTTGAAACGAAGTTGTAACAATTATTTTCTTCGATTTTAAAATAGAATCGAAATAGGTGTTTTGCTGTTTTAGTTTTAGTAATTTTTGGGAAATATTATCAAAAATTGCGGATTCTTTTTTCAGTTCGTTGACTTCCTTTTTCAATTGAATCGTTTTTGCAAACGATAATTGATATGACAACCATAACATGAGAATAAACCCTAGTCCGAGTAGTATGTTTCGTTGTTTTAGATTCATGACTTGAACACAATTAAAATTTCAAAAGCAGGCACGCGATTTTTACCGTTACCAAAAGCATTTATAGCAACACTTTCAATCCATTCTTGTTGTTCTAGCGCATCTATCCATTGTGAGAAATCTGATGTCTTATGAGTGATGCCTTGTATCAGTATCGTACGTTCATATGTTTCGATTTGTAGCTCTTCTTTGATGGCTTTGGTAATAGGCTGCCATTCTAATGCGGTCAATAGGATTGAATTCGGAATAAGCTGTCCTAATTGGTCTAAATGCCAAGAAGATTTAGAAGAATTCAATGAAAAATCGTTCAAAATTTTCTCTTTCTTCGTGACATCGTCTGTCAGCTTTAGTAAGGATACTTTCTGTGATTTATTGACTGCTAAAGAACGAGCGATTGCTTCGAATTTTGAAGAATAATGGGTGAAAAACATAAAACTGAAGAGTAACGACACGAAGATGACGCCCAAGCCGATTTTTAAGCCCACATCGAAGATACGCTGCTGTTTATGATTGCTGTTAAGCTGAGTAGCTGTATCTGCAAAATTAGAATGTATACTTAAGGAATTCATAAAATAAGCCAAAATTCCAGTTAAACTAAGGATAGATGTATTGTGAATTTTCAATCCATTTATAACATAATTTTCTTGTTCAACTTCAGAAATAGTAATTGTTGCAATGGTATTGTTTGTAAAATGAACATGACTATTCGATGTTTGAATAGACGATGTTTCGATGAAACTTTCGAGTTGCGAAATGCCTAGATTTCCCAATGAAAAACCAATGACATGAAACTTGTTGGCTGTATAGTCTTTTAAAATACTTTCAATGACATCTTTCCTACAAATGGCGATATAAGTTTGGTCGTTTGATATATGAGATTCATAGAAAAATTCTTCTATTTTCAGGTTAGGAAATGCGATTGTTACTGCTTTTTGGTGATCGAACTCGCCATCTATTGCCTTAAATAATACCTTCTCCGTATTGATGGTAAGAAATAGATGTTGTTTTATGTTGATATGATTTTTGAGATCAGCGACGGTGGTAACATTAAATTCGTCAACAATGGAAAATTCGTTTTTTCGTTGTTTTAGTAGCAACCCATTAATGGATGCAATACCCTTTTTTGATGTATGTTCTACCCCACAAAATAGGGTGCCAAAAGTACCATATGTTACTAGTTTTTGCAGCATTATTTAATAATAGTAGGTTTGATTAAAACTGTCAATTTCTTTTTTGTGTCTTCACGTTTTTTCTTGCTGAAGAACCATTTGATAATAGGTACTCTCGCTAAAAAAGGAACTCCGGTACCAGAATCATTTTTAATTTTTTCTTCTAAGCCGCCAAGGATTACCATATCTTTATTTTTTACACGGATGATAGAGTTAAATTCACGAGAATTTACCCCTGGAGGGGCATCTTCGGCTACTTGATTACCGTTAAAACTCGATTGTATCACATTTATATCTAAAGTAATTTGACCATCTCCCGAAACTAAGGGTTTGATATTGATGGCGAATTCGGCATCGATTGGCTGATAATTGGTAATCGTTGAAGTTTGCGGATTTTGACTTCCAATAATATCACGTTGTGTTACCGCGTAATAGGTTGTTTCACCTATAGATAGATTCGCTCGGTGACCGTTTAGTGCAGACAATTTTGGTGCTGATCGTATCTTGATATCACCATTGGTTTCCATGGCCTTTATTTTTGCGAAAAAGTTAGGCACTACTTGTCCTAAATTCCAAGAGCCGAAGCCATTAAATCCACCAATAATTCTGTTGACCGAATTCGCTCCTAAGGTGATATCTGTACTAGGATAGATACCACCTTGAGTGGTGCTTGGGCTCTCACCAATCCCCCAGCTTATACCTGTTTCTACCGTCGCCGTTTTATTTACTTCTAAAAGCATCACTTCTATCAATATAACAGGCACCGGCTTGTCGATATAAGCAATGAATTTTTTAAAACGCTCTATGTTTTGACTAGGTCCACTTACAATAAAACTATTGAGCTCTACATCGACACTTACCTTGAGATCTTTGGTGACATCTTCTGGTAAAGTATTGATCAATGATTCTATTTGAGTATTCGATTGGTCGAAATTGTTTTGTCTATTGGTATTGACAGCTTGTCTGTTGCCAACACCATTGTTGTTTCTATTATTGAAATTTTGATTAGAAAAATTAGAGGAGCTACCATTGAATGAATTTATTGAAGTTCTTCCTGCTCTTCGAGTGGAACCTCCGCTCGTATTCATCACCTCAATCGATCGATGCATTAACGGAATAACAACGGCATCTCGTAGTGAAATTTGATCTTTTTTTCCAAAATAGTAAATTGAATCTTCTTTTTTATAAGTGAATTCGGTGTTTTCTAAAATTTTGTCTAAAAGTAGGTCATAGGTAATATTGTCCGCTTTTACCGTAGCATTACCTGCTTGATTGAGCGGTGAGGCGGTGAACATGTTTTTATCTAAATCATGACCGATGTCGTATACAATATTAGAGATAGGTGTATTTTCGAAATCTACATCCAACCGATTGGTAATAGTATCGGTGATTTTAAAATAAAAATTAGAACGTCTTTGGCGCACCGGGGCTTTGGCGGCTGGTTGATTGAGATTGGGTTCTTTCGGAAGTAAGGTAATGCCCTCATTTTGTTCGAATAAATAAAAGTTGTCTCTTGTTTTTACAAACGAAAGGTTATTGGCAAAAGCAATTTTATCTAATGCGGCATCAAAAGGCATGTTTTTAATGTAACCGCTAAGAATTAGTTTATCCATTCCAGGAGCAAAAACGAGGTTCTTGCCAGTTTTGTCCATGATTTGCTTGAAAACGACATGCAAGGTGTCTTGTTCAAGGTCAATACTAAAATCATCTTTGTTGAGATCATAGGTGATAGGGATGCCACGATGCTTAATGACCGGTTTCGTTTTCACGAATTTGTGAATCGATAGTATGTTTCCGGTAAAATCGATATCTAGTTCGTATTGTTTACAAACGAAAACCAAGACATCAGTGACCGTGGCATTTGAGAAGTTATTATTGATAGTTATTTCATTCAGTTCAGGATGAATATTAATGTTGATTTCATTAGTCGTCGCAAGGGCTTGCAAAAAATCCGATAAGGCGATATTATTCACATTTATTTCGGCTTTTTTACTTAGTCCTGGAGCATCAACCACCAAACTTTCTAATTTGATTTTTAGTTGTTCAATGCGATCACTTTGGGCATTAGTAATTAACGAAATACTTAAAAAAAGCATTACTAATAAAGGTCTTATATATAATTTCATTTTCTTACTATTTTAGTGATTCGTTAATAAGGGATATATTTCTTCAATGGAGGTCTCTCCTTTTATGACCAATTGGAGCGCATTTTCTTTAAGTGTAACAATACCGTTCTCTTTTAAATAGGTATCTATTTCAAGACTATTGCGTTTAATATGTTCTGCCAATGCTCTGGTAATTGGTATAATTTCGTAAATAGCTTTTCGACCTACATAACCCGTGTGGTAACAGGTATTACAACCTACAGCTTTAAAATGTTTCGATAGCTCCTTCGGAATGTCAAACCCTTCTGGAAGTATCTCGGCCGAGAGCGCGTCTTCTTGCTTGCAATGTTCACATAACTTTCGTACCAATCGTTGTGCTACGCTTACTTTCAAGGTGCTTGCAATTAAAAAGGAGGGTACACCCATATCGATCAATCTTGAAATAGTAGCCCAGGCAGAATTGGTATGTATAGTTGAGAGTACCAAATGTCCTGTTAAGGAGGCTCGAACGGCCATATTTGCCGTGGCCACATCTCTTATTTCTCCAACCATAATTATATCGGGATCTTGCCTTAGAAATGTTCGTAATGATGCGGCAAAATCTAAGCCTATATTTTCTTTTAGCTGTACTTGATTGATACCTTCCAACGTATATTCAATAGGATCCTCTATGGTCAATATATTAGTGTCATTAGTATTCAGTAATTTCAATGTGGCATATAGGGTTGTTGTTTTTCCTGACCCTGTTGGTCCTGAAATTAAAACAATACCATGTTGATTTTTGACACTGCTGGTATAGCGTCTGAGCTCTTGCTGGGTAAAACCTAAATTTTCTAATTGAATATTTGTCGCATCTTTAGAAAGCAAACGTAATACGAGTTTTTCACCGTGTAAAGTTGGTAGTGAAGACACACGAATATCATATTCGGCATTGGCATTCACCATATGAATACGACCATCTTGAGGCAATCTTTTTTCTGCAATATCCAAACCGGCTTTTACCTTTAGCTGATTGATGATTTTAGGATATTCAGCAACTGGAATCATATAACGTTCTAGCAATTTACCATCAATTCTAAAGCGAACTCTTTTTATATGTTCAAAAGCTTCAAAATGAATATCACTACTTCCTAAATTTTTCGCCTCCTCAATAATGTTCAATAGTAAGTCTTGAGAATCGGTAAGTTCGGTTTGTGTACTTGTTTTCCTTTTGCGATAATTGACTGTTAAATATTGATCTATATCTTTCGAAGACACTGAAACAAGGGCTATTTCTTTTCCTAGGATGATTGCCAATTCATTTTTTAATACTTGAGAGGTTGCAGTATCTGTTTTAAAAGTGATACTTCCGTTTTGTTGCGTATGTGGAATTACCCGATAGTGGTACGCTTGTTCGGCGCTTATCAACTGCTGTAAGGCCGTTGGGATGTTAAAATCGGTCTTCATAATAGGTATAGATTTACAAGGTGAAAACTCCAATTAATTCCAATGATAAGGAACATAAAAAGTGCTTGAAGACCAGCCAAGGGAATCGTTTTTTTATCAAAAAAAGATTTCAGCAGCCAAAACAAGAGCACAGCAAAGAACAGCGAACATGTAAATAGCACTATAAATGTGGCTATTGGAAAACCGATAGCAATACATATAAAGAATAGCAAATCTCCAAGTCCAATACTACTACTAAAGGCAATTTTAAGTCGATATTTCGTGTATACAAAAAGAATGAAAATGATCATTGAAATGATCAGTATGTTTACACCTATATTGAGTGCATATATGGTAGCGTTAGTGTATTGAAAAAATAGCATTGACAGTGCTATTCCCGCACTAATTAAAAGCCATAAGTAGACTTTACGTTCATTAAAATCTTGGTATATAATGCCAAGCAGACAGCAGAGGCTGAGAGCCTTTAGTATAGATATCATCATAAGTTCTAAGATTTAATCTTTTACTATTTCTCTCGGACTGTCATTCTGATCGATTTCCCAAACATTAAAAATACCGTCGCCATCAAAATCAGTAATTGCAGTAGCGCGGGCTTTAAAACTGTTGTTAGAAACCTCGATAATTTCATAGCTATAATTAGCATTGCCGTTTTGTTGCACCGTTTTGGGTGCTTCAAAATCGATTGCGTTGAAATCATTAACATATTTAGAATGCATAAAGAAATATTGTTTCTCTAGATTGTAAATATGTTTGAGCTGTGTTTGGGCCTCTAAGCTTTTCGTTTTGGCGATAAGAGGCATCAAGTTGGGGAGTGCTAGAAGTAATAAAATACCTATGATTACTAATACCACGAGGAGTTCTTGCAAGTTAAATGCAGGAACTTTTTCGAATAAAAAAGTGTTTGTTTTTTTCATAATACCGGAAACTATTATGACTCAAAGCTAGAGAAAAAAAGACCCTTAATTTTTCTGAAAATACCATTTCACCAACCAAAATTGACCTGTTTCTTACCATTTATTAGAAAAACTATACCATTTATTCGAAAAAGGTACTACTGAAACCAATTCATCAAAAAAATCATAAAAATCGGTTCTAGATTTATGGTCGAATTAGAACTGTAAATCTGGTTTATCTAAAAAAAACTTAGTCAATAAACTGGCAGTGGAGGACCAACTCCCACAAATAATTAATAATTATAAATCAATTAACATATGATTTCTCAATCGAATTCTTCAAGACAAGGTTTCCTTCTAAACAAGGAAAACAAAATGACCAAAATGAAAAAGAAATTATGCGTGCTGCTTTTAATTTTAATAAGTAGTATTACGTATGGTCAAGAATTACCTCAGATCATACCCGTTTCTCCTGAAGCAGCTAGTCTAGGGAAATATGGAGAAATACCTATTAATTTGGCTACAGGTAAGATAAACTATACCGTGCCTTTGTACACGATTGATGTGGGTGGATTTAAATGGCCAATTTCGTTGTCTTACAACTACAATGGTTTGGTAGTAGGTCAAGATGCTCCTATGACCGGTTTGGGTTGGGATTTATTAGCAACGGGTAGGATAACACGACAAGTACGTGGCATTCCAGATGAAAGAGGAGGAAGTGCCAATTATAAAAAAAATACAGTTGTACCCTATATGGAGTGGGACTATACCGTCTCAGATTATCCTGAAACGGACTTATACAATCTCTATAGAAATGTTTCTAACAAAATTTTTGATGGACAGAATGATAAGTATTTAGTCAATGCAGGAAATCTATCCGCTAGTTTTACCTATAATGAAGACAATGAAGTCGTTTTTTTAAATCACAGAAATTATGTAGTAAATAAAACTTCAAACTCAATAAAAGTGACCGATGAAAATGGAGTTAATTATCATTTTAATCAAAGAGAAATGGGAGATTATCCTATTGGTCAAGATGATGCAGAAATTACCATTCCGATAAGTTATTTATTGACAAAAATAGAATTACCGAATAATCAAGGTGATATTAATTTTGAATATCACCCAACGATTCCTTACACAAAGCAGGTTACAACCGAAACAGAGATTACGGGTTATTTATTGCCTACCGATCTAAATGTAAGTGTAAGTCAAAATACAATCAATAATATACCCATTAAAAGAATAACCTTTCCTAATGGAGAAGTAAAATTTGATATATCTACTACAGTTGATAACGGTATGAACACTGTAGCCTTAAATAACGTTTCTGTATGGAATAATAATGCAGAAGTACTTAGTTATGATATTGGTTATAGTAATATTGCTCGAAATCGAAAAATGTTAACGAGTATCAATAAAAGGAGTGGAAATGAGGTGTTGCCTTTTTATGCTTTTGATTATCACGGTTCTCCATATACCGTAAGTTATAAAAGTCAAGATTTCTGGGGTTTTTACAATGGTAAAGGCAATACATTTTTGATAAATGGAGATAGAGAAATAGACTTCGAGAATACTAGATCAGGAGCATTAAAAACTATTAATTATCCAACTGGAGGAAAAACTGAAATTGAGTATGAGCTAAACAGCACCATAAATAATGATTCAAATTCGAATGGCAGTTGTAGTTACAGTCATAACCAATCTTTTACTGATCAATTGTTCGGTGATGATCCTGGTAAAACTATAGACACCATCATTACTGTACCGGCAAATCAAATCGTTAGAGTATACGCCTATGCGAGGGTTGGAAACGGCTCTTCTACAAATATGTTTGGTACTGAAGCTGAAATTAGTATAACAACTACCGGAGGTTTGGCTTCTTGTAATTATCAGAATATCAATATTAATCTTGTAAATCATGGAGAGGAAGTTGAATGCTTTCAAGAACCCGGACAGAATCCTTGCCCTGAGAATAATACTGTTAATTCAAGTCAAATAGAATTTACGGATACTGGACAAATACATATTGTTGGCTCTGTAATTGCGCCTCAAAATAAACTGGCGAAAATTTATTATAAAATTGATTTTGAGGAAAATGTTAATGGTGATAAAAGCATCGGTGGTATAAGAGTAGCACGAACTAAAGATTGTACTGAAACGAATGACTGCATTACCACCAATTATAAATATATCAATGAAGATGGTTCAAGTAGTGGGAACTTACTAGGGGCCAATGCAATGTTTAGCTATAACATTGGGTTCGACGGAATGCCAAATGGAAATGGTATATGGAGTGGCACGAAAAATTATAGGTCAACTAATAGTATACAAAACTTCTCAAGCTTTCAAAATGCTCCGGTTCTATATAATAGGGTAGAAATTATTAAAAATGAAGGCGATGCTGGTAAAACTGTACAGTATTTTAGTGCGTATCAGAATAGTGGTACTTCGTCCGCAAATCCATTCATTGAAAGGGAGAATAATGATTGGAAAAGTGGAAAACTATTAAAGACCGAAATATTTAAGAAACAAGGAAATCAATTTATTCTTCAGCAAGAAACTGAGAATATTTATGAAGAATTTTTTCCCTTTGGCTGGAGAAGAGATAGTAGTATAAAAGCATTTAATTTTGCTGCGGCCCGAAGATTATTTAGATATAGTCCTGCCTCTAACCCTTCTGGACCAAATGGGTTTGGTACTATAGAAGGAGATCCGAATGACTATCGAGAAATGAGTACTATTGAATACCCAAAAGCTTATTTACTTACAAAAACGACAACCAAAGATTACTTTGCAAGCGAAGATGTAGAAACTAGTACCGACTATACCTATAATTCGCCCAGGCTACTGCCCAATCAACAGTTAGTGACCTCCAGCAATGGAAAAAAAATAGGTACAAAAACCTTTTACCCAGATGATACGAGTTTATTTGGGCATGATCCTTTGACTAGTGCTGAATCTGCCGCAATTAATAAATTAAAAATTCAAAATAGAATTGCCGAACCAATACAAGTCATAAGCTATGAAGATATAGATAATGATGACAGTATGGATGCGAATGAAATTCGAAATGTAGTGCGCACAAATTATAAAGATTGGAGTAATAATATTGTGTTACCAAAGGATGTTCAAAGTTTAAAAGGAATATATAACTCTAGTACTAATAAACTTCAAGATCGCGTTGTATATCATAGTTATTATACCAATGGAAATATAAAGGAAGTTTCGAAAAAAGATGGAAGTAAATTAGTTTATATATGGGGATATCAAGAAAAATTCCCTATTGCTAAAATTGAGAATGCGACCTATTCACAGGTGGCCAGTCAAATAACGAACTTACAGAATAGATCAAATGCTGACAATGACAGAACCATTGGTACTTCTGGGAAAGAAGGTGCATTGCGAATTGCACTAACAAATCTTCGAAATTCATTGCCCAATGCTATGGTTACGACGTATACTTATGACCCATTGATTGGTGTTACAAGTATTACGGATCCAACTGGAATGACTATTCATTATAATTACGACAATTTTAATAGACTACAATTTATAAAAAATAAAGATGGAGAAGTATTAGAACAATATAATTATAATTATGGGGATGGTTCTTCAACTACGACCACCTCCTATAATGTGAATTATAGTATTGATGGAGGAAGTGGTACCGTGAACGTATCACCAACGATAGTCGCGAGTGGTGGTAGCACAACTGTTACACTCGCGCCAGCAAATGGATATGAAGTAGACTATGTAAAGGTTGGTCCAACAAATTATGCCTTTCCAAATAATCAAGTTGTAATCACTAACATTAATTCAAATGTTACGATAAATGTAAAATTTAAAACTATTCCAGTAGCACCTATCCTAACCGTATCTCCTACATCTTTATTCTACGGATCATACGGAGGTTCAAA
The DNA here is from genome assembly GCA_947488345.1 of uncultured Flavobacteriaceae bacterium. Taxonomy (GTDB): domain Bacteria; phylum Bacteroidota; class Bacteroidia; order Flavobacteriales; family Flavobacteriaceae; genus Aureibaculum. The sequence goes on along the minus strand of CANKZQ010000001.1, from coordinate 942,132 downwards.
ATCGGTTAGCATAAATTCAAATAGTTCGTGGACGATTACAAAAAGCGCCAGTTGGATAACCACTAGTAAAACAAGTGGTAATGGTAATAGTTCTTTTACAGTTCAAACATTCGATAATATAGGTACTTCAACAAGAACAGGCTGGGTTAGAGTAACGACTGGGGGTATTACAAGAACGACAACCATAAGTCAGACTGGTAGCAGTGGTGGCGGTCCGATAGAAGGTCCTCAATAAATCATCTTTATAAAAAGTAAAAAATAAGTATTATGAGAAATGTATTAAATATCTTACTGAGTCTTTTTATAACGGGGCTAACATTTTCACAAGTATCTCCAACTTCAGGGAAAAACTATGTTCATAAGGTAGTTTATAAAAAGGGATATCAACAAACGGCTATTGGCGATGCTAAAACACATGAAAAAGTAGAAACTGTTAATTATTTAGATGGTCTAGGGCGACCTGTGCAGAGCGTAGCTGTAAGAGCGGGAGGAGCGAATGAAGACATTATTACTTTTATCGAATATGATATGTATGGTAGGCAAATAAAAGATTATTTGCCTTATGCTGCCTTAACTACTGGAGGAACCTTTCGAACCGACGCCTATGCAACGACAAACAGTTTTTACACTGCCAAATATGGTGGTGCCGTGAACAACCCTTATTCTGAAAAACATTTAGAAGCTTCACCTCTAAATAGAATGACTGAGCAGGCAGCACCAGGTACAACTTGGGCCTTGAATAGAACAAACGATCTAGATAAGACTATTAAGTTTGGTTATGAAAGTAATGCTAGTAGTGAAGTAAAAAAGTATACTGTGAGCCTCTCATTTGCTAGTAATATCTATACGCCAACCCTGCAAGGAGGGTCGAGTTATTATGGCGCTAATGAATTGTATAAAACGATTACTAAAGATGAAAATTGGAAAGCAAGTGATGGAAACAATAGAACCACACAAGAGTTTAAAAACAAAAGAGGGCAGGTAATTTTAAAACGAACTTATAACGCAGGCCTTGCGCATGACACCTATTATGTCTATGATGATTATGGTAATTTGAGTTATGTCCTACCACCTAAGGCAGAACCACAAACGGCGAAGCCAGATGCTACAGAACTATTAGAGTTATGTTACCAATACAAATATGATGATAGAAATAGATTAGTTGAAAAAAAGATACCTGGAAAGGGTTGGGAATCTATTGTTTATAATCTATTGGATCAACCTGTATTAACACAAGATGCGAATCAAAAGGCAAAATCACCGGACGAATGGTTATTCACGAAATATGATGCTTTCGGGAGAATCACATACACAGGTAGAAAAGCAATAAATCTTACGCGTGCAAATTATCAAGTAAATTATGCGAATAATCCAAATGGTACCTATGAGATGTTTGAAAATAGACAATCAAATAATCTTAGCTTAGGTGGAACAAGCATTTATTATACGAATGATGCAATTCCAACGGGTGTTGATGAGATTTACACCGTTAATTACTATGACAGTTATATAGATTTACCTTCTGGATTAAGTACAACAGTAGCTACGTCATATGGTATCACCAGTAGCACATCTGTAAAAGGCTTGGCAACAGTATCAAAAGTAAAAGTTTTAGATACTAGTGATTGGATAACTACTGTGACCTATTACGATGATAAATCGAGGCCTATCTATGTGTATAGTAAGAATGATTATTTAAACACGACCGATATTATAGAAAGTAAGTTAGATGATTTTACGGGTAGAGTCATAGAAACCAAGACCACGCACAAAAAAACTGGTAAGACCGATATTGTAACTATTGATCGTTTTGAATATGACCATCAAGGTAGAGTCCTTGCGCAAACACAATATATAAATGGTAGTGAAGGAGAGTTGATCGCAAGAAATCATTATGATGAACTAGGTCAATTAGAGCAAAAAGATGTTGGTGGAAAAGCTACAAACACGAGTAATACAACCATTAGCACTGACGTTACTGACCTGGTTGGAGTGTCTGTTTCTGGTAATATCATTACTAAAACATCTACCTCAACAAGTTGGAATGCTGGTTTAGCTACAAATAGCTACTTTTCTGGAGATGGGTATGTAGAATATGAAATTCCACAAGCAAATAAATATGTTATGGTAGGCTTGTCAGATGCCAATATCAATGCCAGCTATACAACTATTGATTATGCAATGTACAATGTGGGTGATGGCAGACTTTATGTATATGAATCAGGTAGTTCTAAAGGGCAAATCGGCACTTATCAAACAGGAGATATATTTAGGGTAGAACGTATAGGTAGTACCGTATATTACAAACAAAATGGTCAAATTGTTTATACATCATCTGTTGCATCTACAGGAGATTTGTTGGGAGACGTATCTATTTATCAGAATCAAGGGAAAATAAAAGATCTTACGATTGTAGGTTACAATGATGTGTTTACAGACTTGGTTGGAGTGTCTGTTTCTGGCAATATCATTACTAAAACATCTGCTTCAACAAGTTGGAATGCTGGTTTAGCTACAAATAGCTACTTTTCTGGAGATGGGTATGTAGAATATGAAATTCCTCAAGCAAATAAATATGTTATGGTAGGCTTGTCAGATGCCAATATCAATGCCAGCTATACAACTATTGATTATGCAATGTACAATGTGGGTGATGGCAGACTTTATGTGTATGAATCAGGTAGCTCTAAAGGACAAGTCGGAACATATCAAACAGGAGATATATTTAGGGTAGAGCGTATAGGTAGTACCGTATATTACAAACAAAATGGTCAAATTGTTTACACTTCATCTGTTGCTTCCACTGGCACTCTATTAGGAGATATTTCAATTTATCAAAATCAGGGGAAAATAAAAGATCTAAAAATTATAGGTAATGTTAAGGGGCTACAAACTATCGATTATAAATACAATGTACGTGGTTGGTTAACTGATATTAATGATATCAATAATCTCGGCGATGACCTCTTTACTTTTAATATACGCTACGATAACCCTACGAGCGGTACGGCTTTGTATAATGGTAATATTAGCCAGGTTCAATGGAAGACAAAAAATAGCGACCAAAATCTAAAATTCTATAGATTTTACTACGATGCTTTAAATAGAATGATTGATGCTCAAGATAATATGAGTAGTAAATATCGTACATGGGCTATTACATATGATAAAAATGGAAATCTTACAAGGCTATATAGAAAAGGTCACACCAACGTAGCAGCCACTAGTTTTGGTGATATGGACAAATTATTTTATACATACCAAGGTAAAAGTAACAAGCTTAGGAAAGTATTAGATAATGGTAATGACAATTATGGTTTTAAAGATGGTGTGAATCAAACGACTGAATATACCTACGACGCCAATGGCAATATGAAAACCGATGCCAACAAAGGCATCACAAATATTAATTACAACCATTTAAATTTACCTACAACAGTTACGATAAATGGTCAAAATATTTCGTATGTTTATGATGCAGGAGGGGCAAAATTACGAAAAACAGTCAGCGGTACTGCGACAGATTATGCAGGTAATTATGTATATGAGAATAGTAATTTACAATTCTTTAACACAGCCGAAGGCTATGTAACTCCTAGTCAAAGTTCTTTTAAATATATATACCAATACAAAGACCATTTAGACAATGTGCGCTTAAGCTATAACGATGCAAATGGAGATGGTACCATCGCTACTTCAGAAATCATAGAAGAAAACAACTACTATCCTTTTGGCTTAAAACATAAAGGGTATAATGTTGGAGGGGCTACATCGAATGGAAATAATGTGGCGCAACGGTATAAATTTGGAGGTAAAGAATTACAAGATGAAATTGTTGGTGGTGGTAGTTTAGAATGGTATGACATTACCGCTCGAAATTATGACCCTGCATTAGGGAGATGGATGAATTTAGATCCGTTGGCGGAACAAATGAGAAGGCATTCTCCGTATAATTATGCGTTTGATAATCCTGTTTTCTTTATTGATCCAGATGGTATGATGCCAATAGGAAGTTGTTGTGGAACAGGTCCAATATTACCTTTTCGTCCAATTGTTAAATTTGTAGGTTCACTTTTGTTTGGTAATAAAAGTAGTAAGACTAGGAGTTCACGCAGTAGTAGTAGTTCACGCAGTAGTTCGTCTTCAAAAAATAAAATTCATTCAGGCGTTGAACTTGAAAGTGATGAAACAACGGGAAATGCTTTAAATGCCGAAACTAATGTAGCAACAAATCCTGAAGAGAATATCAAAATTAATGGCGATGCTCTAAATGATTTGAACGGTCTTGCTGGATCAAAATCTCCTAGTGGTAATAGAGGGAGACCTACCAAGATTAAAAAGAAATTTGTGAATAATGCAGCTAAAAAAATAATTGGAGTAACTAAAGATGGAGCTGGAGTAGGTGATAAAGCTGGTGATGTTTTTAACCTATGGAATCCGTTAACCGCAAATAATGAAGCTTCTAATAGTGAAGGATCAATGAGTACTGTAAATACTTCAGGTGAAGTTTCTACTAATAACAATAAAGTAAAGTTTGGAAGAAAAAGAGTATCGAACGTTTTTCCACCAAATAGTATGCAAAGTAAAAGTGTTAATATCAACGTGACAATTGATACCATTTCGGCTTATCCGAAGGATACTGCCGTTATGAGTCAGAAGTTTCAACGAGAATATGATTCAATTTTAAAAAAATATCAATAAAATAATTATGCGTAAATGTTTTCGAATAATATTGCTTATCATTTTTTGCTCATGTGTTCATAAAGAAGACAAGATATTAACTGGTAATGCTATCGGAGAAAGTAATAGTCTTCAAGTTTTTAAATTTCCAGATACAGTATTGAAAAATCAAAATACCTCGGGAGAAATTAAATATGATCTTGAATTAGATACTTTAAACTCCTTGAGGGTAAACAAAAGGTATACTTTTCTTTATGTTACAACGGAGAAAGGAGTTTTTAGCTTAGAAGATATAAAAAAAGGAAATCATGACAGTTTTGTAGATACCGTTGGAGATGGTACTTTTTATTTTAATACTAAATTTACTAATTTAGGTCAAAATATTTTAAGTGGTGTAATACAAGATGTAATTTTCACTAATGAATTTACAGAGGGTGGTAAGGTGAAAGTAATAAAAAAGAACACTAACATATCGAAAGAAGTTTTTGTTAAATAAAGAATTGGTAAACCCCCGCTCCCCGCTCCCGCTAGATTACATCTAGTGGTAAAAAGAATAAAACAGCAACCAGTTCGGTTGCTGTTTTTGTTGCTCAGATAGCGCGGATTTGTAATCCGTGACTTTTACGTTTCGCAGCAGCGCCTACTCGGTTGCTGTTTCCGTTTTAAACCATATTAAAATACCTGAAACTCCTCATTATATAACAAGTTTAGATTTTCATACCTATTTCAATTAATTCATAATATATATTGTAATCCATAGCTATTGTTATTGTGACGACGAGTTAGTTATGATTCTGTGAGAACCTAGAAATAATAGTTATACAGCACATACTAATTCAACCCCTTTTTTTTGTTCTTTCTTACCATTTATTAGAATTTTTTTACCGTTTATACCAAAAAACTATACTGAAACCAAGTCCTTATCTTTTTCAATAAAGATTTGTGTTACTTTATATAGAATAATAAAAAAAGAAAAGATTTTATGAAGAAAATTGTTGGCATATTATTGCTATGCTGCCTTATTGGGTGTGAAGAAATTATTTATGAAGATGATATTTCAGTAAATAGTGTTTTAATATTAGCACCAACAAATGGCGTAAGTCTCGTTAAAGGAGACGTGACTTTCAGTTGGCAAACGGTGAATGGGGCCACCGATTATGAGTTGCAAGTGGCTACACCTACATTTCAAAATGCCTCACAAATTGTACTGGATACGATTATTACGGATGTTAGTTTTACACAATTATTAGAGGCCAATACTTATGAGTGGCGTATAAAAGCCTTGAATTCGGCATATGAAACTACATATACCATGAGTGGTTTCGAGGTTGTAACCGAACCATAATATATATGCCCGCCATTCCGTACTTAATGATGAATATAATTTAGTTAAATCATCGTATGAAAAACAAAAAAAACATCTATTTCCTACTTCCGGCAGTGATTCTAATCTGGGGACTGCTAGGTTATCGCGTTTATTCAGGTCTACAACCGTCAACCACTACGAACGAGGAGTTAACAGTAGCTACGTTCAAACCACAAGAACTCAAAGAAACGGAACCTTTTACCATTAGTACCGATTATCGAGATCCTTTTTTAGGAACCTACAATAAGAAATCAGTAATTAAAAAGACGTCCAAAAGAGTTGAGAAAATTGCTAAAGTACCGTTCCCGATGATTGTATATAAAGGCATGATGTCAAGTCAGTCAAAAAAATCGGTTTTTATCATTACAGTCAATGGGCAGCAATTTCTCTATAAAAATAGAACAACTCATAATGAGGTAAAACTGTTAAAAGGGAATGTTAAGGAAGTGACTTTACAATATAAAGGACAACGTCAAAAATTCAAAATATCTAACTAGTCATAAAAAAAGATTTTCGTCATCCTGAACTTGATTCAGGATCTCATTTTTTACATCAATGAAGTGAACAAATTTTATAACATAAAACTAAAAGCAGGTGCTTTACAATACACCATTTTTATTGCGGTAGTCATTGCGCTATTGATATTCGCTTTTATCAGTTTAACTTTTGTGCAACAACGTCTTTCAGCAAAAAACAAACACTTTCAACACCTCATAGAAAAAGTAGACCAAGCATTTTTAGAAACAGATTTACGAGAATTAGCCTACACCATCCCAACGGTATTAACATCTCATAGTGAGGAAAGAAACGAGCTTAGTGGTAGAAAGCGACCTTGGGGAATCTTTGATGTTGTACATATTAAAGGCACCCGAGGTAAAGAAATAGTTGGCAAGACTGCTCTTGTTGCAAATCAGCAACTAAAGCGCCCAGCTCTTTATATTCAAGATGAAAATCAACCATTGGTGCTAGTAGGAGAAACGAGAATTGAGGGAGATGTATATCTACCAGAACAAGGAGTGAAAAGAGGTACAATAGCTGGTAATTCATATACCAATACACAACTCATCTATGGGGCTAAAGCAAAAAGTAAGAACCGTTTGCCCTCGTTGTTGAATCTAGAAACCTTAAAGAAAATGAAAATTGAAATATTCTCAGATAACTCAATCGATGCTAAAACCCTCGAAGACGATATGGTGCTAGTAAATTCGTTTTCTCAACCAACAATAATGCTTGTCAGCATGCCAACCTTAGATATACGTGGAGTTAGATTAACTGGCAATATAATTGTCTATGCAACCAAAAAACTCAAAGTGCATGCATCTTCCTTGTTAACAGATGTCATTTTGATGGCTCCAGAGATTGAAATTGGTGAGAATGTCAAAGGTAATTTTCAAGCCATAGCTTCAAAAAAAATACATATAGCTAAAAATTGTAGCTTGTCCTACCCTTCAAGTCTCATATTGTTAGAAGATCCACAAACTTCAAGGAGATTAACCGATAAAACAACTCAGATTGTTATTGAAAACGGAAGTGATATGAAAGGCATCATAGCTTTCATTTCCAGTAATGCGAAAGAGAGTTACGATACGCATATTCGCATCAATGAAAACGTGAGCATCACAGGAGAAGTCTATTGCAATCAAAATATAGAATTAAAAGGTCGTGTCCATGGGAGTGTCTATACTAGAGGCTTTGTAGCGAATCAATTCGGTTCAGTGTACAAAAATCATATTTATAATGGAAAAATTTCAAGCAATGCGTTGCCCAATCAATATGTAGGATTACAGTTTGAAAATACAAGACAAAAACCGGCAAAATGGCTGTATTATTAAAAAAAATAGACAAATCATTGTCAATGTTATATGGGCTGAAATCTAAAAGATTAAAGGCCTCAACACTTGTAGAAACCTTGGTGGCGACCGTACTTATTGTAACTATATTTTCGATCGCCTCATTAGCGTTGAATACTATTTTCAAATCGGTTATTGAAAAACGAAGCGATCAGACAGTTCATACTCGATTGTATGAATTGAAATATTTATATGTGCATGACAAGGTTGGATTAAAGCATCAAGAACCATTCAATAATTGGGTAATTTCAATTTCAAAGAAAACAACAGATTATCAGTCAATTATACGCATTGAAGCCATTGAGAAAACGACCCAAAAGGTAATTTTTAAACAGTTTATAGATGCTCAAATTGAATAAAAAAATAAAAGCATTTACCATTAGTGAACTATTGGTGACTTTAGTAGTATCTACATTGGTCATCGGTTTGGCAATGCTGATATTAAGCCTGATAAATAAGCAATTAGGAATGATACAAAGAAATACGAATAGTGAGACTGAAGTGCAATTATTGGAAAAGGCACTTCAGCATGATTTTAATACACACAAATTGTCTTTTAACACAAAACGAAATGAGTTCCAAGCAATATCAGAAATAGATACAGTAACCTATCAATTTAACGATAGGTATATTATCAGAAATAAAGACACATTAAAAGTTCCTGTTTTTAGCGCTCTAGGTTACCTTGATGGAAATCTGACGGCTCATGGCGCTATTGATGCTTTGTCCTTACAGTTATCGGAAAAATTAACAGCCCGAAAACTATTTCTTTACAAAACGAAGGATGCTGCATTTTATATGAATAAGGATAGCATATGAAACCGAGAACAGAAAGTTTAAAAAATTCCAGTAGATGATATGTCTGTTGAAATCAAAAAATAAGGCACTATGGCATTCAAAATAGAGAATATACAAAAGCAAAAAACCAAATCGAATTTTGATCTAGATGCTATTCTAAAAACGGAAATTTCGTTATTTGGAAGTTCATTTTCGAACAAAAAGAAAGAAGCTTTTTATACAGAAATAAGTGTCTTGCTAAATGCCGGAATAAGCTTGAAAGACACCTTGGTGTTGATTGCCAATGAACAGAAAAAACAAAAAGATAAAACCTTACTGGAGGGTATTGTAACAACCATTGTGCATGGAAGTAGTTTCTCAGAAAGTGTTAAAAGTATCAAAGACTTTACGGAGTATGAATATTATTCGATAAAAATTGGAGAAGAAACAGGTACTTTGAAAAAAGTCACCAAAGAATTGGGGTTATTCTTTAGAAGGCGTAACGAGCAACGACGAACAGTTTTAAATGCCCTTTCTTACCCTATTGTAGTCTTAATTACGGCCGTACTAGCCGTATTATTTATGCTGAGATATGTAGTGCCTATGTTCGAAGATATTTTTAAACAAAATCAAGTCGAACTGCCATGGTTGACTAAAATGATTATTAAAACATCTGGTTTATTTCAAAATTATTTTTGGCTTTTTATCGCATTAATTTTTATCATTCTAGTGATTCGAAAAATTGTTTCGAAAAAAAAATGGTACAAAAAAATCGTTTCAACGATCTTATTAAAAATTCCTTTTGTCGGAGAGTTACTCCGTAAAATGTATGTGGGGCAGTTTACACAGGCTGTTGCCCTATTAACAACGGCTAAAGTACCCGTACTGAACAGTATTCAGCTCACCAAAAAAATGATTAATTTTTACCCCTTACAACAAGCATTGAAAACGGTTGAATCGAAAATATTAGCTGGTGCAAATTTGAGCGAGAGTCTAAAAGAGCATACGATTTTCGATGCTAAAATGATCTCCCTATTGAAAGTCGCAGAAGAAACGAATCAAAATGAATTTATTTTTGAACGTCTAACGACGCAATATAATGAAGAGATTCAGTATAAATCTAAATTATTAAGTACTGTTCTAGAGCCTTTGATAATTATATTTTTAGGCGCTTTAGTGGCGGTAATATTAATCGCAATGTATCTACCAATGTTTACATTGAGTTCGGTGCTGGGTTAATCAATTTTCTTACTAAAATAATATACTCAAAGAATTCTTTCATTTCTAATGATAGAATTCTTTGAGTTGTCCTACAGTTACACTTCTCAACTTGTAAAAAAAGAATCTTCAAAAAGATACATATATGATTAATTATGGGTAACAAATAACAAATTCTTGAACGTGTTTTTGACTGACAGAGTATGGCATCGAGGCAATTTATCTTGGGTCAAATTTTTATTTATCAAAAACATAAGATCAATGAATTATTATCGTAAAAGCAGAAACTATGAATTATTTATTCGTAAGGTATATAATTGTGATAAAGGAAAAAAATATGGTGCCGATGAGGCATTATTCATGGGGTTGTATCTGAACGAAATACAAACAGAAAAAGTGTGGTATAGAATTCCTCCCGAAAGACAATTTTTTAAAGTTAAAATGTACATTGAAAAAGCTTTAATCACGTTACGAAAACGAAAGAAATACGTCGGATCTCATGATCATTTTATGCCGCTACTTTTAAGGTTGCAGAATGCTATTTCGGTGAATGATTTGGCAATGATTGTAAGTGCTTCAATTGTAAAAATGATCGAACTCGATAATAAACTAAGAGGAGTAGTTAGTGAAGTTCAAAGGAAATAACTCAAACAAAAAACAGTAGTAGAGATTAGAATTAATAGAATTCGGATAGGTCAAACGGATTCTTCGAAAACCTTCAGATAGTTCTTTGAAATAAAGAACTATCGCAGTGTTTAAAAATGTATACATTTTTTCACTGTTAAATGACGAAATACAATACCCTCAAGATTGTAGGTAAATTGCCAATAAATGTTCGATGAAGAACACCAGAGTTAGATAATAGAATAAGAAAGCATCATGGGTTATAGATTTCATGACTTATGTAGGTTGCATATTTTTTTTATTTTCGCAATCGAGATTTTTTTTGAGGCCGAAAATAATGGCACGAAAAATGATTATACGTTGCTTTACGAATTCTAAAAACAATCCCTTGAGAAAACCATTAACTATTCTAGTCACTGCATTGCTTTTAGCTTCTTGTGCAAGTGTACAAAAATACAACGAACAAATTGCCACATTACATTCTGTAGAAGATCTCCACGAAGATGTTGATGTGACGTATCAAAAATTACAAAAGTTACATCCGAGACTCTATCTATATACATCAAAAGAGACCTTAGATGCCAAATTTGATAGCCTAAAAAATACCATCACAAAGCCCATGAATAGTCATGAGTTTTATAAAAAAATTACAGAAACTGTAGCCAATGTTCGTCAAGGGCATGCAGGGGTTGTGGCACCCATAAAAAAGTTAGATAAGAGAGAACGAAAACTACGAAATAAAAAGAAATTTGAGCTCGATAACTTAAATTTTGAATACCTAGACAATGCTGTATGGGTAAAAAGTACCGTCGATAAAGATAGCGCCCTTATAGGTGCTCAAGTACAAAAAATAAACAATGAATCGGTTTCAGATTTGATAAAAAAGTATTCGAAACGATTTTCCTCTGATGGATATAATACTACTTTTTACAATAGAAGAGTAGGGCTATTTTTACCAAGATATTATTATTACGACAAAGGACGTTTCGACAGCATTCAAATGACCTTTAAAAAGAATGACAGTGTGTTTAAGAAAATGTTTAGACGTATTCCTAAAGATTCTACTGCGGGTAAGATAAAAAAGGACTCGATCAAAAAAGCACCTAAAAAATTAAGCAAAGCCGAACGAAAATTAGCAAAACAAAAGCGTAAGCAAAAGCTAAAAGACAATTTTAAATATGGATATGTGCGATCACAAAAACACTATATCCGTAACTTTAAATTTATTGATAGTAACCGTGTGGCTTACATGAAAATTAGAGGTTTTAAGAATGGTAACTATGAAGATTTTTATAAAGAAGTATTTACAAAAATAGATTCGGCTAAATCGAAAGCCTTGGTCATAGATCTACGCGATAATTCTGGAGGACGACTCAAAGAGATAAATAATTTGTATTCATATCTCGTTGATAAAGAGTTTAAGTTTGTAGAAGAAGGAGAGACTAATGTAAGATTTCCTACGTTGAAAGCGCTGCGGTCAAGACGTTCTTCATCATTTGTAGGGGCTGTTTCAAAAGGGATTGCCACCCCAATATTATTTTTTAGAGACCTATTTAAGGTGCATAAAAAAGATGGTAAAAAGTATTACAAATTTAAAAGTTCGAAATTACAGAAACCAAATCCGTTGAACTATAATGGTCCTGTTTATGTGCTGATTAATGGGCATTCATTTTCTGCATCTTCTGTACTTTCAGCAAATCTACAGGCGAGTAAGAGAGCTACCTTGGTGGGCGAAGAAACAGGCGGTGCTTATAACAGTACGGTTGCTGGGTTTACCAATACAGTAACGCTGCCAAATTCTAAAGTACAAGTGTATTTTGGTTTATTGGTTTTAGAAACACCCTATAAAAGGGAGCTAAAAGGCTATGGTGTACAACCAGATATGACCATTATTCCAACACAAGATGATCGTATGAATAAGAGAGATCCGGAACTTGATTGGGTATTAAAACAACTCAATTGAGTATCGTATAAATTGATAAAAAGCGTCGGGATATTTCGACGCTTTTTTCGTTTTTCTGAAGTTTTTTGTTAATAAAATTGAAAAACTATTCAAACCTTTATGTCTGGTTTTTAGCTACTTTAGTTGCATATAAACGTCGCTAATTTATAATATATGCAATTAACATTACCCCAAATTGAAGGCAAAGTTAGAGAGTTTGCCCAAGTTATGTTTGCTCCAGAAGATCTCATTCCTACCTTCGGTTATTCGAAAGAATCAGGACTTCCTCATGTCGAAATATCCGATCAGAAATATCATTTGGTCGTTTCTGAAAACGGAAAACAAGTTTCGCGAGAAAGTACCGAAGATCCAGATGAGCTATTGTTCCTAATTATGCATACCATTTCGCTATCTATGGCTTGTGAACGTATGCAAAGTCAAACAAATTATGAAAGCTTCCGTATGCGTCTCTTCCAGGCCCAGAAAAATATTATTTCAAAAATAAATTTGGCCTATATGTATAGAATAAAACAGAAGCATGATGGTATGAGAACTGAATTGATGGTTTCGTAGTACATCTACCATTCTTTTTTGTAATTTTAGAGTTCAACTAACTCATAATTATAATGAAAAGAATTTACATATTTCTAGTCGTACTATGCCTTTGTTTTTCGGCTCAATCTCAAGATTATTTTTACGGAGATCAAGGACCTTTTGATGAAAAGATTCCGAGTCCGGCGGCATTTTTAGGCTACGATATTGGAGACTATCATACGCGTCATGATCGCGTTGTTGCCTATTTTAGAACACTTGCTTCTCTTTCCGATAAGGCAACACTTACGGTCTACGGAAAAACCCACGAGCAACGTGAATTGGTGATCTTAAACATTTCGAACAAGGGCAATATCGACAACTTAGAAAATGTGCGTCAGCAGCATTTAGAATTAGTTGATCTTACCAAACCTCTGCCAAAGGTAAGTGAACTACCAGTGTTTATTAATCTAGCCTATAATGTGCACGGTAACGAACCTTCGAGTACCGAAGCCGCCATGTTAGCGGCGTATACGTTAATCGCGTCGAAGAGTGATGCCGTGCGTTCTTATTTGGATAATGCTGTTATTTTTATTGATCCAACAATTAACCCCGACGGAAGAGATCGTCATACGCATTGGGCAAATACACGGAGAGGAAACCCACTGGTAGCCGACAAATATGATATGGAACATAATGAGCCGAACCCCAGTGGCCGAACGAATCATTATTGGTTCGACTTAAATAGAGATTGGTTGTTAGGCGTACATCCGGAAAGTCAAGGAAAATTAAATTGGTACCATCAATGGTATCCAAATGTAGTAACCGATTTTCATGAGATGGGTACTAATAGCACCTACTTTTTTGAACCCATGAAACCTATAGGTTCGAAAGATCCTATTATGCCAAAAGAAAACTATACAACCCTAAACGATCTATTTGCAAAACAATTCACCAAAGATCTAAATGCAATAGGGTCGTTATATTTTACAAAAGAAGCTTTCGACGGTACCTATCCTGGCTATGGCTCTTCATATCCAGATTTACAAGGAGCATTGGCTTTACTGTTTGAACAGGCAAGCTCGCGTGGACATTTACAAGAGACCGAAACAGGAAAAAATATATCTTTTAAGTTTACAATTAGAAATCAATATGTCTCCAGTTTTGCTACAATAAAAGCGTCCGTTGCCAATAAGAACTACTTGCATGAATATGAGCGTCGATTTTTTACATCCGCTTTAGCGAAAGCCGATAAGAGCCCCATAAAAGGCTATGTTTTTGGTGATGAATATGACCAAAATAGAATGAAGCGATTCATTGATTTTCTATTGCTACATAAAATTGAAGTCTATAATTTGGAGGCTTCCGTACGTTTAAATAATAAAGCTTTCAAAAAAGGAAAATCATTTTTAGTCCCGACGAAACAAAAGCAATATCGTATGGTACAGACTATGTTTGAGACCTATAGTCAATATCGAGATAGTGTGTACTATGATGCCTCGGCTTGGTCAGTCGCTAATTTTTATAATATGCCTTATCGGAAAGCTACGAAGGCGGTGAAAAAAGGAACACGAATTACAAATACAAAAGATTTTGTAAAACTGAATACGATACAAAAATCAACATATGCGTATTTAATACCTTGGGATGATTACAATGCTCCGGCATTATTATATGATTTACAACAAAAAGGAGTGCAATTTAACTCTAGTATGAAGCCTTTTGCGATTGGTGGACGTCAATATGGAAGAGGCACATTGTTAATTCCGGTAAGCGCACAAAAACAGAGTGCTGAAGACTTGTTTCAATTAATGATAGCTTCCTCTAAAAAACATCAGGTAAGTATCTATGATGTCGCTACTGGTTTTAGTGAGCAAGGGATAGATTTAGGAAGTCGGAATTTTAGGCCTGTACAAAAGCCGAAACCGTTAATGCTTGTCGGAAATAGTGTGTCGTCTTATGAAGCAGGAGAAGTATGGCATTTATTAGATACCAAATTGAACATGCCACTAACAAAGGCTCCGTTGCGTATCTTTAACAGGATCAATTTAAATCGTTACAATACCTTGATCTTAGTTTCGGGAGGTTATAACGAATTGGATAGTCTACAACGAAAAAAAATTAAAGATTGGGTAGCATTAGGTAATACACTTATTACAACAAGACAGGCAACCGCTTGGGCTGTGAATAAAAAAATAGTGAAAGAGAAGTTGGTTAAAAAGACCAAAGATTCGTCAAAACAAGTGACAAGATTACCCTATGGAGACGCTGGTGAGCATATTGGAAGAGAACGTGTTGGAGGTGCTATTTTCGAAGTCGATTTAGACCTAACAAACCCCTTAGGTTTTGGCTATCATAGAGAAAAATTACCGGTATATAGAAATAGTAATGTTTGGTTAGCACCGAGTAAAAACCCATATGCTACGGTAGCGAAGTATACGAAAGACCCGCATATTGATGGGTTTATTACAGCAAAGAATTTGAACACCTATCTTAAAAAGTCAGCCTCATTAGTAGTAAGCCCAATAGGAAGCGGACGCGTGGTACTTTTTGCTGATAATCCCACTTTTAGAGGCTCATGGTTTGGTACAAATAAACTCTTTTTTAATGCCCTCTTTTTCGGATCTCAGATTAGCATTCAAAATGGGAATTAATGCTTATTTCCTGATGAAAATTATTTTTTTTAGAGTGAAGGGTAGGAATTTTATGTAGAAGGTTGTTTTATTAGTGTAAGTGAAACATACAATAAGCGTTAAGCCTCTAAAAAGAAACACTCACATAAATTTTCGCAGAAATGGGAAAATTGCTAAGAAAACATACTAAGATTTTCATGATAAATACAAAGGCTTTGGAGTGGTTACCAAAGCCTTTTTTGTTGTCTTCAATGTTAACTCCCAATATTTTATACGTTTCTGCAATTGCTTCCACCATAGTTTTCATATTTTTAAGGTAAATTAGGTGCTTGGTAATATGAAAAACACTTTTCTCAAAATATTTAGTTTTTTGATGATCTCTAGTTTAGTCCTCACCTGTACAGGAGATGAAAATATGGTGGATGAAGGACCCATTGCTTCTTGTTTTGATGGTATTATGAATGGCAACGAGCAAGATGTTGATTGCGGAGGTACTTGTGTGATTGTGTGTCCGCCGATTGATAGATTAGAAGGAGAGATTTTTGTTCCCTTGGAGCTTAATGCTTCGATAGAATATCTAGTTACTGGCCCGCTCTTAATACGAGATGGAGCTAAATTGTTAATTCCTGCTGGTACTGTGATTAAAGTGCAACCCGGTGTGAATGCGTACATCGCAGTAGCACAAGGAGGTCAAATTTTTGCGAATGGGCAGCCCGATAATCCTATTGTCATCACTTCGAATGCCGACAATCCTGCTCCGGGAGATTGGGGTGGAATTATTATTGCTGGTAAGGCTCCGATTAATACAATGGACGTTGATAGAACTGAAATTATAGACATCTTTTATGGAGGAACTGTTGAAAATGACACTTCAGGAATACTAAAATATCTTAGAGTTGAATACGCAGGAGCTCAATTCGATGCCACAAAACAATTCAATGCCTTTTCCTTTTATGGAGTAGGTGCTTTTACGACGCTTACGTATGTACAGGCCGTACATTCTTTAGGTGATGGTCTTAAATTTATTGGTGGTACCATCAATCCAAAATGGATGGTATCAACGGCAATCAATGGAAACGGAATGCATATCACCGATGGGTGGAATGGCCAAGGTGATTCTTGGTATGTTACAGAAGTCAATAAAGCGGGGATTAGAATCGGTAATAATCCAATCAATAAAGATTTAAGCCCAATAACAACCGGAAATTTTCAAAATATATCGATTGTTGGTTCCCTCTCAGAAGGAGCCATTCATTACACAGATGGCGGCGCAATAACTAATTTTGATAATGTGTATACTTCTGGGATCGACTTAGGAATTAATGTTGGCGGTGTTACTGCGACATCACAAATTGAAATGAATAATTTGATTATTAATGCCATTCAATTTGCAAATCCTAGTCCTGGTTTTAATGCGACGAATCATTCAGGTGCAAACACCACGTTTTATACTGAAAGTACTACGGTAGGAGCCGGAAATGGAGCCGGACTTCCAACTTGGGCAATAGGATGGACCACGGGGTTCAATTAATTTTTAACCGAAAAATAACTTCGAATAGAAACGGGTTTTTGTTCGGAAGTAAATCCTTCAATACATATTTCAAAGTCCCCAGTAATATCAGAGGTGAAAAAATCAATAGTTGTTTTCTTTTCCGTGACTTTCAAATTAGGTATCCATACTAATTGCATACGATCATCAGGGATACGTGAAGTCGTTATTGTATCATATCGTTGTGTAAAATAATTCTTGCTCAATTGCGGTCTTAATAGATTAAAAGAGAATAAGGAAGTATTATTTTGAAAGGTTTCAATCGTGTTATTCTTTGTGTGTAATAGGAGTGCTCCTTGGTATAGTTTTGTTCCTAAAATGAAGCGATCGCGGTATACGTTGATTGCCAAAATATTGGAAGCATTATAATCTAAAATAGATGCGTGATCTGTGATTTGTAAACCATCGATAATGACTAAGGGTAAGATCCCTGAATTTGTCCCGAAATTATATCCTTGAACCCGTACACCATCCCTCGATATTGACACATCTTTTACGATTTCGAAAATAGTTTCTCGAACTGTCTTAAATCGTGTAAAATCATCGAGTTTGTACGATTGTACTTTTTTAGTATCAAAGAGTTGCTTTGACACTATTGAAATAGTTGAATCAGGTTTATATTTGAAATAAGCATTTTCAATTTGATTGTGAATACTTCTTTGTACGATTTCGTTTGTCAACGTCGCGTCTAATTCTAGCCTCTTAAATTTGAGCTTTGAATAATTCAATGAAGGTAGTTCCTTCAAGGTTATGTTGTAGTCTTTATAGGGTTTATCTAAGATTTCTAAAAATATACGATCGCCTTCATAGTCATTTTCAATATTGAGAAAGAAATTTCCTTGAGCATCCGTCTTTGCAATTGTAATATAATAATTTTCACCAGGAATCGATGCCGCAATTTTTAAATCTTTGATGTTGTTATTTGTTGTAGTGCTTACGTTGCCAGTTATTAATTCTCCTCTTAATTCAGGGATATAAATAGACGTATTTTTAGTTGGAATATCTTCTTTTTTAACTTTCCCAGATTTTTGAAAATGGCTGGCAATAGATTGTTTAGATGGTTCAGGTAACTGATCTCTTTTGCGCACTGAGATAGAATAGTCTCCATTAGCTAAACTAAGTTTATCAGTACTCTTGAACGCAATAGTTACTTTTGATCGGGTTTTAAAAGTTTGATCATTTAAAACCAACGTTAGCGGACCATGCGCATTTAAATTGTTAGATGTGTTTTTTATTTGTGACGATGGTATAGTTGTAGCATCTTTTACCGAAAATTGATCCTGCGTTTTTGTGGTTTGGTACGGATTAATAATATGTATGTCTTCTTGAAAGAAATGATCAATGCCTTTATTCATCATCCAATTCGTATAAACTAGTAATTTATAACTACCTGTTTGTGCGCTTACCGGAATAAAGAAATCTCCATTGCCCAATCCATTTTTGAGTTTTATCTTTTGTTTAAAAAGCTGTTCACCTTTGTCGCTAATAAGCGTTACATAAGCAATTTTGCTCAAATTACTGAGATATGAACTGCTGCTGTTTAAACAGTATATTTTATAATATAGATACTCACCAGTTAAAAACATGGAGGTATTCACATGTGTAAAAATACGCTCTTGCGGAATTGCATTATAGCGATATAGTTGCTCCTCATTTTGTATGGTAACCTGCGCATATGACCAATGAAAGGTTAAAGAAAAGAGTAACGATATGATAAGGATACGATTCATATATGCTTTAATTTATTCAATCCAGAAATCTGGGACAACATTACTTCCTAAGACTGTGCAGTCTCCACATCTATCAGTCACAACTTGGCCTGGGGCAAAATATCTGATGGCGTCAGCATAGATAAGATTTGCTAAATCACGCTCACCTAAAGATCCTTCGGCTGAGGGTGAAAAGGGTGTGCAATCTGAAATATATGGTGGCGCTTCTTCATTAGGAAAAAAATCTTCATAATCGAAAAAGATACGCTGTTGTGCAACTGCAGCCACCTCAAAAAACCCTGCCACATTCTCTGTTGGGTTCTCTGATGAAAAAATATTTCCTGCTAAAAAACCAGGTTGGTCTTCAGAAAATACATTACCCGAGGTTTGTGATAAACCTCTCAGCGTTTCATAATACGAAAAGGCTTCAGGACTTTGTACATATTGACGTACCAGCACACTATATCGATGTGTTAAAATATAATTGTCACGTTCAATAAAGCGCACATTGTATTTAGTTAACCGATCTTCGCTAAGTGCTAACGTACTGGCAACTAGAATGGATCTTGACGGGTTTGTTCCGTAGCAGGTCCGTTCTTCACGCTCTCGTAGAATGATAGCAGTATTAAAAGTACTCACACCTTCATTCAACACAACAATATCAAATGGAGTCCATGCTGGAGCAATAATTTTAAAGGTTTCAATATATTCATGACGATAATAGTTGGAGTTACCCGAAGGGTCAAAACTGTCGACAAAAATTCCCATACCTTCAATACCATCGTTATTTATAGTGCGTTCGGCGTACACATTATCAATACTAGTGTTTTCCACAGGGAGTTCCATACTACTGGAGGTATATGATTGCCCATTTTCGGTTAAAATGCTTAAGGTATACTCTTTGTTCATTTCTGCAGCGAAAGCAACGTTCGACAGATATTTTCCTGGAGCGACTTCTTCAAACATATATTGATCTCCATTATCTGTTCGAACTATAACTTCGGCATTTTCTTCAGCCGGCGCCACCTCTTCTTCAAACCGGAAAGAACGGGTGAGTAAGACTTCTTGTTTTTTGTTTTCGTTGGTAAGTGTTGCATTCACCACCAACACGTCTTCAAAACTATTTACTGCTCCTTCAAAAGGTTCAATACAACTTGACACTAATGTAAACAAGATGACCAATTGACACAGATAGCGCAGCATCTTGGCACCAAAAAAATAGCGTATATAGTTTTTGAAATACATGTTATTTATTACTCCTTTTGATGTTAACCATTTTATTAAAATTTAATATTGTATGTAATAGAGGGTACCGGAACTGCAAAAATGGAACTTTGCAACGCCTTAACCTCTCCATTATCCGTAACGAAAAACACAGAATACGGATTGTTTCTACCTAATACATTATAAACTGATAAACTCCAAAAACTGTGAAAGAGCTTTTTCTTTTTGTGATTTCCTTCAAAATTAATACCTAAATCTAGACGGTAATAATCAGGAACTCTGAATTTATTTCGATCGCTGTACAACACAAAATCACCTTGATTAATAGTGAAATTTCCCACCGGAAATGTAACAGGTCGCCCTGTTTGATAAATAAAATTACTAGAAAGACTGATACGCTGTGATAACTTATAGTTCATCACAAGACTAACGTCATGTGGTTTGTCAAAATTCGATGGGAAAAAAGCGCCGTCATTTACCCGCTCTTCGTTAAACTCACTATCTAGTTTGAACAAAGATCGAGAATAAGTATACCCTAACCACCCATTTAATTTACCCTTGTTTTTTCGAACTAAGAATTCTACACCATATGATTTTCCTTCTCCTTGCAGGACTTCTGTTTCAACATTTTCATTTAATAAGAGTTGAGCCCCTGTTTTAAAATCTAAAATGTTTTGCTGTTTTTTATAAAACCCTTCTAAACTAAATTCGTAAGCATTGATATTTATGTTTTTATAAATTCCCAAGGATAGTTGACTGGCCTGCTGAGGTTCTATATTGCTGTCAGAAAGTTTCCAAGTATCGATAGGTGATACGGTGGTGTTATTCGATAGCGTATGAATGAATTGATAGGTATTATTAAAACTTGCTTTTATAGAAAGATCATCACGAATTAAATAGCGCGCCGAAATACGAGCTTCAGGGCCTCCATAAGTTTCAAAAACTTCATTGTTAGAATAAGTTTCTGTTCGTAGCACGGTATTATCCGATCTTGGTACACCATCCTGATAGACCCGTTGTGCTGACGGTCCTAAACCGGCAAAGAATGCATATCGAACGCCTACATCGAGTTGTAATTTTTCATTTATCTTGATATCGTCTGAAAGAAAAATAGCGGCTTCCAAGCCTTTCTCTTTAGGCACCTTGGTAGCCGAAATTAAATCACTTGCACTTCTCGGTGCAATTTCACCTGGTAATACCGAGTATAATTTACTGGAGACTCCATAGGTTATTTTATGTTTCTCATTCCATATATAGTTCATGCGAAGTTTCAATTCGGTTTCATCTATTTGATAGTTTTGTGAAAAATTGGAGTTCACACTTCCGTCAAAATCAATGTTGAATTTGTACTGACTATTATGTAGAGAAAGGCTCCCGTTATGTCGCTCATTGAATTTACGATCCCATTTGAGCGAAACAAGCCTATTGCTATAGCTATATAAAGAATCTGAAGTGATACTAAAGACATCTTTGCTGTAATAACCAGTCGCTTCAAGATCGTTTTTCTCGTCTAATTTATGGCTGTAGTTTGCAATAAAATCGTAAAATGAAGCTTGACTGTTCTTTAAGTTGTCTTCATCTAAAGACCGTAAGATCCAATTCGAATAGGCACCTCGACCGCCGATAAGCAATCCAGCTTTATTTTTGACTATCGGAATTTCAACAACAACATTCGAAGTAACTGGACCAATAGCTAATTCAGCCTTCAACTTTTCATTTGATGGTTCTTTGGTGCGAATGTCAAAAACAGAGGATAAACGACCTCCAAATTCAACCGGGATACTTCCTTTGTAAATATTCACCTCTTTTATCGCAAAAGGATTGAGCGCTTGAAAAATACCAAAAAAGTGCGATGGATTATACACAACCGCATCATTTAAAAGTATCAAGTTTTGATCTGTTTTACCTCCTCTAACATTGAACCCAGAAGCGCCTTCGCCTGCAGTTGTAACACCGGGTAAAGTTGTTGCAATTTTTAACACATCGCGCTCTCCAAGAACCAATGGAATGTTTTTCGATTCTTCAGAATTAATGGTTGAACTTCCGGTGCTGGTATCTTCGATATTTTGAAAACTATCAACCTCTAAAACGACTTCGTCTAATTCTTCGAAAGTTTCATCAAGACTTAAATTCAAGGTTCCATTATTGTATAAGATCACATTTTTTTTCAAATTTTGAAAACCTAGTAGACTGGCCTCTACCAAATTGATACCCACAGGTAAAGTTAACTCGTAATAACCCTTACTATCTGTAACAGTTCCTCTGCTTAATTTTTGTACAATAATTGTCAAATTGGGAATGGGCGCGCCCGTTTTACTATTTTTTACAAATCCCGAAAGTGTGAATTGTTGTTTTCGAATTTTTAAGTTTTCTCTTCCAATTCTTATGGTTTCAATGCGTTCATTAGTCTCGTTATTTGCCTTTTTAATAAAAATGGGTGTTGAAATAGTTTCTTGGGGTGTTTTAGTAATGGTGTCGCGAAAGAAACCTTGCGGTAAATTTGTATATATAGTGCTGTTTTGGGTTAATATAATGCGATCGCTAGAATCTATATAGTAATTGATAGAGGTGCCATCAAAAATTACTTTAAGAATTTGCTCGATCGATGCATCACTAAAGGATGTATTCATTGTTTTATCGACAATCCACTCTTCTGCAAAATAAAAGCGATACCTTGTTCGTTCTTCGATGTCAAAAAGAACCTCCTTTATCGATTTACCCTGTGCATCTATCGATAGAACAGATGGATTTTTCTGAGCGACTATCAAATGTGTAGATAGTGTAAAAAGTAAGATTAAAATAATTCTACAACTCATATTAATTGGTATGAGTGAGTTCTTTATTCAACGCTGTTATAACCGATATGAGGTAGCTGTCTGGATTGGTTTTTTTTAATTGTGAATAACGTTTAAAGCTATCTTTTAGTTGCGGTTTATATGCCGGAAAAATTGAAACCAAAGAAGCTGTTTTTTTCAATAAGTGGTAGGTGTTTTTATAACGTATATAATATAGGAACTGATCTTTGAATTCGAAGGAAACCTCATCTTCTACAACCCTTGATGTTTTTTTTTGATACTTTTTTAAAATAGTAATGAGTTCATTCTCATAAAGAACTTCGAAGAAACCAGTAATTACCTTATCCTGTTTTACATTGAATGAAATATTCTTAAATACATGATCATTTAAGGTAAACTGACTCACATATTGTTTGTTCAACAACGTGACAGGAGCATCAATCACCTCCTCATTTTTTATGAGTAATTCGTCAGCTTGAACATCATATTTTAAGGCCATATCAAAATAAGGTTGTCCGTTATAAATCAAAGAACCATAAATAAAAAATTTATGTTCGAAATATTGATGCTTGTCACTTTTTACCTTGTACTTCTCATAATGTTGCACCCCATTAAAAATTCCAGCATTGGTTTTTCCAACAATTTCATCAAACAGTCTATAAGGCGCGTCCTGGTCATTTTGACCATTGACAACAGGGGTATAGAAGATGCTTATTGAATAGCATATCAGCAAATGACTGAGGAAGCTTTTAGGTAAATATTTTGGCATTTTTTATCGTCTGCATAATGTTGAGAAGATTAAATATATGAAAAATACACAGAACAGTGCTTATATTTAACACTTTGGGTCTATCCAACTCCTTAGCCAATTAGACCAGACCAATGTTCATAGACTTCTTGACAAAATAAGACAAGAAATACCAAGCTGACCATAAATTTTAAAGTGGCCGATAACAGAAATCCAATAAAAGAACCAAAAGCGGCTTTTACGGCCCGAGATTTGTCATTACTATCATGCATTAATTCTCCAATTAAGGCTCCAACAAAAGCACCGATAATGAAGCCACCTGGTACAGGAACGAAGATTAAACCTATTAATAACCCTAAGGTGGTACCGATGACGCCAAACTTGCTACCTCCAAATTTTTTCGTGCCCATGGCAGGGATAAAATAATCCAAGATCCAAACTAATATTGCCACGCCAAGGGTAATGCCGAGAAAAGTCCATGTGAGCTCTACGGCTTTCGTTAAATGTAATACCAATAAACCTAACCATCCCGTTAAGGGTCCTGGTAGTACAGGTAAAAAAGAGCCAATAAGACCTAAGCCCATAAAACAAAAGCCCAGTATCACTAATAATATATCCATGTTTTTTGCTTATCTGACGAAATTACTAAAAGTTTGTTACAAAATTATTCAACTAAAAAATTAGTTTAAACTAAATATTTAGTTATATTTGTTTTATTAAACTAAAAAATTAGTTGAAAATATGTCAAAGCAATTAACAAAAGCAGAAGAACAGATTATGCACATTTTATGGCAATTAGAGTTGTGTACAGTGAAAGAGATAATCGCTGAGCTACCTACGCCTAAACCTGCATACAATACGGTTTCTACAATAGTAAGAATATTAGAAGATAAAAAATTTGTCGATCACGAACCTTTTGGAAAGGGATACAAGTACTTTCCGTTAGTGAAAAAGGAAGCGTATAGCAATCAGAGTCTCCATAAACTAATGGATGGATACTTTGGAGGCTCTTTTAAAAGTATGGTGTCCTTTTTTGTGGAGAAGAATGATGTAAGTCTCGAAGAAATGGAAGATGTTTTAAATGAAATTAATAAAAAGAAATAGCCATTATGTTCGATTATATTATCCAAGTCATATTATTTCAAACATTGTTCATGATTGTGTACGATGTCTTTTTAAAGAAGGAAACATTCTTTCAATGGAATAGAGCTTATTTATTAATTACTTCTGTTGCTGCCTATTGTATCCCCTTTATCAAACTTACTGGATTTCAAAAAATACTACCCCAAGAGTATATGATTTTGTTACCAGAAGTCGTGTTGTCTCCAACTTCCGTAATTCAAGAACGTTTTGACTGGAGTGGCTTATTTTTTAATGTCTTGCAAATTATTTTTGTTCTTGGAGTCGTAATTGCGTTTGTTTTGTTTACCATAAAATTATACCAGCTAACTAAACTCATTTCTAAGGGTGAAAAACAACGTTTAGGTAGGTATCGATTGGTGCTTTTAGAGCATAGTAAGGCTTTTTCATTTTTTAATTACATTTTTTTAGGAAAATCCTTAACGGAAGGCCAAAAAGAGCAAATTATTGCTCATGAATTAGTACATGTACAACAAAAACACAGTCTTGATCTTTTTCTATTTGAACTACAAAAAATTCTGTGTTGGTTCAATCCGTTAAGTTATGTATTTCAAAAACGTATTGCCGAATTGCACGAATTCATTGCCGATGGTAAAACAGTAAAAGAGACTGATAAAAAGGACTATTTTCAAAATTTATTGAGCCAGACTTTTGACACGTATCAAATATCATTCATTAATTCATTTTTAAAAATTTCATTAATCAAAAAACGAATCGTTATGTTAAATAAAGACAAATCAAAACAGCTATTGAAGTTTAAGTATGTATTGCTCATCCCCGTTTTACTGAGTATGCTACTCTATAGTTCTTGTGAGAACAATGAAGTACCGGTTGAAACTGAAAATACGATAGAGCAATTAATTCATAAACTAAAAACCGACGTTACTAAATTGGAAGCGCATGAGCTTAAAGAGTTAATTGCGGCGCTCGATAGTTCGCTAATCGATGAAGATGTTGAAGGTTATGAAGATGGAATGAGAGAACTGTTGGTGAAATACTTGTCGCAGAAGGAGAAAGAAATATTGAGAGATATTGAAGGCAAAGGAGAATTACAAATTGACAATAGCTACAATGCAGAAAGTATTCCTTTTGCAAATATTACGAAATCTCCTGTCTTTCCTGGGTGTGAGGGTGAGCTAAACCCGAAAGAATGCTTTAACAAAAACCTACAACGTTTTGTAGCTAGAAATTTTGACGCGTCAATTGGAAAATCATTAAATCTTGAACCGGGAACAAAGAAAATATATGTACAGTTCAAAATTAATACCAATGGTGATATTGTTGATGTAAAAGCGAGAGCACCACATAAAGCCTTAGAAAAAGAAGCAACTCGAACCATATTGAGTGTGCCGAAATTGCAAGCTGGTGAAAAAGAAAATGGAGAAAAGGTTGCTGTAAAATATATGTTACCTATTTCTTTTAATATTCAATAAATGAGAAAGATTTGTTTGTTGTTTTTCGTGATAGGTGCGATGGCCTATTGCCAGCAGGTTCCAGATACATTATACAAACCTAAAATAAACAAGAGTGCGTATGCTGCAGGAAAAGGTTCGATCGTATATATAGATCAAGCCCATCGTAATTTTCATACCAAAGACAATCGGTTTTTGCCTTTTGCACAACTGTTAAGGCAAGATGGATATGTAGTAAAAGGATTTGATACTGTATTTACTAAAGAAAAGTTGACTGATGTGGATATATTGGTTATTTCAAATGCACTTCCCGAAGATAGTAGGCCTCCGTTTACGATCCCAACGAAAAGTGCTTTTTCTAAAGCCGAAATTACAGCCCTAAAACAATGGATAACGAACGGAGGTTCGCTATTCTTAATTGCAGATCATATGCCTTTTGCTGGTGCAGCCTCCGAATTAGGAGAAGCATTTGGATTTAAGTTTTATGACAGTTTTTTGTTCGACAATGAACGTAGAGGAATTTTAGACTTTACAAATGACAATTCACTGTTAGCCTCTAATATCATCACTAAAGGTAGAAGTGCAGATGAAAAAGTTGACAAAGTCGTAACATTTACCGGTCAAGCTTTTGAAACACCTAAAGAGGCACTATCAATTCTAAAATTAAATGAAAAATATACTGTACATTTACCAGATACCATGTGGGTTTTTAATGAAAAAACCAAGCAGTTCAAGGCTTCTAACTTATCTCAAGGAGCTGTCTTAGAATTTGGTAAAGGACGTGTGGCTGTATTCGGTGAGGCGGCTATGTTTACTGGGCAACTAGCAGGACAACAGCGTCGTAAGGTTGGTATGAATGCAGAATATGCTCCACAAAATTACAAGCTGCTTTTAAATATAATACATTGGTTAGATCGACTCTATTAATTATATGAAAAAGTTAATTCCTATTATGATATGTGCACTAGCGTCTGTTAGCATGTATGCACAAACTCCTGTCTTAAAAGTTGCTGATAGTATCTTGGGAACAGGTGATTATCAACAGGCACTGAAAATTTTAAAAGGAGTAAAGAATCCATCTTCTTCAATTTTAGAGAAAATTGGATCTGTGTATCAAAAAGTAGGCAATCATTCTGAAGCAATTGCTTTTTATAATAGGGCCTATGCAACAAACCCTTCCGATAAGACAAAAGAAAGATTAGGGGTGAGCCATCAATTTATGGGAAATGTACCCAAAACTATTACACTGTATAAAGAAATCCTAGAAGCAAATCCCAATAATTCAATTTTAAAATATACCCTTGCGAAATTGTATATGGGAGAACGAAAGGTTAAAAAAGCCATACAATTATTTACCGAATTAAGTGAACAGGATCCTGAAAACCCGAACTATCATTATCATTTAGGATTAGCCTATGACAAGGTAAAAAAAGACCCATCTGTGGGATTCTTACAAGCCTTTGAGCTGGATTCGATGCACTTAAAAAGTATCTATAGATTGGCCAAATTTTATCGAGCCTTGAATATTCGAGATTCAGCAAGCTTATTCATTGATAAAGGGTTGAAAATAAATCCAGAGAGCATTAATTTCAATCAGTTAAAAGCAAAAGATGCCTTTTATAAAAAAGAGTATAAGGTCGCTTTGAAGCATCTTGATAAATTGGATACTTTAGGATATAAAACCTTGTTTACATACAAAATGTATGGTTTTACCTATTTAAAACTGGAAGATTTTAAAAATGCCGAGACGTATTTTCTCAAGGCTAAAGATAAAGATCCACAAGATGATGAAGTGCGCTATAATTTGGGATTGGTATACGCTTCTCTAAAAGAACACAAAAAGGCTCAATTTAATTTTATGATGTCTATCTATTTGCAAAAACCAAAATTAGATAAACATTATTATCATTTAGGGATGTTGCAATTGGTGCAAAAAGAACACAAAAAGGCGATGAAGTTATTTGAAAAAGGGTTGGAGTCCAACCCAAGAAACAAAACCATTTTATTTCAAATTGCTTTATCGTCGGATAGTTACTATAAAGATAAAAAGATTGCATTAACACATTACAAACGTTATTTAGACAAGTTTCAGTCATTAGACCAAGAAGAAACGACTTATGTTGAAAGACGTATAAAAGAGATCAAGAAAGCACTGTTTATAAAAGGTGAAAAAGTTGAGTAACACCGTTTAGCAAAAAATTGTACTTTCACATTGTCAATCAAATAACAATGTTGAGGCGCGTTTGGAAACTCTTATTGGTATGTATACTCTGTACTTCGTGTGATTATTTTTCATCTCAAAAAAGTACAGCGAATAGTAACATCCAGTTGTTGCCTACTGTTGTCGATTATACAACCGTTACCAAATACCCGCTTTTTCCTGATTGTACAGATGGCGCCGAAGACGATAATCGAAAAGAATGTTTCGAAACCTCTATCGCACAGAAACTATCAGAATTACTCTCTAAACATGAGTTGCGGGTAGATCGGGAAGTGAATGACAAAATTTCTATTGACATCTTAATTGACCTTACCAATAGGGCATCTTTGGTTCGAGTAAATTCTTCGAAAACAATTTCCAAAGAACTCCCAAATTTAGAAGCGCTAATTAGAGAAAGTATCAGCGAATTACCAATTATAGAATCCGCCAGAAAAAATGGAATACCTGTTAAATCACAATATAGAATGGAGATTATAATTGAGATGCTCTAATCAAAAACGAATTGCCAATTTTTTCATCAAACGTAGCACTTCAATATACAGCCAAACAAGAGTTACAAGTAATCCCCAAGTCGCCACCCATTCATAATATTTCGGGGCTCTACCTACTTTACGATCAATAAAATCAAAATCTAATAACAACGAAAAAGAGGCAATGATGGCTGCGATTATATTGAAACCGATAGCAAACCATGAGGTGCCCCAAACAAACGGTAAGCTCAATCCAAAAAAGGTTAAAATCCAGTTGATAATATAGATAAACATAATAGTAATCGCAGCACTAATAATGACACTTCTAAAACGTCGAGTGACCACAATAATACGTAATTGATAAAGCAACAACATAACCAGAAAAGTAAGAATGGTAATACTCACGGCTTTCATCGGCATGCCAGGAAATCGTATTTCTGCATACGCCGAAATGCCCCCGAGAAATAAACCTTTTGCCAACGCATATAAAGGGGTGGTAATCGGAGCCCACGTTGGTTTAAAAGAGGTCAGTAAACTAAACACGATAGCGGCCAACATTCCTCCAGAAGTATACCATTTCACATCAACACCTTGTTGAACTAAATCCCATACATACCATGTTGTAAGGCCTAATAATAGGAGCGAGCATATTGATTTTAGAAAAATACCAGTCATGCTCATCCGGGCTGTCTTGGGCTTTTCGCTCTTCCAAATACTGCGACTAAATACCGGATTTGAAGTGTTGTAATTGAGAATTGACATCGGCTATGTGGTTATTTTTTAAAGGCCCTTCCTTTCCAGGAATACCCCGATTTAAGCGAATTAATAAGTACAAACATAATAAAAAGAGGATATAGTAAACTGCTTATCAAATAGTACTTTAATACACGTTGTTGTTTAAAAAAACGGCTAGTCTTGAATATTAAAAGGAAATCTAAGCAAAATTTGATCGAAAAAACCACAATTAACAAGTGCCACGAATTTAGTTGAAAAATACTTCCCAAAAATAACGCCATAATATAGAGATTCATGGTCAACACAATGAGACTTACGAGCTGACTAAACGTATTTTTATATGCTACAGATTTTGCTGCCCATCTTGTGCGCTGATTGATCAATTGTTTAAATGTTGTTTGGGGAGGTGTAGTTACTATGGCGTTTTCTGATTTTAAATAGTGTACATCATTTGGATACTTCTGTATCATTTTCTCTAGTAAAAAAACATCATCCCCACTGGCGATTTCTGCATTACCTTCAAAGCCTTCAATTTCGAAAAAGGCTTGTTTGTGATAACATAAGTTAGCACCGTTGCATAAAAAAGGTTTGCGAATGCCGAACCCTCCAATAGTACTGCCCATTAGACTTAAAAAATCGAGGTGTTGAAAACCCTCTAGAAGATTGTTTTTGGAGCTATAGGCTACGGGTCCAACAATAAGTTTAGGCGATGTTTTGTTAATGAATTGATCAAAAACTTGTAGCCATTTTTGAGGTATCAGGCAATCGGCATCGGTGGTGATAATCCATTCAAATGAAGCCTGCTGTATGGCGGTGAGAATTGCATCTTTTTTTGGAGAGTTCGTTCTACGGATATTGTTTAAAATTTTAATATCAACTTGAGAGGAGTCTAAAGGTCTCGATTTTATATATGCTTCAATTATTTGTACCGAATTATCTTCCGAATCATCGTCAACAAAAATAAGTTCATAGTTGTTAGTAGGATATATTAGCGTCGTAATACTTTGCAATAATTTGGGCAAGTTGCTAGCTTCATTTCGAAAAGGAATGATGATCGAAAAACGGGTGTTCTGAGCCGATTTCGTTGGCTGAAAGGATGCAACTAGATCGAAGCCAATAAACAAAGAACTAATGAGCAAACAATAGAAGAAGCTAATTATGATCGCGGCTAGTATCATGGTTGTGAATGAGTAGGGTTAGTAGCAGTCGAAAAGCTAAAATTGAGTACAAAATAACTTCCGAAAATTGCGGGAATTCCAAAATTCATGCCCCACATAACCAAAGAGATTGTTACAATAACAAGCTCATAGTTTCCAATAAAACTAAATATCCATAAAGCTACCGATCCCTTGATTAACCAGTCAAAAAAGCTAAGACTCGGTATCAAAGAGGCTAATATATACATGCTCGTAATAAATGACATGGCTGTTGTGTATGAAATAGGCACATCAAAAACGGTTAATAAAAAATAGAACTGATGTGAAAAAATGAGATATCTAATGATTGAAAAAAGCAGGGTTGTAAAATGAACACTCACAGGAATACTTTTGATGAATGTAATAATTTTATCAATGTAAAAACCTCGAATTTTTTTATAGCCAAATTTTCTACCAAAGAAAACAAAAGCGATTAATAATGCGCTTAAATAGCCCAACTTGCGAAGACGAAAGAATTCGATTTCTACAGTAAAATGAGTTAAGAAATAGCTCAATCCTGCAATTCCGAATATAGTAGTAACGAGCATTTGAGAGCTATTACTAATTAAATTCATTAACATGATTTTTCGACGTTTTCCTTTCTTATAATAAATGGCCTTGGCACCGTATTCACCAATTCTATTTGGTGTAAACAAAGAAGCCGTAAGTGAACCTAAACTTTGTTTGGCGGCATTTGTAAATGAAATGTTGTGCACAAAAGAAGCCAATGTTTTCCATTTTAATATTTCAAAAAACCAATTGATAAAAGTGAAAATGAATAAGCTGAAAATAACGCTATAACTATTAAAAATAGTCCCTTCCAATTGAGTGACGAAAACAGAAAATTCTAACTGTTCATTGTGTACGATCTTGTTATAGATGAAATAAAAAGCGCCAACAATAATAGTTAACTTAACAAGGAGAAATAAGAATTGTTTAGTTTTGTATTGCAACGAATTGTACATTAGTGCAAAGTAAATAAATATTTGTTATTCTTACGAAGGTAGTGATATTCGTTATGGATAAAGTGTATCTAGCTATTAATGATGGAAGAGATAAAAATAAAATTGTTATCAAAAGACGATTTAACATCTTTTAAAGAATTAATTACTGTGTTTCAAAAGGTGTTTGATCATGATGATAAAGATCTACCATCGAATGCGTATTTGACAGAACTACTTTTAAAATCTGATTTTGTCGTTCTTGTTGCATTTTACAATCAAGAGGTAATCGGTGGATTAACGGCATATGAGATTAAGAAGTATTATAAAGAAAACACCGAGCTTTTTATATATGATATTGCGGTAAAACCTGAATTTCAAAGGAAAGGAATTGGGAAGGCATTATTGTCTAAGTTGAAAGAGCTAAGCTCAGAAAGAGGAATACAAGAAATATTCGTGGCGGCAGATGAAGAAGATGCGAAAGCACTTCTATTTTATGAGGGTACAGGTGGAGAGCAAGAAAAAGTGGTCCACTTTAATTATTATAATTACTAAACTTGAATACAGAGAAAATTATTTTGGGAATTGATCCGGGAACTACCATTATGGGATTCGGATTGATAAAAGTCGTAAAGAAGGAGATGCAATTTATGCAGTTAAATGAATTACTCCTAAAAAAGTATGACGATCACTATGTCAAGCTGAAATTAATTTTTGAACGTACGGTAGAATTGATTGACACCTATCATCCAGATGAAATTGCCATTGAAGCACCGTTTTTTGGTAAAAACGTACAGAGTATGTTAAAGTTGGGTCGTGCACAGGGTGTTGCTATGGCGGCTGGTTTATCGAGAGAAGTACCTATCACAGAATATTCACCAAAGAAAATCAAAATGGCCATTACAGGTAATGGAAATGCTAGTAAAGAACAAGTGGCAAAAATGCTTCAAAGCACGCTTGGTTTAAAAGAACTACCTAAGAATTTAGACTCTACCGATGGGCTGGCCGCGGCCGTTTGTCATTTTTACAATGCAGGAAAGGTAACAGCGGGGAAGAGCTATTCAGGTTGGGGTGCTTTTGTAAAACAGAATCAGGATAAAATTAGATAGGTTGGCTGGTATCTATATCCATATTCCTTTTTGTAAGCAAGCGTGTCATTATTGTGATTTTCATTTTTCAACTTCGCTAAATCGGAAACGCGACATGATTGAGGCATTGATCAGCGAAATGATACTCAGAAAAGCCGAGCTGAAAGACGAAACAATCGAAACTATTTATTTTGGAGGAGGTACACCGTCTTTGTTAACCAATGATGAATTAGAAGTGTTAATTGACACCGTTTATCATAATTTTAGAGTTGTTGAGAAACCAGAAATTACATTGGAAGCAAATCCTGATGATTTAACCGAAGCTAAAATTCTCGAATTAGCTGATGGCCCCATAAATAGGTTGAGTATAGGAATTCAATCTTTTTTTGATGAAGATTTGTTATTAATGAATCGTGCACATAATGCAGAAGAGGCAGTAAATTCTTTGTCAATCGCGAAGCGCCACTTTGAGAATATTACGATTGACTTGATTTATGGCATTCCGAATATGACAGATGAAAGATGGAGAGAAAATTTACTAAAAACATTCGCCCTTGGTGTGAATCATATTTCGAGTTATGCCCTTACAGTAGAGCCTAAAACGGTATTAGATACTTTTATCCGTCAAGGAAAATATCCAAATGTATCTGAAGAGACTGCGTTAGCCCACTTTAATATTTTAATGAGCGAGACCGAAAAACGAGGTTTTGTGCACTATGAAATTTCAAATTTCGGAAAACCCAACTTCTTTTCAAAACACAACACTTCTTATTGGCAAGGAAAAGCATATCTAGGGATAGGCCCTTCAGCACATTCTTATAATAATCATATACGTAGTTGGAATATATCTAACAACCCCCTATATATAAAGACGATTCAGCGAGGCGAATTGCCAAAAGAAAGTGAGACTCTTTCTGATAAAGATAGGTTTAACGAATATGTAATGACAGGTCTTAGAACGATTTGGGGAGTTTCATTCGAAGAGGTTGAACAGCATTTTGGGAAATCATTTAAAGATCAATTGCTTATAAATGCGCAACATTTTATTGATCAAAAGACCTTAGTTATTCTGAATGAAGGTGATAAATCTCAATTCCTAAAAGCTACAGAGAAAGGTAAATTTTTGATTGATGGAATTGCTGCTGACTTGTTCATGATTTAGTATATTTGATACATGATTGCTACTGTAACTTACAATTCTCGAAAACATCAAATTGATTTATCGAAACCGTTGGATATTTCGATGCCCTTGAAAGACGCTAAAGACAATGTGAATGCTTGGTATATTGGGAAACCAAAAATAAAGCCTGCAAAAATTGATGGAGACATTATTAGTGTTGAAAAAGGTGCCGTGGTTAATTTTAATAATATAAAATTCAATCCACATGCCCATGGCACACATACTGAATGTGTTGGTCATATCACTAAAGAGAACCATTCGATAAATCAACACCTAAAAAAATTCTTCTTTTTTGCTGAACTCATTACCGTGGCACCAGAAAAAAAAGGAGATGATTTCGTCATTTCGAAGAAACAATTGCAATTTGCTATTGGTAACAAGAAAAGAGAGGCTGTTATATTACGTACCATTCCAAACACAAATGAAAAGATAAGTATGCAATATTCGCATACGAACCCGCCCTATTTATTAGAGGATGCGGCCATTTTATTGAAGGAAAAAGGAGTGAAACATTTGCTCATTGATTTACCGAGTGTTGATAAAGAAAAGGATGATGGAGAGTTGTTGTCGCACAATGCTTTTTGGAATACAGCAGGAAAACTCAGATTAGATGCTACAATTACCGAGTTTATTTTTGTGCGCAATGATATTGAAGACGGCACTTATTTTTTAAATATTCAAGTGGCGCCATTCGAGAATGATGCATCGCCGAGTCGTCCCGTTTTATATAAGATTGAAAATGGTTGAGATTTCTACCGATAAAAACCGCTTACAGATATCAACAATACATGCCTTTTTAACCGGTAGTTATTGGGCTAAGGGGAGAACCATTGAAGAGGTTAAAAAATCAATTGATCATTCATTATGTTTCGGCGTATATGTTGATGATGAACAAATTGGCTTTGCACGTGTGTGCACGGATTATACGATTTTGGCATATCTCATGGATGTTTTCATATTGCCTAAATTTCGTGGTTTAGGGTATGCTAAAATGCTCATGAAGGTAATAATAGACGAACCTCAATTACAAAAATGTCATACCTGGATGCTAAAAACAAACGACGCACATAGTTTATATGAGCAATTCGACTTTACTGAGTTGTCAGACCCCCGAAAAGTAATGGAAAGAATCATAAAATGAATATAGAAGAGGTAAGAGATTATTGTTTACATAAAAAAGGAGTGACTGAAGAATTTCCTTTTGATGAGCAGACATTGGTTTTTAAGGTACTGGGTAAAATGTTTGTATTGTCTGGGTTAGAACGTTTACCACCTCAAATTAATTTGAAATGTGATCCAGAACGTTCAGTAGCCCTGAGAGATGAATATGATGGCCTCATTTATGGAGGATATCATATGAATAAAAAACTGTGGAATACTTTAGAAATTACAAATTTGCCCCATACTTTGATTTTTGAATTAATTGACCATTCATATAATTTAGTGGTGGCTAAAATGTCCAAAAAACTAAGAGCTCAACTTGAATCTCTAGATTGAACAGTAGTATTTAAAACCAATCATCGAAAGATAAAGTCCTTTCATCGATACTTTCCCATCAAGTGAACGAATAAGAGTCTCATAGACCTGAAAAGCACCCTATATTTGAACTGTTGCTGAGAGACAAAAGAGGTTTAAGTAGGGGTGCTTAGAATATCATATTCGCTTCTTTTGACTACATTCTCAGGGATAAGTTTTCATGTAGTTGAGTTAGTTAAGAAATAAGCTTTGGTCATTTGATCGGAGCTTTTTTTCATTTGTACAGTTTCGTTAAATGGAAATTGTAATCGACCATAATTATTGTAATATTGCAGGGCAAAAATTAGCATCCTACCATGAGTGTTTTAAAAGAATTAGAAGAAAGAAGTGGCTCAAAATGTGAGCTCTGTAGTGTAACCGAAAGCCTAAAGGTTTTTGAAGTGCCTCCTGTTTCTATAGGAGGAATAGATGGAAGCTTATTAGCCTGTGAGAATTGCATAGAACAAATTGAAGATCCCGAGAAAATGGATGTCAACCATTGGCGCTGTTTGAATGACAGTATGTGGAGTGAGTATGCTTCGATTCAAGTAATAGCTTGGCGTATGTTGTCTCGCTTAAAAGCGGAAGGTTGGCCTCAAGATTTATTAGAGATGCTCTATTTAGATGAAGAAACCTTGGTTTGGGCCAAAGCTACAGGAGAAGGTGAGGAAGAAAGCGAAAAAATAATTCATAGAGATGTGAATGGAGTAATTTTAGAGGCTGGAGATTCGGTGGTGCTGATTAAAGATTTAAAGGTAAAGGGCTCCAGTATGGTTGCCAAACAAGGTACTGCGGTTCGAAGAATTTCTTTAGACCATGAGAATGCCGAGTATATTGAAGGAAAAGTTGATGGGCAACAGATCGTTATTATTACGCAGTACGTTAAGAAAATATCATAGGGACTGAAAGCAAAAAAAAGGCTCACCACTTTGGTAAACCTTTTGTCCATTTTTAAATTTTATCAATATCTTTTTTGGTGATCTCTTTTCGCGATAGAAATATCAAGGGTTCATAAGAATTACCCTTTTGGGTAAGCATATTTAATTTTCCATATTTCTTTTTAAGCTCAACGGTCTGATTGTACGATATTCTCTGACCTTCAAAATAAAATAATCCTCCTTTATTCTTCATCTCGTGCATAAAGTTGGCATACCCTGCTCCTGATTTTTTTTGCGAAGATTGTTTTTTCGTTTCGACGTGAATGGGTTTCTTTGATAAATAAACAATTGGATTATCTGAGTCGTGCTTTCTAACTTGAATGTGCATATTCGTTTTGTTTTTTACCAACGCAATCGCTTTATCGGATGATACTTTTTGACCCTCATAATAAAAGGTTGCGCCTTTTTTTGCCAGTGAAATAATATGGTCTAAAGGGCTTATTGGTGGCGGTGGGGGAGGAATCTCTTCAGCCACTTCTATGATTTCTCGTTCTTCTTCAATTTCTCGCTCCTCTATAACTTCTCGCTCTTCAACGACTTCCCGCTCTTCAATGATCTCTTGCTCCTCTATAATCTTTGGTTCTGGAACCGGTGGTGGTGGCGGTGGTACCGCTACATTCTCTTTTTTCGCCAACGCAGCATATACCTTATGTACATCCATTACCCTTTTATATAGAGGTTTCAAATCACTATAATTTGTTTTTGTTTTATAATACTTTCGAATGGCATCTACATAGTTTTCTGTAATTTCAGAAAATTGCTTCGAAGCTGCCTGTAGTTCTTTTGAGCCTTTCTTAATGTTACCTATGTCCATTGTTGGTGGAGGCGGCGGAGGAGGTGGGAAATTGGGAAACTTTTGTGCCGACTTTTTTTGCGATGTGCTCATGATGCTGTAGAGATATTCAAGTCGCTTCACGTCTTTCAGTTTGACAATCATATTCTCTTTAGACATGGCATTGTAGTATGTTGCGAGTCTATTATATTCGGCAAGTTGCTCTGGGGTTGCTTTATCTTGAAAATAAAATATTTTTGTTAGTTGAGAAGGTGAAATTACTTGTTGTTTTTGCCCAGCAGTCATCTCGTGGTAAATATTTGTTAAATATATAAGGTTTGCCTTTCTATTTTTTGCAACATATTTAACGTGATTTGCCATTCGATTATAAGTGTAAATCGTATCCATTTTAGGCGGAGGTGCGAGTAGTATTGGAAAATTCGGAAAAGACTCTGCCTGTTGTTTTTGAGCAGGAGATATTATGTTATACAGGTATTTTAGGCGTTCTATATCGACTACTTTAATCATCAACTTTCCTTTTGGAATTGATTTGTAATATTTAGCTAATCTATTGTATTCTGCTAGTTGATTGGGCGTGCCTTGGGTGGTATAATTGAGTTTTAACTTATTAATATCCTCAAGGGTTGTTTTGATGCTTGCGTATGTTGCTGTATCTTGATTTGATTTCTCTATTGCTCTTTCTTTATCTATGTATTCCTTTACTCGATTGATATTATCTTGTTTTGCTTTATTGATCTGCAATTCTTCAGTTTGTGGTGTCAATTTTTCAATGGTGACCTTCTCACTAAAGCCATAAATCAATCCGGCTAAAAGCGGTAGCAGTACCAAACTCTTTAACCAACTTGTTCGTTTCGATGTGCGTGTTTTCATGATAGTAAATCGTTTTTTGATGAATGAATAATTAATAGCATTGGTAAATTGCGGGTGATAATTAGTTGAAGAAAAACTGAGTAGTATATTTTGATAATTAGATGTCGTGGTACCTTGATTTAGCACAGCTTGATCGGCTAAAAACTCATGGTTTAATTTGATACTATGTTTTGCAAAATAAATTAACGGATTAAACCAAAACACGATTTGCAATAATTCAATGAATAAAATATCCAATGAATGCTTCTGGGTAGCGTGTGTTTGCTCATGTACTAATACTTCTTTAGGTATTTTTTGAGCCTCGAATTTGTATTTATCCAAGAAAATAAAATTGAAAAAAGTGTGAGGAATAGCTAAATCTTCCAACAGCACATTGATAAAATTCTTGGTCTTTAAGCGCGGATTTCTTCTAATTTTAATCACAATCCGCCATAGATTATAAATAAATTTAAGTGTAAAGAGTAACACGCCAAAACCATAGATAGTCCAAAGAATAATGGGCAAGTAGTTTATTGGTAGACTGGCTTCTTCAACGTTTTGAATCGCTAAATTTTGATCCAACAAGGCGAATTCTTCCATTGGAGCTATAAAAACATAACTAGTGAATGTAATCAATGGAATACAAAAAGACACCACTAATGCACCTAGTAGGTAGAAGCGTTTAAAACCATGCATATGTTCTCTTTCTAAAAAGAGCTTATAGAATCCTAAGAGGATAAGTAGGCAGGCACTAGATTTTAAAATATAGAAGAGCATAATTATTTCTTTTTTAGTTCACTGTCAATTAGTTTCCTTAAATCTTCCAACTCGTTTTTAGACAAATCAGTCTCTTGTGTAAAGAAAGAAGCAAATTGTGAAGCACTATCATTAAAGAAGTTTTTAATAAGTCCGTTCACATGTTTTGAGAAATAATCCTTTTTCTTAACGAGCGGATAATATTCTCTCGATTTCCCATACAGTTTGTAAGCAACAAAACCTTTGTCAATCATCCGTTTTAAAAGGGTAGCAACCGTTGTCGTAGCAGGTTTTGGGTCTTCAAATGCATTCAATAAATCTTTCATAAAAGCTTTTTCGAGCTTCCATAAATGTTGCATCAATTGTTCTTCGGTTTTTGATAATTGCATTGCTCTACAAATTTAGAATTAGCTCTACAAATGTAGAATAAAAAATTGAATTACCAAATTTTGTGACTAGAAAATGATGGAAAACCTAGTTTTTAACTCTAAAGATGACTCTTTTTACTATTTTTATAACAAAATGAAAATCAAATCTATGTCTCGTATTTTTAAGTCAATTGTGCTCTTAACCCTACTCATTATTATGGGTTGTAAGCAAGAAACAAGAAGTGTGTCAAATGAATTAGCCTCTATCATAAAACTTGTTGAAGATCATGAAGGCTACGATAAAGAAGTCTACCCATTAGGTTTATTTACCAAAACACATTATCAGGAAGAAGCCGATTTTGCAAAGGAACAATTAACAAAGCTAGATAAACTTGATGCTACTGGCCTTTCAGAGACCGAAATGATTTCATTAGAACTCTTAAAATTTAAATTACAAGAGACCATAGATTATCATCAATATGAGCGCTATTTAAACCCATTACTTTCTGATTCGGGCTTTCATGTGAGTTTACCTTATATGGTACGTCCTATTACCAATTATAAACAAGCGAAGCAATATCTCAAAAAGTTAAATGCTCTACCGCTCTATGTCGATCAAAATTTGGCAATGTTAAAGGAAGGTCTTGAGAAAGGAGTTTCTCAACCTAAAGTTATTTTTAAAGGTTACGAATCGACGTATAACACGCATATTGTAGATGTTATAGAAGATAGTTTTTTCTATACTCCATTTAAAGGTGTTCCTGGAGTACTCACCGAAAACCAAAGCGACTCTGTTATTGATGCGGCTAAAAAGACGATTGCTGAGAATGTGATTCCGCAATTTAAGCGTATCAAGACATTTTTTGAAACTGAATATATACCCAAAACGAGAACAACATTAGGGGTTTCTGAAACGCCTAATGGAGGCGACTTTTATCAGAATAGAATTAATTATTACACCACTAGTACCCAGTATTCAGCAGATGATATTCACGAAATCGGATTGAAAGAAGTGGCTCGTATCAAACAAGAAATGGAAGGTATTATTGACGATTTAGATTTTAAAGGTTCTTTTGCTGATTTTTTTCAATTCTTGCGATCAGATAGCCAGTTTTACGCAAAGACAGCTGACGAATTGTTAATGATAGCTAGAGATATGGCAAAGCGTGTTGATGCACAGCTTCCACGTTTTTTTAAAACCTTGCCACGAAAACCATATGGTGTTGCACCTGTACCCGATGCAATTGCTCCGAAATACACCACGGGTAGATATATAGGTACTTCTAAGAATAGCACCGATCCAGGATATTATTGGGTAAATACCTACAATCTGAATAGTAGAACCTTGTATACATTACCTGCCTTGACCGTTCATGAGGCGGTTCCTGGACATCACTTACAGGGTAGCTTGAATAATGAGTTAGGCGATAGTATCCCTAAATTTAGAAGGAATATGTACCTCTCTGCTTATGGAGAAGGATGGGGCCTATATAGCGAATATCTTGCCGATGAAATGGGTATGTATACAACACCTTATGAAAAATTCGGGCAACTGACATACGAAATGTGGAGAGCGTGTCGGTTAGTGGTTGATACCGGTATCCATGCCAAAGGCTGGAGTCGAGATCAGGTAGTCGAATACATGGCAGCAAATACGGCTTTATCCTTACATGAAATAAATACCGAAACCGATCGCTATATTTCATGGCCAGGGCAGGCCTTATCCTATAAAATAGGGGAGTTAAAAATTAGAGAGCTAAGAAAAAGAGCAGAAGCCGAACTGTTAGAGAAGTTTGATATTAGAACCTTTCATGAGGTCATTTTAGAGCAAGGTACTGTCACACTGGCTATTTTAGAAGATAGAGTTAATGCATATATAAAAAGGACCAAGTAAGGATAAAATGAATCGGAAAATAGCACATATCGCTTTGGTAGTAAAGGATTACGATGAAGCTATAGATTTTTATGTACATAAGCTACATTTTAAAGTAATAGAAGATACCATTATAAATGAAAAAAAGCGGTGGGTATTGATAGCTCCGTCGACAGATAGTGCTTTTTCGCTATTGCTCGCTAAAGCGGATGGAGAAGTACAAGCAAGTCATATAGGAAATCAAACAGGAGGACGCGTATTTTTATTTTTGAATACAGAGAATTTCGATCGAGACTATCAAAATTTGTTGGATCAAAAAATTCGAATCGTGAGAGAACCGAAAGAAGAACCTTATGGAATTGTGTGTGTTTTTAAAGATTTATATGGGAATCTATGGGATTTAATTGAACCCAAATAAAAATAAGATGAAAAATTGTGTTGTTATTGGCGGAGGGATTATCGGGTTATGCTCGGCATATTACCTGCAAAAAGAAGGGCATCAAGTGACAATAATTGACCAATCAAATATGGACTCAGGAGCTTCCTATGTGAATGCTGGTTATTTGTCTCCAAGTCATATTATTCCATTAGCGGCTCCAGGCGTTATGAAAAAAGGACTAAAATGGATGTTCAATACATCGAGTCCCTTATACATAAGGCCGCGCTTAGAACCCGATTTTTTAAAATGGGTTTGGGCCTTCAATAAATCATGTAATCCAAAACATGTGCAAAGATCAATTCCAGCAATTAAAGATATCGCCCTATTGAGTCAAGAACTCTGTGACGAGATAAGAGAAAATGAAAACTTTACTTTTCACTATGAGAAAAAAGGGTTGATGATGTTATGCCAATCAGAGAAAGCACTAGAGGAAGAAATGAAAGTAGCACAATTAGCTAGAAACGAAGGCTTAGAGGTAGAGAATTTGACAGCAGTCGAGGTTCGCAAATTAGAATCGAAAGCTGTATTAAGTATTCGTGGCGCCACCTACTATAAATGTGACTATCATACAACACCCCATGAATTCATGGAAGAAATGAAATCATATTTATTAAATGAGGGTGTACAGTTTTATACGAATGAAAAGGTTGAGGATATAGAATATAGAGATCAAAAAATGAGAGCGATTATTTCAACTAAGCGACAATTAAGGGCAGATGAATTTGTGTTGGCGGCAGGATCTTGGAGTAGTATGTTAACGCAAAAAATAGGGTTAAAGTTATTAGTCCAAGCGGGTAAAGGATATAGAATGAACAGCTTTCGTAAGACGCATATTACTATTCCAGCAATTTTGGCAGAAGCCAAAGTAGCGGTCACCCCAATGAACGGATTTACACGTTTTGCCGGAACTATGGAGATCGCAGGAATCAATCAACGTATTCGTAAGGCGAGAGTGGAGGCTATTGCAAATGCAGTATCAAAATATTATCCAGAAATTTCCATATCAACCGAAGAAAAAGCCGATGCCGCTTCTGGTCTCAGACCTGTTTCTCCTGACGGATTACCTTATATTGGAAAGTCAAATAAATGTCAGAATTTGACAATTGCAACTGGTCATGCAATGATGGGTTGGAGCATGGCAGCGGCCACTGGAAAGCTCGTTTCTCAAATTATTTCAGAAAAAAAGACTGCCATAAAACTTTCTTCTTTTCATCCAGATAGAAAATTTTAATATTTTTAACATATTGAAAATTAGGTAATTATAATAAAACTACCCAAAAACCACTAGTTTTAAAATTCATGGTTTTCGCTATTGTCTTACATGATCAAGATTCCTATTTTTGACCATCATGCCCCTACAGTTTTATTTCAAGTATTTGACGATATACGAAATCACAATTTACTAATGATTTCATGTCGTGAAAATCAACAACTTAGCTAACTAGTACAAAATAAGTTGAGGAATTTTTATTTCTCAGTTGTTTTAATTAAAAGGATGAATATGAATAATTTCGAAATAGGAGAAAAAGTAGTTTGCACCGATGACAGTAAAAGATGGTTTAAATTAGGAGGGCTTAAGAAAGGTGAAATGTATACCATCGCTGGTTTCAATCCTTATGATGGTGGATTAATACTGAAAGAAGTGAAATCTCCTATGAGTGGTTATAATGCATACAGAGCCGATCGGTTTCGGAAAATAGATTATGATTTCGCTCATTCCGTGATTGAAATGATACAACCTACGAAAAAAGAAGTGGTACAAAATCAACATAAAAAAGTAACAAAGACTTCTAAACTATACAGTTTCAACTTCATCTCGTTAAACTAAAGACCTACACAACCTAACTGACCGAATTTCCTTCGTTTTAGAATTTTTTCCTTCCAAATTGCGTAAAAAAAGTAGATTTTCATGCAAATCTTTAGAATTCCTTTAGATTCTGTTTGTATGTTTATTCTATAATAGGCCCCCAGAAACTTAAATAACGAATAAATTATGGATACTACTTTTGAAATAGGAGAAGTTGTTGTTTGTACAAATGCCAGAAGAAGATGGTATAGGTTAGGTGGGTTGAAAAAGGGAGAAATGTACACCATTGAAGGGTTTAATCCTGTCGATGGTGGATTGATTTTAAAAGAGTCTAAATCTCCAAGTAGTGGATACA
The DNA here is from genome assembly GCA_947488345.1 of uncultured Flavobacteriaceae bacterium. Taxonomy (GTDB): domain Bacteria; phylum Bacteroidota; class Bacteroidia; order Flavobacteriales; family Flavobacteriaceae; genus Aureibaculum. Next base: position 898,410 of record CANKZQ010000001.1, on the reverse strand, counting down.
ACGCATACAGAGCAGATCGTTTTAGAAAAGTAGATTATAATTTCGCGACGAATATTTTGCAAGATATCCAACCTGAAAAAAAGGAAAATGTAGAGTTGATCCCCGCCTCACTTCAGGGCTTCTTCCTCTCACTTTTTAAGTTATCTTAAAATAGGTTCAGTAGAACACATTTCAATATTATTTTCTGAAAAACAACTATTATTCTTTGTAGATTCGTCTCGTAAAACGAGCGAATGATTGTACAAGGAAATATTGTAGATATACCCAATAGAGATATCTACAAAGGAGAAATTTTAGTTGAAAACGGAAAAATCGTTTCAATTACTCGAAAGTCGCATGACTCAGAGTCTTTTATTCTACCTGGCTTTATAGACGCACATATTCATATAGAAAGCTCGATGCTCGTTCCATCAGAGTTTGCGAAACTTGCCGTATTGCATGGTACTGTAGCAACTGTTTCTGACCCTCACGAAATCGCCAATGTCTTAGGTGTTAAAGGTGTTGATTTTATGATTGAAAACGGTAGTAGAGTGCCGTTAAAATTTAATTTTGGAGCGCCTTCTTGTGTGCCCGCGACATCTTTTGAAAGTGCCGGAGCTACCATTGATTCGAATGACATCAAAAAAATGCTTGAAAAGCCGGAGATCAAATATTTAGCCGAAATGATGAACTATCCAGGCGTACTATTTGATGATGAGGAAGTGATGAGAAAAATTGATTTTGCTAAACAGTATAACAAGCCAATTGATGGTCATGCACCTGGGCTTAGAGGTGAGGAACTATCTACGTATATCGATGCCGGAATTTCAACTGATCACGAATGTTTCACGTATGATGAGGCTTTCGAAAAGCTTCAAAAAGGAATGAAAATTATTATTCGAGAAGGAAGTGCGGCTAAAAATTTTGAGGCTTTAATCGATTTACTTCCAACGCATTTCGAATCTATGATGTTTTGTTCAGATGACAAACATCCAGATGACTTGTTACTGGGTCATATCAACCAATTGTGCGCGCGAGCAGTGGCAAAAAAAATGGATGTGTTTGACGTATTAAGAGTTGCTTGCGTGAATCCAGTAGAACACTACAAGTTAGATGTAGGGTTATTAAGACAAGGAGATGCAGCCGATTTTATCATGGTTGAAGATCTAACGAGTTTTAAAGTTTTAGAGACTTATATTGATGGTAATTTAGTGGCGAAAGGAGGTGACTCTTTTATAGAAACAGTAGATTTTGAAGTGTTAAATAACTTTAATACTGAATTTAAAAATATTTCTGATTTCGAGTTTCATTCAGCTTCAGATAGAATTAGAGTCATTGAAGCCTTAGATGGAGAATTGATTACGAATGAAGTAGAAGCAGAAAGTTTAATTATCGATGGTAATTTAGTTTCAAATAGTAAAACCGATATTTTAAAAATGACAGTGGTGAATCGGTACAAAAATACCACACCTGCAATCGCTTTTATTAAGAGTTTTGGACTGAAAGAAGGTGCAATTGCTAGTTCTGTGGGACATGATTCTCATAATATTATTGCCGTTGGTGTATCAGATGAAGAAATTTGTAAAGCTGTTAATTTAATCATCAAAAACAAAGGTGGTATTTGCGCCGTTTCGAATGAAAAAGAAAAAATTGTGTCCTTACCAGTAGCAGGTATCATGAGTGATCGCTCTGGTGCAGAGGTGGGTGCAGCTTATGCCGAGTTAGATGCATTGGCTAAAAACATGGGCAGCCAACTAAGAGCACCGTACATGACATTGTCTTTCATGGCGTTATTGGTAATTCCATCGTTAAAACTGAGCGACAAAGGTTTATTTGATGTAAATACTTTTAAGTTTACCTCACTGGAGATAAAATAACTGTAATCATTTCAATAAAGAGAAAATACCCTTGAAACTACAAACCCTAAATCAAATCACTCTGTTTCTTGTAAAACTTATCAGATTGTAGTTTTAGGAGGTCCTTCGCCTTTTGTTTTTTGTAGTCATAAATTTCGGCATCCTCAGAAACATCATAATAGACTTTTTCGTTTAAGGTAACATCGGTATCTAAAAGTGCAGCACGTTGGTTTTTTTGCTGTGCTACCCATGTTGCTAGTGCGTCCTCTTGTTCATCAAACTTTAAATCGTAAGCGCCTTTTGGAGCCATTACCTTAGCTAATACAGGTGCAGTTTCAATCGCCAAAAAGAGAAGTAAAATAAAAAAAGAAGGAAACCATGCCAGTTCTCCTAAGGCGTTAATTCGTGCCATTAGTCCATCAAAACCGTCAATAATAGGTTGACTCATAGTGACTTGATTATCACGATTATTTCTTAGCGAAACAATGGCCGCTTCTTTCGCAGATATGGAAAGTTTGCTTTCTTCTTTCAGCGTTTGCAACTCCTGTAATAGTGCATCGTGTTTCTCTCTTTTTTCTTTATACACAGGGCCTTTTCCTAATTTCATGGTACCAGCAGTACCTTCAGCTTCGGCAATATAGGTGTCATACAGATCATTCGTTTCTCTTTCTTTTGCACTCACAGTATTTTTTAGTGCTTCAATTTCTGCTTCTATTCTGTTAATTTCGGGTGTATATTGTTGAGCAATCTGATTTTGGTTTTGTAGCGTTAGCTCATTCTTTTGCTCTAATAAAACTTGGTTAATTTCCTTTTCGAAAATTTTCATTTCTAAAGGTTTTGAAATAACCACGGCAATGATAACAGCTAAAATTATTCTAGGAGATGCTTGCAGTAATTCTTTCCATATGTTGTCTTGTTTTTTAATGGTGGAGACAATGAATCTATCTAAATTAAAAATAAGTAATCCCCAAACAAGACCAAAAGCAATAGCCATATATACGTTGTCAAATACGGTGTATAAGGCATATGAACCGGAAATAAAAGCCATGACAGCGGTAAAAAAAACGGTACCACCAATTCCCGCATATTTTATTTGTTCAGATTTTGGACTTTCGTTAAGTAAATCAGGATCAGCGCCAGAGCACATCCAAAAGAAGTTTTTGAGCATTGCAGAGAAGGTTTATTAGATAAACGTGTTAAATTGACTATATGTTGCTATATAAGTGTGAATTAACTGTTAAAGTTACAAGAAAGCGCAAAAAATATTTAAAATAGTATATTTGAGAAAACATACAGGCGCTATGAAAACTCTATTGAATGTAGTAATACTCCTTATTCCAATGACTCTTTTTTGTCAAACAACACCAAAAGTAATATCACTTTGGGAAAATGGAGCACCTGGGTTTGAGAAACTTAAAAACGAACCAGAGAAAGCGAAAGACTGGTGGGTGAAAAATGTACATAATCCGTCCCTTACGATGTATGCTCCATCGAATGAATGCTCTAACGGAACGGCTGTAATTATTTGCCCAGGAGGAGGACATAGAGCATTGGTCTATAATTCAGAAGGGAAAAATGCGGCACTTTTTTTAAATAAATTAGGGATTACCGCTTTTGTATTAAAATATAGATTGGCACGCGAAGAGGGATCTCACTACACTATAGAGAAGCACGCAAAAGAAGATGGTCTAAGAGCAATGAGAATGGTTAGGCATAATGCGAAAAAATGGAATATTGACCCTACAAAGATTGGAATGCTCGGATTCTCTGCAGGCGGAGAAGTGGTATCAATGGTAACTTATAATAGCGCAGTAGTCACCGCAAAAGGAAAGGACCCGATAGATCATATGGATGCAAAGCCTAATTTTCAAATATTGGTGTATCCAGGTCCTTTAGGTATACCAGATGTATTTCCTGCAAAATTACCACCGGCTTTTTTGGTGGTTGCGAACGATGATGAATGCTGTTCCGAACCCGTCGTAAAAATTTTGAAAGGGTATCGAAAAGTAGGTGAGTCTGTAGAGGCACATATTTATGCCAAAGGAGGGCACGCTTTTAATATGGGATACCGCACAAAATTAAAAACACTGAGTAGTTGGCCAAAACGACTTGAAGATTGGTTGTATGACAACAATTATTTGAAGAAAAAAGAAAAGTAATTTGAAAGAAATGAATTTTGGGGTAGGAATTATGAACTTACAGTTGTTATTATTACGCATCCCAAAGTAACATAAAAAATGACCAAACTAATTAAAGAGAAAATTCATACTATTATTAACACTATTTCTCCCAAAAAAGAAACCATCCAACACCTCATAACATCCAATAAAAATAGAATCGAACGTTCTAAGAGAGGTGGTAGTGATGAATACGGCTATGTAAGCCGAATGGAAAACTTATAATTCGGCCAATTTCATTTCTGTGAAATAGCTATAGAACAATGGAATAGTTTCGATACCTTTCAGATAGTTAAAAATACCAAAATGTTCATTTGGAGAATGGATAGCATCACTATCCAAACCAAATCCCATTAAAATAGTCTTACTTTTTAATTCCTTTTCAAACAAAGAAACAATAGGAATACTTCCTCCGCTTCGTTGCGGAATCGGGTTTTTACCAAAAGTATCTGTATATGCTTTTGCTGCGGCGCGGTATCCAATACTATCGATGGGTGTTACATAGCCCTGTCCTCCGTGATGAGGTGTTACTTTTACCGTGACTCCTTTTGGTGCTATTTTTTCAAAATGAGATTTAAATAGAGCTGTTATTTCCGTCCAATCTTGGTTGGGTACCAATCGCATAGAAATTTTAGCAAATGCTTTACTTGCAATTACCGTTTTAGCACCTTCGCCAGTATAGCCACCCCAAATACCATTCACATCCAAGGTAGGTCGAATCGAATTTCGCTCATTTGTAGTATAACCTTGCTCTCCATAAACGGCATCTATATCTAATGCTTTTTTATAATCTTCTAAAGAAAAGGGAGCCTTTGCCATTTCAGCCCGTTCCTCTAATGATAAATTTTCTACCTTATTATAAAACCCAGGAATTGTTATGTGATTATCTTCATCGTGCAGCGAAGCAATCATTTTCGTTAAAATATTTATCGGATTTGCTACAGCACCACCATATAAACCAGAATGTAGATCGCGATTCGGACCCGTAACTTCAACTTCTACATAACTTAATCCTCGTAGTCCAGTGGTAATTGATGGGATATCATTCGCAATCATGCCTGTGTCTGAAATTAGAATAACATCATTCACCAACTTTTCTTGATGCTTTGTTACAAACCAAGCAAGGCTTTCTGAGCCAACTTCTTCTTCGCCTTCAATCATGAATTTAACATTACAAGGAAGTTGGTTATTTGAAGTCATATACTCGAGGGCTTTTACATGCATAAATAATTGCCCTTTATCGTCGCAGGCTCCTCGTGCAAAAATAGCACCTTCAGGGTGTGTTGTCGTTTTCTTTATAACAGGCTCAAACGGTGGTGAATCCCATAGGTCTAAAGGGTCAGGCGGTTGCACATCATAATGGCCATATACTAACACGGTGGGTAGGTTAGGATCAATTATTTTTTCTCCATACACAATAGGATACCCTGGAGTTTCGCAAATTTCAACAAGATCACATCCTGCATTTTCAAGACTCGTTTTAATCAGATCTGAGGTATTAATAACATCCTGACTAAAGGCAGAATCAGCACTGATTGATGGTATTTTTAATAATTCAATAAGTTCGTCAATAAAACGATTTTTATGTTTTTCGATATAGTTTTTTGCGTTGGTCATTTGTCATAAATTGAAAGAAATCAAAAATACTAAAAATATAAGTGAACAGCTTTGCTATTTAGTAAGTTTGATTATATTTGCACCCACATTTACTGAAATAAATTCAGCACATGCGAAACTGCGGCTGTGGTGGAATTGGTAGACACGCTAGACTTAGGATCTAGTGCCGCAAGGCGTGGGGGTTCGACTCCCTTCAGCCGCACAAAGCTCTTCGATTTTTCGAAGAGCTTTTTTTAATTGAAGGGCATAAAGTAGGGTTTTGATAAAAACAATCAAAATGTAAAAAAATGACTTCTTTTTGCGCTTTTTTTTGCGTTTTAGAGTAAAAATGGTCAAAAAACAATATTTTTTTAGGCATAAACCAAAATAAATTTCATTACTTTGGTGCCACTTTTAGTAAGAATTATCTATATAATTAAGATATCATTATGAGTAAAATCACTGCAGCAATAACCGCCGTAGGAAAGTATCTTCCAGAATACGTTTTATCAAACGAAATATTGGAAACCCTAGTTGAGACAAATGACGAATGGATTACCACGAGAACAGGGATAAAAGAGAGAAGAATATTAAAAGGTAAAGGTAAAGGAACTTCTTTCATGGCGATTAATGCCGCGAAAGATTTACTAGAAAAGTCGAAGCTTGATCCAAAAGAAATTGAATTGTTGATCGTAGCTACGGCAACACCCGATATGCAAGCGGCCTCTACTGCAGCTTTTGTCGCTTCACAAATAGGAGCCACAGAAGCTTTTTCATTTGATATGGATGCAGCATGCTCAAGTTTTCTTTTTGGAATGTCGGTCGTTTCTAGTTTTATTGAATCTGGAAAGTATAAGAAAGTAGTATTAATAGGTGCCGATAAAAACTCTTCAATGATCGATTATACTAATCGTGCTACGTGTATCATTTTTGGAGATGGCGCTGGAGCTGTATTATTCGAACCTTCGACAGATGGTTTAGGTGTACAAGATGAATACCTAAGAACCAATGGTGAGGGTAGAGAGTTCTTACAAGTACAGAAAGGTGGTTCTGCAAACCCTTTCGAAAAAGGAGAAGTATTTGGTGAGCCTGAATGTTTCGTGCATCAGGAAGGAAGAACTGTTTTTAAGAATGCAGTGTTTAATATGGCCGATGTGAGTGAGAAAATACTAGAAAGAAATAATTTGAAAATAGAAGATGTTGCATGGCTTGCTGCACACCAAGCAAATAAAAGAATTATTGATGCGACCGCAGAAAGAATGGGATTAGACGAATCGAAGGTATTAATGAATATACATAGATATGGTAATACCACTTCTGCAACCTTACCTTTATTACTCGCCGATTTCGAATCGCAACTAAAAAAAGGAGATAATATAATTTTTGCAGCATTTGGTGGTGGTTTCTCATGGGGAGCTATTTACTTAAAATGGGCATATAACGCTTAAAAGAATTAACTAAACTTAAATAATATGGATTTAAAAGATATTCAGAATCTAATAAAATTTGTAGCAAAATCAGGTGCTAGCGAAGTAAAATTAGAAATGGAAGACGTTAAAGTTACCATCAAAACAGGATCGTCAGATAAGACAGAAACGACAATAGTACATCAAGCACCAATAGCACAAGTGCCTGTAGCGCAAGCTCCAGTTGCACCAACAGCTTCAAGTGAGGCACCTGCCGCGACAGCCCCAGCAGCAGATGATGATTCAAAATATGTAGTTATCAAATCTCCAATCATCGGTACCATGTATAGAAAACCTTCACCAGATAAACCATTATTTGTAGAGGTTGGAAGCACTATTAATGTAGGGGATACTGTATGTATTATCGAAGCAATGAAATTGTTTAATGAAATCGAATCTGAAGTTTCGGGTAAGATCGTTAAAATTTTAGTTGATGACGCATCACCAGTAGAATTTGATCAACCACTGTTTTTAGTTGATCCTTCATAACAATTTTAATCTCGACCTTGGTAGCGAACTCGTGAATTCTATAATAAGAATTTAAAGTTAGGCTCAAGGCTTCAGAGGAAATTTAATTTTAAAAAGTTATGTTTAAAAAAATATTAATTGCCAATAGAGGCGAGATTGCACTTCGTGTTATACGTACGTGTAAGGAGATGGGAATAAAAACAGTAGCCGTATATTCAACTGCTGATGAAGAAAGTTTGCATGTAAAATTTGCTGACGAAGCGGTATGTATTGGCCCGCCTCCAAGTAGTGATTCCTATTTGAAAATTTCTAATATTATCGCAGCAGCTGAAATAACAAATGCAGACGCGATACATCCAGGTTATGGTTTTTTATCAGAGAATGCTAAGTTTTCTAAAATCTGTGAAGAGCATAATATCAAATTTATTGGCGCTTCCGCGGAAATGATCTCTAAAATGGGAGATAAAGCAACGGCGAAGGCAACCATGAAAGAAGCAGGGGTGCCTTGTGTACCTGGAAGTGATGGTATTATTGAAGATTTCAAAGAATGTCAAAAATTGGCTAAATCGACCGGTTATCCAGTGATGCTGAAAGCAACTGCCGGAGGTGGAGGTAAAGGAATGCGAGCCGTTTGGAATCCAGAAGATTTGAAAGATGCTTGGGATTCTGCGAGACAAGAATCAAAAGCAGCTTTTGGAAATGACGATATGTACATGGAAAAACTGATTGAAGAGCCAAGACATATTGAAATTCAAGTTGTCGGAGATTCTACAGGAAGAGCATGCCATTTGTCTGAAAGAGATTGTTCGGTGCAACGTCGCCATCAAAAATTAACAGAAGAAGTGCCTTCACCATTCATGACAAGTACCTTGCGAAAGAAGATGGGAGAGGCAGCTGTGCAAGCGGCCGAGTATATCAAGTATGAAGGTGCTGGAACAGTAGAATTTCTGGTAGATAAACACAGAAATTTTTATTTCATGGAAATGAATACACGAATACAAGTAGAGCATCCCATTACCGAACAAGTGATAGATTTCGATTTGATTCGCGAGCAAATTTTAGTGGCTGCAGGAGTGCCAATTTCAGGAAAGAATTATACACCGAATTTACATTCGATAGAGTGTCGTATCAATGCCGAAGATCCCTATAACGACTTTCGTCCGTCACCAGGTAAAATAACCACTTTGCACGCTCCTGGCGGGCATGGAGTGAGACTAGATACGCATGTCTATGCTGGTTATATGATTCCTCCAAATTATGACTCAATGATCGCTAAATTAATTACCACTGCGCAAACACGTGAAGAGGCGATTAATAAAATGAAGCGAGCGTTAGATGAATTTGTAATCGAAGGAGTCAAAACTACCATTCCTTTTCATAGACAACTTATGGATCACCCTGATTATTTAGCAGGAAATTATACCACAAAATTCATGGAAGACTTTGAAATGGCACCTCAAGATTAAATTTCAATTTGTAATAAAAAATAAAGGATATGATTTTTCATATCCTTTATTTTTTTACTTTTATTTCATATTTAGAAGTCGTGGAGCTTGATAAGCTTACATATAATAATTTAAGATCTATAAGAGAGCAGATATGAAAGAAAAGGTATTACATATTGATGGTATTGATAAGATTATTTTGAAGAATTTAATGAGTGATGCAAGAGCTCCAATTTTGGCTATTGCTCGAGAAGTAGGTATTTCGGGAGCAGCGATTCATCAAAGATTGAGAAAACTAGAAAAATCAGGTTTATTACAAGGCTCAAAATTTATTATAAACCCGAAGGCGCTTGGTTATAAAACGTTGGCGTTTGCCGGAATTTTTTTAGATGCAGCTAGTACTTATAAGGAAGCAGTGAAACGCTTAAAGGAAATTGATGAGGTAATAGAAAGTCACTATACAACGGGTAATTATGCTATTTTTGTAAAGATACTTTGTAGGGATAATGAACATTTAATGGAAGTGCTAAATAAACAAATACAATTAATCAAAGGTGTTGCTAGAACAGAAACCTTTATATCGTTAGATCAACAAATAGATCGACAAATTAAAATATAAAAAAAATCCCGCTCTTGCGGGATTTTTTTTATATTTTAAAGAAGAAATTAGTCTCTTCCTCCTAAAATTTGTAATGCCCAATAGAGCAACATTGCCAGCGATCCAAGTGCAGCGACTAAGTAGGTTCTTGCTGCCCATTTTAGAGCATCTTCTGAACCTTTAAACTCTCGCTGATTGACTATATTTTTATTTTTGAGCCAAGCTAATGCTCTATTGCTGGCATCATACTCAACTGGCAAAGTTATGAAGCTAAATATTGTACCTAGCGCCATGAAAGCTAAACCAGCAATCGCAATATAAAAACCAATACCGGTGTTGCCAGAAGCGGCGCCAAAAATAATTCCTCCGATCACCATATACTGAGAGAATTTTGAGGTAATGCTCACAGCAGGTACCAACTTAGAACGCATGGTAAGCCATTCATAAGCATTTGCATGTTGCACCGCATGACCAACTTCATGGGCCGCAACAGCTGCCGCGGCAGCATTACGCTGATTGTAAACCCCTTCGCTCAGGTTTACCGTTTTATTTCGTGGATTGTAATGATCTGTTAACATACCTGGGGTAGAAATCACTTTGACATCAGAGATACCATGATCTGCTAACATTTTTTCGGCAATCTCTGCACCATTCATCCCATTTTCTAGTTGTACTTTAGAATAATGTTTAAACTTGCTTTTCAGTTTATTGCTTATCACCCAGCTTACCAATGAGATAGCCCCGATAAGTATATAGAATCCAATCATAATTTAAATTTTTATAGTTTATTGTATTAATCTTGTAAATTTACTGCATAAATTGTTCCAAATAAAAATGAAAGTATTATTTCTTTGTTAATGAAGATTTTTTATTATATAAATAATTGATTAACAAGTAATTATATTTTTTAAAAGCAACAATGACAAGATGACAACTCCTGAAATTTTATTGATTTATACTGGCGGAACCATTGGTATGATTAAAGATTACGAAACAAATGCTTTAAGAGCCTTTGACTTTAATCATTTATACGAGAAGATTCCAGAGTTGAATCAACTCAATTGTAATATTGAAGCAGTTTCTTTCGAAGAGCCTATCGATTCGTCAAACATGAATACCAAGTATTGGGTGGATATTGTAGAAATTATTGAACGAAACTATGCTCAAAAGGACGGGTTTGTAGTGCTCACAGGTTCAGATACCATGTCATATACTTCTTCTGCGATAAGTTTTATGATAGAAAATTTAGCAAAACCAGTCATATTCACAGGTTCTCAATTACCGATTGGAGATTTGAGAACTGATGCTAAAGAAAACCTTATTACAGCCGTACAAATTGCAGCTTCAAGAAATGAAAAAACAAAGGAGCCTCATATCAAGGAGGTAGGTCTTTATTTCGAATATAAATTATATCGAGCAAATAGAACAACCAAAATTAATGCTGAGCAGTTTGAAGCATTTACATCCCCTAACTACCCACCATTGGCCGAAAGTGGAGTACATTTAAAGTTTAATGATGATTTAATATATCATCAATTGAATGGAAGTGAGTTAAAAATAAGAAAGAAACTAGAAGAAAACATTGTTATTTTAAAGTTGTTTCCTGGAATTACAAAAAATGTGGTGGCAAGTATTTTATCCATACCAACTATCAAAGGAGTCATCTTGGAAGCTTATGGTTCTGGTAATGCTCCTACAGAAAAATGGTTTATCAATCTATTGAAAGACGCATTGCAAAGAGGGATATATATCGTGGATGTAACCCAGTGTGCTGGAGGAAGTGTTATCCTAGGACATTATGAAACAAGTGTGCAATTGGCTGAAATAGGTCTTATTAGTGGTAAGGATATTACAACAGAATCGGCGGTTGCTAAGTTGATGTATTTATTAGGAGAAAATATCCCTAAAGAGGATTTCAAGTCTATTTTTGAAGGTGCACTACGAGGAGAAATGAGTTAGTTTTTACAATAATTTTTTATTTAGTAAATAATTTTTTGTTACTTGGCAGTCCTAAAGTTAAAAATTAACATTTAGAGAGGTGGCCGAGTGGTTTAAGGCGCACGCTTGGAAAGCGTGTTTATAAGAAATTATAACGAGGGTTCGAATCCCTTTCTCTCTGCAGAGATTGTTGTTTTTAATAAAAAATTTATATCTTTAAACCCAATAACTAATTTAATTAATTAAGATTCACACAATGAAAAAAGCATTTACTATCCTAGCAATAGCAGGATTATTTTTAGGTTCAGTTCAAAACAGTTTTGCAGCTATTGCAACTGTAGTTCAAACTGAAGAGGCGGCTGCAGCAGAGAAAACATTTCACCAAATATTAAAACAACGTTTTATAGAAGGTGGTCCATTTTTTATGGGGATTGTTTTGGTTTGTTTGATTTTAGGATTGGCAATTGCTATAGAAAGAATTATATACCTAAACATGGCAACTACAAATACAAATAAATTAGTAGCTAGCGTAGAAGATGCGTTATCTTCAGGAGGTGTAGAAGCTGCAAAAGAAGTTTGCAGAAATACAAAAGGACCCGTTGCTTCGATTTTCTATCAAGGATTATCTAGAATGGACGAAGGCGTAGATCAAGCTGAAAAAGCGGTTGTAAGCTACGGAGGTGTTCAAATGGGACTTTTAGAAAAAAACATATCTTGGTTATCATTATTTATTGCTTTAGCACCAATGCTTGGTTTCATGGGAACAGTAATTGGTATGATTGGAGCATTTGATGCGATTGCAGCAGCAGGTGATATTTCTCCTTCTATTGTTGCAGGTGGTATTAAAGTAGCCTTATTGACAACAGTATTTGGTTTAGTTGTAGCGATTATTCTTCAAATATTTTACAATTATATTATCTCTAAAGTAGATGGTATCGTTAATAATATGGAAGACGCTTCAATAACACTGGTTGACCTATTGGTTAGACATAAAAAATAATAGATAACATGGACAATAATAAATTATCAAAAATATTAACGATTGTAGCCGCTGGTATTAGCCTTATTGGAGCATTCTTCATGGTAAGGATTATTATGGTGGGTGACGATACGTTGAAAATTGATGAGGCTGCTCAAGGTAGTGTCATTGCTCCTTTCGTAACATTTGCTATCCTACTTTTAGTAGTGGTCGCTGCAACTACGTTAATTTTATCTATAGCTGGTTTAATAAAGAATCCTCAAAACTTGAAGAAAACTTTATTAGGTGTTGGTATCTTAGTGGCACTCTTATTGGTGACGCATTTTACCGCTTCAGATGAATTGGCAACAGGTGCTTTAGGAGAGGTAATAGAAATTAAGGATACTCAAGGAAAGATCATTACCGGAGATGAAGCAAAATCAGTTACTAAATGGGTAAGTGGTTTGATTACATTTACTGGAATATTAGGAGCTGCTGGTTTAGGAATCATTGGCTTTGGAATTGTTAAGAACTTAGCAAAATAAATACGATGGCTAGAAGAGACACCCCAGAAATTAATGCAGGTTCTATGGCCGATATAGCGTTCTTACTACTGATATTCTTTTTAGTAACAACAACAATGGATGTAGATACTGGTATTTCTCGTAAACTACCTGAGAAACAACCAGAAGATGTTGTACCACCAATATTAAAAGAGAAAAATGTTTTCGAAGTTAATATTAATAGACGTAATGAAATATTAGTAGAAGGTGATCAATATATGAAGGTTGAGGATTTGCGTGAAGCAGCAATTAACTTCATCGATAATGGTGGAGGTACTGCCGAGGCATTAGCTAAAGAAGACTTAAAAGTTTGTAGCTGGTGTGAAGGAGAGAAAGATCCGGCTTCATCAGATCATCCGAAAAAGGCAATTATATCTTTGCAAAGTGATAGAGGTACGTCATATGCGACCTATATTTCGGTACAGAATGAGTTGGTAGGTGCTTATACAGTGCTTAGAAATAGATATTCTCAAAAGAAATATGGCAAGGATTTTGATAGACTTAACTATGAACAGCAGAAAGATATTAAATTAAATATTTATCCTCAAATTATCTCTGAGGCTGAACCAACTAAATAAGAATATGTATGGCTAAATTTGGAAAAAAGAAAAAAGGAACGCCTGGTATTTCTACGGCATCCTTACCGGATATTGTTTTTATGTTATTATTCTTTTTTATGGTGACAACGGTGATGCGTGAAACATCACTGAAGATTCAGCAGCCGGTGTTGCCAAAAGCGACAGAGGTTAAGAAATTAGAGAAGAAGAGTTTAGTGAGTTATATTTATGTTGGTAAATCGAAAGATGGTACACCAGGGGATAAGATTCAGTTAAACGATAGAATCTCTAATGTTGAGGAAGTAAAGAGTTTTATTTTTGCCGAAAGAGCAGAGCGTAAAGAAATTGATGTTCCTAAAATGACAACGTCTATTAAAGCGGATATGGAGGCAAATGTTGGAACGATTACGGACATAAAAATACAATTAAGAGATATTAACGCATTAAAGCTTAATTATTCTACTCGTAAGGGTAGTGCTCTAGACAACATTAAAAACTAAGCAGTTTTTATAGTTTAAAAAGGCAATCTAATCGATTGCCTTTTTTTATTTAGGGAGGTATGTATATTTATGAAATCATAATGAAAAAAATTATCATTGCGCTTACTGTGTTATTGGCCAATAGTTCCTTAGCTCAATCTACTGATTCTATAAGTGGTAATCGCTATTTAGAAGACCAGTTGTATATTGGAGTGACATATAACTCTTTGTATAATTTACCAAAAGGAATTGGTCAGAATGGCTTTTCTAACGGAATATTTTTTGGATATATAAAAGATATTCCAATGAATAAAACTAGAGATTTTGGATTAGGGATCGGACTTGGATATGGTAGAAATACCTATTTTCAAGATTTGAAAATCGAAGAAGTGAATGGGGTAAATACTTTTGAGGAAGTAAGATCTTTTGATCGAAATAAATTTTCATTTCATACTATAGAAGTACCAATTGAGATTAGATGGAGAACTTCTACACCAACAAAATATAAATTTTGGAGAATATATACGGGTGTTAAAATGGGCTATGTTTTTGCTTCTAATGCTAAACTCAAAAAGGACGGTGTCATAAGAGTTCGAGGGATAGAAGAAGCAAATAAATTTCAATATGGTCTAACGCTCGGCACTGGTTTTGGGACATGGAATTTGAATGTATATTACGGCTTGAATGATATATTTTCATCAGACGCCGTGATAAACACTCTAGGAACTCCTATACAGGGACGAGACTTAAGAATTGGATTGATTTTCTATATATTATAACTACTGTAAATATAATAGCTCACTAACTGCGTCGATACGCCAATTATAAAACCAATATATACTTCTTTCGGTTGATGGGCTTCTAGCTTTAAACGCGCTGTAGAAATAACACCTGCAAGAAGAAATAATACCATAAGCGGGAGCAGTAAGTTGAGTTTGTACTGGTAGCTAACAACACATGTAAACCCAATTAATCCTGCAATACTAAGCGTATGTAGACTCGTCTTTAGGTTTACGAAAAACAACAGATACACACAAAATAAGGCAAGAGCACAGGCGAAGAATGAGTAGGCTAATAATTCTAACGCTTGAATTTCTAAAAGTTTCTTGCCAAGTAAACCAAATAGAACTATCATAAATAGCGTAGGGAACTTACGCTCATTAATAGATTCTAAATGATAACTATGAATCATTTTAAAACCTTTTAAAAAAGCTAATAATAATATCGGTGTTACATAGGTAGCTAAGAAAATAAGGATCAAAACGAAATATTCAGATTGCTTAGCAATATGACTTGGTAGTGCTATGAAATACAATAAAGCAGCTAAAATAGAAAATACAATAGGATGAAAAACGTAGGAAATGGCTCTGTAAAAAAACATAGTTATATTTCTTTACGTAAGCGTGCCACAGGTATATCAAGCTGCTCCCTGTATTTAGCTACTGTTCTGCGAGCAATTAGGTATCCTTTTTCTTTTAAAATAGCCGAAAGCTTATCATCAGTCAGAGGCTTCTTTTTATTCTCTTCTTCAATAACAGTTTGCAGTATTTTTTTAATTTCTCGCGTAGAAATATCTTCACCTTGATCGTTTTTCATTGATTCGGAGAAGAATTCTTTAATCAATTTTGTGCCATAAGGAGTGTCGACATACTTACTATTTGCCACTCTAGATACTGTAGAGACGTCCATGTTGATTTTATCTGCAATATCTTTTAAAATCATTGGCTTTAGCTTACGTTCATCTCCAGATAAGAAATAGGCCTCTTGTCTGTGCATAATAGCATTCATTGTTAGCAACAGCGTTTGTTGACGTTGTTTGATGGCGTCAATAAACCATTTTGCAGCATCCAACTTTTGTTTAATAAAGAGCACAGCGTCTTTCTGTGACTTAGATTTATCCTTAGACTCTTTATATCCCTTTAGCATATTATTATATTCTGATGAAATGTGAAGTTCGGGCGCGTTCCTTGAATTTAAGGTTAATTCTAATTTACCTTCAATAATTCTAATAGAAAAATCAGGCACTATCTGCTCTACAATTTTATTGCTTCCAGCATAAGAACCACCTGGTTTTGGATTTAACTTTTCAATTTCTTGGATCGCTTTTTTCAATTGATCCTCGGTAATATTGAACTTTTGAAGGAGTTTTTTGTAATGCTTTTTTACAAAATGGTCAAAAGCATTTTCCAAAATTTCGATAGCTAATTTTCGCTCTTCTTTTTCTCTTTTTCGTTTTAATTGTATCAACAAACACTCTTCTAGGGTAGTGGCCCCAACTCCCGCTGGGTCTAGTTGATGTACGACTTTGAGCATACTCGATACTTCATCTTCAGTTGTATATATATTTGCCGTAAAAGCTAAATCATCAACAATATCCTCAATAGACCTTCTTATATATCCACTTTCATCAATACTACCCACTAAGAATTCGGCAATTTGACGTTCATGATCATTTAATATAACAGTGTTCAATTGCGCTTTTAAGTGCTGATTAAATGAGGTGCCTGAGGCATATGGAATGTGCTTATCATCATCACTGTCACTATAATTATTTGCCTGAAGTTTATAACTGGGCGTTTCGTCATCACTTAAATAGTCGTCAATATTGATGTCTGTTTCAATGGTTTCACTTCCAGCATCTTCATACTCATTTCTCGCATCTTCATCTGCGGTATCGTTCGACTCTTTACCCGATTCTAATGCGGGATTTTCTTCAATTTCTTGCTTTATTTTATCTTCAAACGCTTGCGTAGGCAATTGAATTAGCTTCATCAACTGAATTTGTTGAGGAGATAATTTTTGTAATAACTTATAATGAAGATTTTGTTTTAGCATTTAAAATTACTTTTTTAATTCTACTAATTTACCCAAACTTACCATATAGTTCTTGTTTTTCCAACGGATTATATTCTTAGCTTCGTTCACATTGATTTTATCTTTGCTTAGAGGTATCAAGAATTGATTGTAATGATCAATAAGACCGTACTTTTCATTTTCTTTCACTAAGAAAGCGGCTAAATTTTGATAACCTTTGATGAAATCGTATTTGGCATCTACTATGATTTTGTTTCTGCTAATAACTCCAACCTTGCCATTACTCGCAACGCGATAATAGTAATCTTTTAAACGATTGATTTGAGTCACATTTCCGAACAGCAACTTCCCCTTTGTGTCATATACATCAGAAAGTTTTGTATTCGGCAATCTTGCTTTAATATAATTAGAAGATATATCTAAATAATCATATTTTAAAGGAATAATAAGTTTGCCGCTATTAACGTCTACGCCTCCTTTTAAATTGTTATTTTCGACTCTTACAATATTGTAAGAAACATAATTGTTGATTTTGTCATAATTTGAAAAATCGACTTTTTTGTTCGATAACAAGTTAATAAATGTTCTAGTCGTTGTTTTATCTAAGACATAATAACCACTTGAAACCTTTTGTATCGCATCATATTCAGGTTTTACAATGTAAGCATCAAAAAGAATACTATAAATACCCCATTTGCCATTTTCTTGTACGGTGAATAATCTATTATCATATTCTTTATTTACAGCGTCAAAAATAAAGGGAGCCACAATATCATTATACTTATTAATAATGCCATATTTTCCTTTTTTTTCAGCCAAAATATATTTAAAGTCATAATCTAATTTCGTAATACTGGTGTATTGTTTCCCAAATACCCTTTTACCCTCATTATCTTTTATGACGGTTTTACCGTTTTGATTCAATAAAAACCAATCTTGCGATGAGTAATGATTAATCTCTTCATATTCAGCAGGGAATAGCTCTTCTCCGTTTAGTTTAAGGATCCCATATAAGCCATTACTTTTTATTTTGATATATTTCTGACTCAAATAGTAAAGATCTTCATAGCTATTTTTTAACAACGGTTTTCCATAATAATCCAGCAATCTTTTTTGATTGTTTTGGGTAGCAATGAATTGATTTTTATTTTTAGAAATTCCAGAGTATTCAAAGGGTATTATTATATTTCCTTTGCTATCGATAACACCGTTTTTTTTCCAGTCAAACCTCGCTATAATTCTATCTTTTGTAGACCCGTAGGTAGAGATTGAACTAAAAATAGCTTTCACTAAGACCTTATTATTTTTATCTTTTAATCCATACAAAGAAGTATTACTTCCTTTAAAAATTAAGAGTGTATTATCTATTTCTCCTGTAACTATATCTGCTGTGTTCTTTGTATATAGAGAATTTACATTTGATTCGGTACTTTCTATGACGGTTTCTTCGATGACTTCATCATCATCAATTACCTGAGAAAAAGCAAGAGAAAAACTGAACATACTCAGTGTAACTAAAGCCAATTTTTTCATATTTCTTTTATATATCATCATTTTTTATTTTTAGAATTCGGCATTCTGCGGTGTTCTAGGAAACGGAATTACGTCTCTTATATTACTCATGCCGGTAGTAAATTGTACTAAACGTTCAAAGCCTAAACCAAAACCAGAGTGTTCGGCGGTGCCAAACTTTCTCAAATCTAAGTACCACCAAAGCTCTTTTTCATCTATATCTAATGCGTTCATTTTTTCTTTCAATACATCTAGACGTTCCTCTCTTTGAGATCCTCCTGCGATTTCACCGATGCCAGGAAAAAGAACATCCATCGCTCGTACCGTCTTCCCATCATCGTTTAAGCGCATATAAAACGCTTTGATTTTAGCAGGATAATCGAATAAAATAACAGGACACTTAAAGTGTTTTTCTACTAAAAAGCGTTCATGTTCACTTTGTAAATCTGCGCCCCATTCGTTAATAGGGAATTTAAATTTTTTCTTTTTATTAGATTTTGAATTTCTAAGTATATCAATAGCTTCACTATAACTCACGCGTTTAAAGTTATTGTCGACAACGAATTTCAATTTTTCTATAAGCGTCATTTCACTGCGCTCAATCATTGGCTTTGTACTTTCTTCTTTTGTGAGTCGCTGATCTAAAAATTCAATATCATCTTTACAGTTTTCTAAAACATATCCAACAACAGATTTAATGAAATCTTCGGCCAATTCCATATTACCATTTAAATCCATAAAGGCCACTTCAGGTTCAATCATCCAAAACTCTGCCAAATGTCTTGTCGTATTAGAATTTTCTGCTCTGAAAGTAGGTCCAAACGTATATACCTTGCCAAGGGCCATAGCATATGTTTCTGCTTCGAGCTGTCCAGATACTGTTAGATTGGTTTCTTTACCAAAAAAATCTTGACTAAAATCCACACTGCCATCTTCATTTTTTGAAGGACTATCAGCCGGCATTGTAGTTACACGAAACATTTCTCCAGCACCTTCGGCATCAGAACCCGTTACAATAGGCGCATGAAAATTATAAAAACCATTTTCAGTAAAATATTTATGAACGGCAAACGATAGCATAGAACGAACACGCATTACCGCACTAAAAGTATTGGTTCTAACTCTTAAATGTGCATGTTCTCGTAAAAATTCAAAACTATGTTTTTTAGGTTGTATTGGATATTCTTCTGGATTAGAATCTCCCAAAACTTCAATAGAATTTACTTGAATTTCTACCGCTTGTCCTTTTCCTTGACTTTCTGCTAATATCCCTTTAATAGATACGGCAGCACCAGTCGTAATTCGTCTTAATAAGTCCTCATCTGTAGCTAAAAAATCAACTACACATTGAATATTATTGATGGTGGATCCATCATTTAACGCGATAAAACGATTTGCTCTAAATGTTCTAACCCATCCTTTTACTTGTACTTCTTGCGAAAGTTTATTTGATTGTAATAAATCAACTACGTTCATTTGCATTGCTGTCAAAAATTATTGAAGCACAAAGATAATGATTGATTTTACGATTGCCGAATTAAAAGGTATGATTTTTGATAGATGATAACGAGATTACAGTAAGGTCAGAAACTTATTTTAGTAGATTCATTAGGTATTGTCCATATCCACTTTTAAGGAGTGGAAGGGCTATTTTTTCTAATTGTTCTGCAGAAATAAACCTTTTGTTATAGGCTACTTCTTCAATACAACCAATCTTTAGACCTTGTCTTTCTTCAATTACTTGTACAAATTGTTGTGCCTGCATTAATGATTGAAATGTTCCAGTATCTAACCATGCCGTTCCTCTATTTAAGATGCTCACATGTAGATTTCCTTGTTCTAGATATACTTTGTTAACATCTGTAATTTCATATTCGCCACGAGCAGAAGGTTCTAGATTTTCAGCAATTTCAAGAACTTGATTGTCATAAAAATAAACTCCGGGTACGGCATAACTAGACTTCGGATGTTGAGGTTTTTCTTCAATAGAGATAGCCTTATTGTTTTCATCAAACTCAACTACACCATAACGCTCTGGATCATTTACGTGATAGGCGAAAACTGTTCCTCCCTCTCTTTTTGAAGCATCGAGCAAGGCTCTGTGCATACCGGTACCATAAAAGATATTATCACCAAGCACTAAAGCCACCTTATCATTACCAATAAACTCTTTACCAATTACGAAAGCTTGTGCTAAACCGTTCGGAACTTCTTGTACCGCATATTGAAAATTACAACCTAGTTTGCTACCGTCACCAAGGAGACGTTCAAACAAGGGTACATCATGAGGAGTTGAAATAATTAAAACATCTTTAATACCAGCTAACATCAATGTAGATAGCGGATAATATATCATTGGCTTGTCATAAATAGGCATGAGTTGCTTACTCACGGCTAAAGTCAATGGGTGCAAACGCGTACCGCTGCCACCAGCTAAAATTATACCTTTCATTTTTCTAAATTTTTTAAGTTTTCTGTAGTGTCCAAATTCATTTCTTTGTCTAATTCTTCCTCTGCCTTCGGTAAAATTTTAATAGCAGGTTCTTTGAACACTTTTTTATTAGCAATACTTTGCTCTAATGAAAGTAATAACGAAGGTAATAGCAATAAATTTGATACCATTGCCAATAATAGAGTCACTGAGACCAATCCGCCAAGGGCAATTGTTCCTCCAAAACTTGAGACAATAAAAACCAAGAAGCCGAAAAACAGGACAATAGACGTATAAAACATACTTACGCCGGTTTCTCTTAACGCGCCATATACCGATTTTTTTACTTTCCAATTATTTGCCTGTAACTCTTGCCTATATTTTGCTAAAAAATGAATTGTATCATCAACAGAAATACCAAATGCTATGCTAAACACCAGTATAGTAGATGGTTTGATTGCCACTCCTAAAAAGCCCATTAAACCAGCGGTTAATAATAAAGGAAGAATGTTTGGGATTAGAGAAATGATAATCATTTGATAAGACCTAAACATCCACGCCATAAAAATGGCGATTAGTAAAATGGCAAGCGATAAGGAAACGACTAGATTTTTGATTAGGTAGTTGGTGCCTTTCAGAAAAACCAACGCTTTACCAGTCATTTTAACATCATATCGTTCTTTAGGAAATTCTTTATCGATTCTCGCTTGTAAACGCTCTTCAATTCTTTCCATTTTCTCGGTGCCGATATCCTTCATAAAGGTGGTAATTCGAGCATATTGACCTGTCGAATCAACAAAATTTTTGAGTAAATCAGAATTTGCATCAGAATTTTTGGTAAACTCTAAAATAAAGGCGCGCTCTTGTCCACTAGGTAGCTGGTAATATTTCGGATTTCCATTATAGTACGCTTGTTTTGAGTATTTCACAAGGTTTAATACCGAAACAGAAGGTGACAATTCTGGAATCTCATCAATAATTTCATTCAGCTTCTCCATCCGCTTTAGCGTAGCAAGTTTGATAACGCCTTTCTTGCGTTTTGTGTCAATAATGATTTCCAATGGCATAATACCGCCAAACTCTTGCTCAAAGAAAACAATATCTTTAAAGAAAGGTTCTCCTTTAGGCATATCTTCAATCAGACTACCAGAAACTCGAATCATGTAGACCCCGATTATACTCGTAATGATAACTATTACTGTTGAGATATATACGGCGATCCGTTTATGGCGCACAATGTTTTCCATCCAGTCAACAATACGCTCTATCCAACGCTTTTCTAAATGTTTTAAATGCTTCGTTTTCGGCTTTGGCAAGAAACTATAGATAATAGGAATAATGAGCAATGACAACATGAATATCACTAAGATATTTATGGAGGCAATGATACCAAATTCATTGAGCAACTGACTTTTGGTAAATATAAAAGTTGCAAAACCCGATGCCGTCGTCACATTGGTCATTAAGGTAGCGTTCCCGATTTTTGAAATCACACGCTGTAAAGACTTGGCTTGATTGCCATGACTTTTTACTTCGTGCTGATACTTGTTGATTAAAAAGATACAGTTTGGAACACCTATAACGATAATTAATGGAGGGATAAGTGCCATCAAGACCGATATTTCGTAACGAAATAAACCGATAAAACCTAAGGCCCAAACAACACCAATACAAACAACGAGCATGGTAATAAACGTAGCTCTAAATGAACGGAAGAAAAAGAAAAATATTAACGACGTGACTAATAAAGCTAATCCTACAAAGAGCCCAATTTCATCAACTATGTTTTGAGCATTCATCGTTCTTATATAGGGCATGCCCGAAACTCTAACATCTACATTATTGGCATCTTCAAATTCTTTGATAGTTGGGTTTAATACATCGAAAACAAAATCTTTTCGCTTGATATCATTGACAATTTCCTTTTTTAGATAGATAACAGTGCGTATGGTACCCGTTTCTTTATTGAACAAAAAATTATCAAAAAAAGGTAGATTTTCGAAAAGTTCATCCTTAATATCTTCAACATCGTCATCTGTTTTAGGACTCGTTTTGTAAAGCGGTTCTACAGTGAACTTTTTATTAGCCTCGTCTTTTTTGAGTTTTTTAATATCTCCAATCGAGACCGTGAAATCAACTTCCTTTTTAAAACTGCCTAATTGTTTAGACAAAGCATTCCACTTATTAAACTTGTCAACCTTGAAAATACTCGAATCTTGAACTGCCAGAATAATGATATTTCCTTCTTCTCCAAAAATTTGGAGAAACTTGTCGTATTCAATATTAACTGGATGATCAGATGGTAAAAGATTTGCTTCGGTGTGCGAAAATTTAATATGTTCTGTTTGAGTATATAAAAAATAGGTAGCTGCAGCTATTAATAGTAAAATAACTATTCTTCCTTTAAGGATAATTCTAGAAACTACAGACCAAAAGTTCATTAATGATGTACAATTTTAATAAGAATAACAAAGGTACTAAAATAGTTTAGTAAAACTTAGAATCCTAAACTTAAAACATAGGTTAGCTTTACCGCCAAATTGTCTGAGAATTTAGGATTGTTATATGCTCCATATCTATAAAATGAACTAACACCAAAATTTTTAAATAAATGGTTGAGCACAAATCCTGACTCTAAATATCCTTTATTCATTTTTCTGAAATTTACACCTTGATGGAAGTTCGGATTTTTAATATCTCCAATGGCAAATCTAGAAATGAGACTAAGACGTGGTTTAAAATTTTTACCAATTCTAAATTTGTTAAAATTATGTCTTGCTTGTAACATGACATAAGTGTCTGAAATGAATTCATTGAATAACATCGTCTCAAAAGCATTGGTGCCAGAAAAATTGATACGCTTTCGCCATGGATTTTTTAACGAGTAGTTTGGTGTTGCATTATACAAGTGGGAGAGCGGTGCATCACCACTAATGAGGCCACCTTGAATTAAAAAAGAAGTGGAGCTGTTTTTTATGGCTTTTACGGTATGTTCAAATTTAAAGTTTAACTGTATAAAATTAAAATCACCCTCCAAAATTTGATCAAAACTTTTCGTGATTTGTGCGGTAATTTTTGGTGTGCTATTCTTTATTGCTATTTTTCCAATCGGCGAATTCATGTATTGACTAAAAGGAGTCCATTTTAATGCAAACGTAGCCAGGGTCAATTTGTAATCAGTGAGTTGTTTGGTTGCGTTTACGAATTGATACTCAAACAGGGGATTATACGAACCATAACTCAACTTTAATTTTGACTCTAAATTAGGCAGGATGTCATTACCTGCATTAATTTCATATGTTTCATAGTTATAGAATTGTCCGATATTCAGATTTCTCGGGTTGATCAAAGAAAATGAGGTGTCATCAAATAGAAAATCTAGTTTTGCCGCCTCCTCTAAATCGTTGGTATAAGCAACACCGAGCCATGTATTATTTTGTTTATTTACTCTAATCGCTGCTCCACCATGATACTTAAATTTGGTGTCTTTAAAACCATATGCGGTGTATCCATCAAATCGGATTTTTTCTGAAAAAGTCGCATTCGTCTGGCCACCGAAACCAAAACGAAAGCCTTCATAACCATTGAAATTAATTAATTGGCTCAAATCAAAATCAAAAAGTTTCGTAGGAAAATAACCCTTAACAAGTTTTCGACCAATGTTTAATTTTTTTTCAATCCGCTCTTTCTTAGAGATACTATCTATGATCTTATAAGCACGGATTCCTCGTTTTGATATGGTATCGACACGATAGGTATTCCAAAATGAAAAGTTTCTGCGACTAGCATTTTTATCAATTTCTATGGTTGAGGCAGAATTGATAATTTTTACGGGTTGGTTTATTTTAATACCAACAATTTTACTTTTAGAGATAAGATAGGATAAATCGCTAGGGTTTACTGTTTTGGTGCTTGAAATTGAATCATTTTGTTGTGTGCCATCTGCAAAACGTAAAGCCCCTGCAAAGAGTTTGACAGTTTCTTTAGTTGTTCCTTTACGGATGGAAATGTGAGTTTCGTCCGGAAACCAAATTTGATGTTTAGGTCGATACTTAAATGTTTGAGAAGCTTTGACATTGATAATCCCCTTTAATTCGGCTATTCCCTTTTCTATAGCATAGCTATTGGCATTTATATATAGAACTCCTTCTAGCCCAACAAATTCACTTTTTCGTTTCGGTTTATAGTAAATCATATAAGCACTATCATTTTTTCTCGTAATCGTATCTAATATTTTGTAGTGATACTTTCTTAAGGCATTTTTTGCCAAAGGATTTATATAATTTGTACCTAATAAGGTATAGACATCGTCATAGAAACTTAAACTTTCAATATTTAATGCTAACACTTCATAAACGGGATCGTTGAATCCTGCCATTCTAGATCCTAGAATGATTTCTTTTTTATTCTTTCCTCTTTTAAACTTATGTTCCGCAATTTTTTCGCTGATATATAAGTGTTGCTGATTTAGTTGCTCTTTGAATTTATAACTTGTAGAATCAAGGTTTTTGAAGAATTTTTTACCATTTCTTAGAACAAATACAGAATCGATACGGCTATTTATAGAGTCTACATTTGCCGTAACTAAAAGTTTATTATACACCCTATATTCAAATGAATTTAGCGCTGTTTCAATATTGTTTTTATCCTTATTTACTATTGCATTTCGTATGATTTGAAGCGCCGGATTTTCTTTTTTTCTAAGAATAACTTCTTGTAAACGTTCGGTATTTGATTTTAATAAAACTGTTATAAATTTTGTCCCCGCTTTAATAGGAGTTTTTTTGGTTTCAAAGCCAACATAAGAAATGGTGAGTTCATTTACAGTTTCCTTTAATACAAGTGTAAATTTTCCATCAGCATCGCAAATTGTTCCAGAGCCATGCTCGGTTAAGATGGTAGCAAAAGGTAAAGGTTGATTTGTTTGGCTATTTTTTACAATTCCAGAGAATGATGATTGCCCAAGAGTGAAGAGATGGAACAGAAGAAAAATAAGAAAAAATAGCTTTTTCATGGGAGTTTTTGGTATGTCAAATAAACCAATGTTAAAAATTAAAAGCAACCAAAATGGCTGCTTTTAACAAAATTTTATAGGTGTTCATATCAGTTGTTCAAAATCTAGACAGTCATAATTTCGGTCTCTTTTTTGGCATACAAATCATCAATAATTTTAATGTATTTGTCTGTCAATTCTTGAACTTCTGCTTCCGAATTTTTTTTCATGTCATCAGAAACATCAAGTTTTTTGATGTCATTATTAGCATCTTTTCGTGCATTTCTAACACTCACTTTGTCATTTTCGGTTTCGGCCTTGGCTTGTTTCGCTAATTCTCTTCTTCGTTCTTCTGTTAATGCAGGTACATTAATAATGATACTCTCCCCATTATTCATAGGGTTGAAACCAAGGTTTGATATCATGATGCCACGTTCAATTTCTTGTAACATGTTTTTCTCCCAAGGTTGTACCGTGATAGTGCGTGCATCTGGCGTATTCACATTAGCCACCTGTGCTAATGGTGTTTGAGATCCATAATAATCAACCATAACACTTCTCAACATTGCTGGAGAAGCCTTGCCAGCCCTAATATTGGCCAGTTCTTTCTTTAAATGTTCGATTGCATTTTCCATCTGCTCTTTGGCAGTGTCTATAATAAATTCAATTTCTTCGTTCATATCACAAAAATTTCCATTACAATGTAGCAAACAAAAAGTGAGCCACAAAAATAATTACATTTCTAATTTACAACTTTAGTTCCAATGTTTTCACCTGAAACGACACGTAATAAATTACCTGGAGTGTTCATGTCGAAAACAATAATTGGCAATTCGTTTTCTTGGCTCAAGGTAAAAGCAGTGGTATCCATGATTTTTAACCCCTTTTTCAATACTTCATCAAACGAAAGGTTTTCAAACTTGATAGCACTAGTATTCTTTTCAGGATCAGAATCATAAATACCATCAACTCGAGTTCCTTTAAGAATAACATCGGCATTCACTTCAATAGCTCTGAGCACTGCTGCCGAATCAGTTGTGAAGAACGGATTCCCCGTACCAGAACCGAAAATAACAACGCGTCCTTTTTCTAAGTGTCGCACTGCCTTTCGTTTTATATAAGGTTCGGCAATGGCTTCGATTTTAATGGCAGTTTGTAATCTGGTAGGAACATCGGCATCTTCTAGAGCACTTTGCAATGCCAATCCATTGATGACTGTTGCTAACATACCCATATAATCTGCTTGTACGCGATCCATACCATTGCTTGCCCCAGCAACACCTCTAAAAATATTTCCACCGCCAATTACGATGGCTACTTCTACACCTTTTTGAGTGATTTTTTTAATATCTTCAGCATATTCGGCTAGACGCTTTGGATCTATACCATATTGACGTTCGCCCATCAAGGCTTCTCCACTTAATTTTAATAAAATTCTCTTGTAGTGCATTTATGTTGAAAGTTTGACAAATATACAAATTCTGATAAGAAAAAAATCTTTTTCATATGCTCGAATTTTATGACTTTTCATACAATAGTAGGGATTTTTTTACGTTAGTTGTTTTACCTATAGACAAACCATTAAACCCAACAGGATGTTACAGAAATTAACTTTATTGACTATCAGTTATATATCGGCACTTCCCTTATTATTCTTTTTGCTGTTTACAAATCAGCACAAAGCCACTACCAATTTGTTAAAGGCGTTAAAGAGGTATTAATAAACTTTTATACAATCGATTTAGGATTTTTTTGATTTGAGTTGTTATATATATGAGAATCATAATTTGTGGATGTTTCAAATTTGAAGAATATTTTTCTTTTTTTGTTGCAACCATTTAAATTTTGGTTTTCAATTGTAAGTATATACCAAAATTTAAAATTATGAAATCAGAAAAGAATTTGTTGAGATTTGCTGTTATGGCAGTTTTCTTGTGTAGTTCATTACTTCTACTTAATTCGTGTCAAACTTCAGAAGATGAGTTTGTTTACAGACCAGAACAACTATTTACCAAAGATTCGAAAATTGTACCATTGCTTTTAAAAGCGGTTGGCTCAAATACAGATGACATTTCTTCGAAAAGTTCGAATACCGAAAGTTGTACAGAATTCGTATACCCTATGACTTTTTATGCGTATGCGAATGATTCTCAAGACCCGTATGGTGTTCAAATTAACAATAATGAAGAATTAGTGGCATTCTTAACAACCCTTACAAGTGGTCAGGAATTTTTTATTATGTATCCTGTAACGTTGGTCGATACTGATGGTGTCGAAACTGTCATCACCGATTATCCCGATTTAGAAGGCGTATTAACCTTAGCAATTAATGCTTGTGAGAATAGTGATGGGGATGACGATGATAATGATGGCGACAATGACGATGATAATGATGGCGACAATGATGATGATAATGATGACGACAATAATAATGATAACGGCGATGATGATGGTGACGATGACAACGATGATGATGGCGTGGTATATGAGTTCTGTGGGAATGGCAATAACAAGAACAAAAAAATCACCATATGTCATAATGGCCAAACAATATGTATAAGTATAAATGCGATTTGGGGGCACATGGCTCACCATGCAGATGACTATTACGGAAGTTGTAATAATTAAGAAAGTAAGATTATATGAAAAAGGCCTCTCATAAATGAGAGGCCTTTTTTATTTGTTCAAGTTATTTAGAAACTCCAATCTTTATAATCAGATGATTTTTCGAGCTGTTTTTCGAGCTTATCGGGTAAATTAGGAAAGAAATCGATAGACGTTAAATCTTCCAATGTATCAATCGATACAACAAATTTATAAAGTGGAGCATTGGTGGCTTTATGAGGAATTAAAAAAGCAATTGCCTTTATCTGTGGTTTTGAATAGTCTAACAGTATTTTATAAAACTCATTCGGTACTGCAACTTTCTCTTCTCCGATGGTTTTTAAACCTTTTTTCAAAATACCACCGGTAATGACAAATAATTGTTTGTCTTTAGTAGCCCAATACCTAGTTTTTTGTTCAAGACGATTCCAAATTCCAGAATTAAAATCATGCTTTTGAGGAGAAATATTGGAAGTAAAAAAGGTCTCATTAAACGCTTTAGTTGAAAATTTGCGATCACCAGCGGGACATAAATGCCCTCTGTCATAACCCGAACCTTTATAATTTCTATAATTGGCTGATTTTGTCTTGACCTTCTTATCATATATAAAATAGGGCCGCTTTCTATTTGTTTTTGAAATATGTGATGCCTTCAATTCATAAGCTACCCATTCAGCTTGTTCGAATTGTTCGTTGTATGATAGTGTTAAAAAATCATGTTTGACAATTTGATTTGTTGTGGAGGTTGGCAAATAATTAAATTGCGTAGCAATGGCACCATCAGAGTCAATGACTTCCTTAGAATGTTCATCCGTTGTAGGGATGTTATCAGGGTAGTACAATTCAAAAATATAAAAGCTAATAGCTACGATCGCGGTTAACAATGCATAGATTAATTTTCTGTTTTTCAAGGTTGTTTTTTTAAAATAATTTCTTGAAACTCCTCCGTTTTTTCCAATGTATCAAGCATCGTAATAGCTTCTTTCGGAGGTGTCATGAGTTTGCGTTTAGATAGGTCAATCCAAGCAATATAAACATTAATTTCAGCGGCTAAAATAGCATCTTCTCTAAAAAGGCGATGTGTCATTTTAAAACGTTCTCCTTTTTTTGACGCTGCAGACAATCTTAGGTCGATAGAAAGATCTTCACCCATTTTAATTTCTCGATAGAAACGCGTGTTTTCCTCAAAAAGAATAGGACCAAAATTATGTGCTTCAAGGAACTTTGGAGACAAGCCATGTGTATTAAAAAAACGAATTCGACATTCAGCAGCATAGTCATTATATGCCGTATGTCGCATATGTTTATTGGCATCAAAATCTGCCCATTTGCTCTTAAAACTAACAGTGTAGGCCATAACTTATGAAGCTAGAACACCTTTAATACGCTTGAAAGCTTCAGTAAGTTCTTCGGTAGAAGCCGCGTATGATATTCTAATATTATTGGGGGCCCCAAAAGCGTCACCTGTAACTGTGGCTACATTGGCTTTATCTAAAAGAAACAAGGCAAAGTCAGAAGCATTGTCGATTGTTACTCCGTGCAGTGTTTTTCCAAAAAACGATGAAACATCAGGAAAGACGTAAAAAGCACCATTCGGTATGTTCGCATTCAAACCAGGAATATCTTTGATCATTTCTAAGACAAGATCTCTTCTTGTTTTAAATTCATCGACCATATATTGAATCTTCGAAACAGGAGCATCTAGAGCTGCAATGGTAGCACGTTGGGCTATACAATTGGCTCCAGAGGTTATTTGACCCTGCATCTTTGTACAAGCTTTGGCAATCCAACTCGGAGCTCCTATGTAACCTATTCTCCATCCAGTCATGGCAAACGCTTTGGCCACACCATTTACAGTAATGGTTCTGTCATACATGCTTTCGATCGACGCAAAACTAAATGTTGGAGTACCATAATTAATATGTTCATAGATCTCATCAGACAAGACATAAATATTTGGGTGTTTTTCCAATACTTTAGCCAATGCTCTGTAGTCACTCTCTGTATACATCGATCCACTAGGGTTGTTGGGAGAGTTAAAAAAAATCATTTTTGTTTTCGGCGTAATAGATGCCTCCAGTTGCTCAGGAGTAATTTTAAAATCACTCTCTATAGAGGATGGAATTTCAACATAAGTGGCTTCTGATAGCGTCGCAATGGCAGAATAACTTACCCAATACGGAGCTGGTAATAAAACTTCATCACCTGGATTTAATAGTACCTGTGCAACATTGGCTATAGATTGTTTTGCTCCTGTAGATACTACTATTTGACTTTCGTCATATGTTAAGTTATTATCTCTTTTGAATTTTCTACAAATAGCTTCGCGTAATTCTAAATATCCGTTTACCGGAGTATATGAATTGTAATTATCATCAATGGCTTGTTTAGCAGCTTCTTTGATGAAATCAGGAGTATTAAAATCTGGCTCACCTAAACTTAAGCTAATAATGTCTTTTCCTTGACTTTTTAATTCTCTGGCTTTTGCAGCCATGGCTAATGTTTGAGAAACAGGTAAATTGTTAATTCTGTCAGAAAGTTGTTGCATGGTATACTACCTAAAAGTTAAGACTCAAAAGTAGAAATATTAATAGAATAAAAAAGCGTTTAAAATTCTTTTTGTTATAAAAAGTTAAATTTTAAACGCTTTTAGTTATAAAGTAAAATTTAATTATGCCATCACAGGCTTTTTACCTAATTCTTTTAATTGTTGAAAATGAGAGATGATTGCAGCTCTTGTTGTTTTGTATTCGTTGTACGGAAGGTTAAATTCGAGTGCCGTTTTCTTTACGATTTTCGCTAAATCTTTATAGTGCACATGGCTTATGTGCGAAAATAAATGATGTTCAATTTGTCTGTTTAATCCTCCAGTAAACCAACCTACAATTTTATTTTTTGGCGCAAAATTAGCTGTGGTAAATAATTGGTGAATGGCCCATGTATTTTTCATATTACCTTCACTGTCTGGCATGGGCATTTCTGTATCTGGCATCACATGCGCTAATTGAAATACAACACTTAAAATGATGCCTGCTGTATAATGCATAATAAAGAAGCCAATTAAAACTTGCCACCAGGTGTAACCACCAATGACTAAAGGCAACACTACCCACAGTGAATAATACACAATTTTTCCAATAATTAATTTCGTCCATTGTGTAGCCGGGCTAGGCATTTTACCGTATGATAATTTTCTTTTTAGATATAAATACGTCTGTTTAAAATCTGTTGTTATGGCCCAATTTATTGTTAATAATCCGTAGAGGAAAATAGAATAATACTGTTGATACTTATGCATTTTATACCACTCTGCATGTCTCGAAAAACGAATCACTCTTCCAGCATCAATATCTTCATCATGTCCTTGAATATTCGTATACGTATGATGTAGAACGTTGTGTTGTACTTTCCAGTTGTAATCATTTCCCGCAAGGATGTGAATACTACTTCCCATTAATTTATTTACCCATTTTTTACTCGAAAAAGATTCGTGATTGGCATCATGCATCACATTCATCCCAACACCAGCGATCCCGATACCAGTAATTACCATGAAAAGTATTTGTGTCCATACAGGTAAGCTCAGTGTAAGGAGTAAAATTAAAGGAGTGATTAGTAAGGCAAACATGATAATTGTTTTCAAATACAATTTCCAGTTTCCCGTTTTTTTAACCTTTTTCTCTTTAAAATAGTCGTTAATCCGTTTATTTAATGTTCTAAAAAATTTGGCAGAATCTACCTTAGAAAATTTTACAGAGATATTATTTGACATAATGAGTTGTTATCTTTTATATAAGTTGCAAAAGTACATCATTTATAAATTCAATGATGTTTTAGTGGGCAATTTATGCAATTTTTAACAATATAGTTTAGTTTTGCAATTCGATTTATGGAACTGATTAAAAAATATTTCAATAGTTTAACCGAAGATCAATTGTGTCAGTTTGAGCAATTAGAAGGTTTGTATAAAGAGTGGAATGCTCAGATAAATGTAATTTCTAGAAAGGATATTGACGAATTGTATCTGCGACATGTGTTACATTCTTTAGGAATTGCTAAGGTGCAGGTCTTTAAGTCAGGATCACGAATATTAGATGTAGGTACGGGTGGAGGTTTTCCTGGAATACCCTTGGCCATCTTGTTCCCAGATTCAAACTTTCACTTAGTCGATTCGATTGGTAAAAAGATAAAAGTAGTGACGGCCGTTTCAGAGGCATTAGGACTAAAAAATGTAAAGGCGACGCATGGGCGTGCTGAAAAAATCAAGGGAGAATTTGATTTTATTGTAAGTCGTGCTGTGACAAATATGGATGATTTTGTGAAATGGACACGAAAAAAAGTTACTAAGAAACAACAGCATGAACTGTCTAATGGAATCTTGTACCTAAAAGGGGGTGATTTGACCGAAGAATTAGTAAATTTCCCAAAAGCAACATTATATAAATTAACAAATTACTTTTCGGAAGACTTTTTTGAAACAAAAAAAGTGGTACATATACCGTTAAAGTATAAACCATAGTTGTTTATGAAAAAAAAAGAAAGCCCTAATCTTATGATTAGGGCTTTTTATTTTTAAATAATACATTTTTATTGTTCCAAAAAGGGATATTTATAATCGGTTGGAGGTACCAATGTTTCTTTGATGGTACGATTTGATGTCCAACGTAATAAATTCCATACAGAACCCGCTTTGTCATTGGTTCCAGAACCTCGAGCGCCACCAAATGGCTGTTGCCCAACAACTGCTCCAGTAGGTTTGTCATTGATATAGAAGTTTCCTGCGGCATTTTCTAAGGCATTTGTAGCATAGTCTATTACATATCTATCTCCGCTAAAAATAGCACCTGTTAATGCATATTCAGAAGTTGTATCAACGGTAACCAAAGAGGCTTTCCAATCATTATCATCATATACATAAATAGTAATAACTGGGCCGAATAACTCGGTGCACATCGTGGTATACTGAGCATCTTTGGCTAGAATAACCGTCGGTTCGATAAAATATCCTTTTGATTTATCATGATTTCCACCAATAACAATTTCGGCATTCGCGTCGGTTTTGGCGTTGTCTATATAACTTGAAATTTTATCAAAAGAAGCTTCATGAATTACAGCGTTCACAAAATTAGAAGTGTCTTCAGGACTTCCCATTTTTATAGTCTTTACCTGATTAATAACATGTTCTTTTACGTCATTCCATAAACTTTTCGGAATGTACGCTCGAGAGGCAGCAGAACATTTTTGTCCTTGATATTCGAAGGCCCCTCTTGTAATGGCTGTTGCTACTTGCAAAGCATTCGCTGAGGCATGTGCCCAAATAAAGTCTTTACCCCCTGTCTCACCAACAATTCGGGGATATGTTCTGTAGGTATTGATATTGTCTCCAATTTGTTTCCAAAGTAATTTGAAAATATTGGTAGAACCCGTAAAATGTAAGCCAGAGAAATCTTTATGACTCAAAATAGTATCGCTAATCATTACAGGGTCTCCATAAACAACATTAATCACACCATCAGGAACTCCAGCTTCTTTAAACAATTCTACAATCACCTGCGCTGAGTAGACCTGACTGTCAGAAGGTTTCCAAACACATACATTCCCCATCATTACCGGAGCAGCGCATAAATTCGCCGCAATCGAAGTAAAATTAAATGGAGTTATGGCATAG
This sequence comes from uncultured Flavobacteriaceae bacterium, assembly GCA_947488345.1. Classification (GTDB taxonomy): domain Bacteria; phylum Bacteroidota; class Bacteroidia; order Flavobacteriales; family Flavobacteriaceae; genus Aureibaculum. Next base: position 864,308 of record CANKZQ010000001.1, on the reverse strand, counting down.
GTAAAACCTTCTAATGGACGATATTCCATTCTGTTCCAAATACCAGGTGCAGATTCGGGTTGATTGGCATAGATTTCTGTCATGAACTCAACATTGAATCTAAAGAAATCAATCATTTCACAAGCCGCATCAATTTCTGCTTGCATGACATTTTTTGACTGTGCAATCATGGTTGAAGCATTCATTTTCGCTCTGTAAGGTCCGGCGAGCAATTCGGCAGCCTTTAAAAAAATAGCAGCACGATGTTCCCATGACGTTTTAGACCATGCTTCACGAGCTTCTAAAGCGTTAGCAATGGCCTGCTCAACATGCTTTTTTTCAGCTTTGTGATACTGTCCAACGGTGTGTTGATGGTCATGAGGAGGGTGAATAGAAACGGTATCTCCGGTTCTAATTTCCTCACCTCCAATATAAAAAGGAATGTCAACGGTTTCGTTATACATTTTTTTATACGTTGCGAGCAATTCGTTACGTTCTGGACTGTTTGGTTTATACGATTTTACAGGTTCGTTAACTGCTTTAGGTACTTTATAAAATCCGCTTGCCATTTTTGTATATTTTTTATGTAAAAAGTCTATTTTTGAACCGCGAAGTTACAACTTATTTGTATAATTTTTCGATGCAATTTTACGAATGAACGATTCAACAAATCAACAAAAAGCATGTGTACAGTAACCTATATCCCTTTAGGGGATTCCAATTTTATTTTAACCTCAAGTAGAGATATTCCGTTTTCACGGAAAAAGGCTGAGCATCCTGCAATGAAAATTGAAAATGGTATAGAACTGTGGTATCCTAAAGACGGAAAGGCTGGTGGGACATGGATTGGCACTAGCAATAAAAACAGATTGATTTGTCTCCTAAATGGAGGTTTCGAATATCATACATCTCGTGAATCATATACCAAGAGTAGAGGGCTGATCGTAAAAGAACTGCTGAAAGCTGATGATATACGAAAAGGGTTGGAAACTGTTGATTTAGTTGGTGTCGAGCAGTTTACATTAACAATAGTCGATTGGAATAGAACACTGGAATTGCTAGAGTTTGTTTGGGATGGTGCTCATAAACATACGCAATTAATGACGCAAGAAGCTCATATATGGTCGTCATCTACATTATATGACGCCAGCGTAAAACAGCTACGGAAAGACTGGTTTGCAACATGGTTAAAAGACAATGAAAAGACGCAACAAGACATGCTCGCTTTTCATCACGACGCCGGAATTGGAGACGCGTATATAGATGTTCTAATGAATAGAGGTATGGGTGGTACCGTAAGTATTACTTCAATTGAGAAAAAAGAAGGCCGTATACATATGGTTTATGAAGACATAGCCACAAAAGAAATATCGGAAGTAATTATTTCATAAGAAATGCGTTATTGTAACTAATTACTTAAATTTGCTACTCATAAGTTGCTATGCATAAAAAGGGAATCAATTATATTTTTATCGGATTATTAATTCTTTGTACCAGTTGTTTCGAAATAATTGAAGAGGTAAGTTTTAATAAAGACGGTTCAGGTCACGTTACGCTTACCATGAATTTGAGTAAGAGCAAAACCAAACTTAATTCTATGCTATTACTAGATAGTGTGAATAATTACAAGGTTCCTTCGAAACAAGAAATTCGTCAACGTATTGCCCAGGCAGTAGAGAAAGTGAAAAGAATTCAAGGAATTTCAAATGTCAAAAATTCGATAGATTTTGGCGAATATATTTTTACTGTTTCTTGTGATTTTACGGATGTTGATGCCTTAAATACGGTCATCTCTAATTTTAGCACGAAAAAAGATGCTGCTATGATCAAAAAGCAAAAACATTTTAGTTTCGATACAGCCAAAAATACCTTTACAAGAAATTATCATTATGATATTTCCGCAGCATTTAAAAAAACAAATATGGAAGATCGAAAGGTCTTTGAAACGGCAACGATGACTACGATTTATCGTTTTGAAACGCCTATTGTTTCGTCGCAAAATACAACAGCCAAAATTGCAGGCAGTAAAAAAGCAATTATGTTAAGAGTAAATGCTCAAGACATCATAAAAAATAAAAACTCAATCAAAAACCAAATCAAACTCCAGAATTAACCAGTATGAAAAAGATATTATTTATTGTTGCCATCTGCGCATCTTTTACAAGTATTGCGCAAAATTTAGAAAGTAAAATACCTAGCAGTGCGGAAGCTGTTGTTTCTATCAATGGAAACCGTTTAGTTGAACTCGTCTCGATCGCTGAATTTGATAATTATAATTTTGCGAAGATGATGTTCAAAGAGTTAAGTAGAAAAAAGGAGGAGAATAAACTGACGAGTATTAAGGAGATAGGTTTTGACATAAATTCAAAGGCATACTATTTTCACAAAAGAACAGACAGTATTAACTACCATAATTTTTTGGTGAAATTAGCTGACAAGAATATGTTCGAAAGCTTAATATCACCTAGAGAAAAAGAAACGATTATTTCTGAAGGGGGAGTGCAAATAATGGTTGATCATAGTTCTGTTACCGTATGGAATGATCAAATGCTCTTCGTGACTGGTTATGAAAAGCCATATAATTACTTTAAAGACAACGAGGAGCGCTTTAAGGCCGAAGCTGAAAGTGAGGATGAATCATATTACGCAATAAAGAAAAGGGTGGCTCAACGATGGGCGAAGGCATACGCATTGTCTATTTTTAATGGAAATGGAGGTAGATCAGTTTTAAATAATAAAAATTACCTAGCTAGTAAAGATAAAGAAGCGGCGGCGTCTGTATGGATTAAAAATTACGGAGGGCTTATGAATGGATTCATGTCGAATATTTATGGAATGTCTGGAATGAGCTCATTGGCTGGATTGCAAGGTAATATGTACAACGGTTTTAAAAGCGTCGTGGCAAATTTATATTTTGATACTGACGCGACGAGAATGACCATGGAAATGGAAGTGAGTGCAGAATGGGAAAAAGCCTTTAAGAAGGTCTATAATTCGAAGATGGATAAGAATTTCTATAATTATTTTAATCAAAATGATGTCTTAGCATATATGAGCTTTTCAATGGATATGCAGGCTCTATTTGAAGAATATCCTGCTTTAATGACAAGTATGTATGGTGGATTGATGCCGCAATACAAACAAGAAATGGATTTAAGTGGTGATTTTTTGTCGTTGTTGTTAGATGAAGAGGCAATTGGTGAATTAATGACTGGCGATATGTTATTTGTACTGAATGATTTCGGAGAGAAAGAGGTGACGTATACTTCCTATGAATATGACGAGGATTATAAGAGAAAGGAAGTTAAGAAAACGAAAAAAGATATGGTACCTGATTTCACCATTATGGTCGGATCTAAAAAAGGGAAACTATTGAACAAGGCGGCTCGTCTCGGAATTAAATATGAACTTTTCGAAAATAAGGCAGGGTATTATAAGATAAATGTACCTAAAAACGAGATACCAGTTGACCTATATACTGTGGTGAAAAATGATATTCTATTCTTTACAACATCGGAAGAAAAAATAGCGAACATCGTAAATAATCGATTCGTTAAGAATTTAGGAAAACACCAAAAGCTAATGCAAAAAAATGTATCTACATTCTATGTGGATGGAAAAAAAATAATGTCAAGAATACCAGCTTCTGAATTGAGTACAAAAGAGCGAGGATTTATGAATTATGCCAAAGAGAATTTTAAAGATGCTTATTTCAAATCTTCTAAAATGAAAGGTAATAAAATGCGTTCTGAAATGAGAATTAATACTTCAGGAACTCAGGGCAATTCATTGAAAGCTTTTTTAAATTTTATCGAGTTTGCAGCTAAGTAAAAATTGATGAGAAAAAAACTCGGCTATCTTTTTGTTGCTATTTGTGTTGCACTTTTGGTACTGTATTTTTTTAGATATAAACGGGCGCTAAAAATTGAGGATAAAATACCGAAAACTGCTACCGAAGTTGTACATATTAATGTACGACAAATAGAGCAACATTTGTTATTCGACGCGCTTAAAAACCCGCTGAAATATATTGACCTTAAGGGACGTAAAAAAGATAAAGTATCCCTGAGGAGAACAATTTCTATACCGAGAAATATGTTGTTTTTCACCAATACGTCTACCCTGAAAAGCGCCTGGTTTAGTAGTTTTATTAGTCTAAAAAAGAGAGATGCGTTTGAACGCTATTTATTACAAGAAGGCTTTCAAGAAATTAAGAATAACGAGTTAGGTTTATTTGGGAAGGGGCGTTTGGTCATTGGCATTTTGCATGAAAAAATGATGATCGCCTTTAAAAAGCGACAAAATGAGTCTGTTGTAGATGCCCTTCAAGATCTTTTTCAAGAAACTAATTTTTATCAAAAGGATGATGGTTTACTCAAATTGATTTCAAATTCTGAAAGTGATCTTTCTTATGTAAATACAGCAGATAATTTTTTGGAGGGTAATTTCAAAAATGACCTGTTCGAAATTAAAGGTAACGTTATTTTTGAATTGTTTAACGATATTTCTTTTAGAGAACCCTCTGAAAATACTGTCGGGTTTATTGCTGCGCAGATCAACAACGAGCATCCCTTTTTTAAATCTTTCGTTACTGAAGATGTTAAACGAAAATTCGATGATGTCACAAAATTATCATTGGATTCGATTGTCAATAAATGGAACGGCAACCTGGTACTAAATTTGAAATCAGTTGACAAAAGAATTGATACGATTGTTACTTATGAATATGATGATGATTTTAATAAGCTAGAGAAAAAATCGATTCAAGAACTTAGTGTGCCCGATGTAAGATTTGAGCTTGGTGATAAGGATAGTTTATATAGTTATTTTAGCCACAGTAATGCGATCAAAACCGTCGATGGTGATACTCTTTTTACCAGCATTCCACTCTATAAAATGTTCGCAAGAAATCAAGATGATGGGCTACATATTTTTACTCAAAAACAGCCTAACAAAAGTGCAAACAAAGAAGTTAGCTATAAGTTAAAGGCTTTTTTAGATACGAAAAAATATATGGAAACTCCGTTAGAGTTTTCTTCAATACCTGCTAAAAATAGTCGCGTGCGTTTAATTGAGAATGTATCAGCCGAGTTATCAATCAATGATGAATTTCTGATGCAAGTACGATTGAGAGCGGCCGATCGCAATTTTATAGGACAATTTATCAAGCCCGATTAATAAAAAATAAAAGAAATTAGAAATAGAAGTGCAACTCCTATAGATGACATTATCCAGAAGGAAAAATTAATCAAAGTAAATTTCACAAAAGTTTTAAACCATCCTTGCTGATAGAATTTTCGCATAGCGAGATAAATGTATACAGCGAATAACAATAAAAATATTGCTATTAAGCTACCCTCACCGTCTGAAAGCGTATATCCGATAAAGAATAATAACATGAGTAGGAAGAACACTGATTGCGTGTAAAAAACAAAAACCAGATGTTCCATATAGGTATATTTTCGTCGAATATAAATGAGTTTGAAAAACAAGGCGAAAATGGGTAGAAATAAGAATACAGCAATGGATATCCCTGAAAGAAGTTGGTCGATAAAGCTATCACCATCCTGCTGCATTTTGTAAACGCTTATAGACTTGTCGTAATAAAACCGATTCCAAAAGGTGTTTTCATATCCTAAACTATCAAACGCTTGCGCAGGAGAATGATCTTGATTCAATTCATGATAATCATAAAAAGCAGTAACTTTTTTTACAAATGAGCTTTGTTGACGAATTTTTTGTTTCGCCGAATCAATAGATACTTTATCTAAATCAATGCTGTCTACGTTTACATTATTCGCTGTTAAGATAGAGTCGAGATTAATGTCTGCATTATTTTTAACGTTGGTTAAAGTATTCTTAACTATCGAATCTTTTTGAACAGTAGTTAAATCATCCTTGTCATCATCATCATCATTATCACCAAAATTAAACAATGAAATTTTTGAGGTTTGCGTCCCGTCTCCGTTATATTGTTGAATCGTTTTGACAAGACCTAGTACGACAAAGAATAGTAAAGATACTGTTAAGTAAGTCCGAAAAGGATTGATAAATTCTTTACGTTTACCTGAAACAAATTCGTAAGCAACTTTTCCAGGTTTGAGAATTAATGGAAAAACCGTACCCCATAATCGGGAGTCATATGAAAAGACATCTCCAAAGAACTCTTCAACAAAAAGTTTAAAACTAAGTTGATTGATGTTATTTCTTTGTCCACAATTAGGGCAAAAATTTTCTTCGCCTTCTAAAGGGTCGTTACAGTTTAAGCATGAATTGCCACGAAGTCGTGCAGGGAGCTTTTCTTTCTTTTTCTTTGTAAACAACTTTAACATCGGTTAAAAATAGTTGTTTTGATAAAAATAGAAAAACCTTCGCGCTTTTAATTTAAAATAGCTGGGACGTTTAGTTGAAAAGAAGGAATTTTTACCTTGAATTTTTTTGTAGAGGTAAAGTTAATCATGTTAAAAAATCCACGCATCGCTCCTGTCTGAGACGTCAAATTACAATAAGAGCGATAGGTATAACTCTTTTTAGGTTTTAAAATTGGCTTTTCTCCAATAACACCTTCTCCTTCGACAATTTCTGTATTTTTGAGCGAGTCGAAAATTTTCCAATGACGACTTACTAATTGTACCGAATCGTTGCTTTGATTTTCTATCGTAATGCTGTAACTAAAAGAAAAAAGCATTCTGTAATTTTGATAGGAAGCCCCCTCAAAATTTGTCTTTACAGAAATCTTAATGCCATTTGTTACTTGCTGAACCATAGTTATCTACTCGCTTAAATAGTGAAACAAAGATACTAATTGTTTTATAATTAGCAACTTCATTAATTGTTAGATGTATTTAGACGGAATTAGTTGCGTAAGCTTTCAGAATTACCACTGCCAACCCCAATTACTTGATCATAGCGAGTCCCGAAGGGTTGATAATATACAATAACAGTATATTTATTTTCTGTCTGAAAATGAGAACCGTCAATAACTTGATGTTTCACAATACCATCTTTCCCTGCTGTTACATATTTATAATTGTAAAAACCTTGCTTCAATAAGAGCTGGCCTTGATATGATTTCGTTTTGGCATCATACACCATTTTATTATCGTCATTTAACTGCCAATCATTGTGGTTTCCATAAATATAGATAGGGTCATTCTGAATGTTATCTGGCGCCAGTAGACTAAAGTGTACTCGTGAGTAGTCTCCTTCAAGCTTAACGTCATCGTTATCTATGGTTCTTAATACAAAATTACCATTGATGTCAGGATTCAATGTGTAGGGCTTATGAAGACGATATTCGTCTGAATATAGATAAGTGTTAAAAATATCTTTTAACTCGGTTCTGTATATATTATTTGATGCATTTCGAATCTGTTTTGTATCAAAAAAAAGATATTCGTTTCCGGCCCAAAAATTAATATTAGAATTGTACTTATACAGCAATTGTGTACCTCGCGTAAATTGAGGTTTTATATCCTTAATAAAGGTATTCCAATCGTTGTTTTGATACACGGCCACCTTGATTTCATTACTTGGGTTGTTGATTGTAAGATTGGGATAATTAATGATGAATTGAACGTTGTGCTTGGTATTGATTGTTGCGATATCTCTGCTTCTATGTGTACTTACACCCACATCAACCAAAGGCTCATAGACAATAAAAGGTTTTGAAAAAACAACAACATCATCTTCATCGAGTACACTGATCATATAATTACCACTTATTTTAATACTAATATTCTCATTCGGAATCCGCACACTATAATGTGTATAGTCTTGTAATGTATTGAAAGAGTTTTCGAAATCACGAATTAAATCATCGTTGAAGCCATTCAAAAATTCGGTTGCATTGAGATTTGAAGACTTCCAATTATAGTCATAATGCTCAATTTTATAACGATACTGTACTTGTTGAGCATCAAGATCATCAAAACTTAACATCAATGGAGCGCCCAATTTGATAATGGGAGCATATTCATTGACCATTAAGGGGCTCAAAACCACTGATTTTATGTTACTCGGAGGGTTCACAATGGCTTTTTGCTGCGCAAAGCTTAATTGAATAAGGCACATACATACTAAAATTGATAAAATGTTGTTTGTAATGCTGAACATTGCAGTTTTTTGATGAGTGTGAATCAAATGTTGTACCGTTTTGGTTTGTAAAAATACTAAAAGGGAATTAGACCTTAGCAAAGCTTTATTTAGAATTAATATAAATAAGGAATCTAAGGCTCTAAATACTTACATAACACCGTCAAAATTTTTAAATTTGCAGCGTTTTAAAAGACAATAAACTCAAATTTTTAATATGTCACAAGACATTCGTATCAAAAAAGGCTTAGATGTTAAGCTGGTGGGCGAGGCAGACAAAACAACAACTACAATTCCTTTAGGTAGTGTGTATGCCGTAAAACCCGATGATTTCCATAAAATTACCCCAAAGTTATTAGTAAAAGTTGGTGAAGAAGTTCAAGCGGGTGAAGCACTGTTTTACAATAAAGCTAATGAAGCATTATTATTTCCTTCTCCAGTAAGTGGTGAAGTCGTTGAAATAGTGCGTGGGGCAAAACGTAAGGTTTTGGAAATTAAAATCTTAGCAGACAAGCAACAGCAATTCAAAGATTTTGGTAAAAAAGACACCGCGTCTTTATCAGGTGAAGAAGTAAAAGCACATTTATTAGCTTCAGGGTGCTGGCCATTCATAAAGCAACGTCCATATGACGTCGTTGCGAATCCTGAAGGTCAACCAAAAGCAATTTTTATTTCAGCCTATGCCAGTGCGCCTTTAGCAACAGATTTAGACTACGTATTGCAAGGTAAAGAAGCTGAATTACAAGCTGCCGTAACTGCGTTAACAAAATTAACAACGGGTAAAGTGCATGTAAGTGTTGCTAAAAATGGAAATTCTCCATTAGCAGCATTGAATGGAATTTCCTTGCATAAAGTTTCTGGACCACATCCAAGTGGTAATGTAAGTACGCAAATAGGTAAAATTGATCCGATTAATAAAGGAGAAGTTGTTTGGGTAGTGACACCTCAAGATTTAGTAATCATGGGCGAGTTATTACTAACAGGAAAGTTCAACGCCAAACGTACCGTAGCGCTAACAGGTTCAAAATTCAACACGCCGTCGTATGTTGAGGTTTTAATGGGCGCAAATATAGCCGATGTTGTAACGACGAATTTAGAGGAGACGAATGAACGGATCATTAGTGGTAATGTATTGTCTGGCACACAGGTAAACAAAGATGGTTTCTTGGGTTATTATGATAATCAAATTACAGCGATACCAGAAGGTGATGATTATGAATTTTTTGGTTGGAACAAACCAGTTTTCAATAAAATTTCAAATTCTAGAGCATTGACCTTTTCATGGTTAACTCCGAATAAGAAATACGATTTAAATACCAATACAAACGGTGAACATAGAGCGTTTGTATTGACAGGTGCCTACGAGCAAGTATTTCCATTAGATATATACCCGTTGCAAATCTTAAAAGCATGTTTATATAAAGACCTAGATGAAATGGAAGCACTCGGAATGTACGAAGTGGCGCCAGAAGATTTTGCATTGACAGAATTTATTTGCGTGTCTAAGCAACCACATCAACAAATTATAAGAGAAGGATTAGATTTAATGCTAGAGGAAATAGGTTAATATTATGGGATTAAAACAAAACTTACACAATTTAAAGGAGAAATACAAAGGCACAAAAATGGCGCCTGCATTTAATGCAATCCATACGTTTTTGTATTTACCAAACGAGACTACGCATAACGGTACTCATATAAAAGCAGCCGATGATTTAAAGCGTACCATGAATATTGTAATCATGTCATTAGTGCCATGTTTAGTATTCGGTATGTTCAATGCAGGATATCAACATTATTTGGCGACTGGCGAAATAGAACGCGTAACAAGTGGTTTTTTTAGCGGAGGATTTTGGACCGTAGACAACTTTATGGTCGGTTTCTGGAAAATTATACCCTTGGTAATTGTTTCTTATGGAGTTGGTTTAGCTGTTGAATTTATTTTCGCAGTAATTAAAGGTCACGAAGTAGAAGAAGGTTATTTGGTAACTGGTATGTTAGTACCATTGATTGTACCTGTAGATATTCCCTTATGGATGTTGGCAGTCGCGGTTATTTTTGGTGTTGTTATCGGAAAAGAAGTATTCGGAGGAACGGGAATGAATATTCTAAATCCTGCCTTGACCATTAGAGCCTTTTTGTTCTTTGCCTATCCTACTTGGATGAGTGGTGATAAAGTTTGGGTTCATGGTGCGGTAGAAAGAAATAATGAAATAATTGCCGGTTCAAATTTAGATGCCATTTCTGGAGAGACCATCTTAGGAAGCTATGCTCAAAATAATGAAGTCATGTATTCACTGTCGGATATGTTCTTAGGATTTATACCGGGGTCTATAGGTGAAACCTCAAAGCTGCTGATTATACTCGGAGCGTTATTCCTCATTTTTACGAAAATAGGAAGTTGGAGAATCATCGTAAGTACCTTGATTGGTGCCTTGGCTATGGGCTTGATATTTAATGGTGTGGTTGATGCTGGTTGGATTACAGAAGGCAGTAAATTTTATGGATTGATGAGTGTCGAATTCTGGCAACATTTATTCATTGGTAGTATTCTATTTGGAGCTGTTTTTATGGCTACAGATCCAGTAACCGCAGCACAAACAAATAAAGGAAAGTGGATTTACGGATTCTTGATCGGGTTTATTTCGATTGCAATTCGTGTGTTCAACCCTGCCTATCCAGAAGGAGTATTCTTAGCTATTCTATTAATGAATGTGTTCGCTCCTACAATCGATCATTATGTGGTACAAGGCAATGTAAAAAGAAGAATGAAACGTTTAAAAGCAAAAACAGCATAAGTTATGGCTAGAAATACAGAAAGTAATGTATACACCGTTTTATTTGCCATAGGTATGGTATTGGTAGTTGGTTCGTTATTAGCATTTACAGCGTCGTACTTTAACCCAACAATTACCTTAAATAAAAAGTTAGAGAAGCAACAAAATATTTTGTTCGCTATGGGAATAAATGAAGCGACCCTTTCGGGGAATGAAGACGATGCAACGAGTTTTGTGACGACCGATAAAGTAACGGCAGAGTTTACCAAGTATATCACAACGCAATTGGTCATCGAAGGAGACAAAGTGACGCAAGATAGCCTCGCATATCTTATAGATATTAAGAAGGAAAGTGATAAAGTAAAAGCAGATGCTTCATACACTAGAAAGTTACCGCTATTTATTGGTGAAGAAAAGGGTGAAAAGTTCTATATCGTTCCTGTAAGAGGAATCGGCTTATGGGATGCTATTTGGGGATACATTGCTTTGAAAGATGATTTAAAAACAGTGAAAGGTGTGTTCTTTGATCACAAAGGTGAAACCCCTGGATTAGGTGCCAATATTACTGCACCTTACTTTTATGAAGATTTTGCTGATGAACAGATTTATGATGGTACACAATTCAAAGGAATTGTTGTAGCCAAAGGAAATGCAGATCCTAAGAATTTAGATAAGAACGATAATGAAGTAGATGCTATGGCCGGGGCAACGATTACGGGTGATGGCGTAACAGCAATGATTAAGAAAGACATCGCGATGTACTTACCATATTTTAACACATTAAAATAAGATTAGATGGCAGAAGTAGCAGAACAAGAAAAAGTAGTAAAGACGCCAAGCGAACCTTTATTTTCTAAGAAAAACAGAAAGCTAATTACTGATCCTTTAACGGATAACAATCCAATTACAATTCAAGTATTAGGGATTTGTTCCGCTCTAGCGATTACAGCAGAGTTAAAAGCATCGATTGTAATGACAATCGCCGTAATTTTTGTACTCGGAATTGGTAACGTAGTTATTTCATTAATGCGTAATATAATTCCATCTAAAATCAGAATTATTGTACAGCTTATCGTAGTAGCTACCTTGGTAATTATTGTTGATTTGGTATTGAAAACATTTGCTTATGAATTGAGTAAAACGCTCTCGGTATTTATTGGACTGATCATTACCAACTGTATTATCATGGGACGTTTTGAGGCCTTTGCCTTGGCAAATGGTCCTTGGAAGTCTTTCCTTGACGGGATAGGAAATGCGGCAGGATATGGTGCAATATTAATTATTGTAGGGTTCTTTAGAGAATTATTAGGTACAGGTACATTATTAGGTATTCCTGTATTAGGAGATCCGGTAGACAAAACAGGATTGTATGCTTTTGGATATGAGAATAACGGTTTTATGTTATACCCTCCAATGGCACTGGTTGTAGTAGGATTAATTATCTGGGTACAACGTAGTAAAAACCCAGCATTAGTAGAAGAAGAATAAATTTAGTTCCGAGCTGCTGCTTGTTGGTTTAGCACCAATAACTAGCAGCAAATGACTAACAACAAAAAATATATATGGAGCATTTAGAATTATTTTTTAAATCGGTTTTTATAGATAACATGGTATTTGCAACATTCTTAGGAATGTGTTCTTACTTAGCAGTATCTAAAAAAGTAGCAACAGCTGTTGGTTTAGGAGCTGCAGTAATCTTTGTATTAGCGGTAACGGTTCCGTTAAACTGGTTACTAGATCAGTATATCTTGCAACCCGGAGCGTTAGCAAAAACATTAGGCCCAGAATATGCCGAATATGATTTGAGTTTCTTATCATTTATTATGTTTATTGCGACCATCGCAACCATGGTACAATTGGTAGAAATTGTGGTCGAGAAGTTTTCACCGGCATTATATAATTCTTTGGGTATTTTCTTACCGCTTATCGCTGTAAACTGTGCTATTTTAGGAGGTTCATTATTTATGCAAGCTCGTGAAATACCAACATTAGGTATGGCGTTAAATTATGGGGTGAGCTCGGGTATTGGATGGTTTTTAGCCATTTTAGCTATTGCAGCCATTCGTGAAAAAATTAGATACTCTTCTGTTCCCGCTCCTTTAAGAGGTTTAGGAATTACATTTATCATCACAGGTTTGATGGGAATTGGGTTTTTAAGCTTTGGAGGAATGTTGACAGGTGAAGACGAAGGCAACAAAAAAGAGAAGGTTGAACAAGCCATTAAGGTAGAAGATGAGAAGAAAAACGATGTAGCCAAAGAGGAAGAAAAATCAGCAAAAACAACAACAGCTTTAAATCAATAATATGTTTTTAGAAGTTAGTACAACAGGAACAATTTTAGCAACAGTAGGAGCCTTTTTAGCAATTACATTATTGTTAGTTGGTCTCTTATTATTTGTAAAACAAAAATTATCACCTTCTGGTCCGGTAAAGATTATTATCAATGGTGAAAAAGAAATAGAAGTAGCTTCGGGTGATTCTTTATTATCAACCTTAGGGGCGCAAAAAATATTTTTACCTTCTGCTTGTGGAGGTGGGGGTACCTGTATTCAGTGTGAATGTCATGTTTTAGAAGGTGGAGGAGAAGCCTTACCTACAGAAACACCACACTTTACTCGTAAAGAATTAAAAGCTGGTGCACGTTTGTCTTGTCAGGTTAAGGTAAAACAAGACATGAATATTACGATACCAGAAGAGGTATTTGGTATTAAAAAGTGGGAAGCCACTGTGGTAAGAAATTATAATGTAGCTTCTTTTATCAAAGAATTTGTTGTAGAAATTCCAGAAGATATGGGCTATAAAGCTGGTGGATATATTCAGATTGAAATTCCTGAATGTACCATTAACTATAAAGATATGGACATAACCGCACATCCTGAAGAGCACGATTCTCCAGATAAGTTTCAAGCAGAATGGGATAAGTTTGGTTTATGGCCATTAGTTATGAAAAATAACGAAACGGTAGAGCGCGCGTATTCTATGGCTTCTTACCCTGCAGAAGGGAGAGAGATCATGTTAAATGTACGTATTGCTACGCCGCCTTGGGATAGAGCTAAAAATGGATGGATGGATGTAAATCCAGGAGTTGCATCGTCATATATTTTTGCACAAAAACCAGGTGATAAAGTAACGATTTCTGGTCCTTACGGGGAATTCTTTATCAATGAATCTGATTCAGAGATGTTATATGTTGGTGGTGGAGCTGGAATGGCACCGATGCGCTCGCATTTATATCACTTATTTAGAACATTAAAAACAGGAAGAAAAGTGACCTATTGGTATGGTGGACGTTCAAAGCGTGAATTATTCTACCTAGACCACTTTTATAAATTAGAGAAAGATTTCCCTAATTTCAAATTCTATTTAGCCTTATCAGAGCCTTTAGAAGAAGATAATTGGAAAGTTAAAGATGGCATTGATGGTGAAGGCGACGGTTTTGTAGGTTTCATTCACAACTGTGTAATAGATAACTATTTAAATCACCATGAGTCACCAGAAGATATTGAATTGTATTTTTGTGGACCTCCATTAATGAACAAAGCGGTTCAAAAAATGGGTGAAGATTTTGGTATACCAGATGAAAGTATCAGATTTGATGACTTTGGAGGGTAAGCCTTGATTATATTCCTAGTAGAATAGGATCTAGATAAAATTAAAACCGGTGTAAAAGCCGGTTTTTTTGTGATAGATTGATTCTATTATACTTAGAAAAACTTACAAATAATTGGATGTTTACCCGTAATTATGAAGGTTTAAAACCTTAGATATTAAATGGTTTTAACGTAAATCGTAAAATATTCTTATCTTCTCCACGTTAATATGTAAACGCTAAACATTATGAACTGCTCTACTTGTAGCTCCGAATTGGAAAGGATACGCCGTAAAAAATATCAAAGAATACTCTTACCATACAGTCGACGGTACTTTTGTTACGGTTGCAATAGAAAACACTTTAGAAGTAATTTGACCCATACCTTTTTGAGTATAGTTAAGTTCAACTTTAAATAATAAAAACAAATCAACTCATTTGAGTTGATTTTTTTTGTTTAGTACTATCTTTGAGTTAGTTTTAATTGTTTTTTACGACAAAATCGAAAAATAGTACGCCCATGAACACCATAAAATCAATTTTAGTAGTACTGGCATTTCTTACTGTTAGTTGTCAAGGGAAAGCCCAAGTGGATACCAAGCCAACGAAGAAAAAAATGACCGATATGCAGAAAAAGCAATTGGAATTATTGACGTTAGATCCAGTAGTGGTACCTCTAGAAAAAGGATTGGCAAAAGCTTATTTTGCCAGCGGTTGTTTTTGGTGTGTTGAAGCTATTTATGAGAGCGTAAATGGCGTAACTGAAGTAATTAATGGTTATTCTGGAGGCTTTACTAAAAACCCAACGTATGAGGGTAGTAACACTGGGCGAACTGGGCATGCTGAAGCAGTAGAAGTAATTTATGATCCAAAAGTAGTTTCGTTTGCAACATTGGTCGATGTATATTTTGGTTCTCAAAACCCGACTCAAGTAAATGGGCAAGGACCAGATAGAGGCTCTCAATATCGTTCGATTATTTTCTATCAAGATACTGCACAAAAAGAGATTATTATCAAGAAGAAAAAGGCATTAGCCGACAAACTAAAGGCTAAAGTTGCTGCTGAAATTTATCCATTTCAGAAGTTTTGGATAGCCGAAGATTATCATCAAAATTATGAAAGGCTAAACCCTAATAATCGTTACATTCAGGGTGTTTCTATACCAAGATTGAAGAGGTTTCAACAGAAATTTCCAGAATTGTTATCGAAGAAACATTAAACAATTTTACTTAAATAAAGTTGAGAAAATCTATTTTTTGCTATTTCAATAGTAAATAGCCATGCTGAACTACCTTATATTTTTCAATGAGGTCATCATTTTTATAAAGTTCAAATATTCTAAAGTGATCGCTAAATAGATCTACTTCTGGAGACCATATTGGAAATATTTCACCTGGGGAAGAAGTTCCTGATCTAAGGATGTGTCCTTTTCTATTTTTCAGCATATATCGAAAATTATCTTTAGAGACATTTACGATTAAAGCGCTCTTCCCAATTTGATTTTCAGAAATCTTGTCAGTTATGCGCTCATTTTTGCCTATTCTTTCAAAAGGCCGTTGCTCTAATTTATTAAACAGTATCTCTAATTCTGATGAAGAGTATCCTTCTCTAAGTATTTTAAGTTTTGATAATATTCCGAGCGTTCCTACACGATAATTATTAATGATCGCTGCATATTCCATGGCATTTTGCCAATGATTAAATAACCTATTTTTGTAGTTTTCATCTGTTAAAAAATAACGATAAGCATTTTCATTTGAAATGGAATCTTTTAATCTTGCCCAAGGAAAGTTGAGGTTGATATAGTCTGAATTTTCCTCAGCGGAAATTCGTAAACGATTCATATAATCTATTTCTCGTTCTCTTGTATAACGGAAGTTATTAATATCAGTCATTACCTCTTTATATTTTTCATCTAAAAGCTCTTCTTTTTCGATCAATTTATTCAAATGATCGAGATCTGGATTTAATGTAATCCGAAATGTGGATAAATGTCTTAACCAGTTATCGTCTATGTAATTTTGGCGCGTTATTTTATTAGCTAAT
Source organism: uncultured Flavobacteriaceae bacterium (assembly GCA_947488345.1). GTDB lineage: Bacteria > Bacteroidota > Bacteroidia > Flavobacteriales > Flavobacteriaceae > Aureibaculum. The sequence goes on along the minus strand of CANKZQ010000001.1, from coordinate 847,823 downwards.
ATTGGTTTTGTAACCGAATCCATTAACGTCGAAATGGAAATATCATTATTGGCATTTCCAATTGTTAATTCTAATTCATTTTCAAACTTATCAAATAATGCTTCGGTTTTATTTCGAGCATTTCTAGTTTCATTCCAATTACTTACTTGAATAGCAATGAGAATACCAATAACAACAAGGATGATTTCGCCTATGGCGTATTTGAAGTACTTGCCTGTGTTGTTTTCCATAACTAAGTTTTGACGAATTTTTCTAAAGAATTTAATCATTACTTTAGTTCTTGTTTTATTAAATTTAAAATTTCAACTATTCGCTGACGTAAACTCACAGCTTGACTATTTGTGAGTTTTGCATAAGTAGCACATTGCGCGATAGAACTTTCGAATAGAGGATCATCTAGAATAACTGAAATTACATTTTCCATTTTAGAATTCCCTAAATCAATTTCTGTTTTAGTGCCTTCATCTAAATGAAAAGCTGCAAGAACATTATCTTTCCAATAGCGATTTAAAACATTTCGCATAAAGCCTTTTTGCGATAGCATCGGAAGATATTCATTCCCTCTAATAAATACCCAAGCTTGCTCTTCTTCGGTTACCTGAATAACTTCACTTGTCCATCTAGCAAGTCGTTCTTTTAGATCTACATTTTGTAATAATTGTATTCTTCCAGAGCTATTAATATCGTTAATGATGGGGTCGAATGTTGGATTTATAGCTGTGAGTCCTATGTATTTTGTAATAGAGTCTGCATTTCGCGTTTCGGGATGGTCGATATTGTGAAGTAATTTTAATGCAGCAGAAGTCATCTGATCTCGCATATCAGTTTTTTGGTCAAGTTGCTCTAGATTACTTTGAAATTCTGATTGTAATTGTAAGAGTAATTCTTGTTCTTGTGCTCGTTCTTTTCTTCCTTCATTCCAATTGTTAATCTGTAAAGCAATGAGAATACCAAGGACTACCAAAACAATTTCGCCAATAGCATATTTAAAGTATTTGGTGGTTTTGTTTTCGCTCATAAGGTTATAGCGTATTTTACGAAAGAATTTAATCATTATCTCGAACTTCAGTTAGTCTGATAATAGTGTCGATCATAGCGATTACACCCTCCTCGTCTACTGTCTTTAAATTATTAAATAAATCTCCACACCTTCTATTCACGAAATTTCGATGTCGTTTACTGAAAAAGGCAGTGATATACTCTGGATCATCATCTATATCAGGATCAAAATTTGCTCTCCTCCATGGGCCATACTCATCGAATAAAAATTTAACAGCAAAGGCTTCTTCTTCTAAATAATCACCCAACACATCTTTCCAAGATATCAAATTTCGTCTTAAAGTGTCATTCTTAATTAAATCAAAAGAAGATGAATTTAAAAGGGCTTCGACAGAACCATTTTTTGGGTTGAAAGATTTATTCCGCCATAGCAAAGGATAATATTTTTTTATACTATCCGCAAAATGGGCGTTCGTTTCATTAATTTCGGGTTTTTTTAGGTCAAAATTTTCAATAGCGTCTAATACACGCGTACCACTGCGCAGACTCACTTTATTATAGCTAATGATTGAGTCTAATTGCGCTTTATTGGATTTGAAATCTAAGTTTATCTCTTTTAAAAAAGCTCGTTCTTTGGCGCGTTCTTTTTTACGTTCATTCCAATTATTTATTTGAAGCGCAATCAAAATTCCAATTACCACAAGTATGATTTCGCCAATGGCATATTTTAGGTATTTACCGGTTTTATTTTCCATAAGAAGTGCTTTACGGATATGTCTAAAAAATTTAATCATTATTTGAGTCGTAGATTAATTAGTGAATCTACCTTTTGAATTTGCTTTAGAGTTCTGTCGAACTGGAAAGATACTTCATTTTCAATACTCATAATTATGATAATATTATTTCTAAATTCTAGAGATTTTAAGGTGTCATATGATACAATATCTAAAGAATTAAAATCTATATCTTTTTTAAGAGCTTCGAAAAAATTTTGAATTTTAATATCGATTCCTTTTTCAGAGATTATTTGCAAATCATTTTGATAGACCTGTAAGGTTGACAATTCTTTATTTAGTTCTGAAAACTCATAATTATAGAGATTAATATAATTTATTAGATTGCTTTGAGTAAAAGTGTACGATGTCGATCTAAAAATATCATCAAGAAAATCTTGTATGCTGTCAATATTTTTGCTTAAATCAGTTTTTGTTAAAAAGAGATTGAACTTCTGTAATGTTACAGGAATTTCTTTTCTATACAATGTATCACTTTGCATAAAATCGAGATTTATTTTATTCTCTTCTTGAAGTTTCTGAATTAATACGCGTTCATTTTCTTGCGATTTTTTATCTTCATTCCAATTGTTAATCTGAAGAGCAATGAGAATACCGATTACCACTAAGATAATTTCACCAATGGCGTATTTAAAATATTTGGAGGTTTTATTTTCCATAAGTAAGTTTTGACGAACTTGTCGAAAGAATTTAATCATACAAATTAATATTAAAAGGTATTTTTTGATGAAGACTGTAAAATGTCTTCAAAATTCTTAACCCATTTTCCATCTATTAAACGTTGTCCGAATTCGTTAAAGTTTCCTTCCTTCGTTTTTTGAAAAGTAAGACGATAGTTTCCATTGATTTCGCAAATAAATTGACCATCGTTTAGTTTGCATTTAAAAGGTCTGGCCCCATTTCTTCTGTAGGCATTATAATAATAATGGCCATCTTCTTTGTTAAAGTATATCAGTGTATGTAATGCTAGTACTGTTTTGTCTCCTCTTGTAGAACGGTGTCTTAAGACCAACAATTCACCATCCAAATCATATTCTACTGTGCTTATGACGTCATATGGTTTGTTTTCTTCTTTTGGAAAACTCGTGCCAGAACCTTTCCAATCTCCAATTAAGAACGAAAGTTTTTTCATAGCTTTTTGTTCTGCGCTTTGGGCAGAAACAAGAGTCGAGTTCACGAAAAAGATAATCGTGATTGCTGTAAAGATAATGTGTTTTAGTGTCATAAATTTAACCTTTTGTTGCACAGATTTTAAGCATCGTCTAACCTATATGTTCTCATTCTTTTTTAAGCTCAGTAGAAATTAATTCTTTTACGTTACTGATATCGTTTAGCATCTTATTTAATAAACTTCTAATAGTTTTATCAGTGTAATTTTTCATTCCAATAGCAGCATCAAAAATTAAAATAATGTCTGTAATGTTATTTTCAACGCCCAATACCTTGTTCGTTTTATCTTGATCATATAATTTGTACAAACCTAATTGTGCCGCTTTTTGTATTGAATTCAGATAAATTTCATAGTTGCCTTTTGCAACATTAATCGTTCTTTCTTGATCTCGCTTTAGCGCCATTAATAAGTTTCTTATTTCCTCAGGAATTAATTTAATATCTCCTGTAGATTCTAATGATTCAATCGTATTGGTGTTAAAAGCTAGGTACTTAAAGTCACGATTTACTTTAGTTAACGCATTAAATATTTGAACTGGTGTTAAATCATGGTCGTCGAGATAGTTAAAATAAGTATTTACAGATGTAATGCCGCTATTTAATATAAAAATTCTCTCATTTATGTTTTCTTTTTCTTTATCCAGATCAATAATGAGTTGGTTATAATAATCCTTTTTTAAAGTATTGACTTTTCTTCGTTCATTCCAATTATTAATTTGAAGCGCTAGGAGAATACCAATTACTACGAGAATGATTTCACCTATTGCATAGAGTATATATTTTGAGAATTTATTTTCAGACAATAGGGTTCGCCTGATTCTTCTGAAGAATTTGAGCATGATTGCGGGGCTTAGTTGATTCTGCTATAAGCAACTTCTATCAATAAAAAGTATAATAGCATGGTGCAGTTAAAGTTACACAAATAAATCGAACCTTATATATCTAGTGCCTACGTATAATTTTAAGTAAATTTGCACAAACTTAACTGATCATGAGTACGTTCGAAGATTTAAACTTATCGAAGCAATTGCATTACGCTCTTGATGATTTGGGTTTTACCCAACCTACACCGATACAAGAACAATCATTTGCAACCATTCTATCGGGTAAAGACATGGTAGGTATTGCACAAACGGGTACAGGAAAGACCTTTGCCTTTATCTTACCTATTTTACGGGATTTGAAATTTTCAAAGCAAGTGAACCCGAGAGTGCTGATTTTAGTGCCAACACGTGAGTTGGTCTTGCAAATTGTTGAAGAGGTAACCAAGCTAACAGCTTATATGAACGTGCGTACCTTAGGGGTTTATGGAGGGGTGAACATAAACGCACAAAAACAAGCGATGGCTCAGGGCGCCGATATCGTTGTTGCTACTCCAGGTCGTTTGTATGACTTGGCCTTGAGCAGAGCTTTAAAACTAAAATCTATTCAGAAATTGGTAATTGATGAAGTAGATGTAATGCTAGATTTAGGCTTTCGCTTTCAACTTCAAAACATCTTTGAGTTATTACCTGAACGACGTCAGAATATTATGTTTTCAGCAACTATGACCGAAGATGTAGATGTATTGATTGATGATTATTTTATAGCACCCGCGAAAATATCAATCGCCGTGAGTGGTACTCCATTAGAGAATATCAATCAACAATGTTTCGATGTCAAAAATTTTTATACCAAAGCCAATTTATTAGTACACCTGCTGCAAGACAAAGAGACATATCGTAAAGTATTAGTGTTTACCTCTCATAAAAAAGATGCAGATCGATTGTTTGAGGTTGTTGAAGAAACGTATCCAACCGAAGGTTGTGTAATTCATTCTAATAAGACTCAAAACTACAGGATGCGTTCTATCAAGCAATTTGATGAAGGAGATAATAGAATATTGATTGCTACCGATGTGATGTCTAGAGGTCTAGATTTGAACGAGATTAGTCATGTAGTTAATTTTGATACACCTAAGTTTCCTGAAAACTATATGCATCGCATTGGAAGAACGGGTAGAGCGAAACATGAAGGAGAATCATTGTTGTTTGTTACTGAAAAGGAACAAGAGGCAAAACAGCGTATAGAACAATTGATGGATTATAAAATTCGGTTGCTTCCTTTTCCGGATGGTGTTGAGATTTCCAGTAAACTAACACCCGATGAACGGCCGAAAGAGGATCTCGTAGAGAATCGAAGAAATCGAGGTTCAAATACATATGTTTCGGGAGAAGCGTTTCACGAGAAGAGTGAAAAAAATAGTAAGACAAATCAAGGAGGTTCTTATCGGAGAGAAATAGCCAAGAAATATAAAAAGCCTAAAACGAGAGGTGACAAAAATTATAATAAACGTAACAAAAAGAAATAATTTTTCAGATGACCCCTTTATCAGCACAAGAGCTTCATAATTTAGCCATGAATATTGTAGGTGAAAAACTGCAAAAAATGGGTTATGAATTTGTGGCTATTAATAGCAAATTAAAAAAGCATCCTCAATTTGTACTCTATAAAAAAAATGAACCTACTATATTTGTTTTAGTAAAAGCGACTACAAATTTGCAAGAAAGCAATTCTTTTGATGCTGTATGGATGGAAACATTCGCACAACATGCGAAGAAACAGAATGCGCATGTTTGGTTTGCGGGTGTCGGTTTGGCGAATGCAGAAAGCGTCGATATGCCTGTTTTTAAAGACAACCCTTATTACGTAGCTTTTGATGATTTTGTGAAAGTTTTAGAGTAAACCCCTTCGTTAAAATACTGATATTGTCTTAAGTATATCGATGAATATGACAATGAGAAATATATTTAATTTATAAATCGGGAAGCATTTCTTTTTAATTTTAAAAATGAAATTTATATCTTGTAGACTAAACTAAACTTTAAAAATAAAAAACGATGGGAAAATTCGAAGTTTACAAAGACAAAAGAGGTGAATTCAGATTTAGATTAAAGGCTAGTAATGGTCAAAATATCTTATCAAGCGAAGGGTATTCGTCAAAAAAAGGATGTGAAAACGGGATTGCATCTGTACAAAAGAATTGTAAAGATGATAAATGTTTTGACAGACAGAAAGCTAAAAACGGAAAGCCTTTCTTTAATTTGAAATCTACAAATGGACAGGTTATTGGTAGTAGTCAGCAATACGCCTCAACTTCTACAATGGAAAACGGAATTAAATCTGTAAAGAACAATGCACCAGGTGCTTCAATTGTTGAAGTATAAGAACTTTTGTTTGTTTTGAAAATTTAAAAAGCCCATCAATTTCAAATTGATGGGCTTTTTAGTTGTTGTTCTTTTTTCTCTATTTACCAGCTTCTGGCTTTTGTTCTAAAATATCAAAGAATTGATCTAATTTAGGCAAAATCACAAATCGCGTTCTTCTATTTCTAGAACGACCTTCGGCCGTATCATTCGATGCCAAAGGTAAATATTCACTTCTACCTGCTGATATCAATCGTTTAGGATCAATTTTATAATCATTTTGTAGTACTCTAATTACTGAGTTCGCACGTTGCGTACTTAAATCCCAATTGTCTTTTGTACGAGCCGTTTTAATTGGCACATTATCAGTATATCCTTCTACCATTACTTCCATCTCTGGCTTTTCTTTAATCACGGCAGCTACTTTGGCTAATAAACCTTTTGCCTTTGCAGAAATATTTGAACTTCCGCTAGTGAATAATAATTTATCAGAAATTGTAATATATACCACCGTTTTTTCTACATCAACAATAATGTCTTCATCTTGTATTCCATCCGCTAAGGCACTTTTTAAATTCACCGCCAACGCTAGATTGATAGAATCTTTTCTAGACATAGCTCCGCGTATGCCATTAATATATTTGTCTTTTTCACTCAATTGAGAGATAACATCTTTAATATTGCTACTCGCAGATTGAGACAGCATCGTCAAGTTTTCAATCTGACGCATATTACTTGCGTTATTTTCTGTTAAAAATTTGTTTTGAGATTCTAAAGCAGCCATTTTATTAGCTAACTTATCTTTTTCTACTTGACAAGCTAATACTTTACCATTGGCATCTGTTAGTTGTTGCTTCGTCGCATCAAATTCCGTTTGAAGTTCAGCGAACTTTTTCTGGGAAACACATGACGATAGCAATAATGTTGAGCTAATGGCCAGTATAAAAATTTTTTTCATAATTAGAGTTTTTAATTTAAGATACTAAGGTATTAAAAAATAAAGAGAGCAAAATTGATTTTAATAGGAATTTAACAAACTTTAAATTTTATCTTTGACAATGTTAAGTCAAGAATCTAAAGTAAATATGAAGAGATTAAGATATATGGCCCTCTCTATACTGTTTGTTCTTGTTCTTTCATGTAAGCAAAAGCCTGAAAAACAGGAAGTAAACGATTTTACCAAGTTAGAAGGTGTCGCCTTTGGAACTACTTTTCATATTACCTATGGTGATGAAAGGGATTATACACGACAGATCGATAGTTTATTTCATTTAGTAAATAAGTCATTATCAACCTATATTTCTAATTCTGATATTTCCAAAATTAACAAAGGAGATTCAACAGTTGTTGTGGATGCCTATTTTAAGGAGGTCTTTAAAAAATCTGAAAAGATATTTAAGGAAACTCAAGGGATATTCGATCCTACAATTGGGGTGTTGGTAAATGCCTGGAATTTTGGACCGGAAAAAGTAAACCGTACGCCAGATTCATTGATGATTAATGCATTGCTAAAACTAGTAGGTTTCGATAAGGTACATTTAGAAAATGGAAAAATATCTAAAGAGAACCCCGGTATTTATTTTGATTTTAATGCAATTGCCAAAGGATATGCCGTAGATATAGCAGGGCGCTTTTTGGAGGAGCAAAACGTTCAAGATTATCTGGTAGAAATAGGTGGTGAGATTAGAACACGCGGAAAGAGCCCGTCAAAAAAGCCTTGGAGAACGGGTATAGAAGAACCTAATTTTGATGGCACTCGCTCTATTGCAAAAGTGATTGATTTAACAAATCAAGCCATGGCAACATCTGGAAGCTACCGAAAGTTTGAAATAGATAGTATTACAGGTCAAAAATACGTACACATTATCAACCCGAAAACAGGGTATTCTACGCAGAGTAACTTGTTAAGTGTTTCTGTTATAACCGAACTAGATTGTGCAGATGCTGATGGTTATGCTACTGCTCTTATGGCCATGTCTCTCGAAGGAGCACAACGCTTTTTAGAAAATCACCCGAATTTAAGAGGGTATTTGATATATGCCGCCGAAAACGGTGAATTAAAAACGTATACCTCTGAAAATTTCTAGATCTTCATCGTTTTAATAATGGCTTCTAATTCAAACATATAATCACGTTTGTCAGCATTCGGTGCATAAGTGAACCCTTCAAATACTAGTAAGCGATTATTTGCTTTGTCTATTACAGTATAGTTCAAAAAAGGACCCGCCATAAAATCATTTTTCACTTCCCATTTACCTCGAGTTTCAAAGGCGGAGAATTCATTGAGTTCTGTAGCCATAATATGAGGAGAATACGCTGCTTCGGTAATCATATACGAACCATCAGATGGACCAGGAATGTACTTCTTACCAATCGTATCTCTTTCGGCTGCTATTGAATTTTCGATAGCGTCTGTTTCTTTTATAGGTAACTCATATACTAAAAGATTCATATCTCCTTTTTCGATATGCTTTCTAAACCATAAAAAGTCACCAGTGTCATCAACTCTTCTGTAATCGGCAGGAATATCTATCGAAACATTTAAATTTTTAAGCGTTTTGATCGTGTCGTTTTTCAATAAGCTTCTAGCTAGTTTTTTTTGATATACTTCGATATCAGCTTTTTTAAACACATCAATTATATCTTTTCTATGCTTTTCAATTTGCGCCAATAATGAAGCTTCGTCTTTTCCTAATATAGTCATTACTAACTGTGGCGAAGCATAGATGTCTTTTTTAACTTTATAGGTATCTTCTTCTCCATAACCTACTAACAATAAATTTCTACTTGTTTGAAAAATAGTTTTGAACGCTTTCACAGGAGTTTGGGTCACCGAGAACTGATTTTCTTCTTGGGGAAGTCCTAAAACAGGCGAGCCAATAATTTCACGAAGTGCATCACCGGGCTTACCTCTCCATTCAGAATTATCAATAACGATAACTAGGCTATTGATTCTGCCCATGGAGTCTTTGAGGACTAGTTTTCCTTTATTTTGACAGGCTGCAACGGATAGAATTGTAAGTGCAAAGAGAATGATTTTTTTCATTTTTAGAGTTTTAAGTTAGATAGTTAATACCTAGCCCTTAAATATTTTGAGTTTGGTGCCAGGTTTCAAACTTTTAACACTCCAAATATTGTTCCATTTTTTAATTTGACTTACAGAAACTTTCGGAAATTTTCTTGAAATCAACCAAAGTGAGTCCCCTTTTTGCACTGTATAGGTGGTATACTTACCTTTCGGAGTTGACGTAGCTACTTTTTTCGCACTCGAATTTTTACTGCTTTTTTTTCTGCTAGAAGTATAATTTCGAGGATAAATGGTTAATCGCTGTCCGATTCTTAAGCGACTACTTCGCAGGCCATTCCAACGTTTGATTTGTGATACTCCTACACCATATCGCTGTGCAATTTTGCCTAAGTAATCACCATTTCTAACTCTATATCGAATACGTTGAGGGTTCTGAAATAGCTTTGGCAATGGTTTTTCGCGTTTTGCGTCATCCGCTTTAGCGAAGGCATAAATTTGCTCTTCATTAGAAACGAAAGTACCTATTAAATTTTTTGGTAAACGTAAGGTGTAATTTTTTCCTTTTATATAAGGAATGATATTGAGTTTGTATTGTGGATTTAAAAATTCTAATAATTCATCGTCTGTTTTTAAGACTCTATTGATCTGATCAAAAGTAATTTGTCTTTTAACGATTACTGTATCGGTTTCGAAATTTTTAAAATAGCTCTTATCAGATTGTAAATCGTGTTCTTTAGCATATTCTAAAATATAATAGGTAGCATAGAAAGCGGGCAAATAGCCTGCGGTTTCTCTAGGTAAGTAGCTCCGAATGTTCCAATAATTTTTGCTACCGCCAGAACGTCGGATCGCTTTAGAAACATTTCCTGGGCCAGAATTGTAGGCTGCCAAGGCAAGATCCCAATCACCAAAAATACTATATAAACTACTCAAATATTTACATGCTGCTTCTGTAGCCCTTAACGGATCATGGCGCTCGTCAACATAAGAATTTACCTCAAGATTAAATTGCTTACCGGTATAATACATAAATTGCCATAAGCCAGAAGCACCCACTCTTGATCGTGCACGTGGTTTTAAAGCAGATTCTACAATTGCCAAATATTTTATCTCCAACGGCAAATCATATTTATCGAGATGCTCTTCAAACATCGGAAAATAGTATTTTGCTTTCTGCATTAAATTCGCCAATGACTGCTTTCGGTGCTTCAAATATGATTTAATAATGCGCTCTAAAGAAGGATTATAAGCAACATTAAACGGTGTTTTACTATCAAGATGCGTGAGCCGCTCTTTTAAAACCTCACTTGATAATTCTACGGCTGCAGTATCTGCTAGTTTTTTTGACGATAAGACAAACAAATCATTGTCGAACAATGGAGAATTGTACATTGAGTTCAACCATAAACTATCGATTAAAGTAGCTTCTTTATGATTGATCAATTTTAACGAATCGGCAGTTTTCTTAGCCTTCGCTGCTTTTATATCTAATTTGGTTTCTTTTTGGACTTCATTAACATCTAAAGGAGTTACGCTACCATTATCTTGAGCAAAGCTCATGAATGATATTAATAAGACTAGTATTAATAGGGGCTTGTTCATTCTGTATGTTATTAACAAATGTTTTTTAGCGATGGCAACAAAAATATACAAATTTATTTAATACGATTGCGATCGTGTTTCGATTTATCGAAAACATATAACGATATATGATTGAAAAGATTTTTTCAATTTTGTTAAAGTTTTCTTCTTGTTTCCATTGGTTGCTGCATATCCATCAAATTTCATTCCAGTTTTCAAATCACTTATGGAGCTAAAATGTTCGAAATCCAATCTATAATTGTTTCTGCAAAATGCTCCTTTTCGAGGTCATTATGCAGCTCGTGATAACCGTTCTTAAATAGTGATAACTTGGCGATACCGTTCGTATTCTCTACAAATTCTGTTGAGGCCTTACAATCGGTAATTTTATCGTCGGTGCCATGCACTAACAATGTGGGTGTTTTTAGGTGCTGCGCATTGGCTATGGCCCATTCACCTGTTTCAAAGAAAGTAAGTGAATAATTTGGACTTATTTTATTATGCACTAAAGGGTCATTCACGTATTTGTTTACTTCTTCACTATCTCGAGATAAATGTGTTGGATCGAGCTCATTTGGCATGGTAACAGAAGGTGCTATTTTTTGAATGATTTTACCAATGGTAAGTTTCCAAGCCGGGGCTTTAAAAGAGATTCTTAAAAATGGACTTGTGGCAATAATGCCTTTAAAAGAATGTTCTTTACGGAGCGCATAATTCAATACAACGTTACCGCCCATACTGTGTCCGTATAGAAAGAAAGGCACATTGCCGAAGATCTCTTTTGCCTTATCCTTCACAGTTGTGACAGTTGCTAATACAGCTTCGAAATTTGGATTATGGCCTTTTTTACCTTCCGTTTTTCCATGTCCGAATTGATCATAGGTAATTACAGAAAGGTTTTTTTCTAAAAATTTCGGAATAAGAAAGTCGTTATATCTACTAGAATGCTCACCCATTCCGTGTATCAAAATAATGACACCTTTTACTGAAGTTGATCTGAAATATTGACCAAAAAATTTGGTATTGTAAAAGTTGAAATTAAATTCTTTATGCTCCATAGTACACTAGTTACTTTCAAAAGTATCAAAAGACTCGTAAGAAGTAGCAAGAATGTTAAAAAATAGTAAGAACTAAGAAATACTCAGATCATATGCACAAGAATATAATCGAAAGTATTAACCAATAATACCGTTTTCTTCATAATTACCAACTTTGGTCACCTTGTTGTTTTGATCAACTAATACAACTGTTGGTTTATGTTTCTTCGCTTCTTCTTGGTCCAATTGAGCGTAAGCCATTATAATAATGGTGTCTCCAATTTCAAAATGACGTGCAGCCGCTCCATTTAAACAAATAATACCACTACCTGGTTCTCCTCTGAAGGTATATGTCTCTATACGGGCTCCATTATTATTGTTGACCACCTGCACCTTTTCATACTCCAATAATCCACATTTATCCAGTAAATTACTATCAATAGTAATACTGCCTACATAATTGAGGTCAGCCTCAGTTACCGTAGCATTGTGAATTTTACATTTCAACATGTTTATATCCATCTTCTTTTTTTGATTAATCAATTTTCGGCAAAATTAGTATTTATACAAGAATAAACCTAATCAAAACTGTTAACGCAACTTTAGTGCCATTTTTCGTTGGATATGTATTTGGCGGTCGAATTAATTCGTAACTTTCAACATGAGAATGTCACTTTTTATTATAACTAGCGTATTACTTTTACTCGGATGTAGAGAAACTAAAGAACAAGTAACATCAGAAGTTAAACTGGATAAAGTTTGGACCTTGTTAGATTTTGTTAAATCAGATAGTATTAATCCTATTCTAGAACCTGTCATTTCTCAAGTGTTTAAATGTCCAATTTCAGAGAGCGAAGTACTATGGGAGGCTAAAAATGTGCTCAATCCATCTGCCATTGTGAAAGATGACAAGGTATATTTAATTTATAGAGCACAAGATTCTGCGATGACATCTAGATTAGGGCTAGCCATTAGCGAAGATGGACTTCATTTTAAAAAACAGCCAACACCAATTTTTTACCCTGATAATGATTCTATGAAAGAATACGAATGGAAAGGTGGTGTAGAAGACCCAAGGATTGTTGAAAGTGAGGATGGCACTTATATTTTGACGTATACCTCTTACGATGGTAGAACAGCTAGATTGTGCCTAGCAAGCTCGAAAGATTTAATAAACTGGACTAAACATGGTTTGGTGCTGGGGGAAGGAAAATATAAGAATACATGGTCAAAAGCCGGTGCCATAGTTTCTAAATTAGTTGGTAATAAAATAGTGGCAACCAAAATTAATGGTAAATACTGGATGTATTTCGGTGACACAAATTTATTTATGGCTTTTTCTGATGATTTGATTCATTGGAAGGTAGCCGAAAACGAAGAGAATCAGCAAATGATTTCGGTATTGCATCCCCGCAAAGGTTATTTTGATAGTAGGTTAGTAGAACCTGGGCCATTTGCTTTGATTAGAGAAGATGGTATTTTATTGATATATAATGGAAGCAACGCGGCGAATTTTAATGACTCAGAATTACCAAGATTCACTTATGCAGCGGGGCAAGCATTATTTGATAAAGAAAAGCCTTATAAATTGATCGATAGAACGACCACGCATTTTATTTATCCAGATAAGGAGTATGAAAAAATAGGAGAAGTAAATGAAGTGTGTTTTGTAGAAGGGTTGATCTATTTTAAGGGAAAGTGGTTTTTGTATTACGGAACAGCCGATTCGAAAATTGCAGTGGCAGTGAGAGATTGAAATATTGCTTTTTTAAAAAGCAACCAAATTGATTTTTTCGAGTCTATATAACAAGGAAATGCTTGTAATATGAAAACTGTGTACAAAATTTTAATGATTTGTTTCTTATTGACTTCATGCAGTTCTGATGATGATTTAAAGTTTAAAGTATTATGTTCAGTTGATAACCCAACGACAGATTTACCTTGGTTAAAAGCCGAAATTGAAGCGAGAGAACAGAATGTAACGGAGTTTTCTAGATATTTATACATCAGTCAGGCTATTCATAAAGGAGAAGCAATTATTATTTATGCAGATTGTTGTCCGGTCTGTAATTCGGTGTATGTGGTATATAATTGTCGTGGAGAAAATATTGGTTTTATAGGAGATGGTAACTTTACTTTAGAAACGCTGTCTTCTGGAAAAGTCATCTGGAAAACTGATGACAATAGCTGTAGTTTTTAATTTTTCAAAGCCGTTTTCATAGCAATGGCTTTTAACAAACATTCTTGATATTCCTTTTCGGGATCGGATTTCGAAGTGATTGCACCACCAACCGAATAGGATAGGTATTTTTGACTTGCATTATAGAGAATACTGCGAATTACCACGTTAAAATCAAAGTCATTTGTAGGGGTGAAATAACCAATAGCACCAGAGTAAACACCACGCTTCGTTTTTTCTAAACCTTCAATAATCTTCATAGCAGATACTTTTGGTGCACCTGTCATGCTGCCCATAGGAAATAGACTTTTGACGATGGCCACCGCATCGATTGCATCGGAGACTTGTGAAACCACTGTTGAGATTAATTGATGTACTTGGTCGAACGTATAGACTTTACATAACTCTTCAACTTTTACAGAACCTTTGATGGCTGTTTTTGATAAATCATTGCGCACCAAGTCAACAATCATGATGTTTTCAGAACGTTCTTTTTCGTCTTGTGCTAAGTTAAACGCTAATTTTTGATCTAATCTTTTATTAGACAAACGTTTCGCGGTGCCTTTAATGGGTTGAGAAATAATGGTTCGCTCTTGTTTTCTCACAAAGCGTTCTGGAGAGGCAGAAAGTATATATTTACCATCTATTCTTAGAAAACTTGCAAAGGGAGGTTTTGAAATTTCATTGAGTTTTTTATAAACTTCAAACGGATCAATACGAGCATTTTCAGCATAAAACTCTTGACAGAAATTGACTTCATAAATATCTCCTCGATGAATATGATCTAGAACCTTGTCTAGTTGTTTTAAATATTCTTTTTTGCTAATTCGCTTATGAATCTTTACGTCATGCTCAAATAAATTGGAAGGTTTACCATATTTTTCAATAGCATTTAGATCTGATTCAATATCCCGATCGTAATCCTCCAAATAAAGCACTTCGAGCTCATTTCCTTTTAACAAAAAGATTTTTTTTGGTTGAAAAAAATAGAGATCAGAAAAGCCTAATCCGTCTAAATTGTTAGAAGTCAAGGCTTCTACATCATTTTTTAAGTCATAACTTAGATAGCCAAAAATATAATCTTTGCTTTTGTTTTTGAATTGCTGTAATTCCGCGAAAGCGTTCTCATAACTGGTTTCTATAATAGCATGTGCATCAATGGCGAGTACAGCATCATAGCTCGTGTAATTTTGCTCATACTTATTGCTATCTAACCAAACAATTTGGTTGAATTGTTGCGACCAATCAAATAGCTTTTCAGTGAACGTTGCGGTATTTCGGAGCTGTATTTTTTTGGAGGTTCTTTTCAAAATATCTAAAAGTGGTGCGCTGCTTACATATTTCGTCTGTACTGTCCTCCAACTTCAAACAGCGCTTCGGTAATTTGTCCTAAAGAACATACTTTCGTTGCCTCCATCAATTGTTCAAAAATGTTCTCATTTTGAATCGATTTCTCCTGCAATAATTTGAGCTGTTCAACAGCACTTTTTGCGTTTCCTTTATTTAAATTCTCTACAACTTCTATTTGATATTTCTTTTCTTCTTCGGTAGCTCGAATGACTTCGGCCGGTAAAACGGTCGGAGATCCTTTACTACTTAAAAAAGTATTCACACCTATAATAGGAAATTCGCCCGTGTGTTTTAAGGTTTCGTAATACAAACTTTCTTCCTGAATTTTAGAACGTTGATACATGGTCTCCATGGCACCTAATACACCACCTCGTTCTGTAATTCGGTCAAATTCGGCATAGACAGCTTCTTCAACCAAATCGGTCAATTCTTCAATAATAAAGGCCCCTTGGATAGGGTTTTCATTCTTAGCCAATCCTAATTCTTTATTGATGATTAATTGAATGGCCATAGCCCTTCTCACAGATTCCTCTGTGGGTGTTGTAATCGCTTCGTCATAGGCATTCGTATGTAATGAATTACAGTTGTCATAGATGGCGTACAGCGCTTGCAACGTAGTTCTTATATCATTAAAATCGATTTCCTGGGCATGTAACGAACGTCCAGAAGTTTGAATATGATATTTAAGCATTTGTGCTCTTGAGTTTGCACCGTATTTTTGTTTTAATGCCTTTGCCCATATCTTACGAGCAACACGTCCGATAACTGCATATTCTGGATCAATCCCGTTCGAGAAAAAGAACGACAGGTTGGGCCCGAATTTATTGATATCCATCCCTCGAGAAAGGTAATATTCAACAAACGTGAATCCGTTAGATAGGGTAAACGCCAATTGTGAAATCGGATTTGCTCCCGCTTCGGCAATATGATATCCTGAAATAGAAACAGAATAGAAGTTTCGTACGTTGTTTTGTATGAAATACTCTTGAACGTCTCCCATAAGTCGCAACGCGAATTCCGTCGAAAAGATACAGGTATTTTGGGCTTGGTCTTCCTTCAAAATGTCGGCTTGAACAGTACCTCTTACTTTGGCGATTGTCTCCATCTTGATTTGGGCATAGATATCTTTTGGAAGTACTTCATCACCAGTCACCCCTAATAGCATCAATCCGAGACCGTTATTCCCTTCAGGGAGTTCACCTTGATATGTTGGTCTAGGAACCTCTTTTTTGGCATAAATAGCGGTAATTTTTTTCTCTGTTGCTTTTTCCAGGCCGTTTGCACTTATATATTTTTCACATTCTTGATCGATAGCGGCATTCATAAAGAAACCGAGCAGCATAGGTGCCGGACCATTGATGGTCATAGAGACAGAAGTCATCGGATTGGTAAGTTCAAACCCAGAATATAACTTTTTGGCATCATCCAAACAGCATATTGATACCCCAGCGTTTCCAATTTTACCATAGATGTCAGGACGAATATGCGGGTCATTTCCATAAAGGGTTACAGAATCAAAAGCCGTTGATAGACGTTTGGCATCCATTCCGAGACTCACATAGTGAAAACGACGATTAGTACGCTCAGGACCACCTTCACCGGCGAACATACGCGTTGGATCTTCACCCGTTCGTTTGAAGGGATAGATACCCGCCGTATATGGAAACTCTCCAGGGACGTTTTCTTGTAAACTCCATAGCAAAATATCGCCCCAAGCTTCGTACTTAGGTAAGGCAATTTTCGGAATTTGAAGATGAGATAACGATTCGGTATGCGTTTGAATTTTAATTTCTTTATCACGCACCTTAAAAGAATAAACAGGGTCTATATATGATTGTTTTTTCGTTTGCCAATTAGTAATGACCTCCCAATTGTGTGGATTTAAATCCATTTTCACACGAGAAAATTCTTTGAGCAATAATTCAAGAAACTCTTTTTGGTCGCTTTGAGCCTCTTTTAAGATGGTGTCTTCTTTAATCCCAGTCGTATTCAATTCAACCGAGACATTCGCCACAGTTTCGACTGTTTTATAAATGCCATATAATTTTTGGGCAACTTGACGTTGCTCTTCGCTCCATTTATTATAGGCACGATTGTTTTCGGTAATTTCTGATAAATAACGGGTTCTATTTGGAGGAATAATGAATTGTTTTTCAATCACATCTTTTTCAATGTGAAAAGAGCTTTTAAAATTGGCGCTTGTTTTTTCATTTAACTTATCAATTAATACACGATATAAGCTATTGGTGCCAGGGTCATTAAATTGAGAGGCTATAGTGCCATAAACGGGCATTTCTTCCATAGGAGTGTCCCATAAATTATGATTGCGCATGTACTGCTTTTTGACATCTCTAAGCGCGTCTAAGGCTCCTCGTTTATCAAACTTGTTAAGCGCAATAACATCGGCAAAATCAATCATATCAATTTTTTCGAGTTGTGTGGCGGCACCATACTCTGGAGTCATCACGTATAACGAAACATCAGAATGATCGAGGATTTCTGTATCTGATTGACCAATACCGGAAGTTTCCAAGATAACTAAGTCAAAATTTGCCACTTTTAAAATGTCAAGAGCGTCACTCACATGCTTAGACAGTGCCAGATTAGATTGTCTTGTCGCAAGAGAACGCATATAGACACGTTCATTTTTGATTGCATTCATGCGAATACGATCTCCTAATAACGCTCCACCTGTTTTGCGCTTTGATGGATCAACGGAAACGATCGCAATTGTTTTGTTTGGGAAATCGATTAAATAGCGTCGAACGAGTTCATCAACTGAAGATGATTTTCCTGAACCTCCAGTACCAGTAATTCCTAAAACTGGAATGGAAGACTTTGAGGATGCTGTCCTAATTTTGTCAATAAAATCGGCGTGCTTTTCTGAAAAATTTTCGGCTGCAGAAATAGCTTTCCCTAATTGAGCATCATTTTTATGTTGTAGATCTTCTACAGTAAAATCAATAGACTCGCCTGTTGGAAAATCACATTGCTGTATCATATCGTTGATCATTCCTTGGAGCCCCATTTTACGGCCGTCATCTGGAGAATAGATTCGTGTAATACCGTATGCCATGAGGTCTTGGATTTCCTCGGGCAAGATGACACCACCGCCACCGCCAAATATTTTAATGTCTCCTGCACCCTTTTCTTTAAGCAGGTCATGCATATATTTAAAGTATTCATTGTGTCCCCCTTGATAAGAGGTCATTGCAATAGCATTTGCGTCTTCTTGGATGGCCGTATTAACAACTTCTTCCACGCTTCTATCATGCCCGAGATGAATCACTTCAACGCCAGTTGCTTGGATGATTCTTCGCATAATATTGATGGCTGCATCATGGCCATCGAACAAGGATGCGGCGGTAACAATACGGATGTTGTTTTTAGGTGTATAGGGATGAATTTGCTCCATTTATGTAGTGCTAATTTTATGGCGCAATTTACAATTTATTATCGAGTAAACTTATCTCAAATATTTAAGAAAATCCCAAAATTTTCGGTATTTTAAATAATCTAGATCAGACTCATTTTGATAGGCTTCTTTTTCAAAACTAATACTATGATATGCTTTTTTCCAATTTCTGAATCGAACTAAGTGAACGATAAATTCTAAAATATACCAAACAAAGAAAAATACCCAAAGCAATTCTATCTGCTGTTTCAAATGAATGCGTTCATGATTGATAAGAACTTCATTTTCACTTAATGATTTGTTCTTAAGAAAGATAAAAGGATAAATAGCTAAACCCGTATAATTTTTCGGAATTATATGTTTTAGAATTAAAATCATGCGATAAATATAATGACTGTAGTTAGAGCAAATTACGAATAATTATTGAGTAATATTTTATGACTAGTTAAAATATTCTTAAAGAGGTGTTTATAAGTAAGACTTTATCGGGACTTACTGTTTATGAGTGGTTTAACAAATAATTAACGAGCGTGTTAACAAAGAATTCGGTTAAATTTATGCTATCTTTAACTTAATAATTCAAATAGCATACCTTAAAAATGAAGTCAAAAAGAATAATACACCTGTTATTCTTAGTGATTGGTATTTGTAACCTAAACGCCAAGACCTATCTATCCGATCCTGATTCTTTTATGAAAGAAACACAGGTCGATAGCTTGTATGCTACCTATAGTGAACAAAAGGTAACTGAAAAGAATGCGTCGCTTGTGGTTGCTTGGTATAATAAGAAAATCAATCAAAATACCAACTTGACTAGCTCTGATCACAAAAGGATTGGATTGAGTTATGGTTATTTGGGAAATGCTCAACAGGCAAAACTTTATATAGAGAAGTATATAAAAGGGACCTATGATATTGCTATTTTAGATGATACTTCTTTACAGAACATAAAAACATCGAAAGAATACAAAAGCTTGGTTTCGTCATATAAGCCAAAAATTGATGGGTGGATATTGTTTTTTATGGCCTCCGGTATTATTGGTCTTTTTATCGCATTGGTTCTTAATATGAGAAAAAAAGGAGATATGATTGCGAATTTGTTAATTGGACTATTCGTTTTATGTCATTCGTTGTTCCTCATACATTTGTCACTCTACTTAACGAATTACATCTTTTATCTCCCAAACTCTTATTGGGCAACAATTACCTTTTCTTTTTTATATGGACCATTACTGTATTTTTACTTTAAACGAATTTCAGATAAACATACTTTCAAATGGGTAGATGTTCTACATCTGATCCCGACAGTGGCAATAGTCATTTATTTTATTCCGATTTATGCCTTGTCACCAGAAATTAAGCAATTCAAAATATTTAATGTAGATCAGGATTTCGCTTCCACATTAAATGTCATTGTTTTTATCAAAGCGGTTTCATTATTGGTGTATGGTTTTTTAACTTTTAGAATATATCTGAAGAATTCTAAGAAACCCTCTAAGATAGGTTCCGAAATTATAAAATGGCAACGAAATATGTCTGCTCTAAATCTATTATATGCGGTAACCTATGTTATTTATGCTATTGTTTTGGTAACACACGTTGTTTTTATGAGAGACAATAATTTTATGTTGTACTCTCAAGTGATCATGTTGGCATGTATTGTTCTGTATGTAGGATATACGGCTTATGTCAGTCCAAGAGTTTTCAGCAAAAAGTATTTATTTGCGGAAGAATCTCATAAGTATAAAAAATCAGGGTTAACAGAGAATTTTTCTAACGACTTGAAAGCGCAGTTGCTTGCGCTATTAAATGAGGGAAAGATCTATAAAATGAATACTATCAGTTTAGATATACTAGCCGAAAAGTTAGGTACAACACGACATAATATTTCTCAGGTAATCAATGAACATTTCGACGTAAACTTTTTCAATCTCATCAACAAGTATCGAATTCAAGAAGCACAAGAGATATTTAGAAATGATCTTCATAACAATCTAAATATTATTGACGTGGCCTACGATGTTGGGTTTAATAACAAAGTAACTTTTAATAAGGCCTTTAAGGAGGAAACAGGTCTTACACCAACGCAGTATATTAAAAAAGTAAACGGAATTGATCTCGCAACTTCCGCGTAAAAAATTAGTAAATCTTTCTCGGCTAGGTTAGTTATTATAAGTCTTACCTATAAATAATACTTAAAAACGTCTTTTTGTTTTGTATTTGAATTAATTATGGCAAGGCAATAAGAATCTATTTTTAATTTCCACTAAACTTTGACTTCATTAAAGGTATTTTATTTATTGCCTGCCTTATTTGATCTGTACACAATTTAAGAGAGTTTGAATCTCTAATTTACTAATTCAAATAATTAAATATGAAAACAAAGCGATTTAGTCTTTTAACACTATTATTAGTGTTTGTTATGCAATTTACTTTTGCACAAGAGAAAACTATTTCTGGTACTGTTACAGATGATACAGGACCACTACCAGGAGTAAGTATTATTATTAAGGGTACCACTACGGGTACCGAAACTGATTTTGACGGAAAGTATACCATCAGAGCCAATACAGGAGATATTCTTGTGTTTAGCTTCGTAGGTATGGTCTCTCAAGAAAAAACGGTTGGTGCATCAAACGTAATTGATGTAACACTAGAAAGCGGTAACGTTTTAGATGAAGTAGTTGTAGTTGCTTATGGTACTTCTAGTAAAGAAGCAATTACTGGATCAGTTACTCAAATAAATACAAGAGACATTGAAAAACGATCGATTACGAATCTTTCTACTGCAATTGAAGGGGCCTCACCTGGTGTAATCGCAACAGCAAGCGGACAACCAGGATCTGGTCAAAACATTCGTATTAGAGGTTTTGGTTCTTTTACGGCCTCGAACGCCCCTTTATATGTTGTTGATGGAATTCCCATTAATGGAAATCTAGCAAATATCAATCCAAATGATATTGAAAATATTACGATTTTAAAAGATGCGTCATCAACAGCTCTATACGGTAATAAAGCAACAAATGGGGTGGTATTGGTAACCACCAAGAGAGGAAAGACCGGAAAAGGTGAACTCTCTATAAATATCTCAACAAGTATGGTTGATAGATCAATTCCTGAATATGATAGAATTGATGCTTTCGATTATTATCCAATTATGTGGGAGGCACTAAGAAATACTTCGGCAATACCAGGTACGAGTAGTGCAGCCGATTTAGCAGCGGCAAATCAAGCGGCTAGTGATGGAATTTTTGGAATTTTGGGATACAACCCTTTTAACGTTCCGAACAATCAAATTGTAGGAACCGATGGACGCATAAACCCAAATGCATCTCTGTTATACAATGATTTTGATTGGGAAGGTGCCATTACAAGAACAGGTATTAGAAGAACGGCAGATGTTAGTTATCAAGGAAGAACCGAAAACGCTGACTTTTTTGCGTCATTTGGTTATTTAGACGAAGAAGGCTATTTGGTAAAATCGGATTTTGAGCGATTTACGTCTAGAGTAAATGTGAACTATCAAGCCAAGAAATGGTTAAGACTTGGTGGGAATCTTGCGGCTAGTAAATCAGAAAGTAATCAAGGACAACTTGGAGGAACAAATAGTTTTAGAAATGCCTTCCGTTTTACGAGAGAAATCGGACCTATCTATCCAATTTATGAGCATGACCCTGTAACAGGTGAATTCGTATTAGATGCCAATGGAAACAGACAATTTGATATTAATGACAATAGACCAAGTGGTGCCAGTACTGGTAGACATGTTGTACTTGAAAGACAATTAGATGTTGATTTTGACGAAATAACAAATCTAAACTTAAAAACATATGCTGATATTACCTTGGCAGAAGGATTGACGTTGAGAACTAATTTAAGTTATGAAGAACAAAATTTCTACAATACTTTTTTCTGGAATACTGTTATTGGCGACGGAGCACCAACAGGTTTAGGATTTAAACAATTCATAAGAACAAGAACAGTTGGATTTAACCAATTATTGAATTATACAAAATCCCTTAATGACATTCATAATTTTGAAGTATTAGCAGGTCATGAAAGTCAACAATTAGAAATTGATGATTTAAATGGAACACGAAGAAATCAAATTGCTGCAGGTAATTTAGAGTTGATCAATTTTGTTGAAACAACAGATCTTAGATCTATTAGAAATGAAGCAACTGATGATAGTTACTTCGGAAGATTGAATTATAATTATGATAATAAATACTTTTTGAGTAGTTCAATTCGAACTGATGGTTCGTCGCGATTTGCGAGTGAGAAAAGATGGGGTACATTTTGGTCAGTAGGGGGTTCTTGGAGTGTTGATAAAGAAGACTTCATTGCTGATGTTTCTTGGATAAATCAGTTAAAGTTAAGAGCATCCTATGGTGAGCTAGGTAATAGTAGAATATTGGATGCCAATGGATTCGCGTCGTATAACCCGGCACAAGCTACTTTTGCCTTAGATAATAACAATCAAAATGAACCAGGAGTTATTAGGTCGAGTTTAGGAGCACCTGATTTAGAATGGGAAACAAGTGCAAATTTTGATGTGGCTGTTGAGTTTGGTGTTTTTGATAGATTGAGAGGCTCTATAGAATACTATAACAAGGAATCACAAAATTTGATTTTTAACGTTCCGGTGGCATTTTCTGATGGAGCAGATAACAAGCTTCAAAACATAGGAACTTTATACAATCGTGGAATTGAGTTGAGCTTGTCTGCCGATATCATTAAAAATGACAATTTTTCTTGGAATCTAACAGTAAATGCTGCTACAATTGAAAATCAATTTACGAAGCTTCCTCAAGGAGAAATTATTAATGGAACTAAAAAATTACAAGTGGGTAAAGGCTTGTTCGATTATTGGTTGCGTGATTGGTATGGTGTTGACCCTACTGATGGTTCAGGTCTATTTGTGGCCGAAGATCCTACGGCAACAGGAGTTAGAACGGTTGATGGGATAGCAGTAACTCCAAATTCTAATAATGCAAGATTCCATTATGCTGGAACTGCAATTCCAGATCTTACAGGTTCTATATCAAACGAGTTTACCTATAAGAACTTTTCTTTGTCAACCTTATTTACCTATCAAATAGGAGGAGAAACGTTAGATTTTAATTATGCAGGAATTTTAAGCGCAGGGTCTTACGGAACTGCCAGACATGTAGATATTTTAGATCGCTGGCAGCAACCTGGTGATATTACAGATATACCAAGGTTAGATGCTTCATTTGCGTCACAATGGGATGCTACTTCTGATAGATGGTTAACTGATGCTTCATTTATTAATTTAAGACAGGCGAATCTGTCGTATACCTTTAACGACGATATTGCTGAAAAAGTAGGGGTATCTTATTTGAGATTATACGCGACGGCAGAGAATGTATTTTCGATAAATGCAAGAAAAGGTTTGAACGTACAACAGCAGTTTAACGGTAATACATCGAATGTATTTACACCGTCAAGGATTATATCATTTGGTTTAAACGTAAAATTATAATACAATGAAAAAAGCAAAATTAATTTTAATACTCGTTTTAGGAGTAGTTCTTCTGAACTCTTGTAAGGACGACTTTTTGGAAACAGTACCTTCTGATCAAGTGGCTGCTAGTGAGGCTGTTGCTTCGACGGCAACTGCAAAAGCGGTAGTCAATGGGATTCACAGATC
Source organism: uncultured Flavobacteriaceae bacterium (assembly GCA_947488345.1). Taxonomy (GTDB): domain Bacteria; phylum Bacteroidota; class Bacteroidia; order Flavobacteriales; family Flavobacteriaceae; genus Aureibaculum. The sequence goes on along the minus strand of CANKZQ010000001.1, from coordinate 823,411 downwards.
TCTTTATACACGTTGGAATGCGATTCAAGGAAATTGTGGAATTGGGGGTATTTACATTCATATGGACTTGATGGGAGAAGATCAAATAGTACATAGAGAACAATGGCATAATAGAGTATATAAATGGACAGCGGGAAGAAGTGACACTGATTTTTACAGTGAATTTCCTTGGAGGTCATATTATATAATCATTGCGAACGCAAATGTGTTGGTTAATGGAATTGCAGATGCAGAAGGACCTGAAGAGGAAAAAAATGAGATCTTAGGACAAGCTTTGACATACAGAGCATGGTCACACTATCAATTGGTGCAAACATATGGCGGAAGATATGTTGCTGGCGGTGGTAATTCTCAACTAGGTGTTCCTTATAAGAAGAGTGCCCTGGAAGAACAATTGGCCAGAAATACTGTAGAAGAGGTATATACTGAAATCAATAATGATTTAGATGCGGCAATTTTGGCCTTAGAGGGTTTACCAAGAGCCAATAAATCTCATATAAATCAGGCAGTGGCTAAAGGAGTGAAAGCGAGAGTAGCATTGACCATGGGAAATTGGGCATTAGCAAGTCAAATGGCTCAAGAGGCACGTGAAGATTTTAGTTTGATGAGTCAAGCAACCTATGCAAATGGTTTTCAGAGTTCATCTGAGAGTAATCCAGAATTTATGTGGGCTAGTCAAATTCAAACGGATCAAAACGATGGATTTGGAACTTATGGAGCTTATATTTCTAGAAACTTTAGCTCTTCTGCGATACGAGGGAATCCTAGATCTATCAATTCAACATTGTATGATTTGATTCCGGCAACCGATGTTAGAAAAGGCTTATGGGATCCAACTGGAGAACACTTAAACCTTCCTTCTGGTAAATCGTTATTAAGTATACATCAAAGAAGACCATATACAAATCAAAAGTTTTTGGCTGCCAGTAATGGTGATAGTAGTATGGATGTACCACATATGAGAGCTGCAGAGATGTATTTAATCGAAGCAGAGGCTCAAGCTAGAAGCGGAAATGATGGTCCTGCTGCTCAAGTTTTATTTGATTTAGTAACTACGAGAGATGATGCTTATACCTTGTCTACAAATACGGGTCAAGCTTTGATTGATGAAATTATGATTCAACGAAGAATTGAACTTTGGGGAGAAGGATTTAGATTTTTAGATTTAAAACGTTTGAACCTTCCATTAGATCGAACAGGTGCGAATCATACTGCAGCGTTGGCTGACAATGTATTGGAAGTTCCAGCAGGAGATATTAGATGGGAATGGTTAATACCACGTGAAGAACTTGATGCGAATCCTAATATGGTTCAAAATCCACAATAAGACCAAAGTGTTGATAAAAAGCCACCTCAGATGAGGTGGTTTTTTTATGCATGCAAACTTTTAAAATAATCAAAAGATTGTAACAATCGGGAACCATACCAGCTAAAAAATTCACCATCTACAAACAGGATTTCTGCATTGCTATATTGTTGTAATAGCGAGGAGTGTTTTTCTTTAAAAGGATAGGGTTCTGAAGATAATAGAATAATATCTGGTTTTATTATTGACAGTTGCTTCAGCTCGATTTCGGGATATCTGCTTGTTGCCTCAAACACATTGTCATAGTTATTTAACTTCAATAGTTCATTGATGAAATTATCTCGGCCCGCAACCATCCATGGATTGGCCCATATAAAGTAGGCGACTTTTTTTTGAGGTTTGTCTTTGATGAACTCTTTAAAATCAACCACTTTATCTTGTAATTCACTTCCTAACTTTCTGGCAAGTGAAACCTTGTTGAAAATTGTTCCTATGTTTAAAAATAATTGAACAACATCAGTAATAGTATAAATATCAGAAACATAAACAGGTGCTATTTTTTGCAAAGCGATCACCATTTCTTTGGTGTTTTCTTCTTTATTGCATACGATAATATCGGGATGGAGGTCTCTGATTTTTTGATAATGTACCTTTTTAGTACCTCCTATAATCGCTTTTTGCTTTTTTAAATGAGTTGGATGAATACAAAATTTAGTTATTCCAACGATCTGATCTTCTAATCCTAACGCTACAAGTAATTCTGTTTGACTAGGCACTAAAGATATGATCCGTTTAGGATGGGTCTTAAAAACCAATACATTATTTAGTTGATCCTTAATTGTCAATTTTAATTGTTTTTCCAAAAGTAAGGTGTGAACAAAATAAGCACAGTAAACAATTCTAATCTTCCTAAAAGCATTAAAAATGCAGACCACCACTTACCAACAGTAGGTAAAATATCATAATTATGAACAGGGCTTAAAGATCCGAAGGCAGGCCCAACATTACCTAATGATGAAGCAGCAGCTCCAACCGCTGATATATAGTCTAATCCAAACAGCCCGAATCCTAAGGCACCAACGGCAAATACAATTAAGTACAAGACAATAAATGCCATGATATTAAAAACAATATCTTGAGATATAGATTTTTTATTGAATCTAACTGGAATAATAGCATTAGGATGTAATGATCTTTTAAATTCTAAATAACCATTTTTAATCATAATGATATGTCGAACAAATTTCACACCTCCCGCGGTGGAACCGGCAGAAGCTCCGAAAAACATCAAAATAAAAAACAAAACTGTCAAAAATGGTGTCCATAACGTAAAGTCAGCACTCACAAAACCAGTAGTGGTAATGATAGCTACCACTTGAAAGAGACCGTGTCTAAAAGCACTCTCCAATTCTCCATGCACCATTGGGTGTGCTATTAATTGAGTAGTGGTAGGGGTTTTTGAAATGTCGGCATTAAAATAAACGACCAATGAAACTATTAATACAATTCCAATAATATTGAAGAAATAGGTCACAAATTCTTCATCATTAATTATTTTTTTAAACTTTCCTTTAAAAGCGAAGTAACTCAGTACAAAATTTACACCTGCAAGGAACATAAAAAAGGTAATAATATACTGTATGATTGGGCGATCATTCCAATGCGCAATACTTGCATTTTTCGTTGAAAATCCACCTGTAGAGAGCGTACTCATGGCGTGATTTGCTGCGTCAAACATGCCCATGCCTGCGAATTTTAGAAGAATGGCTTCTGTGATTGTTAATCCGAAATAAATATACCACAGTCGTTTCGCAGTGTCTGTAATTCTAGGATGTAATTTGTCTGCCGATGGACCAGGAGCTTCCGCGGCAAAAAGTTGCATTCCACCAATCCCTAATAATGGTAAGACTGCAATTGTAAGTACAATAATACCCATTCCGCCAATCCAATGTGTGGTACTTCGCCAAAATAAAATACCTTTTGGCATGCGCTCTATGTCGTTCAAAATAGACGCTCCTGTTGTTGTATATCCCGAAATAGTTTCAAAAAATGCGTTTGTAAAGGTGGTAATCGACTCTGTAAAAAGATAGGGAAGAGTACCAGATAAGGACATTAAAATCCAGCCTAAAGTAACGACAATATAACCTTCTCGTTTTTTGACTACTTTGTTAAATCCTCGCGTTGTAAATCTAAATAAGAGTCCGATAAGTATTGTAACGAGTCCCGCAAAGAATATACCTTGAGCTGCGTCTTCTTTGTAGAAAAGACTTATACCGGCAGAAATGAACATAAAAGCACCATTAAAAATGAGCAAAAAGCCCATCATTTGAAAAATGATTTTTATGTTTAATTTTTTCATCTAAAAGAAGGATTTAATCAAAAAACTTCTCAACTTTTGGTAAAGCATCGGCCAAACAACTTACAACAACTTTGTCATGCGCTTGAATTTTAAAATCACCCAAAGCGATATGTCCTTTTCCATCTCTAATAACACCTCCAATAGTCGCTTCGCGCGGAAAATTCAACTCTCTAATTATTTTATGAGTTATTTTCGAACCTTCTCGAACTTGAAATTCGAGCAACTCGGCATCTAGGTTATTTAAGGTGGCAATTTCTAAAACGTCACCTTTTCTAATATGTTTAAAAATACTGTTTGCAGCCAATAATTTTTTATTGATAATAGTATCAATACCGATCGAGTGCGAAAGTTTCGAATAATCTATATTTTCAGCGAGCGCAATTGTTTTTTTCACCTGATTAGATTTTGCAATCAAACAGGCCATAATGTTAGTTTCAGAACTTTCAGTTGCGGCTATAAAAACATCCATTTCATCGATGTTCTCTTCCTTAAGTAACTCTACATCTCTACCATCTCCGTATACAACAAGCGCATGTGGCAGTTCGTCTGCCAGTTCTAGCGCTTTGTCTTTATTAACCTCTAAAATCTTAACGTTTAATTTTTTATGACATAGTTCTTTGGCCGTTCGTTTACCAATGTTACTACCCCCAAGAATCATCACATTATGAACATGTTCTTTGGTTTTTCCGGTCAATTTATAAAGCTCAGTTACACCTTCTTTCAACGTAATAAAATAGGCGAGATCTCCACTTCTGAATACCGTATCCCCACGAGGAATTTTTATTTCATCAGAATGTTCACACTGAATGGCGATAGGCATGAAATGTATTTCAGGAAAAGTAAGCGCTGCTTCCTTAACCGACATGCCCACAAAAGGAGCCGATTTAGATAACATAATACCAAACATACTGAGCTCACCTTCATCATATTCATGAATATGATTAAAGGCAGCTTGGTTGAGCATCATTTTAATCTCATTGGTTGCCAATTCTTCTGTAGAAATGAGTTCGTCTATTCCGAATTCAGAAAAATTAATTTCATCCTTATTATCAATAAATTCAGAATTATTGATACGAGCTATAGTACGCTTAGCTCCTAAACGTTTCGCCAGCACGCTTATGGTAATATTAATCGTCTCATTCGACGTAACGGCAATAACTAAATCGGTCATTTTCACATTGGCATCTTTTAAAACCGAAATAGATGTAGCATTCCCTTTCATAACACGAATGTCAGTTTTATTATCAGCATAAGCTAAGCGCTCAGAATCAAGATCGATGAGTGTGATGTCGTGTGATTCGTAAGAAAGTAATTTAGCTAAGTGAAAACCAACTTCACCAGCACCGGCAATTACTATTTTCATGTATTTATTTTTAATGAAGTAAGGAACTGCAAAAGTATTACTTTTTTCTTTTATATCTTTAAATGAAAATTTTAATTAACTCGGCATATGTCAAAACCTTTTTCGATAAAACAATGGAATGAAGATGACCGACCGAGAGAAAAAATGTTGTCAAAAGGCAAAGCATCACTTTCTGATGCAGAATTAATTGCGATTTTAATAGGTTCGGGCAATAGAGAGGAGAGTGCTGTGGCATTAGCAAAAAAGATGTTGGCTTTCACCAATAATAATTTGAATGCTTTTAGTAAATTATCAGTTGAAAATTTAATGCAATTCAAAGGAATTGGAGAGGCAAAAGCCATTTCAATTATTACGGCCTTGGAATTGGCAAAACGCTGCCGCTTAGAAGAAGCATTGAAGGTTGATAAAATTACAAGTAGCAGCTTAGCCTATGAAATCATGCAACCCGTTTTAGGTGATTTGAAACATGAAGAATTTTGGGTGATCTATTTAAACAATGCACATCAAGTTATCTACAGAAAACAATTGAGTAAAGGCGGTATAACTGGTACTATGGTTGATACTCGATTGGTATTTAACAAAGCAATAGCGTTACTCGCAACGGGCATTATTTTATGCCATAATCATCCTTCCGGAACTTTGAAACCAAGTAATGCCGACAAAAACTTAACGTTAAAAATGAAGCATGCCGGAGAAACCTTAGATATTAAAGTTCTAGATCATTTAATTATTACTGAAAAAGGTTACTTTAGCTTTGCCGATAGTAATTTATTGTAATGCTTCTAGTTTATACACATAAAGTCACACCAAGATTAACCTATACCTTTAAACATTTTTTTACTAGGATTTTGCAGGTTCAAGTCGAATTTACGTCCAAAGTTGAAAAATTCATTGCTCATAATGGTTTGAAATTAACCTATGCAAAACAACCTTTAGGGAACGAATTTTTTATAAAAAGTGAGGACTTATTATTCGAACAAGGCATCAACGATATTGAAATAAAAATTAGTGATTGGCTCGGTGTGCCTTGTTTTTTTCAGAACAAACAGAACGCGAATATTCCTTTTGATGTTTTCGCTGCTAGCTTTTATTTATTGAGTAGGTATGAAGAATATTTACCACATTTAAAAGATAAGTTCGGTCGATTTTCGGCAGAAGAGAGCTTAGCTTTCAAGCATCAATTTTTAGAAAAACCGTTGATTGACGTTTGGGCATATAAGTTTAGAGATTTATTACAGCAGAAATTTGAGGGTTTTCAATTTCAAGAGCGAAGCTTTGAGTACATTTCTACCATAGATGTAGATGTTGCTTATTGTTATAAACACAAGGGAGTTGTGCGAACCATTGGAGGTTTTATAAAAGACACTTTTAAACTTGAGCTTAAAAATGTTTGGTTGAGAACAGCCGTTATATTGGGTTTTAGAAAGGACCCATTTGATACGTTCGAAGATTTGATCACCTTGCAGAATACGTATAATATAAAAACGATATTTTTCTTTTTAGTTAGTGAATACACAACATTCGACAAGAATACATCTTCTCGAAATTCGAAGTACAGATCGCTCATAAAATCTATCGCAGATTATTGTAGAGTAGGATTGCACCCTTCATATTTTTCAATGAAAAACGATTTGAAGTTGAAGAAAGAGAAAAAGAGGTTAGAAGATATTACAAACATCCCAGTTCAATTATCAAGACAGCATTATTTGAGATTGGCTATGCCCGAAACATATCAGAATTTAATCGGATTAGAAATTACCGAAGATTATACTATGGGATATGCCCAACATTTTGGCTTTAGAGCAAGTACGTGTACACCATTTTATTTTTATGATTTAGACTACGAAATACAAACTCCGCTAAAGATATTTCCGTTTGCCGTAATGGATGTAACCTTGAAAGATTACTTAGGCTTATCATATAAAAGGTCCTTTGAAGTTATCTCTAAATTGGCCAAAGAAGTACATCAGGTGCAAGGCACATTCATCACGTTGTTTCATAATGAAACACTAAGTAACAAAGGGAAATGGGTGCGCTGGAAAAAATTATATATAGATATGTTTAAGCAAATTTCTACTTTTAGTAAATGATTTCACATCTAACTAGAGATTATGTGAATATTGAGAAATATGATAATTGTATCTCAAAAGCTATGAACTCTGAGGTATATGCATATAGCTGGTATTTAGATATTGTTACTGATAAACAATGGGACGTACTTGTCTTGGGGGACTATGAAGTAGTAATGCCATTGCCTTGGCGGAAAAAATACTCGATTAAATATATATATCCACCTTTTTGGATACTACAATTAGGAATCTTTTATCAAATAAATGGATTTTCTGAATCAGAGTTTATAGCTACTCTTAAGCGTAAATTTCGTTTTATTGAACTAAAAATGAATACAAAGAATTTTTTAGAATTCGAGCTAGAAGATTTTGAATCAAAAGAGTATCATTTGTTAGACTTAAATACCGACTATAATTCATTAAAAACCAGTTTTAGAAGTGATAGATTAAAAGATTTAAAGAAAGCTGTGAAGAACAGTTTAAAGGAAGTTTGGAATGATAAACCGCAAAAATTAGTTGACCTTTTTAAGGGGAATGTTGGAACAAGAATTCCAAATTTAGTGGCTAAAGATTATCAAAGATTGGAGCGTTTAATGAACCATTGTATCGATGCGAACATGGGAGAAGTAGTTTCAGTTTATGATGAAAACGGAACACTTTCTGGTTCAGCATTTATATTGAAGCATCAAAAATCGATTACTATATTATGTTCATCAACCGATTTTCAGAATCGTGATAACGGCGCGAACACTTTCTTAATAGACCGAATTATTCATAAATATTATAAGGCCTATGAGAGTTTTTATTTTGGCGGCTCCTCTATTAAATCTATCGCACGTTATTTTAATAGTTTTGGAGCTCTGCCAGAAAAATATTATCTCTTCAAATACAATAATTTACCTTGGCCATTCAGGTTTTTGAAGCGTTAATATTGTGATAGAGTAGATAGAACCAAACGCAAGAAATGATACCTGTAAACCACATAAGTGCGGCCGAGGTTATTGCAGCCCCTTTGATTCCGTATATAGGGATGAGATAGTAATTCGAGATTATATTTATGACTAGTGCGATGCTGGCGATGGCATAATTAATATGTGCCTTACCAATTGATGACAGTAAATTGCCAAATAAACCTCTTAACATCAGAATTCCGCAAACACCCATGATTAAGATTAAAAAACTGTCAGTATACTGTTTGAATTCCTGTCCGAACAATTGTAAAATTTCGTCCGAAAAGAAAAATGAAACACATACGGTAGCTAAACTTATTATTGAGAAAAAACTTATATATCCGATAACGTACTTTTTAATATAGTTTTTGTCGTATATCTTTTCTGTAAAAAACACAAAATCAGTTGCAATAAACGCTCTAGGTAAAAATAAAATGCTCAGAGGAATTAATGATACATACTTATAATTGGTAATCATCTCAGCATCATTCAACAAATAGCCAATTAAAATAATGTCAATGACAAACAACAGTTGTGTTACTACATTAGATAGACTTGCAAAAAAACCATATTTGTAGAATGCAAAATTTGTAACTGTGAGTTTTTGGTAGTCTTTATAATTGATTTTTAGTCTACCGAGAAATAGAATAGAAGTTAAAATGGGTGTTAGGAGCAAGGCCGCTACATACCCTTTTTCGCTATAAAAATGACTCAATATGAGTACAGTAATAACTAGAATTATATTATAAACTAGTTCGGAATAGGCGAAGTTTTTGTTGTCATGTTTCAGCCTAAACTGAATTTTAATCAACTCAAAAAAATACATGGGCACTATTATAAATGATAGCGTGATAAGATATATCCTTGTTTTTTCAAAGGAAAACTGAACAACAAAACTACCTACAATGATAAGGAGTATGAGTATGAATGAAGCATTCAGCCCTTTTCTTAAGGTATAAATAAACAAGTCGTTCTTTTCTTTGTCGGTTTTAGCCAGTGCGCCATACCGAATTAAACTTTGATGTAAACCAAACCCTCCAATAGGAATGAAAAAAGAAATGATATTAAACGCAAAAATTACAATACCGAGTTCTACGTGATCAATTAGTTGCAGTGCAAACCATGAAGCCAAAAATGAGAGAAGTCGGGCCAAAATGGAGGCAATTAGCACATACGACCCAGATCGAGCTAAAAATTCTTGAAAATAAACTCTAGGTTGATTCATTTAAGGTCTATAAAGTTTTGCATCCATAATTCTGTTGATACTAGTTGCCAAATCTGATGGCTGTCATTTGATTTTACAACAGTTTCAATATACGCATTATTGAAAAGATGCCTACCTTTTAACGTATGGATAGTGTCGTGTACAAACTCTTTTAAATTGGTTGAAATCCAATTTGATAACGGAAGTGTCAAGCCCTTTTTGCTCATGTTAATAGCGCTCGGTGCTATATATTTTTGTGCAACAGTCTTCAGTGCATATTTTTGAACACCATGATATATTTTAAATTTTGTTGGAATTTTAAATGCAGTCTCAATAAAATTGTGATCCAGTAATGGGAAACGGCCTTCTAAAGAGAATGCCATTGTTGAACTGTCTGTGGCTCTCATTTGATGATTTCCTATATAGGACTTCAAATTAAAAAAGCTCATCGCTTCAAAATTGTCTGTGAAAGTAATGTCTTTGGCGTATTGAGACTCTATTAAATGAGTTGTTTCGTGATGCTCATTAAAAAGCTGGCAGAGCTGCTCATCAGTATAATTTGTATAATAGTGAGAATAGAATTCACCTAAAGAGTTGTATTGAGCTAGTTGCTTTCCTTTTTCAATCTTTTCATGTAGGTTGGGCAATAAGCTTACTATTTTTTTATTCTTTTTTACTGCATTCCAAAGAGATAGTTTTTTATAAACATCGTACCCTCCAAAAAGTTCATCTCCACCCAAACCACTTAATACAACTTTTAAGTTATTATCAGAAGCCATTTTTGCTAACTCAAAATTTGCTGAAAGATGAAAGTATGGCTCCTCATAAGCTATGGTAGCTTTTTCAATATCTTTAATAACATCTGTTGCATTTACATGTCGAATTTTATGATTTAAATGTTGCAGATGAGCCGTGTCACTGGCTTGGCTTGTTTCATCTAATTCTTTATATTCCTTAAAGCCTAAGGTTAACGCTTTTATTTGAGGGTTCGTTTTTGAAGCCAATACCGAGACTAAACTAGAGTCGATACCACCGCTCATAAACGTACCCACCTCCACATCAGAAATTAATCTATAATTCACTGCCTTTTTTAAACCGTTTTCAATGAGTTCAAATACTTGCTTTTCGGATAATGATTGGTCCTGTATATTGGTGGGTATTTCCCAGTATTTTATGTGTTGAATCGAATGATTGTCGAGATTAATTTTTAGATAATGTGCAGGCTCTAAGGCATAAATGTCTTGAAAACTGGTATTTGGTCGTTGCGAAATTGAGAATCTAAAATTTTGCCAAAGGCCCTGCCAATTCACTTCGGGTGTATATAATTTAGATTGAATAATTGATTGAATGGTACTTCCAAAAATAAAATGCTGTTGACCATTATAAAAATACAAGGGTTTAATGCCTATTCTATCGCGTGCAATAAAAACATCGTTCGTAAGGGTATCTAATATTGAAAAAGCAAACATCCCATTGAACCTTTCTAACGCTTTTTCACGCCATTCTATGTAGGATTTTAAAACTACTTCTGTATCAGAATTTGAATAGAAACGATGCCCTTTGTTTTCTAATTCAATCCTTATTTCGTTAAAATTATAAATTTCACCATTAAAAATAATCCAATAGCGTTTGGTGCTATCGCACATCGGTTGATGACTCTTATTAGATAAATCAATAATTTTTAATTGTCTAAACCCGAAGCCAACATTAAATTTTTTCGTTCGAGCTGTTTGAATATGTGGTTGAGTTTTGTCGATAGAATTGTCACCTGCATAAAGAACTGATGTTCCAGAATGTATACTATAACCTTCATCATCAGGACCTCTGTTTGTCATACTTCGAACCATTGATACAAGTGATTCTGCACTCGATCTTGGCTCATTAAAATTAAGTATTCCCGCTATTCCACACATATTAATTTTCTAAACTGTTATCGTATAATTGAGAAAACTCATCGCAGATTTTTTCTTCACTAAAATTTTGCAACACGTAGTTGTGCATTTCATCTTTAGATACAGAGTTATGTGCATGGGTATAAAACTTACTAATTTCATTAAAAAGCTGTTCTTTATCATTTGGTGCGATTAGAGCACCGAAATGTTCAGGAAAAAACTCCTTTATTCCACCAACATCTGTCGAAATTACTGGAATTCCGCAAGAAAATGCTTCTAAAATCACACATGGTAAATTTTCGTGATTGCTAAATAAGAGAAAGAGATTCGACATTTTAAGATGGGTTGCCAATTCATGCTGAGGAATGTGTTCTATTAGTTCACAGTTAGTACTATCTAGATTTAATCGCTTTATGGTATTTCGATATTGGGTAACGTTATTTCCAATTAATTTCAATTTTACCGCTGGGTATTTCGTATGAACCCTTTTAAAAACGTCTAAAATTCCAGTAACATTTTTATAAGCATCAATCATATTAGAAATATGAATCAGCGTGAAAGTATCATCGATTTTTTTTTCTGGAGAAAATAGAGAAGTGTCCACAACATTGGGTACCGGTTTATACATACCCTTCAAGCCGAAAAGTTGCATGGCACTTTTTAAATCATGTGTAACAGGACTTAAAAATGAAGCGTTTTTAGCAATTACTTTCGAGCACTGTTTTTCAATGAACCCGATTTTTTTTGATAAGGGATATTTGAAATCTGTCCAATGTTCGGAGACAATGTAGGGCTTCTTTACTTTATATTTTAGATAGAGCGCAAAGAGGCCTAAGGGATATATTCTATTAAGATGAACAACATCAAAATGGGGTATTTTTGTATAAATTTTTTTAAAAGCGGCGATAAAACGCCACCATTTGAGAAGCGGGTTTTTGGTAAACTTCACATATCCAATGATAGTTCTTACTTCATTAATTATTTCGTCTGAAACTTCTATTGTATCTCTAGCGTTTTTATCAGAAACGATATGAATGGCGGTTACATTGTTTTTAAGTGCCACAGCTTCAGCATGCCGTTGAATAAAATCGCCATTCGTGGGCATTACCTTTGACGGATACCAGCTATTGATAAATAAAATATGTCGTTTCTTATTCAAGAAGATAAGTTTCGTCAAATATAAAAATTATCTCAGTGCGGCATTAATGATAAATAGTTTTAAATTTACTGTATGAACATACAACACATTTTCTTTGACTTAGACCATACGTTGTGGGATTTTGAAACGAATTCAGCTAAAGCCTTTGATTTTATTTTTAAAGAAAATGCGGTGACTGTAGATATGATGTCATTTTTGAAAGTATACATTCCTATAAATCATCGGTATTGGAAACTATATCGAGACGAAAAAGTTAGTAAGTCAGCTTTACGTTATCGACGATTGAGAGAAAGTTTTGATGCTTTAAACTATACTGTTTCAGATGATTTAATTCATCACTTATCGAAAGTGTATATAGATAACTTACCAAATTACAATCAACTTTTTGATGGTACTGTTGAAGTTTTGAACTACCTTGAACCTAAATATGAAATGCACATTATTACCAATGGTTTTGATGAAATTCAAGATTTAAAGTTAGAGAGATCGGGTATCAAAAAATACTTCAATAAGGTAATTACTTCAGAAAGTGTTGGCGTTAAAAAACCAAATCCTAAAATATTTGATTATGCTTTACAATCGGCAAACGCATTGCCTGAACACAGTATTATGATCGGTGATAATCTCGAAGCCGATGTACAAGGGGCGCTAAATATGAATATGAAGGCGATTTTTTGTAATTTTGAAGAACAGACGATCCATGATGACGTCATTAGTATTCATAATTTATACGAATTAAAAAAACATTTATAAATTAATAGTTCAACTACTTAAAATGAAATTAAAAATCGTACTACTTCTAGTTGCATGTTGTTTTGTCGCCATAAATTTGGATGCACAAACTGATTTAAATGGTTATAAATATGTTTTGGTGCCAAAGAAATTTGATTTTCAAAAAAAGGAAAATCAATATCAACTGAGCGCTTTAACTAAATTCTTGTTTAATAAAGAAGGTTTTACAGCGCTTTTCGAAGATGAGAAAGTGCCTCAAGATTTATATAATAATCCTTGTTTGGGTTTGAAACTTAAAATGACAAATAAGTCAAACATGTTTTCTACCAAAGTGTATCTAACCTTATTGAATTGTAGAAACGTCGAGGTTCATGTCTCCTCTGAAGGGAAAAGCAAAGTAAAGGAGTTTAAAAAGGCCTATCAGCAGGCGACGCGTGGCGCATTTGAATCTGTGAAATCTTTAGGATATTCTTATGATAGTAACGCAACGATTCAAGCTGAAGTAGTCGTAGAGAAAGATGAACCAATTGTAAAAGAGGTTCTTAAAGAACCTGCAGCAGAACCGGCAACTTCGATGGAGACAATACCAGAAAAAGCAGTTGAAGAGGTTGTGGAGGTCGAACAAGTTGTTAAAGAAGAAACATCCAAAGAAAATGGTGTAAATGAACCAATTGTTGATGAGGTGATTTCGAATAGTGAGGTGCTATACGCCCAATCAAAACCGTTTGGTTTTCAACTCGTAGACAGTACACCCAAAGTGGTGTATATTTTGCAGAAAACTTCGTTGAAAGATGTGTTTATTCTAAAAAATAAAAGTGGAATATTACACAAGCAGAATGGAAAATGGGTTGCCGAATATTATGAAAATGATGTTTTATTGAAAAAAGAAGTATCTATTAAATTCTAATAATCGTATTTATCTTTCCAACGTTTTTTTAGAACATCTCTAAAAGAATTTTCCCTAGCGTTATTTCCGGGGTTATAGAGCTGGGTACCTGCTATTTCTTCTGGCAGGAATTCTTGAGTTACAAAATTTTCATCAAAGGTATGGGCATACTTATAGTTTTTACCATAGTCGAGATCTTTCATAAGTTTGGTAGGCGCATTGCGCAAATGCAATGGTACCGAGAGATCTCCCGTATCCCTTACTAATTGTTGCGCTGATCCTATGGCAGCATAAGAAGCATTACTCTTTGGAGAATTGGCTAAATAGACAGCACATTGACTTAAAATAATTCTAGATTCAGGATTGCCAATTACCGAAACCGCCTGAAACGTATTAGTGGCTAATATCAGTGCTGTTGGGTTAGCATTACCAATATCTTCTGATGCGGCAATAACTAAACGTCTTGCAATAAATTTAACATCTTCACCGCCTTCAATCATTCTTGCAAGCCAATATACAGCTCCATTGGGGTCGCTACCTCTAATAGATTTAATAAACGCCGAAATGATATCGTAGTGTTGTTCACCGGTCTTGTCATAACGAACAGTATTTTTTTGAACTTTTGAAATGACCAGGTCGTTTGTAATATTGATAGGCTCGTCTTCTGAATTAACAATTAATTCAAAAATATTTAACAATTTTCGAGCATCACCACCAGACAACTGTAATAAGGCCTCGGTTTCCTTTAGCGTTATATTCTTTTTTGAAATAAATTCATCTTCATTGATTGCTCTTTGCAACAGTGCAATTAGATCATCTTTTTCAAACGAATTAAGTATATATACCTGACATCTAGAGAGCAGGGCGGGGATGACTTCGAAGCTCGGGTTTTCTGTAGTTGCTCCTATTAAAGTTACCCATCCTTTTTCTACAGCACCTAAGAGAGAATCTTGTTGAGATTTACTGAACCTATGAATTTCATCAATAAATAGTATCGGGTTCTTTGTTGTAAATAGACCACCACTTTGCTTTGCTTTTTCAATGACATCTCTTACATCTTTAACACCAGAATTGATAGCACTAAGTGTATAGAAGGGTCTTTTCGATTCATTGGCTATAATCGTTGCTAAGGTTGTTTTTCCGATTCCAGGAGGTCCCCAAAGTATAAGTGAAGGAATGACACCCCGTTTAATGTGTTCTGTCAAGGCTCCTTTTTCACCAATAAGATGTTGTTGACTAATATAGTCATCTAAAGTTTTGGGCCGTATACGCTCTGCCAAAGGTATGTTCATCTAGCAAAAATAGATAAAATGATGACAATTTGTACTGTTTTATATTTGTGGTTATATTTTTGCTATCAATCGCATATGAATCAATACGACCATAGACAGTTTAAATTCACACCTGCTACCTTGGCGATACCATTATACAGTGTATTGTTTTTATGGTTAATTTATTGGTTTGAGGTGAAATTTGGCTATAATTTTAATAAGTATGGTGTGGCTCCGAGAACAATTTTAGGTCTTCGAGGCGTTCTATTTTCACCATTTATTCATAGTGGTATCCAACATCTTTTTAATAATTCAGTTCCACTTTTTGTCTTACTCATTTCCTTGTTTTATTTCTACAGAGATATTGCTTTTAAAATAGTAGGCTACGGCCTCTTATTAAGTGGTTTATTAACGTGGGTGATTGCGCGCCCATCCTATCATATTGGAGCAAGCGGGATCGTTTATTTATTGTTTAGTTTTATTTTTTTTAGCGGAATTATCAGAAAGTATAACCGATTGATCGCCGTTTCTTTGATGGTTATTTTTCTATATGGTGGGATGATTTGGTATATTTTTCCTATTAAGGAAGAAATATCTTGGGAAGGTCATTTATCAGGTTTTTTGGTTGGCCTGTTATTTGCGATCATGTATAGAAATTATGGTCCACAAAAAGTCAACTACATATGGGAAGAAGAAGATTACGAAGATGAGGTTGACATCTTTTTAGATGCAGATGGGAATTTTATTGATTTAAGCGAAGAAGAATAAAATTATGTCAACGAACGCTGTCTAACTATTTCGTACAAAGAAACTCCACAGGCCACCGACACGTTTAAAGATTCAATAGCTCCCAGTAATGGTAATTTACCTTTTTGATCAGATATTTTTAAAATTGAAGGAGAGATACCTTTATGTTCAGAACCCATTATTAAGGCTGTAGGCTTCCTGAAATCGATATCATAAATTGTGTTATCGGTTTTCTCAGTAACAGACACAATTTGAATATCTTCTGCTTGTAACTCATAAATGGCATCAAGCAAATGATTGACTTTACAGATAGGAATTTTAAAAGCGGCACCGGCCGACGTCTTTATCGCATCAGCATTTAAAGGAGCACTTCCTTGGTTTGGTACAATAATAGCGTCAACATTCGTACATTCTGCCGTACGTAAAATGGCACCAAAATTACGAACATCAGTCACTTGGTCTAGTAATAAGTATAAAGAATTGGTAGTTTTCGTAGCGAGAATACTTTCTAAACTATGAAAGGCTATGGCTGATATTTTGGCGACAACACCTTGATGATTTTGATGTTTTGATAAGTGGTTGAGTTTTTCTATTGGTACGTGACTACTAGAGATAGAATGCTCTTTTATTAAGGCATTGAGCGTAGAAAATAATTGTCCCTTAAGACCTTTTTGAATATATACCTTTTCTAATGTTTGCCCTGAATTTATGGCCTCAATTATTGCTCGTATACCAAATATTTTTGTCGATTCGTTTGTCATGCTGCAAATGTAGGGATATCGTCAAGAACAAAAAATAGCGATGAGAAAATTCTCATCGCTATTTTTAAAATATTTGAACTAATTTAAATAAAGCTTTTTGTAGCTTTATTATTGTTTAGTTAATGTAAATTCAAAAGGTCCAAAGTTTCCTAAAGGTCCATTGACAGCAATCACATTGCTACTTTCATTATAAGAAGTACTGGTAACATCAATCACTGCGAAATTCGCTAATGCAGGATCACCGGCATCAAATTCAATGGTTCCTTCACAGGTAATAAATGAAACTACAGTACCATCGTTGATAAATGTATCAAATCCAGCCGAATTCGTTAAAACGACCTTTGTACCACTTAAATCACCAGGAGCTAATCCAATTTCCATCTGAAAAGAACGTCCAAATGCTCCAGCTAAACTTAAACCGGCGTTAACACCACCATCACTAAATACTTCAGCAACTGTATATGTACCAACAAATGAATCAATATCGATTGGACAGTCATTGTCAATAATCGTTACAACCTTACTTACAGATACATTACCTTCACCTCCAACACCAACTGGTCTTGAACTGCTTGGTAATAAAGTAATTGTAACTGGGGCATTACCATCTTCATCAAAATTATCAATTGGTTGAATAGCAATATCCGCTGTAAATTCACCTGCAGGTATTGTTAAAGTACCTGATGCAGGGCTTACTGTATATCTCGATGGATCAGAAGATGTTACTGTATAATTAACAGTAATATCACTTGTTGTTGTTGGTCCACCAAAAACAACTGTAGATATAATTTCACTTGTACTATTCTCTTGAACACTTCCTGAACTAGAAACCATTTGTAAGAAACCTTCAGGAGTTTCAAAAATCACTTCTTCAGCATCGCCACAACCTGTTAAGAGAATAGACCCACAGGCTACGATAAAAAGTCTTTTTATATAATTTTTCATTTTAATTGTTTTAAAAATTAATAACCTGGATTTTGAACAATAAGATCATTTGCATTCAATTCAACTAATGGAATTGGCAAGGTAAATCTTGCATCGCTACTAGCCATATCACAAGCATTGTCTAGGTTCATACAATCAACCATTGCTCTAGATAAACCGGTACCAAATCTTTTCAAATCTAAATATCTATGACCTTCATAAGCTAGTTCTATTCTTCTCTCTGCAATTAAAACATCTAAACCATTACTTGAATTAACAGAAGGAGCAGGAGTATCAGCATCAAATCTGGCATCTCTTAATCCTTTTAATGTAGCAGCGGCAGTTGTAAACTGACCAGCTCTAATTTCAGCTTCAGCTTTGATTAAATGCATTTCAGAAACTCTAAATGCTTTAATGTCAGCTAAAAATTGATTCGCAGTACCTGGGTATCTGTTAATTAAATGTAAATTCCCAGCAGGGTTACTTGCTGCAACATTGAAAATTACACCATAGCGCACATCGGCAGGATCTAACTCATCAAATAAAGAGTTCGACATTTCCATGAATGGACCACCACCACCAAAATGCCATATAAATCCTGGTCCTGCATCACCAACTACTCTCGCAGCTTTCCAAATTACCTCAGTATCATCACCGTCTAAATACATTTCTTGATATTGAGTAGTATTAGCTAAAGGATAATTTGCAATCAATTGATTTGCGAAACCAAGAGCTCCTGTATAATCACCAGAAAATAAAGCTACTCTTGCTCTTAAAGCAGTAATAAAGTCGCCTGTTACAAACCTATTATTCGTTTGTCCAGCATCTAGTAGAGAACTAGAAGTTGTTAAATCAGAGTTTATCAATGCTAATACTTCACTTACCGTATTTCTAGGTAAATTTTCAACTGTTACCACAAAATCAACAGCAGGAACACTTAAACCAGAGCCATCAAGGTAATTTGGAGTATAATATTGAAATAACTCAAAATGAGCAAAAGCACGTAAAGCATAAGCCTGACCTAAGATATGATCTACAACATCTTCTTGGCCTTCAATATCTAGCGTCTGTGCAGCAGCAATAATTCTAGTTGCTTGATTAATCATAGCGTATCTAGAAATCCAAATATTCGCAGCAACACCTGTCGAAGGATCCATTACTAATCTGTGCAACGTTAATTGTTGCCCACCATTATCAATACCAACTTTTGTGTTGTCGGTAAAGATAGAATTTAACTGAATCGTTGTATTATTATACTGCGCATAAGTAGAATTAAGAGCAGTTTGTAAATCAGCAACACTTCGAAATGCTGTACTCGCAATAAGCGAAGAATTGGGATCTATTTCTAAATTGTCATCGCATGACTGTAGTATCGTCGTAGACGTCACAATCAAACTTATCATTAAAAATTTATAGATATTTTTCATTTGTATTTTTTTATAATTTAATGTCTAAACCAAACGTGAATATACGAGAGTTAGGAAATGTAAAAAAGTCATTCGTTGCGAATGGATCAAATTCAGGATCAAAACCTCTCCATTTCGTCCAAGTAAATAAGTTCTCTCCTTGAGCGTATACTCTAATAGAGCTGAAAGGAGTTTTCTCTAACACTTTGTCAGATAATTGATAACCAATAGATAATGTTTTTAATCTTAAATAAGAAGCATCCTCTAAATATCTTGTTGTCAATAAATTTCTAACAGAACCAGTTTGTAAACCAGGAATTGCAGTGATGTCACCAGGTTGTCTCCAAGCGGTTAATAACTCACTAGTTACATTGGCAATACCAATTAATCCTGGATCTTCAGCTACACCTAAAGTACCATTGTAACGATGTACGTCAGCAGCAAAAGAGAAATTCGCATCTACGCTAAACCCTTTATATGCAAAAGAAGTATTAAAACCACCTTGATAAACAGGTACTGTAGATTTATCTACAAAAACTCTATCA
Organism: uncultured Flavobacteriaceae bacterium; assembly: GCA_947488345.1. Classification (GTDB taxonomy): domain Bacteria; phylum Bacteroidota; class Bacteroidia; order Flavobacteriales; family Flavobacteriaceae; genus Aureibaculum. The sequence continues at coordinate 803,837 of CANKZQ010000001.1, read as the reverse complement.
TTTAAATTATATGTTTCTGTTATTTCACCATCTCTTGTTAAGTATAATGGTCTACCATTAGCAGGATTCACACCGGCCCAACGTACTGCATAATATGAATTAAATGGGTGTCCAACTGCTTCAACAGCTCTTTGACCAGCATTTAAAATTATTTCTCCATTCGCATTTGGCTCTGTTCCAGGTAACGAAGTAATTTCATTCAAGTTATAAGATGCATTCGCACTTACCGACCAGAATAGTTTGTCGTTATTTACAATCTTATAAGTAAAGCTCGCTTCAAGACCTTTATTCTCTAAAGAACCAACGTTATCACTAATACCAGTAAATCCACCAGAAATTGCCGTATTTGGTCTTGTAATAAATACATCGTCTGTTTCGTTTTTATAAACGTCGAAAGAACCAGTTAATTTATTTTTGAACATAGCGAAATCAACACCTACATTCAATTTGGTAGTTGTTTCCCATTTAAGGTTTGGATTTCCAATCTGAGATGGAAATAATCCAACACTACCGTTATAACTCTGACCTGTATTAAATAAGTCAAAAGGAATTACTAAACCTCCATAATATGCATTAGATACTCGATCATTACCTGTAATACCCCAACTACCTCTTAATTTAAGGTCATTAAGAACATCACTTGGTTCGAATGCACTTTTCGTTAAATTTACAAAAGCACCAACGGCACCAAAAGTACCCCATTTGTTAGTACTGTTAAACCTAGACGAAGCATCACGTCTTACAGTAACATCGAAACCAGCCATTCTATCGTAGTCATAGGCTACTTTTCCAAAGTAAGAAAATTGACTTACATTTAGTTTGAATGAACCAACACCAGGAATATAAAAATAATCGTCTACTCCATTATCATCAGGATCTTCAGTAGTATTACCTCCAATAAATCCAGCTCCAGTACCTTCTAAACCTGGAACTAAACCAGTTTGAGCAAAACTAAAACCATTATTCTCAGCATAAATAAATTCAGATGCAGCTAATAAAGAGATGTTATGCTTCTCTCCAAAAGTATGAGTGTAGTTTAATCTTGCATCTAGATTCATTCTTGTATCTCTATTTAGAAATTCGCTTTGGAAACCTTGAAATTCAGCATTTGGATCATTTGCTCTAGCACCTCTAATACTTGTAGTTGGTGATAGATTGAAACCAGTAATTTCTTTAAAGTCCATACCGAAACCTACAGATGCAGTTAATTCTTCTGTAAGTTTGTAAGAAGTATTTAAACCAGCAATCGCTCTTATTTCAGTTTCTCTTTGTGTATCGAACGCTGCAACGTTTTGTGCAATGTACGGTGTATTTAAGAAACCAGCAGCATCATCGAAGTTCGGGTTACCGATAAGGTTTCTAGAACCGTCAGCATTAAAAGCAGATAAATAAGGCTTTCCAACAAATGCCACAATAAATGGATTACTTAATGAACCACTACCACCAGTTCCTTGACCAATACCACCAGGGATATCTGATCTACTAAAACCAATACTAAGATTTGTACTTAAGTTAAATCTATCGTCATTCGATTTGTATGTCGTATTATTTCTAAACGTCATTCTTTGTAGTTTCGATCTCAACGTTACACCTTCTTGTTCGAAGTAACCAAAAGAAGTATACGAAGTCATTTTCTCAGAACCTGATGAAAATGATAAATCATGAGAACTCGTAAGACCAGTTCTTAATAAAAGATCTGTCCAGTCAGTATCTGTTTCAGAAGAAATTCTGTCAATATCAGCATCGGTTAAAGGTGTACCACCTGATACGCCCAATACGCCACCAACATAATCGTTATAACCACCAGAACCAGGACCTAAGCCTCTCTCTCTTTCTATTAATAACAATTCTCTTGAATTTGCCAAAGTAAAGTTTGGTTCAGGAGTTAAGGTGAAACCAGTTCTACCAGAATACTTCACTTCTAACTTTTTGTTAAAAGATCCTCTCTTAGTAGTCAATACAATTACACCACCTGTTGCTCTATTACCATAAATGGCAGTAGCAGATGCATCTTTTAATACAGTAGCTGTCTTGATATCCGCTTGATTTATAGATCGGAAACTGTCTTCATCAACAGGTACACCATCTATAATGAATAATGGTTCAACATTACCATTAATCGAGTTAATACCACGTAACAGGATTGTACTATTAGCACCTGGTTGACCATTACCTGTAGATATATTTAAACCCGGAGATAATGATTGTAAGGCTTGCGCTAAAGAAGCCGTTGGTCGAGATTCAATTGCCTCCGCATCAATTGTTGTTACTGCTGAAGTAATTGTTTCCTTATTGGCAGTACCATAGGCAACTACTACTACTTCGTCTAAGACGTTGTCAGCAACCAACACAACATTGATTACGTTAGCAGCACCTACCGTCTTTTCTTGAGGAACCATACCTACAAAACTATATACAAGGACATCTCCTTGCTTAGCTTGGATAGCATACTTACCATCAAAATCAGTCTCAGTACCACTTGTCGTACCTTTAATTAATATACTAACACCTGGTAGAGGACCCGTTTCATCGGAAACTGTACCAGTTATAGTTTTTTCTTGAGCAAATGTAAATTGCACAACAAACGCCAGTAATAGCGTTAAAATTCCACTAAACTTTGTTTTCATTATATGATTATTTGAATTAATTGTTGCCAAAAGTCTTAATAATAAGTTAAAAAACCAATTTTTTAACAAAAAAAATAAAAAACGTGTTAAAAAGTGTTAATAACTTTGTCCTCGGCCAAATTTTTGTTCAGCGCTTTTTTGAAAGTTTTCAGGTCATTTCATGCTCAAAAGTAGGCGAACTGGCTTTGGGGGAGCGACAAAAAGTTAAACAGAAGTTAAAAATTTGTCATTTGTCTTGATCTTTGAAAATACAACCCTGTGCAAAGAATTAGTAGAAAACAATAGGTATTATGAAATAAAGATCCGTTAAGAAATAGACTTTGTGGCGCAAATTATATTTTTATTATTTTTTGATGAGAAGTTTTGTCAAAAGAAAATAATTTGATAGTGTATAAACCCACTGCAAAATTACTCATGTCAATACGTGTCGTTGCAGCGTCCTTTTTCAATAATTTACCGTCTGTACTATATATTTCGATTTTCGTTATTGGATCGAGAGATTCTATGGTCAATTCGCCGGCAACCGGGTTCGGAAATATGTTTAAATCCGCAATTTCTTGAGTGTTTGTGCTCAAAATAGTACAATTGGATAAATTAGGATTTAGTTCTATTGGAGCACTTGGAGTTAGATCTCTGCCAACAAATGCATCGTAATCAGTGCTATATTTTATTGCTCTAAATGTCGTATTACCCGTCCCAGAAGGATCGTCTCCTTGTGTTAGAATGTCAAAAGCACCGACCGGATTGATATATTCCCAAACCTTAGTGTTACTTGAATTAATTTCGAAAAAGTAACCTGAAGCTCCTTCAATGATCAATGTATTTCCATTTGGTAATCGTTGAGCATTAGATAAAAATGGCGAAAAGAAGTTTGTAGGATTTGCAGGGTCTGTATAAATATATTCTGGATTTGAAGGGCCATATGTACTCGAGGTTGCAGTATAAAATCCAGGGGAGTCAGTAGGAGGAGATAAGATAAAAACTTCCGAAAATTCTGGAGTTCGAGTGAAGCCGTTGTTGAATAGCATTATTTTTCCTGCATCGGTCAAACCATCCGGAATAAAATAAGGGTAATGTTGACCAAATAATTGTTGATCATCTGTCGTACCTTGACCATATGCTAAGGGGTTGCCCCATCTGTATAAAAGATCACCGCCTTTTCCATAAGTACCACCGGCATTGGTCGACGCTTCGGTAGTCGAAGTTGAGTGATCTATAATATATATTTCATTTAGTTGACGAGAACTTAGAACAATTTGATCTAGGTTCTCATAATATTGCATTGAATTGATATGCATCCAGTTGGCTTTGCCACCTGAAGTACCCAAAAAATTGATATCTAACAATTGTGGATTTTCACTGATGACCCCAAAATTATCTTTGGTGCTATCAAAGTCTTGTATCAGATGGTCTTTAATATTCCATTCCCATACGATGTTTGCTTCATTTGTACCGACGGGTTCGAGTTCTAATATTTGTTCGTTGTATAAGTTTCCTTCAGAAAGAGACGCAGGATTGCGACCAGCCTGGATAGCTTCGGCTTGGGTCATCGTAGTTACTGCGAGCATTAGAATATTACCATTTGGCATTGGAAACACATCGTGATGATGACTAACTTGATCGTCAGAATAAGTATATTCCCAGATTAAGTTTCCTTCCCAATTAAATAACTCTATTTTGCCGCCTCTTCCACCGAAATTTATATCTGGATTATTTATTTTGGCGGCTCTTAGTAAATTTCCATTTTCTAACAAGTAAACAGCATTGCCAGGAGGAAAACTACTCGACCATTGGTTAATGACCTGTCCACAGTTATTTATTAGGTAAGTTTCGGTATCGGCAGTGAACAAAGTATACCCGTTATATGAACCGGTGTTATTTTTTAGTACCCCAATGGTATTTTGACCATATGAAGGTATTGCGATAGCAAAAAGTAGAAAGAGTATACTTGTAATTTTCATGAGTGATACAAAGTGATATCCAAAAATAGTCAATAAACAAAAAACCACCTCATCGGAGGTGGTTTTTATTTATCTAATTAATTTGCAATCTAGAATTCGTTACAAAGATTTAGTACTAATTCTCCAGCTGATGGAGGATTGGCATTAAAAATTTCATTACCTGATACAGGTCCGATAATTCTAAGGATATGTTCTCCTTCAAAGTTACCAGGTGTATACACAAATGATAATGAACTAGTACCTACAGGCACATTCACAGTATACGTTGCGTCAGTTGCCTGAGCACCAGATATTGTATAATCTGTAGCTGTACCATCTATAGTCACCGTTACAAAAGCACCATCCCATCCATCACCATACGTATCTTCAAGCTCGAAGATATAGTCACCAGCAATTGGGTTTAGTGGATTACAAACAACATCAGCCACATATCTAAAAGGTGAGTTAAAGAAAGGACCAGTAATGTTTAGACCAATATTTGTACTTGAGAAAATTCTACCATCACTCAAATTCAATGCTAATCTAAAAGTAAATCTATCACCTCCGTCAATATCGTCAGAAGTAATTCCTAAAGCACTTAACGTTTCAGGAGCTGTCGCACTTATTGAAGCTTGTAAAAATCCATCATCGTTTCTAGCGAAATCCCCGATTGGAATCGTTTTAATCAATGCTTCCGCTGGAGCAGTTTCACCGTTATCTGGCGTATTGTCTCTAAATGATACAAAAACGTCAACAGAGGTCATTAAATCTCCATTGCTACCGTCGTCACCTTCTACAGTCGCGCCCCACATAGAGCCTGCGATATCTGCTGCGTTGAACGTATTTGATTCAACACTCAAGGTTCTAAGAAAAGCACCTTCACCTAATTCTAAAGGATCAAAATTTAGTTTGTCTCTATCTTCACATGAAGCCGACACTAGAACTAAACCTGCTATTAATATTAAATTTATTATTTTTTTCATTGTTACTTTTTTTTAAGATTAATCTAGAGTTGGTCCGCCCACTGCCCAAAATACACGTACAGTTTGGTCAGGTTTTTGTGAAACACTCGAGTTTTGATCAACTAATTCAGATGGGTATAAGAATGAGTTAATATAAGTACCAGAAGCTGCTAATAAAGTTGGTTGTAAATTACCAGGCTTACCAGTTCTTCTATATGTATTATATGCCTCAACACCATTACCAAATAACGCGATGAAATATTCTTGAACAATTATTTCTAGTTTTGCGTCATCGCTACCAGCAGCATCATAATTAGCAAGTACTTCATTCACATAAGCATCGATTGTCGCAGCATCTGGAGCTGATCCAGCAGGAACTTGATCAGGAGCAAAATTAACAACTTTGTCAATTGAACCTCTAATACCAGCCTCTAAATATGTTCTAGCATCTCCTGTTGTACTTAATGTTAATGCAGATTCTGCTAACATGAAATCAACATATGAACTTAACATGATTGGAGAAATACCAGCACCTTGAATACTGATTGTTCTACCAGGGATAGCAGCACCACCACCATCATCATACAAACCTCCAATAGGATATAACCCCCAAGTCGTTCTTAAACCTCCATCTGGTGGAATACCAGCACTGTTGGCGTGATCACGACCCCAGTAACCATCTCCCGGATCACAAAAAGTAGTTCCGGTTGGAAAATGATCAGGAGCATCTAGTGTAATACAAGAATTCTCGTTTACATCAGTCGTAAAGTTTAAAGATTGTCTATAGAAATAGTAATTTAAACGTGGATCTGGTACTGATTTTCCATCTTTCATTTCTGCCATATATGAGTTTGACATATAGTCAGCAACATCGGCAGCAACATTAAAGTTTCTTGCAAAAATTGGATGACGACTATCAGGATTCGCATCTATAGAAGAATATCTAAACTGGAAATCATCAGCACTCGTTTCAATGAAATCATCAGCTGCAATTAAGGCATTGATTTGACCAGCTACAGAAGCATCAACCAATCTAGTTTGCAACAATAGTTTTAATTTCAATGTATTCGCTAATTGAATCCATTTAGCTTCATCTCCACCATAAAATAAATCATTTACTGGTTTTGAAACTTCATCTCTACCGAATTCAGTGATAGCAGCATCTAATAACGTAATGGCAGCCGCATAAATTGAAGCACCATCATCTACAGCAGGATTAGGAAATTCAGTTCCTTGTATTGCTTGAGAATAAGGAATATCTCCTAAGTAATCTACTAATGATGTTACTATGTATGCTTCCAAAACATTAGCGATACCATTATGCGTATATAATTGAGCTTCTTCCGCTAAAGGCGCAAGGGCTCTTATATCTGCTAAAATACTACCATATGCTCTTGTCCAAGTAGCATCAAATTGAGATGCAGCGTATGCATTGTCATAAGTAGGTCCAAACATATGTAAGAGCCTAGTAACTTCCATACCTTCTTCGGTAATATTCTCGAAGTAAGTGCCAGTCTCTACCTGAATGTTATTAATAAACAATTCAGCATCAGCTGTGCTAGGAGTAAGCCCGTTAGGATTATCTAATATTTCTAACTCAGTGGTTTCACACGCACTAAACGAGAATACTAGAGAGGCTGCAAAAACTCCTTTTAGTATTATATTTTTAAATTTATTATTCATGATCTCTATTTTTATTTTTTTAAAATTTAGAACGTTGCTTTTACACTTACACCATATCTTCTAGAACTAGGTCCAGTTATAAAATCGATACCTTGACCGTTACCAACACCAGTACTTAATGTATTGGTATCAAAATTAACGGCTTTAGGGAAATTAAATGCTCTAAACCATAGATTAGAACCTGACGCTGTTATTGAGATAGATCCAAAAGGAGACTTCTCTAATAATTTGCTTGGTAAAGCAAATGAAAGACTTGCTTCAGAAAGTCTAAGCGTACTACCATCAAATATTAATAATTCTTCTGCACCGAACCCAAAGTTATTAAAGAATACACGCGTTGCAGTAATTTGAATATTATTAGGAGTACCATCTTGAAGCACACCAGGTAAAATATAGGTACCCTCTCTACTAATTGGTGAAACAGCAACACCTCTACCTATGGTAGCACCTGCTGTTTGTGAGAAGATATCTCCACCATGTCTATATTGCCAAGACATGTTGAATGACCAGTTTTTATATTTAAGCGTATTTGTTATAGAAGAAGTCCAATCTGGATTAGGATCTCCAATGATACTAATATCTGTATCTTCTAAATAGTCACCATTACCACTTACTAAACGATTTCCGTTAGCATCTCTTCTTACAGCAATACCTTGTAACACACCTAAAGGCTGACCTTCAATAGCGTAGTTGGCTGGACGACCTCCAATCACTGGAGTTAAAGCAATTTGTGTAGTCCCTTCTGGAAGAGATAATACTTCACTTTCGTCTGCATAGAAATTACCAGAAATGTCCCATCTAAAGTTATCAGTTTTAACTGGCGTAGCAGTTAAATCAATCTCAATACCTTGAACTTTTAATTCACCTGCATTGATTCTTGTTACTGTAAATCCAGTAGAAGGATCTAAATTTTGATCTGTAATTAAGTCTTCAGTTCTTTTATCGAACACACTTACATTCAAACCAATTTTGTTGTTTAAGAATTTCGTGTCAATACCAAACTCTATCTCTTTTACCAATTCTGGAGTCAAATTAGGATTACCTAATCTGTTCGCGATTGAGTTTCCTGATAATACATTACCCGTATTGTCTACAAACAATCTAGACGTTAGATTCAGTGTATTACGCGTACTGTATGCCGCTGGGAAACCGGCAGATTCACCATATCCTAAACGAACCTTTAAATAGTTTAAACCATTTGTAGAAACTAAATTTTCGAATAAACTTGTTGGTACAAAAGAAAGACTTGCTCCTTTAAAGAGAATAGAATTGTTTTCACTTTCTAAAGTAGAAGTCCAGTCATTACGAGCTGACATATTTAGATATAAATAGTTTTTATAACCAAACGTAGCATCTGCATATGCACCTAACGTGTTAACTTCTGATAAACGTGCAATTTCTAGACCGTTAAAACTATTTACTGTTGAGTGATTCACAAAGTTGAAATGTCTTAGTGTTCCAAAAGATAATTGGTTTGTACTTTCAACACCATCTTGTTCATACACATCTCGTCTCGACGTCGCTCCAACAATAAATTTTAGGTTTAAATCTTCAGTTAAATCTTGATTACCATTAAAGATAAAACTGTGATCCCAAATTTTATTTTTAGCAGTAATTGTTCTAAAGATACCTGTTGCATCACCATCTACACCACCTTTATTTTGTCCATAACTATTGAACTCCGTATAAGTGTCAATACCAACACGATAAGTTAAAGAGTAGTTGTCATTGAATGGGAACATGATGTTCGCATTACCAAATAAACGCTCGGTATCTTGAGTAGTTTTTGCGTTTCTAACTGTCCAGTTTGGATTTTGAATATCATTACCAGAACGGTAATAAACACTTCTACCATCGGCAGCTTGAAAAGGCAATCCTATTAAATCAATATTTCTTGGAGTATATAATACATCTCCAAAAACAGATCCACCGCCTCCAATAGTACCACTACCTAAAGAAGCTGAAATTGGTGGTGTTTTATAATCAGTATTAGAATATGTTAATGCCCCAGAAATTGTAAGCTTGTTAGCCAATTTTGCTGAACCACCAAATCCTAAACTATTTCTTGTCAATTTATTCCCTGGAGTAAAACCTTCATCTTCTGTTCTACCATAGTTCACGTTATATGATACTTTTTCTCCACTACCTCTTATATTTAAAGAAGTTGAAGCAATTGTACCAGTTCTGAAGAAATTCTTTACACTGTTATAGTTTTGGTGTCTATAATTACCAGCAATTAAGTCTTCAAATCCAGCTCTTAATGAAGTGTCTGAAAGACGACCAAGCGGGTGTTCAACTAAGGTTACACCATCAGTATCAATACCTCTAAAAGAACTATTTGAGCTTATATCTTGATCGAATGCAGATCCCCAGTTACTAAAGAAGAAACCAAAGTTTTGGTGAAAACCACCTCCATATTCAGTTTGATAATCTGGAAGAATTGCTTCAGATAAAAAATAAGAAGAAGTTAATGTAGCTTCAAATTTCTTATTGGCTGTTGCAGTACTACCATTCTTAGTAGTAATTAAGATTACACCATTTCTACCTCTTTCTCCATAAAGTACAGAAGCACTTAATCCTTTTAAGACGTTAATGCTTTCGATATTGTTTGGATCTAAATCTAAAAATCTACTTGATTCAGTAACGTTATCGAAGAAATCATCCTGAGAGTTGTTTCCTCCATCAAAAGGCACACCATCTACAACAAATAAAGGTTGGTTACTACCTGATATAGAAGTATAACCTCTAATAATAATGTTTGTACCAGAACCTGATACACCGTTGGTTGCAGTAATATTTACACCGGCAGCTTTACCTTGTAAAACCCTTCCTAAATCAGATTCAGCTTTTTGCTCTAACTGATCAGATTCAACCTTACTAATTGAGTAACCTAATGATCGGGCTTCTCTCTTACTACCTTGGGCTGTAACAACTACTTCATCAAGAACATTGTCAGCCTCCAACACAACATTGATTGTGTTTGAAACGCCTACCGTTTGCTCTTGAGATTTCATCCCTACAAAACTAAATACTAGTACGTCTCCAACTTTCGAATTGATCGTATACTTACCATCAAAATCAGTTTCGGTACCAGTAGTAGTCCCTTTAATTATGATACTAACCCCAGGTAATGGTCCAGATTCATCTGAAACAGTACCGGTTATAGTTTTTTCCTGTGCAAAAGTAAATTGCACAACAAACGCCAGTAATAGCGTTAAAATTCCACTAAACTTTGTTTTCATTATATAGTTATTTGAATTAATTATCTCCAAAAGTCTTAATAAATTGTTAAAGACGCAACTTTTTCACGTTAAAAAGTTAGAGAAATGTTAATTAAAGGTTAACGTTTTATAAGGTGTAAGCGGATTAAATAGCTTGTAGTGTTGCTATTAGTTAAAAGAAATTCACTATTTTCAAATGAAATCGAGAGTCGTTAAAACTAAAGGGAAGTCCATCTAATTTACCCAAAGCGTAACTCAAATTTAACAGGCCAAAATCGGTGTTAAAAGTATATCCGAGACCGAGACTGTATATTTGTTGATTTAAATTTGCTAAGTCATTTTGGACAAAACCAGCGTCCGTAATAGTATAAAGATAAGAAGATGCGTTGGTGGCATATCTATACTCTATGTTCGCTATGGTATAAAAAGAAGCAAAGATACTTTCCTCATTAAATCCTCTAATGCTATTGGCTCCACCTATTCTAAAGAGCTCATTTGTTAGAAAACTATCAGAAATTAGCGCTCCATTTGTGCTTTGAAGAAAAAAGCTATTTTTCTGATTTAACTGAATGATATATTGAGTATTTAAGTTTAATCGAGTTTGATTACTTTTAATACTGTTGACACGTCTAGAACCGAAGTGTGTGCTAACATCAATCTTGAATTTTATGGGATACAGTGCATTGTCTGTGAAATTGGTATGTGCGTAACTTAGACCATAAAGGTTTGTAGAGTAATCATCGAGATTCGTAATGGGTTGATCTAATAAGTTCGTCGATGACTCTGAGATAAATGAGATGCCTATTTTGTTTCTATAATTGATCGTATAATTTAAACTGAGGGTCGCTTTAGTATTCACAAATGTCGAGTCTTGCTTGTAGATATTTAGACCTATTTGAGGTGTTATAGAGGTGTTGAATATATAGGGAGTCTCTATGTTGAAATTAAAGAGTTGTCTGTTACTTCCGTTATTTTTCCAATTTAGGTTAATCCGTTCCCCACCCTTAAAAATATTGTTTAGGTTCAAATCTAGATATCCGTTAAATCTTATTTTGCTGTCGGTTTCAGTAGATGAGAAGCCTATGAGACCATCAAATTTGTTTGATTTTTTCTTTTTAACATAGATGTAAAGAAAGGTAGAATCATTAGTAAAAAGAACTTCGGGAGGTTTGGCTTGGCTGACAAAAGGTAATGCTTTTATCTGATCAGAGATATTCGAGATTTTTTTTCTGCTAAAAATGGTACGTTCCCTTAAATTAAAATGGTGTTTTATAAAAGACTTAGGAAAATCAGCATCCCCTTTAATGACCACCTTGTCAATGATTCGAATTGTCGACTTTTCGATAATTAGATCAGCACGTAGCCGGTTAGAATCAATAGAAATATTTGTCAAATATACTTTTGCGAAAGCGTCTCCTTTATCTTCGAAAGATGAAACAATTTTGGTCAGAGCACTTGGTACGAATTGAAGCTCGATGTCAAAATAATTAGTGTTGAGTTGTTTTGAAATAGACCGTAATATCTCTCTTGAAATGTCGGAATTATTGTAATGAATTCTTATCGTTTTGGTTGAACTGCCTAATTCGAACAGGGCATTATAAATCGTATCTTTTTCTAAAATAGTATCAAGGCGATTGTTTAAGAAACCCATTTGTTCGAAACGAATTTTCAGCGAGTCAATCTGGGAGAACAGGCTTTTTGTGGTTGCATGATTTTTGGTGAATTTCAAGGTTTGCAACAAGGTATTATTAACACTGTCTTTGGCCGAAATTTTCAAGGTTAAATTTTGCGAATGTAACGTTGAAAAATAACTGCAAAAAAATAGGATATATATATATGGTGTTAAAAAAAGTTTCAAAACGACCCAAAAATAGTTTAAAATCTGCTTTAAAAAAGTATTCTTAATGACTATTTTAAAGATGTAAATAAAAATTAATTCAAACCTATTTGATTAACCAGAAATAATTTATACATTTGCAGCCTCTTAAAAGAGAGATTTTTAAAAAACTTAAAAACAATTAATTAATTAGTATGCCAACTATATCACAGTTAGTACGTAAGGGAAGAACCCAAATAACTAAGAAGAACAAATCGGCAGCTTTAAATTCGTGCCCTCAAAGAAGAGGTGTTTGTACACGTGTTTACACAACAACTCCAAAGAAACCTAATTCGGCTATGCGTAAAGTAGCAAGGGTAAGGTTGACAAATGGAAATGAAGTAAATGCATACATCCCTGGAGAAGGTCACAATTTACAAGAGCACTCGATAGTATTAGTTAGAGGTGGAAGAGTAAAAGATTTACCTGGTGTAAAATATCACATTGTTCGTGGTGCTTTAGATACAGCAGGAGTCGAGGGTAGAACACAACGTCGTTCTAAGTACGGAGCGAAACGCCCAAAGAAATAATTAAATCACTTTAATGTAAAGAGAAATGAGAAAAAGAATCGCCAAAAAGAGAATTCTTTTACCGGATCCAAAATTTAATGATCAATTGGTTACACGTTTTGTAAACAACTTGATGAAAGACGGTAAAAAATCTACGGCCTTTAAAGTATTTTATGATGCGTTAGACATCGTAGAAGAAAGAAAACAAGACGAAGAAAAAACTTCACTAGAAATATGGAAAGATGCCTTATCTAATGTTATGCCTCACGTAGAAGTACGTAGTCGTAGAGTGGGTGGAGCTACCTTTCAAATTCCAATGCAAATCAGACCAGACAGAAAAGTGTCTATGGCTATTAAGTGGATGATTTTATTCGCTAGAAAGCGTAATGAAAAATCAATGGCTCAGCGTTTAGCGGGCGAGGTTTTAGCTGCTGCAAAAGAAGAAGGTGCTGCTGTTAAGAAAAGAACAGATGTGCATAAGATGGCTGAAGCTAACAAAGCATTCTCACACTTTAGATTTTAATTAGAAATGGCTAGAGATTTAAAATATACAAGAAATATAGGGATTGCTGCGCATATTGATGCGGGTAAAACTACTACAACAGAGCGTGTATTGTATTATACAGGTGTGAGTCATAAAATTGGAGAGGTGCATGATGGTGCTGCAACAATGGACTGGATGGAGCAAGAGCAAGAAAGAGGTATTACAATTACTTCTGCTGCTACTACTTGTGAGTGGAAATTCCCAACAGAAAACGGTAAACCAGTAGATGATACAAAAGGGTATCACTTCAATATTATTGATACTCCTGGTCACGTAGATTTTACGGTTGAAGTAAATCGTTCTTTACGTGTGCTTGATGGATTGGTATTCTTGTTTAGTGCGGTTGACGGTGTTGAGCCTCAATCAGAAACGAACTGGAGATTAGCCGATAATTATAAAGTGCCAAGAATTGGTTTCGTAAATAAAATGGACCGTCAAGGTGCTAATTTTATGATGGTTTGTCAGCAGGTAAAAGATATGTTAGGATCTAATGCTGTACCAATTGTAATGAACATTGGTGATGAGGCAGATTTTAAAGGTATCGTTGACTTAGTGAAGAACCGTGCTATTATATGGCATGATGAAACTCAAGGAGCTACATTCGATATTATTGAAATTCCTGAAGAGTTAAAAGAAGAAGCTACTATGTTACGTGGTAAACTGATTGAAGAAGTGGCTGCGTATGATGAAGATCTTTTAGAAAAATATATGGAAGATGAAGATTCTATTACTGAAGATGAAGTGCATGCTGCGCTTCGTGCTGCCGTAATGGATATGTCTATTATTCCTATGATTTGTGGTTCGGCATTTAAAAATAAAGGGGTTCAATTTTTATTGGATGCTGTATGTCGTTACTTACCTTCTCCTTTAGATAAGGAGGCTATTATAGGTACAGATCCTCATACTGGTGATGATATTGCTCGTAAACCAGATGTAAAAGAACCATTTGCTGCCTTAGCATTTAAGATTGCAACAGATCCTTTCGTAGGTCGTTTAGCATTTTTTAGATCATACTCGGGTCGTTTGGATGCAGGTTCTTATGTGTTGAATAATCGTTCAGGTAAAAAAGAACGTATCTCGCGTATTTACCAAATGCATGCAAATAAGCAAAATGCAATTGATTTTATAGAGGCTGGAGATATTGGTGCTGCTGTAGGTTTTAAAAGTATTAAAACTGGTGATACTTTATCAGATGAAAAGAACCCAATTATATTAGAATCTATGGACTTTCCAGATCCTGTAATTGGTATTGCTGTTGAGCCTAAAACAAAGGCCGATGTAGATAAATTAGGGATGGCTTTAGGTAAATTAGCCGAAGAAGATCCTACTTTTCAAGTAAAAACAGATGAGGCTTCTGGTCAGACAATTATTTCTGGTATGGGGGAGCTTCACTTAGATATTATTGTTGACCGTCTAAAACGTGAGTTTAAGGTGGAGGTTAATGAAGGACAACCACAAGTAGAATACAAAGAGGCAATTACAAGAGTTGCTGATCATAGAGAAGTTTACAAAAAGCAATCGGGTGGTCGTGGTAAATTTGCTGATATCGTATTTACAATGGAGCCTACTGAAGATGGTAAGGCTGGTCTTGAATTCGTAAATGTAATTAAGGGTGGTAATATTCCTAAAGAATTTATTCCATCTGTTGAAAAAGGATTTAAAACTGCGATGCAGAATGGTCCTTTAGCAGGATTTGAGATGGATAGTATGAAAGTAACATTAAAAGATGGTTCTTTCCATGCTGTCGATTCTGATGCATTGTCATTTGAATTAGCTGCGAAATTAGGATATAAAGCTGCTGCAAAAGCTGCAGGTGCTGTACTAATGGAGCCTATAATGAAATTAGAAGTGTTAACACCTGAAGAAAATATGGGTGATATCGTTGGTGATTTAAACCGAAGAAGAGGTCAAGTTAATGACATGTCTGATAGAGCGGGATCTAAAGTTGTAAAAGGTGAGGTACCTTTATCTGAAATGTTTGGTTATGTAACTTCATTAAGAACATTATCATCAGGTAGAGCAACATCTACAATGGAATTCTCTCACTATGCAGAAACGCCTAAGAACATTGCAGAAGAGGTAATTAAAAAGACACAAGGTTAATTTACTAAATAGATAAAGATGAGTCAGAAAATTAGAATAAAATTAAAGTCTTACGATTACAATTTAGTAGATAAATCTGCTGAGAAAATCGTAAAAACAGTAAAGAGTACAGGTGCTGTGATTAATGGACCAATTCCATTACCAACACACAAGAAAATATTTACTGTACTACGTTCGCCACACGTAAATAAAAAATCTAGAGAGCAATTTCAGTTAAGTTCTTACAAGAGATTGTTAGATATTTATAGCTCTTCATCAAAAACGATTGATGCGTTGATGAAACTAGAGTTGCCGAGTGGTGTAGAAGTAGAGATTAAGGTGTGATAAACACGTCGAAACAATAGTTTCGATGACATGTCCCGAGCGGTTGACGAGGGAAAAACGGTTAGAAAATATAATTCAGGGATGAATATTTTTTCTTCCCTGAATTTTTTTGAATATAAATAATAATTAATAATAAGTAAATTATGTCTGGGTTAATAGGAAAGAAAATCGGCATGACAAGCATTTTTGACGAGAACGGAAAGAATATTCCGTGTACCGTTGTGGAGGCTGGTCCATGTGTCGTTACCCAAGTCAGAACCACAGCGGTTGATGGGTATGAAGCTCTTCAATTAGGTTTCGATGACAAAAAGGCAAAAAGCTCTAATAAAGCTTTAGATGGTCACTTTAAGAAAGCTGGTACATCTGCCAAAAGAAAAGTCGTAGAATTCCAAGGTTTTGGTGAGGAGTACAAATTAGGTGATTCAATAACAGTTGAACACTTTGAAGAAGGTGAGTTCGTAGATGTGGCAGGTACATCAAAAGGTAAAGGTTTTCAAGGTGTTGTAAAACGTCATGGCTTTGCTGGTGTAGGTCAAGCAACTCACGGTCAACATAATCGTTTAAGAGCTCCTGGTTCTATCGGTGCTGCGTCATATCCTGCAAGAGTATTTAAAGGAATGAAAATGGCAGGTAGAATGGGTGGTGAAACAGTAAAAGTTCAAAACTTAAGAGTGTTAAAAGTGGTTCCAGAAAAGAATCTTTTAGTAATAAAAGGGGCGATTCCTGGTCATAAGAACTCTTATATAATCATTGAGAAATAATGAAAGTAGCAGTAGTAGATATCAACGGGAAAAATACTGGAAGAAAAGTTGAGCTTTCAGATGCTATTTTTGCAATAGAGCCAAATAAGCATGCTTTGTATTTAGACGTAAAGCAATTTTTAGCAAATCAACGTCAAGGTACGCACAAAGCGAAAGAAAGAGCTGAAATTACGGGAAGTACGCGTAAGATAAAAAAACAGAAAGGTACAGGTACTGCTCGTGCAGGAAGTATTAAGTCTGGAGTATTCAGAGGTGGTGGACGTATGTTCGGACCAAGACCTCGAAACTATGGTTTCAAATTGAATAAAAATTTGAAGCGTTTAGCACGTTTGTCAGCACTTTCTATCAAGGCACAAGAGAATAATATTATTGTGGTTGAGAACTTTACATTTGATGCGCCGAAAACAAAAGATTTTACAAATGTTTTGAAAGCCCTTGAGGTTGAGAATAAAAAATCTTTGTTTGTGTTGGAAGCCTCGAATAAAAATGTATATTTGTCATCGCGCAATTTGAAAAGAACAAATACCGTAACTGCTTCAAAAATAAACACTTACGGAGTTTTGAACGCTAATAAAATTATTATTTCAGAGGCGAGTGTAGAAGAAATTGAATCTAATTTTAGCAAATAATAGTTATGAATATTTTAATAAAACCTATTATTACCGAAAAGGCGACCGATCAGAGCGAGTTATTTAACCGTTACGGATTTGTGGTTGATCCTAGGGCTAATAAGATAGAAATAAAAGAAGCGATAGAACAAGCTTATGGAGTTTCAGTGAACAAAGTTAGAACGATGAACTATCCAGTAAAAAGAAATACCAAGTTTACAAAACAAGGTGTTGTTACAGGAATGAAAGGTGCTTATAAAAAAGCAATCGTTGAGTTGGCTGAAGGAGATAATATAGATTTCTATAGTAATATCTAAGACGAAAAAAGATGTCATTAAGAAAATTAAAACCAGTAACACCAGGTCAACGCTTTAGAATAGTGAACGACTTTGATGTTGTAACTACTGGAAAACCAGAAAAGAGCTTATTAGCTCCAAAGAAAAGATCTGGAGGTAGAAATAATACAGGTAAAATGACCATGCGCTATTTAGGTGGAGGTCATAAAAAGCAGTATCGAATTATCGATTTTAAAAGAGATAAAGACGGTGTGCCTGCAACTGTAAAAACAATAGAATACGATCCAAACCGTACTGCATATATTGCATTGTTAAATTATGCAGATGGTGAAAAAAGGTATGTTATTGCTCAGAGTGGATTAAAAGTTGGTCAGCAAATTGTTGCTGGTGCTAACGTAGCTCCAGAAGTGGGTAACTGTATGCCTTTAAGTGATATTCCTTTAGGTACAGTAATTTCTTGTATAGAATTACGTCCAGGGCAAGGTGCTGTCATGGCACGTAGCGCTGGCTCTTTTGCTCAGTTAATGGCAAGAGACGGAAAATATGCAACGGTAAAATTACCTTCAGGAGAAACGAGACTGATTTTGGTTACTTGTAAAGCAACCATCGGTACAGTGTCTAATTCTGATCATCAACTAGAAGTATCTGGTAAAGCAGGTAGAGGAAGATGGCAAGGTAGAAGACCTCGTACAAGAGCTGTTGTGATGAATCCAGTTGATCATCCAATGGGTGGTGGTGAAGGTAAATCTTCAGGTGGACATCCGCGTTCTAGAAACGGTATTCCTGCAAAAGGATATAAAACTCGTTCTAAAACGAAGGCAAGTAATAAATATATTATAGAACGTAGAAAAAAATAAGAAACTATGGCACGTTCATTAAAAAAAGGACCTTATGTTTTCCATAAATTGGAAAAGAAAGTACAGGCAAATGTTGAGTCAAACAAAAAATCAGTAATCAAAACATGGTCTAGAGCCTCAATGATTACACCTGATTTTGTTGGTCAAACAATCGGTGTTCATAACGGACGTCAATTTGTACCCGTTTATGTTACTGAAAACATGGTAGGTCATAAGTTAGGAGAATTTTCACCAACACGTTCATTTAGAGGACATGCAGGTGCGAAAAATAAAGGTAAAAAATAGTAGGAAATCATGGGAGTTCGTAAAAGATTAAGAGCCGAGCAGCTAAAAGATGAGCGTAAGAATAAGTTCTTCGCAAAATTAAATGGCTGCCCTACATCACCAAGAAAAATGCGTTTAGTAGCAGATTTGGTAAGAGGCGTTGAAGTTGAAAAAGCATTAGCTATTTTAAAATTTAGCCCTAAAGAAGCTGCACGTAGTTTAGAGAAATTAACATTATCGGCAATCGCTAACTGGCAAGCAAAAAATGAAGATGCAAATATTGAAGATGCAGGTTTGTTTGTAAAGGAAATTTATGTTGATAGTGCAGCAATGTTGAAAAGATTAAGACCAGCACCTCAAGGTCGTGCACATAGAATTCGTAAGCGTTCTAATCACGTAACAATGGTATTGGGAACTAAAGTAAAAGAAAGCAATTCGTAAATAGTATGGGACAAAAGACTAATCCAATAGGAAATCGTTTAGGAATTATCAGAGGATGGGAATCTAACTGGTATGGTGGAAAAAACTATGGCGATAAAATTGCTGAAGATTATAAAATAAGAGAGTACGTACGTGCTAGATTACAAAAAGCTAGTGTTTCTAGAGTAATCATTGAGCGCACTTTAAAACTTGTAACCGTTACTATCACTACTGCTAGACCTGGTATTATTATCGGAAAAGGTGGTCAAGAGGTAGACAAGTTAAAAGAGGAGCTTAAGAAGATTACTGGTAAAGAAGTACAGATCAATATTTTTGAAATTAAACGTCCAGAACTAGATGCTTATTTAGTGGCTACAAGTATTGCTCGTCAAATTGAGAACAGAATCTCATATAGACGTGCGATTAAAATGGCAATTGCAGCATCTATGAGAATGAATTCTGAAGGAATCAAAGTTCAGATTTCAGGTCGTTTGAACGGAGCTGAAATGGCACGTTCAGAATCATACAAAGAAGGTAGAATTCCTCTTTCTACATTCAGAGCTGATATTGATTATGCACTAGTAGAATCTCATACTACCTACGGAAGAATAGGTGTGAAAGTATGGATTATGAAAGGTGAGGTTTATGGTAAGAGAGAGTTATCTCCATTAGTAGGTTTATCTAAGAAACAAGGTAAAGGTGGTGATCGAGGTAATAAAGGTGGAAGAAAACCCCAAAGAAGAAAATAAATTTTTTAAAGATTTAGAAAATGTTACAACCTAAAAGAGTAAAATATCGTAAGGTTCAGAAGGCGAAAGGGAATATGAAAGGAAATTCTCAAAGAGGTCATCAACTTTCTAACGGAATGTTTGGTATCAAGGCCCTTGAGCAAGATCTATTAACTTCTCGTCAAATTGAAGCTGCTCGTATTGCTGCAACTCGTTATATGAAAAGACAAGGAAGTTTGTGGATTAAAATTTTTCCAGACAAGCCAATTACCAAAAAACCATTAGAAGTACGTATGGGTAAAGGTAAAGGTGCTCCTGAGTATTTCGTTGCAGTAGTGAAGCCAGGTAGAATTATGTTTGAAATAGGTGGTGTACCTATCGAAGTAGCGAAAGAAGCTTTACGTTTGGCAGCTCAAAAATTGCCAGTGAAAACAAAGTTTGTAGTAGCAAGAGATTTTGATAACGCTTAAAAATTAAGAAGATGAAACAATCAGAAGTTAAAGAATTATCTGTAGCAGAATTGCAAGAGAAATTTGATGCGTTAAAGAAAAATTATACAGATCTAAAGATGGCTCACGCAATTTCTCCGTTGGAAACAC
Source organism: uncultured Flavobacteriaceae bacterium (assembly GCA_947488345.1). GTDB lineage: Bacteria > Bacteroidota > Bacteroidia > Flavobacteriales > Flavobacteriaceae > Aureibaculum. Next base: position 783,515 of record CANKZQ010000001.1, on the reverse strand, counting down.
CTTTGCAATTAAGAGAGCTAAGAAGAACTGTAGCTAGAGTAGCAACAGAATTAACAAAAAGAGAATTACAATAATTGTATTCGATTCACAAGATGGAAAAAAGAAATCTTAGAAAAGAAAGAATAGGAGTTGTTTCAAGTAACAAAATGGATAAGTCTATTGTTGTTAACGATGTAACAAGAGTAAAACATCCTATGTACGGAAAGTTCGTATTGAAAACAAAGAAATTTGTTGCACACGATGAGAAAAATGACTGCAATATTGGTGATACAGTTAAAATAATGGAAACACGTCCATTGAGTAAAACCAAACGTTGGAGATTAGTAGAAATCTTAGAAAGAGCTAAATAATTATGTTACAACAAGAATCAAGATTAAAAGTAGCAGATAACACCGGTGCAAAAGAAGTACTTGTTATTCGCGTACTTGGCGGAACAAAAAGACGTTACGCTTCTGTAGGAGACAAAATTGTAGTGACTGTAAAAGATGCTACACCTAACGGAACTGTAAAGAAAGGACAAGTTTCTAGAGCTGTTGTTGTACGTACGAAAAAAGAAGTACGTCGTAAAGATGGTTCTTATATAAGATTTGATGATAACGCATGTGTATTGTTAAATCCTACTGAAGAAATGCGAGGTACTCGTGTTTTTGGTCCAGTTGCAAGAGAACTTCGTGAAAAACAATTCATGAAAATTGTATCACTAGCACCTGAAGTGCTTTAATAGTTTATAATCATGACAAAATTAAAGATCAAAACAGGAGATACGGTTAGAGTAACTGCTGGTGACGATAAAGGTCAAGAAGGAAAAATTGTCAAAGTTCTTATCGATAAGAACAAAGCAATTGTAGAAGGAGTAAATATGGTGTCTAAACACACCAAACCTAGTGCACAGAACCCTCAAGGTGGTATTTCTAAATTTGAAGCACCGGTTCATATTTCTAACTTAATGTTGGTAGAGAATGGTGAAACTACAAGAGTAGGTTTTAGAACAGAAGATGGTAAGAAAGTTAGGTTTTCGAAAAAAACTGATAAAGCTATTTAGTGATGGGATACGTACCAAGACTTAAAGAAGATTACAACGGCAGAGTTAAGGCCGCTTTAACTGAAGAGTTCAGTTATAAGAATGTAATGCAAGTTCCTAAACTACAAAAGATTGTAGTGAGTAAAGGAGTTGGAGCAGCTGTAGCTGACAAGAAATTAATTGAATATGCAGTAGATGAATTGACTATGATTACTGGTCAAAAAGCAATTCATACACTATCTAAAAAAGATGTTGCATCGTTTAAATTACGTAAAGGAATGCCAATTGGTGCAAAAGTTACTTTACGTGGAAATAAAATGTATGAGTTCTTAGATAGATTGGTTACTGCTTCATTACCACGAGTTAGAGATTTTAGAGGTATCAAATCAAATGGATTTGATGGAAGAGGAAACTATAACTTAGGGATTACAGAACAAATTATTTTTCCTGAAATCAATATTGATAAGGTGAACAAAATTAATGGTATGGATATCACTTTTGTAACCACTGCATCAACTGATAAAGAGGCAAAATCATTATTAAGCGAATTAGGTTTACCCTTTAAAAAGAATTAAGAGATGGCTAAAGAATCAATGAAAGCCCGTGAGGTAAAAAGAGCAAAAACAGTAGCTAAATATGCTGAAAAACGTAAAGCTTTAAAAGAAGCTGGAGATTACGAAGCATTACAAAAGTTGCCTAAAAATGCATCGCCAATTCGCATGCACAATCGTTGCAAGTTAACTGGAAGACCAAAAGGATATATGCGTCAGTTCGGTATTTCTCGTGTTACGTTTCGTGAAATGGCAAATCAAGGTTTAATACCTGGAGTTAAAAAAGCTAGTTGGTAAAATTATAAATTGGTTTCAGGTTCGATGATTATCGAAAACCGTAACCGCAAATTCATATATATGTATACAGATCCTATAGCAGATTATTTGACAAGAATAAGAAATGCTGCAAGTGCAGGACATAGAGTAGTTGAAATACCTGCTTCTAACTTAAAGAAAGAAATGACCAAGATCTTATTTGATCAAGGATTTATTTTAAGCTATAAGTTTGAAGAGAATAAGGTTCAAGATTCTATAAAAATTGCTTTGAAATATGATAAAGAAACAAAGCAACCTGTGATTAGAAATATTGAAAGAATAAGTAAACCAGGTTTACGTAAGTATGTTAGTTCTTCAGAATTACCAAGAGTTTTAAACGGGTTGGGTATTGCGATAGTATCAACATCTAAAGGTGTGATGACTAACAAAAAAGCACGTCAAGAAAACGTTGGTGGTGAAGTTTTATGTCACGTTTATTAAAAATTAAGAGATGTCAAGAATAGGAAATAATCCAGTAGCAATTCCAGAAGGAGTTACAGTTGATGTTAAAGACAACGTGGTTACTGTAAAAGGAAAACAAGGAGAATTATCTCAAGAGTTTTCGAACGTAACAATAAAAGTTGAAGAAGGTAATGTGTTAGTAACACGTTCTTCTGAAGCGAAAGAAGATAAGTCTAAACATGGTTTGTATAGATCATTGGTTTCTAATATGGTTGAAGGTGTATCTAAAGGATGGACAAAAGAACTAGAATTAGTAGGAGTAGGATATAGAGCCAGTAATCAAGGTCAAAAATTAGACTTAGCCTTAGGTTTTTCACATACAATCGTAATAAATATTGCGAAAGAAGTAAAAGTGGAAACAGTTTCTGAAAAAGGTAAAAACCCTATCATTAAGTTAACGTCAGCAGACAAACAATTGGTAGGACAGGTAGCAGCAAAGATTCGTTCAATGCGTAAGCCAGAACCTTATAAAGGAAAAGGAATTAAGTTTGTAGGTGAACAATTAAGAAGAAAAGCAGGTAAATCTGCATAATAAATAAGTATTATGGCATTATCAAAGCTTGAAAGAAGACAAAGAATCAAACACAGAATACGTAAAATCGTATCTGGTAACGAAAGTAGACCAAGATTATCTGTGTTTAGAAGTAATAAAGAAATCAATGCTCAATTAATAGATGATTTAAATGGTAAAACGTTGTTAGCTGTTTCATCTAGAGAGAAAGGAATTTCTAAAGGAACTAAAATTGAAGTTGCTGCCCAAGTAGGTAAAGCATTAGCTGAAAAAGCTGCCAAAGCTGGTATCGAAGGTGTTGCTTTCGACCGTAACGGATATTTATATCATGGTAGAGTTAAGGCACTTGCTGATGGAGCAAGAGAAGCAGGATTAAAATTTTAATAAGAGATTATGTATCAAAAATACGGAAACGTTGAAAGAGTAAAACCAAGCGGTTTAGAGTTAAAAGATCATTTGGTTGGAGTACAAAGGGTTACTAAAGTAACAAAAGGTGGTAGAACATTTGGTTTTTCTGCGATTGTTGTGGTCGGTAACGAAGATGGCGTAGTAGGTCATGGTCTTGGAAAATCTAAAGATGTTGCTTCTGCAATTGCAAAAGCAATAGAAGATGCTAAAAAGAATTTGATAAGAATTCCTATTATCAATCAATCATTACCTCATGAACAAAAAGGTAAGTTTGGTGGGGCAAAAGTGTTTTTAAAACCTGCATCTAGTGGTACTGGAGTTATTGCTGGTGGTGCTGTACGTGCGGTTTTAGAATCGGTAGGAGTTCACAATGTATTATCAAAATCTCAAGGTTCTTCGAATCCTCATAATGTAGTAAAAGCAACATTTGATGCTTTATTACAGTTGCGTGATGCAAATAGTATCGCAAAACAAAGAGGAATTTCTTTGCAAAAAGTTTTTAACGGATAAAAGAGGACAAGATGAAGAAAATTAAAGTTACACAAGTACGTAGTCAAATTAGACGTCCTCAAGATCAAAAGAGAACGCTAGTAGCGCTAGGTTTACGCAAAATGAATCAAGTAGTTGAGCATGATGCTTCTCCAACGATTCTAGGAATGGTAAATAAAGTTAAACACTTAATTTCTGTTGAAGAAGTTAAATAATATAAGGTTATGGAGTTAAATAACTTAAAACCTGCAGAAGGTTCAACAAAGGCTGGTAAAAGAATAGGTAGAGGACAAGGTTCTGGTAAAGGTGGTACTGCCGCTAGAGGCCATAAAGGAGCAAAGTCTAGATCTGGTTATTCTAAAAAGATTGGTTTTGAAGGAGGTCAAATGCCTTTACAACGTCGTGTACCTAAATTTGGTTTTACGAATATCAATCGTAAAGAATATGTAGGTGTAAACCTAGATAAACTACAAGAAATGGTAGATAACGGTAGAATTAAAGATACGGTTACTTTAGACGTTTTAGTAGAAAACAGATTGGCACGTAAGAATGATTTGGTAAAGATTCTTGGTAGAGGAGAGTTAAAAGCAAAATTAAATATTACGGTGCATAAATTTACTGCAACAGCAAAAGCTGCAATTGAAAAAGCAGGTGGTGAAGCAGTAGCGCTATAAATACTTTTAGAAGTAAATGAAAAAATTTATAAGTACCATACAAGATATTTGGAAGATAGAAGAACTTAGAAATAGGATTCTATTGACGTTGGGTTTAATGGTTGTGTATCGTTTAGCTGCTCAATTACCATTACCTGGAATTGATCCTACCCAATTAACTGGTCTTCAAAATACGACGCAGGATAATAATTTATTGAACTTATTAAATGCCTTTACAGGAGGTGCTTTTGCACAAGCTTCTATTATGGCATTAGGTATTATGCCATATATTTCTGCTTCGATTGTGGTGCAGCTTATGGGAATTGCGATTCCTTATTTGCAAAAACTACAAAAAGAAGGAGAAAGCGGTCGTAAAAAAATAAATCAGATTACAAGATGGTTGACTGTAGGTATTTTATTGATTCAAGCGCCAACGTATATCATAAGTTTACCAACATTAGGAATTCCAGCAAGTGCATTCTTGTTAGGTAATGGCCCGATGTTTTGGTTCTCTTCAATTATACTATTAACCGCAGGAACTATATTTGCCATGTGGTTAGGTGAAAGAATTACCGATAAAGGAATTGGTAACGGTATCTCGTTGTTAATTATGATTGGTATCATCGCGAATTTCCCGTCAACATTTATGCAAGAATTGACCTCTAGGTTACAGCAAAGTAATGGTGGAATTTTAATGGTATTTATCGAAGTAATTGTTTGGTTAGTTGTGATTCTAGCGTGTGTATTATTAGTAACCGCTGTTCGTAGAATAGCAGTGCAGTATGCACGAAGAACTGTTGCCGGAAATGTTGCAGATGTTGCTGGAGCAAGACAATATATCCCGTTAAAGGTGAATTCATCAGGTGTAATGCCAATTATCTTTGCACAGGCCTTAATGTTTGTGCCGAGTTTATTGACTAAATCTAGCAATGATACCCTTAAGGCAGTCGGAACAGAATTTCAAGATATGTTTGGTTTGTGGTATAACGTGTTATTCGCAGTTTTAATAATTATCTTTAGTTATTTCTATACAGCTATTACGATTCCTACGAATAAAATGGCCGACGATTTGAAACGAAGTGGTGGATTTTTACCAGGTATTCGTCCAGGTAAAGAAACAGCTGATTATTTAGATACGATATTATCGCGCATTACATTACCAGGATCTATTTTCTTGGCGTTCTTAGCAATTTTGCCAGCATTTATTGTGCAGGCAGGAGTGCAACCAAGTTGGGCCATGTTTTATGGAGGAACATCATTATTGATTATGGTAGGTGTTGCAATTGACACGATACAACAAATAAATTCTCATTTATTGAATCGTCATTATGATGGTTTAATGAAGACAGGAACAAAAAGAAAATCAGTAGCATAATTATGGCCAAACAAGCAGCAATAGAACAAGATGGAACTATAAACGAAGCATTGTCAAATGCAATGTTTAGAGTAGAATTAGAAAATGGTCATATAGTTACCGCACATATTTCAGGAAAGATGCGTATGCACTATATCAAATTGTTACCTGGAGATAAAGTAAAATTAGAAATGAGCCCTTATGATTTAACAAAGGCTCGAATAACATATAGATACTAACGATTTTAATCGTAAAAACGATAAAAGATGAAAGTAAGAGCATCAATAAAAAAGAGAAGTGCCGAGTGCAAAATTGTGCGTAGAAAAGGCAGATTATATGTAATCAACAAAAAGAATCCTAGATTTAAACAAAGACAAGGATAATTATGGCAAGAATAGCAGGAATTGACATCCCAAAAAATAAAAGAGGAGTTATTGCATTAACTTACATTTTTGGAATAGGTAACAGCAGAGCTAAAGAAATTTTAGCAAATGCTAAAGTAGATGAAAGTACGAAGGTTCAAGATTGGTCGGATGATGAAATTGGAAGAATTCGTGAACAAGCTGGTACATATACCATCGAAGGTGAATTACGTTCTGAAACTCAATTAAACATCAAGCGTTTAATGGATATCGGTTGTTACAGAGGTATTCGTCATAGAGTTGGTCTTCCATTAAGAGGACAAAGAACTAAGAATAACTCTAGAACTAGAAAAGGTAAAAGAAAAACTGTTGCTAACAAAAAGAAAGCAACTAAATAATAGCTAAATAATTATGGCAAAAGCAAGTTCAAAAAAACGTAAGGTTGTTGTTGACGCTATTGGAGAAGCTCATATTACAGCATCTTTCAATAATATAATTATCTCTTTAACGAATAAAAAAGGAGATGTTATTTCTTGGTCATCTGCAGGTAAGCAAGGATTTAGAGGTTCGAAGAAAAATACACCGTATGCAGCGCAAACTGCTGCTGAAGATTGTGCAGCGGTTGCACATGAAGCAGGATTGCGTAAAGTAAAAGTGTATGTGAAAGGCCCAGGTAATGGTAGAGAATCTGCTATTAGAACTATTCATAATGCTGGTATCGAAGTAACAGAAATTATAGATGTTACACCAATGCCACACAATGGATGTCGTCCTCCAAAAAGAAGAAGAGTATAATTAATTAATTTTTTAAATGAAAGGAGTTAGATTATCGAAGGATAAGCCTTAATTCATAATCCCTTTCAATAAACTAAATAGAAATGGCAAGATATACAGGACCAAAAACTAAAATTGCTCGTAAATTTGGCGAAGCAATCTTCGGAGATGATAAATCTTTCGAAAAACGTAATTACCCTCCAGGACAACATGGAAATAACCGTCGTCGTGGAAAAAAATCTGAATATGCTATCCAGTTAATGGAAAAGCAAAAAGCAAAATATACATATGGTGTATTAGAGCGTCAGTTTAGAAATTTATTTGAAAAAGCTTCACGTAGTAAAGGTATTACTGGTGTCGTTTTATTACAATTATGTGAATCGCGTTTAGACAATGTAGTATACCGTTTAGGTATTTCTAACTCTCGTAGAGGAGCACGTCAATTAGTATCTCACCGTCATATTACTGTAAATGGTAACTTGGTAAACATTCCTTCTTATCAACTAAAGGCAGGAGATGTTGTTGGTGTAAGAGAAAAATCAAAATCATTATCTGCGATCGAAAGTGCATTGGCTAATAACAGTAGTGTTTACGAATGGATGAATTGGAATGGAGATAAAATGGAAGGAACATTTGTAGCGATCCCAGAAAGAATTCAGATCCCAGAGAATATTAATGAGCAGTTCATCGTAGAATTGTACTCTAAATAATAAATTAATCATATTGGTATTTGGCCAAAGGATTTATTCGTATTTCTTCACGCTTATAAATCGCGCAACCAACTAACAATTAAAACGAAGAAAAATATATGGCAATATTAAATTTTCAAAAACCAGATAAAGTAATAATGATTGAATCTACTGATTTTGAAGGTAGATTTGAATTCAGACCTTTAGAGCCAGGATATGGTTTAACAGTTGGTAATGCATTACGTAGAGTGCTATTGTCTTCTTTAGAGGGGTATGCAATTACATCTTTAAGAATTGAGGGAGTAGAACATGAGTTCTCTACAATTAAGGGTGTGGTTGAAGATGTTACTGAAGTCATATTAAACTTAAAACAAGTACGTTTTAAGCAACAAATAGAAGAATCAGAAAACGAAACTGTTGCAATTTCAGTTAGTGGTCAAGAACAATTAACCGCTGGTGATTTTCAAAATTTCATTTCAGGTTTCCAAGTGTTAAATCCAGATTTAGTAATCTGTAACATGGAAAAATCTGTTAAGATTGATATGGAAATTACAATCGAAAAAGGTAGAGGTTTCGTATTGTCTGAAGAAAATAAAAAAGCGAATGCTCCTTTAGGAACTATTTTTACTGATGCTATTTACACGCCGATTAAGAATGTGAAATATGCTATTGAAAACTATCGTGTAGAACAAAAAACAGATTACGAAAAATTAATTTTTGATATCGTAACTGATGGTTCTATCAACCCTAAAGATGCATTAACAGAAGCAGCCAAGATATTAATTCATCACTTTATGTTGTTCTCTGATGAGAGAATTACGTTAGAAGCAGATGAGATTGCTCAAACTGAATCATATGATGAAGAATCATTACACATGAGACAGTTGTTGAAAACTAGATTGATCGATATGGATCTTTCAGTTAGAGCATTAAATTGCTTGAAAGCTGCTGAAGTAGATACTTTAGGTGATTTAGTATCTTTTAATAAAAATGACTTAATGAAGTTTAGAAACTTTGGTAAAAAATCATTGACTGAGTTAGATGAGTTAGTGAATAACAAAGGGTTAACATTCGGAATGGATTTAGGTAAGTACAAATTAGATAAAGAATAGTCTTTAAGATAGAATAGAGATGAGACACGGAAAGAAATTTAACCATTTAGGAAGAAAAACAGCGCATAGAAAGGCGATGTTGGCTAATATGGCTTGTTCTTTAATAGAGCACAAGCGTATTAATACAACGGTAGCTAAGGCGAAGGCTATCAGACAATTTGTTGAGCCATTAATTACAAAGTCGAAAAGCGATACAACTCATAACAGAAGAATTGTATTTAGCTATTTAAGACAAAAAGAAGCCGTAACTGAATTGTTCAGAGAAGTTGCTACAAAAGTAGCTGATAGACCAGGAGGTTATGTAAGAATAATTAAGCTAGGTAACCGATTAGGTGATAATGCTGATATGGCAATGGTAGAGTTAGTTGATTATAACGAACTATACAATCCAAACGGCAAGAAGAAGAAAAAATCGACTCGAAGAAGAGGTAAAAAATCTGCTACAGCGACACCGCCAGTAGCTGCTGAAACAAAAGCATCTGAAGAGGAAGAATAGAAAATTCTTGAAGAAAAATAGAAAGAGGATACACCAAATTTAGTGTATCCTCTTTTTCGTTTTACAAGAATAGTGAGATAGTAATTTAAATATTACTATCTTTATACTATATAACCTCTAACATTTTATTATGAAAAGACTTATTATTATAGCTGTTTTGTTATGTACTACGGTATCATTTGCACAATTGATAACTAGCGGACCTTTAACACCTACGCAAGTAGTTGATTCAAATAGGTTGAATGATTTAACTAGGTTGAGATTTTCAAAACAAGATGAAGTAGAAAATGTAGTTAAAGGAAGTATTTATCTTTTCGAAGATTGGGAAAATTCAAGTGTGATAGAGGTAGACAGTAGAAAGTACTTACTAAACTCTGTGAATTATAACATTTTAGCCGATCAGTTTCAGTTTAAAGTTTCAAAAGATTCGATCTTCGTATTTGATAATACAATTATCGGTGAGATAAAATTGAATAATAGAAAATTCAAGCAGTTTTATTTTGGTTTAGAAGATGGAGATCAGTTTTGCGAGGTTTTATTTGAAGGGAAAAACTCTTCATTGCTCAAAAAACATGGTGTAAAGTTTGATCAAGCGCAACCGAATCCATTGATGCTAAAAGATATTTCTGATAAATATGTCAAAACAGCAAAGTACTACTTGATTGATAATAATTCAAAAACTATAACATCAGTTAAATTAAAAAAGAAGAGCTTAGCTGCTATCTTTAAAGGTAAATCTGGTGATATTGATTCTTATGTTAAGAATAATAAACTCTCTTTTAAGAAAGAAAATGATTTAATGAAGATATTTAAATATTATAATTCTTTATAGACTATTCATAAGTTTTATAAAAGGATAAACTAAATTTTAGTTTATCCTTTTTTTTTGTATTATTTTTGTCAAACTTTAGTAAAAAAATGAAATACCAACCTCGTAAAAAAGCTATTCTTCTTTTAGCTGATGGAACCATTTTTGAAGGAAAATCAATCGGCATAGAAGGAACAACTACCGGAGAAATCTGTTTTAATACTGGAATGACAGGTTACCAAGAAATATTTACTGACCCCTCTTATTATGGGCAATTAATGGTGACAACCAATGCGCATATCGGTAATTATGGAGTAAACGATGAAGAAGTCGAATCTGACGGCATAAAAATCTCTGGATTGATTTGTAGAAATTTCAGTTTTGAATATTCTCGACCAGATGCAGATGGTTCGCTCAAAGATTGGTTCGAAAAACACCAATTAGTGGCCATTTCTGATGTCGACACTCGAGCATTAGTGTCATATATCAGAGACAACGGTGCGATGAATGGAATCATCTCTACAGAAATTGACAACATCGAAGAACTCAAAGCAAGATTGTCGAAAGTTCCGAATATGGAAGGTTTAGAGCTAGCGTCAAAAGTATCTGCTTCAGAGCCCTATGTTGTAGGAGATGAAAATGCTACGTATAAAATTGCAGCATTGGATATTGGTGTCAAGAAAAATATTCTTCGAAATTTGGTGAAAAGAGATGCTTGTGTGAAAGTGTTCCCTTACAATACCTCATTTGAAGAAATGAGTAAATTTGAGCCTCATGGCTATTTTTTATCAAATGGACCTGGAGATCCCGAACCTTTGGTAGATGCACAACAAGTAGCCAAGGAAATTATCAAAAGAGACTTGCCATTATTTGGTATCTGTTTAGGGCATCAAGTCATTGCCTTGGCGAACGGTATTTCTACCTACAAAATGCATCACGGTCATCGCGGTATTAATCATCCTGTAAAGAATTTGCTTACAGGAAAGGGCGAAATAACATCTCAAAATCATGGTTTTGCTATCAATAGAGAGGAAACAGAAGCGAATGATGAAGTAGAAATTACACACGTACATTTAAATGATCATACCGTGGCAGGTATTCGTTTAAAGAATAAGAAATGTTTTTCTGTTCAATATCACCCAGAAGCAAGCCCGGGCCCTCATGATGCCGAATATTTGTTTGACCAGTTTTTTGAGATGATAAAAAATTAAGTGAAGGTATAAATTAGACGAAAACGTTATCGTATAAATTGTTTTTTTAAAATATAGATACCTAAACAATTTCCTAATTTTACGGTATAAATTAATCCAACTAAAAACGCTTACAATGAGTATAATTATTAATATACATGCCCGTCAAATATTCGATTCTAGAGGAAATCCTACGGTAGAAGTAGATGTTGTTACAGAGAATGGAGCTCTGGGAAGAGCTGCGGTACCTTCTGGAGCGTCTACTGGTGAACATGAAGCCGTAGAATTAAGAGATGGTAATGCATCGTATATGGGAAAAGGCGTTTCAAAGGCAGTTGATAATGTGAATAGCGCGATCGCAACAGAACTATTAGGAACATCTGTATTCGATCAGAATCATATTGATCAAGCAATGATTGAACTTGATGGTACTCCGAATAAGTCTAAATTAGGAGCGAATGCCATTTTAGGGGTTTCATTGGCTTGTGCCAAAGCTGCTGCAAACGAAATGGGAATGCCCTTATATAGATATGTGGGTGGCGTATCTGCCAATACCTTACCAGTGCCAATGATGAATATCATCAATGGTGGCTCTCATTCTGATGCACCGATCGCATTTCAAGAGTTTATGGTAATGCCTGTGAAAGCAAAGAATTTTACGCATGCGTTGCAAATGGGAACTGAAATCTTTCATCATTTAAAGAAAGTGTTACATGACAGAGGTCTAAGTACAGCTGTTGGTGACGAAGGAGGGTTTGCACCAAATTTAGAAGGTGGCACAGAAGATGCCCTTGATACCATTAAAAAAGCAGTAGATAACGCGGGTTACACTTTGGGTGATGACGTGATGATAGCGTTAGATTGCGCTGCTGCGGAATTCTATGTAGATGGTAAGTATGATTATACCAAATTCGAAGGGCAATCAGGGAAGGTTCGCACAAGCACAGAACAAGCTGATTATTTGGCTGAATTAGCAGCGAAATATCCGATTATTTCTATCGAAGATGGAATGGATGAAAACGACTGGGAAGGATGGAAATATCTAACAGAGAAAATTGGGGATAAAGTACAATTAGTAGGTGATGATTTGTTTGTAACAAATGTGGAGCGCCTGTCAAGAGGTATTGAGAATAACATTGCCAATTCTATTTTGATTAAGGTGAATCAAATAGGCACGTTAACAGAAACAATCGCTGCGGTAAATATGGCGCACAATGCAGGTTTTACGTCTGTAATGTCACATCGTTCTGGTGAAACAGAAGATAATACTATCGCAGATCTAGCAGTTGCCTTGAACACAGGTCAGATTAAAACTGGTTCTGCTTCCCGATCTGATAGAATGGCCAAATACAATCAATTATTACGAATTGAAGAAGAATTAGGTTCAATTGCCTATTACCCTCAAGAAAAAGCATTTAAAATCAAGTAATAAGGTTTTAAAAATTACAAAAGCGATTATTGATTTGTCAATAATCGCTTTTTTTTGACTTAAATTTTGAGGATATTTAAGACAATAATTCCTTTTGTTAGAAGTTTTAGAAATCAATGAAGATTTCGTAAATTAGCAAACCGCAAAAAACAATAATATATGTCAGATAAAGCTACGCTTGAAATAAAAGGTCAAAAGCATGAATTTCCATTAATAGTTGGAACAGAAAATGAAGTTGCCATCGATATTAAAGCACTCAGAAGTGTAACAGGAGGTGTTACAACAATTGATCCTGGTTATAAGAATACAGGTTCTTGTGAAAGTGGTATCACATTCTTAGATGGAGAAAAAGGAATATTGCGCTACAGAGGCTATGCAATTGAAGATTTAGCCGAAAAAGCAGACTTTTTAGAAGTAGCTTATTTGTTAATATTTGGTGAATTACCAACAAGAGAGCAACTAGACAAATTTCATAGTGATATCAAGGAAAAGTCGGTTGTTGATGAGGATATAAAAAAAATCATTGAAAGTTTCCCCAAAGCGGCGCATCCAATGGGAGTAATATCATCATTAACAAGTGCACTCACATCTTTTAATCCTTCTTCGGTAGATGTATCATCAGACGAAGCTATGTATAATGCCATTGTAAAGATCTTAGGAAAGTTTCCAGTTTTGGTAGCATGGACAATGCGTCGTCGCATGGGATTACCCCTAGATTATGGAGATGATTCTTTAGGATACGTAGAGAACATCTTGAAAATGATGTTCAAAAGACCAGATAAAGAATACGTGCAAAATAAAGTGTTAGTCGATGCACTCGATAAACTTTTGATCTTACATGCCGATCATGAACAAAATTGCTCAACCAGTACGGTGAGAATTGTTGGTTCTTCGCATGCCGGATTATTTGCGTCATTGTCTGCAGGGATTTCTGCATTGTGGGGGCCATTACACGGTGGTGCAAATCAAGCAGTATTAGAAATGCTAGAAGCGATCAAAGAAGATGGAGGAGATACCAAAAAGTACATGGGGAAAGCCAAAGACAAGGAAGATCCTTTTCGTTTAATGGGCTTCGGACATAGAGTGTATAAGAATTTTGATCCACGTGCAAAGATTATTAAAGTTGCCGCAGACGAAGTGTTGGCCGATTTAGGTATCGAAGATCCTATTTTAGACATTGCAAAAGGTCTAGAACAAGAAGCATTGAATGATGAATATTTCGTGAAGCGTAAATTATATCCAAATGTAGATTTCTATTCAGGTATTATTTACCGAGGAATGGGTATTCCTGTAGAGATGTTTACAGTGATGTTCGCATTAGGTCGTTTGCCAGGGTGGATAGCTCAATGGAAAGAAATGCGCTTGAGAAAAGAACCAATCGGACGCCCTCGTCAGGTGTATACAGGTGAAAATTTCAGGGAATTCAAAGCCATAAACAAAAGATAAAATTTTAAACATAAATAAGCTTCATAACATTAATGTTATGAAGCTTTTTTCATTCTATGCTAGAACTGAATATACAAAATGAAACCTCTAGATTAAGAGCGGTGGTCTTAGGTACAGCCGAAAGTAATGGGCCTACTCCAAAATTAGAAGAGGCATACGACCCTAAATCTAGAGAACATATTATCGCCGGAACCTACCCTAAAATTGATGATATGGTAATGGAAATGGAGGCGGTCGCAGCGGTTTTTGAGAAGTACAACATCAAAGTGTTTAGACCAAATGCGATCAAAGACTACAACCAAATTTTTGCTCGAGATATTGCTTTCGTCATTGAAGATAAATTTATTAAATCAAACATCTTACCAGATAGAGAGCGAGAAATTGAGGCTATTCAACATGTGATTGATCAGATAGATGTCAAAAAAATTATTACGTTACCAGAAGCTTGTCATGTAGAAGGTGGTGACGTGATGCCTTGGAATGACTATATTTTTGTAGGTACATATTCAGGTGAGGATTATCCTGATTATATTACAGCTCGCACGAATAAACATGCTGTCGAAGCATTGCGTGAGTTGTTTCCACATAAAAAAGTAAAGGCCTTCGAACTGCGTAAATCAAATACCGTAGCCAAAGAAAATGCTTTACATTTAGATTGTTGTTTTCAACCTATAGGTACGAATAAAGCAATTCTCCATAAAAATGGTTTTTTAATAGAGGAAGAATACAATTGGCTAGTCACGTTTTTCGGAAAAGAGAATATCTTCGAAATTACCAAAGATGAAATGTATCATATGAATAGTAATGTATTCTCAATTTCGCCCGAAGTGATTATTTCTGAACGTAACTTTACAAGATTAAATAAATGGTTGCGAGCGCAAGGCTTTACCGTTGAGGAAGTGCCTTATGCTGAAATTGCAAAACAAGAAGGGTTACTGCGTTGTTCAACGATGCCTTTAATTAGAGACTAATTATGTTGAAGAGAGTAGTAGTTGTAATGTGCTTTCTGTTGTTAGTATCATGTAATACTGATACCAGCAAAAAGGGAGTTATATATACAACGAAGGTTGATGCCACACTCCTACATTATCATAAAGGCTGGCAAGAAATTATGGACTTGGGCGATTATGCCGCCGCCGAGGTTTCGTATAGAAAAGCCCTAGCGAATGATCCTGATTTTCTTGTTGGTAAGAGTGTACTCGCAAGATTGACCTTAGATTTGGAGGAACGTCTCGCTTTGTATAAAACCGTAGAAGAAAATAAACATACGATTCATGGCGATGAACGTTTAATTCTTGATGTATATCAAGCCCTTACAAAATACACCAATTTACGTGATCAAAAATCAAAAGACGCTAAAGATGCTTTACAGGAAGCATTGAACATGGGCGAATATAATTTTAGAAAAATAGTCCATACCTATCCACATGAAGTATATCTCAAGTCAGAGTATATAGAAATCTTACATTCCCAATACGGAGCCCAACGAACTTTGGATTCTATGCAAAATTTGATAACAAAAAAACAACAGAACAACCCTTTTTTACTCGGTTATAAAGCCATCTTAACGGCCGAAACTAAGAACTACGAAGATGCTTTGAGTTCTGCTCAAGCCTTAGTCGAACAGATGAAAGGGATAAAGGCCGCAAAACCTGATGCAATCTTAGCCGATATTTATTTTAAAATGGGAGATTATGCAAATGCAGAGATTCATGCCAATAAAGCATTTAATATTGATCCTAGAAATTTAGATGCAAGTAGGTTAAAAGAAAAAATTGAAGCTAAATTGAAATAGTTGTTATAAATTTATCGTGCGCATACGATAACAACTATTAAAAATACTTCAAATGTCCACATTCAAAAAATACCTAAGCCTATTTTTATTTTTAATGATTTGCATTTCTCATGCTCAAAAATTGACTAGAGTTGAGAAGAAGATACTCAAAAGTGTAGAGACAAATAATAAAGAAGCCATCAACTTTTTAAAGGAAGTGGTCAATATAAATAGTGGCACCATGAATCACAAAGGGGTGAAGCAAGTAGGAGATGTCTTTGCCGATGCATTTGAAAAAATCGGATTTAACACAACATGGCATGACATGTCAAAAGTCAACCGATCGGGGCATCTTTTTGCTGAAACAAAAGGAAAAAAAGGTAAAAAGTTATTACTTATAGGTCATTTAGATACCGTGTTTGAAGAGGATAGCCCTTTTCAAGCTTTTAAAATGGTCAATGATAGCATTGCCCATGCACCGGGCGGAAATGACATGAAAGGTGGTAATGTTATCATACTCTATGCCTTGAAGGCCTTATCGGATAACGGCTTGCTAAAAGACGCGCAAATAATTGCCGCTTTTACAGGAGACGAAGAAGCGACGGGTAAGCCACTTTCAATTAGCAGAAAAGACTTGATCGAAGCTGCGAAACGTAGTGATATAGCCTTAGGTTTTGAGACGTCTACAGGATTCAATTATGCCACAGTCGCTAGACGTGGATCTTCAGACTGGAAGGTGGAAACGACAGGGGTGAGAGCCCACTCTTCAGGTGTTTTTAATGAACGTATTGGAGCGGGAGCTATTTTTGAAATGTCGCGCATTTTGAATGAATTTTATGAAAAAGTAAGAGGCGAACAATATCTAACGTTTAACCCAGGAATCGTGCTCGGCGGAACCCAAATGGATTACCAACAACAATTGAGTAAAGGAAATGTTTTTGGTAAAAGTAATGTGGTAGCACAAACCGCCGTGGCGTATGGAGGCTTGCGTTTTATCTCAGAAGCACAAAAAGAAAATGCACGTGCCAAAATGCGCGAAATTGTGCAGCATAATTTACCCAAGACTTCGGCGAAAGTTACCTTTATCGATAGTTATCCGGCAATGGGGCCAACGAAAGGAAATAATGATTTACTTAAACAATTAAATGAAGTAAGCTTAGATTTAAAACAAGGAGAGGTCGAGGCTTATGACCCCGGGCGAAGAGGTGCCGCTGATGTTTCTTTCGTGGCACAATATGTAGATTGTTTAGATGGTCTCGGAACCATGGGTAACGGCGCACATACGCCAAAGGAAACGGTGAATCTAAACACCATAGAGGCTCTTACCAAAAGAACGGCTATCTTGCTGTATCGATTGATAAAAAAGTAAATCATAATCATCAATGAAGGTAACATAAAATGGGATGTGTCGAGATAACTCTGCACAGTTATTTTGTTTACAAAATGAATTTCTAAAAGAGATTAATTATCAAATTAGTATTAATTTTGATTTGATAAAAAGAAGCGATTTAATGAAACAAACTACCAATACAATTTTAATGATTCGTCCCATTGGTTTTAGGATGAATGAACAAACTGCAGTAAACAATTATTATCAAAAAGTCCTAGATAGTTTATTGCCAGAAACGGTGAATACCAAAGCACAGCAAGAGTTTGATGCCTATGTGACAAAACTCAGAAGTATTGGCGTGACGGTAATAGTAGTTGATGACACCAAAGAACACGATACCCCCGATTCGATCTTTCCAAACAATTGGATTTCTTTTCATGAAAGTGGTGACGTTGGGTTGTATCCTATGTTTGCCGAAAATCGGCGTATGGAACGTCGTGAAGATGTGTTAGAAAAGTTGGAAGCTGAAGGCTTTGTAATTGATAATGTTATAGATTATACCGCCGCAGAAGAGGAAAACTTGTTTTTAGAAGGTACAGGAAGTTTATTGTTAGATAGAGAAAATAGAATTGCATATTGCGCCTTATCTCCAAGGGCAGAAGAGGATTTGTTTATTGAGTTTTGCGAAGATTTTGAATATTCTCCTGTGATTTTTACCGCAAACCAAACGGTGAATGGTCAGAGGAAACCTATTTATCATACCAATGTAATGATGTGTTTGGCAGAAACCTTTGCCGTGATCTGTCTGGATAGTATCGACGATAAAAAAGAACGTAAAAATGTTATAAGTCATTTAAAGCAAACCCGAAAAGAAATTATCGCAATCACCGAAGAGCAGGTGAATAAATTTGCAGGTAATATGCTTCAAGTAAAAGGAACGAATGATACACTTCATTTAATTATGAGTCAGGCAGCATATGATAGTTTAACAAAAGAACAAATCAATAGAATTGAAAGTCATTGCCCTATTTTAGCAAGTTCGCTAGATACTATAGAAGCGTGTGGTGGAGGTAGCGCGAGATGTATGATGGCAGAAGTGTTCTTACCGAAAGAATAATATGACAGTATTTATTTTAAATAATAAGAAAATCAAGACAACGGTAAACACCGGTGTTACCTTGCTTGATTTTATAAGAGAACACCAACAATTAAAGGGAACCAAAATTGGATGTAGAGAAGGTGATTGTGGCGCATGTACTGTCTTAGTCGGTTCTTTGAAAAACAATAAAATATCTTATCAGAGTATCACCTCGTGCATTGCTCCTCTAGGAAATGCACATGGTAAACATATCGTAACCGTAGAAGGTATTAATCTTACTAAGAAGCTGAATGTTGTGCAACAAGCGATGACTGATAATTATGCTACGCAGTGTGGTTTTTGCACCCCAGGCTTTGTGGTATCGATGACGGGCTTTGCCTTAGAAAATAAAGCGAGTGGTTTGAATTCCTGTAATGACGCTATTAGCGGAAATATTTGCAGGTGTACCGGATATAAATCTATTGAAAAAGCGGGAATAGAAATAGAGAAAAAATTACAGCAAAAAGATAACAATCATCAAATAGAATGGTTGATAAAAGAAGGGTTTATCCCGAATTATTTTGAAACGATTCCAGAAAGATTAAGAAAGCTTACGAAAGAAACATTGCATGAATCGATACATATGGGAAAAGGAACTGTAGTCGCCAATGGAACCGATTTATATGTACGTCATGCCGATAAATTATCTGAAGAGGCCATTCATCTCGTAACACATAATACCAATTTAAACGGAATAGAATGTTCAGGTACTTCCTGTACCATTGGTGCTAATACAACCGTCACTGAATTACTAGAACACGAAGAGCTTAGGAAACAATTTCCCAAATTAGATGGGTTTTTAAAATTGGTATCTTCTGAGCAAATTCGAAATATGGGTACCCTGGCGGGTAATTTTGTGAACGCTTCACCCATTGGTGATATGTCTATCTTCTTTCTCGCTTTAAACTCAAGGTTAACAATAGAAGATAAAAATGGTACGGAAAGGAAAGTAGCCTTTCAAGAGTTTCATACAAATTATAAAGTATACGATTTACACGAAGATGAAATTGTAAAAAGTATTTCATTCGATATCTTGGGTGATGGTGAAGATTTCAATTTCGAAAAAGTATGTAAGAGAACATATCTAGATATTGCGAGTGTAAATACAGCACTTCGTATCGGCACTGAGAAAGATGTTATTATATCTGCGCACGCCGCCATGGGAGGCGTTGCAGCAATTCCAAAATATCTATTTCAAACATGCGAATATTTGATTGGAAAAAACATAAATGACGAAGTAATTAGAGAGGCAGAATGCATACTCCAATCAGAAATTGCACCCATCAGCGATGTGAGAGGAGCTGCCGATTATAAAAGACTATTAGCGCGACAATTGTTTTACGCACATTTTGTTGAATTGTTTCCTTCTAAAGTCAATGTACAAAACCTGATAGCCTCATGAAGACAATGCACAATATAGATAGCTATACACATGTAAGAGGCGAATCGTTGTTTGTAGATGATATTATTACCAGACAAGATACGCTGTTTGGATTGGTATTCGATGCTCCAAAAGCACATGGAAAGATTAAAAGTGTAAACTATCGTAAAGCTGAAGCTTTAGAGGGTATAGTAAAAATATTTACCTATGAAGATATTATAGGCGAAAATCAAATTGGTGGTATTCTTCCCGATGAGCCACTGTGGGCCGAAGATGAGGTGCATTTTTGGGGGCAGCCCATTGCATTTATTGTGGCCGAGTCTGAAACCATTGCTAAAAAAGCACGTCAATTAATTGACATAGAAATTGAAGAATTACCAGTAATTACCACAGCGAAAGAAGCAAAAACAAAAGGAAGTTTTATCAATGCACCACGTTCATTTAGTTTAGGAAATACTGAAGAAGCATTTAATAATTGCGATTATATGCTAGAAGGAGAAACTTTCTCGAACGGACAGGAACACTTGTATCTAGAAACCCAAGGATGTTATGCCATTCCTCAAGAAAATGGAAGTATAAAATTAATCTCCTCTACGCAAGGTCCAACAGCCATTCAAAAGATTGCGGCGAGGGTTTTAGGTGTACCCATGCATAAAATTGAGGTCGATGTTACACGATTAGGTGGAGGGTTTGGTGGAAAAGAAGATCAGGCAACACCATGGGCAGTGATGACTGCGGTCGCTGTGCAACACCTCGGTAAACCAGTGAAATACATATTAAATCGTCATGACGATTTAAGAATGACAGGGAAACGTCACCCGTATTCCTCATTTTTTAAAATAGGATTAAACAAAGAATTGAAGATTATAGCTTTCGAAGCTGAGTTTTTGCAGAATTCTGGCGCTGCCGCGGATCTCTCTCCGGCTATAGCCGAAAGAACATTATTTCATGCAACTAATAGCTACTTTGTACCCAATGTGAAAACAAGTGTATACAGCTGTAAAACCAATTTACCACCCAATACTGCCTTTAGAGGTTTTGGAGGGCCACAAGGAATGTTTGTTATAGAAAGCGCTATCGCGGCGGCGGCTGATCATATAGGAGTGGACAAACGTTTGATTCAGGAAGCAAATTTACTCGCAGAAAATGATGAGTTTTCTTATGGTCAAATCGCCACACAAGTGGAAGCTGAGAGCACTTGGTTTTCTGCAAAGAATACATTTAAACTAGAAACACTAGAGCAAGAGATCATAGCCTTTAATGAAAATAATGAACTCTTTAAAAAAGGGATATCGCTCATGCCTATTGCCTTCGGTATTTCATTTACAAATACACCCATGAATCATGCAAGAGCTCTTGTACATATCTACCAAGACGGAAGCGTTGGCGTAAGTACGGGAGCCGTTGAAATGGGGCAAAGCGTAAATACTAAAATGCTGCAGGTAGCACAGGATATATTAGGAATTTCAGCTGCAAAAGTGAAGTTAGAAACAACCAATACTACAAGGGTTGCTAACACCTCTCCCTCGGCAGCAAGTTCGACGGCAGATCTTAATGGCAAGGCAGTACAAATGGCATGTAATGCCTTATTGGATAGATTGACAAAAGTGGCTGCAGAAATGATAGAAGAAGACGTCACGACCATTACCATTCAAAATGATAGAGTGCATATTCATGGAAAAGAATCGAAACTGAGTTGGGAAGACTTAATTGCACAAGCAATGTTAGAAAGAGTAGCCTTATCAGAGAACGCGCACTATGCAACACCGATCATTAATTTTGATAAGACAAAAGAGAAGGGGCATCCGTTTGCCTATCATGTATATGGAACCGCCATTACAACAGTTACAGTTGATTGTATGCGAGGCATATATGAGATCGATGCAGTGAAGATCGTACATGACTTTGGTAAGAGTATGAACATAGGTATAGACCTAGGTCAAGTAGAAGGTGCCTTAGCGCAAGGAATCGGCTGGATGACCTTAGAGGAGATAGCCTACGGTAATGACGGTCGACTACTGTCGAATGCGCTGTCTACCTATAAAGTTCCGGATATTTTTTCTGCTCCGAGAATGATAGAAACGGTACCTCTAGAAACAGCAGGAAATGACATGGCTATCTTTAAATCTAAGGCCGTCGGAGAACCACCCTTGATGTATGGTATTGGAACGTATTTCGCAATACAACAAGCTGTGAAGGCCTTTAATAAAAAATATAAGTTAAAATTTCATGCGCCATTTACACCTGAAAAAGTTTTGATGGCTTTATATGAAAAGTAGACTACAATATACTTGGTTGAATATCGTACGAGGTGCTCTAATTTACAGCGCGGGTGATACCATAGCAGCACTGTTATTGCAGGAGTTTTCTTGGGGTCGATTACTTGGTATGGTGTGTATTGGAGCCA
The DNA here is from genome assembly GCA_947488345.1 of uncultured Flavobacteriaceae bacterium. GTDB lineage: Bacteria > Bacteroidota > Bacteroidia > Flavobacteriales > Flavobacteriaceae > Aureibaculum. Next base: position 761,415 of record CANKZQ010000001.1, on the reverse strand, counting down.
CATTGTACGCCTTTGAAATTCCGAATTACTTTGCTTGGATAGATCGAAAAACAGTGACGTTTTCAGGGTATAAACGTACCTTGGCGAAAACAGGTTGGGCAATTGCCTACTTCAATCCCATTTGGATTTTTCGTCATTTAGTATGTATAAAATTGTTCTCAGGAAATCTGGATCAAATCGACGGATCATTATTTCAAATCGCGATCTGGTCTTTTCTGGCTAATATTCCAATTTCCTTTATTGCAAATTACCTCATTCAAAATAAGGTGCATTTGAGTTGGCGTTTTTTGGCCAGTGCTATTTTTTCAGCACTAATGGCGATTTATTATGCCCTAAGTGAAACAATTTTCTAGTTAAAGGAGAAGTGTAAAAAATAAAAAACCCGAACAACAGTTCGGGTTTTTTAATAGCAATAAGCAAGCTATTTAATTTATTTTACTTTATCTACGATTGCTTTAAAAGCTTCAGGATTGTTCATCGCTAAGTCAGCAAGAACCTTTCTGTTTAGCTCAATATTATTCGCCTTTACTTTCCCCATAAATTGAGAATAAGACATTCCATATTGACGCGCTCCAGCATTGATACGCTGAATCCATAAAGATCTAAAGTTACGTTTGTTGTTTTTTCTATCACGGTAAGAATAAGACATTGCTTTTTCTACCGCATTCTTGGCTACTGTATAAACGTTTTTACGTCTTCCGAAATAACCTTTTGCTTGTTTTAATATTTTTTTTCTACGAGCTCTTTTAGCTACTGAATTTACCGATCTAGGCATAATTTTAATGTTTTTGAGTTAGGCAGATATATTTCAATCATTTTGCTTGGGCACTAACACAGGGTTCATAATTACCAAAATAAGCGTTGCTTATTTTAATGTTAATTGTTTTAAGATATTCATCTCGTCTGCTTTATGTACTAAACCAGAATGAGTCAGCTTCAATTTTCTCTTTTTTGACTTCTTCGTCAAAATGTGACTCTTGAAAGCATGTTTTCTCTTGATCTTACCAGTACCCGTCATTTTAAAACGTTTTTTGGCACTAGATTTTGTCTTCATTTTAGGCATCTTCCTATATATTTAATCTTGCTTATTCTATTTTTTCTTTGGAGCAATGAACATGGTCATTCGCTTTCCTTCCAATCTTGGCATTTGTTCAACCTTGCCATATTCTTCTAGTTCCTGAGCTAATCTTAACAATAAGATTTCTCCCTGATCCTTATAGACAATCGAACGGCCTTTAAAGAAAACAAACGCTTTAAGCTTTGCTCCATCGCTTAAAAACTTAATCGCATGTTTCTTTTTAAATTCATAATCATGGTCATCTGTTTGAGGACCGAAACGAATTTCTTTTATAATGACTTTGGTTGTTTTCGACTTCAACGCTTTTTCACGCTTCTTTTGCTCGTAAACAAACTTCTTATAATCAATTATTTTACAGACAGGCGGAGACGCTTTTGGAGATATCTCAACCAAATCAAGTTCCAAATCATCAGCAAGTTTTTTTGCCTCCGCAATTGGATATACGCCAATTTCAACGTTGTCTCCAACTAATCGCACTTCTGGTGTGCGAATTATTTTGTCATTAATTCTGTGAGCGTCCTCTTTGATAATTCTCCAAGGCTTTCTTCCTCCTTTTCTTCGTATTGCTATAACTGTAAAATTTAAACTATCTCATGATAGTTGTTAAACTAAAATTGTACTAATGTACTTTCTATTTCTTTATTCAATAAAGATACAAATTCTTCTAAGGTAAATGTACCTAAATCTCCTTCACCATGCTTTCTCACCGAAACTATATCGTCTTGTTCTTCTTTCTCGCCAATGATAATCATGTACGGGATCTTACTTACTTCAGCATCACGTATCTTTCTACCTGTCTTTTCATTCCTATCATCTACGAGGGCGCGAATTTCGGAATTTTCTAACGATTTTAAAACTTTTTTAGTATAATTTTCATATTTCTCACTGATAGGGAGCAAAATAACTTGTTCCGGTGTGAGCCATAAAGGGAAATTCCCTCCCGAATGTTCGAGTAACAGCGCTATAAAACGCTCCATCGACCCAAACGGAGCACGATGAATCATTACAGGTCTATGTAATTGATTGTCAGAACCTTTGTAATTCAAGTCAAAACGTTCTGGTAAATTGTAATCTACCTGAATAGTTCCTAATTGCCATCTTCTGCCGAGAGCGTCACGTACCATAAAATCTAATTTCGGTCCGTAAAACGCAGCTTCACCTGTTTCAATAACATAATCCAATCCCTTGTCTTTTGCTGCATTGATAATAGCTTGTTCCGCTTTTTCCCAATTCTCAACGTCACCAATATATTTATCTGGATTCTCAGGATCTCTCACAGAAACCTGTGCAGTGAAATTTTCCAATCCTAAAGATCTCAAAACATATAATGACAAGTCAATCACATTTTTAAACTCTTGATCCAATTGATCTGGCATGCAGAAAATATGCGCATCATCTTGTGTAAAACCTCTAACCCGTGTCAAACCATGCAATTCTCCACTTTGTTCATATCTATACACAGTACCGAATTCAGCAAAACGTTTTGGTAACTCTTTGTAAGAATATGGTTTTGCATTGTAGATTTCACAATGATGTGGACAATTCATAGGTTTTAACAAAAACTCTTCATCTTCTTTTGGTGTATGAATGGGTTGAAAACTATCTTCTCCATATTTAGCATAATGTCCAGAAGTAACATACAATTCTTTTTGACCAATATGAGGTGTTACGACCATTTCATATCCGGCTTTTTTCTGAGCTTTCTTTAAAAAATTCTCTAAACGTTCCCGCAAGGCAGCACCTTTGGGTAACCACAAGGGTAAACCTTGTCCCACTTTTTGCGAAAAAGTGAACAGTTCTAGTTCTTTTCCAAGTTTTCTATGATCTCTTTTTTTAGCTTCCTCTAGCAACGCCAAATATTGCGTTAATTCTTTTTGCTTTGGAAAAGAAATACCATACACACGTGTTAACTGCTTGTTCTTTTCATCGCCTCGCCAATAGGCACCAGCAACACTCATGATTTTTACAGCTTTAATGATACCAGTATTCGGGATGTGCCCTCCACGACATAAATCTGTAAAATCAGCATGATCGCAGAAAGTGATGTCACCATCCGTTAAGTTTTCAATTAACTCAACTTTAAATTCATTGTTACGCTCCTTATAATAGGCTAGAGCATCTGCTTTCGAAACAGAGCGTAAGGTAAAATCAAACTTTTGCCTTGCAAACTCTAACATTGTATCCTCTATCTGCTTAAAATTACTTTCAGAAATCGAAGTCTCGCCAAAATCAACATCATAATAAAAACCATTTTCTATGGCTGGCCCAATGGTTAGTTTCGCGTCAGGATACAGGCTCAAAATGGCTTGCGCCAACACATGCGCAGAAGAATGCCAGAAGGCTTTTTTTCCTTCATCGCTTTTCCATGTATATAAAGTCAGCGAACCATCTTCGGTTAATTGGGTGGTCGACTCAACGGTAGTATTATTAAACTGAGCAGAAATAACATTTCTAGCTAGTCCTTCACTTATACTTTGGGCAACATCTATTGGAGTACTATTTTTAGCAAACTCCTTTACCGATCCATCTGGTAATGTAATTTTAATCATTGGCTTCTTCAAATGAGTCTGCAAAGATATTAGAAAAGTAATATGTGTACAATAATACTTTTAATAATTTGGGTGTTGCCTCAAAATAGATGTGAGGCCGGGCTGTTTGTTATATCTTTTAATTTGTTACTCTGAGTACACTCGAAGTGGTTTTTAAAACAAATTAAAAGGATGCCACGACCATCCCTAACACAAGTTTAAAAAAAATGCGACAGTAAAACGCTGCAAAATAGCATCTTATTAAAGAAATGATTTTAAAGTAAAAAAAACTTAAATTTTCTTTTGTTG
>CANKZQ010000001.1:362500-752500 GCA_947488345.1 uncultured Flavobacteriaceae bacterium | reverse complement strand
CGCATGGAAGGGCCATCGCTCAAAGGATAAAAGGTACTCCGGGGATAACAGGCTGATCTCCCCCAAGAGCTCACATCGACGGGGGGGTTTGGCACCTCGATGTCGGCTCGTCACATCCTGGGGCTGGAGAAGGTCCCAAGGGTTGGGCTGTTCGCCCATTAAAGTGGCACGCGAGCTGGGTTCAGAACGTCGTGAGACAGTTCGGTCTCTATCTGTAGCGGGCGTTAGAAATTTGCGTGGATCTGATTCTAGTACGAGAGGACCGAATTGGACTGACCGCTGGTGTACCAGTTGTTCCGCCAGGAGCACTGCTGGGTAGCTACGTCGGGAAGGGATAAGCGCTGAAAGCATATAAGCGCGAAACCCACCACAAGATGAGATTTCTTTAAAGGGTCGTGGGAGACTACCACGTTGATAGGCTATAGGTGTAAAGGCAGTAATGTCATAGCCGAGTAGTACTAATAACCCATAGGCTTATGTACGTATGCTTCCCTCCTTCGGGAGGGAGCAACACTCTTTTCATATCGAAAAGCACGATTTATTTACTTTATTTTTATTTTAATGTGTCAATCTTATACAGTTGGAAACAACTGAACGATTTAAGGTGATTATAGCGATAGGGCTCACCTCTTCCCATTCCGAACAGAGAAGTTAAGCCTATCAGCGCAGATGGTACTGCCTTTGGTGGGAGAGTATGTCGTTGCCTTTCTTTTTAAAAACACTTATCATTAAATTGATAGGTGTTTTTTTTGGTTTAGACTTTTTAGTAAAAATTATATAGCTGCATAACATCCTTTTTACTCTCTCGTAAGGACATCCCACCAAATCGGTGGTGACAGAAATGAGATTATAGGTAACTTTTATATACATATAATCTCATTTCTGTTGATTAGACTCACATCTTGACTTTTTTGCCAGTTCAAGACATCGCGTCACACCCTAGAATGGGTCGTTCAGGTGATTTGATGGTTTGCTCAAATTATAGTTTATTATAACTATAAAATCTCGCAACTTTTTTTATGTTAAATGTGTTGTGATAGGAAAAATACAGAAAGCATGGGTAACAAATAGTTTTTCTTGAGCACTATTGATTAGATTATTAACTTTTAAACTTATTGTATGAAAAAAATTATTTATCTGATCGGATTGTTATTTATGTGTTACTCTTGTTCGCAAGATGAGCTAATAATCAATGATATAAAAGAGATTAACGAAAAATCAGGAAACGCACAAAGTATTGCCATGGCGAAAGGACCTCAAGTAAATTTATTGAATTGTCCGAATGGAACGGATGAGTATAGTGATTTTAATAGGGACGGAGATATAGAAGCAATATTAAACGGTCCAGCGCCAAATCATCTGTTAGTGTTTTTTGATATGTATGTCAATACAGGTACTAAAATTCAACCCGTATATACTCTAATACCGCCTTATATAGCGGGGGGTGTTGTTGATATAGCGGCTGGTGATGATAGAGGTTCGGCGTCATTTTGCGAAAATGAAGTGAATCTAATATATGCTCAAATGGGATTTTGTAAAAATAAGAGCTTAAAAATTGTAAAGAAAACATTCAAGTATACAGTTAAAAAAATTATTGAAGTGCCTAGTGGTGTTGATGTAACAAGTTCTTATACTATTAACTCTGCAAACAATCAAAATATCACAACGGTTTCTTTTAGATGTGGATATTCAGGAGGTGGTTCTATAGATGATGTTTTTGACCCTAGTGAATGGAATGATCCAACAATACCATAATGATTTGTAAATAGGAATTGGGATTCTTTACTGGCCTCGAACGATATTATAAATTCGTTTGAGGCTTTTTTCTTTTGTAATAAGTGAAAATATCACTAAATAATTACGTTATAACTTATATTTCTAGTTTCTTTGTCTAACTAATGAAAAACGGAATACTCATATTAGTTTTATGCTTGTCAAACTTTGGTTTTAGTCAAGTGGGTGGAGAACGTGTATTTAATTTTTTAAATGTACCTACTTCAGCAAGGCAAGCCGCCCTAGGAGGCGAAGCCCTAACCTTAGTAAATGATATCAATCAACCCTTATGGAATCCGTCGCTTATAAATCCAGAAATAGATAATCAGGCTTCAGTTAGTTATGTTGATTTTTTAGCCGATATTAATTATGGCTCCCTTTCCTTTGCGCACCTTTTTAGTAGACGTGTAGGAACGTTTCATGCAGGGATCACCTTTGTCAATTATGGTGAATTTATTGCCGCGAACGAAGACGGTACTGAAACGGGTACCTTTAAGGCGAGAGATCTTGCATTTCAGGTTGGTTATAGTTATACTTTGCCGTGGGAAGGCTTTTTTGTAGGAGCGAATATGAAATTCATCAGTTCTAGTATAGAAAATTTCACCTCTAGTGGGATAGCTGCTGATTTTGCACTTACCTATCATAATGAATTTAGACCTTACTTGTTTACAGCCGTCATCAGAAATATAGGATACCAAATAGACCCATTCGATGAAGTGAAAGAAAAACTACCGTTAGAAATTGCTGTAGGTGCTTCCTATAAATTAGAGAACATTCCATTACAATGGCATGTGACAATTAATAATTTACAACGTTGGAACATTTCTGAAGAAAACCCTTCAGATAGTCAAACAAGCATCGGAGGTGAAACTACGAATGATAAAATTTCCTTTGTTGGAAATGCATTTAGACATGTCGTTGTAGGAGCTGAATTTTTTCCAGACAAAGGCTTTAATTTAAGATTAGGATATAATTTTAGGAGAGGAAGAGAGTTGCGTCTAACTGAAAGTAGAACTTTTGCTGGTATAACGGCTGGTTTTGGTTTGCAGATGGGACGTTTTAAATTTAACTATGCTTTTAGTAAATTTCACCCAGAATCGAATACTAATACCTTTTCATTGAATATAGATTTGGCAAAAACGGGTTTAAAAAAATATTAATTGATGGAAAAAAAGAAGATCATTATTGCTATTGATGGCTTTTCATCTACAGGGAAAAGCACCATTGCCAAACATCTGGCTGCTGAATTGAATTATTTATATGTTGATACGGGTGCCATGTATAGAGCGATTACCTATTACGCTATGCAGCAGAACTTAGTTGGTAAAGAGTTTTTGGCTACAGAAACCTTGATAAAGGACCTTCAACATATTACACTTGAATTTGTTTATAATTCTGAATTACAATTTTCTGAAATGTGTTTGAATGGCGTAAACGTTGAAAGAGAAATCCGCTCGATTGAGGTGTCGAAATTAGTGAGTAAAGTATCAGCTATTTCTGAGGTGCGAAAAAAACTAGTTGAACAACAGCAAGCAATGGGGGTTCAAAAGGGGTTGGTAATGGATGGTAGAGATATTGGTACCGTTGTATTTCCAGAAGCCGAGTTGAAATTGTTTATGACCGCATCGCCCGAGAAACGAGCGGCACGACGCTACAAAGAATTGCTTGATAAGGGACATAAGGTGAATTACGATGAAGTACTGGAGAATGTCCAACAACGTGATTTGATTGATTCTACACGAGAAGATTCTCCGTTAATTAAGGCGAAGGATGCTGTTGAATTCGATAATAGTGATATGGGATTAAAAGAGCAGTTTGAGCGGGTGTATGGATTAGCATTGCTCAGAATATCAGAAGAGTAAAGTACATACAGTTTATTCGTAAAAAAACTTCTTGGTAAGCCCCCAATCAGTTTTCATTTCAATGGGATACCCTTCAGCGTTATATACATACTTGAAATTACAATCATTACAAACAGCGTCATATGTTCCAGTGTAATCTGTAACGCTCGAAAACCTGACATTATGAGGACTTAAATTGATAGGATCTAGCCAATAAATGGGTAAATACCTTTTGTAATTATTTTTAGAATCAATCAAAAACTCCGTTGTTATGGCTTTTTTTTCGTGGCGATACTCATTGACTGCATAAATACGACCATCGACCCAATCAAATATTCTTTTGTACGAAAACTCACCACCAACACGTTTAGATGCAATTTCTATTAGCCTTCCATCAGAGTCATATATATATTCAGAAATACTCGAGAGTGGTACATTTTCTCCATCGTTTATAGAGAAATTATATATTTTATCAAATTGTCCATCACTATTGTAAGCGAACGAATCTCTAAAAATTAGCAACGCTCTATCATAAGACGCATAGGTTCTTATTTGTAAAGCCTTGCCATTTGCATACTCTATTTTTTTTAAACGATCATTTTCTTCATCATGCTCAATAAGCTTATTGTTCGAGTCATAACTAAATGTTTCAATCCATTCCTGTGCTCCGAATGACGAACCATCTAAGCTGTTCTCAACACGAACTAATTTCGCACCTTCTAATTGATTAGGGTCGACAATTTCAAATTCAATCGCAGATTCATTTTCAGCACTACAAGAAGCTAAAATCAAACCGAATAAAAATAATATTCTTTTCACATTTATAAATATAGTGAATTTCACTAAACACATCAAACATAAAGCATTCCTCACCTATGGAATATTTAAATATTTATGGGTCTGTAAGGATATTTTCCATTTGGGATGTTGCATCACATAATCCACTAATAATGGCGTCATTTTTTCCTGATTACTCCACTCTGGCTGTAAGAATAATACACATGTATCACTCACTTTAGAAGCCTGTGCCTCGGCAAACTTAAAGTCATCTTTGTTATAAATAATGACTTTCAATTCATCCGCTTCAGCGTATACACTGGTTAAGGGTAATTTGTTCTTTTTAGGAGAAAGACAGATCCAGTTCCATTTACCAGACAAATCATAGGCTCCCGAAGTTTCTATATGGGTTTTAATGCCCCTTTCTTGTAGACTTTGAGTGATATAATCCATATTCCACATCAAAGGTTCTCCTCCAGTGATCACTACGGTATCACTATATTTTTGAACATTTTCAATAATCGTATCTGTTAATGTCGCAGGATGTAATTCAGCATTCCAGCTTTCTTTTACATCGCACCAATGACAGCCGACATCGCATCCACCAATTCGAATAAAATAAGCAGCGGTACCTGTATGAAATCCTTCTCCCTGAATCGTATAAAATTCTTCCATTAATGGCAACATTTTACCTTCATCTATGAGCAACTGTGTATCTATCTCTATCATGCCGCAAAGATAAACAGGATAAACTGATTTAATAAGATAAGATGTCTATTTTTTACCGTTCCTGTTTAATGGCAGCGGTCACGTCTATTTCAATTTTCGCGTCAATCACCAGTTCGGCTACAAAGGTTGTTCTAGCAGGTTTGTTTTTAGGGAAATATTGACGAAAAACTTCATTGAAAGCGGCAAAATCATTGACATCTGTTAAAATTACTGTACATTTCGCCACATGCTCCATATCGGAGCCATTTGCTTCTAAAACGGCTTTTATATTTTCTAAAGCTTGTGTTGTTTCTGCCTTAATTCCGCCCTGAGCTATTCGTAAAGAATCGTTATTAAAACCGACTTGTCCCGTTAAGAAGAGTATATCTCCTATGCGAACCGCTTCAGAAAAAGGTGCTTTCTTTCTACGTTCAATATTAGATTCTAAAAATTCTATCTCTGTTTTCTCAATTATTGTTTTTTCAACTTCTGTTTTTTGAGGCGTAGTACATGAAATGATCGAGATAATCAAAAAGCATAAAATTAAGTGTGACGTAATCTTCATAATGGTGTCAAATTAGAATAAATTCAAGGTAAAGTTAAAAAATATCTTGCCAAAAGAATAGTGAATATCTATTTTTTGAATTGGCGTATTTTAACTGTATTTTTAACAACTTAAATTAATACACAAATTTCAATGAGTAAAGAGTCAGCATTCTTTGATTATATAAATGATGGATATAAAACTAAAGGTGATTTTATAACCCTAGGCGCAGCCATGTTAGGTGAAGAAACTATAACAGATGCCTTTGTGAAAATTCCATTGAAAACGATCAATCGTCATGGGTTAATTGCAGGAGCGACAGGTACGGGTAAGACGAAAACATTACAAGTATTTGCCGAGAACTTATCCGAAAAAGGAATTCCTGTGCTGCTTATGGATGTGAAAGGAGATTTAAGTGGATTGGCACAACCGAGCCCAGGACATCCAAAAATTGATGAGCGTCATGCAAAAATTGGGTTACCCTTTGAAGCAAAACCTTTTCCGGTAGAAATATTGACTATTTCAGAACAAGATGGTACGCGATTACGCGCTACGGTTTCAGAATTTGGCCCCGTATTACTATCGAGAATTTTGGATTTGACCGAAACGCAAAGCGGTATTGTAGCCATTCTCTTTAAATATTGTGATGATAAAAAATTACCCTTACTCGATTTAAAAGATTTTAAGAAAGTATTGCAATATGCTACCAGTGAAGGAAAAAAAGAATTGGAAGCAGAATATGGTCGCGTCTCAACATCTTCGACGGGAGCTATTTTGAGAAAAGTAGTAGAAATAGAACAACAAGGTGGAGATCTATTTTTTGGAGAACGCTCTTTTGAAATAGACGATTTGGTAAGAGTAGATGAGAATGGGAGAGGGGTTATTTCGGTATTACGTTTAACCGATGTTCAGGATAAACCGAAACTGTTCTCTACATTTATGTTACAATTACTTGCCGAGATTTATAATACCTTACCCGAGCAAGGTGATTCTGGACAACCAGAATTAGTATTGTTTATAGATGAAGCTCATTTGATCTTTAAAGAAGCGTCGAAAGCGCTGATGAACCAAATAGAGAGTATCGTAAAATTGATTCGTTCTAAAGGTGTGGGTGTTTATTTTGTAACCCAAAACCCCAAAGATGTTCCGGCTGATGTTTTATCTCAACTAGGTTTGAAGATTCAACATGCCTTACGTGCTTTTACGGCTAATGACAGAAAGGCTATTAAATTGACAGCAGAGAATTACCCAGATTCTGAATACTATGATACAGCTGAAGTATTGACTCAATTAGGGATAGGAGAAGCCTTAGTTTCTTCTCTTAGTGAAAAAGGGATTCCTACGCCATTGGCAAGAACGATGCTGAGAGCTCCAATGAGTAGAATGGATATTTTAACCAGTAATGAATTATCTACCTTAATTGGAAACTCTAAAATTGCCAAGAAATATAACGAAGAGATTGATAGAGAGAGTGCTTATGAAATTTTAAATAAGAAGATTGAACAAGCCAATAAAGTAGAAGCTGAAGAGAAGAAGCGTGAAGAGAAAGAAAAAGTAGCGCGAAAAAGATCGACAAGCTCACGAAGAAGTACGAGAATGAACCCCATATTAAAAGTTGTGACAAGTGCCACCTTCATTAGAGGCGTTTTAGGCGTGCTGAAAAAAGTAATTCGATAAATCAAAAACTCATGAAAAGAACGATACTATACGGAGTAATTTTACTTACTTTTTTACAATGTAAAGAGGAAACCGATTTTACCATTGCAAAAGATCAATTAGGTAAAGTAACTTCATTGACTCAAGTTCACGAACTAAAAGAAATATTTGCTAAAGATTCGTTGGTCGCCAATTTGGGAGAGGGTGACTTCGCTAATGCGGAATTTGATGAGTATCTTGTCTATGATAAAAAGGGAAAACATTTGTTGACCTTGGTGTCTAAAGAACAGCATGATTCGACCTCTGTAATCGACAATGTTCAAATTTTTGATGAACGCTATAAAACTGCAAAAGGATTGAATCTTTCGTCGGTATTTAAAGATATTGTTGGAGAGTATTCTATAGATAAAGTGGAGTCGACATTTACAACAGCCGTTTTGATTATTGATGAGTTAAATGTGACCATCGCCATTGATAAAAAAGAGTTGGGTATTCGTGAATTTGGGATAGACAAGATACAACTAGATCAAATACCAGATATGGCTAAGATCAAGTATTTCACAATTTGGTTTGACTAAGAAACTCCTCATTGCTGAGTAAATGAATATGAAAGAACAACTCGAAAATCTTCCAAAAAACGCGAAAGAAAAATACGTAGAGAACAAAAAGTACTTTGCCAAGCTTAAAAAGAAAACCCCTAAACGTTTGGATATTCTAATGCAAGAATTGCATGATGATGAATTCGCTAAAGCGGATTGCTTAGCGTGTGCAAACTGTTGTAAAACAAGTAGTCCTATTTTTACGGATAGAGACATTGCTAGAATAGCAAAGTATTTTCGCATGAAAGAACACCAATTCATTGCACAGTATTTACAGCGTGATGAAGATGATTTTATGGTGTTGCAAGAAGCACCTTGTACTTTTTTAAATGAAGAGGATAATGCCTGTACCATATATGATGTCCGCCCAAAGGCATGTGCCGAATATCCCCATACCAATAGAAAAAAGTTCATTCAGATTACCAATCTTACCTTAAAGAATACCGAGATATGTCCGGCAGCCTATAATATCGTTGAAGAATTAAAGAAGAAATTGCCTTTATAATGGTTCGAAAAAGACGGCTTAGAAATAGGATCGCGATCATTATTGGTTCTCCGATTATAGCCTATATTACCTTGTCTTTTTTTGGTGTTTTAAAAGTTTATAATAATCCAAGTACTGCAAATGAACCTAGTTTAAAATTAAATTCAAAAATGTTTGTCTCAAACTTGATTTCACCTAAAATGGGTGATTTCGTTTGTTTCGATTTTTATGATAAAACTTTTGATATGGGCAGATTCATTAAGGTAAATAGATTATGTGCATTAGAGAACGACACCGTTGAGATTAAAGATGGCATCTTATATGTAAATGGAGTTAACATTGATGAAGATCTAAGTTTAGTTTACAATTTTGTCGTGAATAAAGAAAAATATGAAGAATTAAAAAAAGCTAAACAATTTAATGATTCAACAAGTGTGTATCGTTTAGAAGAAGATAGTTATTTAGTCAATGTTGAAAATAAGGTCGCACATTTATATGAAATTGATTCTCTTCGCATGTTAAAATCGAAAGGTGAAGTTAATGATGAGATTTTCAAAAGATATAACGAAGATTGGAATAAAGATAATTTTGGACCATTAGTTATCCCTAAAAATGAGTTTTTCGTTTTGGGAGATAATAGAGACAATTCATTAGATTCAAGATTTACAGGCTTGCATGATGTATCTGATATCATTGGAGTTGTTGTTGGAAAGTGAGTAAAATAAATACATTTATATAGGCAACCAATTTGTTTCTATTACGTCTAAAAAGAAATGAATGAATTATGACACAACGTATATTGGTGGCTTTACTTGTCGTGTTTGCCTTGGTTTCGTGTACTACAGATGACGATACTATGCTTAGAGAGTTAGCGAAGAATCGCGAACTTTGGGAAGCTTCTAACATTGAAAATTACAGTTTAAATCAAAGAGTTAGTTGCTTTTGCGCAGGACCGTATAGTTGGACTGTCTTTGTCAAAGGGAAGCTTAAGGACAAGGTTGAATTTGACGAAACACAACTAGAAATTGGTCAAACGTATGATGAAATATATGAAGATGTCTTAAATAGTGCGAGAACAGTAGAAGAAATCTTTGAATTTTTGGAGCGTACTATAAATAAAGAAGTGGCCTCTTTACGAGTTGAATATAATGAGGAATATGGTTTTCCAACACTCATAAGTATAGACTATATCGAAAATGCAGTTGATGACGAAATTGGATATATCTATACTGATTTTAATATTGAAAATTAGTCAAGAAATAGGGTCTCTAGCTTTTTTCCAAAACTTCGAATAGGAACCTGAGACAAGTTGGTTACAATAGCAATCACTACCTTTTCTTCAGGGTAGATTAATAGAAGGGTTGTAGCGCCGGCGCCACCACCTGAATGTGAAAAACTAGGTGTATTTCTACTGCTCTTTCGGATAGCAAATCCAATACCATAATTGGTTGATGCACCATCTTTTGTCTTTTGTGCTGTCACTAATTCGATGAGGCTTTCTTTAGTTATAATTTTTGGATCAATTATTTCATTCCCAAAATGTATAAGGTCTTCTGAAGTTGCTATAAAACCTCCACCTGCAGCTTTATGCTCATTACTCACTTTAGGGCTTTCTACAATCTTATCTTGATACGTTTTTCTGTAAAATTTTGATCGATTCGGCATTTTTTTATCAGAAAAATCAAGTGCCGTATGGTGCATTTGAAGAGGTGCAAATACTACTTCGGTTATAAATTTGGTAAAATCCTTTTGTGTAATTTCTTCGATAACCGCACTTAACAAGTTCCAGCCATAGGTACTGTATCGATATTTGGTGCCGGGTTGGTGTACAAGAGTGTCGTTTTTAAAGATATCTAAGCCTTCTTTGATTGTCATTTTTTTAGAACTGATGAATTCTTTTCCTCTATAATGACGTATACCTGCTAAGTGACCACCTATTTGCCGAATAGTAAAATCATATTTCTTTTTAGGATAGTTAGAGAGATATGTATGCAGGCTTTCATCAAAGTCTAAACGATTGCTATCAGCCAGAATGGCCAATCCTACAGCGGTTATTGGTTTGGAGATACTGGCTAATCTAAATTGAGTGAGCGAAGGATTTACCTTTTTGTTGGATTCAATATCGCTATAGCCAAAACCTTCGGACCAAATGAGTTTATGATTTTTTGAAACAGAAACAGATAAACCCGGAATAGATTCATTCTTCAAAAACGTACGCGTAATTTCACGAGCATACTCAATTTGAGTTGCCTCTTGAACCACAATTTCTTGCGCATGACAAAGCACGCAAGTTAAAAAGGTAATGACGAATGCACTATATCTCATTATTGATAGATTAAATATTTTTCACGTATTTTTTTAAACGCTGCTAGATCTTTTTGCCAGGTAGCTTTGATCTGTTCTTGACTCAATCCTTTTTCGAGTTGTGCTTGCAGTTTTGTATTTCCTGCATGTATCGTAAACGTGGGTCCGAAAAATGTTTCGTTCTTGGGTGTTTTTTGATAGGCATCAATCAGCCATTGTAAGTTAACCTGATGCAATTTCTCTTGAGTTCTTAGATCGATTCCATTCACCAGTTTATTCTTGTGCTTCGGGTACTTTGCACCAAAGTTGGCCTTTGGTGTATATGTAAATTTACTCCTGGCAAAAAATGGAGCACCATATACTTGAAATTGCATTTCGGTGCCACGTCCTGCGTTGATGGTAGTACCTTCAAAAAAACCTAAACTGGGGTATAAGTTAATGGATGTATCGTTGGGTAAATTCGGAGAGGGCCGTATCGTTAAACTGTACGGGCTCGCATGAGTATAATGTTGTAAAGGAATAACGGTTAAATCACACTTCAAGTTATTTTCTAACCATTTTTCACCATTAATCATCTGAGCATATTCTCCAATGGTCATTCCGTAGACCAACGGAACAGGATGCATACCTACAAAACTTTTGTGTTCGATTTCTAAAAGAGGCCCATCAACATAATGACCGTTTGGATTGGGTCTATCCAAAACAATTACAGGGATGCCTGCTTCCGCGCAAGCTTCCATCACATAATGTAAGGTAGAAATATAGGTGTAAAAACGAACCCCCACATCTTGAATATCAAAAACAATTAGATCGAGTCCTTTTAGTTGTTCTTGACTAGGTTTTTTACTCTTGCCATGTAAAGAGATAATCGGTAATCCAGTTTTAGCATCTTTGCCATCTTCAACATGTTCACCGGCATCTGCTTTTCCGCGAAAGCCATGCTCGGGAGAAAATACTTTTTGAACTTGTATCCCTGAATAGTTATGTAAAAAATCAACCAGATGTGTGTCTACCAATTTTGAACCCGTGGTATATTCGTTGATCGCATATTTCTGTCGAAGTGATACGATTGACGTTTGATTGGCTACTACAGCTATATTCTTACCTTTCAAAAGTTTTAAATAAAGAGCTGTATTATTCGCACCAACAATGATTTCTTTTGGCACCTGCTCTTCAATCTTTTTGTCACTTTTGTTATGTTCTTCGCGTATTTGAGATTTACAAGAAATCATTCCAAAAAGGAAAACTACAACCGAAAAGAAATATGTATTTTTGAGCAACAAACGTACCATTAGAATAGTGAATTACGAATTATTTATAGCCAAACGAATTATCGCTGCTAAACAGGATAAAAGTAGTGTTTCGTCACCAATAATAAAAATTGCTATTGCAGCTATTGCGCTAGGAGTGATTATTATGATGATTGCTATTGCTACGGGCGTTGGACTACAGAAGAAAATAAAAGAGAAAATTTCTGGCTTTAATGGGCATGTTCAAATCTCTAATTATGAGGAGAATAATTCAAAAATAACGATTAATCCACTTAGCTTAACGCAAGACTTCTATCCCAACTTTACGGATGTTGATGGTATCAAAAATGTACAAAGTTATGCGTCCAAAGGAGGTATTATTAGAACTGATACCGATTTTGAAGGTGTTGTGTTGAAAGGCGTTAATAGAGATTATGATTGGTCATTTTTTCAAACATATTTAATAGAAGGTTCGATCTTAAACTTAAATGATGAGATGTCTAATGAAGTGCTTATTTCAAAATTGACAGCAAACCGATTGGGTTTGAAGTTAGGAGATACCTTCAATACTTTTTTTGTCAAAGATGATCCTTCAAAGGCTCCTAACGCTCGGAAATTTTCTATAGTTGGTATTTTTAATTCTGGATTTCAAGAATTCGATGAAAATTATATTATTGGAGATATCAAGCAAATTCAACGTTTGAATAAATGGACTCCAGATCAAGTAGGTGGCTTCGAAGTATTATTGGAAGATTTTGATGAATTGAAAACGAAAGGTGATGAAATTTATAGTTCAGTGCCGTCTACACTAAACGCTGTTACCATTGCTGAGAAGTATCCAACCATTTTTGAGTGGCTGAGTCTTTTTGATAACAATATCATAGTAATTATTGGTATCATGGTGTTGATAGCGGGTATTAACATGATCACAGCTCTATTGGTGCTCATTTTAGAGCGTACTCAGATGATAGGAATTTTAAAAGCACTGGGAAATAGTAATTGGAGTATTCGAAAAATATTTTTGTACAATGCTACTTATTTAATTGCCATTGGACTCATTGTAGGTAATATAATAGGTATTGGTATTTTGTTGGCGCAAAAATATTTCGGAATTATACAGCTCAACCCAGAAACCTATTACGTAAGTCAAGCACCCGTTTATTTGAATGTACAATATATTATAGCATTAAATGTTGGTACCTTGGTTTTATGTTTATTAATGTTACTGGTTCCATCTTATATAGTAAGTAAAATTAGTCCTGTAAAAGCCATAAAATTTGATTAAATTTGTGCTGCTTAAAAATGATTTAAAGAATCCATATATAAAATAAAAACTAACATGAAGTACGATATTATAGTTTTAGGAAGTGGTCCTGGCGGATATGTAACCGCTATTAGAGCTTCACAACTAGGTTTTAAAACTGCAATTGTTGAAAAAGAAAGCCTTGGTGGTGTTTGTTTAAATTGGGGTTGTATTCCTACAAAAGCATTGTTAAAGTCAGCACAAGTATTTGAATATTTAAAACATGCTGAGGATTATGGACTATCTGTAAAAGATGCCGATAAAGATTTTGATGCAGTAGTAAAGCGCAGTCGTAATGTGGCCGACGGGATGAGCAAAGGTGTTCAGTTCTTGATGAAGAAGAATAAAATTGATGTTATTGAAGGCTTTGGGAAATTGAAAGCTGGTAAAAAAGTAGATGTAGACGGCAAAGAATACAGTGCAGATCATATTATTATTGCTACGGGGGCTCGTTCTCGCGAGTTACCGAGCTTACCACAAGATGGCAAGAAAGTTATTGGCTATCGTGAGGCAATGACCTTACCAGATCAGCCAAAGAAAATGATTGTTGTAGGTTCTGGTGCCATAGGTGTCGAGTTCGCATATTTCTATAATTCTATGGGAACCGAAGTGACTATTGTTGAATATTTACCCAATGTAGTACCTGTAGAAGATGCCGAAGTATCAAAACAATTAGAGCGTAGCTTTAAAAAGAGTGGTATCAAGATTATGACTTCTGCCGAAGTAACGAAAGTAGATACATCAGGTAGTGGTGTAAAAGCTACCGTGAAGACGAAGAAAGGTGAAGAAGTGTTGGAGGCTGATGTTGTATTATCTGCAGTTGGTATCAAAACAAATATTGAAGGTATTGGTTTAGAAGATGTTGGTATTGTAGTAGACAGAGATAAGATCTTAGTCAATGATTTTTACCAAACGAATATTCCGGGTTATTATGCGATCGGTGATGTGACTCCTGGTCAGGCCTTGGCACATGTCGCTTCCGCAGAAGGAATTTTGTGCGTAGAGAAAATTGCTGGGCAGCATGTAGAAGCTTTAGATTATGGCAATATCCCAGGATGTACGTATTGCTCACCAGAGATTGCTTCTGTAGGATTAACTGAAGCACAAGCCAAAGAAAAAGGCTTTGATATCAAAGTAGGAAAGTTTCCATTTTCAGCTTCTGGTAAAGCGAGTGCTTCTGGAGCCAAAGACGGTTTTGTAAAAGTAATTTTTGATGCCAAGTATGGTGAGTGGTTAGGATGCCATATGATTGGTGCTGGTGTAACCGATATGATTGCCGAAGCTGTCTTAGGACGGAAGTTAGAAACAACGGGTCATGAAGTACTCAAAGCAGTACATCCACATCCAACGATGAGTGAAGCAGTGATGGAAGCTGTTGCTGATGCGTATGATGAGGTGATACATTTATAAGTCTTATCCCTGAGTCAAGTCGAAGGGTCTGTTTGACAAGACGATAAAATAAAAAGTCAATGTATTTAAAGTTCCGAGATTTCTCGGAACTTTTTATTTTAAAAAGAATATTTATTCATACAAAAGTTCGGAAGCCGCTTGCCCCATCTTGTTTTGATCATGCCCAACATTGGTCACCACAACTAGTTTCCAATTAAAATCAAGACCAAGCTCTAAGGCTTTTGCTTTAGCTGTATCAAAAAAATAAGTGCCGCGAGCCAATCTGTGTAAGCCTTGCACATCGGCCGTTTTTGAACGTAAGAAAGTACCACGAGTTTCAGTGGCATTATCTTCTTCACCTAAAAAAACCACAAGCTTTTTTGAAAATACCCTTTTTAGAGCTGCTTCCTCTAAAGAGGTGTTTCTCACTCCGAAAGGGTAGGTGTATTCAAAATCTGGGAGTGTATAGAAACTGGCGTTGGAGGCCAGCATATTATTTGCTTTTGAATTGTCATAAAATAGTGCCATTCTATGCAAAATATGTCCACCAGCAGAATGACCAAAAAGATCATAGGTGTTGGTTAGCAAACCGAGCTCTGCTTTTATAAGGTCGAATATCCTGTCGAAGTCATGAAAGATCCAATTAACCTTGTTGTCATTAAAAGTAAAGGTTAACTTTTCTTCATTCAGCTTTGCAATATTGGTGTTTTCAACAAATTCTATGTTACCCTCTAGGTTGAGGTTTTTTACCAAGCCACCCAAATGATAATCCCCGAAAGGGTAGTCTTCTTCAAGATATTGAGGAGAGAGAAGGAGCACGCTATGCTTTTCAGAAGCGTCGATCCAAGTATCGCGATAACTGTCGGCATTTCTACCCGCTCCAGGAATTACCAATAAAACTTTCGAATCTGTACTAAAACTCTTCGGTTTATGATAATACACTTTGATATGCTTGTCTGTACGTGTTTGTCCACCTTCAATTAAAAATACACCCGATCCT
The DNA here is from genome assembly GCA_947488345.1 of uncultured Flavobacteriaceae bacterium. Classification (GTDB taxonomy): domain Bacteria; phylum Bacteroidota; class Bacteroidia; order Flavobacteriales; family Flavobacteriaceae; genus Aureibaculum. The sequence continues at coordinate 736,872 of CANKZQ010000001.1, read as the reverse complement.
GATTTTAGTGTAATCTCGTTGAGCACTAGATCATCTTCGTTAATGATGGCGTCTTTATGCAATAATTCCATACCGCATTTGGGGCAAGTACCTGGTTTAGAAAATTTCAAGGTATCACAGGTTAAATCACATGGCGTACACACATAATTTTTGTCTTTAGTAGTGCATGATACTATGACAAAAAAAAGAAATATGAGTATAGGCTTTATTTTCATTTGACAACGATATTTGGCATTACTAAGTTAGGTTATAATATGGTACTCTTCTATTCAAAAGCTAATGAAGAGGTAAAAATCAGTAAAAGTGAAGTAGAAAAGAACATTTTAGAAGTTAAAATGATTAAAAATTTCAATTATTTATAAGCTGTATCTTTTCATTTACCTTATCCATAAAAGCGTGTAAGTAACTTGGTACATTACTTTTTGATTGATCGATGGTCCAAGATCTTACCGTGCCATTTTTTGAATATTGGATTAATAAACCACCTCCATCAGCACAATCAGGACAGCCAAAGTTGGTCTCTTCCGTTGTTAGCAATTCATCTGGAAAAAAGTCTACTAAGTCCTTTACAGCATCAAATGTATCGTCGTTTAATCGAATGAAGTTAAAGTCTCTTCCTATTCCGATATAGTTATCATTGGTATCTTCAAAAAGAGCGGTCCCCGTGAGTTTAAATGTTTCAATACAACCCTCACCGCCACATTCTCCATAGAAATGGCCAAACACCAAAAAATTAGTTTCACTTAATTCAATACCGTCATCACTATTACAAGTACTAAAACTCAACAGAATGAGTACAATCAACACTACTTTTTTCATGGGATATTATTTAATAAGATAGATGCGTCAATTGAGGTTTAGGTTGCGTCGATAGAACTACTATTTAAGATGTTATATTTTTTTGTTTGAAAGCCCAAAATGAGTAAATATCCGATAAAAATCAGCATAAAAATGCCGTTTTGGATAAATAGATAAAATGACACGGGTATATCAAATAATTGTAAAGATGCACCAGCGAAGACAATGGTTTGCGCCAATATTCCCCATAAAGCCAACCCTTTAGGAACTAAATTGGTTTTAAATAAAAAGTAATAGAGTATTGACCCACCGATGGCATATCCCATTAATAAGATAAAATGCAACCAATAGTAACCTTCAAAATGCATGATGGCAAGGGTTGCAAAATGAGGCGCTTCAGAAGCTGTTGTGTCTACATAATTAGCACCCACAAAAAGTAAAGACCAGTGTATTACATTGCTCATGGTAATTATAGCAAAATTGACGAGCCCAATACCCATGTAAGCGATCGCTAAACGTTGACTGTATTTTTTAATGATAGGGTACAAATAAATGGCAATACCAATAGCAATAGCGCTGCTCAGCATATCCAATCCGATCGCGAGTTTCATTTGGTGCGCGTTTTCGACCAAATTATTTAGAAAAGCCATGATATCATCTCTAGCACCCGATAGACCTCTTATTGATGTGCCCCAACCTCCGGCGATGGTAGCCAATAAAAATAACAATCCTATAAGCCTGCCTGCATTTTTTGTAATCTGCATATCTATGAATTTGAGTTAGTTATACTCATTAGTAGTCATTATGCAGAGAGTGTTACAAAAGAGGTACAATTAAGAGGAGAAGGTACTTTGTAGTAGAGGACTATTTTATTTCGCTAAAGGGCGTTTCTTTATCATACCACCTTTCGTATCTTTAATACTATTCATGATAACAAAAGCATCCGTATCTATTTTGTCAATTTCGGTACTTAATCTAGCTATTTCAAGACGTGTAATAATCGTATATATAATGTCAATTTCTCTTAATTCATCGCCTTCTTTTTTATAGCCTCCTTTGCCTGAATAAATAGTTACACCTCTTCCCATATCTTCAGTAATCATTTGTCGAATTTTTTCACTTTCTTTTGAAATAATGGTAATGCCCGTATACTCTTCTACTCCTTCGATTATAAAATCTACTGTTTTCGAAGCGGCGATATAGGTTAACATGGCATATAATGCTATTTCCATGGATAGGATATATGCCCCGAATAAAAATATAATGATGTTGAAAATCAAGATAACATCTCCAATGGTAAGTCCCGTTTTTTTACTTAGATAGATGGCCAGCACTTCGGTTCCATCTATTACGGCACCACCTCTAATTGTTAAGCCTATACCCGCACCTAAAAAAAAGCCTCCGAAAACGGCAATTAATAATTTGTCAGACGTCACCAATGGATACGGAATGAAATAGATGGCTAAGGCTAAGCATATAATTGCCAAAATGCTTTTGATAGCAAATTGTTTACCAATATTTGAATAACCGAGAATTATAAAGGGTAAATTAACGAGAACGACAAGAATGGATAAAGAAAAATTGGTCGTTTCTGAAATCAATAATGAAATTCCCATCGCACCGCCATCTATAAATTGATTTGGAAGTAAGAATCCCTTCAACCCAAAACCAGCAGAAATTACACCAAGTATAATAAAAAAAATATCTTGTGATTTATGTAGAAGTGTAACTTTTAAAAGTTTTGCTTCTTCAGCCAACATTCGATTTTCAGCGATATTTCTTTCTTTTCGAAACTTGCGTTTCGCCAAGGCAACACTTATCTTTTTAAAAATCGATTTCATATTGTAAATGGTCTTTAGAATACGTTATTTTTATTTAAATATACGCATCACTAATATAGCGTTTTTATTAAGAAAATGAATTTATTATGGTAATTTAGGGAGTATGAAAATGTATCAAAAAGAACTAAGGTTGGAACCTCATAAAAGGGGTTTTCATTTAATTACAGATGTAGTTGTAGATAGCACACCAGAAATTGAAGAAATACAAACAGGTATGTTGCACGTATTTATTAAACATACGTCGGCGAGTTTAACCATTAATGAAAATGCAGATACGACTGTTCGTCAAGATTTTGAAAGTCATATGAATGTGTTGGTTCCAGAAAACGCATCCTACTATAAGCATACGTATGAAGGATCTGACGATATGCCAGCGCATATTAAAGCCTCGCTCATGGGAACTTCAGTACAAATACCCATTTCAAATGGACAATTAAATTTAGGTACTTGGCAAGGTATTTATCTTTGCGAACACAGAAATTATGGTGGTTCTAGAAATTTAGTGATGACAATTTTTGGTGTTTGATCTTATTCTAAAGCCAATGCATTTAATTTGTTGTAATGTGGTAGACAAGCATTGAGCAGCGGTTCTAAATGTTTAGGGAAGGCCGCTCTCTTTTGTTGATAAGGAATAAATCCGGTGGACGTATGAATATTTGAGTACCAATATTTTGCCCATATTCCATCTTCTGAGCGCGCGCCAGGTTTCCAATGTAGCATTCTTTCTTGAAAAGGAATGTCTATCTGTTTGCACAAAGATCTTAATACTTTTTTCGGATTTAGCAAGACTTTTTTGGCCTCCAGAACAATTGGTCTTATATCGACGTCTTCAAAATAATCTAATAATTCAGAGTGCAATGCATAACCAACATCATGCATGCTAGGGTTATCAATGACCTTATCAAAGGAAGGTAACATTTCAACAGGATCTCTAGTTAAAATGATATTAATACATTCTTTCATAAAATCTCGATCAATATCTAATAAATGATGCGTCATATTTTTAAAAAAAACAACAGGTTCTGTATGAAAGTTCATCATTCTTTCGACTACTTTATTCCCATCGTTTTCCATAGTACTCATAATCTTTTCGGCACCTGGATGGTAATTTTTTGCGTCAGTTTTGCTTAAATAATGGGCATATAAAGGTTCATCATACACTTTTGTGTCTCGGCGTTGGGCGAAAGAATACATTAATGTGGTAGAAATATTCCGTGGTCCAGACCATAAACAGATACGTTTAGTTGCCATAGGTATTCGTTTTTACTTCATTTATAATTAATTGTTCGTAGAGATTACTTAACCTTTCGGTCATTTTCCCATAAGTACCGTTGCCTATAATTCTACCATCAATTTTGGTAACAGGTGTCAATCCACCAAAGGTACCCGTAACAAAGGCTTCATCGGCACCATAAACATCAAATAAAGAGAAGTTCTTTTCAAAATGAGTAATATGGTTTTCTTTGCATACTCTTAATACATTATGTCGTGTAATTCCATTCATACAATATTGGCCAGTTGATGTCCATACTTCATTGTTCTTAATGATAAAAAAATTTGTTGCATTACAAGTAGCGACGAACCCATTAACATCAAGCATTAAGGCTTCATCTGCACCAGCCTCAATAGCTTGAATCAACGCTTGAACTTCGTGTAATTTACTATGGCAGTTCAACCTTGGATCTAAATAGTCTGGTGTACCTCTTCTAATAGTGCTTGTAAAAAGTGAAATACCTTTTTCTTTGGTTTCCGCGGAAGCTTTTTTATGTTCAGCAATGATCACAACATTCGGATCAGAAATGGTCAATCGCGGATCTTGTGAAGGCGTTTTTTTAATACCTCGGGTGATCATAATTCTTACATGAACATCCGTATGCATATTGTTTATCTCAATTGTTTTCCAAATATGCTGTATAAGTTCAGTTCTGCTAAAGGTAAAAGTCATACCTACAGCAGCGGCCGCTTGCCATAATCTATCTAAATGTAATTCTAGAAAGACAAGTACACCATCATGTAAACGTAAGGCTTCCCATATACCGTCACCGACTAAATACCCACTGTCGAAAACAGATATTTTGGCTTCATGCCTAGGATAAAACTTTCCATTTATAAATATTTTAATAAGATCATTTCGCTCATCATTTAAAGCGTTGTGGGTACCATGAATCATAAAACAACAATTTATTTATGCTTTATAAATATAAGAATAGAAATTAGTTTTACTATCGCAAAAGAAATAAAGCTGCAGAAATATGATTACTTCGGAAATTGATGAATGCGTTTATAGATCTTTTCGATACCCTTATTTGAATCTGAAATTCCGACCATTTGCAACGTGTCTGCTGATACTGTTACTTTCCAGGTTTCGGCGGGATTCTTTTTGGTATGACTCAATAAGGTTACTTCTGGTTTATGGCCGTGAATATGCCAATAACCTGTTGCGCGCTTTCCTTCGGAGGTTCTTGAAATATACAAACGATCCCATCGAATAAAGATGTAATGTTTGTTATCGGGGTCAATGGTATTGACGATCGACGTATTATTTTTGGTTGCGTCTTTCAAATCCCATAGGCCAACAATTTGATCGGCTGTACTCTGAGGGATGCGATTTATTTTTACTAATTCTACCGTAACAATCATGCCCTCCTCTTCACGGAGCCATGTCATCGTATCGTTGTTAAGCTCGACTGTAAATGGGCCAAATTCATCTTTAATGCCGTTCGTCTCAATTGGTGCGTAGAGTTTCTTTTTTTTGTCGAACGTCCAAGTGCCTTCTGAATTTTGTAACCAGCCATTACCAGATTGATAGGAACCATCTTTTTGTATGTTGGTCCATTTAGCAACAGGTGTCATAGTTTGACCGCCTACCAATACTTTTTTAATAGCCCATAAACCTGAAATGTCTTGAGCAAATAGGAAGGTGCTTGTCAGTAAAAAAAGAGATAAGAGTGTGATTTTGGTTCTCATGATATAATTGATTTAGCCAACTCATAATATCAAAAATTGAACCAAAATGCTATCCAAAGGCTAACAAATCTGGTTCGAGATATTCTTGTTTTGCAATGGGATCATTAAAAATATCTATTTCATAATGTGTTCTTAACAAGCCCTTAAAGTCATTTTTTAGCTGAGGGAATTCTAACATAAAACTATTAAAATCGGTAGCCTTCGCTTTTTTTATAAAATGGTGTACTGCTTTCGCAGAAGCTACGGTCAATGTTTTATTAAATTTGGTGCCATCACCGTACTTATTGTCGCAATCGGCAATCTGTTTTGTAAGGTTTTTTGTGGCTTGGTCAAGGCCATATTTAGTAATATGGATATAAGATAATCTCAGATGTGCTTCGTGTGTAAACAGTACCGCTGGAACATCACACGTGCTGAACTTATCTTCTAACTCGTCGTTGGTTAAGAGATGATGTTTTTCAGTCATTTTAGTAGGGGTTTAATATTACTTAAACCTTCCCATAGCATAACGAAGTTACTTTTTAAATTGATAAAAACAAATTTATTTTATCAACAAGTATGTTTTTACAAGATATAATATGTTAAAAATTGATGAGAGCTAAGCTAGACTTGCCTATAGGATTTTTATCTATATTTATACATGATGATTCAACCAAAATATATTCGATATGTAAAGCAAATACTTCCTTTTGGGATTATCTGGTTGTTATTTGCATTTATTTATACCTTATTAGAATATGGTTTGTTGGGTGATCTCAAAAGCTATCCTACAACAGGAAATGTATACAACTTTGAACAGAGTTTTGTTTTTACATTATCGTTTAGCTTTTTTATAGGTCTGCTGCAAGGTATAATCGAAATTAGTTGGATGCGGGAGCGATTTGAACGGAGTACGTTGGGGGTGAAAATTATACTGAAAAGTAGCATTTATTTACTCTTAGTCATTATAATTATCATATTCATGACAATTTTAAATAACGTATTATATGTGGATGAAACTACCGCCATAAATGATTTAAAAGACTTTATGAGTGTTTTCGCTTTTTGGAGTATCGTTATTTTTGTGAGCGTTATTTCTGGTATTGCGGTATTTTTTTCGGAAGTAAGTGAATATTTTGGTGATGGTGTTTTTTATAACTTTTTCTTTGGTAAATATCATCAACCAGTTCAAGAAAAGCGAATTTTTATGTTTCTTGATATGAAGTCTTCAACCACTATTGCTGAAGAAATTGGACATAAAAGGTATTTCGATCTTATAAAAGAATATTATGCAGATATGACAGATGCCGTTGTAGAGACCTTTGGAGAGATTTATCAGTATGTCGGCGATGAAATTGTGGTTTCATGGCCAGCTAAAAAAGGGTTGTATCAAAACAATTGTCTTGTTTGTTTTGATAAGATTTCGAGTATTTTCGAAAACAGAAAAACGCATTATGTAGCGTTGTATGGTGTGGCTCCAGAGTTCAAAGCAGGTTTCCATATTGGAGAAGTTACTTCAGGTGAGATTGGTATTGTAAAGCGCGACATTATTTATACAGGAGATGTGCTCAATACGACAGCTCGAATTCAAGGAAAATGCAATGAATATGATGCGAAATTATTGCTTTCGGAAGAGCTGTTAAAAGAATTGACAACAACTACTACTTTTACATTTACTAAAATTGGAAAATTACTCTTGCGAGGTAAGAAAGAAATGGTTCAATTGTATCGCGCTGATTTTTAGCAGATTGTTTTTATGATAACCATGATCTATTATAAGTGAGTGGAGAGTCAATCGCCTGTAGAGGTTTGTTTTTGATTGATAAAGAAGGAATTGTGTGTCATCATTTAGGTAGCAATGCCGATGAAGCGATCAGAATTGAAAAAAGCGAGCCTCAAGTTATTGGGACTCGCTTTTTTTTGCTTCAATAAGAAGAAAAAGATGAAATTATATCAAAAACGATCTAGATTCATCACTTTGTGCCAAGCAGCAACGAAGTCATTTGTAAACTTGGTTGAAGCATCCGAACTTGCATACACTTCTGCAAGGGCTCGCAATTCTGTATTTGAACCAAAAATTAAATCGGCACGTGTACCTGTCCATTTCAGATCTCCAGTTTTACGATTGCGACCTTCGAAGATGTTATCATTATCAGAAGTCGCCTTCCAAGTCGTTCCTAGATCCAATACATTGATAAAGAAATCATTGGTGAGTGTTCCTGCAGTATTCGTAAATACACCATGTTTCGAATTGTCAAAATTCGTGTTTAATACACGCATTCCTCCAACGAGCACAGTCATTTCTGGTGCGGTGAGATTTAATAAATGAGCTTTATCTACCAACATTTCTTCTGCTGACGCGGTATGATGTGACTTGATATAGTTTCTAAACCCATCAGCTAATGGTTCCAAAGCAGCAAATGATTCTGTATCTGTATTTGCTTGAGAAGCATCGCCACGACCAGGAGTGAAAGGTATAGATACTGTATTACCTGCATTTTTTGCAGCTTCTTCAATACCCGCATAACCACCAAGTACAATAACATCGGCCAAAGAAACGGTTTTACCACTAGTATTAAACTCTGTTTGAATACCTTCAAGGGTTGTAATAACTTTTGACAGCGCAGCTGGATTATTTACTTCCCAATCTTTTTGAGGAGCTAGTCGAAGACGCGCTCCATTTGCACCACCGCGCATATCAGAACCACGAAAGGTTGAAGCTGAGGCCCAAGCAGTAGAAACAAGTTGTGATACTGATAATCCTGAAGCTAAAATTCTCTTCTTTAATTCAGCGGCGTCAGCATCATTGATTAATTCGTGATTGCTTGTTGGAATCGGGTCCTGCCAAATTAACTCTTCTTGTGGTACCTCAGGACCTAAATAACGTGCGATTGGTCCCATATCACGATGTGTCAATTTAAACCAAGCACGCGCAAAAGCATCCTCGAATTCTTTTGGGTTGTCATGGAAACGTTTAGAAATTTCTAAATATGCTGGATCCATTTTCAACGCCATATCTGCTGTGGTCATCATTAATGCTTGTGTTTTTGAAGCGTCTCCTGCTCTTGGTGCCATTTTTGCTGCAGATGCCGCAGTTGGCGTCCACTGATGTGCGCCGGCTGGGCTTTTTGTTAACTCCCAGTCATAATTCAATAATACATCGAAATAGTCATGGTCCCATTGTGTTGGATTGGGTGTCCAAGCTCCTTCGATACCACTTGTAATAGCATCATCTAAAACACCTGTACCAAAACTGTTTTTCCATCCTGTGCTCATTTCTTGAATAGAAGCACCAGCGGGTTCTGCACCAACATATTTGTCAGGATCTGCAGCTCCATGTGCTTTTCCAAAGGTATGACCTCCAGCAACCAACGCAACTGTTTCTTCATCGTTCATTGCCATACGACCAAAAGTTTCTCTGATGTCTATACCTGAACCAATTGGATCAGGATTGCCGTTAGGGCCTTCAGGATTCACATAGATTAGTCCCATATGTGCCGCACCTAATGGATTTTCAAGTTCCTTATCAGCATAACGTTCTTGGTTTCCTAACCACTCTTTTTCAGATCCCCAATAGATATCTTCTTCGGGATGCCAAATATCTTCGCGACCACCAGCAAAACCAAAAGTTTCAAAGCCCATAGATTCTAAAGAAACATTTCCGGCAAGGATTAATAAATCAGCCCACGATATTTTTCGACCATATTTTTGTTTAATGGGCCATAATAATAAACGTGCTTTATCTAAATTTCCATTGTCTGGCCAGCTGTTAAGTGGTGCAAAACGTTGTGAGCCAGATCCACCGCCTCCACGACCATCTTGTATTCGATAAGTACCAGCACTATGCCAAGCCATACGTATAAAGAAAGGACCATAATGTCCGTAGTCAGCAGGCCACCAATCTTGAGAATCTGTCATTACATCATGCAGATCTTTCTTTAAAGCAGCATAGTCTAATGATTGAAACTCTTTTGCATAATCAAAATCTTCCCCCATCGGATCAGATTTGCTCGTGTTTTGACGAAGGATGTTTAATTTCAATTCATTCGGCCACCAATCTCTATTGGTGGTTCCACCCCCGGCGGTTTCTTTTTGAGCGCCACCCATAAATGGGCACTTACTCATATCGCCATTCATTTTGTTATGTTCCATGTTAGTAGTTTTTATGTATTTATGATATTTTAAAAGGATTATATAAAATTGTAAAAGAAGGCCTTTACCACTTTCAATTTTAGATAGCTTAAAATTACAAAATTTGATTTGAGAATTTGACCCTTTGAATTGATAGTTTTTATTTTAGGATAAATAAAGTCTATGACGGCAATAAAAGAATAAAATAATTGCAATGAATATGACGACAACGACGAATAATTAGTATTTTTAGGCTTCATTTAAAATACATAAGATGGCTTCAATCACATTAAAGGGAAATACAATTCATTCAATAGGAGAGTTACCTGCTGTAGGCAGTATGGCTCCAGATTTTAACATGGTACAAACCGACTTGTCAACATCAAGTCTTTCTGATTATAAAGGTTCTAAAGTGGTCTTAAATATATTTCCAAGTATTGATACTGGTACTTGTGCTGCATCTGTACGTCAATTTAACCAAGAAGCAGCTGAATTAGAAAATACGAAGGTACTCTGTATTTCTCGAGACCTACCCTTTGCACAAGCACGTTTTTGTGGAGCAGAAGGTATTGAAAATGTGATCAACTTATCTGACTTTGGTACAGGTGCATTTGGTAAAAGCTACGGTCTGGAAATTATAGATGGGCCTTTAAAAAATTTACATTCACGCGCAGTGGTAGTACTAGATGAATCTGGCAAGGTACTATATACAGAACAAGTTGGTGAAATTGTTGACGAACCAAATTACAAAGCCGCTCTCGAAGCGTTACAGTCAGAATAGGTACTTTTATTACTGCTATACAAAACGAGGGTATGAAAGATCAAGATGATGGTTTTATAATTGGAAGGTTGCGCAGTTTTAAATATGCTGCGAGGGGTATGTTTTTACTTATTAAGACTGAACATAGTGTAACGGTTCAATTCATAATCGCCGTTATCATGACCATCCTTGGTTTTATTATGGACATTTCTTCGATAGAATGGATGTTTCAATTCTTGGCAATTGGCTTAGTGCTGGTTGCAGAGGCAGTCAATACGGCCATCGAGAAATTAGCAGACTTTGTGCACCCCAAATTTCATAAAGATATCGGTTTTATTAAGGATATCTCGGCTGCAGCACCTGCTTTTGCAGCATTGGTCGCAGTGATTATTGGTTTTATAATTTACCTTCCAAAAATTTAATCAACTCATATTTAACTCTTAGATTTTTATGTATTTTTGCGAGATACATTTTTATTGATGGCAAAAAAGAAAAAGGCGACAACAAAAAAGAAGAGGAATTATCGTGTAGTAAACTTTTTTAAAAGTAAACAAACACATTTGATTTTCGGTGTATTTTTAACACTGTTAAGTGTTTTCTTATTGGTTTCTTTTATTTCCTTTTTTTCAAATTGGCAGGCCGATCAAAGTCAACTTGATGTATTTGCAGAGCGTCTTAGTGAAACAAAAAATTTATTAGGAAAAATTGGAGCTCAAATAAGTCATTTTTTAATCTATAGAGGGTTTGGTTTGGCTGCATTTGGGATACCTATCTTGTTGTTCCTTACTGGGATGGTTGCCATTTTTCATTTGCCCTTAAAACAAGTTCGTAAAATGTGGTTTTGGGGAATCATTACCATGTTCTGGATTTCATTAACTGCAGGGTTTTTCTTTACAAGTAACGCCTTATTTGCAGGAGTTGTTGGATTCGAGATGAATGACTTTTTAAATGATTTTATCGGACGAGTAGGAGTTTTCTTAATATTACTCTTCAGCTTACTAGCAGTGCTTATTTTTAGATTAAAGCTAACGCCAGAAATGTTGAAGGAAAAACTGCCAAAAAAGAAACAGGCAATAGATGGTGCAGCTGTCATTGATGATGTGACAGATGATGGGTATGTGAGCGAAGCGATCTCTGAAGAACCGACGTCTGAAATAGAATTTAAAGTCGATGAAAAAAAGGTTGGGCCTGAGAAGGTGAAAAGTCCAGAATTAGAATTTGAGAAAAGTATAACTCCGGTAAAAATAGAAAAGCCTATTACCATTGTAGAACCCAAAGATGAAGTTGAAATTCAAGTCGAAAAAACATTTGAAGAAGATCAACTAGTCGAAAATTTATCAAATAAATTGGTGGAAGATTTTGGAGAGTTCGATCCCACTTTAGAATTGGCAAATTACAAATTCCCTCCTTTAGATCTTCTAAGAGACTACGACAATGAGAATATAAAAATTGATCAAGGTGAATTAGAATTAAACAAGAATAAAATTGTTGATACCTTAAGCAACTATAAAATTGGAATCGCTAGTATCAAGGCGACGATTGGGCCCACAGTGACCTTGTACGAAATCGTTCCTGATAAAGGCGTGCGGATTTCAAAGATTAAAAATTTAGAAGACGATATAGCCTTGTCATTAGCAGCACTTGGGATTCGAATTATTGCTCCAATTCCTGGTAAAGGAACAATTGGTATCGAGGTACCAAACAAGAATTCGACTATTGTTTCGATGAAATCGGTATTGTCAACGCAAAAGTTTCAAAAGGCAAAGATGGAATTGCCATTGGCCTTAGGAAAGACTATTTCTAATGAAACCTTTGTCATTGATTTAGCGAAAATGCCACACTTGCTAATGGCCGGAGCTACTGGGCAAGGAAAATCAGTTGGTTTAAATGCAGTTCTTACCTCGTTGCTTTATAAGAAACATCCCGCTGAAGTGAAATTTGTGTTGGTTGATCCTAAAAAAGTAGAGTTGACTCTGTTTAATAAAATTGAACGTCACTATTTGGCAAAACTGCCAGATTCTGAAGACGCTATTATTACCGATACGACCAAGGTTGTCAATACATTGAATTCGTTGTGTATTGAAATGGATGATCGTTATAATTTACTCAAAGATGCCTACGTGCGAAATATTAAAGAGTACAATGAAAAATTCAAAGCAAGAAAACTGAATCCAGAAAATGGGCATAAATTTTTGCCCTATATTGTATTGGTTATTGATGAGTTTGCGGATTTGATTATGACTGCAGGAAAGGAAGTCGAAGCTCCAATTGCACGATTAGCTCAATTGGCCAGAGCGATTGGAATTCATTTGATTGTAGCTACACAACGTCCGTCGGTTAATGTGATTACTGGTTTGATCAAGGCGAACTTCCCGACAAGGGTCGCTTTTAGAGTAACCTCTAAAATAGATTCTAGAACAATTTTAGATGCACAAGGAGCTGATCAACTCATTGGTAAAGGTGATATGTTAATTTCTACTGGGAGCGAGCTAACACGTTTACAATGTGCATTTGTTGACACACCTGAAGTTGATAAAATAACTGACTTTATAGGATCGCAAAAGGCATATGCCAGTGCACATCAACTACCAGAATACGTTGGTGAAGAAAGTGGCACAAGTCTTGATATAGACATTGACGACAGGGATAAATTGTTTGAAGAAGCTGCTCATGTAATTGTAAATGCACAGCAGGGATCTGCTTCTTTATTACAACGAAAATTAAAATTAGGATATAACAGAGCTGGACGAATTATTGATCAATTAGAAGCATCAGGAATTGTAGGACCGTTTGAAGGTAGCAAGGCGAGACAAGTACTTGTGACTGATATTTTAGCACTGGAAGAACATTTGAAAAACGAAAAAAATAGTTAAGATGAAAAAAGTAGTACTCTTATTAGCAGTAATATTGAGTGGTTTTAGTATGACTGCTCAAAGTGATAGCAAATCGAAGAAATTGCTTGATGAGGTATCGGCAAAAATGAATACCTATCAAAATATTTATGTTGAGTTCAACTATGTACTCGACAATGTAAAAGAAAAAGTGCATCAAGAAACAAGAGGTAATGCCACATTAAAAGGCGATTTGTACAATGTGAATTTTTTAGGAACGAATCAACTATATGATGGTAAAAAAGTATTTACAATCATTCCAGAAGATGAAGAGGTAAATATTTCTGATGCCGATGCAGATGACGATAATACCTTGACTCCTTCTAAATTCTTTTCTTTTTACAAGAAAGGGTTTACCTACTCTTGGGACGAGGTTAAAAATATGAATGGAAGAAAAATACAATTTGTAAAGTTGATGCCTATCGATAGTAATTCTGAAATCAAAAATGTATTACTAGGGATTGATGTAAAAACAAAACATATTTACAATCTAATTGAAAAAGGAAAAAATTCAACAGTTACAACATTGACTATTTCTAAGTTCAAGACAAATCAACCGTTATCGAGTAAATTATTTACATTCGATGAGGCGAAGTATAAAAAAGAAGGGTATTTGATTAACAAGCTATAATCAATACTAAATATTATAAAATAATTAAGTATTCCGTGATAACGGGATACTTTTTTTTTGCGTAATTTTGAAGCGTAAAATTGATCGGTGAAAATCTTAAACAAGTACATACTTAAAAGCTTTTTAAAACCATTTCTAGCCACTTTTTTTGTGGTTCTTTTTGTTTTAGTAATGCAAACTTTATGGTTGCAATTCGATAAGATTGCTGGTAAAGGAATTAGTATTGTTATCATTTTAAAATTTTTGGGATATATCGCTCAAATGATGATATCTACAGCATTACCCATTGCCATTTTACTTTCATCAATTATGGCTTTAGGTTCCTTGTCAGAAAACTATGAATTTGCTGCTGTAAAATCAGCGGGCGTTTCTTTACATCGATTTATTAGGCCGTTAATTGTATTGATGGTTGTATTAAGTGGTCTTAATTTTTTGGTGTTGAACTATGCCTTTCCCAGGGCGGCTTTTAAGTTTAAAAACTTGCTCGTTGACATGCAAAAAACCAAGCCTGCCCTGGCCTTGATTCCAGGAACTTTCAATACCGAAATTCCGGGCTATAGTATCAAGTTTGCCGAAAAGTATGGCGAAGAAAAGAACAAGCTCAAAGATGTACATATTTATTACGATTTGAATAAAGGAAATGCAAATGTCAAGGTCATTAAAGCGGAGAAAGGAAGAATTACGACTGAAGATGGAAGTAAGTACATGACCTTAGTCTTAGAAAATGGATATCACTATGAAGATTTAATTAATAATAGAAATCGCTCTTTTAATAAATCGAAAAACATGCCTTTTACGAATGCCTCTTTTGAAGAGTATACAGTAAATATTGACATTTCTGAGCTTGGCCAAATGGGTGTAGCTGATTATAAAAGTGATCGTGAGATGCTAAGTCTGAAGCAGCTGGATTATTATAGAGACTCCCTAAAAATTCCCTATGACGAATTTATAGTTTCTAAGGCTAACAATTTTTATAAAAGGCATGGCTTGGCAAATATGTACAATGACTCCCTTTTTAAGGCTGAGTTTAACCCTGATGTGCTGCAAAATTTCGATAGTATTGGCAAACTCGCAGTCGTCGATAATTCTTTAGGTGCTATTGATAGAATTCTTACCGAGATCAAAGGGTATAAAAAGACATTTAAAGACAAACAAAAATTCTTGAATGTATACGATACAGAATATCATAAGCGCTTGGCATTTTCTTTTGCGTGTCTTGTATTATTCTTTATTGGGGCTCCACTAGGATCGATTATAAGAAAAGGAGGTTTTGGGTTGCCTATGATACTAGCGATTATTATTTTTGTCATCTATTTTTTCATTTCCACTTTAGGAAAAAAAATGGCAGAAGCTAGTGCAATTACAGCGGTTGTTGGAGGTTGGATGGCTACCATCATTACCTTACCATTTGGCCTGCTTTTAATGAGAAGAGCGACTAGAGATAAAGGTATTTTTGATATAGACCTATTTTTACGTCCGATTACTGACTTTTTTAAAGGAATATTCAAAACGAAGCGCATTAAAGAATAATTATCATGATATCAACTGACAAAGACGTGTTGAAATTACATACAATTAAGGAGGCAATTGCCGACATAAAAAAAGGAAAACTGATCATTGTTGTAGATGATGAGGATCGCGAGAATGAAGGAGATTTTATTGCTGCGGCCGAATCGGTAACACCAGAAATGATCAACTTTATGTCGACGCACGGTCGCGGCCTGATATGTGCTCCATTGACTGAAGATAGGTGTGAAGAGTTAAATCTCGATATGATGGTAAAAAACAATACCGTTTTGCACCATACACAGTTCACTGTTTCTGTAGATTTAATAGGAAACGGTTGTACTACAGGAATTTCAGTTCATGATCGAGCAAAAACTATTAAATCATTGGTAGATGAGGACACGAAACCTCATGATCTGGGTAGACCTGGTCATATTTTCCCACTTCAGGCAAAAAATGGAGGTGTTTTAAGACGTACAGGACATACAGAAGCGGCCATTGATTTGGCGAGATTGGCAGGTTTCAAACCAGCCGGAATTCTTGTAGAGATATTAAACGAAGATGGCTCCATGGCGCGTTTGCCAGAACTGATGAAGGTGGCTGAAAAGTTTGATCTTAAGATTATCTCTATAGAAGATTTGGTGGCCTATAGAATGCAGCATGATTCGCTTATTCAGAAAGTAGAAGACTTTAATTTACAAACTCGCTTTGGTGAATTTCGTTTGAGAGCCTATCAACAAACAACCAATAATCAGGTACATATAGCATTGACAAAAGGTGAGTGGGAAGATGATGAGAGCGTGATGGTTCGTGTGAATTCGACCTTAATAAATAACGATATAATTCGATTGCTAACAAACAAACCTGATGATAGTTTTAGCAGAATGTTTAAATTGATAAATGATGAAGGTAAAGGTGCCGTGGTTTTTATCAATCAAGAAAATCAATCTTTTAATCTGGTCAATAGGTTGGCATTGATTAAAGAACTGCAAGACGATAATGACGGACAAGTACCAAAGATGAAACTCGATGAGAAAGATTTTGGTATTGGTGCGCAGATTCTTCACGATTTAAATATCAGTAAACTGCGATTGATTTCAAATGGTAAGTACATCAAAAAACGTGTTGGAATTATTGGTTACGGACTAGAAATCGTAGAAAACGTAGCATATTAAGCTATTTTTGTACTTTCGCTGAAGTGAAAATCTTGCGAAAAATATTATACCCATTTTCATTGTTGTACGGAGAAATCACCGCAGCTCGTAATAAAATGTACGATGCTAAGGTATTAAAATCAACACGCTTTGATATGCCTACAATTGTCGTTGGTAACTTAAGCGTTGGAGGAACAGGAAAATCACCTCAGATAGAATACCTTATTCGACTTCTACAAGATACTTATAAGATTGCTGTGTTAAGTAGAGGTTATAAAAGACAATCTAAAGGTTTTGTATTGGCAGATGCTAGCGCTACGGCCAAAACGATTGGTGACGAACCTATGCAATTTTATAAGAAGTTTAAAAATTGCTTGATTGCAGTAGATGCCGATCGTGTAAATGGAATTCGTCAACTCGAATCACTCGAGAACCCTCCTGACGTTATTTTATTAGACGACGCCTTTCAACATCGAAAAGTGGCAGCAGGATTTAACATATTACTGACACCGTATGCCAATTTATATGTAGAGGACGCCATGTTGCCAACAGGAGATTTGCGTGAAAAAGTAAGCGGAGCGAGTAGGGCGCAAGTAATTATTGTTACGAAATGCCCCGAAACGCTGTCTGAATCAGAGCAATTCGAAATAGCAGATAAACTTCAGCCTGAAATGCATCAGACGGTTTTCTTTTCTAAAATCGCTTACGCGGAAGCCATCGTTGGTGTAAATAATATACAGGTACACGATTTACAGAATTATGAGGTATTACTAGTGACAGGAATTGCAAGAACAACACCTCTTTGTGAGTTTTTAAAGCAAAAAAATGTGAAGTATACACATTTAAAGTATCCCGATCACCATCAGTTTACAGCTAAAGAATTATCAAAGATACAGACCGAGTTTGAAGGCATGAGGAATGATAAAAAACTCATATTAACTACAGAGAAAGATTATGTGAGGGCTTTTGATATCGGCAACGAACATATATATTATTTACCTATCGAAACGGCTTTTGTAGAGCATCAAAATGATTTCGATGGGCTCGTTAAAAAATATGTTGAGCAACATTTCCAAAAGAATTAAAATGTCACTTTTTTTTGTGTTTGTTGGGTTCTAATGACATGATATAGTCGTAGCTCTCATTTAAAAGATCGGCAACCTTATCTAAATCGTTCAGCATTGCTTCTGGAATTAAAACATAACCATTCATTACCGCACCGTAAGACGTATAGTGAGTCGTGTTAAGTTCTTCAAAATAATATTTCTGGCGTTCTTTAGAAAAACGAATTCCTATCTCACCGGCCTTATTGAATAATGAGAACATATAGCCATTGGCAGCCGTATATGGCATTGTTTTGCCCAAGCGTTCAAGTCTAGGGCATTTTGCCACTAACGCATCATATATTTTTAGCTTTTCTTCCCACATACCTGTATTATTTTAGTTGGTTGCTGTATTTAATTTCTCTAGTCGAAGTTCTCTCATATATAAAAACATCGGAAAGGTAAACGCAATAGCGATTAAAAAGGTTAACGGAATAAGGATCCACCAATACTTAATCTTTAGTTTTAGGGATTCTGGTATGTACCATACAAAGAAAGTAAGCACAACAACCGCCAAATCAGCACTAAAAGATTTTGCAGGGAACGTTGTCTTTGTTTGCGCTATAAAATTCAGAATGGATGTATTATCTTCTGTCAGGTAAAATTGAATATTAAAATACCAAGTGTAGCAAATGCCCAATATCGCTAGGAGTAAATATATATATTTGAGTTTCATGCTAAATAAATTATATCTAGTTAAAGATATAAATTATAATAAACACAAAAAAAATGTACCTCTCGAGGCACATTTTTTAATTGTATCTATTTCGTTATTCGAGCTGTTTTTATTCGCTTACTCTGGATATTTTTTAAATGTGAATGATTTGTGTATAATTTTCCAATGATTGCCAACTTTTAACAGCATTAAATAATCGGTATATATGCGTTTTCTGGAAGGCATTAAAATCTCTATTCTAGCGATAGCAGCATCATTTTCATAATCGATTGATATGACTTTTCCAATACGATTACTTTTCGCTCCTGGCTTTACATTTTCTATGTATCTCTTACCTGACCAGACTCTTACCGTATCATTGGCAACAAAATATAGGTTAAAATCTTTATGAAAGGCCGTTTTTAATCGATCAGGCTCTCCATTAGCCGTTCCTTCAATATAATCATATAATACCTTGTTTATTTTTTCCATTTCTGATTGAGCTTTGGCATTCGTCAGTCCGAATATTAAAAATATAACGACGATTATTTTTTTCATGTTTTTCAATTTTTTGGGTTTCTATTTGTTTAATTATTTTATTGAGTTTTTTGAATATTTTTATCTTGTGTTGGTTCTTTTTGAAACCATATGTCTTGAACTCCACGAGTGGAGAGCTGAAAACCTTTGATAACACCGTTTGCATCTCTTTTGAAAAACAAAGATGAGAAATGGCTGCGATTGCCCGAGAATACATCGGGTATTCTTGGCTCTAATTGAACGGGTTGTAGCCGTTGATGGGTGAGTATGAGTTTACCATTAGTAACACGAAGATCATATGACGTGTTTAACGCCGGAGCATAATAATTTCCAGTAAATAAACTGAGATCGTTCGTCCAACTTGCATCTACATCATATGCTATTGAATAAAACATATCGTCCCCAACTTTTACAGACATGGTTTTAGGTGAGATTTTGGCGTCAAAACGCACGACTACTTCCGCACCCGTGATCATTTTGAAAGAATTTTTAGTAATTGGTACAAGAGCGCTTTCATTTCCTGGGCCTCTGAAATATCTTAGGGTATCATTGGCTACATGAATTTTACGAGATGCATGGTTATTGCTATCCCAATAAGTACCTTCAAATCGAGCAAGTTGCTTCTTTGACATTTTCTTAGAAGTAATTTCTGGTGTTGCTGTTGCATTAGATCTAGCATCTAAAAAATCCTCTAAATACAATGCGCTGGCTCCCGTGGCCGCATAGCCGTTATAGGCTCCATCGTTTCCTAAAACAATAATAGCAAGGTTGTATTCTGGATAACGAATCAATTTACTAGCATAGCCCCCAGCAACCTCAATATGAGTTAGTTTTTTAGCTCCTCTATAATTCCAATACCGATGTCCACCAGTGTACAATGCCGTATTGGCTTCTTTTACTTTTTCTCCATTTACAATTGAAAGGTCATCAAATTTTGTCACCAGCGCTTTCGTACCGATTTTAGGATTCTCGAGTTCCTTTGCCCAAAGGCACATATCCTCTACAGTAGTGTAAACGTCGGAAAGGAGCGTTTGTTTATGGTTCATAGTAGTATTAACAAAGCCATCTTGATTGGAAAAATAACCGTGTGCTTTGTTCGTAATAATATCTCCTTTAGTGTCAAATATTGAGTGTGTCATTCCTAGAGGTTCAAAAATCTCTTTGCTCACAAAATCGACATATGACATGGCACTAATTTGAGCAATCAGATCCTCGAGTATCATAAATCCAAGGTCAGAATGCCTTTGATCATTAAGTGTTGATCTCGACTGATTTCTAATCATTTCATATGCCTGTTCTTTGGTGAAAATGTCTTCTTGCCTCCATCCTGAGAGGGCTTTGACAACTTCATGATTATTTAATCCGCCAGTATGATGTATGAGTTGTTGTATGCTTATGGCATTATCTAAGAACAATTTTTTAGGCATGTATTTCCGAATATCGTCTTGCAGCGAAAGTTGTCCTCGTTGTTCTAGTAACAATAATGCGTACACAGTGAACTCTTTTGCGATATCTCCAATGTGAAATTTAGTTTTCGGGGTAATCGAAATTTGATGCTCCAAATTTGCTAAACCGTATCCTCTGGCATGAACGATCTTACCATCATTTAGAATGCCTACGGCAATTCCAGGTGTGTTTTTGGTATCCCATTGAGAAAAAACAGCATCTATCTGGGAAGCTGTGATAGATCTTTTAGTGACTTTTTGTGCAAAAGAAAAGGATAGTGCGATGCAAAAAAGTAGTGTAAGTAAATTTTTCATAGTGTTATTTTTTTCTAATTCCGTTCCAAATATCTAAGTACATTTTCCATTCATTATTATTCTTTTTCCATACAATGACATATTTACCACGCCATTCAACTTCCGACCCATCTGCTTTTTTTGTTTTTCCTTCATAATATCCATAATCGTATGCAGTATCTCCTTTAATGACAACCTCTTTAGGGAAAATTTTGTGATGAGAAGTTTCTAATCCTTCAGGGAGCGTCCAATATTCAACAATTTCTTTTCTACTATCTAAAATGTCTAATCCGTTTGGAAATATTTTTGCGGTTTTTGTATATGAATCTGCGATTTTTTCATAATCTGAAGCCATCACATAAGACGAGAATTTTTTTGCATTGTCAAGAATGCTATTGATATCTTCTTTAGGACCACTATATGTTTGAGCAAAGAGAAACGCAGTGTATAATAAGGTAATTAGTGTACAGTATTTTTTTGTCATATTCTTTGTGTTATTAATTCTTAAAAGTGTCATTTAGTTTCTTAATTATTTCTGTAGCCACTGCTGCAGAAGCTGTTGGATCTTGACCAGTGATAAGGCGTCCATCTACTTGGTAGAATCCATCCCACCCTTTTTCTGAATACTGGAAATTTCCACCGCGCTCTTTGATCGCCTCTTCAATCGAAAAAGGGAATGTTTTATAATACTTGGCTTCTTTATTTTCAAAGCGATCAGGGAAACCATTCACTAGTTTTCCTTCGTATAAATACTTGCCGTTTTTATCTTTGAGGTTGACAATACCCGCTGTTCCATGACAAATAGCCGAAACAACTCCGTTATTCTCATAGATAGAAGTTGAAATGTGTTGGATTGTTTTGTTTTCCGGAACACCGAACATCGCAGCGCCACCACCACCATAATACACGGCTTTATAGTTTACAGGTGTTATGTCGGCTGGTTTAAAGGTGTTTTTGAGCTTATTCATGAAATCTGAATCATAAATGTATTTTTTCTGTATAGAATCAGATGTGTTCAAATAACCGATAGGTATTGCACCACCTTCAGGACTCACAAAATCAACGTTAAAACCTGCGTTAATCAATACATCATAGGCTAATACGATTTCTGCAAAATGATTTGAAGTATTCATATCTGTAGTTCCATATGTATGTTGATTTGAAACAATAAAGAGAATGTTGGTTGGTTGCTCTTTTACCAAGGTTGAATCGCTCTTACCAGATGTCTTTAGATCACAACTAATAAATAGAAAGAATAAGAATATGTACAGAAGATTAGTTTTCATGCTTGTTTAATTTTAAAGCAAGATGAAATATCTTAGGCGAAATAAGTTTTTATCTTATAAATTAGAAGTACTGATTTATAAATTAGAACTTAAAATTGTTCTTTGAATTTGGCAGGTGTAGTTCCCACAATTTTTTTAAAGACTGTATAAAAGGTGGATTTAGAATTAAACCCGCATTCATAACCGATAGCCTCTAAGGTGAGTTGTTCGTTTGACAAAACTATTTTTTTTGCCTCTTTAATGCGATATTCATTAATAAAGTTTGGAAAGCTCT
This sequence comes from uncultured Flavobacteriaceae bacterium, assembly GCA_947488345.1. Lineage (GTDB taxonomy): Bacteria > Bacteroidota > Bacteroidia > Flavobacteriales > Flavobacteriaceae > Aureibaculum. Next base: position 714,620 of record CANKZQ010000001.1, on the reverse strand, counting down.
TTCCTAAATTATCATTTAATAACTGCGAAAATTGATGTGTAGATAGTTGTAGCTTTTTAGCAACATCAGAAGATTTTAAATTAGAGTTTTTATACAATTCTTGCTTTGTCATTATGGCGTCTAATTGTTCGATTAAATTGGAAGCTTCATCGTCGTCCATTTTCTTATCGAAGTATTTATTTTTTTTATGAAACAAGATGGTATTTCTGTTTTTTCCAAATAGTAAAAAAACAATTAATAGGTATAGTAAAAAAGAAAATGCAAGGGCTCCAGAGATATAATTTATAAAACTGGTAAAGTAATAAGATGATAATAAAATAAGATTCCCTATGAGAAGGCTAAGCAGCCAAACATCAAGTTGTGTAATTTTTAGATGCCCTTTGAATACCATTTTTAGGCGAGGAGCTACAACATAGATTGAAGCTAAAATATATATAAACCACTGAATGTATATTGTTTTAATTATAAAGGGTCGCCAGAGCTCAATATTGGTTTTAAAAGGATATAAATACCCAACAACTAAAGCAATGGGTAATAACAGGGCAATATGATATTTCCAAGAAGTTTTGATGTTACTATCTGGTTGAATCACCGATTTTATATAAAAAAATAAAAAAGGTCCGATAAAAAAACAAGCGGTGAGTCCTAATTGTAAGTAATGAAAGGAGAGTTCGCGATTAAAATGAAAAAAAACTGACTTGCCAATTCTGATGCTAAGCATAAGAAGAAACATGCCTAAAAATTTAGTCGAAATATGTTTCGGTTTCACATAGAAAAGAAAATATAGGCTTAAAACCAAACCGTTAAAAGCTCCTAACGCACTAAAGAAAAATAAAAGTTCTCGATTGAGCTCCATATACATGAATTGAATTGTAATCTTCGAAAGTTAAAGATATTAATTTAATTCTAAGAGCTTTGTTTTACAAATAAAAAAGGCCTTCAAGTGAAGACCTTTTTTTTAACTAACTCAAATAATTCATACAATGAAAACAAATTTTACTTTGTTTCAATTTATTTAATGCAACTCTCGTGCCAAACTTTTAAAAACGGTATATTTTAAACTAAAAAAACGCCTTAACAACTAAGGCGTTTTCTTTTAACTAACTCAAATAATTTATACAATGTAAACAAAATTGTCATCTTGTTTCATTACTACAACGCAAATATCGACGTAATATTGTACGCCTCTAGTTAACAAAAGGTTAAACAGTTGTTATAATAGTGTTAATACTTTAGAGGATGTGTTTTTGAGCTTTATATGACGACCTTACCAAGGCTCCACTTTCAACATGTCTGAAGCCCATTTCGAGTCCAATGGTCTCATATTTTTTAAACTGTTCTGGAGTAATAAATTCTTTTACAGGAAGGTGTTTTTTACTCGGCTGTAAGTATTGACCAATCGTCACCACATCTACTTTTGCAGTTCTTAGGTCTTTCATAGTTTGAATGACCTCTTCTTCTAATTCACCTAAGCCAAGCATAATTCCAGACTTGGTTCGATTGATTCCACTGTCTTTTAGATATTTCAACACAGCTAAACTTCGATCATATTTCGCCTGAATACGTACTTCACGGGTTAAGCGACGCACAGTTTCAACATTATGAGAAACAACCTCAGGTGCCACAGCTACAATTCTATCTATGTTTTTATGAATTAATTGAAAATCTGGAATCAATGTTTCGAGGGTAGTTGTTGGATTTGCTCTTCGAATCGCATTGATGGTTTCGGCCCAAATGATAGAGCCTCCATCTTTTAAATCATCCCGATCAACAGAGGTAATCACGGCATGTTTTATCTGCATGATTTTAATAGAACGCGCCACTTTTTCTGGTTCTTCCCAATCTACAGTATCAGGTCTACCGGTTTTAACTCCACAAAATCCGCAAGAGCGTGTACAGATATTTCCTAAAATCATAAATGTAGCCGTACCTTCTCCCCAGCATTCTCCCATATTCGGGCAACTTCCGCTTGTACAAATAGTATGAAGATTGTATTTATCAACTAAACCGCGAAGTTCAGTATACTTTTTACCAACAGGTAGCTTAACTCGTAACCATTTTGGTTTTTTGACTGGTGCTATTTCGGGTGTTACTGCCATAACTAAAATTAGAATACAAAGTTACAAATTCATTAAATACCAAATACTAAATCCGATCAAGAAAATAATCCCCAAATAACTTAATATTTTCATTGCTTTCGATGGTCGCCATTGTTGAGGAGTATGCTTACTTGAAATCAACATAAAATTGGCAATAGCATAAAAAGGAGCGGTTAAGAATGATAAAATAGTCGCAATTTTCACCATGGTGATCATATTAGAGATGAAAAAAGATAAAATGATAATAGTACCTGCAGCTAATAATAATATCCAACTTAAATAATTGTATTTATATGTTTTATCGAAGATTAGTTCGGTAGATCGTGCCATGGCTCTTGGTGAGGCATCTAAAGTGGTTAAAGTTGTGCTGAACATGGTTGTAAAAGCAGCGATAGCGACAAATATGGAAGTAGCCTCACCCAGGTTTTCTGTATATAAATGAATGAGCTGCTGAGCAAATTTACCGGCAGCGCTGCTAAATTGTTCTCCAGATCCGAACATAACTAAAGCTCCTAAACTAATAAAACAGACCCCTAAAAAAACAGTGCCAATATAACCCAAGTTAAAATCGAACATGGTTTTTTTCATATTGAAGTCATCTTTCGTATTTTTCTGTTTTTCTAAGGCCCAGAGAGAATGCCAAGCTGAAATGTCGAGTGGTGCGGGCATCCATCCTAAAAAAGCAATTAAAAAAGCAATTTCGAGGCTGCCTTGAGGAAAAGTTTGTGCAAAACTCTGAGGTGTGCCGATATTAAAAACGGCAATTACTACAGCAATAATAGTACTCAATGTTAAGGTAATGATGATGATTTTAATAAAATTATCTAAGAATTTATATTTACCAATCATTAGTATAGAGAGGCAAATAATGGTAATAATAATAGTCCATACCGTAGGACTAAGCGCAATACCAAAAAGGTTTGCAGCTAAACCGGCAGTTACGATCGTCACAGCGGCCTGAATTGTAAACATGGTAGCAAAGGTTAAGACATAATAGGCAATAAGTATACCTTTACCTAATTTTTTATAGCCATCAATTAAACTTTCACCCGTCGCGGCTGCATACCTAGGCCCATATTGAAAAAATGGATATTTAAAGAGATTTACCAGTAAAAGTGCCCAAAGTAAACCAAAGCCAAAGTCAGCTCCTGCTCTGGTTGACTGCACTAAATGAGAGACCCCAATTGCGGCGCCAGCGAATAAAAGTCCGGGGCCTAAAGATTGTAGTAATTTCTTCATATAAACATATAAAGAGGTGAAAGTACTAAATTTTTAAGAATCTGATTTTTTAATAATTTCTGCGAGTAGTTTCTTGGCGCGGAGCAATTTTACCTTGACATTATTCATAGGCTCATCTAAATTAGATGCAATTTCTTTATAGCTCATTTCTTTAAAAAAACGCAAATGGATGATCTCTTGATAGTGCGGCTTTAGCTGTTTGATGTAGCTTAATAATTGTGCCAAATTTTGTTCTATAATGAGTTTATCTACTGGAGTAGGTTCGTCATCTTTAACCTTATAGGCATCATTTTCTTTGCTTAAGGAAACTGTCTCAGTTTTTTGCTTGCGCAGATGGTCAATATAAATATTTTTAGAAATAGAGATAAGCCACGTTTTGAATTTATAATCTTCTTTGAACGTTGAAATTTTATCAAACGCTTTAGCAAAGGTTTTAATCGTAATGTCTTCTGCCTCTTCTTCGTCATCTGTTTTGCTGTATTGAAAGCGATAGACATCTTTCCAGTATGTATTTAACAATAGGGTATAGGCACCTTCCTCGCCTTTTTTAGCGTTCATGATGGCGGTTGTAATTTCTATTGTTTCTTTCATATAACAGGCTACCAGTGCTTAGGTTTAGAAAAGAGATTTGTCAAAAATAAACCAAGCTGAGTGCATACTAATATCAACTCTAATACTGGAGCAACTACTACAATATCTCGTTCGTCTAACTTTTTTGCTGAATTTTGAATCAGCGCATAGTATGCTGTCAGTCGTGTAAGTACTAAAATAGTTACAATTTGCCAATTAAACGCCAAAGAGACTAAGATTATTGCAAGTGTCCAAAATAGAAATTGAGAACTAAAAAAGAGCCCTAATAAGAACTTATGAATCGATTTATAACTAGAAGCGGTAGAAATATGTCTTCTTTTTTGGGAAAACCAATGTTGAAACGATTTTTTGGCTAGAGAAACAGTATGGCTCGACCTGCTAAAACAAATGCCTACATTTTTAGAAGTTGCTATTTCTGATATGAGTAGATCATCATCACCAGATTTTATATGTTGATGGTTCTTGAAACCATTATTTTGTGTAAATAGCTTTTTTTGGTAAGCTAAATTTCTGCCAACCCCCATATACGGAATCCCCATTTTGGCGTATGAAAAATACTGTATCGCAGTTAGTAAAGTTTCATATCGAATTAGTTTGTTTAAAAACGAATTTTCTATTTTTTCGTAGGCACCGTATCCTAATATGATATTTTTTGTTTCATTCAATTGACTTGTCATTTCCGAAATCCAATGCACACTTTTCGGCTGGCAATCAGCATCTGTGAAAAGTAAGCGGTCATATGAAGCGGCTTCAATTCCTTTAGAAAGCGCATTCTTTTTATTACCAGTATAGGTATTTGTATGCGCCAGAGATACAAGTTTTAAATGCTTGTATTCTTTTTGCAGTGTCTCGACAATGACTAAGGTGTCATCGGTAGAGGCATCATCAATTAAAATGACTTCAAAGGTTGGATACTCCTGTTGTAGTATAAGAGTTAATCTTTTCTTTAAATTGTGAGCTTCATTTTTTGCCGCAATAAGCACGGAAATTGGAACATCAGAATAATTGGAATGTGCTTGTTTGGAACTTGAAAATCTTCTAAAGAGAAAAACATAAAAACACAGTTGTACGGCAACTGCAAAAATGAATGTATAAAAAAGGATCGTCAGTAGCATTGGCTACAAACTTAACTAATTATGTTGAGGTTCTTTACAGGTGTCAAACTGATCTGGAGTTTTGCCACAAAATCCACATGAGTCTCCATCTTTGTTCAGCATCGGATTTTGACTGGCACAGGTACCAGCAAACTCACCATCTTTTTTTGCCCAAATTTTAATGGCGATCCCTGCGAAAGCCAAACCTAATAAAGCCAATGTTATGAGAAGTAATTTCATAAGAAAATTCTTTGATGCAAAGATATAAAAAGTAAACGTTATGCGTGCTATAAGTAATTTGTATCTTGTAAAATATGTGACTTTACTCTTTTAGAGGTGTCATAACAATATCAATTAATTTAAAACTATAATATTATGAAAAAACTTGTTGCCGAACTTTTCGGAACTTTTTGGTTAGTATTTGGAGGGTGTGGAAGTGCAATTTTTGCAGCTGGTTATCCTGAATTAGGAATTGGCTTTGTAGGTGTTTCCTTAGCTTTTGGACTTACCGTATTGACAATGGCGTATGCCGTTGGTCATATTTCTGGAGGTCATTTTAATCCTGCTGTTTCTTTTGGGTTATGGGCAGGGGGTAAATTCTCGGCTAAAGAATTAATACCCTACATTATTTCTCAGCTCATCGGAGCAGTGTTGGCCGCTGCTGCATTGTACTTCATTATTTCTGGTAAAAGTGACTTTACTGATATTGGAGGATTTGCGTCAAACGGATATGGTGATTTGTCACCTGGAGGTTATTCAATGACGGCTGCATTTGTAGCTGAATTTTTATTGACTATGTTCTTTTTATTGATCATTTTAGGGAGCACGAATGAGAGAGCGCCTAAAGGATTTGCGCCTATCGCAATTGGTCTAGGCCTAACGTTAATTCACCTAATTAGTATACCAATCACGAATACATCGGTGAATCCTGCGCGCTCTATGAGTCAGGCATTATTTGCTGGAGGAGAATATCTTACACAATCATGGTTGTTTTGGGTGGCTCCAATTGCTGGAGCTATAGTTGCGGGTTTACTTCATAAAGTATTTTTCGATAAGGAGTAATTGACGAACTAATGTTTTTATGTTTTAAAGCCTCCCTTTAAAGGGAGGCTTTATTTTTTTAATGGTATTTTAAACCTTGAGGCATTGTAGTAGTCTAACAGGAAACCAAAACATATGCACTCAAAATTATCAAGACTCTTTTTAGTAATGATCATATTTCTTTCTTGTAGTGATAATGGATCTCTAGTTTCAGATATTCAAGATGGAGATAACTCTTCAGAATCTAAGACGAATATTTTACTAATTATTGCAGATGACATGGGTTTAGACGCAACACCAGGGTATAGTATAGGAACCCAGAAACCTAATATGCCTAATCTTCAAGAAATGATCAATAGTGGTGTTAGATTTAATAATCTCTGGTCTTATCCGACCTGTACACCAACGAGATCAAGTATATTGACAGGTAAATATGGATTTAGAACGAATGTTATGAAAGTTGATGATGTATTATCAACATCAGAAACTTCAATTCAAAAGTATTTAGATAATAGTAATGCTGGATATAGTCATGCCGTCATTGGTAAATGGCATTTGTCTAGAGATACTCAACATCCTTTACATATGGGAGTGGGATATTATGCAGGATTATTAAGTGGAGGTGTTCAATCATACACAAATTGGAATTTTACGGAGAATGGTCAAACCAACAACTCATCTGAGTATACAACAACAAAGTTTACAGATTTAGCGATTGATTGGATTGATACACAAACTCAACCTTGGTTTTTATGGTTGGCGTATAATGCGCCTCATACACCTTTTCATCTGCCACCTTCTAACTTGCATTCGCAAGGTTCGCTACCAACAGATGATGGGAGTATAGATGCGAATCCGCTTCCCTATTATTTGGCAATGTTAGAAGCCATGGATTCCGAAATAGGAAGATTATTAAATTCATTGTCAACAGAGGAGAAAGATAATACAGTAATTATTTTTATTGGAGATAATGGGACTCCCAATCAAGTAGCTCAAGAATACGCAGGACAACGTGCAAAAGGCAGTGTATATCAAGGTGGGGTAAATGTTCCAATGATCATTTCAGGCAAAAACGTGACAAGGGTGAATCAAATAGAAGATGCATTGCTAAATACAACCGATATTTTTGCAACAATTGCTGATATTGCAGAAACGGGTACTGTTGAAATAAATGATAGTAAGAGCTTCAAAGAATTATTTACCATTCCAAACGTTAACTTTAGAGATTATATATATACAGAAATAGGTAAGGATAATGGGGGTTTTGATTATACAATAAGGAATAGCACTCATAAATATATTCGATTTGAAAACGGCAACGAAGCATTTTACAATTTGAGTAATAATGCGTTAGAAAACCCAAATCTTCTGAATCAAAATCAATTGCCATTGAGTGATGCCGATAGTGCGATTAAAGACGAACTAACGACCGAAATAACAAATATCAGACAATAGCTTATTTAATTATGGGCTTCGAAATTAGAGTGTTGAAGTAATTAAAAAAATAGTAATGGAAAAATATAAAATGAATATTAAAAAAACAATATTAGTAGTTTCTCTCGGGATATTTATAGCATGTAGCTCTAATGATTCTGGCGCAGATGACGAAGAATTTGATTCTGTAACAAGTTATGATATTACTACTATTTTGTCGAAGTTTGATGGTATAGAAGCGGTTTCATATGAGGTAAATGGCAATACAGTAACCATTAATACTACAGATCTACCCAATCATACAAGTCCTTATTGGCCAATAAATAACCCTTTGTATGAAGATTATAATGGTACAAATACAAATTGGAGACAAAATCCAAACTCAATTGGAGAACAGAATATAACATTTACAATTTCCTTAAATCCCGCCGAAGCTGTAAACAAAGAAGCAACACCCATGGGCCCTATTGGCATCTCAAGAAATGGCGTTATTTTTTACAATCAGTATGCGGCAGGAGGTGCGGCATTAACAAATGAAATTGATTCATTCGATCAATGGTTTGGACATCCTGCAGGAACTCAATATCATTATCATATAGAACCAACCTTTTTAACTCAAGAATTTGGTGATGATGCTTTTCTTGGCTTATTAGCAGATGGATTTCCAGTCTATGGTCCCGTAGAAAACGGAACAAGACTTTCTAACTCAGATTTAGATGAATTTCACGGCCATACTTCGGTTACGGCCGATTTCCCTGAAGGGATTTACCATTATCATATAACCGATCAGGACCCTTATATTAATGGTAATGGTTTTTTTGGGACACCAGGAAATATATCTAGATAATTTTGAAAAACGTATTCCTTTTACTTATCGGATTTTGTATGCTATCTTCATGTGAGAAAAGTACAGTACTCGTTGTGCCCAAAGAAGATTCTAATCTTGTTTTAAAAAACGGCAAATTATTTTACCAAGAAAACACATTTAGTGGAATCGTATTAGATAGTAATCGATTCAGTCAAATGAAAAAAAGAACTTCGTACATAAACGGACGTAAACATGGCAAAGAAGTTAAGAAATATTTCAATGATTCTTTGGCTGAATTAAGAATGTACAATAGAGGAGTTAAAGTAGGAATTCATAAAGGATGGTGGCCAAATGGAAATAAAAAATTTGAATTTTATTTTAACGAAAAAGGATTTTACCATGGAAGTCTAAAAGAGTGGTATGTCAATGGTAAACTTCTAAAGAGCTTTAACTACAAAGATGGAAAGGAACAGGGAAGTCAGAAAATATGGAAACAAAATGGTAAAATTGCCACCAATTATGTTGCAGATGATGGTGAGCGATATGGATTAATAGGGTTAAAAAAATGCTATACAGTTACCGAAAATAAAAACACCTTAAAACTTTTAAAATGAAAAGCTTGATGTACGTTTTTTTATTACTGCTGGTTTTTTCTTGTAAAAAAGAAAATGAGGTGCTTACTAAAGAAAGAGAAGTTACTTCTTTACCATATTTTAATTCTGCTGATTTTACCCCGCAATGGACGAAAGGAACGCATCGGATACCTGAATTTTCATTTGTGAATCAAAACGGAAAAACAATTTCAAATAAAAATTATGAAGGTCATATTTATGTTGCAGATTTTTTCTTCACTACCTGTCCTGGTATTTGTCCAAAGTTAACAAAGAATATGAATGTACTTCAAGAGTATTATAAGAATGATTCTGCAATTCTATTACTATCTCATTCGGTAATGCCGTGGGTGGATACGGTTGATAAGTTAAAGGAATACGAACAAAATAATCAGATAGACGCTAAAAAATGGAATTTAGTAACTGGAGACAAAAAAGAATTATATGAAATAGCGCGAAAAGGATATTTCGCAGATGAAGATTTTAAGAAAACGCAAGACGAGAGTGAGTTTATTCATACCGAAAATTTTATCCTCGTTGATAAGGAAGGTTTTATACGAGGCGTGTATAATGGTACCTTAAAGTTCGATTTAGAACGCTTGAAGAGACACATTGATATTCTTAAAAAGGAATAAGACAATGAGCTAGATCTGCATCAATAGAATGTTGATTAGACTAAAAAAAGTGATGTCAGTTTCTGCTGTAATGTGAAGATTCTTCCGAAAATAATGATGTTAAATATGTTAAAATTAAGAGGGACAAACGTTTATAGACGTGAATTTTCCTATTACTTACAAAATAAATCATATATTTGTCACAGATAAATCCGTAAAATTTTATTTGCTATGAAAAAGTTCGGGATAGTTTTATCGTTTATATTGTTATGTTCATGTAACAAGGACGATGCGTATACTCCAGTTAAAATTTCACCCTTAGATCAGAAATTGATAGATCAGATTATTACTGTCTCTGACGGACAGGGTAATGACTTCTTTATTTTACCAAGTGAAGATGATCTCTCAAGTATTCCTCAAGATCCATTAAACCCTTTAACACCAGAAAAAGTAGCTTTAGGTAAGCTGTTGGTGCATGAAACTGCTACAGGCGGTGTTCCTAAAATGGATGGAAGTAAATTTACTTATGCTTGTGCAAGTTGTCATCCTGTTGCTTCAGGTTTTTATTCAGGGGCATTACAAGGAATTGGCGAAGGTGGTATAGGATTCGGTGTGGCCGGAGAGAATAGAATAATGAATCCTGCAATGCCTAGTGATTCAGTGGATATTCTTTCTATTAAAGTACCGTCGTTATTAAACGTAGCCTATCAAGATGTAATGCTATGGAATGGTTCTCTTGGAGGAGCCGGAATTAATGAACCTTTTGTAAATACAGGTACAAATGCTACAGATCAACCCGATAATTTATTAGGTTTTGAAGGCTTGGAAGTGCAAGGTATGGCTGGTCAAACGGCTCATAGACTCAAAATTGATGAAGAGTTTGCTGAAGAATTTGGATATAAAGCCATGTTCGATGCTGCGTTTCCTAATGTGCCTGAAGATGAACGATATTCTCGTTTGACGGGAGCCTTAGCGATCGCTTCATTCAATAGAACTGTACTTGCGAATCAAGCTCCTTGGCAAGAATGGTTAAAAGGAAATCTCAATGCCATCAGTGATCAAGAAAAGAGAGGTGCGATTACGTTTATGACCAAGGGTAGATGTACCGACTGTCATACAGGACCTTCCTTGAAATCTAATGATTTTTATGCACTAGGTATGGGAGACTTGGTTGGAATTAATAGTACGAATAGTAAAAGCTTTAAGAAAGATGTACTCATTGGACGTGCAGCTTTTACTAATAGACCAGAAGATAATTTTAAATTTAAAGTTCCTAATCTATATAATTTAACCGACAACCCTTTTTATGGTCATGGTGGTACTTTTACGACTGTTCGTGAGGTAATCGAATATATCAACGCCGGGGTAAAACAAAATGGTGACGTTCCAGATTCGCAATTAGCGGAAGGCTTTGGAGGGTTAAATTTAACTCCAGCAGAAATAGATGATTTAACAGCTTTTATTGAAAAGTCATTATATGATCCTAATTTATTGCGCTATGTTCCTGCTGAGGTATTGTCTGGGTTTTGTTTCCCAAATAATGATGAGCAATCAAGAAATGATTTAGGATGTAATTAATATTACAATATATTCACTTCAGCTTCAAGCTGAATATGAAATTTTTCTAACACAGCTTCTTGTATCTTTTTCGAAAGTGAGAGTATTTCTGTACCCGTTGCATTATCATAGTTTACGAGTACCAATGCCTGTTGTTTATGTACCCCAGCATCGCCAAAGCGCTTGCCTTTAAAACCGCATTGTTCAACTAACCAACCTGCGGGTACTTTAACCTCGGTATCAGAAACTATATAATGTGGTACTTCTGGAAATTTATGTTGTAGCTGCCTAAATTGATGCTTTAAAATCACTGGATTTTTAAAGAAGCTACCACTGTTTCCAATTTTATTCGGATCGGGTAGTTTACTTTGACGAATGGCAATCACGACGTTAGAAATATCTTTTAATGTAGGGTTTTCAATGTTGTATTTTTCTAATTCTGATTGAATAGCGCCATAAGAACTATTTAAAGTATGTTTTTTCTTGGTCAATTTGAAGGTGACATTTGTGATAATGTATTTACCTTTCAATTCATTTTTAAAAACAGAATTTCGATAGCCAAAAGAACAAGAAGCATTAGAGAAACTTACTAAATTCCCAGTGGCAATTTCTAAAGCCTCTAATTCATACATGGTATCTTTCAACTCCACTCCGTAAGCGCCTATATTTTGAATAGGCGAGGTACCAACATTTCCTGGAATCAACGACATGTTTTCAATACCTCCAAAATCGTGATCAATGCACCAAAGCACAAATTCATGCCAATTTTCACCTGCGTTTACTTTTATATAAACATGATTTTCATCTTGCTTTGTAATATCAATTCCTTTAATATTTAAGTGAATCACAAGCTTTTCTACGTCCTTAGTGAGCAGTAAATTACTACCACCACTTAAAATGAAAAAATCGGTATGGGTACTTATGATGTTTTTTAAATCGCCAATTGAATTGATTTCAACAAAGGTGGCCGCTTTCACGTCAATACCAAAGGTATTGTACTTTTTTAGAGATATGTTTTTATGAACTTGCATTAAGCGTTATACACTTTTAAAGCTTCTTTTAAAATTGCAACAGAACGTATCAAGTCTTCCTTATTCAGCACATAAGCAATACGCACTTGATTCAGTCCGAGGCCCTCGGTAGAGTAAAATCCAGCAGCTGGCGCGACCATAATTGTTTCATTTTGGTAATTGTATTTTTCTAGGAGCCATTGTGCGAAATGATCGGTGTTTTCTACTGGTAATTCGGCGATGCAGTAAAAGGCACCTTTTGGAGAGGCTACTTTTACACCATCAATTTTTTGCAGCTCTGAAATGAGTGTATCTCTTCTTTCAACATATTCTTCAATAACATCATCAAAATAACTTTGAGGTGTATCAAGAGCTGCTTCACTTGCGATTAGTGCATAGGTAGGGGGACTTAATCGAGCTTGTGCAAATTTTAAAGCTGTATTCACAACTTCTTTGTTTTTCGAAACGATACAGCCGATACGTGCTCCGCACATACTGTAGCGCTTTGACACAGAATCAATAACAATAGCATTTTCTTCAATTGATGTTTCTTGTAAAATAGAATAATGAGTGAGTCCTTCATAAGCAAACTCTCGATATACTTCATCGGCAATTAAAAAAAGATCATGTTTTTTGACTAAAGATGCGAGCTTGCGAATTTCTTCTTTAGAATAAAGATAACCTGTTGGGTTTCCTGGATTACAAATGAGAATTGCTTTTGTTTTAGGTGTAATTAATTTTTCAAAATCTTCAATAGGAGGTAAGGCAAAGTTATCTTCTATTTTCGATACTACCGGTACAACTTTAACACCTGAGGCCGTTGAAAAACCATTGTAATTCGCATAAAAAGGTTCTGGGATGATAACTTCATCACCAGCATCCATGATGCTCCCAAAAGTAAAAAGCAAGGCTTCGCTGCCTCCTGTAGTGGCAATGATATCGCTCGAAGTTACATGAATATTATTTTTCGCATAATAAGAAGCTAGTTTTGTACGATACACTTCTGAGCCTTCACTTCTGGCATATGCTAATACCTCTAGCTCATTATTTTTTATCGCGTCGAGTGCTACTTTAGGCGTTTTAATATCCGGTTGTCCAATATTTAAATGATATACTTTGGTACCACGTTTCTTAGCGTCTTCGGCAAAAGGCACCAACTTTCGAATTGGTGACTCTGGCATTGCAATACCCTTAAGAGAAATTTTTGGCATGTTAGTTACAGTTCTATTAGATCACAAATTTGCGAAAATTATTTCAATCAAATTAAAACATTGTACAGATTTATAGAATGTTAATTATTGCTAAAAAAATTAAGGAGCCTTATAAATTTTCGTAAGTTTAAGTAACCAACTAAATTTATGAGAAATCGGTTAAAAATATTAGCTGTTCTTTTTGCGTGTTTTTGTTGCTTATTGAATCTGTATGCGCAAGATAGATTTCAAATTTCAGGAAAAAGTAAACATCAGACACTCTCCTTTAAATTGATTAATAATCTCATTATTATACCGATTGAAGTTAATGGGAGTAAATTAAATTTTTTGTTGGATACGGGCGTTGATAACTCAATTATGTTCAATCTAAGCGTAGAAGATTCCTTGAAATTGAAAGACACTGAGAAAATTAAATTGCGAGGTTTGGGGGGAGGCGATTATATTGACGCTATAAAATCTCGTAAAAATCTATTTAAAATAGGTAAAATAATTAATGGAGATCACCTCATTTATTTGATTCCCAGTAAAGATTTTGACTTTTCTTCGAAAATGGGTATTACCATTAACGGAATTATTGGTGGAGATCTGTTTCGGGATTTTGTAGTCGATATCAATTATTCTTCAAAAAGAATTAAGTTTTACGACCCCAAAAAATACAGTTATAAGGATTGTAAGCGATGTCAATTGTTCGACTTGCATTTTTATAAGAATAAACCCTATCTATTTTTAGAAGTTGACATCTCCGAAAAAGAAAGCATTGATGCAAAATTACTGATCGATTTAGGAGGGAGTGATGCATTATGGTTATTTGATAAATCAAGTGATAAAATAAATATACCGGAGAAATATTTTGAAGATTATTTAGGAAAGGGCCTAAGCGGTGATATTTATGGAAAAAGGAGTAAGATTGATAAAATATCATTAGGCAATTATATTTTTACCAGTGCGAATGTGGCCTATCCTGACTCTACCTCCATTGAGAATGTATATTTACACAAAGAACGAAATGGTACATTAGGATCGGAGATATTGAAAAGATTTCGATTAATTATTGATTATCGAGGAGAAAAAATAGTGTTTAAAAACCCATCGAGTTATTTTAATGATCCTTTTGTCTATAACATGAGCGGTCTCGAAATGGCCTATAATGGTAGTATGATTGTGCCCGAAAGAAAATCGAATTTACTAAAACAAGACGAACGAGGCTCCTCTACAGTTCAAATACTCTATAGTTATGTATACGCTCTTAAAACCTCCTATATTATTTCGGAAGTGCGCAAAGATTCTCCTGCCGATAGAGCTGGTTTAAAACCGAAAGACGTGGTCATGAAAATTAATGGTAGACCCACCTATAATTTTAAATTAGAAGAAATCATACATATGTTCTCAACCAAAGAAGGTAAAAAAATCAAACTCGACATCATGCGCGACGGAAAAAGTTTAATTTTTAGCTTCAGGCTAGAAAAAATCATATAAAAAAAGCGACTCAAGGAGTCGCTTTTTATCATATCGTGATAAGGTTCTAATTACCATTCTTGTCATTAGAAACCATACTCTTTTCTTTCTTCTCTAAGATAGATAAAGCGCTTTCCTTTTTCACCAATCCTTTTACTCGAATCACCTTTTTTGGCTCTGAGGCATTCGATGTAATTGTAATTGTTTTAGAAATTGGTCCCACTCTATTGGTATCATATTTCACCTGGATAACACCAGTTGCTCCTGGCATAATTGGTTCTTTTGGAGCCGAAGGAACCGTACAGCCACAACTACCTTTTACATTAGAAATAATAAGTGGCGACTTACCAATATTTTTGAATTTAAAATTGTAAGTTCCTGCTGACCCCTTTTCAATTGCTCCATAGTCTACAATTTTTCGTTCAAATTCGAAAACAGGAGCATTAGGATCTGCTTTTTTTTGCGCTACAGCATTGGCAGGTTTTTTTACATCTTCAACAACTGTAATTTTTTCTTGTGCACTCATTGAAACACCAAAGATTCCAATAAATAGTATAATTGCTATTTTTTTCATTTCTTTAAATTATTTTGATCTTGTAAAGATACTCATTTTTCTATAAAATTATAACGGACAAAGTTTTTACTTAGTATTGATAATCGTAACTTTGCAGTCATTTTTTATCAAGAATTAAGCCAAATGAATATTCCAGCAACATATAATGCCAGTACAGTAGAGGATAAATGGTATAGCTATTGGATGGAGCATAAGTATTTTCACTCGACTCCTGATGATAGAGAACCTTATACGATTGTAATTCCTCCACCAAATGTTACAGGAGTCTTGCACATGGGACATATGTTGAATAATACAATTCAAGATGTATTGATTCGTCGTGCCCGAATGCAAGGTAAAAATGCTTGTTGGGTACCTGGTACAGATCATGCCTCAATTGCCACAGAGGCGAAAGTGGTTGCTAAACTCAAAGAACAAGGAATTGATAAAAATGAATTATCAAGAGAAGAGTTTTTAAAGCATGCTTGGGATTGGACACATGAGTATGGAGGTGTAATCTTAGAGCAATTAAAAAAGTTAGGCGCCTCTTGTGATTGGGATAGAACCAAATTCACGATGGATGATCACATGAGCGCTTCTGTTATCAAAGTATTTGTTGATTTATATAGGAAAGGATTGATCTATAGAGGGTATCGCATGGTAAATTGGGATCCTGAAGCGAAAACTACCCTTTCAGATGAAGAGGTTATTCATGAAGAGCGTCAAGGTAATTTATACTATCTGCAGTATGATATTGAAGGGAGTACCGAAAAGGTAACGATTGCTACAACGCGCCCTGAAACAATCTTAGGAGACACAGCTATTTGTATCAATCCGAATGATGAACGTTTTGCGCACTTACGCGGAAAGAAGGCCATTGTACCTTTATGCAATCGCGTGATTCCTATTATTGAAGATGATTATGTGGATATAGAATTTGGTACTGGTTGTTTAAAAGTAACACCAGCGCACGATGAGAATGATAAGAACTTAGGAGATAAACATCAATTAGAAGTTATCGATATTTTTCATGAAGATGCAACATTGAATAGTTTTGGATTGCATTATGAGGGAAAAGATCGTTTTGTTGTACGTAAGGAAATATCAAAAGAATTAGAGGAAAAGGGATACTTGGTGAAAATTGAGCAACACCTCAATAAAGTTGGAACGTCAGAAAGAACAAAAGCTGTTATAGAACCAAGATTATCCGATCAGTGGTTCTTAAATATGAAAGATTTGGCAAAACCTGCCTTAGATGCTGTTTTGAACAAGGAGGTGCAATTGTTTCCAGATAAATTTATCAATACCTACCGTCATTGGATGGAAAACGTTCGTGATTGGAACATCTCTCGTCAGTTGTGGTGGGGGCAGCAAATTCCTGCCTATTTTTATGGAGATGGGAAAGAAGATTTTGTAGTAGCAGAAACACCAGAAGAGGCCTTAAAATTAGCGCAGGAGAAGACGAAGAATGCATCTCTAGCCATGACCGATTTAAGACAAGATGGTGATGTACTCGATACATGGTTTTCTTCATGGCTCTGGCCGATGAGTGTTTTTGATGGTATTCGAAATCCCGAAAATGAAGAAATTAATTATTATTATCCAACAAATGATTTGGTGACTGCACCAGAAATCCTATTTTTTTGGGTGGCACGTATGATTATTGCCGGCTATGAATATAAGGGTGATAAACCGTTTAGTAATGTGTATCTCACCGGAATAGTTCGAGATAAACAACGAAGAAAAATGTCTAAGTCTTTAGGAAATTCTCCGAATCCCTTAGATTTAATAGAGACCTATGGTGCTGACGGTATTCGCGTGGGTATGCTATTGAGCTCACCAGCGGGAAATGACTTGATGTTCGATGAAGATTTATGTCAACAAGGAAAACAGTTCGCCAACAAAATTTGGAACGCTTTTCGACTGGTAAAAGGATGGGAGGTAAGTTCTGAAATTGAGCAGCCTGAAGCTTCGAAAATAGCAATCGATTGGTATGAGAGTAAGTTTCAAAAGGCCTTAGCCGAAATTGAAGATCATTTTAGTAAATACAGATTGTCAGATGCTTTAATGGTTATTTATAAACTAATTTGGGATGACTTTGCTTCGTGGTTGCTAGAGATTTTGAAGCCAGGTTATGAGCAACCTGTCGATGCGATTACGTATACAGCAATTATTGGTGCTTTTGAGAACAACTTAAAGGTATTACATCCTTTTATGCCGTTTTTGACTGAAGAGATTTGGCAATATATAGAGGAGCGTACACCTGAAGCGGCATTGATTGTTGCCAATTATCCTTCGAAGAAACAGGTGAATGAACAATTAATTGCTGATTTCGATTTTGCTACAAATGTTGTGGCTGGTATCCGTACCATCCGTAAAGAAAAAAACATTTCTTTTAAAGATAGTATCGAGTTTTTCGTTTTGAATAATGAGCAAATGACAAGCGATTTAGATACTGTTATTAGCAAGCTTGGTAATATTTCATCGCTAACTTATATCACAGAAAAGGTAGCTAGTGCCTTGACGTTTCGAGTGAAATCGAATGAATATTTCATCCCTGTGGCTGGCACTATTAATGTTGAAGACGAGGTTAAAAAATTAACCGAAGAGCTCAATTACACACAAGGGTTCTTGAATTCAGTGCAAAAGAAACTAGCCAACGAGCGCTTCGTGAACAATGCGCCAGAGCAAGTGGTTGCTAGTGAAAAGAATAAAGAAGCAGATGCTTTGGCTAAAATAGAAACGTTGAAAGCAAGTTTAGCGAGTTTGCAATAAAGAAAATTTCGAAATAAATATATGAAAGCATCCCTTATCGGATGCTTTTATCTTGGATACTTTTTCGAAATGCGATAGTGGCCAATAAACCTACTATCGGAATGATAGTGAACCACGTAAATAAGTTCTGATATTCAGCAATAGTTGGATTGCTTCCTAACATATAACCAACAAACAAGGGCATAAAAATATCGGGTGCAAAACCAACAACCGATATAATACCTACTAAGGTACCTGTGAGCTGAATGGGTGTTTTTGTTTCTTCAATAATGGCGAAGTACAAGCCTCTTAATGCGTACGTCCCCAGCGCCATAAAAATGAAAAAAGTAAAGGATAAAAAAATGGGTTGGTCTTTAAATATACCCAATCCTAAAACTGCCGAAGTTAAAATCAAAACGGTAAAACATGGTACGATCAATCTTGAAGGAATGAACTTATCGGCGATCCATCCTACAGATATGGCGGCTAATGGCCTTAAAAATTGGATTAATACAGCAAAGTAGGTAGCTTCTTCTAAAGAATAGCCCCAAACATCTTTTGCGTAGGTACCGTAAGTTCCTGTTAATTTATAGGCGCAATAGGCGCAAAAAATAATCAACGAATGATATAAAACAATAGGCTTAGTAAGTAGAGAAAGTGCTTTCTTCATATCAAAGCGAAATTCATCTGAATCTGTTTGAATAGGCCCACTTTTGGGTAATACGATCCATACAAGTAGTGCCACAAGAAAAACAATCGTAGTTACGGCACCTATAATATATTGGAGTGTGGTTACTTTGGCATCGAAAGAAATTGTATCGCCCTTCTCGGGAAATAATAGACTTAAAATCGTGGCACCGAAGAGGGCAATAGAGGCGGCAAAAAAACCGCGTCCGCCATCTAATAGACCAAAAGATAAACCTTGATTGTGTTCATTGCCCCATTGTCTTGTTGCTTTTATTAGGGCTGCCCAAAAAAGGAAGATGGTAGAAACACCCCAAAAAGCGTATAAAATTTTTAATCCGACTAGCGAAGGAATCAAAGTCATCCAAAATCCGCCAAGGGCAGTTAACACTAGAGAGACGGATAGTAACTTTCTTGCTTCCCATTTATCGGCAATAAAACCACCAAAAAAATAGGAGATAACCGCAGTAATACCGTATAAAGCTTGTGCATCACCGATTTGAGCATCAGAAAGCACCAACGCTTCTCTAATTACGGGTTTGAACACCCGCATTAAAATGAAAGGCAGCAAAAAAATAGCCTCTCCAGCGATGATGAGTGCAAACATCGATATGGCACGATTTTTTTTAGATGAAATTTGTGGGGTTATTTTTGACATAAAAATAATTCACTTTCTAGTGAAAGATGTCTAAAGATATCATTTATTACTGAATGAGTGCTTTTCATGTGCATAGTTTCATCGCCATATCAAAAATAAAATGGATTTTCTATTTCTTCGATCTTATGTTTGTTTACGTTTATTTACTCCGAAATTTGTGGGCGTTCGATATTCACTATTCTAAAATAGCTAAGCATCTGACCCGTATGAACAGATATATGATAAGCAATTCTATTGAGGTAGTTGCCTAATTTTTTACTTTGCCTGACTTCTGTTCTTTCAATTCGTATCTGTTCTAAATCAGCGGCACTTAAAGTTCGTATTCTCTAGGAGCTTATAAAAGTAGCGAGTCTTTTTACGTTATAATTCATTTTAGCGTGTACTATAAAAATAGTACAATACCAGATTTACCTTACGTTCTTTTTCTAAATGTGATGAATCTATCTGTTAAGATTTCTACGTCAAAGTTCTTCGTCTTTGCGATAAAATTGATGGTTTCCTTTCTATAAATAAAGACATGTGTCGGATCTTTACGATAGTGCCAAGTGTCGAAATCAATCTTGTCGTTATAAAGCATTGTCATGAGCAGTAATGCTCCATTTGGTTTTAGTATAGATGCGAGTCTATTAATTTCTTGATTGGGGTTGTGAAAATGCTCAAATACTTCACAACTAACAATATAATCAAACCTGTTGTTCAAGACACGTTTATCTGGAGCAAAGAACGGATCATATTGCTGAATATCATATTTTTTTTTCGATAGTACACTCGAAACAACTGGGCCGGTGCCGCTTCCAAAATCTAATCCTTTGTGAGTAGGTAAGAAGTGCGCAAAGACATAATCAGTAATTGGCATGACAAAATTTTGATACCGAAGATCATTAACATCGTTGTTATGCGCTTCATATCTAGCTTTTTCTTTCTCGGCCGTTAAGTAATACGCAGCGTCTTTAATAAGTGCTTTGCAGGTAGTACAGTCATAATATAAGGTATCCTTTTTACGAATGAGTTCGGAGTTGCAAAGTGTACAAGTCATGTTAGCGTTAAAGGTTTTTCTAGGTAATCGCCTACGTATAATTAAGACGATTTTGTAAGTTATAAATCACACTCGAACATGTTCATACAAATCAGTTCCGTCCAATTAATCTTTCTTTCTTCAACGGAACTAGTATGGAATTTACCCTATACTAAGTACTATCGATTTTTTCTTAGGTATAGTTAGCAATTAATAGATTGCAAAAGGTTTTCCGTTTGTTACATTCTATCTTTTAATAATTCATCAACCCTAGTTATAGAGATTGGCGCATTGTCATTTTGTAGGTAATTTCGATTTGATGTAGGCTTTTAATTTTCCCTTACTTTTTCGTTTAGATAGTTTTTCAATGGAATCTATCTTTCCTAATTCATTTTTGTTTTTTGTGTAAAACTCTATAGTATGATTTGTTGCTGCAAGAGCACAATCGAGTTTATTTTTAGAGTAATTATTTTCCAAACTAAATTTAGTCCAACCATTCATAAAAGATACCAGGCAATCAGAGCAGTCCATAAATGGCACTAGGTCTTGCGATAATTCAATGGTTACGTTTGGGCTTCCCGACATCCATTTAAAGAGAAAGGCGTTTACTTCTTTTCGTTTATTTTTTTGCTCACCTATGGGTGTTGCCTGTACCCAGTTGATAGCATTTAATACATTAGTTTCATGTTTTTTATAGTCGGCCTCATTATTAAGCGCAATAGTATCAGGAATTTCAAATTCTTGAGCGTTTAAGCTAAGACAAAAAGCACTTAAAAAAGCGATAAGGAGTAGGTTTTTCATAGGAATTATAATTTTATAAGAGTGGTTATATGATAGATTCGTAAATAACTAAGTTAACAAAAATTTAGTTGGGGACCATTCGCGTTTGCAATTATGGCGAACGAATCAATCATGGTAATTGTTAGTTGTCGTTTTTTAATTACTTTGACCAAATGTCAATAGATTTGTATCAGGATCAAGTATCGAGAATTCTTTTTGCCCCCAAGGTTTGGATTCTAATTTTCCGTTAGGATGGATTCTAATTTTATTCACTAATAATGCTTGGTAAAAATCATCAATATTGTCAGTACGAATATAAACTTGTCCGTAATTCTCTTTAGGATCAAGTTCTTTAAATTCAAAGAAGTGAATTTCTATTTTATCTTTTTGAACCATTAAGTAACCTTCGTAATCTCCTATTTCTTTAAACCCTAACTTATCTACATAAAAATCACGTGTAACATTTTTATCACGCATGGGTAATTTGGGATTGATATTGACTAGCATAATTCCAGTTTCAGTATGTATAAACGTATAGTCTTAATTTCAATGACAATTTGCCAAAATGAATCTTAACAGTTTGTCTATGATTCGTTAAGTAAGCATCTAAGATAACAAAAAAGGCAGGAGTTATAAAATTCGTTAGGATTTGCGAAGTACTCTTTATAAGCTTTTAGCAATGAATTGTAATCCCTATGCTATTCTGTTGATTATTCATTCATGATAGTTGAGATTATGGATGTAAACATTGTAATTCCAGTTTTAATTATTTCATCGGGAAAATCATAATCAGAATTGTGCAAAGCTGGAGTTTTTATGCCTGCACCTAATCCAAACATGGCTGTTTTATATTCTCTTGAAAACCATCCAAAATCTTCACCAAATTTAAAGGGGTAAGGTCTTTCAGTAATTTTGAAATTGTTTTCTTTAGCAGCTTTTAAAACATAATTATTGCTTTCAATATTATTAGTAGCAGCAGGAAAATATTCAAGCCACTCTATTTCGAATGTTAGTTTGTGCAATTGACATATCTTCTGAACGAGTAGTTCTATTTGAGCTTTTAAGGTCGTAGCTCTTTCTCTATTCCATGTTCTCATCGTATAGTGTAAAGCAGCATTTTCTGGAGAAATACCATAGGCTATTTGTCCCATATTGATATGTACAGGTGTTATTAACGTAAAATTTTTATCCTCGGGTTTGATTACTTCTAATGTTGAAAGGGTTGAAATGATCTTAGAAATTGCGAGTGCTGGATTTATCCCATTTTCAGGTTCTGCGGCATGTGATTTTTTTCCTTTTACTCTTATTATAAAACTCTGAACTTCAGCCGAAAACCCATTTTTCATTATAATAATATTATGTAATGGTTCTTTTGGTATGTTGTGCAAGGCAAATACAAAATCGGTTTTAAGATTTTTAAACCTTTCGTCTTTTATTACAAGATTTGCGCCTTTTCCATTCTCTTCTGCTGGCTGAAATAATAATATAATTTCTCCGGCATTAAACGATTGATTTTTCAGCCAAAAGATCAACCCCGAAACGATGGCCATATGACCGTCATGACCGCATTTATGTGAGATGCCCTTTTTTTTTGATTTGTGGTCGAATTGATTTTCTTCTTGAATTGGTAATGCATCTAATTCACATCTGATTGTTATAGACTTGCCTTTATTTGGAAGCCTATAGATAGCGGCTAACCCGGTACCTCCTAAATTTTCAACGATGTGAGTCGGGTTATGTTTCTTTATAAACCTTTGAATTCTTTTTGCTGTTTCATGTTCAAAACAAGATAATTCAGGGTTTGCATGAAGTTCTCTCCTTAGTTTTATTATTTCTTCTTTCATCCAAATATTGATATACTAATTAATTTAAATGCCGACTATAATTGGAACTATTTTTTTGAAAGATACATTGATCATGTTTTTCATGTAATGATGGTTTATTTTTAGCTTGTTGCTCACGGGTTGTGTATGATTAGTAATGAGTATTTATAGGCTACTTTTCGGAAAGTAAATTACAAAATAAAAGTATAGCGACTTGAGTCAAGACTCAAATCGCTATTACTTATGTACGCTGCTCGCAATAATTATGTAACGCTTACCTGATTCCAAATACTAGTTTTGGCTGTTTCTTGCGCATATTCTAAAAATGTTTTTGCTTTTCTTCCCAAAACTCGTTCAATATCATGAGCGACTAATTGATTTTTCGGATTTGTTAAAACATGACTGAATAAATATTCAATTAACCAAACAACGTCATTAGGAACTTGCATTTTTTTCATACCATCGATATACTGCTCTAGTGTAATATCGTAAAAATTCAAATTTCTCTTACTGGTCTTTGAAATGATATTTACAATATCTTTAAAAGTGATTAGTTCTGGTCCGGTTACCTCAATAATTTCACCATTGAAACGATCGTCTAGTAAAACAGTCGCTGCAACTTCAGCAATATCATTTGCATCCACAAATGGGATTAAAACATTAGACATTGGTAGTGCTACTTCTCCAGATAGAATAGGTTCTAAAAAGAAGCTTTCACTCCAATTTTGGTTAAACCATGAAGCTCTAACGATGGTATAGTTCATACCAGAATCCATCACAATTTTTTCACAAGCTTCTGCTTCGGTTTCACCTTTTCCTGAAAGCAAAACCATTTTTTTAACTCCTAATTCTTTGGCGAGATAAGTTAAACTCTGTATGGCTTCCTTAGCACCTGGAACGGCCAAGTCAGGATAATAGGTAACATACATTTTTTCTATACCCTGAAGCGTTTTTACCCAAGTATCTTTGTTGTTCCAATCGAAATTTGGTGTTCCTTGTCTTGAACCAACTCTAGGTTCGATTCCTTTATTTTGTAATTGTGTTATTACTCGACGACCGGTTTTTCCGGTTCCCCCGATAACTAAAATGTTCGTTTTCATAATGAATTGTGTTAAAATTATTTTTTAATAAATATTGATATAAGTAATAAGATGAATGAAATCATACTTGAAATAGTTCTAATATTGTGATAATGATTCCAAGTACTTTCATAATAGGTTCTAAAATTCTTTAACTCTGATAAACTAAGTTTTGTAATTTTCAATATATCCAGCTCATTGTTTAAAGGAACATTCTTAAAGGCAGTAATACCAAAAGTTCCAATGAGATAAATGATCGCGGATGCCAAGACCAACCAAAACATAACTTTGTTGTTAAATTGTAGACACGTCGTTATAATCAATGTTATCAGGCTTCCAAAGAATACGATGAAGAATGCAGGGTTCAAGATTTCTTTATTGATATGTTGCATCGTTTCTAGATAAGTTAAATCACTGATTCTTTTTGTTCCTAAGATGACCGAAACTGACCAGGCGAAAAAAAAGCCTGTAGAAAGTGCATTCAATAAAACCGTGATAAAAAGAGTGAAGGTTTTCATGCTTTCATTTTTTTGGTTAAATGATTTCCAAAATAGAATACAATAAAATAGAATTCAACTATGATGGTGTAGAACATGGGATCACCAAAAAAATTTGAATAACTACCACCATTTGGAATTATAAATACGGGAACCGTTATCAATATATCCAATACAGTAGCTACTATTACGAATGTAAGAGCCAATGAAGATGGTTTTATATAGCTATTTCTATAAAACAAATAAGTTCCTAAACCTGCGCTAGGTATAATGCCCAAAGCGAGTGTAATATTAGATTGTAGATCAGGATTTTCTAAAATGGATATATAAAATGATAAGAGGTAAAAGGCAACTCCTAAAATCCAAACTAAAATGGCGCATAGAATGCTAAATAAATTTTTACTAATCATAATTTTTGTTTTTTAATTATGACACAAATCTATTGTGGTTCTAAACCAGTGACTTATTTAAAAAGAATTATGATTTATTCGAAAAGAATTTTATGCTTGGCTAGGTCGATAACCAAACTTTTTTTCAAAAGCGTTAGAGAAAGAACCTAAACTATCATAACCCACAGTCCAAGCGGCTTCTTGAATAGTCTTTCCTTCGTTCTTTATTAAATTGTAAGCTTTTTTTAAACGTTCATTTTGTAGGTATTTGAAAACAGGAACACCAAACTGCGCTTTGAATTCTATTTTAAGTTTATTGGTGTTGGTACCAATTCTGTGGGCCAATTCTGTTAGGGAAGGTGGATTTTCTAAATCGGATACTAAAATTTCTTGGGCTAGATTAATTTTTTCTAGTTGTGAAGTATTAAGTTTTGTGTTTTGTTGTGTTGCCAATTGCCCAAAATAATGAGAAAGCAACGCTGTGATATGGCTTTTGTAGAACATCATTTTAAGTTCACCTTCGAACGTATTGTTAAAGAATTGTTCAACTAATAGAAACATTTCTGGGCTCATATTAAAAACCGGACCTTCAACATAATGATCTTTGGGGTGTACTAATTGATGCAAAAACTTTTCTAAAAACTGGCTTTCACCACTTGGTAAATTGTCTATATTTTTAACGGTAGTTGCAATCACCAAACATTGAAGAGGCTTTAAATTTGAGACTTGATGCTCAAATTCGACTTTATCATCAGCGTAGAAAGATAAAACCATGCCTTTGGTATGATAGAATTCTTTCGTTTTTTCGTCAAACTTTACTTTTAGACCAACATCACCGGCACCATAAAAGGCAATAGCTATGACTGGTTCGTCAAAAAAACATGAATCAATTAATTTGTTATCAGTAGAAGCTTCTTCCAATAAAATGGTATAATCATGTATGTCGATTATTTCACGATTCATTTTTGAGTTTATCTATCTGGTTTAATTATTGTCAACGGTTTGTATATGGTTAATTTCGGAAAATTCTTAGGGATTTTAGGGCGTACGACGAAGTTAATTAATATAAGTGAAACGAGCAATACGAACTGGTGCTAGAAAGATCTGTGAGGGAATTCAGTAGCAATTAATGATAAAGATTCTTAGCGGCAGTTGTTTTTGACTTTTTCAAGAGCCTTGGGAAATTTATTTGTCATAAATTCCAGGTGTTCATTCATAACATCAATTTCAACCTTTAGCGTATTCATAACATCCCCTTTTACAATCTTGTATATTTCAGTAGCTCCAGACCATTTTTTCGTTTCTTCGTCTAGCGGTTTTTCCTTTCCTTCTAATACGTTTCCAATGTGTTTAAATTCAATAAATTCATTGGGAATGTGCTTTTCGATTAAACTATAGATTCCGCTCTGATCAGGTCCAAGAAAATGTACTTTACTGCCTTCTCTCCAATTATCAGATATTGCATAAGACCCATCAAAAAAAACACTCGCCCATGAACGATATGAGTTCTCGTCCCAAAGTGCTTTCCAGATCTTAGATTTTTCGGCATCGATGTCAATGGTGAATTTTAAACGATGAATCATAATTCTATTTTTTGTAATTGCCACCAGCGGCTGAGTTATGGTTTACTTCTTAGCGATTATAGTCGTTTTTATACGTAGTTTTTAAAAGTTAACAGATAGTCCGATACCATTTTTATTCGCAATGATTTTCAATTGCAAATTATGATTAATTTGAGTTGTTTTGTTTAATGAAGAATTATAAATATCAATAGCCTTTTTGGTGTCTTTTATTGATTTTCCAGAAATAGGAATACTGATAGCAGCGATCCCAGCTCCAATTCCGAATAAAGTCCAATTAAATTTTTCGCCAGCGAAACTTCGTCCGATTGGCCATCCCATCATTCCTCCACCTACAAAACCAATAATTCCGCTTATTGTATTGTTAGATTTAGCTTTTTTCATCAATTTATAAGCTTGATTATTTGGTTTCATGCTTTTGTATACTTGATTCATTTTGATTGTCTCATTATTTTGAACAAACTTGTAACCAAAAAAGGTTTTTTTTAATTGAATCTCTTGAGAATAAAGGTTAGAAATAGATAAGGTTAGAAATAATGAAATAAAAGTTAAACGCCTCATTTAATAGTCATTTTTTAAGAGTTTTAAATTACGTACAGCTATTAATATCTCAAGTTCGTATTTTACAATGGTATTTCAAAAAAATACGAGTAAAATATTCTCTTACTTTTATAGTTCATTGGTGCACCAACCCTTTGGGGCCTTAATAATAGCACGAGCGCAGCGAACTGGTGAAAAGATTATAGTCGTTGTTGTGTTTCGTTTTTTAATTATTGACTGGTTGAAGATAATTTACCATCCATTGTACTCCGAATTTATCTGTAAATGCCCCAAAGTACGCACCCCAAAAAGTCTCTTCTAGTGGCGATGTTACCGTTCCTCCTGATGAAAGTCCATCGAATAGTTTAATGGCTTCTTCTTTACTCTCTGGACTAATAGATATATGAAAATTATTTCCAAATGTTAGCGATTGCCCCATAGATTCAAGTGCATCTGTTCCCATAAGGAAATTCCCAGGTCCTATTGGTAAACCGACATGCATTACTTTTCTCTTGTCCGCGTCCGACATTAATTCATTATTTGGCATATCTCCAAAGCGTCTTATGCCACCAACGAATTCAACACCAAATACTGATTTATAAAATTCAAATGCTTCTTCAGTGTTACCCATAAAGCTTAAATAAGTATTGATTGTTGCCATATTATATTTTTTAGAATTAATTATGCACGTTGTTAGGCTTTCGTTATTTTATTATTTTTTGTCGAGTCTGGTTTTTATCGCCTCCAAAATTCGTTTGCTTCCTTGCTTATATTGCTCGATCGTTGGTGCGTAATTTTCATGAAACATGCTATACCGAAAAGCACATAAATTTTTGAATTCTTGATTTGTCAACATATAGTCAATAAACCTTTCGTCATTTTTATTTTGCATAATATTGGTATACCATTTCTGATTCTTCCAAAGATCATTGGTTTTTATTAAATCATCGATAATTATTGTTTCCACTTTTTCAGTAAAGAAAATAGAACTTGCATAAAAATTGATAATTCTAAAGGCTAAAGAGTCATTTTTACTGACCATGTTATCTTCAAAATTACGTAGCAAATTATAACCTCTCTTTTCAATGTTTAATACTCTGACATC
This sequence comes from uncultured Flavobacteriaceae bacterium, assembly GCA_947488345.1. Lineage (GTDB taxonomy): Bacteria > Bacteroidota > Bacteroidia > Flavobacteriales > Flavobacteriaceae > Aureibaculum. The sequence continues at coordinate 686,399 of CANKZQ010000001.1, read as the reverse complement.
GGTTAATATTGAGAGGATCATCCCATTTTCCTTGACGTCTTTTAAATTTAACGAGTCATTTAAAATTTTTTCAAATATCTTTTTTCTATCGAGCATGAAATTCAACACCATGTCTACTTCCAAAGAATCTTTCTTTAGGTCTTCAGCTACAATTCCATAAATGTTACTTAAAACCTTCTTTTGTTTATGCGATTCATTCCAATTATTAATACTCAATGCAATCAAAATACCAATGACTACCAGTACAATTTCACCTATGGCGTATTTAAAGTATTTGGTTGTTTTTCCTTCATTGAGAAGGTTTTGACGTATGTTTCGAAAGAATTTAATCATTAATTTGTTGTCTTGTCATAATGAAGGCTAACGGTTTGTGAATGGTCATTTACGGAAAATCAGATGAGATTTTCCGACGTTGAGCTAAGTTAATTAATTCAAGTGACACGAGCAATGCGAACTAGCGAAGCAATTATAGCTGTTGTTACCACCAGTTTTTCTATTAATAACACTGCAAGGCAAACCAAGCATTGTCAAAATTTAAATTTTCTAAATCTTTTCGTTTTATCCAGAAATATAGAGTTCCAGAATCTCCCCACATCATCTCTGCTCTTTCATCCGAGTCGACTTGCAATAGAAGTTTCCATTCAGTTTTTTCTTTCTCTAATTCTTTTCTTTTGGGGTCATTGTATCCGCTAGGATCCCCACAATAAAGTCCATTTGTCACCAATTGACATTCTAATTCCATTTCACCTTGTATATTGTTTGAGTAACCAAGAATTTTATGGTTTATATCGGAGTAAGTTAAAAGGGCATAGATGTCTTGTTCAAAATTACTTAATTGTTCTAGTACAAAGTCGTTTTCCCAATTAGGTAAACTATATGATTTTGAAAAATTTAATTCGCAAGATTTATATATGTTGTATGCTACTAAATCTTGAGGAATTGGTTTTCGCTCAATATTATTTACATCTTCAGTGTAAAAAACTTTGAATTTATCTTTGTCTTTATAATCAAAGCCCCAGGCTTCTTGTTCTGAAGAATAAAAAAAATATAAAATACCGGTTTTAGGTAAGCTTTGAGAAATATCATGAATTTGGATTTCACTCAAGTTTAGTTGAGCAATAAAAGACAGTGATTTTCCATTATTTTCTTTAAACCAATCTATGTTTTTTGGCAAATCTGGTTGTCCGCCAAATTTTGATTTCCCTAAAGAAATATTGTTTTTTTGAAACGGATCTATTTTTATTTCAGTCCTTACTTTTGACTCAAATGATTCCCAGTGTTCTGATAAATTAAATTGCTTAAAAAAGGTTTCTATTTGTTCTTTTGATTTTATTTCTCCAATCTCCTCTTCGTATTTTGCCTCTAAAGCTTTGATTCCCATTCGTTTTTTAATAGAATCCGATTTTTTCTTATTTTTTTCAACTAATAATTTCACAATTAGTGATAGAATTAGGGCGACTACGAAAATTGTGATTTTCATTATTGAATTCAAATTGGTGGTAACGGTTTGTACATGGTTAGTGACATGAGCAACTAAGATAACAAAAAGCGTAGGAGTAAGGAAATCTGTTAGAATTTTCGAGACACTCTTTATTCACTATTAGCAAATAATTATACATGTTGTTAGCTATCGTTCAATTAGCGAAAAATAACCTTAAAATTTTCAGAAACATGGTCATAATCATTTTTCATTAGGTTACCTTTTTTCTGTCTTATTAAAACTAATTTATCACTTTCTTTTATTAATCGGTCAATCATTTCTCTGGTGTCTTTAGAATAATTAAACGAAAGTGCTTTCCAGTTTTTTTTAAGAATAGGTGACTGTAGCCACATGAGAAAATTATTAATCCATATACTTTTTCCAGTAATGTCATTAGAACCAAGAGTTAAAAAATCTTCCATCGCTTGGAATATTCTTATCGAACTTGCTATTTCAATTTGATTTCTTTTGGCAGGGTCATAAGACGTTGGTTCAAAGTCACCATGATCGGCGTCTGGAGTTAACGATTTAAAGAGAAAAAACCCTTCAGGATAAGCCTGAGATAAATCAACTTGTGGAGAAAGCCAATTTCTTTGAATATTTTCTAAAGTATTGTGTGTTGTTCTATTTTTTTCAATACGATTGTTAGAATGAGTATTTAGTATCAAATTATACATCACCATAATTATCGATACGCCCGCTGTGATTCCTATAACTAACTCTAGTTTTCTGTCTTTTTCGTTATTTAGATTCTTTATATAGACAAATCCAACAACTAAAATCACAACAATGATTAGTAATATGAAATACAAATTATTTTCAATTATATATTCAATCATTTTTTTAGTTTTAATTAATTTTGGTTAACGAACGGGCTATGGTTAATAATAACTCTATGTCCATATATTAGCAAGATACTATTTTAAAAAGAAAAACCACTTTGTTCATGCAAAGTGGTTTTATGATGTATTCAAGGGTTCGCGTATGCTATTCTTTCTTTAAATAAGCACTCGCACTAATGGCTACTTCACTCCATGTTTTACTAACCCCGTCAGGACCTTTATGAAGTTCTAAACAGGCAGTATTGATAGATTCTAATGCGGCCTGGGCACTAAAATCATTTACAATATCTAATTTACCTTCTAATTCAACAATTTGATCTTTAACTGTATACGTCACAGGAATTTCCTTCGAAACACCATTCATAGATAAGTTGATATTCCCAGCACCATCTTCTCCTAAATTCACAGTTCCAGTCAATGATAAGGTAGCATCCATAACGCCAAAGAATAATTGTTTTAGTTTACTGTCTCTATCTGCATCGCCCGAAACTAAACTACTCACCGGAATACTAAACTTGGTGCCGTTTAATGCTTCAATCGCTGTAGGCGCTTCTTTAATATTTGAGACCTCAAGGAGTTCAAACGTTCCATTTACTGGAATTTTAGACGTCGTTTTATACCCTGTCCATTTTACGGTGACTGTTTTTGGTTCTACCGAAAATTGCGGGCCTTCGACCTTTTTGGCTTCTTTTTTACAAGAAATAGTAGCGATACTCATGACCAATACTAATGTAAATACAGTGAATTTTTTCATAAGAGATTTATTTTATTTTTTGCTGAATTATTTTTTCTACCAATGCTATATAAGCTATTTTGGCCTCCTCTTCAGAGATATTATTTAGCTGAAGCTGAAACAAGGCATTTGCCTTAAAGGCATTTCGCACTTCATTTTGCCCTGCCGAGCGCACATAATTAACACCCTTCGTAGCCTGCTTGTAATAAGCATAAAGCTTTAACATCACATCTGGGGGTAGCTTTTCTGTCATCGCAGAGGTTATTGCATATGCTTTCTCAAACTTTGTATGTACGTCTTTCGATGCCATTTTTAATGAAAAAAACTAACTCAATTTTCGCGCGATCACTGTTTCACCCCCTTTAGCCTTATCATCTAATGCCACATTGATCTGCATGTCTAAAGGTAAAAAAATATCTACTCTAGAACCAAATTTAATAAAGCCGGCATCGGTTCCTTGAATTACTTCTTCACCTTCTTTTGCATAGTTTACAATACGTCGTGCCAAGGCTCCCGCTATTTGACGATATAAAATTTTACCAACTGTTCTGTTTTCAACAACGATTGTTGTACGTTCGTTTTCTTCTGATGCCTTTGGGTGCCAAGCCACTAAATATTTACCCGGGTGATATTTGCTAAAATTTACTTTTCCACTTATCGGATATCGCGTAACGTGCACATTCAGCGGTGACATAAAAATAGATACCTGTCTGCGTTTATCCTTAAAGTATTCATTTTCTTCCACTTCTTCAATAACGACTACCTTGCCGTCCACCGGAGCAATAATTTCATTTAAATTTTGAACGGTATGTCGTTTCGGATTTCTAAAAAATTGAAGAATGAGCACAAACAATACTAACAAGACAACCATAATTGTTTTGTTGAGCCATGCAATGGTGATGAGCCTTTCTACGGCCAACAGTGAACCAACAAAAATAAGCATCGATAGCATGATTATTTTATATCCTTCTTTGTGAAACATGTATGTTTTATTTTTTAGTTAATATTTTGCTACCGTCACGATGCAATACAAATTAAAACTTATAGACTAGCGGTCTAGATAGCTTAATAGATCAAGTGCAAATACACATAAACAAAAGGTACAGCAAATATGATACTATCGAGACGGTCTAAAAATCCGCCATGACCAGGTATAAAATTACTACTATCTTTTACCTTTGCCTCTCGTTTAAATTTCGATTCAATTAAATCGCCTAACAATCCAAAAACAACAACAATTACTGCAATAATTATCCAGCTAGTCGTTGTTAAAATGTCAATATAATTTGACAAGAAAAACGCTGCAGCGACTGCAGCCACTAATCCGCCAAGCGCACCTTCAACGGTTTTATTTGGTGATATTTTTTCATATAATTTGGTTTTTCCTATGGTACTACCAACGAGATACGCAAAAGAATCACTCATCCAAATCAATACAAAAATACCAATAATTATATTGGGATGATAGATATCATTTATAAACGGAATTTTTGTTAAAAAAACAAAAGGAAGTACTATATAGGAAATGGCTAAGAAAAAATGACCTAATTTACTTGATGTAAGACTCACCTTAGGTTTAAACAATTGATATATAAACGGAATAAAGAGTGAAATGATCAAAAAGAAATGAAAATAGTCAGCACTTAAAAGAGGAAGTGCTGCAAATCTAAAATAAATCAAAGTCGCCACAAGATATATCCAATTATATCTTAAATGAATGAGTTTTTTAAATTCATACAAACAGAACATCATAATGATGTAAAAAACAACATAAAATGAGACCGAAGAATACAGCGTAGATCCTATGATCACGGCGATAAAAACAATGCCTGAGAGCAGCCTAATCGGTAGTTCTTTCATACTATAAATCTTCTAGCAACAATAGATAAAGACTCCTAGCATTTGAATTTCCATAGCTTAAAAAATCATCTTGTACTCTATTGGGCATATAGTCTTTGACTGAACTGATGTTGGTAGGAAAATTCTTTTTATAATTCTTACGAATACCCATCAACCCTTCACTCGTTGTTTTTACCAGCTGACTTGTTCTGGCAATAACGATGAAGCTGTTAGGGAGCTTACAGATTTTATGATGATGTACTTGATTCGAAGAAAACAATACACTACCATTATCAGAAATTAAATGTTCGCAGGTAGTTAAGAACGGACGTTCATTTGACACCTCTGTACTCACTTTTTTATCAATAATTGCTAAAAAGTTGTGAAGTTGTTTATCGAAACATAGGGCATCATCCCAATCATTTTCATTAAAAATGTGTAAAAGATTTTGATTGATCTCTTCTAGTTGTGTACAATATAAAAAGCGCCCACCTTTCTTTATGAAATTGTGCACAAAAATATCATCTAGCGTAAGATTTTCGGTGTTAATACCTGGTTCTAAGTAACCTACGTCAGATGCTTCTTTTTTGGGGTTAAAAAGTTTCTTAAAGAGATTCATACAAGCGTTTATGAATTACTCAAAATTAAGGAATATGTGATAGTTTAGGCGAATTCTGTTGAAATCTCGCCTTCATTGTTCACATCTTTTTGTGGTTCTTCAGAAGCTTCAGGAGCCGTTTTCTTTACTACTTTCTTTGCTAAAGGCTCTTTTACAAAAGGTCTTTTACCAAAAATCGTTTCTAAATCATCACTAAAAATAACTTCTTTTTCTAATAATAATTCGGCCAATTGAGTGAGCTCTTTTTTATGCTTGAGCAAGATAGCTTGCGCCCTCTCATATTGTGTTTCGATCAATTTAGAAATTTCCTCATCAATTAATTGAGCAGTCTCCTCACTGTATGGTTTTGAAAAATTATAATCATTTTGACCACTTGAATCGTAATAAGTAATGTTTCCTAGTTTTTCACTTAAACCATAAACAGCTACCATAGCGCGTGCTTGTTTGGTAATTTTTTCTAAATCACTTAAGGCGCCCGTCGATATCTTATCAAAAATAATCTTCTCAGCAGCTCTTCCTCCAAGTGTTGCACACATTTCATCAAGCATTTGCTCAGTTCGCACAATCATACGCTCTTCTGGCAAATACCACGCAGCTCCTAAAGATTGCCCTCTAGGTACAATTGTTACTTTTACCAAAGGTGCAGCATGCTCTAACATCCAACTCACTGTAGCGTGACCTGCTTCGTGATAAGCAATGGTTTCTTTTTCTTTTTGTGTGATGATTTTATTTTTCTTTTCTAAACCACCTACAATTCTATCAACGGCATCTAAGAAATCTTGATGCTCTACTGCTTTTTTATTATTTCTTGCTGCCACAAGTGCTGCTTCATTACAAACATTGGCAATATCAGCACCAGAGAATCCTGGTGTTTGTTTTGCTAAGAATTCAATATCAGCATTTTTGGCCAATTTAAGGGGTTTTATATGCACCTCAAATATTTCTTTTCGCTCATTCATGTCGGGTAGATCTACATAAATCTGTCTATCGAATCTACCAGCACGCATTAACGCTTTATCTAAGACATCGGCACGGTTTGTTGCGGCAATAACGATAACGTTTACATCAGTTCCGAAACCGTCCATTTCCGTCAATAATTGATTCAGAGTGTTTTCTCTTTCATCATTACCGCCAGTGATATTACTTCTACCACGTGCTCTACCGATCGCATCAATTTCATCAATGAAAATAATAGATGGAGATTTTTGCGCTGCTTGTTTAAATAAATCTCTCACACGAGAGGCACCTACACCTACAAACATCTCAACAAAATCAGATCCCGATAATGAAAAGAAAGGTACTTTCGCTTCTCCGGCAACAGCTTTTGCCAATAAAGTTTTTCCTGTTCCTGGAGGTCCTACCAGTAAGGCTCCTTTTGGAATTTTACCACCAAGTTTAGTGTATTTTTCTGGATTTTTTAAGAAGTCTACAATCTCTTGAACTTCCTCTTTGGCCCCTTCTAAACCTGCAACATCTTTAAATGAGGTTTGTACTTTCTGATCTTGATCAAAAAGCTTTGCTTTTGACTTTCCAATGTTGAAAATTTGCCCTCCAGCACCACCACCGGCACCACCACCAGACATACGTTTCATAATGAAAATCCAAATGGCAATAATAAATACAAATGGCAATAATGGTAAGATAAAATCCCAAATACTTTCTTGTGTATCATTCTTTGTGTCGAATGTTAACGAATTTTCTTCTTTGTACTGTTCTAAACTATCCTCGAAGTTTTTAAGATCTCCAATTTTATAGACATACATTGGATTTTTGTCATTAAAAAACGGACTCTGAGTATTCTTTTTATGCTTTTCTTTTTGAAGTGCTTCGGGTGTAATAAAAACTTGGGCAACATCTTTATTCGCAATAATGATTTTCTCGATGTCATTATCCTTTAGAATTGTTTCAAATTCGTTTGTTGAGAGCTCATTACTTGCTGTACTCGCACTATTAAAAAATTGATAGCCTAAAATTAAGGCGAATAGAATTCCATAAACCCAATAGAAATTGAACTTAAATTTAAACTCTTTTAAAGGTTTGTTTTTCTTATTATCGTTACTCATATGAGTGTATTGTTGTTAATGATTAGTGAGCGGTTTCTATAACTGTAATCTTGGCATCTCCCCAAAGACTTTCAATGTCATAAAACTCACGTATTTGTTTTTGAAAAATGTGTACGACTACATTTACATAATCTAGTAATATCCATTCAGCATTTACTTCTCCTTCAACATGCCAAGGTTTATCTTTTAACGCTTTGCTAACTAGTTTTTGAACTGAGCCAGCAATGGCATTTACCTGCGTGTTAGAATTTCCTTCACAAACTATAAAGTAATCGCAAACTGTATTGTCAATCTCTCTCAGGTCTAAAATGCTAATTTTTTCACCTTTAACCTGCTCTATTCCTTTAATAATCTCAGTGATTAGCTGATCAGCGCTTGGCTTTTTTTCTGTCATTAAAAATCTTTATAATTACCTGCAAATGTATTACTTTTTATGATGAATGAAGCCCTATATTTGCATAAATATATATGAAAATAGTCAAACTTAATGCCATTAATTCCACCAATACTTTTTTAAAGGATATGGTGAGAAGTTCTATTGTCGAAAATTACACTGTAGTCGTTACCGATCATCAGACGAATGGTAAAGGACAGTTTGAGAATGTTTGGGTTTCTGAAAAAGGTAAAAATTTAACATTCAGTATGTTATGTGTTTTTTCTGCCTTGGAAGTTCGTCATTCTTTTTACCTAAACTGCGCTGTTTCATTGGCTATTTATAACGTGTTGCATCGAACTATTAAAAATAAGTTAAAAATTAAATGGCCTAACGACATTTTGTCATTAAATAAGAAATTATGTGGAATTTTAATTGAAAACACTGTCAGTAATGGCAAGATACAACGTGCGATTGTAGGTGTTGGATTGAATGTAAATCAAGAGAATTTTCCGTCAGAATTGTCAAATGCTACTTCTATAAAAATACTCACCGAGAAGGAACATGAAAAGGAGGCGCTGTTGAATGCATTGATCATAGAAATACAACATCAAATGACATTTATTGAAAGTCAACAATTTGAGCTGTTAAAATTGAACTACGAGAAAGTATTACATCGCAACGGTGAGCCAGCTATGTTTCATGCAGATAAGCTTGGTAATTTTATAGGTAAGATTTTAGGAATTACTGATCAGGGAAAACTTTTGGTTGAATTAGAAAATGAATCCCTCGAGACTTTCGCCCTCAAAGAAATACAATTTATTTAAGGCTTTCGATATTTTCAGCAAGCGTATTGATGAATTTTTTTAAAGGTGGTTTTACCATCATGGCCATCATCATATTAAATTTACCATCAAATACCAATTGAACATCACTAGTCGTTTCGCTCGTTTCGGTAATATGCCCAGTTAGTGTAAAAGGAATCTTGTCGCTGGCGGAAGCTAAGACTACTTTACTTGAAGGTACTAATTCTTGTAATTTCAATTTGATTTCTGGCATACCGCTTAAAGCGAAAAGGAAAGAATCTTCTCTTGCCTCAAACTTATCGATATTTTCGGGCATTATCTGTTCGAAATTTTCAACTTTTGCTAAAAATTCAAACATGTCGTTACTAGATTTTTGTACTGAGACTTTTGGGCTTTCTAAATTCATTGTTTAAAATATTACTGCCACTCACTAGGGTTTTCACTCCATTTTTGTAGCGTTGCTAATTCTTTGGTATTGATATAATTGGTTTCTACGGCTTGCTCTAACAAATTTGTATAATCACTTAAGGTCGTTAGATCTACATTCGCAGCATCAAAATTGTTTTGAGCAAATTCAAATCCATACGAAAAGATAGCCACCATGCCTTTCACCGTCGCATCAGCCTCCTTTAGGGCTTTGACAGCATTTAAACTGCTTTTTCCTGTACTGATGAGATCTTCAATTACCACTACATTTTGACCCTTTTCTAAATGTCCTTCAATCTGATTTTGACGGCCATGTTTTTTTGGTTCTGGTCTTACATACACAAAAGGTATGCCTAATTCTTGGGCAACTAAAACTCCAATTGCAATGGCTCCTGTGGCCACACCTGCAATCACATCTGGCTTCCCATATTTTTCTTCTACAGCTTTCGCTAAACTTTCACGTAAAAAATTACGAATGTTTACAAATGAAAGGGTTGTTCTGTTGTCACAATAAATAGGAGATTTCCATCCCGAAGCCCAAGTAAAAGGGTCGCTAGGTTGCAATTTTATGGCTTTGATTTGCAATAATAGTTCAGCTGTCTTTTTTGCCGTATTTTTGTCTAAAATCATGCCGCAAATGTATACAATTTTTATAAATGATGCTGTTATTTATTTAACAGACGATGCTAAGGATACAAAAGAAAAATCTTTTATGCGGTATGATAGCAATCGGTTATCAGACATTTTAAGAAATATAGAAAAGGGATTTCTTACAGATGTGCATTTGTATCATCCTGATCTTGAATTTTTATGGTATGATTTTAAACGTCATTTTGAGCTGATTGAAGCGGCTGGAGGAATAGTTTTTAACGAGTCTGACGAAGTGCTTTGGATTTATAGAAATGGACGATGGGATCTACCCAAAGGAAAAATTGAAAAAAATGAAGATAAAGAGACAGCAGCGATACGAGAAGTCGAGGAGGAATGTGGAATTACTAAAGTGATATTGAACGATTTTTTGATGTCAACATATCATATCTATCAATATAAGGAAGAGACCGTTTTAAAGGTCACGCATTGGTATAAAATGTTCGCTGATAGGCATCAAGAATTGACCCCACAAATGAAAGAAGGGATTACAAAAGTAGTATGGATAGGCAGTGATAGTATGAACGAGGCGTTGAACGATACCTACGGTAATATTCGAATGCTCTTCAGTAGGGTGCAAAAATAATCTAAGCTATTCAATAGGTAAAGCTTGCTAACTTACTAAATTACACTATCTTTGCCGCCTTTTAAACGGAAGGAATTATGACTGAATTTATAAGAAAACGTACTAAGAACGCTAAAAATGATATTTTATCAGGCTTGACTGTAGCCTTAGCCTTAGTACCAGAGGCTGTAGCATTTGCTTTTGTGGCAGGTGTTGACCCTTTAGTTGGTTTGTATGCCGCCTTTATGATTGGTTTAATTACTTCGGTTTTTGGAGGTCGACCAGGGATGATCTCTGGTGCCACAGGGGCCTTAGCAGTAGTGATGGTTTCTTTAGTGGCTGAAGGGAATGCGCTTGGCGCGGAAGGAGAAAATCTCGGACTCTATTATTTGTTCGCAACAGTTATTTTAATGGGTGTGATACAGATGCTTGCCGGGGTATTAAAGCTCGGTAAATTTGTGCGCTTGATTCCGCATCCGGTGATGATGGGATTTGTGAATGGGTTGGCTATTGTAATCTTTTTATCACAATTGAATATGTTTCCACAAATAGCACCGGAAGGTATTTCTTTGTGGAGTAATACAGGTGATTGGTTTAGCGCTTTATTTGCCAATGGAAAGTTTTGGCAGATGTTAGGGTTGGTTGGTTTGACGATGGGTATCATGTTCGGTTTACCTAAATTAACTAAGAAATTACCAGAAGCCTTGATTGCTATTTTAGTAGTGTCGGCTATCGTAATTTTCGGAAAGTTAGATGTCTCAACCGTAGGTAGTTTTATCCGTGATGGAGGTGGAGAAGGCTTAAAAGGTGGATTGCCGAGTTTTCAGTTTGATATTTTTAACAAAGTGTCTTTTAGTTTAAAAACATTGTGGTTTATTGGTCCGTATGCCTTGATTTTGGCTGCTATTGGATTGATAGAATCTTTAATGACCTTGAATTTAGTTGATGAACTTACCGAAACACGCGGAAATTCAAATAGAGAATGTATGGCACAGGGTGGTGCCAATATTATAACCGGATTATTCGGTGGGATGGGTGGTTGTGCTATGATCGGACAATCATTAATCAACATAAAAGGAGGAGGTCGTGGTAGACTATCAGGTATTGTTGCAGCACTAGCACTACTCGTCTTCATTTTGTTTGCTTCAGGATTGATAGAACAGGTACCGATTGCGGCATTAGTTGGAGTCATGTTCATGGTGGTCATTGGCACGTTCGCATGGAGCAGCTTTAGAATCTTAAATAAAATACCCTTAAGTGATGTTATAGTCTTAATTGCAGTTTCTGCATTGACTGTCATTTTTGATTTGGCCATTGCGGTAATTGCCGGAGTTATTATCAGTGCCTTGGTATTTTCTTGGGAGAATGCAAAGCGTATCCGTGCTCGCAAACGTATGCGCGAAGATGGTACGAAAGTATATGAAATATGGGGCCCCTTATTTTTCGGATCAATCATCGCATTTAATGAAAAGTTTGATGTGAAAAATGATCCTCAACAGGTAGAGATTGATTTTGTTGAATCACGTATTAGCGACCATTCTGCACTAGAAGCTATTTTCAATCTGGTTAATAAATATGAAGCCGAAGGGAAATCGGTAAAACTAAAGCACCTTAGTGAAGATTGTAAGGTATTGATGTATAAAGCGAGTCCAAAGTTTAGAGAGGTAATTGTAGAGGCTATCGATGATCCAAGGTATCATTTAGCCGCAAATCCTGAAAAGTTCACAAAGGCCTTGTCAGAATATAAATTGTAATAGGTTCTCGTCTTATACTTTGACGCTGTCTGGTACCAAAATGCTAAAATTACCGTTGTTTCGAATCACATCACGCACAATTGATGAAGAAATAAAGGAGGTACTGGCTGCCGTTAGCAAAAACACCGTTTCTATTTTAGTGAGCTTTCTATTGGTATGGGCAATGGCTTTTTCGAATTCGAAATCTGCAGGATTTCGCAATCCTCTTAAAATGAAATTTGCTTCTATTTCTTTACAAAAATCAACAGTCATCCCTTTATAAGTTACAACTTTTACCTTGGGTTCATCTTTAAAAGCTTCTTCAATAAAGGCCTTACGCTGTTCTAAATTGAACATATATTTTTTTTCGGCGTTGATACCAATCGCAACAATGATCTCATCAAAAAGATCAATACCACGTTTAATGATATCGAAATGCCCTAAGGTTATTGGATCGAAGGATCCAGGAAATATTGCTCGTCTCATCCTCAATTTGTTTTTAATGCTTGTCCTATGGTGTTGCTAAATAAATCTTCTAAGCTGATACCCGCTGCTTTTGCTTGTTGAGGTAACAAACTTTCATTCGTAAGACCAGGTACTGTATTTATTTCTAAGAAATAGGGTTCGTCACCGATAAATATGTATTCTGCTCTCGAAAATCCACTCAAATTTAAAATTTCATATACTTGTTGAGCAACAGCGTTTAAGTTTTGTAGTTGTGTTTGTGAAATTCGTGCGGGTGTAATCTCTTGAGATTTCCCCAAATACTTGGCTTCATAATCAAAGAAATCATTCTCTGAAACGATTTCAGTTGCCGGTAGTACTTTTGTTTGTCCGTTATAATCGATCACACCGACTGATACTTCAGTGCCGTCCAAGAAAGACTCGATTAGAATTTCATGATCTTCGGCAAAAGCAACCTCAATGGCCTCCGTTAACGTTGCTTTTTCAGTAACCTTCGAAATTCCAAAGCTAGAGCCTGCATTGTTCGGTTTTACAAAGCAAGGCAATCCTACTTTTGCGAGAATTGCATCAGCATCAATAGAGTCACCTTTGTCAAGATAAAATGACGTGGCTGCCTTAATTCCATATTCTTTCACAACACTTAAGGTATCTCGCTTGTTAAAAGTCAATGCCATTTGATAAAAGGGAGCAGAAGTATGTTTTATACCTAAAAGATCAAAGTAGGCTAGGATCGTACCGTCTTCACCGGGGTGCCCATGTATAGCATTGAAAACACAGTCAAACGTAATATGATTTTCATTATGGGTAAAAGAAAAATCATGCTTATTAATAGGGTATTCGTCTGTGCCGATAACAGCTACCCATTTCTCTTTTAAAATATGAACTTTGTATACGTTATAGATTTCTTCCGATAGGTGTTGAAACACCACATTTCCACTCTTCAGTGAAATTTCAACCTCCGAGGAGTACCCTCCCATAATAATGGCAATTGTTCTTTTCATTTTTTTACTTCGGTATGAACAAATGTATTGAATATTTAAAGGATAAAAATACGTTTTAAATTGTTTTTTTGTTTAAAACTGGCACATATATCTTTACTAGCACTCATATTTTTTAATTAAGTTTGTGCGTTAAATATGACCAAAATGCAACTATTACATTATTTAAAAAGTAAACTTTTTATACGTACCATACTTACTATATTACTGGTATTGGTGGTAGGTATTTTTCTGTTGAATCGATTTTTAAGTTTTAAAACCAATCATGGTCAAAAAATCGAAGTGCCAGATTTAGCAAAGATGTCACTGGTAGATGCCGTTAAAACATTAGATGAAAAGAGTTTAGATACCGTGGTGATGCCTTATGCGAGCTATAATCCTGAGTTTCCACCAGAATCGGTGTTAAGTCAAAACCCTGAAGCTGGAGACTTTGTCAAAGAGGGTAGAAAAATTTACCTCACTTTGAATCCGGCAAGCTATAGAAAAATTAAGGTTCCGAATGTATTAGGAAAAACGAAAAGACAAGTGGTAACACAATTAACGTCAACGGGTTTTAAAATAGGAAAATCTACCTATATTCCTGATATCGGTCGTGATGTTGTACGAAAACTCAGATACAATGGTGCCGAATTAGAAGTGGGTACCGCGATTCCTAAAAATAGTACGATCGATCTAGTATTGGGAGATGGAAAGAAAAGTAGTAATACTGATTCGAGTAATTAATGAATGATGACGCTGCCCATTTAGAAGAGCAAGATGAACTCTTTGAGCATTATAAGTTTACGGCAAGTGATGGACAAGTACCATTACGTGTAGATAAATTTTTACTCAATTTCATAGAAAACGCTACGCGCAACAAGATCCAACAAGCAATAAAAGCTGGAAATGTTTTGGTGAATGATGCTGTGGTAAAGTCAAATTACAAAGTAAAACCACTCGATGAGGTTCGTGTGGTCTTGGCACATCCTCCTCATGAGAATTTGTTGGTTGCTGAAGATATCCCTATCAATATTGTTTATGAAGATGACGCAGTGATGGTGGTGAATAAACCTGCAGGTATGGTGGTGCATCCTGGACATGGAAATTACAGCGGTACTTTGGTTAATGGATTGATTCATCATATCGAGAACTTACCCAAAAATTCTAATGAGCGACCAGGATTGGTGCATAGAATTGATAAAGACACCAGTGGTTTATTAGTAGTGGCGAAGACCGAAGCCGCGATGACACATTTGTCGAATCAATTTTTTGATCGTACTACTGAACGTCTTTATTTGGCCCTAGTTTGGGGAAATATTGAAAATGATGAAGGAACCATTACGGGGCATATCGGTCGAAGTTTTAAAAATAGGTTGCAGATGGATGTTTTCCCTGACGGGGAATTTGGGAAACATGCCGTTACCCATTATAAGGTCATTGAACGTTTTAGCTATGTGACACTAGTGCAGTGTAAATTAGAAACTGGCCGAACACATCAAATAAGAGCTCATTTTAAGCATATCGGACATACCTTGTTTAATGACGAACGTTACGGCGGAGAGAAAATTTTAAAGGGAACGACCTTTACCAAATACAAACAATTTGTAGACAATTGTTTCAAAGTGTTACCTAGGCAAGCGTTGCATGCCAAAACATTGGGGTTTGAACATCCTGTAACAAAAAAAATGATGCAATTCGATTCGGAAATTCCTGAAGATATGCAGGCCTGTTTAGAGAAGTGGCGTGCTTATACCGTGAATCATAAAGAATAAATTATTCCTGATTTCTTAATATATCATCAATGGCCTCGATGACTTCCTTTGCATTCTCTTTTGTAAAACAAAGTGGAGGTTTTGTTTTAAGAACATTGTCGTAAGGCCCATCGGTGCTTATCAAAATATAGTTTTGTCGTAATTGATTTTTAATATAATGTGCCAACTCTTGATCAGGTTGCCCGGTTGTTTTATTCACTATTTCAATACCTAGAAAGAGCCCACTTCCACGCACATCACCTATACAATTGTACTTTTTTTGAAGTGCTTTAAAGAGTACTTTATAATGATCACCAACGATTTTGGCATTTTCTTGCAATTTCTCATTTTCTATAACTTCCAGTACGGCCAATCCTGTAACACAAGAAACAGGATTTCCGCCAAAAGAACTAAAAAATTCAACACCTTTACTAAACGATTCAGCTATTTCTTGTGTGGTCACCACAGCTCCCATAGGGTGACCATTGCCCATCGGCTTTCCTACAATAACAATATCTGGCGTCACATTTTGCGCTTCAAAACCCCAAAAGTGATCTCCTAAGCGACCAAAGCCAGTTTGAACTTCATCACTGATACAAACACCACCTTGTTTTCTTATTGCCCGATATATCTTTTTCAGATACCCAGAGGCTAACGGAACTTGGCCACCACAACCAACAATAGGTTCAGCTATAAAAGCTGCGATAGGTTCTTGAGAATTTTCTATTTGGGTTATGGCCTCTTTCGAATACAGGTCACCAGCATTACGCTCTTTGTATTTTCCATTGTAGGTGTCAGGAATCGGAGTTTTTAAAACCCATTCTTTTTGTCCTTGGCCTTTCGGATTGTTAAATTTATAATCGCTAATATCTATAGATAGTTGAGTATTACCATGATAGCCATGTTCCATAGTCATAATATGATGACGTTGTGTATGAGCACGCGCTAAGCGTATGGCTAAATCACTAGCTGCACTTCCTGAATTCACAAAGAATACTTTGTTGAGTGTACTGGGGAATTTTGACAGTAACTTTGCGGCATAAGTGGGTAGAACATCGTACAGATACCGAGTATTGGTATTTAATTGATTCATTTGTTGCTGGGCCGCAGTAACCACTGTAGGATGTGAATGCCCCACATGCGGGATATTATTATAGGCGTCTAAAAAAGTGTTTCCATAACTGTCATACATATATTGAAACGCCGATTTATGCATGGCGATAGGTGATGCATAACTTAGTGAAAGAATCTTACTGATGTGTGCATGTCTGTCATTTACTTTTTCAGAAATTGTTGCATGTTTAGCAGCAGATAAACCAAGAGTTTCTAGGCATACATTTTCAAATTTAATGGGATTAATGCGAAGCCATTTATGGAGCATCTGCCAAGCGTTTTCTTCACTTGAAGTAGCATAAGTATTTGTTGGATCTGTTTTTTTAGAGTGCGCCGAATTACAAACACTTGTACATAATCTCGCCGCAATGAGGTAATACAAAACCTTGATTTCTAAGGCCTCGAGAGGTATTTTGCTGTGATATGATTTTAAGATTGTCACAGCCCATTTCAAAGGGTCATTTTTGTCATAGCAAGCATAAGTGATGGCAATGGCAACTTCATTAATTAAATGAGAGTATGCCAAATCACCAAAGTCAATGATACCTGAGACTTTTTCATTCTTAACTAAAACATTCCATTCATTCGCATCATTGTGAATTACTTGTTTTCTTAATTGTGATAAAACAGGAAGTACATGTTGTTCATACTGCTTGAAAAAATAATGCACAATACTTCTGTTATGCGGCAACGAGATATCGTCGATATATTTTTTGTTTTGCTGAAAGTATTGAAGATCCCATTCCCATTGTCTTGCTTTGAGGGTATAGCTATTAAAATGTTGGAGTTTAAGGTTGAGTTCGGCGATGAAAGTGCCAAATGACTGAAAGAGCTTCTTTGAGGGTTGACAGTCCCCTAAAAATTTTCCGTCAAGGAAAGATAACATACGACAAATCATCGTTTTTCCTTCAATGGGTAAGACTTTTATGAAGTTACCAGAAAGAAAAGGTATGGGCATTGGAAATCTATTTCGGTCGTCAGAACTTAGAGACTGCAGCACTTCATTTTCGGCTTTTAAAATGGCGAGTAACTCGTTGTCATGAGGGTAGGTTTTAAAAATAGATTGGCTAGACTCATTTGTAATGATATAATTAGCGTTGTCATAACCATCAATTCTTTTGATATCGCATTGATGAAAACCGAATTCTATTTTTAAAAGTTCATGCATAAGAATCTAGAAAAACATAATTTTTTGATACGAATTTCGTACATCAATTTGATTGATACCGATATAGATTTTAAAAGTAATAAAAATTTGATGTTTCCTGTTTTGAATTGTACTTTTATGCTGTAAAAATATGATCACATGAAAATAATACTCTCTCCCGCGAAATCTTTAGAATTTGAAACGAAAGCCGCAACCTCTGAGTTTACACAACCTGTTTTTTTAGAGCAGGCACAAAAATTGAATGGAGTTCTTAAAAAGAAAAGTGCGAAACAAATCTCAAAATTAATGAGTGTTTCGGATGCACTTGGGCAATTGAATTTTCAACGAAATCAGGACTGGAATGTGCCGTTCACACTCGAGAATTCAAAACAAGCTATTTATGCGTTTCGAGGTGATGTGTTTCGTGGATTTGATGTCGATTCACTCCCGGCAAGTAAGTTAGATCAATTACAAGATAAGTTACGCATACTCTCTGGGCAATATGGCTTATTAAAACCTTTGGATTTAATGCAAGCCTATCGTCTTGAAATGGGGACGAAGTTAAAAATTGGAAGAAAAGACAATCTGTATCAATTTTGGGATACTACGATTACGAATGCCCTAAATAATGAGTTAGTAGATGGTGAGCCTTTAATTAATTTAGCCAGTAAAGAGTATTTCAAAGTGATCAAACCTAAACTATTAAAAACACCCATGATCACACCTGTTTTTAAAGACTTTAAGAATGGTGAATATAAAACGATTATGACCTTCGCGAAGTTAGCAAGAGGATATATGTTACGTTATATCATTGATAATGATATTGAAACAGTTGAAGGATTGAAAGGCTTTAACACCGAAGGGTACGGTTTTGATGCAAATATGTCTACCGAAACAGAACTTGTTTTTACACGGTAGATGAGGCGGTTAAAGAAAAGTATTAAGATTGCACTCCTTTTAGCCGGTATACTCTTCTTAGTTATTGTACTGTCTAATTATGCTATTGAAAAAAACGCAAAGAATAAAGTGTTTGAAACAGTTGAATCTACACCTAAAAATAAGGTAGGATTGGTTCTCGGAACTGTGAAGCGACTTCAAAACGGACAAATAAATTTATATTATACATATAGAATAAAAGCGACAGTTTCTTTATATACAGCAGGAAAAATTAGGTATATTATTGTGAGTGGAGACAATAGCACTTCGAGCTACGACGAACCGACTGATTTTAAAAATGATTTGGTGGCTGCTGGAATTCCTGAGGATAAGATTTTTTTAGATTATGCAGGTTTTAGAACTTTAGATTCTGTAGTGAGAGTAAAGGAAATTTTCGGACAAGACAGTGTGACTATTATTTCACAAGAATTTCACAATGAACGAGCTATTTATTTGGCAGAAAACTTCGATATCAATGCTGTTGGATTCAATGCTAAAAATGTTTCAGGAAGGTATGGACTAAAAGTTCAATTGCGAGAATATTTGGCGAGAACAAAAGTATTTGTGGATATCCTTTTCAACGTTCAGCCTAAATTTTTAGGTGAGAAGATTGAGATAAAATGATGTGTCATTCCTGCAAAAGCAGGAATCCAGAGTTAATGCATAAAATTATTTTTCTTAAATTGACCTTTCGACTCCGCTCAAGGTGACACTCGATATGGACGCGTTAACAATCCGACAACCCCACAGTAACAGCCAAGCCGCCTTCTGATGTTTCTTTATATTTGGCATGCATGTCTTTAGCGGTTTTCCACATGGTATCTACAACTTTATCTAAGGGTACTTTTACATTTTTCGGATCAGTATCTAGTGCCAGTTCAGCAGCATGAATCGCTTTGATAGCTCCCATAGAATTGCGTTCGATACATGGTATTTGTACCAATCCACCAATAGGATCACATGTGAGTCCGAGATGATGTTCCATCGCAATTTCTGCGGCGATCATGACTTGTTCAGGTGTGCCTCCTAATAGTTCACATAAAGCGGCAGCGGCCATGGCGGAAGATACGCCAATTTCTGCTTGACATCCTCCCATCGCTGCTGAAATAGTCGCTCCTTTTTTGAAGATACTACCAATTTCTCCAGCAACTAATAAAAATTGCTTTATATGTTTGAAGTCGGCATTGTGATTTTCAATAACCATATAATACATCAATACGGCAGGAATGACACCTGCACTTCCATTTGTAGGAGCAGTGACTACGCGCCCCAGAGATGCATTTACTTCATTAACACTTAAAGCAAAGCAACTCACCCATTTCAATATCTGGCGAAATTTCACCTCTGTTTTTCGGATCGTATGTAGCCAAGTAGTCGGTGAGTTATAAGGTAAATCTCCTTTTAATTTTTGATGAATGTCATAAGCTCTTCTTCGAACATTCAATCCGCCAGGAAGATTTCCTTCAGTATGGCAACCTATATACATACATTCTAACATAGTTGCCCAAACACGTTGAATTTCGGCATCTATTTTGTCCTCCTTTCGTAAAGACTTCTCATTTTCTAATACAACCCCAGAAATAGGCTTATTGAGTTGATGACAAAAATCTAAGAGTTCAGCACTTTTTTGAATTGGGTATGGAAAAGTATTAAAAACTGCGATGTTTTTTTTAGCATTTTTTCGTTCTTCTTTTACAACAAAACCACCACCGATAGAGTAGTAGGTGTCTGCTATTTTTTTAGCACCAATGGTTGCGGTAAATGTCATGCCATTGGCATGAAAAGGCAAAAAATCTCTATTAAATTTTATATGTTTATCAATATCAAAGGTTAATTCTTTTTCGTTGTTGAGAAGTAGCGTTTGAGTTTTTTTAACGTGAGCAACAGTGGTATCTATAGATGTTACGGGCACTGTTTCAGGATCGGCTCCAGACAAGCCTAGTATAACCGCTAGATCGGTTGCATGTCCTTTTCCCGTTAAGGACAAAGAACCATATAAATCGACAGCAATATGTGTAATATCATCAAATTCATTATTAGCTTTTAATTTGGCAATCCATCTTTCTGCAGCTCGCCAAGGGCCGAGTGTGTGGGAGCTTGATGGGCCAATACCAATTTTTAACATGTCGAAAATACTAATGCTTTCCATTACGTACGAAATTTTGGCTAATGTAAGTAATCCTTACTACCTGTCAATGTATTGAATTGTAATTTTTTTTGCGCTATTTTTAGATTCTATTCCTGGGGTAGAGGATATAATTTTTGTAGTTCTGTCGCTGTCATTGAAATCATATTCACGTCTAATGAAATTGGAGTCATTGGAGCATCCAAAGAATCGCGATCTACCTTCACTATGGTGTCTATAATATCCATACCCATTATAACTTTTCCAAACACGGTATAATCACCATCTAGACGATGTAGTCCTTCTTTATTTTGGACAATATAAAACTGACATCTAGCTGATAATTTTTCTTTATTACCATCTCTTCCAGCTCCTAAGGCGCCATATTCATGAAGTAAATTGTCATTGAACTCAGGTGCTAACAAATATTCAGGATCGTTAAAACCTTCTGGAGTATCGGGGCAGCCACCTTGTGCTACAAAATCAGGAATGACTCTATTAAAAGTTAACGAATCCCAATAACCCTTATTCGCGAGTTCTATAAAACTGGCCTTATGCTTCGGTGTTTCATCATGTAACCAAACTAAAATTTCGCCTTTAGGCGTGATGATCTGCCCAATATCGTAGGTTTTTTCTTTAGAACAAGAGAGCGTTGTAATGAAAATCAGACTTATGAAAATTATAGAAACGTAGTTTACTCTTGAAGTCATTATGATGAATTTAAAATTGGTTCTTACGAAGTTAGCCGAAATTAAAATAAGAATCAAATTTTTGTAAAACAACCCGTTTTTCTGCCGATTAAAATAGCTATATGCTGTCTCAATAGATGTAGATGTATCCGTTTTTTCTGCCACTATGTCATTATTTAGTGAATTTTTCTGTCAAAACACAAAAAAAATAGCAATGGCATAATGATTGACTATTTGAGAGTGTAATAAAAACAAACAAAAATTAAATTAACTATATATTATGAGTAAAATAATAGGAATAGATTTAGGAACAACCAACTCATGTGTTTCTGTAATGGAAGGAAACGAGCCTGTTGTAATCCCAAATGCTGAAGGTAAAAGAACAACCCCTTCTATTGTTGCTTTTGTTGAAGGTGGTGAGCGTAAAGTTGGTGACCCTGCAAAACGTCAGGCCGTAACTAATCCTACCAAAACGGTGTATTCTATCAAACGTTTTATGGGTAATAAATACTCTGAATCTAAAAAAGAAGCAGAGCGTGTACCTTATAAAGTGGTAAAAGGAGATAACGACACACCAAGAGTTGACATAGATGGAAGAATGTATACACCGCAAGAAATTTCTGCAATGGTGTTACAAAAAATGAAAAAAACGGCTGAAGACTATTTAGGTACAACTGTAACTGAAGCTGTAGTGACAGTGCCTGCATACTTTAATGATGCACAACGTCAGGCGACAAAAGAAGCTGGTGAAATTGCTGGTTTAAAAGTAAGTCGTATTATCAATGAACCTACTGCTGCTGCATTGGCATATGGTTTGGATAAGTCGGGAGCTGATAAGAAAATAGCAGTGTATGATTTAGGTGGTGGTACATTTGATATCTCTATCTTAGAAATTGGTGATGGTGTATTTGAAGTATTATCAACAAATGGTGATACGCACTTAGGTGGTGATGATTTCGACCAAGTAATTATCGATTGGTTAGCAGAAGAGTTTGAGAAAGATGAAAACATGGACCTGCGTAAAGACCCGATGGCTTTGCAACGTTTAAAAGAAGCTGCTGAAAAAGCGAAGATTGAATTATCATCTTCTACGCAAACAGAGATAAACTTACCATATGTTACGGCTACTGCTAGTGGACCAAAGCACTTAGTAAGATCATTGACAAGAGCTGCTTTCGAAAAATTAGCCGATAATTTAGTAAAGCGTTCAATGACACCTGTAGCAAAAGCATTGAAAGATGCCGATTTATCTACAGCTGAAATTGACGAGGTTATTTTAGTAGGTGGTTCTACAAGAATTCCGAGAATTCAAGAAGAAGTAAAGAAGTTTTTTGGAAAAGATCCGCATAAAGGAGTGAATCCTGATGAAGTAGTTGCCGTTGGTGCTGCAATTCAAGGTGGAGTATTGACTGGAGATGTAAAAGATGTATTGTTATTAGATGTAACGCCGTTAGCCTTAGGTATTGAGACAATGGGTAATGTAATGACAAAATTGATTGAAGCAAATACGACGATTCCAACGAAGAAATCACAAGTATTCTCAACAGCTGCTGATAACCAACCATCTGTAGAAATTCATGTATTGCAAGGAGAGCGTGCGATGGCTGCCGATAATAAAACAATTGGTCGTTTTCATTTAGATGGAATTCCACCAGCACAAAGAGGTGTACCTCAAATTGAAGTGACATTTGATATTGATGCTAATGGTATTATCAATGTATCTGCAAAAGATAAGGGTACTGGAAAAGAGCATAACATTCGTATTGAAGCTTCTTCTGGTTTAACAGATGAAGAAATTCAAAAAATGAAAGCTGACGCAGAAGCAAACGCTGAAGCGGATAAAGCTGCGAAAGAAACTGCTGATAAGATCAATGGAGCTGACGGTATGATTTTCCAAACAGAAAAACAACTAAGTGAGTTCGGGGATAAGTTATCAGCCGATAAAAAAGAGCCAATTGAAGCTGCATTGACAGAATTAAAAGCTGCACATGAATCTAAAGACCTAGCGCAAATTGATGCCGCAATGGAAAAGATCAATGAAGCTTGGAAAGTAGCATCTGAAGAAATGTATAAAGCACAACAAGAAGCACAAGGTGCTGGTGCAGCTCCTGGAGCTGACGCTGGAGCTCAGGGTGCTGCAGAAGGTGATGATGTACAAGATGTAGACTTCGAAGAAGTAAAGGAAGAATAATATAAAGATTTCCCTTTTTTTGAACCCACTCAACACTAAATTTTTAGTGATGAGTGGGTTTTTATTTGAAATTCATTTCTTTAGAAATACTTCAGAAATGGGCACTAATTTTACTTTAAATAGTAAAAGTATGTTTAAGTTTTTTTCAAAGAAAAAGTATATTGTTATCAATTGCCTTACGGATGAAGTTTTAATCGATGGAAGTACATTAAAGTTTCCAACGAATTATCAAACACTTGTTGAAACTTTTGGAAAACCAAGTCGTGAATTGCAACAAAGTAAGAATTATATGTTTTGGGATGCACTAGGTATTATATGCGCTTACAACAATGCTGAAGAGATCTTATCGGTTAATTTTTATCAGAATAACAAGATCAAAAGTGAGTATAATACGAAGCAACAATTCACAGGAGGCTTATTTTTTAACTCGAAAAATATTACAAACAAAGAGTTTAGCAAAATTTCTTTAGGCAGAGTTGCTATTCATAGATTAGGTAGTGAAAGTGAAACGCGTTTTGGTTTTAGTTTAGGGGTGAACAATAATTTTATCACTAAAATGGCATAACAG
This sequence comes from uncultured Flavobacteriaceae bacterium, assembly GCA_947488345.1. Lineage (GTDB taxonomy): Bacteria > Bacteroidota > Bacteroidia > Flavobacteriales > Flavobacteriaceae > Aureibaculum. The sequence goes on along the minus strand of CANKZQ010000001.1, from coordinate 662,310 downwards.
TTTATTTTTTTTTAAGGTCTTTGATCAAACCTGATGTAAAGTACAAAATGGCAATAGCAGCAATCGAAATGCACACCCACATAAACCAAGGTTGTTGCCATAAAGAAAGAGGAGTGTCTTCTTTTTGAGCAACGACATCTCTTGTCATACCAATGATTGCCGTTTTCGGAAGGTTATCAGCAATAGTAGACTCAAAGAAACTAAGGTCATATCGAGGAGCTTTTAAGTTTTTATCTTCCGTTTTTATTTCATAACGCTCCTTCTTTTTAAGATCAGCAATGACATATATGGGCTTTTGAAGAAAGAATAAATCACTTACTTCTAGCATAGGATTATCTGCATTTTCTATTTCAATAAACAGTTCATTTTCAAATAATTCGTTCAGTTCAAAGGTGTTGTCATTAGTAGAGTTCAGTTCAAACCGAGCCAAAGTTTGTTGATAGCTTTCTTCTTGCTTTTTTACAGTTCTCAGAGCATTTTTATATATATGTACTTGACGCTTATAGCGCTGAGGTTCGGTTATTTTAAAATTGATAAAGTCGAGATATTCTTTGTTTTTAAAAATAATGTGAATCTGAGTTTTCTGTTGCTCTGAAAGCTCAGATATTTTCATCGATTGTATTGAGATGTCATTGAGCTCTTGGCTCTCAATCACACTCGATGAGCTCCCTATTTTCAATACGTTTATAGGTAACGAATTTCGATCATTGAATTCTATTTTTAAATAACGATACGAACTTAAGGGGAATGACACCGTTTTATCAATAGTTGTTTTTGAAGTATTTTGAAGATTTGATATGGTTTGTTGGTTGTCTAAACCGAACCATTCGCTTAAATTATCGCTTCCCGAAAGTTTAAATGTCTTCGCCCCATCATAATTGGCTAGCGAAATAACAAATTTGTTAATGCGCTCATAAGGATTCTCAAAAATGATGGTCGAACTGGAATCTTTAACCATTGTTTTTGAGTTTATTTTGAAAGCTATAAATTCATTTGTTGCCGTGTAGCTACGCTTTCTGCGAATAAAATAGGGCACTTCCTCTTGCTTACTATCAAAAATTCTGAAATCACTTAAATCAGTATTCGAGAAAGAACGAATTGTGTGAGGAATCTTTATTTCGTGTAATCCATCTTGGTCGATAGCAGCTAATTTGGCATGCGTTCGGTGTTGCGCCATTGTCATATTAACAAAAGCGAATAGCAATAAAAAACTAATCTGTTTCATTTTCTTGAGCTGTTTTTGAATCGTCAATAACTAATACTTTGATCTTTTGATATACAAATGAAATGGTCAAAATTAAAGCTCCTAATAAGATAAATGCGATAATTTTACCGGTTTCTGAGGCATTACTAATATCGAATAAAAAGAGTTTTACAATTGTAATACCCAACAATACCAATGCAATTATTCGAATTGTTTTTAGTTGTTTTTTTATACCAATAATTAGGAAAATAAAGGCCAGGATACCCCAAAGTACGGGGTAACTTGTTTTGATTATTTTTTGGGAAGCAGTATTGATCATATCATATGATATGATCGGACGAAGCGCTTCGACATCTCCTTGATGAGATAGATAGTAATCATGCGATTGAATTTGCTCAACAGTCAAAGGCTCTGTCATTAATACTAAGCCATGTAAAGAAACTTCGATAGTACAAATGCAAATGATAAAAAAGGCAGCTATCCAAACAAATAATGGACGCTGAAAAATTTCAAAAACAGCGGTCGTTTTATTGGTTACATATAGAAGATATCCGAAGTATACAACAAGAAGTAACGATACATAATGCAAATAGAAGGCAAGGCGTTGATGTATATTTGTGGCTATATACTCTTGATGCTCAATGAATGCGAATCTAGAAAAACCAATGGTGAAGAGTATACTATTTGCAATAGCAATGATGTTTACAATTTGATGATTTGGTATGCTTCTTTTTTTATACAAGACAAATGCTACAATAGCGGTGAATACTAAGTGATATACCGCAGGTATTGATAATGCCACATCTATATTATCTATAAAATGCGTAGCTTGATAGAGTGTTTCGATGAGTCCGACAAGGTAACCTAATAATAGACCAACTCTTAATGTATATTTTCTATAGACCACAGGATCGAACGTTAGTTTCCAAAGATGAGTTTTGTGCGTCTCATTTTTTAATAAAAAGTACACTGCTACTAAAGAAGCTGTGGCGAAAATACCAGTACCAAAGATCGGATTGAACAGAATATTCAACAGGGCATCACTATTGTATTTTTGTTCCCAGTCGAGTAGGAGGCTAACAATCATAAGGCCATGAACCACCACTGAGGCAAATCGATAACTATTGATATTTGATTTTTGCGCTAACCACATCAAAAGCACCGCTTCTGCTGCCCAAAATAAAGTAATAGAATTACCATTAAATTGTATAGGTATAGCGAGTGTGATAAAAGTCAAGGTTAAGCCAATAAGCATATAAATGGCTTTTTTATCTAGTTTGAATTTTTTGTATAAGAATAGTGCATATATGAGATTCAAAATTGCCAAGGCTGCCGTGAACAAGCCCTTGAACTCTGGTCGATAATTTGTAAGAATTACCATGCCAACACCATAAAAAAGAAAAGTGTTGAAAGTTAAAATACTTAGTTGAATGTTCGAAAAAACACCTTGTGTTCGTATATTATTAATGATATTGATTAACGTGAAAATCAAATAGAAGGCAAATGCAAATAAGAAGGCATCAACATAATGTGGGTTTTCACTATTAACGTCTATAAAAAACCAGCCACCAAATAAAATAACCGTGAATAGAAAAGCTAGTATATTAACGAGGCTCCATTTCTTATGATAGGCTAAGGCCAAAATTCCTATATCGAGAATCAGAATATATGTAAAGAGAACGAGGTGATTTCCAGTGCCAGTACTTATCATAAACGGAACGGCAAAACCTCCAATTAGTGATAAAATAGCCAATTCCATTCTATTATATGATAGAGACACGAGACTGCTAAATATTGTAATTACGACCATAATTGCAAAGGCAACCGCCTGACTAAATAATTGATATTCATGGAAAGCAATACCTATGGTAAAATAAAATATGGCCACAGCTCCTGCAACTAACACAGAGCTAAAGGCACTATAATTTTTACGGAGTTTATGTGCAATTGCCATTACTAAGGAACCAACGAGAATACCGATGCCCACGCGAGCTGGTTCGTTGATCCATTCTTTATCAATGGCGAATTTTACAAAATAACTCACCCCCAGTACTAGGATCAAGATTCCTAATTTATTGATTAGATTTTCTCCAATAAATTTCTCGAGATCAGGATTTTTTTCTTTGAATTGCTCCCAAATCGTTTTTTTCGGAATAGGTGTTTGAGTAGCATGTGACACTTCAGACACTGCTTCATACGGCTCTTCTTTTGCGTCGTGTGCACTCGTTGTGGGATCAAAAATTGGAGATGCTGTTGTATCTGCGAATGCTATAGTCGAAGGTTCAATTTCGGGTTCGACTTGCTTGTTATCTTCAAAAGTTGGGATTGGATCTTTCATCGGTTCCTCAACAATTGGTGGTGCTTCTTTTTCAGGAATTGGTGATTTTTCTTTTAACGTTGCCTTTTCTAGGTCATCCGAGAGTTTTTCTATCTTTCTGTTGAGGTCATAGATGTTGTCTTGTAAAGAATTGTAATTCGTTGTAATTCTATTAATTACAGTTATTAATAACCCTAATATGATAAAGGATAAGACATATTCCATAGCATCTTTGTTTTAATCGCTTTAAAACAAATGTAGTATTAATAAATTTTAGACGTCTTTTTCGGTGACTTTAGTAGATGGTTCAATGCGATTTCTAGATTGTCGTACTCAAATGAAAATGCTTGGTCTAGCAAGCGTTTCGGAATGACATTTCTGCTTTTTAAAATTAATTCAGTTTCTGTTCGAATGAGCATAGCCCCGAGTTCTAAGAGCCACTTAGGGTGAGCTATACCGAAAGGTTTGTTCATTATTTTTCTAAGGGTTTTCATTAGAGTTTTATTGTCTGTTGGTGTTGGAACAGATAGATTGAAAACTCCTTCTAGCTGTTGGTTTTCTAATAAAAACTCGACAGCATTTGCAAAATCTTTTTCATGAATCCAACTCACCTTTTGATGTCCACTTCCTTGTTTACCTCCCAATCCGAATTGAGTCAATTTTTGCAAGGGTATTAGTGCACCGCCATGTTTACCAAGAACAATAGACGTTCTAAGGATTAGTTTTCTAGTTTTTGAATGCACACTTTCATAAAAAGCTTGTTCCCATGATTTCGCAATGTTCATAGAAAAATCATCTCCTATTTCTCCAGCGTCCTCGGTCATTTCTGTATCAAGTGAACCTTTATAAATGGTAGCTGTAGATGAATTAAACCATACCTTAGGTGGAAACTTACATTGATTTATGGCCACACCTAAAATACGTGTAGACTCTATTCGAGAATCTAGGATACGCTGTTTATTTTTTTCAGTATATCTGCAATCCACTGATTTTCCAGTAAGGTTAATGAGTGCTTCCGAATTTTCTAATGATGAAACCCAAGGGCCAAGCGTTTTGGCATCCCAAAAGATATCATTTGCTTTTTTAGGATTTCGTGTAAAGATGGTAACGTTATATCCTTTGCGCGAAAAGTGCTCTTCCAAAACTTGCCCTAAAAAACCACTACCTCCAGCAATTAGTATATGTTTCATACTATGTATTTAAAATAATGAGTAATACTATAATTCTGTACAACACCCAAGTATAACTTAAATACATGGGAAGTTTTAAAATCTCGACTCTTCTCTTATGTTCAAAAAACATGAATAGTACAGTTAATCCAAATCCAATAAATACAGCATTCTGCGGAAGCTTCAGAATCATGTTTAAGCCTAGTAATAGCATCAATAATATCGAACCAATGAGGGAAACAGTCATTAAATTTCCAATATAGTTTATATACTTTTCGGTCGTCACTTTAGTAAGAAATAAGTACTGAAGAATAATCTGACCCAACGTGATTATAAATTCTCTTTGAATACTTGAAGCAGAGAGCATTGTAATCGAGTTGGAGAACTCAAATAGAACCACCGTCGTAATCAGGATGGTGAAAATTATATATAAGAATCTATACCGATAGTTAAAGTCAGGTACACATGATGTCTCTCGCTCTTTGTTACTTGGAACAATTACTTTACGATTGTAAGAAATGAATGAATAGAGTTTGCTTAGCATGTAATGAACAGGGGCTTGATGTCCTATTTTTTCAATAATAGGAAATGAAGTTCCGATGACTTTCAAAAGACTATCAATACCATAGGTAACAGTATTATCCTTCGTATTTACTAGAGCAATTTCATTGATTGCGCGTTTCATGTCTACATTAGCTTGTTTATCGTTTTGTAGCTCACTAAATGGCTTTCTTCCATTGGAATCTAGCATTTTCGATTTGATGAAGCCACTTGTATATACTGTACATAATGGGCAGTCTTCATCGTATAAAAGAGTGTGGTTTTCAAGTGTTTTCATAATTTTTGAATTAAATATGTGATTTTCAAATGTAAAAATGCCATTGTAATTGAAATACTCAGACCTAAAACGAATAAAGTTTCAGTGATTGGAACGAACTCATAATATGTCAATAAAATGCCTATTAAAATGCTCGTAGTTACTACAGTGTAAATACTAAAAAGTATCATGGTGTAATTGTTGAGCTGCTTTCTATTATATGCTATTATTAAACTCATTAATATTTGTACTATTCCTAATAGAATTAGAAAAAGTAATCCCGCATATATGGTAAAACCAAGAATGATATTTATAATAATTAGGATTTTGTTTATTTTATGTAATTCTTTCACAATTTTTAAACTTTCAGAAATAATTGAAACAATAATTTAAATTTTTTTACTTCAATAGTTTTAACAAAGATTTCGACAACCAGTTTTGTTCTTTATTTACCATTTTATTTAGAATGGTATCTGCACTCTCAGCCAGCTCGTGTAAAGCTTTTGTTTGTTTTATCAATTCCTTGGTTTTAGCGGTACCATCTGGTTGAATACTTGAGACTTCTTTCAACACTTTTATAACTGGTTTTATTTCACGTCTACTGCGCTCCTTGGCAATATGTCTTGCTAACTCTTGCACATCTTTTTCTGTAGCAAAGTATTCTTTTCGTTCACCTGCCACGAGTTCTTTTGTAACAATACCCCAATCTATTAGTTGACGCAGATTCATACTCGTGTTTCCTCTAGAAATTTTCAACGCTTCCATGATTTCCTCCATCGTCAGAGATTTAGTAGAAATAAACAGCAGCGCTTGAATTTGGGCCATGGCTTTGTTAATACCCCATAGGGTACCCAAACTACCCCAAGTACTGATGAATTTATCTTTTGCTTCGTTGTATTCCATGAAACAAAGATAATAAACATTTTTAAACTTTCAATAATTATTGAAAGTTTATTTTTAATGCTTGTTCCTATTCCTTCGAAAACAGTATCTTTAGCACTGAAGAATTAATAAATTATGAAGAAACAACTTATTTTCTTTCTTATGGGTGCGCTTCTATACACCAGTTGTAAGTTAGATACTCAGAAAAACAATATAATTTCAGTAGATAGAGCGCTCTTATTAGACAATCTAAAAACACTATCCAGTGATGCCTTTGAAGGGAGAGGTTTTGGAACACCTGGCAATTATAAAGCGCAGCAGCATATTGCGAATCAATTTAAAAAATTAGGCATTGAGCAAGCTTTAGATAGTAGTTATATTCAAGAATTTTCACATACAATTCCTGGTAAATATCGACTCAGAATGTTTCCGATGGATACCAGTTCTTTAGATATGTCTAACATACCAGATACTACTTTAATAGGAGGGAACGTGGTAGCTAAAATCGAAGGCCAAACAGATAAAATAATTGTTATCACCGGGCATTTAGATCATTTAGGAGTTAGAGATGGTAAGATCTACAATGGTGCTGACGATGATGCTTCTGGAACAGTCGCCTTGTTTGGAATTGCAGATTATTTCAAAGATAAATCTCCGAAACATACCTTAGTGTTTGCGGCAGTAGATGCGGAAGAAATAGGTTCTCCTGGCTGTAAATATCTGGTCGATAATTTTCCTGGTGGATTGGAGAAAGTCGTCTTAAATGTCAATATGGATATGATAGCACATAACGATTCGTTAGAGTTATATGCCTCAGGTTTGTATCATTATCCACAATTGAAGAAGCCATTAGAGGATATCAAATCACCAATCAATTTACGCTTTGGTCATGATGACCCTAATAACAAAGAATTAGATGATTGGACGAACTCATCAGATCATAGAGTTTTTCACAATAAAGGAATCCCTTTTATCTATTTTGGCGTAGAGGATCATAAAGATTACCACGCCCCAACAGATACCTTTGAAAATATCAATCAAGACTTTTATGTAGAAGCTGTGGCCTTAATTATTCAAGCTATTGAAGGCTATGATAAGACCATTTAATTGGCAGCATCAGTTATCGATAAAATAACTGCGTAAAATAGTAGCGCCCATTAGCATCTTTTATAGCTGCAATGCCAATATGAGTAAAGTTTCCTTCGATATTGTCTTTGTGTCCGCTGCTGTTTAACCAACCATCCATAACACTTTGCGCCGTAGGGTATCCTGCTGCAACATTTTCTCCTGCTCCTTTTGCATTTACCATTTGCTGTAATTCTTGAAATCGCGCATTAAAATTATCGTGACTAATTTTACTTTTCAAAATCATATAGTCAGTATGTTCTTTCGCGATATCATCTGCAATTGAATTTCGTTTTAATGCAGATTTCCCAACGTTTTCACGATGTTGATTTACAAGATGCAATATTTCTTGAGAAATCGATGAGACAGTTGGGTCTGTTTGTTGTTCATCGGTTAAAATGTCGCTCTCATCTTGTGAACAAGAAGCAATAATTAAAAATAAGGGGAGTATCCAGAATTTGATCTTTTTACTCATAGAATGGTTTTAGTATATAACCTATAAAAAAGGTTTTTAGTATAGTATCATTTAATAAAAATGTTTAAAACTCAATTATTATTAAGTTAAAATACTACTAATATGTGCTATTTTAGTTTCACCTAACCTTTATCTTATGAGTGAGAAAAAACCAAAATGGTTACAGGCTTTAGAAGCGCAATCATGGCAAGCTGAATTAATTGCTTCGGGTTTGGCGATTTATGGTTCATTATCACTAGGAAATTACTTAGATTACTTTTCTGACTGGGCTGTGCTACGTTTCGACGAGCGTACATTAAATATTTTGGTCTATATGTTCCTCTATATTTATGCTGCTCATGCCATATTGGTGATTAGCTTTATTACGCATTTAGTATTACGTATTTTATGGGCAGGTATTTTAGGTTTAAGTTCTGTATTCCCGAAAGGAGTGAATACCGAGACAAAAGTATATCCCGACTTTTTTAAAGAAAAGTTGAAAAGAGATTATCCAGATTTATCCAAATATTCTCTTGAATTAGATAGAATGTGTAGCTTGATATTTTCTATTCTTTGTGCTATGGTCATTGTCTTAATAAATATCTCACTGTGGATACTGATTTATTTACTTCTGAGCTTTTTATTATTGAAATTTTTACCAGTTTCAATTGTTAATGCCATTGGATATGCATTCATCGGACTATATTTTTTAATAGCTCTTGTAGGCGGCTTAATGACACAAGGAAAATTTAAAAATGCTAATCTTTCAAAGAAATATGGATATGAACTTGTTATGAGTATGAGCAAATTTGTTTATCTCATTGGTAATAAATCGTTTAATTATATTACACAAACAATAAGGAGTAATACGACGTCTAAGTCTTTTTTTGTTGGAATGTTCGCGCTTCTTATTTTAAGCATGTTTTTTGCCTTTCCCAGATTCGTAAGTACTGTGGAAGTGTATAAACCTATAAGTTTTGCCAACGGAAGTCCTGCGCCATCATATAGCGTTAAAGCCAACTATAAAGATCAAATCACCAAAGATTTCGTTTTAGAACCTTTTATTCAAAGTGAACTCATTAGAGATGATTTTTTACAATTATATCTTCCAAAATTCAAAAGAGAACAACCAATTATGGATAGTTTATGTGAAGTATATGAATGGAATGATGATATTTCTAAAACTAAGAATAGAGAATTAAGAGCATCTGCAAGAAATACGTGTGCGTCTATTTACTATACCTTATCGATTGATAATAAAGAGTTGATGAATTTGAAATATTACTATAAAAATGAGTTCCACAATAATAGAGGTGGTTATGAAGTGTTTATCCCTATTGATAGTATTTCAGCTGGTCGTCATGTGCTCAAAATTCAATCGAAGTATATGGCAAAAGAAGAAACACATTACGTTAGAAATATTCCTTTTTATAAAACAAAATAATCCTTTCAAATAGTGGTTAACAATTTGAAAGGATTATTTTAGTTATTACAGTTTTTATTTTTTGTAAAAAATTTGCACGTAGAAATATCTACCTTCTGCATCTTTTTTTACAGCAATCCCTGTATGAGTGAAATCACCTTCGACATTAGATTTTAACCATGCTCTACTTAAATACGCATTCATAGCCTTTTCTGCACTAACATCAACACCAACGTTTTCGCTAATGTCTTCTGCATTTTCTTTTGCTTCAAGCACTTCCCATCTGTTTTCAAAATTATCGCCGGTAACAGCTTTTTTCGAAACCATGTAGTTCGCATGCTCAGCCGCTAATTTGTCTGCAGTGGCATTTCTAATTAATAAAGGTTTTCCGATATTTTGACGATGATCATTTACCAAAGATATGAGCTGATTGGTAGTGGTCGCTTCGTCAACAGAACTTGTGTTGTTTAGGTCATTGCTTGACCATGATAATAACATTAATACTAAGGGGAGCATCCAGAAATATATCTTTTTACTCATGATAAAATGTTTTTATGTACATTCTATAACTTAAAAAAGACCAATTTAGTATGTAAGAAATGAAATTGTTAATAACTATACTTCAGCAAACACCTTTTCTTTTGGTGTTTTTGAGGTTGTTTTGTCTTTTAGCGTAGCTATAAATTGAAAAGTTCTTTCTTCCATCCACCACTGTTTTTCAAAGAAATTACGTACAAAACCACAGTGTCCTCCGTGCTTTGTTATTTCCAAAAATAAGTGCTCATTATGCTGTGCCTCTTCTGTTGGATAACAGTTTTCTGAAATAAAGGTGTCATCATGAGAAGCAATAATCAAAGATGGTACTTTGATATTTGGTAGATAAGGTTTGCAACTACTTAGTTTCCAGTATTCTTCTACGGTGTTGAATCCGTTTGCTGGTGCGGTAAAATGTGTGTCGAAATACACAAAATTACCCGACATGAAGAAACCTTTATAACGCTGTAATTCTTTGGGAAACTGTCGTTTTTTTTGGTTTGCTTTATAATTCAAGGTGAGCATGAACCACTTTATATAGTGCCAATTGTACCACTTGTTTAATCGTTCGTTACTTTTTTTGATATCCATAGGTACTGAAAAAGAAACCGATCCTTTGATTTGATCAGGCAACGCCTCTCCTTCTTCGCCAATATATTTCAAGGCCAAATTTCCGCCTAAGCTATAGCCTACAATAACAATTTCTTCATAATCGTAGACCGATAAGATATAGTCAATGGTAAACTTCACATCATCCGTAGCGCCCATATGGTACCCTTTTAGCAAACGGTTGGGCTCACCACTACAGCCGCGATAATTCATACAAACGGCGTCCCAACCTTGCCTATTTGAGTAGCGAATAGCAGCTCTTGAGTATAAACTAGTCGATTTCCCTTCTAAGCCGGCTAAAATCAATACCAACTTTTTACTACCGGTTTGTTTCCAATCCAAATCTAAAAAATCACCTTCTTCATTTTCGATACGTTCTCTAGTAAATTTTACACGTGGTATCCATCGTATCAGCGAGGCATATATCGTATTTAAGTGTGCATTTTTGAATGCACTGTTTTTAGTCTTAAAAGTATCTTCTAGTATTGGCACCGGCTTTCTTCGTAAAATAAGCAGCAAATCTAATGATTTTATTTGTGTGAAGGTTTATTTTAGCGGGATGCAAACGGTATTATGTATAGGAATGGTTTTTCCGGAGTCGAATTCAACGGCTGCGGGTAGTCGAATGCTTCAGCTGCTTATTTTTTTTAAGGAAACTGGATATCGCATAGTTTTTGCTAGCTCTGCACAAAAAAGTTCTTTTTCTGATGATTTGGCAAGTTTAGATGTGATTCAAGAACATATTAAGTTGAATGATGTGAGCTTTGATATGTTTATCAAGGATTTAGATCCGGCAATAGTCTTGTTTGACAGATTCATATCAGAAGAACAATTCGGTTGGAGGGTGGCCGAAAATTGTCCAAATGCATTGAGAATATTAGATACCGAAGATCTTCATTGTTTGCGTATTGCGAGGCAGGAAGCCTTCAAAAAAGATAAACCATTTGAGATAGAAGATTTATTTCAGCTAGATACGACGAAAAGAGAAATTGCCAGTATCTATAGATGCGACTTATCGTTGATGATATCATCATTTGAAATGGAAATTCTCACGAGTAGATTCAATATTCCCGTGACTTTATTGATTGAATTACCATTTTTACTCAATACCATTTCAGGTAAAGGAATACAAGATAAGCCAACATTTAAGGAACGCACTGATTTTATAAGTATTGGTAATTTTAAACATGAACCGAATTGGCAGTCAGTACTGTATTTAAAAAAGACAATATGGCCCTTAATTCGAAAGCAATTACCAAGCGAACGGCTGTTAATTTATGGAGCCTATCCATCACAGAAAGTGACAGATTTGCATAATGAAAAGGAAGGTTTTATTGTCAAAGGAAGGGCAGAAAATGCTCATGAAGTGATTTCAAAGGCCAAAGTTTTACTCGCCCCCTTGCAGTTTGGTGCAGGATTGAAAGGAAAGCTTATTGACGCGATGCAATGTGGTACACCTTCTATTACGACCTCAATTGGAGCCGAAAGTATGCATGGTCATTTGCCTTGGAATGGTTTTGTTAAAGATAGCCCCGAACAATTTGCTGAAGTGGCCGTTGAATTGTATACGACGAAAGCAATTTGGGAGCAATCTCAGCAAAATGGATATGAGATTATCAATCAATTGTACGATAAAAAGAGTTTATCAGAAAGGCTTTTTTATAGGATAAAAGAAGTACAAGAACGTATAATTTCACATAGAAAAGCCAATTTTATTGGAAGCTTATTGCAGCATCACACCTTGAATAGTACCAAGTATCTTTCTAAGTGGATCGAGGAGAAGAACAACGGTTAATTTTTCTTCGGTTGATAATCTAGCGGCAACAAATTGGCAAATTGCTCATAACTCCAATACCCTTCAGCAAAAATGTCTAAGGGGTCTATAACCATACCAGATGGATCCAAAATTGCAGTTTTTTTAAACATCGTAATCGAGGAGGTTTGATTTTTACCCCTGCGGTCATTTGGTCGATAATTGATCTCTTCAGGTTCTTTGGTATACACTATCGAAAGGTAGTTTTCAAAACTCAGTAATATGTCTTTTTCGTTTTTGATGATGAGGTCCTTATCGGGAACATTGCTTTTGTACAAATAATCTCTATATTTTGGGAGTTTTACTTTTTGAACAATCGCAATAGCAGAGTCTAAGGGTGTTTGTGGGTTCTCAATTTTTTTTGAAAAATTCACGGGTCTTTTTCTTGAAGAAGCCGATGCGATATAGGCACGTGCCTTTTTTATTTCTTTTTCTGAGGGTCTCTCTGCATTCGCAACTCTTTTAAATTGATGTACTAAAAAACCTTCGCTCTTCAGATTTTCAGCTCTCAAAGCTCTTACAAAATGCATTAAGGAACCATTATAGGCTTTTCGTCGCTTTTTTTTCCATTTTCGTTGTTTACTTTTAGCACCTTTCAGGTCTTGATATTTTGTGAGACCTAGATACGTGACTTTTTGACGTTCTAAAGCAAAATGAACGAGATCATAGGTGATGAGGTAGCCTAAACCGTTGTTTTCAATTTTTAAGGGTTCTTTGGCAAAAGCAGTTAAAATACCGGTTCTCCGGTCATATTCAAAACTGAGCGCTTTAGGATTGAGTAGTTTACATTGCGAGGATAAGGTTGTTCTCCCTAAAAAAGCAGATTTGAACCTATTTAAATTATAGCGCCAATCGCTATCGTATTTCGTTTTTCTAACAACAGCTTCATCTAAAAAATTCGTAGCTCGTAGTAGTTTAAATGAGAGGGGTTTTTCATATGTACTCGCATCGATACCATATACAATTGTTTTATAGCCAATAAAAGATACAATAAGTTCAAACGTACCTGGACCTATGTTCAATTCGAAATTCCCATTGACATCAGTGGTCGTTCCAATTGTTGAGTTGTTTAGATATACAGAAGCCCCTTCCATTGGCACCTTTTTGCCCGTATAGACGGTACCTTCAATAATCGTTTGGGCATTCGTATATGTAAATGACAACAACGTACATGCAAGAAAAAACATTGCTTTTTTCATGGAGTTCTCTATTAATTCTTAAAAATAAGAACTATTTCCTATTCAACCAATCCAGCTCGTTTTAATAAAGCATCGGCATTGGGTTCCTTTCCACGAAATCGTTTGTATAAGGTCATGGGTTTTTCGGTGCCCCCTTGAGAAAGAACGTGGTCGACAAATTTGGAAGCGGTTTCTTTATTAAAAATACCGGTTTCTTTGAAATGTTCGAAGGCATCGGCATCTAAAACTTCAGCCCATTTATAACTATAATAACCAGAAGAATAACCACCTTGAAAAATATGGGCAAAAGCTGTGCTCATACAATTTTCGGGAACATCTGGGTACAATTGTGTTTCCGCGAAGGCGCTGGTTTCAAACTCTTGTACAGATTTTATGGTTCCTACCGACTCGCTGCCATGCCAAGACATATCTAACAGCCCAAAACTTAGTTGTCGCAAGGTTTGTATACCCTCTAAGAAACTGGCAGATTCTTTTATTTTTTTAACAAGATCCATAGGTATGGGCTCATTAGTTTCGTAATGTTTGGCAAACAAATCGAGAGCTTCTTTTTCATAACACCAATTTTCGAGCAACTGACTTGGCAGTTCTACAAAATCCCAATACACATTAGTACCAGATAAACTAGGATAGGTTGTATTTGCTAGCATCCCGTGCAAGGCATGTCCGAATTCGTGAAATAAGGTGGTGACTTCATTAAAGGTTAATAAAGATGGTTTCGTTTCGGTCGGCTTTGTGAAATTACAAACAATCGAAACATGCGGACGAGAATTGTCTCCGTTCTTTTGCCACTGGCTTTTATAAGAAGTCATCCATGCACCATTTCTTTTTCCCTTACGGGGAAAGAAATCCGCATAAAAGACAGCAATAAAATCGCCACTAACATTAGTCACTTCATAGGTGAGCACATCTTCGTGATATGTGTCGATATTTTTAACTTCTTTAAAGTGTAGATCAAATAATTTACCGGCAATGGTGAAAACTCCATCTATGACGTTTTCTAATTTAAAATAAGGCTTCAGCGCTTCTTGATCGAGGTCAAATAGTTCTTTCTTTAACTTTTCAGAATAATAAGCACCATCCCATTTTTGAAGTTGTTCAATACCGTCTTTTTTTGCAAACTCGGTTAGTTGTTTGAATTCTCTTTGCGCCGCTGGTTTTGCCTTTTCTAATAACTCCTTAGAAAAAGACAGCACTTTCTCTGGCGTTTCTGCCATGCGCTCTTCGAGAACAAAATGAGCATGTGTTTTGTAACCAAGCAAATTGGCACGTTCTTGACGGAGTTGTACAATAGCTAACACAATATCTTGATTATCGTTGTTATTGTTTTGAAAGGCGCGAGCTCCGAATGCAGTAGCTACTTTTTTTCGTAATTCTCGGTCATCGATATAGGTCATGAAAGGGATATAACTTGGGTAATCAAGTGTTATAATCCAACCTTCTTTTTTTCGTTGTTTGGCTAAAAGATGTGCCGCCTCTTTAGCGCCATCGGGCAATCCTTGCAGCTCATTTTCGTTGGTAATATGCAGTTCATACGCATTTGTTTCTGCCAACAAATTCTCACCAAATTGCAATGATAATTTTGATAGCTTTTTATCTAATGAGCGCAGCTTTTCTTTGTCTGCATCATTTAAATTTGCCCCATTTCTGGCAAAACCTTTGTACTTTTTATCCAATAATGTTTGTTGTTCTGCAGATAAGCCCAAGTTTGATTGGTTCTCGTATACTGCCTTTACACGCTTGAATAATTTTTCATTTAAGCGAATGTCATTTGAGAAATCAGATAACCAGGGAGAAACTTCTTGTGCTATTTTTTGGATTTCGTCATTGGTTTCAGCTGAATTTAAATTAAAAAATATCGAAGATATTCTGTCTAAGGTATATCCCGAAAAATCAAGGGCTTCGATTGTATTTTCAAATGTCGGAGCTACTGTATTATTAGCGATTGCATCAATTTCAGTCTTCGCTTGTTGAATGGCCTCTTGAAAAGCAGGTTTGAAATGTTCGTTTTTTACCTTAGAAAAAGGTGCCGTTGTATAGGGTGTTTTAAATTTTTCTAAAAGTGGATTCATTTATTTTGAGATAAAATTTTAAACCTCTCGACTTTGCTCGAGGTGAGACGAGTATATATGTATTCATTAGGTCGAGCGGAGTCGATGCCTAAACGTTTTACGATAAAGAATTATTTTTTCAAATCTTCAGAAGCCTTTAAAACATGCTGTTTTAGGCTTTCTTTATAAGCGATAACAATATCTTGTATATTTTGATCACTACATCCCAGAATTTGTGCAGCAAGAATACCAGCATTTTTTGCTCCATCGAGAGCGACCGTGGCTACCGGCACACCTCCTGGCATTTGTAATATAGAGAGAACAGAATCCCATCCATCAATAGAATTACGAGATTTTACAGGTACCCCAATGACAGGTAACGGACTCATTGAAGCCACCATTCCTGGTAAATGTGCAGCACCACCAGCTCCAGCAACAATTACGGAAATTCCTCGTGTATGAGCGTTTTTCGCATAGTCGACAAGCTTATCGGGAGTACGATGCGCTGAGACAATGTCTACATCGGTTTCAATATCAAATTCATGCAAGATTTTAACAGCTTCCTGCATAACGGGCATATCAGAATTACTTCCCATTATAATACCTACTTTAGCCATATTTTTACTCTTATTATAAGATTATAGTTGAACAAAAGAAATCAATATCTAGAAATATTGTATTTTTAAAGTTCAAAGATAGTTTAAAAATAGCAACTAACGAACTAAGAAAACCTATACATGCTACCCCTTTTTAACACAGTTGTTTCGTGGTTTTTGAAGAAGCGAAAACATCAAATGGAACTTTTTTTAAAGTATCCCATCGATGTACAACAAGAATTGTTGATGCGTCTTTTAGATGTTGCTCGAAATACAGAAGTAGGCTTACAATATGACTTCAAAACAATTTATTCATATAAAACATTTACTGAACGTGTCCCCATCCACAAGTATGAAACAATAGAACCACTCATCGAACGCACAAGGAAGGGAGAACAAAATTTGTTTTGGCCTACAAATATTCAATGGTTTGCCAAATCTAGCGGTACCACGAATGCCAAAAGTAAATTTATTCCAGTGAGCAATGAAGCCTTAGAAAACTGTCATTTAAAGGCAGGGAAGGATATGTTGGCCTTATATATTAATAATAATGAAGACGCAGGACTGTTTAATGGTAGAGGTTTGCGTTTAGGAGGTAGTAGCGCTATTTACGAAGACAATAATTCTTATTTTGGAGATTTATCGGCTATTATTATAGAAAACATGCCGTTTTGGGCTGACTTTAGTAGCGCGCCAAAAACGGAGGTAGCCTTGATGAGCGAGTGGGAAACAAAAATGGAAGCGATTGTCAACGAAACAATCAACGAGAATATTACCAGTTTAGTTGGAGTGCCGTCTTGGATGTTGGTGTTGCTAAATGCAGTTTTAGAAAAAACAGGAAAAGATTCTATTTTAGACGTTTGGCCAAATTTAGAAGTATACTTTCATGGGGGCGTGAATTTTAATCCTTATCGAGAACAGTATAAAAAGATAATCCCAAGAAAAGACTTTAAATATTATGAAACTTATAATGCTTCTGAAGGTTTCTTTGCTATTCAAGATGGTAATGGTTCTCATGATTTGCTTTTAATGCTCGATTACGGAATTTTCTATGAATTCATCCCCATGGATACATATGATGAAGAAAATTCTGTGGCTATTCCTTTAGAGGAAGTCGAGTTGTTTAAAAATTACGCCATTGTAATTACTACGAACGCGGGGTTATGGCGTTATTTAATTGGAGATACTGTAAAGTTTATGTCATTAGATCCGTATCGGATACGTATCACTGGTAGAACCAAACATTTTATCAATGTATTCGGTGAAGAATTGATTATCGAAAATGCCGAAGATGCGCTGAAGAAGGTTTGTAAAAAAACAAAAGCTGAAATTACCGAATATACGGTTGCCCCTATTTTTATGGATGGTAAATCAAAAGGAGCGCACGAGTGGATCATTGAGTTTAAAAAACCACCTAAAAACATTGACTATTTCACAGAATTGCTAGATAATGCTTTAAAATCTATAAATTCTGATTATGAAGCGAAGCGATATCATGATATGACTTTGACCCTGCCAAGAGTGCATCAAGCAAGAAAAGGCTTGTTTTATACTTGGTTAAAAGAAAAAGGCAAATTGGGAGGACAGCATAAAGTGCCGAGACTCTCAAATAATAGAAATTTTATCGAGGAGTTACTCGTATTAGAGGAGGCATGTAAGATACATTAAAACAACACTTTTGACAGAAAAAAAGAACATATTCCTAGTTGCTTATATCTTTTCTGTTTTGCTGTATTTGGTTGTTAGGTCGTTGAATTATCCGAAAGTATACGCGTTCGTTGTTCAGCCATTTATGCTGCTAACGTTGGGAGGTTACTATCTTCTTTCAGTTGATAAAAAGAGTAAATTTTACTTGTTGGCTCTTTTCTCAACAATGATTGGAAGTCTATTTTTTATTGAGAAGAGTTCTGTTGAAAATTTTATTATTGGGTTAATCTTTAGTTTTATTGCAAACATGTTCTTTTTACTCATCATTGTACACCGCATGGGCATTATTAAAATGAAAGATGTTTTTGTACGGGCACTCCCCATTTATGTTCTCTTAGCAATGCTTGTTTGTAGTTTTTTTGCTGTATTCATTGGAGTGAAAGTTATAATATTTTTATATAGTATTTCCCTCGCATTACTCCTTGCCTTTGTTTTTATTTATAACAAAGCCTCAATTTTAAAGGTAAAGTCATTGTTGCTAGCGGGTATTTTTTTAATGGTGGTACGCGATTTTTTTACTGGTTTGAGTACGCTGTTAAACTTAGAAGATCGGTTTTATATATTGCTAGATATTGTATGTCACGCGGGAGCTATGTATCTTATTTGTCAGGCTTTAATTGAAGAGGACCGAAGTGTAAGAGCGTAGAGTAGTGCACTAAATTTTTCGATCAATAACATAATTCACCATATCGATTAACGATTTTTTATAAGGAGAATTAGGATAGTCATCGAGTAGGTTTAATGCTTCTTTTTGATACTCATTCATTTTACGAGTGGTATATTCGATACCGCCATTGTTTTTGACAAAAGCAATTACTTCTTTGACTCTTTTTTTATTTTTATTATGATTCTTAACAGAATTGATGATCCACTTCTTATCCTTAACACTACAGTTATTGAGCGTATGAATTAGAGGTAACGTCATTTTTTGTTCTTTAATATCGATACCTGTAGGCTTTCCTATTTTCGCCTCAGTATAATCGAACAAATCATCTTTCATTTGAAAAGCTGTACCAATGATTTCTCCGAATTTTCGCATTTTTCGAATCTCCTCTTCCGAGGCACCAACAGACGCAGCGCCAATACTGCAACAGGCTGCAATAAGTGTGGCCGTTTTTTGACGGATAATATCGAAATAAATATCTTCAGTAATATCGAGTTTTCTTGCTTTTTCTATTTGAAGTAATTCACCTTCACTCATTTCCTTTAAAGCAATCGATATTAATTTTAATAAATCAAAATCGTCGTGATCCACAGAAAGTAAAAGGCTTTTAGAAAATAGAAAATCCCCAACTAATACTGCGATTTTATTTTTCCATAGTGCGTTGATAGAAAAGAATCCACGGCGACGGTTGCTATCATCCACAACATCGTCGTGTACCAATGAACCTGTATGAATTAATTCGATGAGGGAGGCACCGCGATAAGTTCGCTCACTAAATTGACCACCTGATACCATTTTAGCCACTAAAAAAACAAACATGGGTCGCATTTGTTTTCCTTTGCGTTTTACAATAAAATGGGTAATACGATTAATTAACGGAACATGAGAACTCATAGAATCTTTGAATTTTAATTCAAAGAGTTCCATTTCTTCTTGAATGGGTTGTTTTATTTGTTCTACGATTTTCACTTCTTAATCAAAATCAGACAATGAATTTTAGAATTCTTTTAAACGCTCAATAATATGTGTGTTTTTGTCTTCGCGCGCCATGAGAGCTAATACATCAGTATACTCTTTTCTATATGTTGGGTTTTTTCCTACAAAATCTACTGCCTGAAAACGAACATACGAATTTTTCATCTGTAAAGCGTTGCCAATAAAAACATTAACATTTTTAACAATAGCTGTATCCGTGTCAAACGAAAAATTCCCAGAATTAAGAAGCAGCAAATACGCTAAGTATTCTTTATTACTATTGGCAGTTTCTACAAGACCCAGGAGTGTTTGCTTTGTTACTTTTGTACTTAAATCATTAATATTAGCAACCAAACTTAAACGCTCATTTTCTTCGCGTGATTTCAAATAACGACCTGCTAGGTTCAATACTTCTGTCATTGTAGTGTCAGTAGGAGGTGGCGATTTGGGATTGTTTGTTTTTTTCTCAATTTTGGCCCAACTATCTCTCAAGGCGACGGTTCGATTGAACACTAAATTTGATGCGGTGCTATCATCGTCGATATTAAAATATCCTAAACGCTGAAATTGAAAGCGATCGCCAATCTTGGCTTCTTTCAAGCTAGGCTCCACAAAAGCGTTAGAATTTATAGTCAAAGAATCGGAATTGATAAAATCTTTAAAATCTATACCCTTATGAGAATCGGGTGCTTCGTCATTAAAAAGTCTATCATACATACGCACTTCGGCCTTCAAAGCATGTTGAATTGAAACCCAGTGCAAGGTGCCTTTTACTCGGCGTAGGCTGGCCTCTGTACCACTACCACTTTTACTAGCTGCTTCATAAGTGCAGTGGATCTCTGTAATCTCGCCATCTGCATCTTTAAACACAGATTCAGCTTTGATAATATAGGCGTTCTTTAAACGTACTTCACCACCTAATTTTAGCCGAAAGAATTTTTTATTGGCTTCTTCTCTAAAATCTTCTTTTTCTATATAAAGTTCTCTAGAAAAAGGTACTTTACGGCTTCCAGAGGCTTCATCTTCTGGGTTATTTTCAGCATCTAACCATTCTTCTTGACCTTCCGGATAGTTCGTGATGATTACTTTTACAGGATTTAAAACTGCCATCACTCTAGGTGCAATTTTATTCAAATCATCTTTGATGCAAAATTCTAGTAAGGCTACATCTGTTACATTATCACGTTTCGCAATACCCGCTATTTCACTAAATTTTCGAATTGATCTAGGAGTATACCCTCTTCTACGTAAGCCTGAAATTGTTGGCATTCTCGGATCATCCCACCCATTCACAATACCTTCTTCTACAAGCTGTAACAATTTTCGTTTGCTCATCACCGTATAACTCAAATTACGACGTGCAAATTCACGTTGTTTAGGTCTCAATTTAGACGTATCATAAATTTGGTCTAAAAACCAGTCATATAATTCACGATGAGGTTTGAATTCTAGGGTGCACAACGAGTGTGAAATTTGTTCGATATAATCAGATTCACCGTGTGTCCAGTCATACATTGGGTAAATGTTCCAAGTTGTTCCGGTTCTATGATGTGATTTTTTTAATACACGATACATGATAGGGTCACGCATCAACATATTTGGAGAGGCCATATCAATTTTAGCTCTAAGTATGTACGAGCCTTCATCGAATTCACCATTTTTCATTTTTTCAAACAGCGCTAGATTTTCTTCTACAGACCGATCTCTATAAGGGCCATTAACACCTGTTTCTGTCGGTGTTCCTTTTTGCGTTGCTATTTCCTCAGACGTTTGATTGTCGACATAGGCCTTTCCTTTTTTGATCAAAACAATTGCCCAATCATACAATTGTTGAAAATAGTCTGATGAGTATAGTTCTTCGGCCCATTTAAAACCTAACCATTGTAAATCATGTTTGATGGCATCTACATATTCCTGTTCTTCTTTTGCAGGATTTGTATCATCAAAACGTAAGTTCACGGGTGCATTGTACGTTAATCCTAAACCAAAATTTAGACAAATAGAAGCTGCATGACCAATATGCAAATAACCATTAGGTTCTGGAGGAAAGCGGAAACGAAGTTTGTTCTTATCTAATCCAGCCGCAATATCTTGTTCTATAATTTGCTCTAAAAAATTGAGTGATTTTTTTTCTTCAGGCATTGAGTTCTTGTTTGTAAGAGGCTACAAAAATAGGTAAAATTTATAAAGATAAGATCAGATTCTGGGCGTTATATGCCCAAAACAGTTTTGGCAATCATGAAGTAAATTAGGATCCCAAAAATATCATTGCTTGTGGTTATGAAAGGTCCAGTGGCGATGGCAGGATCGATACCTCTTTTGTCTAAAAACAATGGGATAAATGTACCTATGATTCCGGCTACAATAATGACAACAAATAATGAAATAGATAAAGCAGTAGAGGTTAAAATTTCTCCTTGCCAAAACCATGTGAATACAAATAATAATACCGACAATATAAATCCGTTAACGATGGCTAATGAAAACTCTTTGAGTAGTCGATTTCCAATACTACCTTTTAAATCGTCATTGGCTAAACCTTGCACAATAATGGCCGATGATTGCACTCCAACATTACCTGCCATGGCGGCAATTAAGGGTGTGAAAAAGAAAAGAATGGCATGCTCACTGATCATTTCATCAAAATCTCCCATAATGGCAGCTGCACCAATACCACCTATCAATCCTAAAAATAGCCATGGTAAACGTGCTTTTGTCAACTTCCAAATAGTGTCATCTGCCTCAACATCTTGTGTCAAACCCGCCGCTAATTGATAATCTTTTTCAGCTTCCTCTTTAATGACATCTACAATATCATCAATGGTAATTCTCCCTAATAAGCGGTCTTCGAGATCCACCACAGGAATAGCTTCTAGGTCATATTTTTGCATGATCTTTGCAACATCTTCGGCTTCTTCATTCACATTAACCGAATCAACTTTTGGAATATAAACCTCTGAGATGGGTGATTTGGTTGGTGTAACTAATAAATCCTTCAACGAGAGTCTCCCCTTTAACACATTGGCATCATCAACAACGTAAATAGAATGCACTCTTGTTACATTTTCTGCTTGTGATCTCATTTCTCGAACACATTTTAGGACTGTCCAATTCTCATTGACTTTGACCAATTCCTTGGCCATCAATCCGCCAGCAGAATTTTCGTCATAAGCGAGTAATTCTTGGATGTCTGCTTTGTGTTCTTCATCTTCAATTTCAGAAATAACGCGTTCCTGACGATCTTCTGGTAATTCGGCGATCATATCTGCCGCATCATCAGTATCTAACTCTTCAAGTTCCTCAGCAATTTCTTTTGCAGATAGCTTTCGTAATATTTTCTCACGAAGATCCTCATCCAATTCCATTAAAATATCAGAAGTTTTATCACTATCCAATAATTTAATGATGTAAGTGGCATCATCTAAGCTCAATTCATCTAAAACTTCGGCAATATCGGCATGATGCTCATCTCCTAAACGGGCAAGAAGAGTCTTGTCATCTTTTTGTTCGATGAGGACTATTAGTTCTTCGATAAGTTCTTTTGTAACTTCAAATGACATCGTCTGCTATTTTTTGCGTCAAACTTATAAACTCCCGAACAGATAATTGTTCTGGACGTTGCGCAAATATAGCATCTTCTCTTAATTTATCGGATAAATTAAAAGTTTTTAAACTACCTCGGAGCATTTTTCTGCGTTGGTTAAATGCTGTTTTTACAACTTTAAAAAAAAGTATTTCATCAACAGGTAAGGTGTAATTTTCTTTCCGAACTAACCGAATCACACCTGAGTCGACTTTTGGGGGTGGATTAAAAACACTTGGAGGTACAGTGAATAAATATTGGGCATCAAAAAATGCTTGTGTTAATACAGAGAGTATGCCATAGGTTTTGGTTCCAGGTTTTTCAGCTATTCGTTGCGCAACCTCTTTTTGAAACATGCCAGCAAATTCAGGGATTCTATGTCTGTTTTCGATGGCCTTGAATACAATTTGAGAAGAAATATTGTACGGAAAATTACCGATGACAGCGAATTGTTTGTTGTCGAAAAAATTATTTAGATCAATTTTTAGGAAATCTTTTGAAATAATTCTATCCGCTAAATTTAAGTAAAGGGCTTTCAGATATTGAACAGACTCAGTATCAATTTCAATGAC
The DNA here is from genome assembly GCA_947488345.1 of uncultured Flavobacteriaceae bacterium. Taxonomy (GTDB): domain Bacteria; phylum Bacteroidota; class Bacteroidia; order Flavobacteriales; family Flavobacteriaceae; genus Aureibaculum. The sequence goes on along the minus strand of CANKZQ010000001.1, from coordinate 638,619 downwards.
ATGTGTTGTATATTCTTTTTCGAGCAAGTACTTCGTTAAAACACCCATGCCTGGGCCAATTTCTAATACATCTTCATAAGTATTTTCTTTGAGCGAATCGGCTATTTTTTTTGCCACATTCTCATCGGTTAAAAAATGTTGTCCTAAATGTTTCTTTGCTTTTACCGACATTTATGATTGTGCATAATTGATAATGTGTTTAATTACTTTTAACTCGGTTCTAAATGCCAATAATTTGTCACCAAACAATTGTAAGCCTTCTTGGCGTAACTGTTCGGCATCTTCAGCGTAATAACGTTCCAATGTCTCTTTACTATCGGTTGTATACTGAATAGAATATGTGACCCCGTCTTCTTCTGCTACCATGACTTGACTCATTTTTGCTTCAGAAAACTTACCAGTATTCAAGACTTCCGGAATATGTTTTTCCTGCATCCAACGAAGCCATTCTTTTTCGGCAATTGAAGCTATGTTTACTGTTACATTATAGATATACATTCTTTTGATTTGGTAATTTGATGATTGCTATGCGAGACCGTAATTTTCAAAATAATCTCACTAACGAATTGCCTAATTGATTTGATCTCCACGTAATTTTCTAAATCGTTTACGCGCCTCTACTAAAAAGATACTCGAAGGAAACTCAAAAATTATCTTTTGATACATTTCCTTTGCTTTTTCGATATCTTGAAGTTTCGTTTCGTATAGTTGTCCTAATCTAAAATAGGCATTGTCTACCAAAATACCGTCACTTTGAAGCGCAATTATTTTTTCATAATTGTTCTTAGCAAAATCATAGGCTTTGGTTTTTTCAAATAACTTGGCTTGCTTAAACAAGGCCTCATCTTCGATAGGGTGCCCTTTAAAATTAGCTAGAACATTTGTTAAACTGTCTATTGCCTCATTATTTCTGTTTTGAAAAGCCAATAAATCAGCACGAGCATACGCCTTTAAAGCAATAGGTATAGAATCTCCAGCTAAGTTATCCGAAATCAATAAATGCAACTCCAAGGCGTCGTTGGCAATGAGCTGTGAAGTAGAGCCTTTCAATACCTTAAGTTGAGAAAGTGCCCATTTATAATCTCCTTTGAAATAAGAAGTTTGTGCTACTTTAAAACGTGCCGTTTGCGCCAAGCGACTATTTTTTAATTTGGTTTGTACCTGTGTATAATTAATAAGAGCTTGGTTAAATTTTCCGGTATATACCAACACATCAGCTAATTTTATTTTTACCGAGCCGTTTTGAAATTGAGAGGAGGTTATTTTCAAAGCTTCTTTTAGAATAGCAATTGCCTTTTGAGGTTCATTTTTCTTAAAGGTCAGAAAATCTGCATAAGCTATTTGTAAATCTATCGTGGTGTTATTGTTGCCATATTTACTTAACAGTTCATTGAACTTGTGACCAACTTCTACTAGTTCATTTTCATTTTCGGCTGTTGCAATGCCACTTTCAAGCAAGTATAACTCAGCATCAACTAAGGCATTAGGGTCGGTTGTGTTTTCTAGAATATAAGAAAATGTGTTTTTCGAGGTTTCATAGTCTTTATTGTTAAATGCGAGCACACCTAAATCAACAATTCTGTTTAAATCTTCTAACCTTCTTTTGTGCAGTGCTTTTTCTTGCAGCAAAGCTTTGGCGTAATCTTTTTGCTGCATATAAAGCCAGCTTAATAGTATATTCCACGAGTCTCTCGGTGTCTTTTGAACTCTTTTTAACAATAACTTTCTAAATAATATATTATTTGAATCTTGACTGTCATCGGAAATAAATCGACCTGCATAGCGTTGTACAGTCGCAAAATATTTTTCATTTTTCTCGATCATGTCGAGATAGGCATTGAACATATTTTCAATTTCGGCTTTCTCTCCATAAATAGAAGCCACGTAAACACTTAAATTGAGTTCAGGTTTCAATTCCATTGCCCTCAAATAGGCTTTCAATGCATAATCTAATAAATGATTATCCTTAAATGTAGTGCCAATTAAGTAGCCATTACTCGGATTATCTTCGATAGCTAAAAGTGCTTTTTCGTAATAGGGAGTAGCGTTTTCGAGTTGATTTTGCAGTTGATAATTATAACCCAATTCTATATGTAAATAGGCTTGTGTTGGATAGGCTTCCATTTGGGCTTTCAATAAATTGGAAGCCTTTTCAAAGTCCTCTGTCAATTGATAGCAAGACAAGAGTTTTTTAAAATAAGTTCGCCTTAATTTGTTTTTTTTATACAATTGTTCGTACAGGTTAGCGGCTTTTTTGTATTCACCTTTTCGAAAGTAACTATAGGCAAGTTGTGAGTTTTGAGCATAGCAAAACCCACTAATAAAAAGAATGATAACAATAATTTTTATGCGCATAACGTTATAGTACAGCTTCAAAGGTAGTAAAAGAAGTGTTAAAATTTTGATAAAAAGTATGAGTTAGAGAATTACGTTGTAACATTTTGGCATGACATTTGTCTTAGTTATAAAAGAACTAAAATACTTTTACAATGATCGAATTAAAGAAACACTACGAAAACTCAAAAAATAGAGCTGTACTTTTCATGGAAAAAGGTAACATCAATGATTATTTAAATGCATTGATAGAAATGAATAGATATAAAAAATTAATGCTTGCAGTTGCAAGAAATTAATTGATGATATCAAAACCTGTATATTTTTGTAATACTTTGGGTATTATAATTCCCTCAGGTGTTTGGTAATTTTCTAAAATCCCCGCTAGAACTCTAGGTAACGCAAGAGCACTTCCATTTAGAGTATGCGCTAATTGACTTTTCCCATCTGCATTTTTAAAACGTAGTTTCAAACGATTCGCCTGAAATGTTTCGAAGTTAGAAACAGAACTAATTTCTAACCATCTATCTTGTGCAGTAGAAAAAACTTCAAAATCATAAGTTAACGCAGCGGTAAAACCTAAATCACCACCACATAATCTTAAAATTCGATACGGCAATTCTAACTCTTGTAAAATTTCTTTTATGTGAGTAACCATTCCGTCAAGAACGGCATACGAGTTGTCGGGATGTTCGATACGTACAATCTCAACCTTATCGAATTGATGTAATCTATTAAGTCCTCGAACATGTGCCCCATATGAACCCGCTTCACGTCTAAAACATGGAGTATATCCCGTATGTTTAATTGGAAAATCACTTTCTTTGAGCAAATTGTTACGATATAAATTTGTAATGGGTACTTCTGCTGTTGGAATTAAAAATAAGTTATCAGCGGTCGCCTCATACATTTGACCTTCCTTATCGGGAAGTTGCCCCGTGCCATAACCAGACGCTTCATTAATTAGGTGCGGCACCTGTACTTCTTGGTAACCTGCATTCGTATTTTTATCTAAAAAATAACTTATCAAGGCACGCTGCAATCTGGCACCTTTGCCTTTATATACCGGGAATCCAGCGCCCGTAATTTTTGTGCCTAATTCAAAATCAATAATATCGTATTTCTTTGCAAGTTCCCAATGTGGTTGTGCTCCTTCTTTAAGGATAGGAATATCACCTTCACGAAAAACTTCTTCATTATCTTCATCAGTATTACCTGCTGGTACCGAACTATGCGGAACATTAGGTATTTGATATAATAGTTCGGCCAATTCTTTTTGAATCGTATTTAACTGTTCATTTAAGATTTTAGATTGTTCTTTTAACTGGCCTGTTTTTTCTTTTAAAATAGTCGCTTTTTGTGTCTCTCCTGTTTTAAATAGATTACCAATTTCTTTTGAGATACTATTCGATTCAGCTAAAACGGCATCTAAATTTCCTTGTGTCTTTTTTCTGTTGTCATCAACTTCAAGAACTTTAGTTAGGATGGTCTCGGCATTGGCAAAATTTCGTACTGCCAAACCTTTTAAAACTTCATCTTTATTATCTCTTATGTACGCTACTTGTAACATGCTACTATTTTATAAGTGAGCAAAGATACAGATTGATTTTACAATTTTGGAATTGACTATTGAATTTTATTCGATTTTGTATCGAAGGTAATTTTATTTGACTTTTCTAGGTAATAACCATTTATGATGATTAAAATGATCCCATTTGACGGCTGCTAGATCTATAGTGTCATTCACTAGGGGTTGATAGGCATGACCATTTACACTTATTTTTCCTTTAACATAGATCGCTACTTCTTGACCTCGTTCGGTATATTCTTTTTTTAGACGTTGCGAAAATTGCCAAATCATATCAGGTTTGGTACTTAGAGCACCTCGTTGTTTTTCAGACAAATAATTTGGCAACCAAATTGTTTCTTTCTGATTTGTTTTTTTGTCTACAACTATAAAACTTTGGTACCCACTTTTTGAACGTAACATCATGCGCCAGCTTAAACGGTGGCCTTCTTCTGTCCATAAAACATCTTCTTTTATCATCCAATGCCTAAGAGGTAACAGGAGCTGAACGGTAAAATAAACACCTATAAAAAATAAGAAACCGTTTTTTACCTTTGGAATACGTACTTCATTTTTAGCATAAAAGATTTTTTTTCTTAAAAAAATGCGATGCACTGTTTTTGGTTCGAAAAAAAACAAGGCAAAAGCCAATGATAAAAAAGGGAAAATACCAACTTGAAAGATAACAGCGTTGAATAAATGAAAAAACAAGGATAAACAAAATCCGAAAATTCGAGTTCTTTTAAAAAGTAATAGGGGCACAATTAATAGATCAAAAAATAATCCTCCATAACTTAAAATATACGGAAACCAAGAAGTACTAAATAGTTCACCAACTAGAGGGTAGTCGGTTTTCGAACTTAAAAATATCCTTGCAGGAACGGCTTGGAGCCAATCAGGATAAATTTTTGCAACACCTCCAAAAAAATATACAATTCCAATTTGGAGCATTAAAATTAGTGATGTCCAATAGGGTACAGAGATAGATTTTAGCGATGGGCGTCGTTTTGCATCAATCGATAAGTAATTGTTTGCGGGTTGAAAAATCATTAAAAAACTTAAAAGTGCTGTCAAATAATAATGATTGTTATAGGATGATTTTTGCATTAAATACGTTGCACTCCACATGATGAAAAATGAAGTCATTGCAATTCTATATCTATAGCCAATCATGACACAAAAACCGAAAACTCCCATAATCAAGTAATAATAGTACATCCCATTTCCCGGTAAGGGTTGTAAAAAATCAAATCCGATAAAGTTAAAGGTGAATTTAGGTTCTACCATTGTTTTGGTTACCCATCCTGTAAAAATAGCACCAACGGATTCTAGAAATAGTAATAAGCCAAATACTATTCTAAAAACTATTAGAGGGGTGTTATCTATATGTTTGAAAAGAAATTTTTCCACTTTTAATGAGGGTTCTGGCTTTTATTTCATCTTTTTTTATTTGAGCATATAGATGTTCCATCGAAGCAAATTTCTGTTCATCTCTTAATCGAGTCAACAGATGTACTTGTATATTTTCTCCGTAAAGGTCTTTATTAAAATCCAGCAGATGTACTTCTATGGTTTTTTTCTTACCGTTTAATGTAGGTCGTTTACCAATGTTCATGATACCAAAAAAGTGATGATTCTCAATATAAGATTCAACCACATAAACACCGGGCTTGGGGATTAGTTTATAGGTTTCTTCAATATTTATGTTAATGGTTGGATAATTATACTGTCTTCCTAAAGCATTTCCTGCAACTACTTGGCCACTTAACATATAGCTATATCCAAGGTATGAATTCGCTTTTTCAATAGCGCCTTCTTCAAGGGCGCGACGAATTTTAGTAGAACTTACGGTGATATCCTGAATGTTTTGAGCTGGAATTTCTTCAACATCAAAATCATAAATTTTACCATATTCTTTGAGTTGCTCAAAACTACCCTCTCTATTTCTTCCAAAACGATGGTCATAGCCGATAATCAGTTTTTTCGTTTTGATATGTTCGGCCAGGATGTCTCGAGCAAAATCTAAAGCAGTCAAACGAGAGAATTCTTTTGTAAATGGTTGGATGATTAGATGATCCAGTCCAGCTTTTTCTAACAAACTAATTTTTTCATCAATAGTATTGAGCAATTGTACTTTCGTTTCCTTCTGAAGTACGATTCTTGGGTGAGGAAAGAAGGTTAAAATTACTGATTCACTTTCGTCGTTAGGAGTGTTGTTCGATAATTGCTTAATGATTTCCTGATGTCCAATGTGAACACCATCGAAAGTACCTATGGTAACAACAGTGGGCTCGGGTATATCTGAGAAATCTTGATAAGATTGATAAATTTTCACAAACGAAAATGTTAATTTATGTTATTGTATTAGTAAAAGCTGAAAATCAGGCTCAAAATTAGGGATTCTATTTAGAATTTCTCAATAGAAAGCGAGGATTTTAATTATTTAACAATAGAATTTATTATGCATGCATTGTAAACATCAAAAAAAATTGTATTTTGCGCTATTGTTAACCACTTAAATAAACATTATGAATAAACTTTTTACTATTGTTTTTGCGCTGTTTTTTGGTGCTACTATGTATGCACAGACGGTAGTTACGGGAACAGTTACTGATTCAAAAGATAACCAACCCATACCGGGCGTAAATATACGACTCGAGGGTAAGTACATTGGTACTTCTACGGATTTTGATGGTAATTTTACCTTACAAGTAACCGAACCTTTACCATTTAAAATTGTTGTAACCTCCATTGGATATGAAGGGCAAACAATTGAAATAACGGAAAATAATCAAAATTTAAAAATTGCATTAGTAGAAGGTACTCAATTAGACGAAGTGGTCGTTTCTGCATCTAGAACACCAGAAAGTGTTCGAGAATCTCCAGTAACAATCGAACGATTAGGCGTAAGAGAAATTAAAAATTCTGCTGCTGCCAATTTTTATCAAAGTTTAGAAAATTTAAAAGGAGTAGATGTTAATACAAGTAGTTTGACATTCAACTCTGTAAATACAAGAGGTTTTGCCACATTCGCAAATACACGTTTTGTACAGCTAGTCGATGGAATGGATAACTCATCTCCTGCATTGAATTTCGTTTTGGGTAATTTAGTAGGTGTAAGTGAATTAGATCTTCAAAGTGTTGAGCTCTTACCAGGTGCATCGTCTGCATTATATGGTGCAAATGCCTTTAATGGTATTTTATTTATGACAAGTAAAAACCCATTTGAACATCAAGGAGTAAGTGCTTATGTAAAGACAGGCTTGACGATACAAGACGCGGGTGGAGATAATAATTTTTATGATGTAGGTATCCGTGCAGCACACGCATTTAGTGAGAAGTTTGCAGCCAAGGTGTCTTTTTCATATTTAGAAGGAACAGATTGGTTCGCAACAGATACAAATCAATATACGCCTGACGAAGTAGGGAGACCAGACTTTATCATACCAGATGACCCTTCAAGATTGGCGCATGATGGCTTAAATATTTATGGTGATGAAGTTACATTAGGAGCTTTAGGCTTAAATCTAAGAAGTCTTGGTGAAATTTTAGAGGCAACGCCAGGACTTGGTTTTCCTGCTGGAGGAGCTGCATTATTGCCAGCTGTAAATGTTGGACGAACAGGATATAGAGAACAAGATCTTACAGATTATGAAGCACAGAGTATCAAAGCTGATTTTTCTTTGAATTATAGACCTTTTGAAAATGACATCGAAGTAATATGGAATTCTCGATTAGGTCAGGGTGGTTCAATTTATCAAGGAGCAAATAGATATCAGTTAAGAAATTTCTTTATCCAACAGCATAAATTAGAGGTGAAAGGTAAAGACTTCTTCTTAAGAGGGTATACAACTTCAGAGACCGCAGGAGATTCATATGATATGCGTTTTACGGGTATCAACATGAATAGAGTAAATGCACAAGAGTGGTTTGGTACCTATGCAGGGGGTTATTTACAGACTGTTTTAGGTGGAGGTACAGATGCTCAAGCACATGCAGCGGCTAGAGCTGCGGCAGATGCTGCATTTAGACCAAATCCAGGGACACCAGAATTTCAACAATTATTCGAACAAGTTACGAACGACCCTGATGTTTCTACAGGTTCTAAATTCTTAGACAATACAAGTTCTTCTGTAGCTGAAGGTAATTATAATTTTTCGAGTCTATTAGATGATGCTGCCGATATTCAGATTGGAGGATCGTACAAGCAATATTCATTAGATTCTCAAGGTACTATTTTTACAGATTTTGATGGTCCTATTAAATATAATGAGTATGGTGCTTACGTACAAGCGAGTAAAAAGTTCGCTGACGAAAGATTGAAACTAACAGCATCTTTCCGTTATGATAAAAATGAATTTTTTGATGGTAATATTTCACCAAGAGCTTCTATTGTTTATTCAGCTGGAGAAAATAGAAACCATAACTTTAGAGCCTCATATCAAACAGGTTTTAGAAACCCTGATACACAATCTTTATTTATTGGGTTTAATGTAGGTAGAGCTATTTTAGTAGGTTCTTCTCCTGATAACTTAGATAGAAGACTGCCAGGAACTGCTTTAACAGGAAGAGATGTATATTTCGATTCATATAGCCAACAGTCTGTTGGAGCTTTTGCAGCGACAGGTGACCCTAGTCAATTACGTGCAGTAACGACTGATCTAGTACAGCCTGAGAAGGTAACTGCTTATGATGCAGGATATAGAGGTAGATTAGGAAAATTTGATATTGATTTAAACGGATACTATAACTCTTATGAAGGTTTTATTGCGAATAAAATTGTAGTAACTCCAAATTCAGGAAGTACAAGTGACGCCACAGGTGTTCAAGATATAGCAACTGGAAACTTTACGGCTTTTCAAACCTATACGAATTCTTTGGCTGATGTATCCTCTTACGGATTTATTGTTGGTGTGAACACGAAGGTACACGGGTTTAATATCGGAGCTAATTATACCTTGGCAAAATTTGATTTTGATCAAGCAACTGACCCTGATTTTCAGGCAGGATTTAATACACCAGAGCATAAAGTAAAAGTATCTTTAGGACATACAAACTTATTTGAGTCAGGTGTAGGATTTAATGTGAATGCAAGATACAGTACTGAGTATTTCTGGCAATCGAGTATTGCGAATGCCTTTGTGCCAGAGAGAACTATTTTTGATGCTCAGATCAGTTATGCGGCGCCTAAAATAAAATCAGTATTTAAAATAGGTGGCTCAAATATTGGTGGAACTGAATATCAAAGTGCTCCAGGTACTGGTCAAGTAGGTTCACAATTTTACGTTTCTTGGGTAATTAACAATTAATAAATTTAGAATAAAAATGAAAAATATATATAAATATTTTGGGTTGCTTTTCATCTTCAGTGGATTAGTTGCCTGTGAAATTGACGAGATAGAACCTAATTTACCTCCTGTTGCTGAATTACCGGCACTTCAAACAGGTAGTCTAGATTTTTCTAAATATGTTGCTGTAGGAGCATCTTTTACAGCTGGTTTTACCGATGGCGCTTTGTTTGTCGCAGCTCAAGAAAATTCTTTTCCTAATATTCTCTCACAGCAGTTTGCAAACGCTGGTGGTGGTGCTTTTGTACAGCCTTTAACGAATGATAATCTTGGAGGGTTATTACTAGGAGGAAATGTTATTCAAGGTACTAGATTATTTTTTAACGGGGCTGGCCCAGCAGGTTTGCCAGGAGATCCAACAACCGAAGTAACTGATAAGCAGGTAGGACCTTTCAATAATATGGGAGTGCCAGGTGCCAAGAGTTTTCATATTTTAGCACCAGGATACGGTAGTGTTGCCGGTGTAGCTACAGGAGCATCAAACCCATATTTTGCACGATTCTCAACAAGTGAAACTGCTACTGTTTTAGAAGATGCGTTGGCCCAATCTCCAACGTTTTTTACCGTATCAGAATTAGGAGGTAATGATGTCTTAGGATATGCTACTTCTGGAGGTTCTGGTGTTGATCAAACAGGTAATTTTGACCCAAGTACATATGGCGGAAATGATATAACTGATCCGAACGTTTTTGCGCAGGCCTTTAATGGTGTGGTGACCGCATTATCTGCGGGTGGAGCAAAAGGATTAGTAACAAATGTACCTTTTATTACAGATTTACCACATTTTACTACAGTACCGCATAATCCGGTACCATTGGATGGAGCGACTGCTGGAGCAGTGAATGCTGCATATGCAGCTTACAATCAAGGTTTACAGGATGTGTTGAACGGGATAAACGCGGGGTTAATACCAGCGGCAGCGGCTCCAAATTTAGACCAGGCCGAGGTAGATAGAAGACAAATTAGTTTTGGAGCTGGTGAAGGAAATGCAGTGGTTATTTTAGATGAAGCACTGTCTGACTTAACAGGTATAAATCCTGCCCTAGTCAATATGAGACAAGCAACGGCTGATGATTTATTAGTATTGCCTAGCTCATCGTTTATCGGAACATTAGCTGATCCTGCAAATCCGTTAAGCGTAAATGGTGTGGCAATACCACTGGCAGATAGATGGGTATTAACTCCTGAAGAACAAACGGCCATTAGAAATGCAACAATTGCTTATAACGCAACTATTGAAGCTGTGGCGTCAGCAAATGATAATGTTGTGCTAGTTGATTTGAATAGTGTGTTGACGCAGGCTGCAACTACAGGATATCCTTATGAGACGTATAACATGACTACCGATTTGGTATTTGGTGGTTTGGTGAGTTTAGATGGAATTCATTTGACTGCAAGAGGGTATGCTTTGATGGCGACGATATTTTTAGAAAAATTAGATGAAAATTTCGGTTCAAATTTTATTGAATCGGGAACTTTTCCTAAATCAAATGATTTTACAACGCAGTATCCTCCTTCTTTGCCGTAGGTGATTTTTATAATATCAAAATATAGAAACCTAGAATTTTATTCTAGGTTTTTTTGTTTTGATGTATAAATTGAAGCAAAAATAGCTTCATTTAAGTTCATTAATTTTTTGATTCTTTTTATGTTATAAAATTAAAGAATAATATTTATATTTGCAGCGCGAAAAACATAGTGTATTGGCACTTCTTTTTCGAATAAAATTTTAGCAAAATAATAAATAGATAATAATGTCGAAAGTTACAGGTAAAGTTGCACAAATTATTGGCCCAGTTATAGATGTTGAATTTTCATCTGGAGTAGATCTTCCAAAAATTTATGATTCATTGGAAATCACAAGAAAAGACGGTTCTTTATTAGTATTAGAAGTTGAACAACACGTTGGTCAAGATACAGTAAGATGTATTGCGATGGATTCTACCGATGGTTTGAGTAGAGGGTACGAAGTAGTTGCTACGGGTAACCCAATTCAAATGCCAGTAGGTGATGATATTTATGGACGTCTATTTAATGTAACAGGTGATGCTATTGATGGATTAGGTGATTTGCCTAAAACTGAAAAAGACGGATTGTCTATTCACCGTCAAGCACCAAAGTTTGAAGAATTATCTACTTCGACTGAAGTACTATTTACTGGAATTAAAGTAATCGATTTAATTGAGCCGTATGCAAAAGGTGGTAAAATTGGTTTGTTTGGTGGAGCAGGAGTAGGAAAGACAGTATTAATTCAAGAATTGATTAATAATATTGCCAAAGGACATGGTGGTTTATCTGTATTTGCAGGTGTAGGAGAACGTACTCGTGAAGGAAATGATTTACTTCGAGAGATGTTAGAATCTGGTATTATTAAATATGGTGATGACTTCATGCATTCTATGGAAGATGGAGGATGGGATCTTGAAAAAGTAGACAAGACTACGATGAGAGATTCAAAAGCTACATTTGTATTTGGTCAAATGAATGAGCCTCCAGGAGCACGTGCGCGTGTTGCCTTATCAGGTTTGACAATTGCAGAATATTTCCGTGATGGAGCAGGAGATGGGCAAGGTAAAGATGTATTATTTTTCGTAGATAATATCTTTAGATTTACCCAAGCTGGTTCTGAGGTGTCGGCATTATTAGGTCGTATGCCATCAGCGGTAGGATATCAACCAACATTAGCTACCGAAATGGGAGCGATGCAAGAACGTATTACATCGACTAAAACAGGTTCTATTACATCAGTACAAGCAGTATATGTACCGGCGGATGATTTAACAGATCCGGCTCCGGCAACAACATTTGCGCATTTAGATGCTACAACGGTATTATCACGTAAGATTGCTGAATTAGGTATTTACCCAGCGGTAGATCCATTAGATTCTACGTCAAGAATTTTGACAGCTGATATTTTAGGTGATGAGCATTATAATACGGCTCAAAGAGTAAAAGAATTATTACAACGTTATAAAGAATTACAAGATATTATCGCGATTTTAGGTATGGAAGAATTATCTGAAGAGGATAAATTAGTAGTTCACAGAGCGCGTCGAGCACAACGTTTCCTTTCACAACCTTTCCACGTTGCAGAACAATTTACAGGAATACCAGGTGTATTGGTTGATATTAAAGATACGATCAAAGGCTTTAATATGATTATGGATGGTGAATTAGATAAATATCCGGAGGCAGCTTTTAACTTAAGAGGATCTATTCAAGATGCGATTGATGCTGGAGAGAAAATGTTAGCTGAAGCGTAATCATTAAAAGCGAAGAATATGTTTTTAGAAATTGTTAGCCCAGAGGCTATTTTATTTAGCGGAGATGTAGAAGCGGTTACCGTACCGGGTGTTGATGGAGAGTTTCAGATGTTGGATAATCATGCGCCTATTGTATCACTTTTACAAGAAGGTACTGTTAAAATTAAGGGAGATATAACAATCTCAGATAGTTTTAAAGACAAATTTTCAAATGATGGTTCAGATACCCTGTTAGCAATTGCTTCAGGTACCATAGAATTAAATGATAATAAAATTATTATTCTAGCTGATTAAATTGTCGTATAAAACGAATAAAAAAAGAGCTTCAATTATGAAGCTCTTTTTTTATTCGTTTTATATTTGATATTACAGGAAAAATTATCGCGTAATCCATCTATATATATCGTTACCATTGGCAAACAGTAGCAACGCCATTAAAATAATAAAGCCTGTTACCTGAGCGTATTCTAAAAACTTATCACTTGGCTTGCGGCCAGAAATCATCTCATATAAGGTGAAAACTACGTGTCCACCATCCAGCGCTGGAATAGGTAATAAGTTCATAAAACCTAACATAATAGATAAGAAAGCAGTAATATTTAAAAATGATTGCCAATCCCATTCAGCAGGAAAAATGCTACCAATAGTAATAAACCCTCCTAGACCTTTGTAAGCACCAGTTTTTGGGTTAAAGATTTTCTTAAATTGTTTGATATAGCTCGCTAAAGTATTGTAGGCTTTTTTAAATCCACCTGGGATCGCTTCTGTAAACGTGTATGTTCTTGTTTCAAGATTTAAATAACCTAATTTACTCATATCACTCAATCCAAGTCCAGATCCAACAATACCCATCGTTCCTTGATCACTTACCTCTATCGGGATTGTTTTAATTTCATCATCCCTTTTTACCGATACTTCAACCTTTTGATTGGCGAATTCTTCTAACATCGGTTTTACTTCATCATAGTATTTGATAGGTCTGTTATTAATAGCCGTAATAATATCTTTGGATGCTAAGCCGCTCGCAGCATTTAAAGAAGTGTCAGGAATACTTACGACCACAAATGGAGTTCTATAGCTAATGATGCTCCCATCGTCCTTTTTACGTTCAATTAATTTTGAAATAAAATCGATCGGAATTTCTTTATTGAGTACTTGACCATTTCTTTCAATAGTATAGGTGTTGCCATTTATGAACTCAGGAATCAAATTACCGAATTTCTCAATTTTCTCACCGTCGATGGTCAATATTTTGTCTCCAGTTTTTAATCCTAAATCTTCTCCTAATTGGTCATGCACCCATACACCATCTTTTAAACTATCATTAGGCAAGAATTTTTCTCCCCAAATGTTTAAAATCATGATGTATAAAAATATTCCAAGAATAAAATTCACCGTGACACCACCCAACATTATGATCAATCGTTGCCAGGCTGGCTTCGATCTAAATTCCCATGGTTTAGGCTCTTCTTTTAGCTGTTCGGTATCCATACTCTCGTCGATCATTCCGGCTATCTTTACATAACCTCCCAGCGGGATCCAACCAATACCATATACGGTATCTCCTATTTTCTTCTTAAAGAGTGAAAATTTATAATCGAAGAATAAGTAGAACTTCTCAACCTTAGTCTTAAATAATTTTGCAGGTATAAAATGTCCTAGCTCATGTAAAACAATCAATATTGATAAACTCAATATGAATTGAAATATTTTAATAAATGTCTCCATTAATTTTAAATTCTTAATATGTTAAAAACGCACAAATGTACGCTTTTATGAGTAATTTTGTAGAGAAATAGATTCGAAAGAAAACGTTAAAATTTAAGGCAATATAGCGAATGTTTAATTTTAGTAAAAAATCAATTACCACGATTTTGTTTGTGGCCATTATTTTTGTCATAGCCGTGTTTATTGGTTATCAATTATTGAATCCTAAAGAAAGGTTGCCCGTTTATAGTCCGTCGGATGTGAACCCTAGACTGGTAGATTTTTCAATTCAGCATGTTAAGAATAATCATACAATTGCTGATTTCGAGTTGATCAATCAAAATGCGGCTACAATTACGCAAAAAAGCTTCGAGGGGAAAATTTACGTGGCTGATTTCTTCTTTACAAGATGTGCCACCATATGTCCGATAATGACAACAAATATGGCTGAATTACAAGCACATTTTAAAACAGATGATCAAGTGATGTTTTTGTCACATTCTGTTACGCCGGTAATGGACAGTGTGCCTATATTAAAACAATATGCAGTTGCGAAAGGTGTTATTGACGGAAAATGGCATATTACGACCGGTGAAAAAAAGCATATTTATGAGTTAGCTCGTAAATCATATTTCGCTGTCTTGGAGGAAGGTGATGGAGGAGATCAAGACTTTATTCATACAGAACAATTTGTTTTGGTTGATACTAAGAGACGTATAAGGGGCTTTTATAATGGTACCGACAAAGAAGATATTGCACGAATAATCAAGGATATTGAGCTCTTAAAAAAAGAACAATAAAACAAAGGCGATGTCATTCCATCGCCTTCGTGAGACTATTTTTTTGAGAGTACTACTTTTTCTAATTGTTTATCAACTAGTTTTTTATAAAAATCTTTGAGTAAGCCATAGTCGTTGGCAGGAATTATCGCCGTCTTGATTTGAAACGTGGATAAGACCTGTAATTTATTGTTCTTTTCAATGGTAACAAACTTGTATAAACCCATATTGTCTGGTAGTGCGAATGCTTCATTTTCAGGTTTAGACTCAATGGTATAACCTTCAGGTATATCTATTGAAATTGTGAATTTCTCTTCAAACGGAGCACCGAAATCTATAGGATAAGTACGCTCTTTTAATTTGAAAGGGTTTTCTTTTTTTGTCAAAAAAAGTAGTGGAGAAAAGTAAACCTTATCTCCAATAAGTTCGGCATGACTATCTGTTTGAAAAGCAATCATATGCATTAATGATTTACCAATGTTTTCTTCATTATTTACTCTTAAATTGGATATTTCGATATCTTGGTTTTCCTTTTCCAATATTCTAATTAGATCCTGATTTTCGACGTTATTATATTCGTTTCGATAATTTAAAGCTGTCAAATCCGTATACATTGCTCTTGAAGAACCTGTAACCAAACCTTGGTCATTGATTTTGGCATTTAAAAAGATGCTTTTTGAAGATGCTTTTTTAGGAAACAAATTTACAGATTCTGATGATCCGTCTTTTCGAATAATTTGTCCTTGCCAATTTAAAACACGCAGAGGTAGAACGTTGGGCACACTATAGCTTTCAGTCGCATCTAGTAAAATTAAAGCTCCATCATTCAATTCGACTCCGGCAATTACATAATTATAACCTTGTGAAGTGGGAAACAAAGGAACGCCATTATCCCGAGTACTTACTAAAATAGGATTTGAATTTATATTTAAATACCGTAGTAAAGAGACCAAACTTAAATTGATTTCGGCTGAATTACCTGTGCCGTTTTGATATGCCTTTTGAACACCATCTTGGGTGTATTTATTTTGAGAACCATTCCATTTAATTTTACTCTTAATAAACTGAAAAGCCTTAATTATTTTTTCACTTGGAGTGTCATTTTCACCAACAATAGATGCAATATCCTGAACATAGTGGTTTGATTTTTCTAATTGGCTTCCGAAGTTTTTACTGTTGTTAATTGCTTTTGAAATCTCCGACCAACTCGAATTAAAAAATTTTGGAGGTTCGTTCTTTGGTCTATACGCCATTAACTCAAAGGCAACTTGACTTCGATAATTATTAATGTTATTTGTATAAGGCTCTTTGACAATTGCAGGGATATTTTTTTCAATGCTAGAATAGACTCTTTCGAAAATGTCAATTTCTGTACTATGAGTTGAAGTTTTACCTCCAACACCACCAGGAGCGTTAATATCCTTCTTCGTTCGATATGTGAAATTTAAAGTTCTGGACTTTTTAGATTCATTAACGGTTACCGGATAATAGTAATTCGGCAAATATTTAAATTGAAAAAATTCAGGAATTTTAACCTCTGTATCTATATGTTTTATCGGAATTCTATCTTGAAAAATCATGACATCAATATTTCCAAAATATGTAGATCTAATTGTGTATTCCCACTCAACTATACCTCCCTCTTTTAGATTTGGCATGGTGAATTTTGATTGACGCCAATTTTCACTGATGTCTTCACTAAAAATAGCATTGTTTTTTAATTTCGTTTTTTCAATTTTATTGTTGACTAAATTATAGGTAGTACCTTTTATAGATACTTTTTCATCTACTCCACCTTTATAAAGATTGATTTTTTTGGTAGCCCAGTCATAACCATCTTTATTATAAATTTTTATTCTTTCTTGGATCTTTGTGAATAAGGTCCAACCAGTATCACCATTATAATCATAATAAGTTCTTCTTTTTTTATAGAGAACGGCGGCATTCGCACTTGAGTCTGAAGGATAAAATTTTTCTTGTAAATCTTCTTTTGAGACCTTACCTAATTTTATACTTTGAGCAAAAATTAAGTGAGTCGAAAAGAAAAAGAGAATGAAGAGAATCGGGGCTAACTTTTTTTTCATGATTTATTTTTTTGAGAGTACCACTTTTTCTAATTGTTTATCAACTAGTTTTTTATAGAATTCTTTCAGTGATGCGTAGTACATAGGACTAATTACGGGTGCGTTAATTTTAGTATTTGCCAACACTTGTAGTTTATTGCCTTTTAAGATAGTTGCGAATTTGAAAGAGCCCATCCGATCAGGTAGGCCGTACCCTACATTTTCTGGTTTAGACTCGACAGTGTATCCCTCCGGAATATCAATAGAAATTGTATATTTTTCTTCGAACGGCGCACCAAAATCCACGGGATAAGTACGATTCTCTAGTTTAAATGGATTCTCTCTTTCGGTTAAGAAAAGCAAGGGTGAAAAGTACATTTTATCACCAATAACTTCAACTTGATTGTCGGTTTCAAAAGAAAATGTATGCGCTAAAGCCTTGCTAATATCGTCTTCATTAGATACTTTTAATTCTGAAATTTCTATATTCTCATTGTCCTTTTCTAATTTTCCGATAAGGTCTTGATTATTCACTTTGTTGTAATTGTTTCTATAGTTTAATGCCATAAGTTCAGAGTACATAGCTCTGCATGAACCAGTCGCTAAGGCGTCTTCATCTAACTTTACATTTAGATATACTTTTTTCGAAGAGTATTTTTTCGGAGATAAATCTATTTGTGCTGAACTACCGTCCTTACGAATAATTCTGCCTTGCCAATTCAGAGCTCTTAAGGGCAATACATTTGGCGGTGCATGTTTTTCAGTTGCATCTAAAAGAAGTGTGCCATTGGCCAATTCTACGCCGGCAATCACATAGTTAAAGCCCTGCGTAGTTGGAAAAAGAGGAATTCCATTGTCTCTTGTACTCACTAAAATTGGATTTGCTGTGATTCCTGCTTCTCTTAACATGGCCACTAAAGTTAAGTTTATTTCAGCGGCATTTCCTACACCTTCCTTATAGGCTTTTTTAACTCCCTTATCTGTATATTTCCCTCTAAAATTATCCCATTTGATTTTGTTCTTAACAAATTGATAAATAGCAATGATCTTTTCATTCTGAGAAGCACTAGTACTCATAATACTTGCTAGATCTTCTTTAAAATGAGAAGATTTCTTAAGCTGTTCTCCGAAATTAGCACTTTCATAAATGGTTTTAGTCACATTGTCCCAAGTTGTATTGTAATATTTTGGGAGACCGTTTTTAGGTCTATAGGCTGTTAGCTCATATTTTAAGGAAGTAATATAATTATCAATATTATTGGTGAAAGGTTCTTCCAATAACGCCGGAACATTTTCTTGAATACAATGAGAAATGTTTGAGGTGTATGGCACTTTGTCTTGATTAAAAGAGGTGGTTCCTCTAGTTCTATCTTTTGAAGTTAATACGATTTGAGAGGATTTCGTGCTTTTTTTTAAGTTCACAGGAAAGTAACCTTTCGACTGATTTTTAAAAACAAAGAACTCAGGAACTTCTACTTGAGTATCGATATATTTAAGCGGTATTTTATATTGAAAAACCATATCATCGATGTTTTGTATATATGGAGATCGTATCGAATATTCCCACTCAATAACACTACCCTCGTTTAAGTTGGGCATCGTAAGCTTCGATTGGCTCCAATATTTGTTGATATCTTCGTTAAAGATTTGATTGTTTTTTAGCTTTGTCTTTTCGACTTTATTGTTCACAAGGTTATACGTGACGGCCTTAATAGATACCTTTTCTTTATCGCCTCCTTTTCTGTAAAGACTAATTTTTTTAGTGGCCCAATCATACCCGTCTTTGTCATATATTTTTATACGCTCATGAACTTTGGTTACAAGAGTCCAACCTATTTGCTGGCTGTAGTCATAATATGTTCTTCTTTTTTTGTAGAGAATGGCGGCATGAGCACTAGAATCTAAAGGATAAAATTTTTCTTGCAATTCTTCTTTAGATACTTTCCCAAATTTTACATTTTGAGTGTATGAAAATGAAACAAAAAATAGAAGAAAAAAAACGAATAAGTTGGTTGCTTGTTTTGGCATGGTTTATTTTTTAAGTAGTACTATTTTGGTTTTGTCGTATTTGGCAATTTGCCTTCTAAAATTTCTATAGGCATTATAATCTTCTTTTGGATGTAATCCTTTTTTCAATAAGAATGTCCTCGAATATTTTAATTTAGATGGTCCGATTTCTTCAATAGAGAAAGTATATTCTCCAAATTTGTTTTTTATCGAAACGTTTTTTGCAAGGGCTTCTACGGTATAGTTATCAGGGAGACTAATTTCAAATTGATCAGTATCGATAAAACCTCGTGTAATTTTTAATGGTAATTTTCTATTTCTATATCTTTTTGGCACTCGCGTGGATCTATTAAAAGCATTCATGGTAAATAACATACGATCCCCACTGAAAGTGGCATAATCTTGCGCAGAAATTTCTACATTTTCATTAAAAATTATTTGATCTTTATCATTGATGAACTTATAATTTGCAATAGATAAATTGTTCAGATACGACCAGTAATCACTTTTATAATAACTATTGATATCTCGCTCAGACTTTTTCTCAATTTCGTAATGATTATCATATTGAATTCCCGAAGAACTGATCGCAACGTTTCCTGTAATACTCCCATCATTATTGAGTGTATAATTGGCTTTCGTCTTTTGAAAGCTAAGGGTGTCGTGTTGTATGTTGGTATGCTTTATTTCACCACCCTCTGGCTTAATAACCAATACATCTCTATCATCGGTAAAGGTACCTTGATATCCGAAAGGCACTGTTTGACTTGTGCATTCTAACCAATAATCTTTCTCTTTAGAGGGAACATATAAAAAGGCATGGTTTCCTTGAACGGAGACCACATTAGGTTCCATTCCTTGAATATTCCTACCGCCATACACGGCGGTGTAGTAGGATTCGACGCCCACTTCATCCATCAAAGCTTTGGTGTAATTAGTAAGTGCTTTACAATCCCCGTAACTCAATTTGTCAACATCGCTTGCTAGCATAGGCATCCAACCACCTATTCCAACCTGTACACTTATATATCGTGTCTTTTTTTGAACGTAATCATAGACAATTTTGGCTTTTTCAATAGGGTCATCTATTCCATGAACTAAGTTTTTAATTTTCACTTTTGTCGCTTCTGGTAGGTCCATTCTATCAGCAATAAGATTGGTATGCATCCATTTTCCAAATTCTTTCCAATTATTAGCGACACCGTCATAGCCTTCTAAATGAAATTTGTTCGAGGCCAATATGGCACTGGGCATAATTTCCAAGCTGGAAGGGCAATTTTCTTCATATTTAATGGCCAAAGCATTATTAATTTCAAAAGATATATTCGTCGGGCTCGATTTTTTTAAAACCTTAAAGGGAGCGAATTGTTTTTCTGAACTACTAATGGTAATGCTGTTTGGAAAACGAATGCTGTATGTACTTTTTTGTACACTTTGATTGTAAGCATCAAAAGGGTGCCACCTATTTATAAATGCTGTATTGATAGACTCGATTTCGTACTCATAATATATAGTATATGGATATGACGTGGGCACATGACTGTAGTGTTTTAGACGTCCATCATTGAATAAAGAAATGCCATCTGCAGCTGCATAATCATTAAAGTTTTTCTTTGAGATTTTTTTTAACTCTTTTCCTAATGAATTAAAAATGATGGCTTTTAATGATTTGACTTTTGTGTTTTTATCATAGTGAACAACAATCTCCGAAGCATCATTACCAAGCTTATTTAAAACTGTAATGGCTTTTCTTATTGTTACGATCATTTTTTTTTGAGAAACCAACTCAACATTTGTTTCATCAAATCGAATAACGGAATTACAATTTTTAGTTAAACTGTCTGGAATTGTGAAAATACTCAGTTCTAAATTTTGCGCACAAACAAGTTGAATATTAACAATACAAAGTAGTAGGATAAATCCTTTAGTATTCATAGCAGTAGGGGTGTTTAGCGATGCTCTAATATATGAAATTATTCTTTATTTTTAGAATCAATGAGTATGGTAACAGGTCCATCGTTTAATAGGTTCACTTTCATATCTGCACCAAAAACACCTGTTCCTACTTTTTTACCCAATAGATCCTCAAATGTATTGATGAACTTTTCATACAACGGAATGGCAATTTCGGGTTTCGCAGCTTTTATGTACGAAGGTCGATTTCCTTTTTTCGTGCTTGCCATTAAGGTAAATTGACTCACTACAATGGCATCACCTTTTATATCAATAAGTGATTTGTTCATGACGCCGAGTTCGTCATTAAAAATGCGCAAATGCGCAATTTTATTGCATAACCATTTAATATCCTCGGTTGAATCATTTTCGGTAATTCCTAATAAAACTAACAGACCATCTTTTATAGCACTTACTGTTTTATGATCAATTTGTACTGAAGCTTGGGAAACTCTTTGAATAACTACTTTCATAAATAATCGTCGACTCTATAATTTTCATCTTCACCGGCTAACAATTGCAAATAACTTTTGTATCTAGAAAAGGCAATTTCATTATTTTCAACCGCTACTTTAACAGCACATTTGGGTTCGTTTGTGTGAATGCAATTATTAAATTTACACTGTTGTTTTAAAGCAAAAATTTCTGGGAAAAAGTCACCTATTTCCTCTGCCTCAAAATCGACCACACCAAAACCTTTAATTCCTGGGGTATCAATTATATATCCGCCGAAAGGCAATTTAAACATTTCAGCGAAAGTAGTCGTATGTTGGCCTTGTTTATGTTGGGTAGATATTTCGGCAGTTTTTAAGTTTAAGGCTGGAAAAATTGTATTAATCAACGTTGATTTGCCGACACCTGAATGCCCTGAGAACATATTCACTCGATCTTTCATTAAGGTTTTTAATTTGCCAATGTTGATGTTTTCCTTGGCAGAAATTTCAAGACATTCGTATCCTATGCTACGATATACTTTTTCTAATTCTTGTTTCTGTTTTAAAAGTTCTTTACTGTATATATCTATTTTATTAAATAAAATAATCGTCGTAATTGAATACGCTTCAGCTGTAGCTAAAAAACGATCTATAAAACTTGTAAATGTTTGTGGATCTTTAAGTGTGACAAGTAAAAAAGCTTGATCGATATTAGCGGCAATAATATGCGTTTGCTTAGATAGATTAACCGATTTTCTAATAATATAGTTTTTGCGGTCATGAATATGATAGATAATACCATTCTTGTCTCCTTTCTCAATTTCAATATCTACAATATCTCCAACGGTAACAGGGTTTGTACTTTTAATCCCAGTAATTCGAAACTTGCCTTTTATCCTACAATTAATAAGGGTATCATTTTCAGTTCTTACCGCATACCAGCTCCCCGTTGATTTTGTTACAACACCTGTCATCTAAGAAATTTTAACAATATTAACATTATTTATTTTTTTGGCACTAAGTTTGTAAAAACTTTTTATCTAATCTTTAAAATTTTACACATGAAAAAAACTATGCTTATCATGCTGTTGGTTGTTTCAACTGCATTTACTATGGAAGCTCAAACAGTTGAGTACAAAATTATTACGAGTGTTGAATCAATTGTTCCGAGTGGTTTAGGGCGTTCAAGACTAATGTCTGCGAATGAAAATAAAGACTACAAAGAATATACATCAACTCAAACAGCAGATGATAACACCCGAAACAAATCGAATAGAAAAGAAATGAGGGTAAAAGGTTTTGATGAAACAAAACTCTTGAATTTTTTCAATTTAGGAGGAATCAGGTTTCAAAACATTGCGACCAATGATGCTATCGTGACTTCTAAAATTAACACTATGACGGCTGAGGGTTGGGAATTAACTTTTGTTACAAGTGGTGTAGAATCTGCCGGAGGTAAAGGAGATAACGGAGGTATTTACATTACTCGTTATATTTTTAAAAGAACAAAATAAGAATAAGCTTTATTATAAAAATAGCCTCTTTCATCTTATGGAAGGGGCTTTTTTTCGTTTTAGCTAAATTAGTATCTTTGTTATCCTAAATACCTAACAACAATTCAATGAAAGCGCTCAAGTATATTGTTTTACTACTTTTGATTCTAACTATTGGTGCCGCAATTTACGTCGCAACCCTTGATAATAAATATGAAGTTTATCGAACTAAAATCATAAATGCACCAATTGAAGTTGTTTATGATAATGTAAATGATTACAAGAATTGGCCATCTTGGTCTCCGTGGTTAGAGAGAGATACATTGGCCACACTTACCTTTAGTGATATTTCTTTTGGAAAAGATGCATTTTATACTTGGGAAAGTGAAAATCAGCAGGTAGGAGAAGGAAGTATGACGACCATTGAAAGTGTTTCTTTTCGGTCTATTGAGCAAAAAATAAAAGTAGTAAAACCATGGGAAGGTGAATCGAACGTATCATGGTCTTTTAAACCAGTTAAAGAGGGCACAGAAGTGACTTGGTCAATGAAAGGTGAAATGGGATTTGGTGAGAAGGCATACATGGCATTTAGTGGTGGTATGGATAATATGGTGGGACCAGAATATGAGAAAGGCCTTGAGAAATTAGACGCTGTTTTACAAGAGAATATGAAAAAATTCAGTGTGAATGTAAACGGACTCACAACACATGGAGGCGGTTATTATATATACAGAACTGGTTCTTGTAAAATCGATGAATATCCGGCAAAAAAGAACGAATTAATGCCACAGATTGATATGTATGTTGATCAGAATAAAATCTCTACGGCGGGTGCCGCTTTTTCATTGTATCACAAAGTAGATACTGAGAATAATGCCGTTATCTTTTCATGTGCCATCCCTGTTTCTGAAAAAGTGATTACAGATGTTGCCAGTGGTTTACAAACTGGAATGCTGAAACCTTTCGAAGCTGTGAAAGTGACATTGAATGGTAATTATAGCAATATTGAGGCTGCTTGGACAGAAGGTTTGAAATTTTTAAAAGAGAATGATTTAGAAGAAGTGCACACCCTTCCAGCATTAGAAGCGTATCCGACAAACCCTATATTGGTTCCAAATCCAGCAGATTGGGTTACCGAAATTTATATTCCGGTAAGAAGAAAATAATAGTAATTTCACTTAGTGGATATAGTTGCTTGTTATTTATGTAACGAATTATAGTAATTCACAATTGATAATAAATCATTATCGGTAGTTATGTTAAGATTGTTTTTCCTTGAATAATTCTTAACTAGTTCGTTTTTTTCTTTGAATAAATTAAAAAATGCTTTTTTCTTTTTTGGCACTTTATGTACGATTCTACCAATTTTTATATAGTAAGTGTCTTTTGCTCTCATAAATGAGGCCTCATCACCTTCTAATAATGATACGGTTTCGCTACTTCTTTTTAAAAAATAAACTTTTTCCTTTTTAAGTAAAGTGCAAACTCCAAGGTCATTTTCTGATAAGATGATAAAGTAGTGAGGTTTATAATTAAAATCATATACTCTATAAGTTTTGTTCCTAAATTTAATATATAAAAAGTCAGTATTTTTTTTCAAAAGGTAATAATCTGAGCCATTATCAATGGCTGAGATTTCCATTTCATCCATATAGGCATTATAAAAACCTAAAGCAGAACCTAAAAACATCATTTTAGAATCAAAAATTTTACAAATAGGAATGTTTCTCGTGCCAATAGTGTTTTGAATATAAGGAGAGCCATCAATATTTTCGTAGGTTTCAGAAATTTTAAAACTAGATTTTAATAAGTTAAAGGGAATGTAACTATTTGTTATTGCTCTAGTCTGAGAACTATCTTTAGAAACTAAATCCTCTCTTGATGATTGAGGGTATGTATAAACTATATTGAAGATTAATAGAAGGTAAATTAGAATTTTTCTCATGCATTCAAATTTCTGGTTTCTTAAAAGATATCAATATGTAATTTTAATTTAGTTAATGCAATGTTAAAAAGGGTGTTAATCTTTACATTTTGTATTTAGAGTTATTAAACTTCTGCATATCTAAAGCAATCTATGGTATGATCGTTCACCATGCCGATAGCTTGCATAAAAGCGTACATCACTGTGGAGCCAACAAATTTAAATCCTCGTTTCTTTAAGTCCTTAGAGAGAGAATCTGAAATAGCCGTGGTAGCAGGAACATCATGTCTATTTTTAAATGCATTGGTAATTGGTTTTCCATCCGTAAAAGACCAAATGTATGTAGAGAAACTTCCATATTCTTTTTGAATCTCCATGAATAATTCGGCGTTGGTAATGGCCGCCCTTATTTTGAGTTTATTTCTAATAATTCCAGCATCTTGCAACAACCTGTCATAATCTTTTTCAGAATAGTTGGCTATCTTTTTGTAGTCAAAATGATTAAATGCTTTTCTAAAATTCTCCCGCTTGCGCAGAATGGTAATCCAACTTAATCCGGCTTGAAAAGTTTCCAAAATTAAAAATTCAAAAAGTGTAGAATCGTCATAAACAGGCGTTCCCCATTCTTCGTCGTGATAAGCCATATATAAAGGGTCATCTCCGCACCAAGTACATCTTATTTTGTTCATATGAAATAGATATTTCTACGAAAATAACATTTTATAGCTTAATAATTAGGATTATCTTTAACTCATGAATTTGAGTTATTGGGAGCGGAAGTCATGGTTTTCGAATGTGAATTTTACCATTGTTGGAAGTGGTATTGTAGGTTTGAATTGCGCTATCTATTTACAAGAGAAATATCCGAAGGCCAATGTGTTAATTCTGGAGCAAGGCATATTACCTCAAGGCGCAAGCACTAAAAATGCCGGTTTCGCCTGTTTTGGTAGCTTGTCGGAGATTATTGAAGATTTACATTCACATACTGAGCAGGAAGTACTTACTTTGATAAACAAAAGATGGAACGGATTACAGCTCTTGCGTAAAAATTTAGGAGATCAGCAAATAGATTATCAACTGCATGGAGGCTATGAATTGTTTCAACAGAATGATGATTTGTGGAGTCAGTGTCTTGGAAAACTAGAACTGATAAATGAGCTATTGGAACCTTTTTTTAATTCAAAAGTTTTTACCATTCAAGACTCTGCGTTTAACTTTTCGAAGGTAAGAAAGTCAATCATTTTTAATCGATTTGAAGGTCAATTAGATACAGGTAAAATGATGACCGAATTATTAAAAAAGGCCCAGTCTTTAGGTGTGCGTATAGTCAATAATTGTAAAGTTGAAAATTATACTGATCAGCAGAATTCTGTGCATGTACATTGCAATATGTGTGAGTTTTCAACTGATAAATTATTGATCGCTACGAATGGTTTTTCGAATCAAATTTTGAAACATAAAGTTAGACCTGCACGGGCGCAAGTTTTGATTACTAAACCAATTAAGAATTTAGCTATCAAAGGAACATTTCATTTAGATCAAGGTTACTATTATTTTAGAAATATCGATGATAGAATTTTGTTAGGTGGAGGTAGAAATTTAGATTTCGATACTGAAGAAACTACTGAGTTTGGAGTAACGAATCTAGTGCAAAATAAACTCAAAGAGTTGTTAAAGACTACTATTTTACCAGAGACTAGTTTTGAGATTGATTACTGCTGGAGTGGGATCATGGGTATAGGTAACAAAAAGAAAGCTATAGTAAAGTTGTTGAGTGACAATGTGGCTTGCGGTGTGCGCTTAGGTGGCATGGGAGTTGCAATAGGTACTTATATTGGTAAGGAATTAGCTGAAATGATGACTAAAAATTAATAAGACTAAAATAAAGGATGATAAGAAATTTTATTAGTGCAACTATATGCATAGGTTTATTTTTTTTGAGCACTACAGTAATCGCTCAAAATACAACAAAGACAACGGTCGACTTTAAGATTAAGAATATTGGAGTATATGTAAAGGGTAGTTTTAGTCAAGCTTCCGTCACAAGTAATTTTGATGAACATGATTTGGATAACAGTTATATTAATGCTGTCATTACCATAAATTCAATTAGTACGAATAATAACAAAAGAGACAAACACTTATTGGAAAGTGATTATTTTGATGAAAATAATCATAAACAAATGAAGTTAGTCTCCACAAAGATTGAGAGGGTTACAGCCAATACATATAAATTGACAGGTACCTTAACGATCAAGAAAAAGAGTAAAAAGGTAGTCATACCCTTGGTCATACGTGATACTGATGAGTCTTTATCAGTAGAGGCTAATTTTGAATTAAACAGAAGAGATTATGGTGTAGGGGGGAGTAGTTGGGTCCTATCGAATACTGTGAAAATTAATGTGAAACATACTGTAAAAAAATAGTGTATTGAAAGAAAAAACAGATGTTGATGTACTCATTATAGGCGGCGGATTGGCAGGTTTGACAAGTGCTATACATCTTTCGAAGGCCAATGTAAAAGTATTGTTAATCGAAAAAAATGAATACCCTAAACACAAAGTATGTGGCGAATATATATCAAATGAAGTATTGCCCTACTTGATCTCTTTAGGTGTGCAACCTTTTGAACTAGGCGCTCAAAAAATTAATAAATTCTTATTGAGTACACCTAAAAGCAACACAATTGAAGCTAAATTATCCCTAGGGGGTTTTGGCATTAGTCGGTATGCCCTAGATGCAGCTCTGGCAAAGAAAGCTCAGGAAAATGAAGTTTCTATATTGAATGATACCGTCCAAACCATTGATTTTTCCAATGATTTTTTTCGTGTGTTTACGAAGAACAAGCAGCAGTTTA
The DNA here is from genome assembly GCA_947488345.1 of uncultured Flavobacteriaceae bacterium. Lineage (GTDB taxonomy): Bacteria > Bacteroidota > Bacteroidia > Flavobacteriales > Flavobacteriaceae > Aureibaculum. The sequence goes on along the minus strand of CANKZQ010000001.1, from coordinate 610,890 downwards.
CGGCCGAAGTAGTGATCGGTGCTTATGGAAAACGAGATGCTATCGATAAAAAACTGAATAGAAGTTTTATCAAGAATACCTCTCCCTACATGGCGGTAAAAACACATGTTAAAGGTGATTTTCCTTCAGATTTAGTAGCCCTTCACAATTTTAATGGCGGATATTGTGGGGTTTCAAAAGTTGAGAACGACGTGATAAACCTGTGTTATATTTCTAGTTATAAATCATTTAAAAAATTTAAGAATATTCAACAATTTCAAGAGAAAGTAGTCTTTAAGAATCACTATTTAAAAGATATTTTTAAAAACACTGAACCCTTATTTGAGAAACCTTTAACGATTAGTCAAATTTCATTTTCAAAAAAAAATCCTGTAGAGAATCACTTATTAATGTGTGGTGATTCTGCAGGTATGATTCACCCGCTATGTGGTAATGGAATGAGCATGGCAATTCGAAGCGCACAGTTGGTTTCTGAGTTGACTATCGCTTATTTTGAAGAAGAACACGTTACGAGAGAGGAGCTTGAAAATAGCTATAAGACAGCATGGGATAATGAATTTAAAAGAAGGTTAACAGTTGGTCATGTTGCTGCGTCACTATTTAACATGAAACATTTTTCAGAACTGGCCTTGGTTGGTCTTAAGGGTTTCCCTAAGATGCTTCCTAAAATTATTTCAGAAACACATGGTAAACCAATGCTAGCGATATGAGATTTTTAGTTGATACGAAAGAAAGAAGTAATACCATCGAAATTATGGATGACCTTTCTATGAGTGGAGAGGTATTACTCAAAACCTTAGATCAGCTTGCGATAATCAATAAATGGTTAGGAGGAAATGCCATCACCATTAACGGAATAAAAAAATTGCTTGAGAAACATACACTGAGTAAACCATTGACTATAATAGATTTAGGATGTGGAGGCGGAGATATGCTGAGAAAGGTGGCCGATTATGGAAGAAGAAAAGGATATATTTTTAATCTGATCGGGGTGGATGCCAATGTACACACCGTAGAATACGCTAAAAAATTATCTCAGAAATACCCTGAAATTAGTTATCTTCATCAAGACGTTTTTTCGCAAGATTTTAAAGAAATGTCTTATGATATTGTCTTAGCAACATTATTTATACATCATTTTAAAGGAAAACAATTAATTGATCTTTTATGGATGCTCAAAGAGAATGCGAAACTCGGTATTGTTGTTAATGATTTGCATCGTCATGCGATGGCCTATTATTTATTTAAATTGTTGAGCAGTACTATCTCAAATGAAATGGTGAAGCAAGACGGATTGACTTCAATTTTAAGAGGATTCAAAAAAGAAGAGTTGGTAAAAATCTCAAAAGAATTAAATGTTAAAAGTCAAATAGCTTGGAAATGGGCTTTTCGATATCAATGGATAATACAATAATGAATGAGTGTTAAGATCGTATCAGTCGCTAAACAACTGCCACAATATACCCGTACTACCCAAGAAATACTGCCGTATTTAAAGCTTTGGTTGACGGGTCAGGAAGAACGTTTTCAGCGAAAAGTGATGAAAATTTTTGAAAATGCTGCTGTAGATAGACGCTATTCTATTATGGATGCCCATGAAGTATTTTTGAACACTTCCTTTGAAGAGAAAAACGATATTTATGTTCGAGAATCAATTGTCTTGGCCGAAAATGCATTGAAAAAATCACTCAGTAAAGCGGCTTTAAAACCTACCGATATTGATTATATTATCACCGTAAGCTGTACCGGGATTATGATTCCGTCGCTGGATGCTTATTTAATCAATAATCTTGAGATGAAACAAGATATTGTGCGTTTGCCGGTGACAGAAATGGGATGTGCTGCAGGTGTTTCAGGAATGATTTATGCCAAAAATTTTTTAAAGGCGAATCCTAATAAAAGAGCCGCTGTAATTGCAGTCGAGTCACCTACAGCGACGTTTCAGTTAGAAGATTTTTCAATGGTGAATATTGTCAGCGCAGCCATTTTCGGAGATGGGGCGGCGAGCGTTATTTTGTCATCTTATGAAGAGGCAGAAGGACCTGAAATTTTAGATGAAGCAATGTATCATTTTTACAATGCCGAACATATGATGGGGTTTAAATTGGTCAATACAGGGCTACAAATGATTTTAGACCAGTCGGTGCCTCAAACGATCGCGGATCATTTTCCTAAGATTGTACATCCATTTCTCGAAAAAAATGCAATGACTATTGAAGAAGTAGATCATCTTATTTTTCATCCTGGAGGAAAAAAAATAGTGCAAACAGTAGAAGATTTGTTTGGTGCTCTCGGAAAAAACATTGATGATACTAAAGAAGTTCTTAAATTGTACGGGAACATGTCTAGCGCCACGGTACTCTATGTCTTGGAACGTTTTTTAGATAAAGATTTACCGAAAGGCGATACTGGTTTAATGTTGAGCTTCGGACCAGGATTCTCGGCGCAACGAATTTTATTAAGATGGTAAGAGAATTTCAACATCATAATTATTGGGCACTTATTCTGGGCGGCTCTAGTGGTTTAGGATTGGCAACAGCAAAGAAACTTGCCGAACATGGAATGAATATTTGTATTGTACATCGCAATCGAAAGTCAGAGTTGCCAAACATCTATGAAAATTTTAATCAAATTAAGAAACTCGGTGTGGCGTTTTTATCCTATAATGTGAATGCCTTTAAGAGAGAAGAGCGACAAGAAGTGGTAAACACTCTTCGAAAAGAATTAGGAGAAAAAGGACGTATACGAACTTTGGTTCATAGTGTGGCTAAAGGAAATTTAAAACCTATGGTGGCAATAGATAAACCTGTGTTAAAAAATGATGATTTTCATTTAACCATAGACGCTATGGCCATTAGTTTATATGATTGGACCAAGACATTATTTGATCAGGAACTTTTTGCCGATGATGCACGTCTTGTTAGTTTTACCAGTGAAGGTAATTCGAAAGCCTGGCCGAATTATGCTGCTGTTTCTGCGGCAAAAGTAACGTTAGAAGCCATAACAAGAAATATTGCGCTAGAATTCGCTAAATATGGTTTACGAGCGAATTGTATCCAAGCTGGTGTGACTGATACATCTTCGTTAAGAGCAATTCCAGGAAGTCAAGATATTATCGACCATTCGTTAAAAAGAAATCCGTTTAAACGTTTAACATTACCCGAAAATGTGGCCGATGTTGTGTATTTATTGAGTAAAGATGAAGCAGCATGGATTAACGGATGCATTATTCCGGTTGATGGGGGAGAGCATATAAGTTGAAATTAATAAGAGCGAATATCACCTTGAGCGTAGTTGAAAGGTCGATGCTTAAAAAGAAAGAATAGTAAACATGACCGCAGCACAGATCATCGCAGTATTACCTTATCAAGCACCTTTTTTGTTCGTAGATACGTTAACGGCTATAAGCGAAGATGGGATCACTGGAGAATATACCTTCAAAGAAGACGCCTATTTTTATAAGGGTCATTTTAAAGATCATCCCGTAACACCGGGAGTTATTTTAACGGAAACAATGGCGCAGATAGGCGCAGTTTGTTTGGGAATTTATTTAACGAGAAATAATAAAAAATCGAATAGAGCTCCGCAGGTTGCTTTAACATCGAGTGCCATAGATTTTTATGTGCCGGTGTATCCTGGAGAACAAGTGACGGTCATTTCTGAAAAAGAATATTTCAGATTCAATAAACTGAAATGTAAAGTACAATTATTTAACGCCCAAGATCAATTAGTATGCAGAGGTTTTATTTCAGGAATGATCAATGAAAAATAGAGTTGTTATTACAGGCATGGGAGTTGTTTCGCCAAATGGGGTGGGACTCACCGATTTTACTGAGGCCATTAAAAAAGGAACATCAGGTATTCGATTTTATCAAGAATTGAAAGACCTTAATTTTTCCTGTTGTATAGGTGGAATTCCATCTATTTCAGAAGACTTAAAGCGGCAATATTTCACCGATTTGCAATTGCGAAATTTCAATAGTTCTGGCATCTTATATGGTTGTATAGCCGGTATGGACGCATGGAAAGATGCTGGTTTAACCATACATAAAGATGACTTAGATTTTGATAGTGGAACCGTATTCGGCACAGGAACTTCGGGCGTAGAAAAGTTTAGGGAAGCCATTTATAAATTAGATGACAAAAAAGTAAAACGCTTAGGGAGCACTGTAGTCGTACAAACAATGGCGAGTGGTATAAGTGCTTATTTAGGGGGTATTTTGGGTTTGGGAAATCAAGTTACAACAAACTCTTCGGCATGTTCTACAGGAACGGAAGCTATTCTAATGGGTGCTGAGCGGATACAGGCAGGTAAAGCGAAACGAATGTTGGTAGGTAGCTGTAGCGATCATGGGGCTTATTTGTGGGGCGGTTTCGATGCCATGCGCGTTATGACCTATAAGCATAATGACAGTCCAGAAAAAGGTTCCCGACCTATGAGTGAAACCGCATCTGGATTTGTACCCGGGAGTGGAGCGGGAGCAATGGTATTAGAATCTTTAGAAAGTGCCATCGAAAGAGGTGCGACAATTTATGCCGAAGTTTTAGGAGGTGCACTAAACTCTGGTGGTCAACGTGATGGAGGAACCATGACAGCACCCAATGCCAAAGCAGTTCAAAAATGTATAAAAGAAGCTATAAAAGAAGCAGGAATTTCTACCAATGATATCGATGTGATTAATGGTCATTTAACAGCAACTATTAAGGATCCTGTCGAGATTGAAAATTGGGCCATGGCACTCAATAGAAAAGGAAAAAATTTCCCGTATATAAATTCGTTGAAGTCAATGGTTGGTCATTGTTTAGCTGCTGCCGGATCTATAGAAAGTGTTGCAGCTGTCTTGCAATTGAAAGAAAGTTTTATTTTTCCGTCTATTAATTGTGAAGATATACATCCGGCGATAACAGAACTTATCGATACTGATTGTATACCGTCGAAGATATTGAATAAAGACATAAATATAGTGGCCAAAGCAAGTTTTGGATTTGGAGATGTGAATGCTTGCGTCATTTTTAAGAAATACGAATAAGAAATTGAAATTCCTGATAAAGGAATATAGAATGTAAACAGTAACTCAATGAACAACGAACAACTTATAGAGACTTTAAAAAAAATAGTAAAGCCTTATATTCAAGATGAAGCCGCTTTTGAAGACCTATCTGAAGAGACAGATTTTGTTAATGATTTGAAAATTAATTCGGCAAATTTAGTCGATGTAATTTTAGATGTTGAAGACGAGTTCGATATCGAAATTGATAATGATTCTATGGAACAAATGTTATCAGTACAAGCAGCGATGGAAATCATTAAAACGAAACTCAACCAGAAGTAGTTCTTAAATGTTCGGTACAAGAAGCTATTTAAAAGAAGAAATGGACAACTTCGATACGAAAGGATCAATATTGCATGATTCTTTGCGTAAACTTTCTTTAATCAATAGGCTGTTGGGTAATACTACAATTACTTTAAATGCAGTAAAAGAAATAGTACGAACAAACCCAGAAAAGATATTCCACATTATAGATTTAGGTTGTGGCGCGGGAGATAATTTAAGAGCGATTGGGGATTGGTGTTTTGAAAATGATAGAAAAGTCAAACTAACTGGAATTGATGGTAATGATCATATTTTGGATTTTGCGAAATCACAACAAAACAAGACCCATATTACCTATAAACAATCAAATATTTTAGATACTCAATTTGAATTAGAGACCTGCGATATTTTAATAAGTAGTCATTTCATATATCGTTTTACTGATGATGAGTTGGTTCATTTTGTAAATAATTCAATAAAGAACGTAAATGAGGCCATTATTTTTAGTGAGTTACAGCGACATATAGTTTCATATTATATATTTTCTTTTTTTGGAAGACTATTGTCTTTTAATTCGATGGTTTTGCAAGACGGATTGAAAGCCATTAAAAACTCGTTTCAAGAAAAAGAGTTAAGACAAATTTTGAAGCAAATTGATGTCTCATCATATAAATTAAAATGGAAGTGGGCATTTCGATATTTAATTATAATTAGACGCTAGATGGTTGGTAATGATATAGTGGATTTAAAATTGGCTAAAATTGAAAGTAATTGGCAGCGCCCAGGTTTCTTGACGAAAATCTTTACCGAGAAAGAAAGAAAGATGATTGAATGTTCAAGCGACCCTTTTCAATTAGTTTGGTTGTTTTGGAGTATGAAAGAAAGCGCCTACAAATGTTATGTTCAAAAAAAGAGTATTCGTTTTTATGCACCTACAAAATTGGAATGTGAACTTCTATCGGCTACTGAGGGTTTGGTGTTGTTCGAGGATAAAACGTATTATACGAATTCAAAAATAACGAAGAACTATATTTCAACCGAGGCGCAGCATATTCGCGATGCAAAAACTGAACACTATCATTTTGAGTTCAACACAAGAACTTCTGCCAAACAAAGTGAGATCATTCGAGACGAATTGAAAAAAATAACAGCAACAACCTTGAATGTTCCTTTTGACTCATTAAGTATTAAAAAGAATAGTGTAGGGGTGCCTAAATTATATCTAAATAATAAACAACTGCAAGCTTCATTTTCTATGTCGCATCATGGCAATTATGGAGTTTATTCAATCGTAAATACAAACAGATGAACGAATTTATAGTATATGCTAAATCAAAACTAGACGTTGATAGGAAGTTAATTCTTACCTACGCCGTCATCTATTTTACTTGGGGAATGCTCATGGATAATTTTGGGGCGAAGGTTGAAATCGCGAGATTCACCTATTGGTGGCAAGTGATCACGGTCTATCTTATCTATATGATCCCAATATCATTATTGTTACGTGGTTTACCTTTTCATACCCAATATGCCTATGGTTTGGTAGCAATGGCTTTGCTTGAGTTTGGCGGTTATGCTTTAGAAACGTCGTATGCTTATCCTAACAATATGCTGGATGGTTTATTTAATATTAGAAATTTTAGTCTAGGTATGGCCTTGTTTTTTGCACTCTATTTTCCGTTAGGGAATATGTTGGTTGGTAAGATATATAGTTCAATCTTTAAAGTTAAGTCTTAAGTGATGCAAGAAGTAAAGAGGCAATTGTTAGACGCTTGCGCGGAATATGTCGCACAACGCTCTATGACGGTGACTGACATCATTTCATCGAATCAAAATGCCTTGTCGTCTGAAACCAAAAGTAGTGCAGGAGATAAGCATGAAACGGGTCGGGCCATGCTACAATTAGAAATGGAAAAAGCGAGTCAGCAATTAGCAGGAATCAATCAAATGAAGATGCTGCTGTCTAAACTAAGCCTTGAAACCTCTCTGGTTGCAAAACTAGGAAGCTTAATCATAACCGACAATACCAATTATTTTTTAGCCATTAGTGCCGGAGAGATAAAAATCAATGACACTATATACTATGCAATTTCTCCGAGTTCACCAATTGGTAGATTACTATTAGGAAAAAAAGTTGGCGACACTGTTAATTTTACCAAGGAAATGTTAATTAAAGCTATTTTTTAGACTACAATTAGTATTTTTAGCTGACTTATTAAACCGATATATGAAAAAAATACTGTTCCTATTGCTTGCCATTTGTTTGATGGCGCCCAATTCATTTCAAGCACAAAAAAAGAAAAGAAAGAAAAAAGGTAAAACAGAGATTCCCGTTAAACCTAAAAAGCCAACATCCAAAAAAGGAATAAAAAAATATAGTGAAGTTATTACGAAAGATGCTGTTTCTGACAAAGGACTTTTTGATTTGCACAAAGTAAAAAAAGCATATTTTTATGAAATTCCGTTTTCCAAATTAAACAAAGACATGTTATGGGTGAGTCGAGTGGCCAAGATACCTACTGGTTTAGGGGGAGGTTTTTTTAATGCAGGTACCAAAACAAATACCCAGGTTGTACATTGGACGCGTTTTCAAAATAAGATCCTATTAAAAGTAAAGTCATATACAAATATTGCTGATAGTTCAAAGGCAATTAGTGAGTCGGTGCGTGTTAATAATTATGAACCAACATTATATGCTTTTGATATCAAAGCCTTCAGTACCGATTCAACTAAGGCTGTTATTGATGTTACTAAATTTTTTAGTAGTGATGTTTTGGCAATAAGTGGTTTGCCAAGTTTTTTGAGAAAACGCTATAAAGTAAGACGATTGGATGCTTCTCGAAGCTTTATTAATAGTATGAAGAGCTTTCCTGAAAATATCGAAGTGAAACAAGACTTTACCTATGAAGCTTCCGAACCTCCTTCATCTGCATCTACCGGTTCTATTAGTTTACAGATGAACCAATCGATGATTTTGTTACCAGAAGAACCGATGCAGCCTCGTTTGTATGACCCAAGAGTAGGTTTTTTTACTGTGAGTCAGTACGATTTTGGTAGCGAGGCCTTAAAAGCTGATCGAAAAACATACATTCGTCGTTGGAGATTAGAGCCAAAAGATCCTGCTGCTTATGCACGGGGTGAATTGGTAGAACCTGTCAAACCGATTGTCTATTATCTAGATCCAGGAACTCCCGAAAATTTACGTAAATATATCAAGCAAGGTATTGAAGACTGGCAAAAGCCTTTTGAAACAGCAGGATTCAAAAATGCCATTATTGCCAAAGATGCACCAACTCCAGAAGAAGATCCAGAGTTTAGTCCAGAAGATATTCGTTATTCTGTAGTGCGTTATGTTGCAAGTACTACACGAAATGCGGTGGGGCCGAGTGTGTCTGATCCGAGAAGTGGCGAAATTATAGAAAGTGATATTATTTGGTACCACAACCATTTAAGAAGTTATAGGAATCGGTATTTATTAGAAACTGCGGCCGCAAATCCTAGTGCTAGAACATTAAATACGAAGCCTGAGGAAATAGGAGAAATGATGCGTATGGTAATTGCCCATGAAGTAGGGCATGCCCTAGGTTTCCCTCATAATATGGCTGCTAGTTTTGCGTATCCCGTAGATTCATTGAGAGATGGAGCTTTTACGCAAGAGTTTGGCCTGGCTGCGAGTTTGATGGATTATACACGCTATAATTATGTAGCCCAACCTGGAGATGAAAATATACGATTTGTGCGTCAAATGGGGCCTTACGATCATTATGCCACGAATTGGGGTTACCGATATATTCCAGGTGCCGCTTCCGCGGAAGCTGAAAAAGCCACCTTAGATAAATGGATTTTAGATACGAAAGGAGACCCCAAATTTAAATTTGGAAGACAGTCAAGTCGTTTTGACCCACAATCCCAAACAGAATGCGTTGGAGATGATCCGATCAAAGCAAGTGATTATGGGTTGAAAAACCTGAAATATGTGGCAAAGAATTTACCGAGTTGGACATCCGATGCGACCAATAATTACCAAGATTTAGAAGAACTATATGGAGAATTGTTAGGCGTGTATAGTAGATATATTGGACATGTATTGACCAATATTGGTGGGGTCTATGAAAATATTAAAATGCCGAATCAAGAAGGGGTTGTCTACACACATGTAGACAAAGCAACACAAAAAGCATCTTTACGATGGTTGCAAAAAAACATTTTTGATACACCCACTTGGTTAATTGATAAAAAAATCCTTCAAAATATAGATCATGCAGGATATTTTGAACGTTTGCGTAGAGTGCAAGGGAGATATGTCCATTCCTTGTTAAGTTTTGATCGTATTGGTAGATTGATTGATGCCGAAACTGTTAATACATCTTATTACAGTGCTTTAGAAATGCTTAGAGATTTAAGAGCTGGTCTTTGGAAAGAGACAACTTATAGAAGAAATGTTGATCTGTATAGAAGAAATTTACAGCGTACCTATTTAGATAGAATGGGATATTTATTAACGAACAATGCGCGAGCGCCACGAAGAAGTAGACCAGGTTTCGAAGGAACGTTGACCTATAGTGTAAATACTTCAGATGTTAGAGCCTTGGTACGAGGAGAATTAAAAGCTTTACGCAGTAGATTAAGAGCTGCAAAGAATGGTGTAAATACAGTAACGCGCTATCATTATGAAGATGCTATCGCAAGAATAGATCAATTATTAGATCCTAAATAGATCTGTGATATTCAAAAGAGTCTTCAAAAATTGAGGCTCTTTTTTTTATGATACTTTTGTCGATTTCAAGACATAATTGCTGTCCTTCTTTGAGACTTTCAACATGTTTGAGGTAGATGTTTCTGTGATTAAAATCGGCTTTAATTAAATAATGATCACCATTAAAAAATGACTGTTTTACGCGTACTTTTAAATGAGATGATGGCACTAGTTTAATTTCATGCGGATAAATGATAACAACTCCAAATTTTTCAGAAGCCGTTACTTCTGAGATTTTGAACTCGTTAAATTCGTCAAAAAAAGAAGCAATAAGACTATTTTTCGGGTGCTCATATAAATTTTTTGGAGTATCAAATGCAATTGCCTCACCTTGGTGTAAAAATAACATGGTATCTGCAAAAGAGACTATATCATGTTTATCATGCGTGGCGACTACACATGTAATCTGTTGTTCTTTTAAATAACTAAATAAACTTCTTCTCAACGACTGTTTTTTGAGGTTGTCAATATGACTAAACGGCTCATCTAACAATAGAATTTCTGGCTCTTTTGCGAGGGCTCGTGCTAACGCAACACGTTGTTTTTGACCCCCACTTAAGTATTGAACTTTCGTTTTGGCTACTTCTTCCAATTCTACAACAGTGACTAACTCATCAATACGTCGCTGTTTTTCTTCGAGATCTTCATTTGATAAAAATTTACCAATGTTATTTTCGACGGTAGTAAAAGGCATCAAATCGAACTCTTGAGAAACATATTTCATATAATCTGGACCTGGAATTAAATTAAATTCCGGCCCCAATATTTGATGCTCACCCCAGAAGATAAATCCTCTGTTTAAATCATATTCTCCATAAAGCAATTTGAGCAAAGTACTCTTACCCGAACCACTTTCTCCGGCAATAGCTAGGCATTCGCCTTTCGAGATAGAGAAATCGATGTTTTTTAAGGTAAGGGCCCTGTTATAACTAAAAGAAATATTATTGACTTTGAGCATTGTTGAAAAAAATACGTCATTGCGAGAAAATGTTAACTTCTCAGCAATTTGATGTTAAATTAACAAATTGTACTATCTCTAACGAGAATCGCAATGACGTAGTATGTTTATTAGTCCTTATATTCCGATTTTAACTGTTTAATGCCCATATTATAGAGTGTGAAGGCAAAAACATCTGTACTTGCTTCAATAATTTTACTAACTGGTCTACCTGCACCATGACCTGCATTAACTTCAATTCGAATTATTGTCGGATTATCACCTGTTTGTTTATCTTGTAATTCTGAGGCAAACTTAAAACTGTGAGCAGGTACCACGCGATCGTCATGATCACTAGTAGTTACCATAGTTGCCGGATATTGTACACCTTCTTTAACATTATGCACTGGCGAATATCCTTTTAAGTAGTTGAACATTTCTTCACTTTCTTCAGAAGTACCGTAATCGTACGCCCATCCCGCTCCAGCGGTAAACGTATGATAGCGTAGCATATCTAATACGCCCACTGCGGGTAGTGCTACCTTCATTAAATCTGGTCGCTGTGTCATGGTGGCACCAACTAATAAACCACCATTTGACCCCCCGCTAATAGCTAAATAATCTGATGAAGTATACTTATTTTCAATCAAATATTCTGCGGCTGCGATAAAATCATCAAACACATTTTGTTTTTGCATTTTTGTGCCTGCCTTATGCCATTCTTTACCATATTCTCCTCCACCTCTTAAATTAGGAACTGCGTAGATACCGCCCTGTTCCATCCACACAGCATTTGTAATTCTAAAGCTTGGTGTAAGTGATACATTAAACCCGCCATAACCATAGAGAATAGTCGGGTTTTTACCCGTAAGTTCAATACCTTTTTTGTGTGTAATAATCATAGGTACTTTAGTACCATCTTTTGACGTATAGAAGACTTGTTTAGATTCATAATCATCAGAGTCGAAATCAATCTCAGGTTTCCAATACACATCATAGTCGCCCGTATCTGCATTGAATTTATAGGTGGTGCCCGGTGTTTTGTAATTGGTAAAAGAAAAATACATTTCTTTATCATCCTTTTTTCCACCAAAGCCACCAGCGCTACCAACGCCTGGTAGTTGAATCTCACGAACTAATTTGCCGTCCATATCATATTGTAATACCTTGGAAACGGCATCTACCATATATTCGGCAAAGAAATAACCACCTCCCGAAGAAGGACTTAATACATGTTCTGTTTCTGGAATAAAATCTTTCCAGTTTTCAGGTTGTGGATTTGCAGCGTCTACAATAACTATTTTTTGATTGGGAGCGTTGCGATTGGTTACAATGTATAATTTACTTCCTCTACTATCGGCAACATATGAATCACTATCGGTATCATTTAGAATGGTAATTAACGTTGCATTCGGATCTTCAAGATCTTTAATAAATAGCTTATTTCCCGAAGTTGAGGTAGAAGCTGTAAGAACCATATAGCGGTCATCTTCTGTTAAATAGGCTCCAATATATCTGTGCTTTTCTTCAGGAGTACCTCCAAAAATAAGTTCGTCATTTTTTTGAGAAGTTCCTAGCTTGTGATAATATACTTTGTGCTGATCTGTCTTGGCAGAGAGCTGACTACCTTTGGGTTTATCATAACTAGAGTAAAAGAAGCCTTCATCACCTTTCCAAGAAACACCACTAAATTTCACGTCTATTAAAGTGTCCTCTTTGATTTCTTTAGTTTCTGCATCCATGATGATGATTTTTCTCCAATCGCTTCCTCCTTCAGAAATAGCATAGGCAGCGATATCACCGCTTTTCGAGAAGCTCAATGTCGAAAGCGATGTGGTAGCATCTTCAGAAAAGGTATTCGGATCTAAAAACACTTCAGCTTCACTATCACCTTTTCGACGATATACTACACTTTGATTTTGAAGTCCATCATTCTTATAGAAATACGTATACTCACCTTCTTTAAAGGGGCGACTTAATTTTTCATAGTTCCATAATTTCTCGAGACGTTCTTTTAAACTTTTACGATATGGAATTTGATCTAGGTATCCAAATGTTACCTTATTTTGGGCCTCTACCCACGCAGCAGTTTCATCTGATCTGTCGTCTTCTAACCATCGATATGGGTCTTTCACATCGCTACCAAAATAAGTGGTAACTGTATCGACTTGTTTCGTTTCTGGGTAAGATAATGCCATTTGTGAGGTTGCTTTTTTATCAGTTTTACAGGAAATAATAAGAAGTGTACCGAGTAGTACAAAAAGTAGATTTTTCATAAGTTTTTGAATTAGATGAATATGAACAAACACAAAGCTACTAAAAAAGGCACACTAATGAGTATGCCTTTTTCTTCTAACAAAATTTTAACACTTTCGTTATGAATCTATGTTCTACTTTTTAACATTAACTATGCAACGCCCTTTTACCAGTAGCATCTAAGGCAGCCTCTTTAACGGCTTCAGCATATGTTGGATGTGCATGACTCATTCGAGCAATGTCTTCGGCAGAAGCTCTAAACTCCATCGCCGTAACTGCTTCGGCAATTAAATCGGCAACACGAGCGCCCACCATGTGAACACCGAGTACTTCATCAGTCGTGGCATCGGCGAGTATTTTTACAAAACCATCGATATCTCCACTCGCTCTAGAGCGTCCTAAAGCGCGCATAGAAAATTGCCCTGATTTGTAGTTTACTCCCGCTTCTTTTAACTCTTCTTCGGTTTTTCCAACCGCAGCTACTTCTGGCCATGTGTATACAACTCCAGGAATTAAGTTATAATCAATATGTGGTTTTTGACCCGCAATCGTTTCAGCCACAAATACGCCTTCTTCCTCGGCTTTGTGTGCCAACATCGCGCCCTTCACAACATCGCCAATAGCATAAATATTTGAGACATTCGTTTGTAAATGTGCATTTACTTCTACCTGTCCTCTTTCGCTTAAGGTTACTCCGGCTTTATCTAAAGCCAAACCATCAGTGTAGGGTCTACGACCAACTGAAACTAAGCAATAGTCTCCTTTAAACTCAACAGGATTCCCTTTTTTATCATCTGCAGTAATCGTTACTTCCTTAGCTGTAGTTTTTACTGCTGTTACCTTGTGTTTTGTGTAGAATTTTACACCTTGTTTCTTTAATACTTTTTGCAATTCTTTTGACAACGAAGCATCCATGGTTGGGATAATTCTATCCATATATTCGATGACAGAAACTTCGGCGCCGAGTCTTTTATATACCTGTCCTAATTCGAGTCCTATTACGCCACCACCAATTACAACCATATGCTTTGGTATTTCTTTGAGACTTAAGGCTTCCGTTGAGGTAATCACTCGTTTTTTATCCAACTTAATAAAGGGTAGAGTTGATGGTTTAGAACCTGTAGCAATGATAATATTTTTAGCTTCTATTTCTTCCAATTTACCATCCGCTTTAGCGATATTAATATGAGTAGCATCTTTAAACGAACCTAGACCATTATATACAGTGATCTTATTTTTGTCCATCAGATATTGAATCCCCGAAGTATTGGTGTCTACTACATTTTGCTTGCGGGCAATCATCTTTTCTAAATTAGCTTTAACGTCTCCAGAAATCTCTATTCCATGCCCTTCAAAATGTGTAATAGCATCGTGGTAATGATGCGAAGAATCTAATAGTGCTTTTGACGGAATGCAACCTACATTTAAACAGGTGCCTCCCAATGTATTATATTTTTCGATTATAGCAGTTTTCATGCCTAATTGTGCACAACGAATCGCTGCAACATAACCTCCAGGTCCAGAGCCAATAACGGCCACATCATATGTACTCATACGTTCTATAAATTTTGATTAACAAAAATAGTATAAATTGTTCACTTCTTACATACGTTTTAAATAGTAATTAATTGTATCACATAGGAGAAAAAGTGTGTTTATTTTGATTGAAATAATATGATGGCTTCTATGAATCAGTTAACTTTGCCGACTGATCAATCATAGCAGCCTTGAATCTTCAAAAGTATACTTCCGAATTTCGTTACAATTTAAAACTAGCATATCCTGTTATGCTGGGTATGATTGGGCATACGTTGGTTGGATTGGTTGACAATATCATGGTAGGACAATTAGGTACTGCCGAATTGGCTGCTGTCTCTCTAGGTAATAGTTTTGTTTTTATCGCCATGTCATTAGGGATTGGATTTTCTACGGCCATCACACCGTTGGTCGCTGAGGCAGATGGCGAAAACAACATAGAAAAAGGGAAGCAAGCGTTTAATCATGGTATTTTGCTTTGTACAATTTTAGGTGTTGTTTTGTTTGGGTTGATTTTGTTATTAAAGCCATTGATGTATCATATGAGTCAACCAGAAGAGGTGGTGGTATTGGCCATACCGTATTTAGATTTGGTAGCTTTTTCGCTGATTCCTTTAATTATGTTTCAAGGTTTTAAGCAGTTTACCGATGGTTTATCCCAGACTAAGTACGCTATGTGGGCGACGATTTTGGCGAATATCATTAATGTTGTGTTAAATTATGTATTGATTTTTGGAAAGTTCGGTTTTCCAGAAATGGGTATTGTAGGTGCAGCGCTTGGTACCCTTATTTCAAGAGTTGTGATGGTGGTTTTTATCTGGGGCTTTTTAAAATCTAAGAAAAAGTTTAAACCATATGTTGAGCGCTTTAGTTTTAGTAATATAAAAAAAGGCATCTTAAAAAAGATTATCAATCTTGGTTTTCCTTCGGCTTTACAAATGTTATTTGAAGTTGCGGTGTTTACCGCGGCTATTTGGCTTTCTGGAGCCTTGGGTAAAAATCCACAGGCAGCAAATCAAATTGCATTAAACCTTTCGTCGATGACTTTTATGATTGCCATGGGCTTAGGAGTAGTAGCAATGATTAGAGTTGGGAATCAAAAAGGGCTTCGACATTTTAAGGACTTACGACGAATTGCGCTGTCCATATTCCTCTTGGTATTTTTGCTAGATGTGGTTTTTGCGTTGTTATTTTTTACATTTAATACCCAATTGCCAGTATTTTATGTAGATCAGCATGATGTTGTAAATCAGCTTGATAATTTTGAAGTAATTTCGATTGCTGCGAAGTTATTATTAGTCGCGTCTGTATTTCAAATTTCTGATGGTGTTCAAGTCGTTGTGTTAGGAGCATTGCGCGGACTACAGGATGTAAAGATTCCAACATTGATAACCTTTATTGCCTACTGGATTATTGGTTTTCCGATCAGTTATTTTTTGGGTAAAGAGGAGGCGTTCGGAAGCGTTGGTATTTGGATAGGCCTTTTGGCAGGGTTGACCGCTTCGGCAATTATGTTGTATATTCGATTCAATTATTTAACCAAAAAATTAATTGTACAAAATAGTAGTAGCTAAATGGGTATTGTTTTAAATCAGTCTTTTAAAAACACACTTGTACTATTTCTTGGATTTGCTATTGGAGGCATTAATGTGCTTTTTTTATACACACATTTTTTACAGGACGATTACTACGGGTTAGTAACTTTTCTCCTATCGACGGCTAGTATTCTACTTCCTTTGTTAGTTTTTGGTATGCAGCACACGGTCATTAAGTTTTTTAGTGCCTATAAAACTAAGAAGGAGCAAGATGAGTTTTTAATGAGTACCATATTTGTGCCTTTACTCATTATCGTTCCCTTGGGTTTGATTGGAATGATAGCTTATGAGAACATTGCAAATTGGTTATCGAAAGAAAACACCATTATAAAACCGTATTCATATCTTATTTTTCTGGTCGCCATTTTCATGGGATATTTTGAAGTCTTTTATTCATGGACAAAAATTAGAATGCAATCAGTATTTGGAAATTTCATCAAAGAAATATTTGCAAGAATTTTGGCAACTTTTTTATTGATTGCTGTGTATTTTGAGTTACTGACAAATGAGCAATTTATATATGCTATTACCTTTGTTTACTTTGTTCGCATGCTACTCATGATGGGATATGCCTTGAGCATATATAGACCTGCGCTTGTTTTTAAATTACCAAAGAATTTTAAAGAAATTGTATCCTATTCCTTTTATATCATATTAGCGGGATCAGCGGCAACTATTCTATTAGAAATAGACAAATTCATGATTCCACAATTGAAACAAATAGCTCAAGTTGCCTACTATTCGGTAGGTATTTATATTGCTTCAGTCGTCGCCATTCCATCAAGAGCAATGCAGCAAATTATAAGTCCGATAACAGCAAAAGAATTGAATGCAAACAACTTAAAGGAAGTGGAAAGTTTGTACAAAAAAAGTTCTATCAATCTCTTAGTAGCAGGCGGGTTGCTTTTTTTGCTCATTAATTTAAATGTTAAAGATTTATATCTCATCATTAATAAGCCAGAATTTTCTGTTGGAATCTTGATCGTGCTCCTAATTTCTATTGCCGAATTATATAAATTGGCTTTAGGAACTAATGGTGCCATTTTGGTAAATTCAAAATATTATAAAGTGTTTTTTTACTTTTCAATTGCAATGGCAGCAAGCGTTATCTTATTAAATAAATGGTTGATTGCTGTTTTTGGTATCGATGGGGCGGCATTGGCAACACTCATAGTAGTACTTGTCTTTAGTACTGTTAAAATACTATACATCCAACAAAAAATGCATATGCAACCGTTTTCGAGAAATACAGTGATTGTATTAGTTGTTATTGCTGTATTGTATCTTAGTTTTAATTTTTGGAATTTTACATTTCATCCTGTTATCAATATTGTTTTAAAAACGCTCATTATTTCAGTGATTTATGGAATTGTCATTTTTAAGTTGAAAGTTTCAAATGACATTCAAGATGCTTACGCTAAATATGTAAAATAAAAAATCCTGTAGCACAGCTACAGGATTTTCTCTTCATCTACTTTCTTCTTTTTCTATATTTTTGGTCATCATCATCATCGTCGTCATCATATTTTTTTAATTTTTTTCGTTTGATGATTTTACCATTTTCATGACCTTTTTTATAACCTTTCTTTCCCTTTTTTGATTTATAGTAGAAATAATCATCGTCTTCTCCATAATCTTCATACTCATCATAGAAATCATCATTGAAGAAGAAATCATCATTATAATCAAAAATGGATGCTATGAATCGATCGGCTCTATTGAAACGGTTATACCTATATTTAACTTGTCCGAAGTATCGCACGTTTCCATAATGATCATATTTAATTCTCAACCCACCAACACGGGTCATTTTTCTTCTTTTATAATCAATGAAAATAGATCCAATTCTAGATACTTTACCAAATCTATTATAGTTTATAAAGGTGTTACCGATTCGTCGTATTCTTCCGTCATAATCTCTTGAAATTCGTACACGACTATATGGTACTCTTTTCTTATATCTTCGTCCGTTTCTATATACATATTGTGTCGTGAAACGACCTCTTCTGGCATTCGTATTAAAATCGAATTCTCCATCAGGGTACACATAAAACTTAATACCTTTTTCAAAAAACTGAATTGGTTTTACGCGATAACGATTAAAATAATCCTTCTTGCTGTTTGTTTTTACTCCGTCTGAGGCTTCAACAGTAGAAACCATCATGAGCATACCTAAAAATAATAGTAGTCCTTTTTTCATAATACATGGTTTTAAGGATTATGCCTACTCTATAAGTTTTTCGGCTTCCACTTGTTATTTTGAGTTTCAAAGAGCGTGCCAAAATCAAATATATTTTTTAATATATTGACTATCAATATATTATGATTAATTTTATCTTTTTTATTTTGTTTAACGAATTTTAAATTTTTTTTAACACTTTGGTAAGTTGAATGTATTATATTTGCCCTCATTCAGCATAACCAACTAAAAAATGTTTCGAAAAGGTACAGCCTTATTCTTTCTAAGTATATTTCTACTATCGGCCATGGCTCCGACGTTTGTGTCGTTGTTTAATGGTGATTCGGAGATTTGCGTTTTAATGGATATAGGTGATGAAGAAAGTAAAGAAAAAGAAGCTTCTAAAGATGCCGAAACGAAAATAGTACATTTGTCGAACACAAACCTCTCTCTATACGGTTTGGAACTTTCTGACACAATGGGTTATTATATTAAAAACTATGCAAAACCCTATTTGAATTTAGTTTCTCCTCCCCCCGAACATAATATATAACAAAACACATTTTTCGGTCAATAAGTTTTGACCTCAATTAAAGTAAAATTTCTCTTAATCTTACATTAAGAGACAAAATATTATTGTTATATGTTTAAAACTATTAAAAACGATTTACCGGCTAGTATAGTCGTATTTTTTGTTGCGTTGCCATTATGTTTAGGTATCGCGTTGGCGAGTGGTGCGCCATTATTTTCAGGATTAATTGCAGGAATTGTAGGAGGGATTGTTGTTGGATCAATGAGTGGATCTTCTATAGGAGTAAGTGGTCCAGCTGCCGGTTTAGCGGCAATTGTTTTGGCTTCGATAGGAGCCTTAGGAGGCTATCAGAACTTTTTAGTTGCCGTTGTTTTAGGAGGAATCATTCAAATTGTTTTTGGTTTCTTAAAAGCTGGTATTATTGGTTATTATTTTCCTTCGTCGGTGATTAAAGGAATGCTAACTGGTATTGGTATCATCATCATTTTAAAACAAATTCCTCATTTCTTCGGATATGATGCAAACCCAGAAGGTGATTTTGCCTTTTTTCAAGTAGATGGTGAAAATACATTTACCGACCTTTTTAAGACCATTAACTATATCAAACCAGGATCTGCTTTAATTGGTGCCATTGGGTTGGCAATTTTACTCCTATGGGATAAGGTATTGTCAAAGAAAGGTAAAATATTTCAGCTGGTTCAGGGGCCTTTAGTTGCTGTAGTGGTTGGAATAATATTCTATGTTGTTACAAAATCTAATGAGGCTTTGGCAATAACAAGTTCTCATCTCGTAAGTGTTCCGGTACCCGAGGATACTGCGTCTTTTTTAGGGCAATTTAGTTTTCCAAATTTCGCTGTAATTGGTAATTCAGATGTTTGGATCGTTGCATTTACGATTGCTTTGGTGGCAAGTTTAGAAACGCTATTGTGCGTGGAAGCGACAGATAAACTAGATCCACATAAAAATGTGACACCGACGAATAGAGAGTTGTTGGCTCAAGGTACTGGTAATATTATTTCTGGTATGATTGGAGGTCTTCCGATTACCCAAGTTATTGTGCGAAGTTCAGCAAATATCCAGTCAGGTGGACGATCAAAAATGTCAGCAATAATACATGGATTTTTCTTATTGATCTCTGTGATTTTAATTCCTAGATTATTAAATATGATTCCGTTGTCAGTGTTGGCTGCAGTTCTTCTAATCGTAGGATATAAATTGGCGAAACCTGCCTTATTTAAAAAGATGTATGATTTAGGATGGAAACAATTTATTCCGTTCACGGTAACCGTTTTAGGAATTGTATTTATCGATCTTTTATATGGTATAGGCCTAGGGTTAGCTGTTGGTATTGTAGTGATTCTAATAAAGAGTTATCAAAATTCTCATTTCTTGCATATTGAAGACAAGAGTAATGGGAAGCACAAAATAAAAATGACTTTGGCAGAAGAAGTGACATTCTTTAATAAAGGGGCGATTCTGAAAGAATTAGAGAGCCTTCCAAGGGATACATTTTTAGAATTAGATGTTCGAAAAACAAGATATTTAGATAACGATATTGTCGAAATTTTGGAAGACTTTGCGTTCAAGGCAAAGGAAAGGAATATAGACATCCAGTTAATATCTGAACGAGGAATTGTAGAAAACCCTGATAGTTTTATTCAGTTTTTCAAACTAAGACCAAAAACCGCTTAAAATTTAAAAATTATGAAGAATAGTAAATATAAAATATTAGTACTTTCAGATCTTAAGAAATCCGCTGAATCTGAATTAAAAAGTGCGGTAAGTTTAGCAAAAATGATCGATGGTGATATTACGTTGCTCCATGTAAAGAAACCAACAGACTTGGTAGATAGAGAAAGTCAATTGTCGGCGATGCGAACCATCAACGAACAGCAAATACATACCTCTAACAAGTTAGAAAATCTAATTCAATCCTGTCGTACAGATTTTGGAGTTGGTATCAATCATAAAGTAGTTATAGGTAACTTGAAGAATGAAATCGGTTCTTATATAGATACATTTGACCCTGACATTATTGTTTTAGGTAAAAGAAAATCGAATCCTTTTAGTATTATAGGAGATAATGTTATTAAATTAGTACTTAAAAAACATAAAGGGCCTTTAATGATTGCAGGTAATGATGCATTAAATCCGAAAGATGAAGTATCTTTAGGGGTTCTAAATACTTTTGAAACTATTGGAAATTCTGATTTTATGGATGGTTTCCTTCGTAACACGAAACGACCTGTAAAGAAATTTACAATTGCCCAAAACAGCAATAGTGTAGAAAGTACCGAAATGAAGCGTGATAATACGATTGAGTATGTTTTCGACAATACTGTAGAAGCAATTGATAATGTATCAAAATATGCATCAAAAAGTAAGGTAAATTTGATGTTCGCAGAAAAAACAGATGTGGTCGTTAAAAACTTAATGGATAAATTAGATGTTTCATTACTATTAACGGATACACAATCAAAAATAATGCAGAATTAATAAATTAAAAACGAAAAATTAGGACTTATGAAAGCACATACAAAAGAAACACAAGGAGCAATGACTCCATCAAAAGCAATTCAAGCCTTAAAAGAAGGTAATGCTAGGTTTCAAAATAACTTGAAGGCAGATAGAGACTTGTTGGACCAAGTAAAAGATACGAGTAGTGGACAATATCCTTTTGCAACCGTACTAAGTTGTATCGATTCTAGAGTGTCTTCTGAATTAATTTTTGATCAAGGTATTGGTGATATTTTTAGCGCTAGAGTAGCCGGTAATTTTGTGAATGAAGATATATTAGGAAGTATGGAATTTGCCTGTAAGTTGGCAGGAACGAAAGTAATCTTAGTTCTAGGTCATACTGCTTGTGGTGCGGTGAAAGGAGCCTGCGATGATGCAAAGCTTGGAAATTTAACAGCAATGCTTGCAAAAATTAAACCAGCGGTGAATGCGGTTACAGAACCACAAGATGCAAGTATGCGAAACTCAGGTAACATTGAGTTTGTGAATACAGTTGCCGAAAAAAATGTGCACCTTACAATTGATAGAATTCTCGCAGAGAGTCCAGTACTTGCTGAGATGGCCGAAAATGGAGAAATCCAAATTGTCGGTGGTATGTATGATATCAATTCAGGAGCGGTTACTTTTTACGAATAAAACAAATCCATTTAATGGGGAAATATAAAATAACTATGGTAGCGTTGATCTGTGCATTGATGCTACCAATTGTTGCTTCAAGTCAAGATAGTAATTTTGGAAATTGGCTGATCTATATTGGTAATAAAAAATTAAATTCTAAATGGAACATTCACAATGAAGTTCAATATAGAAATTATAACGCCATAGGAGATCTTGAGCAGTTATTGCTAAGAACGGGTGTAGGTTATAATCTCACTGAAAATAACAATAACCTGTTGCTTGGTTATGGTTACATATTATCAGAGAATTATATAGGTGATTCAGACGAAAAAGTATCTGTAAATGAACATAGAATTTTTCAACAGTTTACAACGAAGCATAAAGTTGGACGATTAAAATTGAATCATAGATATCGATTTGAGCAACGCTTCGTTGAAGATGATTTTAAAATGCGGTTCCGTTATTTCTTGAATCTACAAGTGCCTCTTAGTAAAAAAGAGAAAGTCGATAACACCTATTATTTATCTGCATACAATGAGATATTTTTGAATACCAAAACCTCAATCTTTGATCGAAATAGATTATATGGAGGCTTAGGTTACCATTTAAACAGTAAGATAAGATTTGAAGCTGGATATATGAATCAATTTTTTGAAACCAGTAGTCGGGATCAATTCAATATAATTGCATTCGTCACTTTTTAGAAAAATTACGCCAATTATAAAAAAAACCAATACTTTTTAGTTTTGGTTTTTTTTTTTGCCAATAAAAACTAACTTGTGGGTTCTAAAAAGAAATAAAATGAAAAAACTATTTTCAAATATCAGAGGAGATGCATTTGGTGGAATTACCGCAGGAATTGTGGCATTACCGTTAGCCTTGGCATTTGGTGTTTCATCAGGCTTAGGGCCAAGTGCCGGTTTATATGGAGCAATATTCATTAGTTTCTTTGCAGCTCTGTTTGGTGGTACCAATACACAGATATCTGGTCCTACGGCGCCCATGACTGCTGTAAGTATGGTAATTATAGCTGGTATAATTGCCGCTAATGACGGTGATGTTAACAAAGCGTTGCCCGCAATTTTAACGGTATTCTTATTAGCCGGAATCATGCAAATTGGTCTAGGAGCTATCGGACTGGGTAAATACATACGGTATATACCGTATCCCGTTGTTTCCGGTTTTATGACTGCCATCGGTGTGATTATTTTAGTGACACAAATTTTACCTTCGCTAGGGTATTATCCTAAAGAAGATGCAGAATATGTACAACAATTCAAACCTCAAGCTGAGGAAGTTATTCTAGAAAACATCTTGAAAGAAGAAGCTGCTGAGGATATATTGGTGTTAGAAGATTTTAAAGAGACTATCAGTAGAGCAGAAAAAATTACACAAGCCGATATATTAAAAGAATCGCAAACATTGGCGGCTAAAAATGCTTCTGGTGTGCTTGGTGCTATAAAAGTGCTCCCTAGAGCTTTGGGAAATATTAACTGGCTAGAAGTAATTCTCGCACTTGGTACCATTATTATAATTTATGGTTTCAAGCGTATAACGACTAAAGTGCCCAGTACTTTGGTGGCACTTGTGGTCATGTCGGCCATAGCGATATTGGCAAAACTCGACTATAGACCTATTCCGAAAATTCCTGAAGGACTGCCTGAATTTAAGGCCGAGATATTTACCAATTTTAGTTTGGGTAGTATACAGCCTTACATTTTTACCGCCCTAGCATTGTCATTATTAGGAGCGATAGATTCGTTGTTAACGAGTATTGTAGCAGATAATATGACAAAGACGAAACACAAACCAAATAAAGAATTAATTGGTCAAGGTATTGGAAACAGTATTGCCGCATTATTCGGAGGTATTCCTGGTGCAGGAGCAACTATTCGTACTGTAGTAAATATTAATTCGGGGGGTAAAACAAAACTTTCTGGTATGATAGCGGGTATTTTACTATTTGTTATTTTGTTGGCGATCGCGCCGCTTGCCTCTAAAATCCCAGCAGCTGTACTTGCCGGAATATTAATAACTGTGGGAATTGGTGTGATGGATTACAAAGGTTTAAAAGCAATTCCGAGTTTGCCAAAAGATATAAAACTTGGGCCATTTAAACTAAGCTCTGAAGTTTTAATAATGCTGGTTGTTTTAGTATTATCATCTTTTTGGGATTTGGTATTTGCCGTAGGTATTGGGCTAGTCATTGCATCCTTAATGTTCATGAAAAAAATTGGGGATTTGACAGCAGAACGTTCTGATGTAAAATCGTTAGGAAAAGAGAAAGCATGGGCAGATGAAAAAAGTTTTCCAATCGAATTGAAGGAAGAAGTATTTATAAAACATATCAAAGGACCGTTATTTTTTGGATCGACAAGTGATTTCCAAGCGTTAGCATTACAAATCCCAGATACAGCTTCAACGGTAATTATGCGTTTAGATAGGATGCAATATATGGATCAATCTGGTCTTTATGCTATGGAAGATATGCTACAAGATCTGAAAAGTAAAGACGTGGAAGTGCTTTTTGTAGGCTTACTTCAACAACCTAGATATATGATGGAGAGAATTGATATTATTCCAGATTTTATTCCTGCGGAACATATTTTTGAAGACTTTGAAGGATGTTTAGATTGGGTTAAGGTTAATGTAAAAGATGAAGTTACATCCTAAAAATGTATCTAGAGATTATGAAATTATTTAAAAAGGGTATGGAGATACCCTTTTTTGTTAATATTTTTTAATATCCTCAATAAGATTAGTAAGGTTGACGTAAATTAATTATTATATTTGCGACTAACCGATTAATATTAATGTAATAAATTATGATAGATGCTATTGAGCAAAATCTAAACAGAGGCGTTAGATTATTAAATTCTATAAGTGATACTCAATATAGCGATACTACTGTACAGCCCTATCATTCTAGTATTGGAGGACATATGCGCCATATACTCGATGTTTTTGATTGTATTTTCAGTGGATTAGAGCACAAGCACATAGACCTTACGGCAAGAAAAAGAAATCAATTGGCCGAAGAGAAAACAGCTTTTGGATTGGCCTATTTCGAAGATACAATAGAGAAATTAAAGGATTTTAAGACCATAGATTTAGATCAGAAGGTAGCGGTTACAGATGATCTTGGTTTAGGCATGGTCACTGCGAATTATACTCTAGCTTCGCTGTTGATACAAGCACACAGTCATACAATTCATCACTTTGCAAGCATCGGATATATCATATGCAATTTAGGAATTGAATTACCCGATGCAGATTTTGGATACAACCCTTCAACGCCAAGATGTAAGAAACAAGAAGCGTAGCATAAATTAGACATATTTAAAAGGCTCAATATTTATTTATTGAGCCTTTTTAGTTTTTTAGAATAGGTTCTTAGCCAAGCAATATCTTTTAAATAGGGAAGTATCTTTGGGTAACGAACATTATTTTTTTTGTGATTGGCTATGGCAATTTCACTGATAATACCCCAATGTCTTTTTAATGATTTTAAAGCGCCAAAATAAGTAGCTCCAGTCGTTGGATCGTAAATATGTGTGGGTTCTGCAATGATACCATTGATCTCTAATATTTTAAAGTCCTCTCCCTTTTTAACTTTCTCGAAAGTGTCATATTTTATATCCAATCTACCATAAAACCATCCCTCGATTTGCTGATTCAGAGCATCTAACATGGTGGTTAGCTCATCATCAATTAAGTGATTGCCATTGATGAATTGAGTGCCTCTAGCATGATTTCCGATAACAGAAATAACTTCCTCCTGATCTTGAGCTAGGATTGCGTTCATATGTTCTTTATGGATGGCCTTTAAATAATCATAATACACACAGGCTCGACTATCATTCAAAATAAGCTCTGAAATTGTGGAGGTACCATCTCCGGTAACGGTCAAAAACTTTTTCAATGTTACAGAAGTAATTTCGCCGTTAGAATTCCCAGGTATTCTTGAGTATAAAATACCGCATTCATTTTTATAGGCTATAAATTCTTGAATAATCACATCAACATCATAAGTTTCGAAGTATTTTTTAAGCCCTTCTAAGTCATCAATTTTTTGAACGAGAAATCCTCTAAACCCCACATCAGGTTTGGCAATTAATGGAAACGAGATCCCTTCGTTTTCAATGTTAGCTTTTATAATGTCGAAATCTTCGCCTACTTTAACAAATACTGTTTTAGGTCTATGTTTTTCAGGGATTAAAAGGATGGTCTTATATTTAGACTCCGTGCCATTTCCAGAGTATTTAATTCCTGGATTTGTAGCTAGATAAAATACTAAATGCCTGGCGCGAAGTGCACGATATAAATAGTAGGGTATAATAGGTACATAAAACATATATGTAGGCCAATATTCCCATTTGGTGAGTTTAGTTAGAAAGGTTTTGGTTTTCATTTATCTTTATCAAAAAAAGACTTCGTAATTAGTTTTACTGCAAGAGCTGTAATGATCATAGCTACGAGCACCAGTATAATTCCGATAATCAAAATAAAATAAATACCATCTTTTCTTAATGCTGTAAAACCAATTGATAGAACAATTGGAGCTCCAAAAAGAAATGGTAAGGCAAGCGCCAAATAGGATAAGCCTTTTGATATGGGGGTTTTTTCTGAACTCATTGCTGATAGTTGTTAATTGCGTTTCTTACACTGCCATGCTCTAATAATAACGTATTTGCTGTTTTTTTATCAATATGCAATGCTTCCATTAGCATTCTCGTACCACGATCGACCAATTTTTCGTTAGACAGTTGCATATCTACCATTTTATTTCCTTTTACTTTACCAAGTTGGATCATGGTGGAAGTGGAAATCATGTTCAAAATCATTTTTTGCGCAGTTCCTGCTTTCATGCGTGAACTGCCAGTCACAAATTCTGGTCCTACAACACAAGCTATAGGGTAGTTCGCGACCAAAGCTAACGGACTTCCTGCGTTCATAGTGATCGCACCAGTAATAACATGATGCTTATTTGCCTCTTCTAAGGCGGCTACCACATACGGGGTAGTACCAGATGCAGCAATACCTACCACTACATCATTTTCTGTTATATGATGTGCTTTTAAATCTTGCCAGCCTTGACTAGTAGAGTCCTCAGCATTTTCTACCGCTTTTCGTATAGCATCATCACCTCCCGCAATCAATCCAATAACAACATCATGTGAAACGCCAAAAGTTGGAGGACATTCTGAAGCATCCAAAATACCGAGACGCCCACTTGTACCCGCCCCAATATAAAAAAGACGGCCTCCATTTTTCAATTTTGGAACGATCTCATTGACCAATTTTTCAATAGCAGGAATTACTTTTTGAACGGCAAGAGCAACCGTTTGATCTTCTTGGTTCATGTTGCTTAATAGCTCAATAACCGACATTTTCTCTAAGTCATTGAAGTTTGAAGATTGTTCAGTAATTTTTGTGAAGCTCATATTTCAAAAATACAAATTTTAGAATTGATACAATCGCAAGTAAGCTAAGTAATTATTGAACTGTGTACGTAATAGTATCCGCTTGAGACAGCCTAAAGTATCCAAAAGGAAAATTTGCGGGATTTGTTTCATTTATACAATTCCCTCGAACGGTAGCAGGTTGGGTTTCGAATGGTCCACCACCATCTGTGCCACTCTGCTGTAACAGAATGAACATAAACTCATAAAAACGTTGAGAGATACCATAATTGGTAATTGTCAATTCATTTCCAGCTTCTAAATCTTCATCCGAGTAAAATGCAAAAATCTGGTTTCCATTTGTGAATTCATCGTCATAAACTTCTGAAGAAGTATCAGTATCCGTTTGAAATTGATAAAAATAGAAATTTTCTTCGTTCGCAGGATCAGTATAAAAGGCTTTGATTTCTATTTCCTCACCAGAGAACCCCCCATCATTCTTTTGTTCAATCATATCGACAGAACTCACAGATTTTAATGTTTCTGTTGCTGAATAGGTTTCACCATTGTAACTGATATTTAAGGTGTATGATGCATCAATTTCTGGTGCAAAGTTACTGTTCGTATAAATTCCTGTGTTATCAACCTCGATAAAATTAAAGACCACATTATTTTCATTGGTTATGGTCACGAGAGCATCATTAGCTGGTGGCACATTTTCATCGAAATACGGAGCAGATAATGTCAATTTTATAAATTGTTCATTTCCTAATGTTCCTTTGAACCAATTGATGGAGGCATCAACCACAAGTCTTGGTGGTGCATTTGGAACGTCAACATCTATGACATCTTCACAGGAGATCATCAGGAAGCTTAATATAACTATGTAATATAATTTTCTCATCGTTAAAATTTAAAATTATAAGATACAGAAGGGATAATTCCGAAAATAGACAATCGTGTTGCTTCATTTCTACCCGTCTCATTGTTGCGATCAAATGAAATAGAAGCGGCATTTTTACGATTATAAATATTGTAAATACCAAACACCCATTCGCTTTGCCAACCGTTGTTTTTCGAAGGTTTCGGCGTGTAATTCATCGAAACATCTAAACGATGATAAGCTGGCAATCTATCCGCATTTCGATTGCTAAAACTAGGCACTGTAATTCCATTATAAACATATTGACCATTCGGATAGGTCGTGGGCTGCCCAGTTTGAAATAGAAAATTGGAATTTAATTTCCATTTTTTTGACAATTCGTAACTTCCTGTAATTGAGATGTCATGTGTTTTGTCATAAGGTGTGCTATACCAATCTCCATTGTTGATGCCTAGTTCGGATGCCGTTCTTCCGGCAGTTAACTGCTCTGATTTTGAAAGTGTATAGGCTAACCAGCCTTTAAACCTTCCTTCACTTTTACGCAATAGAATCTCTAAACCGTATGCACGGGCTTCACCATTCAAAATCACGCGTTCGATTGCATCATTCGCAATTAAATCGGCACCATCAATATAATCAATTCTGTTTTTTATAGTCTTATAAAAACTTTCAATCTCTAAAGAGAAATCAGCATTAAAATTTCGAAAATAACCCACTGCTATTTGATCTAATAACTGCGGCTTTACATATTTCCCGCTCGGCGTCCAAATATCCAATGGAGTCGGTGAACTGGTATTTGATAGTAAATGTAAATATTGACTGAGTCTATTATAGCTTGCTTTTATAGATGATGAATTGTTTAACTGATAAGATAGAGAGGCTCTGGGTTCAAAATTACTAAATGAGGCGATAACATCACTTGGCTTAAATGTTTCTACACCTATTGGGGTCGCTTGTTCATAAATTTGAAAATCTTCATTGAAAACGACTGGTTGGTCATTTGCATAACTGTTTAATTCATCTTGGCCTAACCTTGAAAAAGTGCTAAATCGTAGGCCATATGAGACTGATAATTTTTTTGATAACTTGTGTTCTGCGTCGATATACAGGGCATTTTCAAAGGCATATTTATCAATTAATTTTTTGCGATTGATTCCAGAAGTGGGTGTCGAAGGTTTAATTTCTCCCGGGTTGAATTTATGATAAATACTATTGAGTCCGTATTGCAGCTTAAAGGTATCACTGATATAATGTTTCAAATCATATTTTACATTAAAATTTTGAATACCTGAATTCCAATCAAATTCGACGAAGTTCAATTTTAAACCATAATAATAATCAGAATAAATAAGAGATAAATTCGAGAATAATTTATCTGAAAATAAGTGATTCCACCTAAAATTCACCAAGGTGTTTCCATAAGTATTATCAAAACTATCAGAAATTCTAAATACATCTCGACCGAAATACCCAGAGAGGTAAATATTATTCCGTGGATTTAATTTATAACTCAATTTGGTGTTCAAATCATAGAAATAGGCCACATTATTATTGTCAAATAATGGCAAAAACAAATGTGCGTAAGAACTTCGTCCGCCCAATAAAAATGATCCCTTCTCTTTTTTTAAGGGCCCTTCAACCAGTAATCGACTCGATACAATACCAACACCACCATTAGCGTGAAATTCTTTATTATTACCTTCTTTCTGATAAATATCTAATACCGAAGAAACTCTACCACCATATCGAGCAGGAATACCACCTTTGTATAGTTTTATATCTTTGATAGCATCTGGATTAAAGACAGAAAAGAAACCAAATAAATGTGAAGAATTGTAAATGGTTGCCTCATCAAGTAAGATTAGATTTTGATCTGCGGCTCCACCGCGCACATTAAAGCCAGAAGAGCCTTCGCCCGCATTTGTAACGCCTGGTAATAAGGTGATCGATTTGATGATATCAGATTCACCTAAGACAACAGGTATTTGTTTTATCGTGGAGGAGGTGAGTGCATTTACACTCATTTGAGGAGTTCTAATATTTAATTTCTCGATATTCTTTTTAATTACAACTTCATTTAAGGTTTCAGAAGATTCAGTAAGGCTAAAGTTTTTGGTGATGTTTTGCGTTAGCGAGATGCTTTCGGTAATATCATTAAACCCTACGTAACTGACCACAACATTATACGTGCCTTCGGGCAAAGTGATGGAGTAGAAACCATATTCATTCGTGGTCGTGCCCGTTTGTAGTTCTGGAAACAGAATTGTAACTCCAATAAGTGTTTCATTACTTTTTTGTTCGGTTATAGTACCACTAAGTGTAAATTTTTCTTGAGAAAAAAGAGAAAGAGTTAATAAAAAGGTAGTTAAAAAAAGAATTTTTTTTATACTATTCATAGATGGTAATTTACCTAAGATATGTTTACTGATCGCGTTCATCACGCTCTTTTGCCAAAGCTATAAAAAAGGCTAATAAGAAGTGTTTAGGAACTGTTAAATATTATTTTTTTGAGAAAATTAATTTGGAAATGTGACTTTTCTAAAAACTTGGTGTCATATAAGTGTAGAAGCATTAAAGAGAAACAAAGAAAAAGTAGGTTTTATAAGATTAGATGTTGAATTAGTTAGTTAAAAAAAGCAGGTAACGAAATGTTAACCTGCTTTTTTTATGATATCCGAAGGAATACTATTTAGATCATTGTCAAGATATCGTTAAATGTTTTGCTCGGTCTCATTGCTTGACTTGTTAGCTCCTCACTTGGTTCAAAATAACCACCTATATCTACTGGTTTCCCTTGAGCATCATTCAATTCTGAGATGATTTTTTCTTCGTTCTTCGTCAATGCTTCGGCGATAGGAGCAAATTGTTCCTTTAGTTGCCCACTCTTTTCCTGTTTGGCCAATGTTTGCGCCCAATAGAGTGTTAAATAAAAGTGACTCCCTCTATTATCTAGTTCATTTACTTTTCTCGAAGGTGATTTTCTGTTGTCAAGAAATAGATCGGTAGCCGTATCGAGGGCTTCAGATAATACAATCGCATTTTCATTATCATTTGTTGTTCCTAAGTGTTCTAGCGACACAGCTAATGCTAAAAACTCTCCGAGAGAATCCCATCGTAAATGTCCTTCCGATAAGAATTGTTGTACATGCTTAGGAGCTGATCCACCAGCGCCAGTTTCGAATAATCCACCACCGTTCATTAATGGAACAATTGAAAGCATTTTTGCACTGGTTCCAACTTCTAAAATTGGAAATAGATCAGTTAGATAATCACGTAGTACATTTCCTGAAACGGAAATGGTGTCTTTGCCATCTTTTATTCTGGATAATGTAAATTTTGTCGCTTCTATTGGAGATAAAATGCGAATATCTAAATTAGCGGTGTCGTGATCTTTTAAATAAACGTTCACTTTTTTAATTAGTTCAGCATCATGAGCTCTCTTTTCATCTAGCCAAAAGACGGCTGGAGTTTGAGATGCTTTAGACCTATTAACTGCTAATTTTACCCAATCTTGAATTGGTGCATCTTTCACTTGACACATTCGCCAAATATCACCTTCTTCAACTTGATGACTCAAGAGAGTAGTGCCCATAGCATCGATGACTTCAACCGATCCGTTGGTATCTATTTCGAATGTTTTGTCATGAGAGCCATATTCTTCTGCTTTTTGAGCCATCAAACCAACATTTGGTACGGTTCCCATGGTCGTTGGATCAAAAGCACCATGCTCTTTACAAAAATCAATGGTCGCTGTGTAAATTCCGGCGTAGCTACTATCAGGAATCACTGCTTTGGTATCTTGAGAAGCTCCATTTGCATTCCACATTTGACCTGAATTTCGAATCATTGCAGGCATTGATGCATCAATAATGACATCACTCGGTACATGAAGGTTTGTAATACCTTTATCAGAATTTACCATTGCTAAATCTGGTCCGTCTTTTAAGGCTTTATTAATATCTTCCTGAATTTCGTTACGTTTCGTCTCTGATAATTCGTTTAAGTTGCTCAGCAAGTTTCCGAAACCATTATTTACATCTACGCCAATCTCTTCAAAGGTTGCGGCATGTTTTGTAAAAACATCCTTAAAAAAGGTACGAACTGCATGACCAAAAATAATAGGATCACTCACTTTCATCATAGTAGCCTTCATATGCAAAGAGAAGAGTACATTCTTTTCCTTCGCATCTGTAACCTGCGTGTCTAAAAATTCGAGTAATGCTTTTTTGCTCATTACTGCTGCATCGATAATTTCTCCTTTTAGCAAGTCTAAATTATCTTTTAAAATACGTGTGCTGCCATCATTTGAGGTGTGTACAATCTTTACAGTAGTTGCCGATGATAGGGTCACAGATTTTTCATTGTGAGCGAAATCACCTGAAGACATGGTGGCAACATGAGATTTAGAATCGGCAGTCCAAGCACCCATTGAATGCGGATTTTTACGTGCGTAATTTTTGATTGCTTTTGGAGCTCTTCGGTCTGAGTTTCCTTCTCTTAATACTGGATTTACAGCACTACCTTTTATTTTGTCATAGCTGGCTTTGATGGTTTGTTCTTCATCGTTTTCTGGTTCATCAGGATAGTCTGGTAATCTATAACCTTGACCTTGTAATTCTTTGATAGCAGCTTTAAGTTGAGGAATAGAAGCACTGATATTTGGCAACTTGATAATATTAGCTTCCGGCTTTTTTGCTAAGGCTCCTAAGGCCGCGAGATCATCAGAAACGCGCTGATCTTCTGTTAAAAAATTAGAGAAGTTGGCTAGAATCCTAGCAGCGAGAGAAATATCTTTTGTTTCTATCTGAATGCCTGAGGATTTTGTAAAGGCTTTTACAATAGGTAAAAATGATTGTGTTGCTAAAGCTGGAGCTTCATCTGTTTTTGTATATATAATTTTAGACGTTTGCGACATGTTCTCAATTGTATTTTAAAATTTTAGTGATGCAAATATAGTATTTATATGTACATGCTGTATGTATATAAAAATTGAAGTATTCTTTACATGAAAAAGCACCTTATCGGGAAAATAAGGTGCTTAGGAAACGTTTTTAATAATAAATTTTATCTTAATTGTGCGCTAAACACTTGATTATGAAATTTTATCAAAAACGCTATTTAAAAAACGATTTCTCGTTAGTTGTAAAATCTAAATAAGCTCATAGTGTGCTATTTCATAGCAAATAAAAAAAAAGGGATAATTTTAATTCAAACCTAGATTTTACAAGTCAAATATACAGTTTGATTCTTTTCTTAACCTGAAAATCAATAGTTTAATTGTTAACTGGTTATAAACACTGTTTATTAACAATTGTTAATAAATCAATATTAATTGCCTAAAAAACTAAAGCCATACTAGTCTAAACTAGTATGGCTTTTAGCTGAAACATTTAACTCGAGTTGTTACTACGAATAATAACACTTACTATTAATGAAAACAGCGTACTCAGTTAACGTATTTCTTAAAACATTTTTTCAATTATAATCGTCAGTTTGCACTTTCAATTTTAATTTTCTAAATATTTTAATGTTTTTTCATATCTCAATATCTCTAATTATTCATGCTAAATACTTAGTTCTATTTTAACAAGATATTCCAAAACAAAAAGAACGTTCTTCTTTTTATAATTTTTAATTTCTTATCATTTCTATTCTATATCCTAATTTGCATCAGTCACTAGCATAGTCACTATAATTCCTTAAAAACTACTTTGTAAATGTAAGAAGTGAAATTAAAAAAGCAAGAAAATTAAACGCTTAGTTATTAATAAGATATGAAAACAGTTTTTCAACATTTGTTAATAATAAAAGCCGGTTTGAACGTTCAAACCGGCTTTTATCTATGTGTATGAAGACTAAATTATCTTCTCGCTTCTTTAATTCTTGCTTTCTTACCTGTAAGAGTTCTAAAGTAATAGATTCTTGCTCTTCTTACTTTACCTCTTTTTTCAACTTCAATTTTTTGAATTGCTGGTAAATTGATAGGGAAAATACGCTCAACACCTACAGTACCTGACATTTTTTTGATTGTAAATGTTTCTGATGATCCAGAGCCTCTGCGTTGTATTACAACACCTCTAAAAAACTGTGTACGTTTTTTTTCCCCTTCTTTAATTTCGTAATACACAGTAATTGTGTCACCTGCTGAAAATTCAGGAAGGTCATTTTTGGTAACAAATTCGTCTTGTACAAATTTTACTAAAGATTCCATTGTTTTAATTTTTTAATTGTTTAACAAACTCAACGTTCACGATTTTCGTCAGAGGTTAATTTTGAGTTTGCAAAAATAATACTTTTTTTAACTATATCATGATGAATTAAGAAAAATATTTTCTATTCTTTTTTTAGGATATCGGGTCGTATTTGTTGAGTGCGCTCTAAAGCCTGTTCTGATCGCCACGCTTCAATCTTAGGAAAGTTACCCGACAACAAAATATCTGGCACCTTTGTATCCTCATATTCGGCAGGCCTTGTGTATACTGGCGGCGCCAATAAATTATCTTGAAAGGAATCTGTTAGTGCAGAAGTTTCATCACCAATAACACCCGGAATTAAACGAATAATACTGTCACATAAGACAGCGGCTCCCAGCTCACCGCCGCTCAATACATAATCACCGATAGAAATTTCTTTGGTGATTAGTAAATCACGAACTCGCTGATCTACCCCTTTATAATGACCGCACAGAATGATCATATTTTCTGCTAGAGAAAGACTATTTGCAGTTTGTTGATTCAATACTTGAGCATCTGGAGTCATGTATATTATTTCGTCATAACTGCGCTCGGAGGTCAGTTTTCTGATACATTTATCTATGGGTTCTATCATTAAAACCATGCCTGCTCCACCACCAAATTGAGTATCATCTATTTTGCCATATTTATTGACAGCATAGTCTCTTAAATTATGAAAGTGAACTTCCACCAAACCTTTTTTGATGCCTCTTTTAATAATAGAGTGTTCAAACGGACTTTTAATTAATTCAGGTGAAACAGTAATAATATCTATTCGCATGCTGCAAAAATACTATTTTTTACAGTTTGTTTTGAGTGTATTCAAGGCAATTTCTTCGCGTTTTGCTTATTCTATAGGAGGAACGAAGGGATTAGAAGAATTTCTTTATTTCTTATATGATATTTTATACTAAATAGACAATAACTTTAAAGGAAAAACGTTGTTTTAATCTACCCTACGGTTTCACTAAAAATATCACAAGTATGAGAATTTTTACTTTATGTAGGTTACTTCCCTTTATCATTTTCCTTTTTATATTTCAGCGTACAGATGCACAAACGACCGAAGAGGAAGCTCAAGAAATGTTGGAGTTGGTTAATGAGATTAGAGCGGCTAGAGGTATACCACTCTTAAGACTCAATACTAAATTAAACGAAGCAGCATTTGATCATTCTGATGATATGGCTCGCAATAATTATTTTAGTCATACGGGCATGAACGGATCAACCTTTTCTCAGCGAATTCGAGATACAGGTTATAATGGGTCTCCGAGGGGTGAAAATATCGCGGCCGGCAATGCGTCAGTCGTTAATACTTTTAATCAATGGTTAAATAGTGAAGGACATTTGAATAATATGTTGAATAGGAATTCAGATGAAATGGGCATTGGACATGCTTCATTTAGTGGGTCGAGATATACTCATTACTGGACACAGGTCTTTGGGAAGTCGAGTCAGACTTTATCGAATGATGATATTGCATTAAAAAAGATGAAAGTCTACCCGAATCCGGTGAAG
Source organism: uncultured Flavobacteriaceae bacterium (assembly GCA_947488345.1). Classification (GTDB taxonomy): domain Bacteria; phylum Bacteroidota; class Bacteroidia; order Flavobacteriales; family Flavobacteriaceae; genus Aureibaculum. The sequence continues at coordinate 574,613 of CANKZQ010000001.1, read as the reverse complement.
GATGTATTACATCTAGATTTTCAACAGTCTTTTAAAGAACCCTTGTCTTTAAAACTAATGTCGGTTACAGGTCAAATTGTCTTTCAGAAAACCTATAATCAACATGCTTCAAATGTGAAACTCAATATTAGTCATTTGCCCACGGGTGTATATTTTTTATACTTTAAACATACCAACATCCACAAAATCGTAAAATACTAACGTGTTATCTTAATACTGATGAAATGCCTGAGATACGAAATGCAAGACTTTTGGTAATGAAGCACGCCAGTAAGTCCAGTTATGTGCCCCGTCTCTAACTCTATATTCGTGAGGTATTTTTTTCTTGGTCAGAGCAATATGTGCTAGACTATTACCTTCATATAAAAAATCATCATCACCACAATCAATATACCAGCGCACAGATGATAGTTTTTCGGTACTCATACTTTTTATTAATTCAACAGCGTTGTGTTGTTTAAAATAAGAAGTTATTTGTTTGTCAGTGTATTTTTCATTTTTTGGTATTTGAGTTTTGAATTGTTCAACGGTTAATGGGCCGACATACGCACTGAGCGGGCAGGCAGAGGAAAATAGCTCTGGGCGATGCAGCGTATACATAAACGAGCCACCGCCTCCCATAGACAATCCAGCAACTGCGCGATATCGCTTTTCACTTTTGATACGGTATTTTTTTTCTACAAATGGCATAAGCTCTTTAAAAAAGAAATCCTCATAGTTCCAATTGCCTTTGAGATTGTTAAAATATCCGCGCTTGCCAGTTTGGGCATCGGGCATAATAATAACCATGGACGTAGCATTCCCTTTTTTAATGGCATTGTCAGTGATGCGTAATACCTCACCAAATTGTATCCAGCCTGTTTGGTCGTCTCCAGCTCCATGTAATAAATATAGAACAGGGTAACTTCTTTGTGAAGTTTCATAACCTGGAGGTAAATAGACGGCAAAATTACGTTCCCCTTTTAAAATTTTGCTGGTCATCGATACCTTGTCGAAAACGATACCGGTTTGGGTGTGAGCTGCAACTGATAATAAGAAGAAACAGCAGCAAAGGAAGAATGATTTTTTCATAATTTAAGCAGTTAATGTGTCGTTTGAAGGTAAAGTTAAATAAAAAAAGCTTGCACAATTTGTGCAAGCTTGTTAAAAGTTAAAGAATGAATGTTTTATAAAACTTTGACGTTCACTGCGTTTAATCCTTTTCTTCCTTCTGCTAATTCAAATTCTACTGCATCGCCTTCTCTGATTTCATCGATAACGCCGGTTACGTGTACGAAATACTCTTGTTTTGATTCATCATCAATAATAAATCCAAATCCTTTTGAATCGTTAAAAAATTTTACTGTGCCTTTACTCATTGTTGTAATGTATTGTTTATCATACAAATATAAGAAATAAAATGATTAATTAAGTTGAGGACTTATTTTTTATTTCGTAACTAAAGTGAAGCACGTATCATTCTGAAATTATCGAATAAATCTTTTTTGACTTCAATGTTAGTGTAATCCATTTCATGAAGTAACTGAAAAGTTTCCCGATGTAAGTATTGATTGATTTCAAAAAATAAGCGTCCTTTTTTTGATAGTCCTGAGGCTGCTAATTCTGCAATTTTTTCATAAAAGAGCAAAGGATTATCATCTGCTACAAACAATGCTTGATGGGGCTCGTGTTGCAGTACATTTGTGCGCATTTCTTTTTTTTCTAAATTCCGTACATATGGCGGATTGCTAACAATAATATCGAATTTAGAGACATGAAAAATTAAATCAGATAGCTTCGAAATTTTTAAAATATCAGCATGTATAAAATGAATATCTACTTCATTAAGTTGTGCATTCTTTTTTGCTGTTTCGAGTGTTTTCTCTGAAACATCAATAGCATATATGTTAGATTCTGGAAGGTGTTTGGCTAAAGAAATCGCAATACAGCCAGTGCCAGTGCCAATATCAAGAATACGCATTTTTGAAGTATTTTTTGCCTCTTTTATTTCGGATAGTATCCAGTCGACTAGTTCTTCTGTTTCTGGTCTTGGAATTAACGTGTTTTCATTCACACAAAATGGTAATCCATAGAATTCTGTTTCTCCTAAAATATATTGAATGGGGTATTCTCTTTGCAGTTCCTCAATAGCATTATCTAAATAGTTTAATTTTTCAACGGGTATCTCGGTTTGAGGATTTAGGGCAATATCGACTGATGAATAATTGAGTTGGTGTGCCATCAATAATTTGTAGAAAGAATCGATCTCGTTTTTAGGATATACCTCAACTAGCGCATTGTGTAATTTATGTTTGAATTCTAGAAGTGTCATTAATTTAAATCTTTGAGCATCCATACACTGCAAGAAAAATGACCAGTATCACCAATATGACTATTGAGATGTTTGAATCCGTTTTTCTCATAGATATGAATTGCTGCTTTCAAAGCACTCGCAGATTCTAAATAACATTGTGTGTAATTGAAATCTTTGGCCGCCTGCATACAAGTATCAAAAAATAATTGTCCATATCCTTTGCCTCTTGCCTTGGGATCGAAGTACATTTTTTGAAGTTCACAAATAGTTTCATCAGAGCCTTTTAATTGTTTTATCCCGCCGCCGCCAAGCACTTCTCCTTCAATTTCTAGCACATAATAAACTTCGCGCGCATCTTGGTAAGCATCATACATCGATTGTGTTTCCGCATCTTCAAAGGCCGTTCCAGTCGTAGGGAGTCCAAACTCGACCAGTGCGGCTTTAATAATTTGCTCTATTTTTTGATTGTCTTTGGGTTGAATTTTTCTGATTATCATGTGATTAATAACTAAACTATAAACTGTACTTTTGTGATGTGAAGATACACGAAAAATATATAAAACGTTGTATAGAATTAGCTAAAAATGGGTTGAATTCAGCCAGGCCGAACCCGTCAGTTGGAAGTGTTGTTGTTCATCAAAATGTTATTTTAGGAGAAGGCTATACAAGCGCGTATGGAGGTAGTCATGCAGAGGTAAATGCGATCAAGGCTGTCTCAGATAAAGAATTGTTAAGGCAAGCTACTTTATATGTTAGTTTGGAACCATGTAATCATTTTGGTAAAACACCTCCATGTAGCGATTTTATTATAAAACATGGCATTAAAAAGATCGTAATTGGTTGTATAGACCCTTTTGATAAAGTTGCAGGTGCTGGTATTGAAAAGTTAAAATCAAATGGATGTGAGGTGATTGTAGGTGTTTTGGAGATGGAATGTATTGCTATAAATAGTCGATTTTTTACATATCACACCAAAAAAAGACCATATATTATTTTGAAGTGGGCTGAGACAAAAGATGGTTTTATTGATAAAATTAGAAATGATGATAGTCCACTCCAGCCCAATTGGATTACTAATGTATATGCTCGACAATTAGTGCATAAATGGAGGGCTGAAGAAGATGCCATATTAATAGGTACAAATACTGCAATCCATGATAATCCGAAGCTAAATGTTCGAGATTGGAGTGGAAGGAGCCCTGTTAGAGTAGTATTGGATAGAGCTCTACGTATTCCAAAAACACATCATATATATAATGGTGAAGTACAAACTATTATCCTTACCGAATCGAAAGAATCTTCTGTTGATAATGTGACCTTTGAAGAGATTGATTTTTCTAAGAACGTGCCGCAGCAAGTGTTGGTTGTTTTGAAAGCGTATGAAATACAATCTTTATTTGTTGAAGGAGGAAAACAAACCTTGCAGGCATTTATCGATAGTGGTTTGTGGGATGAGGCTAGAGTATTTATCGGAGATGTCTATTTTAAGGAAGGGTTAGCGGCGCCGTCGATTTCGGGTAAAGAAGGTCGACAAAACCTTATTAAGAAAGATCTTTTGAAAGTAATTTACAATAGCAATATCGATTAAGGTGTTGCAGAAAGATACATATAGAACAATTGAAATACCTTCTGAAGAGGGCCTGTTTAAGGATAGGGGAAGTAAATTTTTAGGATATGCCTTTCCGCTACAGCGGGAAGAGGATGTAAAAAAAATAATTCATCAACTAAAAGAAACGCATCATAAAGCAAGGCACTGGTGTTATGCGTGGCAGTTAGGAAAAGAGCAGGGTACAATTACATACAGAACGAATGATGATGGAGAGCCCAATAATTCTGCGGGCCAACCCATTTATGGGCAACTATTGTCGAAAGACCTCACCAACATTCTCGTGGTCGTTGTTCGTTATTTTGGCGGTACTAAACTCGGGGTAGGAGGTTTGATAAATGCGTATAAAAGTGCTGCAGAATTGGCCTTAAATGCTGCAACTATTGTAGAAAAAACTGTGGATGTGCAATTTAAGTTGATTTTTGACTATCAAGATATGAATAAGGTAATGCGTATTATTAAAGAGCGTAAATTGTCAATTCAACGTCAAAAAATGGAAATGAACTGTGAAATTGAAATTTTAGTAAGAAAAAATGAGGCCGTGGCCGTTGAGAATGCTTTGGTCGGCTTGAGATGTTTGAAAATAAAGAGAGGTTAGTCGAAGAAGGTATTAACTTTTTCTAAAATATAGGTAGGAACTCTAGTGGGTTTGTTTTTTTTCATGTCGATAAAAACAAGGCTGGTATACCCCTCAGTTAGCAGCTCATTTTGTTCGTTAAATAACTCAAAATTAAACTCAATACGTACTGATGGTTTTTTTATCAAAGTGGTCTTCAAGGTCAATAAATCATCGTATTTGCCAGGTTTTAGATAATTTATGTTTAAATTTAGCACAGGCAACATAATACCTGACTCTTCCATGCGTTTATATGATGTGCCTAAGTTACGCAACCATTCAACTCTTCCCATTTCAAAATATTGGGCATAGTTACCATAGTATACGTAGCCCATTTGGTCTGTTTCTCCGTATCGAACGCGAAATTGAATAGTGTGTGTTAGCATTATTTATTTTTGAGGGGTCAGAGTTTACGGAAAAAATAATTAATAATCAATAGAAAATATATTTTTTTATAATGAATATTATTCACATTTTTGTAACACCAAAGAAGGAGTTAGTTTTTCCCCTAATTTCCAAAATAAATACGTTAACCGAACATAAACTAGACCTCAATAATGACTAAAACTGCAACTACAGTTTGGAATAATTGCCTGTCTTTTATTAAAGACAATATAAAACCTCAAGCATATAAAACATGGTTTGAGCCTATAAAACCAATAAAAGTAACTGGAGAAGCTCTAACAATTCAAGTGCCCAGTAAGTTCTTTTATGAATGGTTAGAAGAGCATTACATCAAATTATTAAGAGTAGCTTTGGTGCGCGAGTTAGGTGAAGATGCAAAACTTATTTATGATGTGCGTATGGAAAACGCATATAGCAGTAAAAACCCTCATACAGTTAAGATACCAAGTTCGAATCGAAAACCATTCAACTCTCAAGGAGTAACGGTTCCTTTAGAATTGGATAAAAGAGAGCTAAGAAACCCATTTATTATTCCGGGTATTCAAAAGGTGAAAATAGAATCTCAACTGAATCCTAATTATAATTTTGAAAGTTTTGTCGAAGGTGATGCTAATAGGCTGGCCAGATCAGCAGGAATGGCTGTGGCTAATAAGCCAGGAGGAACATCTTTCAATCCGCTGTTAATCTACGGAGGTGTAGGGCTAGGTAAAACACATTTATCGCATGCTATAGGTGTCGATATTAAAGATAAATACCCTGAGAAGACGGTATTGTATATTTCGGCAGAGAAGTTTACGCAACAGTATATAGATTCGGTAAAAAGTAATACTCGAAATGATTTTATCCACTTCTATCAGATGATAGACGTGTTAATTATTGATGATGTACAATTTTTATCTGGTAAATCAGGTACACAAGATGTGTTCTTCCATATATTCAATCACTTGCATCAAAATGGGAAGCAAGTTATTTTGACGTCGGATAAAGCTCCAGTAGATATGCAAGATATTGAACAACGTTTATTATCACGTTTTAAATGGGGGCTTTCGGCAGAATTGCAATCGCCTGATTACGAAACGCGTATTTCTATCTTACAACGTAAGTTGTTCAGAGATGGCGTAGAAATGCCAGAAGAAATCGTTGAATACATTGCAAAAAATATCAAAACTAATGTTAGAGAATTAGAAGGTGTTTTAATTTCAATGATCGCGCAAGCCTCATTTAATAGAAAAGAGTTCACACTTTCTTTAACAAAGCAAATAGTAGATAAGTTTGTTAAGAATACTAAACGAGAAGTTTCTATAGATTATATCCAAAAAGTAGTATCGAAATATTTCGAAATGGATGTAACTACCTTGCAGTCTAAGACGCGAAAACGTCATATTGTACAAGCACGTCAGTTAGCGATGTACTTTGCTAAAAAAATGACAAAAGCTTCGTTGGCGAGTATAGGTTCTCAAATAGGAAGTCGTGATCACGCTACAGTATTACACGCTTGTAAAACGGTTGATAATTTAACCGAAACTGATAAGCAGTTTAGAAAGTATGTAGACGATATTACTAAAAAACTATCCTTTTAAATTTAAGTGATGACTCGTATTTTAATGGTTTGTTTAGGTAATATTTGCCGCTCGCCATTAGCCGAAGGTATTCTAAAATCTAAAGTAGACAGCTCCTTCATTTTTGTTGATTCAGCGGGTACTGGAAATTACCATATTGGTGGTTTGCCAGATAAACGTTCAATTAATGTCGCCAAGAAATATGCAATAGATATTACCGATCAGCGTTGTCGTCAGTTTTCAGTACAAGACTTTGATAATTTTGATGTTATCTATGTGATGGATAATTCGAACCGACGCGATGTATTGGCATTGGCTAGAAATCAACAAGATAAAGATAAGGTGAAGATGATTCTGAACGAATTATTTCCTGATGAAAATGTAGATGTGCCAGATCCGTATACTGGGGGTTTGCATGGCTTCGAGCAAGTTTTCGAAATGCTCAATAAAGCGTGTACTATTATCACTCAAAATATGACTCAGTAAGATCCTGAGTATCAGTTTTATTATTTTTTGTACATTTGATGTACCCTGCTAGCCTAAATTAATATAGGCATGAAAAATTATCCTTTTGTAGTACTTTTTTTGTTTTTTTTAAGTCAATCATATGCACAACCTGTGGTTTCCTTAGAATCTTTTGCCACTGGGCTCAATAAGCCTGTCAATATCAAACATGCAGGAGATGATCGATTGTTTGTTGTTGAGCAAGATGGGTTTATACGAATTTTAAACATAGACGGTACACTAAATACTACCCCTTTTTTGGATATTGAAAGTAAAGTCGGCGGTAGTGGAAACATTGGTGATGAACGCGGTTTTCTCGGATTGGCTTTTCATCCAAATTATCCCACGAATGGTTTTTTTTATGTGAATTATACAAATACTGCTGGAAACACTATAGTTTCTAGATTCTCCGTGAGTAGTGCAAGTTCAAATATAGTCGATGCAAGTACTGAACAAATACTCTTAACAATTGCCCAACCAGCAGGCAACCATAACGGTGGAGATATGGCATTTGGAACTGATGGTTTTTTGTATATCAGTTCTGGTGACGGTGGAGGAAGTGGCGATCCGACAGATAAGGGGCAAGACTTAAGTTCATTGTTAGGTAAAATACTTCGAATTGATGTCGATAATGCAAGTGGAGGAAATAATTATGGTATCCCAACTGATAACCCATTCATTTCAAACAGTGCCGCTCGTGATGAAATTTGGGCTTATGGGGTACGAAACCCTTGGAAGTTTTCTTTTGATAGACAAACGAATGATATTTGGATTGCCGATGTGGGGCAGGGTGGTTTTGAAGAGATTAATAGGATGCCCGCAACAACGGCAGGTTTGAACTATGGATGGCGATGCTATGAAGGCAATAATCCGTTCAACACTGGTGGATGCGCTAATATGAATACAATGACTTTTCCAGTAGCGACCTTGGCTCATAGTACTACTTCATTTTGTTCGATTACTGGTGGATATAGGTATAGAGGAACACAATATCCAGGATTTCAAGGGCTGTATTTTTTTGCTGACTATTGCAGTAATGAAATTGGAACATTAAGAGAAAATGGTTCAACCTGGGATATGACATTGACGCCGCCGTTTAATGGTAACAGTTGGGTGGCTTTTGGTGAAGATGTGGATGGAGAATTATACATCGCCGGTATCAATTCAAGTACTATTTATAAAATTAAGGATGCTACACTTAGCATTGATAATTCATCGTTCGCTAATTTTAAAATGTATCCCAACCCGGCAAGTCAAGAATTGAACCTGGAGTTCGGGGTTACAGGTTCTCCAGATACCATCGTGTTCTACGATATTCAAGGTAGATTGATTAAGAAAGTTGAAAATGTATCGAGTGCTACAGTTACAATTTCAATACAAAATCTCAAAAAAGGATGCTATTTTGTTGAAATTTTAGGAGTTCTAGGAGAAAAAGCGGTTAAAAAATTAATATTGAACTAGTTTACTCTTAAATTAGCCGTTTTAATTTGTATGCAATTATAGTATGTCATCAACCGGAAAGCTCTATTTAATTCCCACAACACTCGGAGGTAATGAACCTTTAGAAGTGTTGCCATTGTCGGTAAAACAAGTCATTGAGAAGACCGCTCATTTTATTGTTGAAAATGAAAAATCGGCAAGGAGATTTATTAAAAAGATTACACCTCGAAAGTCACAACCTGCGCTACACATATTCAAGTTAGATAAGTTTACCAATGAGATAGAAGTACAGCATTATTTAGATGCTTGCGAGCGAGGAGAAAATGTAGGGTTGTTATCTGAAGCTGGGGTGCCGGCAGTTGCGGACCCGGGAGCCCTTGTTGTTCAGTTGGCGCATCAAAAAAATATTCGAGTAGTGCCCTTGGTAGGGCCATCTTCTATTATTATGGCGTTGATGAGTTCGGGGATGAATGGTCAAAATTTTGCGTTTAATGGATATTTACCAATTGACAAAGGTGAAAGGAAGCGTAAAATTAAGGAACTAGAGAAATTATCGTTTGAAAAAAATCAGTCTCAAATTTTTATAGAAACCCCGTATAGAAATGAAAAAATGTTAGCGGATCTGTTGCAGACACTTTCACCAGGTACCGAGCTTTGTGTGGCGGCAGATATCACATTACCTACTGAATATATACGTACCCTTTCGGTGAAGGATTGGAAACATCTAAAGCCAGATTTACATAAAAAACCGGCTATTTTCATTATTTACAAGCAATAAAAAGTCCCCAACCGAAGGTTGAGGACTTTTTGTGTAATCAGTTAAAGTAAACTTATAATCTAGGTCTTTTGTTTGCTTCTACTATAGAAGTATCATAACCTGCAAATTTTCGCATATAATTCTCTATTGTGGTGCCATAAGCATCACTAAACTGGAATTCACCATTACTTCGTAAGTATTTTTTTACGCTTCCGGCACCAGCTAAATGAGCCGCTGCTAATATGCCAGATTCAGTAATTCTAATTCCGTTAATTCTTTTACCAACACTACGTTTAATGTCTCTTATAAGAATCCACTTATTGACAGCACATAAAGCTGCAAAAGCATTTTCTTGTAATTTGGCATCTTTTAAAAACAATGCAGTATCGTAAATCTTGAATCGTTCTAAGGTAGATTTTCCAAACTGATACTTTCCTAAATAACCAAAGGTATTTATCCGATTGTACTTTCCTTGAGATTCTTTAAATCCAACAGCTTCTTTAAAACCAATAAAGGACTTACCAATAAAAGGTTTTAAAATGTCTGTGTCATTCTCAAATACAGCGATGGGGTTGACCGTTGTAATTGCGTTTTCGTTTGGTACATTGTATACTACTGTCACTTTTTTCCAACTAGAAAAACCAGTTGTAATAAAGTACATGACAGAAATAATACAAAGCACTTTAAATAGTTTCTTTTTCATTTTGTGTAATTTAATAAGTGCGTCAGTCACTCATTTAATTTCAGCGTGCAAATGTATAATATTAATGCAAATTTACAAAAAAAATAACATTTTATTAACTATTTGAATATCAGTGCATTAAAAATATATCAAATGAAATTTAAACTTGTCATTGGTGTTAAATTCGATTGTTGGGGCAGGAATTTTGATAAAATTTATAGCGGAAAAGACAGTTTTTAGCAATTTTGAACGCGTTTTTATCTTGCTGAGGTCGACATCGAGACTTAGATAGAATTGGCGATATCGTTTATCTTCAAAGTTATCAACAGTTGTAAAAGTACCCCTGTTGCCAGAGAGCATACCTTCACCACCATAACCAACAGCAATATTTAGCCATTTTGGAATTTTACTCTTTTTATTAAATGACCACAAGTTTGCCGATAACCAATATGTCTGACCGTTATAGTCTTTAATCGTTTGCTGTAAAAAGTTTTCACCGAGCAGTTCTGGCCGGATAGTGGCGTATTTAGTCGTGTGAAAAGAGTATTTTAGATTGATGCGTTGCTCATTCCATAATAATTCCTGACCAATCAATAATCCTGTGCCTGCTGCATTGGCCGCAAAGTCTCCCATGGAAAACCCCCACTCTTGAGAATAACCATCTAGAATTTCAACACCAGTTAAAAAAGCAAAACCTAATGTGGCTCCATATAGTAGCTGGTTTTTTTTACTTTCTCCAGCCCAGTCTAATGCTTCCATACCGATTTTTCCTATATGGTAGGAGGAAAGCACATGACCTATTTTATCTAATTGTAGCCATTCTTTATTGTCATTGACCGTTTGAAAAGAAGTTCTTGGAAAGTCAGCATACCAAAGTTGGTTCAAACCGAGCAAAGCGACTGTCGCCACAGAAGCTTCAGCAATGTAAACAGCATTTCGGCGCTTTTTATTGAGTGTATCTGATTTTTGCCAAAAGTTGTTGTTGGAATCTTGTGCGGTCACAGTATTGGGTAAGAATAATGAAAAAAATATCAATACAAACAACCATTTGTTAGTGCACATATCTACCTTTTTATGCCTTGCTTACTGATCCATCTATGATATTTATTGGCATTGACATTATGTTGTTCTAATGTTTTAGCGAATTCATGGTATCCTAATTTGGTGACACTTGCACACATATAATAATAATCATGCCTTTTATCGTTTAATACCGCATCAATTGATGAAATATCAGGCATCGAGATCAAAGTTGGAGGCAAGCCTCTATTGGTATATGTGTTATATGGTGAGTCGATTTTTAAATCTTTGTTCAATACACGTTTGTACACTTTGTCTTGACCGTACTTTTGTTTTAATGCAAAAATTATAGTAGGATCAGCACCGAGTGGCCAACCATCTCTAATTCTATTTAAATATAAGCCAGCAACTAGCGGACGTTCACTTGCTTGAGCGGTTTCCTTTTGTACGATAGACGCTAAGGTAATGACTTCATGTTTGGTAAAGTTCAGTTTCTTTGCTTTTGCGATTCTATCGGCATTCCAAAAAGTGTCGAATTCTTTAATAAAACGATCCCTAAATTTTTGGGCAGACGTGTTCCAAAAAAACTCATAAGAGTTCGGTACAAAAATTCCTAAGACATTGGCTTTTGTGAGCTCATGTTTTTCAAGAAAGCTAGGATCCGTAATGGCCTTCAAAATAGCCACCGAATCGGCTTCGATCTGTTCGGCAATTCGGCCTGATAATTTTTCGAGAGTATCTTGATTGTTAAATGAAACTTTTACTGGAGTTTGATTGCCACTGCGTAAGAGGTTTACTAACTCATTATTGCTCATTCCTTTAGTGAGTTTGTATTTGCCCGCTTTTATTTTATTCGGATAATTTTTTTGCTCGGCTACCCAGTTAAAACTATCACTATCTTTTAGAAAAGTCTTAAGTAGTGCTGTCGTTTCGTCGAAAGTGGCGTTACTTGGAATATATAAGAATCCATTTTCGCTAATATTTCCTTTATATATCTTATTATAGTAAGAATAACCAATCGAGACACCTACTGCCCCGATCAGTAGTACTACAACTACTATTATTTTTTTTATACTCATGAGTTGATACGTTGTAATAAAATTTCGTCTTTATAGCGGTCATTCGAATGAATCCATTCTTTTTTGATACCTACGGGCTTAAAAGCCTGTTTTTCAAATAGAGCTAAACTCTGTTGGTTATCACTTGTGATATTCGCAAACAACTGATGTAGTTGTAAGGTTGTGAAACAATATGATATTAACAAAGTTAAGGCGGCTGAAGCATATCCTTTTAGTTGTGCTGATTTTATAATCACTATACCAATACCTGCTCTATGATGCTGCGGATTGAAATCAAAAAGATCAATCATTCCAACTGGTTTATCCGTCTCATTTTCAACAATAATTAGCCGTAGCTGTTTTGCTGTATAAATATCCAGATGGGCATTTGCTATATATTGTTCTAGTAAATGTTTAGAAAATGGAGTTTGCGTACTGCTTACTTCCCAAAAAGAGCTATCATTTTCAGTATCAAACAGAAAATTGATGTCATCAGGTTCGATGGCTCTCAGATGAATATGTGCTCCTTTGAGTGCTTGCATTGCATTAAATATCTATAGTGCCCTTGAAAACTAAGGTGGCCGCTCCTTTTAAAAACACATTTTTATAGCGATTATTGTCAGTCTCAAAAGAAACTTCTAAATGACCCCCAGGTGTGTCTAAGAAAACAGTATTGCTAATTGTTTTCCTAGCTTTATGTGATGCAATAGCAACAGCAGTAACCCCAGTGCCACAACTTAAGGTTTCATCTTCTACACCTCTTTCATAAGTACGAACTTTAAAGGTATTTTTATCAGTTTGCTCTACAAAATTAATATTACTGCCTTCCTCAAAATAGGGGGCGCTAAAGCGTAATTTACGACCTGTTATTTTGACATTTACATCGCCCACATTTTTAACGAAAGTAATATGATGAGGCGATCCAGAATCTAAAAAAATATGATCGTCAAATTGTTCAATAGCTTCAATATCGATCATTTTTAAGCTAACAATGGCTTCGTCAATAGAGGCTTCGTGCAATCCATCGATGGCTTCAAAAGAAGTTTTATGATCAATAATTCCTAGTAATTTTGCAAAGGCCACTAAACAACGCCCTCCATTCCCACACATGGTACTTGTGTTGCCATCGGCATTGTAATACACCATTTTAAAATCACTAATCGTTGAGTTTTCTAATAAGATAAATCCATCCGCACCTATGCCAAATCTGCGGTCGCAAAGTTGTGCTACGAGTTTGGTATTATTTTTGTCGAATATTTCTTGACGATTATCTACCAGAACGAAATCGTTTCCGGTACCTTGATATTTATAAAATGTAAGCTGCATAGTGGCACAAATGTAAGGATAATTTGCAAAGTTTTGTTCTTGTTAAAGTATCGTTAAAGTGATTTTATTTTTATAATAATCTGTTATTTTTGAATGTTATTTTGTCTAATAACAATGTATGAGTTCATTAATTATTAAAATTTAAGCGTATGAAAAAAATAGCGAGTTTGATGTTGGCATCTATTTTAGGAGGCGGATTAGCCCTTGGAGGATATTTATTAATTACTAATGGTACAGATATAGATCGAGTGCAACAAGGTGGGCAAAGTCCCACGATATTTCAAACCAAATATATTCCCACAACCAAAGCGGCCTTAGATGGTGCAGCCATTGATTTTACAAAAGCAGCTGAAGAAACAGTAAATGCTGTTGTACATGTGAAGAATAGAGCGTCTGCAAGATTGAGTCCCTTAGAAGAGTTTTTCTATGGCGATAATACTAGAAGTTCTAAAGAGAAGTCGGTTGTTGGGGCAGGTTCGGGTGTTATTATTTCACCAGATGGTTATATTATTACCAATAATCATGTGATTAAAGGTGCGGATGATGTAGAAATTGTATTGAACGATCAAAAGACTTATACGGCAGAAGTGATCGGTACGCATGAAGCCTCTGACATTGCTCTACTAAAAATAAGCGCATCTGAAGATTTGCCATATGTACCTTTCGGTAATTCTGATGCTATTCAAGTAGGTGAATGGGTGTTAGCTGTTGGAAATCCGTTTAATTTGACATCGACTGTCACCGCAGGTATTGTAAGTGCGAAGGCGAGAAATATAGAATTACCAAGTCGTACGAATATGATCCGTTCGTTTATTCAAACTGATGCAGCGGTAAACCCAGGAAACAGTGGTGGTGCTTTAGTAAATGTGCGAGGTGAATTGATGGGAATTAATACATTAATATCTTCTCAAACGGGTTCATATGTTGGGTATTCATTCGCAGTACCTTCAAACATTGCCAAAAAAGTGATTGATGATTTGATAGAATATGGAGACGTGAGAACGGCATATATAGGAATCAATTATTTAGATTTAAATACCAAGCAAGCAAAAGAAGAATTTGAGTTAAATGGAGTTTCTGAAGGTGTCTTGATTACTGGATTGACCGATAAAGGCGGAGCAGCAGAAGCTGGTCTAAAAGTAAATGATATTATTATAAAAGCTGATTATATTGATGTCAATAGGTTCTCTGACCTACAAGGTTTTTTAAGTACGAAACGACCCGGAGATGCAATTAGCATTACGGTATTACGAGATGGAAAAGAAAAGGAATTCAATGTGAATCTGAAAAATCAATTTGGCAAATTAAGCATAGATAAATATGATTTTACTAAAGAGGCTTTAGGTGAATTAAAAGAAATACCTAAGAATAAGGCCAAAGAATTTAAGATTAACTATGGGTTGGTTTTTAGCGGTATGTTAAATGAATTACTGGAGCGTCAAGAAGTTCAAAAAGGAGATATTTTATTAAAAATTAATGAAAAGAAAGTCTATAGTGTAGATGATGTAGAGAATGAATTGCGCAAAAACAAAGGAAAGAGAGTCATCTTACAAGTTTTAAACCAACAAGGATATGCTGAGTATATTCAGGCATGGGTGAGAAATTAAAAATAGAAAAATAACATGATTAGATTCCCTCGAAAATTCGAGGGAATTTTTTTTGAAAAATGTTGTACGCAAACGTTTGAAATATGTATTTTTGCCAAAAATTAAAATTCAAAATTATAGTACAATGTCTAGAGACGAATCCTATGAAAAAGAACTTGCTTTTCAAGCCGATAGAAGAAGAGCAACCGTTGAATTCATAAATATTATTAGTGATCTTTGGTATGATAACACCATCGAATTGGTATTGTTTAGAAATCCGTTAATCGATAGAAAGGTAAGCGAGATTTTAAACTTACTCGAATATGCCGGTGATTTTGTGCAGAAACCCATCTCAATTTTTGATGCTGTTGAAATAGCAAGAGCCTTAAATCAGTTAGATTTACCGCCTGCAAAATTGGATATTGGTAAGTTGGCCTACGAATATCATTTAGATGACGATGCCGATAACCTAGTAGCTTTTGTATCTGATAAATTGAAAGATGCGAAGAAATCAAATGGTATTGCTCCAAAAGATGTTGTCTTATACGGTTTTGGAAGAATTGGTCGTTTGCTAGCTCGTGAGTTAATGTCTAGAACGGGCAAGGGCAAGCAAATGCGTTTACGTGCTATTGTTACGAGGGGTGAAATTACCGAAGCCGTGTTGGAAAAGAGAGCTTCATTATTGCGCAGTGATTCGGTGCATGGTGATTTTCCTGGCACGGTTAAAGCAGATTTAGAAAATAAAGCGTTGGTAATTGATGGTACCACCGTTTTTATGATTTCTGCAAATGCTCCTGAAGATATTGATTATACTAAATATGGAATTGATAATGCTTTGGTGATCGATAATACAGGTGCTTTTAGAGATAAAGAAGCCTTGAGTCGTCACCTCGTCGGAAAAGGGGTGAGTAAAGTGTTATTAACCGCTCCTGGAAAAGGAATACCGAACATAGTACATGGTGTGAATCATGAAGATCATAACCCTGATAAAATTGATATTTTCTCAGCTGCTTCGTGCACGACAAATGCTATTACACCAGTCTTGAAAGTATTGGAGGACAGTTTTGGTATTACTTCTGGACATTTAGAAACGATTCATGCTTACACCAATGATCAAAATTTGGTGGATAATATGCACAGTAAATATCGTAGAGGTAGAGCGGCGGCTTTGAATATGGTAATTACTGAAACGGGTGCAGGAAAAGCAGTGGCAAAAGCCTTGCCTGTATTAGAGGGAAAATTAACATCAAGTGCTATTAGAGTACCCGTACCGAATGGTTCCTTAGCAATTTTAAATTTACAATTAGATACAGCCACAACGGTAGATGCCATCAATGCAACTATGAAGAAATATGCTCTCGAGGGTGATTTAGTGGAGCAAATTCGCTATTCAATCAATAATGAATTGGTGTCATCTGATATTGTTGGAGTCGCACAACCATCAATTTTTGATAGTAATGCTACGATTGTCTCACCAGATGGAAAAACTTGTGTGATCTATATCTGGTATGACAACGAATATGGTTATAGTCACCAAGTAATTCGTTTGGCTAAGCATATCGCAAAAGTAAGAAGATATACCTATTATTAACAGCGTGCGCTTCTGCCTCCTGAGCGACGCGAAGGATCTTCGTAAAACATAAAAAACCGAGACATCATGTTTCGGTTTTTTTATATTTTCAATTGAATTGTTACGGTCTTTCGCATTCGGAATAATCAACGGTAAAGCGATAGTCTTTATCATTTAATCTTTCAATACTAGCATCGTTTTTATGATCGGGTTTGTATGAAGCTCCTGTTCCTAGATCTACAGCAATACCTACTAATCCCCATGAAATTAAGCTAAGAATAAAGTTCCCTGTTCTAAAAGAGTTATTAAAATTTTGAGTTTTTGATTCACAACCTTCCTGCTTAAGTGTAACTTTTAAGGGCTGATCTCTCTTGTATAAACCGCTAACTTCTCCAACTCCCATTTTCTGATCATTTATGTATATTTCTGCAGTAGGGTGATCTTTTGCTACAATTGTTCCGTTGTACTTGCTACCACCGAACATAACACCGCAGCTATTGAATAAAATTGACATGCTTAATAATAAGCTCATTAGAATTAATCTTTGTTTTTTCATATTTAAATATTAGTTATTAGGGTTTTATTAGTTCAAGTATACTTTAGATTATCTTAAAACGGCTTTAATAGCACCAAAAGAATTCGTTTTTATTCCAATCAAGCCATATGCGGTTTCTCCTTTTTTAATAGTGATGCCGTCAATGTTATAGTTTAATAAATCTGTTTTAAACTTTTTATTTGCAGAGCCTGCTGCTATCAAATTTCCTCCAGCTAGTCCAGGACCTAGAACTATACCTATGGGCGTCGAACTAGTTGTTTCTTGAAACCCATTCGAATTAGTCCTTGAAGTATATAAATTTAGTGGAGTTAAAAGTAAATAAAGTAAGTAGGTTGCTGGTTGCTGTTTTAAGCTATAAAAAACTTCATTCGGAGAGAGAATTGCTAAGCGACTTCCATTAATGTCAGTTAATTCAAAGTCTCTGCCAAATACTAAATCACGTGAAGTATTGTTTGTTAATTTGACAGCGACAAGTTTTAGACCCTTCTTGAATTCTTTTTTAGCATATTTTTTATGCAAGAGATTATATTTATATTCTAACGTAATACCCTCACTGTCATTACGGGCTAAATAATTTAAGTTATTTGGATTGATAGTCTTGTAACCAGATGCACAACTATTTAAGACTATTAGGCATAATAGTCCTAGGGCTGATTTCAATATTTTCATAAAAGTAATTCGGTTGATTAAGGGTAAAAAATATTTTTCGAATGTAAGGAATTAAATCGGAAGGATGTAATTTTAATGAAACATATTATTTACTTTTAGCATTAATTTTCATTGGTACCATGTCTACAATCAAACAACAAATAGAACAACTGCGTTCTGAGCTCCGTGAACATAATTATAACTATTATGTATTGGATAATGCTACCATTTCCGATTTTAACTTTGATATCAAACTCAAAGAGCTAGAAGCATTAGAAGCGCAGCATCCGGAGTTTTTTGATGCCAATTCACCTACGCAGCGCGTTGGCGGTACTATTACTAAAAGTTTCGAAACTGTTACCCATAAAAATCGAATGCATTCATTAGACAATTCGTATTCTAAAGAAGATTTACTCGATTGGGAAAAGCGTATTCAAAAAATGGTAGGGGTAGAAACTGTAGAATATACGTGTGAATTAAAATACGACGGTGCTTCGATCAATCTCTCGTATGAAAACGGAATGCTCAAAAGTGCTGTTACTCGTGGAGATGGTTTTCAAGGAGATGATGTTACGGCTAACATCAAAACGATTCGCTCTATACCATTAGAATTAAAGGGCAATGCTCTCAATACTTTCGAAATTCGTGGAGAAATTATTCTACCCTTAGATGGCTTCAATAAAATGAATGAAGAGCGTGTTGCAGCGGGAGAAGAAGCGTACCGAAACCCAAGAAATACGGCGAGTGGTAGCCTGAAATTACAAGACAGTGGAGAAGTTGCGAAGCGCCCCTTAGATTGTTTGTTGTATCATGTAGTCGGAGAGCGCTTGCCTTTTAGTACACATGCTGAAGCTTTGCAAAATGCTAAAAAGGCAGGGTTTAAAGTGCCAGAAACACTTACGATTGCTAAATCTATCGATGAAGTATTCGAATTTATTCAATACTGGGATGTAGAACGTCATAACTTGCCGTATGAAACAGACGGTGTGGTTGTCAAGGTAAACTCCTTACCATATCAGGATGAGATGGGATATACATCAAAAGCTCCACGCTGGGCCATGGCCTACAAGTTTAAAGCAGAGCAAGAAAGCACACTCTTACACAAAATCACCTATCAGGTGGGGCGCACAGGTGCGATTACACCTGTCGCGAATTTAGAACCTGTGCAATTAGCGGGTACCATTGTAAAACGAGCTTCGCTGCACAATGCCGATCAAATTGCAAAATTAGATATTCGCGAGAATGATACTGTATTTGTGGAAAAAGGAGGAGAGATCATACCAAAAGTGGTAGGAGTTGATTTGAGTAAAAGACCTAAAGATTCTCAACCAACCATCTATGCTACGCATTGCCCTGAATGCGAAACGATCTTGGTGCGTACAGAAGGTGATGCAAAACATTATTGTCCGAATGAGTTCGGATGTCCCACGCAAATTACAGGAAGAATTCAGCATTATATTAGTAGAAAAGCAATGGATATAGATGGTTTGGGTGCCGAAACCATAGAGCTCTTATTTAAAGAAGGGTTAATAACTAATTATGCAGATCTATACGAGTTGAAAATAGAACAGATCATTCCGCTCGAGCGTATGGCTGAAAAATCAGCGAAAAATATGGTCGCAGGCATAGAAGCTTCGAAACAGATCCCTTTTGAAAAAGTGCTGTTTGCTTTGGGAATTCGATTTGTAGGTGAAACCGTGGCCAGAAAATTGGCAAAACATTTTAAGAGTATCGATCGATTAATGAGTGCTTCTTTTGAAGAATTGATCAATGTCGATGAGATTGGTGATCGAATAGCCCAAAGTATTGTTGACTTTTCTAGTGATATAGGTACAATTGATTTGATAAATCGCTTACGCACATACGGCGTGCAATTAGAACTTTCCGCGGAAGCGCAAGAAGGGCAAACAGACCTATTACAGGGTAAGATATTTGTAGTGTCAGGGGTTTTTACAAAATTAAGTAGAAACGAACTCAAAAAGTCTATTGAAGATAACGGAGGAAAAGTGTCAAGTTCCATTTCAAAAAAAACTACATATATTATTGCTGGCGACAATATGGGACCCAGCAAGCGCACCAAAGCCGAAGCATTGAACATACCAATAATCTCAGAAGATGATTATTTGGCAATGATAGTAAAATGAAACTAACCAAATCTAATAGTATACTCGGCCTTTTTGTTCTAATGTCGATTGTATATGCCTACGCCAATATAACCGATGCTACCTGGTTGTTATATATTTCTAAAATATTACTAACTCCGACGCTTTTGATCTATTATGTGTTAACCACAAGAAAAGTAAATACCTTATTCGTCTTGGCATTGGTTTTTATTTTTAGTGAAAATATGTTTGTGCTAAATAAAGAGCCTACGTTCTTTATACTCGGAATGGGCTTTGCGTTGTTATTTATTTTGATGCAAATGCTCATTGTCACCAATAGAATAGGTGAGATAGATATCAAAAAGTTTTTAAAGATATTGATTCCTTTTATGTTCATCTTTTTAGGTATTTTATATTTCATTTTTAAAAATGGCGGCGACATCACATGGATTTATTATGTCCTCGGATTTATCATTGCCATATATGGTTCTTTCTCTTTTTATTTATACTTCAAAGAAAAAAGTGAAGCCGCTCTTCATTACTTAATAGGAACTATTTTTTTCATCCTATCTGCGATCGTGAAAGGACTTAATATGATCGATGATCGGAATATATATCTGAAAGTATTTAATATTATTTTTTATGTGATTTCTTTGATTTTTATAGCCAAAGCGATCATTAGTTTTGACGCATCGAAAAAACCAACAAATGCTGTTAAGGGTGATTGAAGTATTTTATTATATTTGAATCTACGATGAATAAAACATTACAAACGAAACTCTTCTTTATACTTTTTTTTCTAATAGTTACTGTTGATAGTCTAGGTATTGTATTGAATGAAATGATCTTACGTTATATCTTCAAACCATTAATATCACTGTCATTGATGGCCTTATATCTTGTTATGACCGCTAAAGTGAATTTGTTTTATATAGTGGCGTTGATATTTGCATTTGTCGCTGATGTTTTGTTATTAAATAGCTCGAACGAGTTCTTTATGCTTGCCTTAGGAAGTTTTCTTTTGATGCATTTGTCTTATCTAATCATTATTACCGCCGATATTTACAATTATAATACGAAGAAACTATCGGTCATTTTGGTTCCGTTTCTTATAGTTTTGGTCTTGGTTATTGTGTTCACCTCTCAGGGCATTAAAGAGTTTTTATGGCCTATTATTGTTTATGGATTGATTGTATGTGCTTTTGGAGCACTTTCTTTTTATCATTATTTAGAACGAAAATCAGATACTTCTTTAATGATATTTTTCGGCGCTTTTTTCTTTATTATTTCAAATGGAATGTCAGCTATTGAGAAATTTAGATTAGAAAATAGAGATTTGGCGGTGGGTATTATGTTTACGTATACGCTTGCACAGCTTTTAATCTGTCTGTATATGATTCGTAAATCGAACGTTACACCGATTTCAAATAGTTAAAATAGTTAAAAATCATTCTTTATAGATGTATTTTAAGTATCTTAGTTAGCTTAATATGTTACCCCAATATTAAAACAAGCACTTTGTAAGTGCTATGAAAATGAAATTTGCTAATAAAACCCTACTGCTAACGAGTTTTCTTGTCATCTCGTTAGCGTACACATACGCCCATGTTGCCGATGTTATTTGGTTGAAGAATTGGTCGAAACCTTTTCTAATGCCTTTACTTATTTTTTATTATATCACCATTGCAAAAAAAATAGATATCAAATTTGTAATAGCCTTATGCTTTGCATTTATTGGTGATCTTCTTTTTTTAAGTCAAAAAGAGTCCTTTTTTATATTAGGAATGAGTTGTTTTTTAATATTTATATTATTAAACATGATTATTATTTCAAGTAGGGTAGGAGAAATAAAATTAGCTACATTTTACTTAACTATAATACCTTTTATTTTAATATGTATGGCCATAATATCTATATATTTTGGGAATGTTGGTCTTATGAAACTCTTATTCATCATTTATGCAGGTGTGATAGGTTTGTACGGGGCTTTTGCCTTGTATTGGTATATCAAGGAGCGAGATAAATGGGCCTTACTAAACTTGATAGGAGTATTATTCTTTTTTGTTGCAGCTATTGGCAAAGGATTAAAAACAGTAGAAGGACCTAAAGAAGTATATAAGATAGTAAATATGTTCTTTTATATAGCATCTATGCTATTGATTTGTACCAGCTATGCCAATCACATAATTCGTGACCATAAAAAACCACAATAATGACTTATTTAAATAAGTCCATGCCTGGTATATTCGGCATACCGTCTTTCGCGGCAGCTGCCATTTCAGCATCATTAATACTACTGGCTTTGTTAAGAGCATCATTTAAAGCGATAATTAAATAATCTTCGAGTGCCTCTTTGTCTTGCAAAAGAGCATCTGCAATCTCAATAGCCTTGATTTCTCTATTGGCTGTTGAGGTAACTTTGACTGCTCCACCATTCGATTGACCATCAACTAAAACTGAATCCAATCGCAGTTTTGTTTCTTCTACTTTTTGTTTTGCTGCCTTGAACTTTTGCATCATTCCAGAAATATCTCCAAACATAATTGGTTGTTCTTTTAATTAGTGAGGTCAAAATTACTACTTTAGTTGTTTATAAACTCCAAAAAAAATGAAGAATTTAGTCCAATTTATAGTTGTATTATCGCTTATTTTTGCAACTTCATGTAAACAAGAACAAATGAAAATTGATATTGACGCGCCTGTAGCTGAAAAAATTCCAAAAAAATTAGAAAAACATGGTGATGTAAGAATCGATAATTACTATTGGATGCGGTTGACCGATGAGCAGAAAAATGCAACAACACCAGATGAGCATACCCAAAAAGTACTCGATTATCTAAATGCTGAAAATTCGTATTACGATACAATTACGGCACATACAAAGCAATTTAAAGAGGATTTGTTTCAAGAAATGAAGGGACGTATTAAAGAAGATGATGAGTCGGTTCCTTATAAAAGTAATGGATATTTCTACATTACTCGCTATGAAACTGGTGGTCAATATCCAATTTATGCACGTAAAAAAGGGAGCCTAGAGGCTGAAGAAGAGATTTTGTTTGATGTGAATAAAATGGCAGAAGGTTTTGATTATTATGCGTTGCGCGGATTGAATGTTAGCGAAGACAACAAGATTGCCTCTTTTGCTGTGGATACGGTAAGTCGTAGACAGTATGTGATACAATTTAAAAATTTGGAAACTGGTGAAATTTATCCTGACAAAATTGAAAATACAACAGGCGGAGCGACATGGGCGAATGACAATAAAACGGTTTTTTATACCAAAAAAGATCCCGTAACCCTGCGCAGTGAGACAATTTATAAGCATGTACTTGGTACAGACGCTTCTGACGACGAGGTTGTTTTTCATGAGAAAGATGAGACATTTGATACGTTTGTATACAAAACGAAGTCTAAAAAGTATATCATGGTAGGTTCTTATAGTACACTTACCCAAGAATATCAAGCGTTAGACGCTAATAATCCAAACGATGCTTTAAGGGTTATTCAGCCTAGAACTCGAGGTTTGGAGTACAGTGTATCACATTATAAAGATCATTTTTACATATTGACAAATAAAGATGATGCCAAGAACTTTAAATTAATGAAAACCCCTGAGGATAAAACTTCTATGGAGAATTGGGTAGATGTAATTCCTCATAGAGACGATACTTTGTTAGAAGATATTTCAATTTTTAAAGAATATTTGGTGCTAGAAGAACGTACAAACGGATTGAATAAAATTCGTATCAAACGTTGGGATGATACAGCCGATTATTATCTGCCTTTTGATGAAGAGACCTATTCAGTAGGAGTCTATAATAATTCTGATTTCGACACTGATATCATCCGTTACGGTTATAATTCTTTTACAACACCTGCTTCTGTGATTGATTTCAAGATGAGTGATCGGTCAAAGGAAATTAAAAAAGAACAGGAAGTACTCGGTGGGAAGTTTGATAAGAATAATTATATCAGTGAGCGTTTATGGATTAAGGCCAGAGATGGAAAAGAAGTTGCGGTGTCTATTGTGCGTAGAAAGGATACGAAATTAAGTGCGGATACGCCTTTATTACTTTACGCTTATGGTTCATATGGATATACAGTTCCCGACGGATTCAGTACTACACGTTTAAGCTTATTAGATAGAGGTTTTGTGTATGGCTTAGCGCATATTAGGGGAAGTCAATATTTAGGACGTCAATGGTATGAAGATGGTAAATTATTCAACAAGATGAACACGTTTACCGACTTTATCGATGCTGGTAAGGGGTTGATTGAAAAGGGATATACGTCTGCTGATCATTTATATGCCAGTGGTGGTTCTGCGGGAGGATTATTGATGGGAGGCGTTGTAAATATGAGTCCAGAAATATTTAACGGTGTTATCGCAGCAGTTCCTTTTGTAGATGTGATGACAACGATGTTAGATACATCGATTCCTTTAACAACTTCAGAATATGACGAATGGGGAAATCCAAATGAGAAAGAATACTATGATTATATGTTGTCATATTCACCTTATGATCAAGTGGCGGCTCAAGAATATCCTAATATGCTGGTGACGACAGGTTTACATGATTCTCAAGTGCAGTATTACGAACCAGCAAAATGGGTGGCTAAACTGAGAGAATATAAAACAGATTCGAACGTTCTTCTCATGCATACAAACATGGAAGCTGGTCACGGTGGAGCTTCGGGTAGATTTAATGCCTTGAAGGAAACTGCGAGAGATTATGCGTTCTTTTTAGATTTAGAAGGGATAAAAAAGTAATTAAAAAAAAAATAGTAAATTTGCCCGATTAAATAATAATCATATTTGATTACTATGAAACAAAATTTAGGTGTAAACCAAAATGTGTTAGAACTCGTTGGTAATACCCCAATGATTCGTCTTAATAAAATTATAGAGGGATTAGAAGGAGAATTCTACACAAAGTTTGAAGGTTTTAACCCAGGCCATTCAACCAAAGACAGAATTGCACTACATATTATAGAGCAAGCTGAAAAGAAAGGAATCCTTAAAAAAGGAGATACTATTATAGAAACTACATCAGGTAATACTGGTTTTAGTATTGCTATGGTAAGTATTATCAAAGGATATGAATGTATTCTTGCAGTAAGTTCTAAATCTTCAAATGATAAGATTGACATGTTGAAGGCTATGGGAGCAAAAGTATATGTATGTCCTGGACATGTAAGTGCTGATGATCCTCGTTCTTATTACAATGTTGCTAAAAAGTTGCATTCAGAGATTGCTGATTCAGTATATATCAATCAATATTTTAATGAATTAAATTTAGAAGCACATTACAATACTACAGGTCCAGAGATATGGAAGCAAAGTGAGGGTACATTGACCCATTTAGTGGCGGCGAGTGGTACAGGAGGTACAATTTCTGGTGCAGCACGATTCTTAAAAGAACAGAATCCTGCGATTAAGATTATTGGAGTTGACGCATTTGGATCGGTATTACAGAAATTTCATGAAACAGGTGAATTAGACCCAGCAGAGAGCTATCCATACAGGATTGAAGGATTGGGGAAAAATTTAATTCCTACGGCCACAGATTTTGATGTAATTGATAAGTTTGAAAAGGTAAATGACGAAGATAGTGCACATAGAGCACGTGAAATTGCATTAACTGAAGGTCTATTTGCTGGATATACCAGTGGAGCCGTGATGCAAGCCGTGATACAATTAGCAGAAAAAGGTGAATTCGATGCCAATAGTAAAGTGGTGGTTATTTTTCCAGATCATGGGTCGCGATATATGTCGAAAATTTATAGTGATGATTGGATGAGAGAACAAGGGTTTTTCGATTCACAAAAGGAAGCACAACAAGTTATTGAATATATAAAATAAACTCAATTTTATACAGTGTTAAAAGAGGTTCTTTGCTGAAAAGAGCCTCTTTTTTTGTTAAAAAAAATTGAATAATACTTTTTGCGTAGCCCTAAAAAAGTGGTTACTTTGCAATTGTCTAAAAATCAATGGAGATGAAAGATTTATTTGAAAGAATAATAAAAGATAAAGGACCTTTAGGTAAATGGGCGAAACAAGCTGAAGGATATTATGTTTTTCCAAAATTGGAAGGACCAATATCTAATAGAATGCATTTTAATGGCAAAAAAGTCATTACTTGGAGCATTAACGATTATCTAGGGTTGGCAAATCATCCAGAAGTATTGAAAGTTGATGGTGAAGCTGCAGCTGAACACGGAATGGCCTACCCAATGGGGGCTAGAATGATGTCTGGTCATACCAAGTACCACGAGCAATTAGAGCGAGAATGTGCTGAGTTTGTTGATAAAGAAGCTGCTTATTTGGTGAACTTCGGATACCAAGGGATCGTTTCTGCTGTGGATGCTTTAGTGTCTAAGAATGACGTTATTGTCTATGATATGGATACACATGCCTGTATCATTGATGGAGTGCGTTTGCATGCTGGGAAACGCTTTGTATATAAGCATAATGACGTAGAAAGTTTAGAAAAGAACCTACAAAGAGCAACTAAAATGGCTACTGAGAATAACGGAGGAATTCTAGTGATTTCTGAAGGTGTTTTCGGAATGCGAGGAGAGCAAGGTCGTTTAAAAGAAATTGCTGCACTAAAGGAAAAGTATAATTTTAGATTGTTAGTAGATGACGCACATGGGTTTGGTACGCTAGGAGAAGGTGGTAGAGGTACTGGTTTTGAACAAGGCGTACAAGATGATATTGATGTGTATTTTGCAACCTTTGCCAAATCTATGGCTGGTATTGGGGCTTTCTTTGCTGCTGATAAAGATATTATTCAATACTTACAATATAATATGCGTTCACAAATGTTCGCTAAGTCGCTTCCCATGGCAATGGTGAAAGGAGCGTTAAAGCGTCTAGATATGATACGTACAATGCCGGAGTTAAAAGATAAATTATGGGAGAATGTGAATGCATTACAAAGTGGTTTGCGTGAAGCTGGTTTTGATTTAGGAACAACCCAAACCTGTATTACACCAGTATTTTTAAAAGGAGATATACCAGAAGCGATGGCAATGGTCAATGATTTAAGAGAGAATTATGGTGTTTTCTGCTCAATTGTAGTCTATCCAGTAATTCCTAAAGGTTTGATTATTTTAAGACTGATTCCTACGGCGACTCATACGCTACAAGATGTAGAAGAAACTATAGAAGCATTTTCTGGTATACGTAGTAAACTGGAAGGTGGCGTTTATAAGCGTATTGCTGCCGCGATGGTACAATAAACTTGAATTCAATAATTTTAAGA
Organism: uncultured Flavobacteriaceae bacterium; assembly: GCA_947488345.1. GTDB lineage: Bacteria > Bacteroidota > Bacteroidia > Flavobacteriales > Flavobacteriaceae > Aureibaculum. The sequence goes on along the minus strand of CANKZQ010000001.1, from coordinate 547,617 downwards.
ATCCGTTGCTTTTAGAGGTAGCGGATTTTTTTATTCTAAAACGGTCATTCTCGCTTTCGCGGAAACGGCAGTTGTTTCAAAATTTGCATTCAAATATTTATAATAAGCAGTGATACCAATCATAGCAGCATTATCTGTGGTATATTCGAACTTAGGAATATAGGTTTGCCATTGGTATTTTTTTTCTGCATCAATCAGCGTTTTTCTAATACCTGAATTTGCAGATACTCCCCCGGCAATAGCAATTGAGGTAATTCCAGTTTTCTTAACTGCTTTTTTTAATTTTATAAGTAGAATGTCGATAATCGTTTGCTGAATAGAAGCGCAAATATCGAGCAAGTTCTCTTTGATAAAGTTAGGGTTCTCTTTTTCCTTTTTTCGAATGAAATATAGAATCGACGTTTTTAATCCGCTAAAGCTAAAATCCAATTCATTTTTCGTTTTGGGTTTTGGAAACTCAAAAGCTGTCGGGTCTCCAAGCTGCGCATTCTTATCTACAAAAGGTCCTCCCGGATACGGCAATCCTAAAATTTTTGCTGACTTGTCAAAGGCTTCCCCTACAGCATCATCAATCGTTTCTCCTAGAATTTCCATAGAAAAATAATCATTTACACGAATTAGTTGCGTGTGTCCACCGCTAATAGTCAGGCAAATAAACGGAAATTCAGGTTTTTTTTGAGCTTCGTCTTTTATAAAATGAGCTAAGATATGTGCCTGCATATGGTTGACCGATATTAACGGGATATTGAGCGCTAAGGCCATTGACTTCGCAAAAGAAGTGCCAACAAGAAGCGAACCCATCAATCCAGGACCACGCGTAAATGCAATAGCACTGAGGTCTTTTTTTTCAATATTAGCCTGAACAAGAGCTTGTTGAACAACAGGAACGATATTTTGTTGATGGGCCCTAGAGGCCAATTCAGGAACGACACCTCCGTATTTCGAATGAATCTCTTGATTCGCCACAACATTTGATAGAACGACGTCGTTTGCTAATACAGCAACACTCGTATCATCGCAAGAAGACTCTATGGCTAATATGTATATTGTTTTTTTGTTCATTAAATATGAAAAAAGGCACAAAAATTGTGCTTATAAAATGTGTACTTTTAAAGTTGCAAATTTATAATAAATAATTCTATCAAAAGAGCAAAAAAAATAACCAAAAGAGTCGTGCTATGTCTAGCACTTTTTCTGCTTATAAGTGTTGTTTTATTACGTCTTTCGGTTGTACAGACTTATTTAGGAACCATTGCCACCAATAAGTTAAACAAAACCTATGGTACGAATATCGTCGTTAAAAAAGTTGACCTATCCTTTTTAGGGAATGTCAAATTGAAACAAATCGATATTAGAGATCATCATAAAGATTCGTTAATTTATATTGATAACTTAACAACTTCTATCTTTAGTTATAAGAATATTCTTGATAATAAATTAGAATTAGGCACTGTCGATATGGACGGTTTAATTTTAAATATGGTAACCTATGAAGGAGAACGCAATGATAATTTGAGCATTTTCGTCGAAAAGTTTGATTCTACAGAAGAGAGACCTTCAGAAACACCTCCTTTCTTGCTAACGTCTTCTCAATTGAACTTATCTAACGCGAGATATGTATTGTACGATAAGAATAAAAGGCAAACTCCCTTGGCGTTTTATAGAAATATGAAGGGCACTATAGAAGATTTTAAAATTGAAGGACCCAATGTGTATGCAAAAGTTCGTGGTTTAGCATTTGATGAAAATCATGGAATTGCCGTTGAAGATCTAACAACCGATTTTGCATATACAAAAGAAAATATGACCTTGAGTAAAACGAGGTTAAAAACAAAGGGCTCTTTACTAAACGGTGACATCCTATTTAAATATAAGAATGGTAAGCTATCCGATTTTAATAATAAAGTACAAATAGTTGCAAATTTTGATAAATCATCTGTTAGTTTGAGTGATTTAAATAAATTTTATAATGAGTTTGGAAAGAATGATATTATACACTTCACGACCAACCTCACGGGTACGTTGAACGACTTCAAGTTGAATCAATTAAGATTACAATCGAATAGAAACTCCATCATCAATGGTACCTTTCATTTTAAGAATGCAGTAAATAATGAGAACGGGTTTTCTTTAAGCGCTCAAATCAGCAGCCTATCATCAAACTACCAAAACTTAAAGTTATTATTGCCCAATATTTTAGGGAAAACATTGCCTTCTTCATTTGAGAGATTCGGAAGGTTTTCGATTAGAGGAAATTCATTTGTAACAAATGAAACGGTAGATGCTAAGTTAGAAATGACCAGTACATTAGGTACCACGCTTACCGATTTAAAGCTCACAAATATAGACGATATAGATAATGCAAATTATGAAGGAAAAGTAGAGTTTATCGATGTAGAATTGGGTAAAATGATTAATGATAGTCTTGTTGGAAAACTTTCGTTAATTGCTGATGTTAAAGGAAAAGGTTTTACATTAGAAACCTTGAAAACAAAGGTAAACGGAAATGTCTCAAAACATCAATACAAAGGGTATACGTACAGTAATATTGATGTGAATGGAGTGTTCGAAAATCAGCTGTTTAATGGAGAGTTGATCGCAAATGATGAGCATTTAAAAATGAAGTTTAGAGGATTGGCGGATCTATCTTCAGCAGTTTATAGATTTAACTTTAGTGCAGATGTCGCGTATGCTGAGTTTAATAAATTAAACTTGTTTAAAAGAGATGAAAAAGCAATCCTAAAAGGAAAAATGGATATCAACCTTCAGGGAAATACATTAGATAATATGTCGGGTGCTGTTGTCTTTAGAAATGCATCGTATACCAATCAAAATGACAATTATTACTTTACCGACTTTAATATCAATTCAAGATTTATTGACACAACAAGAGTTATTAAAGTCAACTCGCCAGATATTGTAGAGGGTACCTTAAAAGGTCGGTTTAAATTTAAAGAGTTAGAGACCTTAGCTCGAAATTCCCTAGGAAGTATCTATACCGATTTTGAACCTGAAAAGGTAACATCAGGTCAATTTTTAGATTTTAATTTTAAAATTTATAATAAAATTATAGAGATCTTTTTTCCAGAAGTAAAATTAGGATCCAATACCTCCATAAAAGGTAAAATAAAAGCCGATAATGAAAGATTTGAACTCACCTTCAAATCCCCGCAGGTAGAGGCGTATAAAAATATAGCAAAGAATATTAGACTACAAATTGATAATAAAAACCCCTTATATAATACGCTATTGAGTATCGGAAACGTCAACACGAAATACTATAATATTGCCGATTTAAATTTGGTAAATGTAACACTGAATGATACCCTTTTCTTCAGAACTGATTTTGTAGGCGGAAGAAAATTGAATGAAAAATTCGATCTAAGTTTTTATCATACCTTGAATGAAAATAATAAATCAGTAGTAGGTTTAAAAAAGTCAAATATTCAATTTAAAAACAATGATTGGTTAGTAAACCCCTCAAATAATAGACAAAATAAGGTCGTCTTTGATGAGCAGTTCCGAACCTTCGCATTTGATAAAATTCATGTCGTTTCTAAAGACCAAGAAATAGATTTTGCAGGTGTTTTTACTGGTAAAAATGATAAGGATGTTACCCTAAATTTAAAGAATGTAAAGCTCGAAGGAATTACACCAAAAGTAGATAGTCTGGATATCAAAGGACTGGTAAATGGGTTTATAAATTATAAGCAGATAAAAGGAACCCCTTTACCTTTGGCCGATTTGATCGTGAATGATTTACATTTTAATGATATCAATCAGGGCGATTTGATCGTGAATGCATTAGGTGATAATTCATTACAGAAATATATTATTGATGTCTCTCTGCAGAATGAAAAGATTAAAAGTATTGAAGCGAGAGGAGAAATTGATTTTGAGGCCAAAAACCCTACCGTATTTGCGAACTTTAGTTTGAATGAGTATTCTTTAGAACCTTTCAATCCTTTAGGGAAAGGAGTAATTGATAATATTCGAGGAGATGTTTCAGGTCAAGGCGTGATCACAGGTTTACTGCGCAACCCAGATTTTGATGGAAATTTAGAGCTTAACAATGGGGGAATTGCAATCCCTTACTTAAACGTAGACTACGATTTTATAGGAGTTTCTAAGATAGCCTTAAGTAAACAACGCTTTCGTTTTTTACCAACAACGTTGGTTGATGCCGTGCACGATACCGAAGCTATATTACTTGGCGATATCTCTCATAACAGATTTACAGATTGGTATCTTGATTTAAAAGTGAATACAGATAATTTCTTAGTATTGAATACGACCGAAAATGAGGATATACCCTATTATGGTACCATTTTTATTGGGAGCGATGTGAATGGTGAGAAGGCCAATGCTAGTATCAAAGGATATACTGATGCTCTTGTTATTGATGCTACCGCAACTACTAAAAAAGGAACAGAATTTATCATTCCCTTAAGTGATGTAAGTACGGTCGGCGATTCTAAATTGATCAATTTTATCACAAAGACTAAAAAAGGAGTTGACGAAAATAAATTTGAAGAAATTGTTTTCGATCAAGTCAAGGGTTTGACGTTAAACTTCGATCTTGAAGTTACCAAAGATGCAATCGCTGAAATCGTAGTTGATAAAAATACCGGTAGTATTTTGCGAGGTAGTGGTAACGGTTTCATGTCTATTGCCATCAATACCAAAGGTACATTCGAAATTGATGGTGTTTTTGTGGTAGATAATGGTATTTATGAATTTCGAAATATTGTCAATAAAGATTTTATTGTGCAACCAGGAGGTACCGTAATTTGGGATGGTAATCCATTTGATGCTTATTTAAATAATATTACAGCCATTTATAGAACGAAAGCAAATCCAGCAACCTTGTTAGATAATGTAAGTTCACGTGATATTGATATTGACCTAGTCGCAAAAATTTCAGGACAACTATTAAATTCGGAGATTGATTTTGATTTACAGATTCCAAATTCAAATTCATTGGTGAATTCTGAATTAGCGTTTAAACTAAATGATGAGGACAAAAAAATGACTCAGTTCTTTTCTCTCTTAACAACGGGTTCATTTATCAACTTAGATGAGGGGAATTTAAATTTCGATGGAAATGCAGCCTTGACGGGTACGATATCTGAAAAAATATCGGATATACTTTCCAATATTTTAAAGAGTAAAGGGGATATTTTTCAAGTCGGGGTGACCTATGACGTGGCCAATAGACAAAATTTGAACTCAGCACTAAACACCGACGATCAATTAGGTTTTACCTTCAAAGGTAAAATTGGTGAGAAATGGCGTTATAATGGTAAAGTTGGGGTGCCAGTTGGGGGCAATACGCAGGCAAGTGTTATTGGAGAAGTTGAATTAGAACGACCACTAAATGAACCTGAAACTTTCCGATTAAAAATGTTCAATAGACAGAATGATATACAATTTACGGTGGCGGATGAAGAAGGATATACACAAGGTATTGGCTTGTCATACCGCGTAGATTTTGATAGCGGAAAGGAATTGAAAGAGAAAGTTTTTGGTAAAAAGAAATTGAAACAAAAGAAGATGGTTCAAGATTCTCTCAAAGTAAAAAAGAAACTTCTAAATTTCACTCAAATTAAAAAGGATAGCACTAAGAGTGCTAAACAATAAAATACCACTAAATTTATACAGTTTATATAGCAAATTGTACGATAACGTTTTCGTACATTACTATCGTTTTGAACTACATTTGATATAATAATAATTAATTTTACCAAGCTTATTTTAGTATGAAAAAACCAATTAAAAAAGTAGGTTTAATTACCTCAGGAGGCGATGCGCCAGGAATGAATGCAGCCATACGAGCTGTTGTTCGTGCATGTTCTTATTATAAAATTAAATGCGTCGGTTACTACAGAGGATACCAAGGTATAATTGAAGGAGATTTTACAGAACTCGACGCACGTAGTGTTAAAAACATTATTAGTAAGGGAGGTACAATCTTGAAATCAGCAAGATCTTCAGATTTTAGAACTAAAGAAGGTAGAAAAAAAGCATATGAAAATTTAAAGGAAGCCGAAATTGATGGTTTAATTTTAATAGGTGGAGATGGTACTTTTACTGGAGGGGTTGTTTTCGGTAGCGAATACAATATTCCCTTTATCGGAATACCTGGTACTATAGATAATGACATTGCCGGTACTAGTTTTACGATAGGGTATGATACTGCTTTAAACACCGTAGTCGAAGCCATCGATAAAATTAGAGATACCGCTAGTTCTCATAACAGATTATTTTTTATTGAAGTAATGGGTCGAGACGCGGGATTCATTGCGTTGAATGCAGGAGTAGGAGCAGGTGCAGAGGAAATACTAATTCCTGAAGAAGATTTAGGACTGGATAGACTGCTAGAATCACTCAAAAAGAGTAAGAGAAGTGGCAAAACATCAAGTATTGTAGTTGTTTCTGAAGGAGATAAAATAGGTAAAAATGTATTTGAATTAGCTGAATACGTAAGTGAGAATTTGCCTGATTATGAGGCAAGAGTATCAGTTTTAGGGCATATGCAACGAGGAGGTTCTCCGAGTTGTTTTGATAGGGTTTTAGCCAGTAGATTGGGCGTAAAAGCTGTCGAAGAATTACTAGATGGAAAGTCAAATGAAATGGTCGGCCTAAAGAATAATAAGGTTGTAACAAGTGATATCGAAAAAGCGATTAAAACCTCGCACGATATCAATAGAGAATTATTAAGAATATCTGATATATTATCAGTATAAAATAAAAATTATGATAAAAATAGGAATTAACGGATTTGGTAGAATTGGAAGAATTGCTTTTCGACAAGCAATGACTAGAAGTAATGTTCAAATTGTAGCCATCAATGATTTGTTAGAAGTAGATTATTTAGCATATTTATTAAAGCATGATTCTGTTCATGGAAAATTTGATGGAGATGTTGCTGTACGTAATGGTAAATTAATCGTAAATGGTAATGAAATTCGAGTAACTGCAGAACGTAATCCCGAAGACTTAAAATGGAATGAAGTAGGTGCTGAATATATTATTGAATCAACCGGATTCTTCACGGCAAAAGATAAAGCTGCATTGCATATCAAAGGTGGGGCAAAAAAGGTAATTATTTCTGCTCCTTCTCCTGATGCTCCAATGTTCGTAATGGGTGTAAATCATAAAGAATTAACAGATGATGATACCATATTTTCTAATGCCTCATGTACAACAAACTGTCTAGCACCAATCGCGAAAGTGTTGAATGATACTTACGGAATTACAGAAGGATTAATGACAACGGTGCATGCTTCAACGGCTACACAGAAAACAGTAGATTCACCTTCCGTTAAGAATTGGAGACTAGGAAGATCAGCAATTGGAAATGTGATTCCTTCTACGACAGGTGCTGCAAAAGCCGTAGGAAAGGTAATACCAGAATTGAACGGAAAGTTAACAGGAATGGCTTTTAGAGTGCCCACTATGGATGTGTCTGTGGTTGACTTAACAGTGAACTTAAAAAATGGAGCTTCTTATGAAGATATCTGTAAAACAATGAAGGAAGCCTCAGAAGGTGAACTAAAAGGAATATTAGGATATACCGAAGAGGCCGTGGTTTCTCAAGATTTTGTTGGTGAAACATGTACTTCTGTATTTGATGCAGCTGCAGGAATTGCCATTACAGACAATTTTGTAAAAGTTATTTCTTGGTATGACAATGAATATGGATATTCAACGAAAATTGTTGACCTTTTAGAATATTCAGCCTCACTATAAATACAATTTAAATGTATATATTTAAATCCTGTCTATTGACAGGATTTTTTTGTTAAAACATTCTCTTTGGATACGACTATTTTACTTTCTTTTATAGGAGCCACGGCACTTTTGTCTATCTCTCCAGGTCCGGATAATATTTTTGTACTGATTCAGAGTATTACCAATGGTGTAAAATATGGTCTTGCAACTGTTTTAGGATTAATTTCAGGTTGCATTGTACATACGTCACTCGTAGCTTTTGGTGCTTCTGCGATTATTAAATCAAATGAGAATTTATACCTGACATTAAAGGTTTTTGGAGCGGCTTATTTGTTTTTTTTAGCTTATAAAGTGTTTAAAAGCGAAGCAAATATTTCTGTCGATGCAGAAGTAATTGGGCCAAAGAAAACTCTAGGTCAGCTATTCCGTCAAGGATTTATCATGAATATTTTAAATCCTAAAGTTTCCATTTTTTTTCTGGCACTTTTTCCTGGGTTTTTATTTAGTGACTCCATGTCGACGGTTAGTCAATTTTTTGTCTTAGGCTTTGTATTTATGGGTGTTTCATTAGTGATTTTTTCTTTAATTGCTTTGTTGGCTGGAGCTATATCAACCAAATTAAGACAGAATTCGACCATTGGAAATGTGCTAAAATGGCTTCAAATTACCGTATTTATTGGGATTGCGATTTTTATATTATTTTCAGATTAAATAGTGCGTTCAAATTGTATCTTTGAATTCTAAATGGGTACAGTTAAAATTATAGAATGTCCACGTGATGCAATGCAAGGTATCAAACCCTTTATTTCTACTGAAATAAAAGCGAGGTACATCAATCAATTATTAAAGGTTGGTTTCGATACCATCGATTTTGGTAGTTTTGTTTCCCCAAAGGCAATTCCGCAAATGAGAGATACGGCCGCTGTACTCGGGCAATTAGAATTGTCAACGTCAAGAAGTAAATTACTCGCCATTATCGCGAATATACGTGGTGCAAATGATGCTGCCCAATTTGATGAGATAGATTATTTGGGATATCCCTTTTCTATTTCAGAAAACTTCCAAATGCGTAATACGAGCAAGACAATAGCCGAATCTATTGTGACACTTGATGAAATATTAAATATAGCTATTAAGACCAACAAAGAGGTGGTTGCATATTTATCAATGGGTTTTGGAAATCCGTATGGTGACCCTTGGAATGTCGATATTGTGGCTAATTGGACAGAAAAGTTAGCCAAGATGGGGGTTAAGATACTTTCGTTATCTGATACCATTGGAAGTTCTACTCCAGATATCATTTCTTATTTGTTTTCTAATTTAATTCCACAGTATCCAAATATTGAGTTTGGTGCTCATTTACATACAACGCCTACAACTTGGAGAGAAAAAGTTGATGCCGCATATACTTCGGGTTGTTTTCGTTTCGATGGAGCCATCAAGGGCTATGGGGGTTGCCCGATGGCGAAAGATGAATTAACAGGAAATATGCCCACCGAAAAATTACTTGATTATTTTCACGAAGAAGCAATAGACATCGGTGTAGATACCACTCACTTTGAGAGCGCTTACCTGGAGGCGTCGAAAGTTTTTTTGTAAAAAATTAGTTGAAAATCGTATGTGAATTCTTAATTAAATTTTACTTTTGCAAATGCAAGAAAAGGTACTTATTTTAGATTTCGGATCGCAATTCACTCAATTGATTGCTCGCCGTATTAGAGAACTCAACATTTATTGTGAAATTCACCCTTATAACAGCGACAAATTTGATGCTGATGATTTTAAGGCTGTTATTTTATCAGGAAGCCCACATTCTGTAAATAGTGACATTGCTCCCCAACCAGATTTATCAAAAATTAAAGGGCACAAGCCATTACTCGGTGTCTGCTATGGAGCACAGTACTTAGTGCATTTTTTTGACGGTAAAGTGGGTGCATCGAATACAAGAGAATATGGGAGAGCAAATTTATCTTTTATTGAAAGTGAAAATGCCTTGTTTAAGAATATTAAGCAAGGAAGCCAAGTCTGGATGAGTCATTCGGATACCATTTTAGCTTTACCAGATCACTATAAGAAAATTGCCAGTACACATGATGTAGAGTACGCAGCTTATAAAATTGAAGATGAAGACACCTATGCCATACAGTTTCATCCTGAAGTATATCACTCAACAGATGGTAAGCAATTACTAGAAAATTTCTTAGTGCAAATAGCCGGTGTAGCTCAGAACTGGACACCCGATTCTTTCGTAGATACTACAGTAGAAAAACTACAGCAGCAGGTAGGTGATGACAAAGTTGTATTAGGTCTGTCTGGAGGCGTTGACTCTACGGTAGCAGCAGTGTTGTTAGACAAGGCCATTGGCAAAAATCTATATTGTATTTTTGTGAATAACGGCTTATTACGTAAAAATGAGTTTCAAAGTGTATTAGAACAATACAAAGGAATGGGCTTGAACGTTAAAGGTGTAGATGCTTCGGCACGTTTTTTGAAAGCTCTTGAAGGAATTGCTGATCCTGAACAAAAACGGAAAGCTATAGGAAATACTTTTATTGAAGTATTTGATGATGAAGCACATAAAATAAAAGATGTGGTATGGTTAGGGCAAGGTACTATTTATCCCGATGTAATTGAATCGGTTTCTGTGACAGGAGGCCCTTCAGCAACAATAAAAAGTCATCATAATGTAGGTGGATTACCTGATTTTATGAAGTTGAAAATTGTAGAACCTTTACGGATGATTTTTAAAGATGAGGTGCGTAGAGTTGGAAAATCAATGGGAATTGATGCTGAATTGTTGGGCAGGCACCCTTTTCCAGGGCCCGGACTTGGAATTCGTATTTTAGGGGACGTAACCGCTGAAAAAGTACGAATTTTACAAGAGGTAGATGCTGTATTTGTTGAAGGATTAAAGAAGTGGAATTTATATAATGATGTTTGGCAGGCTGGAGCAATGTTGTTGCCAGTGAATTCTGTAGGCGTAATGGGTGACGAGAGAACTTATGAAAAAGTTGTAGCTTTGAGAGCCGTTTCTTCAACTGATGGTATGACTGCTGATTGGGTGAATTTACCATATGAGTTTTTACAAGAAACATCGAATAGAATTATAAATAATGTAAAAGGGGTCAACAGAGTTGTATATGATATCAGTTCTAAACCCCCTGCAACAATCGAATGGGAATAATGTATCCTGATAAAGATCAGGATCTACCAATGTAGAGGTAGATTAATTGATATAATTATGAGAATAAAAAAATTGAAGTTAGTGGTTCTGTTTTTTGTTTTGGCGACATGTACGATGTTCAGTCAGAATAAAAAATATGAAACATATACCGTTCAACAGGGAGAAACCTTACAAAGTATCGCAAGAAAATTTGTTATTACTCCGTATAAGTTACTAAAGTTAAATCCAGAGCTTGCCGAAAATGATGCGCTTGTTGAAGGAAAAATTTTAATTGTACCCAATAAAAATTACAATCCTGCTTCAGCGGCTATAGATGATGGAAAAGATTATGTCGAAAATGGTATGCTGATACATAAAGTGCTGCCAAAGGAAACCTTTTTTAGATTGAGGAAAGAATTTGGAGTTTCAAAAAGAATTCTAAGAAAATACAATCCTATTCTCAGAGTCGAAGACTTAAAAGCTGGGCAAATTATTAAGTTTCCAGTACCGAGAAATTATAAACAAGATGCGGTTGAAGAGCAATTGTCAATGGCCACTAAGCCCTATTTAGTAAGACCAAAAGAAACCAAATATGGTATTTCTCGAAGGTATGGTATTTCCATAGAAAAGTTGGAAGAATTAAATCCGCAAATAAAAGAAGCTGGAATTAAGATGACCGACATTATCTGGGTGCCAGATACTCAAGAAATTCCTGACCCTGAAGAAGGATTTTCTTATCACAAGGTGGAAAAAGGAGAAAATTTATTCAGACTTGGACAGCTCTTCGAAATGACAGAAGAAGAATTGATAGCTGCGAATCCTGAATTACGTGAAGGTGTCCAGGAAGGAATGCTCATAAAGATTCCGTTAAACGAAAAAAATAATACCTCGGCCTTCATACCGTCGGTTTCAGTTGGAAAAGAAATAAAAGCAATTTTAATGTTGCCATTAATGAGTCATAAACCGACCGTTGATTTTTCGAAAAATAGAACTGCCGATATAGCAACCGATTTTTATCTCGGTGCTATGATGGCATTGGATTCGGTAAAAAAGATGGGCTTATCTGTAGATATGAAAGTTTTTGACACACAAAATAATAAGAAGGTCATAAGTAGTTTATTAGCCAGCGGAAACCTAGGAGGTGCTGATGTTATGATAGGGCCCTTGTTTTTTGGAAATGTACAATTTGTCGCTAGTATTCTGAAAAATAAAGAAGTGACAATCGTTTCACCATTATCGCAGAAAGATCATGGGTTAATTGCCAATAGTAAATTAGTACAAAGCGCCGCAAGTGAGGATAAGATGATCACGAATGTAATGGAGCATATCAAACGTACTTATAAAGATGAGAATATTGTTATTGTGACGGATACCTTAGCAACTTCTTCGTTAAAAGTGGCCAAGATGTTAAAAGAGTTACAACCCTTAGATTCTTTGAATAAAATAACTGTTTTAAAACCTGAGAAAGGATATATCAAACGTGATTTGTTTATGGAAAAGGTGGTAGAAAAAAGAGATAATTTTGTGATTTTGTTAAGTAATGATGGTATTGTGACTACAGATGTTGTTCAAAATTTAGGTTCAATGTCTGAAAAAGTAAAGATTACACTATTTGGATTTAACAAAGGCTCAAATTTTAAGAATGTAAATGATAATGACCTAGCACGCGTCAATTTTCATTATACCGCGAGCAATTATATTGATTATGAAGATGATCTTGTGAAAGATTTTGTAACCATGTATAGTCATAAGAATTATAGTAAACCATCAGAATACGCCTTTAGAGGTTTTGATGTTACCTATGATATGTTATTGCGCTTTGCTACATATTCGAATACAAACGGAGCTTTAAATGCAGGTTACTCCACAAGAGCGTCCTCTAAATTTGAATATGTTAAAAGTGAGACAGGAAAGGGCTTCGTAAATCAAGGTATACATTTAATGAAATATGATGGTTTACACATCGTGAAAGTTGAAGAAACGATGGCTACAGAAACAGAGTAGCTACAGATTTAAATAGCCGAAAAGGTGCGTTTTGAGCACTTTTTTTTGAGTAAGGGTATTCCCTGATTTTTCAAAATCATGGAATGCCCTTACTTTTTTTCTATGATGTTGAGGTAGCTTGCAAGAAAAATTGTAAAAAATACGAGCTATGAAAACTTCAATTATTCTTATCATTTTAATTTTATTCAACACGACTGCTTTAGTCTCTCAAGCGATAGCTATCCTTATTAAGGACGTAAATCCTTGGTTGTTTATTGGTATCGAAATTCTATTACTGATTGGCTATTATGCAAACATTGTCGTCAAAGATGTGGGCAAAATATCAAACATCGATTTCAGTAATTTAAATGTATTTGTCATCAAAAGGAATACCGGAAAATAAGACCGGAAGATTTGATGAACTACAAAAATTACAGCACTTATGAAAAATGCCGCGATACCCACAATATCAAACAACATAGTTTCTAAACAGGAGAAGGTAAAGGCGAAGTTACTGGGTAAGAAATTTTTCCCTGCCTATCTCTTTAAAATTACGCATAGTATAAATGCATTATATGCCTTCTTTCCGACGACGTCTCGTTGGCTGGCTATGAAAGTATTGTCTATTGCAAATCGAAGAAAATTATCCTTGAGTGATCTTGAATTCTTCAATAACGGAACAAGAAAGACATACAAAATTGCGAATGCTACCTTTATTAGTTATAGTTATGGTGAAGGACCTGCTATTTTATTGTTGCATGGTTGGGGCAGCAACGCAGCACGTTGGAAAGAGTATGTACATAAATTGGTGCGTTCAGGCTATAAGGTGGTGATTGTCGATGCACCAGGTCATGGGAGTGCTTCAGGCTATTTTTTAACCTTATCTCTTTATATAAAAGGAATCAAGCAAATACTACGATCTCAAACAACATGGCATGCCGTAATTACACATTCTATTGCAGGATTAGTAAGTGTTGTAGGTATGAGTGAGTTAAAACCACAATACCACCCCAACAAATTTGTGATGATGAATACATTTGCCACGAGTGAAGTCTTGATCAATAAATTTGCGAAGTGTATGGGGTTTACTGCTGAAATCATAGATAGTCTGAAAAATAATTTCTCAAATTATGGTGGTTATTCAGTACATGACATTTCAATCATCAAGCATTTTAAAAAGTTGAATATGAAGAGTTTGCTTATCTATGATATTGCTGATGTGGTTGTTCCTAGAAGTGAACCGAGGAGGTTAATTACAGCGGTGCCATCATTAGAATATATACAAACCAAAGGATTAGGACATAATTTAAGATCTAAGAAAATTCTGGAGCGAGTTGTTGAATTTATTATAGAACCAATATATGAATTTGAATTAGTTAAGTGATGTTTAAATGGTTAACAATCACTTGTAAAGGTGTTAAAGGATATATATTCTTTTAACACCTTTTTTAATTTCGGGGTTTTCCCTGATTTTTTAAAATCAAGGAATGCCCTTACTTTTTTTTTAGAAGGTGGTGGTAGCTTGCATGTATAGACTAATTAATAATTTAAAAAATGTAAAATCTATGAAAAAGTTAGTATTAACTGCCCTTGCAGTATGTTTCTGTTACGTTATCAATGCACAAGATGATAAACTACAAAGTGAGAAAATCAAATTTGGCATAAAAGGAGGAGTAAATTTTGCGAATGCAACAGGAAATGGTATTGATAGATTTTTGGGTGAACCTGGGGGAGAAACCAGATTCGGGATATCTCTAGGTGGGTTTGTGGACTACTCGTTGTCTAAAAAAATCTCATTACAAGGCGAAGTTACTTACTCTCAAGAAGGTGTAAGTAAAAAGTATTCTGATGAAGATTATAAAGTGACCGCAGCTTTAGATTATTTGAATGTGTCGGTTGTATCAAAATATTATATGACTGAAAAATTAAATTTAGAAGTTGGGCCTCAGCTTGGTTTTTTAATGAATGCAAAGTTTAAAGAAGAAGAAGATGGTGAAAAGTTTGAAAGTGACGCCAAAAGATTGTTGAAGGGCTCTAACATTAGTTTAAATTTAGGTGCGGGTTACCAGTTAGATAATGGCTTTGGGTTAGCTGTAAGATACAACTTAGGATTGACTGATATTTATGATTTTTCACTTAATCTTAGTGAAAGAAAAGAGCATTCTACGTTGAGTTCCAA
This sequence comes from uncultured Flavobacteriaceae bacterium, assembly GCA_947488345.1. Classification (GTDB taxonomy): domain Bacteria; phylum Bacteroidota; class Bacteroidia; order Flavobacteriales; family Flavobacteriaceae; genus Aureibaculum. Next base: position 532,558 of record CANKZQ010000001.1, on the reverse strand, counting down.
AGAGGTTGACGAAGAATTTAGACAAGGTTTTGAAATTAAAACAGGTGTTTTCAATATAAGTCTCTTTTACACCTTCTAAGAATTAAAGAAAGTATTATGAAAAAGATTTTGGTGTACGTATCATTAATGTATTTGGTAATTTCATGTAATAGTGATGAATTTCTAATTAAAAAGGAAAGCGTAGAAATAGAGTTAAACACAAAAGCTACGGATATTCAAAAAAAGGCTTTAGAGGCAATCTATTATGCGAATCCTAATAACACCTTAGATTGGGATGTATCAGATACAAATATTAATAATTGGAATGGTGTTATTACAAACAGTTCGGGAGAGGTCATTCATTTAAACTTGAGTAACAAAAATTTAGATGTTTTACCGTCAGAGATTGCTTATTTATCATCTGTAACTACATTATATCTTAACGGAAATAACCTAAACTCATTACCAGCCCAAATAGGGAAAGTTAGTAGCTTACAGCAGCTTTATATTCAAGGAAATGAGTTGAGCAATTTACCGGATAGAATGGTTCATTTAACTAAACTGACCGATTTACATATGAGCTTTAATAATTTTATTGAAATTCCAGGAGTAATAGGCAAAATGAAGAGTTTAAGGGTTTTTAATGCATCCCACAATGAAATAAATTCGATTCTTCCCTCTATGTATAAATTACCCAACTTAGAAATTTTAGGATTGTTCAAAAATAATATTTCGAGTGTTTCCTCAGATATAAAATATCTAAAGCTTACCCTAATTGATCTTAATTTGGGTCGAAATAATCTTACTTCAATTCCAAAAGAAATTTCGTATTTAAGCTATCTAAAAAAACTGTATTTACACCAAAATAATATATTAAGTGTACCATACCAAATAGGGAGTTTAGAGAGTATCGAATTTATTGATCTAAGAGGTAATTTAAATTTGAATAGCATGCCCCAACAAGTCTGTGAATTAAATTCCAAGAGACAGACAATTGTTTATATTGACAATTGGTTCCTTTGCTTTTAAGATTGCTTGAATTTTCTAAGGGTATTCCCTGATTTTTTAAAATCAAGGAATGCCCTTACTTATTTTATAGAATGTGTTGATAGCTTGCGAGTATAATTAAAACTAGCAAAAAATGAATAAAATAAGTAAGCTCACAAGTCTAATTGTAGTAGTGTTTTTTCTCGTGAATTGTAGTAATGATGACGACGGTTCAGATAATTTAAACATTAAATTTTCACCAGAATTATTGGATGGAACATGGCGCATTAGTTTTTTCTCTGATGAAAATGCCCAAAGAACACAAGAGTTTAGTGGTTATGAATTTACCTTCGATTTTGAAGAAGAAAGCGTTTGGGTAAAAAGCAATGGTACTACTGAGTTAGGTATATTAAATGTATTTCAAGAAACAATAAATGGTTCAGCATCTTGGATAGCAAAGGTCAATTTTTCTAATACGGTTAATCCCGGAGATGGTGATCTTCAAGATTTAAGTGAAGAATGGATTGTGAAAAAAGTATTAAATAATGCTGATAAAATAGAATTTGAAGAACGAATTAGCAATAATACACCCGAAATTTTACATTTAGAAAAGCTTCTAAATTAGTATATTTACTTAAAAATCAACTGCTTTGAAGAAAATTACGTGCCTACTCATTTTATATTCTGTTATTTGGAATGGTAATGCTCAGTCAAAAATTTTAGATAGCTTAAAAGCATCTGTTAATTTAAAAAATCAGGATACTATACTATTAAATAATTATTGGTTAATAGCAAGAGAGTATATGTCTATTGATTTAGATAGTTTTGCGAAGTATATAGATGCATTAGAAGAAGTTTCTTTAAAAAATAACAACTTTAAGTTGGCTCGAATTTATGATGCAAAGGGTCTAAAGTTCATGTATCAAAATAAATTAGATTCTGCTGAATTTTATTTTAAAAAAGCATTAGGATTAGCGAAGGAGAATTTTAATCCAATTGAAACATCAACAATATATACGAATTATTCAACCTTACTCCAGAAAAAACGAGAGTTGAATAAGGCGATAGAATACCTTAAGAAAGGTATTGATCTTGTAAAAGATAATGAAGCGGAAGTCTGTTTGCTTTATTTCAATTTGGCTAGTTTTTATCTGGATTTAGAACTTTATAGCGAAGCAAAAAAATACTTAAAATTAGCATATATTAAGGCCTCCATGTCGGGTGATAAAAGAGTGGAAGGTTATGCGTTGGCTGGACTTGGGCACCTATTTAATACAAATCAACAAAAGGATAGTGCAAAGTATTATTTGCAGAAAGGTATTAGAATTTGCCAAGAAGATTCGAACCCTCAAATATGTCATATTGTGAATCTAATGCTAGGCGAACTTTACTTAGAAGAAGAGAATTATAAACTGGCGAAGACTTACGTTCTTAATACCAAGAGATTTGCTGAGATTAGGAATGCTCCAGACGATATATTGCGAAGCTATATGTATTTAGGAAGGGTAGAAGGTTTCTTAGGCAACTATAAAAGTTCAAAAAAGAATTATGAAAAATTTGAGAAATTGTATGATAGTATTTATTTCGGTAATGTCGGAATGAGCGAGTTCAGATATTGGGCTGATTTTGAAATGGAAAGAGGTAATTTTAAGGAAGCAACACGATTATTAAAAAAGTATGTTATCATTAAAGATTCGGTTGTCACAGTTGAAAATAGAGCGCTTTTAGCGGATGCAGATGCGAAATTTGATTCAGAAAAGAAAGATAAAGAATTAGCTGAGCAAAAATTAGCTATTGAGAAAAATGAGCTGGAACTTCAAAAGAAGAAAACACAGTATAGTTATATGACAGGAGCACTGTTAGTAGTAGGAGTAGGTTCTGTTTTGTTATGGTTTTTATATCAACAACGTCAAAAGCGTAAGGATCAAGAAATTATAGCCTTAAAGAGAGAGCAACAAGTACAAACCTTAGAATCATTGATGGAAGGAGAGGAAAAAGAACGCTTGCGCATTGCCAAGGAACTACACGATGGTGTAAATGTAGACTTATCTGCTATAAAGTATAAACTAACATCTTTGTTAGAAAAAAATAATGAAGTCATCAATGAGGCCGTATCAATGATTGACAAGTCATGTGAACAGGTAAGGGCAATTTCTCATAATTTAATTCCTCCTTCCTTGAAAGACTTTAGTTTGATAGAAACCATAGAAGATTTTTGTACGACGACGAATAATTTGCATACACAAGAGGTTACATTTAACCATATAGGGGAGGCTATTCATATTTCTAAAAAAGCAGAGGTAAATATTTTTAGAATTGTACAAGAATTGGTGAATAATAGTGTCAAACATGCCGAGGCTACCGAAATTGCGGTTCAAATTAGTCACCGGGAAAATGTGATTCAGCTAACGGTAGAAGATAATGGAAAAGGCTTTGATAAAGAAAAAGTTAAGAATGGGGGCATAGGCTTGCAAAACATCCAATCAAGAGTCGATTATCTAAATGCGAAGTTAGATTTTGATTCTAATAACAAAGGAACTTCGTATATTATAGATATCAATACAAACGAATTAGTATGACCATAAAAATTGCCTTAACGGATGATCATCCCATGGTACTGAAAGGTATTCAATCTATGTTGGCCGATACAAAAGAGGTTACGTTTGTTGGTGTCTATAATAATGCAACAGAGACTATTGATCGTATTGAAAAAGACCAACCAGATATTTTATTATTGGATATCAATTTGCCAGATATGAATGGTATTGATCTTTGTAAAAAACTCAAAAAAAATAATGAGCTACTAAAGATTATTGCTATTTCAAATTTTGACGAAATTTCTTTTGTAAAAAGAATGCTAAATAATGGAGCAAGCGGTTATTTGTTGAAGAATACAGACAGATTAGAATTGTTGGAAGCTTTCAAGACGGTTTTGTCTGGAGAGCAATATTTGCAAAAAGATATTCAGAAGAAGTTATTGAATCAAACTTTAGGAAAAAAAACAGAGAACTCCTTATTCACAAAATTGACGCGAAGAGAAGAGGAAGTTTTGCAGGCAATTTCGGAAGAATTGACCACACAAGAAATTTCTGAGAAATTATTTATTAGTCCGAAAACGGTAGAAACACATCGCATGAATTTGATGAGTAAACTCGGGGCAAAAAATAGTGTAGGCATCATAAAAACGGCCATAGAAAAAGGCTTGCTAAATTGAATTAACAAGCCTTCTGGTATATTGTTGAATGTAGGTTTATGAAACCAACATTGTCACCGGATTTTCAATAAAACCTCTTAACGTTTGCAAGAATTGTGCTCCAGTTGCTCCATCGACTGTTCTATGGTCACATGCCATCGTGAGTTTCATCGTATTCCCAACTACTATTTGTCCGTCTTTTACAATTGGTTTTTGAACAATTGCTCCAACAGATAAGATGGCTGAATTTGGTTGATTGATAATAGAGGTGAAGTCAGTAATACCAAACATTCCTAAATTAGAAATGGTAAAGGTACTTCCTTCCATTTCTTGCGGCGTTAGTTTCTTATTACGTGCTTTCCCAGCATATTCTTTCACTTGCGCTCCAATTTGCGGTAAAGTTTGCTCATTAGCAAAACGCACCACAGGTACGAGTAAGCCATCTTCAACAGCGACGGCAACTCCAATATGTACATGATGATTCTTTTTAATTTTATCATCGAACCATTGAGAATTCACTTGCGGATGTTGTTTCAATGCTAATGCTGTTGCCTTTACGACAATATCATTAAATGAAATTTTGGTATCTGGCATTGAATTAAATTGTTGTCTAAAGGCAATGGCGTTATCCATATTGAATTCAACATTCAAATAGTAATGTGGTGCCGTGAATTTAGATTCTCCTAAACGACGTGCAATAACTTTACGCATTTGCGAGTTAGGCGTTTCTTCAGAACTCTCTTGTCCAGAAGGAACAAAAGGTACTGCAGCGCTTCCGCCAGTACTCGGTGTGAAATTCTCAATATCGCTCTTTACGATTCTTCCATTTTCACCAGTACCTTGAACTTGTGCTAAATTAATGCCTTTTTCTTGTGCTATTTTCTTCGCCAAAGGAGAGGCAAAAATTCTACCTCCTTCGTTGGTTTTTGTAATCGCAGCTGGTGCAGCAATAATTGGTGTTTCCTTTACAGAAGGTACGTCGGTTTTAACAGGTTCAGACGTTTCTTTATTCGATGAAGCCGCTTTCGAATAAGCACCTTTTTTAATATCTTCTATCACACCAGAAATGTCGGTTCCTTTGCTGCCAATTACCGCTAATACACTATCAACTATGGCAGATTCACCTTCATTTACACCAATGTATAATAAATTTCCTTCATAGAAAGATTCAAATTCCATGGTGGCTTTATCAGTTTCTATTTCGGCTAGAATATCGCCTTCACTAATATCGTCTCCTACATTTTTTAACCAAGTTGCAACGGTACCTTCAGTCATTGTATCGCTTAGGCGTGGCATCGTAATAATTTCTACACCGTCTGGTAAGTTTGCCGATGAAGTGTCTTCTTGAGTTGGTTTTTCTTCTATCGCTTTCACTTCTTCCTTAGTCGCTTCAACTTTTGCTGCGGCTGCTTCTTTCGAAGCACTTTCTATAAGGGCAGAAACATCTTCACCTTTTTCACCAATCACTGCGAGTAATGAATCTACCTTGGCAGATTCACCCTCAGAAATGCCAATGTGTAACAAAACGCCTTCATGGAAAGATTCAAATTCCATCACGGCTTTGTCTGTTTCTATTTCTGCTAGAATATCGCCTTCTTCAATAGTATCTCCCACATTTTTTAACCATTTTGCAACAACCCCTTCTTCCATGGTGTCACTCAGCCTCGGCATGTTAATTATTTCTGCCATAAAGTTTAATTTTTTTAAAATTAAATAAATCCAAAAAACAACATCCAAAAATCAATACAAAGACCTGTCTTCTGAGATTTGTTATTTTTTTATAATCGGTGTTTTAAAAACGGATAATCATCTTGCTCGTATACAACATCATATAATTGTTGCTTTTCTGGAAACGGAGATTCTTCAGCAAATTTCTCACATTCGGCAACAAGTGCTTTCACTTCTTTATTCGTCGCTTCTATTTCAGCATCGGTTGCGTATTTTTTCTCTTTAATGATGTCTAAGACCTGCGTTATAGGATCGATTTTCTTGTATTCGGCAACTTCATCTTTCGTTCTATAATGCTGCGCATCACTCATTGAATGCCCTCTATAACGATAGGTTTTCATTTCTAAAAAAGTCGGACCGTTACCTTTGCGAGCATGTTCAATCGCTTCATACATGGCTTCCGCAACTTTTACCGGATTCATACCATCTACAGGTCTACAAGGCATTTCATATCCCAATCCTAATTTCCAGATATCTTCATGGTTTGCGGTTCTTTCTACCGAAGTACCCATGGCATATCCGTTGTTTTCAACAACGAAAACCACTGGTAATTTCCAAAGCATCGCCATATTGAACGTTTCATGCAAAGACCCTTGGCGAGCAGCACCATCACCAAAATAGGTGAGGGTTACAGCATCTATATCATGGTATTTATCTCCAAAGGCAATACCCGCTCCTAACGGAATTTGACCTCCTACAATTCCATGACCTCCATAAAAACGGTGCTCTTTAGAAAATATATGCATTGAACCTCCCATACCCATTGAGGTACCTGTTACTTTACCATATAATTCGGCCATGACACGTTTAGGATCAACGCCCATACCAATTGGCTGAACGTGATTACGGTATGCAGTTATCATTTTATCTTTGGTAAGGTCCATCGCGTGCAGCGAACCAGCTAATACAGCTTCTTGACCATTGTATAAGTGTAAAAAACCTCGTACTTTTTGTTGAATATAAACAGCAGCTAACTTGTCTTCAAACTTGCGCCAAAATAGCATGTCTTTATACCAGTTTAAATAGGTTTCCTTAGTTATTTTTTTCATAATAGAAATATGTAAATATATACAAACGTAATTACAAAAATACTATTTTAGAAATAGCTAGAAAAGAAAGATGACAATTTATTTATATATCGTTATAGTAGTCTTAGAAACTAGTAATTGCGCATAAATTTAAACACGCATTAAACGGTTTAGATTCAACATTTTTGTTCTAATGTACTAATCAAATAGCACACATACCAGCACCGAAACTCAAACGAAAAATTACTTGAATAATTCGCAAAATTCGAATCTGCTTCAAAATTTAAGCCTCTATATAATCTTCGATAGGATTACAAGAACATACCAAATGGCGATCACCATAAGCATCATCTACACGCCTTACTGGTGGCCAAAACTTATTGTCACGAACATAATCTAATGGAAAAGCTGCTTCTTGTCTCGAGTAACTATATGCCCAATCATCGGCGGTAATCATTGCCTGTGTATGCGGCGCATTTTTCAAAACAGAATCTTCCCCATCGACGTAGGCTTCAATTTCTTCTTTGATCTGTATCAAGGCATCACAAAAACGATCTAGTTCTTGTTTGTTCTCGCTTTCTGTTGGTTCTATCATCAAGGTTCCTGCAACAGGAAAAGACAAGGTAGGCGCATGGAAACCATAGTCCATTAAACGCTTGGCAATATCAGTAACTTCAATACCTCTTGCTTTGAATTCTCTAAAATCTACAATCATTTCATGTGCCGCAAAACCCATTTCGCCAGTATACAATATCTTGTAATGTTGTTCTAATCGAGTCTTGATATAGTTAGCATTTAAAATGGCATATATGGTGGCATCTGTAAGCCCCTTGCTACCTAACATTTTGATATAAGCGTAGGAAATTATATCTACCATTGCTGATCCCCATGGTGCTGCGGAAATCGAAGAAATGGCGTTTTTACCCCCTGTTTTAATAATTGGATTCGTAGGTAAGAATTCTGCTAAATGTTCTACAACGCAAATAGGTCCGACACCTGGGCCACCACCTCCATGAGGTATGGCAAAAGTTTTGTGTAAGTTTAGGTGACAAACATCGGCACCGATGGTCGCAGGGTTCGTCAAGCCAACCTGCGCATTCATATTTGCACCGTCCATGTATACTTGCCCGCCATTATCATGAATAATTTTAGTAATATCCTGAATAGCACTTTCAAAAACTCCATGTGTTGAAGGATACGTGACCATTAAGGCAGCTAAATTGTCCTTATGTAATTCAGCTTTTTCTCTTAAATCATCGACATCAATGTTGCCGTTTTCCGAAGTTTTGGTTACTACTACTTTCATTCCGGCCATGACTGCGGATGCTGGATTTGTACCATGCGCCGAAGCCGGTATTATACAGATATTACGATGTGCCTCATCTCTTGATCTATGATAAGCTCTAATAACCATTAACCCGGCATATTCTCCTTGTGCACCTGAATTTGGTTGTAGTGAGGTAGCATAAAAGCCAGTAATAGTATTCAAAGCGGTCTCTAAACCTTTCAGCATTTCCTGATAGCCTTGTGCCTGATCTAATGGTATAAAAGGGTGTAAGCTATTCCATTGACTAGAACTCAAGGGTAGCATTTCTGAGGCCGCGTTCAATTTCATTGTACATGAACCGAGAGAAATCATACTATCCGTTAAGGAAATGTCTTTACGCTCCAATCTTTTTATGTAACGCATCATTTCGGTTTCTGAATGATAAGACGCAAAAACTTCATTAACCATAAAGGCAGAAGTTCTTTTCAGATCTTGTGGGATGATTGACGACGTTGAAAGAGAATTCAACTCAAAGAACTCTAAACCCTCAGCAGTTGCAAACAACTCAATGAGTTCATTCACATCATCTAGCGATGACGTTTCGTTCAATGAAATACCAATGGTCGTGGCATCAATATATAATAAGTTGATTTCCTTTTCTAAGGCTATTTTTTTTATTGCTTCCGCGGAAGCGACTTGAACACGAAGTGTATCAAAAGCCACTGAATTCACTTGTTGTAAGCCCATTTTTGTAAGAGCTTCGTGTAGCGTTGTCGTTAAAGACTGTATTTTATTGGCAATATATTTTAATCCATCAGCACCATGATATACGCCGTACATTCCAGCCATAACGGCCAATAATACTTGCGCTGTACAAATATTTGACGTTGCTTTTTCTCTTTTGATGTGTTGTTCACGAGTTTGGAGTGCCATACGGAGTGCACGATTCCCATTTGCGTCTATGGTGACTCCAATAATACGTCCTGGAATTGAACGTTTGTAGGCTTCTTTCGTTGCAAAATAACCAGCGTGTGGTCCACCATATCCTAATGGAATTCCAAATCTTTGAGAAGTACCCACGGTAACATCGGCTCCCATTTCACCAGGAGATTTTAAAATAGCCAAACTCAATAGGTCGGCTGCGACGACAACTTTCGAATCATTCGCATGTGCTGCACTAATAAAGTTGGTATAATCATACACTTGTCCGTGTTTCGCTGGATATTGTACCAGTGCTCCGAACACGTTCGAAGTAAATTCAAAAGTTTCATGATCACCAAATACAAGTTCAATACCAATGGGTTTTGAACGTGTTTTTAATATAGAGATCGTTTGGGGTAAGACTTCAATCGATACAAAAAACTGATTTGCCCCTTCTTTCTTTTGGGGGCGTGAGCGATTGCTAAAAAGTAAGGCCATCGCTTCAGCGGCAGCTGTACCTTCATCTAAAAGTGATGAATTGGCCAATTCCATGCCGGTCAATTCTGCCACCATTGTTTGATAATTCAATAGCGCTTCTGCTCTTCCTTGCGAAATCTCAGCCTGATACGGAGTGTAAGAGGTGTACCAACTCGGGTTTTCGAAAATATTCCTCTGAATAACAGCGGGTAAAATAGTAGGATGATATCCTAAACCAATATAAGATTTATATTGCTTGTTTTTTGAAGCCAAGCCTTGGATATGAGTGCTAAATTCAAATTCACTCATAGGCTCGGGTAAATCAAGTGCCTTTTCAAGTTGAATATGCGAGGGTATGGTGTTATTGATGAGTTGTTCTAAAGAATCTACTCCAATTGTAGATAGCATTTGGTTGATTTCGTTTTCTCTTGGACCTAAGTGTCTTAACGCAAAAGAATCTGTTTTCATCGTTTCGATTTAAGTGATTTTAATGGGATGAATTATACACCTCAAAAATAACTAAAAACTACCTATTTCAAACGGTAGATGAACGATTATTTTTTGGCCAAATTTGTTTTGTTTATTTTTGTTAGATGCGCATTATTTCAAGGCTGTTTGATTTCTATATTTTTGCAAATATTCATGTGGCGTTAGCAACATTTTCGTTAACGAAAATTAGTTTGTTATTTGTTGGTAATGAGCAAAATGAAGTGCCTTTATTTGTTTTTTTTTCAACTATAGTAGCTTATAATTATATTCGCTTATCACGGAAACCAACTATGAAATCTTGGTTTTCGAGTTGGATTGATACACATAAAATGGTCATAGTAGGGCTGTCATTAGTCTCATTCATGGCGATGTGTTATCTGGGAATTGAACTTCGAAAAAAAGCAATACTAAGTTTGGTGCCTTTTTTTATAGCGACCTTTTTTTATGCGTTTCCTTATGGGCGGTTGTTTTCTCTTCATATGTCTCTAAGAACCATTGCTGGGATTAAGATCTTTCTTATCGCATTTTGTTGGGCAGGTGTCACGGTGCTATTTCCACTATTAAATTATGATATTGCAATAACATCTGAGGTGATTATTATTTGTGTACAGCGCTTCCTATTTATTATTGTCATTACCCTTCCATTTGATATAAGAGATCTCTCGCATGATGACGATCATTTAAAAACGATCCCTCAAATAATTGGTGTTGTAAAGTCTAAGAAATTAGGCTTGCTGCTGTTGATGTGTTTTCTCGGATTGGCGTTTTTGCTTCATGACATTGATCAGTTAAAAACTACTTTTGTTATCGCACTCATATCTTTAATGTTCTTAATACGTTCAACTGCAGATCAACATAAATACTACAGTGCTTTTTTTGTAGAGAGTATTCCAATAATTTGGTTGTTATTGGTGCTATTTTAAGGTATTTTCTAAGATCATAATATCAACATTTCGCTCATCCCAAAGTTTAGATAAGTCTGTTGGAACAGGCGTAAAAACGTAGGTAAAAGAACTGAGGATAATATCTTCGTCTCCATCATTGTCGACGTCACCAGCGTCCATTAAAAACCAGCGTCCTAGATTGGAGTTTTTAAAAGTGTGAGGAGCGAAGTCATAGGTAGCGGCATTATTGTTTTCTAGATAAACAAAAGAAAATTCAGGATGTTTCTCATAGTCAGGAAACGTAGAAAGCACCCCAAAATCGATGTCTCCATCTTGATCAAAATCTCTACCAATCAGTCGGGTAGCCCCATTAAGTGGATAGAAATAAGTCTCTTCAAAATTATTAGAACCGTCATTGATATGAATTCGTAGACCGTGATATGGTTTTTGCACATACGATTTATCGGCATTGTCACCATTTACAGTAATAATATCATCATCTCCATCTCCATCATAATCAATTAATTCAAACCAACTAGTACCATAAATTGGACTAAAACGTAGAACCTTTTCGGGAATAAAACTCAAATTCTCCTGTTGGTATAAAATAGTGATAGTCTCATCTCCTTGAGAAGTCAACGCAATGAGATCTTTTTTCCCATCCTTATCCATATCTTTCGCCAGAACACGTATTGTTCCTGGTTGATTTAAAAGAATTTTCTTGTTGTACGATGTGTTTTCATTTTTAGAAAGCAAGGATAGGCTTCCCGTAAGGTTCCCAAATTCACTAACTACCAATTCATCAGTACCATCATTGTTGAGATCATTGACTAAGTTATGTACTGGCCTGTGAAACGTTTCTGGGATGTTTTTGATGGTGTCATTTTTTACCGAAACAATGTTTCCTGAGGGAATATCTGAAGGATCTAACTTGCCAATGATGGTGGTGTAGGAGATGCCTTCTCTTTTAGAATGGTCAACAACGGCACTCGTGAACTGTTTGATAGGGGTATTTTTATTTTTAGTAACATGGTATGTTGATAAATTACCTTGAATATCACCTATCAAAAGACCGTTATTTTCATCTGTGTACTTTAAAAATGTGATAAAAGAGCCTTTATTATCATCTATTGAAATAGGGGTTGGAATGAATTGATCGAGTTCAGTACTTTTTCTTTCATAATTAATGGATGGCAAAGAATCAGGCGCCATTGAAATAATATATTCTTTAAGTAATTTCCAATCTTTTTCGGCCATGGTTGGTCTTGGTGGATAGATACCACTTTTAAAAATTGCAATTGCTTCGTTGTACGGAACACCAGCCAGCGGGTTAAATGTAGAATCTTTCATCCCCATTCGAGCTCCCATATCTGGTAAGATTTTTGTTGCCCAAATATCCTTAGGAAGGTGAGAAATTGAAGGAGCGAGGTGACAGCTCGCGCATTGTCGTTCATATAATGCGGCTTGTTTTTTAGCCGATGGTGCACCGCAAGAGATAAGGGCAAATATAAAGGTATAAACAATAAATTTTGAAACGTTCATAGCGAAGATTATGAACAGACAATATACTAGATTTATCAATAACTCATAAAAAAAGCCTTTCAAATTTTTGAAAGGCTTTTTTACATATTTAGTATTGAATTAAGAGAATAATTTCTCCATTTTCAATCGCTCTTCTTCGGCTAATTGTGCATCTACTAAGATACGACCACTATGCTCGTCAGAGGTAATTTTTTTACGATTTGCAATTTCCATTTGTTTTTGTGGAGGAATGGTAAAGAAAGAGCCACCAGATGCACCTCTTTGAATAGGTACTACTGCTAAACCGTTACGCACTTTAGCACGGATTCTTTTATAAGCATTCAACAAGCGCTCATCAATTAATTTACCAAACTCTTCAGATTTCTTGTTTAATAACTTTTCTTCTTTTTCAGTTTCGGCCATGATAGCGTCAAGCTCTTCTTTTTTAATCTTTAAATGATTATTTCTTTCTTTAATCTTTTCTTTCGCTGCACTAATAATTTCATTCTTTTGTTCAATTTTTGCTGAAAACTCTTTGATGTGTTTTTCAGCTAATTGAGTTTCAAGTTCTTGAAATTCTATCTCTTTACTCAAAGAATCAAATTCTCTGTTATTTCTAACATTCTTTTGCTGCGTAGTATACTTTTTGATTAGTGCGTTTGCCTCCTCGATAGTTTGTTTTCTATTTTTGATACTCGTTTCTAAGTTTTCAATATCATTATTGAAATTAGCCAATCTTGTATTCAAACCTTCGATTTCATCTTCTAAATCTTCAACTTCTAGAGGTAATTCACCACGAGTATTCTTAATTTCATCTATTCTAGAATCGATCAATTGTAAATCGTATAGGGCTCTTAATTTATCTTCTACGGTAACTTCTTTCGTTTTTGCCATCTCTTATAGGTAATTGATAGGATTTGTATTGCTTTTTGATAAAATGATTGCAAAATTACGGAATTTTTTTGTAAGATAATCGGCTAAAAGGTTTTTTGTGAACTGCTCGCTTTCATAATGACCAATATCTGCTAAAACAAGTTCATTTTCGGCCTTGTAAAACTCATGATATTTAAAATCGGCTGAAATATAAACGTCAGCTCCTGCACGTTTTGCCGCATCAATAGCGAAACTTCCTGAGCCACCAAGTACGGCTACTTTTTTTATCGGTTTTTGCAATAATTTAGAATGACGAATAGCTTGTAATTTGAATTGCTCTTTTAAAAGAATAAAAAAATCTTTTTCCGATAGTTCTTCAGGCAATTCTCCAATCATGCCCATTCCGATATGTTGATGCACATTGTCTGTAGTCACGATATCATAAGCCACTTCTTCATAGGGATGCTGTTTATGGAGTGCCTTTAGAATATTTTGTTCTAAATGTTTTTCAAAAACAACACTAATGAACGTTTCATTCTCTGTATGGAGTTCTCCTTTTTTACCAAGCGTCGGATTCGAATTATCATTACCTCTATAGGTTCCTTGACCCTGCGCATTAAAACTACAATCACTATAGTTTCCTATACTACCCGCACCTGCACTACGCAGGGCTTTGCGAACTTTTTCGGCATCTTTTTGAGGTGCGTAGGTCGTCAACTTTTTGATGAGTCCTGATTTGGGTAGTAGAATCTTAGTTTTGTTTAATCCCAATACTTCTGCCATTTTTGCCGAAACACCCTCGATTGAATTATCCAAAGCCGTGTGAGTGGCATAAATGGCAATATCATTTTTTATGGCCTTTAGTATCACCCTTTCTACGTAAGAACTACCTGTTATTCTTTTTAAACCAGAAAAAATAATAGGGTGAAAACTTACAATTAAATTACAGTTGTTTTCAATGGCTTCATCAACAACATTTTCTAATGTGTCTAAGGTCACAAGTACACCTGTAACTTTGGTGTCGTAGGTACCCGTCAATAAACCTACATTATCGAAATCTTCAGCATATTGTAACGGAGCCAATTCTTCGATTGCATTAGATATGTCTTTTACAGTCATAACACATTTTTAGTTTGGCCTTAAAGGTACACGATTTTACTGAAATTTTTTTGTATCTTTTTGTTCTAAAAAAAAGGAATATTTATGACACAGCGATTGGAGCAAGCTTTGATAAAATTGTATAATACCTTTCATAATGATGAATTAAACCCAGAATGTTGTTCGGCATGTGCCGTTGGAAATATCTTGGATAATGATGATAGTTGGAAAGATTTTTCAATAGCCCACGGCTCGCTAAAGTTAACGTATGTAGGAAGTGTTCATCAGAAGTCGGGAAAGACGTTTAATGGATATGCACCACTCGAAATCTTGCAGATTGAAAAAGTGTTTTTGGAGGCATGTGGGTTTAAACTCCCTTTGTGCCATTACAATCCAAAACCTAAGAATGTTAGAAATAAAGAAATTTTATTTAATGGTTTGTCGGCTGTGGTTTCTTTTTTATGCGAATTAGATGGCATTTCTAATGTTATGGACTATTCGAAGATATTTGAATATGAAAAAGAAAATCCGGTGTATAAATTTGAAGTAGTTTATTAATAAGTAGGATGAAATCATGAACGGATTTGACATCGTAATGGTTATTGCCATTATTCTTTTTGCGCGATTAGGAGTACGTCTGGTAACGGGTTATATAAAAATGAAGAAAGAAGATGAGGATACTGACCAAAAAGACGATTAAAGATCTTGATAAAAAGTCAACCCGTTTTGATAGAGATCATAAAAAGCAAATTCTCGAGTTCCCCAAGTAGTTTTTTTAAGTGATGTATTTTTGTGAAATACGTCTTTGGTTTTAAATTCATCAAACAAGGCTTCAATATGTTGTGTCACAAATCGTAAAGAAGGTCTATCAACGGCTTTCCATTCTTTTTCATCGTGCCATTGCAAATGGATTTCAATATTATCACGTCTTACCCCAGCATAGAAAGGTTTGGTATCATCATCCGCGAAAGCGATTTCAAAGCCTAAATTTTTCACATAAAATTCTAAGGCTTTAACTACATTTTTAACAGGCAGAACAGGATGAATTTCTTGGAGGTAGCCTTTCATAAGCACATGTTTTTAGGTTCTATCTTTTAATCGGTATACAAATTTGAGTCCGCTCCAATCATCGTCAACCGCACATACTTTTACATCAACAAGTCCAATTCTGAGCACGTAGTCACGAATAGGATCTCTCTTAAGATCTGTACGAATGCTAGAACTTTGTTTAGGCCAACTTACCCAGATCAAACCGCTCTTTTTTAATTGATTCATCAAATCTGGCATAGTATCCATTAATTCGTCAAAACTTTTACAAAAGAAATGTATGAAATCTATAGAATTTTTAAGAGCTTCGTTGGTGAAGGTAACATCTTCTGGGAAGTCAGAAAACAGACTTAAGTAGTGTATCGGTTCATTTACAAGTTTTACTATAAAACCTTCCTTAATACCTAATTTTTTCGCTAATGGTGTTTGAGAATAACCGGCCATAAGGATAAATATAGCCAAAATCTTTTAGAAAGTTGTTACTATTTGAAATGCTTCTTTGAAGCATTCCAATCTTGTTTTATTTGAAATACTTCTTTGAAGCATTCCAATCTTGTTTTATTTGAAAAAGTTTTTCGACTTTTCCCAATATGTTACTATTTGAAATACTTCTTTGAAGCATTCCAATCTTGTTTTATTTGAAATACTTCTTTGAAGCATTCCAATGCACATCCATTTCAGCAAGGGTCATTTCTGACAGAGGTTTGCTTTCTTTTTTAGCCGCTTCTTCAAGGAACTGAAAGCGTTTTATAAATTTTTTATTTGTGCGTTCTAAAGCACTTTCGGGATCTACTTTAATAAAACGTGCGTAATTAATTAGTGAGAATAAGACATCACCAAACTCACTTTCTATAGTGTCTTGAGTACCCTTTACTATCTCTGAAGTGAGTTCTGAGAGCTCTTCTTTTACTTTGTCAAAAACTTGATGAGGTTCTTCCCAGTCAAAACCAACCCCCGCGACTTTATCTTGAATTCTATTTGCCTTGACCATTGCTGGCAAGCTTTTTGGAACGCCCTCAAGTACGCTTTTTTTACCTTCTTTTAGTTTAAGGTTTTCCCAGTTTTGCTTGACTTCGTCCTCATTTTTCACCTCTAAATCTCCATATACATGTGGGTGGCGATCGATTAACTTTTGAGAGATGCTATTTGCAACATCAGCGATATCAAAATCTCCCGTTTCAGAACCTATTTTTGCATAAAAAATGATATGCAATAGTAAATCACCAAGCTCTTTTTTTATTTCGGGTAAATCATTATCCAAAATAGCATCACCTAACTCATATGTTTCTTCAATGGTTAAATGTCGTAAAGACTGGAGCGTTTGTTTTTTATCCCAAGGGCATTTTTCGCGTAGCTCGTCCATTATATCCAAAAGACGATTGAATGCTTGTAAATGCTCCTTTCTAGAATTCATACCTATGCCTCTTCTTCGTTTTCTTCTTCTGCTTCTTCTTTGATAGAGGAGAAATCAAATTCAGATTTTGATAATATATTGTACCATTGTACAATTTTCTTCACGTTAGAGGCATATACACGCTCTTCGTCAAAATCAGGTAGAATTTCACCAAAAAAGGAAAGTAACTTCTCATTACTTTCTTTATGACTAAGGGCCTCTTTGTTCTCGTGTTTATCTGCAATTGTTTTGATTACATTACGCAAAGGCACTTCTTCTTCGTAGGTATATATAGCGATATCATTCAACACACTTACGTTGTGCATGGCATTGATAGGTAATTTCTTCTTGTCGATTAAAGAAGATACAATTAAACCTGCTTTCGATTGAGATATAATTTCATACAAACCAGGTTTGCCAGATACCGCTACAATTTTTTCTAAACTCATATAATGTTTTATTTTTTTGGAAACTTCATACGATATTCCGCATCAACTTTTCCTTTAGATATATTTTCTAGTTTCTTTTTCAATAATCTCTTCTTTAGAGAAGATAATTTATCAGTAAACAAAATGCCTTCTATATGGTCATATTCATGTTGAATGACTCTTGCAGCAAGTCCACTAACTGTTTCAGTGTGTTTTTTAAAGTTTTCATCTCGATATTCAATGGTAACCGTTTCTTCTCTAGATACGTCTTCATTGATACCAGGAATGCTCAAACATCCTTCACTGAAAGACCATTTAGCACCTTCTTCTTTTAATATTTTGGCATTGATGAAAACTTTTTTATAGCCCTTTAAAAAATTACGTTCTTTTTCATCAAGCGCGTCATCTTCGGCAAAAGGAGCAGTATCGACTAAAAATAAGCGAATCGCCTTTCCAATTTGAGGAGCAGCCAAACCAACACCTCGGGCATTTTTCATGGTGTCTTTCATATTAGCAATAAGTTTCTCCAGGTCAGGATAATCTTGATCTATATTAATCCCTACTTTTCGTAATACAGGATGGCCATATGCAATGATTGGTAATACCATTTTAAAATTATTTTTTCAGTCCGTAAAGATACGATTGTAATATAATAGTCGCGCTAATTTCATCAATTAATGCTTTGTTTTGACGTTGTTTTTTTTTGAGTCCACTATCGATCATTGTTTGAAAGGCCATTTTTGAAGTAAAACGTTCATCAATTCTTTTGATAGGTATTTGCGGAAACTCGAGCTCCAATTTTTTTATGAATGGTACAATAAGCGCTTCGCTTTCAGATGGCGTATTATCCATTTGTTTTGGTTCACCAACCAAAAATAACTCGACCTGTTCATTTTTTAGATATTCTTTTATATATAAAAAGAATGACGCCGTATCAACAGTGGTCAAACCAGAAGCAATCAATTGTAGTTCATCAGTTATTGCTAGTCCAGTCCTTTTTTTACCATAATCTATTGCTAAAATACGCCCCATGTTGAAATTTTGCACAAA
This sequence comes from uncultured Flavobacteriaceae bacterium, assembly GCA_947488345.1. Taxonomy (GTDB): domain Bacteria; phylum Bacteroidota; class Bacteroidia; order Flavobacteriales; family Flavobacteriaceae; genus Aureibaculum. Next base: position 514,195 of record CANKZQ010000001.1, on the reverse strand, counting down.
AATAACTTTTATGTTAGAACTATAGAAAATATTATGCCATTATTAAATGAAGCGATTATATTTGTTCAAAAATTAATTTCATGACAGAATTACAAAAGATCATAGAGAATGCTTGGGATAATAGAGCCTTATTATCGGATGATACTACGATAAATGCAATAAGAAAAGTAGTAGACTTATTAGATGTTGGAGAATTACGTGTTGCTGAGCCTACAGATGATGGATGGCAGGTAAATGAATGGGTGAAAAAAGCTGTCGTATTGTATTTTCCAATTCAAAAAATGGAAGTATTAGAAGCTGGTATTTTTGAATATCATGATAAGATTCCGTTGAAGCGGGGTTATGAATCGAAGGGTATTCGTGTGGTGCCAAATGCGGTAGCACGACATGGTGCGTATATTTCTGGAGGTACGATTTTAATGCCGAGTTATGTAAATATTGGAGCTTATGTTGATGAAGGAACGATGGTCGATACGTGGGCAACTGTTGGAAGCTGTGCGCAGATAGGTAAAAATGTACATTTGAGTGGAGGTGTTGGTATTGGAGGTGTCTTAGAACCTTTGCAAGCTGCACCAGTTATTATAGAAGACGGTGCATTTATAGGTTCGAGATGTATTGTTGTTGAAGGGGTGAGAGTAGAGAAAGAAGCCGTTTTAGGAGCGAATGTAGTACTGACAATGAGTACTAAAATTATAGATGTTACTGGTAATGAACCGTTAGAAATGAAAGGGAGAGTACCCGCTAGATCGGTAGTAATTCCTGGAAGTTATACCAAAAAATTCGCAGCTGGAGATTATCAAGTACCCTGTGCCTTAATTATAGGAAAGCGTAAAGAAAGTACAAATAAAAAGACATCCTTAAATGATGCGCTGCGCGAATATGATGTAGCAGTATAGCCTATTTAAGGTCGTATTTTCTATTGAGTAGAATACTTTTAATGCGTTTTTCGTTGTCGAATTTTTTATGAAACTGTTGGTTGTAAGACCACATTTTTTCAAAAACTTCGACGGCATCCTTATGAACTAATGGAGCGTACGTAGTAGCAATTTGTTCTATCAAAGATTTTTTTCGTGTTAATCTTGCGAAATTTTTAAGGCGTTGTTCATAATCTAGTTCACCAAACTTCATACGATTGAGGTCGACGAGATAGAAATCATAGTGGTCTTCCTTTTTGACAATTAACGTATTTCCAGGTGAATGGTCTAAAAACTCAACTCCCTTTTCATGAAGGTTGAAGGTAAATTTTGTAAAACCTTCGACGATATTTTTATGATCTGGATAATCAGGTTCGTCAATGAGTGTTCGAAACGTAATATCATAAGGAATAAACTCGCTGATATAATAACTGTTCTGTAAACCCAAAAAATTAAAATGTTCAATATAGGCTACCGAAGGTGGTGTCTTTATACCTAATTCTAATAGACTACTTGCATATTCAAATGAACGTTTTGCTTTAGATTTTCGAAAGTATTTGTAGATGAATTGATTAAAAAACAACGGCTTCTTAAAAGACTTAATGACGAAGGTTGTTCCTTTTATCTCAACCTTTTTTATAGAGTTACGTTTACCTGTATCAAAAGAGTTGTCGTACGTATCAAAATCTGCAATAATCTTTAAAATATCATCTTTAAATGATTCGTATTTGTTACTAACGTAAATTCCCATTTGGCAAAAATAACATTTATAAGTAATTTATTATGTAGATTGATAAAAACAAATACTAAATTTACGACCTACAAAAAAGAGGTATTGAAAGAGTCCATAAAAATAACAGCTATCATCCCTACATTGAACGAAGAGTTTAATATTGAAGATGCTATAAAGTCTGTTGGATTTGCTGATGAAATTATCGTGATTGATTCTTTTAGTGATGATCAGACAGTGACACTTGCAAAAAGGCTTGGTGCTCGGGTAATTCAAAGAGAATTTGATAATTTCTCGTCTCAAAAGAATCATGCGATTCATCTTGCAAAACATAACTGGATTTATATTTTAGATGCCGATGAAAGAGTGAACTTAGCACTAAAAGATGAAATCTTACATGCCATTAAAAGCCCGAATGATTGTGTTGGTTTTTATATCTATCGCGCATTCTATTTTTTCGATAGAAAAATTAATTATGGAGGCTGGCAGCGCGATAAAGTCATCCGATTATTTAGAAAAGATAAATGTAAGTATGACGGAAAGTTGGTTCATGAGTTGATTGAATATGATGGGGAAATAGGTTTTTTAAAGAACAAAATTGAACATTATTCATATCAAAATTATGATTATTATTCAATTAAACTAGATCAATATACATCACTTCAGGCGGAAGAATTATTTAAAAAAAATCGCAAGGTAAATGCCTATCATGTCACGATTAAACCAATTTATCGATTTTTTTCACATTATGTTTTACGATTTGGGTTTTTAGATGGTTTTCCGGGCTTTGTATTGGCAAATCACCATGCGTATGGTGTTTTTACAAGGTATGTGAAGTTATGGTTATTATATAAAAACAAGAAGTAAATGGTGTTAAAGTGTACTTCTCAATTGAGCATATTACCTTTGTCAAAATTATTCAAATTATGATAAAAACAGTACGAAAGTTCATTGCGCGAATGATGCGAAAAATGCGCTTCTTGCCGCCCAAAATATATGCAAAGTATCATTATGAATATTTTACTGGAAAAAAACTAAATCTAGAAAACCCAAAAGAGTTCAATGAAAAAATTCAATGGCTTAAGGTGTTTTACCACCCAAAAATATTAACTCAATTAGTTGATAAATATGCGGTACGAACCTACGTTGAAGAAAAAATCGGGGCTCAATATCTTAATGAAATTTATGGGGTGTACGATGCGCCAGATGAAATAATATATGACGAGTTGCCTCAGAAGTTTGTTATTAAAGCGACACATGCCAGCAGTTATAATTTAATAGTGACAGATAAAGACAAACTCAATCAAAAAAAGATCAGTACGCTGTTTAAAAAATGGCTCAGTATAAACCAGTATTATCGTATGGGGCAGGAGTGGGCTTATAAAGATGTAAAGCCAAGGTTGATAGCTGAAAAATTTTTGAAAGATGATGGAGTTACGTCTTTAATAGATTATAAATTTTATTGTTTTAATGGTGTTGCGAAATTAATGGAAGTGCACCTAGACAGAATAGAAAATCATAAACGGGCTTTTTATGATTTAGATTTTAATAGATTGCCTTACCGTTATGTTTCTGCTGAGAAAACTATCTCAACGGAAGTCGAAAAACCAAGTAATTTTATTGAAATGATGAAATTGTCGGAAACACTAGCAGCCAATTTCCCTTTTGTACGAGTTGATTTTTATTCGATTAAAGGAAGGTCCATTTTTGGTGAAATGACATTTTATCCGTCGGATGGAAGAAAAGACATGCATCCAGAAGAATACAATAAAGTATTGGGAGATTTTATTCACCTTCCAAAAATTGATCCTAATAAACAGTATATCACAGAGGTAAGCTAGTTGTTTAGGTTAATGTACTAAATTATGACAAAAGATAATCATAAAGAACACCCGATAGATGCTGTCATTTTATGGGTTGATGGCAATGATGAGAAGCACAAAGAAAAAATTCGTCCTTACGTAAAGGATACAAAAACAATTGGTACAAAGAAGTTTAGAACCCGATTTGATCAAGTAAATGAAATCAAATTCACCATAGACTCTATCATTAAGTATGCATCATTTATCAGAAATATTTATATTGTTACCGATGAGCAAACACCTTATTTTCTAACGAAGGAAAACGGCACTAATGAGTATAAAAAAGTATCTATTATTGATCACAAAGATATCTTTACAGGATACGAACAGTTTTTACCCACTTTTAATTGTAGACCTATAGAGACATGCATCTATAGAATACCCAATTTGGCAGAACATTTTGTTTATTTTAACGATGACTTTTTTCTTATAAATGAGACTAAACCTACTGATTTTTATAAAAACGGCCTACCTGTTTTAAGAGGAAAATGGCAAAAATTCGATAAAGATATATTTTATAAAAAGTTTAAAAAAGTAAGGTATGGTCACAAGGCCGCTCAACAAAAGGCTGCGCAACTCTTAGGGTTTAAAAGGTATTATAATTTTAGACATACTCCTCATCCCATGAGAAAATCAACTTTCGAAAATTACTTTAAAGAAAACAAGGAAGTTTTTGTCGAAAACATCAGGTATAAATTTAGAGATAAAGCACAATTTACTCCACAAGGTTTAGCCAATCATATTGAAATAAAAAATGGAACATGTATGTTTAAGAGTGATCTACAATTGATGTATTTTAGGTCATATAAAAAACCACTATTTTGGTATAAGTACAAATTGAATACTAAAGGAAAAAGGAAATTGTTTCTTGGTTTACAGAGCCTAGATCTTTGTCCGCCCCCAATTTTGAATTATATACTTCCCTGGTTAGAAAAACGGATGAAATAATAAACTAGCTTATTTTAAAAAAGGAAACAGCTAGCGCACCACACTATACTCATGAAACTAATCGTATTTTTACTTCCGAATATTTAATATGTTAATGATACCTAAAGAAGTTAATAAGGCATTTGAGATACTTCAAAAAGGAGGGATTATTCTCTATCCCACAGATACTGTTTGGGGATTGGGATGTGACGCCACAAATGAAGCTGCCGTTGCTAAGATATACCAGGCTAAAAAGAGAGATGAGAGTAAAAGTCTCGTGATTTTAGTCAATAACATAGAGATGTTAGAAAGTTATATTAGTTACATTCCGCAAGAGGCACTGCAACTTATTGATGATGCAACGAAACCGACTACAATTATTTATGATAACCCTACAGGATTGGCGGCAAACCTTATCGCACGTGATAATACCGTTGCGGTGCGAATTGTGCAAGACAAATTTTGCCAAAAATTGATTGAGAAATTAGGGAGTCCATTGGTGTCAACATCGGCTAATATTAGTGAACGACCAACACCAACATCTTTTGATCAAATTGAGACACCTATTTTGAATGCCGTTGATTATATAGTAAATTTGTATCAGGATAAAATGATGACTACGCCTTCAAGAATTGTCAAAGTTTTGAAAGACGGAACATTAGAAATTATTAGAGAATAATTGTATGCAGCGAAATTATAAGAAAGCACTTGCACATCGCATATTCGACTACGTTTCTGAGGCCTCTGAGCACTTAAATTTAGAATCATATGTAATCGGTGGTTTTGTACGAGATTTTTTACTTCAGCGCAAAAAGGTTGCGAAAGATATCGACATAGTAACGGTGGGTAGTGGTATTGAATTAGCTCAAAAAGTCGCGAAATTATTACCGAATAAGCCAAAAGTTCAAGTTTTTAAAACCTATGGAACGGCCATGTTACGTTTTGAAGATATAGAAGTAGAATTTGTGGGTGCTCGAAGAGAGTCATATACAAAAGACAGTAGAAATCCAGAAGTCGAAGCAGGCACTCTAGAAGAAGATCAAAATAGACGTGACTTCACCATTAATGCTTTGGCGATCAGTTTATCTCGTTCTACTTATGGTAATATATTAGATCCGTTTAACGGAAGTAAAGATTTAGAAAAAGGAATTATAAAAACACCGTTAGACCCTGATATTACCTATTCTGACGACCCATTACGGATGATGAGAGCGATTCGATTCGCGACACAATTAGATTTTACTATTGAGCAGAACTCACTAGATGCCATTACCAAGAACGCTGCAAGAATAGATATCATCACTAAAGAGCGAATCGTCGAAGAATTGCATAAAATATTATTGGCTGACAAACCTTCAAAAGGGTTTATATTATTAGAAAAAACCGGCTTGCTGAAACGGTTTTTACCCGAATTGATAGCATTGAAGGGTATTGATGAAGTGCAAGGTCAAAAACACAAAGATAATTTTTATCATACCTTAGAAGTTGTCGATAATATATCAGAAAAAACAGATAATCTTTGGTTGCGTTGGTCGGCATTATTACATGATATTGGAAAAGCTCCAACGAAACGATTTGACAAAAAAAATGGTTGGACGTTTCATGCCCATGAATTCGTAGGCTCAAAAATGGTATATAAATTGTTCAAACGGTTAAAAATGCCCTTGAACGATAAAATGAAATATGTTCAAAAGTTGGTGCTGTTAAGTTCTCGCCCAGTCATTTTGGCCGAAGAAGTTACCGATTCAGCGATACGAAGATTAATTTTCGATGCAGGAGATGATATTGAAGATTTAATGACGCATTGCGAAGCGGATATCACGACAAAGAATGCGAAGAAATTTAAGCAATACCATAACAATTTCAAATTGGTTCGTCAAAAAATTAAAGAAGTAGAAGAGCGTGATCGAGTGCGTAATTTTCAACCCCCAATTTCTGGTGAATTAATTATGAAAACATTCGACCTAAAACCATGTAGAGAAATAGGGATACTCAAAGAGGCTGTCAAGGAAGCAATATTGGAGGGTGAAATAAAGAATGATTATGACGAAGCCTATCAATATATGCTGGTGCAAGCAGAAAAATTAGGTTTAACTAAGGCGAACTAAATAAAATAAGGTATTTCTATGGAATCGAGTACAATTGAGAAATGGCATCAAATAGTGGCCGAAAAAGATCTTATCAAGCTAAATGAGCTACTAGATGAAAATGTGGTGTTTCATTCTCCGGTAGTGCATACACCTCAAGTTGGTAAGAAAGATACTATGCTTTATTTAGGGGCAGCGTTTAAAGTATTTTTTGATGATTCATTTACCTATGTACGAGAAATTGAAGATGATTATAATGCGATGTTAGAATTTACTGTAGAAATAGATGGAATTATTATCAATGGGGTAGATATGATACGGTGGAATAATGCTGGTAAGATAACAGAGTTCAAAGTTATGTTACGTCCATTAAAAGCGGTGCATTTAATTCACCAAAAAATGGGTGAATTGTTAGAGGCGCTTAAGAAGTAAATCTAAACGTACTGAATGGTGAAGTCAAAAAATAGTTACTTCTACTTTTTTTAACAAAGGCAGCGCGAGACAGTTTCCGGTATCATTGCATGGAGGTGTTATGAATTCAAGTATTCTTTCATTATCTCTAAGTTCTATTTTATGTGAAATAATGGTATTAGAATCTGGACTAACCAATTGTAAATTCTCGATTTCAGATACTTCTTCTTGCCCCGTATCGTCACTAACATATCTTCTTATATCTGAAAAGAATAAGGTATTGTTTCGTAAATTAAAAGTACCTAATTCACGATAGCGATAACCTAGGATACTACCATTGACGTTGTCAATGCGCATTCGCACAACTTCGTATGTGTTATCTACATTAAATCGATATTCTAATCTGGATGTTTGATTCTTATCTTCTATCGTAAAGTTTTCAAACCATACTCCATATAATTTTTCATCATTTATTTGAACTAGTTCGTCCGATGAACAAGCAACAAATACGGAGGTAGTAAAAACTAATAAAAGGCAAAGAAATATTGATTTTTTCATGTTGGTGTAGCTTGGAAGTTATTGAATAGATGTAATTCATCTCATTCAGTTGCGCAGTGTATCATGAGTTTTTCTTGTAAAGGTGTAATAACCCAAGTATAGGACCAAAGGCCAATACCATAAATAATAAATGTATATCTAATATGGTCGTAAGAAAGTTAATTAGTTGAATACTAATAATGGTAATTGCAAAACCTAAACAATTCACAATCGTTAAGGCCGTGCCTCTATTTTCGGATGGGGCATTTTTTGCCACTAATGCAGAAAAAAGAGGAGAGTCAGCAATCACAACCAGCCCCCAAAATATAAGAAAAGCTAAAAACAGATAAGGGTTTGTATAAAATAGTAGGGGAGATACTAAACAACAGCAACAGGATAATGTCAGAGAAATCGAGGCAATTTTTTTTGCACCAAAGAGGGAGGAAAGATACCCGGACAGCACACAGGCGAATCCTCCTAGGCCAATAATTAAAAATGACCACAGTGAGATATTGAGTAAGATTGTTGGATGGAGCTTTTGATAGGTAGATAATAATAAAGGTACAAAAGTCCAAAAAGCATAGAGTTCCCACATGTGTCCAAAATATCCAAACGCGGCACCCCTAAATTTCTTACGCCTGAATACGTGTAAAAAACTAGACAACTCTAAGTTGGGATGTTTTTTTCTAAAAGGACCATCTTTAACAAAGAGCATAAAAAACCCTCCTAACACGGCAATAGTTGAGGTAGATAATAGTACTGTAGACCAAGATAGTTGAATCGAAAATCCTTGTAAAAAATGAGGAAAAGCTGTGCCAAGAACTAGAGCACCTACTAAAAAACCTAGTGATTTACCCAGTCCTTTTTCGTAGTAGTCGGATGCTATTTTCATTCCAACAGGATATATACCGGCAAGAAAAAAACCAGTTAAAAAACGAAAGGATAATAGGCTTACCAACGTGTTTTGCTCATAAATGAGTGCAAAATTAAATGTAGAAGCGAGAATGGCGCTTATAAAAAATATCCGTGAAGGTGAAAAACGATCAGCGATGGCCAATAGCGCAAAAATAAAAGTACCACAAATAAAACCAAATTGAACGGCAGAAGTTAAATGGCCAATAGCACTTTCAGATAAACTAAAAACATGTGTTAAATCATCGATCACAGCATTGCCAGCAAACCAAAGAGATGTACATAAGAATTGTGAAATGACAATAATAGGTAGTACCCATTTTGGATGCTTCATTGTATGAAAGACTTAATAAAGGAAGCGTTAAAAATAACTAATTAATTGTTTAATAACTTATTTACGGCATTTATTCCACTATATACCGCACCTTCCATATAACCTCCATGAATTTGAGAGGTCTCTGTTCCAGAAAAGAGTACCTTATCTCCTAAGTAAAAGCGCTGAAATAATGGGTTTCCATAATGCGGACTCATATATATCGACTTCAATTGTTCGTTTGAAGTATAGCTATCGGTCGACCAATCCTTTTCTACATAGTTGATATAATTTCTAATTTCCGAACCTAAATATTTTTCGAGATAACTTAAAATTGCTTCTTTTCTATTTGCCATGGTTTCATCTCGCAGGGCTTCATTGGCAAATCCCATTAAGCTAAAGGTGGTTTGTTGATAATCGCAATGATCATATAATTCTGTTATTGGACTCACCTGACTTATAATCGTACCTGATAAATTTCTGTTACGCCAAAAAGGTAATTGAAAAGTGATACCGATTTTTATGGCATTGCTCATCCAAGTATGTGTGCGAATCATGACTTCAATAAGGTCATCAGGCAATTGAGGCTCAAAAGCTATTGTACTTGCCAGTTTCGGAGGCGTAGTTACAATTAATTGTTCACAGCTGTATGTTTCATTGTGTGTGTTGAGAAATAATTTTTCACCCTTGTCGGAAACGCTTATTACTTTCGAATTAAGCACGATTTTATCATGACATGAATGCACTAGTGCATCTATCAAAGCCATTGAACCATCAACAATTCTATATGCCGATGGTTCATTAGAGCTATGTTCAAAATAGTGCGCTGGAGCCATGGAGTTATAGACCAAAATACTCCGATCCTGATTGTATTGTTCGAATTTTTTAAGCCTTAGGTCGGTCATCAATTGCCGGAGATATTGATGATGGTCTTGCAACCAAGTAGCGCCTAAATCAACACCATTTGAGGTGTCAATTCTCCCACCCACATGATCACGACCTTCTAAAACTTTAAAATCAGATTCGCCATATTTTAGTAATTGATACGCCGTGGTTAAACCAGATAAGCCAGCACCAATAATTATATATTTTGAATGTTTGATACTCATTTAATGACAAATCTAGTTAATTTCTACCCGCCCTAACGCCGCCATCAGTGTCCCAAATAGCACCTGTAACCCAAGAAGCTTTATCTGAAAGTAAAAATGTAATACTATTTGCAACGTCTTGAGGAGTTCCATTTCTGCCAATTGGATGAAATGCGTTGAAGCCTTCTAATGCTTTTTGAGCTTCATCTTTTCCTCCAAAAACACCGTGATAAACAGGAGTGTTTACAACCGCAGGTGAAACAGCATTTACTCTAATATGATCATCGGCTAATTCCATGGCCAAATGCTGGGTTAGTGAATGTAATCCTGCTTTTTGCATAGAATAGGCCGAAGAAGGCGTTGCTTTTACTGCTTGTTGAGCCCACATAGATCCAACGTTTACGATTGCGCCGCCATTTGTTGCTTTCATTTTTTTTGCTGCAGCTTGTGTGATGAAAAAGAAACCTCGGTTTAAATCAAGGTAAGAATCATAATCGGCTTTGGTATGGTCTAAAAAAGGTTTAGGACCAAATATACCCGAGGCATTAACCAAATGATCTAAATTTTCAAGGTTATTTATAGTAGCTATCAGCGCTTCAACATCATTGGCATCAGTAATATTTACTTTGTGCTTAGTTAAGTTGGGAGCGTCTACTACCTTATCTGTTGATCTACCAACGATGTGAACTTTGGCACCTTCGCTTAATAACGTTTGAGCCGTGGCATGGCCGATTCCACTAGTGCCTCCTATAATTAAGGCCGTTTTGTTTTTAAATTCTGACATATTAATTGTTTTTAATGTGAATAATGAACAGACAAGTCTGTCTTTAATTAACTAAATTTTTTATATAAATAATTTACCGCAAATCTCTTTGGCCGCCTCTATGGGCCAAACATCTCGGTGTAAATGACTTTCGGCAACGGCGCCTTCATACAATACATATATCTGTTTGGCGATATGCTTACTTTTATGGGTTGAAATCTTCGGAATGTTCGATGCGACTAATCGTTCGATAACAGCGATGAAATCATTTTTTTGATGCTGTATTTCAGTTCTGATCATTTCATTTTCTAAAGGTATTTCGGCAACGGTCCTGATACACCAGCATCCATTAAATTCTTTTCCGTTAAAAAAGAGTACTAAAAAATCGAAGAGAGCAAGGAGTTGATCTTTTCCCTCAGGAGCTTTCAAAGCGAACGTTTCAATTTGCTTTAAAAAAGTAACATTTTTATGTTTTAGATAAGCCAAACATATCTCTTCTTTCGAACTAAAATGATTGTAGAGTGTAGCTTTTGCAATACCAGCCTCTTTAATTATCTCATTGATTCCCGTTAAGTTATACCCATTTTTATAAAATAAATCGGAAGCCGTATGTACAATCGTATCTCTTACCAATGCATGTTTCATGCTGCGAATATACTAAATATTTTTAAAAACAGACAGACTTGTCTATTTTAATGTTAGCAAAAAATATTTTTTAATTTCTGCTTTTTTATTGTAACAAACTTACCTCACCCGTCGTCTATTATAAAAGCAACTCTATTAATACTCAAATTTTAATCAAAAAATAAACCCCAATGTTTGATATAGATCGTTGGCAAGAGATATTCGACACCATCCGTAAAAATAAGTTGCGAACTTTCCTCACAGGACTTTCAGTTGCTTCTGGTATTTTTATACTTGTTATTTTATTAGGATTTGGTCAAGGCTTTCAGAACGGAATTCGCAAAGAATTTGAAGCTGATGCCACCAATCGTGTATGGGTATGGACCCAATCAACTACAAAAGAACATAACGGTTTAAATCCGGGTCGACGTATTCAATTAGATAATTCAAATTTCGATTATGCGAATGAGGCCTTTGCTAAAGATATTGAATATAAATCGAGTATATTCAGAGTGAGAGGCGTTACGATTAATTATAAAAAAGAGTCAGGTGCGTATGGGATTCAAGGTGTGGGTCCCGATTATCAGAAAATTGAAAATATGAAAATGGTTACAGGTCGTTTTCTAAATCAATTGGATCAGGATAACTTAAACAAAGTAGTCGTTATCTCAAGGAAGATAAAAAGAGAACTGATGAAGAAAGTTGAGAATCCGCTCAATGAGTATTTGCAGCTATCTGGTATCAACTATAAGATTGTCGGGGTGTATGCAGATGAAGGTGGCGAAAGAGAAGAGAATAGAATGTATATTCCGATTACGACTGCCCAAGCCGTTTTTAATGGTCAGAACAAAGTGGCAAACATGTCATTTACGATAAACCGGGAAGAGACTTTTGATGAATCGGTTTTTACATCGATGAAATTCAAGAATAAAATAAAAAAATATTTACAACAAGTACATCAGGTGGCTCCCGATGATAGTGCTATTGGTGTCTTTAGTGCACAAGAAGAGGCAAAGAGATACTACACCTTAACAAGCAATATTGCGGCTTTCTTTTGGTTTGTAGGTATTTGTACTATTATCGCAGGGATCGTTGGCGTAAGCAATATCATGCTCATTATTGTCAAAGATAGAACTCGAGAAATTGGCATACGAAAGGCCTTAGGAGCCAAACCTTGGTCAATTATCGGGATGATCTTACATGAAGCTGTTTTTGTGACGGCGGTTTCCGGATTTGCCGGATTGATATTTAGCATGGGTTTATTAGAAATTGTTGGACCCAATGTGGAAGTGGATTATATTTCGAATCCAACAGTGAACTTTTCAATAGCTATGACCATGGTTATTTTATTAATCATTGCAGGTGCCCTCGCAGGCTTCTTCCCTGCATGGAGAGCAGCAAAAATACAACCTATAGAAGCCCTAAGAGATGAATAAGTTATTTAGTAGAGATCGCTGGAAAGAAATTATAGAAGTATTGTCGGGCAATTGGTTCAGAACGGTACTTACGGCCTTTGGAGTATTTTGGGGTATTTTTATTTTGATCATTTTATTAGCCGCAGGAAAAGGCTTTGAGAATGGTGTAAATATGGAATTTGGTGATACGGCTACGAATACTATGTTCATGTGGACAAGAACGGCCACCAAGGCATACCAAGGAATGCCAAAAAATAGACGATTTAACTATAATTTGAGTGACGTTGAAGATATTCGTCAAAACGTAAAAGATCTTCGATATGTTTCGCCAAGAAATCAATTAGGGGGTTTTAATGGATCTAATAATGTCGTAAGAGGTATAAAAACTGGTGGATTTGATATTTACGGCGATTATCCGGAGATTATTAAACAAGAACCTATGGATATTACTTCTGGTCGGTTTATCAATTATAATGATATCAATCAGAATCGAAAAGTGGCCATTATTGGAGAAGGGGTGCGCAGCAGTCTTTATGAAAAGGATGAAGAAATTTTAGGTTCATATATCAAAATACAAGGGGTCAATTTTATGGTTATTGGTACCTACAAGAAAAAAAACAACGACGGGGATGGAGAAGAAGGGCAAAAGCAAATCTATGTGCCATTTACGGCCTTCTCTCAAGCATTTAATAGAGGTGATCGTGTGGGGTGGATGGCAATTACAGCCATAGACGGTACACCCATTACCAATATCAAGCAACAAATATTTAATATTGTAAGAAAGAACCATAAGATTCATCCAGATGATGAAAGGGCCGTAGGTCACTTTGATTTATTTCAAGAATATAGTAGAGTACAACGTTTGTTTGTTGCGATCCGTGTAATTGCCTATTTCGTGGGTATTCTAGTCTTATTATCTGGTATTATTGGAGTGAGTAATATTATGCTCATTGTTGTAAAAGAAAGAACAAGAGAAATCGGAATTCGAAGAGCATTAGGCGCTTCTCCATGGAATATCAGAGGGCAAATTTTGACAGAATCAGTATTTCTAACGATCATCTCAGGAATGGCGGGAATCGTTTTTTCTTCCTTTCTAATTTTTCTCATAAATCTAGCGATGGAGAGCAGTGGCCCTGTCGATATGTTTGCAAATCCGAGTGTGAATTTAGGTGTCGTCACATCGGCACTTACGATTCTTATTATTTCAGGATTATTTGCAGGATTTATTCCCGCGCAAAATGCTATTAAAATAAAACCAATAGAAGCCTTAAGAACAGATTAATCAATCAATAAAGAACAAAACAAATGAAAAAATCAGTTACCATATTTATATTAATTTTTATCGTTGTCAGCTTTGGCGGCGCTATGTATTATTTATATTCAAAGAATGCAGAAGATCCTGTTGTGTATGAAACCGACAAGGCCTCTACGAAATCAATTGTGAAGAAAACCGTTGCCACGGGAAGTATCTTACCGTTAGAAGAGGTATTTATCAAACCAAATATTTCGGGTGTGATCCAGGAGGTATATGTAAAAGGTGGAGATATAGTAAAAAAAGGTGATTTGATTGCGAAAATCAAAGTGATTCCTAATCTATCATCATTAAATAATGCAAGAAACGAAATTCAACGAAATAAGATCGGATTAGATGATCAAAAAAGAAATTACGATCGTCAAAAATCATTGTTTGATAAAGGTGTAATTTCTAGACAAGATGTTGAGCGCGCTGAGGTGGCATATCAACAAGCGCAACAGTCTTTTAATGCCGCTAACAGAAATTATGATATTGTTCGAACAGGGTCTACCCGAGGCTTAGGTAGTTCGGCAAATACATTGATTCGATCTACGGTCTCTGGAATGGTATTAGAAGTCCCAGTTGAGGTTGGTAACCAAGTTATCGAAAGCAATAATTTTAATGAAGGTACGACCATTGCCTCTTTAGCCGATGTAAACAAGTTGATTTTTGAAGGTAAAATCGATGAATCGGATGTGGGTAAAGTAAAAGAAGGCTTACCCTTAGAAATTACGGTGGGAGCGGTTGAGAACACGGTTTTCGATGCTGTATTAGATTATATTGCTCCGAAGGGTAAATTAGAAAATGGAGCCATCCAATTCGAGATAAAAGGAACATTGAAGAAACAGGATACAACGTTCGTTCGTGTAGGTCTGAGCGCGAATGCATCTATAATTTTGGCAAAAGCAGATAGTGTCTTAGCGATAAAAGAAGCCTTAGTACAATTTGATAAAGAGACAAAAGCGCCATTTGTAGAAATTAAAAACGGCGACAGTTTTGAGCGAAAAAATATTACACTAGGTGTAAGTGATGGTATTCATGTAGAGATCAAAGAAGGAGTTTCGAAAGATGATGCCATTAAGGTGTGGAATGAGATCGAAAAAGATGAAGATGGCCAAAACGGCAATAGTTAAGGTTATTGGACAAGTTTAGTATTTGGATATGCTGCTTTCCATCCAAACCAAAATGCATTAAAAGTATGAATACGGGGCAATTCTTTGCCCCGTTTGTTTGTCAATTTATTTTCTGACAATGTCCAGGTGTCACCGCCAGTATCAATGAGTTTTCTAAATTGATTGTACGAGGTAAATTTTGTCTTTCCCACATCGTATACTCTATTAGCTCCCGTTTTATCGGTTAAAACAATCATATTGGTTTGTGCTATGGTTAATGCATATAATGGGTTCTTTTTTAAAAACTTTACCGAAATTGCATAAGGTTGCTCAGGATACTTTGGTAATCGAATCGCTAAAATTAATTGTTTATTCTTAAGCTTTTTATGCAGTTTAGGTACATTAAACATCAAATCATCGTTGGCAAAGTATGATTTATAGGCAACGCCTTCTCTATAATCTCTTGTATGTCCTGTTTCTAAGGATAAAACTTTTGTGTTTTCATGCCTTAACTTCCATTCACCCCAAGTGGTTGTTACAACGCTCATATAATCGAGTTGAATATCTTTTCCCACCAATGGCCCGACAACAGGTGTTCCCCATAAAGTATTCCATAAAGATTGTGTTTTTTTATCATACATAAGTTTGTTAGATCGGTATAAAAAACCACTGGTTCCTAATTCATACGTTGTTTCTTTATGTTTATTGTTATATAAAATAACAGTGCCGCACAAGGTACAGTAAACACCAGTTACTGAAACACCTCCAACAATATCTGTAAACATTTCGTGCCAGGCTAAGATACGTTTTGGATAAGCTCTAGCATCTCCATTCACTTCAATACCGAAAATAACGTCACTATCGTTAAGGTAGTTCGCTTGTGAAGTCGATATCATTTTAGGATTTCGTAATGGTGGAATACCGTCTTGAAGTACGCCACCCCATCTAATTTCATCGAGTCGTATAGTTGTTTGATTTTGTCTATTCAAAAAATAAGTTTCAAACCTACTGTCGATTTTTTTATGTAATGCGGCTTTAAATAAATGATAATTTGATATCAGTTTTTGATCCTTATTCCAAATGTATTCATACCATTTATTAAAATCAGTTCCGAAACTTTTACCAGTGTTCACTTGCAGCAAAGCCACTAGTCTGATATATAATTTATAATTATTCAGATTAAAGTATAGTAATTCCAATACCATTATTTCATATTGAGATTTCCAATTACTATTGATATAATCAATTGCGCTTTTTATCGTGGTTTCATCTTCAGCATCTACAAGATCAATAAAATATTGAATTTCCTGTTTATTTGGGGTGCGTTCAGCGGTCAAAGCCGTGATATTCGACACGTCATACGAAGATATATTTAGTAGAAATAAACTAAGTAAAAGTATTATGTTCGAATAGAAGATAGTCATTACTTAAAATTGATGGTACAAATGTTCGATTGTCCGAACCATTTGACCCTATTTTTTGAAGCTAAATTGTAGATACTATCTCTAATGATTCGAGGTATAAAAGCTAAGAGGGCCGCAACCAGTCTCCATTTAGGTATTTTAGAAATAATTTTAAGAAATCCATCAGAATGGGTGTGCCAACCTTTCTCATCGATTAAAATGACCGTTTCCAATTGCTTTGTAGGATACCCTTTGCTTTTCAGCAAGGCTTGTCCTTTTGGTGATTGAAAAGGAACAAAGTGAAAAATGTCTTTAGGTGCGAATTTCATCAACCAGCCTACTACGCCGTTACATAAATTACACTCTCCATCGAATATGATATCGCTCTGTTTTGATGAATTTATCATTTTTATCTTTCTAAAATTTATTAGTACTATAGTCGTAACTTACCGTTAATCATTTCAATGGCACGATGAGAATTTTCGTAAAATTTACGGTTATGAGTAGCCATTAATACAGTATTTTTTCTTCTTTCGGTAATATCCTTAAGAATGTTAAATATTAAATCTGAATTCTTTTCATCGAGGTTTCCAGTGGGTTCATCGGCAATAATAAACGTTGGATTATTGATGAGTGCTCTCCCGATGGCTACTCGTTGTTGCTGACCACCTGATAATTTATAAGTCGGGTATGCTGCTAAAGAAGCTATGTCTAACTCTTCAAGCAGTTGTGCTGCATCTGCGTTAATTTCTTTTTTATTTTTTACACCAAGTTTTTGTGCGGGTAATGCTATGTTTTGTAGCACACTGAATTCTGGTAATAAATAATGAAATTGATATATGAAACCTATATGTTCATTCCTGAAATCGGCTAAATTTTTTGGTGATAATTCGGTCGTTTCTTGTCCATGTATTTTTAAACTACCTTCAAATGCCGAATCAAGCGTAGATAGAATGTAAAGTAATGTTGATTTTCCGCTACCCGATTCACCATATAATGAGATTAACTCTCCTTGATTAATGGTTAATGAAATATCATCTAACACGCGGTGTATTTTTGGTGTTGAGAAATTCTTATTTATATGTTTAGCCTCTAAAATCATACGCCTCTTATTATCGTTACTGGGTCCACTTTACTGGCTTTTCTAGAAGGGAAATACCCAGATAGAACAGTGGTAAGTACACCAAATGAAAACCCAAGAATAAAATGAGCTTTGTTAAAATTAACGGGATAGGTTTTTACGATGATAAAATCAGAAGTATCTAAAGGAGTAATTGATATTATAAAACTAATCAGATACCCAAGGCCAAGCGCTAAGAAAGCACCTAAAACACCTATTATGAGCGCCTGAACTAGAAAAATAAAAATGATATCAGAACTAGAGTAGCCTATGGTTTTCAATACAGCAATATCTTTTCTTTTTTCAAAAACCGCACTATTTTGAATATTGTAAATACCGAATCCTGCAACTAATAACAAGGCGAGTGAAACGGACCAAGTAAGAATATCACGAACTTTATTGCCAATAACAATAGTTTTGTTATTCTCTTTCCAATCTTCTATTTCAATTTCTTTTGATTGCTGAAGTAACAATGATTTTAAATCAAGGTTATTGCGATCTTTTAACTTTACATTTATATGAGTGATATTTTTTGATAGTCCCAAGAGGTTTTGAAGTGTTTTTGCAGACATGTATGTGCGAACATTGTCAATTGTGGTAATTCCAAAACTGAAAATTCCAGATACAAATAGACTCGTACTTTTTCCATTTGGAAGTATTATTGTCACGGTATCTTTAACCGAAACGCCTAGACGTTTCGCGAGACTTATGCCGATTATGATGTTATTTTGAGATAACTCACTAAACCCAGTTCCTGCGATTAATCTTTTATTTAAATCTACCATATGCATTTCCTCAAGAGGAAAAATACCATTCACACTTCCCGGTAATTGCTGGTAATTGCTGGTCAAAATCGCTGGCGAGATCGTTTGATTAGCAAAAGCTCTTACATTTTCATTTGCTTCTAGTTCGTTGCTAATTTCTTCAAGATTTTCAATAGTGGTTGGCCCGATGCTAAAAGGAAGTTTGTTCGTCTTTTGGTGCGATATTGGTTTTATAACAATGTCTGGATTACCTTTAAACACAGCGTCATCAAGAAAATTATTTACACCGGTCATAAAATTGATCATTACAATAAAAGTAGCAACCCCTAACAATACTCCGATAATTGCAAGAATAGTTTGTTTTTTGCGCGTAGTTAAATACTGCAAGGCTATATATAAATTCGTTTTATTGAACGGATATTTCGACATAGTTCATAGGTCGAACTAAATCTTGAAAGATTACAAACTGAAAATTACAGAAGGATTAATGCCTATTTAACAATAAGAAAATGAGTAATTTAACTCTTATTTTTAAAATTTTCAACAGCTCTCAGCGTGAAGAAAACAAAGATGCCGCAAAAGAAAGCGAAAGGAACTAGCGTATATGGAGCAATTCGTCCTCCTGTTCCGCTTTCCATTTTTTCAATGATTTGTTTTTGTTCTTCGTTCACTTCATCATCGCTATAGATCCCGTCTTTATTGGTGTCTAAAGCAATTACCTCTTTTTCATATGCTATTTGTTGCTCATTAGTCGCATAAGTCAAGGTAAAGTAAATGATAACCGCTATGATAACGGCTATGATTTTTTTATGTTTAAATAAATTAAATGTTAATGAACTCATTTTTCTAGTGCTCTTTGTTCAATCGCTTTTATAATAATTAGTGCCTGCTCTTTGAAAATTCTTAATTCTGGTAAGAAAATATCATAGGTTAAAAAATAAGCATTCGCAACCCTATTTTTGTAATCAGGACTATTTAACGCATACGTTTCGAATCCGTCAAAATCTTTTCTTGTAATATAGTTGGCCCACCAATCGTAGTTGTTTTTCCAATACTCATAGTTGTTTTTAAAATCTAGGGCTCTGAATTCATCATCAACTTTGATTTCTAATAAGCGTTCTGTATAGAAATCTGCAATGTGAGCAGCTAAGGTATCTTTAGTAGTTTCATTATTACTATTATAAGTACTTAGTAAATTATACCCTCGTTTATCAAAAGAAATTTCGGGGTATCCTAAAATTAAAAAGTGTAGACGAATATCTTGAGCATCCTGATAGTCTTTTTTGGTTATTGAGCCACTAAGAATTTTATCATATAAAGGAGCAGTACTTTCATGAAACTCTAAAATTTTATCAATTTCTAGAATGTCATTTTTTAAATTTTTATGGATTGTTAATAGGATATTATTTAATTCCTTTTTTTCACGTTCTTTTTCATTCCAGTTATTCAAGGCAACCGCAATCAAAATTCCAATAACAACAAGTAGAATTTCTCCAATTCCATACATGAGATAACCGAAAATATTTCTGTTACTTAGGGAGTTTTTTCTTGTGTTTCTATAAATTTTCAAAATAAAAAGTTAGTAGCAAGCTTATGATAATTTTTCTCTCTAGCCATTTTGCCAATCACAAAAAATATTTTTGTCAAAGTACCGATTAATATACTAGGTTGCTGGTTTATAGTCTTTCTTATCTATAATCATTTTGGCGATAATTTCTCTTAAAATTTCAGAGGTACCACCACCTATAGGTCCTAGACGACTATCACGTAATAATCGCGCCATAGGGTAGTCTTCCATATAGCCATATCCACCCAAAAGCTGTAGACAATCGTAGGCCACTTGATCCGCAACTTTAGTAGACACTAATTTAGACATGCTGGCTTCTTTCACCACATATTCACCGTCATTTAATCGTTTGGCAGTGGCATAATTAAATACCTTACAAACTTCAACCTCACTTGCCATATCTGCCACTTTGTGACGTAATGCTTGAAACTTATCGATTGTTTTGCCAAAAGCCATTCGTTCACTCATATATTGTAATACATACTCAATGGCATATTCAGATCTTGCATGCGCATTGATACCCATAACTAAACGTTCTAATGCAAAATGTTGCATGATGTATGGAAAGCCTTTTCCTTCTTCTCCCATTAAATTTGCAGCAGGAATCTCAACATTATCAAAGGCAATCTCACCGGTGTCGGAAGCACGCCATCCGAGTTTGTCTAGTTTAGTCACTGATATTCCAGCGGTTTTGCTATCAATTACAAAAATACTCATGCCTTTATTACCAAGTTCTGGTTGTGTCTTTGCAGCTACAACCATATAATCGGAATAGACGGCATTCGTAATAAATGTTTTTGAGCCGTTTAGAATATATGAATCTCCTTTTTTAATTGCAGTAGTTCGCATACCCGCAACATCAGAGCCACCAAAAGGTTCGCTAATGCATAGGCAACCGATTTTTTCACCTTCGACACTTGGAACTAAATACTCTTTTTTAATGCGTTCGTCACCTTCTTTATTCAAATGTGTCATGGCCAAATAAGCATGTGCCCACATGGCTGCAGCGAATCCACCTGAATTAATCTTTTGAAGTTCTTCAAGAAAAATAACGGTATAAAATAAATCAAGATCCAAACCGCCATAAGCTTCTGGAGTATTGAGTCCGAAATAACCCATTTCACCAACTTTCTTCCAGATAAATCGTTCGATCGTTCCTTCTTTTTCCCATTTTTCAATATGTGGAACAACTTCTTTTTGAAGAAATTCTTTGAAACTTTGTCGAAAAGAATGGTGTTCTTCAGTAAAATACATACTACTCATAAGCAAGTCTATTTGACGGTCAAATATAAGGCTATTCTGTCAAATTTTTCCAATGGGAATCCTTCAATTTTTTTCAATTCTTCTAATGATTGAATTTCTGCTACTTCATCACGATATTCAAATATCTTTTTAGTTAATTGATAATCAATATAGACTATAGATAACACTTCTTTAAATGTTGCTTCATTTAGGTTTAGCTTTTTTATTTGCGGCTTTTTTATAACCATAAACCGCTCTAATACTTGGTCTGCGATTCGAGATTCAAGGCCATAGACCTCATATAATTGTTCATTAACAGAAAAGCCACCTAATTTATTCCGGTAACTAATAATACGTCTTCCTAATACCTGTCCTATACCGTTGATCTCTTTTAGTACATCGATAGTGGCGGAATTGATATCCGTTTTTGAGACCCTTGATGTGTTTGATTTTTGTATTTGAATGTTCTTTTTACTGATTTTATTGGTTATCCATTCAGGAAATTTAAAATAAGGTGAGATTATGGCAAGTAAGCTATCTGAAACCTTGGTCACTTGTTGAAATTCACTGATCGAATTGATATAATTCCCATCAGTTCGATGTTGTATTAGTCGATCAATTTCATCAGTAGACATCCCTAGTTGGTAGCCCTTAAAATCGTCGATGAAACTCGGATTAAATGGAAAAATCTTTGGCTTTTTACTTTCCAATTGAATAGCTCTCAAAGAATCAATTTCTTGTCTGTGACGATTGATCCTTTCTAAATTCAAATCAGACGTAGTACGTCCAGAAGAACTCACAAACAAATAGAGTAGTTGTAAGATAACAATAATGAGCGCTAAAAAGAAAATCCCATTTCGTTGGTTTTTGTTATACCAGAAATGGGATTTTAAATTTTTCATTAAGCGTAGTTCTTATTCTTTCGAGCTTTTAATTGCACTTAAGTATTTACTCATTTCTTCCTTAACTCGCGGAAACAAGAAGAATAATCCTATCATATTCGGGAATACTAAGGCCAAAATCATGGCATCAGAGAACTTAATTACCGCATCTAATGTAGCGGCAGCTCCTATGACTACAAATAATAAAAACAAAATTTTATATACTAAATCGGCTTTTTTCCCTTTTCCAAAAAGGTACTTCCAAGATTGTAAACCATAATAAGACCATGAAATCATGGTAGAAAAAGCAAATAGAACAATTGCAATAGTGAGTATGTATGAAAAACCAGGAATAACAGAATCAAAAGCCATAGACGTTAAATCTACGCCACCGATTGAAGCTCCACCATCATTTAAAATAACATTACTTCCATCACCTCCATAGGCAAATACACTTTGCATATTAGCGCCATCTATATTAAAGAATATAATAACTAAAGCAGTCATTGTACAAATTACCACAGTATCTATAAATGGTTCTAATAAAGCAACTACACCTTCAGACGCTGGATATTTTGTTTTTACTGCAGAATGGGCAATTGCGGCAGAACCAGCACCAGCTTCATTCGAGAACGCCGCTCTTTGGAAACCAACAATAAGTACACCTACTAAACCACCTAGACCCGCCATTGGAGTAAAAGCTCCACTAAATATTAGTCCAAATGCATCACCAATAGAACTAAAATTAGCAAAAATGATGACCAAACAAGCGAGTACATAAATACCGGCCATAAATGGAACTATTTTTTCTGTTATGCTGGCGATTCTCTTGATACCACCAATGATAACAATACCAACGAGTACTGCTAAAATAATACCTATAATAACTCCTGTTGCACCTCCTTCTAAATTGAAAAGTGTACTTAATTGTACCGCCGCCTGATTAGATTGAAAGGCGTTACCACCCCCAAATGAAGCACCAACACATAAGATCGCGAACAAAGCACCAAGTACTTTTCCTAATCCACTCATGTTTCTTTCTTTTAATCCTTTAGAAAGGTAGTACATCGGGCCACCATATACAGTACCATCTGGTCCTACATCTCTGTATTTAACACCTAAGGTACATTCTACAAATTTTGTTGACATTCCAATTAGTCCACAAACAATCATCCAAAATGTGGCACCAGGACCACCGAGTGCAATTGCCACGGCCACCCCAGCAATATTACCCAAACCAACGGTACCTGAAACTGCCGTTGCAAGGGCTTGGAAGTGTGAAACTTCACCTTCTTTACTTTCATCTCTAATCGTATCTGGAATATCACCATCAACGGCTAACTCCGTTTTTTCTATTCCATGACCTTCAATTTCGTCATATTTGCCTCGTACAGTATTAATAGCTAAAGGGAACCTTTTAACACCAGGGACGCCAAAATAAATAGTAAAAAAAGTGGCACCTATTACTAAAAGCAATACCACTAAAGGAATATCATATTGACCTAAAGGCACTTTGGTTAGAACAAAACCTTCCCAAGCCGAGGCTATGGGCATGAACCAATCATTTATTCGTTCATCGAGCCCTTTATCTTGTGCAAAGGTTAGAAGTGGTGTTAGTATCAATAGCATTGAAAGCAGTTTTTTCTTCATAATTAATTGAGTTAATTTTTTATTGGGAGCTGCAATATCATAAAAAAAAGGAGTTACCACAAATTTTGTCCACTAAATGTTGGTAACTGAAGGAAGTGAGAAACATAAAACCCTCCATCAGATTCACCGAATAGAGGGTTTTAAAAACCAAAATGAGAATGTATATATTTTAAAAAAAGTATCTTCTTAAATTATACATTATCCATATGACGTGGGCTTTGTATATTTGTAACACCGATTAACAAATGATTAACAGACTTTAACAAATGACAAAACGAACATTGGTCATTGGCGCTTCTATGAAAGCACATAGATATTCTCATATTGTGATTAAAAGATTAATCGATAAAGGTCATGAAGTCAAAGCAATAGGTTTGAGGGCAGGGGAGATAGGACAGGTTGAAATAAGAACCGACAACCCTCAATTTATAGGTATTGATACCGTAACCTTATATATAAACCCAAGTCGTCAACCAGCCTATTATGAGTATATCATATCATTACAACCGAAGCGGGTAATTTTTAATCCAGGTACCGAAAACATGGAATTTGTAAGATTACTTAGAGAACATAATATTGATGCTGAGATTGCCTGTAATTTAGTGTTACTGGCCACAGATCAGTATTAATTTGAGATTTTCTTGCCTACTTTTTATTACTAACTTGCACCAGCATATCTGAAAGTAAAATAGAATGAATATATTATTAGTTGATGACCATGCCATATTGAGAATGGGACTCATTGAAATTCTTCGCGATGAATATCCGGATGGTGTTTTTTTGGAAGCGTCAAATGGTATTGAAGGTCTTTCTATACTAAGAAATAATGAAGTGTCGCTGGCACTTCTAGATGTGGCAATGCCGAAATTAAATGGTCTTGAGATGTTGAAGCAAGCCAACGTATTGGAAATTGATACTCCAATCATTATGTTAAGTGCGCAACCAGAAGAACAGTATGCCCTACGAGCATTAAAAGCAGGGGCTTACGGATTTTTGAGTAAAGATAGTCCGCCAGAAGAACTATTAGGTGCTGTGAAAAAGGTCCTTTCAGGCAAGAAGTATATCTCTTCTGTGCTTGCTGATATGTTGGTAGACGCTGTTGGTAATAAACCTGTATCGGCATTGCACGAGTTATTATCAGACCGAGAGTTACAGGTGCTTGAATTAATAGCCAAAGGTAAGACGGTATCTGAAATTGCCAAGGAGGTTTCATTAAGTGTTAATACAGTGAGCACGTACCGAAGTCGCATCTTACAAAAAATGAATCTAAAAAATAATGCCGCTCTAGTACGTTACGCCATTGACCATAATATTTCATAAGAGATATTTTTGGCTTGTAGTTGAAACAACTACAAGAAAATACAAAGTACTACTACAATACATTTCATCAGAATGCTCTTTATTTGCTAGCGGATATTTGGAATAATAATTTTACCATTGTTTTGAAATAATTAAAGGGGTTTATTTATGATTTTTCAATGGTAATGAATGCAAAGTAAATTAATTGTATTAGTGCGCTTTGAACATAAATGCCGCTAGTTAAGGTTTACTTCCCTATTGAGACTAGCGGTTTTTTATTGTTTGCATGTTATCTTTTTTTGAAACCATTTATTTACACATATTTCATAATTGTATTTCTTTTAAATCATTATACGAATGAAAAAAATATTTAAGTCAAATAAAACCATCGATAAGATTGAAAATTTCGGATTCACTCTAGCAATCATAACCTTAGGCTATATTTATGTTGCAGCAATCTCTATTCTTTATTGACTTGAACCATCCTTTTCTTAATAAAAACCTCCCAAATAAATACCCCGTAAACAATACTATATTCTAAACCTATAATCCATAAATTTTCTGTGTTATTCGTATTTGCGTAAGCTAGGTAGCTTATAATGATCATAAAACTCCATACCAATGGAAATTTATAGCGTGTAAAAATGGAGAGAATAAGTGGTGTTGCCAAATACCACGGGTGTACTGTAGTTGCCGTAAAATAATAGAACGTAAGTACAAATAGTAGGGCGGCTATGAGCTGTATAGTCGTCTTGTTTTTTCTGAAAAAAGTAATAATTAATGTGACACCTAGCACAACAATTGGAATTATTTTTCCGATAACGGCAATTTCATTAAACCCTCTGAAGGTATAACCGTAGGCTCGTGCTACATAATAGATACTTGCGTTAAATTCAAAATTTCGAAACCAGAGACCTACTGTCTCTGCATAATTGCTGAGAAATTCTGAAGAAAGAAATGGTAAAAATAAAAGCGCAACTACCGCAATAATGATGAGGTAAAAACTGCTGAGTCTTAAAAGCCTTGAGATCAACGTTGTTGGAGCGTTTGGTTCGTTTAGGAACGGATGTTTTTTTTGCATGAAATATTGAAAGAATACAGGCAAAAATATCAGTGGTATCAATTTAACAGAAACTGAAAATGCAAATACAATTGCCGCTAGTTTCCAATTTCCTTTTTGGAGTAAATATAGAGCCCATATTAAAAAGAAAATCATAACGGCCTCAAAATGTAAGTTACCTGTTAATTCAATAATTATAAATGGATTCAACAAATACCAAAATATATGATGAACCGGTAGTTTTAAATTTGTAAGTAGCTTCTTACCAAAATAAAGAATACCGATATCTGCCATGATAATGAGCAAACGCATAACGATAACAGAACCCAAAATGTTGGTACCTGAGAAAAGTCCTGCTATGACAAAACAGAGTTGATTAATAGGAGGGTAGTTTGTATAGTGACCAGCACTGAGTGCGCCCATACCTGCATGCAATTCTAAGGCTTGATTAACAGGAGTCTGACCATTTTGTATAAATGAATCGACTGTGTATAGATATGGGTTGAAACCTTCTAGAATCATGCGTCCGTCCCATATGAAACGATAAAAATCTTGTGATAAATTCGGAATTGAGAATAAGAACAAGAGCCTGAATACTACTGATAGAAAGACTAAAAATTTAAAGTCATTTTTAACTATTTGCAGCAATTTATAGAACAAAAAGAAAAGTCCTACGTACAGCAAGATAAGTTTGGAATATTCTGTTCGCTGTAAATCGTAGCCGAAAGATAGATAGAAAGCGACACTTACTATGGCCAGTAACAAGGGTATTTGAATACTTTTTAAATAGGTAAGATTTGGCATTACTTTTAAGAAATAACAAAAATAGCTTCAGTGAGTAGCTAAATTTAGATAAAATAGGTCGCTTATTAGGCTTTCGAAGTTAAAGATTTAAAGAATACATATCCAAATCCAAGAAAAAGCATCAGATGAAAAGGAAACAGTGCAAAATCACCACCGGTATCTCCTACGACAAAAGCACTATACATGCCGAAGGCAAAATAAGCTGCCAATAATCCCTCAAAAATGACATTTAATGAAACTTTTTTTCGTAAATATTTATTGCCTTTCCAACTATCCGCTAAAGAACTAATATTGAATTTTGGAGTCCGTACAAATTCACTTTTCTTTCCAAAATGCCCTTCGAGAACAGCAATAGAATTGTGCAATGAGAACCCCATTGCAATAGAGAAAAATGTAAAAAACATCCCTATATACCGTACAAAACTCTTAAGGCCGCCTCCATATTTACTTTTGTACATAAACCAATAGCAGATAAAGAAAATCACAGTACTTATCACAAAAAAGCTCATGACGAAAAAGTAAACTTTTAAATGGGTATACTCGTTTTTAATATAGAGCATCGGAATACTTAAAACCCCTACGATTAGTACATTTAAGAACATGGTACTATTTAATAAATGTAGAATGCCGTGAACTTTTGTTTTGGATGAAATACTCTTGTTTTTGAGTACTTTCCAGAGCATTTTCTTGAAATTTTCAGCGCCGCCTTTGTTCCATCTAAATTGCTGTGTTCGAGCGGCACTAATCACCACCGGAAGTTCTGCTGGAGTTTCTACGCCTTCCAAGTATTTGAATTTCCAATTTTTTAACTGTGCTCTATAGCTTAGGTCGAGGTCTTCCGTCAAGGTATCGCCTTCCCAATTACCAGCATCGATAATACATTCTTTTCGCCAAACACCAGCGGTGCCATTAAAATTTATAAAATGCCCTTTACTATTACGACCAACTTGCTCTAAAGTAAAATGTGCATCTAAAGCAAATGCTTGGATTTTAGTAAGAATAGAGTAATTTCTGTTGATATGTCCCCATCGTGTTTGAACCACGCCTATCTCAGCATCTTTGAAATACGGGATGGTGTTTTTTAACCAATCTTTTTTTGGTAAAAAATCGGCGTCGAAGATGGCAATGAATTCTCCTTTGGCTATTTCTAAACCTTCTTTCAAGGCTCCTGCTTTAAACCCTTGACGATTTTCTCTACAAATATGAACGATATCTAACCCTTCTTCTTTCAGCTTTTGTATTTGAGCTGCGGTTGTTTTTACAGTTTCGTCTGTTGAGTCATCCAGCACTTGAACTTCTAAGCGATGTTGTGGGTAATCGATGAGTGCAATATTATCTAATAAACGTTGCATCACATACATTTCGTTAAAAACGGGTAATTGTATGGTCACATACGGCACTTCATTGTCATCTGATAGATCAAATTTTGGTGAGGTCTCTTCTTTCTTCTGGGCAGCGATATAATTGAATAATAGATTCAACTGTGCTAATGCATACATAAAAATGAGCACCAGCGCTACTGAGTAAATTCCGATGACTATACTTTCAAGAATCATTTATTTAAAACTATATTTAAAAATCCAACCTAAAATTTTTACACCAGCCATCACAGATCCCTTGACGGTTCCTGACACTTTCGAAACGCCAATTCTATTTCTATATTTCATTGGAATTTCGGTGTAAGATAATTTTTGTTTTAATGCTTTTAATTGCATTTCTACAGTCCATCCATAGGTTTTATCTTCCATGTTAAGACCGAGTAATTTATCATATTTTATGGCTCTAAAAGGACCCAAATCAGTAAAGCTAGCGTTGAAAAACAATTTCATCAAAAATGTAGCTAACCAATTTCCAAAAATTTGTTGTGGAGTCATAGAACCCTGTTTACGTAGTCGTTTAACTCGTGCTCCAATTACAAAATCTAAGCCCTGTTTTTCAATAGGTTCCACAAGTTCGGATAGTTGTTCAGGGTAATCTGAATAATCACCATCTAAAAAAACAATGATGTCAGGTTTTTTGTCAAGTTCTTTCGATTGCTGCGCAATATACTCCATTCCCTTTAGGCAAGCATAGCCGTAGCCCTTTCTTGGTTCCATTAAAACGGTCGCTCCAGCATCTTTCGCACGTTGCTCCGTAGTATCAGTAGAATTATTGCTCACAACAATTACCTCATTTACTATTGAAGGAATGTCATTAATAACATTGGCGATTGATTCCTCCTCATTATAGGCGGGAATAATGACTTTTATAGCACTCATCTAAGATCTGACATTTTATTTTCTTTTCTGAATGACTTTACATCTGTCCATTCCTTTAGTTTTTTGTCGTTCGTATACTTTTCAGCTTTCACTAATTTTTTATTCTTATAAACTAGACAATAACCATTTCTTTTGTTATTACGAAACTGACATTTCGTATCTACAATACCTTTTGCGTTAAAAAATATCCACCAATTACTTTTGATACCATTCTCAAAATGACCAGCTTCTTTTTTTTTACCGTTTCGGGTGTAAAAATACCAGTATTTTATGGGTTTTCCTCTATGATAGCGACCTTCTTTTTGTATCGTCCCATTGGGATTGTAATACTTCCAATAGTCAATTTTTAAGGCATTCTCTAACCACCCTTCTTCTATTAGAATACCATTATCATCATATGATTTATGATATTTTTTCTGGGCAGCAATGGATAGGCTGCACATAAATAGAAGTAAGATGAGTTTATTTTGCATCGTTCTGATTTACCAAAGCCATCAGGTCAACATCATTACCTAACAATATTTCCGTCGGATTGATACGACCAGCCTCAGGGCCATTCTCTAGTTTTAAAACACCTCTCGGGCATACTGCTGAGCAAATACCACAGCCAACACAACTCGAACGGATAATATTTTCACCTTTTTGAGCATATGCACGTACGTCAATTCCTTGTTCGCAATATGTAGAGCAATTTCCACATGAGATACACTGCCCACCGTTGGTTGTAATTCTAAAACGAGATTTAAAACGTTGAACAAGACCTAAATATGCCGCAAGCGGACATCCGAAACGACACCAAACACGATTCCCAAAAATTGGATAAAAACCAGTACCGATAACACCTGCGAACCACGCACCGATTAAGAAACTATAAGTATCTTTTATCCATTGTGATTTGATGCCTAAAAAGGATTCGGTTCCAGTAAAATAACAATATAATGTAACTATGGTCATGAATAAAGAAAAGACTAATACCGAATGTATCAACCATCTTTCTAGTTTCCACGATACTAATTTTTTACTTGAATGTTGTCTGTAAGGATCTCCTAAGGTTTCGGCGAGACCACCACAACCACAAACCCATGAACAATACCATCGTTTTCCGAAAAAATAGACCATTACTGGAACAATAATCAAAGTGAGCACAATTCCCCATACGAGTATGAATAAGCCAATAGCACCGCTGTCACGTAAACTATCTAGGTTCCATTCGAAAAAGAAGTCATAGTCTAGCGGAAATGCATTTTTAAAATCATAACCTGGCATATTCAAACTTGCCATAATTTCTGGTATCAAAAAGGCAAATACAATTTGAAAGAAAAGTACAGACGTAGTTCGTATGACTTGATATTTGTTATGTCTATATTTGATATACATCCGTGCGGCCATTACAATCATAATAACACAGTATAAGAAACCATACACAAACCATTGACTTGCTTCCCCTCCGTTTAAGGTTTTACTAATTGGATCTAAAATGTATGTCCAATTCACCGCATAGTCGGGCATGAAATAAAGTACCAAATAAAATGTGACCAGGTAGACGAGTACCAACCATGCGATCCAACCTCTGTTGGTACTCGATTCATGATAGATACCATTATTTTTGATGCCTTCTTTACCTAACAATACAATATTTGGTAAAATAAATAATAAGGCACCAACAATGGCTAATCCAAAAGTTAACCACCATAAAAGTCCGGCATTTTCTTTTACAAAACCTGAACCTGCTTTCTTGGCAACTTCGTAACTTAAGGTATGTGATTTGCCATAAATTTTATATTGAAATTGTTCTCCTTTTTTATCCCAGTTTTTTTCGGCATCGTATTTAGCGATTAAGGCATCATAATGATCATTTGATGCTTGATATGCAGCACGCACACGACTTGAAAATTGGAAAATATTTAGATGCTCGTCGGTAACAACGGCTTCTGTAAGTTTTTCTTTTATAATATCACTTTTATAGCCTTTCGACTCAATAAAAGAAGCTACTTCTTGTTCTGTTAGACTAAAAGACCCTGTAAATAAACTTCCTGTGAAAATGGCTAACCCAATTAAGAAAAAGACTAAACCTATATTTTGTATTGCTTTCATAGTATCTGTTGTTGAGATTGGTTTATGCAAAAATGCGTTTCCAACTTTTCTTTTTTAATTGAATATTTGTTCCGTTTTCTTGATTGAATTTGGCGACAATTTCTTGTTCATATAATTTGTAAAATTCAGGATCGAAATTTGCATCGGCTAGATGTTCTAAAACATGCTCAACTGATCTTTTTTCGGTCAATATCTTGTCAAAAAATTGATGTCGCATTCGAATTCCGAAAGTATTAATACCTATAAACGTTCGTGTGTTTTTATCATAATTAATATGAATACATTTGGTACCGTCTTTATGCTCCCAGTAGAATCTTGATTCGTTTTCTTTCGCTTGCGCCCATACCCAGCCATATGTTTGATATTCAATATCGATAAATTTCGCTGAGTTAAACCAATGCCCTGGTTTGTATTCGATTTTATTACCACATATTGTTTGAGCGACCGTTTCGCCCATCATACGCCCAGTATACCAAACAGCTTCAATAGGTCGTCTACTCCCAATAGCCTCATGCTGCTCGGCGCAATCACCTATGGCATACACCTCTTTGACATTGGTTTCTAAAAAACGATTTACTTTCACGCCCCGACCAATTTCTATGTCACTGTCTTTGAGGAAATCTACATTTGGAGAAACACCTGCAGTTAAACCAACTACATCACATTGAATTTCTTCACCAGTCTCTGCGATCACTATCGAGGTAGCTTTTCCGTTCGCATCTCCTTTAATCTCTTTTAGATTAACACCTAATCTTAAGTCAATATTACTTCTTAGAATTTCTCTATTGATCATGGCCGATTCTCCTTCTGGTAATACACCATTCCAAAAGCTATTTTCACGTACCAAAAACGTTACTGGTATATGTCTAGAATGTAACATTTCTGCAAGTTCAATACCAATAAGTCCGCCACCAACAATAACAGCACGTTTGCAAACATTCTTATTTGGAGCATATTTCTCTAGATTATCTAAATCTTGTTTGTGGTACATGCCCATAACCCCATCGAGATCCTGTCCAGGCCACCCAAATTTATTAGGTTTAGAACCGGTAGCAATAATTAATTTATCATAACTTAAGGTATCTCCTTCGGCAAAATTGAGGGACTTGTTATTACTATCAATACTCGTTACATATCCTTTTTTTAATTCGATACGATTCTTTTTCCAAAACCAATTTTCATAAGGCTGCGTATGTTCAAATTTCATATGTCCCATGTACACATACATGAGCGCTGTTCTAGAAAAAAAATAGTCGGTTTCTGCTGATACAATGGTAATCTTTTTATCCGAATTCTTACGAATATGTCGAGCCGCGGTGACTCCAGAAATACCATTTCCTATAATGACAATATGTTCCATAATTTTGAGGTGTTGAAGGATGAGTCGTATTAATTTTCAATTACTTAATTCCGAAATTTAATTTAGAATAATTATAAATAATAAAGTGAAAAATATATTTTAAAGAATGTAAGGTAACCTTTTTTTTGCTGACTTAGTTGATAGTATTTTTTATCATGATCATAAAAATAGCGAAAAAATAAAACACAAAATAAAATTGAATAAGATGTTAAACAAATTAAAAATCATAATCATTGTATTGAGTTTCAATATGGGATTTTCTCAAGCTCCTGATACATTTTTTACAAAGGCAGATGCTTTTTTTAAGGCGAATGTGGCAAATGGCAAAGTGAATTACGCTGGTATTCACAAGAATCAAGATAAGTTGAATGAACTATTGAGTCTAGCCAATACGGTGCGCATCTCTAAAAGTGATGCAAAGAAGTATCAAGCATTTTGGATCAATGCTTATAATGTATCCGTTATTAAAGGAATCATTGATAGTTATCCTATAAAATCACCATTGGATAAAGCCGGATTTTTTGATAAAACAACCTATAAACTTGGCGGAAAATCTATTACTTTAAATGACATTGAGCATAAGCTGTTGAGAGCACAGTTTAACGATGCGCGTTTCCATTTTGTATTGGTTTGTGGAGCGATTGGTTGCCCTCCTTTGATTAATAAAGCGTACCTACCTTCTAGTTTAGAGGCGCAATTAGAAAAACAAACTAAAATAGCATTAAACGGCACCTTTCTTCAGGTAAATACTAAAAAGAAACGAGTTGCGGGATCAGAAATTTTAAAATGGTATAAAGAAGATTTCACCATGAATGGAACTTCAGAAATTGACTTTATAAACAAGTACAGAACAGAGAAGATTCCTAGCAATTTTAAGTTGAGCTATTTCACCTACAACTGGAATTTGAACAAACAATAAATTAACAAGATAAATCATATATAATGAAAAAAATAATCGGACTAGTAATCCTTACATTCATAACGTTTTCATCTTTCGCTCAAGAAGAAAGTGAGACTCAAGATACACCACAAAAAAGTAATATTCAAACCTATACACCTTCTAAATTATTGAGTAAAGGGCAGTGGGATATCAAATGGTTTAATAACTTATATACGCAAACCAAAAGTACCTTCACGAACGGTAAAGAACCCCGTCAAACGTTTTTTACCTCGAGTGTAGATATATTCACAGGAGTTTCAGAAAGTAGTTCTTTCAATGTTGGATTGTTATTAGAGTTTAGATCGAATGTGATAGGAGGGCGAGATGCATTAGATGTTTTTAGTTTTGATGGAGAAAATGGAACAGCACGTTCTGGATTTACATCATTCGCCCCTGCGGTAAAGTTTAATCCACTAAAGAATGTTTCAAATTTTACGGTTCAAACCGCTATTCATATACCGTTGATTGATCAAGAAACCGATGGCGGCGTATTTTTAGATCAAAAAGGATTTATTTTTCAAAATAGATTCTTTTATGATTATACCTTTCCTGGAGACAAGTGGCAGTTATTTACAGAGCTAAATGCTGAGTATAATTTTGGTAAAAAGGCCGAGAGAGATGCGAATTTCGATACCGTAGAAGGTAGTTTTGCAAATAATAGTTTGAATTTAACACCAGGTGTGTTTTTAAGTTATTTTCCAAGTCAGAAATTTACAGTGTTAGGTTTAGTACAACATTCTCAACGTTTTGATTTAGGAAATGATTTTAGCCAAGATTTTACTGCCGTAGGAGGCGGAGCTAAGTATCAGCTAAACAAAACCCTAAATATCGAAGCTCTGTATACTAATTTTGTGAGAGGTAATGATACTGGGTTAGGACAAACGTTCAATCTTGGATTGAGAGCCTTGTTTTAAGATAAAAAAAAGATAATACCAGTTAAATTTTAGATCTAACTGGTATTATTCTTATAAAATCCTTTACTTGAACAAAAAATATAAAATGAAGACGTTGAAACTCTTATTATGTTTAGTTCTATTTCAGTCTTGTGAAGGACAACAACCAAAAATAAACGGTCTAAGTCTAGTTTCCTCTAGAGAACCTATTAATCAAACACATATACAGCCAATTGTAAACGTACATGCGAATTATGTAGCTATTATTCCTTTTGGTTTTATCAGAGATTTAAAGAATCCTGAAGTTCGTTTTAACACCGATAGACAATGGTTTGGCGAAACCAAGGAGGGCGTCACACAGTATGCAGATCAGCTCCGTAAAAAGAAGATTAAAGTGATGTTGAAACCACAGATATGGGTTTGGAGAGGGCAATATACTGGTTTTATTGAAATGGAAACTGAGGAGGATTGGAAAGTATTAGAAAAAACGTATGCATCTTATATTTTAGAGTATGCGAAGTTGGCAACCGAATTGAAAGCTGACATTTTTTGTATCGGAACCGAGCTAGAAAAATTTGTGGAAAATCGCCCAAAATACTGGAATGATTTGATTGAAAAAGTGAAGCAGATATATAAAGGAAAAGTAACATACGCAGCAAATTGGGATGAATTTAAAGATACTCCATTTTGGAGAAAATTAAATTTTATTGGGGTAAACGCATACTTTCCTGTTAATACTATAGTGACACCAACTATTGAAGGTTGTAAAGAAGGGTGGAAGCCTCACAAACAGATAATGAAAGAAATTTCTAAAAAGTATGATCGCCCTATATTATTTACAGAATTCGGCTATCGAAGTGTTGATTATACAGCTAAGGAACCATGGAAGTCTGATCGAAGTATGACGAGTGTTAACTTACAAGGGCAAGCAAATGCTACGCAAGCAATTTTTGAGGAGTTTTGGAATGAAGGTTGGTTTGGAGGAGGTTTTTTATGGAAATGGTTTCATAATCATGATGAGGTAGGAGGGGTTGAGAATTCAAGATTTACACCGCAAAATAAACCAGCAGAAGCGATTGTTAGAAAATACTATAAAGGCATACATTGAAAAAATTATCATTCATATTGATAGTACTTTTGGTAGCTTCCTGTGAGGAGGATAGCGTAAATGATGATGCTTTGTTGTCTAGTTATGTTTTAGGAAGAACCATAGAAAAAGGAGCAGTTATCGCCTGTGCGGGGAGTACAACTGATGCCGCTAAAGTGTTGGTGTTTCAGTATCCGGTAAACGGTGCAAGTGATGCCAAAGTATATGAAACTAAAGGAACCGATATTGACGAAAATGATTTTTCAAATTATGAAAAAGTAATGGTTAATGGAACGCCTTTTTTTAATGGATATCTACAGCAATTTGATCGAGACCTTAATGTTGAAAAATGGATCATTGTGACCCATGAATTGGATGGTGAAATTAAACTTTCAAATCCTATTCGAACCAAACAAGTATCGAAAGCATCTAAGTGGATAGATGAGGTTAACATTGATCAAGAAACATCAACCATGCCTCGTTTTACATGGATAAAGAATCAGTTTGGAGATAATGCTATTTATTTTCAAGTGGTTTCAGATGCTCAAAACAATTTGTTATCAGGTACGTATACCTTAGAGAATACTTTTCAGTATTACAATACGTCAAATGTGATCTTGAATATCACAACAGAAACCCCTCCAATACTTTCGGTAGGTACCGAATATAATTTCTCATTGATGGATGTTAGTGAAGATAACTGGGTGAATTTATTCGTCTTAAACAAAAAATTTACTGTTGAATGAAAAAGATCGTAGTGGTTTTGCTCCTATCAATCATGGCAAATATGAGTGCATTTTCCCAAGAGCGCACCATTTCAGATTTTAAAATTGAAGGATATAAAAAAACCAAGCGCTCTTTTATCGAAAAAATTGCCTTGGTCGATGCTGGACAAGCCCTCGATTCTGTAAAAATAGAAGAAGATATTCAGCGTTTAAAACGTTTAGCTTCCTTTGCCAATGTGACATATAAAGTGGTAGAAGTAAGTGAAAATACTTATGATGTAATCTATGAGGTAGAAGAGAATTTTACCATCATTCCCGGATTGGATATCTTTACCGCAACCAACGGAGAGTTCGCTTTTAGAGCTGCAATTTTTGAATTTAATTTTCTGGGTAGGAATCAAATTGTAGGAGGTTTTTATCGACGTAATGTATTTGATTCATATGGTGCCTATTGGGAAGCTCCATATTTGTTTAGTCGCAAGTTTGGATTAGGTATCAATTACAAAAAATTGGTATCAGAAGAACCCATATTTTTACAAAACAACAATGATGTTGATTACAGATTTGATAACGGTGCGTTCGAATTGTATTTTATCTATGAACATAACTTTCACAATCGTTTTGAATTAGGAGTGAATGTTTCTAATGAGGAGTATGCATTTTTACGTGGTGATATTCCAGGAAGTCTTCCAAGAACCTTAAGTGCGAATAAAACCGCTGTCATTGGTGAGTATGAGTATAACAACATCGATATAGATTACCAATATCAAGAGGGTTTTAGAAGTATTTTGAATGTTAGATTGCAAACGGGAGGAAATGAGTTTTTAAGAAATTCGTTTATAGGTACCAATGATTTTGAATATTTCAAAAGAGTAGGAACAAAAGGAAATTGGGCCAATCGATTACGTTTGGCATATGCCACGAATGATACGACTCCATTTGCGCCTTTTTCTGTAGATAACCAATTAAACTTACGTGGAGTTGGTAATGTCATCGATAGAGGTACAGCTTCCATCGTTTTAAATACTGAATATAGACATACATGGTATGAAAAGGGATGGTTTGTGGTGCAGAGTAACGCCTTTATTGATACCGGTACATGGAGAAAACCTGGCGGTGATTTAGGGGAATTATTTGATGGTAGTACGGTACGATTTTATCCAGGAGCTGGTATCCGATTTATTCATAAAAGAATTTTCAATGCTGTTTTTAGATTAGATTATGGCTATGGAATCGGTACAGATGCCTCTAGAGGTATTGTTTTCGGAATAGGACAATACTTTTGATATTGAATGTGTTATATTGATAGAGTTTCTTGAATATGCAATTAGTAAAAACAATCGGAATCATTTTAGTTGTCTTGGCAAATGCTGTTTGCTATGCTCAAGAGAATCGAGTGGCCGACTTGAAAATTAGAGGAAATAAAAAGCTGAAGTCTAGTTTTATCAAGAAAATCACCAAAGTGGAGATGGGTAGTGCACTAGATTCGCTGTTGCTCGAGGAGGATATTAGGCGCCTCAAGCGTTTACCTTCGGTGGCACATGCTTACTATCAAGTATTTCCTTCGGGCGCGAATACATACAATGTGTTTTATTCAGTCGAAGAAAACTTTACCATTATTCCTCAAGCAAATGTATATACCACAAATGACGAAGAGTTTGCTTTTAGAGTAGGCGCTTATGAATATAATTTATTAGGTCGAAATATAACGTTTGGCGGTTTTTTTCAACGCGATATTTATAATTCTTATGGTATTAATTTTAGAGCTCCGAACCTTTTTGGTAGACGATTCGGACTCGCATTGAATCATCAAAATCTAACGACCGAAGAGCCTGTTTTTTTAAGCAATGCAACAGCCGATTATAAGTATAACAATACATCGTATGAGATTTTGGGCTTATATCAAATTGATTTTAAGAATAGGATCGAATTAGGAATTAATTACTTTACAGAAGATTATCAGTATTTGTCGGGCGCAACAGACCCTGCTATTCCGTTAGATTTGAACGTTAAAAAACTACTCTATAAGTTCGTATATGATTATGATAATCTCGATTATTATTATCAATATGTCTCAGGATTTAAAAGTATTTTAAACTTTCAATATGTGACGTCTAGAGATGTCGCCTTGCCGGAATTTGCGATCGGTTGGAATGACTTTTTGTATTTTAAACGAATAGGAAAAAAAGGAAATTTTGCCAACAGATTACGCTTGGGAATTTCATCAAATGATGATTCTCCATTCGCTCCATTTTCTGTAGATAATAATTTAAACATTCGAGGTGTTGGTAATACCATCGACAGAGGTACAGGCGTAATTATTTTAAACACTGAATATCGGCATACCATGTACGAAAAAGATTGGTTTATTCTACAGTCAAATGCGTTCATAGATGCTGGCTCTTGGAGAAATCCAGGGGGTGATTTTGGAGACTTTGGAGATACTCAAAATATTCGTGTCTATCCGGGCGTAGGCATTCGGTTTATAAGCAAAAAAATATACAATGCTACCTTTAGAATTGATTATGGTGTAGGGATTACTAAAGATGCTAC
Organism: uncultured Flavobacteriaceae bacterium; assembly: GCA_947488345.1. GTDB lineage: Bacteria > Bacteroidota > Bacteroidia > Flavobacteriales > Flavobacteriaceae > Aureibaculum. The sequence goes on along the minus strand of CANKZQ010000001.1, from coordinate 475,506 downwards.
GAACGGATTTGTTTTCGGTATCGGACAGTATTTTTAGGTGGTAATATGCTGTTTGTAATAGGCATGTAATTCTTCCGCGGAAGCGCCAAACCACTTTTTAAAATAAATCATCAAAAAATGATATTGTAGCGTCCATACCCCATTTTTGATATAGGTTCTCGAAGACGAAATGATCGTTTCTTGTATGACCGTAAACTCATCGCGAGCGTATAATTTATTGATAAAATCATTGTCCTCGTAAATAACAAATTGCTCATCAAAGCCTCCAATTTCATCAAACAGTACTTTTGTTACGAACTGACTTTGATCACCACCTCTACAAGCACGCCAGCTGAATTGGGTGAACCAACTCACCAAGCGCAGCCACCAATGTCGATGGTTAAACTTCATTTTGAAACATCCTGCATTATTACCTTTATGGATCTCATTTAAAATAAGACTGTCATACTGTTTAGGAGGGAACGAATCGGCATGCAAAAAATAAAGAATATTTCCGGCTGCCTTCAGTGCACCGGCGTTCATCTGTTTCGCGCGTCCTTTTGGAGTATGTATTAATGTTACAAGTCCAGGAAAACGATTGCATATACCTTGAGTAATAGCTTGAGAGCCATCGGTACTACCTCCATCCACGACAATAATTTCGGCTAGGTTTTGTTCGCTGGCATTATCTTTTAAATGGATGAGAAGGTTTTCAATATTTTCTACCTCATTTAAAACGGGAATAATTATAGATATTTTATTCATTCAAAGCCCAGTTGTAGTCTTTAAAGGATTTTTTTGCGTCTTTAGAAATGCTGATATCGGTGTACTTATTTAAAAAATCAATAATAGAACCTTCGGTTTTAAAATCTTTGGCAAACCATTTAAATATTTTAGAAAGCTTTATGGAGTTTTCAGCAATGTTATTTCTTTCGGGATCTTGTAAGAATTCTTTAGTAACCTTCGTCAATTGTGTGTCTAAATTGTGTGTAGTATAGGCCTCATTCAATAATTTGGGGCAAGAATAAGAGGCACAAACGATTCCGAAATGAATCCTTGGCTCATTCATTTTCCGTAAAATTTGATGCTCGATTTCATTCAGCGTATACCATTTACTACCTAATTGCCAAAGACGTTGATCCCAGGGGTTTTTAATGTCTTTGATGCTCTTTAGAGGATAGTTTCTTAAAATTAGATCTACAGTCAATGCATTATAGGCATTGATCCAATAAGCCAATTTATCATTTGTTGAAGTGGTATCAGTTGGTATCGAAAGTTGTAATATTTTAATATATCCAAGGAGTTCTTTATGATCTCTTTTAAAACCTTGGTAATTAACATTGCCTTTATCTGAAACATGTTTTTTTAATAATTCATCCCATAATTGATGCGCCTTAAAGAACCTTTGTGTAAGTACCTGTTTAAACGGTTTTGACTCAACTAAAGTGTCTTGTGTAGTAATTGTAGTTTTTTCTGTGTTTTGGGGAATTTTCGGTGTTTTCGAAGCTTTAGGTATTGTAACTTGTACCACCTCTTTTTTTTCTTCTAGGGTATTTTCAGTAACGTTTTTAGCGCTACTGCAAGAAAGAAGCCAGAAAGAAAGTGCTATAATAGTTAAGTATTTCATTTAATAACTAATTTTAAAGGTAGTTGGAAAAATCATGCCAGTATGGCCTAATCTTTTCGGAGTGGATACAATTCTTGTTGGATAAAATTCTCAGGAAATTTCTCATCTCCCTCAAAGCCAAGCTCTATATCTCTTCCGTCATGCGGGATGTAATTCGTCTTAAACATGTAATCCCACAGGCTTAAAGTAAGTCCGAAATTCACACCATAACTTACAGGAAGTTCTTTGCTGTGATGCCAAATATGCATTTTAGGGTTGTTGAAAACGTATTTCAATGGCCCATAACTCCAACCTAAATTAGCATGGTTCAAATGACCTATAGCAATGCTGAAAAAATAGACAATCGCAACATCTTGTGCGTCAAAACCACCGATAATGGCCATCGGGATGTAGAGTAATGATTTATAGACTACGGGTTCCATCCAATGATATCTGAGATGCGCGGCGAATCCCATTTGTTTGACACTGTGATGTACTTTATGGAAATTCCAGAGAAAATCTACGCGATGCAACAGACGATGTGTATTCCATTGCACAAAATCTGAAACTATAAAAAAGACCAATAGCCCAAGCCATTTCGGAAGATCATCAACGTCAAATAACTGAAAACTTCCAATAGAGATTCCAACAACACCCAATAGGTCATCAAAAAACTGTGCGACAGTGTTGGAAAGTGCGATTAGTACGATTAAATTGAGTAGAAAGAAATTGAAGAACATATAAAATGTATCTAACCAAAAATCTTTTCTAAAGATAGATTGATTTTTCCGCCAAGGAAAGACAATTTCTAAACCCCATACTATTAGTGAAATAGCAATTAAACCATAAAAATAATTATCCCAATGATTTTGAAATAACAGTTCTTGCTTTAGGTAATTCCAATACCCAGCATAGGAATTTTTTATAATGTCTATATACTTTTCCATCTTCTTATAAAGATACTATATTTCCTAAAAAAAAGAGATACTCTACGAGTGTCTCTTTGTTAGTCTTATATTGAACGGTTAACAGCAACCTCCACCATCATAATGGAAAGTAGACTCCGAAAAATAAATATCATCTCTTCCTAAAGCTTGCAAAGCACCAGCGGTTTTATCGCAGATGGCCAATGGTTGATTTTTCAACAACGTATGTCCGGCACCATCGTCGAAAAAGTCCTGATCTCCATAATAAATGGCTGCTTTTCCGGTAAAAATACACGGTCCGTCTTCGGGCATTGGATCTTTAATGGCCGCTACTTCGATAGATTCTATATAAATCAACTCATCGGTTGGATAGTTCTTCGGATCTAAGATTCTATAGGGTTTTCGGGCTCGAATTTCTATGGTTCCGAAACCGGCGTCTGTTAGCGCTTTTACATAATCAGCAATAGACAAGCTTCCGCTTAAGCATAAAGCACGTAAACGTTCGTCGTTACGCAGTTCATCATTCATTGGCTGCTCACATGTAGGGTCACTCATCACCAAGCGTCCATGAGGTTTTAAGACGCGATACATTTCGGCAATCGCCTTCTTTAAATCATCGGCTTTAAAGATGTTAAACAAGCAATTTTGAGCTGCAACATCTATAGAATTATCTTCGACAGGTAAATTCATAGCATCTCCTTTACGGAGGTCGACAAATTCACTTTTGAACCAAGGGTTCAACTCTTCGGCTTCTTTAAAATTTGTGCGAGAAGCTTCGAGCATTTCATCAACAACGTCTAAACCAATGACACCACCTTTGTTTCGATTGAAATAGGCAAACTGGAGTAATTCCATGCCACCACCAACACCAACATATAACATCTTGGGATTATTCGTTAAATCACGTGCATGAACAGTGCTTCCACACCCATAGTTCATTTCTTGCATAATCTTGGGTATTTTCAACCCTGGAAGTTCCCAAATAGGGTTTGTGGTACAGCATAAGCCAACATCTGGTGTTAGCGCTGCTTCTTTATATACATTATGCGTTGTTTCTAAATAGCTCATAAATAATTAAATCGATTGTATTAACTCTTTAAACAATAATATCATTTTTGGTTCAGCTTTTCCGGCAATAGCGATGATCTCTTCAATATTTACAGGCTGTAAATTTTTAGGATCGCATTCATCGGTTAAGACTGACATGGCTATGCAGGGTAAGTTTAGGTGTTTTGCAACAATTACTTCAGGAACAGTACTCATACCGACAGCATCTGCTTCTAATATTTGAAGCATTCGATATTCTGCTCGTGTTTCTAATTGTGGCCCTACCACACTAGCATAGACACCTTCTTTCAAGTCTATGTCGTTGCTTTTAGCAATTGCTTTCAGTTTATTGTTTAATTTTTTTGAATAAGGTTCAAGCATATCCGTAAATAACTCGCCGAAATTACCAGCTCCCTTAAAGGCTAGGGGAGAACTTCCTTGTAAATTAATATGATCATCAATGAGCATCAAATCTCCCTTTTTATACGTCAAATTGATAGCTCCTGCGGCGTTTGAGATCATTAAATGTTGGATACCAAGTTCATGCATCACACGAACACCATAGGTTACTTCCCATAGATTGTAACCTTCATACAAATGAAATCGTCCAGACATGACAACTACTTTTTTACCAGATAGCGTTCCATAAATAAGCTTACCAGAATGAAATTCTACTGTCGCCGTTGGAAAATGTGGAATGTCTGAGTATAATAATTCACTTTCGATAATTATTTCATCTACTAATTTCCCTAAACCAGTACCTAATACAATACCGACTTCAGGATTCAAGAAACCTTGAGATTTTAGAAAATCATGGGTTTCTTGCAGTTGTACTTTCTTCATTGATTGACAATTTGTTTGGTCATTTTTTGAATGTGTGGATTTCTCTTGTAAAAATCAGATGCGATTAAGTCTTCAAAGGTATCGATATCATTCAAACTTTGCAGTAAAGAAAATTTTAAATTGTTTGTGGTTAATTCTTCTAAGGTAGTTTCCAATAAATGGGATTGACTCCAAGGCTTATTTTCAAAGACACCTGTATTGATTTTTGTTTGTCCAATTAAATAATAACCGCCATCATCAGCGGGTCCGAAGACTAATTCACTTTGTGCTAATTTCTTGAATCCTTCTGAGATAATTTCTTCTGAAATTTCTGGTAAGTCAGAACCTATGAGCACTATTTTTTCATATCCATCAGCGAAACCTTCGAGAAAGGCATTTTTCATACGCTCGCCTAAATCGCTGCCCTGCTGAACCGTTTTGTAGGTGTTTGGCCATTTATAATCAATTACAACATCAGAAAAGTAAATGCGCTTTTCTACAGGTAAATTGGTTGTAATACGTTCGGTAATTTTAAAAAGCTCTTTGTAAATTTCAAACGCACCTTGATCACCTATGGTCTTGGCTAAGCGCGTTTTTACCTTGCCTAATTTTATATTTTTTACAAAAACAATCAATAATTCTTTATTCATAAACCTTCTCACCTTTTAGTAGCCAGACCCCCCATTCTTTAGAGTATGCATGTACTTTATTGGTTTCTACACCTTTTGTAAAAACTTTATTTCCTTCATTCTTCCATTCAAAAATACCCCCAAACAAGTTATAGACGTTGGTATAACCGTTGCTTTTTAGTTGCTCAGCAATATCTTCAGAGCGCACTCCTAAAGAACAATATACTATTATTTTCGCGTCTTTCTGAGGTAATTTTTTGATGGTTTTCTGAATGTCAAACTTTTCATAGCCCACAAACAACGCATTTTTTAAATGACTTACTTTGAACTCATTCTTTTCACGAGCATCTAATAAAACAATAGTAGAATCTGTCGCTTTTAGTTTGTTTACTGTAATATATGGTATGCTTTCAGTGTTGTATTTTTTTAATACTTCAGCCAATGTTTTTTGTGCATACGAATGTGAGGCACTACAAAAAAGCAAGATCAATATAAACACTATTTTTTTCATATAACTATTGCTTAAGCAACAACACCTTGGCAGCTGCTTCCTGCGCCTGCAGTACAGCCATAACAATGTTGATTGATAATAATGTTTCTGTCTTGTAAAACGTCTTCATTATATTTCGAAATATGTTTTATGTTGCTATTTACTTTTAGATTCAACATTTGATTAAAATCACAATCGTATAACCAACCATCCCAACTCACAGAAATGGTATTTGTACACATCACATTTTGAACGGCAGTCGGATTATAGGCTTCTACTAAAGCAAACATATAATCTTCATAATTTTCTGATGCAATCAAATAATCTAGGAATCTACTTATCGGTAAATTTGTGATAGCAAAAAGACTGTTAAATTCGATGTTAAAATCGTCTTTTAAGGCTTTTTTAAAATCTTGTTCTAACGCCATTTGATCACCTGGTAAATACGCCCCAGAAGGATTGTATACCAAGTCTAATTTTAAGGTACTATTAGGCATGCCATAACCAACAGCGTTCAACTCTTGCAATGCTTTTATTGATTTATCGAAAACACCACTTCCACGCTGTTTATCTGTTTTACCACGTGTCCAATGGGGCATCGATGAGACGACATGTACGTTGTATTTTTTGAAAAATTCGGGTAGGTCATAGTATTTTTTATTCGCTCTGATGATGGTTAAATTAGAACGAACGATAAAATCTTTAATGCCCGCTTTTGAAGCTTCTTCAACGAACCATCTAAAATTCGGATTCATCTCGGGTGCGCCTCCAGTAAGATCTAAGGTATGCGCGCCCGTATTTTCAATAACTGCTAAGCATTGTTCCATGGTTTCTACTGTCATAATTTCTTTGCGATCCGGACCTGCATCGACATGACAGTGTGCGCAGACTTGATTGCACATATAACCAAGATTTATTTGAAGTATTTCTAATTTTTTTGGTCGCAAGGGAAACTGATTTGTTTCCTTTATTTTTTTTGCGAACGTAGGTAGCTCGCCATTTGCGAAAATTCCATTCGATAAAATTTCCAACTGGCGTTCTGTATTTGCTAGATCATTATTTCTCGCTAAAAGAGATTTTTTTGACATTAATTTTTTATTTAAAATAAAACATGAAATTCAACTCTTGTTGGAATAGGTAATCTGTATTTTTTACAGCGTAGAAATTGTCGTCTACTTACATTTCCAACTTATTTACTTTATTCATCATCTGTACACTATGAACGAGTGTTGCACCGCTTTTTATAGCCGCTCCTACATGCACTGCTTCCATCATTTCTTCTTTTGTAATACCACGTTGTAAACCATCTTTTGTATAAGCATCAATACAATAAGGGCATTGTTCAGTATGGGATACTGCCAATGCGATTAATGACTTTTCTCTAGCAGAAAGTGCTCCTTCTTCAAAGACTTTTCCGTAATATTCAAAAAATGAATCTCCTAACTCTTTATTCCAATCAGAAATATTTCCAAACTTTCGTAAGTCAGCTGGATCATAGTATGTTTTTGACATTGCTCTTGGCGTTATTTATGTTTAGATTACTATTAGTACGTGAAAAGTACTAAAGTTTACGGAAATGCAATGAAAAATGTAAAGTAAATATCTCAATGAAAAAAATGAAAGCTTAAGAATAGCGTATTTGGGTAGTAAGTAGAGATTTAATTTTGATGAGCAATAGCCAAGTGTTTCTCTATGGTAACGCCAGCCTCAATAATTTTACCTTCTTTGCCTAAAATAACATTAGGAAAAATAGCTTTTGCTTCTTCTTCAAAAAGCGTCAAATCATGGTATCGACTCGAGTAATGACCTAAGATTAATTGCCCAGCATTAGCTTGTTGTGCTATCTGTGCGGCCTGACCAGCTGTTGAATGTTTAGTATACTCGGTCAGTTCTATTTTATCATTCAAAAAGGTGGATTCGTGATACAATAAATCAACATTTTTAATGATCGGCACGATTGCCGGTTTGTATACAGTGTCGCTACAATAGGCATAACTCTTTGGTTTTGTTGGATTGAGCGTAAGGTCTACATTGTTGATGATATCACCACTTTCTAATATAAAATCTCTGCCATTTTTCAGGTTTTGATAGTCACAAATTTCGATTTCAGTATGCTGTTGAATGGCATCCATATTCAATTTGCGATCTCCAACCTTTTCTTTGAATAAAAAGCCATTGGTATAGACTCTATGTTCTAAGGGTATAGTATGCACTTCTACTTTCTCGTCTTCGAAAATGAGTTCACTTTCAGTATGTTCTAATTCGTGAAAATGTAATTGAAATTTTAGCCAACTGTTCGATAGTTTTAACTGAAGTTGGATAATTTCTTTGATTCCTTTTGGACCGTATATATGAAGATCATTTTTTCTGTTTAACAAACCAAATGTTGAGATAAGGCCAATTAAACCAAAAAAATGATCTCCATGTAAATGTGATATAAAGACACGCTCAATTTTAGAAAATTTTACTTTGTATTTTCTTAATTGAACTTGAGTTCCTTCTCCGCAATCTATTAAAAAAGAGCGATTGTTGATTTCTAAAAATTGAGCCGTCGGATGAGCGAATGTTCTAGGAGTTGCCGAATGACAACCTAATATGGTCAATTTTAGACTCATTTAATAACAATCCGTTTAGAAACGACCTCTGTGTTCGTTTTGATAGAATAAATATATATCCCCGAATCTAACTTGTCGCGATAAAAAGGAATATAGTTCGCCCCTTTTTTTGTCGTATACTTCTTAAAATAAACAGTATTACCGATAAGATCTTTCACCGTGAATTCGAGCTCAAACGACCTATAGGCATGAAATTTTATTTTAGTTGTTACGCTAAAAGGATTGGGAGATGCTACAATATCTTTTAATACCATCGTGGTGTCTTTTACAATGGTATTAGACTCTTCTTGTTGTGCAAAAACAGTAGTTGAGAGTGTAACAATAAGTATAAAAAGTAGTTTTTTTACCATAAGCAATTTTAGTTCATTAAAATCCTAAATCTCGTTCGATTTTCTCCATCTCGATTATATCTTTTGCTTCTTGCAATGTTGGAACAATCATCATTTCATCAGGTAAACTGTTGAAATCAATTCCATTAACAACTACAACAAAAGATGTGCCATCGTTTATATGCTTTTCTGAAAATTCTAAAAAAAGTGATATACTTTCTGTGTTTACCCCTTTTAAACCAGAAAAGTCTATTATAACGTTAGCGCCCTCAAAATTACTATATTTTTCCTTAAATACAATAAAAAATTCTGAAACCGTTGTTTCGTCACACTTTAAGTGTATAATATCTTCTTGTTTATCAATTATCATTCTGTTGTATCTACTCTATGAATTGGGTTTAATTTGCTGAGCTAATAAATAAATTACCGCCATTCTAATAGCGACGCCATTTTCAACTTGGTTCAATATAATCGATTGTTTTGAATCTGCCACATCACTCGTGATCTCAACACCTCGATTTATAGGTCCTGGATGCATAATTACAATTTCCTTGCCAAGACTATCCAATAGCTCACGATTGATGCCAAACAATTGGGTATATTCTCGTATGGAAGGGAAATAATTGATATCCATCCGTTCATGTTGCACACGTAAAACATTGGCCACATCGCACCATTGTAACGCTTTTTTAAGATTGGTTTCTACGAGCACACCTAAGCTCGTAATATGTTTCGGAATTAAGGTAGTAGGGCCACAAACCATTACTTTAGCCCCTTGTAATTGTAAGGCATAGATGTTCGATAGAGCCACACGTGAATGTAAAATATCTCCTACAATAACCACCTTTTTTCCTTTTACAGATCCTAAGTTTTCTTTAATAGAATAACTATCTAGCAAGGCCTGTGTTGGATGCTCATGAGCCCCATCGCCAGCGTTGATAATTTTGGCATCTATATGTTTCGAAAGAAAAACACCAGCACCAACATTTGGATGCCTCATTACCACAATATCAACTTTCATAGAAAGAATGTTGTTTACCGTATCAATAAGCGTTTCTCCTTTTTTTACAGAAGACTGCGATGCAGAAAAATTAATAACATCGGCAGAGAGCCTTTTCTCAGCAAGTTCAAAAGATAATTTTGTACGAGTACTATTTTCAAAAAAAAGATTAGCAATGGTAATATCTCGTAAAGATGGTACTTTTTTTATCGGCCGATTAATAACTTCTTTAAAGTGGTTGGCAGTTTCAAATAAGAGGTCAATATCTTGAAGATTCAGATATTTGATACCTAGTAAATGTTGTACGCTTAAATGCTTCATTTAGTTATTGTTTATAATATAGACAGCGTCTTTTTTATCATTTTCTTTCCAAATCACCTTTACTTTTTCCGAATTAATGACGTCAACTTGTCGTCCTTTGTAATTGGGTTGTATGGGTAAATGTCGACTAAAACGGCGATCAATTAGTACTAATAACTCTACAGAATCGGGTCGACCAAAAGATTGAATTGCTGTTAATGCCGATCGAATACTTCGACCAGAAAATAACACGTCATCAATAAGAACGACCTTTTTATTTTCTATGGTAAAATTTAAATTTGTAGAATTTGCCTCTAGAGGTTCTGTGCGTCTCCTAAAATCATCTCGAAAAAAAGTAATGTCTAATTGGCCTAATTGGAGATTCTTTATGTTGTATTCTTCTCTCAAGATTTCGGCGATCCGATTCGCTAAAAAAGTACCTCGTGGTTGTAAACCGACTAAAACGGTATTCGCGAAATCAATGTGGTTTTCGAGTAATTGACATGCTAATCGATGAAGAATGATATGAATATCTTTCGAATTTAGTAATGTCTTTTGAGCCATGTTACTATCCAAACGTTGTTTGGAATGCAAAGTTACATTATTTTTTTAAAAATGGGATTTATGTGCTGTTAATTAAATTGTTAAAAACATTTCGACAGTTTAGTGATTGAAAAAGAGACTTGGTTTACTTTTAGTACAAGTAACCGAAAGCTTTATTTATGCATCATTTACCAGGCAGTAGTGGCGATTTACCTTTGACAAAGTTCGAATCAATGCTCAAAACAAATGATGTATACTTCTTCGATTCGACCGAATTTGAAGAGATAGTTTCACACTACATGGATGTCGGTAAAATTTCTTTGGGGAAAAAAGCCATTGAATTAGGTTTAAAACAGCACCCCACTTCAGTATCATTAAAATTGTTATTTGTCGAATTGTTGATTTTTGAAGATAAGCTTGATGTCGCTGAAAAGTTACTCAATCAATTAGAACAAATTGAACCTTCGAATGACCAACTGTACTTGCAAAAGGCATCGCTGCTGTCAAAGAAAGATATGCATATAGAGGCCATCAACGCCTTGCACAAAGCCTTGCTCTACACCGAAGATGAAGTAGATATTTTGTCAATGATAGGTATGGAGTACTTGTTTTTAGATGACTACGATACAGCAAGATTGAATTTTGCAAAATGCCTAGAAGTTGAATATGATGACTATTCTTCTTTATATAATGTTATTTATTGTTATGATATGCAACACCAGCATATGGAAGCCATAGATTACTTACACAATTACATAGATAAAGATCCTTATTGTGAGATTGCGTGGCATCAGCTGGGACGACAGTTTTATATTATCGAAAAGTATGAAGAAGCGTTGAGCGCTTTTGACTATTCCATTTTAATAGATGAATATTTTATTGGAGCCTATCTTGAAAAAGCTAAAACGTTAGAAGCGCTAGAGAGATATGAAGATGCTATTGCCAATTATAACTTGACGACGCAGTTAGAAGATGGAACGCCTTTTACCTATTTACGAATGGGTAAATGTTACGAGCGGTTAGGAGAGAAGAAGCTTGCCTTGAAGTATTATAACTTAACGGTCAAGGAAGATCCGCTGTTAGATAAAGGTTGGTTGGCGTTAACAAATGTATACATTGAACAAAAGAATTATCAAAAGGCATTATATTTTATAAACAAAGCCTTACAAATAAATGATGAAAACCCGATGTACTGGGCGCATTTTGCTCAAATCAATCTCAAATTAAATCTATTTGAAGAAGCGGCGGCAGCATTTCAAAAATGTATAGAGTTAGAAGATTACAGACTGGATATTTTCGTGGCATTGGTAGATGTGTTACACTTCTTAGGAGAATTTAAGGATGCGTTAAAAGTATTAAATAAGGCTAAAAAAATGTATACTGATTTTGCCGAGATCGAATATCGCCTTAGCGGAATTAGCTTTTTATTAGAACGAAATACCAAAGGGTTAAGTTATTTTAAAAATGCTTTGAAATTCGATTTTGAATATCATATTGTAATGAAAGAATTGTATCCTACGGTGTTTGATAAAATCGAAGTCCAACAATTTTTAAAAAAGGCCTCTGATAATAGATCAAGCTAACTTCTTTAGTCCTTAAATTAAATTTAGTTTATTTTACCGGCTTAATCACATGGATGGTTATATTTGACAAGCTAATTTTTAATTGTAATGAAACGATCACTTTTCGATTATTTAATCATTTCCTTAAAGGGAATTGCTATGGGAGCGGCCGACGTAGTTCCTGGAGTTTCTGGAGGAACTATCGCATTTATTTCCGGTATTTATGAAGAACTTATCGAAACTATTAATAAAATAAGCTTCAATACAATCAAGATATTGCGTAATGAAGGAGTTAAGAAAGCTTGGCAGTCTATTAATGGTAATTTTTTGTTGTCTTTATTTGTTGGGATGCTGATCAGTATTCTATCCTTGGCAAGAGTGGTAAAATGGCTTCTTGAAAACGAGCCCATCTTGCTTTGGGCATTTTTCTTCGGGTTGGTATTGGCAAGTGTCATTTTTATTGCTAAGCAAATAAAGAAGTGGAATCCTGCTACCGTTGTCATGTTAATAATCGGATCTTCATTGGGCTATTATATCACCATTTTACCTCCAATGTCGGCGACCGCTTCCTCTAGTTTGTTTTTGTTTCTGGCAGGAAGTTTAGCAATTTGCGCAATGATATTACCTGGTATTTCAGGTGGATTTATTCTCTTGCTATTGGGAGCTTATAAGCCTGCTCTAGACGCATTGCATGATAAAGATTTTAAAACAATTTTTTTGTTAGGCGCCGGTGCAGTTGTAGGGTTACTCACTTTTTCTCGTCTTTTAAAATGGATGTTTAATACCTACAAAAACGCAACGCTTGCCATGTTAACTGGTTTTGTCATAGGCTCATTGAATAAAGTTTGGCCATGGAAAAAAGTACTGCAGTCAGAAATGATTAACGGAAAGTTAAAAATACTCAAAGAGAAGAGTATTTCTCCATTTAATTTTGAAGGAGATCATCAATTATGGCTAGCCACAGTTTTTGCTATTATCGGGTTTTTAGTCATTATAGTGTTAGAAAAAACAGCAACGAAGCAACTAGATATAGAAGGGTAATGTATAGGCTAGAGACATTTGCAGATAAAGCGTACTTATTTTTAAAAGGCTTAGCAATGGGAGCTGCCAATAAGGTGCCTGGTGTTTCTGGTGGTACTGTTGCTTTTGTTGCCGGGTTTTATGAACAGCTAATTTATTCATTACAAAAAATAAACGGCAAAGCGTTTAAATTATTAATTAACGGACGATTTAAAAGCTTTTATAGATATGTAAATGGACCTTTTATAGTTCTACTTTTTGCAGGAAGTATTTTTAGTTATTTTAGTGTATCTCAAGTATTAGATTATTTAATCAGAAATTATGAATTGTATGTTTGGAGCTCCTTTTTCGGAATGATTGTGGGGTCAATTTATTATATCTCTAAAGATTTTAAGGACTGGCGTTTTAAAAATATCTTAGCGATTATCGTAGGTATATCCTGTGGTATCGCTATTAGTTTTATGAACCCGGCTAAAGAAAATGACAATTTATGGTTTGTTTTCGTTTGTGGTATTATTGGTGTTTCGGGTATGACACTACCTGGTTTGTCAGGATCTTTTATTCTCATTTTATTAGGTAATTATGTCTTATTATTGGTAGATTCGGTGAACATGTTATATACATCAATTGTTGATGTTTTCTCAGGTAATTTTGACTTTTTAAAAGATGCTGTAAGAATCCGTTATTTAAAGATCATTGCAACTTTTGGTATTGGTTCGGCTTTCGGGCTAGTAGTCACATCTCATATCTTGGGATATGTTTTAAAACGATGGTATCAAATAGTTACCGCGCTTATTATTGGCTTTATCTCGGGTTCACTCGGAATTGTATGGCCATGGAAGAAAGAAGTGTATAAAATTGATGAGACTGGAGCGTTTTTAGTAGATTCAAAAGGAAATCAAGTAATTGAAAATTATAAGAGATTCATTCCAAATTTTTCGGATACTGAAACTTGGATCGCTCTCTTTTATATTATTGTAGGTATTGGTATTATTTTAGCAATTGATTATTATGGAAAAAGAACCAAAAGGTATGTTTAGATTTGGTTTACTCGGAAAGGATATTTCTTATTCTTTTTCACAGCACTATTTTTCTGAAAAATTTGAAGCATTACAGCTAAACGATTACACATATGAAAATTTTGATATTGCCACTATTGATTACTTTCCGGAAGTTATTGCGAATACTGCCGAATTAGCCGGAATGAATGTAACCATACCTTACAAGCAAGCTGTCTTACCATATTTAGATGAAATAGATGAGGAAGCGGATAAAATAGGCGCTGTAAATACCATAAAAATTCTTGATAACGGCCTATTAAGAGGATATAATACGGATGTGTTTGGCTTTGAAGAGTCACTATTACCGTTGCTAAAAAGGCAACATAAAAAGGCCTTAATTCTTGGCACAGGTGGAGCATCTAAAGCGGTTAAATACGTCTTAGATATGAATGAAATTGAGGTATTGTTTGTGTCGAGATCTCCGAAAGAAGATAATGAAATTTCATACGAAAATATATCGGAATCAATTATGAAGGAACATCTCATAGTGGTAAATTGCACGCCGCTTGGTACGCATCCAGCGGTCGAGCTAGCTCCGAACATTCCCTATCAGTTTCTTTCCTCAAATCATTTATTATACGATCTGATTTATAATCCCGCTAGAACCACTTTTTTGAAGAAGGGATTAGAAAAAGGCACGCAAATTATGAACGGACTCAAAATGTTAGAACTGCAGGCAGAAAAGTCTTGGGAGATTTGGAACCGATGAAATAAAACAAAAAACAGAAGCAACTATTTCACAACTCTTGCATCTAAACTGAGTACATCAGTTTGGTTTCTGCGGGGCTTTAAGTATCTTTAGAGACTTTTATTGATGAAAAGAGGAACCTTAAACATTTGTGATATGTTGGACGATAATATTGAAAATAAACCTACCGAAGAGATTGAAAACAACGAAACTTCTGAAAGCCCTAAAGTAGAGGAAGTTACTAAAGATGAAACTCCTGAGTCTGTGCCAGACAAAGCCACTGAAAAAGTCGCGAAAGAAGAAAAAGTTGAAGTAGCCGTTAAAAAGGAAGAGAAACCTGAACCTAAAAAAGAAGAAATCCCTTCCATAAATTATGCCTCCTTAAATTTAGAAGAATTAGTGGCAGCCCTTCAAAAATTATTGAAGAGTGATCAATTATATCAAATCAAGAATGATGTTGAACAAGTTAAAACTAATTTTAACTTGAAATTTGGTGGATTATTACAAGAAAAAAAGAAAGCTTTTTTAGCGGATGGCGGAAATGAAATAGACTTTCAATATCACAACCCATTAAAATCTCAATACAACGATTTACTTTTTGAATACAAAGTGAAACGTGAGAAATATTACAAGCAGCAAAAGGAAGAACAACAAGAGAATCTTACGAAAAGACTTACATTAATTGAAGATGTGAAGACTTTGATAGATACTGCTGAGCCTTCGAGCATGTATAAACAGTTTAGAGAACTACAGGTAAAGTGGCAATCCATCGGTAAGATTCCTCATGCGAATTATAATGATGTGTGGAGAACATATCATCATCACGTCGAACGTTTTTATGATTTATTACATTTAAATAATGACTTTAGAGATTTAGATTTCAAACATAATTTAGATGAAAAGTTAAAACTTGTAGAGCGTGCTGAAATTTTAACAGAGGAAACAGATATCAATAAAGCGTTTAAGGAACTACAGATTTTACATCGCTTATGGAAAGAGGATATTGGTCCGGTGGCCAAAGAGCATCGAGAGGATGTCTGGGGCAAGTTTAGTGCTGCAACTAAAATAATCCATAATAAACGTCACGATTTTCAGAAGAATTTAGAATCAAAATACCATGACAATGTTGCCCTAAAAGAAGCTGTAATTACCCAGATGACTAATCTGATAGGAGAGGAAAAAATAACCTCACATGCTATATGGCAACAAAAAATTAAAGAACTGGAAGGAATGCGTCAACAGTTTTTTAAAATTGGAAAAGTTCCACGAGCAAAAAATGAAGAGATATGGGATGCTTTTAAAAAGGCAACTGCCAACTTTAATAGGGTTAAAAATGCTTTTTATAAGGATGTAAAAAAGATTCAACAAACGAACTTAGACAAAAAAAGAAAATTGGTTGAGAAAGCCGAAGCCCTAAAAGAAAGTAAGGATTGGGATGTTACGACGCCTATTATGAAACAAATACAGGCCGAATGGAAGTCGATTGGCCATGTACCAAGAAAATATTCTGATTCGATTTGGAAAAGCTTTAAAGATGCTTGCAATTATTATTTTGATCAATTGCACAATGTTCAAGATGAGGCGAATAAAGATCAAATTGAAATCTTCAATAAGAAGAAAGATATGTTAGATGGTTTAAAGAGTCAGGCGGAGACAAATGATGCCTTGTCTCTCGATGTGATAACATCATATGTAAATGACTGGAAAGCCTTAGGTGAAGTTCCTTACAATATGCGTCATATTGAATCAAAGTTCAATAAGTTTGTTGATCGTTTATACGACAAATTAGATTTGGGCAAAAATGAAGTTGCGATGCTTCGATTTAAAAATTTAATTTCAAATTACTTAGCTCAAAAGAACTTCAGAAAAGTAGACGATGAGCAGTTATATATTAGAAAAAAGATAGACGAAATTAATAAAGAGATTCAGCAATTAGAAAATAATATAAGTTTTATTTCTAGTGCTACCGATGATAATCCATTACTTAAAAATGTGCGCAACACAATAGATAAGCACTCTGATAGCCTAGTTATTTGGAAAGAAAAATTGAGTTATCTGAGTAAGCTCAACTATTAAAAAAAGCGCTCGATCGAGCGCTTTTTTTATCTTCTTATTTTTTTACCATCGAATGATGACGCTTCCCCAGGTAAAACCACTACCAAAAGCTGCCAATACGACTAAGTCATTGCCTTTTATTTTACCTAATTCCCACGCTTCTGTTAAGGCAATGATGACTGATGCTGCCGTTGTGTTACCATATTTCATAATATTGTTGTGTACCTTGTCATCGCTCAAACCAAATTTTTTCTGCACAAATTGTGAAATTCTCAAATTTGCTTGATGCGGAATAAGCATATCAATGTCTGTGGCCTGTAAATTATTCGTTTGCAAACCTTCTATGATAGCTTCAGAAAACCGAACAACGGCATGTTTGAATACAAATTGTCCATTCATATGCGGATAGTATGAGACATCATTAGGATCATTTTCTTTGATAATTTCTGGAACCCATCTTCCAGTTGACGGACCTTCTAAGGCTAATTCTTTTGCATGCTTTCCTTCTGAGTGTAAGTGTGAAGATAAAATACCTTTTCCTTGCGCCTCAGAACGACTCAAAACCGCTGCTCCTGCACCATCACCAAAAATGACAGTAACTCCACGACCTCTCGTAGATCTTTCTAAACCACCAGAGTGATTTTCACTACCAATAACAAGTACATTTTTGTACATGCCCGTTTTAATAAACTGATCAGCTACCGACAATGAATAGATAAAGCCAGAACATTGATTCCTTACATCTAAGGCTCCAATTGTTGGCATGTCTAATAGATCTTGAACGCGTACTCCTCCGCCAGGAAAATACATATCGGGGCTCAATGTCGCGAAAATAATAAAATCGATATCGTCTTTTGTCAATCCAGCCCGTTCGATTGCAATTCGGGCAGCCTTAGCACCCATGTTTGAAGTGTTATCTCCTGTTTTTGGGTCAATCCAACGACGTTCTTTGATACCCGTTCTCTCTTGAATCCATTCATCATTCGTATCCATCCATTGAGTAAGATCGTTATTGGTAACAACATTTTCTGGCACATAATAACCAAGGCCAGTGATTTTAGAATTGTACATATTTTATTAATTGGGTCATAAATTTCTTAATTCAAATATAGAGAAATTTACTATGCATAGAATAATAAATAATATACTTCTGTTAAATTAACTTAAACAAGGTTAAATGCAGTTAATTAACATATTATTTAGATGACTCACTCCTACTTTTGGCAACTAATTTTAAAACCAAATCTTTATGAAAAAATTACTACTTACGAGTTTTGTGCTTATCGTTGCAACGGTAAGTGTATCTGCACAAACTGAGTTTGGTGTCAGGTCAGGATTTTACAAAAACATGAGAGAGACAAACCTATTCTTTGGGAATGATGGACTAGCCGATGGAGGCAACTATAATGAAGGTTTTTATGTCGGAGCCTTTGTCGGATTCAAGCTATCTGAAAAGTTTAGTATACAACCAGAAATTACTTATGCGTCGGTTAGAAATGATTTTGATCAAATTCACATTCCTGTGCTAGGAAGGTATCGAATTGGGAAGAAATTTAGCATGTTTTTGGGACCTGACGTAGGATTTCTATTAATTGATAATAAAAGTTTTAAAAAGATAAACTTCGGAATTACCTTTGGGGCCTCGTACGAAATAATCGATAAATTATCAATTGAAGCGAGATGTTATTATGCCCTAACAGAATCTCTAAAAAGTGGCCTTCAAGCAATATATGCACCTACGGATGTCTCTACGAAGTTTAATAATTATCAGATAGGACTTTCATATCGATTTGACTAATTGAAAATACGTAGATCTCATGATCAAGATACTTTGAACCAAGGAAATCTGTCATCTTGTCATTTAATTCGTTTTGGTACTTTTTTTGACATTGGATTGTCAAGAAAATTAATTAAAAGTAAAACAAACATATTATGGCAAAAGGAACGATTAATGTTTCGGTTGAAAACATATTTCCCTTGATAAAAAAGTTCTTGTATTCTGATCATGAGATCTTTTTACGTGAACTTATTTCAAATGCAACAGATGCGACATTAAAGCTAAAGCATTTAGCGACGATTGGCGAAACAAAAGTCGATTATGACAATCCACAATTAGAAATAAAAATCGATAAAGAAGGTAAGAAATTACATGTAATCGATCACGGTGTAGGGATGTCTAAAGAAGAAGTTGGTAAATATATCAACGAAGTGGCTTTTTCTGGTGCAGAAGAGTTTTTAGAAAAATATAAGGATTCTGCTAAAGATTCAGGGATTATTGGTCATTTCGGACTTGGTTTCTATTCGGCATTTATGGTAGCTGATAAAGTAGAAATTATTACAAAATCACACATAGCAGAAGAAGGTGCAGTACATTGGACATGTGACGGTTCTCCAGAATTTACTTTAGAGAAGGCAGAAAAAAAAGAAAGAGGTACCGAAATCATCTTGCACATAGCAGAAGATTCAACCGAGTTTTTAGAAGATCATAGGATAACTGAATTATTATTAAAGTATAATAAATTTATGCCTGTACCTATTAAATTTGGTACCAAAGAAGTAAATGATCCTTCGCATACACCTAAAACAACGAAAGACAAAGACGGTAAAGAAACAACCGAGCCACAGAAAAAAATGACTGTTGATAATATTATCAACAATCCATCTCCGGCCTGGACAAAACAACCATCTGAATTAAAAGATGAAGACTATACTTCTTTTTACAGAGAATTGTATCCAATGCAGTTTGAAGAACCGTTATTCAATATTCATTTAAATGTTGATTATCCGTTTAATTTAACGGGAATTCTATACTTCCCTAAAATGACAGCGAATTTAGACGTTCAAAAGGATAGAATACAATTATATCAAAATCAAGTATTTGTTACTGATAATGTTGAAGGCATTGTCCCAGAATTTTTACAGATGTTGAGAGGAGTAATCGATTCTCCAGATATCCCACTAAATGTATCACGTAGCTATTTACAAGCAGACGGTGCCGTAAAGAAAATTGCTAGTTATATCACTAAGAAAGTAGGAGATAAATTACAATCATTATTTAAAAATGACCGTGAAGGTTTCGAGAAAAAATGGAACGACATTAAGATCGTAATCGAATACGGAATGTTATCAGAGCCAAAGTTTTTTGAAAAAGCACAAAAGTTTGCCTTGTTTCCAACAGTTGATGATACATATTTCACTTTTGACGAGTTGAAAGAGAAATTAAAACCAATACAAACAGATAAAGATAAAAACTTAGTCTTATTGTATGCAACAAATGCGAAAGAGCAGCATAGTTATATTCAAGACGCAAAAGAGAAAGGATATGAAGTGTTGTTATTAGACTCACCAATCGTTTCTCATTTAATTCAAAAATTAGAAGGCGAGAATACTGAGTTATCTGATGAAAAACAACCAATTAAGTTTGCCCGAGTAGATTCTGATTTTATTGAGAATTTAATTAAGAAAGAAGAAGAGCAAATTTCGAAGTTGAGTGACGATGAAAAGACAAAATTGAAAGAGATTGTCGAAGGTATTGTACCCAAAGAAAACTATACGGTACAGTTAGAAGCTTTAGACTCTAAATCAAATCCTTTTGTGATTACAATACCTGAATTTATGCGTAGAATGAAGGAAATGAGCGCAACTGGAGGTGGGGGTATGATGGGAATGAATAATTTTCCAGATATGTACAACTTGGTAGTCAATACTAATAATGATTTGATGCAAAAAATCCTGAAGGCAAAGGGGAAACGCGAAGAATATGTGAATCAGGCATTAGACTTAGCAAAATTATCTCAGAACCTCTTACAAGGAGAAGAGCTGACGAATTTTATTAAACGCAGTTATGATCTGATGAAATAAAACGTATAACAAGGTGTGAATACACCAGAACGATTTATAATACTACTAAAACCACTTTGCACAAACAAAGTGGTTTTCTTTTTTTAGGAAAATTATCTTAACTAAACTGTGAATATTGCGGCTATGCCTAATAATAGTTACAATTAACGGCTTTGTAAGTTGGCCTTGCTCATAATTCATTACATTTGATATAACCGAACGATCATGTCAGAACAACAAATTTCATACACCCATAACAACTCCTATACTACGT
The DNA here is from genome assembly GCA_947488345.1 of uncultured Flavobacteriaceae bacterium. GTDB lineage: Bacteria > Bacteroidota > Bacteroidia > Flavobacteriales > Flavobacteriaceae > Aureibaculum. The sequence continues at coordinate 454,720 of CANKZQ010000001.1, read as the reverse complement.
TAAATACATTGTCAGCAAAAACCAAATATGTATGGCTTGCTTTTCATGGAATGGGACACTTATCACGATATTTTATTAAACACTTTGAGGGCTTGAATCCAATCGAAAATTATATCATTGCGCCACAAGCACCCAGTAAGTATTATCAAGATAAGCGTTTTAAATATGTAGGCGCAAGTTGGCTTACCAGAGAGAGTACTACTATAGAAAAAGAGAATGTATTAAATTATGTCGATGCCGTTTGGGAGCATGAGAAAAAACAATGGCAACAACTTGATGTTGACGTCATTTTGATGGGTTTTTCTCAAGGAGTTTCTATCGTGAGTCGCTGGGCATCAAGTAGAAAAATAGAATGCACTCAACTTATGTTGCATTCAGGAGGGATTCCAACAGAACTGGTTCGATCAGATTTTGAGTATTTGTCGCCTACAACCAGAGTACACTATCTCTTTGGGAATAAAGATGAGTACTATAATGAAGCAAGGCATACAGAAGAACAATTAAAAGGAAATCGCTTGTTTGGCGATCGGCTCGAGGTAAAAGTATTCGACGGAATTCATGAGGTAAGTGATGCTGAAATTCAAAGCTTGGTATCAAATTAAAGCGCAGCCTAATTTTATTTAGTAATATTATTTTTTGAAAGATCTAGCAACATTTTTGACGTATTCAGGAGTAAGTACACTCCTTTTTCTGATTCCGTTATTAATTCGCAATTGGAAAAAAAGGAAGGCTAACAAAATTCTTGCAGGGATTCTTTTTAGTTTTTCTTTATTGTTTTTTACATATGCATCTTCTTACTTTGATTGGAACGCGATTGCGATGATTGTTGCCCCTACAGGAATCATCATTTCTTTTGCATTAGGTGCTTTAATTTTTCAGTACATCAAAACTATTTACACCTCTACTATAGAGTTTAAAAGTTTCGCAAAAAGTTTGCTTCCTTTTATCATAGCCTTTGTAGTGTATAGTATTCCTCAATATATCTTGGGCCCTTCAATGCAAGGAAAGGGGATTGTTTTTAAGATCATTTCTTTTGGGATACCTTTTTTAGGCATTATGCATTTTGCATATTATCTCTTTCTTAGTCATCGACTGTTAAAAAGATATAGAAGGTTAATAAAAAATAATTATGCAAATTTAAATGCCTTAGACCTGAAATGGCTGTCTATTTGGATTCTTGGATTTATCGGATTTTTACTAATTGATATCCTAAGCGGATTTTTAATTGTTTTATATCCTTCTTATACATTTTTCGCCTACTTAAATCTATTCTATTTAGTGCTGCTTATTTGGTATATTGGTTATTATGGAGCGCATCAAATGCATGTCTTTTTAATTTATGAAGGTGCTTCAGAATTTGACGGAAATAGATCTGAGCAAACTGAAATAGTCAAAACTATTCCTTTTTTTAATTGTGAATCGGAAGAGTTTGATCAGTTAAAGATTAGATTAAACGAACTATTTACCAAAGAAGAATTCTTTAAGAAGCAAGATCTTTCTTTAAAAGAGACAGCTGATATTTTAGAGATCACAGATAAGAAATTATCGCACTTATTGAATGTATGTTTGAATGCTAATTTTTATGATTATGTAAATTCTTTTCGAGTTGCACATTTTCAAAATAGAGTAGAAGAAGGTGCTGCTGAAAAATTAACATTGTTGGCCATAGCTTTCGATTCAGGATTTAATTCGAAAGCAACATTCAATAGAGTCTTCAAACAAAAAATGGGTATTACTCCAATACAGTTCAAAAAAAGTCTTTTAAAAAGGTCTCAAAGCTCCCATTGAGTCGATTACAAGGTTGTTTGTCATTTTATTTGCATCATAATTAATCTGATAAACAACAACTCATGAAGACAACGAAAAATGGTATCACTGCTTTGGCTAGTTCAGGCATTAGTGCTTTAAAGGCAAAAAAATTCATCGTATTAGTGCTTGGTATCTCTTGGCTATTTGGTTTTACATCTACCGCCCTTTTCGATTTTTTTGACCCGATTTCGAATGCGGTAATAATGATAATTTTCGCATTCATTCCAGCAACTTTGGGTCTAATTATAAACAAAAAAGAAGGAGGATCTTGGAAAGACTTGAAATTTTTTAAACCTTCACTTAAAGCTGCTTTTGTTGCTATTCTTATTCCGATACTTTTTTTTGGAATTGTTATTAGTACACAGATATATTTAGATGTAAGATTAATGCCCAATTGGTCAAAAATAGGATCACCCCTAATGATTGTACTCATATTAATAGTTGGTTATCCTATAACCGCACTGCTTATTATGGGTGAGGAAATTGGATGGAGAGGATATCTTCAAGAAAAGTTAATGATTGGTTGTGGAAGTTTTAAGGGAATATTTATACTCGGACTCGTTTGGGGTATTTGGCATATGCCGATTGCTTTGCAAGGATATAACTTTCCAGATCATCCATATATTGAAGCTTTTATTACTTACCCGTTAGTTGGAGTTGCCCTTTCATTGATCATCGCTTTCGTAGGTTTTAACCGGTATTCTATTTTTATCGGAGTCTTATTACACGCAAGTAATAATCATTTTGGAGGTACCTTACTCGCTGTAACCGAAACTCAGAATGAATTTAATCATGCCATGATTTTTAATTTTTTTTATGTGGTTATCATTTCAATTTTTGGGTATTTATGGTGGAAAAAAGTGAGTGCTAAGGGTTGAAATATGAATTAGGTTACTTTTTTAGTTGTTTCTGGCTTATATTGTAACTTTAACCTCATAATATGTGCTGATATATGAAGAACCTATGTATTGAAACGAATCCAAAAGTGATAGACGTATTCAACAACTATCCGAAAAGCATAAAAACTAAAATTGAACATTTGCGAAATCTAATTATAGAAACCGCCGAAGAGCTTGAAGGTATCAATACATTAGAAGAAACATTAAAATGGGGAGAGCCGAGTTATATTGTAAAAAAAGGGAGCACGATACGCATAGATTGGAAAGAGAAAAACCCAGACCAATATGCCATGTACTTTAAATGTACGAGTAAGTTGGTAGAAACATTCAAGAACGTGTATAAAGATACATTTGTCTATGAAAAAAACAGAGCCATTATTTTTCAATTGAATGATACAATACCAACACCCGAATTGAAGCAATGTATTGCGGCGGCATTGACCTATCATTCCATCAAACAACTGCCTTTTTTGGGGTTCTAAGTTTAAGAATAACACCTTAAATATTTTATCTAAATATAGGATAATCAGTACTTATCAAAAAAAACAGTAACTTTGCTGCTGCTATAAGAAAAAGTTGAAAACATAATATGTTGAGGAATACAATGTATTATGAAACCCAAAGTGCTATGAAACCCCTTGATTTAGTATTTATACTATTATTTTCATTTTTTACCGTATCCGTATTTGGGCAATGTTTAGTCAGCCCGCCACCTCCAGGACTTCTGACATTTAATCCTACCGAAGATATTGGACAAGGGTTTACAGCTGAATGTAGTGGGAATTTAGAGTATGTAGAAATCTATTCTGGCGGACCAGGGGCTATAGCAGCTGGAACACTTAATATTTATAGTGGAAATTCGGTATCTCCTGCGAACTTAATATATACTCAGACACATCCGGCAATGACTATAGCTGCTACTGGTGATCCCATCAGATTCGATTTAACGAGTCCATTACAAGTAGTGCTGAATTCTCAATATACTTTTCAGTTCAATGTTGCTGGAGTTTCAATCGTAGCGACAGCTAATTATTATGCTGGAGGTACAGCTTTTGAAGATGTAAGAACTCTTCCTCAATTTGATATTCCTTTTACGGCGTCAATTGTGAATCCTAGTTCACCCTTGCTTATTACACAATATTATGAAGGCACGGGCAACGATAAATGGTTAGAAATCAAGAATATTTCTAGTAATACTGTAAATTCAGGTGAGTATTATATTGGGCTTTTTGAAGATAGTTTTGGAACTATCGGAGGAGGTATTGAGACCAATACACCTATATCTTATCAAATTAACTTCGCCATTCCACCCGGAGAAGTAGTGTTGTTTGGTCATAGTGGAGCGACAGCACCGGCTCCAGCAAATAGAGGCCCCACAGCTACTGTCATTAATGATGGAACGGCCGATGCTATTTGTGCGTTTACAGGCGATGATATTATCATTATATCTACAACAAACGATGGTACTGCGTATGATAATAGAACTGATATTGTTGGTGTTGTGGGGGCCGCAAGTACTCCAGTAGATTGGGGTACTGATCTATCTATTATTAAAGGTGGAGGTACGACAGAAGAACCAGCAATTATTTATGACCCTGTGAATGTTGCGTATGATGCGAATGAATTTATTCAATTAGAATTGGCAACGGTTGTTAGCGCTGACCCAACTACAAATATTGCTTTAGGTACGCAAACGGTGGGTGCCACTACCTGGACGACAGGTTGGAGTAATGGAGTGCCCGATAAAACGAAAAATGTCGTTATCGACGGCACTTATATTGATAGCGATGGCTCTTTAGAAGCTCGAAATTTAACTATAAATACTGGGGCCTCTATTAATTTAGATAGTGGAGGTACAGGTTCAAATTATGTATTGGTAGCGAAAGATCTTACCGTTGATGGATCGCTTACTATTGGGGATACAGAAGCCTTAATCACCACAGATCCGAATGCTATTATAACCGGATCAATGACAAAAATTGAACGTACTACACCCTTGAATAATTTTAGAGATTATACCTATTGGTCTTCTCCAGTTAATACAACTATAGAAGCTGCTTTCGTTAGTCCCTCTGTTGGTGATGGCGTTGACCCAAACAGAATTTTTCAATGGAGAACACCCGTTGATCAAAGTTCTCCAACAGCCGGTGATGGAGATCCTGGCAACTGGGAAATAGCTTCGGGTACTATGCAAGAAGGAAGAGGGTATTTAGCAGAAGCACCCGCCTCCTTAATTGGTGGTCAACAACATCAAGTAAATTTTATTGGAACCCCAAATAACGGTACGATCAATGTGCCCGTTGGTCTAGATACTGGTCAGGCCGGCGGTTATGGAGGATATAATATCATTGGTAATCCATACCCTTCAGCTATAAATATAGACCTATTTATAGAAGCAGTTGTCAATTCAGAAATTGATGCAGATCCTACCGCCATTATTGATGGAACGATATGGTTATGGTCTCACAGTACACAAATAGATGGAGGTACAACGGGTGAATTTAACCCTGCAGATTACGTGTCGTATAACTTAGCGGGTGGAGTTTCCACTACCGAAGGAACTCCTGCGCCAACAAATATTATTGGGTCTGGTCAAGGATTTTTGGTGCAAGTCTTTGAAGCGGGCAACAATGAACTTACATTCGAAAACAGTATGCGTGTCACTGGTCAAAACGACACACAATTTTTTAAGTCAGATAAAAAGGTTTCGCAAGAAAAAGACAGAGTTTGGCTAAATATGACAAATAATAAGAATGACTTTAATCAAATACTCATCGGTTTTTTTGACAAAGCAACAGACAGTTTTGATAGAGGGTATGATGGACTTAGTTTAAACAGCGGGAATATTATTTTTTATTCAATGATCGAAGACAATATTTATGCAATTCAAGGGTTTGGTGAATTTGATCTGGCGAGAGAGATCCCATTAGGATTTTATGCAGCCACAGAAGGGACTCATAATATTGCCATAGATAAGGTTGAAGGTATTTTAGCAGATCAAGAAATGTATCTTGTAGATAACGAATTGAATACAATTCATGATTTAAAACAAGGGTCATATGCATTTGAGGTGTTGACGGCGGGTAATTATAAAGAAAGATTTATAGTGAAATTCAATAGCGGCGTGTTAAGTACTACTGATGTAGAGATAGAAAAAGATAACATTATTTACCCAAACCCCTCAACCGACTACATAAGGATAGGAGGCCTTCAACGGGAAGAGAATTATACTATTTTTAATCAGTTTGGGATAAAAGTGAAACAAGGAGTTGTATCATCAGGTAATAAAGAAATAGATGTTCGACATCTGAAAGCAGGGTTGTATATTGTCAGTATCGATAATAGAGATGGTATAAAATTCATAAAGAAATAAAGAACAAGTATAAAAAAAGCCGCTCATTGAGCGGCTTTTTTTTTATTCAACTTCGAAGTCGAAATATTTTTTGGGATAAGGTTCTTTGGCTAAAGTATAGTGCCACCATTCTTTATCATGTGATTTGAAACCATGTTTCTCCATTCGCCTTTTTAATAATAAACGAACAGCACGTTGATTTCTTGTTATATTCGGATAGTCTGTTGCAGACTTGTCATCAAATAGGTCATAGGTACTTCCCATGTCGAGAATGTGACCGGTAGTTAAAGAAACGATTGTTAAATCTACTGAGCTTCCTCTAGTATGTCCTGATTTTTTCGCAATATATTCTTTCGTAAATAAGTCTTTTTTATCGATGTTTGGATAAAACTTACTTTTCATAATAGTATCCGTTGGATCCTCGGCCCATTTTACAAATTGATCTACAGCTTTCTGAGGTCTGTAGGCATCATATATTAATAAGCCAAACCCTAATCTACCCAATTCATCTTGTACTTTTTTCAGGGCTTCGGCTGCCTTTTTTGTCAAAATACATTTAGGCTTGATATAGCCATCTATCGGCTTACCGATAAAGTTATTTGATGAATAATATCTTAAATCAGATCTTAAATTAGGAATAACCTCCTTCGCATACACAAAATCTTCTGGTAATTGGGCAAGTGCTTGCTGAGAAAATGTTAGTGTACTCAGACCAACAAAGGCTATCACCATGAAGGATTTTAAAGCGTAAATATTTTTCATAGAACTACGTTTAGTACATTGCAAAAATAAGAATGTTTTTCTAATTGATGAATGTTGCGACAAATTAAACCATAAAAATACTAAAAAATTGTTTAATTTCTTGACTAATTGAAACCTTGTACTTTGAAGAAGCGAAATTTTGAGACCTTTCTTCATGTAATCAACGAGTAAAAGTTCTGATAAGAATTAGATATCTGATAAAAAATAATAACAAAAATTTTGAATGTGTTAAAAACACCCCTCATAGGAAAAGTAACTAGAGTCGTTTTTTGTTTTCTGCTGTAAATGATAGTACCTTTAAACGTTTTTTTGAAGGACTGTATGAATGAAAAGTTAATGTCAAAGAAGAAGCCTGCATATCCAATTACAAAGCAGCTTTCCGATTATTTGACACAACATAGCAGGAATATTAAAATACCTATTTATTATGATGACCTTTTACGGTTTCAAGGGGCTGTAGAAATTCATGATGAAAAGGGAAATGATACCCTTTGGATTAGAACGTATTTCGCAGAACACGAACGTGATGAAATCGAATTGAGCCTAAAGCGTATGTATACCATTCTACATGCCGATGGAAGTGATTCGGCCTTACCTTTTTTGAATATTGATGCGATTGATTTTTGCACGTTTGGTAATTCAAAACCTTTTAGAATCAAAGTGCGAAATGTCTTAAATGACAACTATATCTATCTATATATCAAAAAAGCAGATGCCTCTCGTATTTATGGATTAGAATTAGAGCACTTATTATCACCAAACCATATTAATTTTTTAGTTCATAAAGATACACTGATAGAGGAGCATATCTCAGGAATCCCAGGAGACATATTTATTGAAGAAGATTTAGAGGCGTGTTCTGAGCAAACGAAAAAAGCAATTGCAAAAGAGTTTGTAAAATTTAATGAAAGATGTTTTACCAGACTCTTAGGAGATATGCGCTCCTATAATTACGTCATGGTATTAACACATGACTTTGATAGTATTCAATATAGAATTAGAGCCATTGATTTTGATCAACAAAGTTTCGAAGGAAATGCAAAAGTATATAAGCCTCAATTCTTAAAAGAGAATAATAAGCTTGTCGAAATGACCCTAGACCTATTGCAAGAAGAATCCATAGAGCAATATAAAATTGAAGAGCGTTCGCTATTAGCGAAAAGAGCTACAAGTGAACAAGAACGATTAGGAGATTTGTTAGGCTGTATGCGAAATGATACAATCTCAACGCCTGAAAAAGTGGCACAACTAAAAAAAGACTTGTTCGATTTGACCGGAGATGTGAATTTTAAAAAAACAAAGAATATGGGAGATATATTAAACAGTGGGCTAGAATTTATTGTAAGAAATTATAAGAATGTAAATCCATATATTATTAAATAAGCAACCAAAAAGAAAACCATGAAAATTAAAAAGATACTTGTTGCAAATAGAAGTGAGATAGCGATACGTGTGTTAAGAGCTTGTAACGAATTGAATATCAAAACTGTGGCCATATATACCTATGAAGATCGATACTCACAGCATAGATATAAGGCAGATGAATCATATCAAGTAGGAGAGAATGATCAACCGCTAAAGCCTTATTTGGATATAGATGAAATCATCAAATTGGCAAAAGCCAAAAATGTTGATGCTATACATCCGGGATACGGATTTTTATCTGAAAATTCTGATTTTGCCAGAGCTTGTGCTGCTAATGATATCGTTTTTATTGGTCCAGATCCAGAGGTAATGGATGCTTTAGGAGATAAAATTACCGCAAAAAAGATCGCGGTAAAATGTAAAGTACCTATTATAGAGAGTAACAAAAAGAAATTAAGTTCCTTAAAAGTAGCCTTGTCGGAAGCTGACACAATTGGATATCCTTTGATGTTGAAAGCGGCCTCTGGAGGTGGTGGTAGAGGGATGCGTGTTGTTAGAAATTCAGAAGACCTAGAGGCTACCTTCGATTCTGCGCGTAATGAATCGCTCAATGCATTTGGCGATGATACTATGTTTTTAGAAAAATATGTTGAAGATCCAAAACATATTGAAGTACAGATAGTGGCCGATAGACATGGGAATATTCGTCACCTTTTTGAGCGTGATTGTTCTGTGCAACGACGCCACCAAAAAGTAGTAGAGGTTGCTCCATCGTACAACGTTGCAGAAGAGGTGAAGCAAGCATTGTACAAATATGCAGTGAGTATCGCCGAAGAAGTTTCCTACAATAATATAGGTACTGTAGAATTTTTGTTAGATAAAGAAGATAATATTTACTTCATCGAGGTAAATCCAAGAATTCAAGTCGAACATACAGTGACTGAAATGGTGACTGGAATTGATTTAGTGAAAACGCAAATTTTTGTAGCCGGAGGGTATAAACTATCCGATAAGCAAATTAAAATTTATGATCAAGAATCACTGGCTACATACGGTTATGCGTTGCAATGTCGTCTAACTACTGAAGATCCTGAGAATAATTTTACGCCAGATTATGGTACGGTAACGACCTATCGCAGTGCTTCAGGTATGGGTATCCGTTTAGATGCGGGAAGCATTTATCAATCTTATAGTGTGAGCCCATTTTTTGATTCTATGTTGGTTAAAGTTTCTGCTCAAGGACGAACGCTAGATGGTGCTATTCGTAAAATGAATCGAGCCTTGAAAGAATTTCGCATAAGAGGAGTTAAAACGAATATTCATTTTTTACAGAATGTAATTCAACACAAAACCTTTAAAGATGGAAAGGTGACAGTAAATTTCATCCAGAACACGCCTTCTTTATTTAAAATCAAGTTACCTCAAGATCGAACAACAAAAATCACGAAATATTTAGGTGAGATCATTGTAAATGGCAATGATGATGTAAAGTATACAGATGATTCGAAAATTTTTAGAGCAGCAAAAGTGCCTAAATTTGACCTAGATGAATATCCGAAAGGAACAAAAGATCTCTTAACAGAATTAGGACCAGAAAAGTTTTGTATTTGGCTCCGAAAAGAAAAGAAAATTCATTTCACAGATACCACTATGCGTGACGCACATCAGTCGTTGTTAGCGACTAGAATGCGTACGTATGATATGTTAAAAGTAGCAGAGAGTTTTGCTAAAAATCATCCGAATACTTTTAGTATGGAAGTATGGGGTGGAGCGACCTTCGATGTTTGTTTGCGTTTTTTGCATGAAAATCCTTGGGCGCGTTTGAGAGAGCTTCGCAAAGCAGTGCCAAACATTTTGTTTCAAATGCTTTTAAGAGGGTCTAATGCTGTTGGATACAAAGCTTATCCCGATAATTTAATCGAAAAATTTGTCGAAAAATCCTGGGAAAATGGAGTTGATATTTTTAGAATTTTTGATTCCTTAAATTGGGTAAAAGCCATGGAACCGAGTATGAAATATGTGCGAGAGAAAACGGGAGGAATTGCAGAGGCGGCTATCAGTTATACCGGTGATATTTTAGATGTGAACCAAACGAAGTATAACCTAGCCTATTATACACAATTAGCGAAAGACCTTGAGAACGCAGGCGCGCATATGATTGCTATAAAGGATATGGCTGGTTTACTCAAACCATATGCAGCGACAGAATTGGTAAAGGCCTTGAAAGATACGGTAAATTTGCCCATCCATTTACATACACATGACACGTCATCGTTGCAAACAGCCACATATTTAAAGGCTATTGAAGCAGGTGTTGATGTAGTAGATGTTGCGCTGGGAGGTTTGTCAGGTTTAACTTCGCAGCCAAATTTTAATGCGGTGGTTGAAATGATGAAATTTGATAAAAGAGCGAATGAATATGATAGCCATAAGTTAAATGAATTCTCTAACTTTTGGGAAGATACCAGAGAATTATATTATCCGTTTGAATCTGGGTTAAAGGCGGGTACAGCGGAAGTATTTCAGCATGAAATTCCTGGGGGGCAATACTCGAATTTACGACCACAAGCAACAGCACTGGGTCTCGGAGATCGTTTTGACGAGGTAAAGAAAATGTACGCCGAAGTAAATACCATGTTTGGTAATTTGGTGAAAGTAACACCGAGTTCTAAAGTGGTTGGTGATATGGCCATTTTTATGGTTACCAATGATTTAACACCAGAAGATGTGATGCAACGAGGAGAAGAAATTTCTTTTCCAGAATCTGTCATTAACTTTTTTAAAGGGGATTTAGGACAGCCTACTGGCGGTTTTCCTAAAAAGCTACAAAAGATTATTTTAAAAAATAAGAAACCTTATAAAAATAGACCAAATGCTCATTTAGAACCTATAGATTTCGATGTAGAATATGAAGCATTTCGTAAGAAATTCCAAAAAGGGTTTACACGAGATATAGAATTTGAAGATTTCTTATCGTATAGCTTATATCCAAAAGTCTTTGAACAAGCACATGAAAAACATAAACTATATGGAAGCTTAGCGACGATACCGACCGAGAACTTTTTCTACGGAATTAAGCGTCGCCAAGAAGCCTTAATCGAATTAGAACCAGGTAAGACCATTGTAGTAAAGCTACTCTCGGTAAGTAGTGCTAATGAAGAGGGTATGCGTATTGTATTTTTCAAAGTAAATGGTGAAAATAGATATGTAGAGGTTAAAGACAAATCTCTTAAGATAAAATCGGTAGAACATGTTAAAGCAGATGCTGATGATAGCAATCAAGTAGGAGCGCCCTTACAAGGGTCGTTGTATAAAGTTTTGGTGAAAAAAGGTGATAAGATTGAAGAAAACGATCCGCTTTTTATCATTGAAGCCATGAAAATGGAAACAACGGTGACAGCCGTGAAAGCAGGAAAAGTAAAATCAGTAACCCTGATGGCTGGGGTCATGGTAAAACAAGATGATTTGATCTTGACCATGGAATAGAAGATAGCAATCATCCTTAAAGTCCGCAATTAGGGACTTTAGGGATGTATGTTTATCCGAAAATGTCATTCAGTAGTTTAGCTAATCGAACACCGCCTTTTTGAAGTTGTGTTCTAACAGTACCGAAATGGTCGTACGAATAACGATATCTTAAATTTTCTCCAACTTTTACAGATTCATAAGTTTTACGAGTCAATTTACGAGTGTCATTTACCCAATCCAATACACTTCCTTTTTGAATGACTTTTATTTGTTCTTTTGATAAGTCCTTTGCGTTATTTGCAAGCTCTACATAACTCATTTTCCACTCTTGAATCATATTTTCATCCCAAACCCTGTGTAAATTTGTGCCTTTTCCAAACCACTGTACCTGAATGGTATTGCCTCCTTTGTCTTCGGCTCTCCCAATATGCATTGGCTGATGTAGGTCACCTAATAAATGAACTAACATTTTTAAATGAAACACTTTATCTTCATTAGAACTGGTGTCACTTTTTAATACTTCAATACACTTTTGAATACCTGTAATTAGATCACCTTTTGGATTTTTCTCAGACGCTTCATATGCCACATCAAAAGGCATATTCACATAGTGCCAGGTATAATATTTGTCATATTTTTTGTCAGATTTAATCTGATCCGCAAAAGTAGAAACGAAAGCAAGACTTTCTCCTTTTAACAATTTGTTGATCTTTTTCTTTGCTTTTTTCGTCAGATGCATTTCTGCAATTTTACCGGTAGTTCTATGCCCGGTTGGCCCCCAAGTTGGTTTGGTATCTGATAAAGAGGTAGAGTTTAAAATTCCGATAAGAAGCAATATAATCGTAGCCTTCATTTATTTATTTTTTTGCTAAAGTATAAAATAAGTTTGTTAAAATATTTGGAAATCTAAAAAAAAATGTTATATCTTTGTGATATCAAAATAATATCATTATAATTCATTAATCAAATTTAAAACTTACCCAACATGAAACAAGAAAATACAATTGTCCCCGCAAATGGCTACTCAATGCTATTCTTATTTGTCATATTGTTCTTTGGCGGTATCGCCGCTATTATAGCAGTTAAAATGCCAATATTTATTCTCGCTATACTTTTTGCGCTCGTAATGGCACCTGGTTTTATTATGGTACAACCAAATAATTCTAGAGTCTTATTACTTTTCGGAAAATATATTGGCACCGTTAAAAAGAATGGTTTTTATTGGGTGAATCCGTTTTTCACAAAAAAGAAAGTATCACTAAGAGCAAGTAATTTTGATAGTGAAAGATTGAAAGTGAATGATAAATTGGGAAACCCGATCATGATTAGCACCATTTTAGTTTGGAAAGTACTCGACACCTATAAGGCGGCATTTGATGTTGATAATTATGAAAACTTCGTACGTGTACAAACCGATGCTGCGGTACGTAAGTTGGCAAGTATGTATCCTTATGATAATTTCGCAGATGAAGGTCATGAAGAAGACATTACACTTCGTTCTAGTGTCAATGAAGTGAGTGAGGCACTTGAGAAGGAGTTAGAAGAGCGTTTGTCGATCGCTGGAATAGAAGTGCTGGAGGCGCGAATTGGTTACTTAGCCTACGCTCAAGAAATTGCAAATGCCATGTTAAAACGTCAACAAGCTACGGCGATTGTTGCAGCGAGACATAAAATTGTTGAAGGCGCAGTGAGCATGGTAGAGATGGCTCTAGAAGAATTAGGCAAGAAAGATATTATTGAGTTAGATGAAGAGCGTAAAGCGGCCATGGTAAGTAACTTAATGGTGATTCTTTGTGGAGATAAAGATGCTTCTCCTGTGCTAAATACAGGAACTTTAAATCAATAAATATGAATGATAACCAAATAAAAGCAATCGCGATTGGTTCGGCATTAGGAACCAGTTTTGGCTCAACTGTTGGAGTGATTTTTGGAAATATTGTAATGGGAGTCACCTTTGGCGGTATCATTGGATTAATTATTGGAGTACTGATAAGTACGTTTGTTTTGAACGATAAAGACGAAAAATGAAAGAATATAAAGTAGTAAACTGGAAAATGGGAATGTCGAAAAACAACGAAAGATTGGAAGACGCCCTTAACGAACATGCACGCAATGGCTGGAGGATAGTTCATATTGCTGAAAACTCAGCAAGGCTTGTATTCGAAAGAGATAAAAATAGATAAGAGTTTAACAACGCTTCCAAAGATAAAGGTATGATTTTAATAATAATATCAATCATCACGACAACTATAGGATTGATTCTTAATTTTTTGTAGATGAGAATATTCACCGAAGAACAACGCTTTACACAACTATGGTTGCATATATTGCTTATTGTGAGCTTTATAGGACCACTGGTGTTGGTTGTTAATGAGTATATTCAAAAAGAAGATAAAGATACAGAGGCCTTGGTGGGTCTTGTCGTTTTAATAGCTTCAATGGCATTAATCTATGGCCTCATCTTTTCATTGAAATTAAAAACGAGAATCGATGAAATGGGAATTCACTTTAGATTTATTCCTTTTCATTTTTCAAATAAAATGATTGATTGGTCGACCATTGAAAATTGTTATATTAGAAAATACGAAGCGATTTCTGAATATGGCGGATGGGGAATGAAAGGCGGCAAATTATGGCGTAAAAGTAAAGGAGTTGCCTATAATGTAAAAGGAACTACCGGTTTGCAGTTAGAACTAAAAAATGGTAAGAAAATATTGATTGGTACTCAAAAACAAGACGAAATGAGAAGGGTATTACAAACTTATAATAGTAAATTTGCGAATTCAATTGAATAATGGCGAAGAAAAAAGCATTTGCACTACGTATAAATGAAGATATGCTAAAAGCTATCGAAAAATGGGCTGCGGACGAATTTCGTAGTACCAATGGACAGCTAGAATGGATGCTAAATCAAAGCTTAAAAGACGCAAAACGCCTTCCTAAGAATAAGGATGCCGGCGATAAAAATTAAGAGAATTTTCACATATATTTATTCTATATTTGATCCAGTCAACTAGTGGAATGAAAAATACCCTTATCCTACTCTATGTAGCCCTTTTTGTGGTTGCTTATTCAGCAACAGCACAGAATAAAAAATTTACTGTAAAATATATTGAAACACCCATTAAAATTGATGGAGTTTTAGACGAAAGTTCATGGGCTTTGGCAGACTCAGCGAAGGATTTTTGGCAATATTTTCCGTCTGACGATCGGCAAGCCAAGCAACAAGCAGTCATTAAAATGCTCGTTGATGATAAAACGTTATACGTCGGTATAAAAGTCAATTCTTCGGGTAAAGATTATGTGGTACCTTCATTACGTCGTGATTTTAGAGCGGGTGGGAGTGACAATATTACCTTGATGTTTGACACCTTTAACGACGGAAACAATGCCTTTCTTTTTGGAACAAATGCTTATGGAGTATTACGGGAAGCTCTCGTTTCTGGAGGAGGTACTAATTTGAGAGGATTCGATACTAGCTGGGATACCAAATGGATAGGAGAAAGTAAGATATATGATGGTTATTATATTGCCGAATGGGCAATACCTTTATCGGCTTTTAAATACAAAGAAGGTGAGACGAAATGGCGCTTTAATAGTTATCATTTTGATACCAAAGATAATGAGCGAAATACCTGGATGAATATCCCTCAGAATCAATTTATTTTTAGCTTGGCGTATATGGGTGATATGATTTTCGAAAAGCCTTTAGGGAAATCAAAATCACCGATTTCACTAATTCCTTATGTGAACACCGGTAATTTCAAAGATTTTGAAAATAATACAAACGAAACTCCATTTAAGGTAGGAGGGGATGCCAAGTTTACCATTGGTAATAGTTTGAATTTAGACCTTACTTTTAATCCAGATTTCTCACAAGTAGAAGTCGATCAACAGGTAACGAATTTAACACGATTTAGTATTGCATTACCAGAGAGACGTCAGTTTTTTGTGGAGAATAGTGATCTTTTCGGGGACTTTGGTGATAATAGAGATTCACGAACTTTTTTCTCAAGACGTATAGGAATTGCAGAAGATGTTGATGGTAATACTATCGAAAATGATATTATTGCTGGAGCACGCTTAAGCGGAAAATTAAATAACGATTTTAGGGTAGGCCTGCTCAATATTCAAACTGCCGAAGATGAAGTAAATCAAATTGCAGCCACCAATAATACAGTATTGGCACTACAACATAAATTGTTCAGTCGCTCTAATTTGAGCTTCTTATTCATTAACAAACAAGCAACAAAAGATTATGATTTCTTAGATGACGACGATGATGATGATGATAATAATTCATACAATAGAGTCATTGGTTTAGATTATAACTTGGCTTCAAAAGATAATACATGGACAGGTAAATACTTTGTACATAAATCCTTTTCACCGAATGTAAGTGCCAATGATTATTCTTTAGGACATTCTACACAGTACAATAGTCGATATTTTAATGCTAGATTAAGTAATGTGTATGTGGGAGAGGACTTTAATTCAGAACTAGGTTTTGTAAGAAGAACTGATATTTTCAAAGCAGTTTTAGACCTAGAAGTGAATTTTTGGCCAAAAAAAGGAATTTTTAATAGACATAGCCTTTCTTTTTTACCCATTGTGATTTTGAGTCCGAATGGAACAAATGGAGGCGTAACCGATAGATTAAATGTGCTAAGGTGGCAGAGTAATTTCAAAAACCAAGCACAGATATCGGCAAGAATAGCGCATCGCTATACCTTTCTTTTCGACAGAGATTTTGACCCTACAAGTACAGATGATGGTTTAGCATTACCTTTAGGATCTGAATATGATTATACCGATTTTCAATTGGAGTATAGATCTGATATGCGGAAAAAATTATTTTATAGCTTAGAATCCTCATATGGAGATTTCTATAACGGAAATAAATTTTCGTTTGAAGGCCAATTTAGATACAGAGTACAGCCGTACTTTTTTGCATCAGCTCAAGTAAATTATGATAATATTGATTTGCCAGATCCTTTTCCAGATGCATCTATTTGGTTAGTCGGGCCTCGTTTTGACGTAACTTTCAATAAAAAAATATTTTGGACCACCTTCATACAGTATAGTAATCAACGCGATAATATCGGAATGAACGCGCGATTGCAATGGCGTTTCAAACCACTATCCGATCTCTTTATCGTGTATAATGACAATTACTTCGTCAATGAGTTTTCCCCAAGGAGCAGGTCTCTCTCATTAAAGTTCACCTATTGGCTTAGTATTTAATATATTTATGTCCTCAAATCGAAAATACAATGAAAAAAAGTTTCTCTTTTTATACGCTCTTTGCGTTTTTATTAATCACTACCACAACCTTTTCTCAATCAAAATCTCCGAAAGAATTTTTAGGATATGAATTAGGTGATCATTTTACTAGACATCATACAGTAGTCTCTTATTTTAAGCATATAGCCGAGGCGAATGCCAATGTGAAGTTGATCAAGTATGGTGAAACCTACGAAAGAAGACCCTTGCATTTAGCCTTTATTACTGCGCCAAAGAATTTTTCTAAACTCGAAGATTTACGTTTAAATCATCTAAAAACAGCTGGGGTTGTTCAGGGTGATGCGGGTGAAGATATTCCAATAGTCTGGTTAAGTTATAATGTGCATGGCAATGAGGCGTCGAGCACCGAAGCGGCTATGAAAACCTTATACGCATTGGTCGATCCTTTTAATCGAGATACAAAAAAATGGTTAGAAAATACCATTGTTATTATAGATCCTTGTATCAATCCAGATGGTAGAGATCGCTATGTGAATTGGTATACTGAAACTGCCAATGTACCGTATAATAAGAATCCCGATGCAAAAGAACATCATGAGCCTTGGCCAGGCGGTAGAGCAAATCATTATTTATTCGACCTAAATCGCGATTGGGCTTGGACAACGCAGATAGAATCACAGTCTCGAATAGCAGAATATAATAAATGGATGCCCAATATTCATGTCGATTTTCATGAGCAAGGTGTTGATAATCCCTATTATTTTGCACCAGCTGCAGAACCGTATCATGAAGTAATTACCAAGTTTCAGCGCGAGTTTCAAGTGACCATTGGTAAAAATCATGCAAAGTATTTCGATAAAAATGGTTGGTTGTATTTTACCAAAGAATGGTTTGACCTATTATATCCGAGTTATGGCGATACCTATCCAACATACAACGGTGCCATCGGAATGACTTATGAGCAAGCGGGTCATGGTAGAGCAGGCTTAGGAATAGAAACATCAGATGATGATGTATTGACTCTAAAAGATAGAGTCGCGCATCACTATACAACGGGTATATCGACTATCGAAATCGCTTCAGTAAATGCCGAGAAACTAAAAAAAGAGTTTAAAGCCTATTTTGATAAGGCAAAGAATAATCCGATAGGGAAATACAAAAGCTACGTCATACGTGGTTCGAATGATAGTGATAAAATAAATAGCTTACGAACGTTACTAGACAGACATCAAATTAGCTATGGGCTTTCAAATTCATTAAGTAATACGAAAGGTTTTAGCTATAAAACAAATAAGCAAACTACTATAAAACTATCGGCGAATGATCTTGTGGTAAATACGAATCAGCCAAAATCGAATTTGATCAAGGCGTTGTTTGAACCAGATACAAAGGTATCAGATTCGTTAACCTATGATATTACAGCTTGGGCATTGCCACATAGCCGAGGTTTAGACGCGTATGCCATGTCTACAACGATTGCAACAAAAGCAGCACCTGCAATGACATTAGGCGGTAGTGTAACAGGAGTAGAAAAACCGTATGCATATCTTTCGAAATGGAATAGTACAGACGACGTTAGTTTTTTAGGATATTTATTACAAAACAAGGTAAAAGTGCGTTTTTCTAAGGCGAATTTCACAGTTGAAGGTAAGAGTTATAAAGCCGGTACTTTAGTTATTACAAGAAGAGGGAATGAAAAACTAGGAGATAAATTTGATGCAATCGTAAAAAAAGCTACCGAAAAGTATCATCGAAATGTGACGGGTGTTTCAACTGGTTTTGTAAGTTCTGGTAAAGATTTCGGATCGAGCTCGGTGGCTTATCTAAAACCACCTAAAGTGGCACTTTTATCTGGGCAAGGAGTTTCATCATTGAGTTTTGGTTCTATTTGGCATTTCTTTGAACAACAAATTAACTATCCAGTGACGGTGTTAGATACTGACTATTTTAGTGGTGTTAATTTGGCAAAGTATGATGTTTTGATTTTACCAAGTGGATGGTACGGAAGTGCGCTAGGTAAAGCGAATATGAAAAAAGTGAAAGACTGGGTACAGGCAGGAGGTAGACTCATTGCTGTCGATAGAGCGCTTAGCACCTTTGCGACTAGCAAAGAGTTTGACTTGTCAATTTTTAAAAATGATGAGGAAAAAAAGGAAAATGAAAAAGCGGCCAAAGCACGAAAAGAAAAGCTAGAATTAGAGGCCTTCGACAATTTAGAACGAAAATCAGTGTCTAATCTAATAACAGGTAGTGTGTTCAAAGCGGCAATGGATAATACTCACCCGTTAGGCTTTGGTTTTGAAAAACAATACCAAACCTTACGCTTAAGCGGAAATAGATATGCCTATCTAAAAAATGGAGTCAACGTAAGTGTGATTAAAAGTAAAAAAGATCAGATAAGTGGTTTTGCAGGAGCGATTGCATTAAAAAACATTGATAAATCATTAGTTTTTGGCGTAGAATCAAAAGGTAGAGGAGAGGTTGTTTATTTAGCCGACGATCCTTTGTTTAGAAGTTTTTGGGAAAACGGAAAGCTAGTGTTTTGTAATGCCGTGTTTTTGGTTGGACAATAAAAATAATATCTATGAGCACAGAACCTTTTTTTAAAGACGACACGATGGTCTTCGGAATCTTAATGGTCGTTTTAGGATTTATTTTTTACACTTCCTCAATAAAGGAAGGATTTTGGAAGAAATTTTATGGCATTATTCCTGGCTTATTTTTAGCATATATGATTCCAGGTTTGTTGACCACACTAGGGATAATTGCGCCGGACTGGGAAACAACAAATACAGCTGGTGAAACGATAAAACATAGTTCGAATTTGTACTATATGTCGAGTCGGTATTTATTACCTGCAGCATTGGTGTTAATGACATTGAGTATCGATTTAAGAGCGATTTATAATTTAGGTTGGAAAGCCTTGGCGATGTTTTTCGCGGGGACAATTGGTATACTTATCGGAGGACCGATAGCTATTTTACTCATATCGATGGTATCGCCAGAAACAGTGGGTGGTGCAGGTCCTGACGAAGTATGGAGAGGCTTGTCAACCTTGGCAGGAAGTTGGATCGGTGGAGGAGCGAATCAAGCTGCTATGTTAGAAATTTATGAGTATAATCCTAAAAAGTATAGCGCTATGGTCATCGTTGATATTGTCGTGGCTAATATTTGGATGGCAGTTATTTTAATTGGTATTGCGAAATCTAAACGCATTGATAAATGGTTAAAAGCTGATGCTTCGGCTATTGAAGAGTTGAAAGAAAAGGTATCAACGTATGCAGCGAAAGTAGAACGAAAAGCTACCTTAACTGATATCACAGTGATTGGGGCATTGGCCTTTGGTACGGTGAGCTTAGCACATTTTGGAGCGAATCACTTGAGTGGCTTTTTCGGAGGTGTTGTGGCCGAAATTGAATCAACAACCATGAAGAATATGTTTACCTTTTTAGATTCGCAATTCTTTTGGATGGTGAGTATCGCAACCGCTGTGGCTATTATTCTATCTTTTACAAAAGCGAAAGATTATGAAGGAGCTGGTGCCAGTAAAATAGGAAGTCTGTTTATCTATATTTTAGTAGCTTCTATTGGGATGAAAATGGATTTAAAAGATACGTTTGATAATTTAGGTTTAGTGGCGGTCGGACTCGTATGGATGACAATTCATGCTGGTTTAATGATATTAATTGCGAAGCTGATTAAAGCCCCTTATTTTTTCTTAGCAGTAGGAAGTCAGGCAAATGTAGGAGGTGCTGCTTCGGCACCTGTTGTAGCAGCCGCATTTCACCCGTCTTTGGCGACAGTGGGCGTATTGCTCGCGGTATTTGGCTATGCCATTGGTACAATAGCGGCTATTGGATGCACAATTTTAATGCAATTAGTTTCTCCATAAAAATGCCATAAATTGTCTATATTCGCATGCTTTAAAAAAATAAAATGAAGAATATTTATATAGTAGCGTTGATTTTTTTGGTGTTGGGCTCTTGTACCAATGAAAAGAAAGGGTCAATGTTAGTGACTGGGGAAATAAAAGGCCTTAAAAAAGGAACATTATATCTACAAAAAATGAAGGATACCTTATTGGTGTCTGTAGATTCTGTAAATCTTGATGGTATGACGACCTTTTCCTTATCGGATGAAATAGAAAGTCCAGAAATTTATTTTTTAACCTTAGATAATGCGAAGGAAAAGCAAATTGCTTTTTTCGGAGATAAAGGAACAATAGATATTCAAACAAAATTAGACAAGTTCGGTTTCAAAGCGACCGTACAAGGGCAAAGAAATCAGGAGCTTTTAAACGAATATAAAGAGATGATCACAAAATTTAGAGATAAGAATCTAGATTTTATCAAAGCCGAGTTTGAAACGAAAGGTGATACAACAAAAATGGATTCTGTTCAAAAGTTGGCAAATAATTTATTGAGGCGACGGTATTTTTATACAACAAATTTCGCCGTAAAAAATAGCGATGCCGAGGTAGCTCCATATCTGGCACTCACAGAATTATATAATGCGAATATTAAGTTATTAGACACCATCAATAATTCGTTAACCGAAGAGATAAAGGCTTCGAAATATGGTAAAAGATTACAAGAATTTATTGAAGAGATAAAAGAGAAGAGAGAATAAAAAAAGCGGCTAAAAAGCCGCTTTTTTTATTCTCTTAGTTCATTAAAATCTATTATCTCCATCTAAGATATCTCCGATGCCGCCGAGGATACTACCCTCCCCGCGACTTTTTCCACCAGTTCTAGGTACAGATGCAATAATACGACCTGCTAATCTACTAAATGGTAAAGATTGTATATACACAGTTCCTGGACCCTGAAGTGTAGCGAAGAATAAACCTTCCCCTCCAAACACGGTATTTTTAATGCCACCAACAAATTCAATATCATACTGTACAGTTTGATCAAAACCAACAATACAGCCGGTATCAACTTTTAAAATTTCTCCTGGTTGTAATTCTTTTTTAGCCACTGTACCGCCAACATGCATAAATGCCATGCCATTACCCTCCAATTTTTGCATGATAAAACCTTCGCCACCAAAAAGCCCTCGGCCTAATTTTTTAGAAAATTCAATTCCAACAGAAACCCCTTTTGCCGCACATAAGAAAGCATCTTTTTGACAAATGAATTTGCCATTAAAATTGGTCAAATCTATGGGGATTATTTTTCCTGGATAGGGAGATGCAAATGATACTTTCTTTTTACCCACACCTTCGTTTAAGAAGGCAGTCATGAATAAACTTTCGCCAGTCAGTAATCGTTTTCCAGCAGAGAATATCTTGCCCAAAACACTTTGTGTTTGTCCAGATCCATCTCCAAATATCGTATTCATTTTAATACCATTGTCCATCATCATAAAACTACCCGACTCAGCAACAACCGCTTCTTGTGGGTCTAATTCTATTTCTACATATTGCATTTCTTCTCCGTAAATGATATAATCTATTTCGTGTGCTGTCATTTTTTTAAGTTTTTAGTACTATTTTTTATTGTTATTTTTCTATTTGCAAAGGCCTGAAATACGACCTTTAAATTAATCAAATTTTCTTCATTTGGATGGTATTTTGAAAAATCAGCTGACATAATTGTTTAAACGTTTAAAAATTCTATAAGATTCAAGAAATAACGATTTACTAAATACAAGAACAGTACACTAAAAGCTGTCATAAAACAACTAATTATAATGTTTCGGTTTCTTTCTTTTCTAATTTGTTCTTTAACACGATACCTTATTTCTTTTTGTTGCTGTGCTAATAGCTTCTTTGAAGTAAATTCAGTCGTTGTTTGTTCTAATTCAAACCGCTCTAATTCTTCACCATAAATCTCTTTGATTCTACTAAATGGAGGTCTTCTGTGATAAGAGTACGTATTAGAATGGTTCAGTAAGGCTCCATTGTAGCCAAAACTTGGGTTCATTCTTCGGCTGGTATGTGTTTTCATAGAGATATATTTTAATTATCTCGCTCTTCGAAATTTTCTTTTTCCTTTATTTGAACTCTTCGAATAATAAGATAGATGAGAATGATAGCAATAGCTGCCCAAAATAATGTGTACAATATAATAGCCATAGTTTCCATATTAAGAAAGTTTTACGGCGGTGCCATATGCTAAAATTTCGGCGGCTCCTTGCATAACCATAGCAGTAGTTAGACGTACATTTACGATCGCATCCGCACCCATTTTTTGAGCATCCTCGACCATGCGTTGCATGGCTTGTTCACGTGCATAAGCCTGTAGTTTGGTATATTCTTCAATTTCGCCACCTACAATATTCTTAAGGCCAGCGAAAAAGTCACGTCCTATGTTTCTGGCTCGTACAGTGCTGCCACGAGCAACACCTAAAACGGCAGTTATTTCTTTATTAGGAAGGGTTTCGGTTGTTGAGATAATCATGATTTTGGTTTTAAGATGAATGTACTTATAGGTAGTAAAACATACGTTTTTGTTACAAGTCTCATCGGTACCCTACTGTAATCATGTTATTTCAATAAGGACGTTCGTCCGATTATTTTTTAAGAATATTCTTAATGAATTTACTCGATACGATATAGGCTAAACATGGAATTACTATCCATATGAGCTCACTTATAATAACTTTAAGACCCCACTCACTGAAGAAGTTTTTAACTCCGATAGGAGAAACTTGAATGGGACGCCATGAAAAAAAATGACGCGTATTATCAAAAGGAGCAAAAAAAGCAACACCCAGACCTCCTGTAGTCATAGCATCGAGTATGCTGTGCGAGGCAGTACATAAAAAGAAAAACAAGATATAGCTAAGACCTTTGAGACTCCATAAAGCTTTGCTGTAAAACAAAAGAGTCATAAATATGCCAACGATAAAAGCAAATAAAAAGGAATGAGTAAAACCACGATGACCCCAAAAATCTTGATAGGCAATTTCAAAAGAGAAACCAATAACATCAGCGTCTGGTAGGATAGCACAAAAAATACCAAGTAGCCAGAATTTTAAACTTCGTAGCTTTTTAGCATAACTAGTACCAATACTAATGGCAATAAATGCATGTCCAAATAATGACGCCAACTTATAGCAATAAATATTAAGATTTCACTTTTAAGCCCCAGGTATATTCAAATTTAGAAACAGAATCTCCTTGTTCATCAAACCCTTCCGCAGTCATGACAATAGTCTCACCTTCACCAGAAGCAATCGTTTTTTGAATAGCCTCCTTAACTAATGCTACATCTTTACAAACAAAACGTATTCTACCAGTAGCTTTTTTAGTAAAAGTCCCTTGCTGGTGACGCACCAACATCGATATTTTTTTTCCGCTATTTGCAATACCTGCCATCACTAAAATACCTGTCGCTAATTCTGAAGCCATCCCTTGTGTTGCCCAGTACAAAGATTTAAAAGGGTTTTGATTGATCCATCTATGTTTTACCGTGGCAATTGCTTCTTGCTCATTCATAGAGTGCACACGTACTCCCGAAAAATAGGCCGAAGGCAGTTTGAATAATAGGAATTTGTTGATGTTTTGAGGTGTGATTTTCGCCATTTAGCTCTGAATTTCACGCAATGTACAGAAAATAAATGACATCGATATGGTTCGATTTTAGCTATAAATAATGTTAAAAAAATGTTAAATTTATAAAAATAACAGTACTTTGTATTGCATAATACCTTCTTTTGTTTATATATTTGCATAGTCAAGTATTATAAAGAACTATTATTATGTTATCACAAAGAGAAACGAATACAGCATTTTTGACCCACTTATCGGGTTTTGTAAGTTTTGTATTTCCATTAGGTGCTATTCTTGGCCCACTAGTTATGTGGTCTGTCAACAAGGGTAGAAGTAAATTTGTTGATGAAAATGGTATTGAGGCAGTTAACTTTAACATTAGTTATGTCTTGTATGTTTTTGTGTTAGGAGCACTTACTTTTCCATTTGCCATAGGTACTTTTTTGAGTCGCTTTAGTCGTTGGGAAGATTTTGATAATTTTCATTTTAATATCGATTCGAGCTATGGTTTTAGCAATCTGTTCGGAATCTTAAGTGTAGGCTCCATCATTGGAATAATCTTTTTGATTCGATTTATACTCACAATTGTTGCCGCAGTGAAAGCGAGTAGAGGAGAAACATATAAATATCCCTTGACAATTAAATTTATAAAATAAGAATCTTTAATAAACCCCAATTATGATTTCAATACTAACGACTATTATAGTTTTTGTCATGAATTTGCTGATAGCAATATTCACAACAAGTTAAAAAGAAATAAGATCATTATGAAGATAGAAAATACAAAAGCACAAATGAGAAAAGGAGTTTTAGAATTCTGTATTCTCTCTATCCTACAAGGTGGAGATGCATATACTTCTGAGATCTTATCACATTTGAAATCTGCAAAACTGCTCGTAGTAGAGGGAACTATTTATCCCTTATTGACACGTTTGAAGAATGCAGGATTGTTAAGCTATAGATGGGAAGAATCAACTTCTGGTCCGCCAAGAAAATATTATGCTTTAACAGAAACAGGGATTCTGTTTTTAAAAGAATTAAGCACAACCTGGAATGAACTCACATCAGCAGTAAAAATTGTAACTAGCAAAAAACCACCAAAAAAATGAACAAGACAGTTAATATAAATCTAGGAGGAATCTTTTTTCATATTGATGAAGTCGCTTATCAAAAATTGAAAAGATATATAGACGCGATCCGAAGATCATTGAGTGATGATCCTAAGGGACGAGATGAAATAATTTCTGATATCGAATTACGTATCGGAGAGTTATTATCTGAACGCGTGAAAGATGTGCGTCAGGTGGTGAGCGAAAATGACATTGATGAAGTGATTGGTGTCATGGGACAACCAGAAGACTACTTGGTTGATGAAGAATTGTTTACCGAAGAAACCAAAAGAAGCTATAGCGGTTCATCAAACAGATACAAAACTTCAGGAAAAAAATTATTTAGAGATGGTGAAGATAAGTTTTTAGGAGGTGTAGCTTCTGGAATAGCTTACTATTTCGATGTGGATGTTATTTGGATTCGAATAGCGCTATTGGTTGCGGTATTTGCAGGATTTGGTTCTGGACTTTTGATCTATATTATTTTATGGATCCTATTACCAGAAGCGAAAACCACGGCAGATAAATTGCAAATGGAAGGAGAGGCTGTTAATATTAGTAATATAGAAAAACGGGTAAGAGCCGAGTTTGAAGAGGCTTCTTCTCGCGTTCGAGATGCTGCCAATGAGGTAAGCACCAAAGTAAAAGAAGGAATGGATAATGTATCTGATTCCTTAAAAAAAAAACGAGTAAGCAGTAGTTCAGCCAAATCAGGTATCCAAGAATTTGTTGAAGTCATTGGCAATATCATTGTTACCTTTTTCACAATCATTGGTAAGTTCATTGGAATAATCCTAGTGTTGGCTTCAGTAGTTGGCTTAATTGCACTTATTATAAGTTTATTCACGGCAGGAGCTGTTAATATAATGGGCTTCGATTGGTTTATTGATGATGATTTCTTTGTGATGAATTCAATAGGCGTATCTGGCTGGTTAATTTCGCTGTTGGCACTTGTTTTAGGAGGTATTCCACTATTAATGCTCTTCTTTTTAGGACTCTTTATTATTTCTGGAGATACCAAAACAATCGGTAGAACAGGTAAGTTTGTATTGCTTGGTATTTGGTTGATTGCATTATTCGCATCTATTTATTTAGGATTAAAACAAACAGCAGAATTTGCTCGTGAAGGAACCGTGACAGAAAAAAGAGATATTGACTTGGTCACAATTGACACACTCAATATCAAAATGATAGATGCAAATGATTTTTCTGAAAATCAATCGGCTCATAACAATTTCGGATTTAGATTCAGATATGTATATGATGAAAACGATGAGAGAAAGTTTTACCATACCGATGTTCGATTCGATGTGCGCGTATCTGATAGCACTGAAACCTATGTGAAAATTAAAAAGCGCGGACAAGGGCGCAACAGAAAAAAGGCAAAAGAAAATGCCGAAAGAATCGAGTATGATTTCAAATTAACGGATGATAAATTATTGCTGAATGATTATTTTTTGACGGAGGATAAATTCTCCTTTGTGGATAGAAAATTAGAGGTTACTATGTATGTGCCTAAGGATAAGATCATTTATTTTGATGAATCTACCAAGAATTTCATTAGCTATAAAATTAAAACAACGAACAATATGTACAATCGAAACATGGCCGATCAATTATTTCAAATGACTGAAGATGGATTGAAATGTTTAGATTGTGAAGAGCCACGTGAGAATGAATGGAAATATGAGGACAATAGCGATGAAGATGATGACGCTGACGATGAAGCCGCTAATGAAAAAGAAGTAGAAGCTACAGAAAATGAAAAAGATACAGAAGCCGAAGAAGTAACGAGTGAAAAAGACAGTACAAAGACTGTTGAAATAAGTTAATGTCTCGATGAAACCAATTGAGAATAAAGGCGTCTAATGAGTCTATACTAAAAGCAAATGAAACAAATAATATTTATTTTTTTGATAGTACCTTTTTTGGGAGTTTCACAAGTAGAAAAAACTTCAGAGCTATTTAAAACATTGAGCAAGAATGATAGCCTCATTTTTAATGCAAGTTTTAAGACCTGCAATTTAAAAGAATTGGGCACATTGATTAATGATGATTTCGAGTTTTATCATGATAAAGCCGGATTGATGGTCGGCAAGGAAACATTTATAGAAAATACTAAAAATGGTTTATGTAAATCACCCTATAAACTCAGAAGAGAGTTGAAAAAAGAAAGTTTAGAGGTATTTGCAATGCATGACAATAAAGGCAACTTATATGCTGCTATTCAAAAGGGAGTGCATAGTTTTTATGAAAATGATAAAAAAGGTAGTGTTGCCAAATTTACACATCTATGGGTTTTAAAGGATGGAGCATGGCTTTTGAAAAGAGTGTTGAGTTATGATCATAGAGATCCACCAATTGAAATAAATAAAACAGAAATGATTATTTCGGTAAACGTGTTAAGAAACTATGCAGGTGAATATCAAGCGCCAAAAACCGGTAAACTAATGGTCGCAGTAAAAAATAATAGTTTAAGTATCTATAATGATAAGATGCAGATGAAGGTTTTCCCAGAATCAGAAACAGACTTTTTTAGTAAAGAAAAGCCATTGGTCTTTCAATTTATAAAAGATAAGAAAGGAAAGGTACTTAAGATGGTCGTTTTTGAAAATGGTGCTGCTGTCGAAGAAGCGGAAAAAATTAATTAGTACAGTTCATCCGATGAATTTGACAGTTGAGTCAGAAATAATTAGAAATAATGTAGTTCTTGTTGAATTTTGAATTAAAATTAACCAAATAACCAAGAATCAACCAATACTAACATCCGAGACATCGGAATAAAAAGAATAATTATGAACGTTTCGAAGAAAAATCACACGTACCAGCGTAAAAATAGATATGCTATGAACAAAACACTTTTTAAATTATCCACATTAGTGTTATTCTTTACACTCTCTTCTTGTTTTTTAGATGGAGTAAAAGGAAATAGAAATGTCATCACACAAGATCGTACGATTTCATCAGATTTTGATGCAATTCACGTCAGTTATGGTATTCAGGTTGAATTAACCATGGGTGCCACAACTTCATTAACAGTCGAAGCTGATGAAAACTTACACGATATCATTCGTACTGAAGTAGAAGATGGTGTATTAAGAATTTATGCCGAAAAAAATATTTTTAGTTCTAAGAAGAGAAAAGTATATCTCAGTGCCACAGAAATAAATGAAATAAAAGCCACAAGTGGGGCTTCTGTACGCTCTGAAAATAACATAAAGTCAGAGGACATGATCGTAAAAACGACCAGCGGTGCAAATGTGACGTTAGAAATAGAAGCAGTAAATGTTTCGTGTAGCTCAACGAGTGGTTCAAATATCCGATTGAAAGGTACAGCCGAAAAGTTGGTTGCTTCTTCGACAAGCGGTGCGAATTTAAGTGCAAAGAATTTAGAAGTCAAAGTATGTGAGGCGAAAGCCACAAGCGGTTCAGTGATGTCTGTAAACGCAACCCAAGAGTTAGATGCTCGGGCAACTAGTGGTGGAAATATTAGTTGTTCAGGAAACCCTGAAATTGTAAAAAAGTCAAGTTCTTCTGGAGGGAATATCAGAAGCTAAAAATATTGAAAACTGAGTTGTTTTCCATTTTTTTGTAAATGGTTGGGCTGTCTGGAGAGGCAGCCCTTTTTTTGTCTATATAATTTTATATTTTTGGTGACGGAATATACAATGCAATGAAACATAAACTTCTAATCCTAGCCTTGCTAGCGAATCTTCTTACCCTGAGTCTTCATGCACAAGATTTTAAGGTGAATATTAATAAATTGACAGAACAAACTCAAAAATTATCGGAATCGCCAGATAATATGTGTCTCGTGTGGTGGATTCCCATTGAGTTTTGGCAAGCAATTTTCGATCAAGATCAAACAATTGATAAAAAACAGGCCAATGACATATTGTTTGCCTTTCGTCAGTATACCATGTTTGTTATTATTGATGGAACAATTTTAAATGATGGCACCATTACGTATCGATCGCGTGATACTACTTTTGATAATGTTATACTAACAGATGCGAAAGAAAAGGAATTCAGGCCTCTGTCAGAAGATCATATTGATGATAAAACAAAGGAACTGATTGTTACCATGAAACCAATTTTGGGAAATACCCTGGGCAAATTAGGAGAGAATATGCATTTTTATTTATTTCAAAAGAGAGGGAATCCAATGGATGACATCATAAATGCGAAAGAAAAGGAAGACTTTAAGATTCAAGTGAATAAAGAAGATTTTAAATGGAGTTTACCATTAGGAGCGCTGCTAAAACCTAAAAAGTGCCCAGAAGATGGTAAATTGGTAGATGGATCTTGGACGTTTTGTCCTTGGCATGGAAAAAAATTAATAGCAGATAACTAATTTAGTTACCTTGTTTTTTGACGAAAACTAATTTGTCCCCATTTTTAAGTGTTATGAAGATACTATCTTTCTTGACTTTCTTGTTTATTTTTCGTTGACTTAAGTCCTTTAAGGAAAGATGATAATAATGCGTATTCAAGGTATCTCGAACTATGTATTTATTTGGAGATAAAGCTGTAGTTTTCAATAATTCTCCAAAATTAGAAGATACAATCTTGTCGATGAAGTACTTATTTTTAGGTTCTTCTTTAGAAACCACTTTTACAGTAGCTAAGAGACCTCTTTCTTTTGATCCCATAAATTGAACATAGTTACCACAACTTATATGTAGTTTCGTGGCATCATCATATGTGATTTGAATATCTCCATAGGTCATTTGATCTTCTGCTGTGTCAGCCAATACATATCTGTAGAAGCTCCCCGCTGGGCACCCCATCAGTATAAAACTAATAAAGATTAAAAATAATAGGTTAAATTTTGTTTTCATGCAATGGTAACATATAGAAATTTAAACGATATAAATATAACAATTAAAATAGGTTTACGTTGTTTAAAAAGCGTTGAAAAGTCAACCAAATCTAACTGTTAAATATGCAAAATACAAGTGCACAAAGTGTATATTTGGATATTAAATTATATAAATGGAATTAAAACTCACAAAGCCTATCGTGTTTTTCGATTTGGAAACCACAGGAATTAATATTGCCAAAGATAGAATTGTAGAAATCTCAATTTTAAAAGTTTTTCCTAACGGAAATAAAGAAAGTAAAACTTGGTTGGTAAATCCTGAAATTGAAATTCCAGCTGAGGTTGTGGCCATTCATGGCATTTCTAATGAAAAGGTGGTAATGGAGCCAACATTTAAAGAATTGGCAGAGCAAGTGAATACGCTCATTGCCGGTTGTGATTTAGCAGGTTTTAATTCAAATCGGTTTGATATTCCGCTATTAGCGGAAGAAATGTTACGCGCAGGCATAGATTTTGATATGAAAAATAGAGTAGCGGTTGATGTACAGGTTATTTTTCATAAAAAAGAACAACGTACACTCGGCGCGGCCTATAAATTTTACTGTGATAAGGATCTCGAAAACGCACATTCTGCCGAAGCGGATACAAATGCGACTTATGAAATTTTAAAGTCACAATTAGATCGGTATGACGATATCGAAAATGATATTAAGTTTCTAAGCGAATTTTCGTCTCATAAAAAGAGAGCTGACTTTGCTGGTTTTATTATGTTTGATGAAGATGAAGATGAGATATTTACCTTCGGGAAATACAAGGGACAAAAAGTAGCGGAGATTTTAGAGCGCGATAAAGGATACTATTCATGGATTCAAAAAGCTGATTTCCCTTTGTATACAAAAAAGGTATTAACAGCGATAAAATTGAGGAGTTTTAATAATAAATTAAGTTAATATGTATGTAGATTTTAGTTTGCTGCCAAACACTTCAAGGGTATGGGTATATCAGGCTGATAGAAGTTTGACCGATGATGAAGTACAACAAATAAGGCAACAATTGATGCCTTTTGTTCAAAATTGGAAGCGTCATGGAGACGATTTAAAGGCTTCTTTTCAGATCAAGTATCAGCAGTTCATTATTTTGGCTGTAGATGAGAATTTTAATAATGTCTCAGGATGTTCGATAGATGCTTCTGTGCACATCATTCAAGATGTACAAAAGAAGTTCGGTATCGATTTGTTAAATAAAATGAATGTTACTTTTAAAGATGGTAGTAATGTTAATATTGTATCATTAACGGCATTCAAAGAATTTGCAAAACAAGATAAGATAACATCAGATACCTTGGTTTTTAATAATATGATTACTTCTAAAGCTGAGTTAGAAACTTCATGGGAGGTCAAGGCAAGTGAAAGTTGGCATGCCAAATTTTTAAATTAACAACGTATAGCGAATTAGCCCTGATATAGCCTAGTATATATGAAACAAAACATAATTCTTTATTTCTTCCTTTTATTAGTGAGCGCTGTCGAGGCTCAAAATGTTGACCCGTTGATAAAAGTAGATAGCAGGGCTCAAGAGAGATGGGTCGATAGTATTTTGTCGTCCATGACAGTCGATCAAAAAGTAGGGCAGCTGTTTATGATAAATGCTTACTCTAATAGAGATGCCAAGCATGCCTTATATATTGATAGATTGATTAAAAAATATAAGATTGGCGGTCTTATCTTTTTTCAAGGAACTCCAGAAAAGCAAGCAGAAATGACGAATCGTTTTCAACGAATCTCAGAGATTCCATTGATGATTGGTTTTGATGGTGAATGGGGCTTGGATATGCGATTAGATAACACCTACCGATTTCCTTGGAATATGACCTTAGGGGCAATTCAAGACACCAAATTAATTGAGTCTTTTGGAAAGCGCCTAGGTAAACATGCGAAGCGACTTGGGATTCATATAAATTTTGCACCGGTAGTAGATGTAAACATCAATCCGAAAAACCCGATTATTGGTAATCGATCTTTTGGTGAAATCCCAGATAATGTAGCCGACAAAGCGATTGCATTTACCAAAGGCATGCAGAGTGAGCAAGTACTGGCAAGTGCAAAACATTTTCCAGGTCATGGTGATACCGATACCGATTCTCATGTTTCGTTGCCTACCATTCCTTTTTCGAGAGAACGTTTAGATTCTATAGAATTATATCCGTATAAAAAGTTGTTCGATAACGGCTTGGCAAGTGTCATGGTTGGGCATTTGAGTGTGCCCGAATTAGAGTCGAATACAAGTTTGCCATCATCACTTTCTAAGAATATCGTAACGGGAGTACTCAAGAATCAGTTAGGCTTTGAAGGTCTTATATTTACAGATGGGTTGAATATGAAAGCCGCAGCGAACTTTTCAACGTCGGCCGATATTAATTTGGCAGTCGTAAAGGCAGGAAATGATATTTTACTGATGCCAAATGACATTGAAGGTTCTTTTAAAAAAATTAAAGAGGCTGTACTCGACGGTAGCATCACTGAAGAGCGTATTAATCATTCAGTGCGAAAAATTTTAAAAGCTAAATATTGGGCGGGTTTATATAAAGTAGAACCCATAGCTATTGAGAACTTGAAAGCTGATTTGAATACCATAGATGACGATATTTTGCATCATCAATTGGTGAAAAATTCGATTACTCTTATTAAAAATAAACAATCAACATTCCCGATAAAAGATTTGGCGGCACAAAAAATAGCCTATGTAAAGTTAGGTGATGCTGAGAATACCACTTTCGTGGAACGTTTGAATGATTATGCCAAAGTAGATGTGGTCAAAGGAAAAACGTTAGATGTCCTAATGAAGAATCTGAAACTGTATGATTTGGTAATTATAGGATATCACAAGTCAAATGCTCATGCTTGGAAGGGGTATAAGTTTAAAAATAAGGAATTAGTTTGGCTACAGGAAATAGCTCGAAAGAAACGCGTTATTTTAGATGTTTTTGCAAGCCCTTATAGTTTGCTCGATGTAAAAACGTTTACCAATATTGATGCTGCGGTCGTCTCTTACCAAAATAGTAAGATGTCACAAGATATTTCGGCACAGCTTATTTTTGGTGCGGGTGTGACAAAAGGAAAATTACCCGTTTCGATTAATGAAGATTTTGTCGCGGGCCATGGGTTAATTTCGTCGAACCTTAAGAGATTAGCCTATACTTTCCCTGAAAAGGTTGGAGTAAGCAGTGAAAAGTTACTAAGAGTTGATTCTATTGCAAAGATTATTCTTGCCGAAAAAATGGCACCTGGAATGCAAATATTAGTGGCGAGAAAAGGAGAGGTTATTTATCGAAAGAGTTTTGGATATCACACCGCTGGAAAAAAACGTGAAGTTAAGAATACAGATTTATATGACCTTGCATCGTTAACTAAGATTCTAGGTGGAGTACCACCAATTATGAAGGCTTTTGAGGAGAAGAAATTTGGTTTAGATACTCATATTGGGAGTATGATGCCTGTATTAAAGAATACTGATAAAGATAGTATTACTATTAAAGAATCATTATCTCATTATGGTCGATTCAAGGCATGGATACCGTATTATTTAACCACTTTAGATAGTGTTACGAGAGAACCATTAAAAGCCTATTACAACGTTAGAAAAACTAAAAAACATGGTATTCAAGTAGCGAGAAATATGTTCTTAACTACGAGTTTTAAGGATACCATAAATAAAATGATTGCCGAATCTCCGCTACGGGAAAAGAAAGGATATAAGTACAGCGGCTTGATATTCTATTTATTTAAAGATTATTTAGAAAAGGAATATGGTACTTCTTTAGATAAACATAATAACACTCATTTTTATCAACCTTTAGGAGCGACCACGCTAACGTACAATCCATTAAATAAGTTTTCAGAAGATCGCATTGTGCCTACCGAGATTGATAAATTTTATCGGAAGCAATTATTACATGGATATGTGCATGATCAAGGTGCGGCAACCTTAGGAGGCGTGAATGCAAATGCTGGGTTATTTTCTAACTCAAACGATGTCGCTAAAATGATGCAATTATATCTTCAGAAAGGGTATTATGGTGGGAAACGCTATTTTGAAAAGGAAACGTTAGAAATTTTTAATAAACGTTATTATGAAACCGAGGATGTTCGCAGAGGATTGGGATTTGATAAACCTCAATTAGACCCCGATGTAAAAGCTACTTGTGGTTGTGTGTCTTCGAAAAGCTTTGGGCACAGCGGTTATACAGGTACCTATACCTGGGCAGATCCTGAAACTGAATTGGTCTATGTATTTTTATCGAATAGAGTATACCCTACTTCTGATAATACCAAACTAGTAATGAAAAATATTAGAACAGAAGTGCAACGCTTGATACAAGAAGCGATTATTGAATAATTTGGTGTATAAAACAAGACAGGTCTACACGCTCGTTGCACTATTGCTCGCATTGCAGGGTACTGCACAAAGTGATTCTCTTGCGATTAAAAAACATCGTGAACAGCAACTCATCAAAAAAATGATTATTCCCACAGCTCTTATTGTGGGTGGTTCTATATTTTCAAACAGTAAGGCCGAGAACAATATTCAAAATAACATTAGAAAAGGAATAGGGAAAGGTGTTTCCACCCGATTAGATGATTATTTTAGATATGGCCCCATGACAGAATTGGCAATAGCAAATGTAATTGGTTTAAAGTCTAAAAATCATTGGTTTGATCAAACTAAAAATTTGTTCTTCATCGATCTGGCATCTTTTATTACCGTACGCTCATTAAAATCTTTTGCAAAACGTTCACGTCCTAACAATAAATATATTTTTAATTCTTTTCCATCTGGCCATACTACTTTGGCATTTTCGAACGCCACCATGTTGTATTATGAATATAAAGAACATCATCCTGTTTTCGCTTATAGCGGATATGCTTTTGCAACGGC
This sequence comes from uncultured Flavobacteriaceae bacterium, assembly GCA_947488345.1. Classification (GTDB taxonomy): domain Bacteria; phylum Bacteroidota; class Bacteroidia; order Flavobacteriales; family Flavobacteriaceae; genus Aureibaculum. The sequence goes on along the minus strand of CANKZQ010000001.1, from coordinate 419,457 downwards.
CACGGGGGCTTTGAGGGTGTTGAATGATAGACATTGGGTAGGCGATGTGTTGGTAGGAGCAGGCATCGGAATGTTAATTACGCATTTGGTATATAAACTGGAACCCTTAAAAAACTGGAACCCGTTTTTGAATGGAAAACAACTAAGTTTTCGTCCAATTGTGAATAGAAATGAGTTGATGATAGGTGTCTATTGGAGATTCTAAAAAGAACGATGGAAACACATTTAAGAAGGGAGGCTATGTTGAAGGCTTCGTTTTTGTTAAAATAAAGAGCAATAATATACTTAGCATAACATAGATTAAGGCGATAGTCAGTCCAAAGAAGTAGTGCACAAATAAGGCTTGTACTGCGTAAAAAAGTGGAAAAGCGGTAATACCAATCGCGAGTTTGGTGGTAGATACAAATTCAGCTTCTTGAATATTGGGTTCAATAAATTTATAAATAAGCAATGGTATGATACTATTTACGCCAACAATAGCTTTTAACAAATTCCAAATTATGCTTGGTTTTTTTGTACGCATATCACGTTTTGATATGGTTTCTTTATCACGATTTGACAAAATGCTATTGGTCGTTTCAGGATCTAAAAAATTGGCATTGCCTAACTGCTTCATGATTTCATCATAGTTATCAATGTCCTCCACATGTGTTGTCAATAGCTTCATTTTTTCATGAACTATATTCTTAAGCTCTTGTGTTGATGCATTGATATTATCAATGTTGTAAAATTGATTCACCTCAATTGGTTTTCCGTAGTAAATGGCAACAGATTCTGCATATCCGTCTGCCTTGCTATAGTTAAGTCCAACCGGTACAATGGTTAAATCGAGTGCATCGTTTTGCCCTAAAGCTCCAAAGGTAATTCTTGTAAATCCTTTACTTAAAGGGCGTACCCATCTTCGTATATCATGTGTGCCTTCCGGAAAAATGAGTAAAGACCTTTTTTTATTAAGGATGTGATAACATTTATTAAAAATTTCATTGTTCTTTGCCAAGGTTTCTTTACCATCTCGTAATCGATAAATAGGTAACATGTTTACGGTAGATAAAATCCATCTTACCAATGTTATTTTAAAGGCACTGGCACGTGTTAAAAAATGAATATTTCGTGTCGTGGTGGTCGCTATAAGTAAAGGGTCTATCAAGGCATTTTTATGGTTAGATACAAAGAGTAGGGCTCCTTTTTTTGGTATATTTTCTTTACCTATGACTTTAATTTCTTTGAAGTAGAAGTGTAGGCCTGTACGTATATAGATTTTTACAAGATGGTACCAAATACGTTTCATAATTAAGCGATCACATTTGTTGTTTTCTTAGACCAAAAATACGCTAAACCCAAGCCAGAAGCAATATCCCAAACACTCCAAAAGGCTAAACACAGAGCCATACCTCCTAATCCTTCAAAAAAGGCGAAACATAGTAATAATCCTAAGCCAGAATTTTGGATGCCCGTTTCAATGGCCAACGTTTTTTGATCTTTAAAGGATAAGCCCATGAGTTTTGAAAAGTAAAATCCAGAAAAATAACCAGTAAAATTCAGTGCAATAACTACTAAAAATACATAATGTACATAGTCAACAAAAATTGCCCAATTTTCATAAAAGGCTCCCATAATAAATACCACTAAAATTAAAATTGACAATGGCCGTAAAATCCTAGAAAACCTATCAGCTATGTTCGGTTTGTAATGGCGAATAAGCATCCCTACAATTAACGGAATCCCTAAAATGAGACTTACAAGTCGTATCAATACGAATGGATCTAATGCTACAGAGCGCAATATGTTCGCAGTAGGTTCATATAATCCACCCCAAAAAGCCAAGTTAAATGGTGTCATAACGATTGCGACTAAGGTTGCAAATGCCGTCAAACTCACGGATAATGCGGTATTTCCACCTGCTAAATGTGTCGCGAAATTTGAAATATTACCACCTGGGCATGCGGCAACCATCATCATCCCTAAAGCAATACTCGGATATGGATTGATAAGTTTGACTAATAAAAAAGTAATAAAAGGAAATAAAATAAATTGTGAAATAATACCGACAATTACGATTTTTGGATGTACAAAGAGACGTTTAAAATCTTCAACTTTTATACCCAAAGCAACACCAAACATAATAACTGCTAATATGATATTAACAGCCCATAGCTCTTCATTGTTGAAGTTGATTTTAAGTGTATCTAGCACTTCGTTTGTGCTAATTTTTAAAAGCATATTCTATGATGTTCGCGCCCATTTTTAGCGCTTTTTCTCTTACCTCTTTCGAATCATTATGGGCTTCTTGATCTTCCCAGCCATCGCTTAAATCACTTTCATAATCGTAGAAGCAAACAAGTCTCCCCTCATAAAAAATACCGAAACCTTGGGCAGGTTTTCCGTCATGTTCGTGAATTTTTGGGAGTTTGTCAAATGTATAAGTTTGTTTGTAAATAGGATGCGAATACGGAATTTCTTGAAAACTCAATGCCGGAAATATTTTTTTCATTTCACGACGAATATAGGTATCTATGCCGTAGTTATCCGAAACATGTATAAATCCACCAGCCATCAAATAATTGCGTAAATTTTCAACGGCATCTTCCGAAAAGAAAACATTACCGTGCCCCGTCATAAACACAATGGGATAGTTGAAAATGTCATTGCTATTTGCAGCTACTGTTTTCGGTGTTTTTTTTATGGCGGTTTTAATATTGGTATTACAAAATGAAATCAAATTCTTAACAGCTGTAGGGTTGGAATACCAATCACCACCACCACCGTATTTCAATACAGCAACTTCCTGAGCCGAAATCGCACACGTAAAAAACAGAAAGAAAAGGAATTTATTCACGGTTGTATTTGTTATAATAACCAAATATAAATTTTTATACGTAACAAGGCAACGTTTGTGATCCCATATTTAAAATTAACATAAAATTAATAGTGGCACTTTTGGGCTATTTTGTAAATTTGTGCACTTAAACTTTAAATTACAATAAATGAAAAATCAAATAATGAAAGTTGCCACGGTGTTGTTTATAGGCCTGGCGGTTGTGTCCTGTAAAAAGGCTAAAAATGAAACAGAGGCCAACGAGGCTGAAGAAGTTGCTAACGTATCTGGAGCTGCTTCATATACAGCTGACGCTAGTGCAAGCACTATTGCTTGGAAAGGTTCTGCTCCAACAAAATCTCATAACGGAACAATTAGTGTTTCTGAAGGATCGCTAGCCCTTGATGGAGGAAAATTAACGGGAGGTAATTTTATTATCGATATGAACTCTATCGTTTGTTTAGATATCGAAAATGAAGAATATAATGGAAAATTAGTAGGTCATTTAAAAAGTGCTGATTTCTTTGATGTAGAAAAGAATGGCTTCAGTGCGTTTGCGATTACCGGTGTTGAAGAGAAAGATGGCAAGACCATGGTTAAAGGTAATTTGACAATGAAAGGCATCAAAAAGAATATTGAATTTCCAGCAATGTTAAGCGTTGATGGAGATGCTATTTCGTTGACTAGTGAAACGTTTACAATTGATAGAACGGAATGGGATATTAAATACAACTCAGGTAAGTTCTTCGAAGACTTGAAAGATAAATTGATAAATGATAATATTGAGTTGTCATTTACGGTAAAAGCTACGAAAGCTACAATGTAATAAGATATTCATACTTATTTAAAAAGCTGCCATAGGCAGCTTTTTTTATGCATTAAGAAGTGCTACAGTATGCGTAGCAACAATACCAGCTGTTTCCGTGCGCAATCTACTTTCGCCTAAGTGAATAGGAGTATAGCCTTGAAGTAACGCCATTTTAATTTCCGATAATGAAAAATCACCTTCTGGTCCGATTAAGATCGCAATATCTGAGGCTTGATCCAACTGAGATTGTAATGATTGTTTTGCCTGATCTTCACAATGTGCAATAAAAAGATGTTTAGCCTTTTGGTTGCTCACAAAATCTTTGAAGGTCGAAGGGGTATGAAGTTTTGGAAAATGATATGTTAAAGATTGCTTACTCGCAGCCTCTATAATTTTTTGCATTCGCTCTATCTTTAAAACTTTCCTTTCCGAACGATCACATATAATGGGTGTTATTTCATCAATTCCTATTTCAGTCGCCTTTTCTAAAAACCATTCGAATCGATCATTATTTTTTGTAGGTGCAATAGCGATATGCAATTTGTACGATCGCACTTTAGGTTTCTCTACAATGTTGCTAATACTAACAATACATTTCTTTTCATTGGCAATTGTGATCTGGGCGTTAAATAGCAGGCCCTTACCATTCGTTATATAAAGAGTGTCACCTTCTTTTTTGCGTAATACTTTTACAATATGCTTGCTTTCAATTTTATCGAAAGTGAATTGTTGCTCCGTTGCCGTAATATTTAAATTGTAAAAAAGCTGCATTATAATTCTTTACGATAGGTTCTTCTTCTTTTGCAAAGTGTTGGGTCAAATCGCTTCCAAATTTGTTGAATTGCAGTGTTATCTTCTAATTCGGGAGTTCGAATACAGTTTTCCATACCTAATTTATCGAACGTAAGATAACATTCATTAAATAAAATGGCGTGAACACCTTTGTTTTGATAATCAGGATGCACTCCAATGAGGTAAAATATAACGTCCTTACTTTTCTTTTTAGCTTTTAATAAATGAAAAATACCGAACGGGAAAAGTGAGCCGTTCGCTTTTTGCAAGGCTTTAGAAAATGAGGGCATCGTCACAGCAAAAGCAACTAAATTGTCATCCTTATCGGCGACATATTTAATATACTCTGGGTTTATAAAACTGATGTATTTCTTTTTAAAATATTCTCGTTGTCTGTTGGTAATCGGGGTAAATGTAGAAAGCTTTGCGTATGAATCATTAAATAAGTCGAACATATTATCAGCATATTTCATCACCTCTTTCGTTGTTCTAAAATTCAATGCTTTTAATTGATATCTCCTTTTTATCAAATCTTGTGCCTTCGCAAAATGTTCAAGTTTTATATTCTTAAAAGGCATACGCCATTCTAGATGTTCTTTTTCTTTTACAAAACCAAGTTTTTCTAGATGTTCTTTATAATACGGATGATTATACCAGGTAATCATAGTACCTAAATGGTCAAAGCCTTCAATTAAAACACCTACTTTGTCTAAATTAGAAAAGCCAACGGGCCCTTCAATAAATTCTAAGTTGTTCTGCACACCTATTTCCGCAACTTTTTTTAATAGAGCTTCCGTTACATCGATATCGTCAATAACATCAAACCAACCAAAACGCATTTTTTTTATCTGTTGTTCTGTGATTTCTGTATGGTTAACAATCGCAGCAATTCTCCCAACGATGGTACTGTTTTTATAAGCTAAGAAAAAATGAGCGTCAGCTGTTTCGAATGCAGGATTTTTCTCTTTATCGAATACCCCCATTTCTTCCTTGATAATAGGAGGTACCCAATTAGGATTGTTTTTATATAGTTTAAACGGAAATTTTACAAACTGTTTTAATTCTTTTTTTGTCGAAATTTCCTTAATACTTATCATGTATCAGTATCTTTTTTGGGTGGTTCATAGTTGTTCTTCTCCTTCTTTTTCTTTTTCTTACTATCTTTTTGCTCTTTTTTTAATTTTTTCAATTCTGCTTTCTGCCTTCTTTTTTCGGCTTTACTCGTTTTAGGAGGTGCAATTTTCTTAATCTTTCTCTTTTTAGCTTTTACTTTTTTGACTTTACGGAGTTTTTCATTTTTATCTTTTTTACCAAAAAGCCTTTTGAAGAACCCTTTTTTGTCATCATCTTTTGCGACCTTACCATCAGATCCTAATAATTTAAATTTATCTTGATGTTTGTCGATACGCCAAGCAAAACCTGCACTTACTAAAAATGCCGATCCATCACGATCACTAATACGTCTTAAAGAAAAATCAACTTGCTTGTCCTTGGCCATCAAATAAGCCGTACCGATACCGAACTGAAAGTCATTGGGAATGCTCTCATCTTTAAATATACCTTGATGTTCGCCAAAGATCGATATTCTATCATTGATTGAGTAGGTACCTGTAAGGATATATGAATTCTCTTTTTGACCCGATCCAATTTTATCCATCACCAGATTCATCAAAAACACGAAGCGATCAGAAAAGTCATTTTGAGTATAAATGGCAAATCGAGGGCTAAACTTACCATCGAGAAAACCAGGAGCATTTCCTCGTACGTAGTTTTTTGTTATTGGAATATTGGCTCCCGCATAAACCGCAACAGACGGTATAAGACGTTTCCAATCATAGGCCATTTTCTTCTTCCAGCTGTGAATCTCTTTGCTTTTGTCTTTATATTTTGGCATATACACCAAATACTTACCACCAACAGTTAATTGACTTAAACCTGTACGTGAAAGGTTGTCTAATAAAGGGTCATCAAATTTTATATTATCGTGCTGAAAGGCGAGATTTAGATTGATTTCTAATTTTTCTAAAAATTTACCGTAGCGCACCATAACATCTGTACCAATGGAGGACACGTTTAAATTGTTGGTGTTGTCTTTGATTTTTTGATAAAACAACCCACTTTCAAATTGTAGTACATCTGTACCAACACTAAAGGGGCTATCAGTAAAACCAGGTCGCCGAGAATTAATAACTTCGGTATATTGAGCGTTAGCAGTTTGAAATACTACTAAGAAAAGCAAAAGCAATAAAAAATTCTTCATAAATAATTTTCGAATATACAAATTAAAGATTTTATTATATTCAAACGTTTTAGTTGCCTGCAAATTGTTACTTTTGAATTAATATTTTAATTTTATGCAACAAGCGGATATAGTGGGCTTTCTAAGAACAATACTTGTAATTTTAGTAGTTTATTACGCATTTAAATTCATTATGCGTCTGGCGTTCCCGTTACTCATGAAAAAATTTATGGGGAAAATGGAACGAAAATTCCAAGAACAACAAGGGCATTATCAACCTAAAACAAAGGTCGGTGAAACAGTTATAGATAAAAAACCTTCTTCAACGAGTAAAGCCAATAATGATGTAGGGGAATATGTTGATTATGAGGATGTTGATTAATTTAATTTTAGAAAATGATAGAGATAGGTAAGAAGATTCTTCCATACATTATAGCAGTTTTAACATTTACAATCGTTTCCTTGGCCTATTTTTCTCCGGTATTAGAAGGAAAACAGCTTTCCCAAAGTGATATCAATCAGTTTAAAGGATCTTCAAAAGAAATTGTTGAACATCGAGAGGCTTTTGACGAAGAACCTTATTGGACAAATAGAACATTTGGAGGTATGCCTGCCTATCAAGTTAGTGCCTATTATCCTCATAATTATATCAAGAAAGTAGATAGTTTTTTGCGCTTTTTACCGAGACCGGCGGATTATCTATTCTTATATTTTTTAAGTTTTTTTATACTCTTATCGGTGTTGAAAGTAGAATGGAAATTAGCCATATTAGGGGCATTGTCCTTCGGGTTTTCGACGTATTTAATTATTATTTTTATTCCAGGTCATAATGCAAAAGCACATGCCATCGCGTATATGCCCATGGTTTTAGCCGGAATTCTCTCAGTATTTAAACGCAATTATTTTGGAGGTTTTATCTTAACAGCATTAGCGATGGCCTTTGAAGTTTCTGCAAATCACCCTCAAATGACCTATTATTTGCTCTGGTCTGTGTTGATTTTAGGTATTGTGTATTTAGTTGATGCGTGGAAGGAAAAAGAATTACCACATTTTATAAAGAGTGTTGCGATTCTTTTTGCAGCAGTGATCATAGGTGTTGGGGTCAATGCTACAAGTTTATTGGCGACGAAAGAGTACGCCAATGAGAGTACACGAAGTAAAAGCGAATTAACGATTACCCCAAACGGTACACCAAAAGAGGAAATTCCTTCTGGTTTATCTAAAGAGTATATTACGCAATATAGTATAGAGATTCCTGAGACGTTTAATGTTATGATTCCGCGCTTTTATGGTGGGGGAAGTGGTGAAAATATTGGAAAGGACTCTGAAACCTATAAGTTTTTAAGGAAGAAACTAGGTAGAACTCAGGCCAAAGGTTTTGCAGAAGGGGCTCCTACATATTGGGGAGAACAAATAATCGTAGAAGCGCCAGCGTATATTGGTGCTGTATTGATTTTTCTCTTCGTGCTAGGCTTGTTTGTGGTGAAAGGAAAACTAAAGAAATGGTTATTAGCTGCCACGATTTTTTCTTTTGTTTTAAGTTGGGGACGACATTTTTCTTTGGTGACTAATTTTTTCATCGACTATGTACCCTTGTATAATAAATTTCGTGCGGTTTCTTCTATCCAGGTCATTGCTGAATTAACCATTCCGTTGTTGGCAATTGTAGGATTACATCAATTTTTAAACAATACAAAGGCAAAAGAAGAGAAGTTAAAATATGTGAAGTATAGTTTGATGGGAGTAGGCGGACTGGCCTTGCTATTTACCTTATTCGGAACCAGCTTGTTTGACTTTGAAAGTTTTAGAGATGCAGGATTGGAAAAGAATTTACCCGGTTTTAGTGAAGCGATTATAGCAGATAGAAAATCAATTTTCTTTGCAGATAGTTTACGCGCATTGATATTAATAGTACTTTCTGGAGGTGTTTTATGGACATATCTAAAGGGGAAAATAAATGCAACAGTTGTAACAATTGCTTTTGCAGTACTCATAGTTTTCGATTTAGTTTCTGTAGATCGACGTTATGTAAATACAGACAATTTTGTGTCGGCACGTCAGCAAAAGGCTTCTTTTCAACCGTCGCAAGCGGATACCGAAATATTAAAAGATAAGTCGCATTATCGAGTAGCTAATTTTAGCGTGAATCCTATGCAAGATGGAAATACCTCCTATTTTCATAATTCTATAGGTGGTTATCACGCAGCGAAACCACGACGCTATGAAGAACTATTTGATTACCAAATAGCAAAGAATAATATGGAGGTGTTAAATATGCTGAATACCAAATATATCATGTTCCCTGGAGAACAAGGTAAAATGGGATTACAATTGAATACAGAAGCGAACGGTAATGCGTGGTTTGTAGAAGGAATTAAATATGTCAACTCTGCAGATGAAGAGATGATCGCCTTAGATAGTTTGAATACGAAGAAAATGGCAGTAGTGCACATAAACTTTCAAGTTGAACTTGGAAATTTATCGGCACAAAAAGATACGACCGCAACGATTGCCTTGACCAGTTATAAAGCAAACGAAGTTGCATACAAAACGAGTGCGAACTCAGAACAATTGGCAGTATTTTCTGAAATGTACTATGAGCACGGCTGGAATGCTTATGTTGATGGTAATTTAATACCACATGTTAGAGCGAACTATGTATTGCGCGCAATGAAAATACCTGCTGGAGCACATGAAGTTGTATTTAAATTTGAACCAACAGTTATCAAAAAAGGTAATAAAATTACCTTAATTTCTTATGGATTATTACTCCTACTCCCGTTAGGATGGTTTTTTATGGAAAAAAGAAAACAGCATGTATAATCAGCTTCCTAAAAAGAGATACGGACATACCATCGAATTTTTACAGAATGTGTTACCCGCACCAGCGACTATTTTAGATTTGGGTGTTCGCAATCCGTTTAGTGAAATTATGGAGCAACACTTAAATGCTGGGCGCAATAACAATGGAGAAGATTTGGACAAATGGCTTGAGATTGAAAAAAAATATAAGGCTAGTGCAAGAACGATGCAGTTAATATTTTGTAAGACTGTCTCTATATTAGTTATAATATTCAATATTAAAAATCAGATTTTATGAGCTTTATTTGTATGGTAGTTGACGGCTCCTATCCTCATGATATTAGAGTTCGTAAAGAAGCTGAAGCTTTAGTTGAAAATGGAGAAAGTGTAATAGTCGTTTGTCCAGCAAGAAAGAATGATAGCAGAGAAGAAAAGGTGAATGGTGTTTATATTCATAGAATTGGCAATAATTACTCGGAAACGAAAAAAGGAATTTTTGATATATTAGAGAGTTTTTCTAACATCAACCCCTTTTTTTATTTTGGATTAAAAACAGTTTTTAAAAAATATCAAATTGATTTTCTACATGTACATGATTTGCCCTTAGCCGGTACTTGTTATTTATTTCGAAAAAAGGTTCGAAGGGAATTGATTTTAGACCTTCATGAGAATTTTCCAGAGGCGTTAAGAACATGGTTTAAATGGAAAAAAAATCCCGTAATTAGATGGAAAAATGCAGTGTTCATGAACCCAAAACATTGGTCTAAAAAGGAACGAAAGTACTGTTTGAAATACGACAAAATTATTTGTGTTGTTGAAGAAATGAAAGAGAGATTGATCTCTAAATTTCAAATTGAAGAAGATAAAATGATAGTTGTTCGGAACTGCGAAATGAAATCTTTTCAAAACACCTTTATTGAAAACAAAACACAAAGTCTATTTACAAAAGATATTTTTTCTATAACATACGTTGGTGGTTTTGGCCCACATAGAGGTCTTGATACGGCAATAAAAGGCATGCCACAGGTAATAAAAGAGATCCCTCATTCAAAGTTGTTTTTAGTTGGAAAAGGTAATTTTGATGTTGAAAGTAAGTTAAAGAGAATTGTGAAAGAAAATAATGTAGAGGAATATGTCATTTTTGTGGGATATAGACCGTTTACTGAAGTTTCGGCGATTATGAGTAGCTCAAATTTGAATATAATTCCTCATAATATGGACGAACAAACCAACTGTGGTTTACCCCATAAGTTCTTTCAAATTATGATGAGCAAGAGCTTATTGTTAGTGAGTTCATGTAAACCCTTAAAAAGAATCGTAGAGCAATATGATGCGGGCTTAGTCTTTGAAGCCGATAGCTCGGTCGATTTTGCCAAGGAAGTAATTCATGCGTATCATAATTATGAAAATCTCGTTCATAAGACTGAAAATGCCTTTGATGCCGTTATGAATAAAGGTGAAAACTGGGAAACTGAAAGTTTAAAAATTATAGAACTATACAAGGACTTGTCAAGTTGAAAGTATTGATAATCACATATTATTGGCCGCCAGCGGGAGGACCAGGAGTACAGCGATGGTTGAAATTCGTAAAATACTTAGGTGATTTTGATATAGAACCTGTGGTGTATACGGTTCGTGATCCAAATTATACGCTGCATGATGATGCCTTAAAAAATGACATACCAGACGGAATTGAAGTGCTATCAGAACCTATTTGGGAACCAAATAATTTCTTATCTCTTTTTGGAAAGAAAAGCAAGAAAACGAGCGCAGGATTTTTAAATCCGAACCCCTCTTTTTTTGATAAAATAATGCAATACATTCGAGCCAATTATTTTATTCCGGATGCCCGTAAATTTTGGATCAAGCCTTCAGTAAAAACGCTCAGTAGTTATCTTAAAAATAGTGATATTGATGCGATAATAACCACTGGCCCGCCACATAGTTTGCACTTGATTGGACTACAATTAAAAGAAAAACTAAATATCAAATGGATCGCAGATTTTCGAGATCCATGGACGGATATAGATTATTTTCATCAACTACCGATGACAGCTAGTACAAAAAAGAAGCACGAAGCTTTAGAACATGAGGTATTAAAGAATGCAGATACTGTTTTAGTGGTTGGTAAAACAATGAAAACAAATTTTGAAAAATTCGCTTCAAATATAAAAGTTATAACCAATGGTTTTGATACTGTACATTCAACTCAAGAGGTTAGATTGGATACCAAGTTTTCAATGGTACACATTGGATTGATGAATGCAGACAGAAATCATATCATGTTGTGGGAAGTATTACAAGAGTTATGTCTTGAAAACTCAGATTTTAAAGAAGATTTACAGTTGAGATTTGTGGGTTCTTTGGCCAGCGAAGTTAAGAATGCTATTCATAGTCATTTACTCGATGATCATTGTGAATTTATCGATTATGTGCCGCATCATGAGGTTGCCAAGCACCAGCAATCAGCCCAAGTATTGCTGTTACCTGTAAATCAGGTGCCTAGTGCGAAAGGCATAATTACCGGAAAAATATTTGAATATGTACAAGCCGATAGACCTATTTTGGCTATTGCTCCGTCAGATGGAGATTTAGCCGAAATTATACGTAAAACGGCAACAGGTATCGTAGTTGGTTTTAATGATGCAAAAACTTTAAAAGAAGTTATACAAAAGATGTATCTTGATTTCAGAGAGAAGAAATTAGGTGTTGCATCAAAAAATATAGAGCAGTACCATAGAAAACAGCTCACAAAAGAGTTAGTAAGTGTGATCAACGAATTAGTAGGATGAAGAAAATTGTAAGCATATTAGGAGCCAGACCTCAGTTTGTCAAAGCAGCAGTTCTAAGTAGGATTATAAAAAATCACGGGCAAATAGATGAGGTGATTGTTCATACGGGTCAGCACTATGATGCCAACATGAGCGACATTTTTTTTGAAGAAATGGAGATACCAAAGCCTCAATATAATTTGAATATCAATGAAATGAGTCATGGAGCTATGACAGGACACATGTTTGAGGAAATTGAAAAATTGCTTCATATAGAAAAACCTGACGCTGTAGTAGTTTATGGAGATACGAATTCAACCTTAGCTGGAGCGTTGGCTGCAAAAAAAATGAATATCAAAATTGTTCATATTGAAGCTGGATTACGCTCTTTTAATATGAAAATGCCCGAAGAGGTAAATCGAACATTGACTGATAGAATTTCTGACTTGCTATTGTGTCCAACGGATATAGCGATAGAAAATTTACAAAAAGAAGGTTTTGAACACTTCGATTGTAAAATACTCAAATGCGGCGATATTATGAAAGATGCAGTGTCTTTTTACGCTACAATGTCGGCAGAAAAGTCGTCAATTATTCATGATTTAAAATTGACAAAAGATGCGTTTGTTTTAGCAACAATTCATCGTCAAGAGAATACGGATGATTTAGAAAAACTAGCGGCCATTTTTGAAGGCTTAGAAGAAATACACGAAGAGGTTAAAGTGGTTATGCCATTGCATCCGCGTACTCGAGCAATTTTAGAGCGACATAAGCTCAATTATAATTTTGTTATGATTGATCCTGTTGGATATTTTGATATGTTAGAATTATTAAAATTGTGTACTCTTGTTATTAGCGATAGTGGAGGTCTGCAAAAAGAAGCTTATTTTAACAAGAAACATTGTGTGATTGCCAGAGAAGAGACAGAATGGGTAGAATTAGTGACACATGGTTTTGCAGAGGTAGTAGGAAGCGACAAAGAGAAATTGGTGAAGGCCTTTCATCGATTCAAGAATAGTGATGCCGATTTTTCTAAGAACTTATATGGCCATGGAGTAGGCGAACAAATACATCAAGAAATACTTTCAATATTAAAATAAGACACATGAAATTACCAAAATTTTTATTGGGTGATAATACTGATCATCCAGATGATATTTTTATCATTCATACGGGGTTCCCTCAATTCATTATCAATTTAGTTGATGATGAAATAGAATGGTTAGAGGATTTAAGTGGTGAAAATGAAGCCGAGTTGACAGAAGAGATGAACAATTTGGTGAAACTATCTTCTGAATTTTATGATCGGGAAATGGAGCGCTATGAAGCATAAAAAAAAGCTACTTAAAAGTAGCTTTTTTTTTAATTTTCACGCCCGCCTTTGTGATTACGTTGCCATTCTTCGAGCTCGTCCCATTTTCCTTCATGGGCCATCAGAGCTTGTTTTGGCCAAGTTTTGGGAGAATGTACTCGATATCTCGGACCGGCCTCCTCTAAGATCTTCTCTAGTCGACTTACTGCCGTTTCAGAAAGTTGTTTGAAACTCCAAATGCTATCGTCATTCAGTAGCCCTTTTATTTTCGGACCAATACCTTCGACTTTTGTCAAATCATCTTTTACCGAATCATCTACCTTCGCCACACCATCTACAAAATTAGCCGCCGCCGCAGTGCTTACCCCAGGAGCAGCTACTTTTTTCACCTTCAGTACTTTGTCGTCTTCTTTTGTAGTTTCTTGAAGCGAATTGTATTTACTTCTCCAAGCACTTATTTCATCACTACACTTATTTTTGTACCACCAACGCCAAAAAAACCAACCAATGAGAAAAGCACCAAGCATCCATAAAAAAAGCTCGATTAGGTGCCATGTATTTTGATTTGAAAATATTGAAACTGTCATAGTCATTATTTTATTGTTATTTCTATTCTTCTATTTTTTGCTCTACCTTCTTCAGTAGAATTTTCAGCTATCGGTTCATCTTCACCCTTAGAAGAAGTTTTTATAATAGATGCTGAAATCCCTTGAGAAATCAAATAGTCTTTTACATTATTTGCTCTGCCTAACCCGAAAACATAATTATCGGTACCAACACTATCTGTATGTCCTTCTACATATACTTTTTTAGTAGGATATTTCTTTAGATAATTTTTAAGCTCGATTGTATAAGCAACTAACTCTTTGTCGGGTAGAAATGATCTTACCGCAAAATTAGAATACAAGGTTTTGTTTGAGATGCTGTTTTCTACCTCGACAATACGGTCGCTACTAATGGTATGAAACTGTACAGAAATAGCATTGTAGTTGTTATTTTTTGTATCATATTCATACGTAGATTCAATAATTTCTGTAGTGACTTTCTTAGGATTGATGCCCGCTTCAATACAAAATTTTTCTAGCTCTCTAGCTCTTAAAATACCTAAATGATTTCCATTAATATTTGCTTCAGAAGCCAAATGCTTGATAGTAATTAATAGTTCCTGATCTTGATGGTTATTCAAATAAGTATACATAGAATCTTTTAAACCGGCTAATTCTTCAGGAACGTTTACACTTCCGTTTAAGGAAGTGATCTCGAATCCTTTGTTAAAATTAAAAATTGACACACCATCATCAGTTTTTACCGTAAAGGTATTGTCAATAGCTTTTTCGGTTGCCAAGGCTTTCGGAATAGGTTCGGAGGGTATTACTTTTTGAGTGCTCTTTTCGGTTGATACATGAGCAACTGCACAATCACCAAGCAGGCTGTTGCCTAAATACTCGTGAATGATTAGTGCAAAACATGCCCATAACAAAAAAGCGCCTAATGCAGGCCAAAATTTCGTCATATATTTAGGTTTGGTTGGTTATTCGAATTTAAAAGTACTGAAAAGTTTTTTTTAAAACAAATGTATCTCTTTATAAACGAATTAATTAAGTGATCTCTGCTAACAATTTTTTACCTATTTATTGATGGTTAAAACGAGCTTGCAGTCAGGATATCATTGACGTTGTGCTCTTGAGAAAAGTGCAAGAAAATCTTATTTTTTGGCAGCTTCTACAAGTTCTAATTTGTCAATAGTAGTTTTTGTTGTAAAAAGTCCGTAATTAAGCACCACTTTCTTTCTTTCAATTTTTTCGATGGTACCCACAGAGTCACTGTCTATGATTCGAACTCTATCATTGATTTTATAGACGTAGTTAGATTTTTGTTGTTCAATTTTTTTGGTAACCGCTTGCTTTCGTCGACGTACTTTTTGTACTTCAACCAAGACTTCTTTTTTAACAACTTCTAATTTCTCCTGACGTTTTTGTTCAACAACTTTAGCTCTCTTTTTCGCAGCCTTGGTTTTTGGAGTGACTTTTTTAGAATACTTTGATTTTTCGATGGTGACCCATTTCATTAAATCTGCCAAAAACTGTTTCTTATTATTCGTTTGAAAGTATTTATTTAAGAGTTCATTTACTTTTCTTCCGGTAGAAATCATTTTTTGATTGCTATCATATAGTTCTTGAAAGCTTTCTAATTTCTCTTTTATCTTTTCTTGCTTATCGGATAGACTTTCTGAATGTTCTTTGGCTTTAGACTGAGCTTTTTCTAAGCTTTCTGAGGTCTTTTGGAGCTTGTTTCGTTCTTTTTGGAGTTTAGAGATCGTTTTATCTAGACGTATTTTTTCGCCTTCCACTTTCTTTTTAGCTCTGTTAATTAAGTTAAATGGAATACCATTTTTTTGCGCTACTTCAAAGGTAAATGAACTTCCTGCTTGACCGACATACAACTTAAATAATGGTTCTAAAGTACGCTCGTCGAATTGCATATTGGCATTGGTAACATGTTCTAATTCGTTGGCTAATACTTTGAGATTTGCATAATGAGTAGTAATAATACCAAAAGCTTCTTTGGCATAGAATTCTTCGAGAAAAATTTCAGCCAAAGCACCACCCAATTCTGGATCACTTCCAGTACCAAATTCATCAATTAGAAATAAGGTGTTAGCATTGCACTTT
The DNA here is from genome assembly GCA_947488345.1 of uncultured Flavobacteriaceae bacterium. Classification (GTDB taxonomy): domain Bacteria; phylum Bacteroidota; class Bacteroidia; order Flavobacteriales; family Flavobacteriaceae; genus Aureibaculum. The sequence continues at coordinate 403,246 of CANKZQ010000001.1, read as the reverse complement.
CTGAGAAAAGTGCGCATGTTTTTTAATCTATAGCTATAGGTGCTTAGCTGATTTTCGATAGACTGATTATCACCAATATCGGTCAAGATTGTATCAAAAAAATACACTTCGCTTCGCTCATGCACAGGAATCAAAATAGCACTCTGAATCATGACCTGTAGTAAACCAATTGTTTTAAGGGTAATACTCTTACCACCAGCATTTGGGCCCGAAATAACAATGATTTGTTGTTGCTCATTAAGCTCTAAAGTTTGCGGTATGGTTTCAAGACCTTGTTCTCTATTGGTCTTTAACAGAATAGGATGGTAGGCATCTCGTAAATAGATACGTTTTGTTTTAGCAATATTCGGTAAAATTGCTCCAAGAGATTGGGCATATTTTGCTTTGGCCGCAATAAAATCAAGCCGTACTAGAAAATCCTGATACTGTTGTAATAAGTCGATGTAAGGTCTTATGTCATTGGTGAGCTGTTTCAGAATACGTACAATTTCTTCTTGCTCTTCTGCGATTAGATTTTGTAATTCTCTATTCAGTCGCAACGTAGATTCTGGTGCGATATAGGCAATACTTCCTGTTTTTGAATTTCCTAAAATAGAACCTTTTACCTTACGACGATGCATAGCTTGCACCGCTAATACCCGTTGATTTTCAATAACAGACTCTCGAATATCATCTAAATAACCTGCACTCGCGTAGCGGCTTAAGGCAGAGGTAAAACTGCTGCCAATTTTACCACGTACGCTATTCATTTCTTTACGGATACTTTTTAATTGAGAAGAGGCATTATTATCTACTTCTCCAAAGTCGTTGATGATTTTCTTCGTAGTTTCCGAGATGATATGCGTAAATTCAATAGCACTCGCTTTTTTGTGGAGCGTAGGATAATACTCTTTGAATTTTTTAAAGAAAATTAGTAATTCGTTAGAGGTGTTTGACACCGATACAATATCTTGGAAAGCTGCCGCCTCTAAAAAACTATCGTTGATTCCTAATAGATGTATATGTGCTGTAATTTCTTCAAAATGATGATTTGGAACTTTGTTTTCGTTTTCGAAAGAGGCTACGTATTCATTCACCAAATACAATTCTTCGAGTAGCGTTAGTTTGGCCGATATAGGAGTGATTTTTAACACCGCCCGCTTTCCTAAACTAGAAATACAATAGTCGCTAATACTGCTGATAACAGTATCAAATTCTAGATCATTCAAGGTTTTTCGAGTTATTTTAGTACTCAAAATTTTAGTTTTGAAATCAAATGTAAAGTAACTGTTTTTTGATGTAGAAACCTAAAAACATATTATTTATGCAGATTTATTCTTGCGATAATAACTGGATTTCATCTGCCGACAAGACTCTATTATATATTCTTAAATCGTCAATTTTACCCGAGAAAAAAGTATTAGGATCCCATACACGACCGATACTTCCATCATTTTGTTGATGCACGAAAGAAGTTGCAGTTCCGGAAAAATCCCCCTCCATTTCAGTACCATTTATGGCAATTCTAAGTACATCAAGACTTTCAATAATTCCCATAATATGATACCATTGACCTGTGCTTAAAACCCTATCGGCGATAAAGGTTTTTCTACTAGAACTTCGAGGCGTACCGCCATTACCATAATTGATAGCAATTTTACCCATGGTTTCTGTACTTTGACCGATACTAAACCAAACACCAGATTGTCTATTGTCTGAAACATCGTTGCCAATCACCGCAGAATTAAGATCGTCAAAATTGACCCAAAAAGAAAAACTCAACGGAAAGTTATTAAAATCGTTGCTATAAGGGAATATAATTTGATCATCAACCCCATCAAAACTATAAGCTTTTTGTGCATTATTGTCTCTATCATTTGTCAAAGAAGCTCCAGTAATGACACCATTGTTTGAATTACCACTTTCATCATTGGCATTTCCGTTAAAAGGATAGTGAACAATCAAGCCTTCTGTTGGTAAGGGCGTACCTCCATTATCATCTTCTGAGCAATAGGTTAGAACGGATACTATGATGAGCAATAGTGCAATTTTGAATACTTTATTAAAATTTCTTTGAATCATTATTATTATCTTTAATTTATATTTATCACATTTCAAATATACTGTTTTTGGGTAGATATGTTTGCTCAAAATTGTATTTTTGAAATCAAACGCAAAGTAACTATTTTTAGTGAGTATTATGACGGTAAAAATTGCAGAAAGTTGGAGATTTATTTTAAACGAAGAGTTTGAAAAATCGTATTTTAAGAACTTAACAGATTTTGTGAGAACTGAGTATACAAAGCATACCTGTTATCCGAAGGGACAAGATATTTTTGCGGCTTTTGATTACTGTGATTTTAATGCTTTGAAAGTTGTAATTATTGGTCAGGATCCGTACCATGGAGTAGGGCAGGCGAATGGCTTGTGTTTTTCGGTGAATGATGGCGTAGCGCATCCGCCGTCATTGATTAATATTTTTAAAGAATTGGAAACAGATGTGGGATTGTCGGTTCCGTCAAGCGGAAATTTAGAGCGTTGGGCGAAACAGGGCGTATTATTATTGAATGCTACCTTGACTGTGCGAGCACATCAGGCAGGTTCACATCAAAAACAAGGATGGGAGCAATTTACCGACGCTGTGATTCAACAAATCTCAGAGAAAAAAGAGGATGTAGTGTTCTTGTTATGGGGAGGTTTTGCCAAGAAAAAAGGAGCCAAAATAGACACCAAAAAACATCATGTTTTAACGAGCGGACATCCATCGCCTCTGAGTGCTAATAGAGGGTATTGGTTTGGAAATAAGCATTTTAGTAAGACGAACGATTTTTTGACTCGAAAAGAATACACTTCAATTAATTGGTGATGGATAATTATCAAAATAAATGCATAAGTAAAAACCGTTCTATCTATAATTAGACAAAACGGTTCTTGGTTGGTTGTTGATAAAAATTAAGCTACTTCGGTTTGGTGTAAAGTAACTTCGGTTAAGGTTGGGTTTGTTTCAGTGTCAGTAGATGCAGAACAGTTGCGGGTTGATCTGCACGAAATTAATAGTGCACATGCAATTGCAAAAATTAATAATGATATTGCTTTTCTCATAAACTTTTGATTTTTCGATCATTAGTCTATCTTTTTCAACAGCATTTTTACATTTACTTCCTCGCTTATAACGTTAAACTTTACTAATTTATTTTGAATACTGTTAATTAATTTTTTAGAAATACTTTTTTTTCTATTCCATTTGGTGATAGAAAGCCATTCTTTTATATCTTCTAATTGCTGCTCATAACGGGTGGCTAAGAGTGCATCTAGGTTGTCAATTGCATAAGGCACTTCGAATTTTTTTAGTTGGGTGTTGATCACTTTTATGATAGCTTTAATTGCTTGTGAATCGTTTTCCAAAACTTCATCTCGTACCGCGATAACAAAGCATGGCCAAGGAGTTGTGACACTGTCTATACGTCGAAAGATACCTTTATCTACCAAGGGTTTTGTGGTGAAATGTTCCCACATAAAATAATCGGCATCACCATTCGTGAGTGCGGCAACACCACCATCAAGGTTTTTTACAATTTCATAACGTAAATTCTCAGTGTCATGGCCATTTTTATGTGCATTAACAATCGCCATTAACTGAGATCCAGAACCATATCGACTAATCGCAATAGAAGCTTCTTTGAGATCATCAATCGTTTGAAAACGAGAATGTGCACCTACGTGAATGCCCCATAACAACGGAGATTCTACATATATTTTTACAATTTTACTTGGGTTGCCATTGATGATATCTTTAATAATCCCTTCGGTAAGTACGACGGCCATATCAATACTGCCATTTCGTAATGCTTTGCACATGGCGCCCGTACCACCATGAAAATCCTGCCATTTTAAGTCAATCCCTTTTTTAGAAAATTTTCCAGCTTCCATGGCTAAATGCCAAGGTAAATTGAAATGCTCAGGGACTCCCCCAATTTTAATTTCTTTCATTTATTCTACTAACTTTTGCAATGTATATGTTATCAACTTTTCAACTGTTCTTTTGGGGTCATCACTAAACGTACCATTGGCTCTATTGGCAATTATAGCATTCATCGATAATGCATTATGTCCTAGCAACTTCGACATTCCGTAAATGGCAGAGGTTTCCATTTCTAAGTTCGTGATCGAGGTTCCGTGATACGTAAAACTGTCCATTTTCGAATTTAGGTCAGCATTCTTTATAGGTAAACGTAACACTCTTCCTTGCGGTCCATAAAATCCCACGGCAGTGGCCGTAAAACCTAAAACGGTCTGGTCACTTTTGAGTTTCATTTCCAATTCACTACTGTTTTTTACCACATAGGGTCGTGCTTTACGATGATTCCAATTTGTATGTAAAATAAAGGCATCTTCTATAGGTTGTTCTAAGATATGCTCACATTCATATGCATGTATCATGCCGTCCAAACCGAGTCCATATTTAGAAATTAAAAAGCTATCTACTGGTATGTTGCTTTGAATGGAACCCGAAGTTCCGATTCGTATAATGTCAAGTTTGGTATGCGTTTTTTTTAAGGTTCTTGATTCTAAATCTATATTGACTAGGGCATCTAATTCATTAAATACGATGTCTATGTTATCCGGCCCAATACCCGTAGAAATTACAGAGATTCTTTTGTTTTGAAAGGTGCCTGTAGTGGTTTTAAACTCACGTTTATGGGTGGTGAATTCGATGGTGTCAAAGTGTTTTGTTACAGTATCTACACGATCTGGGTCACCTACGGTGATAATGGTGTCGGCAATATGTTCAGGCCTTAAATTTAAATGATAGATACTACCATCTGGATTTAAGATGAGCTCAGAGGCTGCTATTTTCGTCATTTAGTTTTATTTTATCCGCCAACTCGTTTTACATTGAACCCTTTTTCTTTCAATATCATCATAATTTTATCGCGATAATCTCCTTGAATAATGATTTTATCATCTTTAAAACTTCCACCAACACTGAGTTTAGTCTTGAGTTCTTTTGCTAATTTTTTAAAATCGGATGTCGCCCCAGTATACCCCTCTAAAATTGTGATGGGCTTGCCTTTGCGCTTTTCATATTTGCAAATGATAGGATCATCTTGCAACCAGATATTGCTTTTTACAGCAGATTTCTCTTCCTTTTCGGGTGTATGATCCGGAAATAAATTCTTTAATTGATCTTGTAAATCCATTTATTTTTTAATTAAGCCCAATTCGATTAAGCGCTCATTTAAAAATTTGCCTGCGGTAATATCTTCATATAATTTTGGATGATCGGCATCGACACAATTGTCGAGACAATCTAAAGGCATTTCGCTAATTGGATGCATAAAGAAAGGTATCGAATAACGTGATGTTCCCCATTTTTCTCTTGGCGGATTCACAACCCTATGGATGGTAGATTTTAAACGATTGTTAGAATGACGAGATAACATATCACCTACATTAATTACCACTTCATCTGGTTCTGCTATTGCATCTAACCATTCTCCTTTATGATTTTGGACTTGCAAACCTTTACCTTGTGCTCCCATTAACAAGGTGATTAAATTAATATCTCCATGTGCGGCTGCTCTCACAGCATTTTTTGGTTCAGAAGTGATCGGTGGATAATGAATCGGACGTAAAATGCTATTCCCATTTTTTGCATATTTATCAAAATAGAACTCGTCTAAGTCTAAAAATAAGGCGAGGGCTCGTAAGACATAAACGCCTGTTTTTTCGAGCATTTTATAGGCTTCTTTCCCAACTTCATTAAAAGCAGGTAACTCATTTACAGTAACATTATCAGGATATTCTGCTTCGAGTTTTGGATTATCTTCTACATACTGACCAAAATGCCAAAATTCTTTAAGATCTCCTTCTTTTTTACCTTTTGCACTTTCTTTTCCGAAAGATACATAGCCTCTTTGGCCGCCAATGCCTTCAATTTCATAAGAACGTTTGGTTTCTAGAGGTAATCCAAAAAAGTTTTTTATTTCACTGTATAAATTATCAACCAGGTTATCACTCAAGAAATGACCTTTTAAAGCGACAAATCCTATTTCTTCATATGCCTTACCAATCTCTGCTACAAATTTCTGTTTTCTTTGCGGATCGTCAGATAAAAAATCCGACAAATCTACACTTGGTATATTCTTCATAATATGTAAAGTTTAAGAGAGATAAAATTAAGTAAAAAATATTACTTTTTCTTCTTATACAAAGGGATTAAATAGGAGACGGTATAGTTCAATCCGAAGCCAGAATTATTTAAAAACACCCGATTGAAACCAGGAACGAACAAATTTTTGAAATTATCAGGTTCTTTGGTACTGATCATTTTTTTTCCGCTAAAGCTAAATCCCATAAACACGTTATGCAGCACTTCAGCTTTGATTCCAACTACAAATTCGGCCCATTGGGCATTGAGATTATCATATTTTACAGGTGCTTCAACATCCTGAATGGGAAAAAACGTATCATTATTGACGATGGCACTATTTAATGTTTGGTTAAAAGTCGCATAGCCATAACGAAAACCAATATAAATCAGGTTCTCCATATCGAGCCAGTTTTCATAAGCATTATAGTCAACGCCTGCTTTTATATACTGCCCATTGGTGGTAAAATTAATGAAATCTTCCTCTCTTGTATTCTCGAGATATCCAAGTTCGGCGGCGACATACCATCTCTTTGAAATTCTATAATCACCAACCAATTCGAGCCCCTTTCTATTATCATCAATAAATGTACTAATCGGATTGTATAAGTCAACACCCACACGTAATCCATAACTATCTTTATAGACGATACTATCATTTGTTTGAGCAAACGACGTCATAGCAAAGAGCGTGCATAGAATGCTAATGTAATATCTTAAGATGTGCTTGTGTTTCATTTTCTATAATATCGGTTACGACTTCAATACCCTGAATCCAGTTATCACTGTCATTAGTAACTTCATAAGTAACATTGTTGAAAATACTTTTAAATCCGCATGCCCGACCAATAAAAAGATCTTGAGAGGCATATGTTATGGTCAGCGTGTCTTGATTTAACGTAGTTGCATCATTACTGTTTATGGTCAAAATATATTGAGTACTCGAGGTTATTGTATTCACTGGGATAGCAATAGAATCTACACTTGAAAAAGTGAGTGAGTCTCCTTCAATCACTGATGTATTTGATTTTACAGAGAGCTGATTTACTGTCTTAAAGTCGGTTGGCTCCTCAGCGTCGAAAAAACGTATGACAAAATTGGGTGTAGTGTCATCAATACAAATATCATCACGCTCGCAACTTGCCAGAGCGATGATAACGGCGAATAGGATAACGAAATTTAACAGTAGTTTTTTCATGCACTATTTTTTCAGCTTCAAAAGTACAACATTTTCTACATGATGGGTTTGAGGAAACATATCTACAGCTTGTGTTTTTACAATTTGATATTTTTCATTTAATATCGCAAGATCTCTTGCTTGTGTCGCAGAATTGCAACTGACATACACAATTTTTTCTGCAGCGATCGCTAATAGTTGTTCGACTACTTTTTTATGCATTCCATCTCTCGGGGGATCGGTGATGATCACATCTGGTTGACCATGTTTTGCTAAAAACGCTTGATCAAATACTTTAGCCATATCGCCTACGTAAAATTCAGTATTCTCAATATTATTTCGTGCGGCGTTTTCTTTGGCCGCCAAAATAGCATCAGGTACTGCTTCAACTCCAATGACTTTTTTTGCCTTTTTTGCGACAAATTGTGCAATGGTACCAGTTCCTGTGTATAAATCATAAACAACTTCATTTCCTGAAAGCGAGGCAAAATCTCTGGCTATCTTATAGAGTTCATATGCTTGCGCGGAATTGGTTTGATAGAACGATTTGGCGTTAATCTTAAACTGTAAACCTTCCATTTCTTCAAAAATATGATCTCTACCGTGATAACAAATCACTTCTTGATCATAAATAGTATCATTTCCTTTTGAGTTGATCACATATTGCAGTGATGTTATTTCTGGGAAAGTTACTTTTAAATGATCAAGTAACAGTTCACGTTTTTCCTGAGAGTCGCTAAAAAACTGAATTAGCACCATAATTTCTCCAGTAGAAGAGGTGCGGATCATTAATGTTCGTAACAATCCTGTTTGATTTCTGGTATTGAAAAAGAGCAAGTCATTTTTGAGCGCGAAGTCTTTCACTTCGAGACGTATTGCGTTGCTCGGATCGGCCTGTAAATGGCATTTTTTAACGTCTAATATTTTATCCCACATACCAGGAATGTGAAATCCTAAGGCATTTCTATCTCCCAAATCGCGGTCACTCTGAATTTCTTCTAAAGTCAGCCAGCGGCTATCGCTAAAGGAGAATTCCATTTTGTTTCTATAAAAATACTGTTCTTTCGAGCCCAGGATGGGTGTGATTTCAGGTAGTTCTAAATGCCCGATTCGGGTAAGATTGTTTGTGACTTCTTTTTGTTTAAAAAACAACTGATCTTCATATTTCATGTGCTGCCATTTGCAACCGCCACAAGTACCAAAATGCTCACATTTTGGTTCGGTTCTTTTCTCTGATAATGTATGAAAATTGATAGCTTTTCCTTCATAAAAAGCCTTACGTTTTTTAAAAGTTTGAATATCTACGATATCACCAGGTACCGCATTTGTTAAAAAAATGACTCTACCATCTGGAGCTTTCGCGACTGTTTTTCCTTTCGCTCCAGCGTCTATGACTTCAATAGTTGTAAAAACTTGATTCCTCTTTTTTCTCGACATGCGGCAAAAATAACAATAGCGGTAAATATACCGATCATTTATTTAGCTTATCTTTAAAAAAGCCTTAAAACTTTATTAAAAGTTAGCAGCTTTGAACCTTTTTTAACTTTCTACGTCTATAGAGTAGAAATCAACATGAATCAACCAGCGAAAATATTTGATGGCTTCTTAGTGTTGCAATATCGAAATGGAAATAAGAGAGCATTATCGTTATTGGTGAAACGATGGCATCCAAAATTATGTAAGCATGCCTTTTGGTACGTTAAGGATATGGAGGCTGCTAAAGATATTGCCCAAGAGGGTTGGCAGATTATTTTAAAGAAAATAAATAACTTAAAAGATGTAAATAGTTTCGGAAGTTGGGCGCTGGTCATTGTGCATCGGAAAGCATTAGATTATCTGAGACGGCAACAGAAGACGAGTGAAAAATTACGTCAATTACATCACGAATCTAAAATAGATGATACAACAAGAGATATTGATACAACTGGTGATAGTTCTCATGATTTTGCTACTGATACTACTACTGAGGTTATTATGAGAAGTATCGAAAAATTACCAGATAATCAGCAAATTGTATTGAAATTGTTTTATGTAGAAGCTTATTCAATACTTGAAATCTGTAACATACTTGAGGTATCTAAAGGTACCGTAAAATCAAGATTATTCTATGCGAGAGAAAAACTAAAGTTAATTTTAAAGAAGAAATCATGAAGAGTAACCAAGAAGAAATAGACCAAATTATCAAGGATAGTTTAACACAAGAAGAAGCGCAATTCTATAATGAATTGGAGGAGCAAAATTTATTACATCAACTAGGAGGTTTGTTTAAAACAAAAATGGGCTGGTTGGTGATTCTTATGAACATTGTGAACTTGGTTATGTTTGCACTCTTTATATACTGTGTTGTTCAATTTTTAAATACAGATAGTACGAACGAATTAATAAAATGGGCAGTCGCAGGATTGATTTGTTGGTCGTTTATGGCTATGATCAAATTGTTCGTGTGGATGCAAATGAATAAGAATGCTATGCTACGTGAATTAAAAAGACTCGAATTGCAAATTGCAGTATTAACGAACAAGCCAAATAAGAAATAAAAAAAAGTGCTCTAGAAATAGAGCACTTTTGTGTGTATCTTAGATACGATTATTTTACGATGAATTTTCCCTTCATTAAGGCGTAATGCGAAGGAAAAGAACATACAAATTCATACGTTCCTGCTGGAGGTGCGTCAAATTCGATAGTCGTTTCTTCACCGCCACCAATCATTTTAGTATGTGCAATAATACTATCTGCATATTCTGCTGGAATATAATCTGTGTCTTTTGCGGTATTGGCCTTTTGAGCAAAATCATTTAATTTCACATCGTTTTTAATAATTACGATATTATGACCCATAACTTCTTTTGAAGCCTTTCCGGTATGCTTTAATGTAATTTTTACTTTTTGCCCACCGTTAACAACGATTTTTTTGACATTGAAACGCATATTGTCATTCGCTTCAACGACTACATCATTATTGGCCACTTCTTCTTCGACCACTGGTTTTTTTACTTCCTCTTTTGGAGTTTCTACTTGCTTAGTTTCTTCTTTTTTAGTCTCACCACAACTCATGATTGTGCATGCAACTAGACCTAAAACCAATACTACTTTTCTCATTGTTTAATCTTTTAAAAATTTTATTAAACAAAGATACGGAATTTATAACAGATAAATAAATTTTTTAGTGATTAAAAGTGCTATAAAAATTGTTAAATTTGCTTCAGATAAAAATTCACAATGTTAGAAAGATTACGGATAGTAAAGCAGCGATTTGATGAAGTTTCAGATTTAATTATTCAACCAGATATTATTTCTGACCAAAAGCGATATGTTAAACTGAATAAGGAGTATAAAGATCTTAAGGAATTAGTTGATAAAGGAGATGAGTACAAAACCTTTTCGGATAATATTGCGGAGGCAAAAGAGATTATTGCGAATGAATCTGACACCGAAATGATTGAAATGGCGCAGATGGAGTTGGATGAGGCCTCTGGAAAACTAACGACGTTAGAAGAAGAAATAAAATATTTATTGATACCAAAAGACCCCGAAGATGCTAAGAATGTAATGGTCGAAATTAGAGCGGGTACAGGGGGAGACGAAGCCAGTATTTTTGCAGGTGATTTATATAGAATGTATACGAAATACTGTTCGGATAAGGGATGGAAAACAGAATTGGTTGATGTGAGTGACGGAACATCTGGTGGTTTTAAAGAGGTAATTTTTAGTGTCTCCGGTGAAGATGTTTATGGGGATATGAAATTTGAAGCAGGTGTGCATCGTGTGCAACGTGTACCTCAAACCGAAACTCAAGGACGTGTACATACATCGGCGGCAACTGTTATGGTCTTACCTGAAGCCGAAGAGTTTGATGTTGAACTCGATATGAAGGATGTGAAAATTATTAGAACAACATCTACTGGGCCAGGTGGACAAAGTGTAAATACCACTTATTCAGCTATCCAATTAAAGCATATCCCAACAGGAATTGAAGCCAAGTGTCAAGACCAAAAGTCACAACATAAAAATCTTGAAAAAGCGATTAAAGTGCTCCGATCTCGTTTGTATGAAGCTGAGTTGGCAAAGAAGCAGGCAGAAGACTCAGCACGACGTAAAAGTATGGTGTCAAGTGGAGATAGATCTGCAAAAATTAGAACCTATAACTATCCACAAGGAAGAGTGACTGAACACCGAATTGGTTTGACTCTATATGATTTAAGTAATATTATTAATGGAGACATCCACAAAATTATAGAAGAATTAAAATTGGCCGAAAATGCCGAAAAGCTAAAAGAGTCGGGTGAAGTTCTATAATTGATTCGCCTCTATTCTGTAGGCTACACAATTTCGTAAAGGATGATTTTCTTCAATTTTTGGATGTTCGAAATGAGTGTATTCTCTCATGCCAATTTTTTGCATTACCCGTTGTGACTTTTTGTTTAGCTCGGGAGCTATTGCATAAATTTCAGGCAAATTTAATTCACTAAAAGCGAAATCTAAACAAGCTGTAGCACCTTCGGTGGCAAAACCATGTCCCCAAGCCTCAGGCAATAAGCGCCATCCAATGTCAATAAAGGGATCAAATCCAGTAGCATAAGTTTGGTGCATAAGACCAACAAAGCCTATGAAAGTGTTTGTATCTAAACGATCTACTGCAAAATAGGAAAAACCATATCTCTTAAAATGGATTTGCATTCCTGAGATAAAATTTTTGGTTTGTTGCATCGACCAAACTTGAGGAAAGAATTTCATTACATTTTCATCAGAATTCATGGCGTGTGCTAAACTAAGATCATCGTCTTGCCAATTTCTTAGTCCTAAGCGCTTTGTGGTGATAACGTATTTCGACATCATTTAATCTAGGTAATGTAACATTTCAATTAGATTCTTTTTGAATCCTACTTTTTCATAAGCCTTGATAGCATTGTGATTATTCGGATATACTTGTAAGCGAGTTTCACGAATATTGTGCGCTTTGAACCAATTAAAAATAGCGTCCAAAACTAACGAACTAATGCCTTGACCCCGGAACTCACTTTTCACATACATGAAACCAACATGTCCGAATTTTTTCTCCGCAAAATGAGATTTATTTTCCTTTATAAGTCCATATCCTGATCCTACAATTTCAGCGCCATTTAGTGCTACAAAGACTTCAGCAATATCGGACGCGATAAATTCGCTAATATCATAATAGCTAATTTTTTTAAGTTGTTCTAACGAAATGTCCATGGGGCGTTCAACAGTAATGAGTTGTTGCTCAAACTCTAATAGAATGGGTAAATCTTCTAAGGTGGCGACTCTTATAATAATGTTCATAAACGATCGATTAATTGGCTATGTGTTGAAATACTAACGCTTATAGAATTTTCGTTTAATTTTCTTATCTATAGGATATGAATCAGTAGTTTTAACTAATTTTACCATGCAATCGTAAAGATACTATGAATTTTACAAGTCTAAAAAAAAATACAGCTTTTAAGTTCAACCAAAAAGAACTCAAAAAAATAGAGAAATCCCATCGGCAAAAGCCTCAAAAGATAGAAACTATTGGAGTACTAGCAAGTTCACGGTTATTTGGGAGTTATGATATTTCTAGAAATCTTAGTCAAAAACTAAACAAACCGCATAAGAATTTAGAAATCATCATTTTTGAGAATTTAAAAGACGACTTCGTAACGCAACACTACAATACCTTTTCTGAAAAGGACTTTGGAATGTTTGCAAAACCTAAAGCACAAAATTTAATTGATTTTATTAATACAAAGTATGATTTATTAATTAATTATTGTCATTATGAAAGTGTTTTTGGAAATGCGGTAACCATACGATCAAAGGCTGTTTTTAAGGTGAGTTTTGCCAATGATGATTTGATGGATTTATATGATTTTACGATTGATGTAGATGCGAACAAAGTCGATATTTTTAATGATGAATTGGCAAAGTATTTACAGATTTTGGAACTGATTTAATTGAATAGGATAATCTAAATAATAAATGAAAGAATTTATAGGAACTGGGGTGGCTTTGGTGACGCCATTCGATGCACAAAATAATGTCGATTTTAACGCCTTAGAACGTTTGGTGAATCATCAAATAGAGAATGGTGTTGACTATTTGGTTGTGCAAGGCACTACTGGTGAACCCGCTACACTGACTTCGGAGGAAAGAGCGCAGGTAAGAGATGCGATTATAAAAATAAATAATGGAAGACTTTCGCTAGTTTTAGGTATTGGAGGTAACAATACACAGGGAATAATAAATGAGATCAACGAGACTGATTTGTCATCTTTTGATGCGATTTTATCAGTGGCTCCCTATTATAATAAGCCCACCCAAGAAGGTTTTTATCAACATTTTAAGGCTATTGCAGAGGTGAGTCCGAAACCAATCATACTGTATAATGTGCCAGGAAGAACAGCAAAAAACATGGAGCCTCAAACGGTCTTTAGACTCGCATCAGATTGTAGCAATATCATCGGAATTAAAGAAGCGGGTAATGATGTGCATCAATATTTAGAATTGATTAAAAATAAACCAGAGGATTTTTTAATTATTTCTGGAGATGATGACTTGGTTGTTGGAATTGTTTTGGCAGGTGGAGCAGGAGTTATTTCTGTATTAGGACAGGCATATCCAAAAGAGTTTTCTAACATGATTCAGTTCGGATTGAATGGTGATGCTAAGGAAGCCTATAAAATTCATTATAAATTAATGGATATGATTGGTTTAATCTTTGAAGAAAACAATCCGGCGGGTGTTAAATCACTTCTAAAAAGTATGGATATTTGCCAAAGACATGTACGTCTACCATTAGTCGAAGCTTCTAGTGAATTACAAGAAAAAATCAATACCTTTATAGCCAATTATTAATCTTAAAAGAAATAGACGATGCTAAGTAAAGAAATTGAAAAAGCGCTGAATAGTCAAATTACCATAGAAGCAGAATCTTCACAAGTTTATTTGGCCATGGCTTCATGGGCAGAAACTCTAGGATTTGAGGGCGTTGCAGCCTTTATGTATGCCCATTCTGATGAAGAACGTATGCACATGTTGAAATTAGTGAAATTTATAAACGAAAGGGGAGGACATGCGAAAATAGCAACCTTGAAAGCGCCACCAATTTCTTTTGGTTCTTTTAAAGAAATGTTTCAAACCTTATTCGATCACGAAGTGATGGTATCTGCTAGTATAAATGAATTAGTTCATATTTCTTTACAGGAAAGAGACTATGCCACTCATAATTTTTTACAATGGTATGTAGCTGAGCAAATTGAAGAGGAAGCCCTAGCACGAAACATTTTAGATAAGATTAATCTTATTGGTGATGATAAGGGAGGTCTCTATCTATTTGATAATGATGTGAAATTATTAACGGTTACCGCTTCGGTAGATCCAAATGCCTAGCGTATTAACATATTTTTAGCACAGAATTCGATGTTAATGTCGAAAACGCACTTATTTTTGCAATGTTTAAAGCTAAAAAATAGTTTCATAATCCATATTTAATAAGTAATTTTGCAAAATGCTAAAAATTGAAAAAATAGTTATGCTTTTCTTTTTGATAAGTACCTTGACCGCTTGTAGCGAGTACCAAAAGGTCTTAAACAAAGGAAAAGTTGATGCTAGATATAAAATGGCAACTGAGTTATTTGAACAAAAAAAATACTCGAAGTCTATTGCCTTGTTCGAAAAAGTAATACCTGCTTATGAGAGAAAACCTCAAATGCAACGTATTATGTATATGGTGGCAGAATCGTATTACTACTCTAAGGATTATGATTTAGCAGCTTACTATTTCAATAGATTTATAGCAAATTATCCGAACAGCTCAAAAATTGAAGAAGCCGCATATTTGGTAGCGCATAGTTATTACTTGGCGTCACCAAAATATACGAGAGATCAAAAAGACACACAAAAAGCGTTGGTTGCCTTTCAGGAATATATAGATAACTATCCTACGAGCGAGAGACTTGCTGATGCCAATAAGTTTTATGATGAACTCACTTTTAGATTAGAAAAGAAATCATTTGAAATTGCTAAACAATATTATCACGTAGAGGACTATAACGCAGCAGTTTTTGCCTTTGAAAACTTTCTACAAGATCATATTGGTTCAAGCTTAAAGGAAGAAGCTCTTTATTTTAAATTTAAGGCATCTAATGACTTGGCGGTGAAGAGTATTCTTGAGAAAAAAGAAATGCGTATTAATAATGCAATTACAATTCATGACAAGTTTATGAAAAGCTTTCCTGAATCAAAGAGAGCAAAAGAAGTAGCTTCTTTACATAAAAACTTGACAAAAGAACTCAAACAAACAAAAGAACTGATAGAACAATATACAAACAGAACAGATAATGGATTATAAAAACACTGATGCGGCGTTGACCACAGTTACTTACGATAAAGTAAGAATCGAAGAGCCAACAGACAATATTTACCAGTCAATTGCTATTATGGCAAAAAGAGCTTCTCAAATCAGCGAGGATTTAAAACGCGAGTTGGTAGATAAACTAGAAGAATTTGCGACTCATAACGACAGTTTAGAAGAAGTTTTTGAAAATAAAGAGCAGATTGAAGTATCTCGTTTTTATGAAAAACTTCCTAAATCTACTGCTATTGCTGTACAAGAGTGGTTAGAAGATAAAATATACTACAGAGATCCTAAAGAAGCTGATAGCAACGAATAGATGTCAGTTTTAAGCGGTAAAAATGTGTTGCTGGGCGTTACCGCCGGAATTGCTGCTTACAAAACAGCACATTTAGTAAGACTTTTTATAAAAGCAGGAGCAAAGGTTCAAGTAATCATGACTCCTGCTTCTAAAGATTTCGTTACGCCGTTAACACTTTCCACACTTTCAAAAAATCCGGTTCATTCAACATTTTACAATAAAGATGAAGAAAATGAACTTTGGAATAACCATGTTGATTTAGGGCTTTGGGCCGATTTATTTGTTGTGGCTCCAGCTACAGCTAATACCTTGTCTAAAATGGCAAACGGTACCTGTGATAATTTATTATTAGCAACATATCTTTCTGCCAAAAGTAAGGTGTATTTCGCGCCTGCGATGGACTTGGACATGTACAAACATCCATCTACAAAGAATACCCTTGAAAAATTACAGAGTTTTGGAAATGTAATGATTCCTGCAGAAAGTGGTGAGCTTGCGAGCGGATTAGTGGGCGAAGGTAGAATGGCCGAACCAACTACAATCGTTTCTTTTATTGAACAAGATATATTGAGTAGTTTACCCTTACACGGAAAAAAAGTACTAATCACTGCAGGTCCAACATACGAAGCCATCGATCCAGTTCGTTTTATAGGAAACCATTCTTCTGGAAAAATGGGATTCGAATTGGCGAAATGTGCTGCAAACCTTGGAGCACATGTGATTCTGGTAACAGGTCCAACCAATGAGAGGGTGCAACACGCGTTGATAAAAGTCGTAGACGTAGTTTCTGCTCAAGATATGTATGACGCCACGCACACTTATTACAATGAGGTAGATATCGCTATAGCCGCAGCAGCTGTTGCCGATTATAAACCTTCAAAAATTGAAGACCAAAAGATTAAAAAGAAAAGTGATGCAATGTCGTTGGAGATGGTCAAGACAAAAGACATTCTAGCATCTATGGGAGCGATGAAGAAGCAACAGTTTCTGGTTGGTTTTGCACTTGAAACTATGAATGAAATTGAAAATGCTATTGGTAAATTGGAAAGAAAGAATTTAGATTTGATTGTACTAAATTCGTTGCAAGATAAAGGTGCCGGATTTAAGAATGCTACAAATAAAATCACTATTATTGATGCGTCTAAAGAACAAATAGGGTTTGCACTAAAGTCGAAAGCTGAAGTAGCGGTTGATATTTTTAATGAAATTATTAAAAGAATACATGCGTAATTTTATCTACATCTGTTGTTGTTTTTTTACGATGCAAATTGCGGGGCAAGAATTAAATTGTAGTGTGACCGTTGATGCAAGTAGAATTCAAAATTCTAATAGTCAGGTATATAAAACTCTAGAGAGTGCAATTAATGAGTATTTCAATAATACGAAGTGGACAAATAAGAATTACAAGCCACAAGAAAAAATAAATTGTGCCGTCATACTAAATATCCTAGAACAACCTTCATCAAATCAGTTTCGAGGGAATATACAAGTTCAAGTGTCTAGACCCGTTTTTAACTCTTCATATCAAACACCAATTTTTAACTTTAAAGACGATAATCTCTCTTTTAGTTATACAGAATTTCAACCTTTAAATTTTAACGAGAATAGTTTTGATTCGAATCTGTTATCAATTCTCACCTTTTATGCCTATACAATACTTGGGATCGATGGAGATACGTTTGCCTTAAATGGAGGTCAAGAATATCATGTACAGGCTGAAAAAGTTGTAAATCTTGCACAGCAAGGAGGGTCAAAAGGATGGAATAGAAAGGATGGTAATGCTACGCGTTATCAGCTCAATGAAAATCTATTATCACCGGTCTTTAAAGATTATAGAGTTGCTGTGTATGAATATCATATCAATGGGTTGGATAAAATGACAGTGAATAAGAAGGAATCAAAAAAAGCAATAGCAAATGCAGTTAAGAAGATGCAGAATTTGTACAATAGGCGAATAAATGCGTCTCTATTGCGTCTTTTTATGGATACGAAGTCAGACGAAATAGTTGATATTTTTTCAGGAGGTCCAAGAACTAATAATGGAGCTTTGAAAGAAATGTTGTTGAAAATATACCCATCATACGGAACGAAATGGGATAAAATTAAAATCTAAATTATAGAATAATTTTAAACAATTTATTTTAAGTTTGATGAGTGTTATAGACACTCATTTTTTATTTAGAATCATACTGTTTTACGATGCTCCAAAAGCTTACCATAAAGAATTTTGCCTTAATTGATCATCTCGAAATGGAGTTTCGAGAAGGTTTTACGATTATTACTGGCGAAACGGGAGCTGGTAAATCGATTCTTTTGGGTGGACTTTCATTGATTTTGGGAAAAAGAGCAGATTTATCTTCCTTAAAAGATAAGGAGAAGAAATGTGTTATCGAAGGTGAGTTTCTGGTAGAAAAGTACAATTTAACCTCTTTTTTTAACCAAAATGATATTGATTATGAAGAGATATCTATTATTAGAAGAGAAATTTTACCAAGTGGAAAATCTAGGGCATTTGTAAATGATACTCCGGTTAATTTAAGTGTGTTGAGTGCATTAAGTGATACCTTAGTTGACTTACATTCTCAGCACGAAACATTGCAACTCGCCAATGTGAATTATCAATTTCAGATTATTGATGCACTAGCTAAGAATGATACCTATCTCGAATCCTATTCAAAAGGTTTAATGGTGTATAATGATTATAGAGCAGCGCTGAAACAATTATTAGAAACTCAAAAAGAGGCCAAGCAGCAATATGATTATAATCTTTTCTTGTATCAAGAATTAGAACAAGGCAATTTTGAAGAGGGAGAACAAGAACGTTTAGAAGAAACACTAGAAAAACTCAATAATGTAGAGGCTATAAAACAATCATTTGCAGAAGCCATACATCTAACAAATAATGATGAGTTTGGTCTTAAAACAAACTTGAATGCTCTCAAGAACAGTATCAATAAAATTGCTACTTACAGTAAAGAGTATGAAAGTTTGGCAGAGAGAATTACTAGCTTAAATATAGAGCTTGATGATATTTTTGGTGAATTAGAAAGTGCTGATGAAGCTATAGATTTGAGTCCTCAGGAAATAGAAACTTATGATGAGCGTCTTAAATTAATATATGATGTTCAAAAGAAACATTCGGCAGCATCTATTCATGAATTATTAGAGATTAAAGAGGCACTTTCTTTAAAGTTAGAACGCGTAGATAATGAGGCTGAAATTATTGAAAAGAAGAACAATGAAATTAAAGAAGTTGAAGCCAAGTTAAATGCATTAGCTTCTCAAATTCATAAAAGAAGAGCCAAAGTGATTCCGATTTTCAAGAAAGACCTTGAACAAAGTTTGTCGAATTTGGCAATGAAGAATACAACATTTCAAATACAATTAACGCAAACAGATACTTTTTACAACAATGGAAAAGATGAGTTAGAGCTATTATTTTCTGCTAATAAAGGAGGAGATTTTAAAAGCCTTAAAAAAGTAGCTTCAGGAGGTGAAATGTCTAGAATTATGTTAGCTGTGAAGTTCTTATTAAGTCAACATACAAATTTACCGACCATTCTTTTTGATGAAATAGATACGGGTGTTTCTGGAGAAGTCTCCAATAAAATGGCAGCTATGATGACTGAAATGAGTCAGCACCTTCAAGTTATATCTATTACGCATTTACCGCAAATTGCTGCAAAGGGAAATCATCATTTTAAAGTATTTAAAGAGGACGTTGAAGGCAAAACAATAACTGACGTAAAAATGCTTGACACCAATGAGAGAATTAATGAATTGGCTGAAATGCTCGGAGGTAAGGAGATAGCTACTTCTGCTATAGAACATGCAAAACAATTGTTGAGTTAGGCATTTAAATTTAAATTAATGGCTTAAATTTGTAGTATCAAAAGATAATTATTATAAATATGTATAACTTACTTAAAGGAAAACGAGGAATAATATTTGGAGCTTTAGATGCAAATTCAATCGCATGGAAAACTGCTGAAAGAGCACATGAAGAAGGGGCGAAATTTGTTTTAACGAATGCACCAATTGCAATGCGTATGGGTGCCATAAAAGAATTGGCCGAAAAAACGGGTTCAGAAATAATTCCTGCTGATGCAACGTCAATGGACGATTTAAATAATTTAGTTGAGAAGGCACAAGAAATTTTAGGAGGTAAGCTAGATTTTGTCTTACATTCTATCGGAATGTCGGTAAATGTTCGAAAAGGAAAGCATTATACGGAATCGAACTATGATTTTACGACAAAAGGTTGGGATGTCTCTGCTGTATCCTTTCATAAGGTAATGAATGTATTGTATAAACAAGATGCAATGAACGAATGGGGATCTATAGTCGCATTAACTTATATGGCCGCGCAGCGAGTTTTTCCAGATTACAATGATATGGCTGATAATAAGGCATATTTAGAATCTATTGCTAGAAGCTTTGGATATTTTTTCGGTGCGGATAAAAAAGTACGGGTAAATACGATTTCTCAATCGCCAACACCGACAACTGCGGGGCAAGGAGTTAAAGGATTTGATGGCTTTTTAGCATACGCAGATAAGATGTCACCCCTAGGAAACGCCACAGCACAAGAATGTGCTGATTACACGATCACTTTGTTCTCTGATTTGACGAAAAAGGTGACTTTGCAAAATTTATTTCATGATGGTGGCTTCTCAAATATGGGCGTGAGTCAATCAGTTATGGACTATTTTGTTGATAACTAGTGGTATAAAATGATACTTAAGGAGTTATTTCGGGCTTAGAAATTATTTAATTTAGTATAATTTTTTAAGTGAATTAGCGTTTAAAGTATTGTGATTATCGCTAAGAAACACCTATTCTAAAAAAATTAACTGATGAAAGAAAAAATTACTTTAACATTTTTATTGTTTTTTGCTTTGTTTTCTATGACTACAAATGCAGAGAATATAGGCACAGATTTTTTTGTGCCGCCTGCTAATGATGATTGCGCAAATGCAACTACATTAACAGTAAATTCCGACTTTTTATGTACAACAGTATCATCAGGTACAGTAGCCGAAGCAACGGCCTCTTCAACGCCCAATGCGTGTCCGGGTTCTGCAACCGAAGCTACTGACGATGTATGGTTTAAATTTGTTGCTACAAGCACCGAACATAGAATATCACTTCAAAATGTTTCTGGATCTCAAACAGATCTGTATCATGCTGTATTTAATGCAGGGGCTGCTGGAGATTGTAGTACACTAGCTGTGAGTGATGCTATTTTTTGTAGTGATGATGATACGAGTAATTTAACAGCGCTTACTGTTGGTAATACGTATTTTATACGTGTATACACGAATGATACTGGTACACATGATACAACATTCGATATTTGTGTTGGTACGGCACCGTTGCCTCCTGCCAATGATGAATGTGCAAATGCTGAGTCAGTTACAGCTTTTCCATTTACTAGTAGTGTAGATGCAACTTCCTCGACCAACAATGGCGGCTTTATTGATGTAGCCGGATGTGGAGGAGCAATGAATGACGGAGTTTGGTACACAATGGTTGGTGACGGTAGTAATGTGACCATCAATGTTGAACCTGCAGGTTGGGACGCTAAAATAGCAGTTTATACAGGTTCATGTGGAACATTTACATGTATCGCAGAAGCGAATAATGGATTAGAAGGAAATACCGAAACAGAAACATTTACATCCATAGCAGGAACAACATATTTCATTAATATTGGTCATCCAAGTGGAGCTTCTGATTTTGCCGAGGGCGTGTTTAATTTAGATATCTCTTTATCTGGGCTCTCTATAGACGATTTGGTTTCTAAAGGGTTCTCTTATTTTCCAAACCCGGTTAGAGGAGAATTAAAAATGAACGCTAATGAAAACATTAAAAGCATAAATGTATACAATATGATAGGTCAAGAGGTAAAAAGAATTGCCTTATCAAATGTGTTTTCATATAAATTAGACATGTCAGATTTATCTGATGGTGTTTACTTTATTCGAGCAGAGGTTGGTGAGAGCACTGGTACCTTCAAAGTTATAAAAAAATAGATTCGTTATATTTCCTAGAAAAGCCCTCTTATGTAGAGGGCTTTTTTTATTTTTGGTGGTATACATTTAAATCCAAGAACAATTTATTATTCTATTGTCATACCCGTTTATAACAGACCAGATGAGTTAGAGGAGCTTTTAGAAAGTCTTACCTATCAAACTCTTCAGGATGGTTTTGAGGTTATTGTGATAGAAGATGGCTCAGAGAGAACTTCTAAACATGTTGTTGATCATTTTTCAAATCGTTTAGCGATACGTTATTTCACAAAACCGAATTCTGGCCCCGGCTTGACAAGAAATGTTGGTATGGAGGAAGCCAAAGGTGACTACTTTATAATAGTAGACTCTGACTGTATTTTGCCAAAGACATATTTAAAAGAAGTTGATAAGGCACTTAGAACACGTTTTACGGATGCTTATGGAGGTGCAGATGCCGCACATCATACATTTACTCCGATTCAGAAAGCGATTAATTTTTCTATGACATCAGTGCTTACTACAGGCGGAATTCGAGGTAATGATAAGTTAAAAAGTACATTTCAGCCACGTAGTTTTAATATGGGCTTGTCTAAAGAAGCGTTTCAATCGACGAAAGGATTTAATTCACAGCGATATGGTGAAGATATTGAATTGACCTTTAGACTTTGGAAGACTAATTTTGAAACACAGTTTATCGAGAAGGCCTTCGTATATCATAAAAGAAGAACAAATTGGCATAGCTTTTTCAAACAAGTGTTTAATTTCGGGGCAGCCCGGCCAATTTTAAATAGATTATATCCAGGTTCGGCTAAATTAACCTATTGGTTTCCTAGCGTATTTATAGTAGGCTTCTTAATGTCGATAATTATTTTCTTGATGCTTGGATTTTCCTGGCTATTAGCATGCTATGGATTTTATTTCATTTTGATCCTATTCAATAGTTGGATTAATAATAAAAGTCTTTATGTGGCCGTCTTAAGTGTCCTAGCAACGTTGCTTCAATTTTGTGGTTATGGACTTGGATTTTTGCGCTCTTTTTTTAGACTTCATATCTTACAGAGATCTGTGAAAGATACTTTCCCTAGAATGTTTTCATAAAAGTCTTGTTTATTATAGACATTCACTATTTTTGCACTCTAAAATAGCATAATGGAGTACGCAAAAAATATCTTAGAGACGATCGGTAATACCCCACTAGTTAAATTAAATACTATTGTAGATAGTATGGAGCCTTTGGTATTGGCGAAAGTTGAAACATTCAATCCTGGGAACTCGGTGAAAGATCGAATGGCATTAAAAATGGTTGAAGATGCAGAAGCTGATGGTCGATTAAAACCAGGAGGCACTATTATAGAAGGAACGTCTGGAAATACAGGAATGGGATTGGCGTTGGCGGCAATAGTAAAAGGATATAAATGCATCTTTGTTATCACTGATAAACAGTCTAAAGAGAAAATGGATATTTTACGTGCCGTTGGCGCCGAAGTTATTGTTTGTCCGACAAACGTAGAACCTGAAGATGAAAGATCTTATTATTCTGTTTCGAAAAGACTCGGAGAAGAAACACCTAATTCCTGGTACGTTAATCAATACGATAACCCTTCAAATGCAACGGCCCATTATGAACAAACTGGCCCCGAGATTTGGAAGCAAACTAATGGGAAAATTACACATTTTGTAGTTGGTGTAGGTACTGGTGGTACTATTTCGGGAGTAGGAAAATACTTAAAAGAAAAGAATCCAGCGATAAAAATTTGGGGTGTAGATACCTATGGAAGTGTCTTTAAAAAATATCACGAAACTGGTATTTTTGATGAGAATGAAATCTATCCATATATAACGGAAGGTATTGGTGAAGATATTCTGCCAGAGAACGTTGACTTCAGTGTAATTGATGGTTTTACCAAGGTTACAGATAAAGATGCAGCTGTATATACTCGAAAGTTAGCAAAAGAAGAAGGTATTTTTGTGGGTAACTCAGCAGGCTCTGCTATTAAGGGAACACTTCAGTTACGTGAAAAATTTTCTAAAGATGATGTGGTGGTTGTATTATTTCATGATCACGGAAGTCGTTATGTAGGTAAAATGTTTAATGATGATTGGATGCGAGATAGAGGCTTTTTAGATGAAGATATTACCGTGGCGAACGATTTAATTAAAAATCACATAGACAAACCGTTGGTGACGGTCAAAACCGAAGAGCTGGTGTCTCATGCAATCGATAGAATGAGGCAATATGATATTTCTCAAATACCCGTAGTCGACAATAGCGGATTTGTAGGTTCTGTAGACGAAAGTGATTTATTTAGAGGGTATTTTGAGGATAAAAAAATTGCTGATAAACCTATTAAAGAAGTTATGCGAGCACCGTTTCCAATAGTGACAAAAGACACTTCTGTTGAGCAAGTTTCTAAATTGATAAATAAAGAGAACGAAGCCGTACTCGTAGATTTAGGAAAGGGTGATTTTCACATTATTACGAAACATGATGTTATAAATGTAATAAGTTAGGATTATCTTTTGATTTCTAGGATACTTTCTAAGTACTGCTATATGATGGCAGTTTAAACGCTTATTTTTCCCCTATGAGGGAAGATTTAGTTTCATTTTTATGGAAGTTTCAATACTTTGACCGCATTGCCCTTACCACAACGACGTTCAATGAGTTATCAATCTTGTCGGTTGGGCAAGAAAACTTGGATGCTGGTCCTGATTTTTTCAATGCACAAATTAGTATTGACGGTCAAAAATGGGCTGGTAATATAGAGATTCATGTGAATGCCTCTGATTGGTATGTGCATGGTCACGAGCAAGATCCTAATTATGAAAATGTCGTTTTGCATGTTGTCTGGGAAAACGATGTCCCTATATACCGAAATGATAATACACTGATGACAACCCTCGAGTTGAAAAATAAGGTAAACCCTCTTGTCGTTGCGAACTATCAGAAATTAATAAATGCCCCAAAAAAATGGATTCTTTGTGAAAGCAGTATTCATAAGGTTGATAGTTTTATCGTGTCTAATTGGTTAGAGCGCTTATATTTTGAACGCTTAGAACAAAAATCGGTATTGATTTCAAAATTGCTCACACAATCCAATAATGATTGGGAAACCGTTTTATTCAAATTATTATTGAAGAACTTCGGATTAAAAGTAAATGGTGATGCTTTTTTTGCGCTTTCTAATCGCATACAATTTTCTATTATTAGAAAAGAACAAGATAAGCTCTATCGCTTGGAAGCACTTCTCCTTGGGATGGCTGGATTATTAGAAAATACAAATCACCATCCTCACATGGCCTTTTTGAAGAAAGAATTCAACTATTTAAAATCAAAACATAAATTAGTACCACGATCAAGCGCTATAAAATTTTTTAGATTGAGACCTCATAATTTTCCAACAATTCGGCTGGCTCAATTGGCAGGTTTATACCATACGCATATAGCACTGTTTTCAAAATTAATGAGTATTGATAATTTAACAGAGATGTACCATTTATTTCATATTGAAGTTGATAAGTTTTGGGATACACACTATACCTTTGATTCGACGTCTAAGCCTAGAAAGAAACGATTATCTAAATCTTTCAAAGACCTTTTGCTGATCAATACTATTATTCCTTTAAAGTTTATGTATCAGCATCATGTTGGAAGACCAAATAACGAGTTGATAGTGCATTTTATGAATGAAATTGCTTCTGAGAAAAATAGTATCATCACCCAGTTTTCTAAACTAACGATATCGAGTAATTCAGCAACTGAATCTCAGGCCTTACTACAATTAAAAACGACTTATTGCAATGAACACCGCTGTTTGAGAGGTGCGATTGGTAAAAATTTACTTACGAATGTAAATTAGGAGCAAGCTTTTTCATATCTTTAATCTTCTCCTTTTACAGGATAGAAGTTTAGTTATGAAGAGAATCTTACTCAGTTTATACACATGTTGTATACTCTTTTCTTGTGCTAATACGTCAAAAAAAGACGTGTTGTCAGTTCCGCAGGTGAACTATAAAAAAGAGATGCAAGTGCATTTTAAAAAACAGTACGTTTCACTCCTTAAGTCATCCACATTAGAGAGACTTCAGTTGGATAGTCTGCATTGGAACAATATTTTTTACAAGAGTAATGGTTATACACCGATATGGATTAATGACTCAATTGATATTTCTGATCGAGCAGTGGCGTTGATTGAGCAATTTACAAGAGCAAATTTGTATGGCCTGAATGCAAGTAGATATCATGTGGCTGCCATCAATTCGATGAAACAAGAACTACTTAAGGTAAAGGATAAATCGTCGCGTTATGAACTTGCTGCGGCATTAGAAGTGCTCTTAACAAATTCATATTTTAATTATGGTAAGCATCTTAATTATGGAGTGCTAGATTCGATTGATTCGATTACAATATTACCCAGAAAAAGATTCAATATCGATATGCCTGCATATATTTCTAAGGCACATAAAAATGATAGTCTAATAGAAAAATTACTTCAGTTACAGCCAGAAATTCCACAATATAAGACGCTCCAAAAAGGATTAGTAAAGTATCTCAAAAAAGCATCACTCAGTACTAATAATGTTTTGGTACAGAACTTTCGTCTTGATTCCGTAAAGGCGATAAAGCAATCGAAAAAGGCGTTGGTATTACATAAATATCTCGATTCTATTACCACAGATTCTTTATATAGAAGTGCGCTTAAAAAATTTCAAAAAGATCATGCGTTAAAACCTGATGGTTTGGTTGGTAAGAATACGGCAAAGGCTTTATCAATGAGTCCTTACGATTATTACCTAAAGATAGTGGCAAATCTTGAGATGTGGCGATGGAAAGAACCGTTAGAGAAAAATCATATTTTTGTTAACATACCGTCGTATGAACTAAAATTATATGAGAATGACTCGACTACATTTGAATCTAAAATAGTCGTTGGAAAGAAGAAAACGGCGACTCCAGAAATTAGAGATTCGTTGCAATATATTATCGCGTATCCATATTGGAATGTGCCAAGAAAAATATCCGTGGAAGAAATAATTGTAAAAGCTCAAAAGGATTCGACTTATTTCGATCGTAATAATTATGAACTTCTTACATATACGAAAGACACCGTAGACATGAGTACAATTGATTGGAAGGCAATGAATGAGGATACATTTACCTATCTGATTCGGCAAAAGGGAGGAGGTTATAATTCACTTGGTTATGTTAAATTTATTTTCCCAAATAAATATGCTATTTATTTGCATGATACGCCCGCCAAAAGCTTGTTTAATAGAGAGGTTCGTGCCTACAGTCATGGATGTGTGAGGGTAGAAAAAGCCTTGTCAATGGCCAGTTATATCCTTAAGACTGATGAGAATATGTATACTTCTGATAGTATGTATACCTACATAAAAAAGAAGAAAGAAAAGTCGATAAAACTCAATTCGACTATACCTGTCTATATTTATTATTTTACCGTGCAAGGAAGTGAAAATGGAGAACTCACTTTTTATAATGACTTGTATGGTACCGATAGAAAACTAACGCATCTTCTCATTCAGCAAAGAAATGAGTTCAATCAAACGCTCCGAGCAAAAGAAACTACGATTGATTGATATTTGGTGAAGGAGTGTTAATTAATTTGGATGTACTCAAATAGGTATCTTTTTTCGAATATATAAAGAGGCAAGTACCATCTTTTATGGCATTAATGATTGCTTTATAGTTCTTTTTTGGTAATGAAGGACAACCTAAACTTCTGCCCAGTTTTCCATTTTTTCTGATAAAATCTTTGCTAACATAATCGGCACCATGAATTACAATGGCCCTCGATCTTGCATTGCTGTTCGAATATTCTAATCCATCTAGGCGTAGTGAAAAGCCATGCTTACCACTATATGTTTCGGCTGTTTTATAAAAACCTAGACTACTTTGATAACTACTAATTTTATTTGAAAAACGCGTGGCGAACTCATATCCAGAATTTCGGCCGTGAGCAACTAAACTTTTAAAGACTATCTTTTTTTGCTTCACATTGATAACGAATAAGCGATTTGAATTTGAGGATTTGCTAAAATCAATAACGGTTAAAAGCTCTTTCTTTTTGATTTTATCTGTGTCTGCTAAGTTTGAATACCCCCGCAATGCTACTTCAAAGGCTTCTAAATTTAGTTCCTTATCGTTCAACCTTGTATAGAAATCTAATGAATATTCTTTGAAAGAAATATGTGTATCTGACTCTACCAAAGGAGTATTCGGAGTGGTCTCCCATGCATGGACAGGAAATATCAATAAAATGATACCTAATAATACGAGTGATTTTATTTTCATTCGACAATTAATGTAACGATACGCTATGTACGAAGGGAGTTGGTTAATATATACCTTGATGTCTGTACATCGAATTTAATAACTGATTTGAAATCGTTTTATTGCATTGAAAACGAAACTTTTAAAAATTTAACATGTTAAAAAAGAAGAAGGTCCTCAATAAGGACCTTCAATGCTATCGTTTTGATAATGAAATTATTTCTTTTTAGCAGTTTCCTTTGCGTATTTCTGCTTGTTAATTTCATCTTGCAGTTCGCGTCGTAATTTTTGTTCACGCTCTATAGAACGCTGTCTGTAACTTTCAAATTCTTCTTCTATTTCTGCTTTATCTTTTTTTGCACCTACAGTAACGACATTGCTTCTTTTGAATTTTCCAATAAATAATGCAGTAGCTGCGGCCAACACACCAATAATTGACCATAAAATAGTATTATATCCTGATTTGCTCATTGGCAAGCCTAGAAATTTTATTTCATCTTTTTCTTTTGTAACAGATGTTAAATTGTCGTTGGTTTTTCCTAGATCAGCTTTTAACGTTTCTATTTCACTTTTTTGTGTAGCAATTGTGGCATTAGCAGCCGCGTATTGTTGCTTTACAAGCTTAATAGAATCACTTACATTTTCTTTAAATTTAAAGAGGTTATTAACCTTAACTGTCTTATATCGTTGTCCAGTTCTTGGGTCAGTCCATTTCGGTGACTTTTTGTATAAATAATCAAACTGGCTATCAATAGTGCCCGAATTTAATGAGGCTTTTACCTCATTAGTAGCATCTTGAGCATAAGCACTCAATGAAAATAATAGTAGGGTAAGAAATGAGATTATTACGTTAATTAATTTCATTTTTTAAAGAGTTTAGTTTAATAAAGGTCAAAAGTAAAAAATTACTTCTAATTATATAAGTACTAAGAACTTTATTTAGTAAAGATTTTTGTATTTCGCTGGACTCACTTCATGCATTAGGGCATAAATTCCTTCAAAAATATCTTCTATAGAAGGCTTAGAAAAATAATCCCCATCAGTACCGTAAGCAGCTCTATGATCTTTCGCGGCAATTGTGATCGGTTGGCTATCTAAAAATTGATACCCTTTCTGCTTATTCAAAATCTGATCTAATAAATATCCTGAAGCTCCGCCAGAAACATCTTCATCAATAATGGCTAGTCTGTTTGTTTTTTCAAGACTTTTTACGGTATCATTACCTAAATCAAATGGCAATAGACATTGCGCATCAATAATTTCTATGTCAATAGCTACTTTTGCGAGCTCAATGGCTGCCTCTTCAACTAATTTCAAGGTCGAACCATACGAAACTACCGTTATATCAGTACCTTCTTTTATCGTCTCGACAAGACCAATAGGAGTAAGAAATTCTCCAATATTTGTTGGTAGTTTTTCTTTGAGTCGATACCCATTTAGATTTTCAACAATCAATGCAGGTTCATCGCTTTTAAGAAGGGTATTATAAAATCCTGCAGCCTTGGTCATATTTCGAGGTACTAAGATATACATGCCTCTTAATAAATGAATGACCGCACCCATATGAGAACCAGAATGCCAAATACCTTCCAGTCGATGTCCACGTGTTCTAACAATTAGAGGCGCTTTTTGTTTGCCTAGTGTACGATATCGCAATGTTGCCAGATCATCACTTAGAATTTGTAATCCATATAATAAATAATCTAAATATTGAATTTCAGCAATTGGTCGCAGTCCGCGCATAGCCATTCCAATACCTTGACCCATAATAGTAGCTTCTCTAATTCCGGTATCTGCTATTCTAAATTCACCATATTTTTCCTGTAAACCTTCTAATCCTTGATTAACATCACCAATTTTACCAGCATCTTCTCCAAAAATTAAGACATCATCATTATTCGAAAGTATTTTATCAAAATTCTCTCGAAGCACGATGCGGGCATCTACTAATTTTTCTTCGCCCTCATACATTGGAGGTACTTCTTTTATAGCGGTTGCTTTTGTCAAATTTTCGCTGTAAAGATGACTACTATAGTTCACATATTCTTCTTGAGTGTACTTCTGTATCCATTGCTGTAATGAACGCTTTTCATCGAATTGTTCATCTTTTAAGTATACTAAAATCTTTCGTGCTGTTGATAATATATCTTTTTTTAGAGGTTCCTTAATGGCTTCTAAATCTGATTTTAGTTTTGTAATAAACACACCATTACTACTTTTGGCACTAAGGCTCTCAATGATAGAAATGAGCTCCTTGCTTTTAGCGAGAATTGGTTGTAGATAATCACTCCAAGCTTCTCTTTTGGCCAAACTTACTTCTTTCTTAGCTGCTTTTTCAATGTCGCGAATTTCTTCTTCATTTTCGAAAATGCTCAACATCCATTCACGCATCTTTAAAATACAGTCATGGTCTCTTTCCCATTGCAGGCGTTCAGGAGTTTTATAACGTTCATGTGATCCTGATGTCGAATGCCCTTGAGGTTGCGTTAGTTCTTTTACATGAATTAATACAGGTACGTGCTCTTTACGAGAAATTGTTGAGGCTTGGTTGTATACATCAATTAATTTGGAATAGTCCCAACCTTCAACAACAAATATTTCATACCCTAAGTTCTCTTCATCTCGTTGAAACCCTTTTAAAATTTCAGAAATATTTTCTTTGGTTGTTTGATGTTTTGCATGAACAGAAATACCGTATTCATCGTCCCAAACACTAATAACCATAGGTACCTGAAGCACGCCGGCAGCGTTGATTGTTTCAAAAAATAGACCTTCCGAAGTACTTGCATTGCCAATTGTTCCCCAGGCAATTTCGTTACCGTTATTTGAAAATTTCGTTTTGTTCTTCAATCGTTCTTCTCGCCTAAATAGTTTAGACGCTTGAGCAAGTCCGAGTAATCTTGGCATTTGTCCCGCTGTTGGAGAAATATCAGCACTGACATTTTTTTGTTTCATTAAATTTTTGAAACTCCCATCTTCATTAAGTGAATGCGTAGAAAAATGACCTCCCATTTGTCTACCTGCAGAATAGGGTTCTGCCACAATATCGGTATGAGCGTACAATCCAGCAAAGAACTGCTTAGGAGTCAATTCATTAATGGCCATCATAAACGTTTGATCTCTGTAGTAACCAGATCTCCAATCGCCATCTCTAAATGCTTTTGCTAGTGCTAATTGAGGTATTTCCTTTCCGTCACCAAAAATACCAAATTTAGCCTTACCAGTAAGAACTTCTCGACGTCCTAATAAACTACATTCTCTACTAATGACAGCAGTTCTGTAATCTTGTAGAATTTCTTTTTTAAAATCTTCATAAGATAGTTTCTGTTGAGAATCGATCAGTTTTTCCGACATATTTATGTATTGTTTGGGGTTGTGCAAAGGTAGTTTTTTTGAATTAAAATCAGAAATTTTCCCCAAACATTAATGAAAATTGTGTCAAAGCCTCTAAAAGAAGCCTCTTTTTACAAAATTGATAATTGCAGCAGGGTCTAACGTTAGTACAAAACGAATTTTTTGGTCGTAGTCATTTAAGGAAGGTTCAAAGCCTAGACTTGATTGTAATGGGAAGTATACTTCAAAAATATTGTGCACTAAATTTAAACGAATACCAGTATCGTATTTAAATTGTACATCTTGATCACGACTTTTATAATAACCGGCATCCGCGTAAGCTTCGATCCAACGCCAAATACTCACACTACCATTCGCACTAACCATCCATTGATTCGCAAATCTATTTTGAAATTGTGATTTGAACCCACCTTCAGAAATGATAATTTGTTGGCTTAAAAAGCCCGCTTCTTCTGATCTTCCTAAGTAGTTATAATCAAAAAGATAATCAGAAGGTCGGTCTAATGAAAAACTAAAAAAATCTCCTGAATTTTTGGTCTTATTGTATAAGAAAGTACCCGCAAAGAATCGCAGATCATATTGACGGTTTTTATCAGTGAGCTTACGATAGCGAAAATCCAGCGCAGCTTTACCAAAACTCTTGGATACTTGAAAATCTGTTGAGTAGCGAATATCTTTGATAATGTCTGGCTTCGATGATGAAAAACGAACATTGAATACATTATAAGCGTCCGATTCCAAGGTAGGAGTATCTGGGGCTGTCTCCCTGTCGACCACCACATATCTCGCGGTTAACGATTTTCCTCCAACATCTCTCAAACTTTTTCTTTTAAATAAAATTGTTGCGAAGGGCGTAAATCTCGTGTACGATAAATCGGGAGCATATTGAAAAGTACTACCACCAATACCAAATCGATATCTATAGACACTTGTTTTTTCTGGAAGCTGCTCGTATAGTAGAGAGAATGACCCGGATAATTTGTTGCTTTTTAAGCCATAAGTTGGTGTTATTTTATACAACCATTTCTTTTTGAAAATGGCTTCATTATACAATCTTGGTCCTAATAATAACCCATCATAAAAGTTATAATCGGTATACAAATTGTAAAACACTTGATTGTAGTATGGGTTTTCAAGATCTTTAAAAAAGCGAAACTGAATAGGTTTGTTAAAAAGCCCATTCAAGTTCTTCCAATTGTCACGTAAGTTTAATTCAGGATATAAAAATTCATAATTTAAAGAAAGCTTGTTGTAGTCGCCTTTAGGTATTGTAATACTTGCAGTGGTATCAATACCTGTCAACCATTTTTTAAACTTCACTTCTTTCTTCTTCACGCCATATAAAGCAATCGGTGCGGTAAAGTTTCGTTTATTTTTTACAATTACCGTTACCGAATCTTTTTTCTTTATTACTTTTCTTATCGTGTAATCTATTTTCTTTTTTGAATGAATATAATCGTTAAAGAACCAATTTAAATCTTTTGAAGTTTTATCCATTACGATAGTCCTAAAAGCATTACTATGAACAAGTTTCAATTTGTTTTTTTGATAAAATTCAGAAATACTTTGAGAGATGATACTATCTTGCAGATATTCATCTAAATAACGAAGCCCTAATCCGGCCTTGTATTTGTTCACTATTTTTCTATTAAAATTCGAAAGTGAATCGGCTCTGGTACTCAACGATTGGTCTAAATTTTTGCGCGCTGCAAACTGATATACGAAAGGGTATTTACCATTAAAGTCTAGTTTCGCTATGTTAAAACTGCGTATTCCCCATATTTTAGAAATGTTACCCATAGCTTTTATCTCTGGATAAAACTTTTCTACATACTGCATCATTAAATAGGTTTGTAAACCATCAACTAACCAGTAATCTTGTCGTCTATTTACGACCAATGTGTTCTCAATATACTTCTTGGTAAGTACTTTAAACATTTTGATATCCCATTCAAAAACACCAGAAAAGGGATTAAATATTTTGGGTAATTGATTTAAACCGTAAATAGGATTTTTATAATAAGATATTTTATTTATAAGTATTTTTTTGTGCGGATATGTACCGAGATGTTTTTGTATAAAGGCTAATTGTCGATTTACAACATCTGTTTTCACACGATCATTTAAGGCGGTGCCATTTAAATTTGAAATAACTTCTAGGGCATCTGTTTTTAGTGTTTTAAAATCATTAAAAAAGCTAATATTTAATTCGATATCTACTCTATCTTTTCCTGTGAGTTTATGTGTTGTAAAGGGAGGGTTTGTATCAGACTGAATATTTAAATCACTGTTTAGCGTAACACCATCGGGTAATTTTAATTCTATGTCATAATCTGTGGGAGT
This sequence comes from uncultured Flavobacteriaceae bacterium, assembly GCA_947488345.1. Lineage (GTDB taxonomy): Bacteria > Bacteroidota > Bacteroidia > Flavobacteriales > Flavobacteriaceae > Aureibaculum. The sequence continues at coordinate 369,282 of CANKZQ010000001.1, read as the reverse complement.
CATGTAAAAATCGTCCATATTTAGATTGTTCATAGTATGCCATTTGGTGTCATAAACCGCAGGAACCAAATGCCAATATCTTAAATTATAAGTGGTCCCATTTTTACCATATCTCGTGAACTTATCTTTAGGTATTTTGATGGTATATGTCGCACTTATGATTGTAGAGTCCTTTGGTTTTAAAGGTTTGTTTAGTGCTACACGAAGGATATCTGGAGCATCACTGGGCACATTCCATTCTAAAAATTGATAATCTTCAGAAATAGCTTTAATGGCCGATCTTCCACGATTTTTTCTACTTGAGAAGTACAAACTTTTATCATAATCTTCAATCAACCTTCTCGATAATGGAGAGCGTCTATTTCTAAAACTATTCGCCCAGTTGTGAAAGTAAATAGTATCTAAATTTTGATCACTCTTATTGATAAAAGTAGTTTGTTGCAAAATTTGAAATTCGGATGTTCCAAAGTCAAAAGAAGCCTTTATCTTGATCGTATTATTTTGAGCTTTTAACCCAGCGCTACAACTTATAAAGAAAAATAATATGAATTTTAATCTAATCAAATTGCTCTTATAAATTTTAACTACTGGGAATGCTCAGATTCGCCAATGTGTACATAGTAGATTCGATGACGTGAATTCGTTGCGTCGAAGTCAATACTATTCATGTATACTTTTTTGAAATATAAATATCAAGGGTAATTTAGAAATTTGGTTTCAGACTATATTTCGAATAGAATTTGTTGAAATGTTCTACGGCTTCGTCTGCAGTATCGACAACTCTAAATAAGTTTAAATCTTCTGGACTTACATTACCATATTTTTCAATAAGTACTTTTTTAACCCAGTCTAATAAACCACCCCAAAACTCGGTGCCTACCAGAATAATTGGAAAACGTCCAATTTTTTTCGTCTGAATTAAAGTCATAGCTTCAAAAAGTTCATCCAAGGTGCCAAAACCACCTGGCATAACAACAAAACCTTGTGAATATTTTACGAACATCACCTTGCGCACAAAGAAATAATCAAATTCTAGATTTTTATCGCGGTCAATCCATGGATTATCGTGTTGTTCAAAAGGGAGTTCTATATTTAATCCTACAGATGTTCCTTTTCCACGACGCGCACCTTTGTTACCTGCTTCCATAATACCTGGACCACCACCAGTAATGACACCAAAACCACTTTGAGTTAATTTATAGGCCACTTCTTCAGCTAGCACATAATATTTATGATCTGGTTTGGTTCGGGCCGAACCAAAAATAGAAACACATGGGCCGATTTTACTCAACTTTTCATACCCATCAACAAATTCAGACATGATTTTGAATATAGCCCAAGAATCGTTTGTTTTTATTTCATTCCAAGTTTTTTGTTGAAGTTTTTCTATAATTTTTCTTTCTTCACTGTGATTTGTATCATTCGTCATTGTTACTGTTTTATATTTATTTCAAACAACTAAATTAGTTCTTTTTTTAAGAATTTAGCTGTATAGCTTTGTTTGTTCTTTATAATTTCTTCTGGTAGTCCATAACACAAAACGGTGCCACCATTCTTTCCGCCTTCCGGACCAATATCAATAATATGATCAGTCAATTTTATAACATCAAGGTTGTGCTCAATTATGAGAACTGTATTCCCTTTGTTTGTTAATTTATTTAGGACATCCATTAATACTCTTATATCTTCAAAATGTAACCCTGTAGTAGGTTCATCTAGTATATAAAAGGTATTGCCTGTATCCTTTTTAGATAATTCTGTCGCCAATTTAATACGTTGTGCTTCTCCTCCAGAAAGCGTAGTTGATTGCTGCCCGAGGGTAATATATCCTAAGCCAACATCTTGAATCGTTTTTAGTTTACGATATATCTTTGGTATGTTTTCGAAAAAAGGAACACTCTCATTAATGGTCATATTCAATACATCCGAGATTGATTTTCCTTTATACCTTATTTCTAGAGTTTCCCTATTAAAACGTTTCCCTTGACAAGTTTCACATTCCACATAGACATCTGGCAGAAAGTTCATTTCGATCACGCGAACGCCACCACCTTCGCAGGTTGGACACCTTCCTTGCTTTACATTAAAAGAGAATCTTCCAGGTTTATATCCTCGAATCATCGCTTCAGGAGTTTTTGTAAATAAGGCTCTAATTTCACTAAACACCCCAGTATACGTAGCCGGATTCGAACGCGGCGTTCTTCCAATTGGAGATTGATTAATGTCTATAATTTTATCAATATGCTCGAGTCCTTTAATAGAGGTATAGGGCATAGGTTTTTTTACCGATTTATAAATATGTTGATTTATAATAGGATACAAAGTTTCATTAATAAGTGTCGATTTACCACTTCCTGAAACACCAGTAACACAGATCATTTTTCCCAATGGAAACTTGACCGAAACATTTTTTAAATTATTACCGGTAGCGCCTTTTAACTCTATATGTTTACCATTACCGCTACGTCTTTTCTTCGGAACTTCAATTTCTTTAGTTCCATTCAAATAATCGGCCGTAAGGGTATTTGCCGCAAATAACTCTTTCGAAGTTCCATTACTAATTATTTCTCCTCCATGTCTTCCAGCTCTCGGACCAATATCAATAATACAATCAGCCTTTTCAATCATGTCTTTATCATGCTCAACAACCAAAACAGAGTTACCTATGTCACGTAATTTTTGGAGAGAATCAATTAATTTTTCATTGTCTCGTTGATGTAGGCCAATACTCGGTTCATCTAAAATATATAAGACTCCCACTAATTGCGAACCAATTTGGGTCGCTAAACGTATGCGCTGTGCTTCGCCACCAGATAATGTTTTCGAACTTCTATTTAGCGTCAAGTAATCCAAGCCAACATTCAATAAAAATTGAATTCGCGTTTCTATTTCCTTTAATATTTCGGAAGCTATTTTTTGCTGTTTTTCAGATAGTCGTTGCTTCGATTCTTTAAACCATGCCGCCAACTGAATAATATCCATATGTACCAGATCGGCGATATTACGATCTTGTATTTTAAAATAAAGCGCTTCTTTTCTTAGACGTGAACCGCTACATTCAGAGCAAACTTTCTCATCCATGTATTCTTTAGCCCAACGTTTGATAGAGGTCGAATTCGATTCTTTAAATTGATTCGAAATGAAACTAATTATGCCTTCAAAATCAATTTCATAATTTCGGGTAACACCAGCATTTTTCGACACCACATTAAATTTTTCATTGCCTCCATACAGAATCACATCCAAGGCATCCTTTGGAATTTTAGAAATAGGAGTTGCGAGTGTAAATTTAAACCGTTCTGCAATAAGTTCTAATTGTTTAAACATCCAAGAACTCTTATGTTCTCCAAGTGGTGCAATACCACCATTCATAATAGTATTGGAAGTGTCGGGTATAATTTTATCAATATTAACCTCATTAATCCGACCAAGTCCATTACAATTTGGGCATGCTCCTTTCGGAGAGTTGAATGAAAAGGAATTAGGTTCTGGCATCGGATAAGAAATTCCAGAAGTTGGGCACATTAAATTTCTACTGAAATAACGAGGTTTGTTCTCTTCAGCATCAATGATCAATAATACATCTTCACCATGATACATAGCTGTTTTTATGGTCTCGTTCAGTCTTTTTTCGTGCGTTGAATCAATTTGTAAGCGATCAATAACAATTTCAATATCATGAGTTTTGTATCGATCTAAGCGCATACCTTTTTCAATTTCTTGAATCTCACCATCCACTCGTACACGTAAAAAACCTTGTTTTGAAATTTGCTCAAATAATTCTCTATAATGCCCTTTTCTAGATTTGATAACGGGTGCTAGAACGATGATTTTTTTCTGATCAAAATCTTTCAAGATTAACTTCTTGATTTGTTCATCAGAATAGCTTACCATTTTCTCATCCGTATTATATGAATAAGCATCGGCAGCTCTCGCAAAGAGCAAGCGTAAAAAATCATATATTTCGGTAATAGTACCGACAGTTGATCTAGGGTTTTTACTCGTTGTTTTTTGTTCGATGGCAATTACAGGTGAGAGTCCATCTATTTTATCGACATCCGGTCTTTCCAAGCTTCCTAAGAATTGGCGCGCGTATGCTGAGAATGTTTCTACATATCTCCGTTGCCCTTCTGCGTATATGGTGTCAAACGCCAGTGATGACTTGCCACTACCGCTTAAACCCGTTATCACAACGAGTTGATCACGCGGAATCTTTACATCGATGTCTTTTAGATTATGAACTCGTGCACCTTGTACTTCTATATATTCTTGTTGTTTAGCCATTCGTTTGCTTGAAAAATTTGCAAACTACAAATGTAGATAATTGAAAGAATAAATTATGTATAACCTATGAAGTATTGTGTAATAAATAATTAAATTGCGTTAAATTTTTTGGTTTGTAGCAATGATAAATGCACTTAGACATTTTTTTGAGAAAAGAGGTTTTTATGTTTCTTCTAGATTGGCAGATAGATTAGGCATGAGAGTAACCAATGTGCGATTGTTTTTCATCTACGTTACTTTTTTTACCGTAGGTTTTTGGTTTGGTATTTATTTAACACTAGCTTTTTTATTCAAACTGAAAGACATGATTTACACAAAGAGAAACTCAGTTTTTGATTTATAATTATATGGACGTTTTTCAATCAAAATTGTATAAGGCATTCTTAGTATTCTTGTTAGTCATAGGTATTGGTGTATTTGGTTATATGTTTTTATCTGATGCATCTTTTACCAATGCCTTGTACATGACGGTTATAACGATCACGACTGTTGGTTTTGGTGAAATTCATCCCTTAACTGAAAAAGAGAAATTATTTACAATTTTTCTTATTTTGATGAGTATTGTCTCCTTAGGATATGCTGCGCGAGTGCTGACCGAGTATATTGCAAATGGTGAAGTGTTTAAAAAAATTAAATCTAAAAAAGTGCAAAAGAAACTTGAAAAATTAAAAAAGCATGCGGTAGTATGTGGTTATGGTAGAAATGGCAAGCAAGCCGCCGTCAAATTAAGAAAATTTGATAAGCCATTTGTTGTTATTGAAAATGATGATGAAAGGATTGCTGAACTTGAAGAAGAGGGTTTGCTTTTTGTTAAAGGAGATGCAACAAGAGATGAGATTTTAATAAAAGCAGGTATTCAAAACGCTGCTAGCTTGATAACCGCGTTGCCTTCAGATGCTGATAATTTATATGTGGTATTGTCTTCTAGACAGTTGAACAAAGAAATGACGATTGTGAGCAGAGCGTCAAATGATTCTTCAGATAATAAACTAAGGATAGCAGGAGCGACGAATGTAATTATGCCAGATAAATTAGGGGGAGATCATATGGCTTCTTTATTGGTAACACCCGATATTGTCGAATTTGTCGATATGCTGTCGGTTGATTCTGATGATTCTATGAACTTAGAAGAAATCATAGTCGAAGAGTTGCCTAAAGAATTTTTATCGAAATCTATTCGTGATTTAGATTTAAGGCATAAAACTGGTTGTACAGTAATCGGGTTCAAAACACCAGATAATCGTTATGTTATTAATCCGGATGCAGATACTAAGTTATTGTCAGAATCTAAGTTGATTGTTTTAGGGAACGCTGAGCAGATTCGAAAACTGAACAAATTATTTTAATGGCCGAAAATATTGTGATTACTGGAGCTAATGGTTTGCTTGGGCAGAAATTGGTAAATTTATATTGTAATGAGAGGGCATATAATATTGTTGCCTTAGCAAGAGGTTCTAACCGAAACGCTAATACGAAAGGATATAAGTATGTTGATGTAGATTTGACCGATTTTAAGAAGGTTTCCAAGATTATTGATCAAATCAAGCCTGAAGTTGTCATTAATGCCGCTGCGATGACAAATGTAGATGAGTGCGAAGATAAAAAAGAAGCATGTGATCTTATCAATGTAAGATTGGTTGAAGAATTGGTGACTTTATGTGAGGCCTATAATAGTTATTTATTGCATATATCGACTGATTTTATTTTCGATGGAAAAAGTGGACCATATAAAGAAATAGATGAACCTAATCCTTTAAACTATTATGGTTTGTCAAAGTTGAAATCTGAGCAAATCATTGAACAAAGTAATTTGAAGTATGCTATTATTAGAACCATTTTAGTCTATGGAATGGTAGATAATATGAATAAAAATAATATAGTTCTTTGGCTGAAAGCATCTATTGAAGATAAAAAGGAGGTGACTATTATTGATGATCAGTATAGAATGCCCACTTTCGTGGATGATTTGGCAAGTGCATGTTCGTCTGCGGTGAGTAAAAGAGCAGAAGGGATTTATAACGTTTCGAGTTGTGAACTGTTGAGTATTTATGAAATGTGTCAGGAAATTGCACGTGTTTTTAAGTTGGATACGTCCTTTATAAAACGAATTTCAACAGAAGAATTAAATCAAAAGGCGAAACGTCCGGCTGTAACAGGTTTTGACCTTACTAAATCTCATAAAATGTTAGAACTTCCGCTGGTTTCCTTTGCGGAAAGATTGCAAGTATTTAAGAATCAGTTATCAACAAGTAGGTTATTGTAAGGCGAGACGAATAGCTTATAAATTTTCTCTACGTAGAGTCTTGTAATTGCTCTTATGGAGCTGTAATTTTTTTGTTGAACTTTTTCTGTTTTTTAAGGTCTGATTATAAGATTGTTAAAAACTACATCAAAAAAACTTAAAAAAAACTTAAATTTTCTTTTGTTGAATGGATAAATGTATTGTACATTTGCACCCCGTTATTGGAGGATGTAGAAGGAGTTAGTTCGTTGAATAT
>CANKZQ010000001.1:0-357500 GCA_947488345.1 uncultured Flavobacteriaceae bacterium | reverse complement strand
TCACATCGACGGGGGGGTTTGGCACCTCGATGTCGGCTCGTCACATCCTGGGGCTGGAGAAGGTCCCAAGGGTTGGGCTGTTCGCCCATTAAAGTGGCACGCGAGCTGGGTTCAGAACGTCGTGAGACAGTTCGGTCTCTATCTGTAGCGGGCGTTAGAAATTTGCGTGGATCTGATTCTAGTACGAGAGGACCGAATTGGACTGACCGCTGGTGTACCAGTTGTTCCGCCAGGAGCACTGCTGGGTAGCTACGTCGGGAAGGGATAAGCGCTGAAAGCATATAAGCGCGAAACCCACCACAAGATGAGATTTCTTTAAAGGGTCGTGGGAGACTACCACGTTGATAGGCTATAGGTGTAAAGGCAGTAATGTCATAGCCGAGTAGTACTAATAACCCATAGGCTTATGTACGTATGCTTCCCTCCTTCGGGAGGGAGCAACACTCTTTTCATATCGAAAAGCACGATTTATTTACTTTATTTTTATTTTAATGTGTCAATCTTATACAGTTGGAAACAACTGAACGATTTAAGGTGATTATAGCGATAGGGCTCACCTCTTCCCATTCCGAACAGAGAAGTTAAGCCTATCAGCGCAGATGGTACTGCCTTTGGTGGGAGAGTATGTCGTTGCCTTTCTTTTTAAAAACACTTATCATTAAATTGATAGGTGTTTTTTTTTGCTTTATGTTTTGCTATTGCAGCCTAAATCTTAGCTAGCCTGTTTTTTAAAAAGAAAGACAACTCCATGGCAGCGTGACAGACTCGCTTCTCGTGTTAAAGGTCTACTAGATCTATTGTTACCCCCTCACACCTTCCTTTTTAAAAACACTTATAATCTTGATTGTGTTTACAGGTGGTAAAGCTACATTCTACTCAATAAGTTAACCTTTCCAGTTATCATTTTAGTAAAAGGTACTAATAATTTTCAATATAGATTTGTCTAATCATTTTAAATCTTAACTAAACATGAAAATTTATAAGGCTTTTTTTAAGCTAACTTACCTACTTACTCTATTATCTTTTTTGCTCTTTGTTACTGATTGTTACCCTCAAAAGACAGGAAAAAAAAAGGTACTTGTAAAAGGTGCAAATGGTAAGGTTAATAGACTAACCAAAAAAGGTGGTACCAATGGTATAACTTCAGCACCCGGAAAAACAGACTTAACAAAAGACGAAAAAGATGCTTTAAAAAATTTTAAAGAATATATCGATGAATTTGACCAAATATCTCGATATATCAGCAAACAACAACTTGATGTAATTAAATCATATGAAACATTAGAGACATTAGGGAGCTCATCTACTTTCCAAAAAAATAGAGATTTAATAGGAACTTACAAAAATGAAAACAAGTACGTTGACACCTACTATACGGACAAGATAGATAATCTAGAAAAAAACTTAAACCAAGTCTATTTACCACAAGTAAGTGAAAAGGTTAGCTTTTTACAAAAGGAATTAAGATCTGCTAAAAGCCCCTCAGCACAAACAGTTAATGTAGAAAACGCTTTAGAGCGATGGAAGGCCATGAAAAAATTGTTACTTATTTATAATGAAATAAGTATAAATACCGGTTATAAAGAATTATTGACGAGCGCCCAAACAGAAGTTGATTATTTGGAGAGTAAACTAGCTAAAGTATATGCAGCAAATATTGGAACAGCTCTCCATAAAAAACATTTAAAAGAAATTATGATTTCTCCGAATCCAATTTCATACAAAACTGCGAAAGAATCCGATTTTATTAGGGATATCGTCCTAGACGGGAAAAATAGTGGTGGTCTTTATCTTTTAGCACTTTCATCTGGTCACACCTTTAAAGGCATGACAACAGGAAATAATCGCTACAAATACACACTAAATTTTGATGATTATATAGGCACTAATGAGATATCTTCAACCTATAACGATGGTATTGTATTAACGCCACAAGACAAGATGCATTCCTATTTTACATTCCCAATTGTACCGGCAAATAAAGAATGGAAAAATAAAGAAAACAGAAATACGATGTTGAGAGTAATAGAAGGCTTCATAGAAACCCTGTTTGACAATCAAGAACATCGTTTAGAAATTATCTTGACCTCGAATCTGCATTATGGAAGTTCTTATGGAAAATTGAAACGAATTTTTAATATACGTGCTACAGAAGAAGGTATAGCAGGTTTACAAAAGATTGTAAGCGACATAAAAGGAGCTGATTTAGCTGGTGTAAAACTTGCCAAAAGAGGCCCACTATATAACGATGGCATTGCACAACAAATTAAAATTTATGTACAAGCTAATCACGATTATAAAGTATCGACTGTTTCCTTACCTCGTAGTGGTTATACTGTGTTTAAAAACTCGCTTGGTATTCCGCTGTCTAAAGCTACCATTTTTGAATTTACAGGAACAACTAGCGATAATGAATATTTCTTAGTGAGAGGTTTTGTAAAAAGAGCCTATAGGGGTGGTGGCACCTATAGCTCTTCATACTCATTCCATATCACAAATCGATGGGCTATCATAAAAGATAATCTTAACAAATTTAGAGATTAATTTAATTAACAAGAGTTTTCTAAACAACAGTAGTTATTCTGTTTACAAAAAAAGGTAACTAAAACATTAAATATAGAAGAATGAAAAGTAGCAAAATTAAATTTTTTGCCCTATTAATAACTTTTTTCTCTTGTACACTTCAGGTATTAGCACAAAAGAGTTCTGTTTCGCTAGACTATAAAGAGTACTACAACCCGAGAGGGGAACAATACCGCATTGTTTTTGTATGGGATACCAAAACAGGTAAATCTGCCAGATATTATTACAACCAAAGTAAATGGCAAAAATCCGAAGTCTCACTTCCCAGTAATCCAACTGGTGATACATCAAACCAAAATGGTGAGATTATGATGGACTATAATGAATATTATAACAAAAGAGGTGAGCAATATCGTATAGTTTATGTGTGGAATACTAGAACAGGTAAATCTGCTAGGTATTACTATAACAAAAGTAAGTGGCACAAATCTGAAGTTTCACTTCCTAATAATCCTACTAGTGATGCATCCGATAAAACAGGTGAAATTATGATGACCTATAGTGAATATTATAATCCGAGAGGGGAACAATACCGCATTGTCTATGTTTGGAATACTAGGACTGGGAAATCTGCCAGATATTATTACAACCAAAGCAAATGGCATAAATCTGAAGTTGCGCTTCCTGATAATCCTTTAGAATAATAAAATTTAATTTATGAATGAAACACAAACAAAAGAAGAAATTTTAAAAAAAGAAAAAGTAGATTATCTAAAATCTAAATTCAATCTTTTAAAAGGAACACTTTATATAACCTCTAATAGGATCATTTTAAATACACATAAAACAGGTGTAAGTGGATTTGGTATTTTAGGTGTTTTTTTAAAGCGACAAGTCGAAAAGAAAAATTTTGGGTTCAATTTTGAGTTTCAAGATATAGAAAACATATCTCAGGGTAAACATGGCGCACAAAAAAATGTCTTAGAAATTATCACCAAACAAAATGAAACATTTAGAATTATTGTAAAAAATTACAAAGAATGGAAGCGTGTTTTAGAAAAAGAACGCTAATAGTTAAAAAATAAAATTTATAAAAAATGACTAAAATTTTAAAAAAACGAACAAGTATCAAGATATTTTCAATCCTAATGTTGTCTTTATTCATAATGACTTCATGCTCAAAGGATGATGAAGTAACGGTAGATGATAGAGATAAGTTTTTGGGTGATTATGTTGTTTTAAATCAAGGAACTAAAACATTTAATGGAACATCTCAATCATATACCTTAAATTATAACACTTCGATTTCAAAAAATAACGCTGAAGCTTATAGTATCAAAATTTCAAATTTTTTTGATCTTCAAGACTCTGTTAATTTATCTACGGAAAACCTTTCTGTAATAGTCGAGGGTATTAATATTATTATTGAAAATCAAGAGATTAGTGGACTTGCATTGCAGGCTACAGGTTCTATGTCATCGAATGGAGTGATAACACTAAACTATAGCGCAGCCAGAAGTGATGTATCGTTAAACTACAGTGGTATAGCAGTATATACGCCTAGGTAGAATCAGTTAAATTTTTCCAGCACACTTAAAGATGCTTGTCTATTAAAATTATTTATAAAATGAATATTCTTGAACCAACCCTTTTATTAAAAAATTAATATTATGTATAAAACTAGAATCAATAGAATAGTATTTATTTTATGTACAACAATAGTGTTTACATTTTCATCTTGTTCAGACGATGACGAAGATAAAACTATAAACGATAGAGATCAGTTTTTAGGTAATTACTCCGTTGTCTATTGCAGCTTTAACTATACTTATGAAAATATAATTTCTGCCGTAGATACTCACGAAAATAGAATTACCTTTTCTGATTATGCGAATGAAGACTCACTGGAGCAGCCCTATGCTATTGTAAGTGGTAGTACCATTAATATTCCAAGCCAAACATATGAGAGTGGTGCTGGACCAATAACAACACAAGGTAGTGGGTTCATTTCTGGAAATACATTAACAATAACATATACAATTGGAAGTACAAGTTGTACCGACGTTTATACTAAGCAATAAAATCATCTTAATTTAAAAATTGAAATTAATTATACTGTTATAGATAATGGTGCAATAAATCCTAATAATACAAACTCTAGGTCTTTTATAATTAATTATGATGCTATAATTTCAATTAACAGGAATGCCTCAAACATTGAAATTTCAAATTTTTTGATATCCAAGGTGAAGGAGCTTCCTTATCAGATTTTGTTGTTGCAGTTGTTGAGAGCGATAGTTTAACGATAATTCCTCAAGAAGTTTTCGGAATTACTTTTGAGGGTATAGGTAGTATATCAAATGGGATTATAACAATTAACTGGACTGGTATTGAAACTACTACATTGAGTTATAGAGGTACCGCAATTTATACTATTATGCAGAATATTTACTTAAGTAAATTTTAATAGTAAAGATTATTATTTAGTAATGATAGTAATGCGCTTTTTTTACGTTTAGAAACGGGTAGCGTTGTTTTATTTAATAATATTACATAACCACCATCTTTATTTATGTAACTTTCTAAATGAGTTAGATTGATGATGTGTGAATGATGTATTCGTACAAAACCTAAGTTTTCGAGTAATTCTTCAAAATCTCTTAAAATTTTGGCCACAATTTCTTTTTTTCCGTTAGAAAAATAGATACCTGTATAATTTCCTTCAGATTGTAAACGTACAATAGATTCTAATTTATATAAAAAAATTCCTTTTGAAGTATGCAATGCAAGTTTCTTATGGAGCGGTTTGACACTATTGTTTTGAACAAAGTTTTGCAATTTTAGTTTTGAGCTTTCAATTGTAGAAGATGTTGCTTTTTTAACTGCTGTAATTAGTTCTTCAGTATCTATAGGTTTTAACAAATAATCTAAGGCGCTAATTTTTATTGCTTTCAATGCATATTGACTATAGGCTGTTGTAAAAATAACTTTAAAATTATAGGTACCAAGTTGTTCTAGTAAATCAAAACCGGAACCATCTTTTAATTGAATATCTAAAAAAATGAGTTTTGGTTTTACGCTATGAATTAAATCAATGGCACTAGCAATAGTAGAAGCTTCTCCAGAAATTTCAATACCTGGACAATTTGCACTTAATTCTTGTTTGAGTGCTATAATTGCTTGATTTTCATCTTCTATTATAATTGCTTTTATTATTTCCATAAATTGTGTAAAGGTAATTTAATTGTAATCGATGTACCCGAAGGATTCATTAATCGTTCTATTTGAAAATTATCTGTAGCTTTAGAATTGTTTAAGAAGTTTATACGTTCTTGTGTTATTTCTATAGCTTTGGATTTGTGCACACTATTCTTTGTCTTTGATATTTTAAAACCGACTCCATTATCAATCACTTTACAAATTAAAGTGTCATTTTCTGTTGAGAATTTGATTTGCAACACTCCTTTTATGTTACTTGGCGCTAAACCGTGAATAACAGCATTTTCAACAATGGGTTGAAGTAATAAAGGAGGAATTCCTAATTCTTCTTTTTTAATATCATTAGAAATTGAAATTTCATAGCTAAACACATTTTTATAACGCAATTGAATAAGGTCTAGATAAAGCTCTAGCGTTTTAATTTCTTTGTTTAAGGTAATCATGTGTTGGTCATTTTCTAATATTAATCTCAATAGCTTTGAAAATTTAGAAATATAGTGATTCGCCTCTTTTATATTACCTCCTGAATAGTATCCTTTTATAGTGTTTAGAGCGTTAAAAATAAAATGTGGATTCATTTGTAACCGCATGGCTTTTTGCTCTAATTCAATCATTTGCTTTTGAACATTCATTTTATCTTGCTCGCTCTTTATTATTTTACGCTCTGTTTCAAAACGTGATTGAACCATTTTAATGCGCTTTTTGATAATCATGATTGTAATTAAAAAAAACAAAATAATCATCAATAGAACAAAAGGAAGTGTTCGCCAAAAGGGAGGAGCAATGATAAAATCGATACTGGTAGTAGGACTATATAAATTATTAATTCCTTTACTTCTTATTTGTAGTGAGTAATTTCCATCGGATAAATTCTTGAAATTTAGCTGTCGGCTGGTCGTAGTAGACCAACTTTCGTCATTTATAAATTTGTAATCATATGTTAGGTTTCCAAAATCAGCATAGGATATACCCGTAAAACCCACTCGAATATCATTCTGGCTAGACCTTAGATTAAATAAATCTTGATTAAGGGAATCATTGACATAGATATTTTCAATTATTAACCTAGGACTAATTTTTTGTTTAGGTTTTATATTGGAATTAAACGAAAGTAAACCCCTATCGGTCGCCAAATAAACTAATGAATCGATAATTTCGATATCATTAATTCGTTCATTCACATTTTTAAGAACTGTGTTGTAATTTAAAACATCAATGGTCTGGTTTTTAAATTCAATTTTATTTAATCCTTTATTAGTGCCAATATAATAAGTGTTGGTATTAATTTTTTCAATGGTATTGCACCCATTACTGTTCAAACCTAGAATTGATGTGAGGTGCGATTCTATTCCATTCTTTTTGTACGTTATGACTCCCTTAGAATTACTGGCAACTAGTAATCGCTCGGATTCTTTATCAAAATACACATCTATGATTGAGGTATCAAGTTCTCCATTTTCGAAATTAATTTTTTGAACTCTTTTATCATCATATTTAAATAACCCAGAACTTGTTCCTAATAAAACACTATTGTCAAAACCATTAGAGATGACGTTAGTGCGTTTTCTATAGATTCTATATTTCTCTAAAGCTGGTAATGATAGATTTTTGAAATCGTTGTTTATAGCAGATAATTCCGATGCCTTAAATTTAAAAACTACAGAAGAAGCTAGGAAATAGCTTTTGCCTTGTTTGTAAATGTCATTGGCTCCAAAAGAAAGTATTGTATGCGTTGAATCTTTATAGATGTTGGTTGAATTGTCACCAATAACAAACATAGTGTCATTAATGTTTCTAATCTTTTTTATTTTTTGAGGTTGTTTACTCGACGAGCGATAGTTCTGAAAGCTACGATTAGGGTATAATTTATGTAATCCTTTTTCTGAACCAACCCACAAAGTATTAGATCCATTGTTTTCAATTGTATTTATTTTTAAATTTTTATAGTTAAAATCATGAACTGTAACATTCATATTTGAAATCATTTTAATTCCATTATTTAATGTTGTCAACCATATGTTTCCTTCTGTGTCTTTTAGCACACTCGAAATACTATCATTTTTAAAATATAAAGTTGTTTGATCTCCCTTCAATATGTACAAACCTTTTCTCGTACCTATCCACAAATTATCATCGATTTTTGTGATAAAGATTATATCTGCATCACTCAATTCAATAATTTTGATAAATGATTTGTTTATATATTCATAAACACAATTCTTAGCTGTAAAGTAATAATTATGAGTATCGCGATAATATCTGTAACCTTTTATAGAGATCATGTCATCTTGCAATAATACTTCTTTTTGCGTATGAACATCTCTAATAGAATGTCTCGTAAGTGCATTGAATTCAACTCCATTTTTCCAAATAGAATAAGTGGCTTTATTTAAAATCACGGAATTATAATTTGAAAGCTCGTTATCAATTTTAAGAATCACCCCATCGATGTATAAAAAATTCAAACTACCGGCATCATCTTCGAATACATCGATTAGCATTTTTTGATGAGAGACTTTTTTTAAAAATATATTGTTTTTGGTGTTATAAAAAACATGATCTTCAAAGTACGATAACTGTCCATTTAAAGTTAAAAACCAAAGTCGATTTTTTGAATCTTCAAAAATTTTAAACACTTCATTATCACCTAAACCATCTTCTACACTGTAGTGCTTAAATTCATAGCCATTGTATTTTAATACTCCAACATCCGTCGCGAACCAAATGAATCCTTGATGATCTTCAAACGAACTATAAACGTTAGATGTAGGTAAACCTTCTTCTAAACTATATTCGATGCTATATGGGTTTTGCGCTATTGTTAAAAAGCAACAAAAGAAAGTTATTAAAGTTAACTTATTCAAGGTTTAAAATGAAAGTTTTCATAAATATACTCTTTTAGTCAATAACATATTTGCACTTTACGATCAATGAATCGAGCGAGGATACCAATTATCTTATGTAGGTAATTCTCTGATAAATTGAATATACCATTTCTCATTTTTAAGAGGTAAGGAATTCTCAAATTAAATATCTTTATTAAATAAGTATTGTTAATCAACTTGTATAAAAGGTAACTAAATATTAACCTAACCTAATTGCTCCCGAAAAAAAATAGAATGAATAAATCAAATACTTTGATGATAATTGTATTGATCTTATTATGCAGATGTAACCATACAATGGCTAATTAAAATAATTCAATAGAAAAAGCTAAGAAAGTGTTATTAAAAAAATATGGATCTATGTGGGATCAAGCAATACCGAATGGCCTCCAAAGCCAACAGTAATTTTAGAAAAATTAAAAAAAGAAATGAAGAGGGGGCGGGAGCTAAAAAGTCACTTACATAATCATTATTGTGAAAAAAGACAATAATTGCATTGGTATTTTGGCTCCAAGTTTAGCTGATGCACAATACTACAAAATGCTCAAAGAGCGGTTCAAATTAGAAAGAGCGCTAATTACCAATGGTTTTAATACCGTAGAAATAGAAAATAAAGATTTTGAAAAATTTGAATCTCATTAAAAATTGAAGAAAGAAAGAGGCTGAATTAAGACTTCCTTATCGGCATCACTAAACAACCTATAAATAATAACCTTAGTAGTCGGTTATAGTTTAAAATGACATGAAAAAATTACTTATACTCGGAGGAACACAATTCATAGGTCGTAATCTAATCGAGCGGATAATAGAGATGGAAGAACTTGACATTACACTATTTAATAGACAAGAAACGCTAGCTAACTTATTCCCTGAAATAAAAAAAATAAAAGGAGATAGAAATACAAATGACATTAGTCGTATATCAAAAGAAAATTGGGACTTTATTATAGATATATCTTGTTATTATCCCGATTCTTTGCATAATACTCTCAAGTACTTAAATAACGGCATAAGAAAGTATATTTTTATTTCTACTTGTTCCGTTTATGACAATGACCGCAACAAGAATTATTTAAATGACGAGAAAGCAAAATTGAAAAAATGTAATGTTAATCAACGACAAGATAGAAATAGTGATACTTATGCCAATCGAAAGGCTGAGTGCGAACGTATCCTCAAGTCTTCAGGAGTTAATTATTTAATCCTAAGACCTTCTCTTGTATACGGAAAGTATGACTATACTGACCGTTTTTATTATTGGCTTTACCAAATCAAACATCATAAGGTTTTACTTCTTCCCGATAACGGAGAATCCAAATTTTCACTTACATATGTATCTGATCTTGTAGGTTCTATTGTTGAAGTATTATTTAGTAATATTGAAAATAATATATACAACGTAGTTAGTTATCCAATAATTAGTATTGGAAAAATTGTTGAATGTACTATGGAAGTACTAAATTCTAAAAATGAACTAGTAAATGCTAAATCAGATTTCTTGAAAAGTAATGAAGTTAATCAGTGGTTCAATATGCCGCTATGGCTGGATGGTGATTTTTTTACCTTTAGTAATCAAAAATATAAGAATGATTTTCAATTAGAATTGACGGAATTTAAAAAAAGTATTAAAGAAACAATTAATTATTATGAAAGTTTAGGTTGGCCTAAACCGACCTACGGAATGACTGAAAAAGTAAGAACTAGATTGTTAAAAAAACTAACATAGATAGATTTAAACTTGGTAATTAAGTTAAACAAATTTTATAATAGTTTTTGGTTCTTCTAGTAATGTGACTACACAATAACAATTAACAATAATTAATTTAAGAAAGTTGTAATAGTATAATTTTTAAAGCTGATGATTTAGAGTTTGTCAAAATTAACTACTTTAGAAATAAATTTAAAGTATACAACCATGCCCAACTCACCTTCAAGACGAAACTTTATAAAAAAATCAACGATTCTAGGAGCAGGGATTACATTATTACCTCATTTGTCTTATGGAATTGATACTAAGCAAAAATTAAAAGTAGGGCTCATCGGCATAGGTTTAAGAGGAACGAATCACTTAAATAATTTGTTGCAAAGAGATGATGTATTGATAACAGCCATATGCGATATAGATCCTGTAAGAATAGATCTAGCCAAGAGTATATTTAAAAAGAAAAGTATAGCACTTCCGAAATTTTTTAGCAAAAATGACTTGGATTATAGAAATCTGTTAGCATTGAAGGAAGTTGATGCTGTAATCATCTCTACACCTTGGTTGTGGCATACACGAATGTCGGTTGATGCTATGAAAGCAGGAAAGTACACGGGTGTAGAAGTTTCGGCGGCAAATACCATGGAAGAATGTTGGGATTTGGTAAATACACATGAAGAAACAGGTACACATTTAATGATTCTCGAGAATGTTAATTATCGAAGAGATATTTTAGCTGTACTTAATATGGTCAAGAAAAATATCTTCGGTGAATTGATCCATTTTAGATGTGGATATCAACATGATTTACGTTTTGTAACACTTAATGATGGGAAATCTGCTTATGGAAAGGGTGTCGAATTTGGGGATAAAGGAATTTCAGAATCCAAATGGAGAACACAGCATTCCATACTGAGAAATGCTGACGTTTATCCTACGCATGGTGTTGGTCCAATAGCTGTAATGTGCGATGTAAATCGAGGAAATCGATTTGTATCTATGACTTCTCATGCTACAAAAAGTAGAGGAATGCATGATTATATTGTTAAAAATGGAGGAAAGGATCATCCTAATGCAAACATTAAGTTTAAAATGGGAGATGTCATTACTTCTACCATTGAAACCGCTAATGGTGAAACTATTATCGTTACTCATGATGTACATTTACCTAGGCCTTATTCATTAGGTTTTAGAGTTCAAGGGACTAAAGGTCTTTGGGAAAAAGATGGAGATCGAATATACATTGAGGGACAATCTAAAAAATCACATGCATGGGATAATTCTAAAGAATGGTTAGAAAAATACGACCATCCTTTATGGAAAAAATATGGCGAACATGCGGAAGGTGCTGGACACGGTGGAATGGATTTTTTTGTGATCAATGCCTTTGTTGAAAGTGCTAAGCAACATATAGCACCTCCGTTAGATGTGTATGATGCCGCTGCTTGGAGTGCAATAACACCACTTTCCGAACTATCAATTGCGAATAATGGGGAGCCACAAAATTTTCCAGATTTTACACGAGGAATGTGGATCAAGAGAAAACCCTATAACTGGATGAAGGATACTTTTTAATATGGTAGCATCAAAAGAAAAGTTTACGGTTGTTGCTCCTGGTAGGATTTGTTTGTTTGGAGATCACCAAGATTATTTAGGATTGCCAGTTATTGCTTGTGCAATAAATAGATCAATAAAACTTAAAGCGACTAAGAATACGAGTTATGATTTGAAGATCATGATGCCTGATGTAAATGAGGAGCGTCATATTGATTTAAATAAGAAGATTGAAATACGATCAAATCGTGACTATTTTGCTTCGGCCTTAAATGTTTTAGAGAGATACGATTGTATACCAAATGAGGGTTATGATATAGTGGTGACTGGTGATATTCCGGTGAATGCTGGCTTATCAAGCTCCTCTGCGGTACTCGTGGCCTGGATTACTTTTCTGCTAGAAGCTTATGGCTCTTCGCATAAGATTAATGCATCGTTTATCGCAAGATTGGCATATGAAGCGGAAGTATTAGAATTTCAGGCTCCGGGAGGTTTAATGGATCAGTATACTATTTGTTTAGGTAATACTGTTTTTTTAAATACAATCACCGGTGATCATATACCATTGACTCAACCTATTCGTTCATTAATTATTGGGGAATCGGGAGTACCTAAGGAAACACTAGAGGTGTTGGGAAAATTGGGTGATTTTGCTAAGAATGTAATTGTACAAATTCGTAAAGAAGTAGCGAATTTTAAAATTGCCGATGCAACTATTGATACATATAATTCATATCAACATTTGGTGGATCCTAGCTTAAAACCTATTTTTTTGGCGGCAGTTAACAATTACCTCATAACCAAAGAGGCTTTAATAATAATGCAGCAAGAACCTCTGAATCTTCATAAACTTGGAGCTTTGATGGATGCTCATCATTTTGAGCTCAGAGAACATCTAAAAATCACAGTTCCTATTATTGATAGTATGATTGATGGTGCCAAAGAGGGTGGAGCATTGGGTGCCAAAATTGTGGGCTCTGGTGGCGGTGGATGCATTGTAGCCATTTCGACACCAGAAAATGAAAAAGCTGTAATTGATGGCATACTAAAAGGAGGGGCAAAATCGGCTTATAAAATTGAAATTTCAAAAGGAGTACAAATTATTTAAATAAAAAAACATCGATTCAAATCTAATTATATTGGCAGCGGGCGCGTCTTCAAGAATGAAACTTGAACAGGGTAAGACGGACGACCTTTCTAATGAAGAAATTCAACAATCAAATATACGAACTAAAGGCCTTATTTCTATAGATAAAGCTGGTAGACCTTTAATGGATTATCTTCTATTTAATGCGAAACAAGCTGGGTATAAAACGATCTATATAATTACTGGAGTTGACAATAGTTTGTTTAAAACATTTTATGGAGATAATAATTTTGGTAATTCATACCGTGGCTTGACCATAAATTTTGCTATTCAACATATTCCCAAAGATCGAGAAAAGCCCTTAGGTACGGCGGATGCTGTGTATCAAACTTTAGAACAATACAATGAATTAAAGACCAACTCATTTACCGTTTGTAATAGTGATAATTTGTATTCGATCGAAGCGCTCAAATCATTAAGATTGTTTGACACATCACCAAATGTTTTACTGGGCTATAGTAGAAAACACTTAAAATTTCCTGAGGAAAAAATTGCAAAGTTTGCAGTTATGAATTATGACAGTCATGGATTTCTAATAGATATCGTTGAAAAACCAGAGATGTCAGCTTTAGATGATTTTAGAGATGCTCAAGAAACGCTGCGTGTTAGCATGAATATTTTTAAATTCGATGGATCCTTGTTTTTCAAATACCTTAAAGAGTGTCCAATACATAAACTTCGAAACGAAAAGGAATTACCAACGGCTTTACTCAATATGATTGTAGATCATCCAAATTCGACTACAGTCATACCGATTGAAGAACATGTTCCGGATTTAACCTCAAAAGAAGATATTTCACTTATGAAAACGTATGTGAGTAAAATAGATTTATCTAATTGGTAGGTACACTATAAACGATTTTATAAATTGTAATTCATTTCTGTAATTTGACCATGAATATTCTTCTAATTCCTGATAAGTTTAAAGGTAGCTTAACCAATAAAGAGGTGATAACATCACTTAGGAAAGGAATTAAAAAATTCAATACTTCTTGGACAATTTATGATGGAATTGTTTCAGATGGAGGAGATGGTTTTTTAGATTCAGTATACGGAGCTACCAATGTGAAACGTATTGAGTGTATTGCAAAAGACCCTTTGGGAAGAGCATTAAACTCCTATTATTTGCTGGATGAACAGGATGAAGTGGCTTATATTGAATTAGCGAATGCCTCCGGCTTGACCCTACTTACTAAGGAGGAGAGGAATCCGTTAAAAACATCAACTTATGGTACCGGGTTGCAAATTAAAGATGCACTTTTAAAGGGTGCGAAGCACATTTATGTGGGCATAGGTGGTAGTGCAACAAACGATGGAGGTATTGGAATTGCTAGTGCCTTAGGGTATAAATTTTTGGATGCGAACAATGAAGTGTTAGATCCCATTGGTGAAAATTTGAATAACATTAATAGAATCGACAAAACCAACTGCATGTCTCTTAAAAACAGATATTTTTATGCAGTAAATGATGTTAAAAATCCATTGTTGGGTAAGGATGGAGCCGCCTTTACTTATGCAAAACAAAAAGGAGCGAGCGATGAAGACGTTATATTATTAGATAGAGGTCTAGAACAGTTATCCGATAAAGCTAAAGATTTCTTATCCAAAAATGTAGTAGATTTAAAAGGCGCAGGTGCAGCAGGAGGTGCAGGTTATGGACTACATGTATTTTTTGATGCTACTTTTGTGGACGGTGCGGCATACATTTTACAAAAAAGTGGGATGAATAGCATTCTTGAGAAAGGGCATATTGATTTAGTGATAACAGGTGAGGGAAAGATAGATAATCAAACAGTCCATGGGAAATTAATTAAAGGAGTGACAAAATTAGCTAAAAGATATGGTGTACCGGTTATAGCAGTATGTGGCCAGAAAACTTTAAATGATACTAGATGTAAAGAGTTAGGTCTAAGCGACATTATCGAAGTGGCAGATGCGTCAAAATCTTTACAATATAACATGAATAATGCTGCAACATTAATTGAGAATGCCTTATTTGAATATTTAATGAATAATTCTAAGAGTTTCTAATGAATACCGTTATCATCATTTTCGTTTCCTTATTGGTACTGATTTTTGTTACTATAAAGTATAAAGTACATCCTGTTTTTTCGTTAATTATGACCTCCATATTGGTTGGCTTTTTATTAGGTTTTGACACCAAAAAGATTGTCCAACACATTGCAGAAGGTTTTGGTAAAACCTTATCGAGCATAGGTTTGATTATTGCTTTTGGTACCACTATAGGCGTGTTCTTAGAGAAAAATGGTGGAACCAAAGTAATTGCCGAAAAGATTCTAAATTCTATTAGCGCTAAGAGATCTCCTATTGCTATGAACATCATTGGGTTTATAATTTCTATTCCTGTATTTTGTGATTCGGGTTTTATCATCTTGTCGTCTTTGAACAAGACACTTTCCAAAAAGACGGGTATTAAGTTAGTCATATTTGCAGTAGCACTTTCAACAGGTTTGTATGCCGCGCACGTATTCGTCCCGCCAACGCCAGGGCCATTGGCCGCCGCTGCCGTTATCGATGCAGATATTGGTTTGGTTATGTTATTAGGCTTAGCTGTTGCTATTCCTGTGGCATTGATTGGGTATTTTTGGGCTGCATTCATCGGTAGAAAATTACCAACAAATGAAGTTATGACTCATGATACGATAAGTATTCCAAATAAAGATAATGGTACCGAAAATCGTACCCCTAGTTTTTGGGTAACTCTATTACCATTGCTATTGCCAATTGTCTTTATAGCCTTGAAATCAATTGCCGAATACCCAACTTTTCCATTTGGGAAGGGCCTTTTTTTTAATACCTTATTATTTATTGGAGAACCTATTATTGCCTTGTTACTCGGAGTTCTTTTAATCTTTTTTAATTCTAAAAAGATACAAAGTTCAACGAAAAGCAAGTGGATTGAAAAGGCACTCAAAGATTCTGGTAGTATTATTCTAGTTACGGGAGCAGGAGGAGCGTTCGGTAACGTCTTACGCGCGTCAGATATCGCTAGTGCCATACCCTCTGACGGTTCCTTTTTTTTGAACGGATTATTAATTGCTTTTTTACTCGCCGCACTACTAAAAACAGCTCAAGGTTCTTCTACGGTTGCCATCATAACGACAGCGGCTATTATCGCTCCTTTGTTAGGATCATTTGGTTTAGAAACCGAATTTGAAAAGGCATTGAGCGTCTTGGCGGTTGGGGCAGGAGCAATGACGGTATCGCATATAAATGATAGTTATTTCTGGGTTGTTAGCCAATTTTCTAGCATGGATGTAAATATGGCCTTAAAAAGTCATACCATGGCTACTTTACTTCAAGGAATAGTAGGAATACTAATGATAATAACCTTACACTTATTATTTGCATAGATTTATAATAGAAAAAGAGTCTTTAATATATGTAAAAACCCTTTTTCATCCCAATTTAAATGTGTTACTAAGCAGTTAAAAGATCACCGTTTCCTTTAGTTGGTAAGCTCGATTGTCCCATTAAATAGAGGTCTACTTCTCTTGCGGCTTCTCTACCTTCTGAAATGGCCCAAACAATCAAAGATTGTCCTCTTCGCATGTCACCTGCGGTAAAAACATGAGGGACATTAGTTTGGTAATTTGATGCCTTGTAATTTGATCGTGTATCAACTTCCAACCCTAGTTGTTCACTTAAAGTTGCCTCTGGTCCCGTAAACCCTAATGCTAATAAAGCTAAATCACAAGGCCATATTTTTTCAGAGTTTGGTTTCTCTACCAGTTGTGGTCTTTGACCTGGCTTGAGCAACCACTCAACTTCAACAGTTTTGAGGGCCGTTAACTCACCTTGCTCATTTGTTATAAATTCTTTGGTATTAATCAACCAATTACGCTCACATCCTTCTTCATGCGATGAGCTTGTTTTTAGCTGTAAAGGCCAAAATGGCCATGGTGTAGATTCACTTCGCAGTGCAGGAGGCTTTGGCATGATCTCGAAATTTGTGACTGAGGCAGCTCCATGACGATTAGAAGTACCCACACAATCAGAACCTGTATCTCCACCTCCAATGACAATGACATGTTTATCTTTAGCAGAAACAAGTTCGTCTTTAATCGGGCTATTAAACAATTTTTTAGTTTGTTGTGTTAAAAAATCCATGGCTTGCACCACACCTTTGCTGTCAATGCCCTTTACGGGAAGACTTCTTCGTACAGTGGCTCCTCCACATAATACCAAGGCATCGAAATCGTCTAAATTTGAAACTGGATAATTGGTTCCAACGTTCACGCTTGTTTTAAAAATAATGCCTTCTGCCTTTAGAATTGCAACCCGACGATCTATAATTTCTTTTTCTAATTTAAAATTAGGGATTCCATAACGCAACAATCCACCAATGGTGTCATCTCGTTCAAAAACAGTTACCAAATGTCCGGCACGGTTAAGCTGTTGTGCTGCCGCAAGACCTGCTGGTCCAGAGCCGATTACAGCAATCGTTTTGCCAGTTCTTTTCGATGGAGGTTGCGGTACTATCCATCCTTCCGCGAAAGCGCGTTCTACAATATTTTTTTCGATATTCTCAATAGAAACTGGGTTATCAATAATACCTAGTACACAGGCTTTTTCGCAAGGAGCAGGGCATAATCTACCTGTAAATTCTGGAAAGTTATTCGTGGAGTGTAAAATCTCTGAAGCCTTTTGCCATTCTCCTTTATGCACCATGTCATTAAAATCAGGAATCAGATTGCCTAATGGACATCCACTATGGCAGAATGGGATGCCACAATCCATACAACGAGAACCTTGTTTCTTAAGTTCACTTTCTTTTAAGGGCACTGTAAATTCCTTATAATTACTCAACCTTTCTTTAACAAGAATATTATTTTCATCCTGTCTTTTGTAGTGTTTAAATCCTCCAATTTCACCCATAACTTATGCTATTAATTGTGCTTCTTTCTGCTCGTTTGCAATTCTTTCTAACGCTTTTTTATAATCTGTAGGGAACACTTTCACAAAGTGCTTTACATGCGAATTCCAGTCATCTAATAACTTAGATGCCAAGGTGCTATCGGTATATAGTCGATGCTTTTCAATTAATGATTTTAGTTCATTTTTATCTTGACTGTCTAATGTTTCTAATTCTACCATTTCCATATTACAAAGTCCTTTGCTAAACTTATTATCTTTGTCGTAAACATAGGCAATACCACCACTCATACCAGCGGCAAAATTTCGTCCCGTCTTTCCTAGAACAACTATTTTACCCCCGGTCATGTATTCACAACCATGATCTCCTAAACCTTCAACCACCGCGGTAATTCCTGAATTACGTACAGCAAAACGTTCGCCAGCAATACCGTTAATATAGGCTTCACCAGATACGCCTCCGTAAAAACATACGTTTCCTACAATGATGTTGTCTTCAGCTACAAAATCAGCCTCTTTAGGTTTTTTAATAATAATTTTCCCTCCAGATAATCCTTTTCCTAAATAGTCATTGGTTTCTCCTTCAACTGTAAATGTGAGTCCTTTGGTAGCAAATGCACCAAAACTTTGACCCGCAGAACCTTTGAAAGTTATATCTAAGGTGTTTTCCGGAAGACCGCCTTCACCATGTAATTTTGAAATTTCATTACTCACAATGGCGCCTACAGTTCTGTCTGTATTATGAATTTTATACGTCAATGTAGTTTCCGTTTTGTAGTTAATGGCCAGCTTGGCATCACTCAATATGCGCATATCGAGTACATTTTCTAAATTGTGATCTTGTGTTTCTGTATTTGAGATGGTGTTATGTCCTTCTATTTTTGGTTGGTGTAAAATGGCAGAGAGATCTAAGCCTTTTGCTTTGTAATGTTCTACGGCTGACTTTGCATTTATTTTTTGGGTTTGACCGATCATTTCTTTAATTGTTCTAAACCCTAATTGAGCCATGATTTGACGAAGCTCTTCTGCAACGAAATACATGAAATTGATCACATGTTCGGGAGTGCCTTTGAAATTTTTTCGCAATTCTGGGTCTTGTGTAGCAATACCTACCGGACAAGTGTTGAGATGACATGCACGCATCATGATACAACCAGAAGCAACAAGTGGCGCTGTTGCAAAACCAAATTCTTCAGCTCCTAATAAGCAGGCAATTGCTACATCTCTTCCTGTTTTTAATTGTCCATCACATTCTAAAACAATTCTTCCTCTTAAATCATTGAGTACTAAGGTTTGCTGTGCTTCTGCAATGCCAAGCTCCCAAGGCAGTCCGCAATGCTTTAAAGAAGTTAATGGTGATGCACCTGTACCGCCATCATATCCTGAGACTAAAATAACATCGGCTTTGGCCTTTGCGACACCAGCTGCAATGGTACCAACACCAACTTTAGATACGAGTTTTACATTAATTCTTGCTTCTCGATTAGCATTTTTAAGATCGAAAATTAATTGTGCTAAATCCTCAATAGAATAAATGTCGTGATGAGGAGGAGGAGATATCAAGCCAACATATGGTGTTGAGTTTCTTACTTCGGCAATCCACGGAAGTACTTTTTCTCCTGGTAATTGACCGCCTTCACCGGGCTTGGCACCTTGGGCCATCTTAATTTGGATTTCTTGCGCATTGGTCAAATAGTTACTGGTAACACCAAATCTGCCTGAAGCTACTTGTTTGATGGCACTATTTTTCCAATCTCCATTTTTGAGTTTTTGAAATCTATCTTTATGCTCTCCACCTTCGCCAGAATTACTTTTACCACCAATTCTATTCATGGCAATAGCTAAATTTTCATGTGCTTCTTGACTAATAGAACCATAAGACATAGCACCCGTCTTGAACCGTTTTACAATTTCGGTCCAAGGTTCTACATCATCAATTGATATAGGATCTAAGTTATTGAATTCGAAAAGTCCGCGCAACGTCATTAAATTTTTATTCTGTTCATTTATGGCGTCTGCATATACTTGATATGATTCTTTACTTTTTTGTCGAACGGCTTGCTGTAACTTAGAAACCGTAGTTGGATTGAATAAGTGTTTTTCTCCATTTCTACGCCATCTATAGTCGCCGCCAATTTCTAGATCTAATACGTCAGTTACATCTGTTTTAGGGAAGGCCTTTTCGTAGCGTTTTGTTAAATCTTTATCGAGTACATACAGACCAATGCCACCAATTCTTGATGGGGTAAAAGGAAAGTATTTGTTTACAAAGGCCTTTTTTAAACCTACAATTTCAAATATTTGAGAAGCTCTATAGGAATGTAAGGTTGAGATCCCAATTTTGTTCATTATTTTTAAGATGCCTTTTCCTACGGCCTTATTGAAGTTTTGAACAGCTTCTTCAGCATCAATATTGGTAATAATTTCTTCTTTGACTTGTGTTCTTATGATTTCATTCACCAAATATGGATTAATGGCACTTGCACCATAACCGAATAATGTGGCAAAGTGATGCGGTTCTCTTGGCTCTGCTGTTTCTAACACAATGCCAAATTTAGAACGTTGTCCGTTTTTATTTAACGAGTGATGAACATATGAACAGGCTAATAGTGCTGGAATAGGAACTTCCGTTTTGGTAACGCCTCTATCCGAAAGGATAATGATATTCGCACCATTTAAAACTGCTTTTTCTACTTGTATGATGATATCATCCAAAGCTTTTTCAAGACCATTTACTCCCTTTTCTATAGGGTAGAGCATTGGTATCGACATGGCTTTGAAATCTGGATGTGTAATGTTTTTTATTTTATCGAGATCGTCATTAGATATTACTGGGTTTTGAATCCGCAATTTTTTAGCATGTTCTGGTGCCACATCAAAAATGTTTCTGTCTCCTCCGATGGCCAAACTAATATCTGTAATAATTTCTTCACGAATACCATCCAAAGGTGGGTTTGTGACCTGTGCAAACAGTTGTTTGAAATAATTATATAATAGTTGAGGCTTATCAGATAATACGGCCAGCGGCGTATCATTACCCATAGAACCAATGGCTTCTTTTGCTTTAGTTGCCATCGGGGTTATGATGGTCGAAATATCTTCAGACGAGTACCCAAAAAGTCTTAATCTTGTTTTATAGTCAACTGTTTCAATAGGACATTGATTGTTGGTGTATGGTACTTTAGCTAAAGGAAGCGTATGCTTGTCTAGCCATGAGCGATATGGCTGTTTTGAAACAATTTCATTTTTAATTTCATCGTCTTCAATAATTCTACCAGCGTTCATATCTACCAGAAACATTTTTCCAGGCTCTAATCGACCATGTTTGACAACATTTTCTGGTTTTATATTCATGACACCAATTTCTGAAGACATCACTACATTACCATCCTTAGTTACGGTATATCTCGAAGGTCTTAATCCGTTACGATCGAGGAGGGCTCCAATATAATTACCATCGGTAAAAGGCACAGATGCAGGGCCATCCCAAGGTTCCATAATACATGAATTGTATTCGTAGAAAGCCTTTTTTTCGTCACTCATGGTTTCATGCTTTTCCCATGCTTCGGGTACGAGCATCATCATAACTTCGGGCAATGAACGCCCAGTCATTAATAATAATTCTACAACCATGTCCATAGAGGCTGAATCAGATTTACCTTCCATGACAATGGGAAACAATTCATTGATATCATCTCCAAATAAATCACTTTGCATGAGTTCTTCACGAGCACGCATTCTACTTACATTACCTCGTAAAGTATTGATTTCTCCATTATGACACATATGTCTAAATGGCTGCGCTAAGTCCCATGAAGGAAACGTATTTGTTGAAAATCGTTGATGCACCAAAGCAAGACGTGTTACAAGATCTGGTTCTCTTAAATCTAAATAATACCTTCCTATATCTTCGGGCATTAAAAGTCCTTTATAAATGATGGTAGTTGTAGAAAAACTTGATAAATAGAAATAACTAGCTTCAGATATTTTCGATTTTTGTATTGTGTGTTCTGCAATTTTTCTCGCTGCAAATAATTTTGCATTGAACTGAAGATCTGTAAGCCCGGCGTCACCTTTTCCAACAAAGAGCTGTTTGATTTTCGGCTCTGTCTGCGCAGCTATTCTTCCGAGATTTGATGTGTCAACTGGTACATCCCTCCATCCGAGAATGGTTAAGCCTTGTTTTTTTAAGGCCTCTTCGAAAGTTTGAATGCAGTAATTATGTTGATTAAAACTTTTCGGTAAGAAGACCATTCCTACAGCATAAGCTCTCGCCTTTGGTAATTCAAAGTCACAAACTCTAGCGAAATACTCATGCGGAACATCAATAAGAATACCTGCACCATCACCTGTTCTGCCATCTGAACTCACCGCTCCTCGATGCTCTAGTTTTACTAAAATTTCTAGTGCATTATGTATTATTTGATGTGATTTCTCTCCGTTGAGATTACAAATAAAACCTGCTCCACAATTATCGCGTTCAAATTCTGGTAAGTATAAACCTTGCTGCTCCATATTGTTAAATTATACGCACAAAATTATATAAAATGATGAATATAATTTAACGATATTGAATAATTGTTATAAAATATATAACAATAGTAAAAAAGGGATATCAAAAATTAAAATTTAATAATTTGAAGTCCCTTTTTTGAGAAATTGATAAAATTTGAAAATTGAAAAAAAAGAAATTTACACGAAATTGCAGATGCAACCCGTGTAAATTCCAAACCAATTAAACATTTGAATTAGTAACTAGTTCATTTTTAGTGTTCGTTCATTCTAAAGTCAGCATATGCACTCATGCCATGTTCATGTTTGTCCAATCCTTCCAATTCTTCTTTTTCGCTCACTCGTAATCCCATTGTTTTCTTTAGGGTAAATAGTATGATGAAAGAACTAACAATACATATTGCCGCATAGGATGCAACGCCAACTAATTGGCTCAAGAACTGTGCTCCGCTCGCTAAATCACCAAGGATTCCAACGGCCAGCGTGCCCCAAATACCACATACTAAATGTACAGCAATTGCGCCAACAGGATCATCTAACCTCAGTCTGTCTATTAAACTTACCGCAAATACAATGATGGCTCCGGCAATGCTTCCAATAATGATAGCATCAGTGGGCGACATTACATCTGCTCCGGCAGTTATCCCAACCAATCCGCCAAGAATACCATTTAAGAACATGGTGAGATCAAAGTTTTTATATAATAATGTTGAGACTAAGAAGGCAATAACTCCACCTGCCGCTGCTGCTAAGCACGTTGTTACTAAGGTTATTGATGTAAGCGCTGGATCGGCTGAAAGCACTGAGCCTCCATTAAAACCAAACCATCCTAACCATAAGATCAATACGCCTGCAGTGGCCAAAGGTATATTATGACCTGGAATTGCCTGTGTTTTACCATCTTTGAATTTACCGATTCTTGAACCTAGTAACCAAACGGCTACTAAGGCTGCCCAACCTCCAACAGAGTGTACCAAGGTTGAACCAGCAAAGTCATAGAACGGAGTTTCTCTCATGTCTAGAAAACCTTCTCCCCATTTCCATGAGCCTGCTATTGGGTAAATTAAACCTACATAAACAATGGTAAAGATCATAAATGGACCCAATTTCATACGTTCGGCAACGGCACCTGAAACAATAGTTGCGGCTGTGGCTGCGAACATGCCTTGAAATAAGAAGTCTGTCCAATAGGTATATCCTTCATTATAGCTTAGATCTAAACCACCTTCAGTTGTTAATGGTGCGTCTAAACCGAAACCTGCGAAACCAAAGAATCCAGAAGAACCTTCAGCAAAACCTGGATACATTAGATTGAATCCGACTAGGCAGTAGAGGAGTAGGCCTACAGTAATAATAAATATATTTTTGAATAAGATGTTGATCGTGTTCTTTTGTCTTGTCAATCCGATTTCTAAAAACGCAAAACCTAAATGCATAAAGAAAACGAGTGCTGTACAGATCATCATCCATACGTTATTGGTAGTAAATATTTCCATAATAATAGTATCTCTTTCGGTTAATTTTAGTTGAGGGTGTCGCCACCTTTTTCTCCTGTTCTTATTCTATAACATTCTGTGATGTCAGACACGAATATTTTGCCATCTCCAACTTCACCCGTTCCGGCTGAATCTATAATCGTTTTAATTGTAATGGCTTCATAGTCATCGTTTACTACGATTGATAAATAACGACGTTGTATATCACTGGTGCTATAGGTAACCCCTCGGTATACATGTCCTTCTTTTTCGTTTCCTAGTCCGGTTACGTCCCAGTATGAGAAAAAATTAACTCCAACTTCGTGCAGTGCATCTTTGACTGCACGAAATTTTGATTTTCGAATGATTGCTTCTACTTTTTTCATTGTATAAATATTTAATTGGTTTAAAATGTATAGATAGCTGCTAACGTAAAAACAGCTAGGCTTTTCGTAGGGTCTGTATTAGAATCAAGGAAGATTTCTTCAGAATTACTATCCAACCTTAATTCAGGTTTAATGATTAAGTTGTCAATAGCATAACTACCGGTTAAGGTAACTGCGAATACGCTATCATCTTCGCCGTCGGCAAATATTCCAGCGTCGCCGTGTTCGGCAAAATACTCACCTCTTAACCCAATTTTAAAGGCGTCTGAGGTAACAATTTGCGGATATAAGGCAGCGCCATAAAAACCAGCTCCATCATTATCGTTATAAGCAGCGTTTATTCCTAAAAAGAAATCATCACTAACGTCAAATCCACCTGTATAATCAATTTCAAAACCTAATCCACCATTTTTACCGCTATCGTAATAGATGTTCAAGAATTGGTCTGCATATCCTAGTTGGGCTCCAAATGAATATTCACCAGTCGTAGACGTATTATTAGTATCCCATGGATTCATAACAGCAAGCATTAAGCTGAGATCATCAGACAATGCAAAATCAGCTTTTAAACCCATATGAGAAAAAGGACCACTTGAGAATAAATAAGAAGTACTGTAATTAAAGTTGGATGCCGGGGCAATAACTTCATAACCTAGAAAGGTATTCCATCTACCAAATGTTAATTTAGTACTTTCTGACACATTCCAGTAAACATATGCTTGATTTACGATACCATCGACTATATCGTTGCTAAAAGTTGCACCCGCTCCTCTTGGTCCAGTAACTAAATCAAGAACGGCACCTACTTTTTCTCCTTCATAATTAACGATTAGGTTACCCATACCAAGAGCAAAACCCGTTTGATTTGCGAAAGCAGTTCCAAATGTTTGACCGATATCGTCTGAACTTGTTAAGTTGGTTTGATAATAGGCGTCAACGCTTCCACTAAATGAGAATTTTTTTTCTTCTTCTTTTTTTTCTTCTTCTTGAGCAATTACCGTCATACTTGTACATAAAAGCATTAAGACTAAGGTCAATTTTGTTCTAATCATAACATTGTATTTTAGTTGTTTGAGGTCGCAAATATTTGAACAAAAAATGAATAAACCTAATTTTTAAAGGGGTGTAATGTCATTAAAGTGCATTTTTAAATTTCATACCCTCAAAAAAATAGGGGTATAAATAATAAAATGATAAAATATACTTTTTGAAGCTACCCGAAATGAGGGATTGACAAAATATTTTTCTGATTTTACGGATTTCATAAAAATGCATTTTCATAAAAAAAAATGAATTTAGGCATCGTTTAAAACCTTAAATGGGCGCAGTTTTGTTTAGTTTTGAAAATATGAAGTATAAAAAGTCCTATGTAATTACCATTCAGTTTTTGGGGTTTCGTTTTCACGGATGGCAAAAGCAGCAAACTGTAAAAACAATTCATGAAATGGTTGATAAAACGTTGTGCTTTGTATTTAATCATGAGAATTTTAAAACCATTGGTGCAGGTCGAACCGATTCAAAAGTGTCTGCGAATGCCTATATGTTGCAACTCTTTATAAATGAATCGATCGAGTCAAGATCATTTATAGAAAGTTTAAATAGTAACTTTCCAAGTGATCTGAAAGGTTTGGAGGTTATAGAAGTGACACCTTCTTTTAATATTATTCAAACTAATAAAGAGAAAGAATATGTGTATCTCTTTTCATTTGGAGGTAAAAACCATCCTTTTGCTGCCTCTTTACTAGTAGGCCTTGAAGAAGATTTAGATATTGAATTGATGAAAGAAGGAGCTGTATTGTTTGAAGGCGAGCATTATTTTCATAAGTATTGTACACAACCCTCTGAGTACACTCAATTTAGACGGATCATTACGAGTTGCACTATTGAAGAGAATCGATTATTTACAGCTAATTTTTTTCCGGAGAAGAGCTATGTATTGAGAGTAAAAGGCGCCGGTTTTTTAAGATATCAAATTAGATTGATGATGGGTGTTTTATTCGAGTTGGGGAGGCATGAATTAACGTTAGATGAGATCGAAGCATCTTTACGAAGTGATAATGATCGGGCTCCCTTGAAGACGATTGCGCCCTCATCTGGTTTGCAATTATATGCTATTGATTTGTTGCGATAAAAAAAGGCTGGCATTGAGCCAACCTTTCATATGTTTTGAATCTTGTAAACTTATCCTTTAATAAGGCTTCTAGAAATAACGATTTTTTGAATCTCTGAAGTACCTTCATAAATTTGCGTAATCTTCGCATCACGCATTAAACGCTCCACGTGATATTCTTTAACGAACCCATTACCTCCATGTATCTGAACAGCTTCCACTGTATGTTCCATCGCTACTTTTGATGCATATAATTTCGCCATAGCACTTGATTGATCATAGTTGTTGCCTTGATCTTTATCCCAGGCAGCTTTCATTACTAAATGACGGGCAGCACTGATTTCTGTGTACATGTCGGCTAATTTAAATGCAATCGCCTGATGGTTACAAATTTCAGTTCCAAACGCTTTACGTTCTTTAGAATATTTTAACGCCAATTCATAAGCTCCAGAAGCAATTCCTAAAGCCTGAGCGGCGATTCCGATACGACCTCCAGATAATGTCTTCATTGCGAACTTGAATCCAAAGCCATCCTCACCAATTCTGTTTTCTTTAGGTACTTTCACATCATTAAATTGTAATGTATGCGTATCACTACCTCGAATACCTAGTTTATCTTCTTTTGGCCCAATATCAAAACCTTCCATGCCTTTTTCGACAATAAAAGCGTTGATACCTCTATGACCTTTTTCTCTATCAGTTTGGGCAATGACCAAATACACATCAGAACGACCACCATTGGTGATCCAGTTCTTTGTACCATTTAATATATAATGATCACCTTTGTCTATAGCGGTTGTTGCTTGTGAAGTAGCATCAGATCCAGCTTCAGGTTCACTTAAACAGAAAGCACCAAGAAATTCTCCTGTTGCCAGTTTCGTTAAATATTTTTCTTTTTGCTCCTCATTTGCATACTTTTCTAACCCATAGCATACCAAAGAGTTATTCACAGATACAATTACAGAAGCAGATGCATCGATTTTTGACAATTCTTCCATAATTAATACATAGGAAGTTGTATCCATTCCGCTTCCTCCATATTTAGGGTCAACCATGATCCCTAAAAAACCAAGTTCTCCCATTTTTTTAACTAATTCATCAGGGAATTGTTGAATGTTATCTCTTTCTATAACACCTGGGAGTAATTCATTTTGTGCAAAATCTCGGGCCGCATCACGAATCATTAAGTGCTCTTCAGTAAGGGTAAAGTCCATATTAGGTATATATTTGTTTTAAAAAATGCACGCAAAGATATTAATTTTATGGCATTTTGATAGTCACTTTTACGTTAATTCTAACGTTTGAGAGATAGGGTTTATTCAAAGGTGTTTTTTGTAGTAAGAATTTTTATTATTCTATATTTGTCCGACCAAAATACCTTTGCAAAATGGATCAATTGTAACCCCCTTTTTGGGGATAGATAAAATTACTTCGAGGAGATAGTTGAAAAAGATTGATAATTTACAGATAAATAAGAATGAAAGAATTACTTAAAAAATATGAAGATAAAGAACCAGAAATCGTTTTTCATTGGAAAGATCCTGAAACTGAGGCCGAAGGATGGACGGTTATAAATTCTCTTAGAGGAGGTGCAGCAGGTGGAGGAACGCGCATGCGGAAAGGGTTAGATATAAATGAGGTGTTGTCGTTAGCAAAAACGATGGAAGTGAAATTTACGGTTTCAGGACCTGCCATCGGTGGTGCAAAATCAGGTATAAATTTTGATCCAAATGACCCTAGGAAAAGAGGCGTGCTCGAGCGCTGGTACAAGGCCGTTACGCCCTTGTTAAAGCACTATTATGGCACAGGTGGAGATTTAAATGTTGATGAGATTCATGATGTAATTCCGTTAACAGAAGATTCTGGGGTATGGCACCCGCAAGAGGGTGTTTTTAATGGTCATTTTAAACCAACCGAATCAGAAAAAATTAATAGAATAGGACAGTTGAGACACGGGGTAATTAAGGTGATTGAAGACCCAAAATATACACCCGAAGTCACGCGTAAATATACAGTAGCAGATATGTTAACGGGCTATGGTGTTGCCGAAGCTGTAAAACATTATTATGATATTTATGGTGGAGATATTCGTGGCAAAAAAGCTATTGTACAAGGTTTCGGAAATGTGGGGTCTGCGGCCGCTGTATATTTGACAAGGCTCGGAGCAAAAATTGTGGGAATCATTGATAGGTCAGGCGGAGTAATTAATGAAGATGGGTTTTCTACAGAAGAAGTGCGCACCATGTTTTTGAATAAAAAAGGAAATCAGCTCGTTACGAATGATATGATTCCTTTTGACGAAATGAATCAAAAAATTTGGTCGTTACCAGCCGAGATATTTGTGCCAGCAGCAGCATCCCGTTTAGTGACTAAAGAACAAATCTCTACAATGATAGAGACTGGATTAGAAGTGATTTCTCCTGGAGCGAATGTTCCCTTTGCGGATACCGAAATATTTTTTGGTCCCATTATGGAAATGACTGATAGCAAAACAAGTTTGTTACCCGATTTTATTTCAAATTGTGGGATTGCCAGAGTTTTTGCATATTTGATGGAAAGCAAGGTTGATTTACCAATGAAAGATGCGGCCATTTTTAGCGATACCTCAGAAACGATAAGAAAAGCCTTGCAAAAAGTTTATGACTTAAACCAAAGCAAAACAGATATTTGTAAAACAGCGTTTGAAATTGCACTCAAACAGTTGATATAATTTTATATATTTAGCCAATAAAACTAACCAAATGGAAGCACTCATCATTTTAATTTTCGTATTAGGCTATTTAGCTATTACCTTAGAACATAATTTAAAGTTAGATAAATTAATACCGGCACTTGCAATGATGGCAATTTGTTGGGCGTTGATTGCTTTCGGTATCGATGGTTATTCTACATGGTTTGATTCTGCTAAGGGCGCCTTAGTAGAGGGTTTCTCCGCTTTTTCGCATGATGAGAAGATGCATTTAATGGAAGAAACATTATTGCATCATCTTGGAAAGACCGCCGAAATCTTAGTGTTTTTATTAGGGGCCATGACGATTGTTGAGATCATTGATTACTTTAATGGTTTTGCTACAATTAAAAGTTTTGTCGGTACCAAAAAGAAATCGAAACTATTATGGATTTTCTGTTTTTTGGCCTTTATACTGTCGGCTATTATCGATAATCTAACAGCGACAATTGTATTGGTAACTATTTTGCGAAAAATAGTTTTGAAGAGAGAAGATCGAATTTGGTTTGCAGGTTTGATCATTATTGCGGCCAATGCAGGTGGGGCTTGGTCTCCAATTGGTGATGTTACCACGACCATGTTATGGATTGGTGATAAAGTGAGTACTTTGAATTTGATTAAATATTTACTAATACCATCACTGGTTTGTATGTTAATACCAACGTTAATTGCCTCGAGAATGAAGGCTTTTAGAGGAGATCTGGCTGATGATGGTGGAAATGATACTGACAGTGTTAGTAAGCATGGACCTATCATGTTTTACTTGGGTTTAGGAGCCATTATTTTTGTACCGATATTTAAAACGGTGACACATTTACCCCCATATGTAGGGATGATGTTGTCATTAGCTGTTGTAGCTACCTTCGCGGAAATTTTTAGTAGATCTAAATTTAGTATTTCAACGATAGATGGTCAGGAAGAACATGAAGAAGAATCTCATCATAGCCCAGTGCATGGAGCTTTATCAAAAATTGAACTTCCTAGTATTTTATTCTTCTTAGGAATTTTATTAGCCGTTGGTGCCCTTGAATCATTAGGCCAGTTATTTGGTTTTGCGAATTGGTTGCAAGATGTAATGCCGAAAATGGGAACAGAATTAGCAGATGCACGTGTGTCTGATTTAGTGGTACTGTTATTAGGTGTTGGTTCTGCTGTTATTGATAATGTACCGCTCGTCGCTGCTAGTTTAGGGATGTTCTCTGAAGGATTGGATGATCCGTTGTGGCATTTTATCGCATTTTCTGCAGGAACTGGAGGTAGTATGTTGATCATAGGATCTGCCGCCGGAGTTGTTGCAATGGGTATGGAAAAAATTGATTTTTTCTGGTATTTAAAGAAGATGAGTTGGCTAGCTTTTGTAGGCTTTCTGGCAGGTGCCTTTGTCTTCGTAGGCATGCGAATAATTCTATAATTTTCAAACCCGAGAAATTCTCGGGTTTTTTTATATGCAACAAAACAATTTTCGAGTCGTATTTTCGTTACATAGTTTTATCCCCTTAATCTAAATTTGCCATATGTTGTTAAGTATTCAACAAGCAGCCGAGACTGCTCAAGAAAATCTCGAAGAAGTCATCTCAGAAGAAAAAACATTATCAATTTATCAACTCATCATGGACGGAGGTATTGGCGGACAAGTAGTAATACTTGTGTTACTGATTCTTTTGGCTGTTGGTTTGTATATCTATTTTGAACGCTTTTTTGCTATTAAAGCAGCCTCAAAAACCGATAAGAATTTCATGAATCAGATTAAAGATCATGTGTCTAACGGAAAATTAGAGGCGGCACAAATATTATGCGCACAAGCCAGTTCACCAGCAGCACGACTTATTGAAAAAGGAGTTTCTCGAATTGGAAAGCCTTTAGAAGATATCAATAAAGCTATTGAAAATGCCGGTAGTTTAGAGATTTACAAGCTAGAAAAGAATGTAAGCGTATTAGCAACTATTGCTGGGGCTGCACCCATGATTGGGTTTTTAGGTACCGTAGTTGGTATGATTCTTGCCTTTCATGAAATGGCGAGCAGCGGAGGTCAGGCAGAAATGGGTTCACTAGCGTCTGGTATTTACACGGCAATGACAACGACAGTTGCTGGATTAATTGTAGGTATTATTGCATATATGGCTTATAATCATATTGTAGTACGAACGAATAAGGTAGTGCACGAAATGGAGGCAAAGGCAGTTGAATTTTTAGATTTATTGAACGAGCCAGCATAAGAATTATGAATTTTAAAAATAGAAATAAGGTAAGTCCAGATTTTAGCATGTCATCCATGACAGATATTGTATTTCTGTTATTGATATTTTTTATGTTAACTGCAAGTACACCGAATGCACTGGATCTCATCTTACCAAAGGCAAAAGGAAAATCTACAAATACGCAAAGTGTTTCAATTAGTATTAAGAAAAACGAGAACTATTATGTAGATAGTAAACAAGTAAAAGTCGCTGATATAGAAACTACGATGCGAAGCTTATTGCAAGGGCAAGAAAACCCTACAATTTTGTTGCGTGTAGAAGAAACGGTACCTATAGAAAAAGTGGTCCTTGTGATGGATATCGCAAATAGAAATAAGTTTAAAGTAATTTTAGCAGTAAGACCTCAATAATGTCTTTATTTGATACAAAACATAAGCAAAAGTCTTCAGTAATAACAACCATTCTCATGGCCTTGTTATTATTCTTGATTTTTAATTTTGGGATGAAATATTTAGATCCACCAGAGGAAATTGGTATTGCCGTTAATTTTGGTACAACTGCGGTAGGTAGTGGAAATATTCAACCTACCGAACCGATCAAAGCAGCACCACAAGAACAGGTTGAAGAAACTGAAGTAGAAGAAGAGGTTGTTGAAGAGGTTGAGGAGACACCCGTTGAAGAATCGAAACCAGAAGTTTCAGAAGAGAAAGTAGTAACACAAGAATCGGAAGAATCTATCCGTATAAAACAAGCAGAAATAGCAAAGAAAAAGGCTGAGGAAGCCGAAAAGAAAAAGCAACGAGAAGCCGAACGTAAAGAAAGAGCACGCAAGGCTGCAGCAGAAAAACTCCGTAAAGAACAAGAAGCAAAACGAAACAAATTAGATGCGCTAATTGGTGGTGTGAATAACTCTAGCGGAACCGCTTCAGGGGGTGAAGGTGATGATAATCAAGCGGGTGATAAAGGAAATCCGAATGGTGACCCAAACGCTAGTGGTTATTATGGTAATGGTGGCGGTGGTACAGGAGGTAATTATCGCTTGACAAATAGAAAAGCCTTAGCTAAACCAAAACCGACTTATGATTGTAATGAGGAAGGGAAAGTAGTTGTGCAGATTTCAGTAGATAAAACAGGAAAAGTCATTAGTGCACGACCAGGTGTAAAGGGAACTACAAATTCGGCTTCTTGTTTATTGAGAAGAGCGAAGGAGGCTGCCTTAAAAACCAGATTTAATTCAGATAGTAAAGCACCGACAAAACAAGTAGGCTCTATCATTTATAACTTCACTTTATCCAATTAAATTGAATTACCAAGAAACTTTAAATTGGATGTTTTCGAAACTTCCTATGTATCAACGTCAAGGGAAGACCGCTTTTAAAAAAGATTTGACAAATACATTGGCACTGGCCAAGCATTTAAAAAATCCACATGAACGTTTTAAGAGTGTTCATGTTGCCGGAACTAACGGCAAAGGCTCTACAAGTCATATGTTGGCTTCTATTTTGCAAGAAGCAGGGTATATGGTAGGTTTGTACACATCTCCGCATTTGAAAGATTTTAGAGAGCGTATTAAGATTAATGGCGAGCCGATTGGTGAACAACAAGTTATTGATTTTATAGAAGGTAATCGGGTATTTTTAGAGGAACACGCACTTTCTTTTTTCGAAATGACTGTAGGCTTGGCATTTGATTATTTTGCTGAGCAACGTGTTGATATTGCTATTGTGGAGGTTGGATTAGGAGGTAGACTGGATTCAACAAATATTATAACTCCTTTGGTATCAGTTATTACGAATATAGGATATGACCATACGCAGTTTCTCGGTGAAACTTTAGCAGAAATTGCTTCTGAAAAGGCAGGGATTATAAAAGATGAGGTACCGGTAGTGATTGGTGAACAACAAGAAGAGATTGAACATGTATTTTTTGATATTGCTTTAGAGAAAAATACAACCGTTGCTTTCGCGGAAGAAGATGTTGTAAATTATGAAATGGACGTTGTAGGAAGTTACCAGCAAAAGAATTTAACTACTGCTATCAGGACAATTACAGAGTTGCAAAGGCTGGGTTTTATGATTGAAGAAGATCATATAATAGAAGGATTAAAGCATGTTGTACGAAATACGGGATTATTAGGACGTTGGCAACTATTAGACACACATCCCTTAACTATATGTGATACAGCACATAATAAAGAAGGCTTAAGCTATGTGATGCAACAATTGTCGGAGCAGCGTTATGAAGAGCTGCATATCGTACTTGGTGTTGTGAATGATAAAAACTTAGAGACAATTTTGCCGTTATTTCCTAAAGAGGCAACGTATTATTTTTGCAGACCAAATATTCCAAGAGGTTTGGAAGCTAAAAATTTACAAGATCAAGCAGGCGCCTTTGGATTACTGGGAAAAACCTATTCTTCGGTGAATCATGCATTATTAAGTGCACAAGACGCTGCGAATCAAGAAGATTTAATTTTTATTGGCGGTAGTACTTTTGTGGTGGCCGAAGTGGTATAATAAAACGATTTTCTTATTCTTACGACGGCAGAAAAACCTTCATATATATAATAAAAAAATCCGCATCGAAATGCGGATCTTTCTTGGTGGGCAATGAGGGATTCGAACCCCCGACCCCCTCGGTGTAAACGAGGTGCTCTGAACCAACTGAGCTAATTGCCCTAAGCGGATGCAAATATAAATTAGTTTTTAATACTAGCAAAGATTTTTGGATAAAAGTGAAAAATATTTTTAGCTATTTTGACGCGGTGTTATTGTCTTACGTATACTAGTTTAACTTAAATCATATGAGTGACAGATTCTTATGTCATTAAATATAAAAATCAATGACCAACGTAGAGATTCAAATGAAATTCTCAATAAAATGAGACCTATTACATAATAGGCTGTCTTATCGTTCTAGGTAGAACATATCGGTGTAATTAGATGTAGGTCGATCAAACGTTCTGGTTATAAAACTATACTCGTCATATTTTAAAAAAATGAGAGTACTTATAATGTAGTTAGATATAGTGTCGGAGATCGGTTTTTAATAGTGTACAATTGTATTAGACTAAGATACTAAATCTTTTAAATTTGTATGATGTTTATCGATGGCCTTCTCAAAGATTTAAATTTCAAATAAAAAGGCAACACACTTAAATCGTATGTTGCCTTCTACTATTAAAAAAGGAATGGTTAAGATGTTAGCGTGATCCTTAGCTTAAACCTGTTAATCTTCGGCAATGAGAACACGTTCTTTTCGTTCGACGCGCTTTGTTAGATCCTCTCGTTTTATTTTTAGTTGACGCCCAATAGGTTGACCATTTCTAAACGTTTGAGTATGTAAACTTAGGCTCCCTTTAGGTACTACGAATGGCTCCGTATATTTGATACCAAATTTAACAGGGTAGGTATTATCAATGGTATAATAAATGTCGGTACCTGTTGCATTGTTCGTTAGCTTACACATCATTTTTCCATCTTCTGTATAGGTACGTACTATAGGATCTAAAACGGCTTGAGAAATGTTGTTATTTTCGGCATCGAATCGCTCAAAATGCGCTTCAGTGCGATCTATAAAACTTTCCCAATTTTTACTTTCTTTTGGACTCCAAAATGTTTCGCTAATGGCAAAGGCCCTCGGATAGGTCATATAATAAGCATATTGTACATTAGGAATTACTTCTGTCCATAAGTTTCCTTGTCCACCTAAGATATATTTCGCGTCAACGCCTTCAGGAATTGGCTCAAAACTATAGGTTTTTTCTAAGCTTAAATCCGCATAGATTTTATTCTCTACGCTGTGATCGCCTTGGGTGTAATCTAGATAGGCATAGGTTGTAGGAGACATCACTACGTTATGACCGAGCTTCGCAGCTTCGATACCACCTTTCATACCACGCCAGCTCATGACAGCGGCTCCATCTGCCAAACCGCCTTCTAAAATTTCATCCCAGCCAATGGTCTTTTTGCCTTTGCTACTGATAATTTTCTCGACTCTCTGCACAAAATAACTTTGCAATTCGTGGCTATCTTTAATGCCATTTTTTTTTATGAAACTTCGTACTTTCGGATCTGCATCCCAATAGCCATGATAAGCTTCGTCTCCTCCCATATGAATATATTCTCCAGGAAACAATTCTGCTACTTCGGTAAAGATTTTATCTATGAATTCATAGACTTTTTCATCAGTGGGGTTCAACGTGTTTTCTATTAGCATTTTAAAACGTCCGTTGCCGTACCATTCAGAAAATTTAGAACCTGGTGCCACAAATTTTTTCTCTTTTTTCACCGACATTTCTGGATAGGCCGCCAGAGCCGCCATCATATGGCCTGGCATGTCAATTTCTGGAACGATAGTAATATTTCTATCACTCGCATATTGCACAATATCTTTGATTTGTTCATGGGTATAGAAACCACCATAAGTTGCTTTTTCTCCCGGTTTTGGATGTGGTCTTGAACCGCCAAAACGGCCATGTCTTTCAACACGCCATGCACCAATTTCTGTTAGTTTTGGAAGTGATTTAATTTCAATACGCCACCCCTGATCATCAGTGAGGTGCCAGTGAAAGGTATTTAGTTTATACTGAGACATTTTATCGATATATGATTTCACATCTTCAACGCTAAAAAAGTGACGACTTACATCAAGCATCAATCCGCGCCAAGCAAAACGAGGATAGTCAGAAATTTGACCACCTTTTAAGGCGATCTTATTGGTTTCGTCGAACTGAAAATCGGCAGGAAAGAATTGACGTAATGTTTGCAGGCCATTAAAAATACCTGCGGGCTTATTCGCCGATAAGGCAATACTTTTATCATTAATTTCAAGATCATAGCCTTCATCACCTAAGGTTTCCTTAGAAGTTTCGTTCAGAGAGATACTCATGGTATTGTCAGATGCATTGGCATCAGTTGTAACTCCAGCATCAGATAAGAAATTGGTAAACGAACTTATAAAAGTTTGTACTTGAGGATCGTCTGTTTTCATATCAAGATTGATATTGCTGAATACAACGAAACTCGTTGCGGTATGCTCGTGACTCACAGGTTGAGGAATGATATTAGGCTCGTATGCTTCAACAGGTATATTTTCTTTTTGAGTACATGAGAGTACTCCTAACGAAATAATAATCAATAGTATTCTTTTCATAAGATGTAAAATTAATAATGGTGTCTTTTAAAGGCCTCGATAGCGGCATAATCCGCTAAGCCTAGGTCATTGTACTTTTTTGCTGTTAATCTGTTTCTGTCTTCTACGCGCACCCAAAACTCTCTCGAATCATCTCCTTGAAACATAA
The DNA here is from genome assembly GCA_947488345.1 of uncultured Flavobacteriaceae bacterium. Lineage (GTDB taxonomy): Bacteria > Bacteroidota > Bacteroidia > Flavobacteriales > Flavobacteriaceae > Aureibaculum. The sequence goes on along the minus strand of CANKZQ010000001.1, from coordinate 320,863 downwards.
CTCCGTCTTTTTGAGATTGATGGTAAAAGATAGCATGTCTTTTCTTTAATACTTGATCGGGGCTCATGGGTACTGCCATATCAATCTCATAGGTTTCCCATTCATGCCATGCACCTCTATATAACCAAACCCAACAATCATTCATGAATTTTTGCGGTTTTAATTTTTCCAAAGCTACGAATAATGCGTCTAAACATACTCGATGTGTCCCATGAGGATCAGCGAGATCACCAGCAGCATATATTTGATGAGGTTTTACCGTTTTTATAAGGTCACACATAATGGCGACGTCTTTATCTCCTAATTTATTTTTTTTGATGGTACCGGTTTCGTAAAAAGGGAGCTCTAAAAAGTGAACATTTTTATCGGCTAAGCCAAGATAACGCGTAGCTGCCAGTGATTCACTGCGTCGAATTAGACCTTTTAGTTTTCTCACTTCGATACTGTCGATACTATTTTTTTCTTTGGTTTGTATGCTTTCAATGATGGTATCGGCTACGCTAGACTTATTGCTTAATTGTTTATTGACTTCAGCAAATTTTAGTGCTTCTTCATCGGATACCGCAATATTACCCGAAGTTTGGTAGGCGATATGTACTTCATGGCCTTGTTCTACTAAGCGATCAAAAGTACCTCCCATAGAAATGACATCATCATCGGGGTGTGGGCTAAAAATGATGACTCTCTTTTTAGCGGGGTCTGATCGTTCGGGGCGATTGGTGTCATCGGCATTTGGTTTGCCTCCTGGCCATCCAGAAATCGTGTGCTGCAACTTGTTAAACATTTTAATATTTAAATCGTACGCCGTGCCTTCTTCGACGAGCAAACCAGACATGCCATTATCATTATAATCTTTATCGGTAAGTTTTAACACCGATTTTTGTAATGTTTCACTCAGCCAGACTACAGCTTTTCGTTTTAGGTCTTCTGTCCAAATACAAGAAGATACCAACCAAGGAGTTTTGACTCTTGTCAATTCTGAAGAGGCCTCTTTGTCCAATATAAACGTTGTATTTCCATGTAGTTGCAGATACGTAGCCGGGACAGTTGAAGAAATTTCACCTTCGATGGTTTCTTTTAAAATATGTGCTTTGTTAATTCCCCATGCCAAAAGCACGACTCTTTTAGCTTTTTGAATGGTGCTTATTCCCATGGTAATCGCTTTTCGCGGTACATTTTCGATACCGAGAAAGGAAGGAGCGGCATCTGCACGTGTAACGTGGTCTAAGGTGATACTCCGGGTTCCTGAATTTAAATGAGATCCAGGTTCATTAAATCCAATGTGTCCAGTTCTTCCAATACCTAACAACTGGAAATCTAAGCCTCCAGCTTGTTTTATGCGCATCTCGTAATCTATACAATATTGATAGACTTCATCACTTTCCACGGTACCGTCGGGAATGTGAACATTTTCTGGAAGTATATTAATATGATTGAATAAATGTTCATGCATAAAGTAATGATAGCTATGAATACTATCTTGATCCATTGGGAAGTATTCGTCTAAGTTAAAGGTGACAACATTTTCGAAACTTAAACCTTCATCGTTGTGCATACGTACCAGTTCCTCATACACTTTTATTGGTGAAGATCCTGTAGCTAAACCCAATACACATGTTTCCTTTTTTAACTGCTTTTCTATAATAAGCTGTGCTATTTCTTGAGCCACCGTAATTGATGCTTCATTAGAATCATCAAAAATGACATTGTGAATTTTCTCGAATCGTGTTTCCTCAAATTGCCCGGCAGGTTGGTAGTTGATGTTTTTCTTATCTAAAATATAATCTTGCATGAGACGCTAAATATTAAGTCCTTAAATTAAACATAACAAAAATAGAACGATCACCTTTCCAATAAAAATTTAATATACCAACAGCGTTAAACGAATAATAAATAACCTTTTTAGTAAGACAAACTATGTATTTGGTTGTCATATATTTTCTATATTTATCGAATTACTAAAATGATTTAATCCAACTTTTTTGTTCAAAGCCTTTAAAAATTCGAGTTATACCATTCCTTTAAAGTATCATGTTATATTTTGGACAAGCTATTTTATTTTTAATGTGATTCGTTGGGGGAGCTATTATCAAGATTATTGGTATTCTTTTAAATCAAACTTAGTAACCTTCACCATGAGTATGATTTTGGTATATGTGAATATATATGTCTTATTTCCTAAATTTATTTTAAAGAAAAATTATGCAAAATACCTTTTAAGTTTTTTGTTGGTGTTATGTGTTTTTTACGTGATTCGAACAGAATTAATTTATTCCTTTATTAATGAAAATGTATGGCCTGAGTCAGACAGTCCTCAAAAAGCATATTCTTTCAATCATATTTTGGTGGTTTTTTTGACTGGTATATATGATGTTGCTTTAGTAACGACGATAAAGTTGACGGCAGATTGGATTTTTGAGAGAAAAAGAACAGAGCAATTGCAAAAAGTACAATTGAGAACAGAGCTAAATTTTTTAAAAACTCAAATTCAACCACACTTCTTTTTTAATACGTTAAATAATCTGTATGCTTTAAGCATCGAAAAATCCGATAAGGCGCCAGAAATGATCTTAAAGCTTTCAGAAATTATGCAGTATGTCTTGTATGATGCGAAAGAACCGAAGATAAGCTTACTGAAAGAAATAAATTATATAAATAATTATTTAGAACTCGAGGAATTGCGATTTGGTAAATCGGTTACATATGAGTTGGATATAATCGGAAATATAGATGATATTTTTGTCCCTCCATTACTTTTTTTACCATTCATTGAAAATTGCTTTAAGCATGGCACAAAAGAAAATGATCGTATGAAGGTTAAAATTAATTTTGAAAAAATTAGTGAGCAATTAGTTTTTTCTGTGAAAAATAACTTCAATGAACATAGTGAAACTATTGCCAATAGCAAACATGGTATTGGTATTTTAAATGTGCAGCGACGATTAAAATTATTGTACAACGAGAACTATAAATTGAAAACCAATATATTTGAGCAAGAATTTAATGTTAATTTAAAAATTCCCATTTAAATGGAGATTAAGTGTATCATTATTGACGATGAACCATTAGCGATACAGGTCGTTAGTAATTACCTGGTTGAGTTTCAAAACTTTAATTTGGTAGGTGCTTTTAACAATCCTCTAGAATCTATCGAGACGATTAAAGAGAATGACATTGACGTTATTTTCTTAGATATCAATATGCCTAAAATGAACGGTCTTGAATTTCTTCGAAATCTTGATGTTAAAACAAATGTTGTGATTACAACAGCCTATAGAGAGCACGCCCTTGAGAGTTATGATTTAGATGTAATGGATTATTTGGTGAAACCTATCCCTTTCAACAGATTTTTAAAAACAATTAACAAAATAACGCAAAAAGTACATCTTTTAAGAGGATATAAAAAGAGCGAAGAGGCGCATGACGAAGGCTTCATTTTCTTTAAGGTTGATAAAAAACTGGTTAAGATTAAATTTGAAGAGATCTTATATATTGAGAGTTTAAAAGATTATATAAAGATCATTACAATAACTGGAAATTATTTAGTGCATAAATCATTAACTAGTGTCACTGAAGAGCTTCCAAGTGATAATTTTTTACGTATTCACAGATCTTATACGATTGCGATTGATAAAGTCGCTAGTGTTGAAGGGAATTTAGTAGAAATATCCTCGAAGAGAATCCCGATAGGAAGAAAATATGTAAACCACGCAAAACAAGTAATTTTAAATACTTAGTAAAAATAACTTTCGTATTAAAAATCAGTATGTATAGCTATTATCTGATGCTGGTCATAGAAAAATTAATTAGTTTACCTCATTATTTTAGTAAATTACTCAACTTTAAAACCTTACATAGATGATATCATTAAGTTCGTTCGATTATGCCTTGATCATAATCTTTTTTTCAATCACCTTATTTATAGGTGTTTATGTATCTAAGAAATCAGGTAAAAATTCTACAGAGTTTTTCCTTTCGGGAAGAACAATGCCTTGGTGGTTATTAGGATTGTCAATGGTCGCCACTACTTTTTCTACTGATACCCCAAATTTAGTGACAGATATTGTTAGAACGAACGGTGTTTCTGGTAATTGGGTATGGTGGGCGTTTTTAATCACTGGTTTACTGACTGTGTTCGTCTATGCGAAGCTTTGGCGGAAGTCAAATGTGAATACAGATATTGAGTTTTATGAATTACGCTATGGCGGAAAACCGGCCACTTTTTTAAGAAAGTTTAGAGCGATCTATTTAGGAGTTATTTTTAATGTTATCACCATGTCGGCGGTGACCTTGGCGGCCATAAAGATTGGTGGAATCATGCTTGGCTTGGAACCATGGCAAACAGTGGTGAGTGCAGGTTTGGTAACTGTTATTTTTAGTGCTGTTGGAGGTTTTAGAGGGGTGGTATATACCGACTTTATCTTGTTTTTTGTTGCAATGGGAGGGGCCATTGGTGCCGCTTATTACTTAGTTAATTTGCCAGAAGTTGGAGGGATAGAAGCCTTAATAACGAATGAGAATGTCAAAGATAAGCTATCTTTTTTACCTGATTTTAGTGATAAAAAAGCATTTATTACTTTGTTGATTATCCCATTAGCTGTGCAATGGTGGAGCTCGTGGTATCCAGGATCGGAACCTGGAGGTGGCGGTTATATCGCCCAGCGTATGTTAGCCGCAAAAGATGAGAATCATGCCATTGGAGCAACCTTCTTTTTTAATATTATGCATTATGCTTTACGTCCGTGGCCATGGATCTTGGTCGCGTTGGCATCCTTAGTTGTTTTTCCAGATTTAGCCAGTATACAAGAGGCATTTCCGAGTATTGCCGATGATAAACTGGGTCATGATTTAGCCTATTCGGCGATGCTTACTAAATTGCCAAGTGGCCTTTTAGGCTTAGTGCTTACTTCTTTAATAGCTGCCTATATGAGTACGATTTCAACCCAATTGAATTGGGGAGCGTCTTATATGGTAAATGATTTTTACAAAAGGCAAATTAATCCAAAGGCCTCTGAGAAAAAATTAGTAGCGGTGGGTAGAATTTCTACGGTTCTATTAATGGTGTTGAGCGCAATATTGGCGTTATTATTACAGAATGCTTTACAGATATTCAACTTATTATTGGTTTTTGGTGCAGGAACAGGATTGATTTTTATTTTGAGATGGTTTTGGTGGCGTATCAATGCGTGGAGTGAAATAACAGCCATGTTTGCTTCAGGGATTCTCTCGCTGGCCTTAGCTTTAACACCACTAAAAGCATATTTATTTGATCCTGAAAATGGTGTTTTTCCTGATTGGGCTGAATTTCCTTTTGTAGTTGTAGTGACGACTATAGTATGGTTAATAGCAACTTTTATTACCCAACCAGAAAGTAATGAGGTGTTATTTAATTTCTACAAAAAAATACAACCTGGTGGGCCTGGATGGTCAAAAGTTTTGGATGACGCTCAAGAAAGTTCGTTAGAGTTAGCTGAAAAAGATCGTACATGGAGTGTACCTGCAGGAATCTCGGCGATGTTATTGGGTTGTGTGTTAATTTATAGTTGTCTATTTGCTACTGGGTATTGGATCTATGGTGAGACAAATTCGGCGCTCATCTTAACAGGCGTAGCCTTAGTTTCAGGATTTTTCTTGATCAAAGTCTGGAAGAAAATTAGTGCAACTATTTTATAATTTAGAAAGCCTGAATAGGATGTAGGCGGACCTTTTTTTATCCCATTTCAGGGATGTTAAAATAGGAAAAACAACAAAAACAGACTCAATTTACTGCGAATAATCGTATTCGTATGATCCTTATTTTAAGAATATGCAATAGGTTATTTTAGCACCTTTTCGGATTAATTTATTGAAAACTTTGACAATTCTATATTATAACTACGAAATTACGAAAACGTTTTCGTAATTTCGAGTTAATATTGGATGTTCGAAATACGAATTTCAATAATTTTGAAAAAAGTTTATTAATTGTTTAAAAATATGACTAATAAATTGGTATAATCATAGTTTTAGATGGCTATTAATAATAAACCCCGAATTTGTGTAACACTAGAAAAAAATGAAAAGATGAGTTATTAACAATGACATATACTTAATTAGCATCACTTGTACTCGTTATTTTTTTGACGTCATTCGTTGCTTTTTTTGTGTTATTGGTATAGTAAATTTTCAAAACCTAGTGTCGACGACTACATTTATTCAAGTTTATTATGATGGACATTGAACGCCGATGTTAATACGATTGAAAAGTTATATTAAATCATTAATAGACTTAACTAAATTTAACTAATTTAAATAATTATGAAAATCAAATTACTTAAACATTTAATGTTTTTTGGTGTTATGCTATTTGCTAGTGTGATATCAGCCCAAACAGTAACTGGTACAGTAACTGACGCAAATGGTCCTTTGCCAGGCGCGAGTGTTGTTGTAAAGGGTACTGAAAATGGAACTCAATCAGATTTTGACGGTAAATTCTCCTTGGACAATGTCGCCTCGGATGCCATTTTGGTTGTGAGTTATGTAGGTTATGTCACTCAAGAAGTGAATGTAGCTGGTAAATCGACGGTTAATGTTGTTTTAGTCGAAGATGCAAATCAATTAAACGAAGTAGTAGTAGTTGGATACACCACGCAAACACGTGGAGATTTAACAGGATCTGTTGCGACGGTTGATGTAGAGCAAGCTACAAAAACACCTGTAGTAAATGCTGCCGAACTATTACAAGGTAGAGCGTCTGGTGTTACCGTTATTAATAGCGGAAATCCTGGAGATGCTCCTAAAATTAACATTCGTGGTTTTGGTACAGTGAATAATACAGACCCCTTATTTATTATTGATGGGGTGCAAACGGACGATGCTGGAATATTTAATAGTATTAATCCGGCCGATATTGAGCAGTTAAACGTGCTAAAGGATGCGGCAGCTGCTATTTATGGAGCGAGAGCTGCGAACGGGGTTGTAATTGTTACTACTAAGAGCGGTGGCTATAATCAATCTAAAGCAAATATCTCAGTTGATTTCTATACGGGTGTTTCAGAAGTAAATAATATTCCTGACTTGTTAAATAATGAGCAACACAGAGGTGTAATATTTCAAAGTTTAGTTAATGACGGAGCTGATATTACACATCCTCAGTATGATCCTAGTGGTTCAGGTACATTTACGGTGCCAACAACCTTGAATGGATTGGCCAGAAATGGGGTAGTGACCGTTCCGAACGGAGGAACAAAATGGTTAGAAGAAATTACACAAAGTGCTCAAACTCAAAACCTTTCGATATCTTTAGATAATGGAAATGAAACGGGTAAATACTTTATGTCTGTTGGTTATCTAAATCGTGAGGGAGTATTGTTAGGTACTGGTTTTAAACGTGGTGTAGCAAGATTAAATTCTGAATTTAAGACAGGAAAAAGAATTACAGTAGGACAGCATTTAAATGCATCTTTTTCGAGACAGTCTGGTTCATCAGCTGCAGGTGTTCAGGTGAACAGAGCGTTAAGGTCTAGTCCAATATTACCAGTGCGTGACGATGACGGGCTTTTTGCAGGACCAAATAGTAATTCTACTGGTTTGAGTAATACGAATAACCCAGTAGCATCACTGACAAGATCTTCAAATGATTATATAAAGAGATTTCGTGTTTTTGGAGATGTATATGCAAATTTGAATATAATGGATGGGTTAAACTTTAAAACAACTGCGGCAGGTAGCTTAGAGCAATTTAATAGTATTGGTTTTACCGCTTTAGATCCTGAAGCAGCTGAGCCTCTTGCGGTAAATCTATTGAGAGATGGAGATCAAAGCACTTATTCATGGACATGGACTAATACCATAAACTATAATAAAACAATTGGAGACCACTCCATCAATGCCCTAGTAGGTATTGAGGCACTTGAACAAAGAACCAAAGGTAAAGGAATTAGTCGTTCTGATTTCTTATTTGAAACTCCTGATTTTTATTTGTTGAATAATGGAGGTGGAGCGCCACAAGTTGATTTCGCATTTGATAATAATTCTACGTTGTTTTCAATTTTTGGTACTGCAAACTATTCTTATCAAGGTAAGTATTTGGCTACATTCACACTTCGTAACGATAAGACGTCTCGTTTTAAAGGGGATAATCAAAGTGATATCTTTCCCTCATTTAGTGCAGGATGGTTTATCAGTAAAGAAGATTTTTTCCCGCAAGATGGTATTGTAAACTCAATGAAGTTAACAGCATCTTATGGAGAAATTGGAAATCAAACCTTAGCTGTGGCAAACCCTACGGATAACATTTCTGTATTTAGCGAATCTTTAGCAAATTATGCTTTGGATGGTACCAATATAGCTACAGGAGCAATACTAAATGCTGTTGGAAATCCCGATTTAAAATGGGAAACAAGTAAATCAACAAATATCGGTTTAAATTTAGGAATGCTGAATAATAAACTTTCTTTATCGGTTGAATACTTTAAAATTGAAACAGATGATTTGATCACAGCTGATTTTTCTATAATTCCAACTACTGGACCGGATGCAAATCCACCATTAGTGAACGTTGGATCAGTTGAAAACAAAGGTTTAGATTTTAGTATTGGTTATAATGATGAAACAAAGTCGGGCTTGACTTACAGTGTAAGTGCGAATATTTCTACCTATAAGAATGAGGTAACTAGTTTGATCAACCCATTCCAAACAGGAAGTACTGTTTTTAGAGGTGGTGCCATTACTAGAACTCAAATTGGGCGTTCAATATCTGAGTTTTACGGACGTGAAGTTATTGGCGTTTTTCAAAATGAGGCAGAAGTATCGAGCGCACCTGATCAAGGTTTTGCAACACCTGCAGATGGTGTAGGGAGATTGAGATATAGAAATATTGACGGAGACAATGATATTGATGATGATGACAGAACTTTTATTGGCTCTCCACATCCTGATTTCACCTATGGTGTAAACTTGAACGCAGCTTATAAAGGATTTGATATTGCAGCATTTTTCCAAGGTTCTCAAGGAAATGATATCTATAATTATGAAAGAATTTTTACAGATTTCCCAACATTCTTTAATACAAATCAAAGTACAAGAGTGTTAAATGCTTTTACTACGGCAAATCCATCGAACGTTCCAGCATTGAGTTCAAATATTACAAATAATGAAACTGCTCCAAACTCATTCTTTGTAGAGGACGGTTCTTATTTAAGGTTGAAAAACTTGCAAATTGGTTATACATTGCCAAGTAGTATTACTGATAAAGCAAATATTGGTTCTGTACGTGTATACGTTCAAGGAACAAACTTATTTACAATTACTGATTATGAAGGATTTGATCCTGAATTAAGAGGTTTTGACAATACATTGGCGGCGACAAATAACGGAAATTTAACTTTGGGAGTTGACTTTCAAACTATTCCGGTTTCAAGATTATTTTCATTAGGTGTAAATATTAAATTTTAAAAAAAATGAGAAAAAAAATAATTTATGTATGTATGTTAGTTGCTGTTGCACTGGCATGTGATGATTCTTTTACAGAAACAGTAGAAGTAGGAGCTTTAAGTGACGATGCTTTACAAAATGAGACTGGCATCAATTTATTGTTGGTTGGAACATACTCTGCCTTAGATGGTGTTAGAAATAATGCATCGGGAGCTGTATGGACCGGATCTGGTGATAACTGGTGGTTAGATGCACTATCTGATGATGCGCACAAAGGAAGTACAGATTCTGATCAAGCAGAATTATATCAAATGGAAATTTTTGATTGGGGTACTGCCAATCCTTATATTTTAGGAAAATGGACAGCGCTATATGCTGGTGTGAACAGAGCGAATAATGTGCTATCTGTAATAGGTAAAGTTACAGAAGGTGATTTTACGGCTCAGGAAGCTGAAGCTAGATTTTTAAGAGCACATTTTAATTTCGAGTTACAAAGAATATTTGGAAATGTTTCTTTTATATCTGTAGATAATTTTAATAATCAAGAGTTTAATCAACCGAATTCAGGTCCGATTTGGGATCAAATTGAAGCTGATTTCCAATTCGCAATAGATAATTTGCCTGCAGAAAGATCTACAAAACCATCTGTTAATGTTGCCAAGGCGTACAAAGGAAAAGTACACTTATACCAATCTGAATGGGCCGAAGCGGCGACATTGTTTAATGATGTTATCACAAGTGGTGATTATGGATTATTACCTGAATTTGTAGACAATTTCCGTTTGGCAGGTGATAATAGTATTGAATCTCTTTTTGCGATTCAGTTTACGGCAGATTCTGGATCATCTTTTAACGGAAATCAGGCTGGAACATTGAATTTTCCAAATGCTTTTGGATTTTGCTGTGGTTTTTATCAACCTTCTCAAGATTTGGTAAATGCATTTCAGGTTGATGATGATGGGTTACCATTATTAGATACGTTTAACCAAAATAATGATGTAAAGAATGATTATAACTTAATTTCATTTCAAGTTGATGGCGATGGTAATGTAATTGAAGATGCAGACGGTAATCCAATTCCAACGGCATTTACACCTGAGGAGGGTGAACTTGATCCTAGGTTAGATTATACTGTTGGTAGAAGAGGTATAGATTATAATAAATATGGTACACATATTGGAAAAGATTGGATTCGTGCAAATTTCTCAGACATTTCTGGGCCATATTTAGCGAAGAAGAATATATACCAAAAAGGAGAAGATGCGAATGCCGGAACTGGTGGCTGGGGACAGCAGCACTCTGGAATTAATTATCATATTATACGCTATGCTGATGTCTTACTAATGGCAGCCGAAGCTGCGGTTGAAACAAACAATCTTGGCACCGCATTAACTTATATCAATGAAGTGCGTATGAGAGCAAAGAATATGACACCTGTTCAAAACGAAGCAGGAACGGGTCCTGCGGCTAACTATAGTGTTGAGCCCTATACTGCTTTTGCTGATCAAGAGACCGCTAGAAAAGCGGTAAGACATGAGCGTCGTTTGGAGTTAGGTATGGAAGGTCATCGTTTATTTGATATCCGAAGATGGGGTAATGGAGTAGAAATTATGAATGCTTATTTTGATAATGAAGCAAGAGTAATTACTTCTTTCTCTGATGATCCAAGACCATATGAAGAAAGACACAATTTATTGCCTATTCCTTTAACAGCAATAGATTTAAGTGGCGGTACTTTAACTCAGAATCCTGGGTTCTAGACCATATTTGAATTAGTTCACTTGTTTATTTCAGAGTCCATTATTTTTTTAATGGACTCTGTTATTTTATATATTTGTCTATATTAAAATTGTCAATGCACATGTCGAAGTTTTTATATAAAATCAATTTAATTCATCTTACTAAAATAGTCCTAGTACTAGTACTCATTGCGTCTTGCTCAAAAAATAAAACGACGTCCAAAGATAAATTGTTTAAGCAGTTATCATTTCAAGAAACAGGGATTAACTTTTCTAATACCTTAACGGAAAATGATTCTCTGAATTATTTTAGTTATGCCTATTTGTATATGGGTGGAGGTGTGTCTGCTGGAGATATCAATAATGATGGGCTCATTGATTTATTCTTTACCGGAAATATGGTGTCTAACAAATTATATCTCAACAAAGGTGGACTTAAATTTGAAGATATTTCTGAAAGTGCTGGATTATTAGGAGACGACCAGTGGTTTACGGGAGTTACAATGGCCGATATAAATAACGATGGGTTCTTAGATATCTATTGCTCAGTAGGAGGGAAATTTGGATCAAGAGCGAACTTGTTGTATATAAATAATGGAGATTTAACTTTTACGGAAAAAGCTGCCGAATATGGTCTAGACGATACTGGCAATAGTGTACAAGCTACCTTTTTTGACTATGATTTGGATGGAGATTTAGATGTATATATAGCCAATTACCCGCCAACCAACTTTGCGACACCAAATAGCGTATATAGGTTTAGGGTGAACAATCCTACGTCAGATGAAAGTGATAAATTATTTAGAAATGATGGTGAGAAATTTACGGATGTGACAGATGAAGCTGGGTTACGATCTTTTGGACTCACCTTAAGCGCTACTGTAGGAGATATTAATGGTGATAATTGGCCCGATATCTATATCTCTAATGATTTTAGTACGCCCGACTATTTGTTTGTCAATAATAAAAATGGAACATTTAGTGAACAAGTAAGAAAAACTACAAAACAGACAGCTTTTTACGGTATGGGCGTCGATATTGCCGATTTTAATAATGATCAATTGCTAGATATTATTCAGGTAGATATGATGGCTCAAGATAATAGAAGAGCGAAAGCGAATATGGCAAGTATGGATCCAAAGCTATTCTGGAGTACCGTCAATGCAGGATTTCATTTTCAATACATGCAGAATAATCTACAAATGAATAATGGTGTTGTAAATGATTCTTTACCTGATTTTAGTAATGTCGCAAGATTAGCAGGGGTTTCATCAACAGATTGGAGCTGGGGGCCGTTATTTGCCGATTTAGATAATGATGGATGGAAAGATATCTTTATTTCAAATGGTACGCGAAGAGAAATTAACAATAGAGATTTTTTTGCCGAAATATCCAAACAAGGACTCTCAAAAGATAGTCTCTTGGCTAAAAGCCTCGCCATACCTTCTGAAAAAATAGATAATTTTGTCTTTAAAAATAATAAAGACTTAACCTTTGATAAGGTGAATGAGAAATGGGGATTAACATACAAAGGCTTTTCAAATGGCTGCGTTTATGTAGACCTAGATAACGACGGAGATTTAGAAATTGTTACCAATAATATTGATGATTATGCTATCATTTTCGAAAACAAAAGTGCAGAGACGAATAATCATATCACTCTACAATTCAAAGGCTCAGAAAAGAATATATTCGGCTTAGGTGTTAAAGTATTGCTTACCGCCGACAGTCTCACTCAGTTTCAAGAAATGACATTGACAAGGGGCTTTCAGTCATCTATAGCACCAAGATTGCATTTTGGCTTAGGTAACATCGAAAAAGTGAGTAGGATCAAAGTCATTTGGCCAGATGGAAAAGAACAAGAGTTAAGCAACATTGATAAAAATCAGTTGTTAGAAATAGATTATAAAGATGCCAAAATTGCCTCAAACGATAACGAAGAAACGAATATTGCAACATTATTTTCAACGGTATCTGATACAACGATCGTGGCAAAACATAAACACAAAGAAAATTATTATGATGATTTTCAAAAGGAAGTACTCTTGCCACATCGCACCTCAATGTTTGGCCCAGGAGTTTCTGTTGGAGATCTAAATGGAGATAGTTTAGAAGATTTTATAGTCGGTGGTGCTGCGCATAGCGAAACAGGTGTTTATTTTCAAACGGCTAAAGGATTTACAAAACAACACATAGAGGCATTGGCGAAAGATTTGGATCATGAAGATCTAGGAAGCCTAATTTTTGATGCCGATGGCGATGGAGATAATGATATCTACATGGTAAGTGGTGGAAATGAGTTCGTCAATAATCCTTCCATGTTACAAGACCGTTTGTATATAAATAATGGCAAAGGAGAGTTCACGAAGGCCTTAGATGCACTACCCGAAATGTCAACCAGTGGTTCGCGAGTGCACAGTGCCGATTATGACAAAGATGGAGATCTCGATTTGTTTGTGGGAGGTCGATTGGTACCAGGAAACTATCCTGCACCCGCAACAAGCTATATTTTAGAGAACGTGAGCACAACGGGTACGCCTAAGTTTGTGAATGTAACTGATAAAGTTGCGCCAGAATTAAAGAATTTAGGATTGGTTACCGATGCGAGTTGGACTGACTATGATAACGATGGAGCAATTGACCTAATACTTTCTGGTGAATGGATGCCAATCACAGTGTTTAAAAATATAAATGGAAATTTTAAAAATGTAACTACAAATGTTGGATTAGAGGATACTACGGGATGGTGGTTTAGTATTGAAAAGGGTGATTTTGATAATGATGGAGATATAGATTTTGTCGCTGGTAATTTAGGATTGAATTATAAGTATAAAGCAAACGAGAAAGAAACATTCGACATCTATTTTAATGACTTTGATAAAAATAAAAGTAATGATATTGTATTGAGTTATTTTAATGAAGGTAAAAAGTTTCCGTTAAGAGGAAGAGAATGTTCTTCCCAACAGATACCCGCGATTAAGAAAAAGTTCGAAAATTATGAATCGTTCGCAACCGCAACCTTAGAAGATGTATATACCGAAAAAGACCTAGAGAAATCACTACATTATCAAGTAAAATCTTTTGCTAGTGTATATCTAGAGAATGAAGGTGGGAATTTTAAAGTACATAAGTTACCTAATTTAGCTCAACTCTCAAGTGTGAACCAAATTGTCGTAGAAGATTTTAATAATGATGATGCCTTAGATATTATTATCGCCGGTAATTTGTACAGCAGTGAAGTTGAAACACCTCGAAACGATGCGAGTAATGGATTGTTTCTGAAAGGTAATGGCAACGGATATTTCACGCCCGTCGTGAGTACTCAAAGCGGTCTCTTTGCCAATAATGATGTAAAAGATTTGGCTATGATCAAAATCAAAGAAGACGATTACGTCATAGTGGCAAAGAACGACGATTTTTTACAATTTGTAAAAGTGAATCGCTAAAGCCTTGATGTTCAATAAATAGAATTATCTTCGTTCAATAACTAACTAAAAACCCTATATATGAAATCGCAGAATATATCAAACCACGCACGTTTTGTACCCCTTTATCATTACTTTACCGCTATTGGTGCAATACTCTTATTGATAGGAGCTATTGTAAATTTGGTGAAGTCATCTGAAGGAAACCTATACGATGCTTCTTTATTGGTCTTTGGCTCACTCTTATTGGTGCTAACAACGTTCTATGCACGATCTTTTGCGCTAAAAGCACAGGATAGAGCGATTATAGCGGAAGAAAAATTCAGACATTATGTGCTTTCCGGAAAAACCCTGAACCCGCAATTAACACCCCGACAAATCATAGGCTTGCGATTTGCTTCAGATGAAGAATATGTTGAATTGGCACAGAAAGCTGTTACAGAAAACTTATCTGAAAAGGCGATAAAGAAACATATTAAAAATTGGAAAGCCGATAACTATAGAGTGTAAAATGGTTTCTAATAGAGTTGTTTCTGTTGATATCCTTAGAGGAATTACCATCATTGCGATGATTTTGGTAAACAATCCTGGAACATGGTCAGCCGTGTATCCACCATTATTACATGCCGAATGGCATGGACTAACACCAACAGATTTAATTTTCCCCTTTTTTATTTTCATTGTGGGAATCTCTATTTCGTACGCCTATAAAAACAAACCCAATGCTTCCTCTACCTATAGAAAAATTAGCATTCGAAGTTTGAAATTAATTGGCCTTGGTTTGTTTTTATCTTGGTTTTTACCCTATTTTCCTTTTTTTAAGGATTTTGAATCGGTGAGATTCCCAGGAGTATTACAACGAATAGGCGTCGTCTTTTTCGTAGCTGCTCTATTATTCTTGAATCTCAACTGGAAACAGCTTTTAGTGACGTTAATTATAGTACTAATTTCATATTGGTTAGTATTAGGTTTTGTACCCTTACCAGACGGAACATTGCCCACCTTCGATCGGGCTTCGAACAATTGGGCTAATTATATAGATGTAACTGTGTTAGGAAAACATACATGGAAACCAGATTATGATCCTGAAGGATTGTTGAGCACCATACCTGCAATAGCCACTTGTATACTGGGTATTTTAACGGGAAATTTTTTAAGCAGTGCACAGAAAAAGAAAGATTTGAAAATGATCTTTGCAGCCACTATATTACTATTGGTTGGTTATATATGGAGCTATTGGTTCCCATTGAACAAAGCTATTTGGAGTAGTAGTTTTGTCTTGGTTACGGCAGGTTGGGCATTAATACTACTGGCGATTGTTTATTATCTCACAGACGTGAAGCAACTTAAATTTGGAAAGTTATTTATCTATGTGGGAACCAACGCGATTACGATTTTCTTTTTATCAGGTTTTATTGCAAAATCTATGGGATTACTTAAAATTGATGGGCGATCATTACATACAATTTTATATACGTCGATTTTTGAACAGTCATTTGTAGATGCAAAACTATCGTCTATGCTCTATGCCATCTGTGTTATAAGTTTTTATGTACTCTTGGGGTATGTCATGTACCGTAAGAAACTAATTATTAAGGTATAAAAAAACTCCTCATTTGAGGAGTTTTTGTTTTCTAGTACAATCTGTAATCTGGTGCTTTGATACCTTGCATTCGTAGTGCTACTAAGGCCTGGGCGCGATGATGAATTAAATGGTCATTAATAAATTTAAACCCTTTTTCTTTCTCGAATTTAGGTTGCTTAGGATCAAAGAAAACGGTGAATTTTTCCTTCATAGTTTCCTTAGTCATACTTTTGTAAGTGGCAATCATATCATCTAAGCCTTCGGTAACGGCTTTGGTTACAGCTTCCTTAGAGGTGGCCATTTCTTTTTCCATAGTATCAAATTTTGCAAAGTCTTCTTGAGACGGAAGCGCTCCATTTTTTATAAATATACTGGTTAAGAATTTTGTAGACATGCCTAGGTGCGCCATTTGCTCTCCAAAACTCCGAATAGAGTCATGCGGTCTAAATGTGTATTTGTCGGCTGGCATCGCTTCTAGAAGCTCTAGTGTGTAATCTTTGGTACCATTTAAAAGCTCGACATAAGCTTCAATTTCTGCATTTGAGTTTTTAACATCTACAAAGGCAATTGTACTCATAACGACGGCACCGAGTACAAAGTAAAAAATAGATTTTTTCATGATGAAAGTAGTTTAAGTTATGGAGTAAAATTAAGGATTAAATTTTAAAGAGAGTCGCTTCAATTGGCAAAAAGCCATATCCTGTTCGTTGCATAGTTTTATATTTCTTTGTATCATTACAAGCATTAAATAGCACCCTATGTCCAAAAAAGATAATATTTCTGAAATTAAGATTGAAGATCAAAAAATTATAGATAACAAAGAGCTCAGTATATGGGAGGCGCTTATTCCTGTTTTTGCTTTAATCGTGATGCTCTTCTATAATGTATTTTTTGCCTTTGGAGATGATGCCTTAAGCGGAAGTAATCAATTTATTCTATTGTTAGGAGCGGCGGTTGCGGCTATTGTAGGTTTTAGAAATAAAGTTACTTACAAACGAATGATAGAAGAAGTAGCTGAGAATGTAAAGTCAACGGCTGGTGCTTTACTAATTTTGTTGATGGTAGGGTCTTTAGCAGGTACTTGGTTGATTAGTGGTATTATACCTTCTATGATCTATTATGGATTGCAGATTTTGAACCCAACCATATTTTTGGCAGCATGTGTCGTTATTTGTGCCATCATATCTATTGCCACAGGGAGTTCGTGGACCACAGCCGCTACCGTAGGTATTGCCTTAATTGGTATCGGTGAGACGTTGGGAATATCTTTAGGGATGACCGCTGGTGCAGTATTATCTGGAGCTTATTTTGGGGATAAAATGTCACCTTTGAGCGACACAACGAACTTAGCGCCTGCGATGGCTGGTGGCGAGTTGTTCGATCATATAAAATATATGACATACACCACCGTACCAACAATAATTGTGACGTTAATAATATTTATAATTATTGGGTTAAATATAGAAACTACAGGTAGTCCTGATATTTCTGATAAATTAACGGCCATAGATGCGGCCTTTAATATCAACCCTTGGTTATTTGTTGTACCCATTATTGTGATTGTCATGATTGTGAAAAAGACACCTCCATTGATAGCATTGTTAATTGGAACGTTGTTAGGTGCTGTTGCGGCAATTATTGCACAACCTGATATCGTGATAAAAGTAGCTGGAGCAGAATCACTAAATTTTAACTCGGCGTATAAAGGTGTCATGAATGCCATGACAGTTGATACATCTGTAGCTACCACCAGTGAAGAGCTAAATGACTTATTCTCTGCGGGTGGTATGAAAGGAATGTTAGGCACTATTTGGTTGATCATTTGTGCTATGGTATTTGGAGGCGTAATGGATGCGATTGGAGCATTGGCTAGAATTACGAAAGCCTTGTTAAAAATGGCAACATCTACTTTCGGATTGTTTGCAAGCACAGTGGCAAGTTGTTTAGCCTTGAATGCAACAGCTTCTGATCAATATTTAGCGATTGTAGTGCCGGGTAAAATGTTTAAAAAGGCCTATGAAGATAAAGGACTTGCGCCAGAAAATTTAAGTAGAACCTTAGAAGATTCTGGTACTGTAACATCTGTTTTAATACCATGGAATACCTGTGGAGCCTATCATAGTGGCGTACTCGGAGTGCCTGTGGTTGATTATGCTTTTTATGCCATTTTTAATTGGTTAAGTCCGTTTATGACGTTGTTGTTCGCTGGGCTGAATATTAAGATTAAGCAATTGACAGGTAGGTTAGAACCAGCCGCTTAAATAAAGAAATTCCAAACCACACCAAATCGGAATGCAAAATCTCGATACGGATGGTTGGGAGCCGAATAGTAATCACTTGTATCGCCAAATCCTGAATTGAAATGCTCGAATTTAAAATACAATCGAGTACGCTGAATTTGGGCATTGATAAAAAAGTCAAGCACCGGATACCCACCAATCTCTTGCTCATTTTGTAAATAAAATTCGGATAAGACAGGATTGTAGCTATTAGCGAAATACTTGGTAAAGTATTTTAGTGTTACCCCAGCTTCTAAATACAACGGATCTCCTTTAAATAAGTAGTCGGCAAAATAAAAAGAGTTTCTTGTTACCAATTCGGGCACTCTTAAAAAAGATTCTCCTTGGGCGACTCTTTGATACATAATCGAATTATCAAAACCAAATTTACCTATTTTAAAGTCTTTAGAAACTTTGGCTTTTAAATAATTAATGGTAATCGGAGCTTGCAATGGCTTAGGCTGACCTTGTCCTGTTATCGTGTCACTAAAATACGTAAAGTTATCGATCTGAGTAATTTGCACATGCGCATTGAGCAATTTATCGGAAGTCAAATCAAATACAAGGCTTCGCGTACTTTCATTGTCTAAATTTTCAAACCAGTTATAGGCTAAATAATTACTTTGATTCAATCGGAAATTTAAATTTGGCGACTTGGTATTGGTCAAAAAAGTGCCTTTGAATGTGAATAAGCTATCCTGCTTAAAACTAGCAGATGCCTTTATATAGTTTCCTGTAAGATCACCAGCGATAATGGTGGATGCATCGGCATCGATATTGAATTTTTTGAGTTTAGTTTTCCATTCACCACCAACAGCAATACTATTCTCTTTTAAATTTTGAGGAATCAATGCATTACCTATAGTTTTAATACTATTATACCCGTAAGATTGATCATAATAATCTGTTTTAAATTTTACTTCTCCTAAGACCAGTGATGATTTCAATGCTACATATGCCTGCGCATTTAGTGTAAAATGATCTACGTTGTCATTGATCGAAGTATCAAAGGAATCTCCGAAAAGTGAATTGCTACTTGTTTGCGTATAACCATAATGCTTTCGTTGGTAGTTAAGCTTGTTTCCAATTTTTAAATACCCAATGGTTCTATCTAAGGTGTCTTTTTGTTGCCATAACTTATAGTCATGCTCTAAGAAGTAACGGTTACCTCTAAGTAAACTTTTGGCGTCATTAAAATTAGTTTCCAAGCGAGCTCGATCTGTAAAGTTCGGATCATTTGATTCAAACGAAAGTATGGAGCCTGGTGTAAGTCCGCCATTTTGATCATTGGCCAAGTCTTGGGCTACGATATGTCCACGTACGTTATAACTATCTGCACTCGTACGATAATTGAAGGTTATCCTCATGTTTCCATGGCTACTTAAGGCAGTTCTATATTTACCTAATGACCGAAGACCTTTATAGGCAATTGAACCATTTAAACGTTTCGAGGTATTGAAGGTAAACAACGCATCTAAAAATTGACCTTGCTCCAGACCTGAACGATAGGCGAGTTCTGTTGTTGGTGTAGGAACATGATAGTAATAAACATCCGAGACATCGTAAAAATTAAAATGCATGGCACGAGCACCTAAAGAAGGGTATAAAGATGCTTCATTAAAGCTGTATCCTAAATTATTAAATGTTTGTCCTTGATTGTGAAACGGTAATAATTCAAAATCATCTTTACGGATAAAATTGAATTTGAAATTTTTTCGCATCGACAAGGTTGTGTCTATAAAAGTCGTATCGTTTTTATAAGAAATAACCTTATAATCGGTATACACTGTTTTTCCGCTTAAAGCGATGTATTTTTCCTTACCAAAACGAGAAGAATCTTTTTCGGTTCTATTAAAAGGATCTTCAACACGATCTTGACCATCATTTAAAGGTCTATCCTGCGTATGTCCTACAACAAGGAATAGCGAAAAAAGGATAAAGAGAAAAAACCTTTGTTGCATAGAAAAATGATTGATGGCAAAGGTAAAATATTTGTCGAATAATTTTTGCCAAAATTTTGATAAGTATTTTAACATTTAAAGTACATTTGAACTTATAGTATGAAGTTAGAAAGTAATTTTTCAGGAAACACATTAGAGGCGGGTACTGATGAGGCGGGCAGAGGTTGTTTGGCTGGACCTGTAGTGGCTGCTGCTGTCATTTTACCAAAAGACTTTAAGCACCCTTTTTTAAATGATTCGAAGCAGCTCAGTGAAAAGAAACGATTGGAATTGAAACCTTTTATCGAGGCGAATGCTGTTAGTTATGCTGTGGCATTTGTTTGGCAAAAAGAAATAGATGAAATAAATATTTTGAATGCTTCCATATTGGCGATGCATAAATCGATTGAAAAATTACAAACAAAGGTCGAATTCATTATTGTTGATGGAAACAGATTTAAGGCTTTTAAAGAAGTTCCGCATCAAACGATTGTTAAAGGTGATAGCAAATATTTAAGTATTGCGGCAGCATCTGTATTGGCAAAAACCTATCGGGATCAATATATGGAACTTATTCATGCAGAACACGTCCATTACAACTGGAAGAAAAATAAGGGCTATCCTACCAAAGAACATCGAGCAGCAATTCGAAAACATGGAATTTCAGATTACCATAGAAAATCGTTTCGACTATTACCAGAGCAATTACACTTTGATTTTTAGATAAACCCTAAAAAGGTAATAGGAAAAACACCCTAAAAAACAGGTATTTTCCTTATTGACAATTGCTAGAACATCTTGTAATTTTACAAAAAAAAGCTATGAAAATTTCTGTCATTTTAAAGGTGTTGTTGTTCTTCAACAGTACCGTTTTATTTGCTGAAATAATTTCGAAACTAATGAAAGAACTCAATATCTGGAGTTTGGTGGCGATCGAAGCAATACTCATTATTGGTTATTTTAAAAAAAACGTTCTAACTGAAGTGCGCAGATTATCTAAAATAAATGTGGGCAATAGAGGTTTATTTACAGGAAAAAATAAAAGGAGTGCCTAGTCGCTAATATAATGGTATTTGTAAGGTTAATTTGGTGCCTGAGGCCTTATTTTCAGTGTCTTTTAAATCATCATAGGTCAATGAAAAAGAATGCTGAAAGGTTTTGACGAAATTGGTCAGTCTTTCTTTCGTGAGGTGAATACCAATAGACTTTCTATGAATTACTTTGTCGGCTTTTATTTTCGCCGATTCTGTGCGGCCAATTCCGTTATCCTCAATAGTTATTTCGATAAATTCTTTATTCGATTGATGCACTGAGATTAGAATTTTTTTAGATCCTTTTTTAGAAGACAACCCGTGCCAAATAGAATTTTCTAGAAAAGGTTGTAATACCAATGGAGGCACTTTAATGGTCTCTAAATTAATAGAAGGATCTACGACCGTTTCGTGCTTAATTTCATTCGAAAAACGAATATTTTCTATGCTCATATATAAATCCATCGTTTCGAGTTCTTCTGCCAAACTTATCTCTTTAACACCAGACGCATCTAATATTTTTCGAATTAGTTTTGAGAACTTATTTAAGTAATGAACTGCATTCTTTTGTTCATTATTAATGATGTATAATTTAATCGAATTTAAGGCATTAAAAATGAAATGCGGATTCATTTGAATACGCAGTAAATCTTGTTCTAATGTCAAAATTCGCTTCTCATTTTTTAAATAGCGCTGGCGATAAATGAAGTAAAATACGAGACCTAAGAGCGTCAATGAGATTAATAAAATGAGCCAAATATTACGGTTTTTGGAAAAGTTTAGTTTGGCAATTTCATTCTGTTTCGCCAATACTTCAATTTGATTGTTTTTCTTTTCGCTGTCATATTTTATAATAAGGTCGTTTACATATTGGGTAGTGCGATCACTAGAAATCTCCTTGTCAATCTCGTCAGCCAATCTGTAATATTCCAAACTGTTTTTATAATCATTTTTTACTTCTGCCAGTTCAGATAAGTGGGTGTAGGCTTCAACAATAGTAGAGGGTAAATTATACTCTTTGGCCATGGCCAAACCTTTTTGTAAATTTTTCTCGGCAAGTGCATATTGACCAACATTCGTTTGAGCCCATCCTAAGTATATGTATTCAGAAGAAAGATAATCTTTATTGTTTAGCTCGATAGCTTTTGGTAAGTTTCTATTAATTAATTCTAAAGCCTCTTTTGGTCTGTCTTGTTTTATATAAATACGAGCAATACTACTATTACAAATAATCTCACCGAGAGTATTGTTCATTTTTATATTGATTTCTAACGACTCTTCAAAATGTTTGAGTGCCTCATCAAGATTACCCATGGCCTCTTTTGCATATCCAATGTTTTGATTATTAATAGCTAAACCTAAGGTATTATTAATGCTTTTTTCAATTTCTTGAGACATTTTAAGCTGTTCTATACCTAATTCATATTGTTTGAGTAGTATATAAATATTACCCATACTATTATGTGAAACCGAAATACTTCTGCGCAAGCCTAAACCAGGATTTTTAACAGTTTCAGCCAATGCCAGAGCTTCTTGATTATAATCTAAAGCGGTTCGATTAGCTTCCATTTTTCGATAATCAACGCCTAACATATTGAGACTAAAAACTCGAAACTCTATACTTTCTGCCTGTTTCGCAACGTCTAGAGCTTCTTGATGTGTTTTGATTGCCTTGTTATAATTTGAATAATTCCTATATCGGATGCCTAAAATATTTAGTGTATAGGTTTTACCAACTAAATAATTCGCTTCATCAAATTTTTCAATGATATATTTAAGTTTGATGGTATCTCTCTTATAATATCTAATGATATTATTTATTTCCTTGTAAGTTTCTGGTCTAGTTTTTAAAATACTGTCTATACTTTGATCTACAGTACGTTTTTCATTTTGACCATGAGTAGCTTCATTGAAAAAAGAGAATAGTAGTATGAAACAAAGAATTCTTTTCATTTTATCCATTTATAGTTTACCTAAAAAATCAGATTTACGCTGTCTTGAAACAGGAATCTTGACACTGTTTTCAAGGATGACATAACCATCTGTTTTTAAAAACTCTTTGATCTTATTTAAGTTGACAATGTAAGAATTATGAATTCTAAAGAAGGACGTATCAGGAAGCAAAACGCCAACTTCTTTTAATTTTTTCGTCAGTACAATCTTTTTGTTCTTATCAAGAAATAGGGTGGTGTAATTACCGTCAGACTCGGCATACAAGATATCATCTGGCTCTAAAAAGATCAGTTTTCCATCGGTGTTAATGGTTATTTTTTTATGATTGAGTTTTTCGTTAAAGTTCAAAAGAATCCTCTCAAATTTCTCACTATTGATACTTCGGGAGTTGAATTTTTTTATCTTTCCAATAGTCTCGCGTAAATCATCCGTATCTATTGGTTTCAATAAATAATCGATGGCTTCTTTTTTAAACGCCTTAATAGCATATTCGTTATATGCTGTTGTTATCACAATGGCAAAATCTTTTTTGTCGAGTTTTTCAATGAATTGAAACCCATCCATTGTTGGCATTTCAACATCTAAAAACAAACAATCTAACTCGGTACTTTTGATATAGTGTAGGGCTTTCTCGGGCTCCGTAAAAGTGGCAATAACCTCAATATCACTGTCAAAATTGGATAGTTCCCATGACAACCCTTGAATTGCCTTTGGTTCGTCATCAATTATTACTGCTTTTATCATTTAGGAGTTCTTTATATCAAAAATACGTTTTACATCAAAGCTCATATGAAAATGATGTATGCTTTGTGCTAAAATACGTATAAATCGTAAAAAAGTGATGATGCTTTGCTCATACACAATATTATTCGTGCAAATTGATATTCATACATAATTTTGTACCAACTATACAAAAACGCTTTTTTGCATGATAGTGTTTGCTGAGATTTGTAGTGTGATTAAGGAGTTATTAAAAAAAGAAATTGCTATGAAACCAACTACTTTTTTATCATAATCTGCTATGAAACTTTTAATTGCTATGAAAAAGGAAATTTTAAAAAGGGGATTTTTCCCCTTTTTATCTTTTCAATTTGACACAACAAGATTCTTTTGTTAAATTTGGTAGAGTTTTTGATATATCCAACACATAAATCAAAATCACTAATCAAAAAACTATTGTATGAGACTAACTTTAAAAGTAGCCTTAGGTCTATTTGCCTTGGGTTTTATTTTCCCTACTCAAAATTTAGAAGCCCAAAAAAAGAAATCAAAAAAGTTAAAAAGACCGAGCTCTCGAGTTGGTATTTCTAGTGTTGATAAATTCGTGAGAGAATCGTTTAACCTATATGATAAAGTATATGTGTATGACGGTTATCATGAAGCTGGTAAATCTTTAACAGATGATGATTATGAAATATTAATAGACGCTGTTGAAGATGGTCAAGAAGTCTTAGCTTCTGCTCCTGATGCTATATCAGCACTCGATGGAGCTGGCGTTTTAAAGCAAGGGAAAGGAACTTTGCAGATCAATCGTGCAAAAAAAGCGCTGAAATACAGTTTGAAAACAGGAAAAAAGCTCTTGACAACAAAACCTAAGAAAAATGAAGAAGAAAAGAAGGAAGAAGATACTACTGCTCCAACAGTAGGAACTAATGGATCAACAGGAGGGAGTTCATCATCTGATTCAAATGCTTCTTCAACCATGAGTAATGTGCCAAATGAAATAGATGAAAAAATTAGCTACTGGATGAGTTATGATTTTATTCCGGGTAAGGACGTCATCTTTTTTGACAATATGCAAGATGATGATTATGGCGATTTCCCAAGACGCTGGGATATGATGAGCGGAAATGCAGAGATGGCTAGATTTGGAAAAGAAAAGGTACTCTTGTTTTACAATCATCAAGGTACGGCGTTTAAACCATTATTTAAAGAAAAGGAATATTTACCCGAAGCATTTACTATAGAGTTTGATGTTTATTTTGATAAAGTTGCGATAGATAGAAAATCAAGTATTGAAATATTTTTTAATGATAATTTATATCAACCAATATCGATAAGCACATGGTATCCATTCGAGATAAAATATAAAAAGTTCCAATTTAAGACGAGTAAGTATGAACAAATTCGAAATTTTAATGGCTGGCATCATATAGCGATTAGTTATCATAAAGGCTATTTAAAAATGTATTTTGATGAGCAAAAGGTGTTAAACATCCCCAGATTTGATGTGAAACCAACTCATATAGGTAAAATCGTAGCGAGCTATTATGAAAGTGATAAGCAGAAACGCGTGCTAAGTATTAAGAATTTTAAAATAGCCAAGGGTGGAGGTAAACCTTACGCACAGGTAATTGCCGACGGTAAATTCGTGACGCATGGTATTTTATTTGACGTTGGTAAAGCCACATTAAAACCGCAATCATCTGGGCCATTAAAACGAGTAATGGATATGATGATTGATAATCCAGATTGGAAATTTGAAATTGTTGGACATACAGATTCAGACGGTGATGATGCTACAAATCTAAAGTTATCACAACAAAGGGCAGAAGCGGTAAAGCAAGCTTTAATTGCGAGAAAAATTAATGGAGCTCGTTTAACAACTGCAGGTAAAGGTGAGCGTGAGCCTGTGAATAATAACAATTCACCAGAAGAAAAAGCGAATAACCGTAGAGTTGAATTTATCTTAAAAAAATAAAACTATGAAAAAGAAATTAATTTATACGGCAATCATGTGTTTTGTGATTGTTTTTGGGAGCTATGCTCAAGAGTGTAACGCTGCCTTATTTTTGAAAAAGGGCAGTGAATTAGAGTATACCTCTTTTACAAAAAAAGGTAAAGAAGATGGTAAGAGCATACACAAAACGACTGCAGTTACCGAAAGTGATGGCACGTTTACTGCCGATATACAAACGACTGTGATAGATAAAAAAGGTAAGGAAGCCATGACTATAGACTACCAAGCAGTTTGTAAAGACGGTTTGTTTTCTGTTGATATGTCTCGGTTTTTTAATAGTGCTCAACTCGCACAATATGATAGCGAAGATATCAAACTAGAAATGGATGGCAATGTCTTGGAATTTCCGGCGAATATGACCTCAGAAACGGAATTAAACGATGGTAATTTTACGGTTAGAGTGAATAAAGGAGACTTTACGATTGTAACAATGACATTCGATGTGAAGAACAGAAAGGTAGTTGGTACCGAAAAAATAACAACCAAAGCAGGCACGTTTGATTGTCAAAAGGTAACCTTTGATTTCGAATCAAAAGCTGGAATTATCAAATTTAGAGGCTCTGGCACTGAATGGTATTTAAAAGATAAGGTAATCGTGAAATCTGAATCCTATAATAAGAAAGGAAAATTGATGTCATATGCAGAGTTGACCAGTATGAAATAATTCAATGTATAGAAATATGAACCGAAGCAATTGCTTCGGTTTTTTTATTGATTATTTTCAAATTTTTACATTAGAAAAATTACATTTGCATTCCAAATTTTAATAAAATGATCAAACGTAATAAAGCTATAATCTCAAAATTTATTATCCATAAAGTGGGTAATAAATTTAATGAAGCAACAAATGTGTTTTCTGAGAATCTTGTGACTTTTGATGAAGATAGCTATCGTTTGATGCAACCTTTTTTACTCAAACCTTTTTTGAGCTTGACAGAAAGTCATCGTTTTAGTCACCATGCAGATATTAATTTGAACGAAGTGAATAATTACGTGTCGCAAGTGTTTAAAGATGAAGCCACTTTTGTAGATGTATCCAAGCATTTGGTAACACATCTCTATGAGCAATCTAACTCGGCACAAATTAAAACAGGTGATGTGATTGTGGTGTTATTTGAAGGCATAGAATACCGAGAAGTAAGTACACGCGCTTTAGGTATTTTTAAAATTGAAAATAAAGCAGAATTTTTTCAAACCTATCTAGAAGAAGATAGTTTTGATGTTTTTGTTCAAAAAGGAATTAGTACCAAGAAAGTAGATAAAGGTTGTTTAATTTTAGATTCTCAAGATGATGAAGGAATGACCGTATTGACCGTTGATAATAACAACTATGATGCGCAATACTGGATTCATAACTTTTTAAGCATAAAACACGCAGAAGATAACAATCGTCATACACAGGTGTATTTAGAAATGTGCAAAGATTTTTCTGAAAACGTAATCAAACAAGAATTTGGCAATCAAAATCAGAGTCAGTTTTTGGCTAAAACGGTTGACTTTTTCAAGGAGAATGATTCAGTGAATATTCATGACTTTAAAGAAACAGTATTTGAAGAAGACGATAAAAAAGTACTGTTCGATTCGTATAAAAATGAGTTTGAAGAAGCAAATCATTTAGTGGTTCGCAACCAATTTCCTATTTCTGAAGCCGTTGTTAAAAAACAAAAAAGAAGTTTTAAATCTGAAATAAAACTCGACACTAATATTCAGATAAAGATTGACGTCGATGCACCAGATGCGGCACAAGAATATTTAGAAAGAGGTTATGACGATGAAAAGAAAATGAAATATTATAAGGTGTACTATAACGAAGAAGATTAGATTGTTCTCATGAGGAGACTTCAGTGAATTTTCTTCATAGTCATGCTGAGTCTATTTCTGTATCTTCGGTACAGTATTAAATCTGAATCTTTTTTTTAACTGGTTGTTCAGTAGATAAAAAAGTGGCTTCAAAAATAGAAGAAAAATGACGCAAAATATGTTGTTTCACTTCATCAATATCTAATTTTCTTCCGAGTTCAACTTCCAATGAAGTCACCGCTTTACCCCGTATACCGCAGGGAATAATATGATCAAAATATCCCAAATTTGTATTGACGTTTAAAGCAAAACCATGCATGGTTACCCACCGACTGCTTCGTACACCGAGCGCACATATTTTTCGCGCAAATGGGGTGCCAACATCTAACCAAACGCCTGTTTCACCATCACTTCGCTCTCCTTTTAAATCATATTCTGCCAATACTTGAATCATGGTTTCTTCTAAAAAACGCATGTATTTATGAATGTCATTAAAGAAATTATCCAAATCTAAAATAGGATAGCCTACTATTTGACCAAATCCGTGATATGTAATATCACCGCCACGATTTATCTTATGAAATGTAATCCCTTTTTCAATAAGTTGTTCTTCATTTAATAGCAAGTTATTAAAATCGCCACTTTTTCCAAGTGTGTAAACATGAGGATGTTCAACAAACAAAAAGTGATTCGGTGTTTTTAGCGACAAATTCTCATTTCTGTTTTTTCGCTTTAACTGGATGATCGCATCAAATAACTCCTCTTGGTAATCCCAAGTTTCCTTATAATCTTTAATGCCAAGATCTTGTATGTGGATACTTTTATTCATTTTCAAATTCTACTTCAACATCAAAAAAGGTGGGATCATTATTCATTTCATAAAAATTGGCATCTTGTTCGATACCTTTAAAGTCAGAAAGAATACGCACATTTTTATTACTTACAGATTTGATTTTATACGGAAAAATAAAACGCTGTTTAAAACGAATCATATTAGACATAGGGTTGTCTTTCTTCATGGTCGTGTCCTTCTTTTTTACAGCATCATGATACGCCTTTTCCGTGATCTTTCGGGTAAATTTTTTCTTCGTAAAAGTTGTCGTAAACGATTTATTAAAATCTGGGAAAGCGTCGTCAGAAGAATCCTTCTTGTTTTTCGGTTTGAGTTGTTTGTTGAAAAGATCTAATTCTTTTACATTTTGATCCTTTAATTTTTCACCAAACTTATTTAAATCATTGATGTCTTTGAAATAATAATTGATGTTCATGACCAACTGATTCGTAGCTGTGTCTGATTTCATGTACAATTCAAAATCCTTTAATAATTCAATTTTTTCTCTTTCCTTTTTAGATAATTTGGCAATACTATCTTTTCGTTCCTCTAAGAATTTCGAAAAATTAATAAGGGTATCTAGCTGCTTTGCCTTTGAGCTATCACTTTTTGAAGTCGCACCCATTTTCATCATTTCGCTCATGTCAAAACCAAGGCTGTATTTACCACCGCCGTTTTCTTCAAATTTAATTTCTTGAACAATTTCACAGCTACTAAAAATTAGGATACAAATAGAAAGTGCTAGAAGATTTTTTAATTTCATATATTAACGATTAGGATTGTTCAAAATAATGAGAGCTCCTAATACCCCAGGAATCCAGGCAAAAATAGTGAGAATAAATACAATTAAAATAGAACCACAACCTTTATCTATTACTGCAAGTGGTGGACAAATAATCGATAACAATACTCTAAAAAAACTCATACTTTATTTCGTTTACAAATATACGTTAATTAGTTCGATGAATACATCTTCTTTTATAATGAGACCTTATCCAACTGAAACTTTCAACTATAGGTCGTCTAGATACTATAAATGTTACGTTTTATAGAAAATTACTTTTTTTAAAAGGATTAATTATAGTAGTTTAGTATCGATGAAAATTAAAGGCATTTTTGTAATCATTGCGGCGTTGTTCATGAGTCAAATAGTAATGGCTCAATATGTGTTTAAGGGCTCTATTGAAAATGATGCTTGGAGCGGCGAAGCGTATTTATCTATTGTTGACGACTATCGAAAGATTTCTGGAGTTCATGCAGAGCAAATTATTAGTAAAACAAATATTGTCGATAATTATTTTGAGTTTAAAGGAAATAATCTAGATGAAAAAAATAGAATTTATAGAATTCATGTAGATAGTTGTAATGATAAAGATCAAAATACCAATCATTTTAATGGACATTGCGATAACAGCCAGGAAATAATTTTTATTGCCAATAATAATGATACCATCGATTTACCCATTTCTGGAAATAATCAAATGTTTTGCAGTATACAATCTACAAATACAAAATCAAATGTTTTTTTTCGAATAGATTCGTTGCAAGAATTAATGGCATATGATTATGCCGATTATAGAAGCGAAGCCAGCAGAAAATTGAACAATAAAAAGTGGTTTTCAACCTTTCAGTCTTTTGGAGCGTCACTTGATGAGCCTTTAGCCGAGTTATATATTTATAATTTTTTATCGGATAGGAGTAGTGATCTATATGCTTATTATACGAAAGATTTAGCAGCGAATGACTATTATGATCAATTGTTAGAAAGACTTGATACTAAATATCCAAATTCATCATATCTTAATCAATACAGTACCGAATTATCTTCAGATAAATATATAAGCACAACGATTGGGCAATCATATGAAGAAAGTATACTTATATTTCGCTGGTCTTATGTTTTGTTAGTTGTATCAGTACTTGTGAACCTATGGCTATGGTGGAGACTGGTCAAAACTAAACAAACCAAAAAGCAGAACTTGACGGATCAACTTACTAAGCAAGAACAAAAAATTTTAGAACTCATTTTACAAGATAAAACGAATAAGGAAGTCGCTTCTGAAATTTTTGTCAGTCTGAGTACGGTCAAAACGCACATAAACAACTTGTATAAGAAGTTAGGCATTCAATCTAGAGATGAGCTAAAGAGCTTGTATAATAGTTAGTTAACAAAAATCCACCGGGGTTCTAGTCCCTATTTCAACCCCAATTTTAAACATATATGAGGTCTATTTTTTGAATTTAGCTTTCAAAAAATAACCCAAATGAAACATTCCTATTTAATCTTAATCATGGTCTTAGTATGGTCATGTACGTCACAATCACAATCGTTAAACAACGAAATTATAGAACAAGGTAAAAAACCTCATTTATTAGGTAAAATTGATAAAACAGGTCTCACATCAGACAATTATAAGCATTGGTTTTTGGCTCAGTTTAATGACTATCAACCAAATGAAGAAGCAATTGATAACATTCAGCGTAAGCTTAAACAATACAATATTATCGCTTTTATGGGCACCTGGTGTGGTGATAGTAGAAGAGAAGTACCTCGTTTTTATAAGATTTTGGATGCCGCTAATTTTCCGATGAATCAACTTACAATGATTGCCGTGAGTAGTCAACCCGATATGTATAAGCAAAGCCCAGATCATGAAGAACGCGGATTGAATATACACAGAGTGCCTACCTTCATTTTTTATAAAAAAGGAAAAGAGATTAATAGAATAGTAGAATCTCCAATCAAATCACTAGAAGAAGATATAGTGAGTATCATCAATGGAGATTATCAATCAAACTATCAGTTAGTGACCGAAGTAAGTCGCATTATCGATGATAAAGATTTTTATGATAAGGCACTTGAAGCATTACCGAACTTTAAGAAGTTAGCAAAGAACATGTATGAGTTGAATACCTATGCCAGGTTATTGGCCACACAACGTAAAACGGAGGAAGCAATACAGGTCTTTAAACTAAATACGGTGCTCTTTCCTGACCAACCTAGAGCCTACATGAGTTTGGCAAATACATTGGGTGCAAATGGTTATAAAGAAAGAGCTGTTAAAGTGTTAACAGACGCCCTAAACCTTCACCCCAATCATAAGGGTATTCAGCAAAATTTGACGATGATAAAATCAAATTAAAAATTCTGTAATTCTTTTTGTAAATAGTGTAATTTTGCAACTTTAAAATTATACTATGCAATTATCAGAGCAAGAAATTGTTAGACGAGAGAAACTTTCGAAATTACGGGCGTTAGGAATTAACCCTTATCCAGCCGATTTATATCCGGTAACAAGTACGTCAAAAGAGATCAAAGAGAATTTTACAGAAGGTAAAAAGGTTGTAATTGCCGGTAGATTAATGGCGATTAATATTCAAGGAAAGGCTTCGTTTGCTCAGTTGCAAGATGCAAACGGAAGAATTCAAGTATATTTCAATCGAGACGAAATATGTTCTGGCGAAGATAAATCTAAATACAATGATGTATTTAAAAAATTATTGGACTTAGGTGATTTTATTGGCATAGAAGGTGACCTGTTTACGACTAAAGTAGGAGAGATGACCGTGCGAGTTGAGGACTTTACATTATTGAGTAAGGCGTTGAAGCCATTGCCCCTACCGAAAGAAAAAGATGGTGTCGTGTATGATGCTTTTACGGATCCAGAGTTGAGGTATCGCCAGCGTTATGCCGATTTGGTGGTAAACCCACATGTGAAAGATGTTTTTGTAAAGCGCACAAAATTGTTCAATGCAATGCGTCAATTTTTTAATGATGCCGGATATTTTGAGGTAGAAACACCAATTTTACAACCCATTCCTGGTGGAGCGGCGGCACGTCCTTTTGTCACGCATCATAACTCGTTAGATATTCCATTGTACATGCGTATTGCCAACGAATTATATTTAAAACGATTAATTGTTGGAGGTTTTGAAGGGGTTTATGAGTTTTCTAAAAACTTCCGTAATGAAGGCATGGATAGAACACACAATCCAGAATTTACCGCTATGGAAATCTATGTGGCCTACAAAGATTATAATTGGATGATGGAGTTTGTAGAGCAATTATTAGAGTACTGTGCGATTGCTGTAAATGGTACGACAAAAGCGACCTTCGGAGAAAACGAGATTGATTTTAAAGCGCCTTATGCTCGAGTGACTATGACCGATTCGATTAAGCAGTTTACTGGCTTTGATATTACTGGTAAATCTGAAGATGAACTAAGAGCGGCCGCAAAAGAAATGGGAATCGAAGTAGATGATACAATGGGTAAAGGAAAACTCATTGATGAGATTTTTGGTGAGAAATGTGAAGGTAATTATATTCAGCCTACGTATATAACAGACTATCCAAAAGAAATGAGTCCGTTGTGTAAAGAACACCGTGATAATCCAGAATTGACAGAGCGTTTTGAGTTGATGGTATGTGGTAAAGAAATTGCAAATGCCTATTCTGAATTGAATGATCCTATCGATCAGCGCGAACGTTTTGAAGCACAGTTAAAATTGGCCGCAAAGGGTGACGATGAGGCTACAGAATTTATCGATTATGACTTTTTACGCGCTTTAGAATATGGTATGCCGCCTACTTCAGGATTGGGTATTGGAATGGATCGTTTGATAATGTTCTTAACGAACAACCAGTCAATTCAAGAAGTCTTGTTTTTCCCTCAAATGCGTCCAGAAAAAAAGGCACCTTCTGTTGAATTAAATGAGGAAGAAAAGGCACTACTAGCGACGATTCAAAAAGTAGAAAAAATTGATTTAAATGAGCTAAAGACACAGTCTGGTTTAAGTAATAAAAAATGGGACAAATCTATTAAGGGTTTGACCAAGAACAACCTGGCAAAGGTAACGAAGACAGATGAAGGGCTTTTCGTTGAAGCTGTGTGATTACTTAATTGTTATTCCTGCCAAGGCAGGAATCTAGAATAGAAAAAAGGAATTACATTATGTAATTCCTTTTTTGTTTGAAATAATTTATATTCGTATTCGATATGTCACCCTCAAAAATAATTGGTCTCTTTTTAGGGCCGCTATTATTTCTAATAGCCATCAATCTGCCGATCGAATTAGTATCTCAAAAAGGAGATGCAGTCATTGGTGTGGCTCTATGGATGGTGACTTGGTGGATTACAGAAACAGTATCGATCTCTGTAACCGCGCTGCTGCCTTTAGTGTTGTTTCCATTGCTAAAAATTATGCCGATTGCCGAAGTTGGAGCTAATTATGGAAGTCCGATTATCTTTTTATTCTTTGGCGGGTTTGTATTGGCACTTGCACTCGAAAAAGTGAACCTTCACAAGCGAATAGCCCTGAATATTATCCGTTTAACGGGAACAACACCCGATAAAGTCGTTTTAGGATTCATGATCGCAACGGGTTTAATGAGTATGTGGATTAGTAACACCGCAAGTACCGTGGTGATGTTGCCCATTGCACTTTCAGTAATTCGTTTATTAATTGATGATGAAGATGGCTTTACTAAAGATGATCAAAATTTTGCCCTCAGTGTGATGTTGGGTATTGCTTTTTCGGCGAATGCTGGTGGTATTGCCACGGTCATAGGAACACCTCCAAATTCAGTATTGATAGGTTTGTTAGAAAACGAATATAATATTGAAATTTCATTTTTAAAATGGATGACTTTTGGGTTGCCATTTTCAATCGTAATGATTACCATTATTTATTTTGTTTTGGTGAAATGGATGTTTCCGAATAAAAATATAAAGTTTACCGCTTCTAGGGAAGTCATTGATTGCGAGTTAAAAAAACTAGGGGCCTTAACCTTAAAAGAAAAACGTGTGTTGCTCATATTTGGAGTGACAGTCTTTCTATGGATTTTTAGAACCCTTATCAATAAGTATATTCCGAATTTAGCATTGTCAGATACGATTATCAGTATGAGTGCTGCGATTGCTTTGTTTGCCATTCCTTTTAAACTCAAAGAAGGAGATTTTATTATTAAATGGAATGATACCCAAAAGCTAGCATGGGGTATTTTAATCCTTTTCGGAGGGGGATTGGCATTGGCCAAAGGAATGTCAGCGAGTGGTTTGGTCGATGTTGTTACTGAGGCCATAAAATCAGGTAACTTTAGTATTTTCTTCACGGTATCTTTACTGATCATATTGATGCTATTTATGACTGAACTGATGAGTAATGTAGCACTAGTGGCCGTGTTGGCGCCAGTCGTAGCAGGGATCGCCATCGGCTTGGAAGTTCCAATTTTATATGTACTCATTCCGGTCACCATGGCAAGTAGTTGCGCCTTTATGTTAC
The DNA here is from genome assembly GCA_947488345.1 of uncultured Flavobacteriaceae bacterium. Lineage (GTDB taxonomy): Bacteria > Bacteroidota > Bacteroidia > Flavobacteriales > Flavobacteriaceae > Aureibaculum. Next base: position 285,843 of record CANKZQ010000001.1, on the reverse strand, counting down.
CCATGGCAACACCCCCAAATGCCATCGTCTTTGCAAGCGGTTATATTAAAGTGAATCAAATGGTTAGAGCTGGTGTTGTACTTAATGTTATTGCTGTATTGTTACTCATTTTGTTATTTCAATTTATCATTCCGTTTATTTTTTAAAAAAATAATTGTTGCTTTTTAATTTATGGCACGGTTCCTGTAAAGTAGGTATCGGTTTAATTTTAGTAAATCATATAATATATAGATGAATCTACCGTTAAACCTATTCTTAAAAGTCGTTAAATTAAAAACAATCAATTAAAATGAGAAGAAGTGCACTACTACTATTAGTAGGTTTCGTAACGCTATCAAGTTATGCTCAAAAAGTAGATTTAGATAGACAGTACATCAAAGTAAAGTACACGAACTTACCAACAAATCCTATTTTGGATGAAAGCTTTAGAACGTATGCTGTTGAGTCTAACAATCGCAGAGTTGCGGATAAGATCAAAGTATATGGTTTTGAAAAATTAGCAAAAGAAGCAACCATTAATGTCAATATTGATATTGAGAGCGTAATCGTCGATGAAGTTAAGATCTCTAAAAGAGAAAAAGTGAATAAGGATAAAGACGGAAAAGTAACAAGTACGGATAGATATTATACTCCAGTCATCACGTATACAACACGTGGGAGATATGATGTGAAAAATTCGCAAGGGAAACCTCTTTTATATACCTTAGGAAGTCAGAAGACTCACAAGGGAAGTGAATATAACTCATATTCGAAAGCATCAAATTACTATAAGAATAACTCTTCTAATTTGAAAAGTAAGTTCCAGAGAGAATTCGTTTCAAATTCTATTTATCAAATCAATAGACGATTGAATCGTCTTTATGGATATGAGCCATATGTTGATAATGAGTTATTTTGGATTTTAGATTCTAAGAAAAATAGTGACTATGCCGGTCATAACAAAGCATTGGCTGATATCAAAGCTATGTTAGGTAAGATTTCTCATGATGCACCGTTAGATGAATTACAAAAAGAATTAGACCCGATTGTGGCGTATTTCGAAAGCGTTGTTCCAAATTATACAGAACTTAAGAAGAAGAAGCATCGTAAGATGAGATATGCGAGCTACTATAACATCGGACGCTTATATTATCATTTTGATATGCCAGACAAAGCATTAGAATATGCGAATAAGGTGATTGAGAATGACTACGATAAGAAAGACGGAAAAAGATTGATTAAAGACGTAGAAGCGTTAAAAAAGGCATTCGAAGTAAACAAAGTAACTACAAGACACTTTCCTGTTGAGACCGTTGATAATTCAGGGAGCAGCGATGTTGCAGAAGTAGAAGAAGAAGCTGTTGATGATGCACCAGTTGCCCAGGATAAATATGTCGAAACAGTTTTTACAAATGCCGATGGATCTACTGTAGAAGGAACGTTAAAAATTAAAGTAATGCCAGATACCGATATCAGTAAATTAGACTTTACAAAGTATTACAAGAATTCGGTGAAAGTATATACCTTAACGGATGATGGTGAAGCGAAAAGTAAAAATTATTTTGCAAGAGAGAACGCTTCATTTGTGGTGAATGGATCAACTTATGAGGCTGTTAAATTTAGCCAAAATTCTGATTCAGAATCTCAAGGGAATGTGGTGAGTCTTGGAGGAGCCAAATTCTATTTTGCAAAAGTTCTTTTCAAGGGAGAAAAGTTAAGTTTATACAAGTATAAAAAAGAGTTTGTATTTATGAAAACTGGAGACAAGAAAGGACAATCTACTTCTTCATTAGCTTATTCTATAGGCTTTAAGAAGAAACTAGCAAAATTGGCTGCTGATTGCCCGGATGTGGCAGCACTAGCTAAAGAAGGTTCTTTTTCAAATACTGAAGAAAGTTTATTAGCTTTCGCACAAGAATATGCCGATAGTTGTAAATAAAATACAGTTATTAAAATTTTATAAAAGCCAACTTTTTAAGTTGGCTTTTTTTTATGAAAGTATTTTTAAATTTTCAATATTTATAGTAGTTTCGTCTCAACCAATTTTAAATTCTGTAAAGTATATGAAAACAAAAATGTTACTATTACTTGCCGCGTTTACCCTACAGACGAATATGGTGAATGCACAAGATTTTCAGGAGCCGACCGACGGAAAAGCAGTGATCTATTTTTTAAGGACCTCCGGTTTAGGAGCGGCAATCAATTTTAAATATTTTATTGACGAAGAATACTTGGGAAAGTTCAGTGGGAAGAATTATGCGAGAATTGAGGTCGATCCAGGAGAACATTTGGTATGGGCAAAATCAGAAAATCTAGATTTTATGAAAGCTGATTTAAAAGCAAATGCTATCTATTTGGTGCATGTAAAACCAAAAATGGGCGGTTTTAAAGCAGCCGTTAGACTAGAAGTACCAGATCTTAGTGATGCCAAATTGTTAACTAAAATAAAAAAGTTAATAGCTAAAAAGAAACCAGTGACACTCAATATGAAAAAGGCCGAAAAAGAAGTTGCCAAGATTAAAGAGTATTTAGAAAAGTATGAAAAAAGGAGAAATAGTACTGGAGAAAATCAAGTTAAGGTGCTGTCTGCCGACATGAATTTTTCTAATTAACCTATTCAATACAATCATGCGAAAAGTCAGCTATTAGAGCTGACTTTTTTTTGCCATTTCTTTAACATTTTATTAAGAAATTAGCACTACTTGTTTTTATAATTTCGAGGACTGTAACTTTAACTCAAAAGTTTCAACTAACAATAAATAAATTTATACAAGATGTTAAGACAAGTAGTGACCAGATTTTTGGTAGTGCTTTTTGTAATTGGTTTGACAGCTGATATGCAAGCACAGAAAAAATCAAAGAAGAAAAAGAAGGGTAAAACGGCTGCACCCGCACCGAAGCCAAAACCAAAAAAAGGAGATATTCTTCCGTATTCAAAAGTAATTACCAAAAAAGCGAAAACTGATGATGGACTTTTTAAAGTACATTCGCTAGACGAAAAGTACTTTTTCGAAATTCCAGATTCTTTACTAGAACGTGAAATGTTAATGGTAACGAGAATTGCCAAAACTGCTACTGGAATTGGCTTTGGAGGAGGTAAGCAAAACACACAGGTTTTACGCTGGCAAAAGCATGGAAAAAAAATATTACTACGCGTAGTTTCTCATCAAATTGTTGCGGCAGATTCTTTGCCAGTACATGAAGCAGTTGTAAATTCTAATTTTGAGCCTGTGCTGTATGCGTTTCCGATCAAGGCATTTAGCAAAGATTCGACAGCTACTGTGATTGATGCGACCGAATTATTTACCAAGGATGTAAAAGCATTAGGTTTGCCATCCTTTAGGAGAAAACAATATAAAGTATCTCGACTAGATGCAGGTAAATCATATATTGAAAAAGTAAAGAGTTATCCGTTAAATATTGAGGCACGTCATGTAAAGACCTATAATGCTGGTTCACCACCGTCAAATTCTAGCACAGGTACCATTTCTATAGAATTGAGTAACTCAATGATTCTATTACCTAAAGTGCCTATGAAGCGTAGAATGTTTGATGAGCGTGTGGGATGGTTTGCGCGTGGACAAGTAGACTACGGCCTAGATGCACAGAAAAGTAAAACAGTTACCTTTTTAGATCGTTGGAGATTAGAGGTTAAAGATGAAGATATAGAGAAGTTCAAAAGAGGTGAGTTGGTAGAACCTAAAAAACAAATTGTTTATTATGTAGATAGAGCAACACCAAAACAATGGGTACCATATATCAAGCAAGGAATTGAAGACTGGCAGGTTGCTTTTGAAGCTGCAGGCTTTAAAAATGCCATTATAGCTAAAGATCCTCCGTCAAAAGAAGAAGATCCTGATTGGAGTCCAGAAGATGTACGTTATTCTGTAGTTCGTTATTTGGCTTCTCCAATTCCGAATGCAAATGGACCACACGTAAGTGATCCACGTTCAGGTGAAATTTTAGAATCTGATATCAATTGGTACCACAATGTAATGACGCTGTTGCGTAATTGGTTTTTTGTACAAACCGCAGCCATCAATCCAGAGGCACAGACAACCGAATTTAAAGATGAGGTTATGGGGCGTTTAATTCGTTTTGTATCTGCGCACGAAGTAGGTCATACAATAGGATTACCTCATAATATGGGAAGTAGTGTTGCCTATCCGGTTGATTCATTACGTTCGGCTACGTTTACGCAAAAATATGGAACAGCACCATCAATTATGGATTATGCGCGTTTTAATTATGTGGCGCAACCGGGTGACGAAGGTGTTGCATTAATGCCTAATATTGGAGTATATGATAAGCATGCAATTAATTGGGGATATCGTCCAATATTAGATGCTAAAACTGCTAAGGATGAAAAAGCAACATTGGATAAATGGATTTTAGCACATGCGGGAGATCCTATGTATCGTTTTGGACATCAACAAGCGGGATGGGTTGTTGACCCAACATCTCAAACAGAAGATTTAGGTGATGATGCCATAAAAGCGAGCACCTACGGTATTGCAAATTTAAAACGCATTGTACCGAATTTAGAAAAATGGACGACTAAAGATGGTGAAACCTACGCCGACTTAAAGACAATGCACGGACAAGTACTATCACAATTCAACCGTTACATGGGGCATGTTTCAAATAATATTGGAGGTGTCTACGAGTATTATAAAACGGCCGACCAAGACGGAGCTGTGTATACCCACGTTGCAAAAGACAAACAACGTAAAGCTATGCAATTTATTAACAATCAATTGTTTAAAACTCCAACATGGATGCTCGATAAGAATATTATTGGTAAAACAGAATATACTGGTACTGTAGAGCGTATGAGAGGATTGCAGGCAAGAACACTGAATACTATTCTTGATTTTGGTAGAATGGCACGTATGATCGAAAACGAAACACTTAATGGAAGTGAAGCGTATTCATTAATCAATATGATGTCTGACCTAAGAAGAGGAGTGTGGAGTGAATTGAGAACTGGTAGAACAATTGATACATATCGTAGAAATTTACAGAGAGCGCATATTGATAGATTAAAGTACTTAATGACAACTGAAAGACAAAATTTACCGAATTTCAGAAGCCCGTATTTTAAACCAACCCGCGTAAATATAAATCAGTCAGATATTCGTTCGGTAGCAAGAGCAGAATTACAAACGTTGAAAAGAGATATTAGAGCTTCGATTAGTATTACTAGAAATAGGATGAGCAAATATCACTTGCAAGATGCCTTAGAAAGAATTGATATGATTCTAGATCCAAAATAAGTTGAATCGACTTTTATAGAGCATAAAGCCTCGTCAATATTGACGAGGCTTTGCTTTTTAATCTAAAAATATGAATTTCTTCTCAGCTATTCATTAGGTGGGTATTATACATATGAGAAGAAAACATGTCAAAATAAAGAATAAATTGTTCTGATAAGATCCCAATATTATCAAGATTTTATCACAGGTTATCAATTTTTTGTAACAAAACAATATATGTTACTTGAAGAAATGTTGTCACAATGATACTCTTTCAAATAACACCAAATATACAAATGAGTGAATCTTTAGTAAAAGGCTCTAAAACTACCATTGGTTGTAGTTTTTGTAGATGTTTCGTTATTTGCATCAACTCCAACAAATTCAAACCTACCGGTAGTTTCATTTGCAGTATCAGTTAATACCGTTATTATACCCGCTCCATCTTGACCTCCATTCGAACTCCAACTGTTGTTTAAATCAGAAAATAAACCAGAGGTGCCATTATTTTCTTCACTGAAACTGAATTCATAAGTTCCAGGGCCATCATAATCCGCAATAAATAAAACAATCGCGTTCGCAGCATCGTCAAAGCCTTGAACTATATAAGTTGTCGTATCACTACTCTCAATTTTAGCGGCTGTAACTGCGTTAGGGATATTCGAAGATTCGAAGTTCAAAGTACCAACATCAGCAATAATAAATTCTCCTGTACCACCATCGTCAGACGAAGAACAGCTAACGAATAGAATCAATAAAACAAAATAAAATAAAAATTTAGTACGCATGAAGAAAGGTTTAAGGATAAAGTGTTTTTTGTCAAATATATTATAAATAAAACTTGTCGCTTTTTAGATTATATGATACCTATAAATTTACTTTAATTTGAAGCTCATAAAAACAGGTAAATGGTCAGAAGCCTGCTCAAGTTGCGTTAATACTCGTCCGTCAACATATTCAATAGAATTTTGTGAAAAGAAGATGTAGTCAATTCGTTTAAATGGATTTTCAGTGTCGTAGGTGTTAGATGGTGAATCGGTGTTAAAAGCGGCATTTCCAACACCATCCAAAGCAAAGACTTTCTGTATTGCCGAATTCTCGAATGTAGGAGCGCTGTTAAAATCGCCTAATAAAATGGTTGGGTACTCTTTTCTATACGTGTTAAATATTTCAATAATATGATCTAATTGTCGCTTCCTGGTATCTTTGTCAAATGCTTCTAAATGTACATTTATAATTTTCACTTCGGTATTTTCTAAGATAACCGTACTTACTTGCGCTAATCTTTCTAAATACAAGGCATCTCGATAAAAAGGAGCATCCGGAACACGCTCGAGAACAATCCGGTCATGAGATGTTAGAGGGTATTTGCTCAGTATTGATTGTCCAGATAGTGTTTCTCCAAAATGAATAGAAGGAGGCCAATAGGGAAAAGGAACATAATTCTCATCCCAATTTACTGCTTGAGCTATATAATTGTAACCCAGTTTGGCAATTTCATTTTGTTGATTGACAAAATAAGATCTGGCGGCTGCATAGTCGATTTCTTGCAATGCGATAATATCAGCATTCAAAGAACCAAATTCCTGTTTTACTTTTTCAAGGTTTGTCTCATAGAGTGATTTGGGTTTTTCTTGAGTGGTATTATTTGTCATACCACTTAAGTACCCTATATTATAGGTTACAATACTATAAATAGAATCATTGTTCGTTACTTGTTTGTAGTTATTTGTGATCGTTTGAACGTACTCTTTTTCGGCTAACGTAGGAGATGAAGCCCAAAGAAAGAAAGCAGTAGCACTAAGGAGTAACACAAGAATAATAGATGTACTTATTTTTAACAAACGTTTCATGTAGGCTAAAATACGTTATAAATTAAATGTATATACTATTGGTACTATAAAATAACTTTGTATCTTTGCAGCCCAAAACAAATAAAATAGAACATATGAAGGGAGGTGCTATACAATGTTAATCATACCAGTAAAAGACGGTGAGAATATCGATAGAGCGTTAAAACGTTTTAAAAGAAAATTCGACAGAACCAAAACAATGAAGCAGTTACGTGAGCGTAAGCACTTTACAAAACCTTCAGTGAGCAAGCGTAAGCAGGTGCAAAAAGCACAATATGTTCAAGGTTTAAAAGCGAGCGAAGAATAGATAACTAGTCTTCTTGAAATATTAAACAGAACCGTTAGTTTATACAAAGACAATTGTTAACTTTGTTTGCTAACGGTTTTTTTGATGCCTATATCTTCTTTTTTAGCCTATATCTCATTAGAGAAAAAATACTCTCCTCATACGGCAAAAGCCTATCACGATGATATTATTGCTTTTCAGTTGTTTTGTAGTACGCATTATGATAGTGATGATCTTTTAGGTGTGCATTATCCTCAAATTCGGTCATGGATTGTGTCAATGGTCGATGCTGGATTATCGAATAGAACCATTAATAGAAAAGTGAGTTCTTTGAAAGCATTTTACAAGTTCTTATTAAAATCTAAACAAATAAGTGAAAGTCCATTACAGAAACACAAAGCGCTAAAAGTTGGTAAGCGTGTACAGGTTCCATTTTCAAATGATGAAATTAATGAGGTTATTGCAACCTTGAGCGATGAGTCGGATTTTAAATCGTTACGCAATCGACTCATTGTTGAATTGTTTTATTCTACAGGAATGCGACGATCAGAACTCATAAATTTAAAAATTAGTGATGTAGATTTTTCGCAGCAAATTGTGAAAGTACTGGGTAAGAGAAATAAAGAACGCTATATTCCTTTATTACAGTCGGTACAAGAGACGTTGCAAAGATATCTCCTATTTAGAAATGATTTTTTTAAAGAGAACACCTATCTTTTTATCACCGAAAAAGGAAAGAAAATCTACGGAACTCTTGTTTATAGAATAATAAATAGTTATTTTAGTACGGTGTCTTCAAAAGTAAAAAAGAGCCCGCATGTAATACGGCATTCTTTTGCTACACACTTGTTGAATGAAGGGGCTGATTTGAATTCGGTCAAGGAACTCTTAGGTCATTCAAGTTTAGCTTCAACTCAAGTCTACGTGAATAGTAGTTTGAAGGAATTAAAAAAAGTATATAACCAAGCTCACCCGAGGAGCACTAAAAACGAAAACTTATGAAAGTAAATGTGCAGTCAGTAAATTTTAATGTTGATAGAAAGTTAGTAGACTTTATAGAAAGTAAAGTTAGTGGTTTAGATAAATATTATGATAAATTTATAGGAACAGATGTTTATTTAAAGGTTCAAAATACAAGTGAAAAAGAAAATAAGATTACCGAAATAAAAGTGAATGTTCCTGGTGATGAATTGATTGTAAAAAAACAATGTAAGTCTTTTGAGGAAGGGATAGATAGCGCCGTTGATTCTTTAAAAAGACAGCTAAATAAAAGGAAAGAAAAACGACGTGCATATTCTAACTAATATTTTTTTGAAAATAAACTTAAAAAGTTTTGTAGAAAAAATAAAACTTTATACATTTGCAAACCGTTAGAAATAGCGGTTTGTTTTTTGTTTAAAAAACAGCGAAAAAAAGCCGATGTAGCTCAGCTGGCTAGAGCAGCTGATTTGTAATCAGCAGGTCGTGGGTTCGAGTCCCTCCATCGGCTCAAAAAAATATAAAAGTTCACGATTAAAAGTGAACAGTTCTTTGAAGAAAAATAGTGTTGGGGAGATACCAAAGCGGCCAACTGGGGCGGACTGTAACTCCGCTGTCTTTCGACTTCGTAGGTTCGAATCCTGCTCTCCCCACATAATTTTAAATTGATAAAAGTGTTAAAAACTTGTTTTTATAAAATTTTGAGATTTAAAATTTATGTTTGGAGTACCCGAATCGGATCATCGAGCGAAGCGAGATAATCCTCACTATTAATTGAAAATTATCAACTCAGAAATCATATGTTTTCTGAAAAATGCGAGAGTAGCTCAGTTGGTAGAGCGTCAGCCTTCCAAGCTGAATGTCGCCGGTTCGAACCCGGTCTCTCGCTCAAATTTTCCTGCGAAGGCAGGCGTCTTTTCCTGTAAAAGAAATTCAACACTTTACGCCGGTGTAGCTCAGGGGTAGAGCGTTTCCTTGGTAAGGAAGAGGTCACGGGTTCAATTCCCGTCATTGGCTCAAAATAATAGTAGAATACATTAAATATATATATAACTAAGATTTAAAATTAAATAATCATGGCAAAAGAAACTTTTGATCGTTCGAAACCGCACTTAAATATCGGTACTATTGGACACGTAGATCACGGTAAAACTACCTTAACTGCTGCTATCACAACTGTTTTAGCAAATGCTGGTTTATCTGAAAAGAGAGATTTCGATTCAATCGATAACGCTCCAGAAGAAAAAGAAAGAGGTATTACAATTAATACATCTCACGTTGAGTATTCAACTGCTAATCGTCATTACGCACACGTTGACTGTCCTGGTCACGCGGATTACGTAAAGAACATGGTAACTGGTGCTGCTCAAATGGATGGTGCTATTTTAGTTGTTGCTGCTACCGATGGTCCTATGCCTCAAACTCGTGAGCACATCTTATTAGGTCGTCAGGTTGGTATTCCACGTATCGTTGTATTTATGAACAAAGTGGATATGGTTGATGATGAAGAGCTATTAGAATTGGTAGAAATGGAAGTAAGAGAATTACTTTCTTTCTATGAGTATGATGGTGATAATGGTCCTGTAATTGCTGGTTCTGCTTTAGGTGGATTAAACGGTGAGCAGAAATGGGTTGATTCTATTATGGAATTAATGGAAGCTGTAGATAGCTGGATCGAATTACCAAAGCGTGATGTTGAAAAAGATTTCTTAATGCCAATCGAGGATGTATTCTCAATTACTGGTCGTGGAACTGTAGCTACAGGTCGTATCGAAACTGGTGTTGCTAATACTGGAGATGGTGTTGATATTATCGGTATGGGAGCTGAGAAATTAACTTCTACAATTACTGGTGTTGAAATGTTCCGTAAAATATTAGATAGAGGTGAAGCTGGAGATAACGTAGGTATCTTATTAAGAGGTATTGAAAAAACTGATATCAAAAGAGGTATGGTAATCTGTAAGCCAGGTTCAGTAACTCCACATGATAAATTCAAAGCTGAGGTTTATATCTTAAAGAAAGAAGAAGGTGGTCGTCACACACCATTCCATAACAACTATCGTCCACAGTTCTATGTAAGAACTACAGATGTAACTGGTACGATTAACTTGCCAAGTGGTGTTGAAATGGTAATGCCAGGTGATAACTTAACTATTACTGTAGATTTACACCAACCAATTGCAATGAACGTAGGTTTACGTTTTGCAATCCGTGAGGGTGGTAGAACTGTAGGTGCTGGTCAGGTAACTGAAATTTTATAAGGCACACCTAAATTTATTAGTTAAATATATAGATAGGTGCTTCTTTGAAAAGAGAAGCACCTTATATTCTATACGGGTGTAGCTCAGTTGGTAGAGCACCGGTCTCCAAAACCGGGTGTCGGGAGTTCGAGTCTCTCCACCCGTGCAAATAGAAAACACGAGGCGAGAAGTTTATCCTGAGCGCAGTTGAAGGAAGTCTCTCCATCCGTGTAAACATAAAAATAATGGGTATGATAAAGTATTTCAAAGAATCGTTTCAAGAACTTAGTTCACAGGTTACTTGGATACCTATGTCTGAAGCACAAAAGTCAACAGTTGTAGTCGCAATATTTACAGTGTTATTTGCTTTGGCTGTGTTTTTAGTTGATAAAGTTTTTCAACTTGGGTTGGAACAATTTTTTAATTTATTTAAATAAAAATTGAATATGGCTGATTCTGTTAAGAAGTGGTATGTTGTAAGAGCTATAGGTGGACAAGAGAATAAAGTAAAGACCTATATTGAGAATGAAGTGGCTCGTTTAGGATTGTCAGATTACGTTGATCAAGTATTAGTACCTACAGAAAAAGTAATTCAAATTAGAAATGGTAAGAAAATAAACAAAGAACGTGTTTATTTTCCTGGCTATATAATGGTAGAGGCCAATTTAAGTGGCGAACTACCGCACGTTATAAAATCAGTAACAGGAGTTATTGGCTTTTTAGGTGAAACAAAAGGAGGGGATCCAGTACCATTGCGTAAGTCTGAAGTTAACAGAATGTTAGGTAAGGTTGATGAGTTGGCTGTTCAGAATGAGAATGTTGCGATTCCTTATGTTATTGGAGAAACAGTAAAAGTGATCGATGGTCCTTTTAATGGTTTTGATGGTACCATAGAAAAGATAAATGAAGAAAAGCGTAAGTTAGAAGTAATGGTAAAGATTTTCGGAAGAAAGACACCGTTGGAACTAAGCTATATGCAAGTAGAAAAAATTTCATAAATGTTACATATTTAAGACGTATAGATGCTTCCACATGTATACCTCTAAATTCAAAGTTTGAAAAATGGCAAAAGAGATTAGTAAGGTTGTAAAATTACAAGTTCGCGGAGGAGCAGCAAACCCTTCGCCACCTGTTGGACCTGCTTTAGGTGCTGCCGGAGTTAATATCATGGAGTTTTGTAAGCAGTTTAATGCTAGAACTCAAGATAAACCAGGCAAAGTTTTACCGGTAGCTATTACAGTTTATAAAGACAAATCATTTGATTTCGTCATTAAAACTCCACCAGCAGCGGTACAAATTTTAGAAGCGGCTAAAGTAAAAAAAGGATCTGGAGAACCGAATCGTAAGAAGGTTGCTACAGTTACTTGGGATCAATTGAAAGTTATTGCAGAAGACAAAATGGTAGATTTAAATGCATTTACTATAGAGTCAGCAATGAAAATGATGGCGGGTACCGCGAGATCAATGGGTATCAAGGTAAAAGGAAATGCTCCTGTTTAAACTTTATAATTTTATAGAAGATGACAAAAATAACTAAAAAGCAAAAAGAGGCAAGAGCTAAGGTAGATGCTACAAAGGCATATTCAATAGCGGACGCAGCTGCTTTGGTGAAAGAAGTATCAAATATGAATTTTGACGCTTCTGTTGATCTAGCTGTAAGATTAGGAGTTGATCCTAGAAAAGCAGATCAAATGGTACGTGGTGTAGTAACACTACCTCATGGTACTGGTAAATCAGTAAAAGTATTGGCTTTAGTGACTCCTGATAAAGAAGCAGAAGTAACAGCGGCCGGTGCTGATTATGTTGGTTTAGATGAATACCTAGCGAAAATAAAAGCAGGTTGGACAGATGTTGATGTGATAGTAACAATGCCTAGTATTATGGGTAAATTAGGTCCTTTAGGTCGAGTTTTAGGACCAAGAGGTTTAATGCCTAACCCAAAAACAGGTACAGTAACTATGGACGTTGCAAAGGCTGTTAAAGATGTAAAAGGTGGTAAGATTGATTTTAAAGTAGATAAAACGGGTATTATACATGCCTCAATTGGAAAAGCGTCTTTTGATGCTGACAAGATTGAAGGAAATGCACAAGAACTGTTACAAACTATCATGAAGTTAAAGCCGAATACAGCTAAAGGTACATATGTAAAAAGTATTTATATGTCTAGTACCATGAGTCCTAGTATAGAAATAGATGCTAAATCAGTAGCAATTTAAGCAAGTTAAACTTAGAATTATGACTAGAGAAGAAAAATCAATTATAATAAAAGATTTAACAAGCCAATTAACTGAAGGTAGTACTATTTATCTAGCTGATATCTCAGGATTGGATGCAGTAAGTACATCAAATTTACGTAGAGCTTGTTTCAAGGCCAACGTAAAATTGGCAGTTGTTAAAAACACATTGCTTTCGAAAGCAATGGAACAAACTGATAAGGATTTTGGAGAGTTACCAGAAACATTAAAAGGCAATACGTCTTTAATGATTTCAGAAACTGGGAATGCTCCAGCAAAAGTGATTAAGGAATTCAGAAAAAAATCTGACAAACCAGTTCTTAAAGGAGCTTATATTGAAGAGTCTGTCTATGTTGGCGATGATCAGCTAGATGCCTTAGTAAATATTAAGTCTAAAGAAGAATTGATCGGTGAGATTATCACAATTTTACAATCACCAGCGAAAAATGTTGTTTCAGCATTGAAATCTGGAGGTAGTACAATTTCTGGAATCTTAACAACATTATCAGAAAAATAATACACACACAAATAAACTAAATAATAAAATTTTTAAAACAAATAGTAATGGCAGAGTTAAAAGATTTCGCAGAACAATTAGTTAACTTAACAGTAAAAGAAGTTAATGAATTAGCAAATATCTTAAAAGATGAGTATGGTATCGAGCCAGCTGCAGCAGCAGTTGCAGTGGCAGGACCAGCAGCAGGAGGTGGTGATGCAGCAGAAGAGAAAACAGAATTTGATGTGATCTTAAAAGCGGCAGGTGCTTCTAAATTAGCTGTAGTAAAATTAGTAAAAGAATTAACTGGTTTAGGTCTTAAAGAGGCTAAAGGATTAGTTGATGATGCTCCTAGCGCAATTAAAGAAGGTGTAGCTAAAGATGAGGCTGAAGGTCTTAAGAAGTCTTTAGAAGAAGCTGGCGCTGAGGTTGAACTTAAGTAAGCTTAAGCCCTTTTTCGATTTCTCGAAATTGGGTTAAACAATTGAGGTTTAGGTCTTTGGTATACATCCAAATGACCTAAACCATTTTGTGTATATATTCATTCTTTATAAAAGAATAGGTTTTTTTAATTAAAAATTTTCTCCATTGTCGACAACAACTAGTATTGAAAGAGTAAACTTCGCATCAGCTAAACTAATTACAGATTATCCAGATTTCTTGGATATTCAAGTAAAATCTTTTCAAGATTTTTTTCAGTTAGAAACCAAGACCGATGAAAGAAGTGAAGAAGGTTTATTTAAAACGTTCTCAGATAATTTCCCAATTACAGATACACGTAATCAATTCATTTTAGAGTTTATTGATTACTTCGTAGATCCTCCAAGATATTCTATCCAAGAATGTATTGAAAGAGGTCTAACCTATAGTGTTCCTTTAAAGGCGCGCTTAAAATTATACTGTACTGACCCAGAGCATGAAGATTTTGAAACCATCGTACAAGATGTATATTTAGGAGTTATTCCCTACATGACACATAGTGGTACGTTTGTAATCAATGGTGCAGAAAGAGTAGTTGTTTCTCAATTACACCGTTCACCAGGAGTTTTCTTTGGTCAGTCATTCCATGCAAATGGAACTAAATTATATTCTGCAAGAGTTATTCCTTTTAAGGGATCTTGGATAGAATTTGCGACAGATATCAATCAAGTAATGTATGCTTATATTGATAGAAAGAAAAAATTACCTGTTACGACATTGTTTAGAGCTATTGGCTTCGAAAGAGATAAGGATATTTTAGAGATATTTGATCTTGCAGATGAAGTAAAAGTATCTAAAAGTGGTTTAAAGAAAGTACTAGGTCGAAAATTAGCGGCGAGAGTATTAAAAACCTGGCATGAGGATTTTGTTGATGAAGATACTGGTGAGGTAGTTTCTATCGAACGTAATGAGATTATTTTAGACAGAGATACGATTCTTGATAAAGAACATATTGAAGAAATAGTTGAAGCAGGTTCTAAGACTATTTTATTACACAAAGAAGATAATAACATGGGTGATTATGCGATCATTCATAACACTTTGCAAAAAGATCCTACGAATTCTGAAAAAGAAGCTGTAGAACATATTTATCGTCAATTACGTAATGCTGAACCGCCAGATTATGAAACTGCAAAAGGTATTATCAATAAATTATTCTTTTCTGAACAACGTTATAACCTAGGAGAAGTTGGACGTTATAGAATGAATAAAAAGTTAGAACTGAATGTTGATATAGATCAACGTGTTTTAACAAAAGAGGATATCATTACCATCATCAAAAACTTAATTAAATTAGTTAATTCTAAGGCAGAAGTTGATGATATTGACCACTTATCAAATCGTCGTGTTAGAACTGTTGGAGAGCAGTTAGCGAGTCAGTTTGGTGTGGGGCTTTCTCGTATGGCGCGTACCATTCGTGAGCGTATGAATGTTCGTGATAATGAGGTGTTTACGCCGATTGATTTAATTAATGCTAAGACCTTGTCTTCAGTAATTAATTCTTTCTTTGGTACGAACCAATTATCTCAATTTATGGATCAAACAAATCCGTTAGCTGAGATTACGCATAAACGAAGATTGTCAGCCCTAGGACCTGGAGGTTTATCTAGAGAAAGAGCAGGTTTTGAGGTACGTGATGTGCACTATACCCATTACGGACGTTTATGCCCAATTGAAACTCCTGAAGGACCAAATATTGGTTTGATATCGTCTTTAGCAGTATATGCGAAGGTGAATAATTTAGGATTTATAGAAACACCATATCGTCAATCTGTTGAAGGTAAAATTGATGTAACAAAAGAGCCTATTTATTTAAGTGCTGAAGAAGAGGAAGGCAAGAAAATTGCACAATCTAATTTAGATTTAGATGCGTCAGGTAAAATTACCTTAGATAAGGTAGTAGCAAGAGAAGAAGGAGATTTTCCATTGGTAACTCCAGATGAAGTAGATTATATGGATGTTTCTCCAAATCAAATTTCTTCGATTTCAGCTTCTTTGATTCCGTTCTTAGAACATGATGATGCCAACCGTGCATTGATGGGATCGAATATGATGCGTCAGGCTGTACCATTGATGAGACCTGAGTCTCCAATTGTGGGAACAGGTTTAGAACGTAGAGTAGCAACAGATTCAAGAATTTTGATCAACGCTGAAGGAGATGGAGTTGTTGAATATGTGGATTCTGATAACATCACAATCAAATATACACGTTCGAAAGATGAAGCTTTGGTGAGTTTTGATGCGGATAGTAAAACATATAACCTCATTAAATTTAGAAAAACTAATCAAGGTACTTCGATTAACTTGCATCCAATTGTTCAAAAAGGAGATAAGGTTAAGAAAGGTCAGGTTTTATGCGAAGGATATGCAACTGAAAAAGGTGAATTGGCACTTGGTAGAAATATGAAAGTAGCCTTCATGCCTTGGAAAGGATATAACTTTGAGGATGCGATTGTAATTTCTGAAAGAGTGGTAAGAGAAGATGTATTTACTTCTATTCACATCGACGAGTACTCTTTAGACGTAAGAGATACAAAATTAGGAGCTGAAGAATTAACAGCTGATATTCCTAATGTTTCTGAAGAAGCGACGAAAGATCTTGATGAAAATGGAATGATTCGTATTGGTGCAGAGGTGAAACCAGGTGATATTTTAATTGGAAAAATTACACCAAAAGGTGAATCGGATCCTACACCGGAAGAAAAATTATTACGTGCAATTTTTGGAGATAATGCAGGAGATGTAAAAGATGCTTCATTAAAAGCTTCTCCTTCGTTAAGAGGAGTTGTAATTAATAAGAAACTGTTCCAAAGAACTATCAAAGACAAAGCGAAACGTAGTCATGATAAAGAAGAATTAGCAAGATTAGAAGCTGATTTTACGGTGAAATTTAATGACTTAAGAGAGCGCTTGGTTGATAAACTATTTACATTGGTAAATGGTAAAACGGCACAAGGAGTATTGAACGATTTGGGAGAAGAAATTCTCCCTAAAGGTAAGAAGTATACCTTGAAAATGTTAAATGCTGTAAATGATTTTGAACACTTAACCAAAGGTGTTTGGACTACAGATAATAGCTTAAATGGATTAATTAGTGAATTAATTCACAATTATAAAATTAAAGTTAGTGATTTACAAGGTTCTCTACGTCGTGAGAAATTTACAATTACTGTTGGTGATGAATTACCTGCAGGAATTGTAAAATTGGCGAAGGTTTATATTGCTAAAAAACGTAAACTAAAAGTAGGTGATAAAATGGCGGGTCGTCATGGTAATAAAGGTATTGTAGCTCGAATAGTAAGAGCAGAGGATATGCCTTTCTTAGAAGATGGAACCCCTGTTGATATTGTATTAAATCCATTAGGTGTACCATCACGTATGAATATTGGTCAAATTTATGAAACTGTTCTTGGATGGGCAGGTCAAAATTTAGGTCAAAAATATGCAACACCAATTTTTGATGGAGCTTCAATAGATGAAATTACTGAATTGACAAATAAAGCTGGAGTTCCTGAATTTGGTCATACACATTTATATGATGGAGGTACAGGAGAGCGTTTTGATCAAAAGGCAACTGTAGGTGTTATTTATATGATTAAGTTAGGTCACATGATTGAAGATAAAATGCACGCGCGTTCTATCGGACCTTATTCGTTAATTACACAGCAACCATTGGGTGGTAAAGCTCAGTTTGGTGGTCAGCGTTTTGGTGAAATGGAAGTTTGGGCATTAGAGGCATACGGTGCTTCTAGTACATTGAGAGAAATCTTAACGGTAAAATCAGATGACGTATTAGGTAGAGCTAAAACGTATGAGTCTATCGTAAAAGGAGAACCAATGCCAGAACCTGGATTACCAGAATCATTTAACGTATTAATGCACGAGTTAAAAGGACTTGGCTTAGACGTTAGATTAGAAGAATAATTTTATCCCCATGTAAGTGGGGAACTGTTTCATTTTTATAAACAGTTTAATATCAATATCATTTTTACATTTTAATTCGATTGCAGAAATATCATGGCAAAACAAAGAGAAAAATACACTGTAAAAAAATTCAATAAAATATCAATTGGTTTAGCTTCGCCTGAATCTATTTTAGAGAAATCTAAAGGAGAAGTTTTAAAACCAGAAACGATCAATTATCGTACACATAAGCCAGAAAGAGATGGTTTGTTTTGTGAGCGTATTTTTGGTCCTATCAAAGATTTCGAATGTGCTTGTGGTAAGTACAAGAGAATTCGATATAAAGGAATTATTTGCGACCGTTGTGGAGTAGAAGTTACGGAGAAGAAGGTACGTAGAGATAGAGTAGGTCATATTAACTTAGTAGTGCCTGTAGCTCATATCTGGTACTTTAGATCATTACCAAATAAGATGGGATACCTTTTAGGATTACCATCTAAGAAATTGGATATGATTATTTATTACGAACGTTATGTAGTAATTCAACCAGCTGGTGCAACAAATGCTGAAGGAGAACCATTACAAAAGATGGATTTCTTAACGGAAGAAGAATATTTAGATATTTTGGAGTCGTTCCCAGTAGAGAATCAATATTTAGATGACACCGACCCAAATAAATTCATTGCGAAGATGGGTGCTGAGTGTTTGATAGATTTATTAGCACGTATCGATTTAGATGCCTTGTCTTATGAATTGAGACATAAAGCGAATACAGAAACCTCTAAACAACGTAAAATGGAAGCGTTAAAGCGCTTAAATGTTGTAGAGTCTTTCAGAGATGCTAATAAAAATAGAGAGAATAGACCAGAATGGATGATCATGAAAGTAGTTCCGGTGACACCACCAGAATTACGTCCATTGGTACCATTAGATGGTGGTCGTTTTGCCACATCTGATTTAAATGATTTATACCGTCGTGTAATCATTCGTAACAATCGTTTAAAAAGATTGATGGAAATCAAAGCTCCAGAAGTGATCTTACGTAATGAAAAACGTATGTTACAAGAATCTGTAGATTCATTATTTGATAACACGCGTAAATCATCAGCAGTAAAAACGGAATCGAACAGACCATTAAAGTCGTTGTCTGATTCATTAAAAGGTAAGCAAGGACGTTTCCGTCAGAACTTATTAGGTAAACGTGTTGATTATTCTGCACGTTCGGTTATTGTTGTTGGACCTGAATTAAAATTATATGAATGTGGATTGCCGAAAGATATGGCAGCAGAATTATACAAACCTTTTGTGATTAGAAAATTAATCGAAAGAGGAATTGTAAAAACTGTAAAATCTGCAAAGAAAATTATAGACAAAAGAGAACCTGTTGTTTGGGATATCTTAGAGAATGTTTTAAAAGGACATCCAGTGCTGTTAAATCGTGCTCCAACGTTACACCGTTTAGGTATCCAAGCGTTTCAGCCAAAATTAATTGAAGGGAAAGCGATACAATTGCATCCATTAGTTTGTACGGCATTTAATGCCGATTTCGATGGTGATCAAATGGCAGTGCATTTACCTTTAGGTCCTGAAGCTATTTTAGAGGCTCAATTGTTGATGTTAGCATCACATAGTATCTTGAATCCAGCAAATGGATCTCCGATTACTGTACCTTCTCAGGATATGGTTCTTGGATTGTACTATATGACGAAAGAGCGTAAGTCTACAAAAGATCATAAGGTGAAAGGTGAGGGTAGTACGTTCTATTCTCCAGAAGAAGTAACCATAGCTTTCAACGAAAAGCAGATTGATTTGAATGCCGGTATTAAAGTAAGAACAAAAGACTTTAATGAAGCAGGTGAATTGGTAAATCAAATTATTGAAACTACCGTTGGTAGAGTATTATTTAATGAAGTAGTACCTGAAGCAGCAGGTTATATCAATGAAGTACTGACTAAAAAATCGTTAAGAGATATTATCGGTGATATTTTAAAGGTAACTGATGTGCCTACAACTGGTGAGTTCTTAGATGCTATTAAAGGAATGGGTTATACATTCGCTTTCCGCGGAGGTTTATCATTTAGTTTAGGTGATATCATTATCCCACCAGAGAAACATACGATGATTGCTGATGCTAATGCACAGGTTGATACCATCATGGCCAGTTATAATATGGGTATGTTAACAAATAAAGAACGTTACAATCAGGTCATTGATATTTGGGGATCTACCAATAATAGATTGACAGAACTTTCAATGAAACGTTTACGTGAAGATCAACAAGGATTTAACTCAGTTTATATGATGTTGGATTCTGGAGCGAGGGGTTCTAAAGAACAAATTCGTCAGTTGACAGGTATGCGTGGATTGATGGCGAAACCTAAAAAATCGACTGCCGGAGGTGGTGAGATTATCGAAAACCCGATTCTTTCTAACTTTAAAGAAGGATTATCGATTCTTGAATACTTTATATCAACACACGGTGCTCGTAAAGGTCTTGCCGATACCGCATTAAAAACGGCAGATGCAGGGTATTTAACACGTCGTTTAGTAGATGTTTCTCAAGATGTGATTATCAATGAAGTAGATTG
The DNA here is from genome assembly GCA_947488345.1 of uncultured Flavobacteriaceae bacterium. Lineage (GTDB taxonomy): Bacteria > Bacteroidota > Bacteroidia > Flavobacteriales > Flavobacteriaceae > Aureibaculum. The sequence goes on along the minus strand of CANKZQ010000001.1, from coordinate 265,551 downwards.
TGGTACCTTAAGAGGTCTTGAAATCGCTCCGTTGAAAAAGAATGAAGAGATTGTTGAAAGTCTTGGTGAACGAATTATCGGACGTGTAGCTCTTAATGACGTAGTGAATCCATTAACTCAAGAGTTAATTGTTGCGGCTGGTGAAGAAATTACAGAAGATATAGTGAAGGTGGTTGACGCTTCTCCTTTGGAGACTGTAGAAGTACGTTCAGCATTAACATGTGAATCGAGTAGAGGAATTTGTGCGAAGTGTTATGGCTATAGTTTATCTACTAGAAAAATGGTTCAGAAAGGTGAAGCTGTAGGTGTTATTGCAGCGCAATCTATTGGTGAGCCAGGTACACAGTTAACATTACGTACCTTCCACGTAGGTGGTATTGCAGGAAACATTTCTGAAGAGAATTCGTTGAATGTGAAATTTGATGGTACGATTGAAATTGAAGACTTAAGAACTGTTGAAGGTGTTGATAATGATGGAAACAAAGTTGATATCGTTATTTCTAGAACTTCAGAAGTTAAAGTGGTAGATAAGAAAACTGGAATTACCTTAAGTACAAATAATATTCCTTATGGTTCTTACATTTTTGTGAAGAATAAAGCGAAAGTGAAGAAAGGAGATGTAATTTGTTCTTGGGATCCATATAATGGTGTAATTGTATCGGAATTTGAAGGGAAGGTAGCCTTTGAAAATATCGATCAAGGAATTACATACCAAGTAGAAATTGATGAGCAAACCGGTTTCCAAGAAAAAGTAATTTCTGAATCTAAAGCGAAGAAAGTAGTACCAACATTAATTATAGAGAATACGAAAGGAGAAGCTTTACGTTCTTATAGTTTACCTGTAGGGGCTCACTTAATGATTGAAGAAGGCGAGAAGATTGAAGGAGGTAAGGTATTAGTAAAGATTCCAAGAAAATCTGGTAAAGCAGGAGATATTACAGGTGGTTTACCACGTGTAACCGAGCTATTCGAAGCTCGTGATCCTTCGAACCCAGCAGTAGTTTCTGAGATTGATGGTGTAGTTTCTTTTGGTAAGATCAAGCGTGGTAATCGCGAGATTATCGTAGAATCTAAACTAGGAGATATCAAGAAATACTTAGTGAAATTATCGAATCAAATCTTGGTGCAAGAAAATGACTTTATTAAAGCAGGTATGCCATTATCTGATGGTGCGATCACACCAACAGATATTCTAAATATTAAAGGCCCATCTGCAGTGCAACAGTACTTAGTAAATGAAATTCAAGAAGTATATCGTTTACAAGGTGTGAAAATTAACGATAAGCACTTTGAAGTAGTGGTACGTCAAATGATGCGTAAAGTTAAGATTGTTGATTCTGGAGATACTATTTTCTTAGAGAGCCAATTAATTCATACAAATGATTTCATTGAGGAGAATGATTCTATTTACGGAATGAAAGTAGTGGATAATCCTGGTGATTCTGAAAATATCAAAGCAGGTCAAATGATTTCTGTACGTAAATTAAGAGATGAAAATTCTATTTTACGTAGAACGGATAAAGCATTGATCGAAGCAAGAGATGCGGTTCCTGCAACAGCAGAGCCAATCTTACAAGGTATTACCAGAGCTTCGTTACAAACGAAATCATTTATCTCAGCGGCATCTTTCCAAGAGACGACGAAAGTATTAAATCAAGCTGCAGTAAGTGGTAAGATTGATTACTTAGAAGGCTTGAAAGAAAATGTAATTGTAGGTAAGAGAATACCAGCAGGTACAGGTATGAGAGATTACGATCATTTAATTGTAGGTTCTAAAGAAGAAATAGAAGCGAATTAATTATGGCGGAGCAGGATAAAAAACAAGAGCACCAATTAAATATTGAATTGGATGAGAAAATGGCTGAAGGCACCTATGCTAATTTGGCAATTATCAATCATTCAGTATCAGAATTTGTGGTAGATTTTGTAAATGTAATGCCAGGAACACCAAAAGCAAAAGTAAAATCTAGAATTATTGTGACACCACAACATGCGAAACGTTTAATGAAGGCCTTGGCCGAAAACGTGAGTAGATTTGAAAAAGCACATGGTGAGATTAAAGATTATGAACAACCGCCGATTCCGATGAATTTCGGACCGACAGGTCAAGCATAAAGTTAAACGCCGAACTAGTTAGTTCGGCGTTTTTTATGCAATATATTCTAAAATATCACTGGGTTGACAGTCGAGAGCCTTACAGATGGCTTCTAGTGTAGAGAACCGAATCGCTTTTGCCTTTCCAGATTTTAATATGGAAAGATTTGCCGTGGTAATTCCAATTGTTTCTGCCAAGTCTTTGCTTTTCGTTTTTCGTTTCGCCAACATGACGTCAAGGTTTACAATGATAGGCATAGTTATATGGTTAATTCATTTTCTTCTTCGGCGTTTTTTGCTCTTTCAAAAAGTTCTGCAAGAATAAAAAAGGCGAGTGCACATGGAATTAAAAAAGTAAATTCACTTCTAAATTCTTGTAAAAAATTAAAGGATGATTTCTTAATAAGAGCTAGTAGTAATCGGAGTACGAAAACATTAATGGTATAATAGATAAATATATTTCCTATTTTTTTAAAATAGCTACTATTTTTAGCGCTAAAGTATTGACCTTTTTCGATTTCGTTTAATATAGAAATGAAGTACGTGAATCCGTAGAGCAAATAGGCTCTCCAAAAAAAGAGACCCGCACTAATCGCATAGAAACTCCATTTAATGGCATTTTTAGAAGTAAACCAATGTTCGTTTTTATCGGCGGTTTTGGCCCAATTTTGAAACTCTTCAAACTGTGAAAAATTGAATTCTCTAATATCATTTAATAATATGGATACCGCCGACAGTATAATACCATAAGTGACGATAGTTAAAATGGTAGTTTTGTCTTTCATAATTTTAGTTTGTTGTTACAAATATATAAAAATTATCGAAAAACAATAATAAATTATCAAATAAAGGTAATAAATTAAGTTTTATCATAAACACACCCCTAAAGTCCCCTCAAGGGGACAACCACAAAAGTACATTAGAAAGATTGTCCTCTTGAGGGGACTTTAGGGGTGTTTCAAAATGTGATGTTTTAAATTTTGAATTCAAGGTTTAAAACAATTACAAATGATTAAAATTTATGCCTTAATTGACTTTAATTCTACTTTTAATTCTTGAAACATATTTACAATACTACTGAGCTTTAATTCATCTTTATCATACTCTTGTGTATTGATACAACAGGTGAATTCCCATAGTTCTAATACGTGTTCTATTTTTACTTCAAATGGAGCATAGGCTTTGTTATCTGAATACAATAATAAGCTCTTACGATCTTTAATTCTATCATATACACGTTTGTAAACCAAACCATCTTCTTTTGTGAGCACAATATAGGTTCTGCCATTTTTGACGTCCGTGATACTCTCGACAAATTTAGCAACAATATAAGAACCATCTTTAACTGGCAACATTGAGTCTCCTTTGATAGGAAATGTACGATGCTTACCGGTAGGTAAAAAAGGAAGTTTGATGTTTTGCAGTTGCTCTACATATTCTGGATCGGCATACCCTTTTAAATATCCGGCGGAAGCCTCAATAGGTACAATTTCAATCAAATCTTCATCAGTATTACTAACTGCTATAGGAAACAATACACGTTTGTTGCCTAATTTAATAAAAGAAGTGTCTTTAGCTAAACGTAGATCGTTTTTGATGAAAACATCAATAGGTAAATTAAAAAAGGTTGATAGATCTAATAAGCGATCAATCGAAGGCTCTGAACGACCTTCTTCATAAGAGCCCACAATAGAGCGTGTCCAGCCTAATTCTTCAGCAAATTGTTCTTGAGATAAGCTTTTAAGATTTCGTAGATGTCTGATGTTTGTTTGTATATATTTCATATTACTACAAAATTAAGCAATTAAAACTACAAAATGTAGTTAATTTTACATAAAATTTAAAATTGATTGTTTGTACATTAATTGTCATACATATTACAGCTTGCGTTATGGAACCATACAGCCTAAAGAGTTGTTGCGTTTGGCCGCAGAGAATAAGTTAAAAACATTAGCCTTAACGGATATCAATTCGACTTCAGCCTGTTTAGATTTTGTACGTTTATCAAAAGAGCAGCATATAAAACCAGTATTGGGTGTAGATTTTAGAAATGGGGCAGCGCAGCAATTTATACTATTGGCGAAAACGAATCATGGTTTTGAACAGATCAACACGTATCTTTCCACATTTTTACACGATCGTACCTTAGAAATTCCTGCTCGGTCAAAACCTCTTAAAGATACCTATGTTATTTATCCGTTTGAAAAAGGAAAGGAATATGCTCTGAAGGAGCATGAATATCTTGGAGTGAGCCCGAAAGATTTGAATCATTTAAAATTTTCAAATTGGAATTACAAGCGAGAAAAGTTGGTAGTGTTACGCACAGTATCTTTTCAACATAAAAGAGGGTTTAATACACATCGTTTATTACGAGCCATTGATAATAATACGTTGTTGAGTAAACTTTCTGAAGATGAACAAGGTTGCGAAACAGATCAATTATTACCCTTAGAAACACTACAACTAATTTATGCAGAGTATCCTGAATTGATTGAAAACACCAAACAATTGTTACATAATTGTACAATAGATTTTGACTTTTCTCAAGCCACGCCAAATAACCAACGATCCTATACAACTAATGAAGCCCTCGATTATCGTTTATTAGAAATGTTGGCCTATAAAGGGTTGGCATATCGTTATGCAGCTCCTGACGCAGTTATTTATGCTAGAATAGAGAAGGAATTAAACATTATTAAAGAAAAAGGCTTTGTTTCTTACTTTTTAATTAATTGGAAAATTTTAAAATATGCGAGATCAAAAGGCTATTTCTATGTAGGGCGGGGCAGTGGTGCCAATAGTATTATTGCGTACCTATTACGTATCACAGATGTTGATCCGGTAGAATTAGACTTATATTTTGAACGCTTTATCAACCTCTATCGTAAAAATCCTCCCGATTTTGATATTGATTTTTCTTGGGCAGATCGTGATGATATTACAGAGTTTATGTTTAGAAGATTTAAAAATACAGCCTTAATCACCGTATATAATACCTTTAAGATGCGAGCTTCTATACGTGAATTAGGGAAAGTATTTGGCCTGCCAAAAGCTGAAATGGATGTCTTAACACGTCAAAAATATAATTTCAATTCACTAGATAAATTATCGAAATTAGTATTGAAGTATAGCACTTATATACAAGGGTTTCCAAACTATTTGGGTATTCACGCAGGAGGAATTCTAATTTCCGAAAAACCAATACACTATTATTGTGCTACATTCATGCCTCCAAAGGGTTTTGCAACCACACAGTTTGACATGGTGGTAGCAGAAGATATTGGCTTGTATAAATTTGATATTTTAAGTCAGCGAGGTTTAGGAAAAATAAAAGATACGGTAGCAATTGTCAACTACAATCATCCCGAAAAGGAGCCTATTGATATCCATGATATTAAGCGATTTAAAGAAGATGTTCGCATAAAATATCTCTTAAAAAATGCAAAAGCAATTGGCTGTTTTTATGTAGAGTCACCTGCGATGCGTATGTTATTAAAAAAGTTGCAAGTAGATACATATCTAGGATTGGTAGCAGCAAGTTCAGTGATACGACCAGGAGTAGCGAATTCGGGAATGATGCGTGAGTATATATTACGCTATCGAAACCCTGAGCGTAGAAAAGATGCGCCTCCAATATTATTAGATATTATGCCAGAAACATACGGTGTAATGGTCTACCAAGAAGATGTTATTAAGGTGGCACATTATTTTGGAGGGTTGGATTTAGGAGAAGCTGATATGTTACGACGTGGCATGTCAGGAAAGTTTCGTTCTAGAGATGAATTCTTAAAAGTAAAACAACAGTTTTTTGATAATTGTAAAAACGATGGTAAGCCAGAAGTGCTGGTAAAGGATATTTGGCGGCAAATTGAAAGTTTTGCAGGGTATGCTTTTGCCAAAGGACATTCAGCTTCATATGCCGTAGAAAGTTATCAGAGTCTCTTTTTAAAAGCCTATTACCCGTTAGAATATATGGTCGCTACCTTGAATAATGGGGGTGGGTTTTATAGTGTCGAATTGTATGTTCATGAGGCCAGAATGCATGGAGCTATTATAGAAGCACCTTGTATAAATCGGAGTACTCATAAAACAATTATTATGCGGCATACGATTTATTTAGGATTCACTTTTTTACGGTCTTTGGAAACAGCTACTGTCAACAAAATTTTGTTAGCACGTGAGCGTCATGGTCATTTCGAAAGTTTAGATGATTTTATTGATCGTGTGCCCATTTCGATAGAACAAATATCGATACTCATAAAAATAAATGCATTTCGATTTACAACAATAAACAAACGCGAGTTACTATGGCAAGCTCATTTAAAAATTAGTAAAATTCCGGTTGAAGAACATATTATGACCTTATTTAAAACGGAACGAATTTCTTATGAAACGCCCGAGTTGAAAAGTAGTGATTTAGAAAATGCCTTTGATGAATTTGAATTGCTAGGGTTCCCTTTATGCAACCCGTTTCAACTATTAGTAAAACGTAGTTGTAGTCAATTAAGAGCTAAAGATCTATATCAATACAAAAATAAGAGAATTACTATTGAAGGTTATTTAATTACGACAAAGAACACCAAAACAGTCAATGGAAAAGTCATGTGTTTTGGCACTTTTTTAGATCGTGACGGTCATTTTATTGATACCGTACATTTTCCACCTGTTGCTGCAAAATTCCCTTTTAGAGGGAAAGGCGTATATACAATTTCAGGTAGAGTACTTGAAGAGTTTGATTGTATTAATATAGAAGTAAGCGCGATGTACCGTTTGGCAACTATAGAAGACCCTAGGTATGCTGAAACTACTGAATCTATTGCTATATGAGTCAGGATAATAGAGCTATTGTACATATGGATTTAGATACATTTTTTGTGTCTTGTGAACGGTTATTAGATAGTCGATTAAACGGAAAACCAGTATTGATTGGAGGCACTTCAGATCGTGGCGTAGTCGCATCGTGTAGTTATGAGGCTCGAAAATTTGGAATTCACTCTGCCATGCCTATGCGTATGGCAAAACAATTATGTCCTGAAGCAATTGTATTGCGAGGTAATTCGGGTATTTATAGTAAGTATTCTAATTTAGTGACTGATGTCATTAAAGAAAATGTGCCTTTATATGAGAAATCTTCTGTAGATGAATTCTATATAGATTTAACAGGAACCGATAGATTTTTTGGCTGTCATCAATTAGCATCCGAATTGAGACAACGTATTATGAGAGAGACAGGCTTACCTATTTCCTTTGGTTTGTCAATCAATAAAACAGTTTCTAAAATTGCAACGGGTCAGGCAAAACCAAATAATCAGATTCAAATTTTAAAAGGAACTGAGAAACCCTTTTTGGCACCTTTATCTGTTCGTAAGATACCTATGGTGGGAGAGGTTACCTATAAATCATTATGTGATTTAGGTATAAAGAAAATTGTCACCGTGCAAGAAATGCCCATGCAGTTAATGTATAAAGTGTTGGGAAAAAACGGATTGAGTATTTGGAAAAAAGCAAGTGGAATAGACAATTCTCCTGTAATACAGTATCATGAACGCAAATCGATTTCTACTGAGCGTACTTTTGATAAAGACACGACTGATATACATAAACTAAGAAGTATCATTATTGCAATGGCCGAAAATCTAGCCTATCAATTGCGACGAGGAAATAAACTAACAGCCTGTATTACCTTTAAAATTCGATATTCCGATTTTCAAACGTATACGCAACAGAAACGAATACCGTATAGTTCCTTAGATACGAGTATCATACCTAAGGTCTTAGATTTGTTTAAGCATTTATATAACAGGCGTTTATTAGTGCGTTTGGTGGGTGTGCGCTTTAGTCATTTAGTAGAAGGAGGGCACCAAATTAATTTATTTGAAGATAATGAAAAGCAAATAAATTTAAGTCAGGCTATAGATACTATGCGAGAACGCTATGGTGATAGAGCGGTTATTAGCGCTTCAGGAATGGATGCAAAAAGTATTAGTAGATGGAATCCTTTTACAGGAGAGCCCCCACCGTTATTAGCAAATAGAAGACGTTAAAATGATTTTTCTAAGGAACTATTATATCTTTGTTATAGAATGGAAAAACTACCTAAAGCATTGGCCTCAAAACTCAAAGATCGCATCAAACAGCATGCCTTGCGCTCGCTCGATGATACAACGACTAATTTGATTGACTTTTCTTCGAACGATTATTTAGGGTTTTCAAAATCAGTAACAATCTTCGAAGAAGCACATCGCTATTTAGTTGAGCGTCAGCTAAAAGAAAACGGGGCAACAGGCTCTCGTTTGTTATCAGGGAATCACCCATTATATGATGTTGTTGAAACCATGCTCTGCGATTTCCACGAAAGTGAAGCTGCTACCATCTTCAACTCAGGTTACAATGCCAATATCGGATTTTTCTCTTCAGTACCACAACGTGGTGATATCATTTTATATGACGAATTTATTCATGCATCTATACGTGACGGCATTATAATGAGCCATGCAAAATCATATAAGTTCAAACATAATAGCATCACTCACCTTGAAGAAATGCTCAAAAGAGTTCGGCAAGATGGAACCATCTATGTAGTTACTGAATCTGTATTTTCTATGGATGGTGATACCCCAGATCTAAAGGCAATGATACCTCTATGTAAAGCTCATGGAGCATATATGGTGATTGACGAAGCACACGCTGTTGGTGTGCTTGGAAATCATGGTTGTGGAGCAATACAAAGCCTAGAAATACAACATGAAATTTTTGCAAGAATAGTAACCTTCGGCAAAGCCCTAGGTTCTCATGGAGCCGCAATTTTAGGAAGTAAAGAATTGAAGCAGTATTTAGTGAATTTTGCAAGAAGTCTGATTTACACGACAGCTCTTCCGCCACATACGTTGGCGACCATTAAGGTTTCTTATGATGTCATGCTGAGTGATAACGAAGAATCTATGATAGAAAAATTACGTGAAAACATTCAATTCCTTAAATCTGAAATAGAATCGAATCGCCTTAAAGATAATTTTATTGAGAGTAATTCTGCGATACATAGTTGTATCATTAAAGGGACAAAAAATGTAAAATTAATAGCTCATAAATTACAAGAGAAAGGTTTTGATGTAAAACCTATTTTATCTCCAACCGTGCCGAAAGGTCAAGAACGCCTACGATTTTGTTTGCATGCTTATAATTCTGAACAAGAAATTAAGGATGTTGTGAGTATACTTAGTACTTTTGTTCTATAACAGAAGCTATGAATACTAATTTTAAGACGCTTGCCGTATTTGAATACTCAACAGCCGCACAGATTACCAAATCTAAGCTAGAGTCAGAAGGAGTAGAAGTCATCTTAACTGACGAGGTCACCATTGATGCAGATCCCTTATTAAGTCAGGCCATTGGAGGTGTGAAATTGCAGGTCCATATTGATGATTTTGTGAAGGCGAAAATTTTATACGATAGTATTCGGTCCTATGAAAAAGACAAAGATGGAAACGACCTACATTGCGTGAAGTGTAAATCCACACGTATTCTAATAGCACCACCTCAAGAAGGAAAACTATGGTATATGTTGTTTCCTTTTTTCGAAAAAAAGAGACATATCTGTAACGATTGTAAGACAATTTTTAAATGAAAACATATTTTATAACTGGGATCTCTACTGAAGTCGGTAAAACCATTGCCTCGGCTATTGTTACTGAAGCTTTAGAAGCTGATTATTGGAAGCCTGTTCAAGCGGGAGAGTTAGAAAACGCTGACTTACATAAAGTTGAAAAGTTGGTTACGAATTCAACCTCCAAATTTCATCCTAATAGTTACGCATTGCATACGCCTATGAGTCCGCATGCTGCCGCTGAAATAGATGGGATAACTATTGACCTAAAAAAAATAAAACCACCAGCAACTAAAAACCATTTGGTTATTGAAGGAGCGGGAGGTTTGTTAGTGCCCTTGAACGACGAACATACCATAACCGACCTTATCAAACCAACGTATAAGGTAATTGTCGTATCACGTCATTATTTAGGAAGTATCAATCACACCCTCTTAACAGTGAATTTTTTAAAAGAAAAGGGATTTGACGTATCTCTAATTTTTAGCGGAGAGGCACATCCATCAACAGAAAGTATTATAAAAAAAATGACAAATGTTCCAATTATTGGGCGCATCGATGAAGAGCCCTATTTTGATCAAAATGTGGTTAAAGAATATGCCGAACTATTTAAAGAGAAGTTATAATGACATTACAAGAACGCGATAAAAAGCACCTGTGGCATCCGTTAAAACAACATCAACTGCACCCAGATAGTCTCGCCATTATAAAAGCAAAAGGTTGCATCTTGACAGACGAGGACGGGAACGAATATATCGATGCTATCTCTTCTTGGTATACCTGTATGTTTGGGCATTGCAACGATTTTATTACAAGTCGTGTGTATCAACAAATGCAGCAATTAGATCAAGTCATGTTTAGCGATTTTACACATGAGCCTGCCGTAAAATTATCTGAAGAATTGATTAAAATATTACCTCAAAATCAAAATAGAATATTTTTTAACGACAACGGTTCAACTGCAGTGGAGGCAGGAATTAAAATGGCATTGCAATACTATTTTAATAGTGAAGAAAAACGAACAACATTCATTGCTTTCGAAAACGGATTTCACGGTGATACATTTGGAGCCATGTCTGTATCGGGTTTGTCGGTGTACAACGGACCTTTTGAAGATCTTTTAATTGAGGTAAAACGGATTCCTACGCCGAACGGAAAAAATCATCAAGCTATTTTAAATCAACTTAAGGAATACACTGACAAATATAACGTCGCAGGTTTTATCTACGAACCTATTATTCAAGGTGCTGCAGGTATGAAAATCCATGATGCAGAAGGCTTAAATCAAATTTTAGCATTCTTTAAAGAGCTAAAAGTACTGACTATAGCCGATGAGGTTATGACAGGCTTTGGCAAAACAGGAAGTCATTTTGCATCTGACTTTGTCGAAACAAAGCCAGATATTATGTGCTTGAGCAAAGCCTTAACAGCAGGTTTGGTACCTATGGCAATTACTTCCTGTACCGAAGAAATATATGAAGCTTTTTTAAGCAACGATATAGCGAAAGGTTTTTTTCATTGCCATACGTATTCAGCAAATCCCATAGGATGTGCCGCAGCAAATGCGGCTATTGAATTGCTGCAAACAGATGAAATACAGCAAAATATTAAAGAAATTTCTAGAGCTCATAAAGTGTTTCAAGAGCGAATTGAGAAACATCAATTAGTGAAAAATGCACGCTCACAAGGTGTCATTTTCGCCCTAGATTTAGCTACAAAAATGGAACGTTATGGAGACTTGAGAGATAAACTCTTAAAATTCTTTATGGAAAGAGGTGTTTTCTTAAGACCCTTAGGCAACACTATTTATATTCAAGTTCCTTTTGTAATCAATAAAGAACAATTACAAAAAGTGTATAACACTATTGAAGAAGCTTTAGATGCCTTCTAAATTTTTGTCGAGTAAATTGATTTGCTCATTCGTTTCTTTAATGGTAACAAATAACTTTTCATAAGTCCATGTGCCATCTTCTTTTTCACCGATAATAGTGACAGATCCAGAACCTTTGGTACCTTTTATAGGTATGGTTATATCAGCATGGCCATTATTATTACTCAAGGAAATATTACCTTGCATGATGCCATCGCTTTCAATAGAATTTCCTAGAAATTGAATTACCCGCTCATCATTTGAAGCTTGTTCTAAGGCATAGGTGTATGGGGCAGATTCGGTAAAAAGTTTAGTGACTCCAAAAATTGCAGCGCCAATACCAAATATGAATAGTAAGATAATTGTTAGGCATCCACCAGCGGGTACTACCCACAACCAATTACGTCGAAACCAACTTTTTTGCTGTATATATTCAGTCATCGTATTTTTTCATTTATATATTAGTATCCCTATTTCGTCTTTTGTTACTTTTGCTGAAAATATTATCAGTTGAAAGCACCAATTTCTATTTCCGCTATTCGTTCTATTTCACCTCTAGGTCTTTCTTTAGAAGAAGCTTGGGAAAAGTATCAAGATAGTGAACATTATATAACAGCCAAAAATTTTGATGCAAAGGAGGCCTTTGTTGCTATGTTAACCTCAGAAGGAAAGGAAAAAATCATCTCGTTAAAAAACTCCGATCAGAAGTATAAAAATTTAGATGATTCTGTACTATTCGCTATCCATGCGTCGAGAGACGCGGTGCATCAAGCAGGTTGGGACAGTACCGATAATTTTGGTGTGAATATCGGCTCTTCAAGAGGCGCCACTGGTTTATTTGAAACCTATCACAAACAATTTTTGAAAGATAAGGAGGCAAAAACCTTGACTTCCCCAACTACTACCCTGGGAAATATTTCTTCTTGGGTAGCGCATGATTTACAAACCCAAGGTCCAGAAATTAGTCATTCTATTACATGTTCTACCGCGCTTCATGCCTTACTAAATGGTGTGGCTTGGATACAGAGTGGTATGGCCGATAAGTTTTTGGTAGGAGGGAGTGAAGCACCATTAACATCATTTACAATTGCACAAATGCGGGCGTTAAAGGTGTATGCGAAAAATAATGATACATACCCCTGTAAAGCTTTCGACCTTGATAAAAAACACAATACTATGGTATTGGGAGAAGGAGCAAGTATGGCATGTTTAGAGCAGGGTAAGAAGAAAAATGCCCTTGGTTATATAGAAGGTGTTGGGTATGCCACAGAAATCTTAGAACATAATATTTCTATATCCGCTGAAGCGGAATGTTTTCAGCGTTCTATGAAGATGGCATTAGGAGAAATTCATCCAAATGATGTGGATGTAATTGTGATGCATGCACCGGGTACAAAGAAGGGTGATTTATCAGAATTTAAAGCTATTTCTACGATTTTTTGTAACAAAATTCCTTTTTTGACTACCAATAAGTGGAAGTTAGGACATACTTTCGGAGCTTCGGGAATGCTAAGTATAGAATTTGCATTACTCATGTTAAGATACCAAAAAGCAATCGATGTTCCTTTTGTAGCCAAGCAACAACAACCAAAACAACTCAAAAAAATTCTTGTCAATGCCGTTGGTTTTGGTGGTAATGCTGTGAGCATTTTACTTTCCAAATAATTATTGTAAAACCGTTAAAAGGTTTTATATTTCATAAAAATTAACAGCTATGATGGAATGGTTTTCAAACTTAGATTTTCTGCCTAAACTATATTGGTTAATTGCCATAATAGGCTCGCTTATTTTTACCGTTGTAATGATTCTTGCTTTTACAGGTGGGGATGCCGACGATATAGGAGACGTTGATTCAGATATAGAAGGAGATACTGGAATCGGTTTTCAGTTTATCTCATTTAAAAATATAGTTGGATTCTTTACCATTTTTGGATGGACAGGTATCGCCTGTATAGATGCAGGGTTACCCACATCTCTAACAATTGTCATTTCGACTTTTTGCGGTCTCTTGATGATGACTATCATGGCAACACTATTTTATTTTATGTCAAAATTATCTGATAGTGGCACCTTAGATTATAAAAATGCCATTGATAGTATCGGAGAAGTCTACCTTACCGTTGGAGCAAATCGCTCAAAAATGGGAAAAGTGCATGTTCGAGTACAAGGCTCACTTCGTGAGTTAGAGGCATTGTCTGATTCTATTTATGAATTGAAATCCGGAACGATTGTCAAGGTAGTTGATATCACGAGCAACGGCATATTAATCGTTAACCAAACACAAAAACCAATTGAACCCTTAAACCCACAAACCTATGAGATTACTGAGTAGCCAAGAAAGCATTGGATTAGAAGGTATTGGAGCCCCAATGGCCCTGATCTTCGCCATATTATTTATTGTTGTCATTTTAATAGTATTAGTCAAACGCTATAAACGCTGTCCCTCGGATAGAATATTAGTAGTGTATGGTAAAGTTGGCGGCGGACAATCGGCCAAATGTATTCACGGTGGTGCTGCATTTATTTTACCGGTTATCCAGGACTATCAATTCTTAGATTTGACTCCGATATCGATCGAGGTGAATCTAATTAATGCCCTGTCGAAACAAAATATTCGTGTGAATGTGCCATCTCGTTTTACGATTGGTGTTTCTACAGAACCAGGTATTATGCAAAATGCAGCCGAGAGATTACTTGGTTTAGATCAAAATAATATCCAAGAATTAGCACAAGAGATTATTTTCGGACAATTACGTTTAGTGGTGGCCTCAATGGATATTGAGGAAATTAACTCTGATAGAGATAAGTTTTTAACGAACATTTCAAAGAGTGTCGAGTCAGAATTAAAGAAAGTAGGTCTAAAGTTGATCAACGTAAATATTACTGATATTGTTGATGAGTCAGGATATATAGAAGCCTTAGGAAAAGAGGCGGCAGCACATGCCATAAATGCAGCACGTAAATCTGTTGCTGAAAAAACCAGAGATGGTTCTATTGGTGAGGCGAATGCTGTACAAGATGAAAGAACACAAGTGGCTGCTGCAAATGCGCAAGCCGTAGAAGGAGAAAATACCGCTAAGATTGCTGTAGCAAATTCAGATTCGTTGCGTCGTCAACGAGAAGCCGAAGCAGAACGTGTGGCTATCGCCGCCGAAAAAGTACAATCGGCAAAAGCATTAGAGGAGTCGTATGCTGCAGAGACAGAAGCAGAATCTGCAAGAGCAGAAAGAGAGCGTTCTTCGCAAATGGCTGATGTTATTGTACCAGCAGAAATTGATAAAAGAAAAGTCGAAATCGACGCTGAAGCGGAAGCAGAAAGAATTAGAAGAAGAGCAAAAGGTGAAGCAGATGCCATCTTATTTAAGGCGCAAGCTGAAGCAAAAGGATTGTACGAAGTATTAACTAAACAAGCAGCTGGTTTAGATGAAATTGTAAAGGCAGCTGGTAATAATTCGAAAGATGCGGTACTATTGTTGATTGCTGATAAGTTACCAGAATTGGTAAAAACACAAGCAGAGGCGATCAAAAATATCAAAATTGATAAAGTAACCGTTTGGGAAAATGGTGGCGGAAAAGATGGAACAACATCAACGTCTAATTTCATTTCTGGAATGTATAAGGCTGTACCTCCTTTACAAGAAATGTTCAATATGGCGGGGATGGATTTGCCCGAGTATTTAAAGGGAAAAGATGTTGCAGATAAAAAAGCGAAGCCTAAAGCAATCCAGCCTAAAAAGGAAGATCCAAAGAAAGAAGAAGAATAGATCAACTAAAAATCCGCAACACGTTGCGGATTTTTTTTGTCTATATATGAAATGAATAATCCATATCTTTAGAGAAAAATGAGTGAAATGAGAATGTTGACCTTATTACTTTTAATGATGACTATCAGCTGTAACACTGTTGAAAAAACACCGCTAGAGATCGCCTTATCATCTGACAATGAAAAGATAAAAACGGTGATGAACAGCTTAGAAAAATATGAGGTTCAGATTCTATATACAGAGATTCATCGCGGCATAGACAATTCAATTAGTTTTAAAGATTTTAGTTTTCAAGTTGATGATAGCACTTATTTTTATCCGGCAAGCTCCGTGAAATTCCCTGTTGCTGTCTTAGCATTAGAGAAGATGAATGAGGAGAAAGTCATTGATCGAAATTCGAAATTCTATATTGAAGGCGATAGTATTGAAAGTACTTTTGCGCGAGAGATAAATAAAATATTTGCTGTGAGCGACAATGAAGCCTATAATAAACTGTTTGAATACTTGGGTCAGGATGAAATAAACAAAAGGTTGAATGCTAAAGGAATACGATCGAGAATTTCACATCGTTTGTCAACAGAAAATTCAGATGATTTGCCGACAAAGCCGTTAGTGTTTTATGTTGATGACAGTACAACGACCACTAGTTTAGAAATTATAAACAAACCTATCGAAAATTTAAATTTACACAGAATCTCAAAAGGAGTCGGATATATGGAAGGCGATAGTTTAGTTTCTCAACCTAAAGATTTCTCTCGAAAGAATTACCTGCCTATTAGATCCCTGCATAACATGATGAAACAATTAATATTTGGGGATCTATATCCCAAAAATATGCAGTTTCATTTGTCAAAAGAAGATCGATCGTTCTTATTAAATAGTATGCGTCTTTTGCCGAAAGAAGCCGGATATACTTCTGATGATTATTATGATGGGTACGTGAAGTTCTTGGTATATGGAGATACTAAAGAGAGCATCCCCGATTACATAGAAATTCGGAATAAAGTAGGTTATGCCTATGGCTATTTGATTGATTGTGCCTATATAATCAACGAAAAAACGAGTAAAGAATACATCATTACCGCCACCATCCATGTAAATGAAAACGGCATTTATAATGATGATACCTATGAATACGAGCGTATTGGTATTCCTTTTTTAGCTGAATTAGGACGACAATTGGTGTTAAAATAAACAGACAAAATTAGTTTACAACACAAAACCTTTTTACTATTTTTGATTTTTAAATGAGATGATTTTATGAGCATAACCAGACACAATTGGACGAAAGAAGAAATACTTGATTTATACAACAAGCCGTTGATGGAACTTTTATACGATGCAGCAACCATTCATCGTGAACATCATGACCCAAATACGGTTCAAGTAAGTACGTTGTTGTCTATTAAAACTGGTGGGTGTCCTGAGGATTGTGGATATTGCCCTCAAGCTGCGAGATATCATACCAATGTAGAAGGAAATGATCTAATGAGTGTACATCAAGTTAAAGCGCAAGCCTTACGAGCTAAAGCATCAGGAAGCTCACGTGTTTGTATGGGAGCTGCTTGGCGAAATGTAAAAGATGGGCCAGAATTCGATGAGGTTTTAGAGATGGTACGTACCATTAATAAATTAGATATGGAGGTATGTTGTACATTGGGTATGATTACCGAAAATCAAGCACATCGTTTGGCTGAAGCCGGATTGTACGCTTATAATCATAACTTAGATTCATCTGAAGAATATTATAAAGAAGTTATTTCCACCAGAGGGTATCAAGATAGATTGGACACCATTGATAATGTGAGAAAAACAAATGTCACTGTGTGTAGTGGTGGTATTATTGGTATGGGAGAGAAGTCAGAAGATAGAGCCGGTATGTTAGTCGCATTGTCTACTTTGAACCCTCAACCAGAATCTGTACCAATCAACGCGTTGGTGGCCGTAGACGGTACACCATTAGAAGATCAAGAGCCAGTTTCTATTTGGGAAATGATTCGTATGGTTGCAACAACTCGTATTGTAATGCCAGAAACGCAAGTGCGTTTAAGTGCTGGTAGAACAGAAATGAGTAGAGAGGGGCAGGCTATGTGTTTCTTTGCAGGAGCTAATTCTATTTTTGCTGGTGATAAGTTACTCACAACTCCGAATCCTGATGTGAATGAAGACATGGAAATGTTTAAGTTATTAGGGTTGAATCCCCAAAAACCTTTCATCAAAAAGATGCAACCAGAAACTATCGAAGCTGCTGATTCTCAGTATGAAGCGTTAGGTGAAAAACCAAAATGGACACGTCCTGAACACAGAATAGACCGTAATGAAGAAGCTAAATTGAAGGCAAAGGAAGTGTTGAAATAAGATGTTAATTGTTAGGTTTTTACATGTTTTTTGCCTATATTCTAAACATGTATGACTTTAGCTCAGTAAGAGGAAGAAATAAGCGTCGAAAGCAGTCAAAAGTAGGTAAGTTTAAAACGGATATATCTGCTGATGGAAATGAACAGGAGACGAAATATGAATATGACTTTTCTGAAGTATCAAACGCTAAACTGATAAAATTAAAACAGGATATTAGAAGAAATGCTAAAGAAGAATCAAGAAATAATTATCTCATTCTTCTAGTCGTCATTCTTATCTTAATGATTTTGTTTCAATATTTGGGAGTATTCAATTATATAATCACAGAGATCCTATAACAGAATACAGCGCAATGAGGCGCGCTTGAATGTAGCTCGCTACATCTTCACTTTCGAAATTTGATCGTGGTATTTATTCACCAAGCCTAAGGCAGCAGAACCATACCAAGGATGTAATTCCATCACAAGACTACCTGACTTAATCGCCGGGTCGCTTTCTGTTAGCTTTTTCGCTTCAGCAACGGTCTCAACATTAAAAATATAAATACCTCTTAATTCGCCATCATCTAAAAAAGGTCCGGCAATAGCCAGTTTCCCTTCTTTAGCAAGTCTTCCTATATTTTCCATATGTGCTTTCTGAAGTTCGGCAGCCTTTTCTTTATCGGCCGTTCTATTCGGTCCTTTTTTCAAAAAGGCCATCACATATTTACGCATTCCGTAATCATCAGCACCCATTTCTTTGGCTAAGGATGCATCAAAATTAGAAGTCGATGTGTTTTGTGCAAATCCAACAATAGAGAAGCTTATCGTCAAAATAATCAGTAGAATTTTTCGCATAACTATAGTGTTTCTCTACAAATATACCAGTTTAGTTTATATAAGGAAAAAGCCTTGAACTAGTCGAGACTTTTTTTATGTGTTAAAGTTGCATGTACAAAAGCCACAAATAATGGATGTGGATTCAACACTGTGCTTTTATATTCGGGATGATATTGCACACCTACAAACCAAGGATGTTCTGGTAGTTCTACTATCTCTACTAAATCTGTTTTTGGGTTTTTACCAGTTGCTATCATACCGGCTTTTTCGAAGTCGGCTAAATATTGATTATTGAATTCATAACGATGACGATGACGCTCCTCAATAAGCTCTTTTCCATATACAGTATATGTAACAGAATCTTTAGCTACGGCACATTCCCATGAACCTAAACGCATCGTACCACCCATATTCGTAATACTTTTTTGTTCTTCCATTAAGTTTATCACAGGAAATGGCGTTGTTTCTACCATCTCCGTAGAGTTGGCTCCTTTAAGATTTAAAACATTGCGAGCAAACTCGATGACAGCCATTTGCATACCAAGGCAGATTCCTAAAAAGGGAATCTGTTGCTCTCTAATATACTTAATAGCCTCTATCTTACCTTCAATACCTCGTTCTCCAAACCCCGGAGCTACTAAC
This sequence comes from uncultured Flavobacteriaceae bacterium, assembly GCA_947488345.1. Classification (GTDB taxonomy): domain Bacteria; phylum Bacteroidota; class Bacteroidia; order Flavobacteriales; family Flavobacteriaceae; genus Aureibaculum. The sequence continues at coordinate 246,402 of CANKZQ010000001.1, read as the reverse complement.
ACACCATTCAATCCTTTTAATTGACTTGCAGCATTTTCGGGAGTTAAGCCTTCAGAATGGATCCAATGTAAATTTACTTTTACTTCATTGGCAGCACCAGCATGAATAAACGCTTCAGCAATTGATTTATACGCATCTTGTAACTCTACATACTTACCAACTAAGCCAATTTCTACAGTATCTTTTGGGTTTTTATGACGGGAAATGAAATCATTCCACTTATTTAAAATAGGTTTGTTTTCTGATGATAATTTTAACTTGTTCAAAACAACCGAATCGAGACCTTCATTGTACATTAAGTTCGGAACATCATAAATTGTTTCAGCATCTAATGACTCAATAACATCTTCCTTTTTTACATTACAAAACAGTGCTAACTTTCTTTTAATATCATCAGAAATAGGATGCTCTGTTCTACAAACAAGTATATCTGGGTTCACCCCACTTTGCATCAGCATTTTCACAGAATGCTGTGTTGGTTTGGTTTTTAATTCTCCCGCTGCAGCTAGATAGGGTATGAGTGTTAAGTGCACGACAATGGCGTTTTCTTCTCCTAATTCCCATAGTAATTGACGTACAGACTCTACATATGGTAACGATTCAATATCACCAACGGTACCCCCAATTTCGGTGATTACTATATCATATTCACCTGTATTCCCTAAAAGTTGAATACGTTCTTTGATCTCGTCTGTGATATGGGGAATAACTTGAACCGTTTTTCCTAAAAAGTCTCCTCTTCGCTCTTTATCAATCACAGACTGATAAATTCTACCTGTAGTAACATTATTAGCCTGAGAAGTTGGAATATTTAAAAAGCGCTCATAATGACCTAAATCTAAATCAGTTTCGGCACCATCATTTGTTACGTAACACTCACCATGCTCATAAGGATTCAAGGTTCCTGGATCGATATTTATATACGGATCTAATTTTTGAATAGTGACAGAATAGCCTCTTTCTTGCAATAGTTTTGCCAAAGATGCTGCTATTATTCCTTTACCGAGTGATGAAGTTACGCCTCCTGTGACGAAAACGTATTTAGTGTTTTTCATGTACTATTTGGTTTTGCCAAAAGTACAAACTCTATTGTTATTGGCAAATAAAAAAGGGGAAAATCCCCTTTAAATTTATTTGTAATAGAATAACGAACTACTGTTTCGTAAAAGTCATTTTTATCGTTGTATCGATAGCCACATCTGTTCCTTCTAACACAACATCACGCTCAATTGGAATTTCAATTCTCAATGTTGTAGAGGTAAGTTCTATAATATTTACATCAAGTGTTTCGCTACCACCTAAAAGTGTGAGCACGCCGTTACTCAATGACCAAGCGCCTTGATTTAATTCATTATCTAAGTCAACGAGCACCTCTTCGGTTCTATTTAATGTTGCGAATGATGCTGTAATTACTTCAGTATAACTTCCTGCTGCTGTTATTGTGTTCGGGTTTTCGGTAATGGTTAAGGTTGCATCTAGGTTTTTACTCGTAGAAGTGATTGTTCCATTCAAGGTAACGCCTTCTATGGTAACCTTTGCGACACCATCTTGCGATTCTTCGGTAAGCGTCCAAACACCAACAAGATCGTTTGCAGAGGCATTTGTATCGATAGGCGAACCATCATCACTTGTACATCCTGTCAAACTAACAACAACCAAGAGAATCGATAAAATTTTGAGTATTTTCATTTTGATTTTTTTAGGTTTATTATACTAACGTTAGAATCTCAATATTATTCGTTTTTTAACGGAATATTTTTAAGAATTTCTAGTACATATTTCCAATACTTTTGTGTTGAGCTAATACTGGCTCTTTCATCAGGAGAATGTGCACCTTTTATGGTTGGTCCGAATGAAATCATGTCCATGGCTGGATAGTTGGTGCCGAGGATTCCACATTCTAGACCTGCATGACAAGCCAAAACATTTGGAGCTTCCTTAAAAAGGTCTTCATAGACACGCTTCAATACCTTTAAAATAGGAGAATTTGGATTTGGTTTCCATCCAGGATAGGTTCCTGAAAAGGTTACCTCAAAACCAGCGAGTTCAAATCCCGAACGAATGGTATTGGCTAAATTTTGTTTACCAGATGCTACTGAGCTTCGAGTTAAACATAATAATTGCATTTCACCTTCTTTTACAAGTACTCTCGCTAGATTGTTCGATGTTTCTACAAGATCTTCAATATCGGGACTCATTCTAAACACTCCATTATGTGTCACATAAATTGCTTGTAACAATATATCTTGCTCCTCTTTAGAAAGAACTTGTTGTGGTTGTAAACATTCTTCTAGAATTATTTCGAGATCTTCTTCGACAGTGGTATACTCATCTATAACAGTTTTCGCTATCTCGTAGAATTTATCTTCAAAATCTGTTGTATGTTTTGCAACGATGATCGCATTACTTTCTCTAGGAATAGCATTTCGTAAACCGCCACCATCAATTTCGGCAACTGCCAGGATGTCGTTCAAATCATAAAGGATGCGATTGAGTAATTTATTAGCATTTCCGAATCCTTTATGGATATCCATCCCTGAATGTCCTCCTTGTAATCCCTTTACTGTGATCTTATATGCCACTCCGTTTTCAGAGACATCAATGGGCCTATAACTTTTCGTTGCGGTAATATCAACTCCACCGGCACAGCCTACTCCAATTTCATCATCGTCTTCGGTGTCTAAGTTTAAAAGTATTTCGCCTTCGAGATATCCCGCTTCTAAGCCCATAGCACCGGTCATTCCTGTCTCTTCATCAATGGTGAAAAGTGCTTCAATAGCCGGATGAGCAATTGTATCTGAAGCTAAAACGCTCATGATAGTGGCGACACCTAAGCCATTGTCGGCTCCTAATGTCGTTCCTTTTGCTTTCACCCAATCATTTTCGACAATCATCTGGATACCTTCAGTATCAAAATCGAAAACGGTATCATTATTTTTTTGATGCACCATATCTAAATGCGATTGCATGACAATGGTTTTTCTATGTTCCATGCCCTTAGTAGCAGGTTTCTTGATAATGACATTGCCCACACCATCAACGATGGTTTCTAATTGCAACTGATTACCAAATTCAACCATAAAAGCAATGACACGTTCTTCTTTTTTAGATGCTCTTGGTACGGCATTTAGATCTGCAAAATGATTCCAAAGCGCCTTAGGTTCTAAATTTCTAATTTCTGAATTCATGTTATAAATTGATAATAGTTTCTGATATCGGTTTTCTCACTTTTTTCAGCGTGCTCATAAAATCATCTTCGGCACGATAGCCAACAGGTAAAAGTAATACCGATTTTAAATTCTTCTCTCTTAATGCTAATATCTCATCATATTTTTGTGCATTGAAGCCTTCCATCGGACACGCATCAATACCCTCTACAGCACATACTGTCATGAGATTACCTAAAGCTATATAAGCCTGGTTTATTGCAGATTTCTGTTTCTCGATAGTGGATTTATTCTCGAAAATTCCTTTCAACTGATTTCTATATTTTTTAAGAATTTTTTCTGATGTTTTTCGCACCTCTTTTTCTAAGTCAAAATAAGAATCGATATCATCGAGTGTAAAATAATCTTGAATGCAAATCACTAAAAGATGAGAAGCATTCGCCACTTGCTGCTGCCCAAATGAGTGCTCAACTAGACTTTCTTGTAATTTGTTGTTTTTGATCACTATTAACTTAATAGGCTGTAAACCAAAAGATGTCGCCGTTAAGTTAAAAGCATTTGTAATGGTATCAATTTGTTTGTCAGATAAAATTCTTGTGCTGTCAAACTTTTTGCAGGCATAACGCCATTCTAAACTTTGAATAATATTCGTCATATACTTATGAAAGAGATTGCATGGTCACTAATTTTTTATACACGCCATTTTTTGCAAGTAGTTCGTCGTGTTTACCTTGTTCTATGATAGACCCTTTTTGCATCACAACAATTAAGTCGGCTTTTTGAATTGTGGAAAGACGATGGGCGATGACAATAGAAGTTCTATTTTTCATCATATTTTCCAATGCAGTTTGAACAATACTTTCCGATTCAGTATCTAAGGCTGAGGTTGCTTCATCTAAAATCATAATCGGTGGGTTTTTTAAGACAGCTCTTGCAATACTCAAGCGTTGTTTTTGTCCACCTGAAAGTTTTGTTCCAGCATCTCCAATATTAAAATCAATACCCCCTTTTAAGTCCTTAACAAATTCCCATGCATTGGCAACCTTTAAGGCTTCAATTATTGCTGAATCGGTCGCACTTTCGACGCCCAATAACAAATTGTTTTTTATAGAATCATTGAACAAAATAGCATCTTGAGTTACAATACCTAATTGATTGCGAAGTGACTTTTTAGTGATATCTCTAATATCTATATTGTCAATTTTTACCGCTCCCTTATTTACATCGTAAAAGCGTGTTATAAGGTTGGCTAACGTAGATTTACCACTCCCAGATTGCCCAACTAAGGCGACGCTGTGCCCTTTAGGAATCTTCAAGGTAAAGTTTTCTAACACATATTCCTTATCATATTTGAAAGAAATATTTTCAAAAGTAATTTCTGAGTCGAAGCCATTTTTTACTTGGGCATTTTCTTTATCAGTTAATGGATTTACAGTATCTATAATTTCTTGTATTCTTTCCGCGGCAGCGCCTCCTTTTTTAACATTGTAAAGACCTCGAGAGATTGCTTTCGCCGGAGTTAGAATGTTATAAGACAAACCCATGTAAACTAAAAATGTACTGCCGTTTAAGGAAGATCCGGCGTCACCGCTCAGCACTAAATTACCTCCATACCAAAGGATAACAGCAATCATACAAATACCTAAAAACTCACTCGCGGGTGAAGCGAGATTCTGACGATTTAATAATTTATTTGAAAAGTTATAGTAGCGATTTGTTGATGCTTGAAATTTATCATTAAATTTTTCTTCGGCGTTGAATCCTTTAATGATTCGCAAACCTGTGAGTGTTTCTTCTAAATTTGATAAAAAAGTGCCTTGTTCTTTTTGAACTCTATCAGATTTTCTCTTTAAACTTTTACCAATCATAGAAATAATATATCCCATTATAGGAATAAAAAGAAAAATAAATAAGGTGAGTTTTGCACTAATGATGAGCATTGCGATGATTGTAAAAATAATGGTTAGTGGTTCTCTAACAATTAATTCTAAAACAGATAAAAAAGAATACTGTAAATCCCCAACGTCACTGGTCACTCTCGCTAAAATATCACCTTTTCGTTTTTCTGAGAAAAAGGACAGCGGTAAGTCCACTGTTTTTTTATACACCGTATTTCGAAGATCCCTGATAACTCCATTCCGCAAAAAAACAAGAAAATAGTTCGCTAAGTATCCGAATATGTTTTTTAATAAAAACATGACAATAATTAAACAAACGACCAATACCAGAGCCTTGGAGTTGTCGCCTCCAGTGTATTGATGCATGTGATAAGTAGAGTAATTTTCGGCAAATTTGCCTATTTTCAATAAACTTTCTAATTCGGGTTCTGATGTCGGTATTACTTTTTTTTCACCGAAAATTACGTCGAGCATTGGCTTTAATGCGATAAACGACAAAGTACCGAACAATGCAAAGAATACATTCGAAATAATATGCCCAATGGCATATTTTTTATAAGGTTTAGCATACCTTAATATATTCGTAAAATGACTCATTAACTTAACTTCAACTCTTTAATGATGCGTTCAATCTTTTGATCTAATAATTTTTCTACAGTAACCGCATTCGGAATACCATCTAATGGAAGATTTACACTAAAATAAAATTTAATTTTAGGTTCTGTACCACTAGGTCGTGCGGCAACTCTCGTACCATCTTCTGTTTGATATATCAATACATTAGAAGTTGGGATATCAATTGTTTCGCTCTTACCAGTGCGCACGTGTTGCTTTGTAGAATTTTGATAATCGAATAGATAGTCAACTTTCGAACCATCAATTTCTTGTATTGGGTTTTTACGTAGATCGACCATCATTTGTTTTATGGCCGAGGCACCATCAGCTCCTTTTTTCACAATAGAAATGAGGTGTTCTTTGTAGAAACTATGTTTTTCATAGATATTGAGGAGTTCTCTATAGAAAGAAGAACTATTATTCTTTGCATCGATGGCAATTTCGCAAGCTAGGAGTGTAGCAGTTACTGCATCTTTATCCCGTACAAAATCTCCAACCATATAACCGAAACTTTCTTCGCCACCACCGATAAATTCTTGATGTTCAAAATCGCGAATCATTTTGGCAATCCATTTGAACCCGGTTAGTCCAATTTTAGTTTCTACATTATAACTTTTGGCAATATCACTTACTAAGTTTGTCGATACTATTGTTGAACCTACAAATTGTTTTCCATTGAGTTTTCCTTCTTGATACCATTGTTTGATCAAGTAATTGGTCATGACACTCATGGTTTGGTTCCCATTTAAAAGCTTCATCTGGCCATTGAGATCTCGCACAGCGATACCTAATCTATCACAATCAGGATCAGTTCCAATAACAATATCTGCATCTATTTTATCGGCAAGATCGATCGCCATTTTTAAGGCTTCAGGTTCTTCTGGATTTGGAGATGTTACGGTTGGAAAGTCACCATCTGGTTTTTCCTGTTCTTTTACAATATGTACATTGCTAAACCCGGCTTTTTTCAAGGCATCGGGAATCGAAACAATGGAAGTTCCGTGCAATGAAGTAAACACAATTTTTAATTCACCTTTATTTGAAGTGTTGAATGTTCCGTTTTTAACACAAGCGTCGATAAATGCCTTATCAATTTCTTTTCCAACATGCTCAATTAATTGTTGGTTGGCATTAAAGTTAATATCATTGAAATCTAACCTATTCACTTCATTGATAATGGCTGCATCTTCAGGAGGAACGATTTGCCCTCCATCATTCCAATATACTTTGTATCCGTTATATTCTGGTGGATTGTGCGATGCCGTTAGCACAATACCTGCATCACAATTAAGATGACGAACCGCGAATGAAAGTTCGGGTGTTGGTCGTAAATCTTCAAAGAGAAATACTTTTATATTATTAGCAGAAAAAACATCGGCTACAACTTTGGCAAAGGTGTCACTATTATGCCTACAATCATAGGCAATGGCTACTTTCAATTCTTTCGCAGGAAAAGATTTTTTTAAATAGTTAGCTAACCCTTGTGTTGCTCGACCTAAGGTATACTTGTTAATTCTATTGGTACCTACGCCCATAATACCTCGCATACCTCCAGTGCCAAATTCCATATCTTTATAGAACCTGTCAGAAAGATCATTTGAGTTTGCTGTTATGAGTTCTTGTATCTCTTGCTGAGTACTTTTGTCGAACGGTGGCTGAAGCCATACCTTGGCTTTTTCTATCATCTTGTTTACATCCATAAAATTCTTTTTCTAAACTACAGCAAAGGTACTAATTTTAGTAACTTCTGCTGTTTTTTCAAGGTAATAAAAGAGCGGTACTTTGGTTATAGATTTACTTCCTCGCTCACTTTATATCGTCGTTCATCTTTCTTGCTTCTTACTAATAGTTCACCAAGAAAACCGGCAAGAAATAGTTGTGTGCCCAAAATCATGGTAACAAGAGCGATATAAAATTGGGGTCTATCTGTAATTAATCTACCAGTAGGGTTTAAAAATAACTTATCTATACCAAGGTATACTACGAAACAGAAACCTATGAAAAATGCAATACTACCTAGCAACCCAAAAAGGTGCATTGGTCTTTTACCGAATCTAGATAAAAACCAAATGCTTATCAGGTCTAAAAAACCATTTACAAAACGATCCATTCCAAATTTGGTAACACCGTATTTGCGCGCTTGATGCTGCACGACTTTTTCATCTATTTTGTGAAAGCCTTCATTTTTTGCCAATACTGGAATATAGCGATGCATTTCTCCATAAACGTCAACGCTTTTCACAACATCATTTTTATAAGCTTTGAGTCCACAATTAAAGTCGTGTAAATGTAATCCAGACGTAGCACGAGCAGCTGCATTAAAGAGTTTTGAGGGTAGATTCTTTCTGATTTTAGAATCATATCGCTTCTTTTTCCATCCAGAAACTAAGTCTAAATCATCTTCCATAATCATTTTGTAGAGTTCTGGAATTTCATCTGGACTATCTTGTAAATCGGCATCCATGGTAATAATGACATCACCCTTTGCTTTTTTAAAACCAATATTTAAGGCTTGAGATTTACCATAATTTTTTTGAAATTTTATACCTTTTACGGAAGCATTATTTTGTGACAATTCTTGAATGATACTCCAAGATTTATCAGTACTTCCATCATCGATAAAAATAATTTCATATAAAAACTGATTGGATTGCATAACTTTTGCAATCCAATCATGTAATTCTAATAAAGATTCTTCTTCATTAAGTAGTGGAATAACTACTGATATGTTCATATGTTCTATTAAATCTTAATATTCATTTTCTTTTTTCTGTAAAATAGCAGATCCAATCAAGGAAATAATGAACCCTAAGAAGAGCGTCCATAACAAGCCAAATGCAGCAATAATACCAGGACCAGAGAATTTTTCGGCCATTTCCATTTGAGCTTCTATTTGCTCTTCGCTCAAATTAGGATTGTCCATCATTTTTTGACGTGCTATTTCCATACCTTGTTCAAGAGAATCAGGCTCGATGAAAGTAATAAAGATAAGCGTGTAGATAATACTAATGATACCACCGATTAAGGCAATACCTACACCCGTTTTAATACCTTGACCTAAGGTCATAAAGCCACCATTCATTTCTTTATATTTTTTTATCCCGAGAACGATAATGGTTGCCATGACTACGAAGCTGAGTACTCCTACTTCCCAGCCTTGCTCATGCTGTTTTCCCATAGCATACATGACTACGCTAATGAGTATTGAGGCAAATCCTAGGTAGACTCCATAATTTAAGGCAATTTTTTTTGTTGGTTTTTGTTGATCTTCCATGTTGTTAGTTTTTAGAGTTGAACAAATATAATTATTTAAGTGTTAGTTACTTATTTTTCACCTCTTTTTTCTGAATTAAAAAAGTGTAAAAACAGTAGGAATATTAGAAATTGAGTGTAACTTTGCAGCGGGCAAGTCCTACACAACCAGCTCCCTTTGAATCCTCCAGGGCAGGAATGCAGCAAAGGTATTAGGTCGTAGCGGTGTGATGTAGGTAGCTTGCCTTTTTTTGTACCCAAAATTCTCTTCATTAGTACAGCAATACTCTATTTTGTTACACATTTACTTACATTTGTTGCTTATTTATTGAATTTATGTCTAAAGTTATTTTAATCACCGGAGCTTCTTCTGGTATTGGTAAAAGTATTGCCGAGTATTTATTTCAAAAGGGAATGAATGTATATGGCACGAGTCGTAATCCGATCAGCGAAGAAGTTAATGGGGTTAAAATGTTGGCATTAGATGTGACGAATGTTGCATCTATAGAAAAAGCAGTTGCGACCGTCATATCTAATGAGCATCGAATAGACGTATTGATAAATAATGCTGGTATGGGTATAACAGGTCCGGTTGAGGATACGCCAACCGATGAAATGCGAGCCGTTTTTGATACTAATTTTTTTGGCACCATCGATGTTATGAAGGCTGTATTACCACAAATGAGAACGCAACAAAAAGGATTGATCATAAACATTACTTCAATAGCCGGATACATGGGGTTGCCATTTCGCGGACTTTACTCGGCAACTAAAGGAGCGCTAGAATTGATAACTGAAGCAACTCGAATGGAAGTAAAACAATTCGGTATCGATGTTACGAACGTCGCTCCTGGAGATTTTGCAACCAATATAGCCGCTGGCAGATACCATACACCAGTATATGAAGATTCTGCCTATAAAGAAAAATATGCTGAGAATTTGGCACTGATGGATGCTGATGTTGATGGTGGGATGGCTCCTGAAGAAATGGCCAAAGCCATTCATAGGATAATTCTAACAACGAAGCCTAAAATACATTATAAAGTGGGGGCATTTATGCAGAAATTTTCCATTGTTTTAAAGCGCCTATTGCCCGACAAGCTTTATGAGAAATTGCTTATGAATCATTATAAACTGTAAAGCATCAAAAAACTGTAAAACATGTTAATAAATTAAGCGTTATCTTAATATACATGCTTTTAGGAAGCTTTATATTTGACAAAATTTAAACCAAATCATGAAATTTTTTATAGATACAGCAAATTTAGAACAGATTAAAGAGGCCCAGGCCTTAGGTATTTTAGATGGGGTTACAACAAACCCATCGTTGATGGCAAAAGAAGGAATTACTGGAAGTGAAAACATCAAAAATCACTACAAAGCGATTTGCGAAATTGTTGACGGTGATGTTAGTGCTGAAGTTATTGCCACTGATTATGAGGGGATGATTAAAGAAGGAGAAGAGTTAGCGAATTTAGATCCGCAAATCGTGGTGAAGATACCGATGATTAAAGATGGGGTGAAGGCTTGTAAGTATTTTTCTGATAAAGGCATCAAAACAAATGTAACACTGGTATTTTCGGCCGGACAAGCGTTGTTAGCGGCAAAGGCTGGAGCAACATATATGTCTCCTTTTATCGGTAGATTAGATGATATTTCTACTGATGGTTTGGGATTGATTCAAGAGATTCGATTGATTTATGATAACTACGGTTTTGAAACTCAAATTTTAGCAGCCTCTGTGCGTCACACTATGCATATTATGGATTGTGCTAAAATTGGAGCTGATGTTATGACCGGTCCTTTAAAAGCTATAGATGGCTTGCTAAAACACCCGTTGACAGATATTGGCTTGGCAAAATTTCTGGCAGATTTTAAGAAAGGAAACTAACTATCTCCTCAATATAATTTATAGAATCCTGTCTTACCGCAGGATTTTTTATTGAAACAAAATGCACACAGGTTTTGGTGCTTCAATTTCATCAACAAAGGTTAACAATCCTGTTTCAGAATTTCTAGTGAACGAAATGATGTTATTTGAATTCTGATTTGCTACGAGAACATGCTGCTGGTCTGGAGACAGTGAAAAATTTCTTGGGGCATCCCCTCGAGTAGGTTCATGACCAATTATGGTTAACTCACCGTTAGTTGGATTCGTTTTAAAAATAGCAATACTATTGTGCCCTCTATTCGAAGCATAGACAAAGTTACCGTCGCTTGAAATATGAATATCGGCGCTAGAATTGTACGCTGTATATTCTTCAGGTAATGTAGAAATGGTCACGCCTTTTTCATAAATCCCTTCCTCATTTTTCTGTACCAAAGTAATCGTTCCGTTAAGTTCGTTTAACACATAAACCCATTTGTTATTAGGGTGAATGACGAGATGACGTGGACCAGCTCCATCGTTCATTTTTAATTTTTTTTGTGAAGAAGTTTGTAATTTTTTCTCAGATACATCTAATTCTGAAAACCAGAGCTCGTTCGTGCCTAAGTCAACTGCAATTAATTCATTACTACCAGGAACAAACCAAGAAGAATGTGCATGCGGAGCTTCTTGTCTCTCAGTAGTACCTTTACCAGTATGTTGTTGCACATCGAGTAGGTCACTCAAAACACCCTTTGTATTTAAGTGTAACAAACCTACATTTCCGCCAGTGTAATTGGCAGTTGTAATAAAATTTTGATTATTTATTGAAATATGGCATGGATGCGCACCTCCAGAAGAAGCCGTATTTACAAGTTGTAGTGAATCTCCTTTTATCAAAAAAGAACTCACAGTACCTACAGTATCTTTATTACTTATTTCATTGACGGCAATCACATATTTTTTGTCGTTGCTGAAGGCCAAAAATGAAGGGTTTTCAGATATCACAGCGAGTCCTATATTTACGAGTTCCCCATTCTTTTTCAAGGCATATTTGTAGATTCCTTGACTGGTTCCGTCGGTATAGGTACCTACATAAAAGGAAGTAGTGATCATTTCTGGCACTTTCTGATCCTTTTTAGTTTGACAAGCAATTAAGATTAATATCAAGCAGGGGTATAGTAGTAACTTCATGCATTTAAATTGATTTGCGAATGCACGAAGTTAGTTTTTTAATTAGTAATTCAAAAGTGCTTATTGATATACTTTCGAATGTACCTCGGCAATTTTTAGTAATTCCTTAAAATGATCCGTTAAGGTTGTCTCATCAAAAAGAAATTCAACGTTGCGCTTTCTTCCTTTTTGAAGCGTGATCATATATTTATAACCAACACTTTGATTTGGATTTAGATTTAATGTTCTTTTTTCAGCTAACAGGTCTTTCTTAAGATACTCGTGTTGTCCATTTAATGCACCTTCCAAAATCGTTTTTCCGCCTAATAGACCTCCCGAAATTTCTATTTTATAATTCATTCGTACTACTTTTTTTAATTGATAAATTTAACCTATCAAACTACGATCTTATAGTCTGCTTTTTGTGTTGTAAGTCGGTTGCTTACGCTTGGTTAATTATTGGTAGGGAAAACAAATTCTTACAGCTTTTGAGGAATAGTCATAGCATTTGCTGTAATAACTTATTACTACAACGAATTAATTACGAGAATTGTATGTAGTTGTAAAAATTTAACATTTTAAGTGAGAATATCTGCACAAATTTTGAGGTGATGATTCGTATGAAGACTTAAAAATTTTCGAGTTTGACGTAAGTTTAACACTCCAAAATATGGATGTTTGAAATGGCTTTTTGCTGGCAATGAACTAACAGATTCTAAATTGAGTTTCACTTGAACTATTTGATCATAAATATCTTCTTTTAGCAATTCTTCGGGCGGCAATACCCTTTTAGGAGATTTTCCTTTACCTCGAGGAAAATAATTAAATGTGTAGACAAAAGTTCGAATAAAGTTAAATTTCCATTTATAGGCTGCTGGATCAGATTCTTTTACAGCATTGATAACGCTATTAATTACTTTGAGGCTATGGTCTAAATGCCAGCCTACATTTTTGGAAGATATTGTAGTGTTGATTTTTTCAAAAGAATTGATATATTCTTCTAATTGATTCAGTTCTATTTGGAGGAGCATAGGTGGTTAGTCATAATATAATCGTTAGGTAAATGTAATTATAAAAAAGAGCCTTACCAATTGGTAAGGCTCTTTTAACTTTTTAACATTTCTAATTAAAAATATTACTCAGCTTTCTTAGTAGGCTTGTCAACAACAATTCTAGTTTCTCTATTGGCTATTTCCCAAGCCGTGTAGAATACCAAGCGTGTTCTATTTTCTAAAAGATCGTATTCTATTTTATCTGGGGTATCACTTGGTTGATGATAGTCAGCATGTGTACCATTAAAATAGAAAATAACAGGAATATCATTTTTCGCAAAGTTGTAATGATCTGATCTATAGTAAAAACGATTTGGATCATTTTCATCATTATAAGTATAGTCTAAATCAACATTCGCGTACTTTTTATTTACCTCTTCTGATAAGTTGTGAAGTTCAGTACTTAACTTGTCACTACCTATTAGATAAATATAATTTTTAGTTTCTTTTTTACGCTTAGGATCAGAGCGTCCAATCATATCAATATTTAAATTTGCCACCGTATTTTTCAACGGAAAGATAGGATCCATATCCGTATAATAACGAGAACCTAGTAATCCTTTTTCTTCTCCAGTAACATGCAAGAAAAGAATAGAACGCTTTGGTCCTTGTCCGTTCTTCGCAGCTTCTTTAAAAGCTTCGGCAATTTCTAACAAGGCTACGGTTCCAGACCCATCATCATCAGCACCATTGTACACCTTACCATCTTTAATACCTTCATGATCTAGATGAGCTGAAATTACTAAAATTTCATCTGGTTTTTCTGAACCCTTCAAAAAGGCAACGACGTTTTCAGAGGCTACGTCTTTTGATTTGCTCGCATAATTTAAACTAAATGGCATGTTAATCGTTTGTGCCTTATCGTCGGTGTCTATAGCACCCATAATTGTTTTTGCTAAGGTTCCGTTAACAAAGAAGAAATATCTTTGAGGTGTCTCTTTTTTAGGTTCTTTTAAAGAGATTCTACCACCTGACCTTCCCATTCTTTGGGCCATCGGGTAAACTCTTTCATCATAAATCAACACAGCTTTTGCGCCTTTGTTAAATGCAGCTTCTTGTTTCGCGCCATATTGCTGTCTATTTGACCATTTTGAACCTTCGCTAGATCCAGAAACTACATAGTTTCCGTCTTCTTTTTTAGGCTCACCACTTTTAATGAGCACTACTTTTCCTGTTACATCGATATCACCATAACTAGAAAAAGCATCTGTTACGATACCATAACCAGCATAGACGATGTCTTCAGTTTTTGTAACGCCATCAATAGCGCTACCAAAAGGAACATAATCATCAATCGCTTTAAATTCTTTGTTATTAATAAGCATGGTTACTTCGGGAGCCTCTTGTTTTGTTAAAGGAACTTCTTGAAAATAATCATCTTCGGCGATTGGTGAAGGAATACCCAAAGAGACATAATGCTTTTTTAAATATTCGACAGCCTTTTTTTGACCAGGTTCTCCAGTTTCTCTCCCTTCAAAATCATCAGAAGCATAAGTATATAGCGCCTCTTTTAACTCAGCAGCAGTAATGGTTTCTCCAAAAGCAGTGACATCTTTTTTTACCTTTACTGGCTCCACAGTAGTTGTAGCAGTTTTCGTAGCACTGCAACCCAATAGGAGAGTCGCTACACTAACTGTAAATAGTATTTTCTTCATTTTTAATTAATTATTTGAATTATACGCGATATTACGAAAAATTAAGTAGAATGAAATGTTTTGAAAGCTTACGCGGAATAATTTTAACACTATTTTGAGAGCATATGTTTATTTCAATTCTTCCAATTCTAAATTGTAGTCATATTGCAAGTCTTCATGAAGACCAGCAATGGTTTTTTCAATGGTCAAAATTTGACGATTAAAAATATTTGTAAGGCTAACGTTTTTATACATCGAAGGTTTCATTTCTTTTAATGTTGTACAGAAATGTAACAGTAATTCAACCTCAGTTTCTTTTTGTTTGGAGTATCTGATGTATTTTTTTACCATCCGAAGTATTTTGCGGACGCTCTTTTTAATATAGAAATAACTGCTCGTATTTATCAATTGAAACTGCTCGTCAACTTCTGTTTTAACACTTTCTATATATCCGGCTTCATTTTCTGATTCATATAGTAAATAGGTGAGGAGCTCTTTATTTTCTTTTTTAAATTTTGACAAGCGCAAGCATAATTCTATCAATTCTTTTTGTGATTGATAACCCAGTTCTTTTTTTATTTGTGCAACCGTTGCGGCTTTCATATTTGATGTATTACTCGAAGCTAAGTTAGTTTTTTAATCTATAAAGCAATAAAAAACCGAAGTTTAACTTCGGTTTTTAATGATTATCTTTTTTTCTTTTGTTGTGCCTGTTGCTCTTGTGCTTGTTTCATGGCATCATCTAAACGTTGTCTGAATTTACTTTTTTTCTTTTCGGGCTTTGCCTTGTTTTCTTCAATTTGAGCAATTATCTTTTTCTCATCAATTACATAATTCTTAATAATTAACATGATGGCGATCGTTAATAAGTTTGAAATAAAATAGTACAAACTCAATCCACTTGCATAGTTGTTAAAAAAGAACAACATCATGATAGGTGAAAAGTAAATCATCAACTTCATCATTTTTCCCATATCTGGCATCCCTTCTTGTGTTGGTGCCTGCATATTCATTTGCTGACTCTGATTCATCTTCATATAAAAGAAGATTGCAATTGATGCCAATATTGGGAACAAACTGATATGATCACCGTAAAATGGAATCTTAAAAGGCAACTTTGCAATTGTATCATACGATGAAAGGTCATTTGCCCATAAAAAACTCTCCTGTCTCAAGGCTAAGTTTGTTGGAAAAAACTTAAATAAAGCAAAGAATATTGGCATCTGTATCAAGGCCGGTATACAACCTGATAATGGACTCACCCCTGCTTTACGTTGCAATGCCATTGTTTCTTGCTGACGTTTCATGGCATTTTCTTTACCAGGAAGTCTTTCGTTAATCGCTTTCATTTCAGGGCGCAATACCTTCATACGCGCACTGGAGAGATACGATTTATATACAGCGGGAGACATGATTATACGTACGACAATGGTCATTAAAATGATGAGCAAACCATAATTCGTCATAAATGAGCTTAAAAAGCTAAATACTGGAATGAATATGATCCTATTGATCCATCCAAAAATACCCCAACCTAAATCAACGGTTTCATCTAGATCTGTATTTTCATATTGCTGTAATGTTTTATAATCGCTCGGCCCATAATACATATTCATGGCATAGTTCAATTCACCACCTTTCATGTCTAATGGAGCCTTCAATATAAATTTACGCGTAAAAACAGTATCGATGTCATCATCTATCGATAGATTTTTAGATTCAATAGAGGCTGTACTAAATGGAGTATCGGTCTTTAAAATAGAGGTGAAAAAATGTTGTTTAAATGTAACCCAGTCAACATTATTTTCGGTCTCAGCATCATCTTTATTTAAATAGTCTACGTCGCCATCAGCCTTATAATAATACCAAGTATACATGTTTTCAGCATACAAACTTTTTTCATTTCTATAAGCGTCTAACTGCCAGTCTAAATTTAGGCTTTGAGAAGAATTAATAACATTATTTAATCCTTGCGAACGAATCGAAAAGTCGATCATATACTCGTTAGGCTTGATCTCATAGTAATATTCTAAGTAGCGATTTGCGTCTACTTTTAATTTCATCGAGAGTATTTGATGCTCACCTTTAGTCGTGAACGTTGGCTCAAAGAATAAATCTTTGGTATTTAAAATTCGGTTGTCGTTTGTACCAAAATTAATATTGAAAGAAGCATTTTGATCTTTTATCAGATACAGAGGTTTTTGGTCATAGGTCTTAAAATCTTTTAACTCAACTTCACTTATTTGCCCACCTTTATTACTAATTGTTATTCTTAACAACTCATTTTCGATAGTTGTTTCATTTGCTGTGGCGGAAGGTAATGTTGCACTATATGCAAATGCTCCCAGCGCATTTTGTGCATTCACTGCAGCTAGAGAATCATTTGGTTTGATACTTGTGCTTGTTTTATCTTCTTCTACTTTTGAAGGTGAGGCTACTTGCTGCGCTTTTTGAATGGAGTCTTGTACAAACTCAGTTCGTTGTTTTTCTCGCTCCTCTGGAGTTGGTTGATTATTGTACAACCAGAACACCATTAATGCACCTAAAAGTACAAAACCGATGAGTGAATTTAGATCGAATTTTTTTTCTTCCATAATTGTGAATGCCAAATTGGCATATAAGGGTTAGCTATTGCGATATTTTAAATTGACAAATAGTCAATTGTAATTTCTTATTTTAACAGCGCGAAAGTATAAAAAACAAGCCAAATACCTTGTAATTGTTCTTATTTTTATTCCAAAATAGGTTTAGTTTCATAGAAGTTGATTACCTCTTTACGCCATATATGTTGACTAAGTCAAATAGTGTTCCAAAAAATAGCGATTATAAATTTTTGATGGCTTTTGCCAATATATCCGCCGCAACTGGATGATGGCGAAACCAAAGTTCAGGTTCTATCAATTCTAATTCCGCCAATGCAAGAGCATTTTCATTATCCCTAAAAATGTCTACTCGGGCATATATAGGTTTCGGATCGCAGGCTTCGACGACTCTTTCCGCGAAAGCGATTTCTTCTTTTGAAGCTTCATAAGGGTGCACGCTACCACCAAAATCGTCTTGTACTCTAAAATCACCGGCCTTGGCTACTTTTAAGACAGCATGTGTGTATCTACCATCGATAAGTACCAACGAAATTTCTCCTTGTTCAACAATGTTGTATTGAAAAGGCTGTAAGAGCATTGCCTCCTTTGCAATGAGATCTTGAAAAATACTTTCGTACTTTTTCAACGTATTTTTTTGAAGTTTATAAGTGTGGCGAGCACCACCAGAAATTGCGGGTTTTAACACTGTTTCGTTCAAATTATATGTTGTATATAATGTTTGTAATGACGTTTGTTGGCCCATTTCTATAAATAATGTTGGAGCACAGCGCACACCTTTTTCTTCCAATTCTTGCAAGTAGTGTTTATCAATATTCCAATGAATTAGTTTCTCTGAGTTTAAAAGTTTCGTTTGTTTGCGTGCTATATCGAGCCATTTAGAAAATTCATCGAAACGGTCACAATAATCCCAAGTCGATCTGAAGAGTATATATTTTGTGGAGGCCCAATCATATGTTGGGTCATCCCAGGCCATACGTGCTACTTCAAGCCCTTGTTTTTCAAGCGCCTTCATTACAAGGTCATCTTCTAAGAGCACATTTTTAGTATATACATTTATTTCTTTTGGATGTACATATCTATGATCGGTCAGAATAACAACGTCCATATTACCATTCTTTTAGAACCCCACTGCAGTATCGTCGCCTCGCTTATCTGCCCCACCTTCTAGAGTTCCATTCGGTAGTATCAAAATACCATCTACTTTTCCAATCACTGGTGAACGCTCTTCATTGGTTGGGTATCCTAACGCATTTAATTCTGCAACTAATTTTTTATCAAATGAATTGGGTTCCATCAAAATAACATCAGGGAGCCATTGATGATGAAATCTTGGTGCGTTTACGGCTTCTTGCATGGTCATTTTAAACTCATGTACGTTGAGAATAGTTTGTAATACAGACGTGATAATGGTAGAACCTCCTGGTGTACCTACACTCATTAATAGTTTGCCATCTTTTTCTACAATGGTTGGAGTCATCGAACTCAGCATTCGTTTTTCTGGAACGATACTATTTGCTTCAGCTCCAAGTAAACCAAACATATTAGGCACACCAGGCTTGCTGCTAAAATCATCCATTTCATTGTTTAAAAAGAACCCTAACTCGCTACTGTATAATTTTGATCCGTATGCCCCATTCAAGGTGGTGGTTGCAGAAATAGCATTACCAAATTGATCTATAATCGAATAATGTGTTGTTTCGTCACTTTCTACGACTTGCACAGAACCATGTGTGACATCCGATGACAAGGTTGCTTTATCAAATGAAAAAGAAGCCATACGTTGATCTAAATACGCTTTACTAATCAATGTGTCTACTGGAATGTGTACAAAATCAGGATCGCCTAGATAAAAACTCCTATCAGCATAAGCGCGACGTTCGGCTTCTGTAATAACTTGAATTGCTTTCGCTGAATTATGTCCATACAAATGCAAGTCATAAGGTTCTATCATTTTCATTATTTGAGCGAGGCAGGTGCCTCCACTGGATGGAGGAGACATAGAAATGATTTTTAAATCGTCATAGCTGAATGTTACAGGATCGCGCCATCTAACTTCATATTTGGCTAGATCTTCTTCTGTAATGATACCACCATTCTTTTGAATGAACGCAGCCAGTTTTTTAGCAGTTTCACCTTTATAAAACTCGTCTCTACCATGCTGAAGAATACGCGTTAAAGTTTCGGCTAATGCCGGATATTTTATCGTGTCATTGTGCTTCCAAGGTTGATCGAAAATAATACTGTCGGTATTTACCTTTCTAAAATAGGGCTGGTATTTTTTTATTCTATCCTCTTGCTTTTTTGTAACAACTAATCCTCTTTTAGCGAGCGCGATCACGGGTGTTAAGATATCTTCTATCGGAAGTGAGCCTAGTTTTTCATGCACGGCGAAAACCCCTGCCACAGTGCCAGGAACACCAATAGCCATCGCACCCAGGGTACTTTTACCTTTGATAACATCACCATTTTCATCTAAGTACATATCTTTACTCGCAGCTAACGGAGCTTTTTCTCTATAATCAATACCGCCAATTTCTCCATTTTCTTTTCTATATACCATAAATCCACCGCCTCCAAGATTTCCTGCATATGGATATGCCACTGCTAATGCCAACTCTGTGGCGGCCATCGCATCAAAGGCATTACCACCTTTTTCTAAAATAGCAGCACCAATTTTTGAGGCTTCAACTCTTGCAGATACCACCATCGCTTTGTTTGTTATTAAACCATGAACTTTTTCGGTTGCTGGTTCATTGTTTCTTTTACAACAAATGAAGAGTAGGGTAATACAGACAATAGGTAATAATTTTTTCATGGTTAAAATTCTTTTAGTTTGCTATTTGTAAAGGTAATTAGGTCTTGAAAAAAACGTTCAAAGTCCTGTTCAAGAACGTTATAATTTAATTTTAAATCTTCTATTGCTAAATGCATTTGAGATTTATTTTTTGTGCGCCTATTCATTCCTTGTAAGACTCTTTCAATACCCGCGAGGTTGCCATAATTATAGAGCCAGTCATCTTTAATCATATAGTGCATCATTTTTTTTACTTTATCGGGAAGCACGTCGACATTCTTATCAAGGATAGCGTAGAAATTTTGGGTATATACTTTTAAAGGAATATTGCTATAGGACTTCCAATTCTTAGCCAGAAAATGATCGTATAGAATATCTATAATGACACCATCATAATGACGGTACCTTTCATGCAATCTTCTTTTGCTTTTGCGCACAATGCTATGCGTATCCGTAAAATGATCAATCTCTCGATGTAATTTTATGCCTTTTTGAATGGCATCTGGTAAATGAGAATAGTGATTGCCTTTTATAGAATCGGCAATAAAATTGCCAATTTTTATCTGCTCATTTTCATTGGATAAATAGATATGTGCTAAAAAATTCATCATGTGAAAATAGGTATAAAAAAAACAACTTTTTCATAATTTGAAAAAGTTGTTTTTTTTATAGTTCATAAGACTCTTATGGGACAATAAATCGCCATCTCATTCTTTTAAACAACTCTAGCAATTCTGATTGTTTTTTGGCTTCAACAATCATAAATTGATAATTACCATCGGTAACCATTAATATGTTTCCTTTTGCTGCTGCCTGAGGAACTAGAGATTGCAAATAAGAGTTTGTCCAGTCTTTTGTATACACGGGTCTAAATTGAAACCTTTTGGCATATTTTAATTTTTTTGCAGATTTTCTAGTGTTTTGGGCATCTTCACCGTATCCCATTAATCCTTCGTAGGTTAAAATTCTATGAATCGCAATTTTAAAATAGTCTAAAGAAGTATCGGCTTTCGTCCAATCTTTTAAATATGGATTAGGTTCTAATACAATTTTACCTTGAAAATTTGGCTTGCTCCAGTTCGGTAATGAACGTATGGCATAATCTTTATGTACAAAATCAAATTTCTTTGGATTGGTAAAAGCGAGCCATATTTTTTCTGTAATTTCTTCACGCTCTTCTATAGAATAAAATGACTTACCTAATAGTCGAACGATATCGGCAACCATTTCTTTATCTATTTTTAGTCCTTCAAAAGATGGCTTTTTCTTTTTATATTCTTTTAGGTAACTCCTAAATTTTATGGTCGTATAATCAGGTGTCTTCTCTTGCTGGGCCTGTAGGCCAACCGCAGAAGTAATGAGTATGAATAGAAAGAAGTACAGCTTCTTCATGTTGTTATGATCTTATTTTAGGTTTAAACATTCAAAAACCGTTCCATTCGAAACGGTTTTTCGACACAATGCTTTTAAAACACTGTAAGTCATGGGGTTACCAAATCCCATTTGATCTTCTTAAACAGGCTAGTCAACTTGTCTTTATTTTTTAGTTTACAAACTATAATGTCGTAATATCCTTTTGTTACTAAGGCTACTAATCCCTTTTTTGCCAATTCATCATTAGTTTTTTTCAAATAAGAATAGGCCCAATCATCTTCATGTGGTTCCTTGAAATCTAGGTTCTCAGTAATCAATAATTCTTTAAATGAAGGTTTTACTGCAGAAACATCATCAGCGTACGATATTAAGTTATAGTAGTCTAGAATTTTATTTAATGCAATTTGATAGTACGGGTATTCACTATCATTTATCGTCCATTCCGTTAAATACGGATTTGGTTCTAAAATCATTTCTCCATTGGCGTTTACCTGCCCCCAACTTTTATTGGTTTTAATAGCAAAATCCTTATAGACAAAATCAAAAGTCTTTGGATCTGTGTAAGCAAGCCATGTTTTATTAATGATTTCTGTTTTATCTTTTTCAGAATAAAGCGTATCAGCCAACAACTCAATGATATCGGCAATTAATTCCTTATTAACACCTAAATCTTTTGTTTTTGGTTTCGTCTCTTTGTATTTATATATTTTACTGCTAAATGTTATTTTAGAATAATCCGTCTGACCAAACATAGCCGCAGACATCAATAAAATGAAGCAGGGGAGGAATTTCTTTATCATGTAGACATTTTTATTCAATATTGTTTTCACACTTAAAAATCAAATTGACATAGTGCGCGTACACATATAACAACTAGCATTATTAAATTCCTACCCTCAAATTTAATTTATCGAAAAAAAGTTATTAACAATAAATAGACTTATTAACAGGAATTTTTGCAAATATATTTAAAAAAACGTGAGTTTTGAACATTTTATTGTTCTAAACACTCAATATATGTATGAGTTAAAGAACAAACAAATGATTTTAATTAAGGATATTCTCGACTTGTTTTGTAATGTATTTGTTAGTTGTTTAGCATAACAGGCATGACTAGCATGGTCACATGCTCTCCTTCTTCCAAGCCATCTATCGGGGTTAAAATACCCGCTCGATTTGGAAGTGACATTTCGAGTAGAATTTCAGATGATCCTAAGTTACTTAACATTTCTGATAGGAAGCGCGAATTAAAGCCTATTTGCATATCATCGCCATCATAGCTACATTGTAAACGCTCATCGGCTTTGTTTGAAAAATCTAGATCCTCGGCAGAAATATTTAGTTCAGTACCTGCCATTTTTAAACGAATTTGATGTGTAGTTTTGCTCGAGAAAATCGATACTCTTCGAACCGCGTTCAAAAACGAACCTCTATCTAGTGTTAACTTATTGGGGTTTTCTTTCGGAATAACTGCATCATAATTTGGATATTTTCCATCAATGAGTCTACAAATAAGCACACTGTTGTCAAACGTAAATTTAGCGTTTGATTCGTTGTATTCAATGGTAACTTCTTCACTAGACGATGCTAAAATACTTTTTAGCAGGGTGAGTGGTTTCTTCGGCATGATAAATTCAGCAACTTCATTTGCAGATACATCGGTACGCACATATTTTACTAATTTATGCGCATCTGTGGCCACAAAAGTTAAGTTTTCGGTCGAGAACTGAAAGAAAACACCACTCATAACAGGTCTAAGATCATCATTACCTGAAGCGAAAATGGTCTTTGTAATCGCCG
Source organism: uncultured Flavobacteriaceae bacterium (assembly GCA_947488345.1). GTDB lineage: Bacteria > Bacteroidota > Bacteroidia > Flavobacteriales > Flavobacteriaceae > Aureibaculum. The sequence continues at coordinate 223,173 of CANKZQ010000001.1, read as the reverse complement.
TAGCTAAAATATCACCAGCAATAGTCGTAGAACTTGGTGATTCTAATTCAACCGCCTTTGGAAATTCGCCGCCATCCGCGTAAGCGAGGGCATATTTCCCGCTATCAGAACTAATCTCAATAGTATTATTAGCTTCTACTACAAAGGTCAAAGGTTGTTCTGGAAAGGTTTTTAAAATATCTAATAAAAGTCTTGCTGGTACTGCAATTGAACCAGCTTCATCAGCTTCAACAGGAATTGTTGTACTCATGGTCGTTTCAAGATCAGAAGCTGAAATCTTAAGTTGGTCACTACTTAGATCAAATAAAAAATTATCTAAAATAGGTAAGGTATTATTACTATTTATAACGCCTCCAAGTATCTGAAGTTGTTTTAATAATTGCGTACTAGAAACAATAAATTTCATTAAAAATGTTTTTTAAAAAGGAATACAAATATATTTTATTTAAACGAAGCTACAAAAAAATAATAGCGCACAATTATAAGAACTTAATAACAAATGTTAAGGTTTTCATAATTAGTCTTGAAAGCTAAATTTTATGTTTAGATTTGTCAACTACCTACTATCAATTTATCCAATGAAAACCAATTTTTATTTTCTGATTTTTGTTTTTTTCTTCTCTCTATCATCAGCTCAACAACCTAGTAAACAAAATGCTTCTGAAATATACGAGTCTGTTCAAAAATTGAACTTTTTAGGTTCGGTTTTATATCTGGCTGCGCATCCTGATGATGAAAATACACGCTTGATTTCTTACTTCTCTAATCATGTGAAAGCCAGAACGGCCTATCTTTCAATGACAAGAGGGGATGGCGGTCAAAATTTGATCGGACCTGAAATACGAGAATCTCTCGGTATTATAAGAACGCAAGAATTATTGGGTGCACGACGTGTCGATGGAGGCGAACAATTTTTTACAAGAGCCAATGATTTTGGCTATTCAAAGCATCCAGATGAAACCTTGGTTATTTGGAATAAAGATGAGGTTTTAAAGGATGTTGTATCTCGAATTAGAAACTTTAAGCCAGATGTCATCATCAATCGTTTTGATCATCGAACACCAGGGAGAACACACGGGCATCATACATCTTCGGCTATGTTAAGCATGGAGGCGTTTGATCTTGCAAACGATATAAATTATAAAACACATAAAGGATCTACTCAACTATGGCAACCTGCGCGATTATTCTTTAATACACATTGGTTTTTTTATGGTGGCAGAGAGGCGTTTGAAAAAGCAGATAAAAGTAATTTATTAAATTTTGATACTGGAGTTTATTATCCGTTAAAAGGATTGTCTAACAATGAAGTTGCTGCTATCGCCAGCAGTCAACATTTATGTCAGGGATTTGGGCGCTTAACACAACGTGGTACTGAAAAGGAATATGTTGAATTGTTAAAAGGGACGTTGCCTAAAAACAAGTCAAATATTTTTGATGGAATTGATACCTCATGGAAACGTGTAAAAGGAGGAACGGCTATTGGAAAAATATTGAAAAATATTGAAGCGAATTTTAATTTTAAAGACCCTTCTAAACATTTGCCAAAACTAGTCGAAGCCTATCAATTGGTGTTAAAGCTAGAAGATGCCCATTGGAAAGCGATAAAATCAAAAGAATTATTGGCCATTATTGAATCTTGTGCTGGATTGTATCTAGAAGTCTCTGCAAGTGACTCGAAAATTACTGGAAATGAAAAAATGATGCTCTCTTTAGAAGCATTGAACAGAAGTGCCGCTAACATTGTTTTAAAATCGGTAAAAATTTCTACCCAAAAAACTGCTGCTTCTAAAAATATGGTATTAGAAAATAATGTCAAGAAAACAATGAAAGATTCATTGTATTTAGCATCAAGAAACCTTCAATATACCACTCCATATTGGCTTCAAAATAAAGGAACCTTAGGAATGTATACTGTGACCAATAAGGAGTTAATTGGTATTCCAGAAACACCAAGGGGTGTGACCGTAGATTTCAATTTGGAAATAGAGGGTACTCCTGTCACAATCATGAAACCCGTAGTTTACAGGTATTCGAAACCTGATAAAGGAGAATTGTACAAACCATTTGAAATTATTCCAACAGTCTCGGTGAAAACGGATGCAAAAATTGTTATTTCAAAGCCAAAAGAGGCCATTGAGGTTCGGGTAACAATTAAGGCATATAAAGATGATATACAAGGTTATATAAATTTTGATTTGCCATCTGGGTGGAGCGCTCGACCACGAATAAAAGATGTGAGTCTTTCAAAAAAAGGAGAAGAGAAAACGCTGACTTTTTTATTGAATTCAACAAAAGATGACACTGTCGTAAATATGATAAAGCCAAATTTTGTTATTAATAATCAGTCCTATGCTCACGAAATAGTTGAGATAAATTATGATCATATTCCTTCTCAAACGGTATTGTTGCCAAGTGAAGTGAAGGTAGTGCGTTTAGCAATTAAAAAGAAAGGACAACACATTGGATATATTCAAGGAGCTGGAGATAATATACCAGAAAGTTTGCGACAAATTGGTTATAAAGTTACAGAGTTGAAAAGTGATGAAATTGCTTCAGCTGAACTACAAAATTACGATGCCATTGTTTTAGGCTTACGAACTTATAATATAGATGACGCCGCAAAATTTTACCAAGCTGCTTTGCACAAATATGTTGAGAATGGAGGAACATTAGTCGTACAATACAACACAAGCAGACGACAAAAAGTGACACAGGTTGCTCCATATGCTCTGAAATTATCTCGAGATCGTGTGACTGACGAAAACGCCAAAGTTACTTTCTTGGCTCCAAACCATGAAGTCATGAATTTTCCGAATAAAATAAAAGCGGAAGACTTTGAAGGTTGGGTGCAAGAACGTGGCTTATATTTTCCGAGTGAATGGTCTCAAGAATTTACCCCGTTATTAGCAATGAACGATAAAGGCGAAAGCGTTAAAAAAGGCAGTTTACTGATTGCTAAATATGGCAAGGGAAATTTTATTTACACCGGATTAAGTTTTTTTAGAGAGTTACCAGCGGGCGTGCCTGGGGCTTATAAATTGTTTGCAAATTTGTTATCGGTTGGAGATAATGATGATGCTATGTCACCAAAGAACTAACACTATGAATGAAAAAAAATATACATGGGATAAATCATATACACTGGTACTTGTGATGAATGTGATATACATAGTGTTTTTTTACATTTTAATGCAAATATTCGCTTCATAATGCAACAATTAAATCCAATTGACTGGGTCGTTCTAATAGGAACATTACTATTTATTGTTTTATATGGTTCGTGGAAAACCAGAGGACAAAAGAACGCTCAAGACTTTATTAAGGGAGGTAATCAATCTAAATGGTGGACTATTGGCTTATCTGTCATGGCGACACAAGCAAGTGCGATTACGTTTTTATCAACTACTGGGCAAGCATATTCTGATGGAATGGGGTTTGTACAATTTTACTTCGGTTTACCCATTGCAATGGTCATCATATGTATGGTGTTTATCCCGTTGTACCATAAGCTTAAAGTCTATACGGCGTATGAATTTTTAGAGAATCGTTTTGACTTAAAAACGAGAAGTCTTACCGCTATTTTATTTTTGATTCAACGTGGCTTAGCTGCTGGAATTACCATATTTGCTCCAGCAATTATTTTATCAGTTGTTCTAGGATGGCCTATTGTTTATTTGAATATAATTATAGGAATTTTGGTGATTGTATATACGGTTTCTGGTGGAACGAAGGCAGTTACAATTACACAGAAACAACAAATGTTTGTCATTTTTGCAGGAATGCTTGCAGCACTATTTATTATTCTCAATTTAATTCCGGAAGATGTTTCGTTTACAAAAGCCTTAGATATTGCAGGAGCCAGTGGGCGTATGGAAGTGTTAGACTTTTCATTTGATTTAGAAAATAGATATACGGTTTGGACTGGTTTGATTGGAGGAACTTTTTTAATGCTTTCTTATTTTGGAACAGATCAAAGTCAAGTACAACGGTATTTATCGGGCAAGTCGATGAAGGAAATGCAAATGGGATTGATTTTTAATGGCCTGTTAAAAGTGCCCATGCAGTTTTTTATTCTCTTAGTAGGGATTATGGTTTTCGTTTTTTATCAGTTCAATGAAGCGCCTTTAAATTTTATTGATTCCTCGACTAAAAAAGTATTAGCTTCTGAGTATTCGCAAGAGTATAAAAATCTTCAAAAGGAACAAAATATACTTTTTTTAGAGAAAAAAGAATTGAGTATTGCGTTGTCAAAAGAGGAAAATACCGCGACCAGAAAACGATTGATACAATTGGATAGTGCAGAAAGGGATCATAAATTAAAATCTAAATATCTTATTAAGAGGGCTATTGACAGTGTTTATGCGAACAAATATGATCGGTTGTATGCTGAATTGAAAGGAGTCGATGAGGATAGTCAAGAGTTCGTAGAGAAAGAGGAGGCCTTGCTTAGCTTGTATAAAGATGCGGCAAAAGATACAGAAACGAATGATAGAGATTACATGTTTATTACATTCGTCTTGAATTACTTGCCTAACGGATTGATTGGATTGTTGTTAGCCGTTATATTGTCGGCAGCTATGTCTTCAACTGCGTCTGAAATCAATGCGCTGGCAACGATTACTTCGATAGATCTGTACGCAAGGAATTTAAAGGAAGATAAAGGCGAAAAGCATCTTGTAAAAGCGACGAAAGGCTTTACTTTAATGTGGGGAATTATAGCCATAATTATCGCCTGTTTCGCGAATCTTGCTGAAAACCTAATTCAATTGGTTAATATAATAGGTTCCATTTTTTATGGTAATGTCTTAGGTATCTTTTTATTGGCTTTCTTCTTTAAATTTGTAAAAGGAAATGCAGTATTTCGAGCAGCGATAATCACCCAAGTAATTGTAATAGTAGGCTGGTACTATGACTGGATGCCCTATTTATGGTTGAACTTATTTGGTTGTTTATTAGTGATGTTGTTAGCCATGATGATGCAGCAATTTTTTCAAAAACCAACGGATTCTGTAGCTTAAATATACTATCCTTTAAAAATAGTAGTTTTACAAGTATTAGTTGATCAAGATTTGACCGTAAAAAAGAAAATATTCCTTTCATTATTCGCTGTTTTTATTGCGTGTATAGCTTATGGGGTGTATTTCTTTTATTTAGCGCCAAGCGCCAATCTACAATCTATTTATTTAATCCCTAAGGATGCCGTTTTCGTAGTAGAAACCCAAAAGCCGGTTGATAACTGGGATAAAATCCGCGAAAGCGAAGCATGGAATCACCTGCAAAAAAACGACTACTTTTTTGAATTGACCGAGAGTATTCATAAAATGGATACTATTTTTCATAATAAGAAGAAATTATTTCAACTCTTCGGAACACGATCTTTATTCTTTTCTGTGCATATGTACAAGCCTAAAGAATATGGTATTTTTTATGTAATCGATTTAAAGAGAATTGCCAAATTAAAGCTACTGCGGAGTTATTTAAACACCTTATTGGATGATACCTATAGCTTAAGCAGAAGAGAGTATCATGGTAATGAAATTATTGAATTGTACGATAAAGAGAGCCGTGAAACTTTATACCTCTCTTTCGTTAAAAATCAATTAATCGCTTCTTATGTACATACCTTGATTGAAGCATCTATCGATCAGGTAGGAGAGCCTTTTATTGGTAGAAATCTTGATTTTATCGAGGTTAAAAAGAAAACAGGGTATGACGATATGTTCCGTTTGTATTTGCAGCACGATTATTTAGATGACTACGCACATTATTTTACAAACGAACCCACGGCATTGATACAAACGTTGAGTGAGAATTTTTTATTCTCTGGATTCAGCTTTGATTTGGCTTCTAATAACACGATGATTGCCAAAGGATACACAAGTATTAGTGAGGGTAATTTGGGCTATTTAAAGGCATTGCAGCAATCTGGCACGTCGAAACGCAGTATTCCAACAATAGCTCCCAAACGTACAGCACTTTATATGAGTTTTGGCTTCGATAGCTTTACCGAACTCTACACTAATTTTTTACAAATTCAGCAAAAGAACCCTGAAGTTTTCAAGGCTTATGAAGCCCAACAACAATCAATAGAAAAATTGTTGAAAATTGATGTCAAAGAAAATTTTGTGAGTTGGATTGGTGATGAAATTGCAGTTTTGCAAATACAGTCGTCGATAACTAGAGGCAAAAACGATATGGCAATGATCTTGAAGGCTGCTGATATTGAAAAAGCAAAAACGAATCTTGCCTTTATACAAAAGCAATTAAAAAAGCGAACACCTGTCAAATTTAAGTCGATAAACTATAAAGATTACCCTATCAATTTTATGGCCATCAAAGGTTTTTTTAAACTCTTTTTTGGAAATCTCTTCAAGAGTTTCGATAAACCTTATTATACTATTATAGATGACTTTGTAGTATTTAGTGACAAACCCAATACCTTAAAAAGTATTATAGACACGTATATCGCTAAAGAAACACTGCAGAACTCAGAAGATTTTCAACATTTTAATGGTAATTTTAAATCAGCATCTAGTTTGTTTGCGTATATCAATATGCCTGTACTATATGAGAATATGTTGTCTATAGCTGATAAAACAACAAAGAAACAAATTTTAAAGAATAAAGATTTTATTATTTGTTTTCCGCAAATCGGATTTCAGTTAACCCCTTCAAATGATTTGTTTAAGAGTAAGTTTGTTGTCGATTATCAAAGTGCGGCAATTGTGAAAAGCAAAGAACAATTTAAAGACTTACGGTTGTTTGGACCATTATTACCAACTACGGCTGGTAGTATGCCCAATGTACTTGACGTTAAAGATGTATTCGATGTCGCGCAGGTATATCCTGATGACCTTAATGCTGACGTATATAAGAAGAGCTATAATAGCGGCGCGAAACATGTGGAAGTTGGTTTGAAGGATGGCTTAAAACACGGCCGATATAATGAGTATTACCCAGATGGTACCTTAAAGATTAAAGGGCGCTATAGAAAAGACAAACAAGTAGGTGTATGGCGAGCTTATAATGCGAAAGGGGAGCAGATAGAGCGGAAGCGTTTTTAATCGGAGAACATAGATAAAAAAATCCTCAGCGATTAAACTGAGGATTTAAAGTGTATAAATTACTTGATAAAATTATATATCGTCGAAGTCAACATCTGTAAAACTTTCTGTTGAAGTTTCTTCGATAGCTACTTCGCCGTTTTCACTAGGTTTTTGAAAATCTTTTTGATGACGTTCAGAGATTACTTCTGTACCTTTTTCATTCACAATGAAGTCGGTAGCTTTGCCTAACATTTCATTAAACTCTGTAAAGTCCTCCTTATATAAATAAATCTTATGTTTCTTGTAATGAAAAGAGCCATCATCATGAGTAAACTTTTTACTTTCGGTAACGGTCAAATAATAATCACCTGCCTTCGTAGATCTTACATCAAAGAAATAGGTTCTTCTACCTGCTCTTAGTACTTGAGAAAAGATTTCTTCTTGTTCTGTATAGTCTTTATCACTCATCTTTTTGTTGCTCTTTTTATCGTTTCAATGACAAATCTAAAAAAATAAATAACTCTAGCAATATTTTATTAAATTTCTTTTGATCTGCTTAAGAAGTTTGCTCAGTAAGTTGTTGATTGTAAATATCTTGATAATAGCCAGATTCGTTAGATAATTGCTCATGCGTACCTTCTTGAATTATTTTTCCATCTTCCAAGACCAAAATCAAATCGGCATTCTTTGCAGAAGAGACTCTATGACTGACAATGATACTTGTCTTTCCTTTACTAACCGTCTCTAAGTTATTTAAGATGACTTCTTCGGTTTCAGTGTCTACAGCCGATAAGCAATCATCAAAAATCAAGATTTGAGGATTGGCTATGATCGCTCGTGCTATTGAGATGCGCTGTTTTTGTCCACCAGATAAGGTGACACCACGTTCACCAACTTTTGTGTCGTACTGTTCATTGAACTCGGTAATATTGTGATGAATATGTGCATTTTTAGCCGCTTCGATAATAGTTGCTTCGGTAGCCTCAGGATTACCAAATTTTATATTGTTACCTATGGTATCTGAAAATAAAAATGCTTCCTGAGGTACAAAACCTATACTACTTCGTAAATCGTTCAAGTTGACGGTTTCTATGGGCTTATTGTCAATGAGCACAGTTCCCTTGTCAACATCATAAATCCTGGCAATCAAATTCAAAATGGTTGATTTTCCAGAACCTGTTTTGCCTAAAATAGCAAGGGTTTGCCCTTGTTTAAGTGAGAAATTGATATTTTTCAATGCTGTAATATTCGTGTCATCATAGGTGAAAGTAACATCTTTGAATTCAATAGTTCCATTGATAACAGAATTGTCTTTGGCTGTATTTTTAACTTCTGGTTGTTCTTTTAAAAATTCATTAATACGTTTTTGAGATGCTTCTGCTTGTTGTACCATTGAAGTTACCCATCCAACAACCGCAACAGGCCAAGTTAACATATTCACGTAAATAATAAATTCGGCAATCACTCCAACACTTTCAATATCACCATTAATGTAGCGCATACCTCCAATATAAATGACTAAGATATTGCTGATCCCTATCAAGAGCACCATCATTGGAAAAAACAGGGCATTTGCCTTGACCAAGGCAATATTTTTCTCTTTACTTACGAGGGCTAGTGTATCAAATTTACCAAATGACTGCTTTTCTATTCCGTAGGCCTTGATAATATTCAAACCAGAGAAAACTTCTTGTGCTTGTGTGGTTAAATTAGATAATGACTCTTGTACTATTCGGCTTCGGTTGTTGATGATACGACTTAAGGTGTAAATCAATACAGACAAAATAGGTAACGGGAGGAGGGTATATAAGGTGAGAGTGCTGTCTATTCGAAACATATTGGTAATAACAACCACAAAAAGGGTGAAGGTATTAATACTGTACATAATTGCCGGCCCTACATACATTCTCACTTTATTCACATCTTCGCTAATACGATTCATTAGATCACCTGTACGATTCTTTTTATAAAACCGTTGTGTTAATTTTTCATATTGTTCGAAAATTTCATTCTTCACATCGAATTCGATATATCTCGACATTACAATAATGGTTTGACGCATTACAAATGTGAAAAATCCTGATACTAATACGGCCCCAATAATCATTAAAATATTGATAAGTAAATCATTCTTAACATATGCCAAATCAGAAATATCTCCTTTTACATATTGTTCTACAGTCGTCAAAGATCCATTGATAAGACGTGGTGTAAATAATGAAAAAATGCGCGCAATAATAGTGGTAACAACACCAATAATTAAGCGATAACGATATTTGTAAAAAAACTTATTTAAGTATTTTAATTCTTTCAAAAATATGATTTTTAGAAGCTGTATTTATCGACTAAATTCCGATGGAAAAGAGATGAATAAAATGCTATATATTTTATGTTACTTAATATTTTGCTGCAAGATGTATTAAAAGTATATTTGCAGCGATTTAAAACAATTTCAGGAGACGAAGATACATGATTAAATTAAGTAGTTCAAGTATCATTTTAGTTTCTTTACAGAAGTTAAATCAAATAGAATTGGGTAATACAAAGAGTACAATTTCAAACTTACGATCTTTCAAAATATGTTAAACAGAAGGCATATCCGTATCAAAGTAATGCAATCCATTTATGCATTGTTACAGTCTAAAAGTGACGATTTAGTCCGTGAAGAAAAATTCATTCACTTTAGTATTGATAGAATTTACGACTTGTACATATTAATGTTGAGTTTGTTGGTTGAAGTGAGAGATTTGGCAGAAACGCACCTCGAAATTGGTAAGAAGAAATTTTTAGCTACTTCTGATGATATCAATCCGAATCAGAAATTTATTAAAAATAGGTTGTTACTTATTCTAAAGAACAGCTCTTTTCTCAAAGATTATTTAGAGAAACACAAGCTAAAGAATTGGAAAAATGACGGTGAATATGTGCGTGTGATTCTAGATGCGATTAAAGAAACCGACGTTTACAAAAATTATATTGCTTCTGATGAATTATCTTTTAAAGATGACAGAGACTTTATTGTAACGATTTTTAAAGAAGTAATTGCTCCAAATGATAAATTATTTGATTACTTTGAAGGTCAAAACATTAGTTGGGTTGATGATTTACCCTTGGTGAACACAGCGGTTTTAAAATCGTTTTCTAAGATGAGTCAGCAAAAAGACTTTGTTGGTGATGCTCTTTACGGAAATGATGAAGATAAAGAATTTGTTGGGGAATTATTTAAAAAGGTTTCGTTGAATCATGTAGATTTTGAAAGAGATATTGATGAGAAGACACCGAATTGGGATGCGGATAGAATTGCAGAATTAGATCTTATTTTGATAAAAATGGCGCTCACTGAGTTTGTACATTTTCCATCGATACCGGTACGAGTAACTATTAATGAATATATAGAAATAGCCAAAGATTATTCGACATCAAAAAGTGGTTTTTTCATCAATGGAGTCTTGGATAAACTATCCAAAGAATACACAAGTTCTGGTAAATTGAAAAAAAGTGGTAGAGGATTACTATAAAATTTATAATTTTACAGCAAGGATACTAATTACTAAAATATAAGAAAATGAAAAAAATACTAATGTTAATGATTTTATGTGTATGTGTTTCGTTCACGTCGTGTAAAGAAAATGTTGCGGGTAAAATCAATAAAGCAAACTTAGAAGTTGCTAAGGAACGTGATTACAAGATAAATGAAGGCGCTGCCGGACTTACCTTTGACAGAAATTCGCACGACTTTGGAGAAATTATACAAGGTGATGTTGTTGAGACTACATTCACATTTAAAAATACAGGAAAGTCAGAGTTGATTATTACCAATGCAACGAGCACTTGTGGTTGTACTGTACCAGAATGGCCGAAAGAACCAATCGCGGTAGGCGGAGAAGGTGAGATTAAAGTGAAATTTAATTCTGCCGGAAAGTCTAATAAGGTAACAAAAACAATTACCTTAACAACAAATACACCAAGCGGTAAAGAGTCTGTGATTATTAAAACAGATATTAAACCAAAGGAGAAAAACTCTTAATAAAGAATTGATATATTAATTTATGTTACAAACCATATTTTTACAAACATCAGGTGGAGGATTGGGTAATTATATAATGATCCCAATGATGATATTGATCGTCTATTTATTCATGATCAGACCACAAATGAAGCGCCAAAAGAATGAAAGAAATTTTCAGTCCAGTATAAGAAAAGGGGCTAGAGTTGTGACGACCAGTGGTATTCATGGTAAAATCATTGATATGAATGATACTGATAATACCTGTGTAATAGAGACGGGTGCCGGTAAGATCAAGTTTGAACGTTCGGCGATCTCTATGGAACTCAGTAAAAAGTACAACAAAGAAGTTGTAAAAAAATAAAAATATAAGAATGAAAATTTAGGTGGGTTTTGGTATCAAAACCCACTTTTTTTATATCTTTAATAGTTGAGAACAATACGACAACGTTAGATGAACCAAGAACAAAAGACATTTAAGAACAATAGAAAATTACACGTTTTCTTATTGTTTTTGATACTTGCTTTTGGTTTTTGGATGTTGATCAAATTGTCTAGAACCTATACGTCTACCGTCAGTGTAAACTTGAACTATACGGATCTTCCAAATAATAAAATGTTACAATCTGAACCCGAATCGACAGTCAAGGTAACATTGCGTGCTGTTGGCTTTACCTTGTTAAAGCATAAATTCTCTAAGAAGAAAGTTGAGGTCAGTTTGAAAAATAGCAAGCGAAAGAAACGCAGTCAATATTACTTACTTTCTTCTAATGTCCTCAGTTCGGTAAATAACTCTTTCTCTAAATCTGAGGTTATCTCAATAGAGCCTGACACATTATTCTTTGAATTGGGCAAGAGTATTAGTAAGAAAGTAAAGGTAGAACCAGACCTAACAATTCAATATAAATCAGGATACCACTTATCTGGGGCTCTCGAAGTCGAACCTGAATATATTACAATATCTGGGCCGCAAAGTGTCGTTGACTCCGTAATCTATCTAACAACTAAAAACTTGAAAATTACAGATGTTTACGATACGATCCATAAGGAAATTGCAGTTGTATCTAATTCTAAAACATCGAAACTGACCTATTCGCACGCTACAGTTACTATCAAGGGTAAAGTAGAAAAGTTTACAGAACGTACGATAGAAGTTCCCATTAAGGTAAAAAATGCTCCGAAGTCATATACAATTAAGACGTTTCCAGACAAAGTAAACGTAGTATTCCAAATTGGCTTGTCTGATTTTAATAGGATTGATGAGAATGATTTTGAGGTTATTTGTGATTATGGTATTATTGAAAGTGATGGTATTGATTATTTGATTCCGAAGGTGGTAGGGAAACCAAGTTTTGTAACGGGAGTTAAGGTTGTGCCAAATAAGGTTGAATTTTTACTCGAGAAATGATTGTAGTCGGACTTACAGGAGGCATTGGTGCTGGAAAATCTACAGCTGCTAATTTTTTTAAAGAACTCGGTGTACCCGTGTATATTGCAGATATCGAAGCAAAACGATTGATGCATACCTCAAAGGTGGTGAGAAGAAAACTAATCGAAGAATTTGGAGACCAAACTTTTGTAGACAATAGATTGAATCGCTCTTATTTAGCAAATATTGTTTTTAATGATAAGACTAAATTGGCAGCCATCAATGCTATCGTACATCCTTCCGTAGCTAATAGCTTTAAGCGTTGGGTAGGCAAACAACAGGCGCCCTATGTAATCCAAGAGAATGCGATCTTATTCGAAAATAACTCCTTCCATAATTTTGATTTTATCATTACAGTTACTGCGCCCTTAGAGGAAAAAATCGAACGTGTTATGTCTAGAGATAATGCTAAAAGATCGGAAGTGTTGCTGCGCATCAAAAATCAAATATCCGATGAAGAAAAAGCAAAAAAATCGGATTTTGTAATTGAGAATAACACCTTAGTTACTACACGAAAAACGGTAAAAAAAATCCATAAAAAACTGATAGAATTTTCGGAAGTTCAAGAGGAGAAAATTGCAATCTCTTAAAAAAGTGTTAAAAAGCACTTCTTTACGTTAATATTAGTTAAAGAATACCCAAATGAGTCTAGAAAAATTAAATTTGTTAAAGAATGAGTAGACGCATATTTATACTTTTAATTGTACTTATGGGTACTGCTTTAATCGGGATTATTGCGGTGCAAATTTATTGGATTAACAATTCTATAGAAATTAGAGAAAAACAGTTTTCTAATGACGTAAGATTTGCATTGGCTAAAGTTTCAGAAACTATTCAGGAAAAGGAGTTTGATTATTATTACAAAGAGTTTGCTCCTGCCATAAATAGTGTTCAACGTTCTTTGGAAACAGGTAGAAAAGATTTCTATTTTCAACAAATTGATACCGTTAAAAATGAAATATTTACGTTTCGGCAGAGTATTTTAGAAAATAGTTTTAGACCATCGGCGTCTTTATTCGATAGCGATACTGTTGCGTTCAAAACTTTTTTCAGTGAGAAACAAAAAGAAATTTCTAAGTTGAATTCTTTTGCTGGAGATGATGATTTGAAGGAATTAAGTCCTGAAGAAAGAATTCGCATGGTTGGTCGATTGACGAGTCTAGAAAAGGCTCAATTTGAAAGTGCCTTTAAGGATATTGCTCCAAGACGACCCATCTACGATCGTATTTCATATGACGAAATTAAAATGAATTTGTACGACGAATTGCGGACGAGAGGTGTAGATGCGGATTTTGAATTTGGTGTATATAATGAAGGGTTGGCGACAAAGTTGAAATCAGAAAAGTTCAGGAAAGAGCGTTCAAAAAGTTATGGAGTTCCGCTCTTTGTGGATAATGAAGGAGGCAGTGATTATCAGTTGTTTGTGAGTTTTCCAGGAAAGGAAAAATATATTCTTGCGACTATATCGAATATTTTAATATTTGCCGCAGTGTTTATACTCATTATAATACTTGCATTTGCAAGTGCTTTGTATCAGTTACTGCGACAAAAACAGATTTCTGAAATCAAGACTGATTTCATAAATAATATGACGCATGAGTTCAAGACACCGATAGCTACGATTAATTTGGCGTTGGATGCCATTAAGAATCCGAAGATTATCAATGATCAAGAAAAAGTGCTCCGATATACCGCCATGATTCGCCAAGAGAATAAACGAATGCATGGCCAAGTTGAAAATGTATTGAGGATATCGAAACTGGAGAAAAATCAATTAGACTTAACCTCTAAGGTGATTGATATACATGAAGTGATCGAAGAGGCTGTGACACATGTAGATTTGATTGTAAAGGATAAAGGTGGGTTTATAAATGTAAATTTAAATGCGAAACAGAATGAAGTGATGGCGAGCAAGTTTCATTTGACGAATGTAATAGTAAACATGTTAGACAACGCCATAAAATATACAAAGGAATCACCGAAAATAGATATTTCAACAAATAACGCAGGAAGAAATATTATTATTAAAGTAAAAGATCAAGGTATTGGAATGAGCAAGAGTGTTCAGAAAAATGTTTTTGATAAATTTTATAGAGAACAAAAAGGAAATATTCATGATGTGAAAGGACATGGTTTAGGACTTTCATATGTTAAAAAAATTGTAGAACATCACCATGGTAGTGTATATGTTGAAAGTGAAAAAGGTAAAGGAAGCACTTTTACAGTCAAGTTACCATTAATATAAAATGTATAATAATGACAAATAAAAAAATATTATTAGTAGAAGACGATCCTAATTTTGGAACAGTACTTAAAGATTATTTAATGCTCAATGATTATGACGTGTCTCATGCTAAGGATGGTTTAGAAGGATTAATCATGTTTAAAAACGATGATTTTGACATTTGTATTCTAGATGTAATGATGCCTCGTAAAGATGGTTTTTCTCTTGCCAAAGACATAAGGTCTACCAATTCTGAAGTACCCATTATTTTCTTAACTGCCAAAACCATGAAAGAAGATGTATTGAAAGGGTATGAGGTAGGAGCCGATGATTATTTAAATAAACCCTTCGATTCAGAAGTACTTCTATATAAAATCAAAGCCATATTACAACGGAAAGAAGTAGATGTTGTGACCGAAGAGGAGCAACATGAGTTTAACATTGGGAAATTTCATTTAAATTCGAAACTCAGACATCTTTCGTACGATGGTAACGAGATTAAAAAGCTATCTCCTAAAGAAAACAAACTACTAAAAATGTTAGCCCTACATGTAAATGATTTGATGCCGAGAGAATTGGCGCTCACTAAGATTTGGAGAGATGATAATTACTTTACCTCTCGAAGTATGGATGTATATATCGCGAAATTACGTAAGTATTTAAAGGAAGATCCTGAAGTTGAAATTATTAATATTCATGGCGAAGGATTTAGGTTAATTGTGAATGCCTAATTTCTTAAAATGACGTAGATACATATTATTTAGGTTAGTTTTATGGCTCAGTTTATAAAAATTTATAGTGATAACCCGAACCCGAAAGAGATTGATAAGGCGGTAAAGGTGCTGCGTAAGGGTGGTTTAATTATTTACCCAACAGATACCATATACGGGTTAGGCTGTGATATTACAAATACAAAAGCGCTAGAGCGCATTGCGCGTTTGAAAAATGTGAAATTGGCGAAAGCCAATTTTTCTTTTGTATGTAATGACCTTAGTCATTTGTCAGATTACGTAAAACAAATTGATACTGCGACTTACAAAATTTTAAAGAGGGCGTTACCTGGAGCTTATACCTTTATTTTACCAGGAAATACAAAATTACCTAAGGCTTTTAAAAATAAGAAAACTGTTGGAATTAGAGTTCCAGATAACAATATCATTAGAGAAATTGTAGCGCAATTAGGAAATCCAATTGTCTCCTCTTCAATTCGAGATGAAGATGATGTGATAGAATACACTACAGATCCCGAATTAATTTTCGAAAAATGGCAACAACATGTAGATCTCGTAATCGATGGAGGGTATGGTGATAATACTCCGTCTACGGTTATTGACTTGTCACAAGATGAAATCGAAATCGTACGAGAAGGAAAAGGCAGTTTAGATATTCTCTAAATTAGTACCATTACCATTACTAATTAAATCATTGTAGTTCGCTTTTAACTTTATAAGTAACCTTCCGTATATAAGTTGATAAATCAACCAAAATATACCGACAAGGGCGAGTAATACTACAACTGTAATGGCCCAAACCACCGCCATATTGGCGCCTTCCGGAAGATTCTCTATAAATTCTGGAGTATTGAAAGCATGGTATGAAAAAACACCGCCAACGATAGGAATCATTGACAATACAAACCAGATATAATACTTCACTGTTTTGCGTGTTTTAAGGATATTTTGCATTAGTATTTTTGGATTCGAATTTGCCGAAATAGACCTGTAATTTTTATAGAATAAATATACAAAGACTAAAGCGCCAACGTAAAAAATAACTGAAATGACAATATTAAAATTTTGAAGTTGTAAACGCTCCATTTGTTCATCAACATCCCTAAATCCTGGGAATAATAAAATGAGATGCGGTAATACAAATTCTAAGACGCTGATTATGAAAATCCATTTTACGACCGAAGATGATTTTTTATGAATAAGAGTGGCAAGCTCATCAAATGATAATTTTGGAAGAGAACTGTCTTGTTTCTTCCAATCTTTTTTTAGTAAATCTAATTGATCCATAATTACGGATTTAATATTTTCTTTAATTTCCCTTTTACCCGATTCATTTTCACACGCGCATTCACTTCTGTAATACCCATGGTTTCTGAAATCTCAGTATAGTTCTTGTCTTCTAAGTACAAGAAAACTAAGGCTTTATCTATGTCAGAAAGCTTTTTAATTGCTTTGTAAAGTAATTTTAATTGCTCTTCTTCTGTATCATCATATTCAGTAGATTGAATTTTAAACAAAACGGTATCAAAATCTTGAGTTTTCACTCGTCTTTTTGATTTTCTAAATAACGTAATCGCCGTGTTTATCGCAACACGATACATCCAAGTACTGAATTTTGCATCTCCACGAAATTTAGGATATGCTCTCCACAGTTGAATGGATATTTCTTGAAACAAATCATTGTGCGCATCTTGACTATTCGTATACAATCTACAAACTTTGTGTACAATGTTTTGATGCTTCTCAAGGTCTGTTACAAAATTATGTTCAAGTTCTTTGGTCACGTTTTGGTTGATTTCAATATATAAGTAAGAAATTTGCTTTTTTTGTTACAAGAAAACAAAGTTATTTAGAAAAATGGTAATATGCTACTTCTAAATTGTCTAAAAAATCAATAGATTGTATTTTGAATCCTTGTTTTTTTAAAACATGCGCAGATGTATCATTCTGTATATTTACGATGCCAATGATTTCTTTGGTCGGATGCTTTTGTAAAGCATGTGCTACCAAGGTAACAGTAATTTCTGAGGCGAATCCGTAGCCCCATAGTTTTTCAAGTATGGCGTACCCAATTTCCAAATTACCATCTTTCATCAATACTAATTTGGCAAAACCTACCAATTCATTGGTTTCTTTATTCGTAACATTAAAAAAGCCTAAATCAGAATATTCAGCATTCACAAGAAGGGCTGCTTCAAATTTCTCTTTTGAAACCTTGGCGCTGTAACCCTTTCCACGGATACTTTTCATGATAGTATCACTCATCAAAATGGCATTAAAGTCATCTAAATCTTCATCTGTATAGTGCTGTATGTTTAATCGTTTCGATGCTAAGATCATGTTAAAAATAGAATGATAGCGTGAATGTATTAAAATTTATTGTACTTTTGTTTAACTTTAAAGCTTTATAATTAAACATACCCTGCAGATGTTAAACGCAATAAAAACAAAATTTTCTATAAAGGATTTAGAAAACTTTACCGGGATAAAATCACATACGATAAGAATTTGGGAAAAACGATATCAGTTGTTAGAACCAAATAGAACAGATACCAATATACGGTATTATGATGCTGATAATTTCTTGAAGTTGCTCAATATAAATCTGCTATACAATAATGGATACAAGATTTCTAAAATTGCTCAATTTTCTGAGGATACCTTATTTTTAAAGGCAAAAGAACTGGTTAGTACCCAGGCCATTGAAGAAGGAGCGTTGAATTCGTTTAAAATAGCGATGCTTAATTTTGACACTTCTTTATTTAATGAGGCGTATACAAAACTACTAGGGTATAAAACCTTTAGAGAAATATTTTTAGAAGTATTTATTCCGTTATTAGATCATATCGGCAGCTTGTGGCAAACGAAGTCGATTAAACCAGTGCATGAACATTTTATCTCTAATTTGATTACGCAAAAATTACAATCCAATATTGAGCGTAATCAATCTATAAATCACAGTAAAACGGATAAAGTATTTGTGCTGTATTTACCTCAAAATGAGATTCATGAACTAGGTTTGTTATATCTACATTATGAATTGACACTGCGAGGTTATCATTCTATTTATCTAGGGCAAAATATTTCGAAAGAATATATTATTGATCTAAAAGAGTTTTACACAAATATTCACTTCATTTCTTATTTTACAGTCGAACCCACTGAGGAAGCACTGCCGGAATATATCGATGAGGTGTATGAATTACTCATTAAAAAGACAGACAATAAATACTGGTTTTTGGGTAGAAGAGCGGCAGAGAGTATGACGATGAAAATGCCCAAGAATATCCAACCGTTTGCTTCGATTAAAGATCTATTAGGAGTTTTTGAAGATCATAAACTAAAAGTAGTCAATGCATAACAAGGTAGTAATTATTGGATCTGGTTTTTCATCATTGGCAGCATCCTGTTATTTAGCCAAAACAGGATTTGATGTTGTTGTTTTAGAGAAAAACGATTGCGTAGGTGGTCGTGCAAGAGTCTTAGAGAGAGATGGCTTTAAATTCGATATGGGACCTTCTTGGTACTGGATGCCTGACGTTTTTGAAAGTTTTTTTGCAGATTTCGAAAAGAAACCAGCTGATTACTATTCGCTTGAAAAATTAAACCCTGCATACAAGGTGTTTTTTGGAGAGAATGATGCGATTCAAATTCCTGATAATTTTGAGGGAATTTGTAAAATTTTTGAAGAGACCGAACCTGGTAGTTCACAATATTTAAAAGAATTTATCAATGCAGCTAAGTTTAATTATGAAGTAGCCATTAAAGATTTAGTTTATAAGCCAGGGCAATCAATTGCCGAACTCATTACACCCGTTACTGTAAGACGATTGAATCAGTTCTTCACCAGCATAAGCAAGCGTGTTAGAAAACATATAAAGAGTCAAAAACTAATTCAAATATTAGAATTTCCAGTTTTGTTTTTAGGAGCTAAACCTAGCGACACACCTTCGTTTTATAGTTTTATGAATTATGCCGATTTTGGTTTAGGTACTTGGCACCCGAAAGGCGGTATGTATGACGTGATTGAGGCTATGTCGACTTTGGCATTGAGTCTTGGCGTTCAAATAAAGACGAATCAAAATGTGACAAGGATCGTCACCGAAAAAGCGAGAGCGACTGGAGTCATGGTAAATGATGATTTCGTTGAGGCGTCGGTTGTATTAAGTGGTGCCGATTATCATCACACAGAAACCTTATTAGAGCCTCAGTATCGACAGTATTCTGAGAAATATTGGGACAAAAGAACTTTTGCCCCTTCATCACTTTTATTTTACGTAGGTTTTGACAAAAGGTTGAAGAATGTTTCTCATCATTCCCTCTTTTTTGATGTTGATTTTGATGCACATGCAAAGGCAATTTATGATACCCCATCATGGCCTAAAGATCCACTGTTTTATGCAAATTTTCCTAGCGTTTCGGGAGAAGGGTTTGCCCCTGAAGGGAAAGAAGGAGGCTTTTTCTTAATCCCATTAGCTCCTGGAATAGAGGATACTGATGAATTACGAGAAAAATATTTTAATATTATCATCGAAAGATTTGAGAAAATTACCAATCAAAAGGTAAAAAATAGTATCTTGTTCAAGGAATCTTTTTGTGTGAAAGATTTTATATCAGCATATAATTCATACAAAGGGAATGCATATGGGCTGGCAAATACATTGCTTCAAACGGCGTTTTTGCGACCCAAAATAAAGAGTAAAAAAGTAACCAACTTATTTTTTACAGGGCAATTAACTGTCCCTGGACCAGGTGTGCCTCCGGCACTCATTTCTGGCAAGATAGCCGCAAGTTTGATTATGAAACAATTTTCTATCACAAAAGAATATGAAGGAATTATTTGATACGGTTTCGATAAATTGTAGTAAGCTGGTTACCAAGTCGTACAGTACCTCTTTTTCATTGGCAGTCAAAATGTTGGCGCCATCTATAAGAGATGCGATTTATAGTATTTATGGTTTCGTGCGTTTCGCGGATGAAATTGTCGACACCTTTCACGGTTATGACAAAGAGAAGTTAATTACAGAGTTTGAAGCCGATTACTACAAGGCATACGATCAAGGAATTAGTTTAAACCCTATTTTAAATGCTTTCCAAGCAACCGTAAAAAAGTACAAGATCGATGATGAATTGATTCAGGCTTTTTTACGAAGTATGAAATTAGATTTGAGTAAATCTGAATATACGAAAGAAGAGTATAAAGCGTATATTTATGGTTCGGCAGATGTGGTAGGGTTAATGTGCCTTAAAGTTTTTGTAGGCGGAGATCGAGAGCGATACAATGAACTCAAAGAGCCAGCAATGCGCTTAGGATCGGCATTTCAAAAAGTTAATTTTTTAAGAGATTTGAAGGATGATGTTGAGGTATTAAATCGTACTTACTTTCCTGATGTGAATATGGTTGAATTAAATATAGAATCAAAGACTAGAATCATTCGAGAGATAGAACATGATTTTGAAGCCGCTTATAAGGGTATTATGGGTTTGCCTGATGAAGCGAAGTTTGGTGTATATACGGCCTATAAATATTACAGACATTTGCTTAAGAAATTAAATAATACGCCTTCAGAGAAAATTATGAACACACGAATTAGAGTTTCGAATCCTTTAAAAATGAGTCTATTGGCCAGATCTTACGTGAAGTATAAATTAAATATGATTTAGAATGATGGTGTTATTATTTATTGCAATTACTATAGGCACTTTTCTGATTATGGAATGTGTCACTTGGCTCACACATAAGTTTGTGATGCACGGATTCATGTGGTATTTTCACTCAGATCATCATCAGCCAAAGTATCCCGATACATTCGAACGAAATGATATTTTCTTTGTGATTTTTGCTGCTCCAAGTATCATTCTGTTTTATTACGGAGTTGATGGTGGATTAAATTATTTGTTTTTTATTGGTCTAGGCATTATGCTCTATGGATTGGCCTACTTTTTAATTCATGATGTGCTGATACATCAACGCTTTAAATGGTTTAAGAAAACAAATAATAAATACCTGATTGGTTTACGAAAAGCCCACAAAATACATCATAAACATCTTGGAAAAGAACACGGAGAGTGCTTCGGAATGTTATACGTACCGTTCAAATACTTCAAAGTATAGATGTCTCTTTATTTTTTCTTAAACATTGCTTCTCTCAGCATTCCTTTGCTCTACAGTTTTGAAAAAAGAATGTATTTCATAAAATGGTGGAAACAGGTTTTTTTAGCGATTCTTATCACCGCAACTGTTTTTATTATTTGGGATGTCATTTTTACTCAACAGGGCGTTTGGGGTTTTAATGAAAGCTATCTTTTAGGCATAGATATTATTAATTTACCTATAGAAGAATGGTTGTTTTTTATCTGTATTCCCTACGCAAGTATTTTCACCCACTACGCATTGAAGTACTTTTTTCCAACGATTGGTTTTAACAGGAAAACTACGACATGGTTATCCATAGCCTTGATGCTATTACTCAGCATAGTCGTTATTTCGAATACCGAAAAAGCATATACTTTTTACAACTATAGTTTATTAATTCTCATACTGGGCTATGCGGTATTTACACAACATAAAGAACTTCAAAGCTTTTATATCACTTTCTTGGTGATTCTGATACCCTTTTTTATTGTAAATGGTATCCTTACGGGGAGTTTTATTGAAGGAGAGGTTGTTTGGTATAATAATGATGAAAATTTGGGGATCCGCATAGGGACCATCCCCATAGAAGATATTGGTTATGCCTTTAATATGTTATTTATGAGTATTCTTCTTATCGAAAAGTTTAAAAAAACAGCTCCGTCTCGTGCCAACTCCTAGTATCGCAATTTTTTGGTTTAGACGTGATCTGCGATTGACAGATAATACAGGTTTGTATCACGCTTTGAAAAGCGGATTGCCAGTACTCCCGATATTCATTTTTGATGAAGCAATACTAGATGAATTACCCAAAGACGATGGGAGAGTTCAATTTATTCATGAAACCTTAACTAGTATACACGTAGAGCTCAAAGCTCTTGGGAAAACACTGTTCGTGAGTAAGGGAACAGTAGAAACAGTTTGGAATCATCTATTGAAAGAATTTGATGTTAAAGAGGTGTTTTTTAATAAGGATTATGAACCTTATGCTATTCAAAGAGATACACAAATAAGAAAGCTTCTAGAAGATCGAGGTATTAAAGTTAGTTCTTATAAAGACGACGTTATTTTTGAGGAAAATGAAGTGCTCAAAGATAATGGCACCCCATATACTGTATTTACACCTTTTAAAAAAAGATGGCTACGTACCTTTGAGTCCACCTCATTTCAGTCAATTGCTTATCAAAAAGAACTGCTACAAAATTGTTATAACTGGCTGACTGAGATGCCTTCTTTGACGACCATTGGTTTCGTTAAAAGTACGCACAAAGTAAAACCCTACGTTTTGAAAGCCATGGATGCGTATGAGACGCATCGAGACTTTCCTGCTGTCGATAAAACTTCCTACTTGTCTCCACATCTCCGTTTCGGTACCGTGAGTATCCGAAAATTAGTAGCTCAAGCTAGAAAACATAATGCCACTTTTTTAAGTGAATTGATATGGCGCGAATTTTTTAAAGTGATTTTATTTCATTTCCCGAAAGTCGTAACGCAAAATTTTAAGGCGGCATATGATGGTGTGCCGTGGCGTGAAGCCCCCGAAGATTTTGAAAAGTGGTGTCGTGGCGAAACAGGGTATCCAATGGTTGATGCTGGCATGCGTCAACTAAATGAAACCGGATATATGCACAACCGAGTACGCATGATTACTGCTGGCTTTCTATGCAAACATTTATTATTAGATTGGCGTCAGGGTGAGGCTTATTTTGCATCAAAATTACTAGATTATGACTTGTCATCAAATAACGGTAACTGGCAATGGGCGGCGGGTACGGGCTGTGACTCTGCTCCATATTTTAGAGTGTTTAATCCGATGACACAGCAAGAAAAATTTGATAAACAAGGAATCTACATTCGTACTTGGATTAAAGACTTCGATGAACTAACATATCCAAAGCCCATGGTTGAACATAAGTTTGCTCGCGAAAGAGCAATAACGACTTATAAAGAAAATATCATACGATAATTAATGGCTTAGAATCATAAGCAACCCTGGCCTTTGAATAATATTTCCATACTTCATTTTATATTGACTTGTTAAAGTTTTGTTAAACAGAAAAAGGAGCAAGCAACCTTTTTATGATCTGTGCATTTTACTGTTGAACTATTTCGTTAAAAAGTTAAACAAAATATATGTTTGAGTGCACTTTTTAATCCGAATAGGGTATAACATAAAAACTCAATTTTAAATTTTCAACAAATGAAAACACTATTCAAAAACCAAGCATTTAAGTTACTTTGTTTATCACTTATTCTTATGACGAGTTCCTGTACCGAGGATCCCGTTTTCGAATTTAACCAAGCAGTCGACGAATCTGAATTTGTCGAATCAAAAATTATCAGTTTCGACGACATCGAAACTATGACGCAAGAAACGATAGATGGAGAGCTCACCGAAGACGAAGAAGCAAATGGTAAAGCGGCCAGCACAAAATCATTGATTTCCATTGAAAGACGTACGTATGACTTTTCTGGAGAAACTAAATATGGCCCAGATAGTGGCATTGAACTGGCCGGTGAACTAAAGCTCAGGTTTACCTTATTTCATGCTTCTTTTGCCATTATTCGCGGAAGTTTAGATTTAGAAGATGGAAGCAGAGCAGCCGTTCGTGGTGCCTGGGTAAGCGATGGTATCGTGTATTTAATCATTCGACTTTCAAGATCTAATTTCATTTATGGTTATGGAGTTGCCGACGAAAATGGAGACATTGATGGTAGATTCAAATTATTTAACCGAAACGGTCGAAGTGCCGGGGATTGGAGTGCTGACTTAACAAGTTTAACCACACCTAGTAAAACAATTGTAGATTTTGTTGCTGCCGATAGTAGATTTACCACTTTGGTAGGCGCATTAAGTGAGGCTAAGTTAGTGGAGACTTTACAAGGTAACGGACCTTTCACTGTATTAGCACCTACGAATGATGCATTTGACGCGTTAGAAGCGATTCCAGAAGGAGATGCCTTAAAACAAGTATTATTATATCATGTACTTGGTAAAAAGTTTAGAACTCAAAAATTATTAAAGAAAGAAATAGTAGAAACACTTGCAGGAGAGAATATCGAGGTTAGTCTGAACGATGCGAATGAAATTGTAATCAATGATACTGTTAAACTGGTACAAGCAAATATCCGCACGAGTAATGGTATTATTCATGTGTTGAGCAGTGTATTAATTCCGCCAAGCCTTCAATTGCCATCAATCGTAGACATTGCTACTGGTGACCCAAATTTTTCAACATTAGTAGGTGCTTTGAGTGCTGCTAATCTTGTAGAAACCTTACAAGGTGATGGTCCTTTTACAGTATTTGCACCAACAAATGCGGCTTTTGAAGTCTTAGATGCTGTTCCTTCTGGAGACGCGTTGAAAGAGGTGCTATTATATCATGTGGCTACCGGTAAGTTCACTGGAGCTGATTTACTAGAAAAGAAAACGGTAACCACAGTGCAAGGAGAAGAAGTAACAATTGAGTTAGTAGATGGAAACGTTGTACTAAATGGGAGTATTATGGTTACAGGTGCGAACATAGAGGCGTCGAACGGTATTGTTCATGTAATTAATGGTGTTTTAATACCACCAAGTACTCAATTACCATCTATCGTCGAGATCGCTACAGGGAATGCTGATTTTTCAACACTAGTAGACGCACTCACAGCGGCTAATTTAGTGGAAGCTCTGCAAGCGGATGGTCCATTTACAGTATTTGCTCCAACAAATGACGCATTCAAAGCTTTAGATGCTGTTCCGTCTGGGGATGCGTTGAAAGAGGTATTATTATATCATGTTGCCGCAGGTAAGTTTACGGGAGCTGATTTAGTAGAAAAGAAAACAGTGACTACATTACAAGGAGAGGAAGTAACCATTGAATTGGTAGATGGTAATGTTGTTCTAAATGGAAATATCACAGTAACAGGGCCCAATATTGAAGCATCAAATGGTATTGTGCATGTGATTAATGGAGTGTTGATTCCGCCAAGTGCCCAATTACCTTCTATTGTAGACATTGCCTTGAGCGATTCAAATTTTTCAACATTGGTGAACGCGCTTACAGCCGCTAATCTGGTAACAACATTGCAAGGTGACGGTCCGTTTACGGTATTTGCACCAACCAATGCAGCCTTTGATGCTCTAAGTGCACTGCCAGAAGGTGATGCTTTGAAAGAGGTATTATTATATCACGTAGCTGCTGGTAAATTTACTGGAGCTGATCTTGTAGAAAAGAAAACGGTGACCACTGTGCAAGGAGATGAGGTAACGATTCAATTAGTAAATGGAAAAGTAATCTTAAATGGTCATATTCAAGTAATGACTGCAAACATTGAAGCTTCAAACGGAATTGTGCATGTCATCAATGGAGTGCTCATACCACCAGCATCATAGAGAAATATCAAATGCAGAATCAAAAAAACCTGAAGATTTTCTTCAGGTTTTTTTATGTAAATAAGGGTTGATTATTTTAAGGCCGCAATGAAGCTTTTCATTTCATCCATGGTTCCAATGGTAATTCTCGTCCATTGTCCTTTCTCCTCATAAATACGTGTACCCAAGATATCGTGATCCTCTAATTGTTCAAAGAAGTCTTTTTGATAATTGGCTAACGAAAAATAGAGGAAGTTTGCATGTGACGGAATACACGTTATATTCAGTTGTTCCAGTTGTTCAATAGTATATGTTCTAGCCGTTGCATTCAAACTATATACCTTTTTATAAAAAGATACATCTTTTAATGAAGCTAAGGCTGCGGCTTTAGATACTACACTCAGGCTTCCATTTGGCCAAGATTGTAAACTTTTGAGTTTTTTGATTGTTGCTTCATGAGCAAGTGCATACCCAATCCTAGCACCTGCCAATCCATACAATTTTGAAAAAGTGCGTGCAATAATTAGGTTTTTATTGTTGGCCACAAGTGGACTTAAAGATTCTTGATCTGTCAAATCAATATATGCCTCATCAACTAAAACCAAGGTCTTTTTTGAAGCTTCGGCTATAAAAGCAATTAAGGCATTGCGATCGCAAATGGTTCCAGTTGGATTATTAGGATTGCAAATATAGACCAGTCGTGTATCTGGTTCGATCGCCTTAAGCATGGCTTTTAAATCATGTTTTTTATCAGCGGTTAAGGCTACATTTATTTCTCTAAGACCCAGGCTCTTTGCCGGAGATTTCCAAAAATTAAAGGTAGTATCGGCCATGATAAAACTCCCTTTTTGTCTAGCGGCATGCCATAGTGATAAGTTTAAAATTTTAGTAGAACCAGCATCTAAAACTATCTGATCCTTAGTGACATTATTTTTTTCGGCAATTGCCGCTACTAATTTTGAGGTTGTCGACCAGCCATACCGATTACTTAAATGTACACTTTCGGTCATAGCAATTCGCGCCAATGGAGAAGGGCCATAAGGGTTTTCATTGGCATTTAATTGAATAGTAGTTGTATCTAGATACGTAGAATGATCTCGAATTAAAGGTCGTGCAAAAGAAGGGTATTGACTCATACCTAGACCCAAAGTGCCCAACCCTATTTTTTTTAACCATGTGCGTCTGTTTTCCATAATAGTTGTTTTTAAATAGTATCGTTCTTATACATGCTGATCAAGGAGAATGGTATTTCCATCAGGGTCAATGACCACTAGATTTGCCGGACCCGATGTGCTTTCGTCAGCTTTGTTTTCTATTGCAATACCGTTTTTTAATAAATGCTTTTGAATAGCCCTTACATCATCGAAGTTATCAATTTTTTGAGCATTGTGATCCCAACCCGGATTGAATGTGATGATATTATTTTCAAACATCCCTTGAAATAAGCCAACGATGGAGGTTTCATTTTTCATGATTAGATAGTTTTGTTCTAGGCTTCCTGCGAATTGGGTAAATCCGAGGGTTTCATAGAATTTTTTAGACGCGTTAATATCTTTAACGGCAAGGCTTATTGAGAAGGCACCTAGTTTCATAATTGTAGTTTTAAATTATTGTGAGTTGTATGTTTTCCACTTTTTGAGAAGATTTTTTTGTCGATTGTGTAGCTCTTTAGGATCATTTTGAAAAGCCGTTCTACGCTCGTTATCTATAGCATCAGAAAACCACCAAGTATGTGTATCTTTCATTGTGGTCTCCAATAACCTATAGGTTAATCCGTTTTTCACAGATTTTACTTGACTAACTCGTGAAATTCCATGATACTTTTTGCTGTCGAGAATCCAAGGCATTAAATAACGTAAGCGATTTTCCTCTAGAAATTTGTAATCATCTATATGAACTAATTTCGCTTTTTTACCAAATACATCAGAAACTTCATTCGCAAATTCTCGTATTGTCATGGTAGTTGCAGGTCCAACAGCATTAAACGTGCCCGATGTATTAGTTTCTATCAAGCGTATCATCCATTCTGCAACATCACGAACGTCTATAAATTGCACTGGATCTTTCTTTTTTCCTGGCACAACAACGGAGCCACCTTTCGGTAATTGTGTAGGCCAATATAAGAACCGATTTGTTCTGTCGCCCGGACCTGTCATAAAAGTTGGTCGTATGACGATGGTTTTATTGTTCCCGAAAATGGTACGAGCGGCAATTTCTGAGTTGGCTTTCATAACACCATAATCATAGGTGTATTTTTCATCGTCATCGTCTAAATTCTCAGGTACTTTTAATACCAGGGGCATATCTTCTGTAAGGTTTGCCTTAAAATAGGGATAGAAAACACTTACCGATGAGACATAAACGTACATACCAACTGTATCTTTCAGTAATTCGGCCGTGGCTTTGGTCCATCGCACTTGGCGTCCAGAATTATCAATAACTACATCCCATTTTCTACCCTCTAAAGCTTTCAAATTGTTTTCTCGATCACCAATCAATTGTTCTACTTGGTCGAACTGTTTTCTAAAAATAGTAGGCTTCGTTTTGCCTCGTGTAAACGTGGTAATTTGATGACCTCTTTTCAAGGCATATGCAATTTGATGAGGTCCTATAAAACTTGTACCACCTAAAATTAAAATCTTTAAGGGCTTCGGATTTTTTACATTTCCAGATAGTTTTGGATTGGAAAGCTCTTGTGCAAGTCCTTGTAATCCAATTCCCGTTAAGGGTAACAATGCGGTAGCTTTGATACTATTCTTTACAAAGTTTCTTCTTGAATCGAGTGGCTTTAGAGTTTTTTTCATGCTAACATGTTTAAATAGAGCTATCTAAGTTCGTCATTTTTCCGATGAATTCAAATTGAAATCCGAAATAACGAACTATTCTCGTTTAAGTATCAGAAAATTTGGGTCCATGACATTACCCATGATCAATAAATCTTTATAGGGTACTGCCACCGTAGAAGCCGACATGGTTTTTCCATCTTCTAAATAGATCGTTTCAATATCATAATCGTTGGTATCGCGATACTCAATTTTAATGACCTCAGAAGGTGCTGTTTTTTTCTTGCCCTTGGCATAGGCCGCAAACCTGAGTAAATTAGGATGTGCTCCGATCCATAAATGTCCTTGACCGTCGAGTTCTATATTATCTACACCTGTACCACAATCGATGTTTTCAATAAAAGTTAAAGATCCATCTTCGGCACGCTTATACACTTTTACCAGAAATTTTCTTGGAGACGCCACGTACAGTAAATTGCGATCCGCATCATAGTTTATACCATTGGCATAGGCAATGCCATCTGCAACCTCTCTATAATTTTCTCCATCAAAATAGATAACATTTGATATAGCGAGTCCGCCATAATCTTCTAAAAGTCTCCCTAAACCGTCTGTATACTTGTGATCGTTTGTAAAGTAAAATCGATTTTCGTCGATCATAACAATATCGTTTGGACTAAAAATTGCCTCATTTACAAGTGTTTTTTCATAGACCATCGTTTCGTCATGTAACCGAAATACTTCTATTGAATGCTTCTCTGGAGTGTGGTTGATGGCCATGACTTTATAGGTACTATCTGTTTTAAACATAGAGATACCATGTGGAGCAAATGATTGAGCGAAATCACCAGTCAATTTTTTTAGTGCGAACATTTCATCTTTTAAATCAAGTAGATATAAACCGCCAAATTCTTCCTCATCATTTGGTAAACCTTTACGGGCAGTTGCTGATATTAAGGCATACCCTTTTTCTGTATTCACCATGATGTCTTCAGCACCAGCTAAATTAATACGTTTTACGAGAGAGCCTTCAAATGAATTTTCGATGGTTCTAAAATAACCTGTAGAAACAAAAATATGGGTAACAAAAAAAAGAAGGGCAACTACTAAAACAATAATAATTCTCTTTACAATTCTCATAATAGATCGATGGTTTATCGGGGTTACTGATGAACGACAAACAAGATAACAATTCATCCGCTAAAAATTACATTTCGGTATTTCTTTTTATGAAATGCTTGGAAACTAATAAATATTTGCAGGGTAAATAACAACCTATGAAATTATTAACAACACTCTTACTATTATGTTTTACGGTTCAAATAATGGGACAAACCCTTGTTTCCGGTACCGTAAAAACCAAAAAGAATCAACCCATCACAAACGCCAATGTTTATTTAGAGAATACCTATGATGGGGCAACGACCAATGCCGAAGGAACCTTTTCTTTTACTACCAACGAAACGGGTTCGGTCACCTTGGTTGTATCATATTTGGCATATAAAACACATAAACTAACGGCGGCGGTTGATTCTTTAAAAAACGTTTCAATTATTTTGTACGCCGATATCAATACCTTGGAAGCTGTAGAGTTGTCTGCAGGTTCTTTTCAAGCTGGTGATAATTCGAAAGTATCCGTTATGAATGCCTTAGATGTTGTGACCACTGCAGGAGTTGCGGGAGATTTTATTGGTGCCCTACAAACCTTGCCTGGAACCACAACCGTTGGTGAAGATGGAAGATTGTTTGTACGTGGAGGTACGGCCGAAGAAACTCAAGTATTTATTGATGGTTTACAAGTATTTAAACCGTATACCCCGACAGCCAATAACACCCCAACAAGAGGTCGATATTCTCCTTTTCTTTTTGATGGTATCACTTTTAGTACAGGAGGATACTCAGCTGAGTATGGTAATGCGCTTTCTAGTGTATTGTTATTAAATACGATCGATGAGCCAAAACAAAATCAAACCGATTTTTCCTTTATGTCGTTAGGAGCGGGAGTAGGGCATACTAAAAAGTGGAAAAAGGATGCCTTGACCGTAAATGCCGCCTATATCAACCTAGCCCCATATAATAAATTAGTGCCAGACGCGAATGTTTGGAATAAATTGCCAGAATCTATTTCGGGGGAAGCCGTCTATAGACATACGACGAAAAACGGACTCATTAAGCTCTATAGCGCCTTTGATAGAATTCGTTTTGACGTGGCTCAAGAAGATATAAATTTTGAAAATCTTGTGCGTCTAAATTTGACCAATAGTAA
The DNA here is from genome assembly GCA_947488345.1 of uncultured Flavobacteriaceae bacterium. Classification (GTDB taxonomy): domain Bacteria; phylum Bacteroidota; class Bacteroidia; order Flavobacteriales; family Flavobacteriaceae; genus Aureibaculum. The sequence goes on along the minus strand of CANKZQ010000001.1, from coordinate 192,195 downwards.
TTGGTATACGAATGCTTCGTATGAAGGTTTTTTAGGTAATAGTACAAAGCTTACAACAGGTGTTAGCTATAGCAATAGTACAGCTAAAATAGGGTTAGATCTACTTGATATTACAAGCAAAGAACAATCATTTCATGCAAAAGTAAAGTTGAAGCATACCTTCAGTAATGTTTTTAAATTGAGTTATGGTGCCGAAACAATGTCTACTAATTTTGATGAACAAGGCCTGGGTTTTGCTACTAATAATGATAGTTTTACGTATACGTTTAAGCATAATATGAGTGCCGCTTTCGCGGAAGCTGATCTGGTCTTTTCCTCTAATTTTGCTGGTAAGTTTGGTCTACGTGCTAACTACAATGCCCTGTTTGATGCATACTCGATGGCACCAAGGGTATCACTGGCTTACAAATTTAATAAACGATCACAAGTATCATTGGCCTATGGTAATTTTTATCAGGCACCTCAAAATGATGAATTGAAAATAACCCAAGATCTCGATCTGCAAAAGGCAACGCATTATATCTTAAACTATCAATACAAAAAGAACAATCAACTCTTTAGAGCTGAATTGTTTCATAAGAAATATGATAATTTAGTTCAATATGAAAGCGAATTCAACCGACCTCTGTTTAATTTCAATACGAACGGTTTCGGTTATGCATCTGGCTTAGATCTTTTTTGGAGAGATACACGTAACATTAAGAATTTGCAATACTGGGTGTCGTATTCATATCTCGATACCAAAAGAAAATTTCAAAACTTCCCGAGTGAGGTTATGCCGAGTTTTGCCACAAAACACAATGCTTCGTTGGTCACCAAATATTGGATAAGTGACTTGCGCTCTCAAGTAGGAATGACCTATAGTTATGCCAGTGGTCGACCTTTTAATAATCCGAATTCAAACACTTTTATGGATGGTAGAACAAAGAGTTTTAATAATGTAAGTTTCAATTGGAGTTATTTGATTTCACAGCAAAAAATATTGTTTATATCGGCGTCAAATTTGCTGGGCATTAAAAATAAGTTTGGTTATAATTATTCAAATACGCCCAACGCTAATGGTATGTTTGATAGGCAGGCTATTGTGCCCAGTTCGGATCGTTTCTTTTTCGTAGGATTCTTTTGGACTATCAGCGATGACAAAACAAAGAACCAATTAGATAATTTATAATTGGTATTATGATGTTTCTAAAAAATGAGATGATGCGTCGGAGACTAATCAAATAAAGCTAGCTATGCAATCCATTACTTTTTAGTATTTTGCAAGTCCCAAACTAACCGAATGCATTATTATCTTATTGTAGCGTTACAAGCTTTTTGTATCTATCATTTGTATAAAAATAAAAATGAATATTATTGGTATTTTCTGATTCTATTCATTCCAGTTCTGGGCAGTTTGATTTATATCATTTTGAAAGTTTATAACAGAAGAGATGCTGATAAGATACAGCAAGAGCTCACTACTATCATCAATCCAACGAAGCGAATTACTGATCTGACCAAAAAATTAGAATTTTCTGAAACCTTTCAAAATAAGGTAAATTTGGCCGACGCATATTTTGAGTTAGGAGGTTTTCAAAATGCCATTAATCATTATGAAGACGCGATTAGTAAGAGCTTCCAAAATGACCAACATGTCGCAAAACAACTCATTGAAGCACATGCACAATTGGAAAATTATGATCAGGTGATTGTGTATGCTGAACGGATCTCTATGAAATTTGAGTTTAAGACCTCTCGCTCTCAATTTTTGTATGCCGTAGCGTTAGAGAAAACGGGCAGAATAGTCGAAGCAATAGACCAATTTAGACAAATAGATATCCCTAATGCGAATTATGAAGAACGCTTGGTTTTTGCGAAGTTTTTGTTAGATAACAATAAAAATGAAGAAAGTAAAGAACTGTTAGTTGAATTAGAGCAGGAAGCTCGATATATGATCAAAGCTAATAAGAGAAAGTATAGTGCGGCCATAAGAGAAGTTGACCAGTTGCTCAAAGAGATCTAATCTATGTTGATTTTTTCATGTACAAGCGAGGTATGTATGATTTTTTTATTTGAGATAGGAGACCATTTTTTAATAGGGGCACATATCGAGAATACTAAGATAACCATTCCTTTATTTTAATGTAGACATCATTACTGCTCAATAAATCTGTATGTGTATGGTCATGGGCAATCCATGTATGTTCTTCTTCGAAATTCAAATTTTTGGTTTCGTTTTTATGTTGTCCTAACGCACTTTTGACGGTAACCATAGTATCTCCCAACAATTGAGAGACTGTAGATGATTTTTGTTTACCTACGATACCTGCAATACTATAACAGTCGATTTTATCGGGTAACGGAACATGAATTCTCTGGTCATTTTGCATTTTAAAACGATCATCTTGCCAGTCTTCATCTAGTAGATTGCCATATCGTAAATCTGTCACCCCTGCACTTCGAATCTTTCCTAAACGAGCAAAGGGTTTTGCATACGGAATGCTCTCAAGAATAACATCAATATAATTACCTAATTTTTCTAAGGGTGCTCCGTGGTGTGGCGTTGCTAAAAACACAATTTTTTGAACATATGTTGTCCATAATTGTTCTTTCTGTTGTCCGTAATACAAGGCGCTTCGTGTGACTAATCCTCCCATGCTATGGGCGATAAAGGTAATTTTTTCAATTGGTACTGGCCATTCCTTTATTAGAGTTTCCAACAAGGTATTTAACTGTTGACCGTTGGTAGAAACATGTTGCCCACTGTTGTAACGTAAAAAAAGAGTTGTTTGGTCAAATTCTTCGGCCAAGGCAGTCCCATGGTTGTGTCCTTTTCTCGTCCAGTGCGTATCGTTCATACATGAACCATGTATCAGCAATAAAATAGTGCCATTAACTTTCGGACAGGATTTTGTGATGAGGTTTTTAATTGGTTTTATCACTTTTCCCTGATGTCTAACGTGAATTGATATTTGCAAGGGATTTTCATGTTGCACTAAGTAATCTCCTAGTACACCGTTTAGCACTGAACGAATGGTATCTCGGTCATCTTTCTCTTTAATATTGCCTAGTACGGGTGCTAAGTGCCCTAAAGCTTTGTCTACACTGCGGCCAACGAATCGTGTACTTCGACGTACATTTTTAAAAGTGAACCCTGTTATTTTTGTGATCAAATGTTGAATGGGTGTAGAAGGTAGTAAAGGAGGATGAACCACTCTTTTGTGCATGGCTTCCACCAAGTTGGTAATGCCGATAGTAGCCTCCGTTAATAAACGTGAAACGCCTTGAAGATCAGTGTCTTTTTTTTCATCCATACGTCGTGTTTTCGGTATAATTTATGTCCAACTTTGTAATTCGATCAAATTATTTTCTGGATCTCTAGCGTATACAAAAGTAATTTCACCGACACCATCAATCTTTCTTTTAGTGACGCTTCCAAATGTGGTTCCTCCATTTTGAACAAGCTTTTCGAGAATGGTTTCGACACAATCCACTTCAAAAGCAATATGTCCAAAACCCTTAGTATTTGGGTTCGATATAGCCTGCATTTCAATCTTTTTATACTGATAGATTTCCAACGTAGGGCCATGTTTACCATGCCCAGGAAGTAGCAGATGGGCCCCTTCTAAATGTGCATTTTTGACACCGGTTCCCTGATCTAACCAAGTACCTGCTTGTTTTCGTACAGGAGGCACGAGTTTACAGTCAAAGGTTTTAATATAAAAATCAGCAAGTGCTTTCCAGTCGGTGCTGATAATATTGGTATGAACAAATTTCATAAAAGGCTAGGAACGCTAAGTTACTTTGTAAAGTTACTCAATTTTAATACAAATTGAAGCCATATCGCTACTGTCGAGTCTAATCGCTCGGGTAAAGTCGGTTATTGCCATATCAAATTTCTTGAGCCTATCATAAGATAATCCACGGTTAATTAAACAAGTTTTTTGAACAGTTTTTTCATCTACAATTTTCATTAGTTCAGTGTAATTCGCAATGGCATTTTGAAATTTACCCGCATGGAAGTTGGAATTTCCCTTCGAATATAATTCGGCAACTTTGTTTTGTGAAAAACATACCGTCGTAATTAAACATAAATGATTACAACCAAACATCGGATTTTCATAACTCTTAAATGTTTATACCATACTTAAATACAGCATTATTCTAAATCAAAAGGTATTACATTAATCTGAATCTCTGACGAATGCTGTTTCATTTTTGCTGGATTTTATAAAGAAAAGGCTCAAAACAACTAACCATAAGGTCCAACCTAAAAATAATATACGTTGAATAAAACCGAAATTTTCTGCTATCAATTGAGGATATTTAGGACGGCTTATCAACAAACCCATAGACACCAACATGCATAAAAAACAGCTAATCCCTGCCCATCTCAAATTATAATGCTTACCTCTCCATAAAATACTGGCTAGTAAAGGCGATAAGGATGAAAGTATGATGACATTAATGAAAAGGGAGTATAAGTTATTTGGAAACGGCGTAAGCATTGAACCTAAGAGAGAAATAGGAATGATGATTAAAGGTATTAAGGGTACTCTATTTAAACCGTGTTTCTTGCATGCATTACTCAATCCTAAGATAAATGAAAAAGTCAATAAAGCAATGGACATATTCATGCCTGCCGTAAAAGTACCAGAATTGCTGTAAAATGCATCAAGTTCAGTTATTCCATGTATGCGATGACTGTAGTTATCTAGCATCATGCTTGCGATAAATGTACTCGTCCAAAACAAGAATGCTATTACTAGTCCCAAGCGCAAACTAATGTTATTCAGCACATCGAATTTAGTAAAGCGACGCATAGCAAAAATGATCAACAAAAAACATCCTGTAATCCATGATAATTGCAGTTTGCGATCCATAGAGATGTCAAAGGATTTTTGATGATAAATCTTCAATATGTTGTTCAAAATATCTTCCGTACGCAGCACAGGTCCATTAGAAGTATAGGCAATGGTTAACTTTTCATTTGGGTAATGAAATAGACTTGATTCTGAAATCCACCCTCCGGTATGGCCGAAACCCTCCATGTCTTCAAACTGAGTTTTCATTAGACCAAGACGGTAAAAATCTGCACCAGCCGTCATGAGATTTAAACTTTCTTTTGAAACTAGTTTTTCATCGAATAATGCATCTATAAAAAGTGCCATATCTTTCGGTGTTGAGACAATACCACCATCTGCGGTTTCTAAATGATAGCGATAATTTTCTTCTTCAGGACTTGTACGCCATTGCTTGTCAAAATAGTAAGTGTTAGCCTTATTGTTTATTGATTTTAATGTATCTCTTCCAAAATAGGTGCTTTTTAGATGAATTTTATGTACAATTCTATTAGCTAATGAGACTTCGAAAGTGTTTTCATCCAGGCCCTCAACAATACATCCTAGTAAAAAATAGTTGGAGTTGCTATATCTAAAATCTTCCCCTGGATTAAAATTAGGTTTGAATTTCGCAATGTGTTGAATTAACGAAGTTTTATGGTTTGTTCGAGATGTAGTGTCCAACTTAGCTTCTTCGTTGGTATCATTAACATAGTCGAAAATTCCACTACGGTGGGCTAACATCTGTTTGATCGTTATTGTATTCGCATTTGGTATTTGTGGGTAAAATGTGGAGAGCGGAGTTTCTAAGCTTAGTTTTCCTTCTTCGATTAGTTGAAAGATCATAACAGCTGTATAGGTTTTTGTAATAGACCAGATTCTGTAGTTGGTATCTGTAGTCGCTGGTATTTTACCAATGGTATCCTTATATCGGAATCCTATTGTCTTTTTATAAATCAATCGTCCGTTTTTTGAAATAGCCACACTACCCATGGCTTCATTTCGTTTTTCTAACGTGTTAAAAAATTTGGTCAATTTAATAGTATCCAGTTCTTGAGCATAGCTCGTATAACATAGACTAAAAATTAAAAAATAAATAGAGAATTTAAACTTCATAAGCTTTGATTTTTAAGTTATCAAAACTAGCATGAGGTCTAATTGCATATGACGATTGTCACATGCAAATAACATGACAATTTTATGACAGTCAATCTTAAATGATAGTCGGGAAGAGATTTAATAACTTATTATTTGCATGCATATGCATGGAGGTATAGATTACTGTAGAGACACTCACCAATATATACATTGGATAACTAATAAATACTGGTAATGGGATTGCTCCAGGACCCCTTCCAATTGTATGAAAAATAAAGACTGTTACTATAAATAATAGTATTGTACTCATCAATTGAAAGCTCAATATTTTTTTACCTAAAACTTTAATTTGAGGATCTTCTCGATGACGAAAAAAAATAATGGCTGGAAAAATAAGGTTTCCAAAAGGAATCAAAATAACCGATAAAATACTGAAATTCTGCAATTTTACCTTGATATAAATATCTTGTTCTTGCGAAGTTTGTTTTGGTTTTGAGGCCTTCAAATTACTACTTTCTATACCTAATGTTTTTGCTAATATTTTGATGGTATAGGCACTTCCTATAGTTTCTCCTTTTTCGATGCGTTGAATTGTTCTTATAGAAATACCAGCAGCATTCGCCAATTCTTCTTGCGTTAAATTTTGTTGTTTTCTAACTTCTTTTAAAGTTTGCTGTTCTTTCATTTTTGAAGTGATCGTTTCAACTATAATTTTTCACAAATAATAAATAAGTAGGAAAAGGTACTAAAATTCTAGAAAATAACACTTGAATAGTATTGTTTTGAGGTATATAATAATTCTGTGATTGTAATATTCATTCAGTTAATTTGAACCAATCACCGTTATTGAATTCAATAAATTCAATGCCTTTTTGAGGAGAGGAGATAATTCTTTCAATCGCTGAGCTTCCCGTGCAATCTTGAAAGATTAACACATTTTGAAAATTGAACTCACCAAAGGTTGTTGAGGTAAGTCGCTCTTCAATCGATTCTTCGAATAAATTTTCACAGGCGATATCGAATTTGCCATTGTTCTCAGGAGTAGTTGCACTCCTTGAGGTCAAAGAAAAATAGGTAACTCCATCAGCAATGAGCCTTAGTTGAATGAGTAAACCTTTAGACTGGAAGTTTAAAAAGTTTGATTCCTCTTCAAATTCAGTAATGAGACAACTTTCTGGTCCAGCGCGATCTCTATCAACGATACTTTCTTTAGGTTGACTGTTTGCTATAAAGGTATTTCCTTCATTATCCATAAATGATATCTCTTGAAAAGAGGTGTAGGGAATTAATTTTTTTTCGAAGGTATTCAATCGAAACGACCCTACAATTTCATCTTGACAACATCCGGTAAACAGTAAAAATAAAAATACTAAAATGAGTTGTGCTGTAGTTTTCAAGTTGGTGACGTTTAAAATTATATGTAGAAGATGAGGAAGCTTATTCTTTTATCAATCGCACTCCAGCACCTAATAAAATACTATTACTCACATAGAGTATGTTATCTTCGTTAAACAAGTTCACTACTCTTCGTGTGTTTTCAACGGAATTGACATCAGCTGTGGCCCATGTTGCAATCGTTGGAACACCGGTGGCTGTGCCTCCCACAGCAACATAACCATTCGGTAAACCATTAAATCCATATATGTCGCTGCCATTTCCACTTGATGATGACCATCCGGAAAAGGACTTGAGAACAGTAGCTTCCTTGTTTGCATGTCCGTTATTGGTTAAAAAAGCTTCTAAAATTTTAAAGTCTTGTTCTGTCGGAATTCGCCATCCTTCTGGAGCGAGTTTGCCACTTCTCAAGGCCGTTTCGTTATACATAGCACCATAAAAATCTTCGGGTAGTTCTTCGTCGAAGAGATTGTTTAAATCATTGGTATCTGCCCATTGGAAGTAGGGAATTGGTACACTAAAACTAAACCAATCGTTTACGAGCGTCCATTCTGTTATGGGTGTGCCATCATTAAATGTTGTCACCTTTAAATTTTCGGTAGTCCAAATCTGATTTCCGAGCTTGATTGTTCCATACGTGTTTCCATCAATATCGATAACCACATCAGAAACGGTTGGCGCATCATCAGGACCACATTGTACAAAAAATAACACAATGGAAAGGAGCCATATATAGGCGAAGCTTTTTTTCATTCTTAGTTTTTTCTAAGATACAAAGATCGTATTTCGTTGCGTTCAATGCTGCATAAAATGAGCATGTACTAAAATGTGTAACGCAATAAAAGGAGACAAAATGAACAGACCAGTTGCTATGAAACCCCTATCTGGAACCTGGTCTTCGCCCACTTGGTCTCCCTCGATTATCCCGCATTTCTTTCATCTTGTTCGTGATAATCTGCTTGTATTCGCGTTTAGCGACAATTTTCCCTTTTGATGGAGCTTCAATTGTGTCCTTCTCTTCAGGATTCATCACAATTTTATAGCACAGCATCGTTGTATTCCCTGAGCTTACTTCTAAAATTAATCCAGGAAGTCCCCAAAATTCTAATGGTCCTTGACTCACTGGTATTTGTGGTGTGTACCAAGCTTCGATTTCGATCATTGCAACGCCTTTGTTCTCATCGCTTGCTGCATTGGCAGTACGAATTTCACCCCAGGAAAAATTGTACCATTGTAAGGCGGCAGTAGGTACTAAAGCCGTTGCCTTCTGACAGATGTATTTTCCTATTTGCTTGCTTTCAGCTTCCAACTTCCAAGAAATGATTGGTAGAGAATCTTTCACTAGAAAGCGCTTCCCATAAAATTCTTGGTTTTGAACGAGTGTATTTGTTTTCACATTTTTGTAGGAATGGCCGGGCGTAAAATTTTTCCCCCAAGAATCGGTAGCACCTGAAATAGCATCTAGTTTATCCTCTTCCTTAAAGAAAGAGGTCGTTTTGTCGAAGGTGAGTATATATTTCTTTTCTAACCTGTTTTTGAGACGTTCTTGAATTTGTTTTTTCTGAGCTTCACTCATTCTAGCACCCCAATTTCCTAAACTCATAGTCGACTTTGAGAAATAATAAGCTTTGCCTTGAAAGTCTTGGGCAACCGCACCAAACGAGATAAAGAATACAATGAAGGCAATATATAATCTGGTGCTGTAAGGTCTCATAAGGCAAGTAATTTTATCTTTGTGTTTAACAAATATATTAAAAAGTTAAACAATAATACAATTTTTGTGAAAATATTAACCTTTTCAGTCCATATTTAAAAGGTTGAAAATAAATCCTTTATCGACATAATGATGTTGGCTGATCGGTTTTTGTTAGACAAAACATACTTGCATGCTGTAATGAGAAGTTATAATTGTTTGATTTTAAATTTGTGTTCTGCTTCGTATTTCTTCAATTCGTCAATCAAATAATAACGATGATAATAGCCGTTTAAAACGGCTATTACCTTGTTTGGATGTGCTTTTACCTGTTTTAGAATATTTTGAACCATTGCTTGATTCCGAGCATCCCAATAGTTCATATGTGCTGGAATAAAGTCGAAGTACTCGGAGGCTTCTTTTCTAGCCTTGGCTATTTCAGGAATTATTTTGTAGATATAATATTGTCTTTCTCTTAGAATACTATCCATTGTAATGGTATTGATATCAGCAATTGTTGCATTTCGATCCATTTTCACTAAGGTATTATTTAGAGTTAAAAACTTATCGATACTTTCTGATTGAGTCCTAGAAAGTAGACTATCTCGATGTAATTTAATAATCAAATTAATCAATTTCTTGGATTTTTTACGAAGTTTATGTTTGCGATGATACTGATCTCTAAGTTCCCATTCATAAGGTAAAAGGAGACAAGTGGGGTGATTCTTCATATATTTAAGCACAACGGCTCTTTCCATTTTGGTCCCCTTTTTAAAAGCATTCCATAACTGAAGAAGATAATCTGTTCTTTTTTCGAGTCGTTTTACACGACCAGCAGTGCCTTCATATAAAATGATCATAGGTGCAATGCTATCTATAAAGTTGTACAGATGGTCTCTTTTTATTGAATCAGTTTCAAAATGTAAGGTACCAACAATATGAATTTCCGTTGTATCGATCGCCGAACTGGTTTTTAGTGTCGCACCGCCTTTAGTTTTTTGTGACAGGTATGTATTCAGGTGAGTACGATGTGTTATGAGTCCTATGAGAAGAATTGTTAAAGGGACAACTAGAAAAAGTATTGTAATGTTCTTCATTTTTTTCATTGGTATTGATGTTAATGACTAAAAGCCAAAATGCTTAGTGCAATAGGCTTTGATTTTTCATTTTGTAACGGTATCCAATTACTTTGAGTACCATCTCGATAGTAAGTTGGATATAACTTTCCTTTTCTTTTAAAATTGGCAAACAGATAGATCGCACCATCTTTAAGTTGCTGGTAATTTTCTAGAGCGATCAAAAAATCTGAGCTAATTTTGATAGAATGCGTAGTGACATTAATTATTGGAGAATTCAAAGCAGTTGATTTGGTTAGCGACACATAAATAGGTCGTTGTAATATGTTTTCAATAACATCACCATCAATGGTGTAAATATTTATTCTCAATGCCACTAGATCAACGTTGCATTCGGCAATATTGATCTGAATGCTATCTAAATTGATCTTTTTTGAGTTCGTAAACCGAGTACCTATTTCGTATTGTACATTTTTTTGTGGAAAAGCTACTTTGCTCTTTGCGCCTCTAAATAAAGGTATTGGATAACAATATTTTTGTTTTAGACCAATCTGAAAAACTTCTTTAGTTTTGTTAGAAATAACCGCTTCGGTCAAATAGATTACCTCCGTATCCATGTATATGATTGCAGGTAAAGTACGATTACGAAGATTTTCAATTCTATATTCTTTGGGGATATACCCAATAATCGAAATCCTAATAGTATCTGTGTTTAAGGTATGAATTAAAGACATTTGAAAATTCCCGTAAGAATCACTCACCGTTCCTAAATTTTTTCCTACAATACCAATCGTAGCATACGCAATTGGGGCATTAGTTTTCGAGTCTCTTATTTGACTGGTGATTGTTTGTCCAAACGTTATTGTAAGAGGATTTAAAAGAAACAGAATGCATGCTATAACTTTCATATTTCGTCTTTTAGAATAACAAACTCTTCTTTTTTTGTATCTATTATCAAGGTGCTTTCATTAAAAGGTTGATTGCCCATCCAACCACCAATTCGAGTAAATGGTGTTATTAAAGGTTGTGTTATGGTGTACATATCGACATAGCTAACTCGTTTTAATTGTAATTCTGTATTTCCAATTGTAAATATTTTATTTGAAGGCTTACTTACAATAGGTATGCTATTGCCCCAACTATTAGCGCCATAATTGAGCGGTGCAGTGTCTTTATCGGTATAGCTGAGAAAGCGACTTTTTATAGTTATGAGTCCAAAAGCACTGCATCCAGAATCATATAAAAACTCATACTTTTTATTATCGATGATTACGGGTAACATGATACGTCGTCTAGCTGTATAGTCAAATGGTTTAAAATTAGATAATTTCAACATCCATGGTGGTCGCTTATTAAAGAGCCTAATTTTCTGGTTTGTAAAATCTATGACGATGATGCGATTGTCCATAAAATCACTACCAATGGTTCCTATTTTTATTTTCGGGATAGTATCGTTTTTATCAAAGACGTTTCCATAATTGGGCAATATTTTGATCATAGAGGCTTTGATATGAGCATCGGATAGCACAAAGTCGAGATGTTCAATATACCTTTCTTTGTCCTTTATAACTTCATTTAGAGGAATTCCAAGTGCCTTGAGTGATTTGAAATCTTTTTCATAAATAAAAGAAAATGGAGACCCCGTATCGAATTGCATATAAAATCTATGATCAAATCCTTTTATTTTTAAAGGAATGGTCATGGCCGTTTGTTTTTCGTAATAGTTACCGATAGAATCATTGGCCCAATCAAAATGGATGGGTTTTGACTCGGAAGTATAGGTCAAATAATTAGGCGTTTCTTTTGTAATAAAACTGTTGAATTTTCGAATTCCTATATAACCTGCTATTAGGAGGCAGATTAAAATGATGAGTAAAGCGTAACCTATTTTTTTCTTCATGAATTGTGCTTTTAACTTGACGAAAACTATGATGGTCATAGCTAACTCGACTACACAAATAAAAAGTAAAAAAGAATATTTGATGGGCGGATGATACCGCCAATTTTACGTCAATTTTAAAGTATTAACTCTAAATAAAGCGAATGGGTACGTTTAAGAAATCAAAATTATCACGCTGTAATTTCATCGCTGTATAACAAACAATGCCAATATTAAAAGCATATGCAGCAAACAAAACGCGTAAAATAATTGGGGAGTTAGAGAGAAACAAACGAGAGATAAAAGGAGATAAAATCATTAGAATACATAGCATTGCCGACCATATAATTTGAAAGTTGATAATGCGTTTTCCTATTTCATCAACAAACCTAGAGGTTCTGTTTTTCCTCCAAAGGAGAATGGGTATGATGAGATTGCCAAAAGGAATACCTAAAAAAGTCAAAACGGCAAGATTAATAAATCGAATAGCCGTTGTTTCAGATTTCTTGATATGCGCTACAATTTTAAACTCCTGTTGCAATACAGATGGTTCCATCTTAAAAATGGCCGAGATCACTTGTAAGGTATGTCCTTTAGGCTCTTTATTACTTGATTCTAGACGTTGTATTGTTCGTAGAGATAATCCTGACTTATTTGCCAATTCATCTTGGGTATACCCATGCTGCTCTCGTATGTTCTTAATGATATTCAAGTGTTGTAAAGTTATGTACTGTCTAATCGGGCTACAACGAACTTACTAAAAAAGAAGGGAATGATCTGAATACTACAAAGATTAATCGCTAATTTGACTCCATGAGTGGTAACATATTACAAGTTAAGGATGCCCTTGTATTAATTGAATGTTTGAAAACCGTATGCTTCTATAGCATCCATATCATCAGGATCGACCGCTACGATGATCCGTTTTCCACTCCAACAACTACAGGCATTGCATACTTGTTGGTTACCTTTCGTATCGAATGCTAGGTTGGAAATTTCAATAGTTGTTTCCGCAAAGAAGGTCTTTATTTTACTTGCCAATTCAATGTCATTATCTCCATATCCCCAAGGGTCAGCACAGTACGTTTGGTTATAGAACATCTTGAGACCGTTGTTCGCATTATCATCATCGCTTGAACAACCGAAACTTAGGAATATGATGCTCACAAGTAAAACAATTCTTTTCATGACAAACTAGTTTCTTTAAAGATGTCATATAGGCGAAATGGATGCGTCGGCTATTGTTCAGTTTTTCAACTCAAACGTATTGACTATTTTTCGAAATAGTTCGATGTTCATGTCGAAGTTAGCTTCACAGGAGGCAAAGAACATATAATAGATAGCGTCTTTAAATAACAGCACCTGATATGCTTTCTCTTTTACTCCACTTTTTTTGTCTTTCGCATCAGCAATAACCTCATAACCTGAGATACTATCGACAGTGATAGGCGTTGTCGAAATAATTTTTTCAATTTCGATGGGCAATTGTTTGATACGATTAATCGCAAAAGTTTTTTTATCGCTAATCATAACCGAAGAAAACGATTTGGTAATAATGATCGCAGCTTGGTCTTTAGATTTTGATGGAATGATACCGTCACGGTTAAAAATCATAGAATTTGATACACTATTTGCGAATACAAGTCCAGTGCCAGTGGTGTCTATTTTATAATCAATACTATCAAACGGATTTGTTTTTTTAGTTGCTTCATAGACAACACTCAGAAGTGCCTTTTTCATGGGGTCTTTGAGTGCAGGCTGATCTTTTGGAAAGATACCATTCAGAAGGATGGTTTCCTTCTCGCTACCGAAAGCTAGAATATATTTGGTGTACGTATTACCATAAGCTTTTTGCTCTGCAGTAATAAAAACGGCTGGGAGTGAACCAACTTTCATATTTTCTATTTTTGAAGCATCCACACCTTGCGTTAACAATCCTTCTTTGGTGAAGCCCGCTACAATAGTTGTGAATGAGCCAGGTATATTTAGAACCATAAGACTTGAACCACTTTTCGTTTGTTGAAAACCAATAAAGTTAACTGCCTTGGTGAAATCTTTTGGAGGAATCAAGCTTACCTTAGTGCCAGCCACATGCTGATGTGCAATCGTTAATTTGGCCGCACTGTTTTGCCCAAAAACTATAAACGATAAACATAAAAATAGCAGTGTGATGGTTGTTTTCATAAGATGATTTTATTGAGAGTCTTTTGTTAGGATAATACCTTTCTATAAATCAGAGAGCAATTTATTAAATTCTACAATAAATCCGTCAGGATCATAAAATTTACTCACCACTACCTTCAAGGTATCTTTACCATTATAAGATGGGTATTGGGTAAGTTTTGGCTCGCTTATAATTTCTATATCCGGTACATTTTTAATCTGTTCAAAACGAGTATCTAACTCATTCGAATTAAAAAGCAAGACCACATTTTGTGGCACGAAGCCCTCTTTGCGAATAGGTATCATTGCTTTATCTTCTTCACCAAAATGATAATCAACCAAACCCAATACGCCTTGAAATTTATCTAAGGCTTTTAAAAAAATAAGTCGTACCGATTGCTGTACTCCCTCTTTGAAAGGATGTGGTCTTTTGATGACTTGATCATAAATGATTTCCATACCCATGGCATCGCGATATAAGGCCAAGGACTTATCAATATCTCGCACAATTAATGTCGTGCGTCTAAAGATCAATGCTTGATCTTTCGGGTTGATATCTTGCATGACTTGTTCTATAAGTTTGCCGTCACTTTCGGGAGTATTAGCAACCTGTTTTGAAGGTTCTTGACATGCATATAATGACAATGCTGTTAATAGGAGGAGTAACTGTTTCATATCTTAAAATTTGACTTAAAGATATGAATTTCAGCTCATTTCGGAAGTTTCATTTTATTACTTCAATGACAACGTTACCTCGTTTTCGTCCGGTATCCACATATTTATGAGCTGCAACAATTTCATTCAATGGAAAAGTTTTATCAATAAAAGGAATCAGTTTTTCTTCTTCAGCTAAGGATTTGATACGTTTCAGGTGTCTCTCTTTTTCGCTAGTGATCATTGTAACTGAAACAAACACACCTCCTTTTTTGAGCACTTTTTTTGCTGTAGTTTTGGCGGTTTTGCCTACAGCATCAAATACCACATCGAATTGCTCATTCTGTTGCGAATAATCCTGTTTTGTATAATCTATGACCTTGTCTGCACCCAGTGATAAGACCATGTCTACATTTGAACCACTACAAACACCCGTGACACTTGCACCTTGATGATGTGCTAATTGAACGGCATAACTACCTACACTCCCTGATGCCCCGTATATCAAGACATTTTGCCCTTTACATATCTTCGCTTTCTCAAGAAGAAATAGTGCTGTCATAGCGCCAATTGGCAAGGCAACTGCTTGTTTAAAACTCATGTTTATGGGTTGTTTGGCGATGACACCGTGTTTCCATGTTTCGGGTAGACAGATATACTCAGCATAGGAACCAGTGCGCAGCATTGTGGTCGTTCCAAAGACTTTATCTCCAACCTTGAATTTAGTGACGTTCTTACCTATTTCTTCAACAATTCCTGATAGCTCATGCCCTAAAATTTTCTTTTTTGGTTTAAAAAGTCCGAATATGATACGTGCCGGGAGCCAGAAGAGTGGAGGAAAATCGGAACTTCTTAGGCGAACGTCTCCAGAGGTCACGCTAGCTGCGTTAATTTTGATCAAAACTTCATTCCCCTTTGGTCTCGGTTTTTCGATGTCTGTTAATTGTAAGACGTCTGGTGCTCCATAGTGCTCATATACAACTGCTTTCATATTCCTTTTCGCTGAAATTAATTCACTTTATTAGTAGTTACTTTTGTTATAAATGACATGATATCCTCTTGAATTTCCTTGGTAATTTCATGCCCAGTATTTTCATATAAACGCATAGTAGCTTGTACGTTTAGCTTTTTGTATTTGTCAGTACAAAACTTCCATCTATCAGGGAGCATGGTCTTACCTAAAACAGCATAAATGAGATCTCTTTCAGTATCAGTGTATGCATCATCATATAACGCGGCATCATTATCGTCATCAGCTCCCATAAAAAGGAATTGTGGTGTTTTGACAAAAGATGTTGTATCAAATGAATGCCCCACTAAGTCTTGTACGTCTTGAATTCCGATTGGATAGGGAAGTAGCTGTTCCTTCACTTTGCTTGTTGGCAAAATGAGCATGCCATTCAACCCTCCTGCAATAGATGCTTTTACCCTTTGCGGATGCAATGCTGTGAATCTATTTGTAAATGATGCGCAAGCAGAAAACCCTGTCATGATAAAGGTATCGTCTAAAGTATGTCCCATTTGATTTAATTTTACTTTTGCATCTTCGAACATGGCCACGAGCTGGAGATCTAGACGCTCGATATCGTTACCCTTTTGTTCTAATGCATCACGATCTAATGCATGTGTATAAATTTTCCAGTGCTCACTAGAACGTGTAAAAACTGGAACCAACAGTGGATATTTTAATTTGTGCGATAAAAAATTGCCTATTTGACTACTCCGTGCTTGTTGTTTTGCCGCATCAATGTGTGTATCGAAATTGTCGCTCGGAGTACCAGTATTATTAGGTTCTATAATAAAAGTGACTCGATCATTTTGTAAACCTTCTTTTGGCAAGAAAAGATAATACGGAAAATTAAATCCCTTTTCTGGTGCTGCAGGAATCAGTTGTAAATCACCTTTGGTTTTGTCACAACCTATGGTTATGAAAAATAATAACAAAGCTAAAATGATGGCAGTCAGTCGTTTGTTTTGGTGTGTCTGTTGAGCAAGTATCAATGGGGTTTATTTTAGATTATATGCTATAGGACGTTAGCATTCAATTTTTGTAACGATTTTATGCACTAATTTTTTCATTGAAACAGGCTTCAAAAATCCCAGGTAAGAACTAATTATTAAATATTCTAGATGGATGGTGTCTTACGCATCATAAAAATCCCGAGCCATAGAAACCATACTATTTGACTAAGTCCAAAAATTTCGGTGAAAAGATCTAAAGGATAAATGGTTAGAATTCCTGCCATACCAACTAGTAGTCCTAGATAGTTAAGTGCTTTTGGAAAATCTTGTGCTTTAAGAGCCGCCAAACTTATAAATAAGACCCACATACCTCCTACAATTTCATTGCCTCCACCAAGTCCTTCGGTAATGATAGCAACACTCGACCAAATAGTCATCGCTTGTTCAGGATTGCTCAGCCCCATTTCTGTTATGGTATTCAAACCAATATTGGCAATCATACCACTTGCAATAACAAGGCCTACCCAAATGATGCCAAAAATAGCCCCCAGTTTTGATAGGTTTTCGGCTTGATTTTTAAGTCGCTGATGAATTGAAAGTACTAAGACAGCCAGTAGAATTCCGAAGAGTACGAAGCTCAAAATATTGAGTATAGATAATGTCAGATAATTGTCTGAAAGAAATTGTAACTCTTCCACGACACCAGCATTTTCATTTGGATACACGAGTATCCCTCCGTACATAACAAAAGCAGTACTATAAATGAGTGCTTCAAAAATGGCTGATAAACCTCCTATTTTTTGTAATGTCTTGAATGTCATGAGATCAATGGTTTGAAAGCACGACGACTTAACACAACTATTGTTACTTTTCTACTCTTTTCTGATAAATTGACCTCGAACAGGCTCTGCGCTGTGTTGAAATATATCATCTTCATAATAATTCTTGAATTGAGCAGGTAACCCAATTCCATCTAGATAATTGGGAGTATTTTGCAAATGATAATGTAAATGTGGACCTGTAGAATTACCGCTATTACCCGCTTTTCCAACTTCCTGCCCTTGTACAACCATGTCACCAACAGCTACAATGATACTGCCTTTTTTAAAATGTGCTAACATCGAATATTCGCCATTGAAGTGATCTATGAGTACATAATTACCTGCAAGATTGCTATTATTTATATTGTTATTAATAACACCAGGCCGACTATTATCATCAATTGTATTTTCTAAGGCTATTATTTTTCCGTCGGCAGGCGCATTTACGCGTGCTCCAAAAGTAAAAGTATCTTCGTTTCTACTGCGATCTCCGGTATGATCCCTGCCATTGATAACGATCCCCATATCATAGGCATAACGTTGTCCGCTGCCGTATGCGGTAAAATGGCCACCGCCTTGTGCATGTGTTCTTCCGCCCACCGCGACATACCAGGTTTCCTCAAATGGCAATTCTAAGTCCGTTTTTGTTTCATAATTTAAATAGAGCTCTTCATCGAAGGCACCTTTATCACCCAATAGGGCATCAGTACAAGAACTTAATAAGTATATAGTAATGATCGAAATAAATTTTATATGTTTCATAATACGCTTAGAATTTAAAATTAAGACCTAAATTGAATTGATACTGTATCTCTCGAAAGGCGCTGGGAATTTGTAATCTATCGTAATTAAAATCATACCTAAATGTAAGGTCTAGACGATTCGATAGTTCATGTTTATAGCCGATGTTCCATGAGATACTTTGATACCGATTAAATGAATAGATCCCTGCGTCAGTATCTGTCACACGAAATAAAACTACAGGAACCGAAAGCTTCGAAAATAAAGCCTGCTTGTTGTTTATTTGGTAAGAAAATTGACTCCCCAACCCAACAGATTGATCCGCAATAATATCTACATTATTGTTGCCGTAGAGCGCTATAGCACTTTTTGTTTGTAAACCTGCATAGATCGAAAATTTATCTTGGTCGAGCACCTCTTTTAAGTACGAAAAACGTAGACCTATTTTGGAGTATGCCGAATTTAAAACAGGAATTACATCCGACACTATTTCGGTATTTAAATAATCTAACTGTACCTCAAAAAGGTTTTGATTTTTAGTGTAACGCTCATATTTCAGCATGTACAGTAAACTTTGATAATCATAACGCGATACGGGCGCAAATTCTAAATTTTTAAGTGCACCGATGTTGTAACCAGTAGAAAATTCAAGATTATCATTAGTAGTTGTTTGAGCAAATCCGGTTGTGTAAAAAAGAAGGGTAATTAAAAATGTAGAGAGTAGTGTTTTCTTCATAGAGAGACAATAGGTTACGATCGCTAAACTATCTCTATTTGACGTCACCTGTTGTTAAAGTATCGATAATTAAATCTTAAGGAAAGCATAAAATCAATGGCGTTCTCTAGAATACGTATGCGACATGACAAGCATCAAAATAACGCCAAAGATTTTAAATTTTTAGATGGTAAAATGTATAAAAATTGTTCTATGACGCTCACAAAGCTTTTTTTTCTCCATCATCGAAAACCCTATAATAGGTGTTTCCATCAATCAATAATCCTTCAGATGTTTTGTTCGGCCAATTTTTATGATAGTCTTTCGGATGCATCACATCGATACCTATCACTTTACCTTTATAATGACTTTTAACTTTTGACTGAAGCGTATGACCAACAACAATGGCTTTGGCATTAAATTTAGCCAATGGTTGTTCGACTTCTTCTTGGCTTAAATCATCTTTAAAATACCCTCGATACCAACAAATACCTTTTTTTGATGATACGAGTAATTGGGTCTCTTCCTTCGTAGGTTTCGGATAAGGAGCCGTATAATAAGTTGATCGAACAAAGGCATTAATTTCGTCTAAAGACATATCTATGTTGACAATATCTGGATGGAGCCCACCATGTGCAAATAGAATTCCGTTGATAGATTCGATCACGTTTTTACTAGCTAACCATCTCCCTAAAACGGACTTTTCATCATATAAATTAGCTTGTGATTTCCCGAGAATTGAAGCGATAAATGTATATTTAAGTGATGCGGCTTGGTAGTCGCCATACATGTTTTTTAATTCATGGTTTCCAATAATAAAATGCACTTGACCTCCTTTTTTTGCCGCTTCTTGTTCTAATTTAAATATGAACCACAATACTTGTGTTGTAGAGAAACCTCTATCCATAAAATCACCTACTAAGACCAAATGTCCTTTGCCAAATGTCCAGTTTAATTGTTGATCAATCACCTGACTCCTAATCAAAAAATCTCGAAAGGTTTTATAACCACTTTCGATATCAGAAATGGCTAAAATTTTATTGCCATCGTTATACAAACTTGGTGGAGATGTAAAGCTCGTTTTTAGATTGAAATCAATACGTGTGGAGTCTAACGGAAAGGCACAACTTGCTGAAATTGATGCTCCAATAGGATATTCTTTCTGATCGAGATAAAACCCTTCTTCTTTGGTCCCTTTTATGTAATTGACACTGAGAATACTATCATTTTTATAAAAGGCATAGGGTCCTTCATTGTGAAAAGTGAGTCGTTTCGGATTATGACCATAGCTAGCACTTGCACCATGATAGAGTCCAAAAGAAATAGCGATTAGCGCTAGCACCAAAAGGGTGCTAAATACATGCTTTAGGTAGCGAAAAATTCTGCGTTTCATATTTTTTGTTTTAGAATGAATAGTTAATTTTTTGTTGAGAGCAAATGTATATGCAAGAGAAGCAATGCCTAAATTTTTGTGATAAACTATCGTACAATTGTGACGTAAGCTTTGATAGCACTTTTGCTGCACATGATCATGCTATATTCAATTTTTGCCCCTCAATACCAACGATTCATCACTTTTTATAAGCCATTTTGTAGAATCTTTTTACTTTGCAGCATGATTTCAATTTTTAAACGCAACAACTGGTTTCTTACTAAGGTTATTATCTTTACTAGCCTAGCGATTCCGTTGGGTATAACACTCTATGAGACTGTCATACTTGGAAAGAATTCAGTAGTATTCCTCGGAGATTTTCATCCAGATGTGGGAATGGTAGTGGTGATTTACTACCTTGTTTTGCTCCTTGTCGGAATTATTTGGGTCGTACTTCAGTTACGATCTTTATTGAAATTAAAAAGTGAAAACAAGAAAAACGAGCTCCTACACTTACAAAGCCAAGTGAACCCACATTTCTTTTTTAATATGCTCAATAACTTATACGGGATGGTAGATAAGGATACCGAAAAGTCAAAAGCGCTCATTTTAAAGCTATCTGATCTAATGCGTTATAGTATTTATGAGGGTGAGAAAAGGTGGGTTACCCTCGAAGAAGAAGTTAGCTATTTAAAAAATTACATTGAATTGCATGAAATGCGTTATCATAAGAAGTTAGATATTCAGTTCAACCATACTATTGAAGATGATACTACGAAAGTAATGCCGCTTCTTTTTATTATTTTGGTAGAGAACGCATTTAAGCATGGTGTTGAAAATTTACGACAAGATGCGTTTGTGCATATGAATTTACAAAGTGATACTAAGGGTATTGTCTTTGAAATAGAAAATAATTATGATACCGATGAACTTCCGAAAGAAATCGGTATCGGTTTGAAAAACTTAGAACGAAGACTGGCATTGGCGTATCCCAAAAAGTATCATTTAACATATACGAACGATACATCGATTTACAAGGCTCATTTAGAATTACACAAATGATAAAATATTTGATCATAGACGATGAGCATATGGCTCATGACATTATTAAAGGCTATTGTGATCTATTACCGCATATGCAATTAGTGAAGCATTGCTATGATGCTATTGAGGCTTTAGAGTGTTTGCGAGAAAACAAGGTGGATTTGTTGTTTTTAGACTTAAATATGCCAAAACTAAAAGGTTTTGATTTTTTAAAAACACTTCAAAGTTCACCGAAAGTTATTGTGACTACCGCCTACAAAGAGCATGCATTGGAGGGCTATGAATTAGATATTGTCGATTACCTCTTAAAACCCTTTAGTTTTGAACGGTTTTTAAAATCGGTGAATAAAGTAATGCAATTATATGAAGACCAATCTTTGGAGCTAACTGATCAAACAACTACGAAGTCGGGACATATATTTTTGTACAGCGATAAAAAACATGTGCAGGTGCAACTTACCGATATTCAATATATCGAAGCTGCCGGAAATTATACGAAGGTTGTACTCAAAGACCGACAACTATTAATAAGAGAGAAAATTTCTACGATGGTGGCAGAGCTTTCATCGAACGATTTTATGCAAGTGCATAAATCCTTTTTGGTAGCGATATCTTATATTAATAGTGTAGAAGGGAATAGAATCTTGATCGCAGATACTACAATACCTATTGGAAAAAATTATAAGTCAAATGTAATGACCTTACTAAAAGGGTAAATAGATCAACCCTATGAATTATCTTTTATAGGTTTCCATGTTAGTTAATCAAAATTATATTGCAACATCAAATTCAAGGAATAGGCCGTTTCTAAAGAATTGAGATTGAGATTCGGATTCAATCCAATACCAAATTTCTCAACAGGATAGAGGAGGAGTTTGGCGCGTATCGGAAACCCAATGGTGCCTTTCGGGGAATCAATAAAAAGGGAGAAATTATTCGTATCGATATCATAGGTGAAATAGCCCACGCCTGTGTGTCCTTCAAGTACAAATTTTTGTCCGAGAGACCATTTTCTACCATAGGTAAGATTGAATTCAGTGAACGTTTCGGCTGGACCACCCTTATTTAAATCGAGCCCTGCATTAAAATAGAAAGAAATAATATGTTTATCAATACTCGCAGCTATATCAAAGTTCATACTCGAGCCAGTTTTGGCGGTTGCAGATGAAGACGAGGCGATGCCTGGCCCGATGCTCACCGCATACATGTTAAACCCTTTATTTTGCGCAGTTACTGTAGGATGTATCAGAAAAAAAGAAGTGATACTAACGAATAATGTGAAGCAATGTAATTTCATGTCAAGACGTTTTAAGTGTGCCTTTCTATTCATTCAAAGACGCATTCGGCTGATTAAATGTAGTGAATTTAAAGCGATTCTTCATAAATATTGAAGTGCTTGTGCGTTTAAAAACTCACGTAAATCTATAATTGTTTATATGCGCTGAGCACTTTTTGTTGTTCAGTTTTCGAAATGCCAAAGTGCTTTGTGGTTCTTGAAGGAGAGCTGTATGGTCCATCAAGTTCTAGAACTTGCTTGACCAAATATTCGCCTATTTTATAGTCCCAGACAAGACAACCCGATTGATAAAAAACAAGATGTTTGTTGTCTTGTAAGGCTTGCAATACTAAAGCTGTTTTGTTGGGATAGTCTTTCTTGCGTAGGAGTCCTTCATAGGCAATTGCTTTGATGGTACCTCCGGGATATCTTGTTAATTGTAACAATTCGGTTTCTGTAGCGTTTTTCATGATCCAGATGCGTTTATTAACTTCATATATTGTTGAGGTTCCAGTAATTCCAACTACACCACTTGTGATACCGTATGCTTCAGCGACTTTCAGAGAGTCTTTAATGGGACCGCGAATACCCTTCCAATTAAAAGTCCAGCTTTCTTGATATCCTGAAGACATCGAAGTCATGATGGCAATGCATATAATAGATACTATTGGAAGTGCCAATGTATAACGACTGTTTTTAGGTGTAGTTCTTCTCTTTGTTTTCATAGACGAATGATTTTAAGACAGCAAAAAAAATGCTAGCTAAAAAGATATCACAAAAACCATGCGAGAATAAATACAATCTAACTTTTCGAATTTATTGATCGTAAGGAATAAAATTCGACCATTCCCATGGTGTATAGGTATCGGCGAGAATATATTCTAATAACTCTTTATAGATACCTTCACTATTGTCAGAATTGGTCATAATCAAGATTCCTTTGCCGCTGTCTGGAAATAGTATTGAATAGTGTTGAAACCCATTACCATGACCACCTTTCGATACCCCATGCCCGTAGGGTGTTTCGAGATAGAGCCAACCCAAACCACAACTCAAATTGATGTCATTATAGGCGTCTGTTGTTTTGGTCGATAGCGGTCCAAAATGACGAAGAGATTTGATGCGAACTTGCGGACTAAAAATCTCATCGTATGAAGCCTTGCTCAATAGGTCTTGCTCGAGGACAGCTGTGAGAAATTTGATATAATCACTTGCTGTCGTTTCTAAGGTGCTTCCACCTCTTGGTTCGTTGTCGGTGTCTTTCTCATAAGTTTTCCCATCTTTCATATGCCCATAGGCAAAGTCATAGTCAAAATCGGTTTGCCATCGATATGAAGAGTTGTTCATTTGTAGTGGCTCGAAAATGTATTCTTGTGCTAAGGCTTCCAGACCTTTTCCTGTTATCTTTTCTAAAATCACTTGTAAGTATACAAAGCCTTCACCACTGTAATGATAACGGGAACCCGGATTGAAATTTACTCTCAATTTTCTATCGGTTTCATAAAAGCGCCAATTGGCAAAACCTGTGGTATGGGCCAAACACATACGCGCGGTTATTTTATGGTAGAGAGAGTCATTTTTTAAATCAGAAAAATCATCATGCCAGCGTGTCAAGGGCTTATATTCATATAATTTCTTTGGTAAATAGGATTCCAAAGGCGTGTCTAAATCAATTACTTTTTCCTCAACCAATTTCATGACTAAGATGCTAAATACCGCTTTGCTTAACGAGGCACCATAAATATTGGTAGAGTCTGTTAAAATTAATTTTTTTGGAAAATCTTTATATCCACTGATGTTTTGATAGACCGGCTGGTTCTTATTAAAAACTGCAATGGCCATACCTTGAACATTAGCATCCTTTGTTAGCTGCTCAATTTTTTTGGTGATAGAATCTTGATGTATGGTGCTTCCATCTAGACGTTCTATATTTTGGTTTTCTTGTAAGGTACAACTACCCAGAATAGATACGCTCAAGAAGATAACAACGCCCTTCACGACGCTCGTCGATTTTAATTTTAAAAAGGGGATAGCGAGCGGGTAATAGCTCTTTTCTTTTTGAAGTACATAAACGATATTAAACAACATAATGGCAATACAGATGGGAACTGCAGAGATGAAAATAAAGAAACCCCATTTTTCAATAGTGACCAAGCTTATAAACGACAGCACTGCAATAAAAAAGGTGGTAATCTGAAAGTTGATGACCTTGATACCATGTTCATTATAAATGGGATTGTCTTCTCTTTTATGAATCCAGATGAATAGAGGAATCAACACATTTCCTAAAGGAATAAAAATACCTAGTAGAGGGGTGGCGTGCAATAAGAGTAACCATTTCTTTTTAATGGTTTCTTCTTTCGGATTTTCTAAAGGTAAGAGTTCCTGTACCTCGATGTCTAAGGCAACCGCGAGTAATTTGACCGTGTTGAGGTGCGGACTCACTTCAGCGTTTTCGATACGTTGAATCGTACGTACCGTGACGTTAGTTTGATGTGCCAATTCTTCTTGAGAAAAGCCGTTGTTTTTTCTATGATATTTGAGTTTTTCGGCGAGTGCTTGTTTGTCCATAAATGTTAGTGCTAAAATATGAAACAAATGTATACCATCGACCTTGACTTTTCAACGACATTTAGATGTCATGTTACTGTCATTCGCTTCAAAATAAGGGGTTTTCAACCATTTTAGGAGAGAAAGGATATGAATTTTAGTAAGAAACATCGAAAATTAAAAATTTGTGGTTTCAATACTTGAGGCTTTTAATAAGTATGGTTTAGGTATCAAAAAAGTTTGTCAAAAGAATGCAATAAAAACAGTGCGATATATTATCTGAAAACGAATAAAAAGACTACACCAATAAAAATAATACCAATTATTATATTGTTAAACCGATGACCAACTGAATCAAAATAGTCATCTGAATTCTTTGGTCCATCAATGTATTCTCGATATGTGAATTTTGATTTTTTAAAGATGGTGCGCCATATAGATCCATAGATCCAACGTAGCGTACCACCCGTAAAGTTGAGAATCGCACCCCCTAATTCGCGCATGAATGGAGGTGTCATTGATGTATGAAGGTGCATAAATAGATCATGTCTTTTTAAATTTTATCAGATGTTTATATCCCAAAAGGATATTGAAATATAGGAATTTTTAATATAAAATCGACTCCCGAATTTCACATATCTCTTCGAACTGCCTTTATAGTGTCATCTATATGAATAGTTCCAAATTTTATGACCCGTGCATAGATGCCAAAATCGACACTGCCTTTCGCTTTTCGATAGGTCGACATGGTACGCAACGGCTCTTGCTGGAGGTCAACTTGTGTTGTTACAGGGTCGATGGTGGTAAAGGTACAACGAGGTGTTTTTAACGTAATTTCAAACTCGCAATCTCCAATGGTAAAGTGTGTCCAATTATCTTCCGCATAAGCGTCGCATCCAGATACTACTATATTTGGTCGAAAGTTGTCAAGGATTACCGGTCTTTCGAGTTTTGTGTTTAAATCTGCTAACGATGCTTCCGAAATTAAATGAATAGGGGCAATGTCGCTAAATGAAATAAGATCACCTTCTCGTCCGTTGTATTTAGCTTTCATACGTCGAAGCTGTGTCGAATCTATGGTAATAAGGCGACATTTTTCTTCTAATGCATGTGATAGCCAAGCATCTGTTTCAGCCCCAACTACCTTAGCCCGAGCTCTATCTTTAAAGATACCTACTTCTATATCGTTAGTTGATTTTTTAGTTAAATCAATCGCAATCGGGGCTTGTTTCGACGTGGTAAGTGTTAATATGTCATTGCCAATTTCTTGGGAAATAGTGAGCAGTTTTTGATTTTCTCGTGCGGTCAAAATTTGGTTATCGGCATTAATAATGGCGAAAACTCTATCATGCGCAAAGCCTATAGATTGAACTGCGATTGTAGTGATGGGGATGCCTTTGCACGATTTAATCGGATAGCTAATTAATTTTTCTAATTTCAAATTCGTCAAAGTAGTCGTTTTCTTTTGTTAGTACTATAAAATATTGCGATGCTATTTTAGGTCATTTTTTATAGGTTTACTTCTGTACACGTGTAAAAATCAATTCTTCATTTTCTTTAAATGTGGTTGGCCTTTCTCCAGAAAACCCAACAGCCATATGTATTTTATCATTGGTGATTTTTTTTACAATAAATAGCAATCTCTTCTGTGCGCTGTTATCCGAAAATTCCATAACAATATCAATTTCCATAGGGTCTTTTGAGTAATCGATTTCATAATACATACTGCCCTTTTTTCCTTCGATATCGAAATCTTTGCCTCCAAATTTTTCTCCATTACGCTGAATAAAGGCATACCCGTCTTCTTGGAATATAAAGTAGCCTACTTCTTCATCATCAATACCTTCCCAAGTACCCACGATACTAAATTCTTGTTCGGGGATATTTATAAAAGCAGTTAGGGTAAATACTAATAAAAATAAAGAGGTGATTTTTTTCATAGTGCAATGGGATTAGATTTGATAAAGCAACTAAGATAGATAAAAAATAATAGGGGTAAAGAAGAATTCCACGGGTAATCTGTACCCTATTCTTAACATCATTTTTTATGTCATCAATTGTAAGTTTTTCGAAATGCCAAGGGCGACAACTCTGTTTTGTTTTTAAATAATTTTGTAAATGATGACGGTCGTTCAAAGCCTAAACCATAGGCAATCTCACTTATCGAAAGCGAGGTGCTTGAGAGTTGTTCTTTGGCCTTTGCAATCAATTTATCATGAATATGTTGTTGCGTACTTTGTCCGGTTAACGATTTCAGCACACTACTCAAATAATTTGGAGATAAATGTAAGCGATCTGCTACTTGCTGAACGGTTGGTATACCATGTTCCGTTACATAGTCTTCCTGAAAATACCGTGACAATACTTCTTCTAATTGCCCGAGAATTTGATGGTTCGAAATCTTACGGGTGATAAACTGTCGTTCATAAAATCGCTCAGCATAATTGAGTAGTAGTTCTAATTGCGCCACCACGATTTTCTGGCTAAATTGGTCGATATTTGATTGGTATTCACGCCGTATATTTTGCAATAATTCGAGCATCATCTGCTCTTCTTTTTCTGATAGAAATAGAGCCTCATTAACACTATATCCGAAGAAATCATACTGTTTAATGCGTGTGGCCAAGGAGGTATTCCATAAAAAATCAGGATGTATCAGTAGTAACCAACCCGAAGGTTTGTGACTTTTAAGATTGGGGTTATCACCTAAGCGCATGACTTGCTTAGGTGCCACAAAGGTCATCACGCCTTCATCAAAATCATAGGCCTGTTGCCCATAAAATAACTTATGTGCAATATTTCGTTTTAACCCGATGGTGTAGTAATCTTGTTTCCATGTGAGTGCTTCAGTATCGCTTGGATATTGCACCTGACTGTAATCGATCAAACTAATTAATGGATGCTCAGGTGCCGCAATGTTTGCCAAGGTATGGTAATCACTTACCCGTTTTAAATGCTGCAAGTTTTTCATCTTGATAAAATTACATAAACTAGTTTAGACCAGCATACCTCCCGAGACTTCAATACGTTGCCCATTGATCCAACCCGCTTTCTCAGAACATAAAAAAGCGACAGTGCCGCCAATGTCTTCGGCTTCTCCCACGCGGCCTAAAGCAGTGATACTTGAAATTAATGCCGCTTTTTCTTCGTTTTTGTTACTGCCGCCCGCAAAATCGGTGGCGATCGCGCCGGGTGCTACTACGTTGGCCGTGATTTTACGCGAACCTAGTTCTTTAGCCAAATAGCGTGTAAAGACTTCGATGCCGCCTTTCATCATAGCGTAAGCTGACATGCCGGGTAGGCTAAAACGCGCCAAGCCACTCGAAATATTAATAATACGTCCTCCTTCATTTAAAAAAGGAAGAGCAGCTTGCGTGAGAAAATAGACACTTTTAAGGTGTACATGCATCATTTCATCAAACTGAACTTCGGTGGTATCAGCTACTAAATTATAGGCACCTGTTCCCGCATTATTGATGAGAAAATCAAAATGGGTACTGCCGTTTGCTTCTTGTAAATAATTAGTGACCTTGCGGATGAATGTTGGTGCGCTATTGGGGTCATTGGCGTCGAAGACAAACGCTTTTGCTTTTTGACCCAAAGCTTCAATGGCGTCAATTACCTCTTGGGCCTTGGCTTCATTTGAATGGTATGAAAAAATAATATCAACGCCGTCTTTGGCGAGGTTGAGTGCCATATCGCGTCCTAGGCCACGACTTCCTCCTGTGATTACTGATGTTTTTTGACTCATATTATACAGTTTTTAAATGATACTACAAAGTTGAGTCTTTTTGATCTATAATACTTTTCTAAATCTATGCTTCTCTTTTCCGAATCTATGATTAGTTTATGGCTTGTTGCGGAATCATTCGAAAGGGCTATCTATCGAAGGGCAACATAGTTTTGAAAGATATGAATTTCCGTGTAACAATGCCCATACAATGAATTATACACTTTGTTAACGGTTGTTTAGCGCTGCTTTAACTTTGTTATACCTTTTTAAGATTGGCCCAACGATCGTTTGTTTCTTCAAACTTTCGATGATAATAGTTAACGCGTTAAGGTGTGCAGTTTTTATAGCTTCGCTCTGACTATTAGTTTCAATGTTAGGAATTACACCTGTTCCTTCCCAGTCTATTTTTGTCGCTGGATGTATGCTGCGACTAATCGGAAGCTGAATCATAAAATTATCGTTTACTTCTATGAAATCAATTGCGTGAGCAGCTCCAGCAGAAGTTTGTCCAACTATTGTTGCTTTATTAAAATGCTTCATAGCATATGCAAATTGTTCTGCAAGCGAAAAGGTATTCTTGCCTACCAAAATAAATATTGGTCTATTTAAATATCGTCCTCCTCCAAGGTCTTGAAAAGTAGTAACAGATGCTGTCTCTTCGGTACGCCTTTCATAACTCGACATCCATAACCTAGGTCTTTCATCAAAGAAATAACTTGCCAAGTAACTATCCGTTGGACTGTATCCACCTCCGTTTTCAGTTAAATCGATGATGAGCGCATCTGTATTGGCTACAAATTTCATGGCTGCATCAACAGTTGGTTTTGCCCGCTCTAAATCATGCCAAAAGTTAAATTTTATATAGCCAATATTTCCACCAAGTATTTCAACTCTTTCAAAACCAAAATTCTCTTTTTGAGCATACCACAGGTCCCAATCTTTTTTAGGTTTTTCTTGCTTCTCAGGTGTAACCTCCCGTCTCCGTCGTTCATGATTCCTTTTTATATATTCAGGATTGTATTGAACTACAAAATGAAGGTCTTTCGTAATACTAACAAGGCCTTCCGTTAAGACCCGTGCAAACTGCTTATGCTCTTTTGCATCAATATATGTATCTGTCAATTTTAAACTGTCAAGTGAATTATATATAAATTCTACCTTATCAATAAATACATAATTTGAATCGATTAAAACTTTGATTTTTTCAATCACAGCATGTTTTTCTTCATTAGAAAGCTGCTTTTGAGAGTAGATGTATGAAGTTGATAAGCATAATAAAATAATTAAAACATCTTTGAATCGTAACATATTTCTTCTTTTAGATCTGATTGTGAAGTTCGACATATAGCTTTTAAGTAATTAATTGAAATCTTTAGTAAAGAAAACTTTTTTCATCATCAGATATGATAATTTTAGACATTTAGATGTCCTAAACTATAGTCTTAGACTATTTTTAGAGTGATGAGAACTATTAATCCTATTTTTATATTAGCTTGGGTAATAACTTTGCTCGAAGCTAAGAATTAAAATTGTAAGTAAATGAATATATCTTTTTATGAGCTTTTTCTGGTGTTGATTACTGGTCAGTGTATTTTTTTAATTTTTGCTTTGCAGTATATCCCAAAAAAAAATACAGGTGCAAACAGAATGATTCAATGTTTGTTGGCGATCTATAGTTTTTATTTAATTGAAGGGATTTTCATTTCTGCAGTAGGAACTCAATTTTATTTAAAATATAGATGTGTCTCTAACATTTTTTACCTTTTTATAGGCCCTTTGGTGTACACCTATATTAGACGGTTGCTTTTTTATAAAAACGGAAAATATCGTTTAACATATTACCATTATTTGCCCATACTCTTGTATGCGATATACTGTCTTTTTCATGTCTATAGCTATGATTCAATACAAGATATTCGGCGCTTCAATTATACCTATTTATTTAGTGTAGAAATATTGTTTTTTGTTTCTATTACGGCCTATTTATTCAAATCTATGACATTATTGAATTACTATAAGAAAAACGAAGAACGAGAGTTATCGTTCAATCAAACCATTATTAAGTATGTGCGTATCATGCTCATTTGTTTGCTGTTTTATATGATTTTTTGGCTATTAGGTATTATAGAACGCTTTGTAGTGAATTTATGGATTGATATCCCTTTGATTTATGACATATCGTGTTTAATCCTCGTAATCCAAATTTATATCGTAGGTTTTTACAGCTTAAAATACCCCGAGGTATTTAAGATTCAATTTCCCTCTAAGAGAGAAAATAAATCTAAAAAAAAGAACAACCTTGACGAAGAACAAATCAATAAAATTCAAAATTTGGTTGATGTTTTCTTGAAAAAAGAGAAAGGATACCGTCGACCAGAATTAAGTTTGTCGAGTTTGGCTCATGAAATTGGAACTACAACCAATAAATTATCATGGG
This sequence comes from uncultured Flavobacteriaceae bacterium, assembly GCA_947488345.1. Taxonomy (GTDB): domain Bacteria; phylum Bacteroidota; class Bacteroidia; order Flavobacteriales; family Flavobacteriaceae; genus Aureibaculum. The sequence goes on along the minus strand of CANKZQ010000001.1, from coordinate 160,763 downwards.
TTCTAAACAATACTTATAAAAAAACATTTTACGAATTGGTCAATGAATACAGGGTAAAAGATTTCCTTGAAAGAATTGATAACAACGATCATAAAGAATTGACCTTATTTTCTATTGCTCAAGAAGTTGGATTCAATTCAAAGTCTACCTTTTATAAAGTATTCAAAGAAATTATGAAAATGACGCCTTCCGAATATATTAGCAATTAAGTATACACCTTGTTAGCATCTTATTTCGTTAAAAAAGGCGTTAAAAATAAAGTTTCAATTCAAAAAACAACTCCTTTTGACTATTATTGACTTAACAATAATGATGTTACAGACACCTTCATTTTATTCAATGAAAGTGTTTACAATGTCAATAGCAATCATTACACCAACTCCAAGTAAAAACAAGTCAACGCGAAGGTGTTGAAAAAACCGTGTACCGAAATAACGAACCACAAATCGTATTTTCGTAGGTAGAATATGAGGGCTATCAATGATCCAACAACAAAAGTGACCAATTGCCCAGTAATTCCTTGACCGCTATGCATAAATCCAAAGAAACCCGTAATTATCAAAATGTTTAGTGCGATACTAAGCTTGCTTTCTCCAAAGAATTTTACAAAATGCCGCATAAAATAACCTCGAAAGATGATTTCTTCTCCAAATCCTGCGCCAGCCCATACAAACAATAAGGTAGTGATGAAGAGCTGTAAATTTCCTTTTATGGAGTTAAAAAAGGAATAATCTATGGCAACACCCGTGAGTTTGGTAATTCCAGGAACCAATACAAACACATAAAATATAAAGAGCCCAAGTGCCACTAATGGCGCAAGTACTAAGGTGTTTTTGACAGTGAGTTTTTCACGCTTAAACCCCAATTCTACAAATGCGTTTTGCTTGTATTCTATATAGTTTGCTACGATCACTACGATAGAGGCAATGATATTGGTAAAGAAACCTAAATAAATGGGCCCAAACCATAAAAAGCAGATGACTATAAGTGTAATTAACGGAATTATGAATTGTCGTGAGGTCATGTTATTCATTGTGTTTCGATTTTAATTTGAAGCGAAATAATGAACAAAATCGCTGAATAACACTTTAAAAATCTACCTTTTTACTGAATGGTCGTAAATTTAGTACTGAATAGTCGGTTGTTGTCGACGCTCTTTATTCAAACCAATCTAAAAAGGTTTTTCGTTTATACCGACTAATAGTAATTTGAGCCATAGTTTCATTTTGAATGGCTGCTTTTAGTCGAATACGCAACTTGCCATTTTCAATCTTTTCGACTTGTGCTACAGCATCTTTGTGAATGATGAGTTGCCGATTGGCTCTAAAAAACAATTGATCGTTTATTTTTTCTTCAAGCTCGTTCAAGGTAAAATCGGTGGAAATTGTAGTGCCATCATATTGAACAGTATATACAATTTTGTGTTCGCTGTAAAAATAAGCAATATGTTCGTAGGGTAGCTTAGTTGTTTTAGCGCCACTTTCTATGGTAATTTCTGCACCTTTTATAGATAACTTATATAAGGCATGGAGGTCTTGCGCATACAACAAGGCAATAAGAATAAAACATATCAATAAGGTAATGATTAAACCTATTAAAATTAAATAGAACTGAACATGCCCACCAATAGCGAGTTCTACAATAATATTAAGAGGTACATATAGCAATGTAATATAGCCTAGGGTAGTGGCCATAAAGCGCATAATGGCACTAATTTCTATTTTTTTAGAAAAGTATTTTTTTTTGTAATAGTTAAAATTGATGTCGGCAATGATGATAACGAGAATAGACAACACAATGGTAAATACAACCCCGATGGTTGGGAATCTATAGGCCTCATTTTCTAAAAAATTATCGCTGGCCGCTAAATGATTTACAACCAACGAGAAGATAACCACCACTAGGGCTTTCTTAGACCAATACCATACTGTTTTCTGAGTATCTTTCGTTGGAGAGGTTGTACGCATCAATTAGAATCTTTTTTTTTTCAGATTCAAAAGTAAAAAATAATTTCTTCGTAGAAGTTATGCGGGGAAGAAGGCGAAGTATTCTTTTAATTTGTTTTCTTACATTAAAATACAGTGTTGAGCATCTAAAGCAATATCTACTTTTCTATATCTATGCTTCTCTTTTCCGAGTCTATGATAGGTGGTCTTGACCATATAGTTTACTCTAACTTCTGTAACCATTGCGTAATGGTTTCTAAATAACCTTCAGGTCGCTCCCAGGCTAAGTTATGGTCTTCAAACTCATAAAACCCACCGGTTTTGCATTGAAACAGGTTGTGATTTGCATTGGGGAAGGACTGCATAGTTAATTTTGTGTTTTTACCGATTGTTTGTTCGTACAGTCTTTTCGTTTTTTTCCAATCGACCTGCGTATCTTTTTCACCAAAGATGGCCAATACTGGGCAGCGCACGTTGGACAAGATGTTGTCGAAGTTGGCCACATTTATTTGGAGCCCCGTGATCGAATCTAAGCGTTCTTTCATGAATTGCTGTTGATAGGCTTCAAACTGTTGCTTGGTAGAGGCTCTTCCATTGTTGAATCGCTTTAAAAAGGCATTCTTTCTTAAATTTTTAGTTGCGTTTAGTACCGCTTCAAAAGAAGCACCAGCATGGGTCATACGATAACTGGTATTGAGTTCTTTACTTAAGAGGGCAATAGAATCTTTTGGGGTACCGTTGATCTTGAGATTTTCTTCAAATAAGTATTGAAAATTTTCTTTAGCATCGACGCCACTCACTGAGATCCAAAATTGAATGTTTTTATAGGTATTAATCACAATAGGGTTGATCCATCCAGCACGGCTCACACCCCAAAGACCGATGGTTTCAGTCCCGGGTATGTTGGCCTGTTTCAACTGCTCAATGGCGGCAATTACTTCGAAGGCACTGTTGTATACGGTTTGGTTATAGTTAAAGATACCACCGCTTTGACCACAACCCATTTTATCCCAGATATAAGTGGCGTAACCAGCCTTGTTTATGGCTTTGCGCACATCAAGATACCATTGCTGGGCAACGGCATTGGTGCGCCCAGAGCCATGCACCAAGAGCACCATACCTTTGGGTGTGGTATTTTTGGGAAAGGTCAATACGCCATTTAAGGTGACCTTTTCAAAGTCAAAATCGAAGCCTTGTGTGCTGTGTTGAGCATGGGTGCTGAATAGCACCAAGCATGTTATAAGTAAGGTAAATTTTCTATACATAGCATCCTTTTAACTAAGGATGCAGAAATGGGAGTTTTGTTACAGTTGGTTATTCGTAGTAATGAATTAGAGCCGTTGTTGTAAATAATTTAGTATTATTGTTTTTTTTGTTGTTCTTTCAACCTCGCTTCAAGATAATTATTCGTAGTTAAGTATTCTTGTTTTAAATCGTGAAGATATTTTAATATTTGGCTACGACCTTTATAATTCGGCTCAAGGCAATCGTTTATATTTGAGTCTGAAACGGTTAATCCCACATACCATTTTCCTGAACGTGATACATGTACTTCTTTTAATAAAGCATCGTTACCATTAGATTCCCTTTTAGCATCAATCGCAATAGGTACTAGATTTACAGTTTTGTTTGAGCGTTCAATTTCATGAAACGAAAGAAAGTAGTTATGATCGGAGATAGAAAATGGGACATTCCATTGCACATTTTCATCTTTTAAATCATATTTAATGTTTATGAAATCATAGAACTCATTGGCGTCTTTAGGGTCTTCAAAAATAAAGGTGTAATTTCTTGGTAGATTTTTCTTAAATTTTTTACCTAACATTATTTCTTCACCTTCAATAGTTGGTGCTACTTTCAAAGGAATACAAGAAGAAAAAGAAATAAGAATACATAGTATTAATAATTGTCTCATTTAAATATTTTTAGTACCAAGAATCAAACATTATGCCAATAATCCTAATTACTCGAATTCGAAAAAATAGGATTAAAAAGTAATGAGAATGCTTGTTTTATGGGCACTTTGGTTTCCATAAATCAACATCACAAATACATGCTATTTTTTTTTAAATGTTAGGCTTTCTTCTGAAAAACCTACCCAGTAAATTGGAGAGGTAGAGACGAATTTTTTCTCCAATCTCTCTTCATAATTATCAAAACTGGTATACAAACGGGTATAAGAATATGCTAACGCTTCTATATTGAGTTCGGGATATCTTTGTAAAATTTCATCGGGTAATGTAACTGGTACGCTTGTATTTTGTGAGGACTCAATTTTCCAAGAAGTATTCACGAGACCAGCATTGAATTGACCGCTACTCGATTGCCAAAAACTCTCTCTACTATTAAATGTAGTATTAGTAGTAAAACTAAAACTAGTGATGGCCTCATTATTTACATTTAACTCGGCATTCTCTAGAACGTTTATACGGTCTGGTTTACCGCCAACTTGACGAAAATTATATTCGTAATCTTCCATAAAAACATCAAATGAAGTAATATATTCATTATACGCGTCTAAATAGACTAATTCAGGAAGCTCAATTTGAGCTGGTCGTCTCAAAATAGAAAGCAGCGAGTATCCTTCGTTAATACCGAATTCTTGATTCTCTTCAAAAGCCTGTATTTGAAGAGAATAGTCTACATCTACGTTAAAAGGTTCGACTTCTATTTTTTCATCGAATTCATTAAAATTGGTATAATCAAGAGTAAGCAATCCGTTACTTGGAAAGTCATCAACAAACATGAATCGCTTATCATTATTTGTATCAATAATAGAGAATAAATGTCTCTTATCATTTTCCCATAAGTTAAAATTAGCTTGAAAAGTATTATTTACAAAACCAGCCCCACCGCCAAGACCTCCATTCTTGGTAGATACACTAAAACCAATAAAACCAGTGCCCGGAAGGTTTTCAATCGTAGTAGTAGCATTTGTAAGTAATTCTCCTCGGTCTGAATTAACACCTTGTAGAGGTTTCAGATTCCAAACACTACCTTTTGGGATTTCGGCATATGAGTTAATAGAATAATTTTTATTGCCTTGACCAAACGTATTAAATTTCAAAAACGTAATAATAATTTCATTTGTAATTTCTTCTGGAGTTTCACTCTCAAAGACTAAAGTTACTCCATCTTCGAAAGGTCTGAAATCTAATATAATTCCATCGCTGTCTTGTATAACGACCCATTCATCAGATAGACTTGTATTGAAATCACTTGCAATATTCAATGTGAAATACGGACCTGAAAATGGTTCGCCATCAGTCATAGAGTCATTAGAGCAACCCATTATAACAAGAACGAACGATGCGTAAAAAAATAACTTTTTAAGTCTCATAATTTTTAATAAGTCAGCTATGCATATAAAACGACGCAGGATCTAAAATGTTTTAAACCGTTCTGTGTATGATGCGTACATCGAAGGGTATGCATGATATACCCTACTATGCGTTGTTTTATTTTTTCTTCTATCTATAATTTTACAAGTTAAATCAAAAAACAATGTCAAGCAAGGGTTTTTTCCCTGTTTCGTTAGAAGACTTTTCCTATTTATTGAGTGAGATGCTTATTTGATTTGCTTACCACTGTTCATTAGAGCACCTCAAATTTAATAATTAATGTCAGATAAGATCCACGTGTATTTGTAATAGGAACGAGGCCTTTGGGTTGTAATGCCTTAGAATGGCTTTGAGATTGGGATAGTGAAGATCGTTTTTCTACAAAATTATGCTGCAGCGAAACCCAACGTGTCACATGCTTACCATCTATATTATAATATTGAATAATCTTTCCTTTAATAATAAATCCTAAATACTTTGCTTTCTGTTTTTCTGTAAGAAAATACTGCCCTTTTTCGAAACGTTTTATAGTATAATTCATCAAAGCTTTCTTACAAGGATCGCTCAATGTTAAACCATAATTTTCGAGATAGGTGGTGATAGGATTCATACACTTAACCTTTTAATTCGAATTCTGGGCAGTCTAAGCGAATATCTTTTGCAGCTAAGGAAGTATCTAATAGGTTACAATAGTCTTTGCCTTGCTGTTTGTCATAAAAAACACAGCCATAACACGTGCGTTGTACCGATAAAATACCTGTGCGATGTAAACCAAAAATCACCTTACTAATATGCCCAAATAAGGTATTGAGTTCTTTCGAAGGCATGCCTTCGAACTGCCTCTTCAAAGGGTCGGCAAAATTCTCGGTTTGAACCACCATGTCTTTGCCTTTGGTAGAAAGTAAAATGGTATAACTTCGACTATCACTCGAAGAGAAATCTTTAATGATGAGTTCCTTTTTATCAAGTATTCGTACCGCATCACTCACTGTAGGTTTGGTAATATTAAATTCATTGGCTAAATGACTCACATTACACAAGACTTCTTTATGATAGGCCACAAACAATAAGATACGTATTTGAATAGGACTGAGACCAAGTGTCTTTGCCTTTTCCCACAAGAGCGCCTTAAAGGCTTCCGAAATACGCTCTAAGCCAGCCACGACTTTACTCGTCGTGTCTTGCTGTTGCTTCTCTGGATTAAATAAACTGTTATGCATAGAAAAAAGCCTGTCGAGATAGGTCGACAGGCAAAGTTAGTCATCCTAATTAAATTATTGGCAATTTTCCATCTCAATAATATAGTAACCCCTTTCTTTGATGGCTTTTACAACCATATCAGGCGCTTGCTCCATATGGCAAAAACGACATTCGTTACTGGTTAGATTACCTGTCGCAAATGGTTTCTTGGCTAAATAGGCGTTTCCGTATCCAGATATAACATCAGTATCTATAGTATCACTCGCTACTAAAATGTCAAAATGCATGGCTTTCTGGCCTTCTCGTGGCACATAGGTATCCCAAACTGAAACTTTCATAATTATTTTTTTATTGTATATGGTAATGATAAATCGCCACTTGCTACACTAAATACTTCGTATACACCTAGCATGGGGAGCTCACTATTGCTCGTATTTACTTTTAGAAATGCAGTCACGCCGTCATAACTAAAATCAGTTTTGTGATTGATTCTATAATCGGGTACTACTACTTTAATGGTATTAGACATTGTCAACACAGGATACCCAGGAGAATCCATATACATAGGCATTCCTGGATTGGTAGGGGGTAAGACCACAGTTTTGTCGGCTTTTTTAAATTGTTTTACCGACAAACCGCCTTTTACTCGCTTGTCTTCTACTAATATTACCCAATGTGGATGCCATACAATACCATCATTGGCATAATTGGTGTCGTTATTTTCATCCCATAAAGGAGTATCGTCGAAGTCGGGGTGTGAAGTCAAAGCCAAGGCCACAATACCTTCGGTTTTATTAAAACCAACGTCAGTGGTTGCTAAGGAGGTCGGAAACACATAGCCCAATACGGGTGCACCATCTAATTGTCCTTTAGGTATTGGCGTTGTTTTACCGGCTCTACCTTTTACCTCTATTTGCCATACAGTGACACCTAAATCAGCATGATGCGTAATCGCTGCTTTTTGTATCACAAAGTTGTCATTGTTATAAGATTTTTCTTGCGCTGAACAGCTTATCGCTATAAGAAGCACCGTCGATATAATTATTGTTTTCATATGATATAGTTTTGATAAAATTAGGAATCCTAACTTTACGAATTAAAGAGAAGCTTTTACATCCGCCATAGAAGCGCCAAAATTAATATGTAGTGCATTTCCTGTAGGTGTAACCAAGGCGGGTACCGATTGTACGCCGGCTTTTTCGGCATCTGCAATACGTGAAGCTTGCTCTCCTAAATGAACAATTTCTACGTTTTCCTGTCCTATTAAATTGATAATGTCATGCTCGGCACTGATGCAAACTGGGCATCCTGCGTGATAAAAAATTGATGTACTCATAGTGTATAAATTTAAATGTTATGCATTATTGCGAAGCAAATATAGTAAGGAATCCTAACTAATAAAAATATTTTGATGAAAAATATTCAATTTGATGCAGAAGTGTCAAATTTTATATATTTGAAGATGACCAAAAAACGAGTATGTGCAATAGGGGCGGGTCCTTCAGGGATCACGGCCCTCAAAAACCTCTTAGACGAAGGTATTGATGCAGTGGCCTTCGATAGAAATAACCAAGTAGGAGGTAATTGGATTTATAGCGAAGATGAAAGCCACTCTAGTGTGTTTGAAACCACACATATTATCAGTTCTAAAAGCTTATCACAATACGAAGATTTTACCTTCGATGATTTCGACAGTGAGGTAGCCGACTACCCATCGCATGACGAATTACGTCGCTATTTTCAGGCGTACACAAAGCATTTTCGTTTATATGAGCATATTCAGTTTGAAACACTCGTGATACATTGTGAGCATATCAATAATCAACAATGGGAAGTCACGCTTGAACATAATGGTGAACAACGGAAAGAAATTTTTACTGATCTCGTCGTGAGCAATGGCCATCATTGGTTACCTCGTTATCCAAAATACAAAGGAGAGTTCACCGGTGAGTTGTTGCATTCACATCAGTTTAAAAAAGCAGCACCTTTTAAAGACAAACGGGTTCTCGTGATTGGCGGAGGTAATTCTGCCTGTGACGTAGCGGTAGAAACCAGTCGGGTAAGTGCCAAAACTGCTATTAGCTGGCGTCGTGGCTATCGCATTGTACCTAAATTTGCCATGGGTTTGCCTACCGATGTGATGGGGGCAAGACTGCATTGGTTACCGGTCGGTATTCGACGGTATTTGTCAGAAGCCTTGATTTCTTTTTTAATCGGTTCGAACGAAAAATATGGCTTGCAAAAAGCGACCGATCCATTTGGGGCAACGCATCCAACCCTCAATAGTGAATTGTTATATAAAATTCGACATGGTAAGGTAAAACCTTATGTAGACATCGACCGTTTTGACGGTAATACTGTTCACTTTAAAAATGGTATGTCTGAAGACTTTGATGTTATTGTGGCATGCACTGGGTTTATCTTAGCGCACCCTTTTTTCAACAAAGACTTTATCGATTATAGTGAAAGTAACGTACCACTCTATTTAAAGATGTTCCACGAAAGCTACGAGAATCTCTTTTTCATTGGTATGTTTCAACCCTTAGGTTGCATTTGGCCAGGTGCCGAATTGCAGAGTAAGTTGGCTGCTAGAGCCATTAAAGGCACATGGAAACGTCCAAAGAATATTACTCAGTTATGCCAACGTGAAGTAACACACCCTCATTATAAACAAATAAATACGCCGCGGCATACCATTACTGTAGATTACCATCGTTTTATGCGTGATTTAAAAAAGCAGTTACCTAAGAACTATATCTCTAAAACACCCTATGAGAAGCACGAACTCGTTGCGCCTTAAGCTTGTTTAGAAACAACAAAATCATGAAGATCATCCATGGCTTTTTTGTTATTCTTACTAAAAACAGGTTTTAGAAATAAAATCATCAATTTCTTTAGAGGTGATGCAGCTCTAAGATGGATATGTAATGCCAATGTACACGAGGTATTTGTTAACGGAGTGATATCAAAAAACTGATATAATTCATCGACTGGTGTCGGACTCGTAGTTAATTCACCATAACTCAAAGTTCCAGGTACAGCATCTTTACTTACCGTAATAAAATTAAGATGTTTTCCGTTGATTACGCATACATGTTCACTGCCTATGCGCGTAATTTCATTTTCATTAAATTCTATCTTATCGACTCCTTTAGACCAAAGATGACGATAACTATAATTGGTAATATATTCTAAGAGTTCGGGCGCCGAAACAGGAAATTCTTTGTTGATCGTGATGGCAGGATCTTCCTCTAAATGTACTTTTTTTGCTTTTTGAAATGGTTTTAGCTTTAGATCATTGGCATCAATGATGGCATAGATATAATCGAGTTCTTTGCTGTCATAGCTATCTTTACCTTCATTAAAATGAAATAGCATACTTTGATAATCGGTTGGTAGGTGAATGGTATCTACCAAGGCTTTGGTCATCAATACATAATTGTCACTATCAACAGAATTTTTCATCAAACGATGGGCTTCAATTACTTCGCTACCAAAAGGTTTGCGCTTGTTTTGCACATTGATAAACTGTAAATCGCTGCAATGTGCAATGATTTTTAGTTTAAGATTTGGTGCGGTAGCACAGGCATTACACGGGCAAATTCTATTTTTTTCTAAGAGTTTTAAGTGACTATAAAACGCGGTAAACATCGTTTCAACCTGCGCCAATAATTTCTCGCGAGATGGAATTTCTTGTTCTTTATAAAAAAAGAGGGCATCGCCTTCTACTTCGGCCAGTTGTAATTGTTGTGTATTGGCATCAATTAGAATTTCGAGTAGCTCTGTAATAACATGTTGGCTGTGTTCTACCTCCGTATTTTGAACGAATTCGGTGTATCCAGAGATATCGGGTATAAAGAGTAATGATTTATTCAAATGCTGCGGGGCTTAGATTGTATGGTTAAAGATACCTCTTTAGTCGTAAATATTACAGAGAAGTAACAAGAATGCATAAAAAAAGCCAATACACATGAGTATTGGCTAATGAAAAAAGATTTGGTTAGTTACTTTTTTCGGGTTGCTTTAAAAGTACCATTCGGTTGAATCATACTTAAAGCATTAATTTTTTGGTTATCATCTTCTAAAAATTCAATTTTATAACCATCAATAATTTTTAATGAGAACTTATGTTTGTCGGTTGCGATGAGTTCATATTCTGGCTGACCTTTTACAAAAGCGTAGAGGGTTGTACCTGCTTCTTTAACATAAATTTTCATAGTCATTGGCCCTAATTCATAGTTCCCTACATATTGTTCTAATGTTTCTTTGCTTACTTCGATAGAAGTCGGTTTGCGCTTGAATGTAATGGGGTCGATGGTCGGTTCTACCTGCATTGTTGCCCCCGAAATATCGCCCGAATTATTGGTGGTGAAATTGAAGCGTAACGGACCAGAATCTGTGGTGTCAATGCCTGTTTTTTCTACTCTAAACGGTTCAAAAATATCATAGTGATAGTGCTTTAAATAGAATTTCATACGTTCGAAATTGGCAAAAAGCGAATCTTTTTCGACTGTAATGTTAAATTTCCCATAGCCTTCATTGCTATACTCACCTGTGTATTCTTGTAAGATATGCGAAGGTTTGGTATTTGGGATATTTGCCGATTTCGAATCATCTTTGGCTTCGTCAGCTGCTTTTTGTGATTTCGCTTGTGCGTCAGTATATCTTTTGATCCAATCGGTTCTCTTTTCTTTGAGCATGCGATCGGCAATCGTATTTCGTACCAAGCCCGGCACCGCCGAACCATTTTGATTAGCCAGTACAACGATTCCGATGCTATCGCTCGGATAAAACGCCACACTTGCCGAAAAGCCATCAATATTTCCGCCGTGTTCTACTCGGTAATGACTTTTATACGATGATAAAAACCATCCGTTTCCATAATTGGCAAAATGAGCATCTGGTACTTCTTTATCCGGCAAGGCACTGTTAACAACAGCATGAGAACCAATAGCTTCATTTCGATAGCTCTCTGATAGTATTTCTTTGCCTTTAAACTTTCCGTTGTTGATCCAAGTAATTACCCAATTCGACATTTCATTCGCACTACTATTAATACTTCCTGCGGGGGCCATTCCAGCAATACGATAATAATCCATTTTATGAACTTTGTCTTCTTTAACTTCATACCCAATTGCCACATTAGTACTTTTTACTAATTCGTCAATCGTAGTATTCGAACGCGTCATACCTAAAGGAGCAAAGAAGCGTTCTTTGATATTATCTTCCCAACTTTTTTCGGTGATGCGCTCGGCGATCACACCTTGAGCTAAAAACATAAAATTATTATAGTACCATCGCTGACGAACTCCGGTAAACGGTTCCTGATATTGAACACGCTGTAATAAGCTATCCTTATTATAAGAAGGAAATAGGTACCATGAATAGTCATGCCTCGGTAGTCCAGTCCGGTGGCTCATTAAATCTTGAATAATGATGTTATTATTCATATCATCATTTTGGAACTTGAAATCATCAATGTATTTTAACGGACTCTCATCGAAACTTAGTTTTTCTTCATCTCGTAATTGCCCGAGTATGGCCGAAGTAAATGCTTTTGTGCTCGAACCAATCGCAAATAAGGTATTGGCATCGGCAGGGATTTTATTTTCATAATCGCTATAACCAAAACCTTTAGCGTAGATGATCTTTTTACCTTCGACAACCGCTACTGAAAATCCTGCTGCATTAGTAGTTTCTAGAATAGTATTGAGTTCTTTTTCAACGCCTTTTAGTCTTTTGTCTTTTTGTGCCAATACTGATGTGCTAATGGCAATACCGCAAATGAAAAATAATAAATAGGCGAATCTACCGTGCTTGTAACTCTTTATAAATGACATAATGTAGTTAGTTTAGTTATATCAATTAGTAGCTTGTTTTTACAGAAAGTTACCTTTTTTAGAAGAAAATTTACAATTCATCCTCAAAAAATGACAGTTCGGTCAGCCATTTTTTTAAAAACAGACATGTTACAAGACTTTTGACGTATAATTTAAAACTCAAAATCATGATCAGAATCGTATTAGTAATTGTAGTGTATGTTTTATCACAAGTATCCTACTCGCAAACAAAATTTGAGCAAGGCATGGAAAAAGCCTTCAAATTAATGACAGAAAATAAAAACGACGAAGCTTCAAATATGTTAGAGCGTATTGCAAGTGCAGAACCAATGAATTGGCTGCCTTCATATCATATTGCGTTGTTAAAAGCGCGTACATCATTTACGATGACTGATAAAACAAAACAAGAAGCACAAATTAAATTAGCTGAAGATTTTATTGCTACGGCGGATGCTTTATCTCCAAACAATTCTGAAGTATATGTGGTGATGGGTATGATTAACACGGCTAAAATTGTATTAAACCCGATGGTAAATGGAGCAGCACTTTCTGAACCAACTATCAAATTATACCGAAAAGCCATAGCCTTAGACAAAACAAACCCAAGAGCTTATAGTGGTTTGACAGAATTTGAAATGGGCGGTGCACGTTTCTTTAAGCAAGACCTTTCGCCATATTGTAAAAGATTACAGAAATCGATAAAAATGTATGACGATTTTAAACCAGCTAGTAAGTATGCACCAAACTGGGGAAAAGATTGGACACTTCAAGTTTTGAAAGGATGTGGAGATATGACAAGCAAAAAAGAGGAAGCTCCAGCATCGACGACTTCAGCAGTGCCTGCAACAACGGGATCGGTTACCATTACGGCAACAGTACCAAATGTTTCAGGAACAGATGGGGATGTTATTTTTGCCCTATACGATAGCAGTGAGGCTTTCGCTTCAAGAGCACCAATTGCAACGAGCAAAAGTTCAATTGCCAATGGAAGCTCGCAAGCAATTTTTAAAGACGTGAAACCTGGTACATATGCTATCGTAGTATTGCATGATAAGAATGGTAACGAGCGCATGGATTTTGAACCATCTGGTATGCCAAAAGAAGATTACGGCGCATCGAATAATAAAATGAGAATGGGACCGCCAAGTTTTGAAGATGCAAAGTTTACGGTTGAAAATAAATCCTTAGATTTAACTATTAGATTTTAACCAATAAAAAAACCAATGAAATTAGTACTTAGCCTATTTTTAATATTCAGTTCAGTAGCATTTATAACTACAGATTCAGGAACTTTAACCGTTGAATTTGAGATTCCTAAGTACAAAACGGGCAAGATTTATGTAGCCTTGTATAGTAGTAAGGATAGTTTTTTAAAGAAACCAATGAAAGGAACAATTATCTCTATAACTGATGGAAAAGCAACAGCAACTTTTGAAAATGTAACCGCTGGTACGTATGCAGTTTCTTCGTTCTATGATAAGAATGGTAACGGAAAATTAGATACCAATTTTTTAGGTATTCCGAAAGAGCCAACAGCAATGAGTAATAATGCAAAGGGAAGTTTTGGCCCCCCTAAGTTTAAAGATGCCAAATTTACAATGAACGCAGATACAACGATTAAGATAGCTTATTAATTATGGAGAAGATACGAGACATATATGCGTTTGATTCGGTAAAAAAAGGGGTGATCGTTTGCCTAAAGATTACCCTTATTTTAGGAGTGTTCTTTGCCATTGTTTTTCAACAAACAACATTACCAGGCATTTTAAAATCTTTTGGAATCACGGCGATGTATTCATTTGGTTTAGGACTGGGTAATGGGTTTTTAAACAGATGGTTGTCGAGTAAATGGAGTTGGGTTACCCAAACAAATCAACGTGTAGTTGCAGGTATCATCGGAACGATCATTTATACAATCATTATTGTGTTGATTATTGATTATGTGCAGATCGTTTTGATGAATAATTTGGATGTTTCGCTTTTCTTTAGCGAACGAATGAACTGGATGCATTTGTTCAATATTATATTGTCACTTGGTGTAGCGACGTTCTTACATGCTAGAGATTTTATGATCAATTGGAAAGCCTCTATCAAGCAAGAAACAAAGGTTCAAAAGATCATCGCCGGAACGGCTTCAGCGCAGTTTGACGCTTTGAAGAACCAGTTAGATCCACATTTTTTGTTTAATAGCTTGAATGTACTGACAAGTTTGATCGATGAGAATCCTGATGCGGCACAAAACTTTACGACCTCGTTGTCGAAGGTATATCGCTATGTGCTAGAACAAAAGAATAAAGAATTGATAAGTGTCGATGAAGAATTGAAATTTGCAAAGACCTATGTACGCTTATTAAAAATGAGATTTGAAGATAGTATTGTGTTTGAAATTCCTGAAAAGGCACAAAATCCTGAAGCTAGAGTAGTACCACTATCGTTGCAATTACTCTTGGAGAATGCGGTGAAACACAATATTGTAAACTCATCAAATCCGCTAAAGATTCGGATTTTTGAGGAAGACGGTAATTTGGTTGTAGAAAATATCTTACAACCAAAAGAAGTATTAAAGAAGAGTAGTGGGGTTGGATTGTCTAACATTCAACAGCGCTATAGCTTATTAACAAATAGACAAGTAGAGATTAATAAAACAGCATCACATTTTTTTGTAAAAATACCGATGTTGACAAAACAAGTTGCTGGCATGAAAATACAAACACAAGCCTCGTATATAGAGGATAAAAGATATATAAAAGCCAAAGAGAGAGTTCAGGCAATTAAAGGATTTTATGGCAATTTAATGGCCTACGCCATCGTCATACCATTTTTAGCCTTTTTAAATTATCGAACAAGTGATTTTCCTTGGGTGATATTTCCGATGTTGGGTTGGGGATTTGGCGTACTCGCACATGGTATGGAAGCCTTTGGATATAGTCCGTTTACCGGAAGAAAATGGGAAGAGCGAAAGATTAGAGAATTTATGGAAAAAGAAGATTTAAAAAAATAAGAGAGATGGAAAATTTTGATAAAGAAAGCAAGTATTTAAGAGCGAAGGAAAAGGTAGAGGAGTTAAAAAAGTTTTATTCGAATTTAACTTCCTATATCGTAGTGATTGCCGGATTGGCGGTGATCAACTATTACACAAATGGTTTTCATTATATGTGGTTTTTATGGCCAGCATTAGGGTGGGGAATAGGTTTAGCCTTTCACGCTGCGAAAGCCTTCGGTTGGAGTCCGATTTTTAACAAAGATTGGGAAGAACGTAAGATTAGAGAGTATATGGAAGATGGTGAAGAGCAAGAACGTGGAGTTACTAAAACGCAAAACTGGGAGTAAATTTAACATTATGGAAACTGAAAGATTTCAAAAAAATGAGCGAGCGGTAAAACATGTAAGAGAGCTAAAAGAGTTTTATCAACATGCAGCGGTCTATATCGGCTTTGTAATTGTACTTCTAGTATTTAAACAGACAATTGTAGATTTTATACTTTCAAATACAGAGGTTAGAGATTCGGAGTTTTTATACTGGATTCATGTTAATATCAACTTAATACCTTTTATCTGGGGAGCTGTAGTATTGTCACATGGCTTATATGCCTATCGCTCTAAGCTTATGCCTTTTAAGGATTGGGAAGATAAAAAGATTCAAGAGTTGATGGAAGAGGAAGAGCAAAAACAACAGTCCACACAGTGGGAGTAAAAAGTACAAATATGAAGACAATACATTATAACGAAGCGCAATACGCAAGTGCAAAAAAGAAGGTAGAACGCATCAAAGGATTTTACCGTCATTTAGTGGTGTATTTGAGCATTAATATGATTATTACATCAGTACATACAGTGCATGTGATGCGGGATGGACTGTCATTGATGGATGCTGTTTGGAATTTACAAACATTTTTTAACTGGGTGCCTTGGGGCATTGGCCTGCTCATTCACGGTATTGTGGTATTAAATGTGCCATCATTATTGATGGGAAAAAATTGGGAAGACAGAAAAATAAAGGAAATTTTAGAAAAAGATCGTAAAAATAGTTCGATGAATTGGGAGTAAACATATAAGGTATGGAAAAGAAAGATTATTCGAAAGAAGATAGCTACCTCAGAGCAAAAAAGAGGGTAGATGCGATTAAAGGATTTTACTGGCATTTGGTTGTTTTTTTATGTGTTAATGGTTTTATCACCATTTCTGGTTTAATTCGTAATATGGCCGATGGAGAATCATTTATAGAAGCCTTTTGGGATACGTCTACCTTTTTTACATGGGTGCCTTGGGGTATTGGATTGGTCATTCACGGAATTGTGGTGTTTGATGTGTTTTCATTTGTGATTGGTAAAGGATGGGAAGAACGTAAAATAAAAGAACTGATCGAAAAAGAAGAAAATGATTATAAATCATTAAAGAGATGAAGAAGATTACCTTTCTGCTTATACTTTTTTCAAGTACACTCTATGCGCAAGATAGTTTTGTAATCAATGGTGTTCGTTTGTTTGATGGTGAAAAAGTGCAAGAAAAAACATCGGTACTTGTCGAAAATGGTGTCATCACAAAAGTGGCTTCTAAAATCAAGGGAAAGCATGCGGTTATTGATGGGACGGGTAAGACATTGATGCCTGCAATGACGAATGCACATGTGCATGCATGGTCAATTTTATCATTCAAAGAAGCTGCAAAAGCAGGTGTACTGAATTTATTAGATATGCATGGAGTAGAGATGATGCAGAATATGATGAAGCAATACAATGATTCGACTCATTATGCCAATTATTTTGTGGCAGGAGCAGCAGCCACAGCGCCCGAAGGGCATGGTACACAGTTTGGGTTTCCAACGCCCACATTAACAACGCCAGAAGAAGCGAAAAAATTTGTTCAAATGCGCATAGATGGAGGAGCCGATTTTATCAAAATAATTTTAGAGCCTTGGAAAAATCCACTTCCACATGAAACGGTGTATGCTTTGATTGATGAAACGCACAAGCAAGATAAAATTGCCGTAGTGCATGTATCTAAAATGGAAGATGCTATTAAAGTATTGCACAATAAAGCAGACGGTCTCGTGCATATATGGAGAGATAAAAAAATGCCAGAAAAAGCCTTTAACGAACTCGTTAAAAACAATACATTCTTTGTGATTCCAACGTTGCTTACGGGTAGCAAAGGCTATGAAGCTATAATGAAGAGAAACCCAAAGACAGTGCTGTTAACGAAACAGGAAATGTTAGCTGAGGTAAAACGATTGTATGATGCTGGAGTGCCAATTTTAGCAGGAACCGATCCTCCAAATTTTCAAATAAATTATGGTACCGATTTATATAAAGAAATAGCCTTGTTGGTAGAAGCTGGACTTCCAGAGCTCGAGGCCCTGAAAAGTGCGACGAGTTCAATAGCCAAGGCTTTTTCATTGCCAAAACAAGGGTTTATCAAAAAAGGATACACAGCCAATATGGTGTTAATTGATGGTAATCCATTACAGGATATCAAAGTGATCAGTCAAATTCATACCGTTTGGAAAATGGGAAAAAAAGTAGCTCGTTAATGTTTGACAATATAATTCATAGTACAATTGGGTTAATACATACTATTTTTGCTTTGATTGCAATGATTACGGGTTTAGTGGTTGTATATAATATTAAGGGAACATTATTTCATAAACGAATAGGGTATGTATATGTGGCTTCTATGTTGTTATTAAATGTAAGTTCTTTTTTTGTTGTAAATTTTGGTGGTTTTAGTTTGTTTCATTTTTTTGCAATTCTTAGTTTAGCAACAGTGCTCGCTGGAATCATTCCAGCGATTAGAAGACCAAAAAAATGGTTTGGTTATCATTTTTATTTTATGAGCTGGTCTGTCGTGGGTTTATATTGTGCATTTTGGGCCGAAATAGGTACTCGTTTCGTGAAAAATATGCAACAATTTTGGTGGGCGGTAGCGCTAGCGACAATTATTACGACAATCATAGGGAGTCGAATTATTAACAAACAGGCAAAAAAATTGAATTTAAGATAATGAATATACTGATTATAGAAGACGAGAAACCAGCTGCGAGACGCTTAAACAGAATGTTAGAAAGCCTAGATATGAAAATCAATGCGATGTTACATTCTGTAGAAGAATCATTGGCATGGTTTGAAACCAATGAGCATCCCGATTTAATCTTTCTAGATATTCAATTATCTGATGGTTTGTCATTCGAGATTTTTGAAAACATCGATGTCAAAAGTGCCATTATTTTTACCACGGCTTATGATGAATATGCTTTACAGGCGTTTAAGCTCAACAGTATCGATTATCTATTAAAACCAATTGATAGTGAAGACTTAGAAGTGGCCGTAGCAAAGTTCAAAGAACGTATTCCAGAAAAGCAAGGGCTTTCAGTCGATTTTGACGATATTAAAAAACTATTATCTAATCCGCTAGAGCGTGAGTATAAAAAGCGTTTTACGGTAAAAGTGGGCCAGCATCTTAAAATGATTCCTGTTGATACCATCGAATGTTTTTTCAGTGAAAACAAGGGCACCTATATTCATACCAATGAGAATCGCGACTACTTAATCGATATGACCTTAGAAGAGCTCGAAAAAGAGTTAGCACCTGAGACATTTTTTAGAGTAAGTCGTAAGTTTTATGTCAATATCAATGCCATTAAAGATATGGTATCGTACACCAATTCACGCCTGCAAATAAAACTACATACCTTCAAAGAACATGATGTGATTGTAAGTCGTGAACGCGTGCGCGATTTTAAAGATTGGTTGGAGTAAGGTATGAAGAAATACCTACCAATACTTTTAAGTTTAGCTGGATGTAAGTTCATTATTCATGCCCTTGCGAATAGCAATTATGGTTTTCATCGCGATGAACTATTGCATTTATCAGTTAGTGAGCATTTAACATGGGGCTTTATGGAATTTCCTCCATTTATTGCTTTTGTCGGAAAATTAGCAGAGTTTTTTTTTGATTATTCGTTGTGGGGTACTCGGTTGTTTCCGACTTTGGCAGGAATTGCCATCTTGGTGCTATCTTGTATGATAGCTAAAGAATTGGGAGGAAAAGCAAAGGCAATCTTACTTGCTGGCATTTGTGTACTCGCTTTTCTTCCGTTTTATCGAAACCATACCCTGTTTCAACCAGTTGCTTTCGATCAACTTTTTTGGACCTTGGGCTTTTATTTCTTTAGTAAATTTATCAATTCAGAGAAGAAGAACTATCTTGTTTTTCTCGGCATTACGTTGGGTCTAGGTCTTTTAACCAAGTATACCATTTTGGTGTGGGCATTTGGTCTTTTTACTGGATTGTTCTTCTATAAGGGTGGGGCACTTTTTAAAGATAAATGGCTTTATTTTTCTGCTTTTGTTTCACTATTCATTTTCTTACCCAATATTGTGTGGCAAGCCCAACATGATTTTCCTTTGCTCAGACATTTGCAGGAGCTTAATGAGAGTCAGTTAGATGCCGTTGAACCGTTTGATTTTATCTTGGAACAACTTAATTTTCCATTTACTCTCATTGTAAGTCTTTTTGGAGTTGTCGCATTTTTGATCGATAAAAACCTAAAGAAATATCGAGCCATAGGGGTCGCAACGATCGTCACGTTCATTACGATGTGGTTGTTGAGCTCAAAAGCCTATTACATCTTTGCAATATATCCTGTTTTATTTGCTGGGGGCGCTGTAAAAATAGCCTCTTTATTAAAGAAAAGACCCAAGCTAATCTATGTCATATGCGGGGTTGTATTAGTACCGTCCATACCTTTCATTCCGGAGCTAACACCTATTTTACCTATAGAACAATATGTGAACTATATGGATAAGGAGGAAGATAACGGAAGAGTTATTTTAACGGGTGATTATGCTGATATGTTTGGTTGGGAAGAGCAAGTGAAATTGGTTGATAGCGTTTATAGATCGTTGCCTGAAAAAGAAAGAAGCACAACAATGGTATGGGCTGAGAATTATGGAGAAGCAGGAGCGCTAAAGATTCTTGGAAAAAAATATGGTTTACCCAATCCTATTAGTAGACACGGAAGCTTTTGGTCATGGGGATATCAAAATAAAAATGCAACAACTTGGATCAGTTTAGGAAATGAAAAGGAATCTGTTGAATATGTTTTTGAAGAAGTAATTTTGGTAAAAATGATTCGACATAAGTATGCTATTGGAGAAGAAGTTGGCATTCCGTTATACTTGTGTCGAAAACCTAAAATTGATATTGAGCAATGGTGGGCAGACTACGAAGACCATGTTTTTGACTAACTAAAGCTAGTTAGTGCTCAAAAAAACTAAATACGCTCCCTCCGTATTTTTTCAAGTATTTAAAATGAGGATTGTTCGAAAGATCTGTATGTTTAGAATGTTCTATAATTAACAGACCATCTTTATTGAGTAGCTCTCGTTCAAATACCAACGAAGAGATCTTTAAAAATTGTGCATCACTAAAGTCATATGGAGGGTCCGCAAAAATAACATCTACTTTGAGATGGCTGTGTTCCAAAAATTTAAACACGTCACTTTTAATGACATCAATTTCAGCTTCCAAGGTTTTTGCCGTAGTTTCGATGAACTTTACACATCCATAGTGCTTATCAACACTAGTGATTTGCGTTGTTCCGCGGGAAGCGAATTCAAAACTTATACTCCCAATACCCGCACATAAATCGAGTACGCTGATGTCTTCAAAATAATAATGATTATTTAATACATTAAAGAGAGCTTCTTTGGCAATATCCGTTGTGGGCCTTGTCGGAAGATTCTTAGGCGCATTGATACGTCTGCTCTTATATTTTCCAGAGACAATACGCATTAAAACTGATGTAATAGAGTAAAAAACTCACGTTTTATGTCCTCAGTAAAAGCGGCATCGAAAGTATATTTTGATCTATTTTCTAGCAGACTTACATTTCTAACGTAGCCAAATGCCATTTTAAATAGCTCATCATCTTTTTTTACATTACCTAAGAGTTGTAGTTCTAGTTCTTCAGGGTTTAAATTGAGCTGCTCGGCGACGAATAAGATATAATAGATAAAATCTTCTTTGGTTCTGTAATCGAAGGTGTTATATAATTGTAATTTTTTATTAGCGATGACCACAATTTCAAAATGTCGCTTACATATATTTACAAACATATGTGGCACGAGACTCAATTTGTAGATGTCGACTAAATTCTCAACCAGTACTGTAGAGAAATGTTTGTATTCAAAGCCTCCAAACTGATCGATAAAAAAGTTATTGGCATTGACAAAAGGTACATATACGTTGACCATTTCGTGATTTTTTAAGTCATCAAAAGCAAAATAGTCATGTCTGAGGGTTTTGTTGTTATACGACAGGTAATCGGACATGCGTTCTTCTCTAAATAAGGGTTTCGGTACTAAAGAAGATAAATTATTGGTGTGACTTACAGAAACAGTATGATATTGTTGATCTTTTAATAACGGATTGGTGTCAAATATTTCTGTAATGTTTTGAAGCAGGGTTTGTGGCGTATATGAAGCTTCTTTGAAACCATAATTATAGAGTGCTGTGAACTTCTTATCGTTTTTATTCAAAACACAAAAAGAAAATCCACCCAAACTAAATTGGATGGATAGATGGTTATATTCTTGATTCTTTGAATCTAGATTACTCTTTATTTTTAGCTTTTCCTGAATCATAAAGTATTGGCCAGTTACCATTTGTTTTTACATCATCCATAGAACCAACAGAAAGAAACTCACCAATTACTTCGGGAGCTAAGGCTTCTTTTTCTTGTTTTATTAAGTGAATTGGTAACCCTTCAAGAATAACTTCTTTAGGAACAGAAACCATAAAAACCGGTGATCTCACACCTTGAACTTTTTCTACATATCCAGTTGTTAAGTGAAATTTGGCAGAGGTACCTGGTACATTAAACATGTTGGCATAATCTCTTCCTGCAAAGTCAGCTCTTACATCTTTATATCCGATAGTGTCTACGGTACGCTCTTCAACTTCAATCATAATCGGACTGTAATCAGTTCCTTTATTTACGGTTTTAATAACGTTCTTTGTTTCAGTAATCGCAAACTTAGCAGTATCAATAAATTTGATCAAGTTCGCAGGACTCTTCGTGTAATTACCTGTTACCTCTCTATGCGCTACTTGAGCATCTCTGATTGTTTTTAAATTTTTGATCACAGGAGTATATCGCTCTACTTTTTCCTTATTAAACTCGATAGGGCCCATAATACCTTTATAAATTTTATAACCTAAAAAGATGACCAAAAGCCAAAGCACGATAGAGATTATAGGTCGCGCTTTTTTCGAAACTTTATTTGTGATTAGGTAAGCTAAAGCTCCAGTTGCAACTATTGCAAGAAGTATAATTAGTATTGTTAGCATTATGATAAATTATTTTGGGTTATAGGCAAATCTACAAAATTTTTTTAATGCTTAAAACTTTTATGCATAAATCAATTTGTACCTTTGTTTTTTATCTGAATAGAATACATGATTAAAGATGCTGGCTCCTTTTATAATATCCTTTTAGAGCAATTTCCCTTTACACCTACAAATACGCAAGATAGACTTTTGAAGCAGCTATCGAACTTTGTTTTTAATCAGAATAAACAACAGTTATTTTTGTTAAAAGGATATGCTGGTACTGGAAAGACCACAACGATTAGTACTGTAGTGAATTCGCTGTGGAAAGCAAATATGAAATCAGTGCTTTTGGCACCAACTGGTAGAGCAGCAAAAGTTATTGGAAATTATGCCAATCGTCAGGCCTTTACAATACATAAAAAAATCTACCATCCGCGAAAAGCGAAAAACGGAGGCGTTTCTTTTGTATTACAAACAAATAAACACACCAATACAATTTTTATCGTTGATGAGGCATCGATGATTCCAGATAGAGCAGCCGATGCACGTCTCTTTGAAAATGGCTCTTTACTTGACGATTTATTGTTTTATGTATATGCAGGTAAAAATTGTAAAGTCATATTTATTGGGGACACAGCACAATTGCCACCTGTAAAACTTACTTTGAGTCCAGCATTAGATGCAGACAAGCTCGAGTTGAACTATAACAAAAATGTGGAAGAACTAGAACTTGATGAAGTCATGCGTCAACATGAAAGTTCAGGTATTTTGAACAATGCAACTTCTTTAAGAGTGATTTTAGATGAAGGTGGGTATGATGCGTTTAAATTCAATCTAAATTTTCCAGATATTATTCGCCTTATTGATGGCTATGATATTCAAGATGCAATTCATAGCGCTTACGATAATATAGGTGTTGAAGATACGGCCTTTATTGTACGTTCTAATAAGCGAGCTAATCAATACAATCAGCAAATTCGAGGTAAAATACGAGGGCAAGAAAATGAAATTGCGACGGGAGACTATGTGATGGTGGTCAAGAATAATTACTATTGGTTGAAAGATTCTTCGTCGGCAGGCTTTATTGCTAACGGTGATATCTGTGAAATTATGCAAATTTTTAACTATAAAGAGTTGTATGGATTTCGTTTTGCCGAAGTGCAAGTTAGAATGATTGATTACCCTGATCAAAAACCTTTTGAAACAGTGTTGTTGTTAGATACGCTTACCGCGGAAACACCGTCACTCTCTTATGAAGATTCTAACAAACTATATGAAGAAGTACGTAAGGATTTTGAACATGAAAAGTCTTCGTATAAGCGTCTATTATCGGTAAAAAATAATAAGTATTTCAATGCGTTACAGGTCAAATTTTCATATGCTATGACCTGTCATAAATCGCAAGGAGGGCAATGGAAAACTGTATTTATAGAACAGCCTTATTTACCAGAAGGTCAGGATATATCGTATCTTAGGTGGTTATATACCGCCGTAACACGAGCACAAGAAAAACTCTATTTAATAGGGTTTAAAGATGAGTTTTTTGAAGAATAAAAGAGGATAATGAAGAAAATCATAGCAAAGTTTATCTTTTTCATTTTTAGATGGAAAGTAACCTATAAAGAGACCTATAAAGTACCTAAGACAGTCATGTTGGCGTCACCACATACCTCGAATTGGGATTTGGTATTTGCCCTAGGCGTCTATTGGATTGAAGGTATCGACGCGAAGTTTTTAATAAAAGATGCCTACACAAAAAGTTTTTTTGGTTTTTTCTTTCGTTGGTTAGGAGCCATTGGTGTAGATCGTAAAAAACACAATAACTTAGTTGATTACTCCATTGAATTGTTTAATACATCAGATGCCTTGATTTTAATGGTACCCGCTGAAGGAACGCGAGAACGTGTCGAAAAATGGAAAACGGGCTTTTATCATATTGCGAAAAATGCCGAAGTGCCGGTATCTTTTGGTTTTTTAGATTATGGGAAAAAACTTGCTGGTGTAGGAGATGTATATAACTTAACAGGAAATTTTGAAGTAGATATGCAATATATTCAGGATTTTTATGCCACTATTGAAGCCAAATTTCCTGATTTGTATAATAAGAAAATATTTTAGCTTTTTGGCATACTACAAATGAGTTATTCGTCGTTTTAGTTTAATCAAGTCATTGTTACATGAAGAAAATACTAGGATCTATTATCTTGTTTTTATTCGGTTGGAAAACTTCATATCCTACTGAGTTTAGAATTCGCAAGATGTTGATGCTAGCGGCACCTCATACTTCAAATTGGGATACCTTATTTGCGCTCGCTGCTTATTGGAAAGAAGGATTGGATCCCAAATTTTTAATACATGGTAATTTGACCAAAGGTGTTACCGGATTTTTCTTTAAAAAACTGGGAGCCATTGGAGTCAATAAAGATGAAAAGCAAAATTTGGTCGATTATATTGTACAACTCTTTGATAAATCTAATGAGCTATTACTGATTATTGCACCTGAAGGAACAAAATACCGAACAGAAAAATGGAGAACTGGTTTTTTTAATATCGCAAAGCAGGCAAATGTACCTTTGAGTTTAGGATTGTTAGATTATGCGAATAAAAGAGCCGGAATTGGTGGACTGCTTAGTATGACAGGTAATTTTGATGAAGATATGGCCTATATTGAGAAATTTTATGCGAAGGCGAACCCTAGACATCCAGAACGTTATAATAAGAGTATTTATTAGGTGCTACTTCAATATGAATGCTAACCAAGCATCTGGATTTTCCAACATAGGGTAATGTCCAGTTCTTTCTAATAAGTGCAATTCACTATGGGGTATTTCTTTATTCAATTGCAACGCTATGGCTTTCACAGCTACAGGATCTTCAGTGGCCCATACAATTTTAACAGGAATTTCAGTACGCTCTAATGCACCAATCCAGCGATGCCAGTATGTATATCGTTGGTTTATATATTGGGTGATTTTAGGTAATACTTTTCGTCCGTTATCGCGAATCAATAACTGCCACATCTCTTTAAATTCCGCAATATTTACTGTAGATTTATCGTACCATATAATTGTCATATTGCGAATGAAGGTCCGTTCACTTGCTAATTGAGCTACTATAGGCCCCAAGATCTTATTCTTAAGCAATTTCTGAATGAATCTCAATTGGGACAATTCTATATGAATACTTCCATTACAAAGAATTAAGGAATGAACTTTTAATTCATTATATCCTTCTTCAAGTTGTGCTAAAATTTCGGTAGCCACACTGGTACCATAGTCATGGGCGAGGATGGTCACCTCGTGTAAGTTCAATGATTTCCATAGAGCTAGGGCAACGTTAGCTTGGTCAATTAGGGAATACGAATAATCAATGGGCTTCTCTGAAAAACCAAATCCGATGTGATCATGAACAATGACTCTAAAGTGTTGAGAGAGTCGATCAATCACCATCCAATAATCAAATGAAGATGTGGGATAACCGTGCAAAATTACCATAGTTTTGGCAGCGGTACCTTTGTCAACGACAAATATTTGCTTTCCTAAAATAGTATGAAAAGTACCTAGAGCATGCCATTCATGTGTCCGCATAGGGTTAACTTGGGATGAATACGATTTTACCTTTTACTTCCTTGTTTACCATCGCATGCATGGCCTCTTTGACACCTTCGAGAGGATATTTTCCATGAATTTGTGATGTGAGTTTTCCTTCGGCGAACCACGTGATGATCGTTTGTAGATTCTCCTGATTTTGAGCAGGTTCTCGTTGTACAAAAGCGCCCCAAAATACGCCAACGATCTCACATCCTTTTAAGAGTGCTAAATTCAAGGGTATTTTCGGAATTTCTCCTGCAGCGAAGCCTACTACTAAATATCTGCCTTTCCAGGCAATGGTTCGTAATGCAGGTTCCGTATAGGCATCACCCACTGGGTCATATATGACATCTACGCCTTTACCCTTAGTGATTTCTTTTACGCGAGTTTTAAGGTCTTCGTTCGCATAATTGATTACATAATCAGCACCATTTTCTTTACAAAAAGCCAATTTCTCAGCGGTCGACGCAGCAGCGATAATGGTAACACCTAAGGCCTTGGCAATTTGTATTGCTGCTGTACCCACACCACCAGCGGCACCTAAAACGAGTAAGGTTTCTCCTTTTTGAATACGGGCTCTATTGACAAGTGCATGATAAGATGTGCCATATGTAAGCATAGAAGAGGCACCGGTTACAAAATCTAATACCGGCGGCATTTTAAAAACGGCCGCTGCCTTTGCTTTTACTTCTTCGGCAAAGCCTCCAAAAACACTCCCATACATCACACGATCACCAACTTTTAGCTGTGTAACGGCACTTCCTATTTCTTTAATAACACCAGCGATTTCTCCACCTGGTGAAAAAGGTAATTCAGGCTTAAACTGATACTTACCTTGTATAATAAGGGTGTCAGGGAAGTTGAGTCCGCAGGCCTTTACTGCGATTATAACTTCATCGTCTGCAGGTTGTAACGAGGGCACTTGTTCAACAGTGAGTTCATCTATCGAACTGAAGGATGTACATAAAACAGCTTTCATTAAAATAAATCTTTTGTTGCGGTAATAGTCAATTCATCGTCATTCATGATGATTTTTGCTAGACTTTTGGTTTTTGTCATTTCATAAGTGAAATAAAATTTCATGGTATGTATTTTACTTTCATAGAAGGAAGATACTTGATTACCTGTGCCATCTTCGAGGATCTCTTTGGCGGCTATGGCTGTTTTGAGCCATTGCCATCCGATGACAATCGTGCTAAAGAAATCCATAAAAATACTAGCATCTGCTAAGAAGCGCTCATGGTTTCCTTGCATAGCATGTGGCATTAAATGACCAATTACTTTTTGTGTAAGGCCTAGATTTTCTAATAGAATATTTGCATAGGGCTGTAGCATTTCATGTGCAGTAGCCGCTGTGATCGTTTCTTGAATTTCTGCCGCCAATAATTGTAGCGCTTTACCATTTTTCATGGTGATTTTTCTACCCAGTAAATCTAATGACTGAATGCCCGTGGTACCTTCATATATAGAAATGATACGAATATCTCTGTAGTACTGCTGTGGCATAAAGTCAAGGCAAAATCCATATCCTCCTAATATTTGCACGGCATTACTGGTGGCTTCAATACCTTTTTCAGCCGGATAGGTTTTGGCTATAGGGGTTAACAATTCTAACAACAAATTGTAATTTTCCTGTTCTTCAGGATCACTACTAGTCATTTCTTTATCAAGATAATTAGCGGTCTCTACAATCAAACTCATAGAGCCTTCTACGATGGCTTTTTGTGTAAGTAGCATGCGTTTCACATCTGGATGATTGATAATCAGTGTTTGTTCTGCGCTGACATCTTTTTGCCCTGTACTATTTAATTTTCTTCCTTGTGGACGCTCATTAGCGTATTTAACAGAAGCATAATAGGCGGCTGCAGCGATACCTGCACCCATTCTGCCAGTGGCAACCCGCGCTTCATTCATCATTTGAAACATATAAGATAAGCCTTTGTTCGCTTCCCCAACTAGCCAACCTCTCGCATTGTTATTATCTCCAAAAACAATATGTGTAGTACAATATCCACGTTGTCCCATTTTTTCAAACTCACCAGCTACCGCAACATCATTGGGTTCTAAGCCATTTATCGTGGGTCTGTTTTTCGGCACTACAAATAAAGAAACACCTTTCGTTCCTGCAGGAGCTCCATCGATGCGGGCCAATACCAGATGTACGAAATTATCGGAAAATTGATGGTCTCCGGCCGAAATGAATATTTTTTGACCTTTGATGAGATAATAGTCTTCATCGGTAGGAGTCGCAGCGGTTACCACATCTGAAAGTGAACTTCCCGCTTGTGGTTCGGTTAGACACATGGTTCCACCCCAAGTGAGATCGAGCATTTTTGGCACATATGTATCTTTTAGATACTGACTTCCAAAGGAAACAATAAGATTCGCAGATCCTGCTGTTAATCCGAAATAACCAGTCACATGGTTATTTGCCGCTTCCATAATAAAATAGGCAGCATGAAAGATACTTGAAGGCAATTGCAAACCACCATCTTCAAAACTAAATAAACTACTAACGATACCCATTTCACCGGCATCTTTTAAGATGCTTTCAAATTGGGGATGCACTATAATTTTACCATCTTCGAAATATGCAGGCTTCTCATCCATTTCTTTAATAAAGGGGAACAGCGAATTATCAGAGAATGTTTTTACCGAATCAAGAAAGATATCTATCGACATTTGGTCATGCTCATTAAAGCGTTCTTTTTTGAGTAAGTCATTTGTATTGTGAACGTTATATAATAAGAATTTTAGTGTGTTTATATCTACATATTCGTTTTTCATGTGCTTGCTTATTTTATACTTATGATGTTCTCAATATACTCAATTATTTGTTCTCTGGGCTCTTCAAAATTGAACCATTTTATTTCGGAATCTTTACGAAACCAAGTGCCTTGACGTTTGGCAAAACGCCGTGTATTTTTTTTAATTTCAGAAATGGCAAAGTCTAGGTCAAAATCTCCTTCAAAATATTGAAAAAGCTCTTTGTAACCTACAGTTTGTAACGCGTTCAGGTTTTTGTATTGAAATAAGTTTTCTGCTTCATTCAAAAGACCATTTTGCATCATGAGATCTACTCTCTGGTTAATACGTTCATAGATGGTGGCTCTCTCTGCTGATAATCCGATTTTAATCGGAATAAAATTCCGCTCGTTTGTTTTATCAGTTAAAAAAGAAGCATATGTTGCCCCTGTGCCAATACATATTTCGAGGGCTCGAATTACACGTCGATGATTGTCGATATCTATTTTTTCAAAGGTTTCAGAGTCTAGTTCTTTGAGTTGCTGATGTAAAGATTCTATACCTTCTTTTTCTAATCGTAATTTTAATTCTTTACGGATATTTTTGTCTACTTGTGGGAAATTATCCAACCCTTTTAGTACGGCATCGACATACAGGCCACTACCGCCAACCATAACCACGACTTGATTTTTATCAAAGAGTTCATCGAGTTTTTTAATGGCGTCTTTTTCAAATTGACCAACGTTATAATCATCAAAAACAGATCGATTTTGAATGAAATGATGATGAGCTTGTGCCAATTCTTCGGTATCAGGAACGGCAGTTCCGATGGTCATTTCACGATAAAACTGTCGAGAATCTGATGATATGATCTCCGTTTTAAAATGTTTTGCAATGGCGATACTCAGAGAAGTTTTACCAATCGCCGTAGCGCCGACAATAGAAATAAGATAGTTATTCATCATTTAAAACCTGACCACAGTTATAGCAAAATTCTGCATTATCACGATGCTTTTCGACAGCACAGTTAGGACAATTTTGAGTGTTGGTTTGCACGTTCAAGGCACTGGTAGTAAATTCGGCGGAAACAATTCCCGTAGGAATAGCGATAATACCATAACCTAATATCATAATAATCGATGCAATGAGTTGACCTAAGGCGGTAACCGGTGCTATATCACCATAACCAACAGTGGTAAGGGTTACAATTGCCCAATAGATACTTCTCGGAATACTTGTAAAGCCACTATCTTCATTTACTTCTACTAAATACATTACCGTACCTAAAATAATCGATAAGATTAAAATGAAAAAAAGGAAGACAGCAATTTTCGCTCTGCTTGCCCGAAGTGCTACCATAAGTCTATTGGAGGCCCCTACATATCGCGCTAATTTGAGAATTCGGAAGATCCGCAATAGTCGCAAGGCTCGCAAGGCTACCAAGGCATGCGTACCCACAAATAATAGTGATAGATATTTAGGAATAGTTGAGAGTAAATCTATAATGCCATAAAAACTAAAAATATATCTGGAAGGTTTTTTAATGGCAATTATTCTTCCAAAATATTCTAAGGTAAATAAAATGGTAATCACCCATTCCGCCACATTAAAAAAGGTATGGTATTTTTCATCAAGACTCGCTACACTCTCCAACATCACCAACAAAACACTGGCAAGAATAAAAATGAGAAGTACAAGGTCAAACAACTTACCGGGCAACGTATCTGCTTCATAAATGATCTCATGAAGCTTAAATCTCCAATTATTTTTTTTGTTTTTTGAAGTCAATTGGCTCTTATTTTTTTTCTAAAGTTATTAAACTCTTTTGAGTTTTGATGATTTGCTTAAAAAATTCTTTTAAATAAGGATATTCCTTTGGATCATAAAGAGCACGTTTTATAATAACTTTAAAAGTCATTTGAATCTTGTTATTTTTCTCAACAATACTAAATGTAAAAAGACCGCCATCATTCGGTAATTTAATTGCTTTTCGTTCTGGTAAACTTTTGACTTTGTAACTTTCGGGTATAATTAATTGTAAATTAAACAAAGTGGTTGTAGCATGACCAAAATCTACTGGGTACAATCGTTGATTAAGTTTGAATGGATTAACACGCGACTCTCCGTCTATAAAAGGATTAAATATGATTAAATCACCCGAAGGTTCATTTTCAATAGTAATATCAAATAGTTCTTTTAAAGGTTTTTCTATATTTTCTACATCCGAATTTTTATAGGAGTTTATGACAAGATTGTCATCTGTGCCGTATTCTTCTTCAGCTTTCGTAAGATACTCTTCTCGATCGAGCTTATCGATACTCAGTCTTTTCGCGACAGCTTTGTAACCATCAAATGACTTTTGCATTTGTCCTTTAAAATTTCCAGAATCGTCCATTTTTAATTTCAAGGAAGTGCGTGTGTAATGATTTTTTACGTCAATGGGGTACCAGTAACTCCCTTTTTTAAAATCCATTACTCTTCCGTAACTATTAAGTGTTTTAAAAGGCAAAAGATTGAAGGGTAAATTTTTGTCTGTTGCATCTAGAAGATAGCTCTTATTATCTATGTCCAATTTAGCGATTGCATAATTGAATTCTGATAAAACAGGATGTATTTTTGTTGGTAAACCATTACTACGTGTTGATAATAAAACAACATGTGCATCGAAACCAGCGGAATTAAGTGCATTAATTAAGGCTATATTTATTTCGGTACTATTCCCTACTTTATCAATATATGCTTTTTTTGCATCTACTGCCGAAAACAAATTAACACGTTCATTCCATGTTATATGGTCAGTAATGTGGTAAAATATTTTTTTAGCCTTTGTAAGGTTATTTTCTCCTGTATACAATTCGGGAGGGAGAATTTTTTCAAATTCATTTACTTTTTTTAGTTGTTTTCCGATGCTTTCACCAGTTCGAAATTCTTTATCTACGCTTTTCCAATTTTTGCTGTACTTCTTTTTACTTTTATAGAATGCGACATTTTCTGATAATTCAAATTTGATAGCCGATAGATAATTTGATTTTGAGTTTAGATAATCTTCTTCGATAAATGCAGGCACATCTTCCATCGCATAGATTAATTCTTCGCAATCCGCTGGAGATATATAGCGACTAATATAAAAGCATTTTCTAACTACATTCACAATATTTTTGCTCAACTTTTGATACCCTCTAAGGCTTCTGTTATACCTGTAATTACCTGGAATGACTGCATAGAATTCACTGTATATTTTAGGAATGTGACTTTGAAATTCCCAACCCTTAAAATTAAAATAAAAGGGAGATTCTAGTGTATATTCGTATTCAATTATGCTGTTTTCTTTGATGTCAGGCATTGTAAATTTAACTTCGGCCAGATTACTATTGATTCTTGATACGAATATATTTTTCGGATTTAATCCTTTCCTTATTCTTCCATTGTGGGTGATAGCTTTTATTCCGAAGACTTTTTCACTTTCTTTTTGATTATTTTTGATTGGAATTTTAATAGTTGCGTTCTGCATACCTTCTTTATTGAAAATTTTGACTTTTGCGTAATATCTAGTCAGAATTACAATAGAATTATTACTTCTTGCGAAATTAGATCGACCAAACTCGAATAAAAAAACCGCGTTGGCAGTACTATCTTTTTCATAAACTTTTAAATTGTATTCCCTTTGAGTTATGTCACCAAAGAAGTATGGCGGTCTTTCTTGACTATTACTAGTTGTACTACTATATAATAACCATATAAATAAGAGAACTTTATTATTCATGCTACAATGTGATGATTTTTAATTTTTTATTCTTTCGAATATAATTTTTAATAATATGCTGCACATCTCTGTTATTTTGCATCGGTGTTACCAATGAACGTAATACATTAATATTAGTTACTTGAAAATTCAGATCATAGAAGGTGAATCCTTTAAAAATACCATTTTCTATCAAAATAGCACAACGCTCATCATAAGTTCTTCCCTTGTCAATAATAACAAAACTTTGATTTTCGAAACTATTCTTACTAATTAGTTCTTGTGCTCTTTCGTTATATTGACTAATAGGTTCTTTTAATATACAAGCCCCATTACAAGTGTTTATAGTGTAGTTAAAACAATTTTTTTGCGTCTTGTATAGACCTGTTAGTTTTTGACAAAGCTGATATGCTTCTGTCATGCGAAACAAAAAACTTTTGGCACTTTGACGATTACTAAAGGTGGTAATGGGTTTTTTTCTCCCGTCTGCTTTGTCAATTTTTAAGTTAATATAACCTTGTTCATCTGTAAAACTATATAACGCATGTGTAAATATGGTGCGTCGTAAGGCCCTATTATGAATAGGTTTATTGTACTTTATCTCTTCACTTTCTTTTAAGAGAGCGGCTAATTCGTTTCCTGTATTTTCATAGCTTACAGAAGCCACTTGCAATTGTATTTTCTTTGCTTTATGGGAAGTGCCTGTAAAGTGTTGATTGATGCGTTTTTTAATATTTTTGCTCTTACCAATATAGATGATATCACCATTTTCCTTATGCATATAGTAGACGCCCGTTGTAGATGGTAGATCTTCTAAAATATCGAGTAGTTTGGGTTCTAGCTGTTTTTTAGTTTCTTTACGGACTGCTTCACTGATAATGGTTTTTCCAATGTCCTTATCTAGAAGCAATTGAAATAGTTTTACTGTAGCGATAGCATCGCCATTTGCTCTATGTCTATCTGTCATTGGAATACCTAAAGTGCGACATAGTTTTCCTAAACTATAGGAAGGGAGATCCGGAATAAGCGCCTTGCTCAATTCAACGGTACAAAGTGATTGTCTCTCAAATTCGAAACCTAATCGTTGAAACTCTGTTCTTAATATTCTATAATCAAAGTTGGCATTATGTGCTACGATGATACAATCGGTTGTGATTTCAACAATGCGTTTTGCAACTTCATAGAATTTCGGAGCATTTCGGAGCATTTTATTGTTAATTCCTGTCAGGTTTACCACAAAAGGTTGAATATCCCGCTCCGGATTGATCAAACTAATAAACGTGTCTACAACTTGATGCCCATCGTATTTATGAATGGCAATCTCGGTAATACCTTCTTCATTGTATTTCCCACCGGTAGTTTCTATGTCAACAATGGCGTACAACTACTTCTTATCTAGAGCTATTCGTTTGTCTCTGTTTGCTAGTTCCCAAGCTGTATAAAACACTAATTGGGTACGCTTTTGTAAGAGGTCGTAACGTATTTTATCGGCCGTGTCTGTTGGCCTATGATAATCTTTGTGGACTCCGTTAAAATAGAAAATAATAGGAATGTTATTTTTGGCAAAATTATAATGATCTGATCGATAATAGAATCTGTTCGGATCATTTTCATCATTATATGTATAATCTAGGGTTAACTTTACGTACTTATCATTCACGGCTTCAGATACGTGATGTAGTTCACTACTTAATTTGTCGGCACCTATCAGGTAGATGAATTCAGGATTTTCTTCATGTTTTTTGTCTACTCTACCTACCATATCGATATTCAAATTGGCTACTGTATTAGCCAAAGGGAAAATAGGATGCTCTGTATAGTATAACGAACCGAATAGCCCGGCCTCCTCACCTGTAACATTTAAAAATACAAGAGAGCGTTTTGGTCCATGGCCATCGTTCGATGCCTTTTGAAAAGCTTCCGCAATTTGTAAAACCGCTGCTGTACCCGATGCATCATCGTCAGCACCGTTATATATCTTATTACCTTTTATACCTTCATGATCGTAATGTGCCGAGATTACAACAAATTCATCGGGTTTTTCAATGCCTTTTATAAACGCCACTACATTTTCTGAATCTCCAGTCGACCTGCCTCTAAAATAATCTTTTGGTATATGCTGTAAATAGCTGCCATCTTTGTACGCTGCTTTTACGCCTGCATTGGTATACGTCTTTACCAAATAGTCAGCAGCTAATTTTTGTCCATTTTCGCCAGTTCTCCTTCCTTCAAATTCATCAGAAGCTAATATGAACACCTTTTTTTTTAATGCATCTAAGGTGATCATATTGGCGTAAACGGTTGCTGTATCTAAAACCTTTGCTACGACATTTCGCTCGGTAATTTTGTGACTCTTTGTTGCCAAATTTTGACCAAATGAAAGGTGCATGCAGCCTAATGACATCGTGAAGACAAGTAGTAGAGAGAAAGTGTTTTTCATGCTTGAAATTTAATTCTATAAAAGTACTAATTAATTAATGTTTATTGATGATAAACTTTTTGGTTTTTGAGTCAAACTTTACGTATTCATTCGAAAAAAGCTGTTCTAAATGTCCTTTTTCAATCAAATCATTTGTTTGCCCATTTATAAACCCAGTATTATTTAGTAGCCATAATTCATCAGCAAGTTGTAAGGCCAATTGTACTTCATGTGTTGAGATAATTACTGTTTTCTTCAATTCTTTTACAAGTGTCTGAAGGAGACTGAAGACTTCCATTTTATGGTGAATGTCTAAGTGTGCCGTAGGTTCGTCTAAAATGATCAAGGATGTGTTTTGAGCGAGAGATCTCGCAATCATCACTTTTTGTAATTGTCCGTCACTGAGTTCATCACATTTATCATGTACGAGGTTTTCGATATGTACCAATTCAATAGCTTTTTGAATCTGTTTTTTATCTTCAGGAGTAATTGTACCAATCCAGTTTGTATAGGGTTGTCGACCTAAGGCAATAAGCTCATAAACAGTAAGATTACTTTGTGGAATTCTTTCGGTTAATACCAAACTCATTTTCTTAGATAATTCTTGTGCCGAGATAGAGTTAATAGATTCATTTTCAATAAGCAAATCTCCATCTAATTTTGGTTGTACCTTAGAAATTGTTCGAAGTAAGGTAGACTTTCCTATCCCGTTTTTACCCAATAGGCATACTAATTTCCCCTTTTCAAGTTCGAAATTGATATCGCTTAGGATCACCTGCGGTTGCTTTTTATGGTAATAACCAATCGCCAGTTTTTTCGAGGTTAATATGATATGTTGTTTTTCTCCTGTCAATCTTAATAATTTACTTTTCTTTTACGAACCAAGAGCCAAATTACGATGGGTGCTCCAAATATCGAGGTAATCGCGTTAATGGGTAAGGTATATTCACTATTAGGCAATTGTGCTACGCTATCGCTCAAGAGCATAGTCATGGCTCCGATGATCGCTACAGCCGGTAATAATATTTTATGATTTGAGGTGGTAAACACCAACTTTGTTAGATGAGGTACGGCCAATCCAACAAAAGCGATTGGTCCAGAAAATGCCGTAATAACACCTGTCAATAGGCCAGTGGCGATCAGTGTAAAATTTCTTGTTCTTCTCAAATTGATCCCTAGGCTCTGCGCATAGTTTTCTCCCAATAATAAACTGTTTAAGGGTTTTATAACGGCGATAACCAAAGTGACGGCGAATATATAAACACCAAAGAAAAGTGCTAGTTCAGACCAAGATAGGTTTCCGAGATTGCCAAAGCTCCAAAATATAAATTGTTGTAATTGATCGGCATTACTAAAATAGGAGAGTACACTAATAATTGCACTTGTTAGACTTCCGAACATCAAACCAATAATTAAAATAGACATGGTGTTTTTCAATTTCCTAGCTACCAACATCACCGAACTTAGCACTAAGAATGCCCCTAAACTCGCCGCCAACGCTAATCCGATATTAGAAAAAGCAAGCGCAGCAATACTTCCGCCGAAGAGCGAAAACCCTAAAATTAATATGGCTACACCCAAGCTGGCACCCGAGCTAATACCAAGTACGAATGGTCCAGCAAGAGGATTTCTAAATAATGTTTGCATCAAGAGCCCACTAATTGATAGACCAGAACCTACCAAAATAGCCGTTAGCGATTTGGGTAAGCGGTAGTTTAGAATAATATATTGCCATGATTCTTTGACTGCTTCACTACTAAAAAGACTCTTAAAAATGTCTGTTAGCGGAATATGCACCGAACCTAAACTAATATTTATGACCCAACAAAGAGCAAGACATACAGTAAGTATGATAAAAGTAAATTTGTATGTCGTTGTTTTTGGCAATTTATTCGTTTAATTGAGCTAGAAAAAAGGGCGTATAATTAGGCAACAGATCGGGATGTGCTATTTTAATAATGTCTTTTAAAACAATGTGAGGTTGCACAGGTGCTAACTCATAATAGATCACCCCACCATTGGCTCCTTTTTTATTGTTGAATGAAAAGATGTTTTTTGTTTGAAAAGCCTCGAATTGAGTATAATGGTCATTGGCTTCTTTTAATTGTTTATAACTTGTATAATGCCCAGGTGCGAGCCACAATTGTGCTTTTTGCCCTTTTTCAAAAACAGTTTCAAAACTCAATGCCAGACTCCCTTTTCCTTTCGTATCTTTCCATAAGTAATTGGTGTTGGCATCCTTTAAGAACTGTGCAACAAAACTATCGCCTCCAGGCAGATTCCACACATCTTTAAACTGAACACCAGAAAGTACTGTGGGTCGATTTGTAGCTGCTTTTGCCAAGATCGCTGCTTCCTGATAGTCATTTTTGATGGTCTCAAAAATAGAGTCAGCGAGATTCTCTTTAGCATAAAGTGCAGCAAAAAATTTTAACCATTCTGCTCTCCCTAATGGTGTTTCTTCTAACCAATCTCCATTTAACAGGACTTGAATACCAGCCTTTTCAATGTTTGAGAACATTTTATTATTACTGCTCATAGAAAAACCAACGACCAATTCAGGCTGTAAATCAAGCAGTATTTCGGTATTTATGCCTTCCTCTTTTCCGAGTTCTTTGATATTTCCTTGGTCGATTAGATTTCTTGTTTTTTCGGAAGAAATATACTGGGTATTAGGAAAACCAACTAAACTATTTGTTTCTTCTAATAGCTCTAGCATCGGTATATGTGTAGTCGAGGTAACTACTATTTTTTCAATAGGGGTTCTAATAATGTTTAAATTTCTCACCTCTTTTGGGATGTCATTTCCTTTCGGGATTAGAATGTATTCAAACTGTTCGGTGGCACCGGGATATGGCGCTTTGATCAATAATTTTGTATATCCATCAAACTGCTGAATATCAAAGCCTTTAGCATGCTCGACAACAGTATTTATTTTTTTCTCGACTATTTTGTTTGGGGCTCTTTTACAGGAAAAGGCCACAACAACCAAACAACTAAAGAATAGTATTTTTTGAAATTTCATGATGATGGATTAACGGAGCAAATGTATCAAAATTTGTTTAGTGTTTTTATAAAAATAACTAAACAAAAAGTAGAATTATAGTTGCACATATCACAGAAACTGGTACATTTGCGGCGATTTTGGTTTTAATTCCGCGAAAGCGTGATTAAATTAAAAGGGAATCAAGTGAATTGATACAGG
This sequence comes from uncultured Flavobacteriaceae bacterium, assembly GCA_947488345.1. Classification (GTDB taxonomy): domain Bacteria; phylum Bacteroidota; class Bacteroidia; order Flavobacteriales; family Flavobacteriaceae; genus Aureibaculum. Next base: position 122,403 of record CANKZQ010000001.1, on the reverse strand, counting down.
ATTTTAAATAGTTAAAAATAACGAATCATTATTCTTGAGCTGTCCCCGCAACTGTAAGCTTCGTCTCAATAGAGAGATGCTTGCTGCAATCTTAATCCACTGTCCCGAAACTTCGGGATGGGAAGGAAGCAGTAAGACGCAAGCCAGGAGACCTGCCAAACGAGTATTAAACACGCTTTCGGAGGAAAAGTATTGGTTTATGATATCGTATCATGCGCCCCTATTTTCTACTGATAGCCATTTTTTTAATTCATTTAAAGTATACAAAGATGAAAAAAAGGTTATTGTATGTAGGAGCATTGCTAACAACAGTTTTAGTAAATGCCCAACAACAGCAAGATTCAACAAAAGTTGAACAATTGGATGAAGTTGTATTATCAGATTCACGATTTGCCATCAAAAAGGAAAATTCTGGTAAAACAATTATTAAAATTTCTAAAGAAGAAATAGAGAAAAATCAAGGTCGAACAGTTGCTGAGATTATCAATGTTAAGTCTGGTATTACCATTAATGGAAGCCGTGGAAACGCCGGACAAAATTTAAGCACCTTTTTTCGAGGTGGCCAAAATAGGCAAGTATTGGTATTGATTGATGGTGTTGCCGTGAGTGATCCATCACAAATTGAAAATAATTATGATTTGCAGCTTTTATCTGTCGATCAAATAGAGTCGATAGAGATTTTAAAAGGAGCTTCGAGTGCGCTCTATGGAAACAGAGCCTCTACAGCGATTATCAACATTACCCTCAAAAAAGCTTCGAAGCGAAAGATAAAGGCAAGTTTTGGTACGTATATTGGCACAAACAACTCACAAGATGAGTCTCGATTGGATTTGGTTGATTTTACAAACACCCTCGGAATCAATGGAACACTTGGTAAATTCAATTATCTAGCAAATTTGAGTAGTAAAAACACTAATGGTTTATCTGCCGCGAACACTCCAAACGGTACCACTCCAAATGATAGTGATAGATTCGCAAAGGTAACGGCGAATATGAAATTGGGTTATGCCGTTTCAGATAAATTAGATATTACATTCTTCGGAAATTATGATAGATATACATCTGAATTTGATGATGGGTTTTCTTTTGTGGATCAAGATAATAGTTCTGAGAATGAGCAATATCGTTTTGGGTTAAGCACTAATTTTAAATATAACAAAGGAAGTATTCATGTGAATGCCGCCATAAATAACATCGAAAGGGCTTTCGATTTTGAACTTTTTAGTGGTTCTATTTCCAAGGGAAAATCAATGGTGGTTGATGTGTATAACAAGTATAAATTTAACAATCAATTCTATAGTATTATAGGGTTGAACTATGTAGATAATGAGATCAATACCTTCAGCGTGCCATTTGGAGAAACTGAATTTGCTCCTGCGATTACAGCAGATATTGCGAATGACCAAATTGTTGATCCGTATGTAAATGTAACGTATTTGTCAGATTTTGGGCTGAATTTAAACGGAGGAGTACGTTTGAATAATCACAGTGAGTACGGTAGTAATTTTGTGTACAATGTAAATCCATCATATGTTTTTAAATTAAGTGAAAACAATCGTTTAAAAGTGATATCATCGTATAGCACAGCATATATCACGCCGTCGTTATTTCAGTTATTCTCGCCAAGTTTTGGAAACGCCGATTTAGAAGCTCAAGAAGATGCGACCATAGAAGCAGGATTGGTATTAGATTTAGGAAAGAACTTTTCTCTAAGCACTGTGTATTTCAATAGAGATCAAAAGAATATCATCGAGTTTGTGACCTTAGATTTTACAACCTTCGAATCTGAATATCAGAATGGCTCAGATGAGTTTAAAGTGAATGGAGTAGAAGTAGAGCTAACTTCTCAATTATCGGAAGGCTTAAGTTTAGACGCCAATTATACCTTTACCGAACGAAAGGACGGGATAATCTTTAGAGCGCCAAAACATAAAGCGAATGTGAATTTAGGTTATGTTGTAAATGATGCGACTTATTTGTCGTTGAACTATCAATTCACAGGTGATCGCACGGCGACCGCATTTAATGCCGATTTTACAGAGCGTTTGACCTTAGATAGTTATAGCTTGCTAGATTTCAACCTAAATCATACCATTATAAAAGATAGATTAAAATTGTACGGTACCGTGAGCAATATATTCAATGAAGACTATCAAGAGGTTTTCGGTTTTGCGACCTTGGGAAGAAATTATAGAGTCGGTCTAAAATTTGATTTTTAAGATCTAAATTAGAAACAATAAAAAATGGCAACCTACATTCAGGTTGCCATTTTTTATTTCGGTATTAAATCGCAGTACCATATTCCATATTGATTACCGCTGCAAATCGTATCATTGCCTTTAGGTGCGTCGTACTCGCGATATACCTTTTCGCCAATAGTGAACCGAATGGGATTCTTGAAAATGGGGCCATCAAAACAGAAGGTATGAAATTCTCCATTTTCACCACAAGGATCAACATCAGGAGGTAATTTATCGATGAAATCTTCGTCAATAACAGTGCCGACAAAGTTGTGATCGAAATACTTTGAATGTGCACAAACTACAATAGTTTTAAATCCCGCTTTTATAAAATCCCGAAGTAGTTGTTTAGTGTCTTTTTTCCAAATGGGAAATACGGCTTGCATATCGAGCATCGCTAACTGTTTCTCGCGATAAGTTCTTAAATCTTCCAAAAAAATATCTCCGAAAGCACTGTGTGTAAAGCCTCTTTTCTTTAAATCAAGGACAGTTTCTCGCATTTTTTGCTCATATATCTCCATACTGGGCATTTCGGGTAACTCGATTAAACTAGTTGGTATTTCTAAAGCCTTTGTTTGCGCCATCAATAATTCTATTCGCAATCCATGCATGGAAACACGATTGTAATGTGTATTGACACTTGTAACCAATTCGTCAACAGAGAAAGAAGAATTCTGTAATAAAAGGTATAAGGCGTATGCCGAATCTTTGCCAGAGCTCCAATTAAAATAGGTTTTATGCTTGCTCAAATTTGGACATGTTGTTGATTAGTGTAGAGATAATTAAGACTACTTTTTCGTTTTCTTTTTCAAGACCTTCGTGAGCAATTCGTAATGCTTGCTGGTATCATGTAAGTAATTATAACTTTCTATCATTCCTAATTTGGTACCAGTTGAATCTACCATTACTACAGTGGGATAGACTTTCTGGTCATAGGTTTTACTTAACTCTCTATTATAGCTCGATTGTAATTCTGATATTAAATTAGGTCTACGGGGGGCATCTACGCGTACTAAGATAAACGACTCTTTAGCGATTTTTTGAAACTTTTCGGTGTAGAAAAAATCTTTATTTAGGTTTTTACAAGCGCTGCTCCAGTCTGATCCTGTAAAATAGATCAATATTTTTTTATCATTTTTTGAAGCCTGCTTTTTGGCTTCTTCAAAATTTGTTTGCCAATTAAGATCTATACTCTTTTGCTGAGCAAAAAAGTGTTGACTCCCCAAAAGGGTTATCAATAGCACTAAAATTGTTATTTTTTTCATTTCTTTCTACTCAACTCTTTTCCAATATTCTGTTCTGCCGAACAATGAAATACCAATATATCCTCTTAATTTTAAGGTGGTATTATCTTTTAATTTGATATAACACTTATAAATGTTACCATTCTTTGGGTCTACTATTTTTCCACCGCTCCATTCATCACCATTTTCTTTTAACCCGTCTAAGATAATCATTCCTAATATAGGCTTATTTTTTCTGTTCCCTTTACAATAGATACATATCTTCTCTCTATCGACAGGGTTTAAGATATCTATAATCTTTGCATAGGCCTTATTATTTTCTTTATATACCGAAATAATGGCTTCAGTTTTACCTGTTTCTGCATCGATAGATTTCCATTTCCCAAAGATCGATTGCGCTTCCGCGGAAAGCGAAATAAAAACACATAGCACGGTATATAATATACCTTTTCTCATTCTGTTTTACATTCTCTTTTTAATCTAATCATAGACGCATTCAATTCAAAACCTAACAATAATATGATAGAGTTTAACCAAATGAATAACATGATGACCAGTAAGGTTCCAATAGAACCATACAATTCATTATACTGGGCAAAACGCTTTACATATATACCAAAAATCCTAAAATTTATAACAATCAATAGGGTAGTAAGTATCGCACCGGGAGAGAAAAAGGAAATTTTTCGTCCTTCTTTTGTTCCCAGATAATAAAACATGGCTACCGATATAAAGATCATTAAAAATGTCATAACATACCTTCCCGTTTGTATCCAAAATAAATCATCCGTGACATATCCCTTTGCGATTAAATTTTTAATGGCAATTTCAAAATAGATAATTGTCCCGACTGTTAGAAACAATAATAATGCCAATATCAGTGATACCACCATAGAAACTAAGTATTGTTTTAGAATGGAACGGGTTTGTAATTTATGATAGGTATACTCGAAACCGCCAAATAAAGAATTGATACCATTCGTCATTAAAAAAACAGATAAGATAAAACCAAATGATAGCAACCCACCATATTTGTTTTTCGCAATATCTTCGAGTACCAGATCTACTGAGTCGAAGGTTTTAGGAGGTAATACCTGACCAATGAAATCCATGAAAATCTGATCAAAATTTTCGATCGGCACATAGGGTATTAGTGTTAAAATAAAAAGTGCAGCTGGAAACAAGGCCATAAAGAAACTAAAGGCAACGCCACCGGCTCTTGAGGTGAGCGCTCCTTGCACAATGCCAATCACATACATTTCAAGCACGTCATATAAAGACATTCCTTCGAGACCTGGCACTTTAATCTTCTGTAAAACGTTTACAATGGCCCCAATGATTGGTATTTTTAAAAGTTCTTCTTTTCTAGACATTCATTTTAATCTACTTGTGCATCGAAATTACCATTCCATTTGTCTTGTACCTTTAATACTTGTTCTATGACATCTCTGGCACAGCCTCTACCTCCTTTTTTTTGAGAAATATAGTCTGATATATCTTGAATTTCTGGAACGGCATCTTTAGGGCAAGCAGCTAAACCAACCAATTTCATTACCGGAAAATCGGGGATGTCATCGCCCATGTATAATACGTGTTCTAATTGTATCTCACGACGTGCTATATATTCATGAAGTTGCTTCGTCTTATGATGTGCTCCTAAGTAAATATCGGTAATGCCTAAACCTTCTAAGCGTAGTCGTACCCCTTCATTGGTACCTCCAGAAATAATACATACGTTGTATCCCTTGTTGACCGCAGTTTTTAAAGCATATCCATCTTTGATATTCATACTGCGAATCAATTCTCCATTTGATAAAACGCTAACATTTCCGTCGGTTAATACACCATCTACATCAAAAATAAAGGTAGTAATCTGTGGCATTATTTCTTTATAGCTCTTGCTCATAAGTATCTGAAATTGATTTGGTTAACAAGGAGTATATTTCCTTGAAATTTTTTGGTAATTGATCTAAATGTTTTGTAATTGTTTGGGTATCCTTTCTTTTAGCCGGCCCTGTTTGCGCTTCTAAGGGTGATACCTTGGTTAATTTTACTGCTGTTTCTTGAATGAGTGGTTTTAATACTTCAAAAGGCACCTCACTTTGGTCGCAAATTTGTTGTCCGATATGGTACATATGATTTGTAAAATTATTCACAAATACGGCCGCTATGTGCAGGTGCTCTCGCTGCTTAGAATCAATAAAATAAACAGCATCAGAAATAGCAGAAGCCAATTTTTCTAGTATCAATAAATCTTCGTTATGTGCTGCTTCTAAACAAATAGGAATGGTACTAAAATCCACTGTGATTTCTTTTGTAAACGTTTGCAATGGATAGAAAACGCCTTTTCGAAATTTCCCCTTTAAGGTATTCATAGAAACACTCCCAGAAGTATGTACAACCAGCGCATTTTTTACGAGTAGCTTTTTCGAAACTTCGGCAATTGCGTCATCTGCAACTGCTATGATATAAACATCGGCCATCGCTAAATTGCCAAGAGTGCTCGTTGTAGCTACCGTATTCTTAAAAGGTAAGAGGCTTTTTTCAGAACGGGCATATAATTGCACCACCTCTATTTTTGCTGCTTCGGTAAAAGCATATAACAGATGGGTAGCAATGTTGCCGGCTCCTAATAAAACTACGCGAATCATTAAGCGAAGTTACGTCAATTTTTAGTTATTAAAAAACTGTTAATTGAAGGTATAAAGCGCTTTTTTTAAGTACCTTTGTACTGTTAAATTTCTTTTTATTTTTTAGATGAAAAAACTAGCTAATTTTCTCTTTTCCACACGACTTACAGGCGTTCTTTTTATTCTATATGCGGCATCCATGGGAATTGCCACGTTTATTGAGAATGATTATGGTACTCAGGCTTCGAAAGCATTGGTTTACAACACTTGGTGGTTTGAACTTATTCATATTGTATTCTTGATCAATTTTGCAGGTAATATGTTTCGATATCGCTTGTTTAGAAAAGAAAAGTTATCAGTGCTTATTTTTCATTTGTCTTTTGTTTTTATTCTCTTAGGAGCTGGGATTACGCGTTATATTAGTTATGAAGGATATATGCCAATAGAAGAAGGACAAGTTTCGAATGTGATGCTTTCCGAAAAGGCCTATATCAACGTAGTTATTGATGATAATAAAGATCAAAAGACTTTAGAAAGAAGATATTTATTTGCTCCTGAAGTGACCGATAAAGGTGGTTTTACTGCTTATGCAGCTCAATTTTTAGATCTGATTCGAGGAGGTAACGACTTTTCTATTGAAACGGATTTTAGAGAAAAACCGGTTTCTATTAAATATGCGAAGTATATACCGAATGCCTTTGAGCAGTTTCAAGAAGATGAAAATGGTATTGAGTATTTACATTTTGTAGAATCGGGTGGAGGTTCTAGACACGATCATTATATTCAAAAAGGCGAAGTAGCAAATATTCATAATCAGTTAGTCGCTTTTGATAAAGAAACTCCTGGCGCAGTTAATTTTTTGACACAAAATGATCAATTATTTGTAAAAATGCCTTTGAATGCTGATTTTATGGTAATGGCTACACAAGCTAAAGGAACTGTAAAAAAAGACTCCTTACAGGCTTTCAATTTACGTTCATTATATACGATGCATGATATGCAATTTGTTGTACCTGAGCCTGCAACGAAAGGAAAGTTGGTCATGACGTCTGGAGATAAAGAAGAACATCCAGAAGATATTATAGAGGTCGAAGTAACCACGGAAAATGAAAGCAAAAAAATAGCCTTATCGGGAACACGCTATCTCATCAATCCACCAGAGGTGTTTTCGATGGACGGTCTTAATTTTAGAATGAGCTATGGATCGAAGCAGTTAGAACTTCCTTTTTCATTAAAGCTTCGAGATTTTCAATTAGAGCGTTATCCAGGGTCGAACCAACCAAAATCATTTGCCAGTGAAGTGACGGTGATCGATACTGATAATACCTTTGACTTTCGCATTTTTATGAATCATATTTTAGATCATAAGGGCTTTCGCTTTTTTCAAGCGAGTTATGATTTATCGGGAGAAGTAGAAGAAACACAGCTTTCGGTGAATTATGACGTATTGGGTACAACCATCACCTATATAGGTTATATGCTGTTGTTTTTTGCGATGACATTTGTCTTGTTTTTAAAAGGAACTCGCTTCGCTGACTTGAACAAAATGCTCGACAAAATAAAGAAGAAGAAAGAGGCGTTAACGTTGTTGGCATTACTTCTAAGTGCCACTACTTTTGCACAAGATGCTCATTTGACCTATAAAGAAGCTGATTCGATTTTAAATGTTACGAAAGTTTCTTCTGAACATGCTGAACGCTTTAGTCAATTAGTGATTCAAGATGCAGGAGGGCGGATGAAACCAGTGCATACATATGCTTCTGAGTTACTCCGTAAATTGAGTAAAAAAGATACGTATAATGACTTAGATGCAAATCAAGTGGCCGTTTCTATGGTCACTAACCCGAGAGTTTGGTTTTCTGTACCGTTTATCTATATGAAAGCTGCGAATTCTAAAGTGAGAGATTTGATTGGTATTCCCAAAGATCAAAAGTATGCTAGCTTGGCTGATTTTTTTAATCAACGTGGTGAGTATAAATTGGGAAAAGAAGTAGAGAATGCTTCAAAAAAAGTGATCAAAAACAAATTTGAAGAAAGTATTGTAAATATTTCCAATAGAGTTAGTTTGTTATATAGCGGTATTTCGGGAGATATATTTAGATTCTTTCCTATCAATGGCGATGAAAATAATAAATGGGTCTCACGAGCTGAATTACAAACAGCGGGCTTCAACAAAGCAGATTCTTCTTTCGTACGGAATGTAATTCCGTATTATACGCAAACACTTGGTGAAGCGATAAAAACGGGAGATTATAAGCAATCTGATCAACTATTAGAAGGAATACATCAATTTCAGGCACGATACGGAAGCGATGTATTACCTGAAAAACGAAAGATAGAGCTCGAAATATTCTATAATAAATACGATATTTTTAAGAGTCTTTTCATGTATTACTTATTTGCTAGTTTGCTCTTATTAATCGTTGTGATCGTACAAATATTTAATGATTCGAAGTTGATAAATAAGCTCGTCAAAATATGCTCGTTTATCATTTTCTTACTATTTATTTATCATACCATTGGACTCGGAATACGTTGGTATATTTCTGGCCATGCACCTTGGAGTAATGGCTATGAATCAATGATTTATATCGCATGGGCTACAATGTTTTTTGGCTTGTCATTTGGTAAAAAATCGCCCTTGGTGAGAGCCGCAGCAGCTTTTGTTGTATCGATCATCTTGATGTTTGCCCACATGAATTGGATGGATCCTGCGATTGCGAATTTGGTGCCTGTGTTAGATTCATATTGGGTATTAATTCATGTCTCAATTATTGTAGCTAGTTATGGGCCATTTGTACTGAGTATGATGTTAGGGTTTATTGCCTTATTATTAGTCGCCTTAACGAATGAAAAGAACAAGAAAAAAATAGAGTTGAATATAAAAGAGATTACCATTATTAGTGAAATGACGATGACTGTTGGTTTGGTTATGTTGACTATTGGTAACTTTTTAGGAGGTATGTGGGCCAATGAAAGTTGGGGACGTTATTGGGGTTGGGATCCTAAAGAAACTTGGGCCTTAGTAAGTATTATGATTTATGCTTTTATATTGCATGCACGATTGATACCAGGCTTACGCGGAAGGCTTACCTTTAATATTATGGGCTACTTTGCGTTCGCCTCTATTTTAATGACTTATTTAGGAGTAAACCATTTACTTTCAGGATTACATTCCTACGCAGCAGGAGAATCGGCACCAATTCCGTATCAGATTTGGGCATGGTTAGGTATTGGGATTGTAATTTCAATCTTGGCGTTTGTGAAGCACAAGAAATACTATAAAAAATAGACGTTGGTCATTTAAAAATACCAACGTCTGTTCTTTTCTTTATGCTTCAGAAAGGAAAGCTTCTAGTCGATCAAAGGTAGAGCCCCAGCCGTTGTAAATACCCATTTTTTCTTGTTGTATTTTGTATGCTTCAGTAGGGTGTATAACTTTAAAGGTAAATTTTGTTTTATCACCAGCTGCTTCCAGTAAAATATGTAATTCTACACCTTGCGTCATGGGCTTAAAATCAGCAGAGGTCACTATCTTATTTTTTGGTAGAATTTCGATATAAGTACCCTCTGAAATAAAATCATTGCCGTCTGGCATTGTCATGGCGTATTTCCAGGTACCTCCAACTTCAAAATTATGTTCAAGTATTCTAGTATTCATACCTTTTGGTCCCCACCAATTGGCGATATGCTCAGGGTTAGTCCATGCATCCCAAACTAATGTAAGAGGAGCGTCATAGATTCTTTCAATTGTGACCGTGCGATTAGTTTCATTTTTTGTGTTCATTCGATATAGTTTTTGTTTTTAATTCATTCAAATAGTTGCCAAAATCATCTAAACGATCTTCCCACAATTTTTTATACTGCTCCATCCACATAAAAGCCGGTAATAGATTTTGTGGTTGAATCATACATAGACGTGTTCGACCGTTTTGTGCTACCGCAATGAGATCGCATTCTTGGAGAATTTTGAGATGTTTTGAAATCGCAGGGCGACTGATATCAAATTTTTCAGCAATATTGTTGACCGTTAAAGGTGTATCCGCTAAGAGCGCTATAATATCTCTTCGTACAGGATCGGCAATGGCTTGGAAAACATCTCGTCTCATAAATAAGTAACTGATTGGTTACAAATATATATGTAATCATTTGGTTACGCAAATTAATTCCAAAAAAAATGCGGGAAATAACCTTTTAAGGCTGCTTCCCGCAGTACATTCTTGATATTTGTGATCTTAGATTCTTATGGTCTCACCTCCAAATAATGGAATGGTCATCGAAAAATTATCTTTAAACATTAATTTTTGTTCCTCTAAGATACCAATGGCTATTTGTTCACCCATTAATATCGACTCATAATAATCAGTAAAATAATGTACTCCCGCCCAGTTTCGTCCAATTGAAATGTTGGATGCCAATTTATTTAATTCTCCTTCAACCGTTAGATCAACTGAATTTCCTAATTGATCCAACACAGGAACTAATTCTAACTTTTTTCCATTATTAACCGAGACATACGCCTGATTTGCGTCAGTACCATTTGGTTTAAAAAGACTGTTACAGTCAAAAAATGCCTTTAACACGGTAACACATGCTCCCGCAACAGTGGCATGTCCGGCACCATATGCTGGATGCATCGGAGAACCTTCGGTAAATGCCATCGGCAGCAAATAATTTTTGTCAATGGTTCCTGGAATTGCCTGAAATAGATCTCCATTGGCTTGGTCAATCGAGTGGAGGATCGAACCTGCTCCTACACCGATAGCATTGGTCATATCTAACAACTCACTGGCACTATTTTTTAGTTCGTCAACTTTCGTAATTCTTGCGGCCAATACTTCTGGTCTACATCTTCGATGTACATTATATTTCTGAAATCGAACCGCTTTTAAAGCTCTTGTGGCCACCTCCGTTACCAAGGTTAAAATATGGGGCCCACCGAAATGTGCAAAACCTTGCTGGTGGTCTCTTTTATCATCTTCTTGAAATGGAATACCAGGGTCAAAACCAACACCGTTACCTAATAGTATCAGGCAAGCATTTAAGTAGGCTTCGTACAAGGCATCATAATGCACATAAGTTGCCAAATCTCGCGGTGTATGAATAAAACGTCTGAAATCTGCAGGTGCTTCGCTGTAACTTTCTAAATTCGCCACCTTTGCACCATTTTGAACGTCCAGCCATTCTTCCCATTTGGTCATATAATTTCGTTCTTCTGCTACACGTACTTTTTGATCTATTGAAATGGCACCAAAAGAAATTTGTCCATCATCACTAGTTCTATTTTCATTACCAATTCCGGTATTACCAATTAAAAGAAACTGCGATACATAAGGACCAATATCATCGCCCTTGGTAATACCTCTAAAAGCATTTGATGGTGTCGGGCATTGTCTATTACATCTTCTTATTTCTTCTTGAGGTGTTAATTTCAAATCTTTTGTTGCAAACCAATCGAGTTTTTTAAGTTCCTCTGTAATTTTTAAATAGGCCTTAACATCGTTTTTCTTAGCTTTTAATTGGCCTAGAACGGGTTGATTTACAACACCATTTTGAGGTATAGGCTGACACTTGTCTTCGAGATACTGTTGATCAAGAATACCAGCGCTCAATGCATTAAATGGTACATCACGTAATAATGCTTGCGCATATACTTCGGCCATCTCAGCGGTCAATTCGGCACTGCCCAATGTTGGGTGCGGGGGCATGGTGACTGCCTGTGCATCAGGGCCTTCTAGTTCAAAGATCAAACCAGCACTCTGACTTTCCCATGCTCTCAGGCCTACCTTATTATCTGGGTCAGAAGGATCAGCATCTAATTTTCCTTTTTGCGCAATGAGGGATTCCCAACTGCTCGGCGCTGAAGGATTTGTGGGCCCACAATGCTCGTCAGGGCCTAGGGGTGTGTCACGAAAGTCTCTCGGATCTCCACTATCAATTCCTCTTACGAAATATTGAAAGTGTTGAGGATCTTTTATTAAACCAGTTACTTTGTCATGAGGTAATCCTTTCGTGAAACTGACCATATAGTTTGGTTTCCCATCGCCATCGACGTTTCTAAACTTCTGCTCGTCGCCATTACTCTTATGCCGTTTGGTAGGTCTTTCATTAGCCAAGAGATTGGCTTCATTACGTTTTTGCCACGCTTCTTTTTTTCTGTAGTTGTTCATAGTACAATTTTTTTAATGAAGAAAATTTTAAATAAATAATTGAATCGATTTCGATAAGTTAAATCGACTTATTAACCAATAGCACGCTTTCTTAAACGCACATATTAGTATAGCTAGATGGTTGCGGCATGTAAGTTTATGCTGACAAAGTTCTAATGTTTATACAAGCTATGAAAGAGGTATTTGCCTGAATTTTAAAGGATTTTTCCCATGAATTTCTGAGGGTTTTCCCTTTTCTCTTTGTGATGTTGAAAAGATGACCCTGAGTATTGACTATCTGTCGAAGTATCTGTAGATGTTTCGGTCAGTCTTCCGACCAAACCGCCAATTCATTACCAGAAGGATCTGTAAAATGAAAGCGCTTCCCACCTGGAAACGAGAAAACTGGAACTGTAATATGTCCGCCAGCAGTTTTAATTTTTTGAATACAATTTTCTAAATCGGTATGCGATAATACCACAAGTACTCCATTTATTATGGGAACATCGGTTCGCTCAAACCCTCCGGCGATACCGCTATCCGCAAAGGCGATATAGTCTGAACCATAATCGGTAAATGTCCACCCAAAAACACCGCTGTAAAAGATTTTTGTTTTTTCAAGGTCATGTGCTTTAAACTCTATATAATCAATGTGATTGTTGGAAGAACTCATAGTTAGTATCGCTTATGTTGTAGCTGCTAAGTTCGGATATTTTTATGGTTGAAGAAAGTAGCCTTCGCATAATTAGTTATTTTTTGAGAAAAGATCTTGCCTTTGTGATGAATTCTGACTTGGTTTTTCCTTCATGTGCCCCATGAGCAATATTTGGTAATACCCAAAGATCTGATTTTGGCAGATTTTTTTTCACTCGTGCTACTTCGCTAAAATCCATTCCTTCATCATCGTCACCGATCATAATGAGCACTTCTGGAGATATAGTTCTTAATTCTTCAGTGCTAATCTTGACGGTATAATTCTTAAATTGAGACATGATAGCCTTAACTTGTTCATCATTTCTATGGTCTTTTAACCAAGGAAAATTTGCTCGATTTTTAAAAGTGAAAGCTTTTTGATATTCCGGAAAGTCATGAACAGTCCATGTGCCAACAGCACCAATAGTGATCATCGATTTGATTAACTTAGGTTGTTGTAACGCTAATTGGTAGAGTACATCACCTCCGAAACTAAATCCAATTGCTTGTATCTGGTTTAAATTTAAATGCTTAAGTAAGGCGTGTATGTCTTTTGCTACCGCGGCAATAGATAAATCTTTGGTAAATGTATCAGATTTTCCATGACCGGTTAAGTCGATTAAATAGACTTCATAATCATTATAAAAATCAGAAACATATGGTTTCCATGATTTGGATGATAAACTATAGCCATGTAAAAAGATAAGTGGTTTGCCTTCGCCATATACTTCGTAGTACATGTTTTTATTGTTTACTGAAACAGTTTCAGCTTTTTTAGGAACTTGAGCATAGTGATAACTCGTAAAGAGCACTATAAGTCCCAAAATACTATTTTTCATTGATTGTATATTATTAATTCTTAAAAGAGAGGAAGTGATACTCAAGAAAGGTGGGATATGACAAAGGTATTATTTTTTTCGAATTTCCATCTAAAATTTATTTTTATATATTTGCAGTCTTATGATTGTATAAGCAAGACTTCACGACTTAAGCTAGTTTACGAACTGGCTTCCTTTTAAGAAATAGCTAGCTATTTCAATTTTCTATTTTATATACAACAATCATGACACATCAACATACATTTTCAATACGTAAATTATTCAACGCTTTTAAGGCCTCATTAAGCAGTAAAGAGCAAGATTTCACCACTGGAAGCATCCGTAAAGCTGTTTTCATGCTTTCGGTGCCTATGATTCTAGAAATGCTCATGGAATCTATTTTTGCCCTCGTAGATATTATTTATGTATCCCGCGTAAGCGTCAATGCCGTAGCGACAATTGGCCTCACAGAATCAGTAATCACCTTGGTATATGCCGTGGCCATTGGTCTCAGCATGGCAGCTACAGCTGTTGTGGCCCGGAGGGTTGGCGAAAAAGACAGGGTAGGAGCAAATCAAGCCGCTGTACAAGTGATTATATTGGGAGTCGGAGTATCACTCATAGTTAGTATTATTGGAATACTATATCCAAAAGAAATATTAGGACTCATGGGAGCGGAACCCGACCTCATTGCTGAAGGTTACGGTTATACTCAAATTTTGTTAGGTGGTAATATGTCAATTATGTTACTGTTTTTGATTAATGCTATCTTTAGAGGTGCCGGTAACGCTTCGATTGCCATGTGGACATTAGTATTGTCTAACGGACTTAATATTATACTCGACCCTATCTTTATTTTCGGATTTGGCCCCGTGCCAGCATATGGTGTTGAGGGTGCCGCCATTGCCACGACCATCGGTAGGGGTACAGCGGTAATTTTTCAACTAGGGATCCTTTTTTACGGATGGGGTAAAATTAAGATCGCTTTTAAAGATTTGGTGATTCGTGGTTCAGTGATGTTGAATCTTGTAAAAGTATCTTTAGGTGGTATTGGTCAGTTTTTAATTGGAACATCGAGTTGGGTGTTTTTAATGAGAATTATGTCTGAATTCGGCAGTGAAGTATTGGCGGGTTACACGATTGCGATTCGTGTGATGATGTTTACCTTCATGCCTTCTTGGGGGATGAGTAACGCGGCCGCTACTCTAGTCGGACAAAATTTGGGCGCAGGAAAACCCGATCGTGCCGAAAAATCAGTGTGGATCACAGGAAAATACAATGCCATTTTTATGGTCGTCGTTTCTTTAGTGTATCTTATTTTCGCCAAAGAAATATTGGCCTGGTTTAGTCCAGAGGACGAGGTGATCAAGTATGGAGCATTATGTTTGCAAGTGATAGCCGCTGGCTATGTTTTTTATGCTTATGGAATGGTTGTGATACAATCTTTTAATGGAGCAGGAGATACGAAAACACCAACCTATATCAACTTCGTATGTTTTTGGTTATTCCAGTTACCTTTTGCATACCTATTAGCCGTTACCTTAGAAATTGGCCCGTTAGGTGTCTTTCTGGCGATTGTATTAGCAGAAGCAATGATCGCCGTTGTTGGCATTATCTTATTTAGAAAGGGAAAATGGAAAGAGACGAAAGTATAGTGAATATGAAATGAAAGAGTTCAAAACATGTACGTTCAAGGTTGCGACTTTTTAATAGATATCAGCGATACTATTTACATTAAAATCTTGAAGAATTTTACTCAAAGTGACGATTGTGTTTAAATTTAAATAGTCGAGGTCTCGGTTACCGAATGTTTTGTATTTTAGAGCTCTTTATAAACGACAAGAATAATGGCAAAAGAAAATCTAGGTGTACATACGATTTGTGCGCATGTAGGAGAGATCAAAGATGAACAATTTGGAGGCGCAGTTTCTCCAATTTATATGGCAAGTTCATATGAGTATATGGATGTTGACGTAAAACGCTATCCAAGATATTTCAATACACCCAATCAAGAGGCCGTAGGTAAAAAAATAGCAGCTTTAGCCCATGCCGAAATGGCGATGCCTTTTGCTTCCGGAATGGCAGCAATAAGCACGACATTATTTACCTTTTTGAATCATGGCGATCATATTGTTTTACAAAATGAAATTTATGGGGGCTCTTTTAATTTGGTTGTAGAGGAGTTTGAAAAAATGGGAATTGATTATTCCTTTACAGATGGGGTAGAGGCAGCCGATTTTGAAGCTAAAATCAAACCGAATACTAAAGTGCTGTATCTAGAAACACCTTCAAACCCTTTGTTGACGATTACAGATATAAAGGCCGTAGCAGCAATAGCGAAAAAACATGGATTGGTATCAATGATCGATAATACTTTTGCATCTCCGATCAATCAAAGACCTTTAGATTTAGGGATTGATATTTCATTACATTCTGCCACAAAGTATTTAGGAGGGCACAGTGATATATGTGCTGGTGCCGTTGCAACTTCGGAAGTATATATTGAAAAAATTTGGCAGAAAGCAAAGAACATGGGTGGAAGTTTAAGTGATTTTATGTGCTATTTATTAGAGAGGAGTATCAAAACCTTGGGAGTACGTGTTGATAAACACAATTCGAACGCACAAGAAATTGCTGAATTTTTGAATACACATTCAGCGGTTGAGAAAGTCTATTATCCTGGATTGCCAAGTCACCCGAAGCATGATATTGCCAAGGCTCAGATGCATGGTTTTGGAGGTATGCTTTCTTTCGAATTAACAGAAGAGTATGACGCCGTGCAGTTTCAAAAAGAACTACAATTGGTAAAGCCTTCTATGAGTTTAGCAGGGGTAGAATCAACAATTTTATTACCTTCTGCTACTTCACATGCACTATTAACTCCCGAACAACGAGCAGCCGTCAGTATCTCTGATAACCTATTGAGGTTTTCAATTGGTATCGAAAATGCGAAAGATATCATAAATGATGTAGAGCATGCACTAAAAAAGGCACTAGTGACGTTAGTATAAAAAAACCAAAATAATCAATCATATGTTAAATTTAAAATGTTGTTTTGAAGGCTAAGATTCTTAAGCCTTTAAATAAATTGAAGAGAGTCATCATGAAAAAGGTGACTGGCAATATAGGCAACTCACATCTTAATAGAGCCTCAAAAAATACAGAAACACTTGATGTTAAACGTGTACTCATTTGTAGACCTAATCAGCGACTTGGCAACCTATTGTTAATCACACCACTAGTACAGGAGGTGGTTGCTACGTTTCCAAATTGTAAAATTGATATTGTTGTAAAGGGAAATATGGCCGTTCAGGTATTTGAAAATTTCACAAATGTAGATCGACTTATCATACTACCGAGGAAACCTTTTAAGGAACTATTTCGATATATAAAAGTTTGGTTCTCTGTACGAAGTAAAAAATACTGCCTAGTAATTAATGCAGTAAAAGATTCGTCGTCAGGGAAATTATTGACGAAATTGGCAGATTCAGACTATAAAGTGTTCGATGAATTACCAGGAGAATCTAATATTCAATTTGAAGATAGTGCACATATTGCAAAAAATGGCATTTATAATTTAAGGGATTATTTAAAGTTAATTGGTCATAAGAAAGATCCAATTCGAGTGATGCAAAAGATTTGTTTAAAATTGTCTAACGCTGAGAAGGCCAAAGGGAAAAGTTTGTTAGAAGATATTGTAGATACCAAAAAGAAAACGATCTCCATATTTACTTTTGCGACGGGTAGAAAGTGTTATGATACGGTGTGGTGGTCAACATTTTATGATAGATTAAAGAAAGAGTATCCCGACTATAATATCCTAGAAATATTACCTATTGAAAATGTTTCACAAATAAATTTTCAAGCGCCAACCTTTTATAGCAAAGATATTCGTGAAATTGCATCTGTAATTGAAAACACGGCACTATTTATTGGAGCTGACAGTGGTATTATGCATTTGGCTGCGGCTACATTGACACCTACATTAGGTCTTTTTTCTGTAACTGATTTAAAAAAATATGGACCTTTTGGTGGTAAGAATCAACCAATAGACACGAATACGAATGATTTGGACGATTGGATGGGGCAGATCAATGCTGCTCTTTACTAAATTATCGACTATTTTTCAATATCATCGGCACTAAATGCTATTAGTTCATTACCGTCGAACGAAGGTGTAATTTGAATTGGTCTACAACAGATTTCACAATCTTCTATATAGCTTGTAGTTGATAACGATGTATCTAGAAGCATTGAAATGGTCTCCCAACAATAAGGACATTGAAATAAGTGTTCATACATAGTTTTTAATCTTCAAGAGTGTACCATTCTATAGTGTTTAAAACATCGCGTCTACCTTTCGCAGTTGGTGCATAATTTTTTGAGAGATAGGCGATAACGGCTTCCTCATCTTCACCTAGATCCCATAAGTTCTGTGTCTCTTGCATCCATTTGATGGCTTCTCGCCATCCATCTTTCGAAAGTCTATTTTGTGTAATCAGTTTTGCTGAGTGACAACCCGTACAATGTGCAATAACGAGCGGTAAACCGGCCGCATCAACTAATCCAGTGTTTACATGGATACCATTTTCTATACCATCATTATCAGCAGTAGTTTCTATAGTTTCATATTCATGCTCTTGAACTTGTTTTCTATAATTTATAAAAAGAATTAGAAGCAAAATAATCAGGCCTACAATGCTGTAAAAAATAGATTTTCGATTCATATATCACACTACTTTTATGGCAATTCGATGACAGGCATTATTTAAATATCCCTTAGGATTCCAACCAGGTAATAGCATCGGTTGTGCACTATTTTCAGTGTCTGTTGCTTTTGCCCATACTTCATAATATCCCGTACTTGGAAAACCTACAGTTGCTGAAAAATGTTGCCATGCCAATCTGTTTGCAGGGTTTTCAAGATTGCAATCATTCCAAGTAGTTCCATAATCAATAGAATACTCTACTTTGCTAACTCCTAACTCTCCTGCCCATGCGTGTCCTCTTACTTCTATGTTTCGACCCTTTTTGATGAGCGCACCAGATTTAGGATAGGTAATCAATGATTTTATGGGCATTGACTCTATGATACACATATCTTCGTCTTTTACCTTAGACCCTGGCGCGACAGGTTTACAAGGTACTCGATAAGATGCACCTTTCATTTTGGCTCCGTCATGCACTTTATCGCGAATGCTGATTCCGGTGATCCATTTTCCAGAAGCGGATGCTGGCCATCCTCCAGCCACCAATCGCAATGGATAGCCATGTACCAACGGGATATCTTCGCCATTCATTTTGAAGGCTAAGATTGTTTCATCTTGTAAAGCTTTTGACATTGGAACACCACGTGAAATAGGAGCTTTATCAACATCTCCTGTTAAATGTGTATCGGCGCTGCGGTAGCCTATATACACGGCATTCTCTTTAATTCCGGCATCATTCAAGACATCTTTAAGTCTTATGCCGGTCCAATTAGCACAAGAAACCGCCCCGATAGTCCATTGATTTCCTTTTGCTGGTGGGTTGAATTCACTACGACCATTGCCACCACACTCTAAGGTCAATTGATAGGTGTAATGTTTGAATTTTGATTTCAACTCAGACAAGGTATATGTTTTCTGTTTTTGTACCGATTCACCATCAATGGTAAGTGTCCAGTTGTCGACATCTATGGTCGTTGGAATTAATCCGTTGTTACGGATAAACATATAGTTGTTTGGAGTAATGCTGTCGTCTAATAAATGGGCTTGAGCCTCCATGTTCCAAGGACGATCATTTAATACCTTCATCTCTTTATCTTTCTTAAAGAGGGTAAAAGGATCTGCTTGTTGCAAGGCTAAGGGTACATAACCAGCGGGTAATAAATTACCAAAAACGATATCAACACCCAGCAGTGCTGTAAAAGTGCTGAGCGATGTTTTTTTTATAAAATTTCGTCTTTTCAAAAGGATGGACTTAGTAACTGATTTTTAGTAAAAATAACAATTAATGTTAATATGTACTATTCAATAAATCACCACTTAGTTGCATCAATTGTAATTCGGCCAGTTTTGCTTCATATTTTGCTCCATTCTTCGCATTTATGGCGTTGATTAAATTCAGTTGTGCTTGTCTAAATTCTATCGAAGTAATTTGTCCGAGTTTAAAACGTTCTTCCGTTCTGTTAAAATTGTCTGTACTGGTTTGTACATTTTTTTGTTGTGTTTGTAAAACGAATAATTTGTTTTGATAATCTTCCCACGCATTATTAAAATCTCGTGAAATTTGAAGTGTTACCTGCTGCTTTTGTAATTGTTGAGTGTTTAAATTTATTTTGGCATTTTGAACTTGAATCCGATTTCTTCCTCCATTAAAGATATTCCATGTTAGATTGATTCCACCTGATAAACCTGTATTTGTTGAGGTTGCCACAAAGGCCGCCGCATTATTATTATTTTTATTCCAGCCGTAAGTTCCTGTTAACCCAATAGATGGTAAGTAACCAGATTTATTAGATTTTAATTGAAAATCGCTGATTAAAATATTCTTTTCTAATTGTTGTAGCGTCACGTTATTAGAAGTAACTTTTTTATATAATTCTTCTCTTTGGGGCTGCAGACCAAATGTTACCAGCGTATCAACACTAAATTCTGGTAGTTCATTTTTTCCTAGAACAACAAAAAGATCTCGCTTAGAATTGGCTAATAACTGTCTCGTATTTAATAGGCTAATACTATCATTATTGACGTCTACTTCAGCATTCAAAACGGCAAGTTTTGTATTTTGTCCATAGTCAAATTGATACTGAACTCTTTCTAGACGATCTTTAGAAATTTTCAAGCTTTGCTTAAGGAGTGCAACATCTTCTGACAATTTTGCGACATTATAATACACGCTGAATAATTGTAAGACGGTATTTTCTATGGTTTCTCTCGCCTGGAGCTCTGAAAGGTTGTGTTGTTCTTTTAGTTGTTTGTAATTGTACCGCCTCCCAAAACCGTCAAACAAGATATAATTTAAACTGACTGAGGCGTTGTAACGGTTGCTCTCAGCACCTTCTAATGAAGTCACATTGCCATTCGAAAAAGTGGCTTCGGTGTTGTCTAAATTATATACAGCTCCTGCATTACCAGTCAATGTAGGTAGGTAACCCGTATTCATTACTTTTTTGTTATTAGCAGCAATTTTCACGTTGTTATTTGAAATTTGAATGCCATAATTATTTTCTAAAGCAATGCGAATCGCTTCTTCTTTAGAAAGTGTTTTTTCAATGTTTTGCGCTTGAACAGACATGAAGGCGCACCACAAAACGGCCAAGATGATATACTTACTATAGTTCATTATGCTCACTTTTTATTTCAAGAAGTAGTTGTTTTATTTCTTCTTTTGATATTAATTTCTCTTTTTGACTATCTAAGTCTTCGTCTTCACTATGCAACTCAATGATGGCGCGCTCGACTTCTTCTGGGGTTACTTTATTACCAGTTTTCAACCATTTAGCTCCTACTTTGATTTGATTTGAAACAGATAAGAGTAGGGGCAACATAATCAGTGTAAGTACCGTGGCAATAGCAATACCGTAAGATATAGAAATGGCCATTGGAATTAAAAACTGAGCTTGTCGACTCGTTTCTAACATTAGGGGCGCTAGACCTGCAATAGTTGTTAAGGAAGTTAAAAAGATCGCTCTAAAACGAGATTTACCCGCTTGCATAAGTGCTTCTTCATAGCGCATTCCTTCTTTCAAGTAATTGTTAAATTTCCCTATCAAGACGAGACCATCGTTGACCATAATTCCGATCAAGGCAATAATTCCGAGCCAAGAAAAGATACTAATGTTGATGCCATGAAAATAATGTCCAATAACTACACCGATCATACTAAAAGGAACCATCAATATCAATAAAACAGGTTGACTGTATGACCTAAATGTAAATGCAATAGTCATATATATTAGCAACAATATAATAGGTGCTACGAGCTGTACCGAGTCTTTTGCTTTTTTAGCCTCTCGATTTTGTCCTTCGAAAAGTGGTGTAACCGATGAATATTTAGAGATAATGTCGGGCATAATGTTCTCCTTAATGTCGTCCATAACTTCCGTTGGACTATCTTTCTGGCTTTTCATATCGGCCGATATTTGAATCTCTCGCTTCCCATTTAAGTGATTGATGGCAATATCGCCACGTGCAATTTCATACGTGGCAATTTCCGATAAGGGAATTCTTTCTCCATTTGGGGTGAGTAGACGCATATCGTCCAGATTTTTAATAGACGACCTATTATCTTTAGTGTAGCGAACCCATACTTTTATTTCATCTTGTCCACGTTGAAAACGCTGTGCCTGAAAACCAAAAAAACCATTACGTACTTGACTCATAACAGATTGTAAATTCAAGCCTAAGAGATAGGCATTATCTTTCAACTGAATTTTCACTTCCTTAATCCCTGCCGGGTCATTATCTGTAACATCTTTAATCAAAGTGTTTCTTTCTAACTCGGCTTTTAAAGCCATTTTAGCCGCTTTTAATTCGCTGATATTATTTCCTAAAAGCGATACAGCGATTGGGCTACCTCCAAAATTACCTCCCGATCCAAAAACCAAACTTTCAACACCATAAACTCTTCCTGTTTTTTCACGAATGGCTCCTGTGATTTCGGGCGATGAAAAATCACGCGACTCACCAGGTAATAGATTCACAGTGAGTGTGGCATTGGCTGTACCAGGACCCACTCTTTTAATGACGTTTTGTACGACTTGCTCATTATCGGTTTGTCTTGCTGTAAAGTCATCATTTACCAACCAAACTTTTTCTTCTATAACAGAAATAATAGAATCTGTAATTTTCTCATTGGTGCCCTGGGGCATTTTCAAGGTTATCTGTACTCGATCACTACTGATAAAAGGGAAAAAAGAAGTTCTTACAATACCTCCTCTGATGGTACCAATACTTAAAATAAACAATGCCGCGAGGATAGAGAAAATGAGTATTTTATATCGTAAAGAAAATCGCAAAAATGGCATATAAACTTTATCTCGTACACCAACCAAAAAGCGATCGGCTTTTGCATTTACTTTCGTGAAAAAGGTATCCAATTTGTTGCGTTTTCTATCCTTATGAGAAAGCGCCTTAGAATGTGCAATATGTGCAGGAAGTATAATTAAAGCTTCAATTAAAGAAACACTCAAAGTTAAGAGCACAACAGTTGAGACTTCACCAAAAAAACTTCCAATTCTACCATCCAAAAAGAAAAAAGTAGCAAAGGCAATAATCGTTGTTAAAATAGCCGATACGATCGGTGGAATTACTTCAATAGTGCCATCGATAGCGGCTCTAATCTTAGATTTTCCTTTGTCATAATAATGATGGTAGATATTTTCTCCTATCACGATCCCGTCATCCACTAAAATACCAATGACAATAATCATCCCAAAAAGAGACAATACATTAATTGTAACACCCAATTGAGCGGCGAAAATAAACATTCCAAAAAACGCAATGGGTAATCCAGCGGCGACCCATAAGGCCAAGCGAACGTTTAAAAATAACGCTAAGAAAAATAACACTAATAAAATACCAATGACACCATTTTCGATCAATAACCAGGTACGTTGATTTAAAACAATAGAACGATCACTAGAAATATTGATGGTGACATTATCATACTCCTGATTGAATTTATGTGTATATTCTTTGATCTTATCGGCTGCAGTTATTAAATCTTCATTGTTTGTATTGCTCACCGTCACATTGATAGCCAAGTTGTCATTATAAAAAATACGATCTGGATTTTCTGACCAAGTATCTTTGACATCAGCAATATCTTTTAGTCGTATAATATTTCCTGAGGGATCTGTTCGAACAATTAAATTGAGTAATTCATCACCATAGTATGACCGATTGCTTGCACGTATTAAATAGTCTTCTGCGTCTGTTTTAATATTACCACCAGTGATTAGAATATTTGAATTTCTAACAGCGTTTGCGACGTCAGTAAATGATAGGTTAAAAGCGCGCAGATCATTTTCTCTTACCGCAATTTCGATTTCTTCTTCCGGAAATCCAGAGAGCGCCACTTGAGAAATACCAGGAATATTACGCAAATCATTTTCAACGATTCTTGCGTACTGTTTTATGGTTCTTAAGGGTAAATTATCGCCGCTAATTGTAAAACTAATGGTGGGGCGAATACTCTCGATCTTTGCAATAACCGGAGGTTCCATCCCACTAGGAAAGGAAGGAACTCTATCAACAGCATTTTTTACATCCGATAAAACAACATCAATATTTTTTCCTTTTTCAACTTCTACATTCACGTTGGCTGAATTCTCCCTCGATACAGAGGTGATTCTTTCAACCCCAACAATACCTTTTAAATTATCTTCAATTTTCAAGACAATGCCTTCTTCCATTTCTGATGGAGATGCACCCGGATAGACTAGGTTAATACTAATTAACTGAGAATCTACCAAGGGCAGAAAGGAAGATTTCATAGACAAAGCGCCTAAAACACCAAAAGCAACAATGGCAAAGATCATGACATTAACTGCTACTGGATATTTAATGAAATAGGATATCAGTTTTTTCATTAGTTGCTGCTTTTATTGATTTTTACTTGCATGCCATCGTATGCTCCAGGCACTACCTTAGATAGGAGCATGGTGTTATTTGGTACTCCTTTTATAACGACCGTTTCGGCATTAAAAAAAACAGGATCTACTTCTATTAAATTCAATACAGTATCTTGCACGGCATAGACATTTTTATTGTCAACCAATAACTTACGTGAAATTTCGTACGCTTCTTTTTCTGACTTAGCAGTCAGATTGGCTTCTAAATAGGCACCTTCTCGTAGCCCTTTATCGACAATCTGTATGTAGGCTTTAATGGTTTGTGAGGTCTGGTCAATCTTACCATTAACTCTTATGACTTTGCCTTGGTATGTATTAGTGCGTTCTAAATTTGATAGTGAAACGGTATTTCCTATTTTTAAAAGATCACTATAGGCGGCACTAATGGCAACCTCCATTTCATATACCGAAGGATCAATATATTCACCTAATTTTTGACCAACTCGTACTAAGGTTCCTGGGGTCACTAAAGCTTCTGTTAAGATCCCATTATAAGGAGCTCGAATACTGTATTTACCGAGTTTAACTTCTAGGTTTTTTACTCCATAATAGCTAGTGGTAATGCCTCTGCCTGAGACGAAATATTTCTCCTTATCGGAAGAAAACTCAGGAAGTTTGGGGGTCGATTTATTCAAATCAAAATTCTGTAAATAGTTTTGCCATTTATTAAAATCATTAGGATAGTCTAAACGGATATCTGGCATAATAGAAGTAATGAGATTATACAGGTTACTTTTTTGAGCTTGTAGACTTGCATAGAATTCATCACTATTGATTCTCAATAAAGTTTCGCCTCTTCGATATTTTGTGCCCGATTTAAAGTCTTTGGTGGCGATTTTCAATACCCCCTGTACTTCAGAAAATAATTCGATCTTGTTTTTTGCCGTTAAATTACCACTTGCCGTGATGATTATAGGGATATCTTTGTTTTGAACCGTATCGACGAAGACGGTTTTTATTATTTTATTAAATTTAGGTTTAGGCTTCTTTTTGTTCGCTGCAAATTTATTGCCTAAAGCAACTGCTCCAAATACTAATGCGATTCCTAAAATTGAAAGAATTATTTTTCTCATTTTTTATCCTGTTAAAGAGATGGTTTTGTTGATGTAAAATTGAATTGTATTTTTTGTAATAATGCAATCATTTGCTCCTTTTCTATGTCCGAAATATTTGTCTCCATAGTGTCTATCAAGTTCTTTATAATGGGTCTTGTTTTCTTATAAGTTTCGCGACCCATGGAAGTTAAGTATACATTATTGACACGCTTGTCTAGTGGATCCTTTTTTCTTACGATGTGTCCTTTTTTTTCCATTTTTACCAATAGGCGTGTTAATGAAGATTTATTTCGTAAGGTTAAAAAAGCCAACTCGTTTTGAGGAATCCCATCTCTGTCATGTAGGCGTTTCAACACAATCATTTGCTCCTTAGTTAAATCTAAACTGTTACTGGTCATAGATTCATGCATGTAGTAATCAACAATTTTCATTGTTTTACCTAACCATGGGGCGATGGAAGTTTCAAAATCAATGGTTATTTTTTTCGATTTCATAGAGCAAATTTACGGATAGCAATAAATTAGTTGCATATGCAACTAATTAAAATTTTGTTAAAAAAATACTTGTAGTATATTTGAGCTACATTTACATTATATGAAATTAGATATACTCGCTATCGGGGCACATCCTGATGATATTGAATTGGGCTGTGCTGCAACAATTGCAAAAGAAATTTCTTTAGGAAAGAAAGTCGGGGTTTTAGATTTAACTCGAGGAGAGTTAGGTACTCGTGGATCTGCTGACCTACGTGATAAAGAGGCGGCTACTGCTTCAGAAATTTTGGGGTTAACCGTGCGGGAGAATCTCGCTTTTGCGGATGGCTTCTTTGTAAATGATAAAGCGCATCAATTAGAAGTTATTAGAATCATTCGCAAATATCAACCCGATATTGTGTTGTGTAATGCCGTTGATGATAGACATATAGATCATGGTAAGGGGAGTAAGTTGGCAAGTGACGCTTGTTTTTTATCTGGTTTGAGAAAAATAGAAACAAGCTTAAATGGAGAATTGCAAAAGGAGTGGAGACCAAAGCAAGTGTATCATTATATTCAATGGAAAAACTTAGAACCTGACTTTGTGGTGGATGTTTCCGGATTTATTGATAAAAAAATGGAAGCAGTTCAGGCTTATAGTTCTCAATTCTACGATCCCAATAACAAAGAACCTGTTTCGCCAATTACGAGTAAAAACTTTTTAGATAGTATTCGTTATAGAGCACAAGATTTAGGTAGGTTGATAGGAGCAGAGGCAGGTGAAGGCTTTACAGTTGAACGTTTTATCGCTGTAAGTAGCCTAGATAAATTAAAGTAGGTTTGTTTTTAGATGGCACATGGGATCAATATGTGCGTATATTTGAAATCAGTTATTCTTGAATATTCACATTCAACTTATGTTTTTTTGCCACACGATTGAATAGGTCCAACTTATTGGCATCTTTTAGCTCTTTATACATGAATGAGATATGTTTTTGAGCATCAATATTATAAGGTGAATTCATTTCCTTATATAGATAATAGGCTTTTATCATATTGTCTAAAGCCGCTTCGTAATCTTTTTCGATATAATAAATTCTGCCAAGACCATAAAATCCTTCAGGGTCATTTGCATAGTACCCTTTATAGGTCTCATAAGCTTTTTTCGCATTTTTAATATCGTTGTTTAACTGGTAGGCGACGGCGATGTTCATTAAAGGCATTTTTCCTTTAGGGTCGAGTGACAATGATTTATTATAACAATTAATGGCTTTTTTATAGTCACCTGTTTTTCTGTAACTGTAACCTAGATTATCCCATGCAAAGGCGAACTTTCTATCTGCTTTTACGGCCTTTTTGTAATTGCTGATGGCCTTTTTATAATTTTGTCGCTGAAAAGCAATTTGACCAATTTCATAAAATCGCAGTGCCTTTTTACGATCTGAAAAGGAGTTATCGTGCTCTGTATTATCAGTGAAATAAACATCATTCAAAACACTACAATTATCATATAAATAGGCCTCTACTTCTTTATAATTTTCATCTGAGTCTATAACATTGATATCTTCTTTGCCAATGACTAAGGAGTCTATCTTAGAAACATCTTCTATCTTGTTCAGGGTATCTTGTGTTTTACTCACCATTTTTGATAAGCTTTCTTTTAATTGATATCCTGTACTTGCAGCTGAAATACAAAACTTAATCTCTTTGCTTTTTATTTTTTTCTCTTCATTAATATCAATTTTACTAATACATTCACAGGCTTTTTTAGAGATTTCTTTGATTTTTTCGGAAGCTTCTTGAGCGTGTACTAAAGAATAAGAAACTAGTGCAATGGCGATGAATACGTGCTTTTTCATATAAGATGGTTGTATTTGGAAGCAACAAGATACAGATTATTTACCAGTAATTTCTTTACCAATTCTGGTGTATTCATCTTGCACTTGCCGAGGAAGTTGTCTTGCTCCAAGGGCTTCGTTCGTATCAAAACCTCCGGGCCAGGTATAGCCAATGAGTGCAATAACCTTGCTTTCTGAAATGGCCAATTCATAATAACTATTGGCCACATTTCCCATTTCGATTGTATCGATATCGCCAAAATCGCCATGACCTTCTTCTATATAATGCGCATCCATTATGAATACTATTTTTTGATCGTCATTTGATAATTTGGATTTTAGTATGGATAGTTCATTTAAAAAGACCGGATTATTTTTTGGATCTTTTATGAAGTAGTGATCAAAACCAACCCAATCTATAGAATTTGGAACTTCCAATTCATTAACCGCGGGATAGGCTTCTATTAACATAATTGGAACATTGGATATAGTAGATTTTATATGGTCTGAGGCTAACTTTAATTCGGTAAAAGAAATACTATTCCAAGTAGGTTCTTCTCCTAAATAGAACACTTCTATCATTGATGTATTAGCGCTCAAATTGTTGGTAGTGAGAAACGTATCCCATCTTTCTTGGTAATTACTTCTTAAATCATATACTTTTCCACTAGGACCACCTGTACGAACATTCTCAAAGAATATTTCGTTAATGTGAAGAATAGCTTTCACATTATTAGCCTTCATGAATAGTAATCTCTGCAATATGTTATCACTAGGTTCTAGAATTAATAGATCAGCAATATTCGAAAATGAGGCTACTTCATCTAAATAATTTGTTTTTTCCTCAGCATCCAATGGATCATCCCAAAAAGTATCTATTAGTGTAAATCCGAAGTATTTTAGATGTTCTGTATTTGTAGAAGTGATTGTTGTCGATTCTGTCGTTTCACAACTATACAACATAGTACAAAAACACAAAATTTTGAGTATTGACTTCATGTTTTACGTTGTTTTTAGATTAAACAAGGTATCAATTAGTAGTTTGAAGTAGCATAAAGGTTACACTTTATAACTTAAAACTAGCACTATTGGGTAACTCAAATACTTCCAAATCAAAATACTTTACAGCTGCTAAGATATGATCAAAAATATCGGCCATAATGTATTCATAATTTGCCCAACGCTTGTCTGCACTAAAGGCATAGATTTCAATGGGCACACCTTGTGTAGTAGGTGCGAGCTGACGCACCATGATCATCATTTCTTTATTGATTGCCGAATGCTGATTTATATAGGTTTCGGCATACTTTCTAAAAACACCAATATTTGTTAAATTTCTTCCGTTCAGTAGGATGTTTTTGTCAACATTATTCTCTTCATTAAAAGCATTAATTTTTTCTTGACTTGTTTCAAGATAATCCGAAATTAATTGAATCTTTTGTAATTTTTCTACATCAGTATTCGATAAGTATTTAATACTTTCAATTTTTATACTGACAGCTCTTTTAATCCGCCTCCCTTGCGAGTTTGTCATACCGCGCCAATTCTTAAAAGAATCAGAGATCAATGCATAGGTGGGTATGGTGGTTATGGTTTTATCAAAATTTTGAACTTTTACAGTGGCTAAGTTAATTTCGATGACATCACCATCAGCTCCATATTTCTCAAAGGTTATCCAATCACCAATGCGTACCATATCATTTATGGACACTTGAATACTTGCCACAAATCCTAAGATTGTATCCTTAAAAATTAAAATGATAACAGCAGAGGCTGCGCCAAGCGCCGTAAAAAACTTCCAGATAGAAGTGTTCGTTATAATGGCAAAAGCTCCCATGATTCCTGCAATCCAAGCAAAAATCATAAATACTTGGATATAACTATCGATGGGTTTATCTTTTAAACTTGGTAGAGTTTTGAAATAATCTTTTAAGGTATTTAACACACTTCTTACAATCCAAAGTGTTAAGACAATTCCGAATACTTGTAAGATTTTCTCAACAATATCCTCAACATAGAGAAAATCAGAAAATACAATAGGCACAAACTCCAAGGCAATAAGTAATGGGATGATATGTGCAATGTTTCTGGGTGCTTTATTTGTGATTAAAATATCGTCGAAGTTAGTCTTAGATCGATTCGCCAATCGACTAAAAATAGCACGTAGCAATTTTCGGGCAACAAAATCGATGACAAAAAGAAATAATAACAGTAGCAATAATAGGGCGAACATGTTTAAATATTTCGCTGCGTTTTCTGTCAACCCAATGGAGACTAAATAATCGTATAAGAAATGTGTAATGCGTTTCATAACGTATAACTTCTGAAAGTGAAAAGAGGTAAAACCTCATGTGATGACAAAAGTACTATGATTAAAATTAAGATTGGTTTAAATCGAAGAGATTTAAAATGAGATTTTTTATTTTTTTATTTGTTCAAATATGCAAATAGAGTATATTTGCACCCGCAACTTAATATGGTGGTTGTAGCTCAGTTGGTTAGAGCATCGGTTTGTGGTACCGAGGGTCGTGGGTTCGAGCCCCATCTTCCACCCAAAAGACAAAGCCTTTCATTTATGAAGGGCTTTTTTTGTGTCTAATTATTTTATTAAAACTTTAAGTTTTAGTTTTCAATTATTTAAATACATTTGCATCCAGAATAAAAATTGAACTTTATGAGAAAATATTACATTACACTTGGTGCTTTACTAGCTGTTATGAGTTTTTATGCCCAAGAAAAACAAGATACGTCACTCGATAAATTGATCATGAAACAAGCCTTGGCGTATGGTGATAATACGATCGCTACCAATAGTTTGTATACAATTATTGCGAAAGAAGGCGCTAACAGTACGTATAAAGACAGTTTAGCCTATGTCTATTTTAATAGTAGAAAATATACTTCTTGTTTTATGGTTTGTACCGATGTGTTGAGCAGAGACAGTAACAAACTAGAAATTCTTGAGATGCAGGCCATTTCACTCGAGAGTATTGGTGCTATTGATAAGGCTGCCCAATCTTATGCGAAGTTAACAGCGAAGTCTAACAATAATTACCATGCCTATAAACTTGCGAATCTTTATTTTGGTACGAAGAAAAATAAAGAAGCGTTGATGGCCGTAAAAAAGGCTGAAAGCTTAAAGGATACGGGTAAAATTAAGGTTACATATGCAATCAATAAGAACCATAATCAACAAGTTGATTTGAAAGCTGCCATTGCCAATTTAAAAGGA
Organism: uncultured Flavobacteriaceae bacterium; assembly: GCA_947488345.1. Classification (GTDB taxonomy): domain Bacteria; phylum Bacteroidota; class Bacteroidia; order Flavobacteriales; family Flavobacteriaceae; genus Aureibaculum. The sequence continues at coordinate 91,413 of CANKZQ010000001.1, read as the reverse complement.
TTGATACAGTTTGCGATGAAAGATAACGCTTCTGCGAAAGTTAGTTTCGAAAAAGCTATTGCATTACAATCAGATTTTGTATTTGCTAAAGAGAATTTACAGTCAATTATTGACGGAAAAACCGCGGAGGAGAAAAAATAAATTGACTCCATGAAAATAGATAAAAACCGAAGTTTCACTTCGGTTTTTTTTTATACGTATAATTTCTCTTTCAGGTATTTAGCGGTATATGACTTTTTAGATTTGGCTAACTCTTCTGGAGTACCTTCAAATAAAAGAGCACCACCATTTTTACCACCTTCTTGTCCTAAATCTATAATATAGTCAGCGCATTTAATTAAATCGATGTTATGTTCCACTACAATAATAGAGTGTCCTTTATCCAGCAGCGCATTGAATGATGCTAATAATTTTTTGATGTCATGAAAGTGTAAACCCGTAGTTGGTTCGTCAAAAATAAAAAGCGTTTTGTCTTTGGTAATTCCTTTGACTAGAAACGAAGCCAATTTGATCCGCTGTGCTTCTCCACCCGAAAGGGTAGAAGAAGACTGTCCGAGCTGCACATATCCCAATCCTACGTCCTGTAAAGGTTGTAATTTTGAAATTATTCTTTTTTGATTATGTAATTTAAAAAAGGCGATAGCATCATCAATTGTCAAGCTAAGTACATCGGCAATAGACTTACCTTCAAATTGTACTTCGAGAATCTCTTTCTTAAAGCGTTTGCCTTTACATGTTTCGCAAATCAAATGAACATCAGCCATAAATTGCATTCCAACGACTACCTTTCCATCACCTTTACAGGTTTCGCAGCGCCCACCATCGACGTTAAATGAAAAGTGCTTTGCTTTATAAGCTCGTACTTTCGCTAACTTTTGAAGCGTAAATAAGGCCCTAATATCGTCATAGGCTTTTATATAGGTAACCGGATTAGATCTACTAGACCTTCCGATAGGATTTTGATCGACAAATTCAATATGTTGAACTGAGGTATAGTCGCCTTTTAACTCGGTAAATTGTCCTGCTTTTTCACCATAATTATAGAGAAGTTTCTGAAGAGCCGGGTACAAAATTTTTCGTATCAGCGTTGTTTTTCCACTACCGGAAACTCCCGTTACAACGGTTAACGTATTCAATGGAAATTTAACGTCAATATTTTTTAAATTATGTTCTCGAGCGCCGACAATTTCAATATAATTTTTAGAGGTTTTCCGTTTTTCGGGAATGGCAATCTGCATGCCACCATTGAGATAATTGGCTGTTAATGAATCTGCCTTGAGTAATTTTTTAAAATCACCTTCGGCAACTAATTCTCCGCCAAAAGTACCCGCTTCAGGGCCGATATCAATAATATAATCTGCCGCTCTCATAATATCTTCATCATGCTCAACAACGATGACCGTATTTCCTAAATCACGTAGCCCTTTTAATACTTTTATTAGACGTTCAGTGTCTCTCGAGTGCAAACCAATACTAGGTTCATCTAAAATATACATAGACCCGACTAAACTACTACCAAGAGATGTGGCTAAGTTAATACGTTGGCTTTCTCCACCAGAAAGGGTGTTCGATGTTCTATTCAAGGTAAGATATCCTAAACCAACATCATATAAAAAAGTCAAACGATTATTAATCTCTTTTAATAGACGCTTAGCGATACTGAAGTCGTTTTCAGATAATGATAATTGCTTAAAGAAGGCAAGAACTTCATCGATCGGTAACTGAACTAATTCAGTTATAGTTTTGCCTCCAACTTTTACATAATTAGCTTCTTGACGTAGCCGCTGACCAAAGCATTCAGTGCATTCAGTTTTTCCGCGATATCTAGATAACATGACTCTATATTGGATTTTATAGGTCTTTTCTTCTAAAAATTTAAAAAATGTGTGCAATCCGTCAAAATAGGTATTGCCATCCCATAGTAATTGCTGTTGCGCTGGAGTTAATTCGTAATAAGGTTTATGAATAGGGAAATCAAATTTATAGGCGTTATCTATTAAGTTATCCTTATAGATCTGAAAAGATTCAGATTTCCATGGTGCAATGGCATTATCAAAAATAGATAACGTGGTGTTCGGAATTACCAAATCTTTATCAATTCCTATCATATTGCCATAACCTTCACACGTAGGACAGGCCCCATAAGGGTTGTTAAAGCTGAATAAATGAGTATTTGGTTCTAGAAAAGTCATTCCGTCTAGCTCGAACTTATTGCTAAAAACTCGAGTGCTATCATCCGCTATTTTTTCTATGACACACTCTCCTTTTCCTTCGAAAAAGGCCGTTTGAACTGAATCGGCCAATCGATTAAAGAAATCTTCATCATGATTCATAACAATTCGATCGACTACCAGAAAGAGATTATCACCTTTTTTTGGTGTGTATTCATTAATTCTTACAATCGTATCATTGACTTTTATTCTTGCATAACCTTGCTGTTCTAGCACATGCAAGAGTGTTTCTAGTTTTCGACCTTTATCAATGATAATTGGGGCTAATAAGAGTAATTTTGTATCTATTTCAAATGATTTTAGATAGTTTAATACATCTGAAACACTGTCTTTTTTGACTTCATTGCCTGAGATAGGGGAGATGGTTTTTCCAATGCGCGCATAGAGCAATTTCATATAATCATACACTTCGGTTGAGGTACCAACGGTAGATCGAGGGTTGGTACTATTTACTTTTTGCTCGATGGCAATCGCAGGCGCAATTCCCTTGATGTACTCTACCTTGGGTTTATTTAATTTCCCTAAAAACTGACGAGCATACGACGATAGACTTTCAACGTATCTTCGCTGCCCCTCTGCATATAATGTGTCAAAAGCTAGGCTCGACTTTCCAGAACCAGAAAGTCCGGTAATTACCACTAATTTGTTTCTCGGAATAGCTACATCGACATTTTTTAGGTTGTGTAATGCTGCTCCTTTAATAATTATATAATCTTTTGGGTTTAGGTCGTTTATCTTCACGGAAAGCCTTTAAAATATGAAATAATTGCAAAGATACTGACTTACAATTTGGTATAAAAATTAAGTTTAAATTAAAATTTTATTAAAAAAAATTTGTTTTATTCAAAAGTTTGTCTTTATATTTGCCTCGGTCATCTCATAGTGACTTTAACAATTTCGGAACTAGTTTCCCCTAACCTAAAAATTTACGCTTATAGTATAGTTCTACTTTTAATCATTATTAACGAAGTCTCATAGCTTCATTATAAAAAAGGGAATTATGCACAAAAATCAATTAAACGACAGCGTTTTAGTTAGTAACTACATTAGTGGAAACGAAAGATCATTAGAAATCCTAATCGGTCGTCACAAACAAAGAATTTACAGTTTTATTTATTCAAAGGTTCTAGACAGGGATATCTCAGAAGATATTTTTCAAGATGCTTTCATCAAAGTAATTAATACCTTAAAAAAAGGAAATTACAATGAAGAAGGTAAATTTTTGCCTTGGGTAATGAGAATTGCACATAATTTAGTAATCGATCACTTTAGAAAAGACAACAGAATGCCATCATTCAAGAATACGGATGAGTTTGATATATTTTCTGTGTTGAGTGATTCATCTTTAAATGCCGAAAAAGCATTAATTAAAGATCAAATACATTCTGATGTTCGTAACCTAGTTGAAGAATTACCAGAAGATCAGAAAGAAGTATTAATGATGCGTATTTACAGAGATATGAGCTTTAAAGAAATCTCTGAACAAACAGGTGTAAGCATCAATACAGCTTTGGGTAGAATGCGTTATGCACTCATTAATTTGAGAAAAGTAATAGAAAAAAATAATATTATTTTAACAAATTAACAATAAAGTAAATATTTTTCCGTTCTTTATGAATAACCCCAACAAAATAATAAAGATTTTATGGAAAAATTTTACTCTGAAGAGTTACTCAATGAGCAACTCAACCCCCTAAACAAAACTGTATCTTTCATCTTGAACTACTCTAAGTCGATTAAGGTTGTAAAGGACAGTAGACAGAAACCAATCATGTTTCATTTGAATTAGTTAAAAAGGCTCGTAATATAAATTACGAGCCTTTTTTGTTTTTATGATATTCAGCCAAAACACTTTTTCTTCCGATTGTCTTAGTAATAATATCTTTTTCTAAATCCCACCCACGAGCCGGAGAATAGGCTCTCGCGTAATATATAATTTGTAAATGTAGTTTGTTCCAAGTTTCTTTAGGAAACAAGCGTTTTGCATCTTTTTCAGTTTGTACCACATTTTTGCCATTGCTTAAGTTCCATCTATAGAGTAAACGGTGTATATGGGTGTCTACAGGAAAAGCAGGTACGTTAAAAGCCTGACTCATCACTACAGAGGCTGTTTTGTGACCCACAGCGGGCAATGATTCTAGCGCTGCCATATCTTGAGGAACTTCTCCGTTGTACGAATCGATCAGAATATGAGATAATCCGTAAATTCCTTTAGATTTCATCGGAGAAAGTCCTACAGGTCTTATAATTGCTCTAATTTCTTCAACAGACAGTTTGATCATGTCATAAGGATTGCCAGCTTTCTCAAACAATAAAGGAGTGATGGTATTTACTCTGGCATCGGTGCTTTGGGCCGATAATAATACAGCAATCAGTAGTGTATACGGATCTTTATGGTCTAATGGAATTGGAGGATCGGGGAATAAATCATTTAACGTTTTTATAATAAAATCAATACTTTGTTTCTTTGTCATAATGCTTAAATTGCCGCACTAAAATACAAAATATGACAACATTAAAAATAGGAGAGAAGGCACCAGATTTTGAAGTGAAAGATAATGCCGGTATTCTTCGAAAATTAAGTGATTATCGCGGTAAAAAACTAGTATTATTCTTTTATCCGAAAGCTAGTACACCGGGCTGTACAGCAGAAGCTTGCGATTTAAGAGATAATTACGAGCGTTTTCAATCATTGGGCTATGAGATTCTTGGAGTAAGTGCAGATACTGCAAAAAGGCAGCAAAATTTTATTAATAAATACGAACTCCCTTTTCCTTTATTGGCGGATGTAGATAAAGAGGTCATTACAGGTTATGGTGTTTGGGGTCCGAAAAAGTTCATGGGTCGTGAATTTGATGGTATTCACAGAACTACTTTCGTGATTGATGAAAATGGTGTATTGGAAGATGTAATTTTAAAGGTGAAGACGAAACAACACGCATCCCAATTATTAGATGCTTAAATAAAAAAAGTGAAACTCGTAAAGTTTCACTTTTTTTTACTTTTTATCTTATTGTTTGTTGGCAAACTTTCTTCGTGAGTAGCCAAATAAACGATGTTCTTTAATAATATCGGGAACACCTTCTGGCAGCATCGTTTCCCAGCCTTCTTCACAATCACCAATCATTTTCAGTACTTTTCTTGAGAAAATATCAAGCGTTCCTGGGTCAAAATCTTTGATATCTAGCATTTTACCATTGTATTTAAAGAATTTATACAATTCTTTCATACGAGGATGTACTTTTAACGTTTCACTGGTGATGAACTCTCCACTTTCTTGATCTTTTAGCGGGTATAGATATACTTTTAAATCTTTAAAGAATAATTTCCCAAAGGCTTCTAAAATACCACCACTTAAATGGCGATAGTATTTTTCATCAAATATTTGTACCAAATTATAGACACCCATAGCCAAGGCCATTCGTTCTTTCGTAAACTCAGCAAAATATTCAACAAGTTTGTAGTACTCTTGAAAATTGGTGATCATTACTGTTTGACCAAGAGAACATAAAAGCTCTGCTCGATCTAAAAAATCACGCTCATTAATTTCGCCTTCTGCTCTTAAATTTGCTAAGGTTATTTCGAAAATAACACGAGCTCGTTCTTCTTTCACCGTTTTTTCTTCCAAAAACATTTGATGTGCTTTTTCAAACATATCCATGTTTACTTTGGTAACCGGTCTAAAACTTCCGCGCAAAGCGAGAATATTTTTCTTATACAATTCTTGAGCTGGTAACAAGTTATTCCCATCAGGACCAAACATTACCGCATCGGTCATGCCATTTTTCACTAATTGCAAGCTCATTAATCGATTGTCGACATACATAAATCGCGGACCAGAAAAATTGATCATGTCAATTTCTATTTGATCCTTGTCTAAATGGTCATAGAAAGATTTCAATAGATCTTTCGGTCTATCATTCATATAAAAGGCACCATAAAGTAAATTTACTCCTAGTGTACCAAGTGTTTCTTGTTGTAGACGTGCATCAGTTTGTCTAAATCGTATATGTAATATAATTTCATTATAACCTTCTAACGGGTCTAATTGAAATTTTACACCTACCCATCCATGACCTTTGAATTTTTTAGCAAAATCAATGGTAGCTACGGTATTTGCATAGGTAAAGAAAAGTTTCTCTGGGTGTTTATTTCGACTCAATCTATCCTCCATTAATTCTATCTCATGAGATAGCATTCTCTTCAAACGAGGCTCAGTTACATATCTTTTATCTGGTTCAATACCATATACCGCATCAGAAAAGTCTTTATCGTAAGCCGACATTGCTTTTGCGATGGTTCCAGATGCTCCTCCTGCACGAAAGAAATTACGTACGGTCTCTTGACCTGCACCAATCTCTGCAAAAGTCCCATAAATATGTTCGTTTAAATTGATTCTAAGCGCTTTACGCTTTATTGAGGGGATATTTGCTATTTCTTTATCTCCTTTTAGAGTAATAGACATTGTTAGGCTTTTAATAGGTTACAAATGTACTAACATTCATGAATTATATTAAATAATTTAACGTTATTTTTGTGAAAATATTTCTTGATGACAATAACATTTTTAGGCACTGGTACCTCACAAGGAGTTCCAATAATTGGAAGTACTCACGAGGTGTGTCTATCTAATGATTTAAAGGATAAGCGCTTACGGAGCGCTGTGATGTTAGAATGGGATTCATATCGATATATTATCGATTGTGGCCCCGATTTTAGACAACAAATGTTACGAGAAAATGTTGGTCATATTGATGGAATTATTTTTACCCATGAGCATGCCGATCATACAGCGGGGCTAGATGATATTCGTCCGTTTTGTCATAGAACTGGCGATGTACCTATTTATGTACCTGAACGCATTGCTGATAATTTACAAATGCGATTTCATTATATTTTTACAAAGGAGAACAGATATCCCGGTGCCCCGAGTGTATCCATGCAGATTATATATAACAAGGCTTTTACCTTAAGCGGAAAGGAAATACTGCCCGTAGAATATTTTCATGGGAAGATTCTAATATTCGGATATCGTCTAGATAATTTTGCCTATATCACTGATTTTAAAAGGATAGAAGATGATGAGCGAGAAAAACTCAAGAATTTAGATGTGTTAGTACTTAGTGCCCTCCGAATCGAATCGCATCCAGCTCATTTAAATCTAGAAGAAGCACTTACTTTTATTGAACAATTGCAGCCTAAAAAAACCTATTTGACTCATATTAGTCATAGACTTGGTTTTCATGAGACTGTTGAAAAAGAATTACCACCAAATGTGTTCTTGGCATACGACGGCCTGAAAATAAACGTTTGAAAGCAAGAATATGATTATTATGATTAGTTGTTTTAAGAAAAATTTATGTTGTATGGTGTTTATGGCACTAACTGCCTTTTTATATGCACAACAACCAAAAGATTCAGTCCCGAGAGAAACGATATTGCAAATGCTTAAATATGATGGTGTTACGGCTTTTGGTGGTTTAAAACATGCTTACACACGTCCCTTTCATTGGAAAAAAGATGATTTTCTAACCGCCGGAGCGGTAATTGTGGGAACGGCAGTATTGTACAGCTTTGACGCCGAAAGCTCTCGTTTTTTTAGAAGGCAAGAGAAGAATGCGCCTCGAATTTTAAAAGATTTTGGTCGTTATTTTGGCGCACCTCAAAATAATTACATGCTATCGGCCGGAATTTATGGTGTTGGTTTATTTACGAGAAATGAAAAAATACGACATACCGGCGTTCTTTTAATAGCCTCGGCAACCGCGGCAGGATTTATTCAATCATTGAGTAAAACTGTTGTAGGAAGGGCGAGACCCAAAACTTTAGAAGGAAGAAGTTCGTTTAAACCTTTTAGTAATGAAGGAGCTTTCCATTCGTTTCCTTCTGGGCATTCAGTGTTATCTTTTACCACTGCACATGCGATAGCCAGGCAATTTGATAGTTGGTGGGTAAAAGGTGGTATCTACGGTATAGGTTTGATTTCTCCTATATCACGTATCTCATCAGGATCACACTGGTTAACCGATGTAACATTGGGAGTATTATTAAGTGTTGTGATTGTTGATAGTATTGATAATTATTTAAAGGATAACAATAAATACAAATTAGACAAACAACGCAAAATTTCTTGGAAAGTAAATTTAGGTGCTGGTAGAATAGGTCTCGTCGGAACTTTTTAATGCTACCATATTGTAGTTTATTCCAAAACTTAATAGAATAAATAGTAAGCCTTATGCTTATTTAGACACGGTCGGCAATCCATTGTTTTAAGTCATAAAAATTCTGTGGTGCTACGCCATGACCAACAGGGTATTCTTTATAGCTATTTTTGATATTTAAATTACTTAAGAAAGGTGGAGCGTTCTGTGCCCATTCTAATGGTAATACTTGATCTACGGTACCATGAGAAATAAAGAAATCAAGATTTTTATAATTTGATGAGTCGAATGTTTCTGGCGATAATTCATCATTTATATAGCCACTCAAAGCGACAACATGTTGCACTTTTTCGGGATAGTTCAAGGCGACTGCATAACTTAAAATGGTTCCTTGGCTAAAACCTAATAGAAATGTATTGTGAGAAGCTACTTTGTAGGTCGTTTTCAGTTCATCAATAAATGTTGCAATGGTATCTCTCGCTTTTATAGCCTCTGGAATATCAGAAAATTTACCTTCAATATTATCAAGATGAATCGTATACCAAGCATGGCTATTCGGCATCAACGTTAAAGGAGCTTTCGCACTTACTATTAATAATTCGTCTGGAAGTTCATTTGCAAAAGAGAATAGATCATGCTCATTACTACCATAGCCATGTAGCATGATTAATAAAGGAGGATTTTCAATAGTTGTTTTAGGCTCGCGTACTAAGTAGTCTAATGATAATTTTTGCATAGGTATAACTATAGATATCGTTTTTTAGGCGATTCCAAAAGTATAATTATTTAGGCATTTATCCAATACCTTTGAACCATTCTTGAAATTGATCTCCTAACAAAGGAATTCTTTTTTCTTCTCCTTGAATTGCGCCCATAAGACCTATAACCCAAAGCACAAAAAGACAAACACCTAGGATCCAACCAATAAATCCAAAACCAGAAAATCTAAAAAAAGATATTATAATGCTTGTTAAAGCAATTCCAATCATTTGGCGAATATGAAACGAAGCAAAAGAATTTTTTTTATCATTATTCATTATAAAGGCAATTATCAAACCGATAATCCATAAATATGAAATTATTGCTATTGTTTTACCTTCTTTAACGGTTACGTTTTCCATTTGATTAGTTATTTGGTTAGATGGATAAAGTTATAAAAATTATCTTAGAACGAGCTTGTTATTCGCAAATATACCGTAAGCTTTTCCTTTTAAATTTTTATGTAAAAAGGCCGAATTTTTAGAGGTTGACATAATTTCTTCTTGTTTAAACATATAGTCAAGAGTAGGGTCAAACAACGTAAGATTTGCTTTTTCGCCGACTTTGATAGCCGTTTCTTCAAGACCAAATCTTTTTCTGGGTTTGATTGTTAAACAATCAATTAACGTATGCAGATCGATTACACTGTTTACGGCTCCAAAGAGACTTTCAAGCCCGATGGTACCGTCTAGAGCATTTTCAAATTCAACTTTTTTGTGTTCAATATCAATAGGAGTGTGATCAGATGTAATCATATCAATGGTGCCATCTTTCACACCTTTTATCAGGGCTATTGTATCTTTTTTAGTACGAATTGGAGGCTTACATTTATAATTTGAGTCAAAGCTATTCAATTCGTCATCAGTCAAGCACAGATGATGTGCAGATACGCTGCAGGTAATATCTAATCCTTTTTTCTTAGCTTCTTTAACAAGTTTCACAGCCCCTTTAGTTGATATGGTCGGAATATGTAATTTACCTCCAGTGTATTCTAGTAAAAACAGATCTCTAGCAATTTGTAATTCTTCGGCTAAGGAAGGATTTCCTTTTAAACCTAATTTTGTATTCGCTTCACTTTCATTGGCAATACCATTATTTGCAATGGCATCATCTTGTGGAAAACTTAGTGCGAGTCCATCAAAGTTTTGCGCATACAAAAGGGCTATTTTCATCAAATTCGGATTGGAAATGGCTTTTTTGTGGTCTCCAAAAGCAATAGCTCCGGCCTGCTTCATATCATACAACTCTGCAATATCTATTCCTTTCGAACCCTTTGTTAGACAGGCAATAGGGTGCAGGTCAACGGCGTTAGCTCGTTGGTTATTCATTACAAAATCAACAACGGATTTATTGTCTATGTGCGGATTCGTATTTGAATTTAAAGCAATCCCAGTAAATCCACTTTTTGCGGCCGTCAGTAAACCATTTTTTATTGTTTCTCTTTCTTCATATCCTGGTTCTCCGAATGATACACTAGAGTCAAACCAACCGCGCGAAACATGAAGATTTTTTAAGACAACCGTTTTGTGTTTTTTGATATTCGGAATGTTGGCTGCGATTTTTGAAATCTTTCCATTTTCTATTAAAATGTCTCTCACTTTATTATTAAGTGAACTTTTTGAATCAATTATTGTTGCAGATTTTAATAAAGCATTCATGGTTTAAAAAATTTAAGTAGCACAATTTCGAATACGAGAAACAATAACGACGCACCAATAAATAGTTGCCAAAGACTCCTCGTTTTGTGTGCGTCATTTGAATCAGTAAAGGCCCCTTTTATAGTGTCAAAGTGAAATATATTGGCAGACTTTGCAACCATATCCTTCATATCACTGTATCTTAGATCGCTTTCATGCCGATCATAGTTAAAAGCTATATTTTGAATATTATTTTCGTTGTTTTGTATGGTATAGATGCCATCCTCTAATGGCATGTCGTTCATTATTATTTTTACGGATGAATTTCCAACTTGCTGATTAGGTATAAAACTTGTTTGGTTTCTTGTTATTTCCAGAATGTCATCTTTTTGTAAAGAGGCTTTAATTTCTATTTCGTTGTTCTTACCGATAGTATAAGTTGGTTGCGCTATTTTGTAGCTGAATTTTCCGAAATTATAAAAAATAGGCACTATGAGTGGAGAATTTTTGAAGTTAGAATTGGCACTGCTAATGGCACCGGCGAACCAATAAATTGTACTTGTAGGTTTCTTTATTTGTGCAATAAATGGTATTTTATTTTCGAAGCTTACAAGGGATGATTTATTTTTTAATACCGTCGAATAATAACTATTGATTCTTGGATATTGAAAATTTTTGATAGATTTTTCAAAGACACTTTCATAAAAGGGGTGTGAAAAATTGATGTCAGTTATTTGCAATTCAATAGTATTGTTGGCCTCAACTGAACCTATATTTAGTTTCGTAAAAAGACGGTTATAAGAATTTTGATTCATAGTTACACTTGGAATAATGACGAGATTACTTCCTTTACTAACGGCATCGAAAATGTTATCTACTAAAGCTGCTGGAATTTCTTCTAGTTCATTTAGAACGATTAAATTCTGTTCAGATAAGCTGTTATAGTCTAATTGGTTGAGTTTATTACTTTTGAAAATATATTCATCGCTGGTATATACTTTTTCTAAAAACCGAGTTGCGTCCCCGATAGCTAGTACGTTTATTTTGTCGGTTTGATTGATGGTGAAATACAATTCATTATCGAATGTTAAATTATCATCCACCGTCTGTATGCGACCATTAATGGTCTTTTTAAACGGAATTTTAAACTCAACTTCTTCGCTCTTATTTTCGGTTAGATCAACCGTAGATTTTCCTAATAATACATTTTCATCGTATAATGAAATCGGTACTGCTCTCGTTTTACTATTGTAGTTCTTAGCAACTACTTTTAATGTAATCGTTTCGTTATTTCTATTAGAGATATACATACTATCAATAGAAATATTTGTTGACTTACTTGGTGACAATTGCGTGAAATTGTAGGTAGCTAAACTATCAATACTCAATGAATTTTTAATTTCTGGAATGTGTTGAAAGTCAGAAATCAAAAAGACATCATTTGCTATATTTTTTTGTTTGCTTATGCTATTTTGTATGTCTAACATCACAGCATTTAATGATTTCTCAATTGGATGATAATCAAGAGTAAGAAGTGTGTTTTTTAAATCTTGAGCATTTAAGTTCGGCCACTTATTGTGATTGGTATAAAGTGTAACGTTTGAAGAATTGGCGGTGGCATCTACAATATCTTGAATAGCTCTTTTGAAGAGCTCACCTTGTTCACCTTTTGCTTGCATACTCAATGAGTTGTCTACATAAATATGTATGTGTCGCTCTTCATTTTTTGAGGTCTTACTAAGATAGGGTTGAGCAAAAGCGATTATGAGCATTGCAAATAATAACAAACGACTTATTAAAACGAGCAATTTTTTGAGTCTCGAACTTTTGCGCGTTTTTAATTCAATTTTTTTTAGGAACTTAACATTAGTGAAACTGACTTTTTCAAATCGTCGGAGTTGAAATAAATGAATAATGATAGGAATAAGGAGCAAAAATAAAGCGTAAAGAATTTCTGGGTGCTTAAATTGCATTATTCAAAAAAGATTTGTCAAAAGTAATAATTTATAGTCGAAGTAAAAACACAAAATTTAAAATTATCTATCTTAGTAAGGAATTCAAATTTAGTTTGTCAAAACATCTATAACCCTATCACTATGAAGAAGCTACTGTTACCATTTGCTATACTTGTTATTTTTATTTTATATATCACACCCTCTTATGGGCAAGATATGGATAACAAAAGACTAGAAAAAGCCATTCATATTGTTGCCGATAGTGTGCAGGGAGTTCCTGGTAATTGGCAGTTTGCGGTTCGCGATCGCTTGTTGATTTGCATTACCGATAAAAACAACAACAGAATGAGAATTATGACGCCAATTATTGAACAAAAGAAGTTGGCGTATGTTGATATGCTTAAATTAATGGAGGCCAATTTTCATACGGCATTAGATGTAAAGTATGCAATTACGAACGAGGTATTATGGTCGGTGTATATCCATCCTTTAAAGGAATTAACTGAAATGCAAGTAATAAGAGCCATTGAGCAAGTATACACAGCTGCACATACTTATGGGACTTCTTATAACAGTACAGGTTTATCCTTTCCAAATAGTAAAAAAGAGAAAGAAGAGCAATTGAAAAAGAAGAAAATCTAGTAATCTGTTTTTATTGAAGTGTCAAATGGCACTTTGATTTGATACATCAGATCTTCATCACGATTGTCATCCAAGACGTCTAAACCGTACACTACTTTTTTAGGATCATCATAGACAAGAGTACCAAATATGCGATCCCAAAAGGAAAAAATATTACCAAAATTAGTATCCGTCCAAGGTCTTTCGAAATGATGATGAAATTTATGCATGTTTGGTGTGATAAATATTATGCTTAAGGTTTTATCAATCCAAACAGGCATACGTACATTAGCGTGCGAAAAATAGGTGAAAAATATGGTCGCGATTCTATAGATGACATAAAAGGCTAGAGGAGCACCCAAGATAATAATTGCGATTAAAGCGAAAACTTCTCTTAAGACATAATCTCCTGGATGATGTCTTGAACCAGTTGTAGCGTCTACTTTTGTATCACTGTGATGAATCATATGAAACTTCCACATCCATTTTACTTTGTGTAACAGATAATGTACGATGTATTGTGCAAAAAAATCTAAAAAAAGTAGTGTAATAAGTAACTCTGCCCAAATAGGTATTTCAAACATGTAAAGTATACCAAATTCGTGAGTCGAAATATATGTGAATACCCCAACTGTCATCAATCCGAACAATACATTAATCGCTAAACTCATGGACAGAAAAATGAGATTCACACCGTCATGCTTCCATTTTTTGTAGTTAAAGTCAAACAATGGAAAATTACCTTCAAACAGCCAGCTAATCAGCAGGCAAGATAAGACCCATGTCAATTTTTGCCAAGCAGGCATTTCTGCAAAAAATAGTAGAACGTTTTCCAAAGTAACTAGGATTTGATTTCGAACAAAATTAAAGAAAATAAGGACCAAAAAAAAACCGTTCATTGAGAACGGTTTGTATTCTGTTTAGAAATGATATTATATGCGTACCACTTCGTATATGCTATCTTTAAGTTCTTTATAGAATATCCCTTTACAACGATAGTACTTTTTACCATGCATTTTTACATAGGTACCTCCTTGAGGTTTGAAAGAAATTTTCGCCCCTTTAGGAGCATTTCTCAATACAAATCTATTATTTTTCATCTTGGTATGCCAAATACCATTCAAAATATAGTATTTGATTCCTTTATGTTCTATTTCGAAAATTTCTGTTTTATTTTCCGCAGCGCGGATTGTTTCTGTCGAAGTAGTGTCTACTGTTTTTTGAGCTACTACTTGGTTTGATGTTGCAAAAGCGACTATTGCAATCAAACCAATTATTAATCTTTTCATATCCTCCTATTTTTCTTTTTGTTTAACGTTATTTTTAGCCGTTTAGTATCAATTTTTTTTATTTCTAGCTTCATTTCTTCGTTGTCTAAAGCGTTTTAATAACTCTTTATTGAAGTCCTGTTCAGCTCTAAAAAGCTTTAATATTTTTTTTGGAGGAATCACACCATCGAGTTTGGTGTTTAATATTTTCTTAGCTTCTAATACTTTGGCGTCAATGTTTATATATTCATTTAGCAATATTTTTGCTTCACCATTCGACATATTATCTATACCGCCTTTGGCTCTAGCTTGCTGCATTAATTGCCTCGTTTTTTGAATTTTTACTTTATGAATTGTTTTATTGTATTCGTTATATATTGGCCAAAATTCTTGTGCTTCCTTCGAATTTAAATCCAAGGCATTCGTAATAAAAGCAGTTTTAAATGCTTTAATTCTTTCATTATCTTTTCTCTGCCCGTGCATTTGTAATGAACCTATCATTACAATAGCTGCTATGAGTATAATTTTTCTCATTTCGTTATAGATCTTAGTCGGTTAATAGGACACTTTCAATATCCGTGCCATTTATATAATTTAAAACATCTAAATCATCATTACTAAACTCATCTTCTAGGTTTACATCATCGTAAAGTTCTGCAATTTCATAGGAATCAAATGAAATAAGATCATCTTCTATCCATTCTTCGATATCACTGGTCGCTACGCTCTCTATGTTATATGCGTTGTTAGAATAGTTTAAGATAATGATCAGTACCAACGATGCTGCGATTGCTATAGGTGCTACTATTTTAATTAATCGAGATTTCAGATGAATCACGGTTGATTTTTCTGCAGTCTCTTTTTGAATTTTTGCAAATACTCGATCTTCGAAGGTATCAAAATATCCTTCTGGTATTTCAGTACTTTGTTTATCTGAATTAGTATCAATAGATAGCTGTTCAAAAACGTTAGCTTCTATACTTTCCAAATAATTTGCTGGCATCTTAAAGCCTTCCTTTACAGGAAAGTGAGCTGTCGAAAGTTTTGTACACACATGATCTTCAATACTCTCGAAGTAACCTTCAGGAGTTTTGAAGCCCGAACCCATTTTTTTTAATATGTCTAATTTACTGTTATTCATTATACTGTACGACCACAAAAGTACTAAAAGGTTTAAATTAGGTCTCTTTTAGTACCGCTTCAATTTTTTTTACTGCGTGATGATATGACGCTTTCAAAGCACCTACCGACGTTTCCAATACTTCCGAGATGTCTTTATATTTCATGTCGTCGAAGTATTTCATATTAAAAACAAGTTGCTGTTTTTGTGGCAATGAAGCAATTGCCTTTTGCAGCTTTATTTGAATTTCATTGCCATCAAAATAGACATCTGCATGCAAATTATTTACCAATTGATATTGCCTATCATTTACATCAACTTTTTGCTCTTTTGCTCTTTTATTGATGAATGTAATAGCTTCATTAGTTGCAATACGATACATCCAAGAATATAGTTTACTATCACCTTTAAAGTTGTGAATGCTCCTGTATACTTTTACAAAGGTATTTTGCAGAACGTCGTCTGCATCACTATGTGAAACTACAATTTTGCGCACATGCCAATATAAGCGCTCTTTGTATATAGACATAAGCATTCTAAACGCTTTGTCTTGTGTTTTTACGTTTTTTAGTTGTTCGATAAGTAAGTTCTCCTCAATCACTGAGTTGGCAATTTATTCTCTTAGACTATAAATGTACTAAAAGGTTTAATATTGGTGGTAGACAATGAGGTAATTGATGAATTATGAGTGGATAACAGGTATATGTTTGTTGGTGTTTTTACGAAGGCTTAGAATTGAGCACTGACCTTAAAATTTAACACACGACCTGAAAGAAAATTAGGAACAGCTAACGAATTTTGTGAAGAAATATCTCGAACCCATGTGTTTGTAATGGTGTTTTGAATATCAAACATATTGAACAATTCAAGACCAAAAGATAATTCTTTAAATTCCTTTAACCAATCAGCTTTGGGCTTTTTGTTTTGATCAACCAATACATATGAAATTCCAATATCTGACCTAAAATAACTTTTCAGTCTGTTTTGAAAAATATAGGGATCGGCATAGGGCGGAGAACCTCCCGGCAATCCTGAATTATATACCATATTTAAATACATTTTCAAATTGGGATTGCTCGGTACATAGTCTTGAAACAAAACAGCAAATTTCAAGCGTTGATCTGTTGGTCTTGAAATGTAACCTCTATTATCAATATTTTCTTTTGTGACTAGATATCCAAAGCTTACATAAGATTCTGTTCCTGGCACAAATTCACCGTTCAAACGTGTGTCAAATCCAGCCGCGTAGCCCTTTGCATTGTTTTTTGCTCTGTACCGAATTTGCACATTACTTATAGTAAACGGATTGATATCAGTAAGGGCTTTATAATAAGCTTCGGTGACCAGCTTAAATGGCCGATCCCATAATTTAAAACTATAATCATTACCCACTACGAAGTGAACAGATCGTTGCGCTTTCACATTCGCATTCACTGCGCCTAAAGAATCTCTAAGTTCTCTGTAAAACGGAGGTTGATAATAATAGCCTCCCGAAACTCTAAACAACATATCTTTTTCCCAATCAGGTTTTACAGCTATTTGTACTCTCGGACTAACAACGGTTTGACCTTTTGATGAAACTCCGTCACCAAGTACGTTCCAGTTTTGTGCCCTCACACCAGCATTTAACCATATTTGATGATCCTTTACAAATAATTTTCTGCTCCATTGTGCAAAACCAGAAATTCTGTTTATGGTCACCATATTTGTGGCTCGTGTACTTATAAAAGGTACGATAGGACCGGTAAAAGGTGTGTAAGGCTCATCATTGTTAATGAGGTTAGGAGGGCGCAATGAAAATCCAGCTGAATCTATCACTTGCCATTCTATAATTCTATCTTTAATATCTTCGGATTGATATTTGACCCCGATTTCAAAGGTATTATTATCTTTTTTGATCGTCGTTCTTAATTGAGCATTGGCAATAAAAGCATCTAAGTCATTTCTTGCATGATCTAATTGAGAACCAATCGCTTGCGTAAATTCAACATCACCAAAATTATCACTTCCAAAATCGGAATTTACCTCTCCAATTCCGTAAAAAGCAAAAATATCGAAGTATTCTTCCTCTTGCGTATTATATACTGAAGTACTTGCCGTTAAGGTGACATTTTCATTGACCTCATAAGATGCTTTTAAGGCACCAAATAAGGTGAGATACGAGTCGTTTTCTTGCCCTTCATAATTTACGATTAAGGCTTGCGTATCTGCTAACGTTCCAAAATTAGTTCTTCGAGTTACTGGTTCATATTCATAATTATTTAATGAGAAATTACCGAGAAAATCAATCGTAACTTTTTTATTGAGTTGATAAGATAAATAGGTTTGAGCGTCGGTAAAAGTAGGTCTAAAATTGGTTTCGATGTCTTTGCTATTTACGAAAAGGCTATTGTTCCTATAACGTATACCCAAAATGGCTGAAAGTTTGTTATCAAAAAGGGTACCCTCTAAAGTGCCACTCGCTCCTAAAAAACTGGCCTCGATTTTGGCATTGAATTTTGTGGGTTTTCTATAGGTAATATCTAATACAGAAGATAATTTATCTCCGTATTTTGCTTGGAAGCCACCTGATGAAAAACGGACATTTTGTGTGAGATTAGGATTGACAAAACTCAAACCCTCTTGTTGTCCAGAACGTATCAAAAACGGTCGATAGACTTCAATCCCGTTCACATAGACCAAATTTTCATCATAATTTCCGCCTCGTACATTGTATTGCGTACTGAGCTCATTGTTGCCACTCACACCCAAACCAATATTTTTTAGGGTACCTTCAATTCCTGGATTGGCACTAGGTAATTGCTTTACAGTCTCTACATCGACTTTATCGATTCCCTGAACTTTATCTTTGTTATTTTTTAATTCTATAGTGTCAATGACTTCTGTTTTCACCGTCATTTTAGGTGAAAAGAATACAGTGCGATTACGGCCTACTCGAATACGTTTCGTTATCGTATTGTGGGCCACATGACTAAAGGTAATCGTAATAGTTCGGCCAGCAGGAATTTCTAATTGATATGCCCCATTGGCATTGGTCGCGGTGCCTTGTTGATCATAACTTATGGTAACGCCAACAATTGGATTGCCTTGTTTGTCTTTTACGACCCCTTTAATTAAGCCTGTTTGTGCCAGTACGATATTGGTAAATAAAAAAAAAGAGAATACGTATGAAATGACAGCTTTCAAGTAAAATAATTTTGATTATTGTTTTCTGAAAAACGTTGCAATATACGTATTAGAATTGTTAACATTATCAACTGCGATTACTTTTAACGTATGTTTGTTGTTTGACAATTTTTTATCCTTAAAATCGTACGTTAATAAACTTCTTTTCGCGTCATATTCCATTAGAATCCATTCACCATCAATTTCTGCTCGATATGATTTAATTCCAGATAATGCATCACTGATATGTACCTTTAAATATCTGTATTTAGAGAGCCATTGCCCTTTTTTAAAATTGACTGGTCTAATTTTGGGTGGTTGATTGTCAGAAAACAAGGCATAATTGCCCAATCGTTTATTTAGAGTATATAACTTATTTTTTTTTCGCTTTGTGTTTGAGTAGGAAGGTCTTCCTTTTTTATTAACTCTAGCGATGAATAGTTTATTTTGCTCTTCTAAAGAATACTCGGAAACATCAAAAGACAAGGTGAAATTTTTATGAATAGGAACACTACCATTGTGTAAAAAAACCACATCTTGTTCTTTTTTAAATTCAAAATAGAGGTCTTTGTAAAAGCTCTTTTTAGGAAAAGCAACGGTAACTTTGTCGTTTTCTATTTTGTTGAATTCATTTGCCTTAAAAAAATGAGGTGTTGTTATTACCTTTTCTCGAATATAAATGGAGTCTTTTTTTCCCTTTACAGGGATGATTAGCTTTTTTATATTTCCTTTAAAATCTTTTGCAATGATTTGGACGGTATAGGATTTACCATCTTTTATGGTTAGATAACCGTTGTTTTTGACGTCATCGTAGATACTTAGTTTATTGGCAGGTTCTACAAAGAGCTTCTGTATCCGTTGCCTTTTCTTATAAAATCTAGCATAGTCAATTAATGTATTTAAATAACGTGTTTCGTTAAAGCTAAATTTATCTACTGTATGACTATAATTTTTTGTACCATTAACGAGCATTTCTAAACTAAAAATGCCATTATTATTGAGCGCACCATCTTGCTTATCGACTGTATTGATACCAAAACCAATAGTACCATAAGCTTCTACTTGATCGGCACGTAAACTCCCATCTTTTTGTACTTTAAAATTGAGTTCTTTGACGCCATTTGTTTGATTAACATGCGAAGCCTGACTAAAGGTATATGCTACGGCAGCTCTAATCAGTGGGGGCTTGGTATCTTTAATTTTAATACCGAATAACATTGGATTTACTGGACGTTCGTTCTCATCTCTTATTTCATAGTGCAAATGAGGACCACCAGACCCTCCCGAGTTTCCTGAGAGCGCTACGATTTCTTGTTTGGCAACTTTTAATTCTTCTTCTTTTGGGAAGAGCTGTATAGTGAAGCTTTCATTCTCATATTGACGCTTTTTAATATAGGCCTCTATCTTGGGTGAAAATTTTTTTAAATGCCCATAGACTGTAGTATACCCATTAGGATGTCTTATATACAAGGCTTTACCATATCCCCAATGCGATATTTTGATACGAGATACATAACCTTCCGCGGAAGCGTATACATTCAATCCTTGGCGCTGTTGCGTTTTAATATCAAGACCAGAATGAAAATGATTACTCCGCAGTTCACCAAAAGTGCCTGATAGAATCAGTGGAATACCTAAAGGTTTTTCAAAATAGTCGGTTGGATATGTCGCTTGCGAAAAAAGGTGATGCTGAAAGCATAATACACATATAAAAAACAAAAATCTCCCCATAATTGTTCTGCTAAAATAATGATAAGAAATAAGAATTAAAAATTAAAAATTAAGCCTTTATGAATCAGTAGATTGAACACGGTTACTAACATAAATCAGTAAAACAGTTGTTTAATTGCGCAAGTAATACTAAATTTGTTCAAAAGGTTTATAATCTTTGTATTGATGAGTAATGTTATAGAAATAGTTGATTCTCTGCAAAGTAAACTACATAAGTTGCTTTCTAAATATGAATTATTGCAAACTGAGAATAAGCAATTATTAGAAAAAAGTAATATGTTAGTTGAAGAGCTTTCGCAGGCGAAAGAATCAAAGTCTAATTTACAGCAAGAATACGAATCATTAAAAGTTGCAAATGCAATAGTAGGCAGCAAAGAAGATAAGCATACAACGAAGTTAAAAATAAATGCGTTAATACGTGAAATCGATAAATGCATAGCGCAATTAGGAGCGTAAACTCTATATGAACGAGAAACTTAAAATAAAAGTTACCATAGGTGATCGAGTTTATCCGCTAACAATTAACAGTGAAGGTGAAGAAGAAGGGGTAAGAAAAGCTGTTAAAAAAATAAATGACCTAATCAAAAGGTTTGAAGAGAATTATGAAGTAAGAGATAAGCAAGATGTTCTTGCTATGTGTGCCCTGCAATTCGCATCATTGCAAGAAGTGAAAACCGTGTATAACGGGCAAGATGCTGAGAAAATTGAGCACAAATTAATAGAGATGAATGGTCTTTTAGATACACATCTGCAATAAGTTCTTTAAAATAAAACAATTACTGCCTACATTAGTTATTTGTTTATTAAACTCAACACTATTTATTTAGAAAGGGTGAGTTTGGTTGTTAAAGCGTGCCGCAGGTACTGATTTATTTTAGTATCATATCGGATTATTGATCGACCAGTTAGCCCTAAACTTGTCATCAAGGAGTTTAAAAAACCCCAAACTAGTGTAGGTTTTTTTTTACACAAAAATCAAAATAATGGAAGAATTGATAATGCCGATTATAATTGGAGTAGTCGCAGGAATAACGATAGGTTTCGTCATCGCCAAAATGTTAGAAAAAAATAAGGCATCAATGATGCTTAAAAATGCAAAAAAGCAAGTTTCTAATATTCTTAAAGAGGGGAAATTGGAAGCAGAATCACTTAAAAAAGACAAAATACTACAAGCCAAGGAAAAATTTATTGAACTAAAATCAGAACACGAAAAAGTAATTTTAGCTCGAGATAAAAAAGTGTCAGAAACAGAGAAACGTATTCGAGAAAAAGAATCAAAGGTTTCTCAAGAACTTGATAAAACCAGCAAACTTAACAAATCACTTCAAAGTAAAGAAGACGATTATAATTATCGTATTGAGTTTCTTGAAAAGAAAAAAACAGAAACGGAAAGGCTTCATAAAAAACAAGTGGAGCAGTTAGAGGTAATCTCTGGGCTTTCAGCAGAAGATGCAAAGAAAGAATTGGTAGAATCGTTAAGAGAAGTCGCGAAGACCGATGCGATGGCATATATTCAAGAAACACTAGAGGAGGCAAAGCTTACCGCTCAACAAGAAGCAAAGAAGGTGGTATTGA
Source organism: uncultured Flavobacteriaceae bacterium (assembly GCA_947488345.1). Lineage (GTDB taxonomy): Bacteria > Bacteroidota > Bacteroidia > Flavobacteriales > Flavobacteriaceae > Aureibaculum. The sequence continues at coordinate 69,190 of CANKZQ010000001.1, read as the reverse complement.
GTACGATTCAACGTATTGGTGTTGAACAAACAGTCGAAAATTGTGTGTCTGTATTCAATTTAGAATCAGACGATGTAAAGGGAAGAATTATTGGAAGAGAAGGGCGAAATATTAGAGCCTTAGAATCCGCCACCGGAGTAGAAATTATTGTTGATGATACTCCAGAAGCAATTATTTTATCTTGTTTTGATCCGGTAAGAAGAGAAATTGCACGACTATCAATGCATAAATTGGTAACTGATGGTAGAATACATCCAGCCCGTATTGAGGAAATTGTTGCTAAAACTCGTAAGGAAATAAATCAAGAAATTATAGAGGTTGGTAAACGTACGGTGATAGATTTAGGGATTCATGGATTACATCCTGAGTTAATAAAAGTAGTTGGAAGAATGAAGTATCGTTCTTCATATGGCCAAAACCTATTACAACACTCGCGTGAAGTGGCTAATTTATGTGCTGTAATGGCAGCAGAATTAGGAATCAATCCTAAAGTGGCTAAAAGAGCCGGTCTTTTACATGATATTGGTAAAGTACCAGAGACAGAGAGCGAATTACCGCACGCGTTATTAGGAATGGAATGGGCTCAAAAGCACGGTGAAAAGCCTGATGTTTGTAATGCTATTGGCGCACACCATGATGAAATAGAAATGAAATCATTGATTGCTCCAATCGTTCAGGTTTGTGATGCTATATCCGGTGCAAGACCTGGCGCAAGACGACAAGTATTAGATTCATATATTCAACGCTTAAAAGATTTAGAAAATGTGGCTTTTGGATTTAGTGGTGTTCAAAAAGCTTATGCGATTCAAGCGGGTAGAGAGTTACGTGTGATTGTAGAGAGCGAGAAGGTAGATGATGTGAAGGCATCTGAATTGTCATTTAACATATCTCAAAAAATACAAAATGATATGACCTATCCAGGTCAAGTGAGAGTGACGGTAATTAGAGAGACGAGAGCCGTCAATATTGCGAAGTAAATTGATTATAAAATAATACTAAGAACCTTCTCAATTTGGGAAGGTTTTTTATTTTCTAGGGTGAAATTTTTCTACAACTTCTTTCAAGAAGGTTTTATCTAAGTGCATGTATATTTCGGTAGTGGTAATGCTCTCATGTCCTAACATCTGCTGTATAGACCTTAGATCGGCACCATTTTCTAAGAGATGTGTGGCAAATGAATGCCTAAATGTATGCGGACTAACTTTCTTTTTAATGCCAGCTTTTTCTGTTAACTCCTTAATAATTAAAAAGACCATAGTACGCGTTAATTGCTTTCCTCTTCTATTTAAAAAAATCGTGTCTTCAAATCCTTTTTGCGGTTGCATATGATTTCTAACTTGATTTAAATAAATTAGAATCAATTTTTGAGTTTCTAGGTTTATCGGAACAAATCGTTGTTTATCTCCTTTGCCAATAACGCGTATAAAACCCTCTTCGAAAAAGAGATCTGATAATTGTAGGGTAACAAGTTCGGTAACTCTGAGCCCACAACTATATAGAGTTTCTAAAATTGTTTTATTACGTTGTCCTTGCGGATGACTTAGATCGACCTGAGTTATAATTTGATCTATTTCAACTTGAGAAAGTGTGTCTGGAAGCTTCCTCCCAATTTTAGGCGTTTCAAGGAGTACCGTCGGATTATCCTTGCGATAGTCTTCAAAAATCAAATAATCGAAAAAGCTTCTTAAACCCGAAATTGCGCGAGATTGAGATCTGGCGTTCACATTTTTTGCGAGCTCATAAATGAATTGTTGAACAGTACTTTCAGAAATAGTGATCGGACTTTCTGCAATCTTACTTGATTGTAAATAGTTCACGAGTTTTGACACATCTCGTGCATAATTTTCAATAGAATTCTTCGAAAGTCCCCGTTCAATTTTTAAGTATAACGTATAATCACGTATGGCATCTTTCCAAGTCATTACTACAAACTGTTTTTCATACCTTGCAAGATAGAACATATAAAAGAAATTTATGAAAAAAAGTTACATGGTTGTGGCCTTCCTAATTTGCTGTTTTGTTGAAATTAAAGCTCAAAACAAGATTGAATTTGGTGTTATTGGAGGCGTATTTTACGGAAATGCAGAAATTAAAACCTCTGGAGTTGATCTAGAGCCAGTGTTGAATTTATTAGGACAAAATGAGGATGCTCTTGATGTTTTGGACGGTGGAGGCTTTTTTTTAGGAGTAATGGGTGATATACATGTGATGAAAGACTTGAATATTCAATCTGAATTGTTTTATGCAGGCGCGGGTGAAGAAAGTATTATCGGATTTCCGATTGTTGCTAAATACTATGTAGGGAAATCTTTTAGCGTTCATGCCGGACCTCAATTCGACTTAGTTTTAGGTTTGTCTGATTTCGTCGACGATTTTTTTGATTCTTTTGGGTATAGTGCTGTGGTTGGTTTGGGATACGATTTGGGCAGCAGAATAATAATACAAACCAGGTATGCATTCGGACTTCGTAATCGGTTAGAAAATGAAATTTCAGAAGCATTATCAAATATAAAACCTAGTTTAAGAACCAATACCTTACAAGTTGGTTTGATTTATAAATTTTAGAAAAGTGTTTTAGTATAACATAAAAACAATATCAATTAATTGTGGCATGCATATTGTAATTAAGAGGAGAATTCAACGTTTGGTTGCAAGGATTCTTAGTTTTCAAATTGCCTTCTGCTTTTGATTATTGTATTCTTTTGAACAAATGTTGATTGAACTATTTAACTTAAAATTTTAATTAAAATCAACAATTATGAAAAAAGTATGTTTATGTATGTTAGTTGCAGTATTTAGTATTTCAGCTATGAATGCTCAAGAAACTCGTTTTGGTGCAACTGCCGGTTATCTTAACCTTTCGAACAAAGTGGATTTAGGTCAAGGGTCAGTTAGTGTTTCCGAATTTGGATTTTATGCCGGAGTATTTGCTGAAATTGGGATTTCTGATGAATTAAAGATTCAACCTGAATTGTTATACGGAAGTATAGACGGATTGGATATTCTACAGCTTCCTGTGATGGCAAAATATTATGTGGCAGATAAAGTAAATGTTCAAGGTGGTTTGCAGTTAAATTATATATTAGATACTACAGTTGACGATTTTTCTGCTTTTGCTGTTGGATTAGGTTTGGGAGCTGGTTATGACATCACGGAGGATATATTGGTCTCGGCTAGATATGCCTTTCAATTAAATAACAGCTATACTGGAGATGCTGATTTATCTTCTAAATTCAATTATTTAAGTGTCGGGATAGGTTACAAATTCTAAACAGCAATAAATGAATGTATAAAAAAGCGGCTTTTTGTCGCTTTTTAACATTAACGTTCATTATTAACAATTGTTAATATGAGCTGTTCACATATTGTTAGTAACTAGAGAAAGTTATTTTTTTTTCGTTTCTTTACAATATTAAACTTAAAATCTAAAAAATTATGAAAAAATTATGTGTATTAGTTGTCGTTGTTATGTTTGGCATCACAAGTATCAATGCTCAGGGAAATTTTAATTTAGGAGTAAATTTAGGAATACCTACAGGAGATGTGAGTGAATTGTATACATTCGCATTGGGTGTTGAAGCAAATTATTTATTTGAAGTTTCAGATGAATTCGAAGTTGGTCCTTCTGTTTCTTTTGTGAATTTCTTCGGTGAATCAATATTAGGCTTTGACGTAGATGACGCGTTTTTCCTACCTATTGGGGCTGCGGCTCGTTATAGTGCTTCTGATAAGATCAAAGTTGGTTTAGATTTAGGGTATGCTATTGGTATTAGCCCTGACGGAAACGATGGAGGTTTTCATTATCGACCGGTTTTCGGATTTAATGTGAGCGAAAAAATCATGTTGCAGGCATTTTACTCTGGAATCAGTGTTGATGGAGGTACCTTCGGTAACTTTGGTGTTGGAGCAATGTTTGATTTATAAAATAAAAAATAGAACAATAAAAAAGCGGCATATTTGCCGCTTTTTTTTGTTTTGTATTGCTCAATACTTATTACCAAGCATACCCGAGTGAAACACCTATTCCAATTGCTGCTGAGTTCACATTAAAATTATCGGAACTTCCGGCAAGAAAAGCGACACTCGCAAAGGTATCTATAAGAAAATGCTCTTTTAAAATCCATTGGTGACCGATTTCACCACCGACATTAAAAAAACCTGCAGAGTTATCGAAATCATCAGAGAGTGAAAAATAACCTGCAGTTGGGCCCGCATGCCAGCCTCTTAACGCTTCTTTACTAGAAAAATAAAATCTATATTCAGCTCCAATACCAAAACCAGAAATGTCAGAAACATTATAGTATAATCCAGAAACGGTAAGTGTTTGAGCATCTTTAATAGTAAATTCATAGCCAGCATTCGCGACTCCAAAGGCGAGACCTATTGGGTTGGCTTTTACCGCCTGTTCTTGCGCCGAAATGAAAGAAAAAGTAAAGATTGCAATTAGAAGTAAGCATGTTTTTTTCATAAATTAAAATTTTAATGATTGATTTAAGAATTAATTGGGCGAATATATATATTTTTATTCTTCTTTACGGAAGGATATTCGATATTAATTAGAAGAAAATATGAAGCAAATTACAATTATAAATGGACCAAATTTGAATTTGTTAGGGAAGCGAGAACCCGAGATATATGGTGGTATGACTTTCGAAGATTATTTTCAAAAACTCACAGCGAAATACCAAAATCTTGAATTAACTTATTTTCAGTCGAATATCGAAGGTGAGCTCATTGATAAACTGCATGAAGTCGGGTTTAAGGGTGACGGAATTATCTTAAATGCTGCCGCATATACCCATACTTCTGTAGGTATTGGTGACGCTGTTAAAGCGATTGAAACTCCTGTTATCGAAGTGCATATTTCAAACGTATATGCGCGTGAAGAATTTAGACATCATTCTTATGTGTCTCCGAATGCAAGTGGGATAATTATTGGCATGGGGTTGAAAGGTTATGAACTGGCCATCGATTCATTAATAGACGCTTAAAGCTTCAACATCATTTTTATATTGCTACGAGCATAAGGAGTATCTTTTTCTAATGGTACTTCTTTGAACCCATATTTTTTATAAATGTAGATGGCATTTTCTAAAATGGTATTTGAATAGAGTAGGAGCTCACTCCAGTCATTGTTTTTTGCAAAATCAATACAATGCTGGATTAACTGCTGTCCAATTTTTAACCCTCGAAAGTTAGGCGACACGGCCATTTTACTGAGTTCATATCCCTCAGGTTCATTCATGAGGGCAACAGTGCCCGCTATTTGCCCTTTGTAGAGGGCGAAAAATATATGCCCTCCGTTATCAATGATGTACGATTTGGCATTTTCTAATACTTCTTTGTCGTGATCTTCAACATAAAAATAAGTTTCTAACCATTCTATATTGAGATCATGAAAGGCCTGACTGTATTCGTCCTGATACGAAACGATTGTAATTGTATTTTTCATCTGTTTATTTTCGATACTATTGTACTGCTTAGAGATACCTGTGCTGTTTCCTTCTCAATGAAAGTGATATGTTCTAATAATGATTTGTTTACCGAATTATGGGTTAGTATTTTGAGTTCTGCATCTATTACTTTCCAAATCGGATTGAGTTTTTGCAACATTTTTTCCCCTAAAGGCGATAGGCTTATTTTTTTCTTTCGTTTGTCAATTTTGCCAATGCTACATAGAATTAATTGTTTTCGCTCTAAGGCCTTGATGTATTGCGTTACAGCAGGTTGAGTTACCTTCAATAAATTACTAATTTCCCCAATGGTGAGTTCTTTTTGTTCACTTATTAGCTTGAAAATTGGCATGTGATAAGGATCAAAATCAATAGCTAAACTAGTATACACTTTTGCTACTTCCTTCATTAGACTATCACTGAGTCTTTTTAATCGTGAACCCAATGCCAGTTCTTCGAAGTGTGAAAGAGAATCTTGTGTCATTATTTAATATAAATATTTATATAAGTGCTTATGCAAATATATAAAACCTCTAGAAATTATCCAAATGCTCAAGATCGTTTACATGATGGTATTAATGTATTCTATGATTTCTTTTTCTCGAGTTATTGCTGATTCGTATACCTTGGTTGCTTTTTGGAGAATTGCATCAGCAAAGGCGCGATCCTTAATGTCTTTGGCATTGATACGAACGTTGAAATAAGCTCCGATAACGGCTGTACGGGCGCAAAGCGCGCCAACCCCTGCGTCTGACAATGAACTCTGAAGGCCTTCTTTTGCCATGGCAAGCATCACCTCCATGGAGTCATGAGCAGTTTGCATGACCTCAAAAGGTATTTCGGTGGCATATTTTGTGGCATTTTCAATGGCTAGTTGCCTCGTTTTCTTTTCATCTTCAGTCGACTTCGGCATTCTAAAGCCTTCTATAATTTTATTAAACGCATTGGTGTCTTCATCAACTAAAAACAAGAGTTTATTCTTATATGCTTGTCCTTTTTCTGCCCATTTCGAATAAAATTCCCATTGCTCATCCCATCCAGCCTTATGTGCCGAAAGGTTTGCTACCATAGTGCCTAATGAAACTCCGAGGGTACCAACATAAGCGGCGATTGATCCACCTCCTGGAGCAGGAGATTCACCCGCCGTCTCATCTGCGAAAGCATCTAACTTAAGATTGATAAGTTTTGATTCTTTGGTTTCTAACAAATACTCTATTATTTTTTCATCTGGGTTAAAAGGTTTTAAATCATCTAGTCCTAACGACTTGATGGCTATTTTGACTTTTTCACTTTCGGCGATCCCCAAAGAGCGTTGCTGTTTTGTTAGAAAAAAATCTGCAGCATCTAACATGGCTTTTAAGGGGACCAATCCAACAAGCTCAGACCCAGTTACGCGTAAACCACGCTTTAGAGCTACTTTACAGCTCTCGTCAAAAGCTTCATGCATTGATGTGATAGAAATATTTGTCAAATTATATGAAATTTGAGCGATGCCGTATTCTTCAATATACCAACCAATGCCTTTGACTGCCTTCAACTTACCTGGAATACGTATAGCTTCTCCATTTTCGTCTAGTACTTTTTTTCCTGTTATCGGATTGCCCTCACGTTTTACCCGTCCGGCCTCACGAATATCAAAAGCAATGGCATTCGCACGTCTTGTAGAAGTTGTATTTAGATTTACATTATAGGCAATTAAAAAGTCACGAGCTGAAATAGCAATGGCTCCAGTTTTTACAACAGCTTCATTGAATGCTGATGGTCCGAAATCGGGCTGCCATTGTGGATCAACTAGTTTTTTAGATAAACCTTCATATTCACCAGCGCGACAATTGGCTAAATTCTTACGTTCCTTACTTTTTGCTGCATTTTCGTAAAAGTATCCAGGAATACCTAACTCTTTTCCTACACGTGCTCCTAATTCATGCGCGTAGGCAGCGGTTTCTTCTAAAGTAATACCAGAAATAGGAACTAGCGGACAAACATCGGTAGCACCAAATCGTGGATGTTCTCCCGAATGCTTGCTCATATCTATCAGTTTAGCGGCTCTTTTAATTAGGCGAAATGCGGCTTCAATAACAGCTTTCGGTTCTCCTACAAAGGTTATAACCGTTCTATTTGTCGCTTTTCCAGGATCTATATCTAGGAGTTTTACCCCTTCAACAGTTTCTACGGTATGAGCGATTTCTTTAATTTTTATAGGATCTCTACCCTCACTTATATTTGGTACACATTCGATGAGTTGCTTCTGCATAATACTTAGTTCAAAATTGTATTCAAATTTAAAATTGTTTTCTATAATGTATCTTTTTTATTCAAAAAAAAACCATAATAATTTATTACTTTTGGCGCTCATTATAAATAACATAAGAAAATGAGGATAATAAAGAGTTTTATCATGGCCATGGCATTTGTTGTTTTGGCTTCTTGCGGTAATACGAGTGCGACAAAAAAAGAATTGACTACTGAAATCGATTCTGTAAGTTATGCTGTAGGATTGAGTATGGCACAGCAAATTAGAGGTAGTTTTAAAGATATAGATCGAGAGCTGTTTGCTCAAGGCTTTAGAAACGGTATTGATTCGACGGGTATTTTAATGAGCGATCAGGAGATGGGTACGCTCATAACCTCTTTTTTCCAGAAAAGACAAGAAGAGAAGCAGTTGGCACAATTTGCGGATTTAAAAAAGGCAGGTGAAGACTTTTTAGCAGAAAACACAACGAAGGAAGGTGTAATTACTACGGCGAGCGGTTTGCAATATAGTATTATGAAAGAAGGTACTGGTGCTCAAGTGCAACCAACTTCTAAACTTAAATTACATTATCATGGTACCTCAACAGATGGCAAAGTATTTCAGAGCACCGTTGAGCAGGGTCAACCAATAGAAATAATAGCAAACCAATTTGTAAAAGGATTTTCAGAAGGTTTATTATTAATGAAAGAAGGTTCTAAACATAAGTTTTTTATTCCTCAAGATTTGGCATATGGAGCAAATCCACGTCCGGGACCAATAAGACCGTATGAGGCTTTGGTATTTGAGGTTGAAGTATTAGAGATCTTAGAGTAATTTTATCGATGCATAATAAAAAAGAGAGGCAAACGCCTCTCTTTTTTAATTTTCTACATATGAATAGGACTCGATTCTCCCATCTCTATTCAATGGAAACCATCTTGTAAATCCGGTTATAGTTCTTCCTTCTCCGTCATACACATACTGGAATTGAAATTCTCTCGCCTCATTATTTAGAATTTGTTGGTTGACTGATAAAATATTATTCGGAGAAAAATAACGAGTATCGGGTAAGGTTTGCCAACCAAAGAAGAATACTGCTAAATCTTTCCAATTATTATTACTTTCATCATATTCGAATGTACTTCGTTCATAAAGATCATCTTCTGTTGGTGGCGCTTCAATGTTCCCATATTTTAGAACCTCTATAACATTACCCCTTTCATCTAATTTATAATCACCATATTCAAAAATTATGGGTGGATCATTACCTTCTGTTCCATCACCATCAACACTTACAGTAATTCGAATATTTGAAGACGTATAATCTAAATTATAGATATAGGTCGTTCCGTTGCCGAAAAAACGTTTTACTTCGATAATTTGATTAGCATCGTCGAACGAGCCACTTACGAATAAGGGTCCTTGTCTTCCTATTCCGGTTGAAAATCGAATCTCAAGCTTGTTATCAAAAATGCGTGTTTCTAAGCCATTACTGGTGTCTTCATATTCACTTTCTCTTAAAACTTGCGGTTTTACTAAGGTAAATTTGTTGAAGTACTCAAACTTAAATCTACTATTATCGGCAAAACCTATGGCATCAATTCTGTTTTCTGGTTCTTTTTCTTCTAAAATAGTATCAGTATCACATCCAGAAAAAAAACATAACAAAACAAGGATCCAAGAAAATTTTAGATTTACATATTTTGATAAAAACGAATTACGCATTGGTTTTATATTTGTCCTAAAAATAATAATTAAATATCAATTCAAATCTATTAAGGTATATTACTTGACTGATTTTCCATTAATTAAAACGGAATCTATCAAGTTACTACCAAAGGCATAGGGTAAAAATCCGTATGAAGAAATTTCTTTGGTAATAATTAGATTTGCTTTTTTTCCCGATGTAATACTTCCATGGGTATTTGACAAATTCATCGCATAAGCCCCATTAATCGTTGCAGCGTTGATGGCCTCTTCGGGCGTCATATTCATTTTTATACATGCCGTGCTCACGACAAAGTTCATATTTCCGCTAGGGGTAGAGCCTGGGTTATAGTCAGATGCCAATGCCAATGGTAAACCGTTATCTATCAATAGTCGCGCTGGTGTGTATGGAATTCCTAAAAAATAGGAACAAGATGGAAGCGCAACGGGCATTGTTTGAGAAGTTTTTAAAGTATTGATATCGGCATCATTTATAATTTCTAAATGATCTACAGATAGCGCCTTATGTTTGACCCCAATTTGAACACCGCCGATAGAAGTAAATTGATTGACATGAATTTTTGGAATCATGCCATACTCTTTTGCGGCACTGAGAATAGTATCAGTTTGTGCTACGGAAAAATAGTTAGTCTCGCAAAAAACATCGATAAATTCAGCCAAATTTTCTTGCCCTATCATTGGCAAAATTTCATGAACAATTAGATCGATGTAGGCTTCTTTATTCTCACGAAATTCCTTTGGAAAGGCATGAGCACCTAGAAAAGTAGCCTTTATTGCAATTGAATAATTGAGTGACAACTTTTTAATAACGCGAAGCATTTTTAACTCGGCCTCAAGGGTTAATCCATAACCAGATTTAATTTCAACTGCACCTGTACCTAAGCGTATAATTTCTTCTAAACGTAGAGATGATTCTTTATATAAATCGTTTTCTGAAGTTGCTTGTAGTTTAATTGCGGAATTTAATATGCCTCCTCCTTTGGCAGCAATTTCCTCATAAGATAAGCCATTGATTCGGTCTACGAATTCACCTTCTCTATTGCCGGCATATACAATATGGGTGTGACTATCGCACCAAGCTGGAAGTACAATTTTACCTGTAGCATCTATGATTTTATCCGACTCAATTCCTTGAAGATTATCCATCGAACCATAATCAATAATACAATCGTTTTCTATTAAAAGATAGGCATTAGCAATCGTTGGAAGTACTTTCATATCGACACCACAAACCTTATCAATACCATCTTTTCGGACTTGTAATAACTCCTTTATATTTTTTATGAGTGTTCGCATTTATCACTTATATTCGTAGTAAATATAATCGAAATATGTTACAATTAAACGAGAACGAATATAACAGTTATTATACGCCTTATATTCAGACACTAGTCGAAAATGGTAAAGGAGTTATTGAAAATATGAGCGACTCATTAAATGATATTCTCAACACTTTGAAGGGCGTTCCTAAAGAGAAAGAACTCTATAGCTATGCGGAGGGTAAATGGACGGTCAAACAACTAGTTCAACATATTATTGACACAGAACGTATATTCGCTTATAGAGCCTTGCGTTTTGCGCGGAGAGATACCATTAATTTACCTGGTTTTGATCAAGACGAGTTTAATGCAACTGCCAACGCAAATTCTAGAGAGTTTGATGCCCTATTAGAAGAGCTTGTTTTGGTACGTAAATCTAGTATTGTATTATTCAAGAGTTTTGACGCGGAGACCCTAAAAGTTATTGGTAAGGCTAGTGATTCATTAATGTCTGTGAGGGCCGCTGGTTATATAATTTCCGGGCATGCGTTACATCATGTGAACGTACTCAAAGAAAGATATTTACAATAAACTAGTTGGTCTAAACGTTATTGAGGAGTAATAAATGTCGCTAAACATGGAAAAAATCTTTGACCCTACAGAACAAAAAACGAATAGAAAAAAGAGAAAAAAACGCTTTTCACCCTACAAGAAATGCAAAAATAGTCTCTCTAAAATTGAAGAATATCAAAACTACCTAGACCATCTAAAAATGATGAGTAGTGGAAGAAGTTTGGAGTTATAATTTTTTTGTAACTTTATGATATAATGATTCGAAGCCTTCTTTTTATTTGTTGCTTTAGTATTTATCTGACATCTTTCTCTCAAGAAAAAGAAAATTTTTCATTTGAGCGGGAGATACCTGTTAGTATTTTTACGTTTGATATGAAAGCGCCGTATACATTTACTTATGAAAAGCCAATGGTAGAAACGTTAGATTTAAAAAAGTTTAAATTTCTTTTTATAAATCAAGAAAGTATCAGAGATGGTGTTTTCAATGTAGATTTGAGAAATATTGGAAGAACCGCTTCGAATATGTCTTATGAGTCGTACAGAGATCGAGATTTATATAAATATATACCTCGTGTGTACGATTTACGTACAATTCCTTGGAGAGAACTCTAGTACTCAATCTTATCCTCTTTCTCAGACCATTTTTGAAATGGTTCTAGTGCAATATCACGAGCGCATTGTTCAAACGGAATACTACGTTTTTCATAAGGTAATGGAATTTCTTTATAAATAAATTCATCATCAAAACCTATATCGGCAGCGTCCTGTTGATTGCTACCGTAGTATACTTTTTTCGGTCTTGCCCAATAAATAGCACCAAGACACATTGGACAAGGTTCGCAAGAGGTGTAAATAATGCAATCTTCTAATTGAAAATCATTTAAATGCCTACAAGCATCTCTAATTGCTGTAATTTCAGCGTGAGCAGTTGGATCATTTGTTGAGGTCACTTTATTATTGCCACGACCAATTATTTCACCATTTTTTACAATAATACACCCAAAAGGTCCACCTTCATTATTCGCCATTCCTTTTAAAGCCGCTTTTACAGCCTCACTCATAAATTCTTTATTTGTATTCGGCATTGAACTCGTGTTTTCTTGGGCTTTTGCAGCTTCGTCTAAGAATTTTTTATTGAACGTATTACACATATTATATAGTGTTATGATCTATTTAAGACTTCCAGTCATATCTTCAGGTTTCACCCATTCGTCATATTGCTCGGCAGTCACATAACCAAGACGTACAGCTTCTTCTTTTAATGTGGTACCATTTTCATGAGCTGTATTTGCAATCTCAGCGGCTTTATAATACCCAATTTTGGTGTTCAACGCAGTAACTAACATCAACGAATTATTAAGTAGCTCATTAATAACTTTCTCATTTGGTTCAATTCCAACAGCACAATTATCGTTAAAAGACACACAAGCATCAGCGATAAGTCTCGCCGAATGCAGCAAATTCGCAGCCATCATCGGCTTGAAAACGTTCAATTCATAATGGCCTTGTGCACCGCCAACGGTGATAGCAACGTCATTTCCCATGACCTGTGCGCAAACCATTGTAATTGCTTCTACTTGCGTAGGATTTACTTTTCCTGGCATAATAGAGCTTCCTGGTTCATTTGCAGGAATAATTAATTCACCAATGCCAGAACGTGGTCCAGATGCCATCATTCGAATATCGTTGGTGATTTTATTGAGAGATACGGCTAATTGTTTTAAGGCGCCATGTGATTCTACGATGGCATCATGCGCAGCTAATGCTTCAAATTTATTCTCGGCAGTTTTAAACGGAAGCTTTGTAAATTCAGCTATATATTTTGCTACTAAGACATCATAACCATTTGGAGTGTTTAACCCGGTACCTACTGCGGTTCCTCCTAAGGCCAATTCGGAAAGGTGCTCTAATGTGTTTTTCAACGCTTTTAGTCCATGGTCTAATTGTGAAACGTATCCTGAAAATTCTTGTCCGACTGTCAATGGAGTAGCGTCCATTAAATGCGTACGACCTATTTTTACAACATTGGCAAACTCTTGGGATTTTTGATGTAAAGTATCTCTTAGTTTTTGAACTCCAGGAATGGTAGTTTCCACAATCATTTTATAACAAGCAATATGCATTCCGGTAGGAAATGTATCATTTGAAGATTGCGATTTATTCACATCATCATTTGGTTGTATTGTTTTTTCTCCTTCACCGATCACTTTACCTGCAAGTTCGTGTGCCCGATTTGCAATTACTTCATTTACGTTCATATTACTTTGAGTTCCAGAGCCTGTTTGCCAAATCACTAATGGAAATTGATCATCATGTTTACCTTCAAGGATCTCATCGCAAACGGCCCCAATAAGGTTCCGTTTGTCTTCTGTAAGTACACCGAGCTCACAATTTGTATAAGCCGCTGCTTTTTTTAAATAGGCGAAACCATAGACTATTTCTAAAGGCATTGAAGCTGGTGCTCCAATTTTAAAATTGTTACGAGAACGCTCTGTTTGTGCACCCCAATATTTATCAGCAGGTACTTCTACCTTACCCATAGTATCTTTTTCAATTCTGTATTTCATGAAGGTTTAATTTAAAAGTGTAAAGTTACAAAATAGCTCTGGAGCGTACTTATTTTTAGCTAACAATTTGAAAAATGGCGATGGCATAAACAGCAAATCGCACAAAACGCAGTGATCCAAACAATAGTAAGCTTTTAAAAGGGTATTTTATCATACCAGCTGCAATGCAGGTAATTGAGAAGGGGATGGGTAATAAGGCTCCTGCAACAATTAAAAAACCACCCCATTTACGCGTGTTTTTCAATTGTTTTGCCATTTTATTTTCAAAATAATGCTTTACAGATTTTATTTGAGCAATCGATTTTCCAATAAAAAAGGAGATAATACCACCAATATAAGATAAACATGCCAAAGCACTTAAATAGAGTATAGGTTCACTTGTTTTTTTGGACCAAGCAATAAAAATTTCAGGAGGAATCAACCCTAGAAATGATTCCGATAAGAAAAATACGGTAAAGATACCTGTCGTAGAAAAAGTCTCAGTAATTAGCTTTAATCCATCGTTAATATTAAAAACATACTTATTCAACAAAAATAAAGCAAGGACAATAAGTAGGATCGGAATGATAGATTTTTTGACACTTTTACCTACAAATGCATAAAATCCAGTGTACGTATAGTACTGGTGCAAGAGTCTAAATCTTGATTTTTTTTGAGTTTTTCCTTTTTCTCTTTTTCCCATGAGCATCTTCTTTGAACCTGCAAAAATAATAACTATATCAAGTTGTAACAAGCGTATTTTTAAATTAATTTGAAAAGTGCTTTAAGTTCCAAATTCTTCGCCGTCACCACCGTCGTCATTACGCTGTCTTTGTGAACGCTTTTTCTTTTGATTGAATCGATACGTAAATGATAGATTAAAACTTCGTTCTCTCCATTGAAATTCACTGGTGCCCATAAAAGTGGGCGTAAATGTTTCTGATTTTCTCTTGCGTGTATTGAAAAGATCACTTATGTTAAAAGCTAAAGAAGCTTTCTCTTTAAATAAATCTTTGCTAAAAGCCATATTCGTTGAGAAAATACCTTCTCGTTTATTTTGAGCATTTTCACTAGGTCCTCTATAAGATAATCTCGTTTGCCAGTCTACTTTTCCTGGTAGCGTTACTTTATTGTTTAACCGAATAAACCAACTCGTATTATCTGCATCAAAATTTTCTCCTTCAAAATCTCCTTTGGTAATCGATTTAAACAGATTAAAATTACCATTAACACGCCATTTTTTACTCGGATTATAGGTAAGTGTAAATTCAAATCCATAGCGATCATTTGTCGCTAAGTTAATAGGCGTTCTTCTAATTACTGGCACTTGTTGCCCGTTAAGGTCTACTGTTTCTCCAGTATCTTGACTAATAAAGTTAAAGGCATCGGTGGCACGTTGAAAATAGATAGAGGTATTTAATGTTAATTTCCCCATTCGATTGAGATATCCCAAATCAAAACCATCCGATATACTCGGATCAATATCTGGATTTCCTTGAAATAAATTTGTCGCACTCGATCTGGAAGGGAAAGGATTTATAAATCGCGATCGTGGCCGTCGAATACGTCGGTTATAGCCTAAAGTAAAACTTTCATTTTCGTTGATCTCATATCCCAAGTTAATTGTAGGGAATAGGTTGGCATAACTTTTCACCTGACGATCATTTGTTGTGACTTGATCAATTGTTATTCGAGTTGCTTCTAATCTCAATCCAATTAGATAAGAAAACTTTTCACGTTTACTTCCATATTGCGAATAAAGGGCATTTACATATTCGCGATAGATAAGATTGTTACTCAAGTCGGTATTCAACACAAAAGTTCCACCTTCATTAACGGCTACAGCGTAATCGGTATCTAGTGTATTAAAATTACCTCTGTACCCTAATTCGAATTGGGTTTTTTCTCCTATCGGTAGTACATAATCTGTTTGTAGTAAAATACGTTGCTGATCTTCAAGTGTGGCCACCTCTTCAACGTCTAAACCATCTTGATTTATTAAAGAATTTTCATCTTCAGAACTCTCTTCAAACTGAAAATCGAATGTTAATTTATGCCCGTCAATTTTAAAATTCTTATCGAAATTTAGGGAGAATTGAACTGTTTTATCATCTTCAAGTTCAGGATCTAGTCGTACCGTATTTGTTTCATTTCCGAGTATATCTCGCTGTAAAATCTCATTTGTTGTATTACTTTCATTATCACTTTCTCTAAATACAACAGACGCTGTAATGGAGGCCGTTTCATTGACATACCATTCAACACCAGTATTGATGCTTAATCCTTTGCGGATTCTATCAAAATTTCTAGATTCTTCTAAAAACGTACTAGGGTTGGTATTTATAAACTCATTTGAAGTGAAAGAATTCCCTGGAACTTCTCTGTAGTTATATCCAGAAGTGGTGAAAAAATTAAAATCTCCCGTTCTATAATTTAGGTTACCAGAAATACCACCTGATGTAGGATAACCGATATTGGTTGTAAGGGCTCCATTTAATCCTTGTATTTTACTCCTTCTCAGAATGATGTTTAGAATTCCGGCTGTTCCTTCTGCATCATATCGAGCCGAAGGCGATGTAATAACTTCTACTTTTTCAATGGCATCTGCAGGTAATTGTCTCAAAGCATCCGTCGAGTTTAATCCAACAAGGCCAGATGGTTTTCCATTGATAAGAATACGAACATTGTCGTTTCCGCGTAAAGCGACATTTCCTTCAACATCGACAGAAACAGAGGGCACATTGTCCAAGACGTCACTCACGGTACCACCTCGAACAGTCAAGTCTTTACCAACATTATAGATTTTTTTATCTAAACGGATCTCTACCGTTGTTTTTTCTGCAATGATTTCTACTTCATCTAAACTTTCACTATCTGCAACAAGACTAATCGTTCCTAAATTTGTGTTTGATGCAATGGTGGTACTGTTGATCTTATAGGTCTTAAACGAAATAAATTCAATAGAAACATTATACATACCAGTAATCACTTCTATATTGAAATTACCATTCTTATCGGTCAATCCACCAGAAATTTTTTTGTTTTTGATCGATGTTAATACCACCGTAGCGTATTCAAGTGGTTGTTTTGTGTCATTATCTATCACCTTACCAGTAATTTCGACTTTTTTACTTGAAGCATTCTTGTTTTGAGGCCGTTGTGCATATGTACACTGAATGTAACAAAATAAAAGTGCGAACGTTAATTTAAAGTAGTTTTTCATCGAAGTCGAATAGGGTAAAATTTGAATTACTTAGACCGCCGAAAATTACTTTGGTTTAATTTAGTTTTAGTTAAAAATGTGTTAAAAGAACCGAATGATTTAAGTCTAATGTTTGATTTGAAATTGGTTGTGAAATACCTATGCTAAGCATTCCTTTTTTCATCAAAATGGATCTTCTTAAAAAAATAGGGTATCATAATTTATTTATCAAAAAATATGTTTATTTTTGTGCAACTTAATGAAAGAATAAACACTTATGGAAATCGAACAATTCTCTGGCTTTTTAATTTTCTTATCAGTTCTTACAATGGGATTTTGGTTGATGATTTTTTTATTAACCTTTGTTATACCTTATTGGGTGTTTGGATCAGCAATTGAAGAATGGAAATTGAAAAGAGCTGCGAAAAAGAATAAAAAGTAACATATATTAAAGCATATATATTGAAAAGGATGATGTGTCATCCTTTTTTTTGTGCCTTATAATTTCTTATCCTGTTTATCTTCTAAATCATCTTTGTTCAAATCTTTACTTCGATCTTTCGAACTTTTTCTTTTTTGATTAAAGAAATAAGAGAAGGTCAAACTATATTGATTTTCGAAGAAAACATTATGCCTTGTTAGGGTGCTGGCTTCAGTAGAGACATAATTGAAGCGTTTGGTTTTAAAAACATCAACAGCTCTAAAAGTAATGGTGGCGTTGTTCTTAAAGAGATTTTTACTCAATGTAAGATTTGTGAAATTTATAGTTCTCAGTTCACTCAACCCATTAACAATAGGAGATTGATATTTATGAGAAACACTAAATTTGAAACCATTATTTAAAGATATTAAAGCAGAGCCCTCAGCATACCACACTGTATTTTTAAAGTTGTACGCATCATCTATGGCATTTTTTATCTCAAATTGATATGGACTAACATAACCATTTAAACGCAAACCTTTAAAAGGTTTCACGGTGACGTCTAAATCTAAACCGACAATATTTTTGTTTCCGCTATTGATGAATTTTCGTGTAAATATTTCATCGCCATTATTAGTTTGTAAACCTGTATTTTCTAATATAGATAGGGCTTGATCTTGTTGATTGTTCAAAAATAGTGCAGACGCAATCGTTACACCTTTGATCTGGGTATCAAATAATAGTTCAAAATAATCACCGTAAAATGGATTTAAATTGGGATTTCCTATGGTCTGAAATCGTTGGTAGGCAAAAGAGATAAAAGGATTAAGCTGAGGTACCAAGGGTCTTTCGATAGATCGATTATAATTTGCCGAGATATGACTATTATCGCTTATTTCATAGGCAATACTAGCAGATGGAAAGAAATCTGTAAAGGTTTTATTAACCATGATACCATTATTTTGCTCGTTGCTGGCAACATCACTTATTTCTGTGCGCAGACCTAGAGAATATGAAAGCTTGTCTTGAGTGGCATTGTATTGCGCATAAAAGCCATGTATATTTTCATCATAACTATACACATCATCAAAATTTTCGAGAATAGCATTCGTATTTAAGACATTGTCAAATTCAACTACTTGATAAGCGTTTGTGAAACTACGAAATGTACCTTTGTACCCTAATTCTATATTTTTGTTTTTACTGAGGGGTAAGGTATAGTCGAGCTGTGCCAGAAAGTTGTTCAACTGCTGATCTTTTGTAAACTCCTGAAGAATATCAGTCGAAAAAGGCTTATCACTTTCTATAATATCTGATTGATTGTCTGAATTCGTGTTTTCGTAATTCAAACTCAATTTGATCTTTTGTCCTTTATCATTTAATTCTAGTGTGTAACCTAATTGCAGTTCTAGCTTCGTATACTTGTCATTTTCGTCAGTGTTTCTATCGAATTCTCTCGAAACAATAGAAAAATGATTGTCCTTTTTACTGTTGTTAATTAAAAAAGATGCCGTCAAAGTATTCTTTGAATTTAAATAAAAATCACTCCCAAGATTCAGTAAGAAATTATTTCTCTGCCTATCTTGAGTACTCTCTTCGAATAGATTTAATAAAGGTTGTTCAATATCGATTGTTTTCTCTCTTTGTGAGTTCGTAAAACTAACTGTAGAGAATAGATTAACGTGATCGGTTTTTTTATTAAAAAAAATAGAGCCTCCATGATTATCAGGTATACCAGTGTGGGCTTCGAACGAACCGCTGTATGCCTGGTTCTTATTCTTTTTGGTAATAATATTTAAGATAGCCCCACCGCTACTACTATACTTAGCCGATCGTGTAATAATTTCAACTTTATCAATGCTATTTGAAGGAAACGATTTTAAAAAATCAAAGCTGTTGTCTAGATTAAATTGTGGTTTACCATCGATCAAAATGGTAGGATTTGCACCTCTTATTGAAATAATCCCCTCAGCATTAACTCTTACGGATGGTGTGTTTTTTAAAACGTTTAAGGCTGTACCTCCTGCGTTCGCAATATCTGCTGACGCATTGTATATTTTTTTATTAATTTCATATTCGACTAAATTTTTAGAAGCGTCAATTGCTACTTCGTCTAAAACGTTATCTGAAATTAAGCTAATGATGCCCAAATCTGTGTCATTTGTAAGCAATTTAGACTTTAGTCTGTAGGGTTTAAAAGATAAAAAATCAACTTTAATCACGTAGACACCGGCGTCTACGTCCATTCTGAATGATCCATTTTTATCGGTTGTTGTGCCGATAACTTTGTCCTGACCAGTGCGCAATAATGAGATTGTTGCATACTCTAAGGGTTGACTCGTTTGTGCGTCAATAACCTTACCCGAAATTACAATAGTTTTATCCAATGATATTATTTGAGCAGTTGTGAGCTGCGCACCAATAAAAAGGAATATAAATACTATAACTCGTTTCAATTAAGTAATTTTTGGTCTGCGAAATTACTATTTAAAGTTTAGATATTATATAGTGGTTTATGGGTATTTTTAGCTGTCTATATTAGATGATGGTTACAATAATTTTTGAATATTTTCAACGGGGCGTCCAATAACTGCTTTTGAGCCCTTGACTATTATAGGACGTTCAATAAGCTTTGGATAAGACGACATAGCAGTAATAATATCATCATCGGAAAGTTCTTTCCCTTTAAACTGCTCTTTCCAGATCTTCTCATTTTTACGAATCAGTTCTATAGGTTTCAAACCTAGCATTTGTAGTAAATCTTTGATTTCTTTTACCGTCGGAGGTGTTTCAAGATAGTTAATTATTTCAACGTTTTTATCGAGTGCTTCGAGCATTGCGAGCCCCTCTCTACTTTTGCGACAGCGATTATTGTGGTATATTTTCATGTTCTATTTATTTAGTACAAATATAATTAAGGTATGTATATTTAAAAGTATTGATTACATTATCTTTGTTTTCCCAAAAAATTAAGAATGATCATTACCGATACACATACGCACTTATACGCTGAACAGTTTAATGAAGATCGATCAAGTGTGATACAAAAAGCTATGAATGCTGGGGTTTCGCGTTTTTTTATTCCCGCCATCGATTCATCATATACCAAGGCAATGTTGGCCCTAGAGAACGATTTCCCGGCCAATGTTTTTTTAATGATGGGATTACATCCTACAAGTGTAAAAGAGAATTACAAGGAAGAGTTGGTCTTAGTGAAAGAGTGGCTCGATAAACGCAAGTTTTATGCAGTTGGAGAAATTGGAATCGATTTATATTGGGATAAAACGCTTTTAAAAGAACAACAAGATGCATTTAAAGCACAAATAGCTTGGGCAAAAGAGAAGAACTTGCCAATTGTAATTCATTGTCGTGAAGCCTTTGATGAAATTTTTGAAGTGCTAGAGGATGTTAAAGATGAAAAATTACATGGTATTTTCCACTGTTTTACAGGAACACTAGAACAGGCAAAACGAGCCTTATCTTTTAATATGAAATTAGGTATTGGAGGTGTAGTTACCTTTAAAAATGGTGGAATTGACAAGTTTTTAAATGAAATTGATCTTAAAAATATTGTTTTAGAAACAGATGCTCCTTACCTGGCTCCAGCGCCTTTTCGTGGGAAACGTAATGAAAGTGCCTATATTCTCAATATTTTGGATAAATTAGTAGATATTTACAAACTGACACCTCAGGAAATAGCTAAAATTACAACGCAAAATTCGAAAGATGTTTTTAGAATTTGATAAAGTAGCATACTATAAAACACCCATTGGTACAGCCAGAATTGTTGGAGACGACGATGGTATTTCATCAATAACTGTTATTGATGGTAACCAAGAAAGTTCGAAGAAAATTCCTGAATGTTTAAAAGATTGTGTAACGCAATTAGAAGAATATTTCGATAAAAAAAGAACTCAGTTTAATCTGAAATTGAATCCTCAAGGAACTGAATTTCAAAAAAATGTTTGGAATCACCTCAGTCAAGTGCCTTATGCAAGTACAAGATCATATTTAGAACAATCGAGAAATATTGGTGATGAGAAGGCGATTAGGGCAGTCGCTTCGGCGAATGGTAAAAATCCTATATGGATCGTCATTCCCTGTCATCGAATTGTTGGAAGTGATGGCTCTTTAACTGGTTATGCCGGAGGCTTATGGCGCAAGCGTTGGCTCCTAGAACATGAGAATCCTCCAACTCAACAATCGTTATTTTAAAAGCTTTTCTCTGGTCTAAAAAATTACTTTTTACATTTTAATCTATTTTTACCTTCTAACATTTTAAGCGTTGATGAAGAGAGTTGTTCTTATATTGATATGCCTGTCGGGATTTTACTCGCTCGCGCAGACAACTTCAAAAAATTATAGAACAAAGACCATAGATGTGCGCAGTGATTCTATTCGAATAGATTCTGTAAGTATCAATCCTTACAATTTTAAAGTTTTTGATGTAAACAATAAGCTAATTGAAAAAACCAACTATAAAATAGATTTTGCGAAATCGCTTCTTGTTATTGATGCTAGTAGCTATAGGAAGATAACAATTGAATATTATGCGTTGCCCGAATTTCTCACGAAGGAATATAGCATTTTTAGTAAAGATTTAATTGTGCCTAAAAAAACGAACGTTTCTAAACTTTATAGCCTAAAATCAGTAAGTAAAAACAAACTGTTCAAACCTTTTGATGGCTTGACAACAAGCGGAAGTATTTCTAGAGGTTTTACTATTGGAAATAATCAGGATGCCGTCTTAAATTCCAATTTAGATTTGCAAATTTCGGGATATTTGTCTGATAAAGTGCAGTTAAGAGCTTCCATTACAGATACTAATATTCCCCTTCAAGATGGAGGCTATACCCAGCGATTAGAGGAGTTTGATCGTGTTTTTATAGAATTATTTAGCGATAATTGGGGGGTAAAGGCAGGAGACGTCAATTTAAAGAATGAAGGTAGTGCTTTTATGCGTTTTAATAAGAAAGTTGCCGGAGTTAAAGTGAATGCTACCCTACATCATGATGATAGCAAAACAGAAGCTTTTGCCTCTGGTGCTATAGTTAGAGGGCAATTTGCTAGAAATACATTGATCGGACAAGAAGCCAATCAAGGTCCTTACAGAATTACTGGAAACAACACAGAACAATTGTTATTGATTATATCAGGTAGTGAGACTGTCTATGTTAATGGTATCCCATTAAAAAGGGGAGAGAATTTCGATTATACCATTGATTATAATACAGCGGAAATTACATTTACACCCACATATCCAGTTACTGCCAATATGCGGATTGTTGTTGAATACCAATTTTCTGAACGTAATTATACACGTTTTGTAACATTTAATGGTGCTGATTATACTACAGATAAATTGAAAATTGGTCTTACATTGTATAATGAAAATGATTCCAAGAACCAGACAGTACAGCAAGATTTAACCGATTCACAAAAACAAATATTGGCAAATGCTGGTGATAATCAAGCGTTAATGATAGTACCTTCGGCACGAGCAGAAGCTTTTAACGAGAATGCTATCTTATATAAAAAAGAAATAGTAAATGGTATCGAAACATTTGTATTTTCTAATGACGAAAATGATGCACTTTTTAATGTCCGTTTTAGTTTCGTAGGAGCCAATCAGGGGAACTATATCGTAGAAACGACTGTAGCTACGGGTAGAATTTTCACATATGCTCCACCGATCAACGGAGTGCTTCAAGGAGACTATGAACCGGTTGTTCAGTTAGTAGCACCAGATAAGGTACAAATAGCCACTATACATGGCCAATTTGACCTGTCAGAGAAAACAAGCATTAGTACAGAAGTTGCTTTCAGTACAAATGATCAAAATCTCTTTTCATCGTTAGATGATGGAGATAATGATGGATATGCCGCCAAAGTGAACTGGCGACAGTTGTTAATTGATAAGAAGTGGAAGGTAGCCAGTACTGTTAATTTTGAATTTGTTGATGATGATTTTAAAACCATAGAACGAATTCGAAATGTAGAATTTAATCGTGACTGGGATATTTTAAACCCATTAGGAAATCAACGTTTTTTGCAGGCTTCTGTAAATCTCGAAAAGGATAGTACTAATAGTTTGACCTACGCTTTTGAGACGTTAAATTTTAGCGAAAGTTTTAAAGGAATAAAGCACAACTTGAATTCAAAATACCAAACTAAAAATACGCAAATTAAGGCAAGAGGAAGTTTCTTGAAAAATGAAACCGAATTAAACGAAACTACTTTTTTCAGATTGTATTCGGATGCCAAACGATATTTTAAAAAAGGTTGGATAGGTGTAAAATTCAACACAGAGCATAATGATCGAAAAGAATTAAGTACTAATAGCTCTTCCAGTTTAAGTCATAAGTTTATTGATTATGAAGCTTATGTCGGAATTGGAGATACTGCTAAGGTATATGTCGAGGTCGGTTACAACTATAGAACAACAGATAGTGTTCGTGTAGGTACTTTAGAGAACGTAAACAATACAAACACCTATTTTTTAAAATCAAATTTAATTCAAGGCAAAAATGCGAACTTGAGTATATATGCTAATTACCGAACCATAAACAATCGATTTAAAGAAAATGAAGAAGCTTTCAATTCGCGAGTAATTTATAGACAGCAATTGTTTAATAATAGTATTTCGGCAACCACTGTATATGAAACAAATTCTGGGACGTTACCACAGCAAGAATTTAGTTATGTAGAGGTAGAGCCTGGACAAGGTTTTTATACTTGGATAGATTATAATAGTAATGGTATTCAAGAGTTAGATGAATTTGAGATTGCTCAATTCCAAGATCAGGCCATTTATGTGCGTATCTTACTGCCGAGTATTAATTTCATTAAGACACACCAAAATAAATTTAGTCATTCGTTGACTTTAAATCCGAGTCGATGGAAATCAAAAAAAGGTTTTAGAAAATTCTTGTCTCATTTTATCAATCAATCTTTTGTAGTTATCGATAGTAAGCAGCAACGGTTCGGTACAGATTTTAATTTGAATCCATTTGATATTAATAGTAATGTACTCGGGCTCAATTTAAATGTAAAGAATAGTTTATTTTTTAATAGAGGGAAACAGCGATATTCGACCACCTATACCTATTTAGATTCTAGAAATAAAACTGCTTTTTCTGTGGGTGGTCAGGAGAATAATACAGTTTCTCATCAACTACAATTTATTCACAAAATTGGTAAGTTTTGGCTGTTCGATATAACAGGAATTGTTGCTGAAAATGAAAGTTTTTCTGAAAATTTTGCCTCGAGAAATTATATTTTAGAGAATAGTACAATCAACCCAAAACTGTCTTATATTTATAATAAAAATGCTAGGTTTGAGGCGTTTTATCAATTTAAGAATAAAGAGAATCAACGAAACGATTTTGAGAAACTGAAGGTGCACAATATTGGAACCAATATTATATTCTCCAATAAAGAGCGCTCTTCTTTAAACGCTAGTGTAAATTTATTTTATAATGATTTTGAAGGAAATCAAAACTCGGCGGTCGCATTTCAGATGTTAGAAGGTCTACAACCAGGTACGAATTATACCTGGAGCTTAAATCTGCAAAGAAAAATTACATCATATCTAGATATCAATTTAAATTATCTTGGCAGAAAGTCTGAGACCTCAAAAACGATCCATACAGGAACCATTCAGCTAAGGGCAAGTTTTTAATTCGCATGTTATGCATAAAGAATCTTTAAAATGTCAACATTAAAATTAACATCACTTATTATAATGGTTAGTTTCTATCTATTCGCTGGCGTTAGTCATTTTAGAAAGCCAAACTTCTTTTTAAAGATTACTCCAAAATGGGTGCCTTTTCCTGAAATAATCAATCTCATCGTTGGTGCTTTTGAAATTATCCTTGGATTATTACTCATCTTCCGTGTAACCCGATCATTTGCTGCATGGGGGATTATAGTATTACTTGTATTAGTTTTTCCTGCGAATGTATATCATTTCCAAAAAGCAATGCACTCAAAAAAGGCAGTTGCATTGACGGCGATGCGCCTCCCGCTGCAACTAGCACTTATGTATTGGGCGTATATTTTTGTATCATAATTAATTGTTTTTCAGTGACTCCTATCTTTTTCTTATGAAATATCATTTATATAAGCAACTAAATTCGTTTAGATGCATCTTTTTGTGGTATCATTGTTGATACATAAACCGAATTAACCCTTAAAATTAACTTATGAAAAAAATTATCTTAGTTCTCCTATTGTCAGCATCATTTTTTGGTGGGCAAGCTCAAGAGGCAGAACCTACTGCAGTTTCTCAAAAACAAAATGAAGTGAAAATTAATGCATTGTATCTAGTTTTAGGCGCAATCGATGTGACGTATGAACACTTATTAAATGAAGAATCTGGTATTGGGGTCTCTGTTTTTTTACCTTTTGATGATGAAGTAAATGACGATATTAACTATTACATTTCACCTTATTATAGATTTTATTTTGGTAAGAAATATGCCGCAGGTTTTTTTGTTGAAGGTTTTGGGATGCTAAATTCGTATAAGGATAATAATGTAGAGTTTATTAATGGTTTCGATGTTGTCGTTTCTGATGGAGATAATGTCACTGATTTTGCCTTAGGTATAGGAGTCGGAGGAAAATGGATTACCAATAGAGGTATGTTCGCTGAGGTAAATTTTGGTGTAGGACGTAACTTGTTCAATAATCGTCCTTTTGATGATTACGAAATCGTTGGCAAAGCCGCAATTTCTATAGGTGTAAGATTTTAAAATAGAATTATTTATATATATAAAAACCCTAAGCCTTCGCTTAGGGTTTTGTTTTAAATATTATTCTGTACGTTTTACTATCTCTTGAAATAAAGATCAATTTGAACTAAAAATACTACATCTTCATCAACCAAGAACGTACATCGACTTCTTGCTTGATAATAGCGCTAAGTTCAGCAATTGGCACACGTTTTTGTTCCATAGTATCTCGGTGGCGTATAGTAACCGTATTATTTTCTATGGTGTCATGATCTACGGTGATACAGAAAGGAGTACCATTGGCATCCTGTCTTCTATAACGTTTGCCGACAGCATCTTTCTCGTCATAAAAAACATTGAAGTCCCATTTTAGGTCCTCTACAATACTTCGCGCGATTTCAGGTAAACCATCTTTCTTCACCAGTGGTAAAACAGCTGCTTTTGTTGGCGCTAATACCGAAGGCAATTTCAAAACAGTTCTTGTGGTACCATTTTCAAGTTCTTCTTCTTGCAAGGCATTCGAAAAAACGGCTAAGAACATTCGATCCAATCCAATAGAAGTTTCTAAGACATATGGTGTGTAACTTTTATTTTCTTCATGATCAAAATACTGTAATTTCTTACCAGAAAATTTTTCATGCGCTTTTAAATCAAAATCGGTACGTGAATGAATACCTTCTAACTCTTTAAATCCGAAGGGAAATTTAAATTCAATATCGGCAGCGGCATCTGCATAGTGTGCTAGCTTTTCATGATCATGAAAACGATAGTTCTCGGCTCCCATACCTAACGAAAGATGCCATTTCATTCTTGTTTCTTTCCAGTGTTCATACCAAGTACTTTGGGTACCAGGTTTGATAAAAAACTGCATTTCCATTTGTTCGAATTCACGCATTCTAAATATGAATTGACGTGCTACTATTTCATTACGAAACGCTTTACCAGTTTGGGCAATACCAAACGGAATTTTCATACGTCCGGTTTTCTGTACATTCAAAAAGTTTACAAAAATACCTTGTGCGGTCTCAGGGCGCAAATATAAATCCATCGCATGTTCTGCAGAAGCTCCGAGTTTGGTACCAAACATTAGGTTAAATTGCTTTACATCGGTCCAGTTTTTACTTCCCGTTAAAGGGTCGGCAATTTCCAACTCCTCAATCAATGCTTTTACATCTGCTAAATCTTCATTCTCAAGAGATTTAGCCATCCGCGACAGCGTAGATTTTATTTTTTCCTGATATCCCAGAACGCGACCATTTGTGGTCATGAACTCTTCTTCATTAAAAGTTTCACCGAAACGTTTGGCGGCTTTTGCCACTTCCTTCGCTATTTTGGCCTCAATTTTCGCACAGTAATCTTCTATTAACACATCAGCTCGATATCGCTTTTTAGAATCTTTATTGTCAATTAATGGATCGTTAAAAGCGTCGACATGACCAGAAGCTTTCCAGGTCGTAGGATGCATGAAAATTGCAGCATCGATACCCACAATATTTTCATGCATTTGTACCATGGCTTTCCACCAATAGTCGCGAATATTCTTTTTTAATTCAGCTCCATTTTGTGCGTAGTCATACACCGCACTCAAACCATCATAAATTTCACTACTTTGAAATACGTAACCATATTCCTTTGCATGAGAAATTACCTTCTTAAATTTGTCTTCTTGTTTTGCCATAGAGCGCAAAAATAGCTAAATTCATAGTAGTATAAAATAAAAAAGGGATGCAAATTTGCATCCCTTTTCTTATCTAGTGATTTTTGGTTTTTAAAGACCTAAAAATGCATCTTTTAATTCTAAGTTAGAAGCACCAACTAATAAACCATCAACATATACTTTTACAGTATAAATACCTTTTACTAGCTTTTGATTAATATTATCTACAAACATTACTACATCTAAATCAGCATTCTCATAGCTTACAGAAGATAAATCTGTATATCCTATTTCTTGACCGTTTGTTAAATTAAAAGTACCTTTCTGTGTTAAGATTTTTCCACCTGGAGTATTGATTACAATATGCGCTTGTTTTTCACCAGGAACGGCAATTTCATTTTTCTGAATTTTGAAACCAACTCTTACTGCATCTGTTTTTTGAGCTTTGTTAGTCTCAGCATATTTACCATTACTACGCTCACGCATTGCTGTTGCAGTAACTCCATTTACTTTTAATACACCACCAATTTCAACTTTCTTCGCTAAATCTAAATTTTGAGCAATTAACGTATCGTTGAAACTAGTTTGTTCAATTAATTTACCAGTGATACTATCTTTCTCGATCACTAACATATTGTTCACCAACTGTAAAGAATCATTAGCCATCAACAATTTTTCATTCGTTTTCTCTAAGGCAGCGATTTTACCTCTATAACGTCTTATCAATCTCCAATTAGAGTTCTTAAGATTTTTTACCGAATCTTTGAAAGCAATGATATTATCTCTTTCAATTTTTAACTCTTCAGACATTGACGTGTTTGAAGCGATAGCATTGTCATACTTTTCTTCCATGGTAGTTAAATTACCTAGAATCTGTACTTTTTCTTCTTTTAAGAATTCTTCAGCTTCTTTGTGATCTGCACTACTTTTAAAAGTATACACTCCTAGACCTACTAATAATGCAATTAGAATACCTAGAATAATTTTGTTGTTCGAAGATTTTTTTTGTTCTTCCATGGTTTATTATTTTAATTTAGAGTTTCAATATTATGTTAACGCAAAATTAGAAAAAAATTGTATATTCTTTCTAGTATTTATTATTAGTTAGTAACATAATACTTGGCTTGTTTATATTAACGATGCGAACTTAGAGATGAATTCTAAAGAGATTCTGAAGATTTATCATCTATACGGTATTTAAATGCTTAATTTCTAACCTGTAAATGAAACCTTTTAGAGATATATTTGAACTGTTCTTCCCAGAATTATGCTTGCATTGTGAAGCGCAATTGAGTGCAAAAGAAAAGTATATATGTTTGGGATGTAGATTTGATCTACCATTGGCGAATTTTTCAAACCAAAAAGGGAATGATTTAGAGAAAACTTTTTATGGAAGAATATCTGTAATTTTTGCAACTTCATTATTACGATATCACAGAAAGGGAATCACCCAACATTTAATTCATGAATTAAAATATAAAGGAAAGGAAGCGTTGGGAATTTTTTTTGGAGAATGGATGGCTTCCGAACTAAAAGACAACGAACGTTGTCCGCAGTTCGATGTTGTGGTTCCAGTGCCATTGCATGAAAAGAAATTAAAAATCAGAGGGTATAACCAAGTTCATAAATTTGGTCAAAAAATTGCAGAAGCCTTAGACATACCTTTTCATACTGCAGTATTGAAAAGAAAATTAGATTCTCAAACACAAACATCAAAATTACGGATCGAGCGATTTAAAGATTTACAAGAGAAGTTTTTTGTTCAAAATGGTGCGCTGTTTGAAAATAAGCATATTTTATTAGTTGATGATGTGGTAACCACTGGAGCAACTTTGGAAGCTTGCGTGCTTAAGTTGCAAAAGATTAATGGTATAAAAGTGAGTCTTGCAACAATTGCTTTTACAGAATGAGACAATTAGAGCGAAAAATATTGTTAATTTGCGCTTAAATTTTATTGAAATGAAGAATAGGAGTATTATACTCTACATACAATTAATAGTGATGATGGGCTTAGTGAGTTGTGCTAAGACTGGTAGGCCTACTGGTGGGCCAGAAGACAAGGAGCCTCCAGTAATGAGGAAATCATCACCGCTAAATATGTCTACAAACTTTTCGTCGAAAGAAATCAAAATAGAATTTGATGAGTATATAAAACTGACAGATATTAATACACAGTTGATTGTCTCTCCCCCGTTAAAATATACCCCAATTATCAGTCCATTAGGAACACCTAGCAAGTATATCAAAATTAAAATTCTTGATACATTGAAAGATAATACAACCTATACGTTTAATTTCGGACAAAGCATTATTGATAATACTGAAGGTAATGTTGCTACGAACTTTAAATACATATTTTCAACAGGAGATGTCATTGATTCATTGTCAATTTCCGGAACCATAAAAGATGCATTTAATGAAAAGGCCGATAAGAATGTTTCGATTATGATGTACGAGGTAGATGCTGCTATAAATGATTCTATAATTTATAAGGAAAAGCCTTTTTATGTGGCGAATACCTTAGATACGATCGCCTGGGAAATTACCAACATGAAAGCCGGTAAGTATCTCCTAGTAGCAATGAATGATGTGAGTAAGAATTATACATTTGATCCAAAACAGGATAAAATAGGATTTCACAGTACGACAATAGAAATTCCAACTGACTCTACTTATGAATTGACCTTGTTTGAAGAAATTTTGCCTTATAAACTAGTAAGACCATCGGTAGCTTCTAAATCTCATATTATTTTCGGTTATGAAGGAGTTGGAGATAGTATGAAGGTAAAACCGCTTTATAACGAGCCTAATTTAACATCGATTGCACTTTTTGAAAAGGATAAAGATTCGCTTAATTATTGGTATAAAGGCGTCGAAAAGGATTCTTTGAATTTTTTAGTGGAAAATAAAAAACAACGAGATACTGTAACATTGAGGCTCATATCTAAAGTAACCGATTCATTAAATATTAGCGCTTCAACAAGAGGTATTCTTCCGTTACGGGATCGCTATAGTTTGATAAGCAATATTCCTTTGGTAAGCATCGACACCTCTAAAATTAGTTTCATGAGTAGAGATTCTGTGAAAGTATCATATACCGCAAAGATATCTAATACGAGTGATAGCATTTTGGTTGATTTTGAAAAGAAATACAAGGAGCAATATCGAATACAAATTTTACCCCAAGGGATTGAAGATTTTTTAGGGAATAGCAATGATACGTTGAACTTTAGTTTTGGAACTAAGAAACCTGCCGACTATGGCAATGTTTATTTTACAATTCAAAATGTAAAATCATATCCAATTATTGTTGACTTACTTGATGAAAAATTCAATATCGTTGAACGCAAATACCTTAAAGAAGCGAGAGAATTACCATTTTTAAATTTGATACCAGCCAAATACAAAATGAGAGTAATTTATGACACGAACGAAAATGGAATATGGGATACTGGGAATTATTTGCTAAAAAGGCAGCCAGAAAAAGTCATATACTATCCTAAGGAGATCGAAATTAGGGCAAATTGGGATCCACGCGAAACCTTTATTTTGAAATAATAGATACTTGTTATTCAAGTATCAATCATCCTTATTGATTTGCTTTCCTATCTAAAGTAGAACACCTATCTTTGTAATTTAGAATGAATATAAAGAATGAAGATAGATAAGCAAGAAATATACAAGTGTTTAGATACAATTACTGCTCCTGGAGAGGGAAAGAGTTTGATTGAAAGTGGTGCAGTTAAAAATATAGTTACTTTCGGAGAGGAAGTGATTGTTGATGTTACCATTTCGAATCCGACGTTGCAGGCGAAAAAGAAGGTGGAGGTTGAAATCATGAAGGCTATTCATGCACATGTGCATCAAAAGGCACAAGTGAAAGTTAATGTTACTGCTAATGCGCCGAAGAAACCAGAACAGGCACCCATAAAAGGACAAAAAATTGAAGGTGTTCAGAATATTATAGCTGTTGCTTCTGGTAAGGGAGGTGTTGGAAAATCGACTATTACAGCTAATTTGGCAATTACCTTGTCTAAAATGGGATTTAAGGTAGGAATTTTGGATGCTGATGTATATGGTCCGTCCATGCCAATTATGTTTGATGTTGCTGAAGCGAAACCTACGGCTGTAACCATTGATGGGAGGTCTAAAATGGAGCCTATTGAAAGTTATGGCGTGAAGTTGTTATCTCTAGGTTTTTTTACGCAACCTAATCAGGCCGTTATATGGAGAGGAGCGATGGCATCAAAGGCGTTGAATCAAATGATTTTTGATGCGGATTGGGGAGAGTTAGATTTTTTATTAATCGATTTACCTCCTGGTACAGGTGATATTCACCTATCTATAGTGCAAGCCGTACCAATTACGGGTGCCGTTATAGTGAGTACTCCACAAACCATTGCCTTGGCAGATGCGAAGAAGGGAGTAGCAATGTTTGAACAAAAAAACATTCAAGTACCAGTGCTCGGATTAATTGAAAACATGAGTTACTTTACGCCCGAAGAATTGCCCGAAAATAAATATTATATCTTTGGAAAAGATGGAGCAAAAAATCTAAGCACGGATATTAAAACGGCTTTCTTAGGTGAGATACCTTTGGTGCAGAGTATCCGAGAAAGTGGTGACTATGGTCATCCGGTAGCGTTGCAAACCAACACACCGTTAGAGAATGCTTTTACAGAAATCACGAAGAACATGGTTTCTGAATTGGTAAAAAGAAATAAGGATTTGCCTCCTACTGAGGCGGTAAAAATAACTACAATGGCAGGTTGTAGCGCTGTAAAAAATTAAATGATGAGTACACAAGAGTTAAAATCAAATGTAGAAAAGGCACTAACAGAGATTAGACCCTTTTTAGAGGCCGATGGAGGAAATATTTCACTGGTCTCCATTGATAATGATGTTGTAAAAGTTCAACTCGAAGGAGCTTGTATTAGCTGTTCCGTGAATCAAATGACATTAAAGAATGGAGTGGAAGCGACCATCAAAAAGTACGCTCCACAAATTCAAGAAGTTATTAATGTAGAATAGTTTAATAATTGACATATATCAGGTATTCGATACGTTGATTGGATTACATTTGTAGTCATATTTTTTAGTTGAAATGATTAAAACAGACATACTCATTATAGGCGCTGGCCCTACAGGACTTTTTACCGTTTTTGAAGCAGGTTTATTAAAATTGAAGTGTCATTTAATAGATGCCTTACCACAGGCAGGTGGTCAATGTTCTGAAATCTACCCCAAAAAACCCATTTACGATATTCCAGCTTTCCCAGAAGTATTGGCAGGAGATCTCGTTGATAATTTGATGGAACAAATCAAACCCTTCGAGCCTGGATTTACCTTGGGAGAACGTGCAGAAACGATAGAAAAGTTAGAAGATGAAACGTTTGTAGTAACGACAAATAAAGGCACAAAACATCATGCTCCGATCGTGGCAATAGCAGGCGGATTAGGGAGTTTTGAACCTCGAAAACCGCCAATTCCAACGATTACCGATTTCGAAGATAAGGGTGTTGAATATATGATTCGTGAGCCTGAAGTCTACAGAGATAAAAAAGTAGTTATTGCAGGCGGTGGTGACTCGGCATTAGATTGGGCTATTTTTTTAACCGATGTAGCTTCAAGCGTTACCTTAATACATCGTCGCAATGAATTTAGAGGTGCCTTAGATTCTGTAGAGAAAGTACAAGACCTTAAAAATAATGGTAAGATTACCTTGATTACACCAGCAGAAGTAACTGCAATTATAGGTGATGGTCATGTTTCTGGTGTGACTATAAGTGAGAAGGATAAAGAACCTTATATAGTAGAAACAGATCATTTTATACCACTATTTGGATTGTCTCCAAAATTAGGGCCTATAGCAGATTGGGGCTTAGAGATTGAGAAAAACGCGATTAAAGTAAATAATGCCTTAGATTATCAAACGAATATCCCCGGAATATATGCTATTGGGGATGTAAATACCTATCCTGGGAAGTTGAAATTGATCCTCTGCGGATTTCACGAAGCTACCTTAATGTGTCAAAGCGCTTATAAACGTATATTTCCTGATAAAAAGTATGTGATGAAATATACAACTGTAGGTGGAGTGGAAGGCTTCGATGGATCGAAAAAAGAAGCACCTAAGGCGGTAGTAAAAGCGATTAACTAGTAATGAGTGATATAAATATAAAAATTACAGATAGAGAAGGTGTGACCCATGAAATTGTGGCGCCAACTGATATGGCCATGAACATGATGGAAATAGTACGTTCATACGAACTAGCTCCTGAGGGTACCATAGGCGTTTGCGGTGGTATGGCGATGTGTGCCTCCTGTCAATGTTATGTATTGTCAGATCATGAACTCCCTGAAATGGGTGTAGATGAAGATATGATGCTGGCAGAAGCTTTTTATGTTGAAGATAATAGTCGTTTAGGCTGTCAAATTCCAATTACCCCCGAACTTGAAGGTTTGGAAATTAAATTGGCCCCAGAATCTTAAAAAAATGAGTACCTTTGGAATGCACACAACTTAAAACGATGGATACTTCATTTAAAGGTTTATTGTTATTCCTAAAATTCTTGATGAAAAGAAATCCTGAATGAATTGATTAATGTATCAATTGAGAAATGCTAAAAATGTATCAGTCGTATTCATACTATTGTTGCATTATTTTATAAATTCATTAATACATTAAATTATGCCTAGATATCATACATTAGGTAATATACCACCCAAAAGACATACTATTTTTAAAAGCCCTGAAGGTCAATTCTATTATGAAGAACTGTTTGGTACAATTGGCTTTGATGGTATGTCATCTTTACTTTACCATACGCATCGCCCAACACAAGTAAAAGAAGTGTTGAAGTCATATGATGTATCTCCGAAAATAGCGATTGCCAAAAACATGAAAGCCTTGAGTTTAAAGGGTTTTGAAGTTCCGGCAATTGATGATTATCTGGAGAGTAGAAAAATTATATTGGCGAATAGTGATTGCTATATTGCCTTAGCAGCACCAAAAAAATCCCTGCGAAGCTACTTCTATAAAAATACCGATTCTGATGAGGTTTTGTTCATTCATAAAGGAACGGGTAAGCTCCGTACATTTTTAGGAAATATTGATTTTGAATATGGTGATTATTTGGTCATTCCAAGAGGAATGATTTATCAAATTGATTTTGATACAGAAGATAATCGTCTCTTTATTGTCGAATCAAAACACCCCGTTTACACACCGAAGCGATATAGAAATTGGTTCGGGCAACACTTAGAACATTCACCTTATTGTGAGCGCGATATGCATCCGCCAAACGAATTAGAAACGTTTACCGATGAAGGTGATTTCGTACTCAAAGTAAAAAAGCAAGATATGATACATGAATATGTGTATGCTTATCACCCTTTTAGTGTTGTTGGTTGGGATGGTTATAACTATCCTTATAAGTTTTCAATACACGATTTCGAACCGATTACCGGCAGGGTACACCAACCACCACCAGTACATCAAACCTTTGAAACAAGTGCCTTTGTAATATGCTCTTTCGTGCCAAGATTATATGACTATCATCCGCAATCTATACCTGCACCTTACAATCATAGCAATATAGATTCTGATGAAGTCTTGTATTATGTGGATGGAGATTTTATGAGTAGAAACAATATTGGATTAGGACAAGTAACATTGCATCCGGCAGGTATTCCGCACGGGCCTCATCCTGGTGCCATGGAGCGCAGTATTGGACAAACAGAAACGGCAGAATTGGCAGTTATGGTTGATACATTTAAACCATTACAAATTACCGAAGAAGCGTTGAAAATTGACACAGGAGACTATCATACTTCTTGGTTGGATGAAAATCATTAAAAAGAAAGATCATGGCAGAAATAAAAAATTTAAAAGACTTACAAAATACAGAATACGGATTGAAAAAAATATTTGACGAAGCAGAAGACTTTTTGCCTTTGTTAGGTACAGATTATGTAGAATTATATGTTGGAAATGCGAAGCAATCCGCGCATTTTTATAAAACCGCTTTTGGATTTCAGTCTGAAGCATATGCCGGATTGGAAACCGGAGTGAAAGATCGAGTTTCGTATGTGTTAAAGCAAGATAAGATTCGATTAGTTTTAACGACACCTTTAACAAATGATGGCGCTATTAATGAACATATTGTGGAGCATGGAGATGGTGTAAAAGTGGTGGCCTTATGGGTAGAAGATGCAACAAAAGCCTTCGAAGAAACAACGAAAAGAGGTGCGAAGCCTTATTTGGCACCTGTGAAAGAGGAAGACGAGGATGGATTTGTTATTCGTTCGGGTATTTACACCTATGGCGAGACAGTACATATTTTTGTAGAGCGTAAAAATTATGAGGGGCTATTCTTACCCGGCTATAAAAAGTGGGAATCACATTACAACCCTGCACCAGTGGGATTAAAGTTTATTGACCATATGGTTGGTAACGTTGGTTGGGGAGAGATGAAACAATGGTGTGAGTTTTACGCTAGAGTTATGGGCTTTGCACAAATTATTTCGTTTACGGATGACGATATTTCTACCGATTTTACCGCTTTGATGAGTAAGGTAATGTCAAACGGTAATGGAAGAATTAAATTCCCTATTAATGAGCCAGCAAAAGGAAAGAAAAAATCACAGATAGAAGAATATCTTGATTTTTATAATGGTCCAGGGGTACAGCATATAGCTGTGGCAACAGACGATATCGTGGCAACAGTGTCAGCGATGCGCGAACGTGGTGTTGAATTCTTATATGTACCTGGAGAATATTATGATGATTTGTTAGACCGCGTTGGTGAGATTGATGAAGATGTTGAAGTATTGAAAAAACACGGTATTTTGATTGATAGAGATGAAGAGGGGTATTTGTTGCAAATATTTACCAAAACTATCGTAGATCGTCCAACAATGTTTTTTGAAGTAATACAACGCAAAGGAGCTCAGTCATTTGGAGTTGGAAACTTTAAGGCGCTATTTGAAGCTATAGAGAGAGAACAGGCCAATAGAGGAACATTATAAATACAGTGATATAAAAAAAGCCTCAACATATTGTTGAGGCTTTTTTTATTTTACTCGGTATCAGTTGTTTCTTCAGGTGTTGGCTCGGGTGTTTGACCAGCCCCGCCCAAAAGAAATAAGGCAGCTCCAACTATTATAAGGCCTATTTTAATACCCCAAGAAACGGTTTCACCCCAATTATCAATCCAACCTAAAAGGCGTAATTGTAAATTAAAGTAAGGTAAAACAATGGCTAGAATACCAAATAGGGCTACGTATCCTCCTATTTTTTTCATAATTATAATGGTTAATGGGTTAGACTCAACAAGGTAACAATATTCTATGAATAAATGGGTCATAATATATTTTGGTTAAAGAGTTTTGTATATTTTACGCAACCTTTTTGTCTGTTTCCATCTCTTAAACATGAGAAAAAGAGTTGGATTTTATTTTGCGTTAGTGTGTTTGTTGTCGGCCTTTCAATGTGATGATGAATATAAACCAGATGAAGTAGTAGAAAATTTGGGTTTAGTAGAGATTGAGGATGATAAAACAGTGTTTTCTGTCGGAGATTACCTTTTCATTTCTACCACTATAAGTAATCAACAAACGACCGCTAATGGAAAAATAATAAATCTTCGAGATTATATGCCCAATGATGCTTTAGATGTGTATTTTGATCTAGAGATCGAAAAAATTGGATCAGCAGGTGAAGAAACTCCTTATTTTGTAATGGCAACTGAGGAAATTGAAGGAACGATTTTCACCCAAGATCAAAACCCTTTTTTTTCTATCATGTCTCCGTATAATGAAACAAGTGCGTCTTTTTCAAGTAAAATAGGTCTGAAGTTGACAGAAACAGGATCCTTTGCGTTGAAAACATCAATAATAAAAGAGAATTCACATATTGTATCATTTGACACACAAAGTACTCTAGGATCGCTACAAATAATTACAAATATTTCGAATTCAGATGATGAAGGTATTTATAAATTTACGGTAGAATAAGCAGTTTTATATAAATACAATTTATTTTAAAATCTTATCGATTAATGTTTGCTTTCCAAGTTTATCTTCACCATATAGCCATTGTAAGACATTATCTTCCCACATGGCATCACATTGATCTTGGGTGATAATAGCTCGTTCCATAGCAAGATCTAATATTTTTCCTGGATACGAAGATTGTTTTTCGCTTTCCATCTCTCCTAACGGATAAGGATCATCAAGGCCTACTAACACTTGTTGAGCTCCTTGGTTCTCTACTAATAATTTTAAAGAGCCTGTATCGTGTACTAAGGTATCAAAGAAAATGTTTTTATGACCTACTGCTTTACGCGGATGTGTCTTGCCTTCAAATAAGTCAGGTCGGCCATCAAAACCTTGAATACGTCTACCCAAGTTCATTTGCGCTAGTTGTCCGCCATGAGCGAAACAAGTCCGCATATTAGGATATTTATCTTGATATCCATTAAGGGTTAAAAAGTGATACGCATCTGCACACTGTGCTAACATCCATATCAAATGAAAACGCCAAGAAGTATTTTCTAATTTGATAAATTTTTCGCCGTCATAAGGATGAATTTCAACGGCTAAATTGTATTTATTGGCAAGTTCGAAAATGGGTTCGTTTTCTTCATCAAAAATACAGCGCCAGGTACCG
This sequence comes from uncultured Flavobacteriaceae bacterium, assembly GCA_947488345.1. Lineage (GTDB taxonomy): Bacteria > Bacteroidota > Bacteroidia > Flavobacteriales > Flavobacteriaceae > Aureibaculum. The sequence goes on along the minus strand of CANKZQ010000001.1, from coordinate 30,714 downwards.
ATGGTATCCATATAATGTGTTGGTAGGCATAACAATCGCATATCTAATTGCTCTACACAACGTTCGATTTCCCAACAAGCGCCTTTTACGAATCCAGGATGTACGACGAAACCACAGGTAAATTTACTAGGATTATCATGTTGTACCTTGGCATTAAAGTCATTTTGAAAACGCAAAGCTTGCTTCATTTCTTCTACCCGCAATCCGTTGCCATACAGTTGTGATAAATTGAGAACGACGGCATGATCGAGATTGAAACGTTCCATCCATTCTAATTTCTCATCTAAAAAGAAACTAGAATCAGTCACTGGGCGACTCCAGTCTTTCTGTAACATAAACTTTCGATCTTTGTCAACCCAAAAAATACCCTTGTCTTGCATGAATTGAGGAATCTCTTCGGGATAAGGAAGCAAATGTGAATGACCGTTAATACGTAGTTTGCGTTTCATTTAGTCGATCTTTACTTTTTGAGGTGGTTGCATAACAGCATCACAATTAGGACAAGTACGTTTGTCATGATCACTATAGTAATTATCGAAAATCTTAGGCATATCAGTTTCAATATTTTTTACGGTAAAATCTTCCTCGTATAATTTTGTTACACAATTCTCGCAAAACCAAAGTAAGGCATCCCGCATGCCTTTTGGGCGTTTATATTCAATGACTAAGCCTACCGTATTGGCGCCTCGTTGTGGTGAATGTGGCACTTTTGGAGGTAGTAAATAAATATCCCCTTCTTTGATATGAACATCTTTTGGTGTGCCTTTGTCAATAATTTTTAGCACAATATCACCTTCCACTTGATAGAAGAATTCAGGAGTTTCATTATAGTGATAATCTTTTCTACTATTCGGTCCACCAACAACCATAACGATAAAATCACCATCTTTCCAAACACATTTATTTCCCACAGGAGGTTTTAATAAATGTCTATTTTCTTCAATCCATTCCTTAAAATTTAAGGGAGAAACTAATTTACTCATGTTTTTATTTTTTACTATCGTTCCACATTTGATGCGGGTTCCATGTTAATAATGGATCCTGAATCAAGTTCAGCGTGACAAAATTTAATCTTGCTAAGGTCTAAAGTTACAAACTTTTCGTTCGACCACCATCAACAGGAACATTTATTCCATTAATGTATGCGGCAGCTTCACTGGCTAAAAAAGCGATGGCATTTGCAATTTCACCGGGTTGGGCAAATCGCTTCGCCGGAATACTATTCTTCATCGCTCTCGAAATATCTTCTGCTGATTTACCACTTTTGGCCGCTTTGTCGTTGATAATCGCTGTGAGTCGCTCGGTTGAAGTAGCTCCAGGCAATACATTATTTACGGTAATGCCAAATTCTGCTAATTCATTCGCCAATGTTTTACTCCAATTCGCCACGGCACCTCGAATCGTATTTGAAACCCCTAATCCATCTAGAGGTTGCTTTACCGAAGTAGAAATAATATTTATTATTCTACCAAAATCGGCTTCTTTCATCGCTGGAACCAGCGTTTGTACAAGAGTGTGATTGCATTTTAGGTGTTGTGTAAAGGCATCATCAAAAGCCACTATTTCGGCCGAGAATACCGGACCACCCGCAGGCCCACCTGTATTATTAACTAAAATGTGGTAGGTGCCTATCATAGAAAGGCGTTCAGCTACTTTGGCTCCCAACTGTTCTGGATCATTGAAATCGGCCACGATGTAACCGTGGTTTTGGTATTTATTGGGCAGTTCTCTAACAACTTCCTTTAATTTCTCTTCATTTCTTGCAACCAATGTCACATTGGCTCCTAATTCTGCTAAGGCTATTGCTGAGGCTTTACCAATACCCTGCGTACTTCCGCAAACTAAGGCATTCTTTTTTGTTAAGTCTAGGTTCATTTTATAAAGATAGTTAGATGAAAAAATATAGCAAATATTAGCTGTCTTTTCTCTTTTTTCTATTCGATAGATGCTTATTTCAATGTAAAACTATTCAAAATTATTGTTCCAGTTTTCACATATGTGTCATAAGTACTTTCTGCACATGTTAGGGTTACTAAATATGCTTTGTTGTCTTTGATAAAGTATTGTTGTTTGAATTTTAGCTTTCTTCCCGAAACAAAACCTTTCCAAACAATCTGATGATAGGCCATTCCATCTTTTTTCAACTCTTTACTTTCGAATATCTCACTATCTTTGATGCCCTTAATTTGATCGACCGAGAGTTTGGTATATCCGTTTAAATCGAGATTCATATCGGTAAGATCTTGAATCATTAGGTTTACGTTTTCGCGAAAAGTATCTTGAAGTTCAGGTTTTGAGTAAAGAATAAAAGTCGTATTCATTAGCCCAGAGCTATCGAACGTCCAATCTTCGGGATATTGAATTGAATATTCTTTGGTGCTATGTTCTTCAATTTCTTGCCCTTGTACATTTAAGGTGTATATTGTTAACAATAATAGTAGTATAGTTCTTTGCATATTTCTGTTGATTATTTATCTAATATTTGATACATACGTTTTTTGCTTCTGTAAAAAACCGTAGGGCTTCAAACCCACCTTCACGTCCTACACCTGAAGCTTTCATACCCCCGAATGGTGTTCTCAAATCACGTAACATCCAGGTATTCACCCAAACAATACCCACTTGCAATTTAGCACTCAAGCGCATTGTGCGTTTTAGATTGTTAGTCCATAGGGCTGCAGACAGGCCATATTTTACGTCATTTGCTATTTTTAATGCCTCATCTTCTGTCGAAAAAGGCATGATGGTCACTACAGGTCCGAAAATTTCTTCTTGATTGGTATTGCATTCGTTTGATGTTACCTCAATAACTGTAGGTTCTAGGTAATAGCCATTTTCAAAACCTGCAACGCTCACCTTTTTGCCACCGCACAGAATAGTATTATTTTCTTCTTCAGCACGCTCGATATAACCTAATACTTTTTCAAGATGTGGCTTAGAAACCAACGCTCCAATATTGGTGTCACTTTTTGAGGGATGTCCTACTTTCAACGTTTTAACTTTCGCAATGAAGTCTGCTTTAAATCTCTTATAGATGCCGGCTTCTACAAAAATACGGCTTCCACATAGGCAAATTTGACCTTGATTGGCGAAAGAAGAACGCACAGTTGTATTCAACATATCTTCATAATCACAATCGGCAAAAATGAGATTCGGATTTTTGCCACCTAATTCCAAGGATAATTTTTTAAACATGGGGGCGGCAGTTCTGGCAATATGTGCTCCGGTCGTTGTGCCACCTGTAAAGGATATGGCCTTAATCTCTGGATGTTCAACGATCGCCTGTCCAGTAGTTGTTCCTAAGCCATGAACGATATTTAATACACCCTTCGGTAAACCCGCTTTGGTACATATCTCACCTAATAAATAGGCGGTCATGGGTGTCACTTCGCTAGGTTTTGCAACAACACAGTTGCCTGCGGCAATAGCTGGGGCAATTTTCCAGGTAAAGAGGTAGAGTGGAAGATTCCAAGGAGAAATACAGCCTACGACTCCAATGGGTTGGCGCAGGGTGTAATTTATAGCATCTTGTCCAACACTTTCATGACTTTCACTAGCGAATTGTGTAATAGCATTGCCGAAAAAGCGAAAGTTACTCGCGGCTCTTGGAATGTCAACAGTGTTGGCTAAAGAAACAGGCTTGCCATTGTCTTTGCTTTCAGCCTCGGCAAAACGCTCTAAATTTTGTTCTAGTAATTCTGAAATTTTAATCAAAATTCGGCTGCGCTCTTCAGGAGTTGTTTGCGACCATGTTTGAAATGCCTCTTTTGCTGCCTGATAGGCTAGTTCTATATCTTCTTTTGATGAATTCGGAATTTGACCATAGATATCACCGTTTGATGGACAATAATTATCCAACCACTCATTGTTCAATGGATTTGCATATTGACCGTTTATGTAGTTTTGTATATTCATATTTAGTCTGGTCGAACATTCACAGGAGTGACAAATTAGTGTTCTTTTATGTAAGTTTCAATGTTTTCTTTTAATTGAATAGCTTCATCCTTAATGTCATTTAAACTAGTTCGATAAGCTTCATTGAGCGCTAAAAAAATTCTTAAAGATTGAATATATTCTTTATTAACCTTTAGCGTTTCATAATTATTAGGATATAATACTTTTTGCCCTTTATCTATAGTTACAAGTGTAAAATCTTTTCTTATAAAATCTAACATATATTCATGAAAATCTTTCTTTAATTCGCTGAATGCTCCTTCAGTATCATTAATTGCAGCACTATAAAACCGACCTATTGCGGAACGAATTTTTGAATCTTCTACCAAATCCATGCCAATTGATGAAAGCGAATTATAACCACTTGTTTTAAAATAGGGTTCGTCATATGAGTTTGTCGCATAAAAGTGAGTGCCTAAAGAATCATGATATTTCTGGTCTGTTTGTAATACCATAACTAAGGTTTTGAGTGAGTTAATATTTTTTGTTAAATTATTGTTCTGTGTATTAACAACCTCATCTAAATCATTTAGACTATATTCCAAATCTGACACGATTTCTAGAAGTGCTTCTCGTTCTTTTGCTTTAGCTTTTTTCCCCTCGTTCCAATTATTAATCTGCAATGCAATGAGGATTCCAATAACCACAAGAAGAATTTCGCCAATAGCGTATTTGAAGTATTTAGATGTTTTGTTTTCCATTAGTAGAGATTTACGAATATGTCTGAATAATTTAATCATAATCAAACGTTTTTACCCACCGCAAAATCCCCTCCTTGGAGGGGAGCAAAAGGGGTGGGTTTTCTTTCTGGCAAAGGAATGATTTATGAATATGTCTAAATAGTTTAATCATTTTACCGTGACTTATAAGCCATTACTTTAATTTCTACAACCAAATCCGGATGTGGTAATTGATGTACAGCTACTGTTGTTCTTGCTGGTCCAGTCGCAGCATCAAAAAATTCAGCATAGGCTTTGTTGTATCCTGCAAAATCATTCATATTCACTAGGAACGAGGTTACGTCTACAACATCCGCCATCGTAGCGCCCTCGTTGGCTAGATTCTTTTCTATATTTTTGAGCACTTCTCTCGTCTGCACTTCAATATTCAAATATTTGGTGCCCATCTCATCAATTGCATCTACACCTGCAATGGTATTGTCGGCTCTCCTTGAGCTTGTTCCTGAAACAAATATAAAACCACCTGCACGTTTGGTATGTGGGTAAGCGCCTCTTGGGGTTACTTTATCATTCATAATTTATTATTTTAATCCCGCGATTTTATCCTCTTCTAAGAGGTCGTTGGTTTCTTCTTTTACTTTTCTTAAAATTGCTTTTAAATCATCATCATTCACATCAATTTCATTTGCCGAAATCATATTTAAAATCGCCTTATCTTGTGCCCTACCTAATGTCATCGCTCGATAATAGGGTATTTCTTCGTTGAATGTTACCAAAGAATACTTAGAGGAGTAGTCTTTTGGAAAGTTTTTTTCAAAAGCCATTTCCAAGGTACGCTTTTCTTTAAAGATCGGATTCGCCACATGATCACGCATTTCATAATAATTATCGATGGCTAAATCGGCAATAGCATCGGTGTCTCTCTTTCTCTTTTTTTCAAAAGTTTTGAAAATAGTTTCCCAGTCACCTTCATGATTTTCTAAAATTCCATCAAAAATGGTTACATCCTCGAAAGAGGCATTCATACCTTGTCCGTAAAAAGGTACAATCGCATGTGCGGCATCTCCAAGTAAGAGGGTCTTATTTTTATAATACCATGGTGAACATTTAACCGTTCCTAAGGCACCCGTAGGATTGTTGAAAAATTCAGCAGCTATATCTGGGATAAGCTCTACAACATCTGGAAACTGATCTTCAAAAAACGAAGTGACTTTTTCTGCACTCGTAAGATTGTTGAAATTATATGTACCATCATCATAACTAAGAAATAAGGTAACGGTGAAACTTCCGTCAAGATTGGCCAAGGCAATAAGCATAAAATCTCCTCGAGGCCAAATATGTAAATGATCTTTGCTAATAAGATGGGTACCATCTTTCGAAGCAGGAATTTCTAACTCTTTATACCCATGGGTTAAGAAATTTTGCGAAAAGCTAAATAAGAACTTGCGTTCTAAGTAATAACTTTTCCGAAGTGCAGAGCCAGCTCCGTCGGTTCCAAAAATAAGATCCGCATGTGCTTCAAATTTTTGCTGTGTTTCATGGTCGTAAAAGCTTGCAGTATTGGTATCTAAATCTATTCCTTTACACTCTTTATTGAAGTAAATTGTTAGATTGTAGAATGCATCCGCTTCCGTAAGTAATAATCCGTTAAGGTCACCTCTAGAAATAGAATTGATATATTCTCCATCCCTACCGGAATAGTTAGACGGAAAGGTGTTTTTTTCGGTGTCGTGAATAAGTCGTCCATACATAGGAATACAAATTTCACGTGCCTTGTCTTCAACACCCGCCAAACGGAGCGCTTTAAAACCTCTGTCAGATAAGGCAAGATTGATCGAACGACCTGCAGAAATATCTGTCGTTCTCAAATCGGGTCGACTTTCATAAACAGTAACATCATATCCACGTTGTGCCAAACGTAAAGCTAACAAAGACCCGCAAAGACCTGCTCCGATAATTAAGATATGTTCTTTTTTAGCCATTTAATATGTTTTTTAATCTATCGACCATATGATATATATCTTGAAATGAATTATAGAGAGGCACTGGAGCACATCGTATCACATCGGGTTCTCTCCAATCGCTAATAACACCAGACTGTGTCAACTTTTCGTGCAAACTTTTGTCGGCATTTTTAACTTGAATAGATAACTGACATCCACGTTCATCGGGATTGCTCGGCGTAATAATTGAGATATGCTCGTTATTCAATTCCTTTAGTAAATATTCAAAATATCCAGTTAATTTTTTAGATTTTTTTGTCAATTCTTCTATTCCAATCGTATCGAAAATATGTAAAGAGGCCTTAATTGCTGCCATAGATAAGATCGGTGGGTTTGATAATTGCCACCCTTCTGCACCTGGAAGTTGGTCAAACTCTCCACGCATATTAAAGCGTGTTTTCTTATTATGACTCCACCAGCCCGTAAAACGATTTAAGTCTTTTGCATGAGCATATCTTTCATGTACAAAACAACCGCTCAAACTACCAGGTCCCGAATTCATATATTTATATGTACACCAAACAGCAAAATCAGCTCCCGATTCATGTAAATTCAATTGAACATTTCCGGCGCCATGTGCACAGTCAAAACCAACGACACATCCATGATTGTGACCTAAATTAGTAATGCGTTTTAAATCAAAATATTGACCTGTATAATAGTTGACTCCACCAATCATAATCAATGCTATTTCGTCACCTTGTTCTTGCAAGATGTGCTCTAAATCTTCATAGCGCAATAGCTCTTCGCCTTCTCGCGGTTTCCACAAAACTAAACCTTCTTTATCGTCAATTCCGTGATGACGTAACTGCGATTCAACAGCATATTTATCTGATGGGAAGGCGTCACTTTCAATAAGTATTTTATACCGTGTTTTGGTGGGTTGATAAAAACTAACCATCATAAAGTGCAAATTTGCGGTAAGCGTATTCATGACGACCACTTCGATTGGTTTTGCACCTACCACTTTTGCCATGGCTTCTGTTAAGAATTCATGATAAAGCAACCAAGGATTTTTCGCTTCTAAATGACCTTCGACACCTAATGTTGCCCAGTCTTCTAGTTCTTGGTTAATGGCATTCTTTGTTTCTTTTGGCTGTAAGCCGAGAGAATTTCCACAAAGATAAATGAGCTCTTCGCCACTTGCATCTTTCGGAATATGAAATTCATTTCTATAGGCAGAAAGTGGGTCGTTTTGGTCTAATTGAATCGCGTGTGAGAGGTCAGATTTGAAACTAAACAATATAAATGATTTGGTGTTTCCTACAAAAATAAGGATTTAAAAACATTTAAATGCGATAAAAAATAAAACACTATTTTCGGTTTTTATTTTGTAAATTGAAGTCACTACAATTAATTTTTTCGAACGCAAGATATTTCGCTCCAGCGTTTATTTTTGCTACACTCAATGTTGTTATTGGTACTTGGGCTATCTATATCCCAACAATCAAAGCAAAGCTAGCCATTGATGAAGGTGAGCTTGGGCTCGCCCTGTTTTGTATGGCATTAGGTACTTTGACCATGATTGTTTTTGCCCCAAAGATAATTGGTCGATTTGGTGTAGGTAGGGTAACGGCCTATGGTGTTTTTCTTTTTTTGATTGCCTTTATTTTACCTTTTGCAACACATAGTTATCTTGGTTTATGTATTGGAATGTATGTCGTCGGTGCGTTTTCTGGATTTACTGATGTGGCTATGAATACCTTAGTTACGGAGATAGAAAAGCAAGACACCATTCATATTATGTCTGCCAATCATGGATTTTTTAGTCTTGGCGGATTTATTGGTGCGGGTGCAGGAAGCTTTTTTCTACCAATGCAATTAGTTCCATTACATCATTTATTAGTGGTAATTGGAATATTGTTTGTGTCTAATTTAATATTAGTAAAGCATTATATTCATATTACATCGCAAGATCAAGAAACTATAAAATTTGATCTTAAAAATTTCAAGCCATTATTAGTGCTTGCTTTTATCGCATTTTTTGTCATGGCTTGTGAAGGAGCCATTGTTGATTGGAGTGCTTTATATCTCGAAAAAGTGTCATTAGCACCTATTTCATGGATTGGCTTAGGATTTACTGTATTTTCAATTACGATGGCTATTGCGCGATTTTTAGGAGATGATATCAGTCGCAAGTTCGGATCGAGAACGTTGATAATTGGCGGTTCATTGATTGCTTCTGCTGGTTTTGCTTGTGTTTTATTGGTTCAGCCTTTGTTTGCCATCATCGGTTTCGGTCTAGTTGGTACGGGCCTATCCGTTATTATACCTGAATTGTTCCGATTAGGAGGTAAAACAGAAGGGGTAGCATCATCTCAGGGAATCTCGTTTATTTCGGGTGTTGGTTTTTTCGGGTTTCTTATCGGTCCTGTGTTATTAGGTTTTTTAGCCGATATGTCAAGTCTTAAATTGAGCTTTTTCTTTTTGTTAGGTTTTGTCTTTTTATCATTTTTATTAGCGTTTAGATTGAAAAAGTTACTGCTAAAAAAAACCGTTTGAGGATTATATAACCCTCAAACGTTTTTTTATAGAGTTTACAGCTCTCTAATCTGCGTTATTTACGATACCGTCCAAGCTATTTATAAAAGCCTCATGAACTTGATTTTCACTAAGTATTTTACCTTTAGGAAAAGTACTTTGAGCTAATTCGTATCCTTTTCTGGCAGCTTCCATTCTTTGCAGAGGTGTTCCGTGATGTCCTGGACTTGTGAATCCGCAATCACCAATATTGAAAAATAACTCAAAGAAATCTTCAGCTCTTTTCCAATTATACGTTGCCCCTCTTTTATGAGTTAAATAATAACCTGTAAAAAAATCAGCTTCAAGTTCTGTAGTTCTTGTTGCCTCAGGAGCATTATCAGCAGCTCCAATAGGATACCAAACTGAAAAATTATCAAATTGAATTTGGTGAGCCCATTCATGTGCTAATATACCAGACCATACAACTTTGTCTTCTACACCAGCTTCGGAAGCTAATTCTACCAAGCCATCCCCAATTACGATTAAATTAGCTGAGGTCGCAAATCCATCAAATGAAAGTAAAGGACTCTCAATTAAAAAAGTGCTTGCATTATTAACTGCCAGTAAAAAATCAGCATTGGAATAAGCAACTTCTTCAGGCAATCCGGCAAAAACAATGTAAACTAAAGCGATTTTATCTCGATCTCCCAAAGTGCTATTGTGCTGACCTCTTACAGTAATTTCATTTTTCATATCCCAAAAATTCTCTAAACTTCTCGTTCTTTTAGTCATATATTGGGTGTATTGTCCCTCATTTCCAAAGAATTGAGGGTCGGTATCAAGAAATCTAGTATATAATTGATTTAATTGACTGTATAAACTAAAATAAGTCTGTCCTAAAAGATCAATATTGCTAGCAATAGATGCGTTAATTACATTGTTAAAGGCTGTAGGTCCACATTCGCTTGGAACAACTGCATTTTGAATATCAATATTCACTGGAAAATCACTAATGATATTGGAATTATCTTGTGGAAGAGTAACACTAAATAAACTTGCAGGTTCATCTAGCAAAAAAGCACTTTTCGTGCTAATGTTTTGACTGCCTGAGTCAATAAATACATCTTCTTCGGTCGGTGAGCATGAGCTGAATATTAATCCAGTACCTAAGGTGACAATAAATAAATTTTTGAACATTCTTTTCATTTGAATTGATTTAATTAATAATTACTAAAAATAGAAAGAAAATATAAGTCTTCTAAATATTGTTTAAAAATATCAAATTTACATTTTCATAAGCATTATTTTTCTTTACATCTTTCAAAAAGGCTATTAAACCATAAATTTCTATTTCACCGTCATGTTGTGTCAGTGACGATCTCTAATTTTAAGTATTGTAAATAAAAATAATGCTCGTAAAAGTATATGGAAGCGCTGTTTTTGGTGTTGATGCTACAACCATAACGGTTGAGGTAAATGTAGATAAAGGTATTGGTTATCATTTGGTTGGGTTGCCAGACAACGCTGTAAAGGAAAGTAACTATCGTATTGCGGCGGCACTTCAAAATAATGGTTTTAAGATTCCAGGTAAAAAAATCACTATAAATATGGCTCCGGCAGATTTACGCAAAGAAGGCTCAGCCTATGATCTTACTTTAGCTATGGGAATTTTAAAAGCATCTTCTCAAATTGAAGGAGATGGTATTGGCGATTTTTTGATCATGGGTGAACTTTCATTGGATGGAGGGTTGCAGCCGATTAAAGGCGTGTTACCAATTGCCATTCAAGCGCGAGATGAAGGATTTAAAGGTTTTATTTTACCGAAGCAGAACGAAAAAGAAGCAGCAATAGTTAGTGATTTAGAAGTGTATGGGGTAGAGAATATTAAAGAGGTGATTGACTTCTTTGAAGGGAATTCGAATTTACAGCCAACGATTGTTGATACACGCAAAGAGTTCTATGCTAATCTAGCGCATCCTGAGTTTGATTTTTCTGAGGTGAAAGGACAAGAATCTATAAAGCGCTGTATGGAGATCGCTGCTGCTGGAGGTCATAATATTATTTTAATAGGTCCTCCTGGATCTGGTAAAACGATGCTAGCGAAACGATTACCCAGTATTTTACCTCCGATGACCTTGCATGAAGCGTTGGAGACTACCAAAATTCATAGTGTTGTAGGTAGAATTCAAGCGGATTCCGGATTGATGGGGCAACGACCTTTTAGAGCTCCGCACCATACAATTAGTGATGTTGCTTTGGTGGGTGGCGGTGGCTATCCACAACCTGGAGAAATTTCGTTATCTCATAATGGTGTGTTGTTTTTAGATGAGTTACCTGAGTTTAAAAGAACTGTTCTCGAGGTAATGCGACAGCCTTTAGAAGATCGAGAAGTCACTATCTCTAGAGCTAGATTTACCGTGACCTATCCTAGCAGTTTTATGTTAGTGGCGAGTATGAACCCTAGTCCTAGTGGATATTTTAATCATACCGACGGGCACGTGACCTCTAGTCCGCAAGAAATGCAGCGTTATTTAAGCAAAGTATCTGGTCCTTTGTTAGATAGAATTGACATTCATATCGAAGTACAGCCGGTTCCTTTTGAGAAGTTATCTGAAAAGAAAACTGGTGAATCGAGTAGTTCCATCAGAGTGCGTGTCACTAAAGCACGTGAAATACAGACAAAACGTTTCCGTGGAAATGAAAAATTACATTATAATGCACAAATGTCAGTAAAACAAATACGTACATTTTGTCAACTGGACATCCCTTCAAAAGACTTATTAAAAGCCGCCATGGAGCGTCTTAATCTTTCTGCGAGAGCGTATGATAGAATATTGAAAGTAGCAAGAACTATTGCTGATTTGGATGCCTCAGAACAGATTTTCTCAGATCATATTTCAGAAGCTATTCAGTACAGAAGCTTGGATAGAGAAGGGTGGTTGGGATAAATTGTTAATTAAATGTCTAAATATTATAAGCTAAAAGGCTATTTTTTATTACATTAGATGCCCCTATTAATAAGCCCTTACTATGAAACTCCTCCTAAACACATTGCTGTTACTTTTCTGCATAACCTCTTTTAGTCAGTCTAAATCTGATTCATTATTACTAGTTAAAAACGAATGGATAAATAAAAATCTTGATTATTTACGCTTTGATGCTGATACAATTACCTATAATATTGCGAATACGAGACATGACTTGTACTTCGACCTTGGTAAGCGTACACTAAAGATGAAAGAGCTTTTTTATAACGGTGGTGCCGGAATTAAGGAAGAAGCGATCCGATTTAAAATAAAAAGTTTGGATAAAACAAAGTTGGTGATTACCCCCATAGATGCGAAGATTGATTTAGATCAAGAAGGGATGCGCAAATTGAAATATGACCCATTCTTTGTGAGAAAAGAGTATACCTTTTACAATCGAGAAAAGGTTGTTGAACAGGTTGATTTTAAGAAAATAACATTTATTTCTTCAACATGTTTTGGTACATGTCCATCATTCTCATTAGAGATCAATAGAGATGGTACTGTATTTTATCAGGGCCGAATTTATGCTAGGAAGTTTACCGGTAATTTTAAAGGAAAAATAGCTAGAAAAGAGATGGTGGAACTGCATAAGTTGTTGAATAGAAGTTCTATAACTTCAATTGATAAAAAATGGAATCAGCAAACAAAACCTACTGACAATCCGCGCTTTAATTATATCATAGAATTAAGAAATGGTAAAACAATTGAAATCAGTACGAATGATCAGCACCCAATTTTAGACCGTTTATCGGCATATTTCATTGCGATTCCTGAAGTTGCTTCATTAATGAAATCTCCTAAAAAACATAACTTTGAGAAGCCAAAAATTAATGCGTACAAGATTGTAGGTATAGAGGAGTAGGCTATGTTTAATTTCTTTAAGAATATTGGTCCAGGAACCTTAGTGGCTGCTGCATTTATAGGCCCTGGAACAGTAACCCTATGTACCATTGCAGGAGTTAACTTTGGTTTTGCTCTTTTGTGGGCGATGGTGTTATCTATAATCGCTACGATTATATTGCAGGAAATGACTGCCCGATTAGGTGTGATCTCCCAAAAAGGCTTGTCGGAAGTTATACGAGGTGAAATCTCACGACCCATTGTTAGGAAAGTAGTAGTCATTTTGATTTTGTCGGCAATTGTGGTGGGTAATGCAGCTTATGAAGCAGGAAATATAAGTGGTGGTGTGTTAGGTTTGGAAACTATTTTTCCTAATTTCAAACTCACTTATGGAGTAAACACTATCGATTTATTACCGATTTTAATAGGTGTTATAGCGTTTATACTCCTGTTTATCGGAAACTATAAATTTTTGGAAAAAGCGCTCGTAACCTTGGTTTTATTGATGAGTGTTTCGTTTATAGTTACTGCTGTCCTTACAAAACCTGACTTGTTTGAGATCTTCAAGGGAGCCCTTATTCCGAAATTTCCTGAAGATAGTTTGTTAACCGTTATCGGACTTATTGGAACAACGGTAGTGCCGTATAATTTGTTTTTGCATGCTTCTTTGGTGAAAGAAAAATGGAAGGATCGGGATGATTTGTCAAAGGCTAAAAAAGACACGGTTGTTTCTATTATTTTGGGAGGTGTTGTTTCTATGGCCATCATTATTTCGGCGACGGCAATGCAATCATCAGAAGTAACCAATGCCGCTGATTTGGCTAAAAGTTTAGCGCCTTTGTTTGGAGATTTTTCTACTTATTTTATTGCTATTGGGTTGTTTGCTGCAGGCATCACATCAGCCATTACAGCGCCACTGGCAGCGGCATATGTAGCAAAAGGATGTCTAGGATGGAAAGGTGGCTTGAAATCGCTAAGATTTAGAAGTGTATGGATGGTTATTTTATTTTTGGGAGTCTTATTCTCTTCTTTAGGAATAAGTCCAATTGAAATCATCAAGTTTGCACAAGTAGCAAATGGTATACTCTTACCCGTCATAGCGGGATTTTTACTATGGATTATGAATAGAGAATCGGTGCTAGGTAAATTTAAAAATACAAAACTCCAGAATGTGGTGGGAATCGTCATTTTAATGATTACTATTTTCTTGGGATTAAAGAGTATCTTTAAGGTGTTTAACCTGATATAATGCGCAAAGTAATAGATATCAATTGTGATTTAGGAGAGGGATTGGGTAATGAGGCTCAGTTGATGCCCTATATTTCTTCATGTAATATTGCCTGCGGTGGTCATGCTGGTGATAGAAAAACGATGAGCACTACTATTAAATTGGCTTTAAAGCATCAGGTTAAAATTGGGGCGCACCCTTCTTTTCCGGATATCCCGAATTTTGGTAGGAAAGTGATGGATATAGCTCCTAAGGAGCTGCAATTAAGTATAGAACATCAGATTATGCAGTTAATGGCCTGCATAGACCAGTTGGGAGCAACATTGCATCATGTGAAAGCTCATGGGGCATTGTACAATCTGGTAGCAACAGATATAGAAACGGCACAAATTTTATTAACAGCCGTAAAGAATACTGCCAATGATATACCCATATATGCGCCATACAATTCGGTGATAGCGAAATTGGCAAAAGAGCAAAACTTGGATGTAATCGTCGAAGCTTTTGGTGATCGAAGTTATAATGATGATCTCACATTAGTATCCCGAACATTAGAAAATGCAGTGTTGATTGATAAGGAGAAAGTGCTCTCACATTTGTTGCAAATGATTCTTAAAAATGAAGTTATGACGATCAATGGAGTGGGGGTGAAAATGGAGGCCAAAACGTATTGTATTCACGGAGATAATCCGAATGCGATAATGGTGCTAAAACATCTCGAAAAAGAGCTTGAAAAAAGAGATATTAAAATAGCCTAAATGAAGAACCCTGATGTTACATATAAAGCGTTTGGAAAACGAGCTATTTTGGTAGAATGGAGGGCAGAAATAGATGAAAATCTCTTAAATAGCATCTTAGATTTCAAAAAATGTCTTCAAGAAAAAAATACTAAAGTTATACTTGATGTAATCACCACATATAACTCGTTAACAATATTTTATAAGTCCACTATAGAAAATATTTATAATGAGATTTCGACTCTACAATCGATTTTTAAGACGTGTGTTTCCTCAAATATAGTGAAAAAAAAACTATGGAAAATTCCGGTGTGTTACGATCTTGAATTTGGAGTTGATCTGAAAGAAGTAGCTCTAAAAAATAACCTCGATTCTAGGGAAATTATTAGGCGTCATTCTACCTCGATTTACACACTTTATTTTGTCGGTTTTTTACCCGGATTTTTATACCTAGGAGGTCTGGATGAATTACTACATTTTCCACGAAAAAAAACACCGAGATTAGAAGTGAAAAAAGGGTCCGTTGGGATCGGTGGTTCTCAAACTGGAATTTATCCACAAGATAGTGCGGGGGGTTGGAATATTATTGGAAATTCTCCAATCCAATTTTTTGATAGGAAAAGAACAGCGCCTTGTTTTGCCAAACCGGGCGATAAAGTTCAGTTTGTACCAATTGATATACATCAGCATGCCGAAATTTTAAATTTAGTGGCGTACAAAAGGTATGCGATAGAAAGTGAGGTGCTAGATGCTTAAAGTTGTAAATGCAGGTGTATATGCCACTATTCAAGACCTTGGACGTTTTGGTTACATGAGTGTTGGTGTACCTATAGCTGGAGCCATGGATCACTATGCGGCTAAATTAGCAAATTTAGTACTGGATAATGATGAGAATGATGCTGTTTTGGAAGTGACTTTAGGTGGGAGTAGTTTTCAATTTTTAAAAGATACGATCATTTGTCTTACCGGGGCAGACTTAAATGCAACGTTGAATGATGAGACTATACAGTTAAATCATCCAATTAAAATTGATAAAAATAGTGTAGTAAAGTTTCGTAACTCAGTATATGGAGCACGCGCATATCTGGCGGTGAAGGGAGGTTTTTTAAACAAAAATGTTTTGGGCAGTCGCAGTTTTTTTAAAGAGATTACAAAAAAGCATGTGTTGAAAGCAAATGATGAGATTCTGTATGACGAAACCCAAAACTTCAACTATTCACAATTGGCTGGTGTAAAAGTTCAGCAAGATCGCTTTTTACATTCGACCATTGAGGTATATGAGGGGCCAGAGTATGGTATGTTGACGAATGTTCAGAGAAAAGAACTGACAACAACCACATTTACGATTTCAAAAGAAAACAATAGAATGGGATATAGATTAGAGCAACTGGTGCGAAATAACCTAGATGGCATTATCACGTCTGCTGTGATGCCCGGCACTATTCAGTTGACTCCTTCTGGAAAATTGATAATTTTAATGCGTGATTGTCAGGTTACGGGTGGATATCCTAGGATTTTACAATTAACTGATGACGCTATTAATAAAATGGCTCAGAAATCAACAGGAGATTCCTTTAATGTAGAAGTGATTCCACTGTAATAAAGAAGACGCTTATGAAATATGTTTGGATATTATTCTTGTTGTTGATTGCTTTTGCTTGCAAAAAGAAAGAAGCAGTAGATCCTTATGAATGGAAGGAAATCACGGTAAAGGCTACTGCCTATAATTCGCTACGATATCAAACGTCATCGAGCCCTTCCATCGCAGCCTGGGGAGATAGTTTAAAGCCCGGAATGAGGTGTATAGCCGTTTCTAGAGATTTGATAAGGCTTGGTTTAACACATAATACTCCTGTGAAAATTGAAGGTCTCGACAGCATCTATTTGGTCAAAGATAAGATGCACAGACGCAAAAAGAATCAAATTGATATTTATATGGGAGTAGATGTTAAAAAGGCGAAAAAATGGGGGATAAAACGTCTAAAAATACAATATGGCATTCTTAAAAGTGAACTCCCAAATGATTCAATTCGTTAATTAACTGCTGGCTATTTTTGTATTGAATTGCTTTCATCCCAATAGCACGTGCTCCAAGAATGTTTTCTTGATTATCATCTATAAACACGGTAGAAGAGGCCTCTAATTGATAGCGTTGAAGCATCAATTCATAGATCTCGGCAAAAGGCTTTCTCATTTTTTCCTCACCAGAAACGAGAATGCCCTCGAAATGTTGTAAAAAGGGATATCTTTTAATCGCTACGGGAAAAGATTCAGCACTCCAATTCGTTAAGGCGTATAGTCTGTGTGTGTTGATCTCTTTTAACTTGTTTAGCAACTCTACACTATCTTGAATAGGTCCGCCAAGCATATCTTCCCAGCGATCATAATAAATACGAATCCACTCTTCATATTGAGGGTGTTGCTGTATTAAAAAGTCTGTTGCATCACGAAAGGTTCGTCCGGCATCTTGCGCTACGTTCCAGTCCATCGTGCAAATGGTATCTAAGAACCAATCTACTTTTTCTTCGTCTCCATTAAAAACTTCTCGATATACATATTTCGGATTCCAATCAATAAGAACTCCGCCTAAATCGAAGATAATTGTGTTTACTGTGCTCATTTTTACTATAATTTTTTGTTGAAAACTACTAACTATTTTCTTTTTGTCCAGCTGCCATTAAATAAGCTTTTAGAAATCCGTCAAGGTTGCCATCCATAACCGCATCTACATTGCCTGTTTCATGCGCTGTACGTACATCTTTTACCAATTTATACGGATGCATAACATAGTTTCGAATTTGGCTTCCCCATTCGTTCTTCATTTTATTCGCCTCAATATCTTGTCGGGCTTCTTGCTGTTTCTCTAATTCAATTTGATACAACTGTGATTTCAGCATTTGCATGGCTGTAGCTCTATTTTCATGTTGTGAACGCGAATTAGAACAAGAGATTTGAATACCTGTAGGTTTATGTGTGAGTTGTACCTTGGTTTCAACTTTGTTCACATTTTGTCCTCCGGCACCACTAGATCTTGCAGTCACAATTTCTATATCTGCAGGGTTCACTTCAATTTCTATAGTATCATCAGCCAATGGGTACACATATACCGAAGCAAACGAGGTATGACGCTTTGCATTACTATCAAATGGAGAAATGCGTACCAATCGATGTACCCCATTTTCTCCTTTTAGCCACCCGAAAGCATAATCACCATCGAATTGTAACGTCACTGTTTTGATACCAGCAACATCCCCTTCTTGATAATTTAACTCTTTAATTTTCATGCCATTTTTTTCGCCCCACATCATGTACATACGCATCAACATAGACGCCCAATCACAACTTTCTGTACCTCCGGCACCCGCCGTAATTTGTAGTACGGCACTCAAATCATCTCCCTCTTCTGAGAGCATATTTTTAAATTCTAAACCTTCGAGAAAGCTAATGGCTCTATTGTAGGTTTTCATAATCTCCTCTTCCGAAGCCTCTCCTTCTTTATAAAAATCGTAGAGAATTTGAATTTCATCACTATCATTGCTGGCAGTATTGTAATCCTCAACCCATTTTTTCTTAAATCGCAGTGACTTCATTAAAACTTCGGCCTTTTTTGGATCATTCCAAAAATCTGGGTTCGCCGTTTTTTCTTCCTCATTGCTAATTTCGATGAGCTTTTTGTCAATATGAAGGTAATCTTTGAGCTTTGCTACACGCTCGATAAAATCTTTTATAGTTTCTTGTGTTATCATGTATCAACAAAAATAAGCTTTTAGTACTCACAACAAAATCTAATTTGAGAATAACTTTTTCCTTCTTGTAATTTATGCTTTCGGCTGTTTTAAAATAGTAGATTTCTCATTACATTAGCTATCTCTAACTTAAACAAAGTCTTTCACTTGATAAAATTAATACAATGCGAAAACTAACCTCCATCGTGTCGTTGTTCTTTATGTGCAATGTTATACACGCTCAGTTCTTGAAAGAACACAAAAATGTCACTAAGTATAATGGCTATATTAATTTTTATTACGATCAAGACACCGATAAAGTATACTTGGAAATTGACAAACTAGAACATGAATTTTTATACGTACGGTCCTTGTCGGAAGGATTGGGGTCGAATGATATCGGATTAGATCGAGGGCAGTTAGGTAACGAAGCGGTAGTAAAATTTAGAAGGGCTGGAAATAAAATCCTACTCATACAACCAAATCAAACCTATCGAGCCTTGACGGAGAATAATGAAGAAAGGAAATCCATTGAACAAGCCTTTGCCAAATCGGTGTTACACGGCTTTGTGATCGAACAAGAAGAGAAGGGTAAATTTTTAGTAGATGCAACTAGTTTTTTTATGCGTGATGCTCATGGTGTCGCTAATCGACTTGCTCAAAATAAACAAGGAAACTATAGTTTAGATAAAAGTAGAAGTGCTTTTAACTTAGACCGCACAAAAGCCTTTCCAAAAAATGTTGAGTTTGATATTCTATTAACATTCAAAGGTACTCCAAAAGGCTATAATATACGAAGTGTGGCTCCAGATGCCACTTCTATATCCGTTAGTCAGCATCATTCTTTTGTTGAGTTACCCGATGATAACTACAAACCAAGAATTTATGATCCACGTTCTGGGTCCTATCCTATGGCATATCTTGATTATGCTACCCCTGTAAATCAATCAATTACAAAGCGTTTTGTAATGCGTCACCGTTTAGAAAAGAAAAACCCAGCAGCCGCGAAGAGTGAAGCTAAAGAACCGATTATTTATTATTTAGATACTGGAACTCCAGAACCGGTGCGTTCTGCTTTGCTAGATGGGGCTCGATGGTGGAATCAAGCTTTTGAAGCGGCGGGATACATTGATGCCTTTCAGGTGAAAATGTTACCTAAAGATGCCGACCCTTTAGATGTGAGATACAATGTCATTCAATGGGTGCATCGTTCAACTAGAGGATGGAGCTATGGTTCAAGCGTTTCAGATCCTAGAACAGGAGAAATCATAAAAGGACATGTAAGTTTGGGGTCCTTGCGCATTCGTCAAGATTTTATGATTGCTCAAGCCTTACAAGCTCCTTATGCAAATAATGATATTGATGATAAATTTGCTTTAGAAATGGCCTTAGCCAGAATACGTCAATTATCAGCACATGAAGTTGGACACACAATTGGTTTTGCACATAATTTCGCAGCAAGTACGAACAATCGTGCTTCTGTGATGGATTATCCACATCCTCAAATAAGAGTAAAAGATAATAAAATAGATTTTTCTGATGCTTATGCCACTGGTATTGGAGCATGGGATAAAGTAACTGTCGCTTATTCTTATCAGGATTTCGTCAATAATGAAGAGAAGCAATTACAAGAGATTTTGAATCAGGCTTTCGCGGAAGGGTTACGTTATATTTCTGATCAAGACGCCCGACCGAAAGGGAGTGCACATGCTTCTGGACATCTATGGGATAATGGAAGTGATATCTCTGAAGAATTGGATAATGTTTTGGCTGTACGCAAAAAGGCGATTGCTAATTTTTCTGCGGCAAATATAAAATCGTCTCAACCATATTCGGTATTGGAAGACGTATTTGTTCCATTGTATTTCTTTCATCGCTATCAAACAGAAGCAGTAGCAAAGTTAATTGGCGGTTTAGACTATAATTACGCGACAAGAAATGGAGATCAAACTATTGTGAAGCGTGTGGATGGAGCAACCGAAAGAAAAGCGTTAAAAGCATTGTTAAAAACACTAGATGTGAAAGAGATTTCCATCCCAAAGAGAATATTAGAACTGTTTCCACCAAGAGCTATTGGTTATGGTCGCAGTCGAGAATCTTTTAAGAGTAGAAATGGTGTCGGATTTGATGCTTTTGGAGGTGTAGAAACTGCGGTGTCAATGACCTTAGAATTCTTGTTGCACCATGAAAGAGCTTCACGTTTAATTCAGCATAAAAGTTTAGATAATAAGCAATTAGGATTAAGTGAGTTGATTGATAGTTTAGTTAAAAATTCTTTTAAGAAATCACACAAAGATTCCTATCATCAAGAATTACAAAACGTAGTTAATAAGCAAGTTTTGAATCATTTATTTTATTTGGGGTCCCATCAAAACACCTATCATCAGGTGAGTGCTATTGTTCAGTTTAAATTAGATGAAATTGCTGGTATTATACGATCAAAAAAATCAGATGGCACGCAAAAAATGATTGATAGCGCACAATTGAAAAGTATATCAGAATTTAAGAAGAACCCAACTAAATATGTAAAAATGCAGGCCCCGAAGATTCCTGATGGTTCTCCAATAGGAATGGATAAATTCTGATGCATAGAAAAATAATAGTAACAGGTACTTCTTGTACAGGCAAAACAACCTTAGGGAAAAAACTTGGAGCGGCGTTAGAAATTACCCAAATAGATTTAGATGATCTTCATTTTTTACCGAATTGGGTTGAAAAGGAAGACGCCTTGTTTATACAAGAAGTGAATGATGCAGTGGATTCCATGAATAATTGGATCGTTTCAGGGAGCTATCAAACGGTATTGAAAGACACAATATGGCAAAAGGCAACAGTCATCATATGGTTAGATTATCCGTTGCATCTTATTTTAAGAAGATGTTTCATTAGAACATTCAGGAGAATTGTCTATAAAGAAAAGTGCTGCGGGGAGAATTATGAATCTCTCAGGCGTATGTTGTTTGAAGAGAACATGTTTTTATGGATTCTTAAAACATATTGGAAGCGAAAAGAGCGATTAAAAAGTTGGCGTAATGGAATATTCGCCCATAAGAAATGGATGGTATTAACACATCCGAAAGAAGAAAGTAAATTATATAGTTCGTTATGACGATAAACTTATTAAGTGATACGGTAACCAAGCCTACAAAAGGTATGCTAGAAGCTATGTTTAATGCTGAGGTTGGAGATGATGTTTTCGGCGCAGATCCTACTGTTATTGCCTTGCAAGAAAAAGCGGCACAGCTATTTGGTAAGGAAGCCGCATTGTTCTTTCCATCTGGCACACAGGCTAATCAAGTGGCAATTAAATTACATACACAACCTGGTGAGCAATTGATATGCGACAAATGGGCACACGTTTATAATTATGAAGGTGGTGGGGCTTCGTTTAATTCGGGAGTATCGTGTCGATTGATAGATGGCGATAAGGGCATGTTTACCGCACAACAAGTACTAGAAAATATTAGCAATAAAGAAGACATTCACCAAGCAATAACTTCTTTGGTAACCGTTGAGAACAGTACTAATAAAGGAGGTGGTGCCTGTTGGGATTTACAAGAATTAACTCGAATTAAAGAAGTGTGCAAGACACATGAATTGGCCTTTCATTTAGATGGTGCACGTTTGTTCAATGCTCTAATTGCAACATCTCAAACACCAAAAGAGCATGGTGAGTTATTCGATACCATTTCTATTTGTCTATCAAAAGGATTGGGATGCCCAATAGGTTCGTTGCTAATTGGTTCAACAGCTGACATAAAAAGAGCCTTACGAATTCGCAAATTATTTGGAGGAGGTATGCGTCAAGTCGGTTATGTAGCCGCTGCTGGTATATATGCGTTGGATCACCATGTTAAACGGTTACATGAAGATCATAAAAGAGCCAAAGAAATTGCGTCCGTTTTAGAAACCTATTCTTTTATTAAGAAAGTAGAGCCGGTAACAACGAATATTATTATTTTCTATGTTGCAGATCATATTGATGAAAGTGAATTTGTAAATAAGTTGGCGAAGAGAGATATCCTCATTGTAGGAATGGGGCAGGGGAAGCTTCGCATCGTGACACATATCGATTTTACCGATCAAATGTTAGAGAAGCTTCTTAAAGAATTAAAAGAACTGTATTAACTCTTCATTTCTGTACAATGCTGTAGCGCATCTCTATAAGGAAATGAACTTGTCCCTTATTTATGGTTAGAAATAGAATCGAATAACCGGCGAAAAAGCCGAAGCAAATACACTATCCCGTTCATCATAAAGGACATCATAACGCATGCCGAAAGCTGCCCAACCAGTTCTGTAAGCGACGCCTAAATACAAGGCCGGATAATCATAACTATCACTGGCCGAACCAAATTTTTGATTGATAAATAAATGCTCAAATTCAGCGGATAATTGAATCTCATCTGCAGGATTATACAAGGTAATGATACCTGGGCTAATAACATTCGATCTCAGTGCATCGTTCTTTGCATATAAATAACCTACACCTAAACCGAGTGCAAAGCCGTTTCGAAAGTCATAAATAGCACTCGGAGAAATATTTATTGTTGTATTGTTTGTGCCAAACCCAAATCCTAACCCACCACCGAAACGTACATGATCCCAAAAAGTAGGTTGAGGAAGTTGCTGTACCACATCATTAGCGTCGTCATCATCATTTTGAGCGAATCCGGTAAAACCTGTTAACAGCACAATAATAAATACAATTTTTCTCATGTCTTTCGAATTTATGAAGGCAATGTAGTAAATTCTTCGTAATTTTTCGCTGTCTTAAATTTTACAAAGAATGAAAACTAAATTTACCCTAATTGCTCTTATCGTTTGCGCCATTACTTTTGCTCAAAGTGACGCATCAAAAATGCTATCAGAAATAGCAACAGCGCCCTCTGCCAAAAACATTGAAAGAGATATACGTAAACTCGTTAGTTTTGGCACACGTCATACCTTATCAGATACCATTTCGAAAACAAGAGGTATTGGTGCCGCTAGAAGGTGGATTAAATCAGAGTTTTCTGCAATTTCGAAAGCCTGTAATAATTGTTTGGAAGTTAGCTATCAGCGCAATTTGGTTCCGAAAAATGAACGTCGTATTGTAAAGGATACCTGGGTGGTAAATGTACTCGCGATACAGCGCGGAACAACATATCCGAATAGATATGTTATTATGTCTGGCGATATTGATTCTCGCGTTTCAGATCCGAATAACTTTACTTCTGATTCTCCTGGAGCCAATGACAATGCATCTGGTATGGCTGGAACAATTGAAGCGGCGAGAGTTTTAAGTAACTATAAATTTCCTGTTTCTATTATTTATACAGGGCTGTCGGGTGAAGAACAAGGATTGTACGGAGGACAGCACATGGCGAAAGTTGCGAAAGAAGAGGGCTGGGATATTATTGGCATCATCAATAATGATATGATTGGTAATATTAAGGGGATTGATGGAGTTATTGATAATAGTACATTTCGTGTTTTTTCTGAAGCTATTTCTATGGAAACAACAGATCGTCAACGTCGTTCTATGCGTTTCTACGGAGGTGAAATTGATGGTCCGTCAAGACAATTAGCAAGATATATAGATAAGTTAACCGATGAGTATATGACAAATTTAGATGCCATCATGATTTATAGATTAGACAGGTTTGGTAGAGGAGGACATCATCGACCATTTAATGATCAAGGCTTTACCGGTGTTCGAATCATGGAAACACATGAGAATTACAATGAACAACATCAAGATTTAAGAACAGAAAATGGAGTCAAATACGGCGATGTGATAGAATCCGTAAATTTTGAATACGCAGCCAAGTTAACCGCTGTAAATGCATTGACTTTGGCGGCATTGGCATCTGCCCCTGATGGACCGAAAAATCTGATGATCGGCGGAGCAGTGCAACCTTCAACTAGATTAAAATGGGACGCGGTAAAAGACGACAATTTAGTGGGCTATAAAGTATATTGGCGAGATACTACATCACCACAATGGCAATATAGCAGATTCGTTGGAAAGGTGACAGATTACACACTCAAAAACGTCGTAATTGATAATTATTTGTTTGGAGTAGCGGCTGTTGGTAAAAACGGATCTGAAAGTTTAATTCAATTCCCTCGAAAGTTAATCCCGAGAAATTAGTTTTTGCTTACTAGTTAATTTAATGACACGGTAAAAGGCGAGTGAATTGATAGAAAAAGACAGTTGTTTCATGTATTTTATATTAAAAAAATGTTAACATAAATCATTAGTGTTAAAGTTTTCTTAAGTGTGTAATTAAATAGACATTTCCTCGTCTTATTAGAAAAGGAAAATGTTATCTTAGAACCTTGATTTTTGTTTCAAATTTGTTTTATAATAATGTAAGTTTACAATCGCAATAAAAGAAAATAAAAGTGAGTACAAAATCTACGGAAAAGATGAAATCAACAACATTTGGAAATGGATGTTTTTGGTGTACCGAGGCGATATTTGATCAACTCGAAGGAGTCAGTAAAGTAGCTTCTGGTTATGCTGGAGGTCATGTAAAAAAACCTTCTTATAAAGAAGTTTGTACAGGTAACACTGGACATGCAGAAGTGATTAGAATAACATTTGATCCTGAAGTAATAAGTTACAGAACATTGTTGGATGTTTTTTTTAGCACACATGATCCAACAACATTAAATAGGCAAGGTGCCGATGTAGGCACACAATATAGATCGGCTATTTTCTATCACGATGATGAGCAAAAGGCTGAAGCAGAAAAGATAATAGCCGATTTAGAAAAAGAGAAAGTATTTGAAAATAAAATAGTTACGGAAATAACACCTATTAATAATTATTACGTAGCAGAGAATTATCATCAAGATTATTATAATAATAATAAGAATCAAGGATATTGTCAGATGGTAATTAACCCTAAAATAGCAAAGTTTACAGCGAAATATCAGAGTAAACTTAAAAAGAATTAAAAATTTTGGTTGATTTTTGGTTTGAAGATTTGTCGAGAGTTCTTTTTCGGCAAATCTTCTTTTTTTATACGTATCTTTCGGTTTTAAAATCAGCGTAAATGCCATATAAAAAATTTGAAGAATATAACATAGAAGTTACTGATGATATTAAAGAAAGGTATCAAGGTATTATCTCAGGAATAGGAGAAGATTTGGAGCGAGACGGACTTTTAAAAACACCCGAAAGAGCGTCGAAAGCAATTCAATTTCTAACTTCAGGCTATCAAATGGATGCCGAAAAAGTATTAAAATCTGCCTTGTTCGAAGAGAGTTATTCTGAAATGGTTATTATAAAAGACATTGAGTTATATTCTTTGTGTGAACATCATATACTGCCTTTTTTTGGAAAAGCACATATCGCGTATATCCCTAACGGGAGAATTGTTGGCTTAAGTAAAATCCCTAGAGTTGTTGATATATTTTCTCGAAGGTTACAGGTGCAGGAACGTTTAACAGATCAAATTGTATGTACCCTAGATAAGGTTTTACGACCAGAAGGTGTTGCCGTAGTGATTGAAGCTTCGCACATGTGTATGATGATGAGAGGTGTTCAAAAACAAAACTCTGTAACAACAACTTCAGGGTTTAGAGGTGCTTTTGAGAATATTGAAACACGTACCGAATTCTTAAAATTGATTAGTTCGAGTTTGTCATAAAGTAGTTACACAATAATTGGCATGTTTATTGCCTTATACAGTGTGAATTAATATTATAATAAATGAACACAACACAACCAGAAATTTACACTACTTCGCACGAAACAAGCTCAAAAAAGTATAAAATGCTCGGCCTGAGTCTTTTGTTTGATGCCATTGGTATGCTCTCTTTTGCCATTCCCTTTATTGGAGAATTTGGAGATATTGTTTGGGCACCTATTTCAGCGCTATTAATCTATAAGATGTATAAAGGAGCCGAAGGACGCATAGGAAGTATGGTCTCTTTCTTCGAAGAATTAATACCAGGACTAGACTTTATTCCAACGTTTACACTTACATGGATTTATAAATACGTCATTAAAAAGGGGAAAAGTTAAGCTTCTTTCTTAAATAAAAATCCAAGTCCAATACGACGTAGAAACTTTTTCTCAAAATTCCAGAAAAATTTAAATTGTCCAAATAACCAACCTACAATAGGCAAGGTTATTTGATATATCGGAAAGATAAGCAGCAAACGAATGGGCATATACAACCATGAAGGTTGTACGGTTTCATGTGTTATACCTAAAAATTCTGTGACTGGTTTCGCAACCCATGCAGAAAATGAGCCGTTGATAGCAAATACAACCAAGATGGCAATAATTGCCCAATTACTTTCAATACCCCAACGTTCTTTTAATTTCTCCATAAATTAGAACGCAAAAATAAATCTAAAACTTGGAATAAAAAACAGAAATTACTTTTTCTACAGCTATAAAGCTACTGGTAGATTAAATACAAAAGAACTTCCTTCTTTAGGCTTGCTCAGCACAGTAATCGTCGTACCATGTAAATCCATTATTTTCTTTACAATTGCTAAACCTAAACCAGAACCTTGTTTTTTAGAATTCTTGTTTACTTGTTTAAATCGATCAAAAATAAATGGTTGTTCATTCTTTGGAATACCAGATCCGGTATCAGTGATATTAATTTCAATATTTTTTCCTTTTCGTGTAATCGACAAAGTAACTGATCCGTCTGACTGAGTGTATTTTATAGCATTTTCAATAAGATTCTGAAGTGCTCTTTCTACCAAGCTCACATCCGCAAAGACCATACTGTTTTCTTCACCTTTATCTAAGGCTAGTGAAATATTTTTTTGTGCGGCGATAACCTTAAATTTAGCAATCAAGTCATATGATAATTCTGTAATTGAGAAAGGCTCTTTTACCGGTGTCACTTGCTCGGCTTCTAGTTTAGAATACTCAAATAACTGGTTAATTAGTTTTGATAATTTATCAATGTTAGAATGTGTGATGTCAAGGTATTCTTCTTTTTCACTTTCAGAAAGTGAATCCTTTTTCATTTGTAAAGTTTCAACATACCCTTTTAGCACCGCAAGAGGGGTACGCAAATCATGCGAAACATTGGCGATCAACTCTCTTCTAAGCGTGTCTACCGATTTCATCTGATCGATATTGCCAACAATGGTATCGGCCATATCGTTAAATGAATTAGCGAAGACTTCGATATCAGATTTTTCAGGATTTTTAATTCGAGCATTTAAATCCCCTTCTTGAAACCGACGAACAATACCCGTTATTAAGCGGAGATTCTTCGTTAAGAACCAAATACTTGATAGGCCCACCAATAATGCGAACAACATCGTTAAGAGGGTGGTGCCGATGCCCAATTTGATAAAATATTGCCCTAGTAGATTATCGCTTACCAGCTGAAACTCTTTCCCTGCAAGAATAATGTACATATACCCCTTGCGACCATTTTGATCAAAGGCAGCAGCAGAGAAGATAGTTTTTGTATTGGCATTTCTAGGATTATCTCCTAAAATATAATTTGCACCTTTATCAGCAATGAAAGATTGAATAGGCGCTAATGAAACTTTTTTTGCAGGCGCGTCATCACTATGATCCAAGACAACGGAGTACAAGATACCGCCTTTATCATCTAATAAATAGACTTCGATACTTCTATTAACGGCCATCATATCGTGCATTAAATCACCGAATAAAGGTTTATTAACACTACCATCTTCTAAGAAAGGAGAGGCATTTTGAAACTTTTCTTCAATAATATGATTCGCAATATTTGAATTCACGCGCTGAGCCGTTGCCTGATTATATTTATTTGCAAAATAGCCAGTGATGAAAACATAGGAAGCTCCCATTAAAAAAATAATAGAGATAAATGCGACCCATAATTTTTTAACCAGTCTCGGAGTCAATGTTTTTTCGGAAGTGCTCATAAGGTAATGTCTTCATTAAATTTATAACCAACACCCCAAGTCGTTAAAATGTAGTTAGGGTTCGCCATATCTGATTCTATTTTCGCACGGAGACGATTGATATGTGAATTTACGGTGTGTTCGTATCCTTCAAAATTATAACCCCAAATTATATTTAATAGTTCGGACCTAGTATAATTTCTACCCGGATTTGAGGCCATTAGAACAAGTAGTTCAAATTCTTTTGGGGAAAGCTCTATTTTTTCCTGATTGAGTAATACCTTACGTTTCGTAATATCAATATATAATGAGTCGTAAGACAATGAGGAAATTGTATTTTCTTTTTGGTTGGTAACACTTGTCCTGCGAATAACAGCCTTAATTCTTGCTAGTAATTCTCTAATACTAAAAGGTTTTGTCATATAATCATCAGCACCAATTTCTAACCCCAAGACTCGATCGATTTCTTCAGACTTAGCAGTGAGCATTATAATGGGAGTGTTTTTAGTTGCTCTCAATTTTTTACACACTTCTATACCGTCCATATTGGGCAAGGTCAAGTCTAATAAAATAAGATCATAATCATTCTTTAAAGCGAGTTGCAAACCTGCCGCGCCATCCATAATACTATCAGTGTTATAAATAGTATTTGTTAAGTGAATTTCAAGCAATTTTATGATCTCAGGATCATCTTCTATGATTAGAATTTTTTTCATAAATGATATATGTTACGAAAGAAGTTAAAAAGTATCACAAAATTATCACAGAATGTTCTCAAAAGTTTAAGGTCTTGTGACCTTCATGTAACTTCATGCATGTTAATTTGTGTGTATAGCAAATATAGAAAATGCATACTTAAGTAAATCATTGGCATTTCTAAAACTAAAAGAAAACATACATTTTTACTAACCTATTCAATAATGAAGCAATGAAAACAACACTACTTTTTTATGGATGCTCCTTACGAACATTCTTTTTAAACAAATGGCAAATTGCCATTTTTGCGCTTTTAAGCATTACTTTCAATATGAAAGTGTTTGCTGATACAAATGTAGAACATAATTCTTCGGAAGTGAAGATGGCAACTAGTCTTGGCTGTGACGGTGGTCAGATTTCAGGAGGTCCCTTTGAGTTTTGCGTTGGAGACGGTCAGCCTGATAAGGTTTCAGGAATCAAACTTACAGGAAATTTAGGCGAGAACTCTCAATGGGTAGTTACCGATAGCACAGGTAAGATATTAGGACTGCCCGCATCGCCTGAGGATGTTGATTTTGATGGCGCCGGTTCAGGTTTGTGCTTGATTTGGCATTTGAGTTATTCAGACGGCCTTACTGGGTTGGCGATGGGAAATAATGTGAATAGTGATCTTCAGGGTATTTATAGTTTTTCAAATAATATTAGAGTCTATAGAAATCAACCAGAAGGTGGTGTCATTGAAGGAGGGCCATTCGAATTTATAGTAGGTGATGGAAAGGATGATTTTGTTTGGGTAGGCATCAATGGAGCTAGTGGTGCAAACGCACAATGGGTGATTACCGATGAGGATGGTGTGATTTTAGGATTGCCAGGAAACCCAGAAGCCGTAAATTTTGAGGAGGCTGGAGAAGGAATTTGTCTGATTTGGTATTTGAGTTTTGCAAATGGATTAACTGGATTAAAAGTTGGTAATAATGCTACGACAGATTTGGCGGGATGTTATGATTTTTCTGATCCTGTTAAAGTTGTAAGAAAAGAAAAAATTGATGGAGGTGAGATTGCCGGAGGACCTTTCACATTTTGTGTTGGTGATGGAGTACCAGACAATGTTTCTGGAATAGAATTAACTTGGGATAGTGGTGCAAACTCTCAATGGGTTATCACCGATGATAATGGTAAAATATTAGGACTACCAGCTTCGCCAGAGGATGTGAATTTTGATGGCGCTGGTGCTGGTACTTGTTTAATCTGGCACTTGAGTTATGCCGATGGTTTAACAGGATTGGTTGAAGGGAATAACGCCTTAACAGATTTAAAAGGCCGTTATGATTTTTCAAATAATATTCACGTATATAGAAATCAACCAGAAGCAGGTGAGATCAGTGGTGGTCCGTTTGAATTCTTTGTAGATGGTATTGCTGATAATGTATCGGGTATTACTTTAGATGGCACTGGTGTTGGAAGCAACAGTACTTGGGTGATTACTGATGATACA